>NZ_MOYM01000001.1:2452500-3625975 GCF_001939825.1 Stenotrophomonas sp. TD3
AGAACCCCGGAGAGGGGAGTGAAATAGAACCTGAAACCGTGTGCGTACAAGCAGTAGGAGCTCCGCAAGGAGTGACTGCGTACCTTTTGTATAATGGGTCAGCGACTTACTGTTCGTGGCAAGCTTAACCGTATAGGGGAGGCGAAGGGAAACCGAGTCTGATAAGGGCGCATAGTCGCGGGCAGTAGACCCGAAACCGGGTGATCTAGTCATGCCCAGGGTGAAGGTGCGGTAACACGCACTGGAGGCCCGAACCCACTCCCGTTGCAAAGGTAGGGGATGAGGTGTGATTAGGAGTGAAAAGCTAATCGAACCCGGAGATAGCTGGTTCTCCTCGAAAGCTATTTAGGTAGCGCCTCATATGTATCCTCTCGGGGGTAGAGCACTGTTATGGCTAGGGGGTCATCGCGACTTACCAAACCATTGCAAACTCCGAATACCGAGACGGACTGTATGGGAGACACACGGCGGGTGCTAACGTCCGTCGTGAAAAGGGAAACAACCCAGACCCACAGCTAAGGTCCCAAATTCACTGCTAAGTGGAAAACCATGTGGAAAGGCACAGACAGCCAGGAGGTTGGCTTAGAAGCAGCCACCCTTTAAAGAAAGCGTAATAGCTCACTGGTCGAGTCGGTCTGCGGGGAAGATTTAACGGGGCTAAGCAGTGAACCGAAGCTTGGGGTGCATACTTTGTATGCGCGGTAGAGGAGCGTTCCGTAAGCCGTTGAAGGTGGATTGAGAAGTCTGCTGGAGGTATCGGAAGTGCGAATGCTGACATGAGTAACGATAATGCGGGTGAAAAACCCGCACGCCGAAAGCCCAAGGTTTCCTTGCGCAACGTTAATCGGCGCAGGGTGAGTCGGCCCCTAAGGCGAGGACGAAAGTCGTAGTCGATGGGAAGCAGGTTAATATTCCTGCACCTCGCGTAAGTGCGATGGAGGGACGGAGAAGGTTAGGTGTACCAGGCGTTGGTTGTCCTGGGGAAAGGCGGTAGGTTTGGATCTTTGGCAAATCCGGGATCCTTTAAGACCGAGCACCGAGACGAGCCTTTATGGCGAAGTCACTGATACCACGCTTCCAGGAAAAGCTCCTAAGCTTCAGCTTACGCAGACCGTACCGTAAACCGACACAGGTGGGTAGGATGAGAATTCTCAGGCGCTTGAGAGAACTCGGGTGAAGGAACTAGGCAACATGGCACCGTAACTTCGGGAGAAGGTGCACCCTTTTTGGTGGCTCGTGCGAGCTATAGCTGAAGAGGGTCGCAGTAACCAGGCCGCTGCGACTGTTTATCAAAAACACAGCACTCTGCAAACACGAAAGTGGACGTATAGGGTGTGACGCCTGCCCGGTGCTGGAAGGTTAATTGATGGGGTCAGCCGCAAGGCGAAGCTCTTGATCGAAGCCCCAGTAAACGGCGGCCGTAACTATAACGGTCCTAAGGTAGCGAAATTCCTTGTCGGGTAAGTTCCGACCTGCACGAATGGCGTAACGACAGCGGCGCTGTCTCCACCCGAGACTCAGTGAAATTGAAATCGCTGTGAAGATGCAGCGTTCCCGTGGCAAGACGGAAAGACCCCGTGAACCTTTACTATAGCTTTACACTGAACGTTGAGTTCGTCTGTGTAGGATAGGTGGGAGGCTATGAAACTGTGGCGCTAGCTGCAGCGGAGCCATCCTTGAAATACCACCCTGTCGTGCTTGACGTTCTAACCTGGGCCCATTATCTGGGTCGGGGACCGTGTATGGTGGGTAGTTTGACTGGGGCGGTCTCCTCCTAAAGAGTAACGGAGGAGCTCGAAGGTACGCTCAGCGCGGTCGGACATCGCGCACTGTGTGCAAAGGCATAAGCGTGCTTGACTGCAAGATCGACGGATCAAGCAGGTAGGAAACTAGGACTTAGTGATCCGGTGGTTCTGTATGGAAGGGCCATCGCTCAACGGATAAAAGGTACTCCGGGGATAACAGGCTGATACCGCCCAAGAGTTCATATCGACGGCGGTGTTTGGCACCTCGATGTCGGCTCATCACATCCTGGGGCTGTAGTCGGTCCCAAGGGTATGGCTGTTCGCCATTTAAAGTGGTACGCGAGCTGGGTTCAGAACGTCGTGAGACAGTTCGGTCCCTATCTGCCATGGGCGTTGGAGATTTGAGAGGGGCTGCTCCTAGTACGAGAGGACCGGAGTGGACGAACCTCTGGTGTTCCGGTTGTCACGCCAGTGGCATTGCCGGGTAGCTATGTTCGGAAGCGATAACCGCTGAAAGCATCTAAGCGGGAAGCGCGCCTCAAGATGAGATCTCCCGGGGCACAAGCCCCCTGAAGGAACCATGTAGACTACGTGGTTGATAGGTCAGGTGTGTAAGTACAGCAATGTATTGAGCTAACTGATACTAATGATCCGTGCGGCTTGACCATATAACCTCAAGTTGCCTTGGCTTTACGACAACGTCGTAAGAGCATCCAAGTGCACGCTACGTCACAAGAACTATGCGAGGCTGGCGCCTTGTCCCCCGGGACGAGTGCGACTCTCCAAAAGCCTCTCTGGTGAAATTAGCGCTGTGGAACCACCCGATCCCATCCCGAACTCGGAAGTGAAACGCAGCTGCGCCGATGGTAGTGTGGCTCAAGCCATGCGAGAGTAGGTCATCGCCAGGGTTTACACCCAAAACCCCGCTGCTCACGCAGCGGGGTTTTTCTTTGTGCGCAGAAAATGCGGGTAGTGCCGGCCGCTGGCCGGCACCTCCGTGGCTGCACACCGGCCGGTAGATCCACGCCATGCGTGGATATTCTCCGCGGGCAGCCACAGCGCCAACCAAGGTTGGCGTCTACCGAGGGCATGCGGACCCACAGTAGATCCACGCTGTGCGTGGATGTGCTGTCCCTGCGAAGAGAGCGGTGCCAACCCCGGCAGCGGGTCAGACAGTGCGCGTCGCTGTGATTGCCGGCCAGCGTCCGGCACTACCGGTAGATCCACGCGGTGCGTGGATGTGGCGCCAACCAGGGTTGGCCGCTACTCATGGCAGGTCCGGAAGCGGCTTTTTCCTGACCCATCACGCAAAAGCAGGCAAAAAAAACGGCGCCCTGCGGGCGCCGTCATGATCACGATCGAATTGCAGGCCCGGATCAGGCAGCCCGCGAGACCTCGTGCGGTTCCTGCTGGCGGAACACCGACACCGCTTCGGTAAGCGTACCCGCCTGCGATTGCAGCTCGCGGGCGGCCGCGGTGGCTTCCTCCACCAGCGCGGCATTCTGCTGTGTCGCCTGGTCCATCTGCACCACGGTCTGGTTGATCTGCTCGATGCCGACCGACTGCTCCTGCGAGGCCGCCGAGATCTCGTGCATCAGGTGGCTGACATTCTCCACGCCCCCGACAATTCCCTGCATCCGCTGGCCCGCGTCGGCCACCAGCTGGGCGCCTTCACCTACCTGGCGTCCGGCTTCGTCGATCAGCTTCTTGATCTCCTGCGCGGCGGCGGCCGAACGCTGCGCCAGCACGCGCACCTCGCTGGCCACCACGGCGAAGCCACGGCCCTGCTCGCCGGCACGCGCGGCTTCCACCGCTGCGTTCAACGCCAGGATATTGGTCTGGAAGGCGATGCCGTCGATCACGCCGGTGATATCGCCGATGCGCTTCGAGGCCCCTTCGATCGCCTGCATGGTGTCGACCACGCGCTGCATGGCGATGTTGCCGTCACTGGCGGCGGTCTGCGTGGTGACCGCCAGCTGGCTGGCCTCGCGTGCATGGGCAGCGTTCTGGCGTACGGTGGCGGTCAGCTCTTCCATCGAGGCGGCGGTTTCCTGCAGGTGCGCCGCCTGGCGTTCGCTGCGCTCGGACAGCGCGCCATTGCCCGCAGCGATTTCGCTCGCAGCGGTGCTGATCGAGGATGCGCACTGCTGGATGCGGCCGACCATGCGCGCCAGCTGGCCGGCGGTGGCGTTGGCATCGCGCTGGATTGCAGCGAAGGCGCCGTGATACTCGCCGTGCATGCGTCGATCGAGATCGCCGCTGGCCAGCGCCGAGAGCATCTGCCGCACTTCGTCGACGGTACTGCCCAACGTATCCAGCAGCTGGTTGATGCCACCGGTCAGCCCATCAAGGAAGCTGGCGCCTTCGGTTGCCTGCAGGCGCTGGTCGAGGTCGCCGGCGGCGGCGGCCGCGACGATACCGGCGACGGCGTTCTCCAGCGCGAGCTCATGGGTTCGGTCATGCCACTCCACGGCGAAGCCCAGGCGCAGGCCCTGTGCGTCGAAGACCGGAGTAACCACCTGGGCGAAGTGCACCGGGCCGATCTGGACCTTGCCGTTGTGGGTAACCTGCAGGCCATTGAGGATGGCGCGGATGCGGTCCGGGTTGGCGTGGAAGCGATGGATGCTGCTGCCCACCAGGCGCTCGGCATCGAAATCGGGGAAGGCCTGGCGCAGCGTCGCCTGCTGGTTGCGCAGCAGGGCGACCACCGAGCGGTTCACGTAGCGGATCACGTGGTCGTTGTCGGCAATCATCATCGCGGTGCGCGAGGCATCGAGGGCCTGGCGGATCTGCGCGTTCTCGGCGTGTGCCTCCGCTTCGCGTCCACGCTGGGCCTGCACATGGCGTGCAGTGTCGGCCAGCGCATGGGCCAGCGAACCCGGTGCGTAGGCGCTGGTGTCGGCGTGTGCACCAAGATCGGCACCGGTGGCGATATCGCGCGCCAGTGCGGCCAGCCGGCGGGGGCCGTGGCCGAGTGCTTCGGTCTGCTGGCGGAGCCGCAGTGCGACCTGGCCAAGGAACAGGGTCAGGCCGGCGAGCATCGCGGCCGGCAACAGTGTCGGCCCCACCGCGGCACCCGCCTGCAGCGGCGCCAGCAGTGCGAGCGTGCCGATGCTGCCGGCCAGCCACACCGGCAGGCGATCGCGATGGCCCAGCAGCACGCCCAGCAGCAGGGCGATCGGCAACGCCGGCGACAGGCCGGCGATCGCGCACAACAGGGCCAGCTGCAGTGACAACAGGATCGCCAGGCCGTTGCGGGCGATGCCGCGGCCTGCCAGCGGACCAGCCAGCCACAAGGCGGGCAACACCGCGCCCGCGGCCAACGCGGCGGCCACACCGTGCGGACCGCGCAGGGCCAGCACCAGGCCAGTCACGGCCAGCGCAGCGCTGCCGATCAGCAGTCGGCGGTCGGCGGCGCGGGCGAGCTGCTGCAGGTGCGACAGGCGGGCGGTATCGGGGGGACGGGCGGATGCAATGGACATCGGAGGCTCCTGGATCAGCAGACGACAACGAGCACGCCGCAGCGCACGCAGCAGGGCGTGACCAGGGCGGGTGCCGGGAATTCGAGGGATGCGGCGCGATCAGCGACGCGGAGACGGAACACCGCGGCCACATCCTGTGGGTGACGGTGCAGCAGAGCGGGCATGCGGACTTCCTTGCAGAACCAGACACATGCCGCAGGACCGACCGGGCCCGCGTGCAGCGGGCGCAGGGGCCCGCAACTGATGTATCGGCCGCAAACGCGCGGAGTGAAGCGCGCGGGCGCCTGCGCTCAGCCGGCGTTGTCGTTGCTGAAGAAGTGCAGGATCACGCCTGCGATCTGTTCCGGGTCTTCCATGTGCAGGTGATGGTTGCCGGGAAACACGGCCAACCGTCCATCCCGCAGGTGCTGCAGGCGATCGCTGCGCATCGGCTCGGGATAATAGGACTGCGCCGGCGTGGCATAGATCACCTGCGTCGGGCAGGCGATGGCCTGCAGCAGGTTGTCGATCTGGCCCTCGCTGAGGCGGATCGCGGTGGGCAGCATCAGGCGCGGATCACTGCACCAGCGATAGCCGCCTTCGACCGGCTCCACGCCGCGCTCGACCAGCAGCCGTGCGCACGGTTCGCTGAGCTGGTTGGTCATCATCCGTGCGCGGATCGGCGCGGCGAGGTCGGGGAACACGCGCAGCTGCTTGCGCGCCAACGCACGGGTGGCGTTCACATGCTCGCGCAGGCGATGGGCGGTTTCTTCCTCGGGGCCGCGCAGGCCACCGAGGGCTTCGATCGCCACCAGGCGTTCGACGCGGTCGCTGACCGAGGCGGTGAGGCTGGCGATGCCGGCGCCCATCGAATGGCCGAGCAGGCTGAAGCGGTCCCAGCCCAGCGCGTCGGCCACGTCGAGTACGTGGCAGATCGCAGCCGCCGTGGTGTAGCTGGCACCGGCCGGCAGATGCGCGCTGTGGCCATGGCCGGGCAGGTCGATCGCCACCAGCTGCAGCGACGACAGGTGCGGGGCCAGCGGTACGAAGCTGGCGGCATTGTCGAGCCAGCCATGCAGGGCCAGCACGCGCGGGCCTTCGCTGCTGTTGCGCAGGCCGGCGACGCGGGTGCCGCCGACCTCGAGTTCAAAGGGCTGCAGATTCATGCCAGCGAGGCCACGGCCAGTCGCGCCAGTGCGCGCGCGTGTTCCGGTTCGGCATTGAGGCAGGGGATGTAGCGCATCGTCGCGCCACGTTCGGCCAGCGTTTCGGTGAAGCCCATCGCGACTTCTTCCAGCGTTTCCAGGCAATCGGTGGCGAAGCCGGGGCAGACCACGTCGATCTGCTTCACGCCGGATTCGGCCAGGGCCCACAGGCTCGGCTCAGCGTAAGGCTGCAGCCAGCGCTCGCGGCCGAAGCGCGACTGGTAACCCATCTGCCAGTCGTCCTTGCCCAGGCCCAGCGCGTTGGCGATGGCCTGCGCGCTGGCCTCGCAGCGCTGCGGATACGGATCAGCCGCGTCGGCCAGGCGCTGCGGGATGCCGTGGAAGGAGAACATCAGTGTCTGGCCGCGGCCATGCTGCTCCCAGTAGCGCCGGATCGAGCCGGCAACCGCTTCGACCCAGCCCGGATCGATCGAGTAGTCGCGCACCAGGCTGACGGTCACGCCTGGATTGCGGCGCTGCCAGGCGTCGACGCGGTCTTCGACCGAGGCGGTGGTGGTGGTCGAGTACTGCGGGTACAGCGGCAGCACCACGATGCGGCGCGCGCCTTCGGCGGCGAGGCGGTCGAGCTCGCTGGCCAGGGCCGGTTCGCCGTAGCGCATCGCGTGGCGCACCTTCAGGGTCGGCAGCAGGGCCTGCATGGCCTGCGCCAGCTGCCGGGTATGGACCATCAGCGGTGAGCCATCCGGCAGCCAGACCTGGGCGTACTTGGCCGCCGAACGGCCGCTGCGCAGCGGCAGGATCAGCCCGCGCAGCAGCGGCTGCCACAGCAGCGCCGGGATCGAGACCACGCGGGGGTCGGACAGGAATTCGGCCAGGTAACGGCGTACGGCGGGGGCCGTCGGCGTCTCGGGCGTGCCTAGGTTGACCGCCAGCACGGCGGTATCGGGTGCGTCGAGCATGGTGTGCATTGTCGCCGATCCGGTGCCCCGCCGGGATGCAGGGTTCGGATTGCGGGCATAGCGCGCATCAATGTGAGCAGGGAACGCTCATTGGCGATTCATGACAACACTACTAATTTCAGTCACTTGCTATATCTTCCTATGGACTGACTTCTGGAGCCTGCCATGCGTCGCCCGATCCAAGCCCTGCTGATCGCCGCCAGCCTGCTGTCCAGCCAGGCCATGGCCGGACCGCAGGAAGACCAGCGCGCCCGCAATGCCGTGCGCGTGCTGGCTGAAATCCAGGAAATCCCTGAACAGGGGATTCCGGACAAGTTGCTCGACGAAGGCCGCGCGGTCATCGTCATTCCCGACACGATCAAGGCCGGCCTGGTCATTGGCGGTCGTCGCGGCCACGGGCTGATGTCGGTGCGGATGCCCAATGGCGCCTGGTCCAGCCCGGTATTCGTCAAGCTGACCGGTGGCAGCATCGGCTTCCAGGCCGGCGTCCAGTCTTCGGACGTGGTGCTGGTGTTCCGCAACGACCGCAGCCTGGACAATCTGGTCAACGGCAAGTTCACACTGGGCGCCGATGCCGGCGTTGCCGCCGGTCCGGTCGGCCGCAATGCCGCCGCCGCCACCGACGGCCAGCTGAAGGCCGAGATCTGGTCCTGGTCGCGCGCCCGCGGCCTGTTCGCCGGTGTTGCGCTGGATGGCGCGGTGCTGCAGATCGACGATGCCGCCAACCTTGAAGCCTACGGCAGCAACACCACGCCGCGCATGATCTTCGAAGGTCGCGCCGTCGGGTCGCCGTCGATGGACGTGGTCGCCTTCCGTGATCGCCTGGAAGAGGCCACCTACGCCGCCCGCAACAACCGCAACGGCAACGGTGGCAACGCGCCGCGCCCGGCGCCGGCCCCGGCTGCCGCTCCTGTGCCTGCGCCTGTTCAGGCAGCGCCGGCGGCCCCGGCCGAAGCCACCACGGCGCCGCTGCAGAACGTCCCGCAGAACCCGCCGCCGCAGCAGCAGGGCTTCCAGCCGGTCAACGACGGCGAAATCCGCACGGAAACGCTGGGCGGAAACTGACTTTCGTCACGCGCGCCGGCTAACAGCCGGTGCGCTATGCTCGACAGCCTGATCACTAACGTAACGAGCGTCTTTATGGGCAGTTTCAGCATCTGGCATTGGTTGGTCGTGCTGGCCATCGTCCTGCTGGTGTTCGGCACCAAGCGCCTGACCAGTGGCGCCAAGGACCTCGGTTCGGCGGTCAAGGAATTCAAGAAGGGCATGCGCGACGACGACAAGCCGAACGCGCAGCTGGGCGACGAGTCGCGCAGCCAGGACGCCTCGCGCACCGCGCAGGACGAGCACGACCGCACCCCTCGCTGATCCGGAGCGGTCGCGGTGTTTGATATCGGCTTCAGCGAACTGCTGGTGATCGCCGTGGTCGCCTTGGTGGTGCTCGGTCCCGAGCGCCTGCCCAAGGCGGCCCGCTTTGCCGGCCTGTGGGTGCGTCGTGCCCGCAATCAATGGGATTCGGTGAAACAGGAACTGGAGCGCGAACTGCAGGCCGAGGAGATCAAGCGGCAGATGCAGGACGTGCGCCAGGGCATGCAGGACACCGAGAACCAGCTGCGCGCCAGCGGCGAAGCGATCCGTCGCGAAGCGCAGGAAGCGCAGCAGCAGGGCGATACGCTGGCGCAGGAGGTGCGCGCACCGGCCCCCGCGGATCTGCCGCCGCATATGAGCGGCCTGCCCCATGCCGATGCACCGGTACAGGAGCGCGCTGCTCCCGAGCCGACCCCGGCGACAACCCCTGAAGCCGGTGCGCCGCCGCCGCAGAGCACGGAGCGCCAGCCATGAGTGAACAGGATTTCGGCGAAAGCTCGCTGGTCGAACACCTGGTGGAACTGCGTGGCCGCCTGGTACGCGCATTGCTGGGCCTGGGCGTGGCGCTGCTGGCGCTGTTGCCGTTCACCCAGAAGCTGTACAACGCGCTGGCCGAGCCGCTGGTATCGCAGCTGCCGAACGGGCAGACGATGATCGCCACCAACCCGGCCGGTGCCTTCTTCGCACCGCTGAAGCTGACTTTCTTCGTTGCCCTGTTCGTGGCGGTGCCGTGGCTGCTGTACCAGCTGTGGGCCTTCGTCGCGCCCGGTCTGTATGCGCGCGAGAAGCGCCTGGCGGTGCCGCTGCTGGTGTCGTCGGTGCTGCTGTTCTACACCGGCTGTGCCTTCGCCTACTTCCTGGTGCTGCCGGCGGTGTTCCACTTCCTGACCACCTTCAGCCCGGACGTGATTGCGATCACCCCGGATGCGAATGCCTACCTGGATTTCGTGCTGGCGATCTTCTTTGCCTTCGGCGGCAGTTTCGAACTGCCGGTGGCGATGGTGATCCTGGTGCTGCTGGGCTGGGTGACGCCGCAGCAGTTCAAGGAAGGCCGCGGCTACGCGATCGTCGGCATCTTCGTGCTGGCAGCGGTGCTGACCCCGCCGGACGTGGTCTCGCAGCTGATGCTGGCGATCCCGATGTGCCTGCTCTACGAGCTGGGCATCCACGCCGCACGCTGGCTGGTGCCGTCGTCGGTAGTGAAGAAGCCCGCCGCCTGAAAAAACAAAAGGGGACGGAGGGGATTAAGTCGTTTATGCCCAGTGTGTGCAGCTAACGACTTAATCCCCTCCGTCCCCTTTTTCCGTCAGGCGTGGAAGACGTCGCTTGAGGTCGGGGTGGTCGGGATCGGCGGTGCGGCGCGGCTGCCGCGATGCACGAACATCTGCTTCCACGCGGCGTAGACCGCGCCGACATACAGCGGCATCAGCACCGTGGTCAGTACCAGCTGCGCGATGAAGGCGGCGGCCAGCGGGCCACCGATCAGCATCGCGATCTGGATCACGATCACGAACAGGATGTAGATGCAGAACGCGGCGATCAGGCCGAGCACGGCGAACACGATCATCGCGCCGATGTTCTCGATGCAGCCCTGCAGGCTCAGGCGCAGCGCGTGCATGCCGCTCTGCTTGTCGAACACCACCAGCGCCGGCTGGGTGAACATCGCCAGCGACAGCGCGACTGCGCTCAGGAACACCAGCAGCATCCACAGCGCGATGCGCTTGGCCGGCAGGTTGGCGACCAGCGCGGCTGCGTCGTCCGGCTTGATCTGCTGGCCACTGCGGCTGATCTCTTCCATCTTGGTCATGACCTCGCTGAAGGCGGTGAAGCCCTCGCGGCCGATCATCAGGAACAGCAGCGCGCCCAGCAGCAGTACCGCCAGCACCTGGATCGCCAGCGGCACCAGCAGGTGGCTGACGCGGTGGTCGCGGATCGGCTGCAGCAGGTGCGAGGCCAGGCCCGGGCGGCCTTCGTCGATCTCACCCACGGCGTACAGCATGCCGCCGAACATGATCGGCGAGATGGCCAGGGTCATCAGCTGTACGGCCATGCCGGCGGCACCGGGAATCAGCGTCGACAACAGGGTGACCACCCAGCTCACCAGCAGCCAGGTCAGACCGATCCGGGCCAGCTGCAGCGGCGCACGCCGATACAGCGAGAACGTATCCAGCAACCACTGGGCGCCCGCCGAGGCCGGCAGCTTGCGAATCTCTTTCATGGACATCCGGGAAGGACAGGAGGGGGCCGGGCGGTTGCCCGTGGCGCCGATTATCCCTGTTTTGCCGCCGGCTGGGCTGAAGACAGCCGCGCCTGGCGGACGAAGCGGCGCAACAGCTGGCGGGCCAGCGGTGCGGCGCTGACTGCGCGCTCGATGCTGCGGGCACAGCCGCCGTGGCGGCCGATGCAGTCGGCGCGGGCGCGCACGTAGCCGCGCATGTGGTGGGTGGCGAACTCGGGATGGAACTGCACGCCCCAGGCCTGGCGTCCCCAGCGGAAGGCGTGGCAGCCATCCAGCGGGGAGCGGGCCAGCACTTCAGCACCGTCGGGTGCGCGCAGCACGGTCTGCAGGTGGGTGGCGTGGGCAGCGAAGTGCTGCGGCAGGCCCTGGAACAGCGGGTCCTGCGCCGCCTGCGGCTGCAGCTCCAGTTCGATCGTGCCGGACTCGCGCCCGGCCGGGTTGTAGGCCACTTCCCCGCCCAGTGCGTGCGCCAGCAGCTGGTGCCCGTAGCAGATGCCGAACACCGGCAGGTCGGCATGGGCGGTCTGGCGCAGCCATGCGGCGCTGCGCTCGCTCCATTCGGCATGGTCGGTGACGAAGGCGGCCGAGCCGGTCACCAGCACGCCGGCGAAGGCATGCGGGTCGGGCAGGGCATCCCCGTGTTCGACATCGACCACCACCGTCTCGTGCTCTTCCAGCCCGGCGGCGACGCGGATCCAGTGCGGGAAGCGCCCGTAGCGGCGCAGTGACGGCACCGGTCGGCCGGTTTCAAGGATCAGGAACGGGGCTGGGTTCATCCGGGGGCGGCAGGACTGACAGGACTTCCTCGATTGTAGTCAGCCCCTGCGCCACCTTTTCAAGCCCGGCCTGGCGCAGGGTTCGCAGCCCTTCAGCCCGCGCGGCGCGGGTGAAACCGGCCAGATCCATGTCGGCGCGGATCTGGCCACGCAGCCGCGAGCCCAATGGCAGCAACTCATACAGGCCGATGCGGCCGAGGAATCCGGTGCGCCGGCACTCCAGGCAACCGACCGGCCGACAGGGCGTGGCGGCATCTGGATATGCGGCTTGGCTATCAGCCAGCACCGCCCAATCGGCGGCGCCGAGGCTGTGCGGCTGCTTGCAGTGCGGGCACAGCGTGCGCACCAGGCGCTGGGCAAGGATGCCGTTGAGGGTGCTGGCCAGCAGGTAGTGCGGCACGCCCAGGTCGAGCAGGCGGGTGACCGCCGATGGCGCGTCGTTGGTATGCAGGGTGGACAGCACCAGGTGGCCGGTCAGCGACGCCTGCACCGCCATCTGCGCGGTCTCCAGGTCGCGGATCTCACCGATCATGATGATGTCCGGGTCCTGCCGCAGCAGGGTGCGCACGCCGCTGGCGAAGTCCAGGTCGATGTTGGCCTGCACCTGCATCTGGTTGAATTCGGGCGCGATCATCTCGATCGGGTCTTCCACCGTGCAGACGTTCACGTCCGGCGTGGCCAGCCGCTTCAGCGTCGAATACAGGGTGGTGGTCTTGCCCGAGCCGGTCGGGCCGGTGACCAGCACGATGCCGTGCGGGCGCTCGACCAGCGCATTCCAGCCGGCGGCTTCCTGCGGGCTGAAGCCGAGCTGGTCGATGCTCTTGAAGGCGGCATCGGGGTCGAAGATGCGCATCACGCACTTCTCGCCGAAGGCGGTGGGCATGGTCGACAGGCGCATCTCGACTTCGCGGCCGCCCGGCGAGCGGGTCTTGATGCGGCCATCCTGCGGGCGCCGGCGTTCGGCCAGGTCCATGCGGCCGAGCACCTTGATGCGGCTGACCACGGCGGTCATCACCGCCGGTGGCACCTCGAACACCTTGTGCAGCACGCCGTCGATGCGGAAGCGCATGCGCCCCATCTCGCGGCGCGGCTCCAGGTGGATGTCCGAGGCGCGCTGTTCGTAGGCGTACTGCAGCAGCCAGTCGACGATGTGCACGATGTGCTGGTCGTCGGCGTTGACGTCGCCGGTGCGGCCCAGCTCGACCAGCTGCTCGAAGCTGGGCAGGGTGGTGCTGGCCTCGCCGCGGACGTCGCCGCGGGCGCCACGCACCGAGCGGGTCACCCCGTAGAACTCCATGGTGTAGCGGTGCAGGTCCAGCGGGTTGACCACCGCCAGCTCGATGCGGCGGCGGGTCAGGTGCTGCAGGTCGCGGCGCCATTCCTGTACCAGCGGCTCACTGGTGGCCACCAGCACGCGCTCGGCATCCACTGCCAGCGGCAGGAAACGGTGGCGGCGGGCATAGGCGTGGGAGACCAGCGCGGTGACGGCCGCGACGTCGACCCGGGTCGGATCGATGCGCAGGTAGCGGCTGCCGGTCCGCCGGGCCAGCCATTCGGTCAGGCGCTCCAGGGTCAGCTCGCCACCGTCGCGGGCGGCCAGCTTGAGGTTGGACAGCAGCACCAGCGGATGCACTTCACTGGCATTGCGCGCGCCCTGTGCGGAAAACCGCATGCGCTCGCCCTCGTGCTCGGCGACCAGGCCATCGGCCAGCAGCGCCGCACCGACCTGTTCGAAATGCAGGCGGCCCCACGGCAGCGGGACGCCGCCTAGCTGGCCGGGCGTGCCCACCGGCAGCCGATGTTCCATCTGCCTGCTCCTCCCGGGTACGGAATGCCCCGCAGGTCGGCCGTTATACTAGCGCACCCCCTTGCCGGCCAAGACTCGTACGCATGTCCGCGACCCCGACCGTTCCGATCACCTTCCAGGGCCTGATCCAGACCCTGAACCAGTTCTGGGCCCAGCAGGGCTGCGTGCTCATCCAGCCGCTCGACCTGGAGGTGGGCGCCGGTACCTTCCACCCGGCCACCTTCCTGCGTGCGATCGGTCCGGAAAGCTGGAACGCGGCCTACGTGCAGCCGTCACGCCGCCCGACCGATGGCCGCTACGGCGAGAACCCGAACCGCCTGCAGCGCTACTACCAGTACCAGGTGGCGATGAAGCCGGCGCCGGACAACATCCAGCAGCTGTACCTGGATTCGCTGAAGGCACTGGGCATCGATCCGCTGGTGCACGACCTGCGTTTCGTCGAGGACAACTGGGAATCGCCGACGCTGGGCGCCTGGGGCCTGGGCTGGGAAGTCTGGCTCAACGGCATGGAAGTGACCCAGTTCACCTACTTCCAGCAGGCCGGTGGCCTGGAGTGCCGCCCGGTGCTGGGCGAGATCACCTACGGTCTCGAGCGCCTGTGCATGTACCTGCAGAACTGCGACAACGTCTACGACCTGGTCTGGACCTACGGCCCGGACGGCCAGCCGGTGACCTACGGCGACGTCTACCACCAGAACGAGGTGGAGCAGAGCACCTACAACTTCGAATACGCCGACGTCCAAGAAATGTTCCACCGCTTCGACGCCTGCGAGCGTGAAGCGCAGAAGCTGGTGGAAGTGAACCTGCCGCTGCCGGCCTACGAGCAGGTGATGAAGGCCAGCCATACCTTCAACCTGCTCGATGCGCGCCGCGCGATCAGCGTGACCGAGCGCCAGCGCTACATCCTGCGCGTGCGCGCGCTGGCCCAGGCGGTGGCCAAGGCGTACTACGAGCAGCGCGAGAAGCTGGGCTTCCCGGGTGCGAAGAAGGCCTGACCGCCTTCCGGCACCGACCCGCTTTTCACCCACTACCCGGGGCGCCGGACGCGTTGCGCGCTGCGCCCCCACCACAGGATCGAACCGATGAGCCAATTGTCCCCCCTGCTGATCGAACTGGGCACCGAGGAGCTGCCGGTCAAGGCGCTGCCGGGCCTGGCCCAGGCGTTCTTCGACGGTGTCGTCGAAGGCCTGCGCAAGCGCGGCGTCGCGCTGGAACTGGGCGATGCGCGCCCGTTGTCGACCCCGCGCCGCCTGGCCGTGCTGCTGCCGGGCGTCGGCCTGGAGCAGCCGGAACAGCACAGCGAAGTGCTGGGCCCGTACCTGAACATCGCGCTGGACGCCGAAGGCCAGCCGACCAAGGCCCTGCAGGGCTTCGCCGCCAAGGCCGGGATCGACTGGACCGCGCTGGAGAAGACCACCGACAACAAGGGTGAGCGCTTCGTGCACCGCGCGGTGACCCCGGGTGCGAGTACTGCCAGCCTGCTGCCGGAAATCCTGCGCGAGGCGATCGCGGCGATGCCGATTCCCAAGCCGATGCGCTGGGGCGACCATGCCTGGGGCTTTGCGCGCCCGGCGCACTGGCTGGTGCTGCTGCACGGTGCCAACGTGGTCGAGGCCGAGCTGTTCGGCCTGCAGGCCGGCCGTGTCAGCCGCGGCCATCGTTTCCACCACGACCAGGCCGTGTCGCTGGCACAGCCGCAGGACTACGTTGAAGCCCTGCGCGCCGCGTTCGTGCTGGTCGACCCGAGCGAGCGCCGCGCGCGCATCGTCGCCGAGGTCGAGGCCGCTGCGGCCAAGGCCGGCGGCAGCGCCCGCATCACCGACGACAACCTGGAGCAGGTGGTGAACCTGGTCGAGTGGCCGTCTGCGGTGCTGTGCAGCTTCGAGCGCGCGTTCCTGGCGGTGCCGCAGGAAGCGCTGATCGAGACGATGGAGATCAACCAGAAGTTCTTCCCGGTGCTGGATGACAGCGGCACGCTGACCGAGAAGTTCATCGGTATCGCCAACATCGAATCGAAGGACGTGGCCGAAGTGGCCAAGGGCTACGAGCGTGTGATCCGCCCGCGCTTCGCCGATGCCAAGTTCTTCTTCGACGAGGACCTGAAGCAGGGCCTGGTGTCGATGGGCGAGGGCCTGAAGACGGTGACCTACCAGGCCAAGCTGGGCAGCGTGGCCGACAAGGTGGCGCGCGTGGCCGCCCTGGCCGAAGTGATCGCACCCCAGGTTGGTGCCGACGCTGCGCAGGCCAAACGTGCGGCCGAGCTGGCCAAGAACGACCTGCAGTCACGCATGGTCAACGAGTTCCCGGAGCTGCAGGGCATCGCCGGCCGCCACTACGCCGTGGCCGGTGGCGAATCGGCCGATGTGGCGCTGGCCATCGACGAGGCCTACCAGCCGCGCTTCGGCGGTGACGACATCGCGCTGTCGCCGCTGGGCAAGGTGCTGGCGATTGCTGAACGCGTCGACACGCTGGCCGGTGGTTTCGCCGCAGGCTTGAAGCCGACCGGCAACAAGGACCCGTTCGCCCTGCGCCGCAACGCGCTGGGCCTGGCCCGCACCATCATCGAAAGCGGCTTCGAGCTGGACCTGCGTGCGCTGCTGGCCAGCGCCAACGCCGGCCTGGCCGCGCGCAACGTGCAGGCCGACGTCGGCGAGCTGTACGACTTCATCCTCGACCGCCTGAAGGGCTACTACGCCGACAAGGGCGTGCCGGCCACGCACTTCAATGCGGTGGCCGAGCTGAAGCCGGCCTCGCTGTACGACTTCGACCGCCGCCTGGATGCGATCGGCACCTTTGCTGCGCTGCCGGAAGCCGAGGCGCTGGCCGCGGCCAACAAGCGCATCCGCAACATCCTGCGCAAGGCCGAGGGCGACATTCCGGCCCAGATCGATCCGGCGCTGCTGCAGGAAGATGCCGAGCGCGCGCTGGCCGAAGCGGTCACCGCGGCCATCGACGACACCGGCGCCAGCCTGCAGCACAAGGACTATGTGGCCGTGCTGGCACGCCTGGCGCGCCTGCGCCCGCAGGTCGACGCGTTCTTCGATGGCGTGATGGTCAATGCGGAAGATCCGGCGCTGCGTGGCAACCGCCTGGCGCTGCTGACGATGCTGGGCGAGCGCCTGGGCAAGGTCGCGGCGATCGAGCATCTGTCGAGCTGATGCCCGTATCGGAAGTGCCGGCCGCTGGCCGGCATTGCCACCGCGCATCGGATCGATCTGTGGGTTGCCGGCCAGCGGCCGGCACTACCGGATCACCGCTGGCGGATGTCCATCGGGGTCATCGCCGGCATCGCGCACGATGCCGGCATCCTCGCCTGCATTCACGATGATCGCCACAAAGGCGCGTATTTTGACCGCCACTTAACAACCGATCCCGAATGACGTGATGCATTTCGCATCGTCACCTTCGGTCGGTATGCTGTGCCGCATGCAGCCAAAGAAATACGCCCTGCCGCTGATGGTCCTGTCGCTGGCCGCCACCTCCGTGGTCCACGCGCGCGGCACCATCGACAAGGTGGACATCAAGGGATTGGACAAGGGCGACGACGCCGCAATCATCGAGAACATCCAGGAATCGCTGTCGCTGTACGACACGATCGGCAAGGAACAGGGCGAATCGCGCCTGGAATACCTGCTGTCCCAGGCCGAGCGGCAGACCCGCCAGGCACTGGAACCGTTCGGCTACTACAACCCGGTGATCAAGGTCGAGGCGCCGCGCGAGGACGAGCACGTCCGCGTGCTGATCCACGTCGACAAGGGCACCCCGGTGACCGTGCGCCGCGAGCACATCGACATCACCGGCCCGGCGATGTACGACCAGTACCTGCAGGATGACTTGGCCGCGTTCAAGCCGCGCAAGGGCCAGCGCTTCGAGCACACCCAGTACGAAGCCAGCAAGATCACCATCACCCGGCGCCTGGCCGAGCGTGGTTACTTCGATGCCGACTACACCCAGCGCCAGGTGCAGATCACCCGCGCCGACAATGCCGCCGACATCGACCTGACCTGGGACAGCGGCCGCCGCTACAACATGGGCCCGGTGCGCTTCGAGCAGGACTACTTCGTCGACAAGCTGTTCGATCCGCTGGTGTACTGGGACCAGGGCAGCTACTACCACGAGGGCAAGCTGGACCGCCTGCGGCAGTCGCTGACCAAGCTGGACTACTTCAGCGTGATCGACATCCAGCCGCGCCCGGACCAGGCCGACGAGAACGGCGATGTGCCGGTGGACGTGAAGCTGACCCGGGCCAAGCGCACGATCTACACCGCCGGCCTGAGCTACGGCAGCGAGAGCGGCCCGGGTGTGCGCGGTGGCATCGAGCGGCGGTTCCTGAACAACCGCGGCCACAAGATGAACACGCAGCTGGACTATGCGCAGAAGCGCAAGAGCCTGGTCACCAGCTACCGCATCCCGGCCTTCAACTGGCTCGATGGCTGGTACACCTTTGCCGCCAGCGCGTACGACGAGCAGACCGACTACATCGACCTGCGCAACTTCAAGCTGATCGCCAGCCGCAGCGGCGAGATCAACGAGCACTGGACCGCGATCGCCTCGGTCAACGCACTGCGCGAGCGCTGGCGCTATGCCTCCGGCACCGAATTCACCGACGCGGTCTACAACACCTCGACGCTGGTGTACCCGCAGATGGTTGCCGACTACGTCAACGTCGACGATGAGATGTTCCCACGCAAGGGCATCAGCGGTACCGCGACGATGCGTGCCGGCGTCGAAGGCGCCGGCTCGGACACCAGCTTCGTGCAGGCCAACGCCGTGTTGCGCTGGTACATCCCGGTGGGTGAAAGCAATCGCCTGATCCTGCGCGGCGAGGGTGGCACCACCTGGACCAGTGACCTGGTGGCGATGCCACCGAGCCTGCGCTACTTCGCTGGCGGTGACCGCAGCATCCGTGGCTATGCCTACCGCGAGGTGGGGCCGCGCACGCCGGCACCGGACAAGTACGCGCTGGGCGCCAAGAACCTGGTGATCGGCTCGGCCGAGTACGAGCACTATTTCAACGGCGGCCCCTGGGGCGCGGCGGTGTTCGTCGATACCGGCAGTGCCTTCGACAACACCATCGACCTGCACACCGGCGTTGGCTTCGGCGTGCGCTGGAAATCGCCGGTGGGCCCGGTGCGCATCGACGTGGCGCATGGCCTGAACAACCCGGATTCGCAGTTCCAGCTGTACCTGAACATCGGAGCGGACCTGTGAGCACGCCCGCACCGACCCCGAACACGCCGCCGCCGCGCGTGCGTTTCTACCGCCGCCGCCGCTTCTGGGCGTGGTCCGGCGCCGGCGTGATCGGCCTGGTACTGCTGGCCCTGCTGGCGGTGTACTGGCTGCTGCAGACCGTGGCCGGCCGCGATGTGCTGCTGGCACAGGTGGTGGCGCGGCTGCCGGTGGGCGCCAGCTTCACCTGGGACAAGGTGGACGGCCCGGTGGCCGGCCCGCTGACCCTGTACAACGTCGACTTCCGCTACGACGACATCCACTTCCACGCCGAGCGTGCACACCTGGAGCCGGACCTGCGCCCGCTGCTGGGCCGCAAGCTGCTGCTGGACAAGCTGGAGCTGACCAATGCGACGTTGAACCTGGCCAAGAGTGACGAGCCGTTCAAGCTGCCGTCGTGGCCTGATTCGCTGCCGCAGATCGAAATGCCGCTGGCGATCCAGGCCGATGCCATCGCCATCGACGGTTTCCGCATCAGCCAGGCCAACGAGCCGGTGATCGACATCAGCCGCGTACGTGGCGGCATCGAGATCGCCAACGGTGAGTTCCAGGCGCACAAACTGGTCGTGGACAGCGACATGGGCAATTTCACCGCCCAGGGCCGCTACATCCCGGCCAAGGACTACGACACCGACGTGACGGTGACGGCAGTGCTGCCGGCGCCGCGTGGCCGTACCGCAGCGACGCTTGGCCTGATCGCCCGTGGTGACCTGTCGCACATGGAAGTAGCGGTGGCCGGGCGTGCGCCGAAGCCGCTGCACGCGATGCTGGTGTTCGATGGCCGCACCGACCCGAGCTGGAGTGCCAGCATCCGCAGCGACGAGCTGGATCTGGCGCTGCTGTCGCCGGCATTGGCCAGCTCGGCGATCGCGCCGCTGGCATTGGACTTCACCGCCGCCGGCAAGGGCGGCAACGCCAACCTGCGCGGCAAGGTGAAGCAGGGCGACCAGGAACTGGAGCTGGCACCGTCGGTGGTATCGCTGCAGGACCAGGTGCTGAAGGTTTCACCGCTGCTGGTGAAGGGCCTCGGTGGCGAAGCCCGCCTGGAGGGCACCGCTGATTTCAGCCAGGAAGACCAGCAGAAGCTCAACTTCTCGGTGGTCGCGCGGGACCTGACCTATGTGCCGGCGCCCGATCCGAACACCGCCGGCAGCGCACCGGTGCCGGTGACCCTGAAGGAAGCACGCTTCGGCCTGGCCGGCACGTTGAAGGCCTGGGCCGCGATCGGCCGCGCCGAGGTGGAGCGTGATGCACAGAAGGCGCAGCTGCGCTTCGACGTGCGTGGCAACGACCAGGCCGCGTCGATCCACCAGCTGCAGGCGCAGACGCCGGGTGGGCAGCTGCAGGTGGAAGGCCAGGTGGCCTGGGCGCCGCAGCTGGACTGGGACGCCAAGGCCACGCTGAAGGACTTCGACCCCGGCTATTTCGTGCCGGGCTGGAACGGCCGCCTGTCCGGCAACCTGGCCTCCAAGGGCCGCCAGCTGCCACCGCCGGCCAATGCCGCACCGGGCACCGCCGGAACGCTGGAAGCCACGGTGGACCTGCCGTCGCTGAAGGGCATGCTGCGCCAGCGCAACCTCGACGCACAGGGCAAGTTCGCGCTGCAGGGCGCGCAGGGCCAGGGCGACCTGAAACTGTCGCTGGGCAGCAGCCGGGTGACCGCGTCGGGCAAGGTCGGTGACCGCCTCGACATTGATGCGCGTTTCGAGCCGCTGCAGCTGAGTGACCTGCTGCCGGGCGCCGACGGTGGCCTGCGCGGCCAGGTGCAGGTGAAGGGCCCGCGCGATGCGCCGGACATCACCGCCGACCTGGTCGGCAACAACCTCAACTGGGATGGCTACGGCGCCGAGAGCGTGAGCATCAAGGGCCACCTGCCGTGGCGCGGTGACAGCGGCACGCTGGCGGTGCAGGGCCAGCAGGTCAACGCCGGCATGCTGCTGGAACGCTTGAATGTGGATGCGCAGGGCAGTGTCTCCAACCTGCGCCTGGCGGCGCAGACCCGCAACGAGATGGGCGCGATCGAGCTGCAGGGCAGCGTGCGCCAGCAGGGTGCGCAGTGGCGTGGCGAGCTGGCATCGCTGCGCATCGCACCGGTGAAGGGCGACGCCTGGTCGCTGCGTGCACCAGCGGCGTTCGCGATCAACGGCGGCACCTACACGCTGTCCGAAGCCTGCCTGGCCGCCGCCAGCAGCGGTGCACTGTGTGCACAGGCCAACTGGCCGCGCGAGGGCCTGGTGGTGCGCAGTGATGCGTTGCCGCTGGCGCTCGTGCAGCCGTGGTTGCCGCCGCAGTCCGGCCGCCGCATCTACCTGCGTGGCGATGTCAGCCTGGACGCGCAGATCCGCCCGCGCGGCAACGCCTGGGAAGGCCATGTGGAAGTGCGCTCGAAGGAAGGCGGCGTGCGCCTGGGTGAGAACCGCAATGCCGTGGGGGACACCACCCGTGGCGAGCTGGTGCGCTACGACCAGTTCTCGCTGAAGCTGGACATGACCCCGGCCAGCATCAAGGGCTACCTGGGCATGGGCTTCCAGGGCAACGGCTTCGTCGACGCCAAGATGCAGACCGGCTGGGAAGCCAGTGCGCCGCTGAACGGTGAGCTTTACCTCAACATGTCGCGGCTGTACTGGCTGGAGCTGTTCTCGCCGGACATCGTGCGACCGACCGGCCTGATCGAAGGCCACGTCAGCCTGCGGGGTACGCGTGGCCAGCCGTCGCTGGGTGGTGACGCGCAGCTGAGCAACTTCAAGGGTGAATTCCCGGCACTGGGCCTGACCTTCGACCAGGGCAAGGGCAGCTTCGTGGCCCAGCCCGACGGTTCGGCCAAGATCACCGCGCAGGCCAACTCCGGCCAGGGCACGCTGTACGTGGATGGTGGCCTGTCGTGGTTCGGCGATGCACAGCCGCTGCAGCTGAAGATCCACGGCGAGAACGTGCTGCTGTCCAACACCAGCGAACTGCGCATCGTCGCCAATCCCAACCTCGACTTCACCCTGGCCAAGGCCGCGATGGAGCTGCGTGGCACCGTGCACGTGCCCGAGGCCGACATCGATCTGGAGCGCCTGGACCGCGGTACCTCGGTGTCCGAAGACGTGGTGGTGCTCGACCCGGCCGATCCGGAAGAGTCGCGCACCTCGCCGCTGGACATGGACCTGACGGTCAGCCTCGGTGACAAGGTGAAGATGACCGGCTTCGGCCTGAAGGGTGCACTGACCGGCAAGATGCAGGTCTGGGCCAAGCCCGGCCGCGAGATGACCGCCAATGGCGGGCTGGAAGTGAGTGGCCGCTACAAGGCGTATGGGCAGGACCTGACCATCACCCGCGGCAACCTCACCTGGAACTACAACGCGGTGTCCGACCCGCGCATCAATATCCGTGCCGAGCGCCGGATCGGTGATGTCACCGCCGGCATCGACGTGACCGGGCGTGCGCAGCAGCCGCGTGCTGACGTGTGGTCCGATCCGGCCATGTCGCAGTCCGAAGCGCTGGCCTACCTGGTGCTGGGACGCAGCCTGACCGGTGCCAGCAGCGACCAGACCCAGCAGGTCAATGCGGCCTCGGCGGCACTCTCTGCAGGCAGTGGCCTGCTGGCCTCGCAGCTGGGCGCCAAGCTGGGCCTGGACGATGCCGGCGTGAGCCAGTCGCGCGCGCTGGGTGGCTCGGTGATCGGCGTCGGCAAGTACATCTCGCCCAAGCTGTACGTCGGTTACGGCGTGTCGCTGGTCGGTGCCGGTTCGGTGATCACGCTGAAGTACCTGCTGCGTCGCGGCTTCGACGTGGAAGTGGAATCGAGCACGGTGGAAAACCGCGGTTCGATCAACTGGCGGCGGGAGAAGTAACCCGCCGCCACTCAACCGCCCTCTGTGCCGGGGTCCATCTGGCTGACGACGGCGAAGGAGGGGGCTGGCCTGCGCGGACGAGGCCCGTGCGTGAGCATGCCGAGTGCATCGGACGGCGACGATGGTTCGACGGGCGCTGGCGCGGACGCCGTTCGCGATGGAGTCCATCCCACGAAGGTCGCCAGCATGACGACGCCGGCCACGATGACCACCGAGGCATGGATCGCCACGCGTTTCATGCCGGACGTGCTGATCGCAAGCGGTCGCGCGGCATCACCCAGCAGTGCCAGAACTGCCAGAACCGCCAGCACGATCATTGCACCCAGCAGGCAGCGAACAATCGCCACCTGCATCTTCAGGAGACTGAAGGGCCTGGGCTGCGATATCGCCATCCAGAAGGCGATCTGATCTGCGTCCAGTGGCGCCAGCGTGTCGCGGACGGTGTGCACCCCCAGATGCTGCATCGTGCGCCGCATGGTGCCTGCGCGCCCGGGCACGCAGGCCGACAGCGTCGATTCCAGCCAGTGCCACGGTCGGGTCAAGCGTTCCATGCGGGCATGGGCTTCCTGTGCGGACACGCGGTCCTGCGGTCGATCCAGTGCTTCGGTGAGGGCCGCGTGGTTGCGCGGCTGCAGCAGCCAGTGGCGATGCAGCTGGCTGCGTCGTGCACGCACCCGGTAGGGATCGATATCACCCCGGATCTCATCCCAGCAGAAATACCGGCTGAGCAGATCGAAGTTGGACTCGCACAGGGGCCCGCCCTGGTGCAGCAGCTGCTGCAGTACCACGTCGCCGATGCGTGGCCTGTCAGCCAATGACCACAGCTCCGGACGATGGGCCAGCCAGCGCTCGAAGCTGGCCGGGTCGGCGTCGCCGGCGGTGTTGACCAGCAGGCGCGCAAACCGGGGCAGGTTCAATGACTGCTCCACCACATCGTCCGGCATGTCGGTGTCGAGCGTGCATGGATGATGCAGCACCGGCATGTGGTCCATCGGCGAATGGCTGTCGTACGGCGCCGGTGGCTCGGGTGGGCTGTTGTCTGCAGGCGTGGTCGTCAGCGCTTCTGCACTGCTTTCCTCCTGCCAGTGCGCGCGGTTGCGTACCCACCGCAGCGCTTCCTGGTAAGCCTCGTGCAGCGCCTGGAATGCCACCGGGTCTTCGTCCGGGCGCGCCGCGCGCAATTTCTGCGCGTAGGCGCGCTTGATCGCCCGTTCGTCGGCGCCGGCGTCGAGCCCGAGAGCGTCCAGCGCCCGGTTCACGCAGTGTTTCCAGAGGCCGGCGGGAGCCGGTCAATCGGCGCGTGACGACGCGCGCGATGCACGAACTCGGCGCCCCACTGCAGCAGGGTCAGAACGATGCCTGCTTCGGCGATCAGCATGGCAAGCACCATGAACACGGCGTGGCGGATTCCGAACCGCATCCGGGCACCGACGCGTCGCCACAGGCGCGCAGTCGCCAAGGGCAGTGCCATGAAGATCAAGAGCGTACCTTCCATGCGGTGGCCCAGGCCATGGACAAGAACCAGGCTGCCGATCGCCATCAACGGCGCCGGCAGGGCCAGCAGCAGGCCTGCACGCTGATGAGTGAGGTCAAGCGTAAGTTGGCGCAGCGCCCAGCGAACGGGCACCCACAGTACTCCCATCACCACCAGCAGCAGGCCCAGGAGCGCCCCCATCTGGACGAACATCGCGGCTTCGCCTGCCTTTCCCTGGACCAACGAGACACCTGCGATTCCACCAAAGAACAACAGGCTGCAGACGCCCAGCAGCACGCCACGCAGCGCGTTCACCTGCCAGCGCCACCGGTTGGGCCGGGAGACGTCGGCAAGACTTCGCCAGAACAGGATCTGCTGCGGATCCCATGCCTCGGGTACCTGCTCCCTTCCCCCCGACTCGATGGCATCCAGCAGTGCGTTGACTTCATTGATGTGTTCGGGCAACTGCGCCTGCCAGAGGGATCGTCGCGGGTGCCATGGCTGCGACAGGTAGCGCAGGCAACGGCTGACCGTGATCTTCCCCAGCCGCAGGCTGCCCTCCTGTTCAAGCTGCGCTGACAGCTCCGCCGCATTGCCGGTCTCGGCGGCCCAGCGTCGATGACCGCGCGATCGGATCGATATCAGCCTGTCCGCATCCAGGCCGTCGTGAACATCATCCCAGCCGAAACAACGTGCCAGCAGATCCATGTTGGCGGCGCTGATGCCACCGTGACTGCGTGCCAGTTCGTCCAGCAGTGCGTCGCCCACCAATGGCTTGTAGCGCAGCGACCATAGGACCGGCGTGGCCTCCAGCCATGGCCCGAAGTCTTCAGGGGAAGACAGATGGGCCATGCGCAGGATCGTCTGCGCATGGCCCGATACATGGACCACACCCTCCAGCTCCACCACGGGTGCTGTGCGCAGCAGCACCGGCGTGCCGCGGGGTGGCAATGGAGGCGAGTACGAACGTGTCCCGGGCGGCGTCGAGGCCGCGTCGGCGTCGTACGGCCAAGGTGTGATGTCGGCTGCATGCTCTGCCGGTTCGGCCTCGCTCGCGGTATCGGCCAGAGGATCCTGGCGGGCCCAGTCCAATGCCGCCTGATAGGCCTCATGCAGGTGCTGGAAGGCGATGGGATCCTCGTCGGGGCGGGTCACCCGCAGGCGCTTTGCGTAGGCGCGCTTGATCGCGCGCTCGTCAGCCGTCTCGTCCAGCTCCAGGACGTGCAGTGCCCAGCTCATGCATCGCGCTCGAGGGTGTCGAGTACCTCGTCCAGCTGATGGCGATGACGCTCGACGGCAACGGCATCCTGGCTTTCCAGTACATGGCGGAAGCTGCTCAGCCACGACTGCAACAGTTCGCGGTGATGGATGCGTTCCTCGTAGAGGCGCTCGGTGCGGGCAATCACGGCCAGGTTGGGCTGAGCGTCGCGCGGGTGGATCTTCAATGCTTCCAGCACCCGCAGGCGCTGCTGGATTTCTTCGGGTGACAGCAGCCCGGGGTTCTGTTCCAGGATGAGCTCGTGGCGCCTACCGGTAGCGTCCTCGGTGACTTCGACCTGCAGCAGCCCGTTCACGTCGTAGGTAAAGCGGGCGGTGACGCTGCGCTCCTGCATCGGAACGGAATGGGTCAGCGGCACGCTCAGCTCACCGAGCTTGATGTTGCGATCCACCGTCGGGCTCTCGCCCTGGAACACGTCGATGCGGATGGCACTTTGCCGCTCGTGCAGCGGGTAGAAGCGATCCTCGCGGCTGACCGGCACCACGCTGTTGCGCTGGATGATCGGGTGGAAATAGCCGCTGCGCTCGCCACCGGAAGCATCCTGGCGGGATACCTGGGTGCCCAGTGTGTAGGGGCAGACATCGGTCAGCACGACCTCGCGCAGCGATTCGTCGCGCGCCTTCAGTCCGGCGGCAACGGCGGCACCCAGCGCAATCGCCTGGTCGGGATGGACATGGCGCAGTGGCAGCCGGCCGAACATCCGGGTCGCCAGCCTGCTGACCATCGGCATGCGTACCGCACCGCCGACCAGGATGATGTCGTCCAGCGCCTCGGGCTTGAGCCGGGCGTCGCGGATCGCGCGCTCGATGGGCGTGCGCATGCGCAGCAGCAGCGGCTCACAGAGCTGCGCGTAGCGTGCCTCATCCAGCTGCCACTGGCGTTCGCGGCCGGCCAGGGGCAACTGCAGGCTGGCAGCCCCGCTCTGGCTGAGTTCGCGCTTGAACAGTTCCAGCCGACGCAGCAGCTGCGCCTGCTCGGCAGCGGACAGGTCGCTGGCGGACGTGCCCTGGTCGGCATGGAAGGCCTGCACGAGTACCTGCAGGAAGTCCTCGCCGCCCAGGAAATTGTCGCCGGCGCTGGCATGCACTTCGACCACGCCGTCGAACAGTTCCAGGATGGAGACGTCGAAGGTGCCACCGCCCAGGTCCAGCACCAGCACGCGGCCTTCGCCGTCACGCTCCTGCAGGCCATAGGCCAGCGCGGCGGCCGTGGGTTCATTGATCAGGCGCTCGACACGGATGCCGGCCAGCTCGCCGGCAGCCCGGGTGGCCTTGCGCTGGGCATCGGAGAAGTAGGCCGGCACGCTGATCACCGCTTCCTCCACCTTGTGGCCCAGGGCGGCTTCGGCGTCGGCCAGCAGCGAACGCAGCACCATCGCCGAGAGCTCCTCGGGACGGAAGCTGCGCTCACCCAGCCGGGTCTCACGGTCGCTGCCCATCCAGCGCTTGAAATGGGCCACGGTCTGCTGCGGATGGCTGACCAGGCGGTCACCGGCCGGCTGGCCGACCAGCACGGCGCCATCGACGAGGCTGACCACCGAAGGGGTCAACAGCTCGCCATGGGCATTGGGGAACAGCTGCGGTCCCGCTGCCGTGTGCATGCCGATGAGGGAATGGGTGGTGCCAAGATCGATGCCGACGATCATCTGCGGACGTCCGATGTGCAGAAAACGGCAATTCTAGGAGTGCGACGCAGGCCTGACTATCGGGCGTTGCCCGACAGCGCCCCACGGGCTATGGTCCCGGGCTGTTCTGTCGTACCGGATTGCCTCATGTCACCACGCAAAGCCCTTCCCACCGCCCTGGCCCTGGGCCTGACCCTCGCCGCCGGTGCCCACGCCGATGAAGGCATGTGGATGCCGACCCAGCTGCCGGAACTGGCCAAACCGCTCCAGGCTGCAGGCTTCAAGGGCAATCCGGCCGACCTGGCCAATGTCACTGCACCGCCGCTGAGCGCGGTGGTGCGTGCCGGTGGTGGCACCGGCTCGTTCGTGTCCAGCGATGGCCTGCTGCTGACCAACCACCACGTGGCGATGGGCGTGATCCAGTACAACAGCTCGCCCGAGCACGACCTGATCAACGGTGGCTTCATCGCCAGGGACCGCGCCGACGAGCGCCCGGCCAACCCGGACTTCCGCGTACTGGTCACCGTCGGCTTCGACAAGGTGACCGACCAGGTTCTGGCGCAGGCGCGTGGCAAGACCGGCCGTGCCTACTTCGATGCCGTGGATGCGGCCAGCAAGCAGATCGTGGCCGAGTGCGAGAAGGACGGCAGCGTGCGCTGCTCGGTGGCCAACATGTACTACGGCACCGATTTCTACCGCATCGCCCAGCTGGAGTTGAGCGACGTGCGCCTGGTGTACGCGCCGCCGCGTGCGATCGGCAATTACGGCGATGAGATTGACAACTTCATGTGGCCGCGCCACACCGGCGACTTCACCCTGCTGCGCGCTTACGTGGGCAAGGACGGCAAGCCGGCCGCCTACAGCAAGGACAACGTGCCCTACCAGGCGCCGGCGCACCTGCAGATGTCGGTGGAAGGGCCGAAGGAAGGCGACTACGCGATGCTGGCTGGTTACCCGGGCATCACCTACCGCCACCGCACCGCCGCCGAATTCGCTGGCCAGATCGATACCGTGCTGCCGCGCCGCGTGTCGGTGTTCCAGCAGATGATCGACACCATCGAGGCGGCCAGCGCCAAGGATGCGCAGGCGCGTACCCGCTACGCCTCGCAGCTGCAGTCGCTGAAGAACAACCGCAAGCGCGCCGCGGGTGAGCTGGAAGGCCTGCTGCGCAGCGACGCCAAGGCCCAGCGTGCGGCTGACGAGACGGCCATGCTGGCCGCCACCGACCGCAAGTACCAGGGCGACATCAAGGCGCTGCTGGCCAACCTGTCGCAGGGTGCGGCGGTGGGTGAGCGTGACCTGCTGCTGGAGCAGATGGCCGCGCAGAGCCAGCTGCTGCGCTCGGCGCTGCTGCTGGAACGCCTGCGCATCGAATCGACCAAGCCGGACGCACAGCGCGAGAGCGGCTACCAGCAGCGCGATCAGGCGATGATCGAAGGCGTGCTCAAGCAGGTCCAGCGCCGCTACGCGCCGGAGGTCGAGAAGGCCCTGCTGACCACCCTGCTGACCCGCTACCAGCAGCTGCCGGACGCGCAGCGCGTGGCCGAGTTCGACGCCGCCTTCGGCCGTACCCCGCAGCAGCTGGCAGCGGCGCTGGATTCCCTGTACGCCGGCACCCAGCTGGGTGAGGAGGCGCAGCGCCTGTCCCGTTTCGCTGCGGCCCGCGAAGGCAAGGCACTGGCCGCCGATCCGCTGATCGCCGTGGCCGGCCCGCTGGTGGCCGCGCAGCTGCGCATCGAGAACGAGAGCAAGACCCGCGAAGGCGAGCAGCTGCGCCTGCGCCCGGCCTACATGCAGGCGCTGTTCGCCTGGCGTGCCAAGCAGGGCCGCGCGGTGTACCCGGATGCCAACCGCACCCTGCGCATCAGCTACGGCAAGGTCGAAGCGCTGCATCCGCGCGACGGCGTGACCTACTCGCCGGTGACCACCGTGGCCGGCATCGTCGAGAAGAACACCAACGCCTATCCGTTCGATGCCCCCAAGCCGCTGCTGGCCGCGATCGCCAAGGGTGACTTCGGCAGCACCGCCGACCCGGCGCTGAAGACCCAGACGGTCAACTTCCTGACCAACCTGGATACCACCGGCGGCAACTCCGGCTCGCCGGTGCTCAACGCCAAGGGCGAACTGATCGGCCTGAACTTCGACAGCAACTGGGAGTCGGTCAGCGCCAGCTGGTGGTTCGACCCGCGCTACAAGCGCGCCGTGCACGTGGACATGCGTTACCTGCGCTGGCTGCTGGCCAAGGTCTACCCGGCACCGGAACTGCTGAAGGAAATGGGCGTGCCGGCCCAGTAACGCCGGCTCCTGGTGGGTGCCCACCGTTGGTGGGCACGGAGGCCTCCGTCACGACCAACGGTCGTGACCCACCGTCATGCCACCCTTGCGCCCCTCCGTCGTGACCTACCATCACGACCAACGGTCGTGATCTACTGGCCCCTGTCCTGACGGAAACGCACGCGTGGTCTCCAGCTGGATCCTGCTGCTGGTCTCGGTTGCCTATGCCGCGCTGCTGTTCGGCGTGGCGTGGTGGGGCGACCGTCGGCCGATGTACCCCGACCGGCCGTGGCTGCGGCCGGTGGTCTACAGCCTGGCGCTGGCCGTGTATTGCTCGTCGTGGACCTTCTACGGTGCGGTCGGTACCGCCGTGCGCAACGGCGTGGGCTACCTGCCCATCTACATCGGTCCGTTGCTGCTGCTGCTGTTCGGCTGGCGCATCATCGAGCGCCTGGCGCTGATCGCGCGCAGCCAGAACGTGGTCTCCATCGCCGACTTCATCTCTTCGCGCTTCGGCCGCTCGCGGCGGCTGGCGGCGCTGGTGGCGATCATCGCGCTGATCGGCATCATTCCGTACCTCGCCCTGCAGTACAAAGCGGTGGCGATGAGCCTGCAGGTGCTGACCGGCAACACCGGCCCGACCGGCTTCTTCACCGATCCCGCGCTGTACGTGGCGCTGCTGATGGCATTGTTCGCCACCCTGTTCGGTACCCGCCAGGTCGATGCCACCGAGCACCATCACGGCATGATGCTGGCGATCGCCTTCGAATCGGTGATCAAGCTGCTGGCGATGCTGGCCGTGGGCGTGTTCGCCTACCTGTGGCTGAGCAACCGCACCGACGCGGTGGTCGAGTCGGTGCATACGCTGTTCACCGGCCTGCCGCCGGTGGGTTTCATCTCGCAGACCCTGCTCAGTTTCCTCGCCATCATCTGCCTGCCGCGCCAGTTCCACGTGGCCGTGGTCGAGTGCGGCGATGTGCGCGACGTGCGCCGCGCGCGCTGGATGTTCGGCGGCTACCTGGTGCTGATCTCGGGCATGGTGCTGCCGATCGCCACCGCCGGCGTGACCCTGTTCGGCACCGGTGGCAGCGTCGCCGACGATTCGATGGTGCTGGCCCTGCCACTGGCCGAGGGCCGCAACGCGCTGGCGCTGATCGCCTATGTGGGCGGCTTCTCGGCGGCCACCGGCATGGTCATCGTGTCGTCGATCGCGCTGGCCACCATGGTCAGCAACGACCTGGTGATGCCGGTGCTGCTGCGCCGTAGCGGTGACCACCAGGAGGCCGCCGACGTGGCCTCGCGCGTGCTGTGGATCCGCCGCCTGGCGATCCTGCTGCTGGCGCTGATGGCGTACAGCTATTACCGCACCAGCAGCAACGACAGCACGCTGGCCTCGTATGGCCTGATGGCGTTCGCAGCGGTGGCGCAGTTCGCGCCCGGCCTGATCGGTGGCCTGTACTGGCGTGGCGCCAGTCGTCGTGGCGTCGAGACGGGCATGCTGCTTGGCTTCGCCACCTGGCTGTACACCTTGCTGCTGCCGGCGATGACCATGGCCGGCTGGGTCGATGCTGGCTGGGTGCAACACGGCCCGTTCGGCATCGAGTGGCTGCGGCCGCAGCAGTTGTTCGGCATGACCGGCTGGGATCCGCTGACCCACGGCACGTTCTGGTCGCTGCTGGTCAATGCGGCGACGATGATGCTGGTGTCCGCACGCTGGCGGCCCGGTGTCGACGAGCGGCTGCGTGCCGCACCGTTCCTCGACCCGTATGCCGAGCGCCCGTCGGTGGCCGGTGGCTGGCCGGGTCACGTGCACGTGGGTGACCTGCTGGCGCTGGCCTCGCGCGTGGTTGGTGAACGCCACGCACGGCGCTCGTTCTTCGAGCAGGCGCAGTCGCTGGGGCGTGAGCTTCAATCCTCGGCGCCTGCGGACCGGCCGTGGGTGCAGTTCACCGAGCGCCTGCTGGCCGCGTCGATCGGTGCGGCGTCGGCGCGCCTGCTGCTGACCAGCCTGCTGCGGGGCTCGGGCATGGACCTGGGCGAAGTGGTGGCGGTGCTGGACGAAGCCGGGCAGGAACTGCGCTTCAACCGCGAGATCCTGTCGACCACGCTGGAGAACATCAGCGCCGGGGTCAGCGTGGTCGACCCGGACATGCGCCTGACCGCATGGAACCGCCGCTACCAGGACATGTTCGGCTACCCCGACGGCATGCTCTACGTGGGCCGTCCGGTGGCCGACCTGATCCGCTACAACGCCGAGCGTGGCGAGCTGGGCGAGGGCGATATCGAAGTGCAGATCAACCGCCGCATCGGCTACATGCGCGCCGGTTCACCGCACGTGTTCGAGCGCACCCGCAGCGACGGCAAGGTGATCGAGATGCGCGGGCAGGCGCTGCCCGGTGGCGGCTACGTGACCAGCTACAACGACATCACCGATTACAAGCACGCGGAAAAAGCGCTGCTGGAAGCCAACGAGACGCTGGAACAGCGCGTGGCCGAGCGCTCGCATGAGGCTGAGGTCGCGCAGCAGTCGAAGACCCGCTTCCTGGCGGCGATCAGCCATGACGTGCTGCAGCCGCTGAACGCAGCGCGCCTGTTCGCCTCGGCACTGCGCGACAGTGATCACGTGAGTGACGAGCAGAAGCATCTGGCCGAGCGCGTGGATGCGTCGCTGCGCGCGGCCGAAGAACTGCTGGATGGCCTGCTGGATGTGTCGCGGCTGGATGCCGGCGGCCTGCACCCGGTGATCGGCGAGTTCGACGTGAGTGCGCTGATGCGCGAGCTGGCCGCGCAGTACACCCCGGTTGCTGCCGGCCGTGGCCTGCGCCTGGACCTGTTCGCACGCCCGGCATGGGTGCGCAGTGACCGCCGCCTGCTGCGCCGCATGCTGCAGAATTTCCTGGCCAATGCGCTGCGTTACACCCGCCAGGGCCGCATCGTGCTGGCCGTGCGCCAGCGCGGCGACGAAGTGGAACTGCAGGTATGGGATACCGGGCCCGGCATTCCCGAGCACCACATGCGGCAGATCTTCGACGAGTTCCACCGCTACCAGCAGCCGTTCGACTGGGGCGAGCAGGGCCTGGGCCTGGGCCTGTCGATCTGCCAGCGCATCTCGCGCCTGCTTGACCATCGATTGAACGCACGCAGCCGGGTCGGCAAGGGCTCGATGTTCTCGATCATCCTGCCGCGGGTGGCGCCGCTGCCGGGTTACACCGAGCTGGCCACGCCGGTACCGGCCGTGGCCGCACCGGTACGCAGCGATTCGCTGGCTGGCCTGCGCGTGCTGTGCGTGGACAACGACGAGGAGATCCTCGACGGCATGCGCGCACTGCTCGGCCGTTGGCAGGTGCAGGTGATCACCGCCGCCACCGTCGACCAGGCGCTGGAGAAGATCGCCGAGCGCCCGCAGGTGATGCTGGTGGATTACCACCTGCACGACCGCATGGATGGCCTGGACGCACTGGTAGCGCTGCGCGAGGCGGCCGGTTACCCGCTGCCGGGTGCACTGCTGACCGCCGATGGCCGCGATGAGCTGAAGCGGATGGCGCGCGAGCGTGGCTATCGCGTGCTGACCAAGCCGATCAAGCCGGCCTCGCTGCGCGCCTTCCTGGGCGCGCTGCGCGATGCGCAGTAGTGCCGGCCGCCCGGCAGTAGATCCACGCCATGCGTGGATATGACGTCTGGTAGTGCCGGCCGCTGGCCGGCAACCACGTAATCGCGGGTGCGTTACCCCACGCCGTGCAGGTGTTCGTACAGGATCGTCGCACCGATGATCACCAGGATCACGCCGCCGATGATCTCGGCACGCTTGCCGACCATGCTGCCCAGTACGCGGCCGAGCATGATGCCGACGGTGACCATGGTCAGCGTGCACAGGCCGATCACCGCAGCCATCACGCCGATATGCACGTCCATGAAAGCCAGGCCGATACCCACCGCCATCGCGTCGATGCTGGTGGCGAAACCGGTCAGCGCCAGCTTCCAGAACCCGTGGTGCTGCGAGGGATCCTCGTCTTCCTCGGCACTGTCCGGGCGCAGGCCGTTGTAGATCATGTGGATGCCCAGCGCGCCGAGCAGGCCGAAGGCGATCCAGTGGTCGAAGGCTTCGACGTACTGCAGGGCGGCACGGCCGAGCAGCCAGCCGATGATGGGCGTGATCGCTTCGATGACGCCGAAGATGATGCCTGCACGCAGTGCATCGCGGAACACCGGCTTGCGCATGGCCGCACCCTTGCCGATTGCAGCGGCGAAGGCATCGGTGGACATGGCAAAGCCGATCAGGAGGATCGAAATGGGGGACATGGGCGGCGGCTGAGGTCGGGCTAGGACGGACGCACGGCCTGCGCTCGCGCCCAACCTGACGTTGCGCGCGCGGGCCGCTGGTCTCGCCAACCATCATGGTTGTCCACGCCACGGCGCACTGGCCGAGTATGTTGACGTGGACGATTCCTGCGAAGGAATCCGGCTACTCCCCAAGGGGACGCGAAGCTTAGCATCGCGATCCGCGCGTGGCGCATTTCCAGCGAAACGCGCAGGCAGGGCTGGTTTGTATAGCGATGGCTATATCGAGAGCGCAGCGGTGCCTGGTAGTGCCGGCCGCTGGCCGGCAGGTGCAACGTCAAAAGCGTGCCAAGCAAGCTTGGCACCTACCAGTGCGGTTTCAGATGATGTCGCGCGTTTCAGGGGATTGCCGGCCAGCGGCCGGCACTACCTTCAGTCTTCTTCCGGCGGCAGCACGATGGCGTCGTCGTCGATGGCCAGCTTGCCGGCCATCAGCACGGCCTGGGTGCGGTTGGTCACGCCCAGCTTGCGCAGGATGGCGGTGACGTGGGCCTTGATCGTCGCTTCGGAGACGTTGAGGTCGTAGGCGATCTGCTTGTTCAAGCGCCCAGCGCCGAGCATCTGCAAGACGCGGAACTGCTGCGGGGTCAGCTCGCGCAGGCGCTGGCCGACTTCGCGTTCTTCGCTGCCGGTGGGCGGCACGTTGTGTGCTTCCGGCGGTGCCCAGGTCTCACCATCGAGGATGGTGCCCAGCGCGTGACCGATGGTGTCCGAGTCGGCCGACTTCGGAATGAAGCCCAGCGCGCCGTGGTCGAGCGCGCGGCGCATCACCGTGGCTTCTTCGCGTGCGGACACCACCACTACCGGCAGGTGCGGATGCAGCGAGCGCATGTGCACCAGGGCGTTGAAACCCTGCGCACCGGGCATGTTGAGATCCATCAGGACCAGGTCGGCGTCGTTGTGCTGGTCGGCCAGTGCGTACAGCGCTTCCACGCTGTCGGCCTCGAACAGCTGCACGCCGGGGATGACCCGCTGCACGGCCCCACGCAGGGCTTCGCGGAACAGCGGGTGGTCATCGGCAATCAGGAGGGTGGTCATGGTCGGGGGGAACCGTGGGGGGAAACTCCATGGGGTCAGAGCCCTTTCCTGGCGGAAAGGGCTCTGACCCCGGGTGATGCATCAGCGCACCTTGCGCTCGTCCACCAGCGACGCCACCACCGACGGGTCGGCCAGGGTCGAGGTGTCGCCGAGCTGGTCCGGCGCGTTCTCGGCGATCTTGCGCAGGATGCGGCGCATGATCTTGCCCGAGCGGGTCTTCGGCAGGCCTGGCGCCCACTGCAGGTGGTCCGGCGTGGCGATCGGGCCGATCTCCTTGCGCACCCAGGCGACCAGTTCCTTCTGCAGCTCATCGCTCGGTGCTTCTTCGGCCACCAGGGTGACGTAGGCGTAGATGCCCTGGCCCTTCACGTCGTGCGGGAAGCCGACCACGGCCGCTTCGGCCACCTTCGGGTGCGAGACCAGCGCGCTTTCCACTTCGGCGGTGCCGATGCGGTGGCCGGACACGTTGATCACATCGTCGACGCGGCCGGTGATCCAGTAGTAGCCGTCCTCGTCGCGGCGGCAACCGTCGCCGGTGAAGTAGCTGCCCGGGTAGGTGCGGAAATACGTATCGATGAAACGCTGGTGGTCGCCGTACACCGTGCGCATCTGGCCCGGCCAGGAATCGCGGATGATCAGGTTGCCCTCGGTCGGGCCGTCCTGGATCTCGCCATCGGCGTTGACCAGCGCCGGCTGCACGCCGAAGAAGGGCAGGGTGGCCGAACCCGGCTTCAGATCCATCGCGCCGGCCAGCGGCGAGATCAGGATGCCGCCGGTTTCGGTCTGCCACCAGGTATCGACGATCGGGCAACGGCTGTCGCCGACCACTTCGTAGTACCAGCGCCAGGCTTCCGGGTTGATCGGTTCGCCGACACTGCCGAGCAGGCGCAGCGATGCGCGCGAGGTCTTCTTCACCGGCTCCTCGCCTTCGCGCATCAGTGCACGGATGGCGGTCGGGGCGGTGTAGAAGATGCTCACCTTGTGCTTGTCGATGACGTTCCAGAAACGCGAGGTGTCCGGGTAGTTCGGCACGCCTTCGAACATCAGCGAGGTCGCGCCGTTGGCCAGCGGCCCGTACACGATGTAGCTGTGGCCGGTGACCCAGCCGACGTCGGCGGTGCACCAGTAGATGTCGTCCTCGCGCAGGTCGAACACCGCTTCATGGGTGTAGGCCGCGTACAGCAGGTAGCCGCCGGTGGTGTGCAGCACGCCCTTCGGCTTGCCGGTGGAACCGGAGGTGTAGAGGATGAACAGTGGATCTTCCGCGTTCATGCGTTCCGGCTCGCAGGTAGCCGGCTGGCTGTCCACCACATCGTGGAACCAGCGGTCGCGCGGCGCCTGCATGTCCACCGCGCCGCCGGTATGGCGCACCACCAGCACGGTTTCCACGGTGTTGGTGCCGGGCAGTTTCAGCGCGGCATCGACGTTGGCCTTCAGCGGAATCCTGCGGCCACCGCGCAGGCCTTCGTCGGCGGTGATGATCAGCTTGCTCTGGCAGTCGCTGACACGGTCGGCGATCGAGTTCGGCGCGAAGCCACCGAACACCACCGAGTGGATCGCGCCGATGCGCGCGCAGGCCAGCATGGCCACGGCGGCGTCGACGATCATCGGCAGGTAGATGGTAACGCGGTCGCCCTTCTTGACGCCGAGGTTGCGCAGCGCGTTGCCGAGGCGGCAGGTGCGCTCGTACAGCTCGCGATAGCTCACGTGCTGGGCCGGTGCATCCGGGCCATCCGGCTCGAACAGCAGGGCGGTCTTGTCGCCGCGCGTGTCCAGCTGGCGATCCAGGCAGTTCACGCTGGCATTGAGCTCGCCATCCTCGAACCACTTGATGTGGAAGTCGGACAGGTCATAGCTGACGTTCTTGATCTTCGTCGGCTTGCGCATCCATTGCAGGCGCTCGGCGGCCTTGCCCCAGAAACCATCCGGGTCGGTCACTGAAGCCTGGTACTGCTGTTCGTACGACGTCTTGTCGATGCGTGCCTTGGCGGCGAACTGCGGATCGACGGGGTAGATATCAGCCATGGCACCCTCACTTGCACGTTGACTTTGTGTGTGCGGTCGCAGCATTGCGGCGACCGATCCCCCTCAGTTTGCCCCATCCACCCCCGGCCGCGTCACCACCCTGGTTAGACCATGGTCGAAAGTGAGCGCCCAGCAGGGCCGGGTTCGACCAATGGCGAATAGCCGCTGTGCGTGAACGCCCCGCAGTCTCGGCTCGACCGTGCCCCACGCGCGGCATCACCTTGCCACTTGGGAGAGAGGGCAACATGAGCCACCGTACGTTGAAAGCCGTGCGCAAACCTTTGGCGGCCTGCCTGTTGGTCGCCCTGGTCGCACCGGGCATGGCGTTCGCAGAGACCGCCAAAGAGAAAGCACTGGAAGCACGCGTTGCCGAACTGGAACGCCAGGTCCAGCTGCTGCTGTCTTCGCAGCAACAACAACAGACCCAGATCAGCCAGACCCAGCAGGCGGTGACCGAAGTCCGCACGGTGCAGGCCGAGCAGAAGCCGGTCGCACAGGTGCCGGCCGGCAAGCAGCCGATCCAGGTCACCACCATCACCCCGGGCGCGGCGCCGGGCACCACGGTCAAGATCGGCGGCTTCATCAAGGCCGACTTCCTGGCCACCCAGACCAGCGATGGCCAGCTGGCCGACGACGCCACCGGCCGCTCGCTGTACTTGCCGGGCCAGACCCCGGTGGAGGGCGCCGGCGGCAGCGGCAAGCGTTCGGGCACCGACTTCAACGCCCACGCCAAGTTCTCGCGCTTCAACCTGGGCATCGACAATGTGAGAGAATCGGGCAACAAGGCCGGTGCGTTCTTCGAGATGGACTTCTTCGGCAACTCGCTGGGCAACCAGACCGCCACCAATACCTATGGCGTGACCCTGCGCCACGCCTACATGTACTGGAACAACTGGCTGGCCGGCCAGACCTGGTCCAACTTCATGGACGCGGCCGCGCTGCCCGAAGCGGTCGACTTCGTCGGCCCCACCGACGGCGTGATCTTCGTGCGCCAGGCCCAGGTGCGCTACACCCAGGGTGGCTTCAGCGTCGCGCTGGAAAACCCGGAAACCACCACGCTCACCGGTACCCGCAACCCGGTCACCGGCGCCTGGACCAACACCAGCGCCAACTCCGATCGTGGCAGCCTGCCTGATCTGACGATGCGTTACGGCTGGAAAGGCGACTGGGGCACCTTCGGTGTCGGCGGCATCGTCCGTCAGCTGAAGGTCGACAACCAGGCCACCGGCGCCAAGGCCGACAAGGTGGCTGGCGGCCTGACCCTGGGCGGCAAGTGGGTGATGGGTGACAGCGATTCGCTGCACTACCAGCTGACCGGCGGCGAAGGCATCGCCCGCTACATCGGCCTGGGCATCACCGCCGACAGCGCCTACGACGTGGCCCGCGACGAGCTCAACCCGACCGGCGTGCTTGCCGGCTACGTGGGCTGGCGGCATGCGTTCTCGCCGAAGCTGCGCACCAACCTGATCTACGCGCGCAGCGACTACGACAACGACAGCATCCTTGGCCCGCTGGTGACCAAGAGCGTGCAGAGCATCCGCGGCAACATCTTCTATTCGCCGCTGCCCAAGGTCGATATCGGTGCAGAGCTGATGTATGGCCGTCGCGAAGTGGAGAACGGCAACAAGGGTGACATCACCCGATTGCAGTTCACCACGAAGTACAGCTTCTAAGAGCGTGCCGGCCAGCGGCCGGCACCTACCGAGATTGAGTGCCGGTCACGGCCGGCACCTACCGAATTGTGTGCCGACCAACGGTCGGCACCCACCGATCCAGGTCGGCATCTACAGAGGGAAAACGTCCCATGTCCAGCACTGCATCAAGCCCGCACAATGCGGCGGGCACCCTGACCAAGGGCCACAAGAAAGTCATCTTTGCCTCGAGCCTCGGCACGGTGTTCGAGTGGTATGACTTCTTCCTGTACGGCTCGCTCGCCGCCATCATCGCCAAGCAGTTCTTCAGTGGCGTCAATGAAACCACGGGCATGATCTTCGCCCTGCTGGCGTTTGCCGCCGGCTTCTTCGTGCGTCCGTTCGGTGCGGCCTTCTTCGGCAGCCTCGGCGACCGCATCGGCCGCAAGTACACCTTCCTGGTCACCATCCTGATCATGGGCATCTCGACCTTCCTGGTCGGTGTGTTGCCCAACTACGCCTCGATCGGCTTCGCCGCACCGGTGATCCTGATCATCCTGCGCCTGGCCCAGGGCCTGGCGATGGGCGGCGAGTACGGTGGTGCCGCCACCTACGTGGCCGAGCATGCGCCGGACGACAAGCGCGGCCTGTACACCAGCTTCATCCAGTGCACCGCCACGCTCGGCCTGTTCATGTCGCTGCTGATCATCCTGGCCTGCCGCTACTTCCTCGGCAACGAAGCCTTCGAAGCCTGGGGCTGGCGCATTCCGTTCCTGGTCTCGATCCTGCTGCTGGGCGTGTCGGTGTGGATCCGTCTGCAGCTGAGCGAATCGCCGCTGTTCCAGCAGATGAAGTCCGAGGGCAAGGGTTCCAAGACCCCGTTCCGTGACAGCCTGAAGGGCGGCAACCTGAAGCTGATGCTGCTGGTCCTGCTGGGTGCCGCAGCCGGCCAGGCGGTGGTGTGGTACGGCGGCCAGTTCTACGCGCTGTTCTTCCTCAGCAGCATGCTGAAGGTCGATGCCACCACTTCCTACCTGCTGATCGCCGCCGCGCTGGCGCTGGGCGTGCCGTTCTTCATCTTCTTCGGCTGGCTGTCCGACCGCATTGGCCGCAAGAAGATCATCCTGGCCGGCTGCCTGCTGGCGGCTGTTACCTACATCCCGATCTTCAAGGGCCTGACCCACTTCGCCAACCCGGCCATCGAAGAAGCCCGCAGCAGCTCCCCGGCCCTGGTCGTGGCCGATCCGAACACCTGCTCGTTCCAGTTCGATCCGGTCGGCCTGCGCAAGTTCACCAGCTCCTGCGACGTGGCTACCGCCGCGCTGACCAAGGCCGGTGTGCCGTACGACGTGCAGCCCGCCGCCGCCGGTTCGCTGGCGATGGTGAACGTGGGCAGCGCCAGCGTCACCTCGTATGAGGCCGCCGGCCTGACCAAGGAAGACGGCAAGGCCAAGGCCGATGCGTTCGGTGCGGAACTGAAGACCGCCCTGACCACCGCCGGCTACCCGGCCAAGGCCGATGGCGCACGCATCAACATTGCCGGCACCATCTTCATGCTGTGGCTGCTGGTGCTGTACGTGACCATGGTCTACGGCCCGATCGCCGCCTACCTGGTCGAACTGTTCCCGACCCGTATCCGCTACACCTCGATGTCGCTGCCGTACCACATCGGCAACGGCTGGTTCGGTGGCTTCCTGCCGGCGATCTCGTTCGCGCTGGTGGCCGGTACCGGCAACCTGTACTACGGCCTGTGGTACCCCATCATCATCGCGCTGATGTCGGTGGTGATCGGCGGCCTGTTCCTGCGCGAGACCAAGGACGTGGATATCACCAAGTAATCGGTGTGCCGACCAACGGTCGGCACCCACCGGGTTTCAGGGGCCGCGGTACAGACCGCGGCCTTTCTGTTTGTGGGCCGTGCCCACTCGGCTCGCATTCCGGTAGTGCCGGCCGCTGGCCGGCAACCTCATGAATCTCCGCGGACATGAAGCCGTTGCCGGCCAGCGGCCGGCACTACCATTGCGTTGCACAGCACACCGTATAGTCGGGCAATGACCACCACCACGCCGGCCGACCTTCCCGCCCTCCTGCACACCCTGCGCAGCGCCTGGCAGTCGCAGCGCCCGTCGCTGGACCAGCGCGAGAATGACCTGCGCCGCCTGCGCGAGGCGCTGAGGCCACGCTTGGACGAGATGGCCCAGGCCATCGCCGAGGACTTCGGGCATCGCGCCCACGTTGAATCGAAGCTGGCCGATGGCATGAGCGTGCTGTCGGCCATCGACCACCTGCGCCGGCACCTGCGGCGCTGGTCGAAGCCGCAACGCGTGGGTGCCGGTTGGCGGCTGTGGCCGGCGCGCGCGCAGCTGCGGCCGACGCCGCTGGGCGTGGTCGGGGTGATCTCGCCCTGGAACTACCCGGTCACGCTGGCGCTGGTGCCGCTGGCCACCGCGATTGCTGCCGGCAACCATGTGCTGCTGAAGCCTTCGGAACACACGCCGCGCACCAGCGCGTTCCTGGCCGATCTGCTGGCCAGTGTGTTCCCGCCCGATCGCGTGACGGTGGTGCAGGGCGGGGCAGACGTGGCCTCCGCGGTGTCCTCGCTGCCGCTGGACCATCTGTTGTTCACCGGCTCGACGGCCGTTGGCCGCAAGGTGATGGCCGCCGCCGCCGAGCATCTGGTACCGGTCACGCTGGAGCTGGGCGGCAAGTCGCCGGCGATTGTCTGCCGCGATTTCCCGCTGGACAAAGCTGCCGCACGGCTCGCCACAGGCAAGTGGTTCAACGCCGGGCAGACCTGCATCGCGCCGGATTACGTGCTGATCGATACCGTGCGCCAGCGTGAGTTCGTGCAGGCGCTGCAGCAGCAGGTACGCGAGCGCTACGGCGACTTCAGCGATGCCGACGATTACACGCGCATCATCAACGAAGGCCAGTACCGGCGCCTGCAGGGCTATCTGGCGCAGGCGCGCGAACGTGGCGTGCCGGTGATTCCGTTGGCGCAGGTGGATGAGGCGCGCGCCGACCGCGAGCGCCTGCTGGTGCCGACCGTGGTGCTGGACCCGCCGGACGACCTGGACCTGATGCGCGAGGAGATCTTCGGGCCGATTCTGCCCGTGCGCGCCTACCCGGACCTGGACGGCGCGCTGGCCGATGTGCTGTCCCGCGACCGGCCGCTGGCGCTGTATCCCTTCAGCCATGACCGGGCCACGGTCGAGCGCATCCTCGGCCAGGTGGTGGCCGGCGGGGTGACGGTCAACGACACGCTGCTGCACTTCGCTGCCGACGGGCTGCCGTTCGGCGGCGTGGGCGCCAGCGGCATGGGCGCGTACCACGGCCGGGCCGGGTTCGATGCGATGAGCAAGCGGCTGCCGGTGCTGTGGCAGTCGCGCTGGGCCGCCAGCGACCGGCTGCGGCCGCCGTATTCGAAGATTGAGGGGTTGTTGAAGTTCCTCTTGCGGTAGTGCCGGCCGCTGGCCGGCAACTGCAGGGTCTTGCCGACGGTTCATGGGGTTGCCGGCCAGCGGCCGGCACTACCGGTGGGTGCCAACCTTGGTTGGCACGCGTGGGCCCGAAGCGCCGACCAGGGGCGGCCTCTACCCAGGCACACCCGGGTAGAATGCCCCCATGAAGATCGCCTCGTGGAACGTCAATTCGCTCAATGTCCGCCTGCCGCACCTGGAGCAGTGGCTCAAGGCGTTCGGCCCGGACATCGTCGGTATCCAGGAAACCAAGCTGGAGGACCACAAGTTCCCCGATTCGGCGCTGATCGGCGCGGGCTACCGCAGCGTGTTCGCCGGCCAGAAGACCTACAACGGCGTGGCGCTGCTGTCGCGTGAGCCGGCGCAGGACGTGCAGATCGGCATTCCCGGCTTCGAGGACGAGCAGAAGCGCGTCATCGCGGGCACCTTCGGCGACCTGCGGGTGATCAATCTGTACGTGGTCAACGGCCAGGACATCGGCACCGACAAGTACGAGTACAAGCTGCGCTGGCTGGAGGCGGTGCATGCCTGGATCGCCGAAGAACTGCAGCGGCACCCGAAGCTGATCGTGATGGGTGATTTCAACATCGCCCCGGACGCGCGCGATGTGCACGACCCGGAGGTGTGGAACGAGAACCACATCCTGACCTCCACCGCCGAGCGCGGCGCGCTCAACAAGCTGCTGCAGCTGGGCCTGCACGATGGCTTCCGCCTGCACAACGACGAGGCCGGTGTGTTCAGCTGGTGGGATTACCGTGCGGCCGGCTTCCGCCGCAACCTGGGCCTGCGCATCGACCTGACCCTGGTCTCCGATGCGCTGAAGGGCAGTGCGGTGGCCTCGGGCATCGACCGCGAGCCGCGTACCTGGGAACGGCCGAGCGATCACGCGCCGGCATGGGTGCAGTTGGGTTGAACGAACGGGGCCCGGCGATTGCCGGGCCCCGTTCTGAAACATCTGCCGGCCAGCGGCCGGCACTACCCTCAGATCACCGTATGCTCTTGCGGGTGAACAGGTTGACGATCGCCAGCAGGATCACCGCACCGATCAGCGAGAACAGGAAGGTGCGGATGGTGATCGCTTCGTTGATGCCGCCGCCGAACAGCCAGCCGGAAATCAGCGCGCCGACGATGCCGACCACGATGTTGAGGATGATGCCCTGCTGGGCATCGCGCTTCATGATGATGCTGGCCAGCCAGCCTACGATGCCGCCGACGATCAGCCAGATGATGATGCCCATGATCGAACCTCCGGTGGGGAACTGTGACCAGTTGACGCGCATGGCCGTGAACCCGTCGTGGAATTGCGTGACGGGCGCGTGCGGATGAGCCTGCCAGCCACCCTCGATGGCCCGTGGCGTTTCGGTCCGGTGACGGTCTGGCGGCGCCCGCACGTGCCGGGCCACCGCGGCGAACCGCAGGCGCGGCAGGTGCTGGCGCAGGCGCTGGGCGCCGACCCGGAGACGCTGCCACTGGTCCGTGATGACAAGGGTCGGCCAGAGCTGAGCGGTGCGTTGGCTCACTACGGCACCGGCTGGAGCCACAGCGGCGAGGTGCTGCTGGTGGCGCTGGGCGAGGGTGTGCGGCTGGGCGTGGACCTGGAGCTGCTGCGGCCGCGGGCCCGCCTGCTGGAGATCGTGCAGCGTTTCTTCCACCCCGAGGAGGTGGCCTGGCTGGAAAGCCTGGACGAGGCCGGGCGCGAGCACTGGTTCTTCCGCGTGTGGTGCGCCAAGGAAGCGATGCTGAAGGCGCACGGGCAGGGCATCTCGTTCGGCCTGCACCGCCTGCAGCTGGCGCCGGGGGCCGATGGCGCCCTGCACCTGCGCTGGTGCGACCCGGAACTGGGCGAAGCCGCGCGCTGGCACCTGCACGAATGGCAGGCCACCGGCCAGTTCCGTGCGGCATTGGCCTGGTATCCACACTGAAGCGGGGAATCAGCGCGCAAAACCGGCGATAATGTCGGCATGAGCGAACACCCACTTCCCGCCAGCGTGTCTGCCACGCTGGAACAGGGCCTGGCCAGCATGGGCCTGGACGCCGCGCTGGCGCCGCCGCTGCTGCGCTACCTGGCCCTGCTGCACCGCTGGAACGGCACCTACAACCTCACCGCCATCCGCGATCCGCAGGAGATGGTCACCCGCCACCTGCTCGATTCGCTGGCGATGCAGCCGTTCGTGGCCGATGGCAGCCTGGCCGACCTCGGCACCGGCCCCGGGTTGCCCGGCATCCCGCTGGCGATCGCCTGCCCGGGCCTGCAGGTCACCCTGGTCGAGAGCAACGGCAAGAAGGCGCGCTTCATGCGCGAGGCCGTGCGCCAGCTCGGCCTGGGCAACGCCCGCGTGGCCGAATCGCGCGCCGAGGCGCTGGACGAGGCCGGCCGCTACGACCAGCTGACCGCGCGCGCGATGGATACCCTGGCCGGCATCGTCCGCGTCGGTGGCCACCTGCTGCGCCCCGGTGGCGTGCTGCTGGCCATGAAGGGCGTCTACCCGCATGAAGAGATCGCGGAGCTGCCGGACGGCTGGCAGGTGCGCGAGGTGACCCCGCTGAGCGTGCCCGGCCTGGCCGGCGAACGCCACCTGGTCACTGTTACAGGCCCCTGATTCCCGCCGCCAGCCCCTTGTGGAACAACGGGTTGGCGATTCACGATTTCCGCAAGGGGCCGGTTGTACGCATAATGACCGGTCCCAGCACACGTCGACGAGGCACACCCGCATGGCCCGCATCATCGCCATCGCCAACCAGAAGGGTGGCGTCGGCAAGACCACGACCGCCGTCAACCTGGCCGCTTCCCTGGCCAACGCACCCAAGCGCGTGCTGTTGGTCGACCTGGATTCGCAGGGCAACGCGACCATGGGCAGTGGCGTGGACAAACGAGAGCTGGCCGCCTCCACCTGTGACCTGCTGCTCGGCGAGAACAGCGCCGCCGATGTGCGCGTGCAGACTGCCGAGGGCTACGACCTGCTGCCCGGCAACATCGACCTGACCGCCGCCGAGATCCAGCTGATGGGCCAGAGCGAGCGCGAGCAGCGCCTGAAGCGCGCGCTGGCGCCGATCCGCGACGAGTACGACTACATCCTGATCGACTGCCCGCCGGCGCTGTCGCTGCTGACGCTCAACGCGCTGGCCGCCGCCGACTCGGTGATCGTGCCGATGCAGTGCGAGTACTACGCGCTGGAAGGCCTGAGCGCGCTGGTGGAAACCATCGAGGCGCTGCGCACCAGCCTGAACCCGGCGCTGGAGATCGAAGGCGTGCTGCGCACCATGTTCGATGTGCGCAACAACCTGGCCAACGCGGTCTCGGCCGAGCTCACCGAGCACTTCGGCGACCGCGTGTTCCGCACCATCGTGCCGCGCAACGTGCGCCTGGCCGAGGCGCCCAGCCATGGCCAGAGCATCGTCGGCTACGACCGCGCCTCGCGCGGTGGCGTGGCCTACCTGGGCCTGGCCGGCGAGATCATCCGCCGCAACAACGAACGCAACAAGGCCGCCAAGGCCGTGGAGACCGTCTGATGACCAGCAGCAAGCCGGCAGCCAAGAAGCGAGGCCTCGGCCGTGGCCTGGATGCCCTGCTGGGTCCCAAGGGTGCGGTCAGCCAGGTGCAGGCCACCACCGCGGTGATCGAACCGCTGCCGGGTGAAGTGCTGCGCAAGCTGGCCGTGGGCCAGCTGCAGCCGGGCAAGTACCAGCCGCGTCGCGAGATGGACGAGGGCAAGCTGTCCGAGTTGGCCGACTCGATCAAGTCACAGGGCGTGATCCAGCCGATCCTGGTGCGCCAGCTGCCGGCGGGCAACTACGAAATCGTCGCCGGTGAACGCCGCTGGCGCGCATCGCAGCTGGCCGGCCTGGACGAAGTGCCGGTGGTGGTGCGCGAGCTGGAAGACCGCACCGTCATCGCGATGGCGCTGATCGAGAACATCCAGCGCGAAGACCTCAACCCGCTGGAAGAAGCCGAGGCGCTGCAGCGCCTGATCAGCGAATTCACGCTGACCCATGCCGAGGCCGCCGAGGCCGTTGGCCGCTCGCGCGCGGCGGTGTCCAACCTGCTGCGCCTGCTGGAGCTGCCGGTGGCGATCCGCCTGCTGCTGGAAACCCGCCGCCTGGAAATGGGCCACGCCCGCGCGCTGCTGACCCTGGCTCCCGAGCTGGCCGGCAAGCTGGCGCAGGAAGCGGCCGATGAAGGCTGGTCGGTGCGCGAGGTCGAGCGTCGTGCGCAGGCCTTTGCGGCCGGCAAGGTGCCGAGCAACCGCCCGGTGGCCACGCCGAAGGTGCAGCAGGCCGACATCGCCTCGCTGGAAACCGAGCTGTCCGAAGCCCTGGGGGCCAAGGTGGCGATCAACCATGGTCGCGGCGGCAAGGGCAAGCTGATCATCCACTACACCGACCTGGATACCCTGGACGGCGTGCTGGAAAAGCTGCGTACGCGCCAGGGCTGAGCCCGGCGCAATGACCGGGGGGGCGGCCCGTTCCTGCCGTGTCCCGCGAATGACAGGGAACGTACCGCCGCGCGCGCCGTGGGATGTACTGCCTTCCGGCCCGTGGCCTCATCCAGGGAGCAGGACATGAGCAACGCATTCGACGACGTCAGCCCGGGCGGCAGCCCGATCCTGGTGCACAGCCGCCAGAAGGACTTCACCCCGCCGCAGGGCGAAGAACACATCGAGGCGATCGGCGCGCACATCGAGCGCCACCTGGGCCCGGTGTCCGGCGTCTTCCACGAGATCATCTCCGACCTGGTGCACATCGACGTGCACGTGGTGCCGGCTACCGACCAGTTCCCGTATCTGCGGCTGGTGACTTCCGGCATGAGCGATCTGCCGATGACCGTGCCCGCCGAGGTGGATGCGGACGTGCCGCGCTACATGGAGCTGATGGTGACCCTGCCGGCCGATTGGCCGATCTCGCAGGACGCCTTCGAGGACGAGCGCAACTACTGGCCGGTGCGCCTGCTGAAGGGCATGGCCCGGCTGCCGCACGAGTACGACACCTGGCTGGGCTTCGGCCACACCATTCCCAATGGTCATCCCAGCGAGCCCTATGCGCCGGGCGTGGGCTTCGACGGCGCCATCGTGCTGCCGCCGGTAACCACCCCGGAAGAATTCGCCGAGCTGGTGCTGGAAGATGGCAGGACCATCGCCTTCATGGCCCTGATGCCGCTGTACCCGGAGGAGATGGACCTGAAGCTGAAGAAGGGCGCCGAGGCGCTGCTCGACCGCTTCGATGCGAAGAACATCCAGGACGTGATCGAGCCCGGCCGAACCAACGTGGCCAGGAAGCGTTTCGGGCTGTTCTGAGCCCGCAGCGTATCCTCTGCACCTGTACTCATTGATTTCCAGGCAACTGCAATGACCATCCTGCTCACCGGCGCTGCCGGCTTCATCGGTGCCTACACCGCCCGCGCGCTGCTGGAGGCGGGCCAGCCGGTGGTTGGCCTGGACAACTTCAACGACTACTACGACCCGCAGATCAAGCGCGACCGCGTGGCCGCGCTGTGCCCGGCGCTGGACCTGCGCACGCTGGACCTGACCGATCGCGAAGGCCTGGCCGCACTGTTCGATGAAGTGCAGCCGACCGCGGTGATCCACCTGGCCGCGCAGGCCGGCGTGCGCTATTCGCTGGAAAACCCGCACGCCTACGTCGACAGCAACCTGGTCGGCTTCGTCAACATGCTCGAACTGTGCCGCCATCGTGGCGTGCAGCACCTGGCGTATGCCTCCAGCAGCTCGGTCTACGGTGATTCGGCCACGCCGCCGTTCTCCGAGGACCAGCGCGTGGACCAGCCGCGCTCGCTGTACGCGGCGACCAAGGCCGCCAACGAGCTGATGGCCTACACCTACGCGCAGCTGTATGGCCTGCACGCCACCGGCCTGCGTTTCTTCACCGTGTATGGCCCGTGGGGCCGGCCGGACATGGCACCGCTGCTGTTCTCGCGTGCGGTGCTGGCCGGGCGGCCGATCGACGTGTTCAACGAAGGCCGCATGCAGCGCGACTTCACACATGTTTCCGACATCGTGTCGGGTATCCTCGGCGCCCTCGCGCATCCGGCCGACGGTCCGGTGCCGCACCGGGTGTTCAACCTCGGCAACCATACGCCGGTCGAGCTGGAGCGCTTCATCAGCGTGATCGAGCAGGCCGCTGGCCGTCCCGCGCAGAAGGTCTACAAGCCCATGCAGCCCGGCGACATGGTGCGCACGATGGCCGATACCCGGCGCGCGCACGACGCCTTCGGCTTCGATGCGGTGACCCCGATCGAAGAGGGGCTGCCCCCCGTCGTGGAATGGTGCCGCGAGTATTTTGGCGACCGCGCCTGAGTAGTGATCCTCACGCGGCCGGGTTCATCTTCGGATAACCTCGGCTGCGGAGAATGCGCGGTCTTTGTCCCCCTTGGCCGAGTCCCCCATGAGCCAACCCGAGCTTTCCGTTGTCGTCCCCGTATTCAACGAGCGCGACAACGTCGCCCCGCTGGTCGCCGAAATCACCGCTGCGCTGCGTGGCCGGTTGCCGTTCGAGATCGTTTACATCGACGATCACTCGCGCGATGACACCCTGGCCGTGCTGCAGGGGCTGAAGGCCACCACGCCGGAACTGCGCGTGCTGCACCATGTGAACCAGAGCGGGCAGAGCACCGCGGTGCGCACCGGCGTCAAGCATGCGCGGGCGCCGTGGATCGCCACCCTGGATGGCGATGGCCAGAACGATCCGGCCGATATCCCCAAGCTGCTGGCAGCGCGCGATGCTGCCGAGGCGCAGGTGAAGCTGTTCGCCGGCTGGCGCGTCAACCGCCAGGACAGCGGCAGCAAGCGCTGGGCCAGCCGCTGGGCCAACCGCATCCGCGCCCGCATGCTGCGCGACGATACGCCCGACACCGGCTGCGGCATCAAGCTGTTCGAGCGCAATGCATTCCTCGACCTGCCGTACTTCGACCACATGCACCGCTACCTGCCGGCGCTGATGCAGCGCGCCGGCTGGAAGACCACCAGCGTGCCGGTCAACCACCGTCACCGCACCGCCGGCGTGTCCAAGTACAACAACCTCGGGCGCGCGCTGGTCGGCATCCGTGACCTGCGCGGCGTGGCCTGGCTGATCACCCGCAGCAAGCGCACCGCGGTAGAAGAGCGGTGATGGGCCTGGAGCTGCACTGGCTCGACCAGCCGCTGACCTGGCTGTACTGGACCGGCCTGCATGTGACCGGCTGGAAGCTGATCGGCTACACCGGCGCACTGATGTTCGGCGGCCGCTGGCTGGTCCAGTTCATCGCCTCCAAGCGCGCCGGCAAGCCGGTCATCCCGCGCCTGTTCTGGTACATGAGCGTGATCGGCAGCCTGATGACGCTGAGCTACTTCCTGTTCTCGGCCAAGCAGGACTCGGTGGGCGTGCTGCAGAACCTGTTCCCGGCGTTCACCGCGCTGTACAGCCTGCACCTGGACATCAAGCACCGGGGCTGGAAGCGGGACAAGGCCAGCCACTGAGGCTGTGGGGTCGGATCCCTTTCCGCAGGAAAGGGCTCTGACCCCGTCCGGATCGCCGGCGCATCCACGCATGGCGTGGCTCTGTTGCATGTCCGGCGGCCGTGCCGGGTCCTGCCTGCTGTGGGTAGAGTCGACTTTCGCGCGAAGCGCGGGGTTTGCTACATCTGGCGGAAGAGCAGCCGACTGACAGTCGGCTCTACCACGCGCCTTCGGCGCTGGGGCCCCGGCCTGCGGCCGGTTCCCGGTCCTGCCTGCGTTGCATGCAGGACCTTCGTCCCATGCCACGGGCCGTGTGCAGTGCCATGATCGGGGTCTGCCTTCCCGGGAACCTGTGCTCGTGAAAACCCGTCTTGCCGTTGCCCTGTTGATCGCCCTGTCCGCCCCCGCCGTGGCTCTGGCCGCTGCGCCCGCCGCAACCGCCGCGCCGGCCAGCGTGGCCACTGAATCGCCCGCCGACGCCGCCTTCCGCGCGCTGTACGAGAAGGAATGGAAGTGGCGCCAGCAGGGTGGCGGTGAAGCCAGCGAGGACGAGGACGCCCCTGCCAACGCCACCCGCATGCCCGACATCGGCCCGGCCGCGCAGCAGGCACGCCTGAAGGTGTGGGACGAGACCCTGGCCGCGCTGAAGAAGATCGACCCGAAGACCCTGTCGCCCGACAACCAGGTCAACTACGCGATCTACCACGACCAGGTGTTCAACCTGGCCGAAGAGACGCGCCTGCGCGGCTACGAGATGCCGTTCAACGCCGACTCCTCGTTCTGGTCCAACCTGTCCTTCATGGCCCGGCGAGAGATGAAGACCGCGCAGGACTACCAGAACTACATCGCCCGCCTGAACGATGTGCCGCGCTACTTCGGCCAGCAGACCGAAAACATGCGTGCTGGCCTCAAACGCGGCTTCAGCGTGCCGCGTGCCGTGCTCGATGGTCGCGAAGTGTCCATCGCTACCGTTGCCGAACTGAAGGACCCGACCGAGTCGCCGCTGTACGCGCCGTTCAAGAAGCTGCCCAACAGCATCCCGGCGGCCGAACAGGCCAAGCTGCAGGCGCAGGCGCGCGCGGCGATCAGCGGCAAGGTGGTGCCGGCGTTCCAGCAGCTGCGAACCTTCTTCGTCAACGAGTACGTGCCGCAGGCGCGCACCACCCTGGCCGCCGAAGCGATGCCGGACGGCAAGGCGTACTACAAGCAGCAGATCCACGAATACACCACGCTGGACCTGTCGCCGGACGAGATCCACCGCATCGGCCTGGGTGAGGTCGAGCGCATCCAGAAGGAAATGAACGACATCATCAAGCAGGTGAAGTTCAAGGGCAGCTTCGCCGAGTTCCTGACCTTCCTGCGCACTGATCCGCAGTTCTATGCCAAGACGCCGGAAGAGCTGCTGTCGCGTGCCGCGTGGATCTCCAAGCGGGCCGACGGCCAGCTCGGCAAGTACATGACGCTGCCGCGCGCCCGCTTCACCATCGTGCCGGTGCCGCCGGACATCGCGCCGTTCTGGACCGCCGGCCGCGGTGGCATGGGCACCTACTGGCTCAACACCTACAACCTGCCGTCGCGCCCGCTGTACAACCTGCCGGCGCTGACCCTGCATGAATCCGATCCGGGCCACTCGCTGCAGGGGGCGATTGCCGCCGAGCAGAAGAACCTGCCCGAGTTCCGCCGCAACGCCTACATCTCCGCCTATGGCGAAGGCTGGGCGCTGTACTGCGAGAAGCTGGGCGTGGAGATGGGCATCTACGAAACCCCGTACGAGGATTTCGGCCGCCTGACCTACGAAATGTGGCGCGCGGCGCGCCTGGTGATCGACACCGGCGTGCACAGCAAGGGCTGGACCCGCGAACAGGCGTTGGCCTACCTGCGTGACCACACCGCGCTGAGCGAGCATGAAGTGACCACCGAAGTGGACCGCTACATTTCCTGGCCGGGCCAGGCGCTGAGCTACAAGCTGGGCGAGATCGCCATCGTGCGCCTGCGTGCGCAGGCCGAGAAGGAGCTGGGCGACAAGTTCGACATCAAGGGCTTCCACGACACCCTGCTCAAGCAGGGCTCGGTGCCGCTGCCGGTGCTGGAACAGCAGATCCAGGCCTACATCGCCGAACGCAAGAAGGCCTGACCGCTACCGGGTAGTGCCGGCCGCTGGCCGGCAACCTGCACGCACCGCGATCGTTCGACATTGCCGGCCAGCGGCCGGCACTACCTCGGACCGGGAAACGGGGTCGGATCACAGGATCTGACCCCGTGGTCTTTCAGCCCACCGCCCGCGGCTTGGCCACCCGCGCAGCGAAAGTCGGCAGCACCAGCAGGGTCAGCACGGTGGCGGTGATCAGGCCACCGATCACCACCGTCGCCAGCGGCTTCTGCACCTCGGCACCGGAACCGCTGGCGATCGCCATCGGAATGAAGCCGACGATCGCCACCAGCGCCGTGGTCAGCACCGCGCGGATGCGGCTCGATGCACCGTTGATCGCCGCCTGCAGCGGCAGGTCGCCGGCATCCAGGCGCTCGCGGATCGCCTGCATCAGCACCAGACCGTTCAAGGTCGCCACGCCGGAGACGGCGATGAAGCCGACCGCCGCCGACACCGAGAACGGCATGCCACGCAGCAGCAGCGCGAGGATGCCGCCGACCAGCGCCAACGGTACGCAGCTGAACACCAGAATGGCTTCCTTGCCGCTGCGCAGGGCCATGAACAGCAGGCTGCCGATCAGCAGGAACACCACCGGCACCACCGTTGCCAGCCGCTTCTCGGCGCGCTGCAGGTTCTCGAACTGGCCACCCCAGGTCAGGTAGGCGCCCGGCGGCAGTGCCACGTCGGCCACCGCCGCCTGCGCTTCGCCCACGAAACCGCCAAGGTCGCGGCCGCGCACGTTGGCCTGCACCACCACGCGGCGGCTGCCGTTGTTGCGGCTGATCTGGTTCGGCCCTTCGCTGACCGTGATGCGCGCGACCGACGACAGCGGAATCACCAGCCCCGACGGCGTGGCGATCGGCAGTGAAGCGAGCTGGTCCGGATCGTTGCGCGAGGCATCGTCCAGGCGCACCACCACGTTGAAGCGGCGGTCGCCTTCGAAGATCTTGCCGGCCGCGGTACCACCGATACCAGTGGACAGCGCATCGCTCACGTCCGCGGCGGTCAGCCCGTACTGTGCCGCTGCCACGTGGTCGATGGCCACGTTGAGTGTGGGCAGGCCGGAGATCTGTTCCACCCGCACGTCGGCCGCGCCGTTCACCGCACGCAGCTTCAGCGCCACCTGGTCGGCCACCTTCTGCAGCTGGCTGAAGTCATCGCCGAAGATCATCACCGCCAGGTCGGTACGCACGCCGGAAATCAGCTCGTTGAAGCGCAGCTCGATCGGCTGGCTGAACTCGAAGCTGTTGCCCAGCTGCTGCCCGGCCAGCTTTTCGAAGCGTGCCACCAGCGCGTCCTTGCCCAGCTTCGGATCCGGCCAGTCCTTGCGTGGCTTGAGCACGATCACGCTGTCGGAGATGTTGGTCGGCATCGGGTCGATCGCCGCCTCGGCGGTACCGGTGCGCGAGAACACGGTCTCCACTTCCGGCTGTTTGGCAATCGCCTTTTCCAGTGCCAGCTGCATCGCCAGCGACTGCTCCAGCGAGGTCGATGGCACGCGCAGGGCCTGCATCGCCACATTGCCTTCGTCCAGCGTCGGCATGAACTCGCGGCCCAGCAGCGAGAACGAGCCGATGCCCACCACCACCATCATCACCGCACCGGCCAGCACCGTGCGCGGATGGCCCACAGCCTTGCGCACCACCGGCTCGATACGCGCACGCAGCACGCGGATCAGCTTGGTCTCGTGCTCGCCATCATCGGCATGGGCGTCGCCGTCCTTGACCTTCGGCTCGCGCACCAGCAGTGCGGCCATCGCCGGCACGAAGGTGAAGGAGAAGATGAAGGCACCGACCAGGGCCAGCATGAAGGTGGCTGCCATCGGGTGGAACGTTTTGCCCTCCACGCCTTCCAGAGTAAGGATCGGCGCGAACACCAGCAGGATGATCAACTGGCCGAAGGCCGCAGGGCGCGCCATCTTCATGGCCGAATCGGCGGCCACGCGGAGGCGTTCCATCGCGGTCAATGCACGGCCGAGTTCGGCGCGGCGCTGGCCCAGCATCAGCAGCGTCGACTCGACCACGATCACCGCACCGTCCACCAGGATGCCGAAGTCCAGCGCACCCAGGCTCATCAGGTTGCCGCTGATGCCGAAGCGGTTCATGCCGATTACTGCGAACAGGAACGACAGCGGAATCACCAGCGCGGTGATCGTCGCTGCACGCAGGTTGCCCAGCAGCAGGAACAGCACCACCACCACCAGCAGCGCGCCCTCGGTGAGGTTCTTGGCCACGGTCTTGATGGTGGAATTGACCAGCACGCTGCGGTCCAGAACCGGTGCCGCCACGATGTCGGCCGGCAGCGACTTGTTCACCTGTTCCAGGCGCGCGGCCGCGGCCTGGGCCACGGTGCGGCTGTTGCCGCCGGCGATCATCAGCGCGGTACCCAGCACGGCTTCATGGCCGTTGCGGCTGGCCGCACCCAGGCGCGGCGCGCGGCTCAGCTCGACCTCGGCCACATCGGCCACGCGCACCACCACGCCATTGCGGGTGGCCACCGGGGCCTGTGCCAGATCCTCGGTGGTCAGTGCCAGGCCATCGGCACGCACCACCAGGCCTTCGCCGGCACGCTGCACGAAACCGGCACCAGCCTGCACGTTGGAACGCTGCAGGGCAGTGACCAGATCGGCCAGGCCGAGGCCGTGCGCGGCCAGCCGGGCGCTGTCCGGATGCACGCCATATTCCTTTACATAGCCGCCGACCGTATCGACGCCGGCCAGCCCCGGGCTGGAACGCATCTGCGGCGCGATGATCCAGTCCTGCACGGTGCGCAGGTAGGTGGCACGTTCTTCCGGCGTGCGCAGCAGGTTGCCTTCCGGCGTGCGGTAGACCTCACCGGCCTGCCAGCCGGCTTCACCGGGCTTGGCCAGCCTGGCCGGATCGAACGTGGTGAAGTCCACGGTCCACATCAGCACTTCGCCAAGGCCGGTGGTGACCGGCGACAGCATCGGCGACGCGCCATCGGGCAGGTCTTCGGATGCCTCGCGCATGCGTTCGGCCACCTGCTGGCGCGCGAAGTAGATGTCGGTCGCATCGGTGAAGATCGCGGTGACCTGCGAGAAGCCATTGCGCGACAGCGAACGCGTGGTGGTCAGGCCGGGAATGCCGGCCAGCGCGGTTTCCAGCGGGTAGGTCACCTGCCGCTCGATCTGTTCCGGCGTCAGCGCCGGTGCCACCGTGTTGATCTGCACCTGGCGGTTGGTGATGTCCGGCACCGCGTCGATCGGCAGCTTGCCCAGCTGGAACAGGCCCACGGCAGCGATCAACGCCGCCATGAACACCACCAGCCAGCGGTGGCGCACCGCTGTTTCAATGATCAGCTTGAACATGGTCGCCTCCTCAGTGGCCGTGCTCGGCTTCGCCCTTGGCCAGTTCGGCCTTGAGCAGGAAGGCGTTGGCACCGACGATGCGCTCGTTGCCGGTCAGTCCACCGAGGATCTCGATGCGGTCGCCGGCACGGCGCCCGGCCAGCACCGGCTGCGCCTTGAAGCCGCCGTCGACGGCGACGAACACCGCGCTGCTGCCATCAACGTTCTGCACCGCATCGGCGGGCACGCTGAGCGAACCGTCCTGGCCTTCGGTGACTACCACCGCCGAAACCGGCGAACCGGCCGGCGGCAGCGAAGCGTCCACCGGCGTGGCACGGATCACCGCGACGCCGCCCTGCTGGCGCACATCGGCGGCCGAACCGGTAACGGTGGCGGTGAAGCTGCCACCCGGCACGCTCACTTCCAGCTTCATGCCGGGCGTGACCTGTGCGGCCAGCGCGGGCGGCGCGGTGAACACCAGTTCGTTCATCGCCGGATCGGCGACATCGGCCACCGCGCTGCCGGCAGCGACCACGCCGCCCGGGGTGACCTGCACGTTGCCGACGATGCCGGCCACCGGACTGGTGATGCGCACGCGGCCACTGGCATCGGGCGCACCGTTGGCAGCGGCCTGGGCCTGCGCGGCAGCGGCCTGGGCCTGTGCCGCCAGCGAGCGGGCGCGCGAGGCCTCCAGTTCCTGGCGCGCGACCACGCCCTGGTCGACCAGCGCCTTGTCGCGGCCATAGGCCAGGCGCGCGGCCTCGGCTTCGGCCGATGCAGCCAGCGCATTGGCGCGGAACACCGCGGCCTCACCGCTGACCACGATCGCCAGCGCCTGGTTCTGCTTCACTGCGGTGCCCGGCGCGACCAGCACGCGTTCGACGCGACCGGTCACCGTGGAGGCCACCGAGGCACGTGCGCCTACCGACGGTTCGACCCGGCCGGACAGGCGCGTGGAGCCACCGCCACCGCGACCGATCGCGACCACTTCGATACCAGACGCCTTGATCTGTTCCGGGGTCAGCTGCACCACGCCTTCATCGGCGTCGGCGGGGGCCTTGGCGGTTTCCGCCTTGGCCTCCTTGCTGTCGGCGGCATGGCCGTGGCCATCGTCGGTGCCGGCCTTGGCCGCAGCCGGGTCTTCATTGGCAGGCGTCTGCGCATTGCCGGCGCAGCCGGCAAGCAGAACGGTCAGCAGCACGCCGCCGATCAGCGGGAAAGTACGGGAGAGAGTCATTTGGCCTCCACAAAAGGTGCGCGCCCTTCAAGGCGGGCAAGATCGATTTCGGCGCCGACGCGCGACAGGCGCGCATCCACGGCGGTGCCGCGGGCGGCGATGAGGGCGCTGCGCGTGCTGCGCAGTTCCAGCTGCGAGATGCGTCCGGCGTCGAAGCCGACGCGTGCGAGGCGATACGCCTCTTCGGCGGCGACCACGCTTTCATCGGCGGCGCGGGTACGGCTACCGGCCGCCTTCAGCCCGGCCACGGCAGACAGGCGTTCGGCCTCGCTGTCGCGGCGCTGCTGGTCCAGGCGTGCCTCGGCCGCGCGCTGGTCGGCATTGGCGGCGCGTATACCCCCGCGGTTGCGGTCGAACAGCGGAATGCTGAGGCTGACCCCGAGGTTGTAGGCGCGCTCGCCGCCTTCGCGGAAGCGGGTCTGCGCGGCGGTGACGCTCAGGTCGGGCAGGGCGCGCTTGCGCTCCACGTCGACCAGCTTGCCGGCCGCATCGGCTTCGGCTTCGGCGATGCGCACCGCCAGCGCCACGTCCGTGGCGCCACGCGGCAGCGGCGGGGCACGGTCGAGCAGGCTGTTGTCGATCGACTGCACTGGCGCATCCAGCAGCGCGGCACCGGCCAGGCGGGCCAGTGCGGCGTCGCGGAACGCCTGCGCCTCATCCAGCGCAGCGCTGGCATTGGCCACTTCGCTCTGCGCCTGCACCGCGCGCAGCTGCGGTTCGCGGCCCTGCTTGACCATCGCGTTGACTGCGTTGGCGTCATCGCGAGTGAGGGTCAGCGCCTCTTCGGCCAGGGCGTAGCGGCGCAGTGCACTTTCCGCCTGTGCGTAGACCACCGCCAGCTGGCTGGCCACGTCGCTGCGGCTCTGGGCACCACGCAGGTTGGCGGCCTGTGCCTCGGCACGGGCGGCACGGACACGCGCGCCACGCTGGCCCCAGACCTCCAGCGGCTGGGACAGGGTGAGCACGGTATCGGCCTTGCCCATGCCGCCATAGGAGCCGGTGCCCCAGGCGTTCTCTGCAGAGTAGGAGAGGGAAGGGTTGGGCAACGCACGGGCCTGGTCGGCGCGCGCGTCGGCGGCCTCGGCCAGCGCCATACCGACGCGGGTACCCGGCAGCTGGTCCAGGCGTTCAAGCAGGGTGTCGTAGGAAGGGGCGGCTTGCGCCATCACCGATGCCGCCGGGGCCAGGCCCAGCAGCACAGCGACGACCAGCCCGGCCGCGCGCAGCGGCCGACGTGTCAGGGTCGACATGAAGAATTTCCGGAGTTGAGGGGAACCGAAGCCCGCGAATGCGGGACGCGCTCAACTCACGCCCGGGGAGGACGCGTCAATTCATCCTGGGCGACCGCATAGGTCGCCGCGTCGCCGGCATTCATCCAGCGCGCCGGCAGTGGCGCACCGAAGGCAGCGAGGGTGCTGGCCGGCAGGCTCAGATTGGAGTGGTGGCAGTGGTTGTGGCCACAGGCACCGACGTGCTTGCCGTCGGCATCGCCATCGGAATCCGGTGCGGACTCCACGTGCACCGTGCTGGCGTGCGGTTCCACCGTGCAGGCCAGCGCGTCGGCCACCGGCACGACCACGAATGCCGCCATCAGCAGCATCAGCAGGTACGAGCGAAGGTGGCGGGAGATCCGGCGCATGGAGGGGAGGCTAGCAAGCGGTTTTCGCCGGATACAATATCAATGGCCACCTCGGGAATCCGTCGGAGCCTCCCGTTCAGGTGCGTCGGGCTGGGGTCGGATCCCTTTCCTCCGGAAAGGGCTCTGACCCCGACACCTTGCTGCCGGCCAGCGGCCGGCACTACCGGTCTGCAGGCAGCTTCGCGATCACCTTGATCTCGAACTGGAACCCATACAGCCAGGTCACGCCGATTCCGGTCAGGGTCGGATGCGGCGCCTCGCCCCAGTACTCGGGCACGATCGCCCACGCCTTCTCGAAGTTCTTCTCGGGGTCGACCAGGAACACGGTCACGTCGACCACGTCATCGAAGGTGCAGCCGGCGGCAGCCAGCACCGCGTTGAGATTCTCGAAGGCGCGGCGCACCTGGGTTTCGAAGTCCGGCTCGGGCGAGCCGTCCTCGCGGCTGCCGACCTGGCCGGAGACGAACAGGAAGCCATTGGATCGGATCGCCGGCGAGTAGCGGTTGCGCTCGTACAGGGCCTGGCGACCGGCGGGGAAAACGACATCACGCTGTGACATGGGGAAGATCCCGTGGGAGAGAACGCCCATCCTCCGCGCCAGCGCTGTCTGGATAAACCGCGATGATCGGCCTAAATTGATTGCCGATCCCAAACAATCATGGTCAGCCATGGACCGTTTCGAGGCGATGCGGGCCTTTGCCCGGGTGGTGGAAACCGGCAGCTTCACCCGCGCCGCGCAGACCCTGCAGATCAGCCGCACTACGGCCACCCAGCTGGTGCAGCAGCTGGAGGCGCACCTGCGGCTGCGCCTGCTCAACCGCACCACGCGCCGGGTCAGCGTCACCGCCGATGGCGCGGCCTACTACCCGCGCATCGCCCGCCTGCTGGCCGAGCTGGAAGAGGTGGAGGCCGGGCTGGGCGACGCGGCCACCCAGCCGCGCGGACGCCTGCGGGTCGATGTGCCCGGGCCGTACGCGCGCTTGCGGCTGGTGCCGGCGTTGCCGGATTTCCAGGCGCGCTACCCGGAGATCCAGCTGAACATCGGCGTGAGTGACCGCGAGGTCGATGTCATCGCCGACAACGTCGACTGCGTGATCCGCGGCGGCACCCCGGCCGATCCGGCACTGGTGGCGCGGCCGCTTGGCGCGCTGCCGATCGGCTTCCATGCCAGCCCGGGCTATGTGCAGCGTTTCGGGCTGCCAGCCGATCCGCGCGCGCTGGAAGGGCCCGATCACCACATGGTCGGCTTCCTCAGCCCGCGCAGTGGCCGGGCGCGGGTGTTCAGCGCACAGCGCGGCGATGAGCGCGTCGAGGTGCAGGGCCGCTACACGGTCGGCTTCGACGACGGCAACGCCTATCTGGCCGCTGCGTTGGCGGGTCTGGGCGTGGTGGCGTTGCCCAGCTACATGGCCGAACCGCACGTGGCGCGCGGCGAGCTGCTGCCGGTGCTGCCGGACTGGCAGCTGCCGCCGATGCCGATGCATGTGATGTTCCCGCCGAACCGGCACATGAGCCAGCGGCTGCGGGTGTTCATTGATTGGGTGGTGGAAGCGTTGGGGTGAGTGCATCGGTCGCGTGCGAAAATCCGGCTGCCCGTACTGGAGAACGCACACCCTGATGAGCCGCATCGTCGCACTGGATACCGAAACCACCGGCATCTCCCACCGCCTGGGGCACCGGGTGATCGAAATCGGTGCCGTCGAACTGATCGATGGCCAGCTCACCGGCCGCCAGTTCCACACCTACCTGCAGCCGCAGCGCAAGGTCGATTGGGGCGCACAGCGCGTGCATGGCATCAGCGATGCGATGCTGGTGGGCAAGCCACTGTTCTCCAGCAAGGCCGCCGAACTGCTGGACTTCCTGCGCGGCAGCGAAATGGTTGCGCACAACGCCACCTTCGACGTGGGTTTCCTGGACAACGAGCTGCGCCTGGCGGGCATCCCGGGCACGCTGGCCCAGCATTGCCGCATCACCTGCAGCCTGAAGCTGGCGCGCGGGCGCTGGCCGGGCCAGGGCAACAAGCTGGATGATGTGCTGCAGCGCCTGCGCATTCCCGGCAACCGGGGCCTGCACGGCGCGTTGAAGGATGCCCATCTGCTGGCCCAGGTGATTCCGCACCTGCGCTGAGCCAGTCCTTGCCGCTCCGGTAGAGCCGAGCCCACGCTCGGCTGCTGTGTCCCGGAATGCCTGAGCCGAGCATGGCTCGGCTCTACAGGGGGCGGCCGTCGCGTTCAGCCCCAGCCTGTGGGTAACTTGCGCAAGTGCTTGAACCCGTGCATAATGCGCGGCTCGCTGTGTCCGGTTTTCTACCGGGCGGCGCCCCCGGGAACACGTCCCCGGCCGCCCAAAGCCAGCGTAACCCTTTGATTCTCTTGACGTGTGGTGGGCAACCATCGAGGCCGCCGTCTCCCGGGCTACGGGCTGACAACTACTACTATCGAGGTGCGCAATGTCCCGCGTATGCCAGGTTTCCGGCAAGCGAGTGCAGACGGGTAACAACGTCTCGCACGCCAACAACAAGACCCGTCGTCGTTTCCTGCCGAATCTGCACGAGCGCCGTTTCTGGGTGGCCAGCGAGAACCGCTGGGTCAAGCTTCGTGTTTCCGCGCATGCACTGCGCACCATCGACAAGAACGGCATTGATTCCGTTCTGGCTGAGCTGCGTGCGCGCGGCGAAAAGGTCTGAGGAGTAAAGCATCATGGCAGGCAAGCGCGATAAGGTCCGTATGATTTCCTCGGCCGGTACCGGCCACTTCTACACGACCGACAAGAACAAGAAGAACACCCCGGGGAAGATGGAATTCCTGAAGTACGATCCGGTCGTGCGCAAGCACGTCCTGTACAAGGAAGGCAAGATCAAGTAATCCGCAAGGATTGCTGGTCCCCGCGAAGAAACCCGCCCTTGTGGCGGGTTTTTTCATGTCTGGCATCCAGGTGGTGGGTACTTCCTGCATTGCCGTGGTGGGTGCCGACCGTTGGTCGGCACTGCAACACTCCCCGCGCAGGCTGTCGCCAATGGCGCCCTGCCTGGTGTGAAGGGCCGAATGCGATAAGTGATTGTTCCTACCGGTTCCGGCGCCTCGCGCGGTTCAAATCGATTGGAACCACGAACGTTGCCATGCCCATGATGGCGAGCCGCTGCGGTTGCAGCGGTCGGGCTTGCAATCCCGTGAAGTCAATCAATCAGTAGACTCGCCCGCCGTCGCCGGAGATCCCTCCGGCGACGGTTGGTGACCTATCCGCCTCTATGGCGGACGGTGCGAGGGGGCCCTGCGCCCGCCGGTTCGTTTGCTGATTGATTGCTTCCCGGTATTGCAACCACGCATCGTCCGCCACCTTCACGGCGGCCAGATCCGTTGAAGGAGGTTGCATGAACACCCCATCACACCGGCAGGACCTGGAACTGGGCTGGCTGCGCCTGCAGCGCATGCTGCAAGGCATCGAGGGCATGGCGCTGCTGCTGTGCGACCACCACCTCGCGCTGGCCAACGGCGCGCCGTCGCCGCTTCCAGAGGCGCAGCTGGAACGGGCCGCGCAGGCGATCGCCTGCATGGCGCTCAACGGCCGCCGCCACGCCGAATCGGTGCGGCAGCTGTGCGAGGTGCCGGTGCGGCATTGAGCCGTCCTGTAGAGCCGAGCCCATGCACGGCTGCTCTGCCGTCGGAACGGAAGGCCGTCGAGCGCGGCTCGACTCTACAAGGGCCGGTGGGCAGAATGGCCCATCACCTCCCGACGGGCGACGCGATGCTGTTCGAGTGGTTGCTGGGTTCGTACCTGCTGCTGATCGACTGGCTGATCCGGCTGGTCGCGCTGTGCTGGATCCCCACCCGCACCACGCCGGGGGCGGCGCGCAGCTGGCTGCTGCTGGTCGGCTTCGTGCCGCTGCTGGGCCTGCCGCTGTACCTGCTGTTCGGCCACCCGTGGCTGTCGCGCGAGCGTATCCGCCGCCAGGCGGAGGCCTCGCAGGTGATCCGCGAGGAACAGGCGCTGCAGCATCGCCTGCGCTGGGCCCCGCAGCCGGACACCGCCAGCGCCGAGATCGTGCCGCTGGTGCAGCGCCAGGGCGACTTCATGCCGGTGCACGGCAACGCGGTGGACCTGCTGACCGACTACGACGAATCGCTGCACACGCTGATCGCCGACATCGACCAGGCCGAAGACCGCGTGCACCTGCTGTACTACCTGATGTTCGATGACGCGGTGGGCGAGGCGGTGGTCGAGGCGCTGCAGCGTGCAGCGGCGCGTGGCGTGCAGTGCCGCGTGCTGCTCGACGCGGTGGGTGCCAAGCGCGGCCTGCGCGCCTATCGCAAGCGCCTGGAAGCGCGCGACATCGAAGTGCGCGCGATGCTGCCCGGCGGCCTGCGCTGGCGCCGCAGCGGGCGCATGGACCTGCGCAACCACCGCAAGATCGCGGTGATCGACAACGAAGTGGCCTACGTCGGTTCGCAGAACCTGGCGGGCCCGCAGTTCGTGCCCGGCCACCCGAACCGAGAGCTGGTGGCGCGCGTGCGCGGCCCGGCGGTGGCGCATCTGGAAGCGGTGTTCGCCAGCGACTGGTACATGGAAACCGGCCAGCGCCTGGACGTGATCGCCGATGTGCCCGAGTGCAGCGACGACATCGCCACCCAGCTGCTGCCCAGCGGCCCGGCCTACCCGTACAGCAACGCACGCGACGCGGTGGCGGCGCTGATCCACCTCGCACGGCGCCGGCTGGTGATGGTCACCCCGTACTTCGTGCCCGACGAAGCCACGCTGAGCGCGCTGCGCATTGCGGCGCTGTCCGGTGTGGACGTGCAGCTGATCCTGTCGGCCAGCAACAACCAGCGGCTGACCTCGTGGGCGCAGGAGGCCTACTACGACGAGCTGCTGCGCTGTGGCGTGCGCATCGCGTTGTACGAACCGCAGTTCCTGCACGCCAAGCACATGAGCGTGGACGAAGACATTGCCGTGCTCGGCTCGATCAACATGGATATCCGCTCGTTCGCGCTGAATGCCGAAATCGGCCTGATCTGCTACGACCGCGCGCTGGTGCAGCAGCTGTGCGCGATCGAGGACGGCTACCTGCGCGAGTCGCGGCAGCTGGACCTGCAGCAGTGGCGCAGCCGCCCCACGTGGCGGCGCAGCCGCGAAGGCATCGCACGCTTGGCCGATGCGTTGATGTGAGGCAAGGCCGGCCGCCCATTTCGGCAATCCGGCCTGTCATCGCCGATGGCCTACAATCGGCACATGACTGACTCACCGCGTAATGGCGAACTGGACCTGGCAATCATCGGTGGTGGTGCGGCCGGCGTGCTGGTGGCGATCCAGGTACTGCGCCAGGCCAAGGCGCCGCTGGCGCTGGCCATTTTCGAACCGGCTTCGCAGCTGGCGCAGGGCATCGCCTATGCCACGCCGTGGCCGGAGCATCTGCTGAACGTGCCGGCGGCGAAGATGAGTGCGTTTGCCGACCAGCCCGGCGATTTCCTCGACTACCTGATGGACGCCGATGCCTACCCGGACGAGGCGCGCGAGGTGCTGGGCGAGCGTTACGTGTGCCGCCACTACTTCGCGGCCTACCTGCAGCAGCGCCTGCAGGACGCCGCCACAGCCAGCCCGGCGCAGCTGCAGGTGATCGCGCAGCCGGTGCTGGGCCTGCAGCCGGATGACCACGGTTACCGGCTGCAGCTGGGCGATGGCCAGACGCTGCACGCCGCACAGGCGGTGCTGGCTACCGGCAACAGCATGCGCCCGCTGCCGGTGGCCGGTGCCGACGCGCTGCCTGCCGACGATGTGATCGAGGCCTGGGACTACGACGGCGTACGCACCCTGGCTGGTGAACAGGCCGTGGCCATTGTCGGTTCCGGCCTGAGCATGGCCGACACCGTGCTGGCATTGGTCGCCGCCGGCCACACCGGACCGCTGCACGTGATCTCGCGCCACGGCCTGCTGCCGTTGCCGCACGCGCATGGCGGCCTGCCCACGTTCGACCCGGCCACGTTGCTGCCGATGAACCTGCGCCAGCGCCTGCACGCATTGCGCGGGTTCGCACGCCAGGCGCAGGCCGACGGCCTGCCGTGGCAGGGCGTGATGGACCGCATCCGCCCGCACGGGCAGGCGCTGTGGTGCAGCCTCGATGAGGCCGACCAGCGCCGCTTCCTGCGCCATGTGGTGCGCTACTGGGACGTGCATCGCCACCGCATCGCCGAAGAGGTCGACGCGCAGCTGCAGACGCTGCAGGACAGCGGCCAGCTGCGTATCCACCGGTCCCGCCTGCAGCGCGTCTGGCGCGACGGCGATGCGCTGCAGCTGTCCGGCCGCGATGCCTTGGGCAATGAACAGCAGTGGACGATCAGCGGGGTGATCAACGCCACCGGCGTGGAAACCCGTGCCAGCGCGTTGCGCAATCCGTTGCTGCAGCAGCTGCAGGCTGATGGTCTGGCGCGTCCCGGCCCACACGGGCTGGGCCGGGACAGCACGGTGCCGGGCGATCGCCTGTGTGCCGCCGGTGGCCAGCCGCAGGCACGGCTGGGCGTGCTCGGCAGCCTGCGCATCGGCAGCCTGTGGGAAAGCCTGGCGGTGCCTGAACTGCGTCAGCAGGCGCACGCACTGGCAACCCAGGTGGTCGCAGGAGCCGCGACGGCGATGCCGTAAAATGGGGGCATGGATGTCTCCCACCTGCTTGATGGCCTGAACCCGGCCCAGCGCGAAGCCGTCTCCGCTCCCCCCGGCCACCACCTGGTGCTGGCCGGTGCCGGTTCCGGCAAGACCCGCGTACTCACCCACCGCATCGCCTGGCTGCATGAAGTCGATGGCGTGCCGACCCACGGCATTTTCGCGGTGACCTTCACCAACAAGGCGGCCGGCGAAATGCGCCACCGCATCGACGCACAGCTTCCCAATGGCAGCCGTGGCATGTGGATCGGCACCTTCCACGGCCTGGCCAACCGCCTGCTGCGCCTGCACTGGCAGGACGCGAAGCTGCCGGAAGGCTTCCAGGTGATGGATTCGGACGACCAGCTGCGGCTGGTCAAGCGCGTGGTGCAGGCGCTGGAACTGGACGACGGCAAGTACCCGGCCAAGCAGATCGCGTGGTGGATCAACGCGCAGAAGGACGAAGGCCGCCGCCCGCAGCACATCCAGCCCGAGCCGCACGACGCCTGGCTGGAAACCATGCGCCAGGCCTACATCGAGTACCAGGCACGCTGCGACCGCGCCGGCCTGGTCGACTTCGCCGAGCTGCTGCTGCGCGCGCACGAACTGCTGCGCGACAACCCGGCCCTGCTGGCGCACTACCGCGCCCGCTTCCGCGAAATCCTGGTGGACGAGTTCCAGGACACCAATGCCATCCAGTACGCCTTCGTGCGCGTGCTGGCCGGCGATTCCGGCCACGTGTTCGTGGTCGGCGACGATGACCAGGCCATCTACGGCTGGCGCGGTGCCAAGGTCGAGAACGTGCAGGGCTTCCTGCGCGACTTCCCGGGCGCGCAGACCATCCGCCTGGAACAGAACTACCGCTCCACCGCCAACATCCTCGGCGCCGCCAATGCGGTGATCGCGCACAACCCCGACCGCATCGGCAAGCAGCTGTGGACCGACAGCGGCGACGGTGAGCCGATCGACCTGTACGCCGCGTACAACGAGATGGACGAGGCACGCTACATCGTCGAGCGCGCGCGCCAGTGGGTGCGCGACGGTGGCAGCTATACCGAAGTGGCCGTGCTCTACCGCAGCAATGCGCAGTCGCGCGCGCTGGAAGAAGCGCTGCTGAGCGAACAGGTGCCGTACCGCGTGTACGGCGGCATGCGCTTCTTCGAACGTGCCGAAATCAAGGACGCGCTGGCCTACCTGCGCCTGCTGTCCAACCGCAACGATGACGCGGCGTTCGAGCGCGCCGTCAACACGCCGACGCGTGGCATCGGCGACCGCACGCTGGACGAAGTGCGCCGCGAGGCGCGCGCGCAGGGTATTTCGCTGTGGGAAGCGACCATGCTGGTCACCCAGGGCAGCGCGCTGGCCGCACGTGCGCGCAATGCGCTGGCCGGCTTCCTGGTGCTGGTCAACGAGCTGCAGGCGCAGACCCTGCACATGACCCTGGCCGAGCGCGTGGACCACGTGCTGGTCCGCTCGCAGCTGCGCGAGCACTGGAGCAAGGAAAGCCGCAACGCGCTGGACTCCGAATCGCGCACCGACAACCTCGACGAACTGGTCTCGGTGGCCTCGCGCTTCGTGCGCCGCGCCGACGACATCGAGGAAGTGGGCGAGGACATGGACGAGCTGGTCGCGTTCCTGGCCTATGCCGCGCTGGAGGCCGGTGAGGGCCAGGCGCAGGCGGGCGAAGAGGGTGTGCAGCTGATGACCCTGCACTCGGCCAAGGGCCTGGAGTTCCCGCTGGTGTTCCTGGCCGGCCTGGAAGAAGGCCTGTTCCCCAGCGCACGCTCGCTGGAGGAAAGCGGGCGGCTGGAAGAAGAGCGCCGCCTGGCCTACGTCGGCATCACCCGCGCGCGCCAGAAGCTGGTGCTGAGCTACGCCGAATCGCGCCGCATCCACGGCCAGGACAACTACAGCCTGCCATCGCGCTTCCTGCGCGAGATCCCCCGTGAGCTGCTGCACGAAGTCCGCCCCAAGGTTCAGGTCTCGCGGCCGGCCTCGATGGGCGCCAGCCGGGTGATGGGCCATGCCTCGATCGAGGCACCGCCGATCAAGCTCGGCGCATTGGTCACCCATCCCAAGTTCGGCGAAGGCATGGTGACCGACTACGAAGGCAACGGTGCCCACGCCCGCGTGCAGGTCGAGTTCGCCGACGCCGGCAGCAAGTGGCTGGTGATGGCGTATGCCAACCTGACGGTGATCTGATCGCCGTCAGGGGGCGGGAATTCCTGTAGAGCCGAGCCATGCTCGGCTGCTTCAGGCGGGAAAACCAGCCGAGCATGGCTCGGCTCTACAACAGCGGTCGGCTATCAGCCGATGGTGAACTTCTCCACGGCTGCCACCAACCCGGCGCGATCCATCGCTTCTTCATCCTGGCGGTTGCGGATCAGCGCGTAGTGGCCTTCCGCCGGCGACAACACCTCGATCACTTCGCCGCGGTAGTTGGTGATCTCGATGAAACCGTTGCTCACTCCGCTAACGTTGTCGATCTCCGCTATCAATGTCTCCAGGCTCACAATGGCACCGTCCTTGTCCGTGCCGCCACCAGTGCGGGGATTGTCGAAGTACACGCTGATCTTCGGCTGCCTGGTCCTATGCCAGTTGTTGACGTCAACGATGTGATGTGTGGACCACCTGAAATCCTCTGCTGATTCGTTGCCGTTGAACTCACACCGGAAGATCGGCAGGCACAGGAACAGACCCGTGCGCTTCTCGATCCCATTCAGAAGCCCGTGATAAGTGCTGGGAACCGCCATCGCATGAGTGAACCCATAGGCGTTGGAAGGAATTTCAAAGATCGTTGGCCCATCATGTGAAAGGCGGGGCGGCGCGTTCAGCACAACGCTGGCGGCGAACTCCGGATCATCGACATTTTTGGACGCGATCGCGAGGTCATGTTCCTTGGCATTTCTGATGCAGCAATAGAGCACGTACGTCGCGACTACGTACTTGCTGAAGTAGCAGTCGTGCGCCTCGGCTACCTCTGCGAACGTCGTTAACAGGTCATCCTTGGTGATCATGGGCATCTGGACGGTGGAAAGGCCCATGATGGTCTTTCGAGTGTTTTCCGGCCATGCAACTTGTCCGAATGTACCTGAGTGGGGTCAGAGCCCTTTTCCGTTGGTAAAGGGATCCGACCCCGATTAGGCTGCGGGCATGACCCGCAACGTGCTCTTCCTCTGCAGCCAGAACCGCCTGCGCAGCCCCACGGCCGAGCAGGTGTTCGCCGATTGGCCAGGCATCGAGACCGCCTCGGCCGGGCTGCTGGCCGACGCCGAGGAAGTACTCAGCCCCGAGCTGCTGCGGTGGGCCGATATCGTGTTCGTGATGGAGCGCGCCCACCGCAACCGGCTGTCCAGCCGCTACAAGGCATGGCTGAACGGCAAGCGGGTGATCTGCCTGGATATTCCCGACGACTACGAGTACATGGACCCGGTGCTGGTGGAGTTGCTCAAGCGCAAGGTCACGCCGTTCCTGCGCTGAGCGCAAAGGGTATGTAGAGCCGAGCCCATGCTCGGCTGATTCTGGTGGGAAAGGCAGTCGAGCATGGCTATGCCGGTCGTCCTGACCGGCCCCTTCGGGCCGTCGCAAGCGACGTTGGCAGCGGCGCCTGCCGCTACCTTCGACTCTACAATGGGGCCTGACATCTTCCAGGAACGCCCTCATGACCGAACCCACGCTGCACGTCACCGTGAAGTTGAATGCCCGGCTGCAGCCGGAGCACCGCCACGAGCTGTTCGAGGATCCGCTCGATGCGCTGCTGCAGGCGGCCCAGGTGGGCGAGCTGACTGGTGGTGGTACCGCGATCTCCGACCTGGGTGAGGTCGAATACGGCGATATTGAAGTGGCGCTGGTCGATGCGGCCGGCGTGCCGAAGCTGATCGACCTGCTGGAGCAGCTGGGTGCGCCGAAGGGTTCGCAGCTGCAGGGTGCGGGCGGGGCCGACCGCAGCTTCGGCGTGACCGAAGGCCTGGGCATCTACCTGGATGGCCTGAACCTGCCGGACGACGTCTACGAACAGTGCGATTCCAACCACGTGTTCGAGCAGCTGTCGGAGAACATCGACGGCCTGGGCGAGATCTGCAGCTGGTGGCAGGGCCCGACCGAGACCGCGCTTTACATGTATGGCGAATCGTTCGAGGCGATGCGTGATGCGATCGCTGAATTCGTGGCCAGCTACCCGCTGTGCCAGAACGCGCGCGTGGTGCAGATCGCCTGAGCGACGTTGTTGTAGAGCCGAGCCCACGCTCGGCTCATGCACCCGAAGCCGAGCATGGGCTCGGCTCTACAGAAGAGGGCGGGCCGGGCCCGTCCCCCGGACCACGTGACGATGCGCACACGCCGCTGCGCGGCGCCGGATTGATCCTGCTCAAGGCGCGGCCTGCACATCCGGTGTGCAATGGTGTTGTTCCCATCTGGCAGACCGCCACGGAGCCCCACCATGTACAAGCGCATCCTGATTGCCACTGACGGGTCCGAGCTGGCCGACAAGGGCCTGGCCAAGGGCCTGGAGCTGGCCAAGGACCTCAATGCCGAGGTCGATATCGTCACTGTTTCCGAGCCGTGGGCCGTCGGGATGTACGACGCCATGGGCTGGAGCGTGGGCTACATGAACAGCCCCGAGTACAAGGCCGACCGCGAGGAAGGCGCACAGAAAGTGCTGCAGCCGGCGCTGGCCAAGGCCGCCGAGCAGGGCATCACCGCCAACCCTGTGCATGTGCTGGACCGCTACGCCGCCGACGGCATCATCGAGACAGCAGGGGAGCGCAACAGTGACCTGATCGTGATGACCTCGCACGGCCGCCGTGGCGTGACCCGCGTGCTGCTGGGCAGCCAGACCGCCGAGGTGCTGGCACGCAGCACGCTGCCGGTGCTGGTCATCCGCTGATCCATACCCGCTGATTCAAGCGTTCCCGGGGAGGGGACCCGACGCCGGCCGCAGGATGCGCGCCGGCGTTGTTTTTTGTGGGGGGATCGGGAGGCTCATATCCACGCATGGCGTGGATGGGCCGTGCCGATCGCCTTGATGGGGTCAGAGCCCTTTCCTGTGAAAAGGGATCCGACCCCGGCCACATCACCAGCTGTACAGCTTCCAGTACACCGGCGACACGCCGTCCTTGTCGTTGTCCATGCGGCCGTCGCCGTTCTTGTCGTACATGTAGAACGGGGCACCGCGCGACGGGGTCACCTTGACCATGCGCAGCTGGCCGGACACGCGGTATTCCTCGATGGTGTCACCGTTGTCCATGGTGCGCTTGGACACATCCGCGCCCTTGACGTCCACCGGGGGAGCGCCCGCGCCACCCATGCTGGCGCAGCCAGCGAGCAGGAGCAGGGAAGCCAGCATCAGGGTCTTCATCGGCGGGGGCCTTTGCCTGGAAAGAGCCCTGATTATGCCCCATCGCGGTGTACGGGCCGTGTCGCCGCGATGCAGGCACGGGCGCGTAGAATCGACCCATGAGCAGATTAGTCCTGATCGACGGGTCCAGTTACCTGTACCGCGCGTTCCACGCGCTGCCGCCCCTGTCCAATGCACAGGGTGAACCCACCGGCGCGCTGTTCGGCGTGGTCAACATGCTGCGCTCGACGCTGAAGGAGCGCCCGGCCTACGTGGCGTTCGTGGTCGACGCACCGGGCAAGACCTTCCGCGACGACCTGTACGAGCAGTACAAGGCCAACCGCCCGCCGATGCCCGATGAGCTGCGCAGCCAGGTCGAGCCGATGTGCCGCATCGTCGAGGCGCTGGGCATCAGCATCCTGCGCATCCCCGGCGTGGAAGCCGACGATGTGATCGGCACGCTGGCCCTGCAGGGCCTGGCGCAGGACCTGAAGGTGACCATTTCCACCGGCGACAAGGACTTCGCCCAGCTGGTGCGCCCGGGCATCGAGCTGGTCAACACCATGACCGGCAGCCGCATGGATTCGGACGCGGCGGTGATGGAGAAGTTCGGCGTGCGCGCCGACCAGATCATCGACCTGCTGGCGCTGATGGGCGACACCGTCGACAACGTGCCGGGCGTGGAGAAGTGCGGGCCGAAGACCGCTGCCAAGTGGCTGGCCGAGTACCAGCACCTGGATGGGGTGATGGCGGCCGCGCCGACCATGAAGGGCAAGATCGGCGAGAACCTGCGCGCCGCGCTGGAGCGCCTGCCGCTGAACCGCGAGCTGGTGACCATCCGCACCGACGTGGAGCTGGACGCCAGCCCGACCACGCTGGCCCTGCGCGAGCAGGACGTGCCGGCGCTGACCGAGCTGTATACGCGCTACGGCTTCACCCAGGCGCTGAAGGAACTGGGTGCGCCGCTGCCGGCACCGACGGCGGCCAGCGAAGCCACCCCGAGCCTGCGCGGCACCGCCGCCGGCTTCGCCCGTGGCAGTGCCGAGGCACCGGCCGCCGGCACGCTGGATCCGGCGCTGGCCGCACCGGGTGAATACGAGACCGTGCTGACCAGCGCGCAGCTGCAGGCCTGGGTCGAGCGCCTGCAGCAGGCCGATCTGATCAGCTTCGATACCGAAACCGATGCGCTGGACGCGATGCGCGCGCGCCTGGTCGGTGTCAGCCTGGCGGTCGAGCCGGGCAAGGCCGCCTACATTCCGGTCGGCCACGATTACCCGGGTGCGCCGGCCCAGCTGCCGATGCAGGAGGTGCTGGATGCGCTGCGCCCGGTGCTGCAGGACCCGGCGAAGAAGAAGCTGGGCCAGCATGGCAAGTACGACCTGCATGTGCTGCGCCGCCACGGCGTGGACGTGCAGGGCTACCACGACGACACCATGCTCGAGAGCTTCGTGCTCAATTCCACCGCCACCCGCCACGACATGGATTCGCTGGCCCTGCGTTACCTGGGCTACAGCACCATCAAGTTCGAGGACGTGGCCGGCAAGGGCGCCAAGCAGATTCCGTTCTCGCAGGTGGGCATCGACGAAGCCAGCCGCTATGCGGCCGAGGACGCCGACATCACCCTGCGCCTGCACCACGCGTTGCAGCCGCAGCTGCTGGCCGAGCCGGCGCTGGACAGCGTGTACCGCGACATCGAGATGCCGCTGGTGCCGGTGCTGACCACGATCGAAGCCAACGGCGTGCGGATCGACACCGACGAACTGCGCCGGCAGAGCCAGGACCTGTCCTCGCGCATGCTGGCCGCACAGCAGAAGGCCACCGAGCTGGCCGGCCGCAGCTTCAACCTGGATTCGCCCAAGCAGCTGCAGGCGGTGCTGTTCGACGAGCTGAAGCTGCCGGCGGTGGTGAAGACCCCGAAGGGCCAGCCCAGCACCAATGAAGAGGCACTGGAGGCGATTGCCGACCAGCACGAGCTGCCGCGGGTGATCCTGGACTACCGGGGCCTGGCCAAGCTGCGCAGCACCTACACCGACAAGCTGCCGGAGATGGTCAACCCGGACACCGGCCGGGTGCATACCAGCTACCACCAGTCCGGTGCCGCCACCGGCCGCCTGTCCTCGTCGGACCCGAACCTGCAGAACATCCCGATCCGCACCGAGGATGGCCGCCGCATCCGCCGCGCGTTCATCGCCCCGGAGGGCTTCCAGCTGCTGGCGGCCGACTATTCGCAGATCGAGCTGCGGATCATGGCCCACCTGTCCGAGGACCCGGGCCTGGTGCGTGCCTTCGAGCAGGGCGCCGACGTACACCGTGCCACCGCTGCCGAGGTGTTCGGGCGCACGCTGGAGGAGGTGACCCCGAACGAGCGCCGTGCCGCCAAGGCGATCAACTTCGGCCTGATGTACGGCATGAGCGCCTTCGGCCTGGCCCGCAACCTGGGCATCGACCGTGGCCAGGCGCAGGACTACGTGGCGCTGTACTTCAGCCGCTACCCGGGCGTGCGCGACTTCATGGAGCGGATGCGCCAGCAGGCCCGTGACCAGGGCTACGTGGAAACCCTGTTCGGCCGTCGCCTGTACCTGAACGACATCCACGCCCGCAACCAGGGCCTGCGTGCCGGTGCTGAACGCGCGGCGATCAACGCGCCGATGCAGGGCACCGCTGCCGACATCATCAAGCGCGCGATGGTGGACGTGGACCAGTGGCTGCGTGACAGCGGGGCACCGGCGCGGATGATCCTGCAGGTGCACGATGAACTGGTGTTCGAAACCGAAAGCAGTTTTGTTGAAGACTTGCGTTTGCAGGTGGTGGAGCGCATGTCGCAAGCGGCCAAACTGCGGGTGCCGCTGGTGGTCGATACCGGCATCGGCAACAACTGGGACGAAGCGCACTGACGGCATTTCAGGCCGAAAACGACGTGAATTTGTTCATGAGTCGGGGGTTTCTGACTCGACCATGAATGTTGCCCCGATTGAAATTCATTAAATGGGGCCCCTTCACGAACCGTTAGTGTTCGGAGTGCTTCTATAACTCTCGACAGGCGCAATGCCTGTTGTGGATCTCTCCCATCCCCTGGAGCAGATCTCGGAACGGGGACTCCTCCCCAAGTGCCCGTTCCCCGGCCCCGTTGACCTCCCCCTGGTCAGCGGGGCTTTTTATTTGTGCCGCCGGAACCTCTCGGATGGGGTCAGATCCCTTTGCCCGGTGGGCAAAGGGATCTGACCCCAGGTGCTAGGCTGGGCCACTGTCCAGCAGGGGAACCCGCAATGCCCGATCTGTTCGCACTGGCGATGCCGTGGTGGGAGTTCATCCTGCGCGCGGTGGTGGTGTATGTCGTGGTGCTGGGCATGGTCCGGCTGAGCGGCAAGCGCCCGCTGGGGCAGATCACCCCTTTCGACGTGCTGCTGGTGGTGCTGCTGGGCAATGCGGTGCAGAACGCGCTGCTGGGCACCGACACCTCGCTGGGCGGCGGCCTGCTGCTGGCCGCGACCCTGATCCTGCTCAACTACGGGGTGGGCTGGGTGAGTACCCGCAGCCGGAGGGTCGAGCGCCTGGTGGAGGGAGAACCGGTGGTGATCGCACGCAATGGGCGCCTGTTCGACGCCGTGCTGCGCCGCGAACAGGTCACCCGCGCCGATTTCGAAGCCGCCATGCGCCAGCAGGGCTGCCTGGGCGTGGAGGATGTCGAGCTGGCGCTGCTGGAGATCAACGGGCACATCACCATCATCCCCAGGAAGAGCACCTGATCCTGCAGAGCCGGGCCCATGCTCGGCTGCCTTGCGCCCGGCTCTACAGTTGGCGGGCGTCAGGGCGCGGCTTCGGCCTTCAGTGCCGGCCAGTTGCGGGTGGCGTCCACATCGCAGGCCACATGCGTGCCCTTGCCGTCCTTCGCGCAGATCGCCGCCATGGCCTGCGGTACCTTCGGGTCACCGGTATGCGCGTACAGCGCCGCCAGTGCCAGGCAGCCTTCGCGCACGCCCGTGCGGCACAGGGTCTCGAAATAGGGTTGCGACGCGGCCCATTGTTCGTCCTTGAACAGCGCTTCGCCGGCCACCTTGCAGCCAAGTAGTTTGCCCTCGGCACAGCACGCCTGGGCGCCGTCCTTGCGGGCCAGGGTCGGGCAGTCCAGCGGCAGCGGGATCTCCACGAAGGCCACCGGCGGCTTGCAGCTGGCCCCGCCGGCAGAGGGCTTGCGCTGGTAGTAGGCGAAGCGGTTGCCGCTGTCGATTCCGATCAGGTTGCCGTTCTGCAGCGCCTGCAGCACAAAGTCGCTGCCGACGTCGCGACGGATCAGGATGCGCCCGCCTTCCAGGCTGGCGCGCAGGCGCTGGCTGCGGCCCTCGACATCGACCACGCCGCCGTCGAGGAAGTTCAGCTGCGAGAGCACGCTGTGCTCGGCTTCGTAGCGGCCGCAGGGCAGGGTGATGGCCGGTACCGGTGCCAGCGACGTGGCCGGCACCGTGTCCAGCACCGCGAGACGTCTGGCGGTCTCGCACTCGGATGCCTCCGCGCGCTGTGCGCAGGCCAGCTGCACCGCGTCGCGGGCCTGCAGCGTACGCCCGGCACTCCACAGTACATCGGCGACCTTGCTGCAGAACGTCTCACCGTGCTGCTGCCGGCACAGCGCAGACAATTCATCGAGCTGCGCGGCCGGCAGCAGTGGCGCCATCGCGTGTTCCAGCCCGAACACCAGCTTGCCCATCTGCTCCCAGGCCACCACTGAGGCCATCGCCTCGCATCCTTCTGCGTCGAACGATGGGGAATCTTCCTTGCAGAGTTCAGGCATCGGTGGCTCTGCCCGCGCGGCCTTCGGGGCCGCGTCCTTGGCCTGCTGCTGGTAGGTTTCCAGCAACTGCACGCAGGCCGCGCCCACGCCTTCGGCGCACCAGGCGTGCAGCTTCGGCGGCGCGGCCTCGGGCAACGCCTCCAGGCAGTCGGAGGTATTCATCACGCAGCCGCCCTCGATCGGTTCCGGCATCGCCTTGCAGGCCGCGGAGCGCTGGCGGGTGAACTCGCCATAGGGAGTGACGATGTTGCGGTCGTCGTTCTCGAAGAACCAGTTTTCCAGGCGGCCGGTGCTCAGGTTGCCGGTGCCGAGCACCTCCTGCTCGCGGGCCACGCGCAGTTCTTCGGTCGCCTGGTAGGGACCGGACAGGTATCCGTGGCCCTCGCTCTCGAGGGTCAGCGTGGTGGTGCCGCTGCTGTTGGTGTAGGTACCACAGGCCATTGACTGCGCCGCTGCCGGCAGCGCGGCTGAGGCCAGTGCAAGCAACAGCAGGGAGCGCCAGCCCGCAGCGCGGGGACGGAAGGAAACAGCGACAGGCATTGGGGGATCATCCTTGAAGGAGGCAGAGCAGGACCTGTCCGGTGCTGGACGCACTACATGCGGTGAAGGCGCCACGCGTCAGGCGTGGCGTCGGAAGATCAGAGCCAGTCGCGCGGCACCAGGTAGTCGGCCAGGCGCGCCTCGGCGCTGCCGGCCTCCGGGCTGAAGCCGTATTCCCATCGCACCCGCGGCGGCAGGCTCATCAGGATGCTTTCGCTGCGGCCACCGCTCTGCAGCCCGAACAGGGTGCCGCGGTCGTAGACCAGGTTGAATTCCACGTAGCGGCCGCGACGGTACAGCTGGAACTCGCGTTCGCGCTCGCCATGGGCGGTGTCCTTGCGCTGCTGCACGATCGGCAGGTAGGCGTCGAGGAAGCCATCGCCGACCGCGCGCAGGTAATCGAAATCGCGTTCGAAGTCGCCGTGCAGGTCGTCGAAGAACAGGCCACCGACGCCGCGCGTTTCATTGCGATGGCGCAGGAAGAAATACTCATCGCACCAGCGCTTGTGCGCGGCGTAGCGTTCGTCGCCGAAGGGTGTGCACAGGTCGCGTGCGACCCGGTGCCAGTGCTGCACGTCTTCGTCGAACGGATAGAACGGGGTCAGGTCGAAGCCACCACCGAACCAGCTGGCCACCACTTCGCCGTCGCGCTGCGCCTGGAAGAAGCGCACGTTGGCATGGGTGGTCGGCACATAGGGGTTGAGTGGGTGGAACACCAGCGACACGCCGGTAGCGCGCCAGGAGGCGCCCGCCAGTTCCGGGCGGTTGGCCGAGGCCGACGGTGGCAGGCGGCTGCCGGCCACGTCGGAGAAGCCGATGCCGGCCTGCTCGAACACTGCGCCATCGCGCAGCACGCGGGTACGCCCGCCACCGCCCTCGGCACGCTGCCACAGGTCTTCCTGGAAGCGGGCCTGGCCATCGACGGCCTCGATCGCCGCACAGATGCGGTCCTGCAGGTCGGTGAGGTAGGCGCGCACGCGCTCGAATTCGTTCATGGCGCGTACTTTACCGCAGGGCTTGCCCGGGCCGTGCGTCGCACCGCGGTCAGCGTCGTGGTGGGCGGCACCGGCCCGCGCCGGTCACCGGCCGGTAACGCTGGTAGGCGGTCTGGATGTCCATGCCGAGCAGGTCGCCGTTGCCCAGCTGGCGCAGCACGAACGTTTCGCCGTTCTGCTGCAGCTGGACGGCACCTTCGTGCAGCCGGGCCTGCCTGCCATCACCGAAGTCGAACCTGTCGAACTGGCCGCCGTCGGCCTGGTAGCGGCCACACGGCACCTGCTGCAGCGGCACCAGGCGCAGATCGGCGCCGAGTTCACGCAGCGGCGCGGTACGTTCGCAGGCACTGACGCGGCCGCCATCGCAGGTGACCTGCAGGGCCTGCACCGCCAATGCGGGCTGCAGCGCGATCAGCTGCTGCGCGGCCACTTCGACACAGAAGCGGCCACCCCGGTGCTGCAGGCACAACTGCTGCAGGCGATCGCGCGCAGCGGCCGGAAGTGGCGAATCCAGCGTGTCTTCGTCTTCCTGTGCGAGCCGTTGATCCACCCGCCGCATGGCGGTGGCCAGTGCATCGTCGGTCATGGCTTCGCAGGCCTGCCGATCGTGCCCGACGGTGTGTTCGCGGCACGGCGGCGGGCGCTCGAAGACTGCCGGGGCTGCGTCATCGGCTGCATCCGCCGCACCGCCCTCACGCATCAGCCGCAGCAGCGTCGAGCAACCCGCACCCACGCCCTCGTCGCAGGCGCGCCGGGCCTGGCCGGGCGAGGCCGTTGGCAGCTGCACCATGCAGTAGCTGCCAGCAGCGCGGCAGCTGCCGGCCACAGCGCTGGGTTCGGCGGTGCAGGCCCGGGACTGGCGCAAGGTGTAGACCACCGTCACGCTGTCCTCGATGCGCTGCCCATCGGCGCTGATCCGGATCGGTTCCGCCACGCCATCGTCGAGCATGACCAGGCGGGTCTGTTCCGCACTGCGATCGACCCACAGCGGCTCCGGCTCACCGATGCCGTTGTGGCGGTAGCCGCTGCTGTGGGTGGTGAACACGAGGGCCATGCCGTCGTCGACACTGCGGTACTCGCCGCATTGCAGGGCATCGGCGCTGGCAGGCTGCGCGGCGAACAGCAACAGGGCAGGGAAAAGAGTCAGCAAGCGCATGCGACGGTCCTTGTCGGAGCAGATGGGAGGGCAGGCTCAGTGGAAGCGGGAGCGGATGTCCGGCCGCAGCAGGCGCCAGGCCAGCCAGCCCTGCAGGCCGAGGAACAGGATGGAGGTGCCGACCACGATGAAGGTGACCATCCAGCGCCGTGGCTGCAGCTCCTGCTGCAGGGCCGGGTCATCGGCCAGCAGCGCGATGAGATCGCGCATGCACGCGTCCAGCCACCAGGCGATCGCGAAGTTGGCCAGGGCGCCCAGCAACAACAGCGCCACGAAGCTCCACAGGCCCCAGCGGCGTTCGCGCAGCAGGCCCCAGCTGGCTGCGGTCGAGGCCAGGCAGACCAGCGCGGTGATCATCGAGGCGCCCACCGGGTGGGCCAGCAGCCAGGTGACGCTGTGCATCCGGTAGGCCTGCGCCATTCCGGCCAGTGACTGCCACAGCGCGGTACCGTGCAGCGGCCACAACAGCAGCGCCTGCAGCACGAAGTAGAGCGTCAGCAGCAGGCACAGCCAGAACGAAGCCTGCGCCATTGGCCGCACCCAGGCATGAGCGGCGGGTGCGGCGGGCGTGGGAAGTGGCGGGAGCGGCACTGACATCCGATGTCCTTGCAGTCGGCGCCCGCCTGCTCAGCGGGCCGTCACCCGGGTGGCGACCGCCGGCAGGATATGGTGTTCGCTCAAGGGTGCCAAGGGCAGGCCATGCGGCGGTTGCAGTGGAGCCCAGGCCAGTTCAGCGATCTCCGCGCGTGCCTGTGGCCTGCCGTCCACCTGCACCCACCAGGCCTGCGCCTGCACGCGGTGGCCGGGCTCATTCACTGCCCAGTCCTCGAATGTACCCAGCGCGATGGCCGAAGCGATGCGCAGCTGCACGCCCAGTTCCTCGTCCAGCTCACGGGCCAGTGCCTGCAGCGGTGCTTCGCCGGGTTCGGGCTTGCCACCGGGCTGGATGAAGCGGCGGGCGCCGTGCTTGCGCACCAGCAGCGCCCGGCCGCGGTCATCCAGGATGACCGCGGCCACGATCCGTATCGTGGCCGCGGCGTTGCTCACTTCAGGTTCTGCTCGAACAGCTTGAGGATGCGCTTGTACTGGTCCAGCCAGGAATCGGCGCGGACGTAGCCGTGGCGCTCCAGCGGGTACGGTGCGATCGACCAGTTGTCCTTGTGCAGTTCGATCAGGCGCTGGGTGAGGTGCACCGAGTCCTGGAAGAACACGTTGTCATCCATCATGCCGTGGGCGATCAGCAGGTTGTCCTGCAGGTTCTGCGCGTACTCGATCGGCGAGGACACGCGGTACGCCTCCGGATCGATGTCCGGGGTGTTGAGGATGTTGCTGGTGTAGCCGTGGTTGTAGTTGTGCCAGTCGACCACCGGGCGCAGCGCGGCGCCGGCCTTGAACGTGCCCGGTGCACGGAACAGCGCCATGAAGGTCATGAAGCCGCCGTAGGAACCGCCGTAGATGCCGGCGTGGTCACGGTCGCCCTGCTGGGTGTCGACCAGCCAGTCCAGGCCATCCTTGTAGTCTTCCAGTTCCGGGTGGCCCATGTTGCGGTAGATGGCCGTGCGCCAGTCGCGGCCGTAGCCCTCGCTGCCGCGGTAGTCCATGTCCAGCACGATGTAGCCCTTCTCCACCAGCAGGTTGTGGAACATCTGCTCGCGGAAATAGGCCGGGTAGCGCTGGTGCACGTTCTGCAGGTAGCCGGCGCCGTGCACGAACATCACGATCGGGTACTTCCTGCCCGGTTCCTTGTTTTCCGGTTCGTAGTACTTGGCCCAGACCACGCCGGCGCCATGCTTGGACGGCACTGCCACCAGCTTCGGCTGGATCCACTCACGCGCCTTGTAATCGGCGGTGCGGGTATCGGTCAGCACGCGTGCCTGGCCACCGGTGCTGGGCAGCACCGCCAGCTGCGGCGGCAGGTAGGCACCGGAGTAGCGCACCAGCAGCTGCTGGCCGTCCGGCGACAGCGAGAAGTCTTCCACGCCGTTGAGGCTGGTCAGCTCGCGCACCTGGCGGTTGCCGGTGTCGACCGCGCAGACTTCGTAGTCATGCGGCGCCTGCTGGTTGCACAGGAAGTAGAAGCCCTTGCCATCGGCCGACGGCACCGGCGCCGAGGTTTCCCATTTGCCGCTGGTCAGCGCCTGCGGCTTGGCGGTGCCGGCCTGGGTGTACAGGTGCGAGAAGCCCGATTCCTCGGACAGCAGCCACAGCGTGCGGCCATCGGCCATCCAGCCGAAATCGTTGAAGCCCCAGTTGATCCAGGCGTTGTCGGTCAGGCGGTGGCGGTTCTGCACGCGGCCGTCGGCGGCGTTGACGCTGATGATCCAGCGGTCCTTGTTGTCGTTGGCACGCAGCATCACCGCGGCCTGCTGGCCGTCGGCGCTCCAGCGGATGCCGCCGCCCATGAAGTCGCTCATCACCTGCACGCTGCGCTCGCCCTTCAGCGCATCCTTGCCGGCCTTGCGGCGCAGCTCGGCCAGCGGGTCGGTGCTGATGCCCGGCAAGCCGGACAGCGAGATCTTCTCGGCCTTGCCGGTGCGCACGTCCACGTACCACAGGGTGTGCGGTTCGAAGCCGTTGCGGCCGACGCGGGTGCGGGTGTCCTCGGTCTCCTCGTAACCCGATTCGGTCACGTACAGCGGCATCTTGCTGGTGCGGCCGTCGTCGAAGTCCTTCGGCTTGGTCACCACGATCAGGTGGGTCAGGTCGGGCGACAGCACGCTGTCACCGATCTCGACGTCGGCGCCCAGGTACACCGGGCCCGGCGCACGGGTCGGGTCGGCCTGGCGCCAGCGCTGGTCCTGGTCCTTCAGTGCCTCGCGCTGGTCGCGGTCGCGGCGCAGGGTTTCCAGCGTGCGCAGCTGCTGGTCGCGCAGCACGTCGGCCTTCGGCGGCGTGCGCGGATCCTTGTCGGCCTTCAGGCTGGCCACCTGCTGCACACCGCTGGCAGCGGTCCAGTGGAACCAGTTCTGGCCAACGCGCCAGATCACGCCATTGTCGGCAGCGAAGTTCACGTTGCCCGCGCGCTCGTTGCTGCGGGTCAGCTGGGTCAGCGCGCCGCTGCGCAGGTCGCGCACGAACACGTCGCCATTGCGGACGAAAGCGCTGCGGCTGCGGCTGCGGTCGTAGACCGGCTCGGCCACGTCCAGGGTGCCACGCTGGTCATCGGCCACCTGTGCGGCCACGCCACCGGCCACCGGCTGGCGGAAGGTATCGCGCACCGGGCTGCCGTTGCGCTTGAGCTGGTATTCCACCTGCTGGCTGTTCCACGACCACCAAGCCTTCTCGACCGGCGGACCGATCCAGTCCGGGTCGGCCATGGCCTGTTCGATGGTGATCGGCGTCGGCGCGGCATGCGCAGCCGGTGCGGCCAGCACGGCCGACAGCAGGAGGGACAGGGGCAGCACTCGGGACATGGGCGGACGGCACCAGAAGAGGAAACCGGGCAAGCGTAGCAGCCGCAAGGACCCGGGGCAGGGGCCACAGGTCATGGCAGCGGAATCGGCAAAATGGCCCCGCCCGGGTCGCTGCGGCGGCGTGTGCGGCATGATGGCCATTCCGTTCGGATGGAACCGATATGTACTGCTACGACTACAGGATCTCTCTGGGCGTGCAGCACCCCACAGAGGCCGGTGCCGGGATTGCCGCCCGGTTGGATCTGGAACCCGCGTTCTCCCGAGATGTCGGGACCGGATATAGGGATCGCGACGGCACCCTGATCAGGGTGCATACCGCGACCCGCGTGGTGTTCGTACTGGAGAGGGGCAAGGACGGCTGGCTGATGGATGCCTGGCCGGCGTTGATCGATCGCCTGCGGGCACGCGCCGACGTGATCAGGGAACTGCTGCAGGAGGGGGCCGGGATCGGCCTGCGTGTCGGCATCTTTGGAAAGACCGCATGGGCGGGTTTTGTGCTGGATCAGCAGTTGCTGCGACTCATGGCGGACCTGCAGCTGGATTTTCAGGTGGAGACCTATTTCCCGGACCCGGTGGATACGCCCGGCACCAGCGACGAGGTGGCAGACACCTAGTGCAACCGGTTGCCGTGGTCGCGCATCCATTCTCCTGAACCCGCATCATCCACCGAACAGGAGCCCGACCATGCAGGAACTGATCCCGATCACCCTCTTCATCTGCATCGCCTACGCGATCCATGCCATTGCCGATGCGCGCGCGCGTAGCAAGCTGGTGGCCCCGCACGTGCCGGAGGAAGTGATCCGCTCGCTGGCCGTGCTGGAAGAAGAGCGCCGCCGCCAGGGCGCGCTGCGCTGGGGCATCAGCCTGGTCTGCCTGGCCCTGGCCATGGCCCTGCTGGAAGCCATCGGTGCCCGTGACCTGACCTTCGGCGCCGCCGCCGCGCTGGTCGGCAGTGCTGGCCTGGGCCAGCTGCTGGCCTGGCACTTCACCCGCCCCGCCGCACGCAAGGGCTGAGCCGGCGCATGCCACGGGCACAGGGGGCGCCCCGCAGATGAGCCTGCTCGGCGAAGCATTGTCGGCACTGCGGGGCCGTCGCCGCCACGATGCAGCAGCGGCGGCACCGCCCGCCGAGCCGCTGGACGCGGACCAGGCCCTGGTGCGGGCCATCATCGATGGTTCGCAGGCGGCGTTTTCGCAGCTGGTGGAGACCCACCAGCGCACCTGCGCGCATGTGATCGGACGCATGGTCGGCGACCGCGACCAGGTCGCCGACCTGCTGCAGGAGACCTTCCTGGCCGTGTTCCGCCAGCTGCACCGGTTCCGCTTCGAATCCTCGCTGCGTACCTGGGTTTCGCGGGTGGCCTACACCACCGCGCTGCAGCACCTGCGCCGGCGGCGGCTGGAGGCGCAATGGATGGTGGCGGTGGAGGTGCCGGAAGAACTTGGCATCGGTGATGAGGGCCCGGGCCCGGCCGAGTTGAGCGAGGCGCTGCAGGCCGGACGCCAGCTCGGCGCGGCGCTGGAGCGACTGAGCGAACCGCAGCGCCTGATCGTCGGCCTGCATTACCTGGAGGATTTCGATCTGGCCGAGATCGAACAGGTGACCGGGCTGGCACGCGGTACCATCAAAAGCCACCTGCACCGCGCGCGCCAGGTCCTGAAGCAGGAACTGACGCGGCATGCCACCGCCGGAGAGCTGCTGTGAACCCACCGACCGACCCTCGCGATGCGGAAGCGCGCGCGCTGGCACAGGCGTTGCGTGAGCAAGCGCAGCAGGAAGACACGCCGGATGTAAGCGAGGCGCTGCAGAAGCGCATTTCCGCTGAGTCGCGCGACGGTGGCGTGGGCTATGTGGTGGTGCAGGTGCTGTTGTTTGGCGCCCTGCTGGCTGCCGCAGCCTGGTACTTCTGGAACTGAGGCGCCCTCCGGGTGGTGGGCCTGGTAGATGCCGACCTTGGTCGGCGTCTGGGCGTGTGTGCCCACCAAGGTTGGCAGCTACCAGAACGGTTGATCCCTGCGACAAAGTGAAGCAGCGCGTCACCCGGTCGCATCCCACCTTAACGAAATCCTCCTAAAGTGGTCCGGTATCCCACCGGTCGCAGGCAGGAGGCGTCCCTTGGACGCGTTGTTGTTGTCCCGGATCCAGTTCGGATTCGTCATCAGTTTCCACGTGCTGTTCCCTGCCTTCACCATCGGCACGGCCAGCTGGCTGGCCTTCATCGAATGGCGCTGGCTGCGCACGAAGCTGCCCGTGTGGCGCGAGCTGTATTTCTTCTGGCAGAAGATCTTCGCGGTGTCGTTCGGCATGGGCGTGGTCAGCGGCATCGTCATGGCCTTCCAGTTCGGTACCAACTGGCCGCGGCTGAGCGAGGTGGCCGGCACGGTCATCGGTCCGCTGCTGACCTATGAAGTGCTGACCGCGTTCTTCCTGGAAGCCAGCTTCCTCGGCGTGATGATGTTCGGCTGGGGCCGGGTTTCGCCGCGCCTGCATTTCCTGTCCACCTGCATGGTGGCGCTGGGCACGCTGTTCTCCACGTTCTGGATCCTGTCGTCGAACAGCTGGCTGCATACGCCGGCCGGCTACGAGATGGTCAACGGCATCGTGCATCCGGTGGACTGGTGGCAGGTGGTGTTCAACCCCTCGTTCCCGTACCGCTTGGCGCACATGGCGCTGGGCTCGTTCATCACTACCTGTTTCGTGATTGGTGGCGTGGGCGCGTGGTACCTGCGCAAGGGCACGCACGTCGAAGCGGGCCGGCGCATGCTGATCGCTGCCGTTGCATTCGCGGCATTGACCGTGCCGGTGCAGATCTTCGTCGGCGACATGCATGGCCTGAACACGCTCAAACATCAGCCGATGAAGATCGCGGCGATGGAAGCACACTGGCATGAAACCAGGGAAGGCGAGGGCGTGCCGCTGGTGGTGTTCGCGCTGCCCAACGAGAAGGAAGAGCGCAACGACTTCGAAGTGGCCATCCCGAAGCTGGGCAGCGTGATCCTCACCCACTCGCTGGATGGCACCTTCGATCCGCTCACCTCGGTACCGGCCAGCGAACGGCCGCCGGTGACGCCGGTGTTCTTCGCCTTCCGCATCATGGTCGGGCTGGGCACGCTGATGCTGTTGCTGACCTGGGTCTCGGCCTTCCAGCTGTGGCGCAGGAGGCTGCTGGATTCACCGTGGCTGCTGCGGGGCTGGAACTGGATGCTGCCGAGTGGCTTCATCGCGCTGCTGTCCGGTTGGTTCGTCACCGAGATGGGGCGCCAGCCGTGGGTGGTGTACGGCGTGCTGCGCACCGCCGATGCGGTCGGCCCGCAGAGCGCGTGGATGACCGCGCTGTCGCTGGGCGTCTACGTGGTTGGCTACGCCTTCGTGTTCGGCTGGGGCATCTGGTACCTGGTGAAGATCCTGCGCCACGGGCCGCAGCCGTATGCCGAGGGGCCGTCGCTGGACCATGGCAGCCACACTCCGGCACGCCCGCTGTCGGCGGCCGACGAACCGCTGGAGGACCGCTGACATGGACCTGATGACCTGGCTGCCGGTGGCGTGGTTCGCGGTGATCGGCTTCGGCGTGCTGATGTACGTGGTGCTGGATGGCTTCGTGCTAGGTATCGGCATCCTTGCTCCGTTCGCCGAGGACGAGGAACAGCTGGACCTGATGATGAACACCGCCGCGCCGATCTGGGACGGCAACGAGACCTGGCTGGTACTGGGTGGCGCTGGCCTGCTGGCGGCCTTCCCCAAGGCCTATGCGGTGCTGTTGTCGGCGCTCTACCTGCCGGTGCTGCTGTTGGTGGTGGCGCTGGTGTTCCGCGGTGTGGCCTTCGAGTTCCGCTTCAAGGCGCATCGTTCGCGCCGGCTGTGGAGCGTGGCGTTCGGGCTCGGTTCGTTGCTGGCGACTTTCGCCCAGGGCGTGATCCTGGGCACGCTGGTGCAGGGCATCCCGCTGGTGGACGGTGCCTACCAGGGCGGTGCGTTCGCCTGGTTCAGCCCGTTCGCGATGCTGACCGGCGCCGCGCTGGTGGCCGGCTATGCGCTGCTGGGCAGCACCTGGCTGATCCTGAAGACCGAAGGGCGCGTGCAGGCGCTGGCGCGACAGATGACCCGGCCGCTGGTGGTGGCGGTGATCGCGGCGATGGGCCTTGTGAGCAGCTGGCTGCCGTTCCTCGATTCGAGGTTGATGGATCGCTGGTTCAGCGACGGCAACTTCTGGTGGCTGTCGCCGGTGCCTTTGCTGACCCTGGCGGTGGCTGCCGCGCTGTGGCGCAGCGCGACCCATCCGCGCCGCGACCTGCCGCCGTTCCTGCTCAGCCTGGCCCTGTTCGTGCTCGGCTTCCTCGGCCTGGTGCTGGGCATGTGGCCCTACCTGCTGCCGCCGTCGATGACGCTGTGGCAGGCCGCCGCGCCGGCCTCCTCGCTGGGCTTCACCCTGGTCGGGCTGGTCGTTCTGCTGCCGGTCATCCTCGGCTACACGGCATGGTCGTACCGGGTGTTCCGCGGCAAGGTGCACGCCGACACCGGTTACCACTGATCGATTGAATGCAGGGGCCCGCCGGTGCCGGGTCCCGCGTTGGGGAATGTGAAACCTGCACACCCCGTGCAGGACGTGCTAGCGTGCGCTCCTTTCCGGCGGCCAGGGGGGCAGCCGGCGACGTCCTGGACGGACGCACGGCTGCAGGAATGGGGGGCCGCCGCGCGTCGCCTAATGGCTCGTGCCTATCGTTCTCCCGTTGAAGCACCATCGCTAAATGATCGAATTCTCCATCGTCGACTGGGCTGCCTGGGCGCCCGGCCTGAGCGAGCGTAGCCAGTGGCTGGGCTGGGCCGATGCGCCGTATCCGCCACAGGGCGAAGACACGCCGGCGCTGGCCGAGATACCGGCGATGCAGCGCCGCCGCATCGAGCGGCTGGGCCGGATGGCGATCCAGGCTGCCTGCTGGTGCGAGGATGGGCAGGGCGCTGACAGCCAGGTGCCGCTGGTGTTCGCCAGCCGCCATGGCGACGTGGCCCGTTCGATGGATCTGCTGGGGGCGCTGGTCGGCGAGCAGCCCCTGTCGCCGACCGGATTCGGCCTGTCGGTGCACAACGCGATCGCGGCGCTGTACTCGATCGCCCGCGGCCACCGCGGCAACTACCTGGCGCTGGCCGCCGGCCAGGCCACGGTCGAGACCGCCTGCCTGGAGGCGGCCGGGCTGTTGGCCGATGGTGCCCGCGAAGTGCGGGTGGTGGTCTATGAATCGCCACTTCCTGAAATTTACGCGACGTTCGCCGACGAACCTGACCCGTTCTTTGCCTGGTGCTGGCGTTTGATCGCGCCGACGCCGGGCCGGCCGACCCTCTCGCTGCAGTGGGAGGCGGCGCCGCATGCCGCAGCCACCGCACCGGGTACGCTGCCGCACGCGCTGGACCTGCACCGTTTCCTGTTGTCCGGCGCGCCGGCGCTGGAGCACGTGGCCCAGGGCCAGCGCTGGCGCTGGGGGCGCCGTGGCTGAGGCGCTGCGCCGCCTCGATCATGCCTGGCGGGTGTTCGGCACCGGCCTGAGCTTTGCCGCATTTGGCGTGGGCGGCCTGCTGCTGGGCGTGCTGGTGATGCCGGTGCTGCTGCTGATGCGCGACCCGGTGGTCCGCCGCCGCCGGGCCCGCCGAGTGGTCCAGGTCGCCTTTGCCAGCCATCTGCGCCTGATGCGTGCGCTGGGAGTGATGACCTACCAGATCGAGGGCGGGGAACGCCTGCAGCGCGACGGTTTGCTGGTTCTGGCCAATCACCCGACCCTGATCGACGTGGTCTGCCTGATCTCGCTGCTGCCCAACGCCGATTGCGTGGTGAAGCGGGCCGTGGCCTGCAACCCGTTCATGCGCGGCCCGGTGCGGGCGGCCGGCTACATCGCCAACGATGACGGGGCGGGCCTGGTCGACGACTGCGTGGCGGCGGTGCATGCCGGCGGTACCCTGGTGATCTTCCCGGAGGGCACCCGCAGCGTGCCGGGCCAGCCGCCGCGGCTGCAGCGCGGGGCTGCCAACATCGCCGTCCGCGGCCGGCTGGACATCACCCCGGTGCGGATCACCTGCACCCCGCCCACGTTGACCAAGGGACAGAAGTGGTATCGTGTCCCCTCACGTCGCTTTCACGTTCGGCTGCAGATCGGCGAAGATATCCCGATCGCGCCCTTCCTGGCCGATGACGACTCGCCAAGGGGGGATGCCTTGGCAGCACGCCGCGTCACCGAGCACCTTTCTCGTTATTTCGACCTGTCTGGAGATCCGCCCCGTGCAAGCACTTGAGCACGAGATCAAGGAATTGATCATTTCCTCCCTTTCGCTGGAGGACATCACGCCGGAGGACATCGATCCGACCGCGCCGCTGTTCGTCGAGGGCCTCGGCCTGGATTCGATCGACGCGCTGGAGCTGGGCCTGGCGCTGCAGAAGAAGTACGGTGTCAGCCTCTCGGCCGATTCGGAAGAAACCCGTCGCCATTTCTCCAGCGTGCGCGCGCTCGGCGAGTTCGTCGCCGCCCGCCAGTCGTAACGGCGCCAGGAATTGCCATGACCAAGAATGAACTGTTCGAACGCATCGTCAGCATCCTGACCGACAGCTTCGAGATCGAAACCGCCCGGATCACCCCCGAGGCCCGCCTGTACGACGACCTGGACATCGACAGCATCGATGCGGTCGACCTGATCGTGCAGCTCAAGCCGCTGCTCGGCCGCAATCTGCAGCCGGAAGCGTTCAAGGCCGTGCGCACCGTGCAGGACATCGTCGATGTCGTGCATGGACTGCTGCCGGACCAGGCAGCCGCCTGACCGCAGCGCCGGCGGCTTCGCCATGGCTCGCGCACGTATCGTCGTGGTGGCAGCGATTTCGCTTGCCTACCCGCTGCTGGTGTACCTGGCAATGGGCCGTTTCGAGCCGCGCTGGCTGTCGCTGCTGCTGTTCACCCTGGCCCTGCTGCGTGCGCTGAGCACGCGACAGCCACTGTGGTGGGCCGCCGCCGCTGGCACCGGCCTGCTGGCGGTGCTGGCCACCGTGCTCAACCAGGCCCTGCCGCTGAAGCTGTACCCGGCGCTGGTCAACGCGGTGATGCTGGCGGTGTTCGGCACCAGCCTGCGCTTCGGGCCGCCGCTGGTGGAGCGCCTGGCGCGGCTGCAGGAGCCGGACCTGCCCCCGTTCGCGGTGGCCTATACCCGCCGCGTCACCCAGGTGTGGTGCGGCTTTTTCGTTCTCAACGGCAGCCTGGCCCTGCTGACCGCGCTGTACGCGTCGGACCGGGTCTGGATGCTCTACAACGGATTGTTGGCGTACGTGATGATGGGCGTGTTGTTCGCAGGTGAGTGGCTGGTGCGGCGGCGGGTGAAGGCGGCGCACGCGCATGGCTGAGTGGATTGCCCTGGACCGGCTGCTGCTGGAGGCACGGCCACAGCGCGGCGTCGGCCTCTGCGACGGCGAGGTGATCGACCACGCCGGCTTCCGCCAGCGCGTACTGGCCTGGCGCGCCGCCTTTGCGGCGGCCGAAGGCCGCGACTGGGCCCTGTACTTTGATGATGCCGTGGCCTTCGCCGCGGCGCTGTTCGGTGCCTGGCATGCCGGCAAGCGGGTGTTCCTGGCCGCCGACAACCTGCCGGCCACGCTGCAGGCGCTGCAGCCGCAGGTGAGCGGCTTCGCAGGCGACGTGTCCGCCGACTACCGCCCGCTGGTGGCGCTGGACGCCGCGCTGGACGATGAACTGCGGGCGCTGGACGAGCGCGCCTGCGAACTGTGCGTGTTCACTTCCGGCAGCACCGGCCAGCCCAGCGCGATCGGCAAGCGCCTGGACCAGCTGGCGCGCGAGGTGGAGGCGCTGCAGGCCGCGTTCGGCGCGCAGATGGAAGGCGTGCAGGTTCATGGCACGGTGTCCCACCAGCACATCTACGGGCTGCTGTTCCGCGTGCTGTGGCCGCTGGCCGCCGGTCGCCTGATCCATCCGCGCCGGTTCTTCCACGAAGACCTGGTGGGTGCGCTGGCCGGTACCGATACAGTGCTGGTGGCGACGCCGGCCCACCTCAAGCGCCTGCCCGGGCAGCTCGACTGGGCCAGCCTGCATGGCCGCCTGCGCGCGGTGTTCTCCTCCGGTGGCCCGCTGCCGGAAGACGCGGCGCGGCAGGTGCGGCAGTGGCTGGGCGTGGCCCCGACCGAGGTCTACGGCAGCAGCGAAACCGGCGGCATCGCCTGGCGCCGCTGGGACACCGACCTGCCACCGTGGCAGCCGTTGCCGGGCGTGCAGTGGCGGATCGACGATGGCTGCCTGGCAGTGGCCTCGGCGCATCTGGAAACGCCCGACTGGTGGCGTACCCAGGACCGCGTTGAAGCGTTGGCCGATGGCCGCTTCCGGCTGCTGGGCCGCGCCGACCGCATCGTCAAGATCGAAGAACGCCGCGTGTCGCTGGATGCGCTGGAACGCGCGCTGCGCGAAGACGCCGAAGTGGAGGACGCGCGCGTGCTGGTGCTGCCCGGGCAGCGCGAGCAGCTGGCCGCCGTGGTGGTGCCGGCCGATCCGGCGCTGCTGGACGCGGGCGACGCTGCGCGTCGTGCGCTGGGCCAACGCCTCGGCGCCCGCCTGGCGCATGCGCATGACGCGGTGACCCGGCCGCGCCGTTGGCGCCTGGTGCAGGCGTTGCCGATCAACGCGCAGGGCAAGGTGACCCAGGCGGCATTGGCGGCGCTGTTCCAGCCACTGATGCCGGTGCCGGTCTGGGACCGCCGCGATGCTGCGAGTGCCACGCTGCGCATGACCCTCGACCCGGCGCTGCGTCCATTCCAGGGTCATTTCCCGCAGGCAGCGATCCTGCCCGGTGTGGCACAGCTGGACTGGGCAGTGCGTTTCGGCCGCCAGGCGTTCGCGATGCCGAGCGCTTTCCTGCGCATGGACGCAGTGAAGTTCCAGCATGTGGCCCGCCCGGGTGATGAATTGACCCTGCAGCTGGACTGGGATGCCGCACGCAACGTACTGGCCTTCCGCTACACATCCAGCCACGGTGTGCATGCCAGCGGCAAGGTGGTTTTCGCTGATGCGGACTGACCCGGCCGTTGCCGGTGCCGCGTTCGCGCCACTGGTGGTGATTCCCGTCTACGACCACGAGCACGCCATCGCGGCGGTGGTCGACGGCGTGCAGGCCGCCGGCCTGCCGTGCCTGCTGGTCGACGATGGTTCGCGGGCCTCCTGCGCGGCGGTGCTGCGTGCGCTGGCACAGCGCCAGGGGGTCGACCTGCTGCGCCTGGACATCAACCAGGGCAAGGGCGGGGCGATGCTGGCCGGTTTCGCCGAGGCGGCCGCGCGTGGCTACAGCCACGTGCTGCAGATCGATGCCGACGGCCAGCACGACACCCGCGATCTACCGCGCTTCATCGAGGCCGCGCGCGTGCATCCGGATGCGGTGATCTGCGGTATCCCCGCCTACGACGCCAGCGTGCCGAAGGCGCGTCTGTACGGCCGCTACGCCACCCACATCTGGGTCTGGATCAACACGCTGTCGCTGCACCTGCGCGACACCATGTGCGGCTTCCGCGTGTATCCGCTGCCGCCGGTACTGCGCCTGATCGGCGAGGAAACCATCGGCCGGCGCATGGATTTCGATACCGAAGTGATGGTGCGCCTGTACTGGCGGCAGCTGCCGGTCGAGCATCTGGCCACGCGCGTGACCTATCCATCCGATGGCGTGTCGCACTTCGATGTGTGGCGCGACAACGTGCGCATCAGCCGCATGCATACCCGCCTGTTCTTCGGCATGCTCTGGCGCGCACCGCGCCTGTTGTGGCGCCGCCTGCGGGGGCAGCGCTGAGATGGCGGCCGCGCAGGGTGCCCCGCACTGGGCCGACATCGGCGAATCGACGTCGGTGGCCGGCGTGCTGTTCCTGTGCTGGGTGCACCGCTGGTTCGGGCGCTGGCCGTTCCGCCTGTGCGTGTGGCCGGTGGTGGCCTGCCATTGGCTGGGCAACCGCGTCGGCCGCCAGGCCTCGATGCAGTACCTGCAGCGGCTGCAGGCATACAGCGGCGTGCTCGGCCGCACGCCGACCCGGCGTGACAGCCTGCGCCACTTCTTCGCGTTTGCCGACACGATGCTGGACAAGATCCTCGGCCTGGGCGGGCGCTATCCGGCCGAACGCATCCACCTGCATCGCGACCTGGTGCTGGAGAAGATCGCGCGCCGCGAAGGCGGGCTGATCCTCACTGCGCACATCGGCTGCCTGGAGCTGTGCCAGGTGCTGGCCGAACAGGTGCCGGGCTTCCGCATCACCGTGCTGGTGCATACGGCGCACGCGCAGCGCTTCAATCGCCTGCTGCAGCGGCTGGACCCGCTGGCCGCGGTGGAACTGGTGCAGGTGACCGAAATGGGGCCGGCCACCGCGGTGATGCTGGCCGAGCGCGTGGCGGCGGGTGGCTTCGTCGCCATCGTCGGTGACCGCACGCCGGTGCAGGGCGGCCGGAGCGTCACCGCCGATTTCCTTGGCCACCCCGCCCCGTTCCCGATCGGTGCCTATGTGCTCGCCGCCGCCCTCGGCTGCCCGGTCTACACCATGGCCTGCCTGCACCAGGGCGAGGGCTATCGCGTGGCATTCGAACAGTTCGCCGAACGCATCGTGCTGCCGCGTGGCTCGCGCGACGCCGCGCTGGCCGAACAGGCACAGCGCTTCGCGCGCTGGCTGGAACTCCAGGTCATCCAGTCCCCGTTGGACTGGTTCAATTTCTTCCCCTTCTGGGATCAGGCTCCGCATGACGACTGACGCCGTACCCGTGTGCCGCTTTGGCGATGCACCGTTGACCATTGAAGACGTGGTTGCCCTGGCCCAGCGCCAGTGCGAGGCCGCACTGAGCGACGCGCCGGCGTTCCGCGCGCACATCCAGCGCGGTGCCGACTTCCTCGACCGCCTGCTGCGCGAGGACGGCGTGATCTACGGCGTGACCACCGGCTACGGCGACTCGTGCACGGTGAACATCCCGCCGGCGCTGGTGGCGGAACTGCCGCACCACCTGTACACCTACCACGGCTGCGGCCTGGGGCGTTACCTGGACCCGGTCGAGACCCGCGCGGTGCTGGCCGCGCGCCTGGCCTCGCTGGTGCGTGGCATGTCCGGTGTCAGTGTGCCGTTGCTGGAAGGCCTGGCCACGCTGCTGCAGCACGACGTGCTGCCGATGATTCCGGCCGAAGGCTCGGTGGGTGCCAGTGGTGACCTGACGCCGCTGTCGTACGTGGCGGCGGTGCTGTGCGGCGAGCGCGAGGTGCTGCACGACGGTCGCGTGCAGCCGGCGGCGGAGGTGCTGGCGAAGATCGGCATGACCCCGCTGAAGCTGCGGCCGAAGGAAGGCCTGGCGATCATGAACGGCACCGCGGTGATGACCGGCCTGGCCTGCCTGGCCTGGCAGCGCGCCGATTACCTGGCGCGCATGGCCACGCGCCTGACCGCGTTCAACGTGCTGGCCAGCGACGGCAACGCGCACCACTTCGACGAAACCCTGTTCGCGGCCAAGCCGCACCCGGGCCAGGGCCGCATCGCCGCGCGCCTGCGCAGCGACCTGCACAGCGAGCGTCCGCCGCGCAATGAACAGCGCCTGCAGGACCGCTATTCGCTGCGCTGCGCGCCGCATGTGATCGGCGTGCTGGAGGACAGCCTGCCGTTCCTGCGCCAGCTGATCGAAACCGAACTGAACAGCGCCAACGACAACCCGCTGATCGATGCCGACGGCGAGCGCATCCTGCATGGCGGCCACTTCTACGGTGGCCACATCGCGCTGGCGATGGACACCCTGAAGAACACCGTGGCCAACGTTGCCGACCTGCTCGACCGGCAGCTGGCGCTGGTGGTCGATGCCCGTTACAACCATGGCCTGCCGGCCAACCTGTCGGCGGCCACCGGCCCGCGCGCAGCCATCAACCATGGCCTGAAGGCGCTGCAGATCAGCGTGTCGGCCTGGACTGCCGAAGCGCTGAAGCAGACCATGCCGGCCAGCGTGTTTTCGCGTTCCACCGAGTGCCACAACCAGGACAAGGTCAGCATGGGCACCATCGCCGCGCGCGACTGCCTGCGCGTGATCGAGCTGACTGAACAGGTGGTGGCCGCGATGCTGATCGCCGCCCGCCAGGGCCTGGCGCTGCGCGAACGGGTTGGCCTGAACGCGCAGCTGCATGGCAGTCTGGCCGACATGTACGCCGAACTGGGGCAGCGCATCGCCCTGGTTGAAGAAGACCGCGCGCTGGATCGCGAACTGCGGGAACTGCTGGTGGAGATCCGCGCGCAACGTTGGGAGCTGTATGCCGGTGAATGAGGCCATCGAACGGGTCGGCGAGATTGCGCTGACCCCCGCCTTCCATGACTGCGATCCGATGAACGTGGTCTGGCATGGCAACTACTTCAAGTACTTCGAGATCGCGCGCTGCGCGCTGCTCGGGCGCTACGACTACGACTACCCGCAGATGCTCGAATCGGGCTACCTGTGGCCGGTGGTCGATGCCCGGGTGAAGTACGTGCGCCCGCTGCTGTTCAACCAGGCCCTGCGCGTGATCGCGCGCATCGTGGAATGGGAGAACCGGCTGAAGATCGAGTACGAAATCGTCGATGCGCAGAGCGGCCAGGTGCTGACCCGCGCGATGACCATCCAGGTCGCGGTGGACGCGGCCAGCAAGGAAATGCTGTACCAGTGCCCGCCGGTACTGTGGGAACGCCTGGGAGTGCCTGCGCCGTGAACATGCTTGCCCGTCTTCCGAGCGTGCTGCTGTGCGCGCTGATGCTCATTGCCGCACCGCAGGTGCAGGCCGCCGACCCCGCCATCGATGCGATTACCCAGGCGGTGGCGCGGCCGGACGTGCTGCGCGGCCAGTTCAGCCAGGAAAAGCAGGTCAGCGGCTTCAAGAACCCGCTGCGCTCGCAGGGCCAGTTCGTGGTCGCGCGCCAGCACGGCGTGATCTGGACCACGCTCAAGCCGTTCCCTTCCGAAGTGGTGGTCACCGCCGACCGCATCCTCAGCCGCCAGCGCGATGGCAGCACCCGCGTCGAGCTGGATGCACGGCAGCAGCCGGCGATGCGTTCGGTGAACGCGATCATGTTCGCGCTGATGAGTGGCGACGTGCAGGCGCTGTCCAGCCAGTTCAACGTGGCGGCCAGCCGTGAAGGGCAGGGCTGGCGACTGCGGCTGACGCCGAAGTCGGCGATGCTGGCCAAGGCGTTCCAGTCGCTGACCCTGCAGGGTGACCGCTACGTGCGCCAGGTCGAGGTCGTCGAGGCCAACAAGGACCGCACGCAGATCCAGTTCAGCGCATTGAGCGAGGCACCGGCCACGCTCAACGCCGACGAGGCCCGCCGCTTTGAGTGAGGTCGTGGCATCGAACGCGCCGGACCGGTTGCGGCGTTGGTGGCACTGGCTGGGTATCGCCTGGCTGCTGGTGCTGCTGGTACTGGGCGCGCAGCAGTGGCGCCTGTGGAGCCAGGAGTCGCGGATCGACACCGATATCCTGGCGCTGTTGCCGCAGGATGCGCATGATCGCCTGTTGAGCGACGTCACCCGGCGCATCGCCGACGGCAGCTCGCGGCAGGTGGTGGTGCTGCTGGGCAGCAAGGACAGCGCCGTCGCCAAGCGCGCGCAGGCGGCCTTTGCCGCGGCCATGGCCAAGGACACCGACCACGCCTTGCTGGTGCCCAGTGGTTCGATCGAAGGTTGGTTCGATGACGCGCGCGCGTTCTACGCGCCGTACCGCGACCGCCTGCTGACGCCGGCCCAGCGCGAGCAGCTGCAGGGCAGCGAACCGGGCGCATTGGCCGAGCAGGCATTGGCCGCGCTGTACGGCCCGATGGGCGCGCCGCGCCTGACCGACTGGCGGCAAGACCCGTTGTCACTGTGGCCGCAGTGGTGGCAGCAGCAGGCACAGGGTTCGGGGTTGCGGCTGGGCGATGACGGCCTGCTCGAAGCCGAGGGCAAGCATTGGGCTGCGCTGCAGTTCGATACACCGGGTTCGGCATTCCAGCTCGATGGTGAGCGCCATCTCGATGGCCTGCTGGAACGTGCCGGGCAGGCCGCCAGGGCGGCGGCGCCCGAGCTGGAAATCCTGCATGCCGGTGTGCCGCTGCATGCCGAAGCGGCCGCTGTGCAGGCCAACCAGGAGATCAACACGATCGGTTGGGGCTCGCTGGCTGCGGTGCTGCTGCTGGTGTGGCTGGCGTTCCGTTCGCTGCGGCCGATCCTGCTGGTCGCCGCGTCGTTGCTGATCGGCTGCGGCGTGGCGCTGGCGGTGACCGTACTGGTGTTCGGCAAGGTGCACGTGCTCACCCTGGTGTTCGGTGCGTCGCTGGTGGGCGTGGCAGAGGACTATGGCATCCACTGGTTCGCCTCGCGCCAGGCCGAGCCGGCCGATCGCCGCTGGAAACTGCTGCGGCACCTGTTGCCGGGCCTGTGGCTGGCGTTGCTGACCAGCGCGCTGGCCTATCTGGCACTGGGCCTGGCCCCGTTCCCGGGCCTGCGCCAGATGGCGCTGTTCTCGGTGGTCGGCCTGGCTGCCGCCTTCCTCACGGTGATCTTCTGGTTCCCGTGGCTGGATGGCGGTGAGATCCGCCAGACCCGTTTCTCGCAGTGGCTGGGCAACACGCTGGAGCGCTTCCCGCGGTTGCATGGCCGCCGGCCGGTGACGGTGTTCGTGGTGATCACGCTGGCGCTGTCTGCCATCGGCATTGCCCGCCTGAACAGCAACGACGATCTGCGCAGCCTGCAGTCCTCGCCGCCGGCGTTGATGGCCCAGCAGATCCGCCTGAGCCAGCTGCTGGGCATGCCCAGCCCGGCGCAGTTCTACCTGGTGCAGGGCGGTGACGCCGCACAACTGCTGCAGCGCGAAGAAGCGCTGACCGAACGCCTGCGTGTACTGGCCAACGACAAGCGCATCGGCGGTTACCGCGCGATCAGCGACTGGCTGCCGTCGCCGGCGCGCCAGCAGGCCGATGCCGCGCTGACCGCCAAGGTGGAACCGGGCGTGCTGGACGCGGTGTCCGAGGCGGTCGGCGAACCGCTGCCGCGCCCGGACTTCGCCGCTACGCCGTTGACCGCGGAGGCGTTCCTGGCCTCGCCGGCCTCGCAGCCGTTCCGCCACCTGTGGGTGGGCGAGGTCGGCGGGCAGATGATCAGCGTGGTGATGGTCGATGACCTGTCGCGCGCTGATGCGCTGGCCACCCTGCGCGGGGCGGCGGAAGGCCTGCCGGGTGTGCGCTGGGTGGACCGCACCGCCGACTTCTCGCAGCTGCTGGGCCACTACCGCAAGCTGATGGGTGGGCTGCTGCTGGTCGGCATCGTGCTGGTGTTCGGCGCGCTGTGGCTGCGCTACCGACGCCAGGCCTGGCGCGTGTTCGCGCCGACCCTGATTGCCGGTGCGCTGACCCTGGGCCTGCTGGGCCTGTTCGGCCAGCCACTGCAGCTGTTCAACGTGCTGGCACTGATGCTGCTGCTGGGCATGGGCATCGACTACGGCATCTTCCTGATCGAGCACCGCGGCGATGCCAGTGCCTGGCTGGCGGTGTGCGTGGGCGCGGCCAGCACCTGGTTGTCGTTCGGCCTGCTGGGCCTGTCGCAGACCCCGGCGCTGCGCGCGTTCGGCCTGACCCTGCTGTTCGGCATCGGCCTGGTCTGGCTGATCTCGCCGCTGTTCCGGCCGCCGCCGCACGATCTGCCGCCGGCCTGAGCCTGTTTTCCGACTTCCTTCTTTCCACTTGATCGAGCAACAAGGACGCACCGATGAATACTGCTGTGGATGCTGTCGAACGTACTGAAATCCTGATCATCGGTGCCGGCCCGGCCGGCTCCGTGGCTGCGGCGATGCTGCGCCAGCAGGGCCGCCAGGTGCTGATGCTGGAGCGCCAGCAGTTCCCGCGTTTCTCCATCGGTGAAAGCCTGCTGCCGCAGAGCATGGAGTACATCGAGGCTGCCGGCCTGTTGCAGGACGTGGTCGAAGCGGGCTTCCAGCACAAGAACGGTGCCGCCTTCGTGCATGGGGAGGCGCGCACCGCGTTCGACTTCAGGAAGAAGTTCTCGCCGGGTTGGGGCACGACCTACCAGGTGCAGCGCGCCGACTTCGACAACGTGCTGGCGCGCGGCGCAGAACGCATGGGTACCACGCTGCGCTTCGGTGATGAAGTACTGTCGGTCGAAGCGGGCGAGCAGCCGGCGGTGACCGTGCGCCGCCCGGACGGCAGCGAGTACCGCATCGAGGCCGATTTCATCCTCGATGCATCCGGTTTCGCGCGCCTGCTGCCGCGCCTGCTGCAGCTGGAATCGCCGTCCAACTTCCCGGTGCGCGGGGCGATCTTCTGCCACGTGCGCGACAACATTCCGGCCGAAGCGGACTTCGACCGCAACAAGATCCTGATCACCACCCATCCCGAGCACATCGACGTCTGGTACTGGACGATCCCGTTCTCCAACGGCTGCTGCTCGTTGGGCGTGGTCGCCGAGCCGTCGTTCTTCGAGCGCTACGAAGGCGACGACCTGCAGAAACTGCAGGCCATCGTCGGCGAGGACCCCAACCTGACCCGGCTGCTGGCCAACGCCGAATGGGCGGTGCTGCCGGTGCGCCGGATCACCGGTTACTCGGCCAATGTCAGTTCGCTGTGGGGCCCGGGCTACGCCCTGCTGGGCAATGCCGGCGAGTTCCTCGACCCGGTGTTCTCCTCCGGCGTCACCATCGCCTTCAAGTCCGCGCAGCTGGCCAGCGAGTGCCTGGCGCGCCGCTATGCCGGCGAAACCGTTGACTGGGAAACCGAGTTCTCGGTTCCGCTGCGCGCCGGCGTGAAGACCTTCCGCCGCTTTGTCGAAAGCTGGTACGAAGGCGGTTTCCAGAAGATCATCTACCACCCGCAGCAGCAGCCTGAAGTGCGCGACATGATCAGCTCCATCCTGGCCGGCTACGCCTGGGACACCAACAACCCGTACGTGGCCGATGAAAGCGGCCGCCGCATGCGCGTGCTGGAGCAGCTGTGCAGCGCGTGATCGCCCGTACTGCAGCGCTGTTGCTGTGCCTGCTGCTGGCCGCCTGTGCCGGCCGCATGCCGAAGCCGCAGGTGGAACTGCCGCCGCTGCGCCTGTCGCCGGCCAGCCTGCCGGCGCCGCTGGCACTGCAGCAGCAGCTGCATTTCCGGTTCGGCACGCATGAGCGCGACCTGGATGCTCTGCTGGAAGCCGATGCGCAGCAGGTGCAGCTGGCGGTGCAGGCGATGGGTCAGACCGGCGTGCGCCTGCAGTGGGACGGCCAGCAGCTGACCCAGCAGCGCGCGCCGTGGCTGCCGCCGCAGGTGCGTGCCGAGCGCGTGCTGGATGACCTGCAGTTCGCGCTGTGGCCGACCGCGGCCATTGCCGCCGCGTTGCCGGCCGGTTGGCAGGTCAGCGATGACGGTCACCAGCGCAGCCTGTCGCGCGACGGCACGGTGTGGCTGCAGCTGCAGCGCCTGGACGATGGCAGCGTGCAGCTGGACAACCGCGCCGAAGGCTACGCCCTGCGCATCGAATCGATCGACATGGCCGGGCAGGACCGATGAGCGCACCGATCTACCTGAACGACCTGGGCGTGGTCTGTGCGCTTGGCGATGGCCGCGCCGCTGTGACGTCGGCCATGTTCGCCGACGCGGCGGGCGGGCTCAGTGACAACGACAGCCTGTTGCCGGGACGCACCCTGGCGCTGGGGGAAGTACGCACGCCACTGCCAACACTGGATGACCTGCCGGTGGCCCTGCGCGGGCGCAACAACGCGCTGCTGGACGTGGCACTGGCGCAGATCGCACCGGCCGTTGCCGCCGCGATCGCCCGCCATGGCGCCGAGCGCGTGGCGGTGGTGCTGGGTACCAGCACCTCGGGCATCGGTGAATCCGAGCAGGCCCTGCGCAGCCACGCCGAACAGGGCCAGTGGCCGCAGGGCTTCGACTACGCCCAGCAGGAAATGGGCACTGCCGCGCAGTTCGTGCGCCAGCGCAGTGGCGCACAGGGGCCGGCATGGACCCTGTCCACCGCCTGCTCGTCCAGCGCCAAGGCGCTGATGTCGGCGGCGCGCATGCTGCGCGCCGGCATCGTCGACGCGGTGATTGCCGGTGGCGCCGATTCGCTGTGCCGCTTCACCGTGGCCGGCTTCAGCGCGCTGGAATCAGTATCGGCGCTGCGCTGCAATCCGTTCTCGCAGCATCGCGCCGGCATCAACATCGGCGAGGGCGCTGCGTTGTTCCTGCTCACCCGCGAACCCGGTCCGGTGTGCCTGGCCGGGTGGGGCGAATCGGCCGACGCGCACCACATGTCCGCCCCGGACCCGCAGGGGCTGGGCGCCATCGATGCCCTGCAGCAGGCGTTGCTGCGTGCCGGATGGGCCGCCGACGAAGTGGACTACGTGAACCTGCATGGCACTGCTACCGGCCACAACGATGCGATGGAAAGCCTGGCGGTCTCGCAGGTGCTGGGCAACGGCGTGCCGGCCAGTTCAACCAAGCCGTTGACCGGCCATACGCTGGGCGCCTCGGGTGCGATCGAGGCGGCGCTGTGCTGGATCCTGCTGGCCGAGAACCCGCAGCAGCAGCTGCCGCCGCACTGGTGGGACGGCGTGGCCGATCCCGCGTTGCCGGTGCTGCCGCTGGTGGCCCCGGCCACCCGCCTGGCGCAGCCGCCGCGACGGGTGCTGAGCAATTCGTTCGCCTTCGGCGGCAGCAATGCCGTGCTGGCGCTGGAGCGTCGATGAACACGCTGTACGCGATCGAGGACGTGGTGCCGCACCGCCAAGACATGTGCCTGCTGGAGCGCATCACGCAGTGGGACCAGGACGCCATCGAGGCCGAACTGGTGGTGCCCGGGGCCGGGCTGTTCGTCGAGGATGGCCAGGTGCCGGCCTGGGTCGGCATCGAATACATGGCACAGGCCATCGCGGCCTGGGCCGGCTGCCGCGCACGCGCCGCCGGCAGGCCGCCGCAGTTGGGCTTCCTGCTCGGCAGCCGCCGCTACAGCAGCCTGCGCAGCAGCTTCCCCAGCGGTTCGCGGCTGCGCGTACAGGCGCGCTGCGAGCTGTTGGGTGACAATGGATTGGGGATGTTCGCCTGCCGCATCCTGGCAGGCGAGGAAGAATGGGCGACAGCCAACGTGTCGGTGTTCGAACCGGCCGACGCGATGGCCTATCTGGAGAGTGGACAGGCATGACAGGGAATCGAAGCGTGCTGGTGACCGGCGCCAGCCGGGGCATCGGCCGGGCCATCGCGCTGCGCATCGCGCGCGACGGCTTCGACGTGGTGGTGCATTGCCGCAGCCGCGTGGAAGAGGCGCAGGCGGTGGTGGCCGAGATCCAGGCACTGGGCCAGCAGGCCCGCGTGCTGGTGTTCGACGTGGCCGACCGCGAGGCCGCACGCGCCGCGCTGGAGGCCGATGTCGACGCGCATGGCGCGTACTACGGCGTGGTCTGCAATGCCGGCATCGCCCGTGATGGCGCCTTCCCGGCGCTGTCGGCGGAGGATTGGGACCAGGTCATCCACACCAACCTGGATGGCTTCTACAACGTGCTGCATCCGTTGATCATGCCGATGGTGCGCCGGCGCAAGCCGGGCCGCATCGTCACCCTGTCGTCGGTGTCCGGGCTGGCCGGCAACCGCGGGCAGGTCAACTACAGCGCCGCCAAGGCCGGCATCATCGGTGCCACCAAGGCGCTGGCGCTGGAACTGGCCAGCCGCCAGATCACCGTGAACTGCGTGGCCCCGGGCCTGATCGAGACCGAAATGCTCAACGATGAAGTGGTTGAACACGCGCTCAAGCTGATTCCCGCTGGCCGCGTCGGTCGTCCCGACGAAGTGGCGGCGACGGTGGCGTTCCTGCTGTCCGAACCGGCCGGCTACATCACCCGCCAGGTGATCTCGGTGAACGGGGGCATGCTCTGATGGCCGCCGATCGTCGCGTGGTGGTCACCGGTGCCGCCGCCATCAGTCCGCTCGGCCACGACTGGCCGACCATCGAGGCGCACCTGCGCAGCTGCCGCAATGCGGTGCGCGCGATGCCCGAGTGGGATGTCTATGCCGGGCTGAACACCAAGCTGGCCGCGCCGGCGCAGGACTTCGAGCTGCCGCCGAACTACAACCGCAAGACCACCCGCTCGATGGGCAAGGTCGCGATCATGTCGGTGCGCGCCACCGAAGTGGCGCTGCGCGAAGCTGGCCTGCACGAGCACCCGGTGCTGCGCAGTGGCCGTACCGGCGTGGCCTACGGCTCGTCCTCGGGCAGCCATGAGGCTACCGGTGAATTCGGGCGCATGCTCAACGAATTCACCACCGAAGGCATCAGTGCCACCACCTACCTGAAGATGATGAGCCACACCGCGCCGGTCAACATCGGCGTGTTCTTCGGCCTGTCCGGGCGCGTCTACACCACCTCCAGCGCCTGTACGTCGGGCAGCCAGGGCGTGGGCGCGGCCTATGAGGCCATCCGCAGCGGCAAGCAGACGGTGATGGTGGCCGGCGGTGCCGAGCAGCTCGATGCCACCGCCGCGGCGGTGTTCGACACCCTGTTCGCCACCAGCGTGCGCAACGATGCGCCGCAGACCACCCCGCGCCCGTTCGATGCCGGCCGTGATGGCCTGGTGCTGGGCGAGGGCGCCTGCACGCTGATCCTGGAAGACCTGGAGCACGCGCAGGCGCGCGGCGCCACCATCCTGGCCGAGGTGGTCGGCTACGGCACCAACAGCGATGGCCAGCACGTCACCCAGCCCAGCGCCGACACCATGGCCCAGGCCATGCGCCTGGCGCTGGAGGATGCCGGCCTGGACGCGGCGCAGATCGACTACGTCAACGCCCACGGCACCGCCACCGACCACGGTGACATCGCCGAAACCCAGGCGACCGCGCAGGTGTTCGGCAACCGCGTGCCGATCAGCTCGCTGAAGAGCTATGTCGGCCACATGCTGGGTGCCTGTGGTGCGTTCGAGGCCTGGCTGAGCATCCAGATGATGCGCGCCGGCTGGTTCGCACCGACCCTGAACCTGGCCGAGGTCGATCCACGCTGTGGCCAGCTCGACTTCATCACCGGGGAAGGTCGCGAACTGCAGGCCGAATACGTGATGAGCAACAACTTTGCCTTCGGCGGCATCAACACCTCGCTGGTGTTCCGCCGCTGGAGCGAGTGATCCACCGCCCCACCGCACTGTTTCCGCTATCCACCCGCACCCTCGACAAGGAGATGTTCCGATGCGCCGCACCCTGATGATCGCCACGGCCACCGCGCTGCTGGCCCTGACCTCCACCGCCTCCGCCCGCGATACCCGCGTCGAGCAGTCCCTGCAGGAGCTGGTCAGCTCGCAGGCTGCCAAGGACGCCGGCATCGACGGCAGCGTGCGCTTCTACCTGGCCGGACAGCCGGTGAGCGTGCAGCAGCGCCTGGGCGAAGACGTGACCAACAAGAAGACCAACGCCGCCAACAAGAGCGACGCCGAGGCCTGCCGCTGGGTTGCGCTGTCGGCGCTGCGCGCGCTGCAGGACGGCGCCAGGTCGCGCGGCGCCAACGCGGTGGTCGACATCGTCAGCTATTACAAGAAGAACGAGTTCAAGAGCACGACCAACTACGAGTGCTGGGCCGGCACCTTCGTCGCCGGTGTCGCGCTGAAGGGCACCTACGCCAAGGTCAAGTAAGCGCCCGTGTGGCGGCGGCACTGCCTGAACGCCGCCGCCACATTGCTGAACCTCGCTGGGGAAACGCCGCCGATCGCGCCGCCATCGTCGGCTGACGGCTTTCCCCGGTGTCGGCTTTCCGACACAATCATGGCTCTTCCCGGGTTATCGTCCCGCGGACATGCACGCCTACGTCTATAAAAGCCAACTCAAGCCGGACACCTACGTCTACGTTCCCCGACGCGATGATTTCAGCGCGCTGCCCGCGCCGCTGCTCACCTCGCTGGGAACGCTCACCTTCGTCCTGGAGGTGGCCCTGGATGCCCAGCGCCGCCTGGCCCAGGCCGATCCTGAAAAGGTCCGCAGCGAAATGAGCGAACGCGGGTTCTACCTGCAGGTGCCGCCATCGGTGGCCAGCCTGATGCCGCGACACTATGACTGACATCTCCCGTCCGCGCGCCCTGTCGATCGCCTTCGCCGTGGGTGCCGTGCTGGCGCTGGGCGCCGCCGTGGGGGGTGTGCCGGGTGCCATCCTTGCCGCACTGGCGCAGCCGGCGTTTGCGCTGGGTGTGTCGTGGTGGCGTCGCAGCCGTGCGCTGCTGCCGCTGAAGGTGGTCGCACGCCAGGACCTGCCCGCGCTGCTGGCATTGTGGGCGGCCGCGCCGCTGTTGCTGGCGCTGCTGCTGGCCTGGCCGCTGGCGGCACTGCGTGACAGCGGCAGCCTGGCGGCAGTGCTGGGCCTGAGCGTGCTGGTCAGCGCCGGCCTGCTGGCGGCCTGGCGCACCTGGCCGTTGTGGAACGATGTCGAGCGCCTCGATGGCAGCCTTGCCCAGCACTGGCAGGCGCTGGCCGGGCGCGACCTGACCGCCTGGCGTGGCCTTGGCGTGGCCGCGCTGGTGATCGCGCTGTCCGCACTGGTGGTGCTGCCGGCCTGGCCGGGCCTGTTGCCGGAAAGCGCACGCTGGCCCGCCGCACTGGCGGTCGTGCTGCTGTCGCCGGTGCTGCACCTGCTGCTGCAGCGGGTCGCGCCCGCGCCGCTGGTGTCGCTGCGTCCCAGCCCGTTCGCAGCGGCCAGCAGCGAACAGGAACCGATGTTCCCCGCTGCGGCCGAAACCGCGCCGCTGGAGGCGATGGCGCCGCAGGAACTGACACCTGCGCTGTATGAAGCCGCGCGCCAGGGTCGCATCGACCGCGGCCTGCAGCTGCTGCAGGCCGGTGCCGATCCGTATGCGCTGCCGGACCCGAACTGGCGTGACCAGCGCAGCCTGGCGGTGCTGGCCGCGGTACTGCCGGACCTGCGCCTGCTGCGCGAACTGATTGCCCGCGGCGTCGATGTGAATGCGCCGCACCGGGGCATGACCCCGCTGCTGGCCGCGACCCGCGACAGCTGGCATGGCCGCCCCGAAGCGGTGATGACCCTGCTCGCCAACGGCGCCGATTCGCGCGCCACCGACAGTGATGGCAACACCCCGCTGCACCATGCCGCACGCAGTTCCGACCCGGGCGTGGCCGCGCTGCTGCGCGATGCCGCCGCCGAAGTCGATGCGCTGAACCGCGAGGGCTGGTCGCCGCTGGCGGTGGCCTGCCAGGTCGGCAACTGGCGCCTGGCCCGCTTCCTGCTCGAACGTGGTGCACGCAGCGAACCGGCCGAAGGCACCCCAGTGCTGCTGGCCGCCGCCGCCACCGAGGACGACGATCCGGCCGGTGTGCAGCTGCTGCTCAAGCACAAGGCGCGGGCCGATGCGCGTGATCGCCAGCGCCGCAGTGCGTTGCACGAGGCGGCCCTGGCTGGCCACGTGGAGATCATCGGCGTGCTGCTCGGCGCGGGCGCCAATCTGGAAGCGCGCGATGCGCTGGGTCGTACACCGTGGCTGGAAGCGGCCCGTGCCGGTCGTGCCGCCGTGGTCGAGCACCTGCTGCCGCACAAGCCGGACCTGGTCGCGGTGGACGGCGAAGGCCGCAATGCGGTGCAGCTGGCAGCGATGGCCGAGGATGTCTCGCCGCTGCTGATCAAGCGCCTGGTCGAGCTGGGCATCGCCGCCGATGCGGCTGATCCGGTCGGCCGCCGCGCGGTGGACTACGCCGCTGAAGCCGGTCGCTGGGCGATCGTCGCCCTGCTGGACCCGTCCTATCCGTTGCCGGCCGCCGTCAGTGATGGCCTGGCCGAGCGCGGCGAAGCCGCCAGCGCCAGCGGCCTGCTGCCGGACCGTCCGCCGCTGACCCTGCTGCGCGAAGCACTGGGCTTCGGCAATACCGAGGGCATGGCCGCGCTGGCCAAGCTGTGCCAGCCGGAAGAACTGGGCGGCCTGCTGCTCGATCCGGAGCTGGCACTGGAGCCGCGCGCGGTCGATTGGCTGCTGGGCCACGGTGCGGATCCTTATGTGCGCGACGCCTGCGCCGACACCCCGATGTTCGCGCTGCTGTCGCGCGGCATCGATGCGGTGCCTGCGCTGCAGGTGATGCTGCAGCGTGGCCTGTCGCCGGCCGGCCGCGGCGGCCTGGCGCGTTTCCTCGCTGCCTGCGCGCAGCACGACCAGGCCGCCCGTGGCCTGGAACAGCTGGCGCTGGAACTGCTGGAGCGTGGCGCCGATCCATTCGCCGCCTCGCCGGCGGGTGACCCGCCGTTGTCGCTGGCAGTGCGCCTGGGCTGGCTGCGGCTGCAGCAGGCCCTGCTCAAGGCCGGTGTCGATCGCGAAGCGCGTGACAGCCATGGCATGACCGCATTGCACCTGGCCACCGCATTGGCCCGCGAAGGCGCGCTGAAGCTGCTGGTGCAGCACGGCGCCTCGCCGGAAGCACGTGCCGCCGACGGCCAGACGCCGCTGGGCGTCGCGCTGTCGATCGGTCGCCGTGACCTGGCCGACTGGCTGGATTGGCGGGTGTGGCCGTTGCCGCGCCGTACCCTGCGCGAGGCCGATCTGCCGGCCGCCGCGATGGCCGGTGATGTGGATGCGGTGCGCCGCCTGATCGATCTGGGGTTCGCCGTCGACGCGGTCGATGCACAGGGCTGCACCGCGCTGCTGCGTGCGGCCGGTGGTGGTCACCTGGCGGTGACCGACCTGCTGCTGGCGCGTGGCGCCGATCCGCAGCACGCCGCGGCCAGTGGTGCGACGCCGCTGTCGGCGGCGGTCAGCATGCGCCAGGTGGATATCGTGTCGGCACTGCTCGATGCCGGCGCCAAGCTGGAACACCGCCTGCCGGGTGGGGTGACCGTGCTGATGCTGGCCTCCGCGCTTGGCCTGCCGGACATCGTCGCGCGCCTGCTCACTGCCGGTGCCGATGTGCATGCCGGTGACGCGCAGCAGCTGGGGCCGCTGCACTGTGCCGCGCTGTACGGCTTCAGTGCCCGCGACCGCTCGCGCCTGCTGGCCCTGCTCGACACCCTGCTGCTGGCCGGCGCCGAGCCGGACCAGGCTGCTGCCGGTTCGGTCACGCCGCTGCTGCTGCTGCTGGGCGCACGCGCCGAGCCGGGCACCGCCTGCGACGAGCAGGTGGTGATGGCAGCGGTAGAGCGCCTGCTGGATGAGGACGTCAGCCTGGACGTGCGCGATCCGCGCGGCTTCGGCCCGCTGCATCTGGCCGCGCTGCATGGACTGCCGCTGCTGGTGCAGCGCCTGCTGCGCGCCGGTGCCGATCCGGAAGTGCGCGACAGCCTCAACCGCAGCCCGCGCGAGATCGCAGTGATGCGCGGCTTCATCGACGTGGCCGGCGAGTTCGAACCGCGCGTGCCGGGCGTTTCGTCGATGGCGCGGTTCCTGCGCGACAACGGCTGACAGGCCGGGGTCGGATCCCTTTCCAACGGAAAGGGCTCTGACCCCAACATCGCGCCATCCACGCATGGCGTGGATCTACTGCCGGAATCCGCTGTGGGTAGTGCCGGCCGCTGGCCGGCAACCTCATGAAGCCTCCAGAATCCCGGGATTGCCGGCCAGCGGCCGGCACTACCGCATTCTGTGGTGGGTGCCGACCGTTGGTCGGCACGCCTATTTGCCGTCGCTCTCCGCGTCGGCCTCGAACAGGTGCATCAGGTCGTTGCGTGCATCGCGCGAGGTCTGGATCACCGCGGCCTCGTCGTCGTACACCAGGTACTGGTCGCGCAGCAGTTGTTCGTCATGCTCGCGGAAGCGCTGCACATGGCGTTCGGCCACGTCCGGTGCCACGCCCAGCGCGGTCAGCACGCGGCCGCTCATCTCCAGGCTGGTGCCGAACACTTCGCGGAACGGCTCGGCCGACATGTCCATCAGGCGCCACGCATGCTGGCGGTTGCGTGCACGCGCCAGCACCTTCGCGTCCGGGTACAGCCGGCGCACCATGCGCACGGCGCGCAGGTTGGTCTCCGGGTCATCCACGGTGATCACGAACACGTCGATGTGCTCGCCACCCGCCGCACGCAGCATCTCCGGCCGGGTCGGGTCGCCGTAGTACAACTGGTTGCCGAAGCGGCGCAGGTCGGCCACGGTGTCCGGGTTCGCCTCCAGCGCCACGAATGGCACCTTCTGTGCCGTCAGCAGTCGCGCGATCACCTGGCCGAAGCGGCCCATGCCGGCGATCAGCACCTTGGGCCGGTTGTCCGGCGCTACCTTGTCAGCCTCGGCCGCCTGGCGCGGTGCGGCCTTTTCCTGGCCGAGCAGCCTGAGCAGCGCGATCATCAGCAGCGGCGTGATCGCCATCGACAGGCCAACGATCGCCACCAGCCGGTCATGGTTGGCGTTGCCCAGCAGGTGCGCGCGCTGCGCTTCGTTGAACACCACGAAGGCGAATTCGCCGCCCAGCCACAGCACGCTGCCCAGCAGCAGCGACTGCCGTGAACTGAGCTTTGCAATACGGCCAATCACATACAGCAGGCTGAACTTGACCACCAGCAGGATCGCCACGCCGGCCGCGATCAGCCACGGCTCGGCGGCGATGCGGTCGAGGTCGATGCCCATGCCCACCGCGATGAAGAACAGGCCCAGCAGCAGGCCCTTGAACGGCTCGATCTGCGCTTCCAGCTCGTGCCGGAACTCCGAATCGGACAGCAGCACGCCGGCCAGGAACGCGCCCAGGCTGGGGCTGAGGCCGGCTTCCTGCATGAACCAGGCGGTGCCGAGCACCACCAGCAGGGCGGTGGCGGTGAACACTTCCGGGCTGCGGGTGCGCGCGATGATGCTGAACACCTTGCGCAGCACCGGTCGCCCGCACAGGATCACCAGCGCCAGCGCGCCCAACGCCACCATCGCATCCTCGATGCGCAGGGTCTCGTTCTTCACCCCGCCCAGCAGCGGGATGGCCGCCAGCAAGGGGATCGCGATCAGGTCCTGGAACAGCAGGATGGCAAAGCCCAGCCGGCCATGGTCGCTGTTGATCGCCTTGTGCTCGGACAGCAGCTGCAGGCCGACCGCGGTGGACGACAGTGCCAGTGCCACACCCACCACCAGTGCGCTCTTCCACTGGAAATGGTCGAGCAGCAGCAGGCCGCCCAGCACCAGCCCGGACAGCGCCACCTGCGCCGCACCGGCACCGAACACCGAGCGCCGCATCACCTTCAGGCGTGCCGGCGACAGTTCCAGGCCGATCACGAACAGCAGCATCACCACGCCGATTTCGGCGGCGCCGAGGATGCGGTCGGCGTCCTGCACGAAGCCCAGTCCGTCCGGGCCCAGCACCACGCCGGCCGCCAGGTAGCCCAGCACCGCGCCGAAGCCGAACTTCTTGAACACCGGCACGGCGATGACCGCCGCCAGCAGCAGCACCAGGGCCAGTTCCAGACCACCGCTATGCATGGGAATACCTGGTCATCGGGGGAGCCCGCTGTGCGTCCGTTCGGGTGGGGGAGGGCGTGGCGAGCGCCACCACGACATTATGCGCGCCGGTCTGTGTACGCACGAGAACAACCGGTCGGGCGTCGGTGCGGGGCGGCCGGGTTGACCTGCATGGCCCACGGGTCCAGACTGCCCGCCGCTGGCGGCGCGTCCGTCGGCATACGCATCCCGGAGTCCCCAACCCATGTCCAGCGACAGTAGAAGTCGACCTCGTTCGACGCCAGCGATGGCCACCGCCTGACATCGGGACGGTTTGCCTGCGTTGGCGTTGCGCGAGGTCGCACCCCCACAAGGCAAAACCGATGAACCAGAAGCAATTGCTGCGCCCGGTGGCCGATGCCGCCGCACTGGCCGCACCGCTGGCGAACTACAACACCGCCGACGCGGTGGAATTCCTCAACACGCTGGAACTGACCCGCGCCGCGGAAACGCTGGCTGCGCTGCCGTTGCCGCGTGCAGTGAAGATGCTCGAAGCACCGGAGCTGCACCGCAGCGGTGAACTGGTGGCCGCGCTGCCACCAGCGCGGGCTGCGGCTCTGCTGGGTCTGATGGCCGACGACCGCGCCACCGACATCGTCCACGAGCTGGACGAAGAAGAGCGCGCGCGGCTGATTCCACTGCTGGGCACCGACGCCCGCCAGGCCATCCAGAAGCTGCTCAGCTACCCGCCGAACACGGCCGGTGCGCTGATGACCACCGAGTACGTGGCGGTGCCTGCCAGCTGGACCGTGGCGCAGACCCTGCAGCACATCCGCCAGGTCGAGCGCACCCGCGAGACGGTGTACGCGATCTACGTGCTGGAACCGGCCAGCCAGCAGCTGCAGCAGGTGGTGACCATGCGCCGGCTGATCACCGGCCTGCCCGAGGAATCGATCCTGGACGTGGCCCAGGTCAATCCGCCGGTGACGGTGGATGCGCTGATGGACCAGGAAGAGGTGGCGCGGCTGATCCGCCGCCACGACCTGCTGGCGATCCCGGTGGTCGACGCGCAGCAGCAGATGCTCGGCATCGTCACCGTGGACGACGTGCTCGATGCGCTGATCGAGGAATCCACCGAGGACGCGCACAAGTTCGGTGGCATGGAGGCACTGGACAAGCCGTACATGCAGATCGGCTTCTTCGAGATGCTGCGCAAGCGCGCCGGCTGGCTGAGCGTGCTGTTCCTGGGTGAGATGCTGACCGCCAGCGCGATGCAGCACTACGAAGACGAACTGGCACGCGCGGTGGTGCTGACCCTGTTCATCCCACTGATCATGAGCTCGGGTGGCAACTCCGGCTCGCAGGCCACCTCGCTGCTGATCCGCAGCCTGGCGCTGCGCGAACTGCGCCTGCGCGACTGGTGGAAAGTGGCCCTGCGCGAGATCCCGACCGGCATGGTGCTGGGCGCCATCCTTGGCTGCCTGGCCATCGTGCGCATCGTCATCTGGCAGCTGGGCGGCCTGCACGACTACGGCGAACACTGGATCCTGCTGGCGATCACCATCGGCGCCGCGCTGGTCGGCATCGTCACCTTCGGTTCGCTGTCCGGCTCGATGCTGCCCTTCATTCTGAAGCGGCTCGGCTTCGACCCGGCCAGCGCCTCGGCCCCGTTCGTGGCCACCCTGGTGGACGTGACCGGCCTGGTGATCTACTTCAGCATCGCCGCGATGATCTTGCACGGCACGCTGCTGTAACAAAAAAGGGGACGGAGGGGATCAAGTCGTTTGTGCACAAACGACTTGATCCCCTCCGTCCCCTTTTTTGGGTACCGTAGGCGCATGAGTACCTACCACCTGCAGTCCGTGTTCCGTCCGCAGTCGGTCGCGGTGATCGGCGGCAGCCCGCGCGAGCGCTCGGCCGGGCGCGCGGTGATGCGCAACCTGCGCGGCACCGGCTTCCCCGGCAAGGTGGCGTGGATCAATCCGCGGCATGCCGAGATCGATGGCATCCGCACGGTCAAGCGGCTGAAGGACCTGGACTGGGTGCCCGACCTGGTGGTGATCACCGCACCGGCGGCGATCGTGCCGCAGGTGGTGCGCACTGCCGCCGAACGTGGCGTGCAGGCGGCGATCATCCTCACCGCGCACCTGGGCGAAGGCCCGGGTTCGCCGTCGGCACAGGTGGAAGCGGTGGCCCGCAAGCATGGCCTGCGCATCCTCGGCCCGCACTGCCTGGGCGTGATCGCACCGCATGCACGGCTCAACGCGAGCATCGCCGCGCACTTCCCGCAGGCCGGTGACCTCGCGCTGATCTCCGAATCCTCGGCCATTGCCGCTGCGCTGGTGGAATGGGGCGTGGCGCGCTCGGTTGGCTTCTCCGCCGTGGTCTCGCTGGGCGACACCATGGATGTCGACTTCGGCGACCTGCTCGACTACTTCGCCACCGACTATCGCACCCGCGCCATCCTGCTCTACGTCGAGCAGATCAAGGACGCGCGCAAGTTCATGTCGGCCGCGCGTGCCGCCGCCCGCGCCAAGCCGGTGGTGGTGGTGAAGTCCGGCCGCGCCGAGCGCGTGCAGCCGGGCAGCCGCGATACCCATGTGCAGGCCCTGGCCCGTGCAGATGATGTGTACGGTGCGGCCTTCAACCGCGCTGGCCTGCTGCGCGTGGGAGCGCTGGACGAACTGTTCACTGCCGCCGAGTCGCTGGGGCGGCTGGGCACCTTCCCCGGTCGGCGCCTGGCCATTCTCAGCAATGGCGGCGGCGTTGGTCGACTCGCCGTGGACCAGCTGATCGCATTGCGTGGCACGCTGGCCAACCTGTCCGACAGCACGGTCGAGAAGCTCGATGCGGTGCTGCCGCAGGGCTGGTCGCGCAGCAATCCGGTCGACATCGTGGTCGACGCCGATGGTGACCGCTATGCCGCGGCCATCGAAGCGCTGCTGGCCGACAACGAGAACGACGCGGTGATGGTGGTCAACGTGCCGACCGCGTTCACCTCATCGGCGGACGCCGCGCAGGCGCTCACCCGCACGCTCGGGCTGCGCCCGCGCCATCATCGCGACAAGCCGGTGTTCGCGGTGTGGCTGGGCAACGATGACCAGGCTACCGCCACGCTCAACGCGGCACGCGTGCCGACCTACCCGACCGAGGCCGAAGCCGTCCGTGGCTTCCAGCACCTGGTGCGTTATCGCGAAGCGCAGAACGCCTTGATGGAAACGCCGCCCAGCCTGCCGCAGGACTTCAGCGTCGACACGGCCGCCGCGCGCACGCTGGTCGATGCCGCACTGGCCAACGGCCAGCAGTGGCTGGACCCGCTGGCCACGCATGAACTGCTCAAGGCCTATGGCATTCCCTCCGCGCCGGTGATGCACGCGCGTGATGCGCACGAGGCGATGGACCTGGCGCAGCCGCTGCTGGAGCGCGGTGCCACGGTCGCACTGAAGATCCTCTCGCCGGATATTCCGCACAAGTCGGAAGTGGATGGCGTGCGCCTGAACCTGTCCACGCTGCCGGCGGTGCAGAGCGCGGCCAACGCGATCCTGTCGCGTGCACGCCAGCTGCGGCCGGATGCACGCATCGATGGCCTGCTGGTACAGCCGACCATCGTCCGCCCGAAGGCGCGTGAGCTGATTGTCGGCATCGCCGATGACGCGACGTTCGGTCCGGTGATCGTGGTCGGTCGCGGCGGCACTGCCGTCGAAGTGATCAACGACAAGGCACTGGCGCTGCCGCCGCTGGACCTGCGCCTGGCCCACGAGCTGATCGGCCAGACCCGCGCCTCGCGCATCCTCAAGGCTTACGGCGACGTGCCGGCGGCTGACGAGCGCGCACTGGCACTGGCGCTGGTCAAGCTGGCACAGCTGGCCGCCGACATTCCCGAAGTGCGCACGCTGGACATCAATCCGCTGCTGGTCGATGGCAAGGGCATCCTCGCTCTCGACGCCCGCGTGGCGGTGGCGCCGTCGCGCATCCTGCACAAGGGCCGCGGCCATCCGCGTTTCTCGGTGTTCCCATACCCGAAGGAGTGGGAGCGCACCATTGAACTGTCCGATGGCGGCCGTGCCTTCGTACGCCCGGTGCGGCCGGAGGACGACGCACTGTTCCGCGCGTTCTTCGCTCGTGTCAGCGACGAGGACCTGCGCCTGCGCTTCTTCCAGTCGGTGAAGCACTTCAGCCACGAGTTCATCGCGCGCCTGACCCAGCTCGACTACGCACGCTCGATCGCGTTGGTGGCGATCGAACCGCGCAGCGGCGAAATGCTGGGCGCGGTGCGCCTGCACGCCGATGCCGATTACCACCGTGGCGAGTACGGCATCCTGATCCGCTCGGACCTGAAGGGCCACGGCATCGGCTGGCGGTTGATGGCGATCATGATCGAGTACGCCAAGTGGCTGGGCCTGGACGTGGTCGAAGGCCAGGTACTGCGCGAGAACAGCACCATGCTGGCGATGTGCCAGAGCCTGGGCTTCAAGACGAAGCTGGACCCGGACGACCCGACGGTGATGATGGTGACCCTGCCGGTGCAGCAGGTCGAGGTGCCCGACGTCCCGCCGGTGGCGTGATTCCTGTAGAGCCGAGCCTACGCTCGGCTGCTCCTGCGTGCGCTTGGCGCCTGCGTCATCGCAACGGCTCCACCACCACCGCCGTGCCATAGCACAGCACTTCGGTCAGACCGGTCATCACATCGGTGGCGTCGTAGCGCATGCCGATGATCGCGTTGGCACCCAGCTGCCGCGCGTGCTTGACCATGTCGCGGTAGGTCTCCTCGCGGGCTTGTTCGCACAGCTCGGTGTAGATGGTGATGTTGCCACCGAAGAGCGTCTGGATGCCGCCCAGGAAGTTGCCGACGATCGAACGCGAGCGCACGGTGATGCCACGCACCACGCCGAGGTTGCGTACGACGCGATGGCCGGGCAGTTCGAAGGCGGTGGTGACCAGCGCATCGTCGAAGCGCAGTGCCGGCGGGGAAGGGGTGCCGCTGTTGTAGGGGTCTGCCATGGTCGCGTCCGTGTCGCTGCCTTCTGTAGAGTCGAGCCATGCTCGACTGGCTGTGCTCGACTCTACAACGCAATCGCCCGTTGCGGCATGGTTCCGTCACCGTGCTGGCGCGACAATAGCCCCATGACCGACCGTATCCCCCTGTTGCTGCTGCCCGGCCTGCTCAACGATGCCGAGCTGTGGCGCGCGCAGCTGGCCGACCTGGCCGATATCGCCGACTGCACCGTGGGCGACCAGACCCGTGGCGAGACCCTGCAGGCGGTGGCCGAGGACGTGCTGGCGCAGGCACCGGAGCGCTTTGCGCTGGCCGGGTTCTCGCTGGGTGGCTTCGTGGCCCAGCAGATCCTGCGCATCGCGCCGGAGCGGGTGCTGCAGCTGGCGATGATCGACACCTCGATCCACGCCGACTCACCCGAGCGGGCCGACCAGCGCCGCAGCCAACGTGCCAGCGTACGCCTGCCGGGAAAATTCCACGGCTTCGGTGACGTGCTGATGCGCAGCTACATCGATGCTTCGCGGCTGGACGACTACGTGCTGGTGCAGCGCGTGCGCGACATGACCGCCCGCCTGGGCGCGGACGTGTTCCTGCGCCAGAGCGCGCTGGAGCGCCGCGATGGCCATGATGTGCTGGCCGATTACCGCGATCCGCTGCTGATCGTGTGCGGCGCGAACGATCGCATCACGCCGCTGGCGGTGAGCGAGGAAATGCACGCGATGGTGCCGCACTCGCAGCTGGTGGTGGTGCCCGACTGCGGGCACCTGGCGCCGATGGAGAAGCCGGACGAGGTCAGTGCGGCGATGCGTGGGTGGTTGCTGCAAGGCGAGGGATAGCTCTGCCTTTGGTAGGTGCCGACCTTGGTCGGCACGATGTGCCATCGACCGACCAGAGGCCAACGCCGACCAAGGTCAGCGCCGACCAGGGCAGGTGCACGCCGTCGCTGGAATCAATCCCAGGCCGGGGCAATCCCTTCCGGGTTGGCCAGGCGATGGCCGCGATCGAGCTTGGCGATCTGTGCCATGTCTTCGTCGGTCAGGCGGATCGCTGCCGCTTCCAGGTTGCTCGACAGGTTCTCGCGCTTGGTCGACGACGGGATCACCGAGAAGCCCTGTTGCAGCGCCCAGGCCAGTGCGATCTGCGCCGGCGTGGCCTGGTGGCGGCCGGCAATGGTCTGGATCACCGGGTCCTTGATCACCTCGCCATAGGCCAGGCTCATGTAGGCGGTGACGTGGATGCCGTTGTCCTGCAGGAACTTCACCAGCAGGCGGTTCTGCAGGTAAGGGTGGACTTCGATCTGGTTGGTGGCGATGGCATCGGCACCGAGGATGCCGATCGCCTTGCGGGTCTGCGCGATGGTGAAGTTCGAGATGCCGATCTCACGGGTCAGGCCCTGCGCCTTGGCTTCGGCCAGTGCGGTCAGGTACTCCTCCATCGGCACGTCGACCTTGTCGTTCGGCGAGGGCCAGTGGATCAGCGCCAGGTCCACCTGGTCGGTGCGGAGCTTTTCCAGGCTGGTGCGCAGGCTGGCCAGCAGCGCATCGCGCTTGAACGCGGTGATCCAGACCTTGGTGGTCAGGTAGATCTCATCGCGTGGCACGCCGGAATCAGCAATGGCCTGGCCGACTTCGGCTTCGTTGCCGTAGATCTGCGCGGTATCGATGGCGCGGTAGCCGACCGCCAGCGCGTTGCGCACGGAGTCGATCACGGTCTGGTCTTTCAGGCGGAAGGTGCCGAGACCGAAGGCGGGGACAGTCATGGGGGGCTCCAGCAGAGGGGGGAGGGAGGCGGGAATATCCGGCAAAGGGTAGGCCAGTGACCGCGTGCATGCCGGCAACGGTGCATTGCATCACCGTGTACGACCGCCAGGCCGCTGCGGGTCCCTGTGGGTGCGGACCGCCCTGTGGGTGCGGACCGTTGGTCCGCACGGATTCCTGCCATCGCCCGACCAACGGTCGGGCGCTACCCATGCAGCGTTGGACGCTGCCGGCCAGCGACCCGCACGACCCCTGTGGTGGGTGCGGACCGTTGGTCCGCACGGATTCCGACGGTAGTGCCGGCCGCTGGCCGGCAACCGCATCAATCAGGCCGCGCGTGCCAGCCCGCCCTTCACTGCCGCCGTGGTCGACAGATCGAACACGTCCACCGCATCGATCAACCGGTTCGCCTGCTGCTCCAGGCTGCGCGCGGCGGCGCTGGCCTCTTCCACCAGCGCGGCGTTCTGCTGGGTGGTGCCGTCCATCTGGATCACGGTCTGGCTGACCTGTTCGATGCCCGCGCTCTGTTCCTGCGAGGCCGCGGAGATCTCGGCCATGATGTCGGTCACGCGCTGCACCGATGCAACGATCTCGGCCATGGTGTCGCCGGCCTCGCGCACGCGCTGCGCGCCATGGCCGACCTGTTCCACCGAGGCTTCGATCAGTGACTTGATCTCCTTCGCGGCCGCCGCCGAGCGCTGCGCCAGTGTGCGCACTTCGCTGGCGACCACCGCGAAGCCGCGGCCCTGTTCACCGGCGCGCGCTGCTTCCACTGCCGCGTTCAGGGCCAGGATGTTGGTCTGGAAGGCAATGCCATCGATCACGCTGATGATGTCGGCGATCTGCCGCGACGAGGTCTCGATCGCACCCATCGTTGCCACCACCTGGCCGACCACGCTGCCGCCGTGGGAGGCGACCGTGTGCGCGCCGATCGCCAGCTGGTTGGCCTGGCGCGCATGTTCGGCGTTCTGGCGCACGGTGGAGGTCAGTTCCTCCATCGACGCCGCTGTCTCTTCCAGGTTGGCGGCCTGCTGTTCGGTGCGGCGCGACAGGTCATTGTTGCCGGCGGCGATCTCCGCCGCAGCGGTGTGGATGTTGCCGGAGGCGTGCTTGATGTCGGTGACGATGGTCGCCAGCTGCGCGGCGGTGGTATTGGCATCGCCGGCGATACGCGCGAACACGCCCTGGAAATCCCCGTGCATGCGCGCGCCGAGGCGTCCATCGGCGATCGCGCGCAGCATGCTGGAGACCTCGCCCAGGTTCAGCTCTGTGGTCTGCATCAGGCGGTTCAGGCCCTCGACCATCGCGCGGAAATCATGCTCGAAGCGAGCACTGTCACCACGCTGGCTGAAGTCACCGGCGGCCGCCGCTTCGGCCAGGCGGCGGATCTCGCCGTTGATCGCGCCGAGGTTGTGCTTGACCGCATCCAGCGCTTCGGTGATCACGGCCTTCTCGCCGGGCAGGCGCTCCATGTCCTGGCTGAGGTCGCCGACGGCGTAGCGGCCCATGATCGAGATCGCGCGCATCTTGACCTGGATGTGCGCATCGACCAGCGTGTTGCAGTCGGCCACCATGGTGCCGAACGCGCCGGGGAAGGCTGCGGCGTCCATGCGATGGCTGATGGTGCCGGCTTCGTGCGCCTGCGCCATCGCGGTCTGTGCATCCAGCACGCCGCGCAGCGTGGACTGCACCGCCTGCATGGCCTGCGCGAGGCGTCCGATCTCGTCGCGGCTGCGCACCTGCACCACGTGCTGCAGGTCGCCGGCGGCCACCGCGCGCGCCGCCGCTTCCACTGCCAGCACCGGTTGCACCACCGCACGCCGCAGCCACCAGGCCAGGCCTATCAGCAGCAGTACGGCGGCCAGCACGGTCAGCGCCGCGCACAGCAGCAGGGTCTGCCGCGCCTGCTGCGAGCGTGCCGCCAGCGCCGCTTCGGCCACCTGCGTGGCGTGCGTGCTCAGGGCGTCCAGTGCCGCCGCCACCGGACGATCCTTGCCGCGCACGAGGGTGTCGCCGGCGGCGGGATCGTAGCTGGCCTCGGCAAAGGCCTGCAGCGCCGCGTGATAGTCCTGCTGCAACTGTGCGTGCAGGCCGATGAACGCCTGTGCCAGTTCACGCGTGCGCGCGTCCGGGCTGGTCACCAGGCCCTTGGCCAGTTGCTCGACCAGACGGCCTTCGCTGTCGAAGGCCTCCAGGTGGCGCTGACGCAACGCGTCGTCGTGGCCGCGCAGCAGCACGTTCTTCCATTCCTGCACCTGGCCGCGGAATTCACGCTGCAGGCGTTCGGCATCGCGGCTGTGCGCGACTTCGGGCGGAACCTCGGTGGACAACTTCAACCAGGCGGAGGCCAGGCCCGCCAGAGCGCACAGCAGGACCACGGCCAGACCAACAGAAACCGCGCCGAGCAGCTTGGACTGCAGGCGCGGAGCACGGACAGACGCATTCATGGGGAAGAACTCTCGGGAAGGGGCACTGCGGTATCGACCCGCCGCGCACACACTGAAGTGCGACGTGCATCACATTCGCGTTTCGTTTAGCGATGTGAAGAAACTATTTCATAGGACAAATGTGTCCATATGGAACGAATGCGGACCCTCGACAGGAGAATTAAATGTAACTATTGTTGTTACATGAAATCCGCGAACCCCCTCTCCGATGCCCTGCACGTGATGGCGCACCTGGTCGGCCAATCCGCCCCACGCACCTCCGAGCAGCTGGCATCGTGCCTGCCGACCCACCCGGTGGTGATCCGCCGCCTGCTGGCGCAGCTGCACAAGGCCGGCCTGGTGCACAGTGCCCGCGGCCATGGGGGCGGTAGCCAGCTGGCCCGCGACGCCGCAGCCATCACCCTGCATGACATCTACCTGGCGGTGGGCGCACCGCCGCTGGTGCAGGTCGGTACCCGCGATACGGGCGGCGGCTGCCCGATCCAGCAGCTGGTCAACAGTGCCTTGCTGGAGGGCGCACGCGAGGCGCAGCGGCTGCTCGAACAGCGCCTGCAGGCGACCACGCTGGACCAGCTCGGCGCCGATTTCGCCCGCCATCTCGCCCATCATCGTTCCCTGGAAGGTCATCATGAATCCTGATGTGCTCATCGTCGGCGGCAGCTATGCCGGTATCGCCGCCGGCCTGATCCTGGCCCGTGCCCGTCGCCCGGTCACCGTGATCGACGCCGGTTCGCCGCGCAACCGCTTCGCCAGCCATTCGCACGGGGTGCTGGGGCTCGATGGCATCAGCGGCGCCGAGCTGCTGAAATCCGCGCGCCAGCAACTGCTGGACTACCCCAGCGTGCGCTGGGTGCATGCCGAGGCCGTGCAGGCCACCGCCAGCGCCGGTGGCGTGGAAGTGCGTACCGCCGATGGCCAGGTGCTGGCCGCGCGCAAGCTGCTGCTGGCCAGCGGCATCGCCGACCAGCTGCCGGAACTGCCCGGACTGGCCGAACGCTGGGGCAGCACCGTGCTGCACTGCCCCTACTGCCACGGTTATGAAGTGGGTGGTGGCGCAATCGGCCTGCTTGGGGGCCATCCGATGTCGGCCAGCAAGGCACCGCTGTTCGCTGACTGGGGCAATGTCACCTTCTTCAGCCAGGGCCTGCCGATCACCGACGAGGAGCAGGCGGCCATGCAGCAGCGCGGCGTGCAGATCGAGACCTCACCGGTGCTGGGGGTGCAGGGCGACCAGCCGACCTGGCTGGAAGTAGAGCTGGCCGATGGCCGCCGCATCGCCCAGCGTGCGCTGTTCGTGCCGGCCACCCAGGCGATGGCCACGCCGCTGGTGCAGCAGCTCGGCTGCACGCTGGCCGAGAGCCCGTTGGGCGTGCTGATCGAGGTCGATGCGATGAAGCAGACCTCGGTGCCGAACGTGTATGCCGCAGGCGATGCGACCACGGTCGGCAATATCACCCTGGCTACCGCCGAAGGCGTGCGCGCGGGGATCGGCATGCACCATGCGCTGGTGGGCGAAGACAGCGTGCCACGCTGATCGGGCTTGTTCTGGTAGATGCCGATCTTGGTCGGCGCCGGGGTCGGACCCCCTTCGTAGAAGGGGCTCTGACCCCGATGGGACCGCATCCACGCATGGCGTGGATCTACTGACACGGCATCCACTTCCCCACGCCGATAGTGGACGCAACGCACCCACGCAGCCCGGACCCGGCATGGACGAAGCGAACCGCCTCAGATCGCTCTTCGCACCGCTGCAGGGTCTGCGTGGCTGGCGACCGGCACAGGCCACGCGTGATGCCATCGCCGGCGTGACCCTGGCGGCGATCACCCTGCCCGAACAGATGGCGACGGCGCGGTTGGGCGGCTTCGAACCGCAGGTCGGCTTCTACGCCTTCGTCGGCGCCACGCTCGGCTTCGTGCTGCTGGGCCGCAACCGTCGGCTGACGGTCGGTGCGGATTCCACCATCACGCCGATCTTCGCGCTCACCCTGGCTGGACTGGCCGCGCAGCAGGCCAGCGCACTGGCCGGAAGTGCCGTGCTGCTGGCGCTGCTGGTCGGCGTGTTCCTGGCACTGGCGGCACTGCTGCGGATTGGCGTGGTCGCCGCGCTGCTGTCGGTACCGGTGGTGACCGGCTTTCTGGGCGGCATCGCCGTGCATATCGCGGCCTCACAGTTGCCGGTGGCACTGGGCGTCAGCCTGCCGTCGAGCGAGCTGCCCGAACGCCTGTACGCGCTGCTGCAGGCACTGCCGCATGCGCAGCTGCTGCCGGCCCTGATCAGCTTCGGCGTGCTGCTGGCGATGGCGCTGTGCGACCGCATCAATCCGCGCATTCCCGGCGCGCTGATCGCGGTGGCCATCGCCACGCTGCTGGTTGCCTGGCTCGGTGCCGAACGGCTGGGTGTGGCGACGCTCGGCGCGGTGTCACCGTATCCTCCGGCCTGGCAGCTGCCCGCGCTGGCGACGCTCACCACGCTGGTGCCGCTGGCGCTGCTGCTGGCCCTGGTGATCATCATGCAGGTGGCCGCCGTCGACCGCGCGTTTCCGGGCGAGGAAGAGCCTGACGTCAACAAGGATTTCCTCGGTGTTGGTGCCGGCAACCTGCTGTCGGCTGCGTTCGGGGCGTTCCCGGTCAATGCCAGCCCGCCGCGCACCGCGGTGGTGGTGGAAGCCGGCGCGACATCGCAGCTGGGCGCACTGATCGCGGCGGCCCTGGTGATGCTGCTGGCGTTCTGCGGTGGCAGCGTGCTCGGTGCCATTCCCGATGCAGCGCTGGCCGGCGTGCTGCTGTTCGTAGCGGTACGCCTGTTCCGCCTGCGCGTGCTGATCGACATCGCCCGCCGTGCACGCGGCGAAGCACTGCTGGCGGTGCTGACCTTCCTGGCGGTGGTCTGCCTGCCGATCCAGTCGGGCATTGCGATGGGTGTGGGCCTGGCCCTGCTGCATGGCGTGTGGATGATCGCGCACAGTCCGATGCTGACACTGACCCGCCTGCCGGGCAGCACGGTCTGGTGGCCGGGCAGCCGTGGCGAGACCGAGCCGGGTGTAACCGTGCTGGCGTTCCAGGCACCGCTGCTGTTCGCCAACGCCGACAGCTTCAAGCGGCAGCTGCTGGCCAGCATCGATGCGACACCGGCGCCGGGATTGATCGTGCTGGAAGGCAGCGCGATCGTCGAGATCGACTACAGCGCTGCGCAGACCCTGCGCGAGGTGATCAGCCTATGCCAGCAGCAGGGGATCGCGTTCGTCATCGCGCGGTTGGGCTCGGTACGCGCGATGCAGGCGCTGGAGCGCTTCGGCATCGCCGCGTTGCTGGGGCCGGACGGAACCACCCACAGCGTGCAACAGGCCGTTGACCACTACCGCACACGAGGTACGCCATGACCCGCATTCCCGAACCGCGGCTTTCGCCGGTTGCCATCCTCGAGCTGCGGCCGACGCAGATGAGCGTGGGCCTGCTGGAAGTGCAGCGCAAGCGCGCGCAATGGAAGCACCTGCCGAAGGAAGGTGAGGAGCGCTACCTCGGGCGGCACATGGTGCCGGTGGTGGCGGGACCCTCGAACCGGCTGTACCTGATCGACCACCACCATCTGGCGCTGGCCCTGCACGAGGAGGGCATCGAACACGTGCTGACCGTGGTGCAGGCGGATCTGTCACACCTGCCGAGAAAGCTGTTCTGGACGGTGATGGAACGCTATTGCTGGGCGCATCCATTCGATGCCGAGGGCGTGCGGCAGCCGCCGTCGGCGATGCCGAAATCGTTGCTGGACCTGGCTGATGACCCGCATCGCTCGTTGGCCGGCGAGGTCCGCCGCCGGGGCGGCTACGCCAAATCGGTGCAGCCGTTCGCCGAGTTCCTGTGGGCTGACCATTTCCGCCAGCGCATGACCCGCAAGCTGATCCGCCGCGATTTCCAGCAGGCGGTAACCACCGCCACCGAACACGCACGGCACGCCGACGCGCGCTATCTGCCGGGTTGGTGTGGGATCGAGCACGATTGAGGCGCGGTGGGTGCCGGCCTTGGCCGGCACCACTCCATCATCCCTTCACGCACAGCACCTGGCGCAGGGTGTGCACCACGTCGACCAGGTCCAGCTGTGCGGCCATTACATCGTCGATCGACTTGTACGCGGCCGGCGACTCATCCAGCACGCCGCTGTCCTTGCGGCATTCCACGTGCGCGGTGGCCTCGCGGTGCTGGGCCAGCGTGATCTGCTGGCGCGCAGCGCCACGGCTCATTACCCGGCCGGCACCGTGGCTGCAGCTGTGGAAGCTGTCTGCGTTGCCCTTGCCACGCACGATGTAGCTTCGCGTGCCCATGCTGCCGGGAATGATGCCCAGCTCGCCCTCGCGCGCACTCACCGCGCCCTTGCGCGTCACCAGCAGTTCCTGGCCGTGGTGCGTCTCCTTCTGCACGTAGTTGTGGTGGCAGTTCACCGCCATCGCAGCCAGCTGGAACTTCGGCAACCGGTGGCGCATTTCGGCCAGCACCCGCGACATCATTGCCTCGCGGTTCTGCCGGGCATAGTCCTGCGCCCACGACACCGCTTCGACGTAGTCATCGAACAGCGGCTCGCCTTCCATGAAGAACGCCAGGTCCTTGTCCGGCAGGTGGAAGCCGAGCACGCGCCGGGCCAGTTCCTCGCGCGCCTTCTCGATGAAGTACGTGCCGATCAGGTTGCCGGTGCCACGCGATCCGCTGTGCAGCATCACCCACACCGTGTCCGTCTCGTCCAGGCACAGTTCGATGAAGTGATTGCCGCCGCCCAGCGTACCCAGCTGGCGGTCGAGCTTGTCGGTGCGGATCCTGCGGTGCCTGTCCTTGATCTTCTCCAGGCCGGCGGCCAGCCCGGACTGCACCAGCCGGGTGTGGATGCTGTCGGGCATGCGCTGGTGCTCGCCGCCCCGCCCGTTGCCGACCGGGATGCTGCGCTCGATGCTGTTGCGCAGCTGCCGCAGGTCATCGGGCAGGTCATTGGCGCGCAGCGTGGTACGCACGGCGGCCATGCCGCAGCCGATGTCGACGCCGACCGCGGCCGGGATGATCGCACCGCGGGTCGGGATCACCGAGCCCACGGTCGCGCCCTTGCCCAGGTGCACGTCCGGCATCACGGCCACCCACGGCCCGACGAACGGGATCGCGGCGATGTTGCGCAGCTGCTCATGCGCCTGCGCTTCCAGCGGCACACCGTTGACCCAGCCCTTGATCGGTGTGGTGCCCTCGGCGTGCAGCCATTGATAGTTGTGTTGAGTGTCCATGTCTTCGTCTATGTCCTTGATGGGCCGGTGGCGCGTCCCTGCGCCACCGCTACCCCCTACCTGATCGTCACCAGCTGCTTCAGCACGCCATCCAGGCCGCCGAACACGGTGAGCTTGTCGATCTTCTCGGTGACCTTCTCCAATGCCTCCAGCTCCTTCAAGCGCATCAGCACCGGGTTGTCCTCGATCAGCTTTGCGGTGTTGAGCTGCGAACGCGTGGCGTTGGCCTCCTCGCGACGGCGGATCACGCTGGCCTGGGCCTGCTTCTCGGCCAGCACCACACCGTTGAGGATCTCCTTCATCTCGCCCGGCAGGATCACGTCCTTGATGCCCACGCCGAGCAACCGTACGCCGTGGCCCTCGATCGCGGCCTGCACATGGGCGGCGATCTCGCCGTCCAGTGCCGCCTTGTCACCCAGCAGCTCGTCCAGGCTGCGCGCGGCGATCGCCTGGCGCAGGCCGAACTGCAGCTGCCGGTAGACGAACTCGTCGGCATTGCTGAGCGTGCGGTGTGCACGCACCGGGTCGACCACCTGCACGGTAGCGGCCAGGTTCACCCGCAGGGTCACCTTGTCGCGGCTGAGCAGTTCCTGGCCGGACACGTCCAGCGAGCGCGCACGCAGTTCCACACGCTCCACCGATACGTTGCCGTTGAAGTTCCAGAACGCGTGCAGGCCGGCGTCCAGCGTCTGCCGCAGCGTGCCATCGATGAACAGCAGGCCGACCGACTCGCTCGGCACGGTGCTGATCACCGCCACACGCGGCAGCACGCCCAGCTGGCCCAGGCGCTGCTGCACGTCCGCCGGAATGCGCGGCTCGTCACCCAGCGCCATCGCGCGTACCTGGGTGTCGACCGAACCCCGCCAGTACAGGCGGCGGCTGCCCGGCGGCAGGACTTCATCGATGCGGCCGTTGCGCAGCAACAGGCCGACCTCGGTGGCACCGACGTTGGCCAGCACGAAGTGCGTGTCCAGCGTCGCGCCCAGTGCCTCGATCAGGCTGTCCTGGTCGCTGCCGGTGTAGGCCGCGCCCTTCGATGCAGTGTGGATGTCCACGTGCGGGCGGCCGCCGAACGGCGACAGGCGGTGCACGCCCGGCAGCAGGATCTGCTGGAAACGACGGTTGCGATACACCAGGCCGCGCTCGCCGTCGCCGATCACGACCTTGATGGTCCAGAACATGGGAGTCTCTCCTTGTATGGCTCTGGTGGTTCGACCCGTTGCGGATGAATCGCCATGACCCGGGTCGATCAGGTCGTGGCGAGGCCGCCTGCACACCACGTGCAGGCAGCGGAAGAGGGCGGCCATCGGCGGACGGTCCGCGCGCGGAGCCTTCGGTGCACCGGCTCTGCTGCCATCGTCGTTCCCGGCAGGCAGCACCGGTGCGGAACGTGGCTGGCAGTGGCGGCGGGCCGGGGCCCGGCGTGCGGTCCGTTGCCTTCCACGTTCCTGCCCGAAGGCGGTGTCCGTGGACGGCGACGATGGCCGCTGGGGCTTGCGCCCCGGGTGTTGCTTCAAGTCATGACGTGAGAGGTCATGTGGTTGGAGTGGGAGTCGAACCCACGACAGACGGAATCAGGATCCGTTGCTCTACCCGACTGAGCTATCCAGTGGTGAACCGCGCGGAATCGAACCGCGTACCGGCGAACCGGTGCCTGCCTCCAGCAGGCGATCCAGGCGATGGCATGTCCGCGACCTCCGGCATACGCCACGGCAACGCCGCGCGCACCAGCCCGTGGTGGAAACGGGACCGTTGGAGAATCGAGGGTGCAGGCCACCGACATTATCGCGAGCGATAATGTTTGGGTGCGATGCAGATAATGTCCAGGCGCTGCCGGTCGCGCGAAGTAAATCCTTCGGCGGGGCGGAAAAAACCTGGGTCAGTGAGCGGCGGGTTGCCGCGCGGGGTGCAGTTCTGGCATCGCGGGTCCTTGTACCGACGCAAACGAAAACGCCCCCGGGACTTGCGTTCCGAGGGCGTCGTCAAGCCTCGGAGATCGGGGTGGCCGATCTCCGCAGGGCGGGTATCAGGCCGTTGTCAGCTGGACTTCCTTGCCGAACGCGCGCGCCAGCACGTCCATGCGCAGGCATGGCAGCAGTTTGGCGATGGCGACGGAATGCGCGTTCAAGGGAAGTTTCCAGTGGTTGTTGAAACGAGGTGCGCACGATAAACCACGATTTACTCGTGCGCAACCATTTTGTTGAATTATTTTCTTCGGCATTGTGCGATGCCGGCCAGCGGCCGGCACTGCCCCTCAGCCTTCTTTGCTGGCGGCATCGAGTTGCGCGACATCCTGCACGCTCAGCGACACGTTGGCCGCCGCCAGCAGATCGTGCAGCTGCTCGACGCTGGTGGCGCTGACGATCGGCGCGGTGATCGACGGTCGTGCGATCTGCCATGCCAATGCAATCTGTGCAGCGCTGGCGCTGTGCTTGCTGGCCACGTCATCCAGCGCCTGCAGGATGCGCAGGCCACGCGGATTCAGATAGCGCTTCACCACCGTTTCGCCACGTGCCGGGCTCTTGGCTGCATCGGCCGGTGTGCGGTACTTGCCGCTGAGGAAGCCGCTGGCCAGGGCGTAGTAGCCGATCACGCCGATCTGTTCGCGCTGCACCAGCGGTTCCAGCTCCTTCTCGTAGCCGGCACGGTCGTACAGGTTGTACTCCGGCTGCAGGGTTTCGTAACGCGGCAGTTTGTAGTCGGTGGACACCTTCAGCGCATCGGCCAGGCGCGTGGCGCTGTAGTTGGAGGCACCGATCGCGCGCACCTTGCCGGCTTCGATCAGGCGGCCGAACGCGGCCAGGGTCGCTTCCAGCGGCGTCGACTCATCCTCCTCGTGGGCCTGGTACAGATCGATCACATCGGTCTGCAGGCGGCGCAGCGAATCCTCGACCGCGGCATTGATGTTGTCCGGGGTCAGGCCGGGGCGTTCGGCCCACTTGGCCACCTTGGTCGCCAGCACCACCTTGTCGCGCTTGCCGCTGCGGGCGAACCACTTGCCGATCAGCGTTTCCGATTCGCCACCGGCATTGCCCGGCACCCAGGCCGAATACACATCGGCGGTGTCGACCAGGCTGAAGCCGGCGTCGACGAAGGCATCGAGCAGGGCGAAGCTGGCCTTCTCATCGGCGCTCCAGCCGAACACGTTGCCACCGAAGGCGAGCGGACGTACATGCAGGCCGGAACGGCCCAGTTCGCGGGTTGCCGTCATGGGCACGGACTCCTTGGGGGAAGTGTTCCAGAATAGAACGCGTTGTGTGACCGTGCTGCGGCGGTGACCACAAAACAGTGTTCCGCGATACGCATGCAGCTAACGTTTTGTGAACACCTGGGACGCCGCGGCTGCTAGTCTCGCCGCATCTTCCGCTGGAGTCGCTCCGATGATGCCTGCTTCGTCCCTGCGTGGTTGCCGCCTGCTGCTTGCTTCGGCCCTGCTTGCCGCTGTTCCCGCGTTCGCCGCACCGGCCACGGTGGCACCGGCGAAGATCCAGGTCTCACCGGCCATCGATGCGGCGGTGAAGGCGTCGACCCGTGATGCCAACAACGTCAAGCGCGATGGCTTCCGCCATCCGGCGCAGACGCTGTCGTTCTTCAAGGTGACGCCGGAAAAGACCGTCATCGAGATCACCCCCGGCAACGGCTGGTACTCGGAAATCCTGGCGCCGCTGCTGCACGACAAGGGTCATTACGTCGCCGCCGTGGTCGATCCGATGGCCGTTGCCGAAGGTCGCGGCCGTGACTACCAGCAGCGCAGCCGCGACAGCCTGGAAAAGAAGTACGGCGCTGCGCCGGCACAGTTCGGCAAGACCGCGGTGGTGGCCTACGATCCGGCCAAGCCGGTGTTCGGCCCGGCCAGTTCAGCCGACGTGGTGCTGACCTTCCGCAACGTGCACAACTGGCGCAAGGCCGGCCAGGCGCAGGGCATGTTCCAGGGCTTCTTCAACGTGCTCAAGCCGGGCGGCGTGCTGGGCGTGGTCGAGCATCGCGCCAAGGCCGATGTGGCCGACGACGATGACACCGGCTATGTCGGCCAGCAGCAGGTGATCGCGATGGCCGAGGCCGCCGGCTTCAAGCTGGACGCGCGTAGCGAGGTCAACGCCAACCCGCGCGACACCAAGGACCACCCGAACGGCGTGTGGACGCTGCCACCGACCAACCAGCACGACAAGGCCGATGATGCGAAGTACCAGGCGATCGGCGAAAGCGACCGCATGACCCTGCGCTTCATCAAGCCGTAAGGCGGTAGCGCCGGGCTGGTGCATGTTGACTCTGTAGAGCCGAGCCCATGCTCGGCTGCTGTTGCGTACCGCCGCGCTGTGCGCGATGAGCCGAGCATGGGCTCGGCTCTACAGCCGAGTGGCGCGTGGCGCGGCGTGGGACACTATCCCACCCGCCGCCCGTCGTGCCCGCAATGCTGATCGCCTTCAACAAGCCCTTCAACGTGCTCTGCCAGTTCACCGACCGCAGTGTGCCGCCGCGGCCGACCCTGGCCGGGTTCGGCCTGCCGCCGCGCGTGTATGCCGCCGGTCGCCTGGACCATGACAGCGAGGGCCTGCTGCTGCTGACCGACAACGGCACGCTGGCGCACAAGCTGACCGACCCGAAGCACAAGGCTGACAAGACCTACTGGGTGCAGGTGGAAGGCATGCCCAGCGACGAGCAGCTGCAGCAGCTGCGCGAAGGCGTGGTGCTCAATGATGGGCCGACCCTGCCCGCGAAGATCGAACGCCTCGATCCGGCGCCGTCGCTGTGGACGCGTGATCCGCCGGTACGTTTCCGCAAGACCGTGCCCGACAGCTGGCTGGCGATCACGATCCGCGAGGGGCGCAATCGCCAGGTGCGGCGGATGACCGCGGCGGTGAACCTGCCGACGTTGCGGCTGGTGCGGGTGTCGATGGGGCCTTACCGGCTGGATGACCTGCAGCCTGGGCAGTGGCGGCAGATCGGTTGATACGGAAAGGGCCGGATACCTCTCGGTATCCGGCCCTCATGCGGCTGATCGGGTCAGAGCCCTTCCTGAGGAAGGGATCCGAGCCGGGCAAACTCACGCGTCACTGCCGATATCGCTGTGCTCGTCCACGACGGTGTCGTTGCGGCGGTCACGCGCGCTGATGCGCTGCGCCTGCCCATTCACCACGTGGCCATTGGCGGCCTTCTTCTTCTGCTGCTTGCGGTACAGCGCATAGCCGAGCAGGCCGACACCCACCGCTGCAGCGGCCACGGCCACTGCCGGATTGCGGCGCACGAACTTGGTGGCGGCCTTGCCGCCGGTCTTCACTGCGCCGATGGCGGCACCGGTCTTGATCCAGTCCGCATTGCGCAGGCTGCCACCGGCGCTCTTCAGGCCATCGCCGGCGGTATGGGCCAGCTCCAGGGCGCGCTCCAGAGCGCGGTCGGTGATTACAGTCAGCTTGCTCATGCGGGGGGTCCTTTGCCTCGGGTCGAAGTCCAGTGTCGCGTGTTGCCCGTAAACGGTATGTCAGCCGGGGTGGCACGTGGTGTGACTCTACCGTAGCCATTCAGGATCAGGCAGGGTGGGGTCGGATCCCTTTCCTTTGGGAAAGGGCTCTGACCCCAAACGCCGCGCCCGGGGTCAGGGCCCTTTGCGTTGCAAAGGGATCCGACCCCCGCCTTCAGGTCCCGCGCGGCTTGGCCCGGTGCGTGGCCGTGGCCGTCCACGGATCATCCGGCCATGGATGGCGCGGGTAACGACCCTTCATTTCCTTCTTCACTTCGGCGTAGGTGTTCTCCCAGAAATTGCGCAGGTCCTGGGTGACCTGCAGTGGGCGGCCGCCGGGCGAGAGCAGGTGCAGGGTCAGCGGCACGCGGCCATCGGCGATGCGCGGCGTGTCGGCCAGGCCGAACAGTTCCTGCAGTTTCACCGCCAGCACCGGCGGCAACGGTTCGCCGCTCTCGCTGTCCAACGCGTAGGTGATCGGGCGTTCCAGTCCGGACGGCACGGTAATGCGGGTCGGCGCATGTCGTTCAACCAGTTGCCGCTGCGACCACTCCAGGGGCGACTTCAGCGCTTCGCCGAAACTGGCCTCGTCCAGTGCGTCCAGGCGGCTCTTGCCGGCGAACGCGGGCTGCAGCCATTGCGCGCGCGTGGCCAGCAGGGCGTCGTCGCTGCAGTCGGGCAGGCCGAGCTCGGGCATCCAGCGCCGCAGCGATTCCACCCGTGCCTGCCACTGGCGCAGGCCTTCGGTCCACGGCAGCGCCTGCAGGCCGAGTTCAGCCACCGCGTCCGTCAGCGCCTGCGCGGCGTGCTGCGGATCGACCCGGCCGGCCGAGCGGCTGTCGAGCACGATGCGGTCGAAACGAGTCTCGCGCAGTGCCACCAGGGCGCGACGCTCGCTGTCCCAGCGCACCACATCTTCGGTCACGAAGCGCTCCGGCCAGGACTTGCGCAGCTGGCCCTCGTCCACCGGTGCGGCACGCAGCAGCAGCGCATCGCGTGCCTCGAAGCGCAGTTCACTGGCTACCAGCCACGGTTCGCCACGCAGGTCGCTCAGCTCGTGCAGGCGTGCGCTGCGACCATTGGCCAACAGGTAGCGCAGCGGATCGCTGGGGTGCTGGACACCGATGCGGTCCGGGAATGCATGTGCGAGCAGGTCACCCAGCTCGTGCGCCTCGATGCTGGCCGGTGGCGCGGCATCGCAGCGCAGGCGACGTCGCCATTGTTTGGCCGCCGCATCGATGGCGGCCAGCCCGCTGCGGTTGGCGTCGCCCGGCGCGCGGCCGTTGCGGAACGCGGCCAGCGCCCGCCAACGCGCGGCCAGTGCATCACCGCCCTGGCGTAACGGATCGCGCGCCTCCAGCAGGGCGGCCAGATCGGCGGCCAGTGCCTGCGCGCGGGCATCGGGCGCGGCCAGCAGCATCGCTGCCATCCGCGGATGCGTGCCCAGCGCCAACACGCGGCGGCCGAGCGCGGTGATCGCGCCGCTGCTGGACAGTGCGCCGAGCCGCTGCAGCAGTTCGCGCGCTGCGCCCATCGGGCCCGCCGGCGGCGGATCGAGGAAGCGCAGGTCGCTGCTGCCCCAGGCGGCCAGTTCCAGCGCCAGCCCGGCCAGTTCCACCTGATCGATCTCGGCACGGCGCTGCGGTTCCAGCCGCTGCGACTGCGGCCACAGCCGCCATGCCACGCCTTCGGCAACGCGGCCGGCACGTCCCGCGCGCTGGTCGGCCGACGCTTGGGCGATGGCCACCACGTCCAGCCGGGTGAAGCCACTGTTGGGGTCGTAGCGCGGTTCGCGCGCCTGGCCGCTGTCGATCACCACGCGCACGCCGGGCAGCGTCACCGAGGACTCGGCCACGTTGGTGGCCAGCACCACGCGCCGACGACCATCACTGGCCGCCTGCAGCACCCGCGCCTGCTGCTCCACCGGCAGTTCACCGTGCAGGGCCAGCACTTCGACGACGGCATCCAGCGATTCCTGCAGCCCGGCCTGCACCCGCGCGATCTCGCGCTGGCCGGGCAGGAACACCAGCAGGTCACCGGGATGCTCAGCCAGGGCCTGCTGCACCGCGCGGCGCACCTGCAGTTCCAGCGCCTCATCGCGGCGCGCCGGGAAATGGCTGACCGCCACCGGGTAGCTGCGGCCTTCGCTGCTCAGGCGCGGCGCATCCAGGAAACGTGCCAGGCGCTCACCATCCAGCGTTGCCGACATCACCACCAGGCGCAGGTCGTCGCGCAGCTGTGCCTGCACGTCCAACGCCAGCGCCAGGCCCAGATCGCCACTGAGGTGGCGTTCGTGGAATTCGTCGAACAGGATCGCGCCGACCTCTTCCAGCATCGGGTCGTCCTGCAGCATGCGGGTCAGGATGCCTTCGGTGACCACCTCGATGCGGGTGCGCGCCGAGACCTTGTTCTCGAAGCGGATGCGGTAGCCGACGGTACCGCCCACCTCTTCGCCCAGCTGCCGCGCCATGAACAGCGCGGCGCTGCGCGCGGCGACCCGACGCGGTTCCAGCAGGATGATCTTCCGCCCCTGCAGCCACGGTGCATCGAGCAGCGCCAGCGGCACCTGGGTGGTCTTGCCGGCGCCGGGCGGCGCCTCCAGCACCAGCCGCGGCTGTGCGGCCAGGTGCTGCTGGATCTGTGGCAGCAGCGGGGAGATAGGGAAGAGCGGGGCGTTCATGTGCAAAGGATAAGGGGCCACGGCGGGCGCAGGTACAATGCGCGGGCACTTTTCCCCCGCGATGACCATGCACCTGATCGATATCGGCGCCAACCTGACCCACGACTCCTTCGACCGCGACCGCGATGCCGTGCTGGAGCGCGCGCGCCAGGCCGGCGTGGTGCAGATGGTCATCACCGGTGCCAGCCGTGAGCACTCGCCACTTGCCCTGCAGCTGGCGCAGCAGCACCCGGGTTTCCTGTACGCCACCGCCGGCGTGCACCCGCACCATGCGGTGGAGTACACCGAGGAATGCGACGCCGAGATGCGCGCGCTGCATGCCCACCCGGAAGTGGTGGCGGTCGGTGAGTGCGGGCTGGACTACTTCCGTGATTTCTCGCCGCGCCCGGCCCAGCACCGCGCGTTCGAACGCCAGCTTCAGCTGGCCGCTGACAATGGCAAGCCGCTGTTCCTGCACCAGCGCGACGCGCATGCCGATTTCATGGCACAGATGAAGAACTTCGAAGGTCGCATCGGCCCGGCGGTGGTGCATTGCTTCACCGGTGAGCGTGACGAGCTGTTCGATTACCTGGACCAGGACTGGTACATCGGCATCACCGGCTGGCTGTGCGATGAGCGCCGTGGCGCGCACCTGCGCGAGCTGGTGAAGAACATCCCGGCCAACCGCCTGATGATCGAGACCGACGCGCCGTACCTGCTGCCGCGAACGCTGAAGCCGATGCCGAAGGATCGCCGCAACGAACCGATGTTCCTCTCGCACATCGTGGAAGAACTGGCACGTGACCGTGGCGAGGACGTGGCGTTGACCGCAGCGAATGCAACTGCCGCGACGCGTACGTTCTTCCGCCTGCCCGACGCGGGTTGATCAGGTAGTGCCGGCCGCTGGCCGGCAGCAGCATGAACGCCGCAAACATCGCGCGATTGCCGGCCAGCGGCCGGCACTACCGGAGCAGGTCGCGCAGGCCCTCACGGTAGCTGGGGAAGCGCGGCTGCCACCCCAGTGCTTCACGCGTGCCGCGACTGTCGATGCGCTTGTTGCTCTCGTAGAAGCGCCGCAGCGTCGGGCTCAGCAGCGGGTCGTCCCATGCCACGGCAGGCGGCATCGCAAAGCCGCCCAGCTGCGCGGCGAAGGCCAGTACCTCCTGCGGCGGTGCCGGCTCGTCATCGGCCGGTAGATACAGCCCATCCACGCACGGCCGCTGCATCGATGCGACAGCGACCGTTGCCAGGTCATCCACGTGCAGCCGATTGAACACCAGCCCAGGACGCACTACGTGGCGCGCACGTCCCTGTGCCAGCTGCAGCAGCGCATTGCGCCCGGGCCCATACAGGCCGGGCAGGCGGAACAGCGCCGATGCGATGCCGCGTTCTTCAGCAAGCGCTCGCCATTGTGCTTCGGCCCGCAGGCGCTGCACGCCGGCGGCTTCAGTGGCATCGGCTACGCTGCGCTCGTCGACCCAGCCGCCAGCGCGGTCGGCATACACCGAGGTGGATGACAGGTAGCCCACCCAGCGCAATGCCGGGCTGGCCTGCAGTGCGGGCAACAACAGACGCAGTGCCGGGTCACCCTCGGCATCGGGCGGCACGCTGCACAGCACGGCCTCGGCCTGCGCGATCTCATCGAGCAGGGCGGGCGATGGCGTGGCATCGGCACGCAGCGGGTGGCGACGCAGACCATCGTGTGGCGCCGATGTTGGATCGCGTACGGTGCCGGCGACGTGTGCGCCCAATGCCTGCAGATGTTGGGCCAGCACGCGCCCGCTCCAGCCCATGCCAAGGATCAGTATCCGCGAGGGCAGCGTGCTGGCCCGCAACGTCTGGCTCACGCGCCGCGCAGTGCCTGGTAGGCCTGCAGGCTGCTGTAGGCGACCTGCAGCAGCAGGGCTTCCTGGTCGGCCTTGCGCGCGCGCGCCAGCATGTCGCCGACGATCTGTTCGGCCTCCACCTGCTGGCCGGCTTCCAGGTCACGCAGCATCGACGCCTTCAGTGCCGAGCCTGTCTGGGTCAGGGTGCCGCGCGCGGTGTCCTGCGCGGCCTCGGGAATTGGTTCACCGGCGGCCTCGGCCACGGCCAGGCACTCGTCGTACAGGCCACGCACGATCACCTCGCCATCATCGGTAGCGACGATGGTGCCGATGTCCGCACGCAGCAGGCAGGTGGCGGCGGCCAGGGCGGTCAGGAAGGTGTACTTGATCCATTGCTCCTGGCCGATGTGTTCGCTGGCCAGGTGATCAAGATGGGCCTGCGCACAGACCGCAGCGAAGGCACGCACGCGTTCGGAGACCGCGCCGCCGTCGCGCTCGCCGAAGGTGAGCTTGGCCGGTTTGCCGAGGTGCAGCACAGCACCGTCGGGCGCCTTGGTGGCGCTGATGAAGCACAGGCCGCCAAGCACGGCGTCGCGGCCGAAGCGCGCGTCCAGTGCGTTGTAGTGATGCAGGCCGTTGAGGATCGGCAGTACGGTGGTGTTCGCGCCCATGGCCGGAGCAATGGCGTCGATCGAGCTGTCGAGGTCATAGGCCTTGCAGCTGAGGATGACCAGGTCGAACGGCTTCTGTGCGGCGAGCGCAGGCAGCGCGTCGGCGGTGACGTGCTGCACCGGGAAGCTGGCATCGCCGAGCGGGCTGCGGATGACCAGGCCGTCGCGATCCAGCTGGGCGGCGCGTGCGGGGCGCACGAGGAAAGTCACGTCCACGCCGGCCTGGGCCAGGCGACCGCCGAAGTAACCGCCGGTACCGCCGGCGCCGAGGATCAGGATGCGCATTGCACGTTCACCGTTTTCTGGGGGAATCAGACCTGCGATTGTGCCGGAGATTGCAGGCAAAAAAGAGCCGAGCATGGGCTCGGCTCTACAGGTAATGCCTTGTCCGCGCAGGGCGTGGCTCCATCGTGTCGACCAAGGTCGACACCCACCAACAGCAGCGGGAACCTGTCGAGGGCGGGGTGGGTCCGGTTGCGGGAGTGTCCGCGGCATGGATGCCGCGGCCAAGCCCCCAGGGATGGGTTTACGGCGTCTCCCGCAATCGGATCCACCCCGCCATCCCACGGAGAGTCAGCTGTTGCCGTTGACGTTGATTCGGCGGGTGCAGGGCCGCAGGCCCTGCAGGCCCCCCTCAGCTGCGCATGCCCACGCCACGACGCAGCAGCCACAGCGCCAGCGCCGTCAGCGCCACCACGAATCCGATCATCAACCCGTAGGCCACCGGCAGCGGCACGTCACTGCTGCCCAGCAGGCCATAACGGAATGCATTGACCATGTAGAAGATCGGGTTCGCGTGGGTGGCCGCTTCCGCCCAGCCCGGCAGCAGCTTCACCGAATAGAACACGCCGCCCAGGTAGGTCAGCGGGGTCAGGATGAAGGTTGGCACGATCGCCACGTCATCGAATTTCTTCGCATACACCGCATTGATGAAACCGGCCAGCGAGAAGATCGTCGCACCCAGGATCACCGTGGTCAGCATCACCAGCGGGTGCGGGATGCGCACCGGGGTGAAGAACATCGCGATGATCAGCACGATCACACCCACCATCAGGCCGCGCAGCACCGCACCGGCCACGTAGCCCCACAGGATCACCCAGTTCGGCATCGGGCTGACCAGCAGCTCTTCCACGTGACGGCCGAACTTGGCACCGAAGAACGAGGAACTGATGTTGCCGTAGCTGTTCTGGATCACGCTCATCATCACCAGGCCCGGCACGATGAACTGCATGTAGGTGTAGCCGCCCATGTCACCCACGCGCGACCCGATCAGGTTGCCGAAGATCAGGAAGTACAGGGTCATGGTGATCGCCGGCGGCACCAGGGTCTGGCCCCAGATGCGCATGATGCGGGCGACTTCGCGGCGCACGATGGTCATCAGTGCGATGCGGTTGCGCTGGCCGTCGGTCAGCTCGGTGGTGCTCATGCAGGCTTCTCCAGGTTGCCGGTGAGGCGCACGAACAGCTCCTCCAGGCGGTTGCTCTTGGTACGCATCGAACGCACGCGGATGCCGGACTCGTTGAGCGTGGCGAAAACGCGGTTGAGGTCCATCGCGCGCGGCATGTCGATGTCCAGCGTATGCGGGTCCGGCGCGGTCAGCGTCGCGCCTTCGATCACCGGCAGCTGCGCCGGCAGGTCACCGTCGATGTCCAGCAGGAAGCCTTCCACGTCCAGCTTGGCCAGCAGGGTGCGCATCGGCCCCTGCTCGACGATCTGGCCGTGGTTGATGATCGCCAGGTGGCGGCACAGGTACTCGGCTTCTTCCAGATAGTGCGTGGTGAGGATGATCGTGGTGCCGGCAGCATTGATCTCCTTCAGCACGCGCCACATGTCGCGGCGGATCTCGATGTCCACGCCGGCGGTCGGCTCATCCAGGATCAGAAGGCGCGGGCGGGTCATCATCGCGCGGGCGATCATCAGCCGGCGCTTCATGCCGCCGGACAGCGTACGGCTCATCACCTGCGCCTTTTCCCACAGGTGGGCCCGCTTCAGTTCCTCTTCGGCGCGCTGCTCGGCTTCCTCGCGCGGCACGCCGTAGAAGCCGGCGTAGTTCACCAGGATGTCGAAGGGCTTCTCGAACAGGTTGAAGTTGATCTCCTGCGGCACCAGCCCGATCAGGCGCATGGTGGCGCTGCGGTTGCGAACCAGGTCGCTGCCGAACACCTCCACCTTGCCCTCGCTGAGGTTGACCAGGGAGCTGATGATGCCGATCAGGGTCGACTTGCCGGCACCGTTGGGGCCGAGCAGGGCGAAGAAGTCGCCCGGGGCCACTTCCAGGGAAACCCCCTTCAGGGCCTGGGTGCCGTTGTCGTAGGTCTTGCGCAGGTCGCGCACGCGCAGGGCGGGCGCCGTATCGTTCTGGGATGCCAAGCTCGAAGCCTTCGCGCCCATGGGCTGGCGCTGGAGAGGGGCGGGGAGGGGCTATTATAGAAGACCCCGAGGGCTTGCCCCGGCTACACACTGTCCCGAAAAGTCGTGCCTGTTCAATTCCCCCTCAAGCTGGTCGGCTGCCGCATGCTGGCCCCGACCGTCGGCCACTACCAGTTCGTGCGTGACGATGGGCAGCCGCTGGATTTCCAGCCCGGCCAGTTCATCCAGGTCCATTTCAGCTACGCCGACGGCACCGAAACCAAGCGCAGCTACTCGCTGGCGACCATCCACGACCACGCGTTGGGCCCGGGCGAAGCGGTGGATATCGCGGTCAGTTTCGTGCCCGGTGGCGCCGCTACGGCGCTGTTCGAGGCGCTGGAGCAGGGCGGCCAGATCAGTGCGTCCGGCCCCTACGGCCGGTTCTGCCTGAACCCCGGCGATCACAACGCCCGTTACCTGCTGATCGCCACCGGTACCGGCGTTACCCCGTACCGCTCGATGCTGCCGCTGCTGGAAAAGGCCATGGCCGAACGCGGCGTGCAGATCGTGCTGCTGCAGGGCGCGCGCAGCCCGGGTGAGCTGCTGTACAGCGAAGACTTCTACAGCTTCGCCGAAAAGCACCCGAACTTCCGCTATGTTCCGTGCCTGTCGCGCGAACTGCCGGCCGAACCACACCCGGACGTGCAGCACGGTTACGTGCAGCAGGCGCTGGCCGGATTCACCCCGGACCCCGCCACCGACATCGCCTACCTGTGCGGCAACCCGGACATGGTCGATGCCTGCGCCGAGCTGCTGAAGGCTGCCGGCCTGGGCAACCCGCAGATCCGCCGCGAGAAGTACGTAAGTTCAACCCCTTCAAAGGCTTAAGTGGCCTATTGACCTTGGCGAACAGCGGGCGTACCGTCCGCTGCAGGTCAGCTCGGAGTCAATCCGATGCAAGTGGTTATGCCCCCTGAGGGAGCCTTTGCACACGCGCCTAAGTTGCAGCATGTACCGATTCTGATCGGTGACGATGGCTCATACCCAATTGAAGCCAACCGCTACCTCGATGAGCGCAGCAACGGGGAATGGCAACTTCCTCGCGACCGATCAAAAGCAAAAGCTGAGAGTGAGCTCTTTTACGGGCCCATCCCAACCTTGCGCTCGCGAAGAAACATGGCCGCAAGGCTTTCTATTTTTCTCGAATGGTGCATAGACCAAGCCACTGATTGGCGAGAAATTTCCTACAACGAGAATATCCTTCATCAGTATCAGCCGGCACTCCTGAGTGGAGACGGCTCCCCGAGTGGGAGGCAGTTGGATCCCGCTACAGTTAACCTCTACGTCAATGAGGCGTGTCTATTTCTGACCTGGGCCAGCGAGCGCGGCTATCGCCTGCCCATGCAGATACCTGTAAGAAAAGTTGCATACACCTACATATCGCCCACAAGCTCGCAAAGCGGAACACTGCGCTCAAAGACTGTGCGGATCGGGTCTCTAACTGCGCCGGAAGCTCCGATCATCCTCCCTCCTGACAGGGAGGTTGAGATGTGGTTGAAGTCGATTTCGGTGCGTGCGCCCGTAAAAATTCTGATCTTCGAGCTGATCATCCGTTCTGGCCTCAGGATCTCGGAAGCCAATCAACTACGGGTCACCTGTTTTCCAGCAAAAAGAACGAGCGAGAGAACCAACTGGCAACCCGACTGGATATTGGCTGGTGAGGTTCCGCTAGTGCTCAAGTATGGCACTAAGGGAGGCAAGGTCAGTCCTGGGTCAGACCTTGGCACAAGATGGCGTACGGTATTTGTGCCACTAGATCTTGCCGAAAGGATCTGGCACTACATTTCGGTGATTCGACCGACCCAGCTGACGAGATATCACATTGGTGATAGGAAACACACCAAGCGGACAGATCGTCTGTGGCTTGGAGAAGGTGTGAACCGACCTGTGAGCAATGAGATGCTTCGCCGGATTTGGACTTCCGATCGGCATTGTCCCAAAGGATGGCACCCTCATACAGGAAGGCACCATTTTGCGGTGGAGAAGATCTGCGCCCTGACGCGGGCGCAGTTGGCCCTCGCAGGCAACTCAGAGCTGAGTGGTGCTGACTTCGGTTGGTTGCATGGGCTCATGGCCGGACAGGTAAAGATGCTTCTCAGTCCGCTTATGGGGCACGTTGATGAGCGCACGACGATGCAATACTTGCGCGCTGCGGTAGCCAAAATTGGTCGTGATCGAGGGCATCCAGCAATTCGTTGGAATGCGATCATCGACGAGGCATTGACGTGAGAGCGCGTGAAGATACAGGGGGAATGCCTGGGAAATGGGTGGTGCCCTGTACACATCCGGACCTCATTAGCACGGGGAAGATCTATGACTTCTCGATTCTGGCGACTGGTGCAAGTGATGCCCCGCCCATTGCCGCAGTCAGGCATTCCTGGAAGGGGGGATTCACTGGTAGGCCGGAGCTGCTGCGCGATCTATGGCCTACGCTGAGCGCGAGTATTGAAGGCATCGCATCAGACGGTGCAGCTGCAAGAAGGGGGGCACTGGTGTCCTTCTGGAGATTCCTCGATGCACTTGAGGGATACATGGCCTCAAATGGAATTCCATTCAAACGGGTGGTTAGACTTCGCGATCTGACATCCCGGCACGTTGCCCTCTACACAAGCCCGGGTCCGGAGGGTGCATGGGATGCCACTATGGACAGCAGAGCTGCCGTCGTCCGCGCGATTATAAAGACCGCGATTAGCTACCATGAACTTCCAGAGCTAGTACTTCCAGTTTTCAGGATAGCCTCGAATCGCCGCGAGACCCCATCCGAAGAGCACGGATTGGCCGTCATTAGGCTGCTACGAGCGGAGGCACTGAAGGTTCTACAGCGGTGGAGGAGAACGGACAGACTCATTCCTCAAGGACGCGATCTGATCGAGTTGTACAGAGAGAATCCTGAGTTCATGAATGCCCCCGACTTCGTATGTACGGAAGCGGATGCGCACGCGACCTATCGCGCGCTCATAAGGCTGACGGGAAATCCAGTGCCTCGGCGATCTCAGTTGTTGGCGATCTTCGGCAAGCGCATCAAAAGACTCCCAAGCTGGTGGGCGCACTACCCCGATGACCACGAACGATCAGGAAGCGAGGTCGGCTGGCACGATCTGGTTGCCGGAACCTATCCTACTAGCGCAGATGTCTCAATTTTCTTCCTGCTCTTTGTAGCGCGGAGCGCCTGGAACCCCGCAACCGCAGCATCCATGAACTTGAGCGACTGGACGGCAGTCTATGATGAGCAGCATGCATGGATCTATGCGCCTAAGGACCGGGCCAAAGGGACCGCGCAATGGACTGTGTCACGGGTAGGCGATGCGACGGGCTGTCATTCGTTAGTTGAGCTTCTTCTGAAGCGGACAGAAGGGCTTCGAGGCCATATCGAAAGAAACCCGCGCCTGTGCCCTCTCCCAGACGTTGTCGCTCGTAGTCCATGGGTGGGCGTAACAGTGCGCGGACGGCGACAAGGGGTGTATGTAGTAAATCCCCGCACAACTCGAACTGCAAACAACTGGCTCGCCTCTCTGATAGAGCAACTCGATGACGGCACCCGTACAGCTTCCGAGACCATGTCAATTGGACAGTTCAGAGATGTCGCCGCGGCTGCGATCTTCAAGGATTCTCAATACTCGAACTGGGTAATGATGGTACTACTTGGTCACAAGAACCTCATGACCACTAGGCACTATGGCTACCGAAGATCTTCTTTTGAGGAATCCTTCTCGCTTGTGTCCGAAGTGATTGATGACTTGTTCTCCCAGCTTCGGGTCAATCGTGTGTTCGACGTAGCCTTGACGAGGGCGAAGCTCGCAAAGTTGGACGTCAGTGAAGCCGAGATCGAAAAGCTGAATCAAGCACGCCGTCATAAGACCTACGACGGAAGCGGATGTGCAGATCCTTACAGCCCGCCAGCAGTCATTGATCCAGGCAATCCGAGAGATGGATGCACTCTATGCGTCCAGCAGCATAGGTGTGCTTCCAGCGGCTGCCCCAACTGTTTTGTGTTCACGGACAGCCTGGACTTCATCTGCCGGCGTGTGGCAGAGCTAGAGGCAGTTCGGACCTCCGTAGGAATGGTTCGGTTCGATGCTGGATCAGATGCAAGTGACCTGGCGCGGCTTCGCCTAACCGTTCTTCAATGGCCAGCAGATGCAGTGAAGTTCGCCATTGATAAGTGGGCGGCAAGGATAGCCTCCGGTGAGCACATGCCAATCTACTTCGCAGGGCAGCACTGATGAAAATGGTCAACCGGTCTCTAGTAGCAGGCAACCATGAACTCCTAGCTCCTGACGTGGAGGTGTCGCTACTGTCGATTAGTCCGAATGAGCTGAGGTTGGCGCCGGAGGCAAAGCTGAAGCAGCTTCAGAAGCTTGTTGGAATGGGGGACAACTGGGGCGTTCTTCGTATTGACGACGAACATCAGTCTGGCCTACGGACCTCTGATCTCGATCTAAGGCTCTATTCTGGAAGGGGCAAGACGTGCAAGGGGAAGCACTCACCCTTCGTAGTTCGAGAGCTTATGAGGCTGGCGATCACGATGGCGATAATTCCAGGCAAAACCGGGAAGGTGTATAGATACACAACGATCCGGACGCTCATTGCCAATCTTAAGAGGGCGATCCAGCGTACAAATGTACGTCCAAGCTCCAAGAGACTCTGGAGCCTGGTCGAACGCGCTGGCCTGACGCAGAAGTACTCTGACTGCCTTGGGGTGGTTGAGTACTACCACCGACTGGGGTGTCTTCCCGATGGCCCCGCGCCCATGCGTCCAACGGTTCATGGAATGAAGGCTGCGCGAGATCGAACGGGTGAACCTGAGCATACAATCCCGGTCAGCATAGCGAAACCTCATCAGCCATACTCAGATGAGTTCGTCTCTGAAGCAGGCTCGATGGCACTGGTGATGATCGAAGTCGTTGGTCCTACTTTGTTGGATGCCGTAGAGGCCGCACTCGCCGCTACTGAAACTACTCGTGATCTGAAAGACGGTCCCTCGCCATCTCCCAGTCGCCGAGCTGCTCGCGTAAGCAATGCTGTGATCCGGTCATGGGAATGGCGGGGGCCTGACGGGGAGCCGCTTAGGGATGCCCCGCTTCAATTTTCGATGAAATCCGGGCGAAGTGGAAAAACCGTCGCATGGCCGCCTCGGACGTTACCCCAGGCCTTGCGCCTGATAGTGGTTCTACAGGGTGCACACGCTTTTCCGGTGGCTCTTTCTGGCGGTCCCCGACATGGTGAACTGCTAACGATGCAGATCGGCTCGCTTGGCAAGCGAGGTGGTTCCAGTGTTTACGAGTTCAGAACCTGGAAGTTTGAGAATCCCGGAGGGAGGCAGAGTGAAGCGCCAGCGCCGTCAATTGCCATTCAAGCGATTCTGCAGCAAGAGCGCCTAGCGAACATTTTTCGACGGCACCACGGCCTAAAGGGGAACGGCCTGTGGGTTTCCCCAAGATATCCAGATAAGGTGCCGAGCCTTGCGCATGTGTTCAATAGCTTCGTGGAGATACTTGGCCTGGAGCGCTGGCTCACCGATGGTGGTATGAACCCGCATCGATTCCGAAAGACCCTCGCTCGAATTGTTGCTCTAGCGCTTGTCCATGCGCCAAAGATTTTGATGGATGTCTTTGGGCACAGGGATGAACAAATGACAATCATGCGCTACATACTTTCGGATCCAGGAATTCTTTCCGAAGTACAGCAAGTTGTACGTGAGATGCTTATTCTAAAGGGAGTGGAGGCGATCAATAAGGCTGATGAGGTTCAGGGGGCCGGCGCAGAGAAGCTACGGGGGCGTGTGGCGCTGTTCGCGCGCCGGCTGGGTAAGTCCGCCCTTGATCCGCAGAACATCAGGGAGTTCGCCCGCGCGATGACTGCTGAGGGCTCTTCTTGGGCAGTTGTCGCACCAGGAATAGTGTGTACGAACTTCACCGATGGAGGCCTTTGCAACAAGGGGCATGGTCAGGCTAATCCACACTACTGTCATCCTGCATGTGAGAATCAGTTGATTCTCCCTGACGACGAGGATAAGGCGTCCAGAAGCGTTGTTCAGGCCATCGAGACAGTTCAGTACAATCTTGAGTTGCTAGAGCACGCTTTCGTGGATGATGACGTTATGCTCATTGCTCAGTTCCGGGGGCAGATCAAGTCCGTGCTCGGCAGGTGGAAGAAGGTGGACGAATACTTCTCGAAGAGCAGTTTGCTGACGCGCCTCGTACCCAATGTGGTACTTCTGAAATGAGACAAAAGAAGAGTCTTGCCGAGCTTGGAAAGGAGCGGACGGAGGCGTTCGTTGCACGCCTTCGATCAACTATGGCCGAGATTGACAGGGAGATATCGGAGAACGACGGAGTGTATCCACGGAACTCTGGTCGGCTGAATGTTGCAGAGCTGTGTCGGCGGGCAAAGGTAACAGCGGTATCGCTGCACGGAGAGAAGCATGCCGGCACCACAAAGCTCGAGGTGCAGGCCTGGCTCACGAAACTTCGAGTGGACGTTCCTACGAGCGTGAAGGCCGCCAGACGAAAGTCCTACTCACAAAGGCTGGGATGGAAAGAGAGGTACGACGGTATTTCTGCGCAGTTCAAGAACATGTACTCGATCGAGGTGGTGCAGCGAGATGCAAAGATCGCCGCCTTGAAGAAGGAGATTTCTGAGCTGAAGTCACAGATCAAGAAGCAGCGCGAGGCGGGCTCAAGGGTGGTTGGAATCGAGAGCGGGAGAAGGAGAAAAGCGAGTTCGTAATAGGGCATCTCGCAAGCTTCGAATGATGCCCCGCCAGAACTCTTAGGAGCGCGTTCGCACCAGCTCCTCAAGTCGATGAAACTGGTTGTTTCGCTCTAGGTCGGGAGCGGCGGCCCTTACTTGAGCTAGGCATTCATTCAGTCCTAGAGGCGCCCATTGTTGGGATCCAACAACGGCACCCAGCAAATCTAAAGCCTCAGTTGGCGACTGGCTACAAAGGCCAGATTCTAGTAGAAGATGGACGATGTAGTCCGAATTCGCTACCGGCTGAAGCCAGTCACGTACCGCCTTCAATGCGGAAGGGAACTCAACCCGGGCCGCGATGGCGAGTCGAGCTAAGGAGGCAGCAATGCTGGGTGTAGCTAGATTGCGCGATTTTGGCCAAATCTCCTGCCAGAAGGGTTGGACTCGATTTCTCCAGAAGTCTTCGCGTTGATCGCCTGCGGCCTCCAGTGCTTGGGAGAGCGATTGTGCGGACTTCTCCAGTCCATCCTGTGGAAGCTTGCCCAATGCAGATCTAAAGTCGTCCCGAGAGTAGCCTTCCAATTGCCCTAGGGCTGAGTGCGTTAGGAAAGCAGAGAACTGTCCTCGGTGTTCACCAAGGTCGGCGTAGTGACCGGCCGTCAATAGGAACTGCGACTTCAATGCCACCATCAATGGCTGGTACAGTCGCGGTGACCAAAGAAATCCTTCCCAGGCTGCTTTCGCTTCGACAGGGTTGGACCAATCGAAGAGCGGTAGTAGCGTCGCTTCGGTCCACGCCCGGTCTACGCGATACAGGGCGATGAGTCTAGATGCGAGCAACACCCTGCCATGGCGGAATCGATCTACTTCAACATCGCATATGGCGGAAAATGCCGCCTTAAGTTCAGGGGGAAGTAGGTCTCCATCGTTGGGCGCCCTCTTGAACCATAGATTGAGCAAGGCGCGCGTGGCATGCCCAATGGGGTGATTAATCGCCTCCGAGACAGGGTTATCGATTGGCTCGCCGTTCCTTGTCATGCCACTACTCAAGGGGATCGGAAGCGCAAGCACTCGACCGGCGAGAGTCAATAGGAGGTTCTCGCGATTCGCGCCGCTTCTTGAAGTGGCCTCCATCCACCACGCTACTGCAGGTGCGATCTCGGACAGAACTTCATCAGGCATTAGCAGTACCAAAGGCGATGCGTACTGCCAGGAGCGGGCTGCCATTGAATCGTCCGACCAAACCTGAAGCGCCTCGCGCCACCGAACTGCGGGCCAGACGTCTTGGTGAGCGAGGTCGCAGAGCGCGGCAAGGCTATGGAAGAAGCGAGTACGGCAGACATCCCGCCAAGTGTCCTCATAGAACGGTCTATGGGCAGGCCTCGGCGATTCAAGCCATTCAACTAGCTCCTTGCGAGTGCGAGGGGCGACATCGACCTCTCTGCCGTCCTCGAAATCCGGATCTCCGGTGCCGCTCATCCAGTGTGAGAATTCGTCCTTCTCGTTAGGGTCCAATCTCAACTCAGGATGCGCGATGGATATCTCCGCTAGGCGCCTTGCTGCAGACACACCAAGATGTAGGCCCGAGGACTCCAACTTCGCTAGACGAATCCATACTGCGCGAGCAACCAGGCGATCCCAGCGTTCGGACTCCAGATCATCGCGATACATCTCGCGGGGAGGTCCTGCCAAGATGACATTCTCCAAGCGTGCTTGAGACGCGTTGTCTAGAATTCACCCCTGGAGAACAAGAAGCCTCAGCACTTCGCGTGCGGTGCACTGCGACCACAGCCACCGCCCCTCATCCAGTAGCAGCCAATCGACCCACTGCTCCTGCTCGATGCAATTGTCCTGGCTGGCCGCAAACAATGCCAGCCGCTTGAATGTGGGATACGGGATCTCGAACCATGCCTGAGCCATGAGCGTGGATCTCGACTCATCCGTAGCTCGAACTGCTAACCAAGCGTCGCGTAGCAGTTCAATCAGGCTAACCCAGTCTCGGAAGGACCGGTTCTGCCAATGGGGCGTGATTGATGGAAGGTCCCAGTAGGATCTATCGACAAGGTCATCTGCCTCTCCTAGATCTCGAAGAAGGCCCAGCGCGTCACAGAGCAGTTGCTGTAGGTCCGAATGCAGGAGCGGGAGTGCCTTCTCCCACTCACCCTTAGACTGATCCTGGAGGACCGCATGTACATTGTCCTCCGCAAGCACAAGGTCCCAGTCAACCAACTGCTTAATTCGCACTGTCTCGTCTGCACCATCGGCCACTTCGCCGTCCCAAACAAATGGACGCCTTAGTGTGATCTTTGGGCTGAGAAGGCTACGAAGTTCCATCCGAAGAGACGTGTTCAGTCCCTCACGTCTAAGACGCTTGATCCAACGATATAGCAGCCCCCCTGACAGTGGGGTCTTGAGTCGGCCACCGAGCACGATTCTCCAAAGAGTTCGCATCTTTGGATCGGGCACACCCTTTGGGGCGTCCAGGCGAATAAGATCCAGCTCCGAGACTTTGCCATCCCGTTCCAGTGTGGCCAGACGCTCAAGTTCGGAGTCGACTAGAGAGATCCAGCGACTATCCATCTGCCCGCCACGCTCTGCAATCCATATGATCAATCGTGGATCGTCCAGATGACGCACAAGCCAGCGTGCGAGCTGGAACATCAATCCATCCCATCGGCTGGCCATACTTCCAGAATACGCCAGTGTCATAGGAGGAGCGTGATCATAAGGCGCAGGCCTACGAACCAAGCTGAATCTGAGTTCTGCATCCTCCTCCTTAACCGAGGAGAAGCCAAAGCGGGCTAGATCCCTCTGCAAGAATCGCTCATGGGAAAATGCCTCGAGGAGCCACTCAAGCGGGGGAACTGGATTGAACTCCGCGAAGCGCTTCGCGGGGAGGCCTGACTTGTCTGAAAGAGCCCACAGCATTCGTCCAACAAAATCGTCCTGGAGCGTGCTGTCCTGAGGTTGGGCCATGGCGTGCTTCGCAACAATGGCCTCTTTACCTTGAACTCCATCGCGATAGACATCTGCCCAAGTCCTGATTGTGTCGTGCAACGCAGAGTGGTCATGGGTAGCAGGCTGAACCCTGTAGAGGATAGGTCTAACGCCCTTAGCTTCCCATTCAATAGTCTTCAGATGCTCTTTCCCGGCTTCGCAATCTCCGAACGCCCACGCCTGCGGGGTAACCTCACCGAGCATTCGATCTGCTGCTAATGCGTCCATCATGTACCGGAGGACCGGATCGTCAATGCTGTATCCAATGAAGCAAACGACATAGTTGCGAAAAAGTTCGCTGACGAACCGCGCGGCCCAGCGTTCGGTCAAGTAAGCCAAGCCGAAGTCACCACTGGTGGCCACTAGTCGATGGAGTGCTGCATCATCCTCACTCTCCGGAAGCAGGCCATGCAGAAAGACAAGCCCATCCCAGCGGCTGCTCTTAGGGATCGGCAGCATTGGAGCGGGATAGGCCGGAAATGGTTGGCCCATGCGCTTCGCCGCCGCGTGGAAGGTTCGATCGAAGTTGGTAGTCACCAACCGCAACGCGCCATCCCGGCTTCGTGCTAACCGAAGAAGCGCTGCTTGGGTGTCAATTGCTCCCTTCCGACGAAGCTTGGGTCTCAACGATTTCGCTAGGGCGCGCCGAACCGCCAATCGCTGCCCAGGCAGTCGCCTTTCAAGTAGATCGAGAGTCGCGTCGAACTTTGAATGATCGAAGGCGGCACGCTCGATGTCCGTGAATGATGTCCCATTCGACGCATAGATTTGCTCAACCAGTCCTTTGAAACCAGGTAGTCCTGACGGGTAGGAGACTCCGGCGCCGCAGAAGAAGACTACTCGTCCTTCTTCGTGTGCCTGTAGAAGTGCTTCTGGGATGTCTGGCCCGTCGACGATGAACTGCATTGCAACTCCCTCTGAATGCTCTCGAACAGAGTGTAGGTTCAAATCAGATGGAATTGGCCAATCGCAGCGTCCAATTAAGTTCTTCTTTTGAAGTTTGTGCGGATTCAGTCTGATGGTCCAAGAGGTGAGATCTGTCCGAGCCCGCTCAACGCCTCGTCGTGGCAGTGCCAATCATTCTTCAGTAAATTCGGCTTCGAACTCGTGCTGATGTGGCAGTATTGAAGGTAGGGTTTTTGGTCTCATCCGCGTTTAGGAATGTTAAAGCCAACCACAGCGGAGGACCGCAACTTCAGCGCCTCAACAGTGGTTGGCAATTGAACGCTTCCATATGAAGGGACTGCATTCCGATACCCACTCATATGGACGAGGTGCTTATGGAACTAGCGAGTCCAGGGCATCCATTCTCGGAGTCCTCCGGACTGGCTCTGTCTGATGCCGGTGGCAAGAAGCGCTCTCATTGCCTCACAGCAACCTACATATGTGATCCAGAGGGAGAGTCTGGAGAGCACTCCGGTATCGAACTGGTGATGGAGTACGTTGGCAGACCATTCATGTCGATCCCAACTCCATAGTTTGGAGCATGTTTTAGCATGCATCGATCATCTGTGTCCGAATTACCTCCGCTAGCCCCTTGAGGCCGGGCAGGGATTGGCGACGAGTGGGGTAGTACAGCATGAATGGTGCGCCCATTGATGCCCAGTCTGGCATCACAACTTCAAGTGCGCCGGACGAGATTTCGTCCTGCACTCTGAGTTCCAGACAGTATGCCAACCCCAATCCCTGCAACGTTGCAGCGAGCAGAGAGTCGGTGCTGCTCACCCTCAGCATTCCGCTGGGAATTACCTTGACCATACGATCACCGTCGCCAAGTTCCCAGCGATAGATTGAGCCGTCGCCGATTCTGTTCTCAATACAAACATGCCGCCGCAGATCGCTTGGATTCTCAGGTCTCCCAGCATGTTGCAGATCGCTGGGCGCTGCCACGACCACCCACTTAAGCGGATGTGTAAGCTCCAGACCAACCATCCCCTCTGGCACTCGGTCACCGTATCGAATGCCGCCGTCAAAGCCTTCCGCTACTAAGTCCACCAGGCGTTCTTCTATCACTAGATCAAGATGGACGTTAGGCCAGCGTTGCTGAAAGCTCCACAGCACTGGCCAGAGTAGGAGGCGCGCCGCATCGTGTGATAGCGAGATCTTGAGCATCTGGATCTCTGACTGCTTCCGAGCCCGAATCGCGGCTAGACCCTCTCCAATTGTATCTAGGCCAGTGGCTGCATAGCGTTCCAGTTCGCGTCCTTCAACGGTGATCGAAAGCGCACGGGTCGTACGATTAACGAGACGCACACCCAGTCGATCTTCCAGCCGCTTTAAGGCGTGACTTAGAGCTGAGGCAGATAAGCCAAGTTCGAGGGCGGCGGCGCGCATTGATCCATGCCGAGCGATCTCGATGAACGCAGCTAGATCTGAAATGCTTATTCTCTCTAGATCACCTTTCAAGACACTTCACCCGGGTATCGATTACTAAACGTGCCAATGATCCGCCGCACAAAGCATGATTTATGGATCGAACGCAGTGCAGATGCTTCCCCATTATCGCCGAGGATGGCATGGCAAGAAGCTGCGCCGTCGACGCTTTCGATCATTTCTGAATTGAAAGAACTTCAGCAATAAAATTGCTACTTGCGCATGTTCGCCGCAGTAAAGTTGCGTCTCCTCCACGGTCGCTGTACTCAAATTTGCTTGGGCCAGAGTGACCAATCAACTGGGATGAACATGTCAAATTCGAATAGTGATTTGCCTGAGCACGACGATGAAGCCACGCCGGTCATCGGCCGCAGACAGTTTATTGCGGGAAGCAGTGTGGCCATCGCCAGCGGAATTGCTGCTTCCTCGGCATTCGGTGCTGTGCCCGCTGCGGTACTCTCGGAGGCGCAGGGTCAGGGCCGCCCGCGAGCCGGCCTGATCGACCCTCGGCAGGCATATCCTCGGCCACCCTACCCGCGCCAAGAACAGCCTTGGCCGGGGCTTGCGTCGAAGATGCGTCCGCTGCCGGACCACGGTGAGAAAACCTATCGAGGCAATCGGCGCCTTGAAGGCCGCAAGGCACTGATTACGGGAGGAGACTCAGGAATCGGTCGGGCCGCTGCCATTGCATACGCCCGCGAGGGTGCCGATGTGGCCATCAACTATTTGCCTGAAGAAGAGGAAGATGCGCGTGAAGTTATTGCGCTGATACGCGCAACCGGCCGTCAGGCATACGCTTTACCTGGTGATATTCGCAGCAAAGACTTTTGCCTGGATCTTGTGCGCAAGGCGGCATCGGCGTTGGGCTCGATCGACACCTTGGTGCTGAACGCGGCGTATCAGCAGCAGGAGCCGGACATTCTAAAGATTACCGACGAACACCTCGAGAACACCTTCCTTACCAACATCAATGCAATGGTATGGATGACCCAAGAGGCACTGCGTGTGTCTCTTCCGCCTGGAAGCGTCATCATCGTTACTACGTCTGAGCAGGGCTACGATCCGTCCCCCTACCTGGTCGACTATGCGATGACGAAGAGTGCGCAGGTTAGCTACGTTCGCTCGATGGCTAAGCAGCTTGGCCCTAAGGGGATTCGGGTAAACGGAGTTGCTCCAGGTCCTATCTGGACTCCGTTGCAGATCAGTGGCGGGACTGCATCCGAGAAGATTCCGAACTTCGGGGGGGACAAGCCGCTAGGACGCGCAGGTCAGCCTGCTGAGCTGGGTTCAATCTTCGTCCAACTTGCGGCAAGCGACGCCAGTTATGCGAACGGCCAGGTGTATGGGGCCGAAGGTGGCGCTGCACGCCCCTAACTTGCGTCACAGACGACCCCAACTCCTTTCATGACTCAACTACACCTGGTCGCCAACGAACGTAGGAGATAGACCTTGACAGAAGCAAGTTACAGCCTTAGAAACCGCTGCGTTGCCATTACTGGCGCCGGTTCGGGGATCGGACTGGCAACGGCGGAGATGATCTTACGCAGTGGTGGAAGCGTTCTTGGAGGATCCAGGCGTTTAGGTGACTTCAAGCGGCTACAGGATGAGTTCGGCGCTGATCGCGCCTACTGGATGCGTCTGGATGTGCGCGATCCGGATAGCGTGGGTGCCTTCGCATCTTGCGGCATTGATCACTTTGGAAGCGTACATTCGGTAGTGGCCAACGCCGGGGTTGGCTACTACGGCGGAGTCGCTGACGCAAGCGATGATCAAGTCATCGAAATGTGTGAAATCAACTATCTCGGAACGGTCCTCACGGTACGTGCTTTCCTCCCTCATCTTCGTAGCGTTGGTGGCGGGGATATTTTGATCGTATCGAGCGTCGCAGCTCATCGCAGTGGGGCGGACGAAGCCGTCTACGCAGGTACCAAGGCCGCCCAGCTCATTTTTGCGGGCGGCTTGGACCGAGAAGTAAGGAAAGATGGGATTCGCGTGAGTGCCATCTGCCCCGCAGGTACTCATACATCTTTTGCCGTGGGTCACGGTCGCACGGCCGACGATCCCCGTTTGAGCGAATTCATGGCCGCGCAGGATGTAGCCTCGCAGATTGTCTATTGCTTGCAGCAACCGCGGACCTTGCGGACCGGCGTATGGACGACTTGGAGCATGAGCCAGTCCAGCTGAGGTGCTGCCCAGACAGCATCGGTCGGCCACAGTTTGATACCTGACCTCAAGACGCAAGCCAGCCCTCGACCCGATATGGGCGTTTTCCGGAATCAAGCGAGGCAGCCATTCCCCAGCAATAATGCCCGTTACCGGATTACCCCGAGATGTCGCACACATACCTGAAGTCACGACTTGCTCTTCCCACGCTGACAGTTGCTATTGGTCTGGCCCTTTCTTCGCATGCCAGCGCTGAAGCTTTGACGCATGCCTCCTCCGTCAAGCAGTTGGACACCTTGGTCGTTACCGCCACCGGTGCCCAGCAGTGGATCAGGGATGCGCCAGCCAGCATTAGCGTTATCAGCCGCGAGGAGATCGAGCGTAAGCCGGTCACCAGCATCGGCCAGCTGCTGAGTACCGTCCCTGGAGTGACCGGTGGCTATGCACTGTCCGGAGCGCAGTCGAAGATCCGCCTGCGTGGACTGCCCGAGCAGTACACGCTGATCCTGATCGACGGCCGCCGCCAGGGCAACTCCTCCGGCGTGAACTACCGCGACGACCTGGGTCCGCAGGATCTGAACTGGCTGTCGCCGGACATGATCGAACGAATAGAAGTGGTGCGCGGCCCGATGTCGTCGCTATACGGTTCGGATGCGATGGGCGGCGTGATCAACATCATTACCCGCAAGATTTCCGACCACTGGGGCGGCTCGGTCACCTTGAACCACAGCGTGCCCGATTCATCCACCCGCGGTGATACCACGCAGATGGGTGCCCTTTTCAGCGGCCCACTGACCGACAACCTGGGGATCCGCATCGGGGCCAACGTGACCGACCGCAAGTCCGATCGCCTTGAGGGCCAGACTCCGGGCAGCAAGGCGGAGAATGCCAACCTGCAGTTCCACTGGCGCCTCAACGATGACCACGCACTGACCATAGAAGGGTCGCGCGGCGTGCAGCGCAACACCGGCAGCGGTGATGTATATGCCTGGGGTCTGTCCAAGCTGGTACAGACCGGTTACGTGCTGGGCCATGATGGCCGTTACGGCGACTCCACCACCTCCAAGACCACCCTTGTGCGGAACGACTACCAAGACAAGGGCAGTGCGGTGGGCAACCATTCGAAGGAAACGGTGTTCGATACTGCCTTCACCACCGCTTTCCATTGGGGCTTCGAGCACAGCCTGAACGTGGGTGGTCAGTGGAAGCGCGAGCAGCTGGAAAACAGCGACACCATCGGTACCGTACCTGTGACTTGGACCGGCAGCAGCCGCATCAGCCCGACCAGTGAAGCGGACTCATGGGCCTTGTTCGCCGAAGACCACATCACCCTGCACGAGCGCTTCGTGCTGACTCTGGGCGTGCGCTGGGACAACACCGACAACTACGACGACAACGTGAGCCCGCGCATCTACGGCGTGTGGCACCCGGCAGACGCATGGACAGTACGCGGCGGTGTCTCCAAAGGGTTCCGCGCGCCCAATCTTAAGCAGGGCACCGCTGGTGCGGCCACCCAGTCTCTGGGACGCGGCTGCGGCAGCCTGACCCCGGAAGGCTGGAACAGCCGGCTGATCAACGCCGACGGCACGACCGGCTGCTACATGGCCGGTAACCCGAACCTGAAACCGGAAACCAGCACCAACTATGAGCTTGGCGTGGGCTTCGACCAGAACGGCTGGTCCGCATCGGCCACCTACTTCCTGACCAACTTCGACGACAAGATCGAACAGGTGCCGCTGCGCGAGATCCCAGGCCAGAACACTAGCTTCGTAAACGGCTTCTGGTGGACGGTGGCGCAGAACATCCAGAAGGCTCGCACGCGAGGCGTGGAAGCCAGTGTGACCGTGCCGCTGCACGAGCGACTGAGCTGGACCACCAACGCCACACGCATGTTGGAATCGAAGAACCGCACCACCGGCGCCAGCCTGCTAGTGGTGCCGAAGATCACCGCCAACACTTCGCTGAACTGGAGCGTGTCCGATGCATGGTCGCTTAACCTCAGCGCGCAACACATCGGGAAGCAGCTTGTGTCTTCGTCCAGACCTACCTTCGCCAAGGCATACACCACGGTGGATCTGGTCACCGCTCTCGATGTGAACGAAAACCTGACCTTGCGCGTCGGCGTACAGAACTTGGGTGATGTTTCCACGCTTGAAGAAGGCAATAATTACGACGGCGGCGCACGCACGCTCTTTGTGGGCGCGACCGCGCGCTTCTAAGGCGGGTTGATCAGGTCAGGAGATTGCGTTCGGTTCAGCACGTTCGATCACGTCGATGATTGCAAATGAACTTTGCCGCACTCGGGTTTGGAGAATGTAAGCCCGAGTGCGGCTCTAATCGCAATCCTCCGGTCAAACGCTAGCATTCGAGAGCGAGCCTGTTGGAAGAATGAGGGTCTAACCGAGGTCTATTTGTAGGACGACGCTGGCACTATTCGCTTGGCTCAAGGGTAAAGACGAATGGTCCGACTTCACCCAAGCCGGACCATTCGCCGCAATCAATTACTTCTTCTTCGCAGCCGACTGCGCCTGAGCGTCGCACCTGTCCTTCAGCGCCTTGGTCTGAGGATCGGCAAGATCCACCTTGAACTTCGTCCGGTCAGCCAGCTGTTCACACGTAGCAGGCTTTGCCTTAGGCGCCTCCTTCACTTCCGACTCGGCATGAAGCGCCGGATCATGTGCGAAGGCCGATGCGGACGCTGCAATGGAAGCGAAAAGGACGCTGATGAGGGCAAAACGATTCTTCATGTTGCTTCTCCTAGGTTGATTTCGGCGTTATGCCGGGTGTCACGGCTGGTAGAGGTCGGCTTGGTAGCCGGTAATTTGCACCTCGATGATCACGGGGGTGCTGCCGCGGTTCTGCCAGTACCACCCATGGGTACCTTCAAAGGGAGCAATGAACGTTCCCTCGGCCTGACGCTGGGCGCCTTCAACGGCGTAGCTGGTCCAGGGGCCCTTCACGTCGGGACGCTCGCCGTGCATGTCCACGGCAACATCAGACGTGGCCTTCCAGCTGAAAACCATCCCAGCGCCCTGAGCCATATGGGCCTTCACCTCCTGGCCCTTACCAGGGGCAAGCTCGATCGTCAGTGAGTCCTGCCGTAAAGGAGTGCTGGCGAGAGAGACAGCGGCGGGTTCGAAGGCCTGCTTGCCATTGCTCCCGAAGGCAACCTTGGCCTTCTCGAACAGCGCCGAGACGGCTTCGGCGCTGCCAGCAGATGCCGGAACTGGGGGAGCTACGGCCTCTACCTGGTCAGTGGAGGCTAGGGCGTCCAGACCCAGAACCTTACCTACGCCCGTAGGGTCGATTCCGTACTCCGCGGGAAGCACGGTGGTGAGCAGAATCACCCCTGCAACGGCAGCGGCCAGGGCGGTGGATTTCAGCAGCTTGCGAGTGCTGGGCAGCTGATTGGAAAGCGTGATGGACATGAGTACCTCTGTAGATTCAGGAAACGAAGTAGCCGGTGAGCTGCATGCCAACAAGCACGAAGCCGGCGCACATAAGGGCGGTGTTGATGCTGTACGCCTGTCGATGGAATGACGGCAAGCGGCGCCAGAAGCCCATCACGATCAAGATGCCTGCGAGCGCGAGCAGCTGTCCGATCTCGACCCCCACGTTGAAGGCGAGCATGTTTGGGACAAGCCCGTCAGGTGAGAGCGAGAAATCCTGCAGCTTTGTCGCTAGACCAAAGCCATGGAAGAAGCCAAAGATCAGCACGGCGGCTTTGGTGTTGGGCTGTACCCCAAACCAGCGCTTGAACGCGCCCATGTTGTCCAGCGCCTTGTAGACAACCGACAGGCCAATGATTGCGTCGACCAGGTACGCATTCACATGCAATCCGCCCAGGACACCTAGCAGCAAGGTGGTGCTGTGGCCGATCGCGAACAACGTCACGTAGATGCTGACATCACGCATCCGGTACAGGAAGAAGATCACCCCGAACAGAAACAGGAGGTGGTCGTATCCAGTCACCATGTGCTTGGCGCCGAGGTACGTGAACGCGATGAGCTGCAGGCCGGTACTGTCTTCCAGGAAGGCCTGGTCGCCTTCACTGACGCCATGCGCCCAAGCAACGCAAGGCAGAAGGATGGCTGCAAGCAGGTAGAGCCACGCTTGGGTTCGTTTGGAAATGGTCAACTGCATGTTCCTGGGAGGGGTTGAGATGGACGGGTTCACGCTGCGTCCTCCTTCCGCTCATCCCCTTCGCGGTGGATGAGGCGATAGAGCGCCGGCAACACCAGCAAGGTCAGCAGCGTGGAGGAGATGATTCCGCCGATAACGACCGTCGCCAGCGGGCGCTGAACTTCCGCGCCAGCCCCAACGTTTAGGGCCATTGGCAGGAAGCCCAGGCTGGCAACCAGGGCCGTCATCAGCACGGGGCGCAGCCGGGTCAGTGCACCTTCGGTTACCGCTTGGTGCAGGGGAGTGCCCTGTTCCCTAAGGCTCTTGATGAAGCTGATCATGACCAGGCCGTTGAGCACGGCGACGCCCGACAGCGCGATGAACCCCACGCCTGCAGAAATGGACAGGGGTATGTCACGCATCCACAGAGCCACCACGCCACCGGTCAACGCAAGTGGAACGCCGCTGAACACGATGGCAGCATCCTTGCCCGAGCCGAACGCCATGAAGAGCAAGCCGAAGATCATCACCAGGACGACCGGCACGACCACGGACAGCCGCTTGCTGGCAGAGATGAGCTGCTCGAAGGTACCGCCATACTCAATCCAGTAGCCTTCCGGCAACTGCACCTCCTGACCAACCTTCTCTCGCAGCTCCTCTACGAACGAACCAAGGTCGCGACCACGTACGTTGCTGGTGATGACGACGCGACGCTTGCCGTTCTCGCGACTGACCTGGTTTGGGCCTGGCGCAACTTCAACTTTAGCCAGCTGCCCCAGCGGAACGAACGCTCTCTGTTCGCCGGAACTGGCCCCGACGGCGACGGCTACCGGTAGCGATGCGAGCGTCCGGGTGTCCTGACGCAGGTTCTCGGGCAGACGAACGACGATGTCGAAGCGACGATCACCCTCAAAGACCTGACCGACCGCCTCACCGCCCAGCGCAACAGAGATGGTCTTCTGGACCTCGTCGATCGAAACGCCATAGCGGGCCAAAGCACCCAGGTCAGGCGTGATGGTCATAAGAGGCAGACCACTGATCTGCTCTAACTTCACGTCTGCGGCGCCTGGGATGGAACCTGCGGCGTCCTCGATCTGGCTGCCGATCTGCGCCAGCTGATCCAGGTCGTCACCGTACAACTTCACCGCCACCTCGGCGCGTACACCGGCAATCAGCTCGTTCATGCGCATCTGCACGGGCTGGGTGAACTCGTAGTTGTTGCCGGGAATTGCTCGGACAGCCTTCTCCAGCTCAGCAATGAGCTGCGCCTTTGGCTTGCGGGGATCAGGCCATTGGTCGCGATCCTTGAGCATGATGAAGGTGTCTGCGACCGACGGTGGCATGGGGTCGGTCGCTACCTCTGCTGTGCCGATCTTTGCGACAACCTCATCCACCTCGGGGAACTTCTTGATGGTCGCTTCAAGCTGGCGCTGCATGCCGATGGCTTGCGTCAGACTAGTGCCGGGAATGCGCAGCGCGTGAAGCGCAATATCACCTTCGTCCAGATTCGGAATGAACTCAGTGCCCATGCGACTGGCCAGAAGACCCGCCAGTACGGTGAGGACGGCTGCACCACCCACAACCAGTTTGCGAGCACTGACTGCCCGCTCCAGCATCGGGCCATACAGCTTGGTTACGCCCCGCATAGCCTTGGTTTCCTTCTCCGAGACCTTGCCCGTGACAAACTGAGCAACCGCAGCGGGAACGAACGTGAGGGACAATGCCATCGCACCAGTCAGCGCGATAACGACGGTCAGGGCCATCGGGTGGAACATCTTTCCTTCCACGCCGGAGAGCGCAAAGATCGGGATGTAGACGGCGGCAATGATGAACAAGCCGAACAAGCTGGGCTTGATCACCTCGGCACTGGCGCTGGCGGCCAAAGCAAAGCGCTCATCCCGGGTCAACAGACGCCCCAGGGCGTGCTGACGCTCGCCGAAGCGGCGCAGACAGTTCTCAACAATGATGACCGCGCCGTCGACGATCAGACCGAAGTCCAGCGCACCCAAGCTCATCAGATTTGCTGAGACACGGTTCTGGACCATGCCGGAGATGGTCAGCAGCATGGTCAAAGGAATGACCGCGGCCGTGATCAGTGCGGCGCGAAGATTTCCGAGCAGAAGGAACAGCACCGCAATGACCAGCAGGGCACCTTCCAGTAGGTTCTTCTTGACGGTTTCAATGGTGCGGTCGACCAGCTCCGTACGGTCATAGACCGCATGCGCGCGGACACCTTCTGGAAGCGTCTCGTCGATCTCCTTCAGCTTGGCAGCGGTTCGCTGAGCGACTTCGCGGCTGTTCTCACCAATGAGCATGAATGCAGTACCAAGTACCACTTCCTTGCCATCTTTGGTCGCTGCACCCGTTCGCAGTTCGGTGCCCTCGTGAACGTCTGCGAGGTCACCGACGCGAAGCGGCAGCCCCTCGCGATTGGCGACCACGATCTTGCGCAGGCCGTCCATGTCCGCCACTTGGCCAGGAACGCGCACAAGGTACTGTTCACCACTCTTTTCAATGTAGCCGGCACCCACGTTCGCATTGCTGCGCGCCACGGCCTCCATCACATCCTGCATGGTCAGCTCGTACGCCTGAAGCTTGCGCGGGTCAGGCGTGATGTGGAACTGCCGCACATAGCCACCGACGGTGTTGACCTCTGTAACACCTTTCAGATGTCGCATCTGGGGGCGTACCACCCAATCCTGGAGGGTACGAAGCGCCATCGGCGTCCAGGTCTCTTCAGCACCCTTCTCGGCTTCCACGGTGTACATGAAGATCTCACCGAGACCGGTGGCGACCGGGCCCAGCGTTGGCTTCAGCCCAGTTGGGAGCTGGGATGCGGCTTGCTGCAAGCGCTCGGCCACCTGCTGCCGCGCGAAGTAGATGTCGGTACCGTCTTCGAATACAACGGTGACCTGGGAGAGACCATAACGCGAGATGGACCGCGTGTACTCCAGCTTGGCTAAGCCGGCCAAGGCTGTCTCGACGGGGAACGTTACCCGCTGCTCTGCCTCCAGTGGAGAGTAGCCCGGTGCTTCGGTGTTGATCTGGACCTGGACATTGGTGATGTCAGGGACGGCGTCGATTGGCAGCCTGCTGTAGTTCCAGATGCCCAAGCCTGACAGCGCCAGGACCAGAAGCAGCACAAGCCATCTATGCGCGATGGACGCGCGAATGATTCGCTCTAGCATGATGGATCCTTAGTGGTCGTGGCTGGCGCCAGACTTCTCGATGTCTGCACGGATCAGATAGCTCTGCTCGGCGACGTACCGCGTTCCGGGCTTCAGTCCGCCAAGAACCTCTGCCCACTCGCCATCACGCTTTCCAAGCTCAAGCATGCGCACCTCATAGGTATCGCCCACCTGCGCAAATACGACGGTAAAGTCGCGAAATCGCTGGAGCCCTGACTCTTTGACGGCCAGTGGAACAGGTGTCTCGGCAATGATGACCTCGGCCGAGACAGCCATTCCTGGACGCCACTTGCCGTCACCATTGGGGATACTCACGCGCGCAACCACGCTTTGGCCGCTGCTTGCCAGCGGAAGCAGGCTTTGGAGCCTACCTTCAGTCTCCAAGGCACCCGTGGCGGAACGGATCCGCACTGCTTGACCTGGAGCGAGACGCTCGGCGTCAGTGCCCAGAGCTCGTAGATCGACCCAGACCTCTGACAGATCGGCAACGTCGAACAGTGTGTTGTCGGCGGCCACATCACCAACACTGGTGTTGCGCGCAAGAACGATGCCGCTGAAGGGAGCAATCACCGCGTAGGTGCGCATGCTGTCATTGCCTTCAACCGTCGCCAGCGTCTGCCCTGCGGAAACGCGTTGGCCCATCTCGACCGACACGCTGCGGACAATACCTGGGAATCGTGCTTTGACGGCGGCCTGGCGGCCAGTGTTGACCGCGATGTTCCCCATCAGCGTGACCGTATCGCGGATAGTGCCAGCGGTAGCCTCTTCCACCACCACACCCGCATCCTTGGCAGCGCTTGGCTCGATGGTGGTACGGCCCTCATAGGACTGATAGGACCAGGTGTGTGTCTTTCCTCCTACCACTGCGTCTGCCTTCACGTCGAAAGAATGAGGTTCCACGACCTCGCCGTTCCCCACGAGATAGTCGTTTTCGGCGGTGAAAGTGAAATCATTGACCTCACCGTCGAGGCGCTTCAACTGCATTGTTGCCTTCACCTCATTCGGTGAGATCGGCTTGTCATTTCGATAGGCGTAGAGGCGGAACTGAGGAGGCGTGTTGGTTTCATAGACGGTGACTTCAAGTGCGAAATCACCATCGCGGAGCATGCGACCGCGGTTGGGGCCGCGCTCGTAGTCGCCGGCCGCGGCGGTGGACTCTGCGGCTTCTTTCTCAACCGGCTTTTCACCGCCACAGGCGGCCAGTGCCAGCGGAAGCAACATAAGAAGGGCGTAACGATTCATGGGCGGATATCCTGGGCGGAGGCGGTGAGGCGATCTGCCTCGACCAGCAATCGGAGATAGAGTGCGGCGGACTCGACTTCGCGCTCACGAAGGTCGAACAGCGTCTTCTGCGCCTGGCTCAATGCGAGATAGGAGAATCGACCCTCCTCGAAGCCACGACGGCTCTGATTCATCGCCTGCTCCGCCTTGGGGAGCTGCCGCTCACGAACGGAGGTGACCTCCAACTGCGCTTGGCGCAGCTGTTGATAGACTCCGAACAGCTCCTGGTTGAGCTCCAACATTTGTGCTTCACGGCGTGACTTGAGCGCACTCAGTTCGTAGTCGACTTCGGATACCGAGTAGGCTGATCGACGCCGGGTTCCCAAGGGAACCGAGATCGACATGACCAAGCCACTGTCCTTCGTTGCTTCAAGACGGCGAAGTCCAAATCCAACACTCACGTCAGGCTTCGCGCTGGAAACGGCGACATCGCGGCGCGCGGCAAGAATTCTGGACTGGGCATCGAAGGCACGTTGCTGTGGCGCGTTCTGAAGGCGTTCGGACAGCGTCTGGTAGTCATCCAGCGGGGGGAGGATGTTTGTATCGCCGGCGACGGTGTCGAAGTCAGCGGTGAAAGAGCCCCAGGAAGACGCAAGCGCCATGCGCGATGCCTCCAACCGCTGGACTGCTTGATCACGCTTGAGCTCTGCATCGGCCAGGGCGATTTCAGCGGCCCTCAGGTCTGAGTCCGGGTTCCGTGCCGCAGAGACCCAGCGGGCCACCTCTCGCTGGAGCGCGCGGGCCATACGAATCCGCTCTTCCGCATGCTCGACATGCTCCTGCGCCGCAAGCACGTCGATGAATCGACCAGCGGTGCGTGTGGCGATGGCCACCCGGGTCACATCAGCCTCTCGCTGGGCTGCATCGACCTCCGCGCCGCCAAGCGCTTGGCGGGCCGCCCGCTTGCCACCCAGTTCCAGAATCTTGGATACCCGGAACGTTGCCTCGGCAGCGTCCATACCTCGCACGCTGCCACTACCGGCCACGTTCTCCAGTTCTCCGCCGAGCACCAACGGGGCTGCTAAGCCCTCTCGCGCCGCACGGTTCTTTGTCGCCTCTATTTGTGCGGCATCTGCCTGCACGCTTGGGTGAGTGCCAAGGGCGCGGGCAACCGCATCCTCCAGGCGCAGCACTTCGGCGGCGTGGCCAGGAAGGGCCACACCGCAGGCGCCGGCAACAGCCAGCGCCCACACACTACGGAATTTCACGGAAGCCTCCGGAAAGAAAGTCAGAACGACGCGCCGCGTCCCGCTACACGGGAGGCGCGCTCAGGCTGCTAGAGCGCAGCTAGGGTCGTCAGACGATCGGAGGTCGGAAGGGTGACGCCGGGTGCCCTGCAGGCACCCTCAGAAGTCGCAGAGCATGGACTTCACCGGCCAGCGGTAGTGAAGCCAGGTAGACGTGGGGCGTGAACAAGCTTCCAGCGAAACTCGCGTCTGCCTGATGCAGTACCGCATGAGCGCCAGTGGCGTGATCCGGGTCCAGATTGTCGCCCGCACCGCCGGCATGTGAATGGCCATGATCCACCGCTGCTGCGATGTCATGTTCCAATCCGTGCAGTTCGCTGAGCTGGATCACCATCGGCCGCGCAACGACACTCAACAGCATCAGCGCAAAGAAGCTGATCCTGAGGGCAAGGCCGTGGCGGGCGGAAAGACGCATATGGGTTAGCTTAAGCGGGGCTGGCTGGGGTTGTCGAGGGGCCGAAACTGGGCGCAGCCCATCGGAAATACCCCACATAGGGCGGTGGCCGGGCCTTAAGCGCACCCGGCCACCGCTCACCGCTGCGGTTTACATCTTCTTGATCAACTCGTACTCCCCTCCGGTGCGGAGCAGAAGCGTTACGGGCTCCTCGCCCCTGTTGCGCCAGAACCATCCGTGGTTGCCATCGAAGGCAGCCAGGAGCACCCCCTGCTTGGTGGCTTCCCCTCGACCCTTCTCATAGCTGATCGCTCGACCGCCGCCGTCTCCGTGGGTGTCGAAGTTCACGACGCCGCCTTCAACAGACCACTGGTAGCTGGCGCGCTCGCCCGCCTTCATGACGAGCTTGATCTCGGTGCCCTGGCCCGGCGTCAGGACAACCTGTTCTTCGTCCCGCCATTCGGCAGCGGTGGCCGCATTACTCGCGGCAGGCTTCTGAGCAACTTCAACGGTCTTACGGTTCTGCGTGGACACCTGCGTCAGCAGGGCGGCTGCCTCGTCTTCGGCGGCCTTTGCGTCCATCGCAGCGTCAGCTGCCGCTTCCTCGGCAAGCTGTTCCTTGATCTCCCCCATTTCCTTCAGACCAAGTACCCGACCAACACCAGTGGGATCGATTCCGTACTCAGATGGCATCACCACTCCAACCAGGAGGATGATGGCGATGCCGGCGGCAATTGCGGTGGTGCGTCCCAGCTGGCGGCTGGTGGGAAGGTCGCCTTCGGCGGGCTTACTGTTGTACATGATGTAGTTCTCTTGAAAGTCAGGAAACGAAGTAGCCAGTGAGCTGCATGCCGATCAGAATGAATCCGGCGCAGAGCATGGCGGCATTGGCGGTGTAGGCGTGCTTGAAGAAGCTGGGCGTGCGGCGCCAGTAGCCCATTGCGATCAGAATCGCGCCAAGCGAGAGGATCTGGCCGATCTCCACGCCGACGTTGAACGCAAGCAGGTTGGGCAACAGACCATCGGGTGAGATGTCGTACTCGATGATCTTGGTTGACAGACCAAAGCCGTGGAACAGGCCGAAGATCAACGTCGCAACCTTTGTGTTTGGCTGGAAGCCGAACCAACGCTGGTAGGCGCCCAGATTGTCCAAGGCCTTGTAGACCACAGACAGACCAATGATTGCGTCGATCAGGTAGCTGTTGATGCCCACGTTGAACAGCACACCCAGCAGCATCGTTGTGGAGTGCCCGATCGCGAACAGCGTCACATACAGCGCGACATGCTTCATCCGGTACAGGAAGAACACCACGCCCAGGAGGAACAGGATGTGGTCATAGCCGGTGGCCATGTGTTTCGCGCCCAGATAGGCGAATGCGATCAGATTTACTCCAGATATTTCCTGGATGTAGCCCTTGTCGCCTTCGGCGATCGCGTGAGCCAACGCCCCGTCAGCTGTGAGTAGCAGCATGAACAGGGAAAGCAGTGCGAGTAGAGTTCGCGGCCAGTGCGACAGTAGTGGGGGTTGGAGAAGGACGCGCGAGAGCGTCCCGGATTCAGAACTGGGGATCATGATGAGGATCTACGAATGCGGTCAGCGGACCTCCGCCAAAGCTATCCGCTACGACACTGGGAACCGGCGCAACGTGCTACGAGTGCGCAGAAGGCGCGCACGGCACGTCACACGGATCACTGCGCGTAAGCGGGGTCCGGGCGGGGAACGAATGAATAATTTCTTGCAGCGACGAACGTCCAGTAAGGATTGACTGGACGGGCGCTGCCAAGCCTCTGCTCAGTGCGAGCACGATGCCTGGGTCTCAGGCGATAGGAGGCCTGAACAGGGATGAGCGATGATGCTGAAGCTCTGCCGCTGGCTGGTGCCAGGGATGGATATCGCTCAGATCAACTCGAGCGGGTCCAGCAAGGCTGGCCAAGATGCCTACAGAAGCCGTCAGATCGGCCTGGTGCAACAGGCTGTGCAATCCAACCGCGTGTTCAAGATCACGGTCTGCGGCATCACTCACCCCAACATGGGGGTGACCATGTTCCACCGCAGCCTGCACGATGTGCTGCAAGCCGTGCAGCTCACCCAGATGATTCAGGACGGGTCGCACGAGCAGACTCGCCACCAGCATCATGAAGATGCAGCTGCGCAACAGCACGCTGGTTGGTAGACGAAGGGATCGCACGGGCAAAGACTAGAGGCTTGTTCTGGCAAAGTCGATATGACAACGTCGGGCGCGAGCGGTGAAAATGCCCTCTCGCGCCCCTTGTTCAAGTTTCCGTCATCCAGGCCAACGAGGGTGCACGTCGTCGATGACATACCGATGTGAATGCTTGCCGTTGGAAGAGGCGTGTTCCGCCCAGTGGGGATGGTCCGCAGCCAGATCGTCGTGACCGTGGGAAATCTCGTCCGGGTCATGGGCGGGCCAGATTCTCCAGGCGAACACGAATCCGGCGATGCCGACTACTGCCAGTGCCATGATCGCCACTGGCATTCCAAACTTCGCACCCACGGTTCCCGCCAGAGGGTAGGCAATCAGCCAACACACGTGGGAGAGAGAGAACTGCGCTGCGAACAGGAATGGCAGATCGGTGGATTCCGCTGATCGTCGCAGCAATCTGCCGCCAGGAGTCACCAGCCCCGCATAGCTCATCCCCAACAATGCCCAGCCGGCGAGCACGATGGGCCAACCTATGGAGGAGGGCGAGAGCAGCCAGGTAAGACTGAGGGTCACAAGTACAATGCACATTGCAAGGGCTGCGGAGAGCATCACACGCCTGTCAGCCACCCGATCGAGAACCTTGGGGAGGACAAGCGCCGTCAGCATCGAACCGCCACCGAAAGCTGCCAGCGCCCATGCCACCTGTGACTCTGCTCCGCCGAGAACGTTGCGCACCACGACGACAGTGTTCACGAACACCATGGCGCCGCCGGCGGCCGCACACAGATTAAGGGCAAGCAACCCTTTCAGCCTGGGCGTCTTCAGGTAGATCCGCATTCCTCGAATCGCGCGGGCGTAGGGACCGTCCTTTCTCAGGGAAGGAGCAACGAAGGGGAATGCAGTTGAGAACACCAGCATGGCGGATATCACGAAGCCTACGGACGTACCAGCGAACAGGCCGTGGAAGCTGATCAGCGTCAGCAGAGCAGCGGCCAACGCGGGACTCAGCAGGCTCTCCAGGTCATAGGCCAGGCGCGACAGGGACAGTGCTCGGGTGTAGTCGCGTTCCTCCTTCAGGATTTCCGGGATCGTCGACTGGAACAGAGGGGTGAAGCACGCCGAGGCCGACTGCAGCAAGGCAATGAGCAGGTACACCTGCCAGATCTGGTTGACGAACGGCAGACAAAGCGCCGCGCCCGCCCGCACCAGGTCGAGGGCAATAAGCACCGGTTTGCGTAGATTTGCCGGGACGATCGCTCCGGACAGAGGGGCCAACAGCACGTAGACAATCATCTTGATTGCCAGAGCCGTACCTAGCACAGCGCCCGCCTCAGCCCCCGCCAGGTCATAGGCCAAAAGAGAGAGCGCCACGGTAGCCAAGCCCGTGCCGATCAGCGCGATAACCTGCGCAGCGAACAGGTTCCTGAATGTTGGAAAGCGTAGGACCTCGATCATGGCTCACCTCTAGATGGAACAGTGGAAAGCGCCGCTGCCCTGCGGATCGTAATCCGATCCGTAGGGCAGGACGTGAAGCCGTGGAAGGGGCTTGTGCTCAATCGACTTCGGGTACCGGCAGGGGGTCTTCAATGCCCGCGGCCTTCCTGCGCGCAGTTCTTCGGAGTACCAGCCCGCACAGCGCAGGCAGCACGAACAGCGTCAGTACGGTTGCCGTGGCAAGACCCCCGATAACCACTGTAGCCAGTGGCTTCTGCACTTCGGCGCCCGTACCCGTTGCAATCGCCATCGGGACGAAGCCCAGGGAGGCAACCAGCGCGGTCATAAGAACCGGTCTGACGCGCTCCATTGCACCCAGTTCGACCGCCTCATCTGGCGGAAGCCCCTCGTGCAGGCGTTTCTTGATCGCGGAGATCAGAACCAGGCCGTTGAGCACCGCGACACCAGATACCGCGATGAAGCCCACAGCGGCTGAGATCGAGAAGGGGATTCCTCTCAACGCCAATGCGAAGAATCCACCGGCCAGAGCAAGTGGCACTGCAGTCAGTACCGTACCTGTCAGCAAACCGTTGCCAATCGCCATGTAGAGGACGGCCGCAATGAGGATGAAGCAGAGAGGCACAATGATCGCCAGTCGCTTCGTTGCTGCCTGCAGATTTTGGAACTGCCCGCCCCATTCGATCCAGGAACCGGTGGGCAACTGCACCTGCTGGCCAATAGCCGCCTTGGCGTCGTCAACGAAGCTACCCAGGTCACGCCCGACCACATTCGCTTCCACATAGATTCGACGTTTGCCATTGTCGCGGCTGACTTCGTTCAGACCCTGCGTGAAGCGGAAGCTGACCAATTCACGAAGCGGAACAGACTGACGGCCTTCCTGACTGCCTGGCGGCAGCATGACCGGAACGGCTCCCAGTACATCGAGATCGCTGCGGTCCACACGGGGCAGACGAACCACTACGTCGAAGCGCCGATCACCTTCGAAGATCTGGCCCGCCATGCGACCTGCCAGCGCAGCAGACACTGTGTCGGCCACTTCCTTGACGGTCAGTCCGTAACGGGCGATCGCGGCCCGGTCGAATGCCATGTCAAAGGTCGGGAAGCCTCCCGTTTGCGCCACACGGACATCCGATGCGCCCGGAATCTTCTTGAGGACGCTCGCAATCTTGTCAGCGCTGCCGGCAAGCGCCGTCAGGTCTTCGCCATAGATCTTGACTGCAACGTCGCTACGAACGCCGCCGATCAGCTCATTGAAGCGCATCTCGATGGGCTGGGTGGCGTCATAGTTGTTACCAACAAGAAAGGCTGTCTTCTCTCGAATCCTCTCGATCACCTGCTCTTTGGTCTTCACTCCATCCGGCCATTGGTCCTTGGGCTTGAGGATCACGTAGTTGTCGGACGCGTTGGGCGGCATGGGATCTGCGGCCAGGCTTGCGGTACCGGCCTTGGAGTACACCGTCTGTACCTCCGGCAACGTCATCAGTGCCTTCTCAAGAGGAAGGTCGATGGCGACGGACTGCTCGATCGATGTGGACGGGATGCGAACGGAGGACAGGTTGAGATTCTGCTCATCCAATGTGGGCATGAACTCCCGACCCACAAAGCCAAAGGCCACAACGCCGGCCACCAGGACGCCAAGACCACCGGCCAGGTAGGGCATGGGTTGGCGGATTGCGCTGCGAAGCATCGGCTGATAGCGGCTCTTGGTGGCAGCGACTACCCGTACTTCTTTCTCGGAAATGTGGCCCTTGAGCATGACCGCCACCATCGCCGGAACGAAAGTGAGGGAGAGCACGAATGCAGAGGCCAGCGCCAGCATCAGGGTAATTACCATCGGGGAGAACATCTTTCCCTCGACGCCCTGGAAGGTCAGGCATGGCACGAAGACCAGGAAGATGACCGCCTGCCCATACACGGTCGGGCGGACCATCTCCTTGGACGAGGCGATCGTTTCATGCAGCCGCTCCGATAGATTGAGTGGGCGCCCAAGTGCATGCTGTCGCTCTGCCAAACGGCGCAGCGCGTTCTCGACGATGATGACCGCGCCGTCGATGATCAGGCCAAAGTCGAGCGCACCCAGACTCATCAGGTTGCCAGAGATCCCGAGCTTGTTCATGCCGATCGCGGTGATCAGCAGGGACAACGGAATCACCAATGCAGCAATGACAGCAGCTCGCCAGTTTCCGAGCAATGCAAATAGGATGACCACGACTAGAAGAGCGCCTTCGGCCAGGTTCTTGGCGACGGTCTTGATCGTTGCGACAACCAGCTGGGATCGGTCCAGCGTGGGAACAATCCTCACGCCCGGCGGCATGGTCTTGCCGATCTCCTGCAGCTTGTCACCCACTGCGGCCGCCACAGTTCGGCTGTTGGCGCCAACCAGCATGAGTGCGCTGCCAACGACGGTCTCGTAGCCATTGCGGCTGGCGGCACCGCGGCGGAGCTCACCGTCAACGACCACACGTGCGACGTCTCCCACTGTTACGGGAACTCCGTTGCGATTGCCCACAACGGCACGGGCAATCTCGTCCACGGAGCGGATGCGGGCGTCTGCGCGCACCAGATAGGACTCGCCCGACCTCTGGATGTAGTCTGCTCCGACCGACAGGTTGGCATCCTGCAACGCGTCGGCTAGGTCGGTATAGGAGAACCCGTACTCTGCGAGCTTGCTCGCATTGGGCTCAACGACATACTCCTTGACGTAGCCGCCGAGGCTGTCGACGTCTGCTACGCCCGGCGTCGTGCGCAGCTGAGGCCGCACAATCCAGTCCTGGACTGTGCGCAAGTAGGCCAGACGTGCCATGTTGTCCGTCAGCCGTTCCCCCTGATCAGTCAGGAACGAACCGTCGCTTTGCCAGCCAGGCTTACCATCATTTCGCGGGGCATCTTTGCCATCTGGGTGGGTGAATTCAACGCTGTAGTGGAATACTTCGCCCAACCCGGTCGAAACCGGGCCCATCAGCGGTTCGGCACCCTCCGGCAACTGGGGCCGAGCCTGAGTCAGTCGCTCGGTGACCTGTTGGCGCATGAAGTAGAGGTCTGCGCTCTCATCGAAGATCACCGTGACCTGGCTGAAGCCGTTGCGCGAGAACGACCGGGTGTTCGCGACGCCCCGAAGTCCTGCCATCGCGGTCTCGATCGGGTAGGTAACGCGCTTCTCGACCTCCACTGGACTCAGCGTCGGGATGACGGTGTTGATCTGGACCTGCTTGTTCGTGATATCCGGAGTCACGTCGATCGGTAGCAGGTTCAGTTGCCACCCGCCGATCACCGCAATCACCAGTGTGATGAACAGAACCAGCCAGCGGTGCCGTACGGCACCCGTAAGTACTTGCTCGATCATTACTCGTCTCCGCCCGACTTTTTCATCTCGGCCTTCACCAGAAACGCATTACGGGTAGCAACCGGGGTTCCCGCAGTGACGCCAGAAAGGATCTGCGCCATACCACCGCTACGGAGGCCAATGAAGACCGGCTGTGCAGTGAACCCCTTACTGGTTCTGACGAAGAGGACGTCTTTTCCGTCGATGTTCTGGACCGCCTCTTCCGAGACAGACAGCCCCTCACCCGATCCGGAAGCGGTGACCAGCCGGACCTGCACACCGTCACCCACAACCAATCCGTTCGCCTCTGCGCTCGGGGTGATTACGACTGTGGCAGCCCTTGTCAGCCCACCTACGGCGGCAGCAACTGAACGGACCTTGCCTGAGGTGACGCTTCCGTCGGAGCGGGTAATGGACGCGCTGTCGCCGGCCTTGATCCGACCGGTGTCACCCGCACGAACGGAGGCCTGAATCTCCACGCCATTGGAACCTGTGACCCTATAGAGGGAGGCCTGCGGCTCGACGAAAGCGCCCAGAGTCACTTGCGAGCTGCTGATGGTTCCATCGATAGGGCTGATGACGTTGACGCTACCTCCTCCATCCACATTGGCGGTGCGTGCCACCAGGGCAGCGCGTTGTGCTTCTGCTTGCGCTGTGAGATAAGCGGCGCGACTCGCCTCGGCCTCTTGTCGTGCCAACACGCCCTGTGCGAGCAACGACTCATCGCGCTTGACGTTCTTTTCGGCGAGGGAGAGGCTGGCGCTGGCCACACGAAGGTCAGCCGCAATACGGGCCCCATCAGGGCTGGCTACGCGTGCCAGCACTTCGCCCTTCTTCACCTTGTCGCCCACCTGCCGGATGACATCGGTGACGTTACCGGCCGCACGTGCCACCACGACGGCCTCACCACCGGGGATTGCCACGACCGAACCCGATGCGGTGATGTTCGCCGCTACCTGAGCGGAAGTGACGGGCTCCACCGAGATCCCCGCAGCGGCAACATACTCCTTGGGAATCGCGACTTCCTGAGCCGCCTCCGCCGGCGCACTGGCGCTGGCTTCGTCTTTCGCGGGGTCGACCACCGTCTCTGAAGGGGCGGATAAGCGTGCAATGCCAAATCCTGCGCCAAGCGCCAAGGTAGCCACGCCGATCATCGTCAGGGTGTTAACAGCCGGAATACTTCTCTTCATCTACATGTCTCCAAAGGCAATCTGACCGCTGGCCACGGCGAGCGATGCGTAGGCGGCAACGCGTGCGAGTCGTGCATCCACCACGCTCAGCCTCGCGTCCGTCAGCGTGCGACGGCTAAGCAGCAGCTCAACCAGTGGGGTTCTACCGGCCTCGTATCCCAAGCGCGCCATTCGGTAGGCTTCCGTGGCTGCTTCCTCTCCCTTGGAGGCAGCGATCAGTCCTCGCTTGGCGGCGTCAACACGCGCAAGCGCAGTCGCACGGTCCGCCTGGCTCTGGAGGCGTGCGGCATCCAATCGAGCACGGGCGGCGTCGCTCCGTGCTCGAGCCGCGCTGATCCCGCCACTGTTCCGGTCAAACAATGGGATGCTCAGAGACACGCCGACGACCAATGCGTCCCCACCGGCGGCGAAGTTGCGACGGCCTGCGGTGAGGTTCAGGTCCGGTGCCCGCTTGAAGCGTTCAGTGCGCAGAACCGCATCGCTCGCGTCGACGTCTGCCTTCGCAGACAGGACAGATGCCGAATCGACGTTCGCAATTGCGGGCGCAACCCACTCGCGCACCAGGAGTGACTCGGACGTGCCTGAGTAGGGTTCCGCTCTTCCCGCCAGTACTGACAGTTGCTCGAGAGCTGCAGCCGCCTCTGCCTCTCTTGAGGCGGCAATCGCTTCTGCTGAGCTCAAGCCTGCCTGGGCTTGTGCTACGCGCAGGCTGGCCTCCTTTCCTGCGTCAACCAGCGCCTGAGCTGCCTTCAGGTCGCCTCTGGCGCGATCAACATCTTCGGCAGCAATGTCGCGCCGTATCAGCCCAGCTTCGGAAGACGCGTAGGCAACAGCCAAGGCTGCGGCGAATTCGACTTGCGCCTGGTGCTGGCGAGCTTCGGCCGCCTGCAGCCCTTTCTCTCCCGCCTGGATTCGAGCCCCACGTTGGCCAAAGATCTCGAGTGGCTGGCTGATGGTGTAGGTCGTCTGCCGCTGGCTCGCGCCATTGCTGGGGGGAGCGTTGAGATTCTCTGCGAGGGCATCAATGGTGGGGTTACGTAGCGCTCGCGCTTGGCGGGCTTCGCCCGCAGCGGCAGCTGTGTCGAACCCCTTTTCCTGAAGGAAGGGGGATTGGGCCCTGCTCTGCTCGAGCAACGCGCTGAAGTTCGGGGCGTCCGAGGCATAGGCCGCAGAGATACTGGTCAGGGCCAGCATCACCGTCAGGGCAAGCAATGATGGTTTCATGAGGATCCGGTGCAGTGGGGCCGCAATCTCGGCCGTCTTTCTGCACTACGCGGCCTGCGCGGCCTTCCCCTCGAATCCGGCGAAAATTTATTTCCCGCGGCTCAGTGCATCTGTCAGTTTGGCCCGCGCTCTCAGGACGCGACCCTCTATCGTTTTGAGACTGATACCCAGGGCGGAAGCTGCTTCAACCTGGGAAAGGCCGACGAAGGCAGTCAGAACCAGAGCTTCACGCAGGCTCGGGTCGATCGTGTTGAGAACCCTTCTTACTTCTGCGAGCTCAAGCTGAGAACCGGCAACCTGCTCTGGCCCGGCCTGCTCGGAATGCAGGGCGCGTCCTTCCTCATCATCCAAAGGCTTGGCCCGAAACAGGAAGTGGCGGACGCGTCGAAACCGTTGCGTATCACGAACCTTGTTGATTCCAATACGCATCAGCCAAGGAAGTACCGAGCGCGTCGGATCGTACTCTGACAGGCCTCGCCAAGCGGCAACGAATGTCTCCTGCACGACATCATCGACGTCGGTTTCGGGCAGACCCATGCCTCGAACCATCTGCTTGATTGCTGGCGAGTGACGGCGGACCAGGCGAGCGAAGGCCTCAGCATCACCCGCCGCAGCTTCAACTGCCCAGTTGTTGTCGTCCTCGATGGTCACAACGTTTGTGGGGCTCAGGGAGAGTCGGTGCGAAGTGCTTCAAGGAGTGCCTTGTCGTAGGCCGGCCGGTGCTCGGGTTTCAAGCCCTCGCGCATCTCGAACACATGCTCGAGCGTGATGCGCTGGAGATCGCCCGCAGCCCGCTCCACCTCACGACTTGCACGTTCCACCTGGGGGTTCCATTTGGGGTCAGCCGCGATGGCGTCCGCCAGCTGGCGGTTGGCAATCCGCAGGCGCGCTTCGATCTCACCTCGCCTTGTTGCGAACAGCTGTTCCTTGGCCTGGAGGATCTGCTTCTCCGAGTCGTCCAGAGGCACCACGGCGTGAAGGCGTTCATGGAGATCGCTGTGCCCAGGATTGAGCGAGTGCCAGATCCAGCCGATAGCCAGCGCGCACACTACGCCAATGATGGCGCCAGCGATTGTTGCCAGCGGCAGCCTCATGAGGGGTCCGATTGCCATCAGCGTTCCACCAGTAGAGCGTATGGGGACATGGAAGCTGGGGCCGCGACCCATGTCGGGCGCGAGGGTGCCTGGGTGACAAAGAAGGCGGAGCCTACTCCTCCGCAGGTAAGCACCGCCGCGAGCGCCGCGCATGCGAGTGCCCGGCGGAACTCTCGCTTACCGGCCCATTGCGAAGGGGAAGCTTCCTGGGACAGGCGTCGGACCAGGCTATCGGTGGCCCGATCATGGCCGTCTGGCCTTGTAGCTGCCGAGGCTCTGGACAGCCAATCGTCTAGATCATTCATGTGGAGATCTCCTCATCCTTCCCTACTTATACGCCTGCCGTGGGGAGATCCCCTCAAACCTCTGATTGCTGACCTCCCCGCGGGTTCTCAGATTCACCGATGAGCACCGGGGCGAAGCTGATCCGGCACTGGGAGGTTCACAGGTCTGGACGTGATTAGTGCCGTGTCAAGAGTTCAGAACGGATGCTTCAGCGCACACGGTTCTAGAGCATCCGAGAAGCCCAGTGAAGAAGGAAGCGCTCTTGCTCCGCCGTTTCCACGGCTCCGGGACGAGCACTCCGAACTCTGGCCATAGCTTCTTCAGCGCTTAGGCATGATCTGCTCTCGAGCAGTAGCATCGAAGCCACGGTGCCCGCTCTGCCAAGCCCTCCTTTGCAATGAACGACTACTTTGTCACCGCGGAGCAAATCGTCAGTGAGGACGGGGCCTAGTCGTGTCCACTCGTCCAAGAACTGAGGATCCGGCGCTTCTCCATCACGAATCGGAAGACCATGCCAGTGCAGGCCATGAGCGCGCGCGCGTTCGGGTAGCGACCCTATCCCGAGATCGTCGAACTCCCACGGTTCAATCAAGGAAAGCAGATGGCGACATCCCCAAGCTGAGACGGACGCTAGATCGAGCTCGAGATCTCTACACCACGAGCCCGTCATTGCAACTTTCTGATGCTTACCGGGGGCAAAGGTAACGCCTATGGTTCCTCCGTTGGCACCGACGGAAAGTCCCGCAATCTGCAACGGATGAGACAAGCTAGTTCTGTGCACAGAATCCTCGAGTATTGGGGGCTGGCGGTGTCTCACTGCGGCGTCCGAAGATTGCATCCACGGCACACTCCATCCACTAAGGCCGCGCCTTGGGCTTTGTGCTGCCTGGATTGAGGCGCTCCTCAAGACGCTGGATCACCAGCTGCAGCCCCTCGTCTCCATCAGAATATGGTGCAGCGAAGAGAGGGGCTTCAATCCAGAGGAAGTGTTGGCCGGGATGCACGTAGGCCCCGTGATCATCCAGCAACAGTGCCTCGCCAAGTTCTGCCGAAACGAATCGAAGGTCCTTCGTCGGACCGTCCCATTCGATGTATGGGAGATGTTGAGACCATTCGGGAGCGCGTCCCTCCAGCACCAAGAGGGATGTAATCTCTGCAACAACCTTTTGGGGTACAGAGGTGAACATGACGATCCGATTGAAGGTGCTGCTGGCATAGTTTAGGAACTCCATCAGGCCGGGTCGGGGTATTTGACTGACGGCATTGGAGATAAGTGTTCCCTCAAGGTCCAGTGCAAGAATGATTGGACGCATCTATCAAGTCTCGTGATTCTTGGTTCAGCTGAGCCAGGGAAGTGGGTAATCGAGGGCCTCTGTTTTGACTAGATTTCGCCCAAGGATGGAGCTGCAAGCCAGTAGTCATCGCCTATCTTCAGTATGCTTTCCAGCGCTACATCGATCATCAGTGGTCGTCGCCAACCTGTGTCAGGAAGGAAGCAATAGTCGGTTCTTCGAAGTTCACCCGCGGCCGCCTTTACTACCAGCCAGCGCGTCCTCCTTCGCATCTCTCGGGAAAGCACTTCTAGTGCGGCGTCCTCGTTGCCACCGCTACTAAGGAACTGGCTCGCTGCTCCCCTTACAGATGACCAGAGCACGTATCGTTTCCGCCCCAGGCTCAGACGAGTCCACTCCTCATCCTGACTTCTCAGGATTTCATCTACGCGGTGCACTCCGATACGGTGACGGCGCAGCAATGATGTGAGATAGGCGCTTGCCTCTCGATCCGCTAGCTGGCGCCAGATCCAAAGTCTTGCGTGTTTATCAAGCGTCGGGCGCCAAGCATCAAGCATCCCCTTGAGCGCTGCATCAAGGTCATCAGGAAGAATCAGGTCATCGACGTAGGACCAACTGACCGGTTCGTAGAGAGAGCGCTTAACGGCTCCGTTGCCTGAACTGGAACCGGTCACAACACCTGCGCTTTTTAGGAATTGCAGGAGTTGCTGGGCGACAGCAGGGTCTGAGGAAACGGGCGCGCTAACGGAAGTGGAGCGTTCAAGCGCACACCAGGCGCAGGTGTAGAAAGGACCAAGCGATACGACAAGTGAGTCGAGCTCGGGCCACGAAGGAAGGAGGGTCTGTTGGCTACGGCCATAGATCACTCGATCCCCGGCAAATTAACCAGTCCGGATGCTACCAAGGCGGCACGATGTCGTCTACATGATTTTCATGTATGCCGTGCCCCGGTCATAGATTTCCATCCGCTCCTTGAGGCGGACCGGATGGCTACGAAGACGATCTATCAGAACCCGTACCTCCGTTTGGTCGGAAAGCTTCGGGAGCATCGGGAGATCTTGGGCATCAGTCAGACTCAGCTTGCTGCCCATCTGGGGTGGCCCCAACAGCGCATTTCTTCAATAGAGTCTGGATCACGTCGTCTAGACGTTCTCGAATTCTGCCAAATGGCATCTGCGCTGGGTGTCTCTCCAGCTGAGGTGTCTGATCTGATCTGCAAGGCTCTAAAGGCAGTGCGAGTCTCGAGGATCAATTGACAAGGCTCACATAAGTCGAAAGTCTTATTTCAAGCATAAGTAATTGATTTATATGCTTTAAATAAGTTTTCCGTTGTTATTTAGTCCTTCAGCAGCAAATAAGCCTGGGTAGTGCCGGCCGCTGGCCGGCAACCCCATGAACCGGAGGCGGCATCATGCCGCCCCCGGTGCCCTGCCTCAGTACGCGACCCAGGCATCGCGCCAGGCGAAACCGGTGCCCGGGCGATAGGCATCGGCATTGATGTTGCACCACGCGCCTTCCGGGAACGGGCGGCAGGCGTACAGCTTGCCGTCGGTGCTCTTCACCACGGTTTCGCCCGGCGTGTAGCTGCCGAGGCCAGCGGGGTACACGAAGTCGTAGTCGTCACCAGGCGGCGGATCGACCGGATCGACCGGACCCGGCACGCGGGTATCGAGCTGGAACAGGTTGCCCGGCTTCAGATAGACGCGGTTCTCGGTGGCCGAGGCGACGGGCGTGATCACGCCGTTCTTCATCACCCCCACGCGTGCCTGCTGCGCACTGCCATTGACCTTGCGGGCCAGTGCCAGCGGCCACTGGTTCGCAGCGGTCTGGCCGGCGGCAAGGGTGATCTGCGGGCTTTCCAGATCGTTGCCCTGGGCGTTGAACACGCGCAGGGTCACGGTGGTGCCCACGTCCAGCGCACCGCGGGCGGTGACCGGACCCGCGTCCTGCCACTGCGGCGGCGGGGTCACACCACCGCCCCCCTCGAAGCGCACGTCTGCACAGCTGTAGAACGCTTCACCCGAATCCGAGCGCTGCCAGGTGTTGTAGATGATGTGCTGGCCCGTGCGCTTGGGCAGTGGGCAGTCCAGCTTGTAGACCTTGCCTTCCGAAATCGGCACGTTGCCCAGCGTGCAGAACTCCTGCAGGTCGGTCCAGCGCAGCGGGCTGCCCGGTTGCCAGCCATCGCGGGTGACGTAGAACTTCCACTCGCGGGTGGCGTGCGGCGCCGGTGCCAGGAACTCGAAGATGTAACGGCCGCGGGAATCGGCGCGGATCGGAGAGGTCGGCCAGTCGCTGCGGTTCAGGTCGAGGCCGCGGAACTTGCTGTTGCCGCCGCTGCACAACTGGCCATCCGGGACGACCGCCTGGTGATTGCCATGTGCTGCGGCCTGGTTGACGCCATTCCAGTCGTAGAACGGCTGTGCGCCGCCGATCGCCTTGGCTGCGGCGCAGGCGGGGTTGGTCGGGTTCTCGGGATTGCCCTCGTGGCACTGCTTCACGCGACTGAGCGGCTTGGACATGGTGCCGTGGGCGAAAGCGCTGCCGGACAGAGCTAGGCCAGCGATGGCGGACAGTGCGAGGACGGTCCGGTGGGACAGATGCATGTAGGAACTCCTTTGGGAGGGAAGACGTCCCGTGGAGTTTTGAGTGATGTCTGCGCGACCACCATCGGATGTGTACGAAAGCCGCGGTTGTGGCACCGCATCTGCAACCGAGCGCTCAGATCGCGGCGGCTGGTGGAGGCGGTGCCGCAGCACCGCCTCCACCCTGGAACTCAGTACGGTACCCACGCATCGCGCCAGGCGGCACCCACACCCGGCCGGTACGCCTCGGCATTGACGTTGCACCACGCACCTTCCGGGAACGGGCGGCAGGCATACAACTTGCCGTCGCTGCCCTTCACCACGGTCTGGCCCGGCACATAGCTGCCGATGCCCGCCGGGTACACGTGGTCGAAATCACCGCCCGGCGACGGCGTGCCCGGGTCGGGCACCTGGGTGTCGAGCTGGAAGCGGTTGCCGTCCTTCAGGTATACGCGGTTGTCGGTGGCCGACGCCGACGGCGTGATCACGCCATTGGCAAGCACGCCCACGCGTGCGTGCTGGGCACTGGCATTGACCTTGCGGGCGAGCACCAACGGCCACTGCGCGGGCGCGGTCTGGCCGCTGGCCAGGGTGGCTTCCACGCGTTCGACGTCATTGCCGCTGGCGTTGAACACGCGCAGTGCCAGCGTCGTGCCCACCGGCAGCTCACCGCGTGCGGTGACCGGGCCGGCATCCTGCCATTGCGCTGCCGGTGCCGTCCCGCCGCTGCCCTGGAAGCGCACATCCATGCAGGTATAGAACGCCTCGGTCGAATCCGAGCGCTGCCAGGTGTTGTAGATCACATGCTGGCCGGTGCGCTGCGGCAACGTGCACTGCAGCTTGTAGGTGCCATCGGCCGACAGCGGTGTATTGCCCAGCGTGCAGAACTCCTGCAGGTCGGCCCAGCGCAGTGGGCTGCCCGGCTGCCAGCCTTCGCGGGTGACGAAGAAGCGCCAGTCGCGCGTGGCATGCGGTGCGGTCGCCTTGAACACGAAGGTGAACCTGCCATTGGCATCAGCCTGGATCGGCGTGGTCTGCCAGTCACTGCGGTTCACATCCAGCCCGCGGAACGTCGGGTTGTTGCTGCTGCACAGCTTGCCGTCGGGCACCACGGCCTGATGGTTGCCGTTGGCGTTGGCCTGGTTGATGCCGTTCCAGTCGTAGAACGCCTGCGAACCGCCAATCGCTTTTGCAGCGGCACAGGCCGGGTTGGTCGGGTTCTCGGGATTGCCCTGGAAGCAGGCATAGACGCGGCTGACCGGCGCGGTCATGGTGCCGTGGGCGAACGCGCTGCCGGCCAGGCACAGGCCCGCAGCGGCGAATGAGGTAGCCAGCAACAGCGGTGTGGATCGGAATGACATGGCGCATCCTTGTGGTCGTCGAAAGGGGACGGTGACCGCAGGAGCTGCGCTGCGCGGCGGACTTTCGGCGGCACCACGGCGAGTATCGAGTCGCGCTGCAGGCGACGGAACCCTCGCAGTACCGATCCGTGACTGCGCATGTGAAGCCCTTCCCGCAGGCTTCACGCAGGGCTGAACGGATGCGCTGGACGTCACGTGACCGGCGTGGCATCGATCACGTCATGGAGATCACGCTACGCAGTCTCGGCACCCACCCGATCCGCCTGGCACGAGAAACAGCCATGCGCCGCGTTGTGCAGCTGGACGAACGCCACCGACGGGTCGGCGAACAGTGCATCCAGGTGGTTCGCCACCTCGGTGCCCGCACAGACCTGGGCACCGCACATCAGCGCGGCGTGGTCATAGGCACGCACCGAAATCATCCGACGCTGCACATACGGGGGCACTTCGCCCGGCGGCAGGACGCAACGGGTCACGCCGCGCTGCACGAAGATCGGGCCGGCGGCGCGGTACGGCGAGTGCAGTGGCAGGTGGACGTGGGACAGCAGGAGCAGTTCACTGCCAGGTGCGGGATCGCTCAGGCTGATCCGGCAGGGATGGCCGCCATGGGCGCTGGCCCAGCGACGCTGGATGCCGAGCGCGGCCAGCGCGGTGTCGCTCTTCTCGAACAGGTGCAGGAACGGGCGGTGGTCGATGCCGCCGAGGTACCACGCATGCATGGGCGTCTCCTTGGTTTTCCGCGGATTGTGCGCATGCGCCGGTCGCCATGCTCGCCGTTTTCAGACCCCACACCGGCATCGGGCAGGAGAACGCCACGGGGATCGCGCAACAAGGCGCTAAGATGCGCGCGCCGCCCCGGCAGACGAGCGCCGCATGTCCCTGGATTTCCCCACCATCACCGTGCTTGGCTTCCTGCTCTGCATCGGCATTGCCGTGGGGTTCTCGCTGTTGCTGGTCGTACTGCGCGGGCAACCGGTGCTGCGGCAGTGGACCATCAGCCTGTGGCTGCTGACCCTGGGGGTGACCCTGCTGGCGCTGCGGCCCTACCTGCCACTGGTCCCGGCGGTGCTGGCCGGCAACGCAGCGATGGCCGGCTGCGGGCTGATGATGCTGCGCGGCGTGGCCCTGCATCTGGAGCAGCCGTTGCCGCTGTGGCGGCCGTTGCTGGTGGCGGCCGCGTTCATGGCCTGCATCTTCGCGTTCCTGGTGCTGTGGCCGAACCTGGCCCTGCGCCTGCAGGTGTTCAGCGTGTTCGCACTGATTGTCGATGGCTGGATCGCCGGGTTGCTGCTGCGGCATGCGCCGCCCCAGCAGCGCACCAGCTGCCGCCTGGCCGCCACCGTGTTCCTGGCAGAGGCCGCTCTCTATGGGGTGCGCCTGTTCCTGCCGGTGGCACCGGACGCCGGGGAGGACATCATGCGCACCGGCTCGCCGATGTTCGCCACGTACATCGCCGGGGTGATGCTGGAGCTGGCCCGTTGCTTTGCGATGGTGCTGTTGCTGGTCGAGCGCATGCTGGTTGACCTGCGCCATGCCGCCCGTACCGATGGCCTGACCGGCCTGCTCAACCGCAGTGCGGTGCTGGCCGACGGCCAGGCGCAACTGCAGAAGCTGCGCCGGCAGCGCCGCCCGCTGGTGCTGCTGCTGATCGACGTGGACCACTTCAAGAAGATCAATGATCGGTGGGGCCACCTGGCGGGCGACCAGGTGCTGCGCCATTTTTCGGCGACGCTGCAGCACTGCGTGCAGGGCCACGAGCACCTGCTGGGCCGTTACGGCGGCGAAGAATTCGTGCTGGTGCTGGCCGGAAGCACGCGCGACGACGCGGTGGAGCGGGCCGCCGCGATCCGCGCACGCCTGCAACAGCGGCCGGCACTGCTGGCCGAGGGACGGGTGCCGGTCACCGCCAGCGTCGGTCTTGCGATGGATGCAGGGCAGGGCGATCTGTCGACCTTGCTGGCCGCCGCCGATGCCGCTCTGTACCGGGCCAAGGCCGAGGGGCGGGACCGCCTGGTCTGTGCGCCGTCGGCGGCGGATTCGTCATTGCCCATCGCCGTTGGCGCGCTGCCCGTGTAAGTTGGGTCACATCTTCCGCGGCAGCCCGTCGTGGTCGACAGGAACGTCCTCCAGGGGAAACGAGCACGATGCAAAGACACCACCTCGCGTTGGCCGGGATGCTGGCCAGCCTGATGATTGCCGGGTGCAGCCAGCCGCCGCCGGCTGACGCCGGAAGTACCAGTGATGCACCCAGCCGTCGTTTCGGCACGATCGACTTCCAGCCCTGCACGCTGTCCACCGAAGGCGCCAGCGCCAACGTGGAGGCGCAGTGCGCCACCCTGCAGGTACCGGAGGACCGGGCCCAGCCCGATGGCCGCCGGATCGGCCTGCGCATTGCCTGGCTGGAATCGGGCAGCAGTGGTGCCAGCCAGCCCGACCCGGTGTTCTTCCTGGCCGGCGGTCCCGGCCAGGCGGCCAGCGAGGTGGCGGTCATCGTCGATACCGCGCTGCGCCAGGTGCGCAAGCAGCGCGATGTGTTCCTGATCGACCAGCGCGGCACCGGCGGTTCCAACCCGCTCAGCTGCCTGGGCACGGACGGCAAGCCACTGCAGATGGACGAGGATGCCGCGCCTTCCGAGGCATCGCTGCGCGACTACGCCCAGCGCTGCGCGGCGTCGCTGCAGGGGCGTGCCGACGCGCGCTTCTACACCACCACCGAGGCGATCGCCGATCTGGACGCGGTGCGTGGCGCGCTCGGCGTGGATCAGGTCAACCTGGTCGGTGGTTCCTACGGCACCCGTGTGGCCCAGCGCTATGCCGGCGCCTATCCGCAGCACACCCGCAGCATCGTCATCGATGGCGTCGTGCCGAACGAGCTGGTGGTCGGTGGTGACTTCGCGACGACCTTCGAGGATGCGATCGCCCTGCAGTCGGCGCAGTGCCGCAAGGACGCCGCGTGCAGCAAGCGGTTCCCGGCCGATACCCGCGCGCAGCTGCGCAGCGTGGTCGATACCCTGCGCCGTGCACCGGTCTCGGTCGAGTATCGCGATCCGGGTACCAACGCACCGCGGCAGGATGTCCTGACGCCGGACAGCGTGGTCGGCCTGGCCTTCGCCTTCTCCTACGTGCCGCAGTATTCCTCGCTGCTGCCACTGGTGCTGGATGAGGCCGCACACGGTCGCTACGCACCGCTGGCATCGCTGGCGCGCGGCGCGAACCGCAGCATGGATTTCCAGATCAACCGCGGCATGCAGTGGTCGGTGATCTGCAGCGAGGATGCGCCGCGCTACCACGCGCCGGCCGAGGACCCCGAGCGGCTGTTCGGCAACGAAGTCGCCAGTGCCTTCTTTGCCGCTTGCCCGGTGTGGCCGCATCGTCCGGCGCCGGCAACCGATGCCGTGCCGCTGCGCAGCGACGTGCCGGCACTGCTGCTGTCCGGTGAGCTGGACCCGGTGACGCCGCCGCGCTACGCCGCACAGGTGCTCAAGGGCCTGCCCAATGGCCGTGCGCTGGTCGCCCGTGGCCAGGGCCATGGCACGTTGACCGCCGGCTGCATGCCGCGCCTGCTCGGCCAGTTCATCGACAAGACCGATGCCAAGGCACTGGATGCCGGCTGCCTGGACACGCTGAGCTACGTGCCGGCGTTCACCTCGTTCAACGGATGGGAACCATGATCGTCGCCGACAACCTGCACAAGGCCTTCGATACCCGCACGGGCCGCATCCAGGCGGTCGCCAACGTCGGCTTCCGTGCCGGGGATGGGCGGATCACCGGCCTGCTCGGCCCCAACGGTGCCGGCAAGACCACCACCATGCGCATGCTCTACACGCTGATGACGCCCGATCAGGGCAGCATCACTGTCGACGGCATCGATGCGGCACGCAATCCGGTGGAGGTGCGTCGCCACCTCGGCGTGCTGCCTGATGCGCGTGGCGTCTACAAGCGCCTGACCGCGCGCGAGAACATCGCCTATTTCGGCGAGCTGCATGGCCTGTCGGCCGAGCGCATCCGCGAACGCATCGAGGTGCTGTCGCACGCGCTGGACATGGGCGACATCCTCGACCGGCAGACCGATGGCTTCTCGCAGGGCCAGCGCACCAAGACCGCGATTGCCCGCGCGCTGGTGCACGACCCGCGCAACGTCATCCTCGATGAACCGACCAACGGCCTGGATGTGATGACCACGCGCGCGCTGCGCCGCTTCCTGCTGGGCCTGCGCGAAGAGGGTCGCTGCGTGATCCTGTCCAGCCACATCATGCAGGAGGTGGGCGCGTTGTGTGACCACATCGTGATCATCGCCAAGGGCACGGTGATGGCCGCCGGCAGTGCCGACGAGCTGCGTGCACAGGCCGGTGAAGCCAATCTTGAGGACGCGTTCGTGAAACTGATCGGCAGCGAAGAGGGCCTGCACGCATGAGCATGATGTCGACCCTGATGACGGTGATGCGCAAGGAACTGCGCGACCTGTCGCGTGACCGCCGCACGCTGCTGCTGACCCTGCTGTTCGGGCCGCTGCTGTACCCGGTGCTGCTGCTGGGCATGGGCAAGCTGGCCGAGAGCCGGGTGCGGACTCAGATCGAAGAGCCGTTGCAGATCCCGACCATCGGCGCGGAGAACGCACCGAACCTGGTGCGCTTCCTCGCCGCACAGGGCCTCAATGCCGCACCGGCACCGAAGGACCTGGCCGAGGCCATCCGCACCCAGGACATCGATGTGGCGCTACGCATCAGCGATGACTTCGGCAAGGACTGGGCCGATGGCAAGCCGGCACTGGTGGAGGTGATCAAGGACAGCACGCGGCGCGCTGCCGAAGTACCTGGCGCACGCCTGGAAGCGGCACTGGCCACCTACAACGGCCAGGTCGGTGCATTGCGCCTGATGGCGCGCGGCATCGACGCACAGGTGGCACGTCCGCTGGACGTGGCGCGCCAGGACCTGGCCAGTGCCGAAGCCAAGCGCGGCATGATCCTGTCGATGCTGCTGCCGGTACTGCTGACGCTGACCTCGTTCATCGGTGGTGCCTACCTGGTGATGGACGCCACCGCCGGCGAGCGTGAGCGACAGTCGCTGGAACCACTGCTGGCCACGCCGGGCTCGCGCAGCGCGATCGTCAGCGGCAAGATCGCCGCCGCCTGCGTGGTCGGTTTCGTATCGCTGCTGCTGACCCTGGTCGCGTTCAAGGTGAGCGCGCAGATCGCGCCCGGCAACATCGGCCGCCAGTTCAACATGAACGTCGGATCGATGCTGCAGATGCTGCTGGTGATGCTGCCGATGCTGCTGATCGGCACCTCGCTGCTGACCTTCCTGTCGGCTGCGGCCAAGAGCATGAAGGAAGCGCAGAGCCACATGACCTGGCTGATGCTGTTGCCGATGCTGCCCGGCTACGCACTGGTGGCCTATCCGCTGAAGAGCGAGATGTGGCAGTACGCCGTGCCGTTCCTGTCGCAGAACCAGATGCTGCTCAAGGTGATCCGCCACGAGACGATCACGCCGGCGGTCTGGGCGATCTACCTGGGCGCCAGCCTCGGCCTGGCCGCGGTGCTGTGGTTCGCCGCCGTGCGCCGTTACCACAACGAACGTCTGGCAATCTCCGGCTGACCAAAAAAGGGACGGAGGGGATTAAGTCGTTTCTGCCTCTCCCGTCCCCTGCTTGCGCGGGCGCCCTCGTCTGCGCATCACCACGGGGCGTCCCAGCGTCTGTTCCACCATCCGCAGGAATGCAGCGTCCCCCATTGGGCGTTGCCTGGCACTGTGGTTGCGGATCGCAGGTACGTCGGCGGATGCATTCACGTCGCGCAGGAAATCGGCATACAACGTCGCCCTTTTCCAAGCGGTCGCTGCCAGCGCTTTGAACGCAGGATGCGGTGTCAGCATCGGATCATCGCGTCGTTGAAGGTTGCCGTGCACGCTGGACCACGGATGATCTTCGGCGCTGACCGCAATCCCGGCACGAACGGGATTGCGCTCGATGTAGCGGTATACACTGAGAAGATAAGCATCGCTGTCGATCATCGAGGAATGGAAGCGGCCCTGCCACAGCGGCCCACTGCGTCCGTGCCGCTGGTTGAAGGCCTGCACGTAGTTGTTGCCCTGCATGCGCATTGCGCCCGCCAGTCCGTGCTGTGTGGAAGGCGTGGCCAGCAGGTGGATGTGGTTGCCCATCAGTACATAGGCATGCAGTGCGACGTGGTGCTTGAGAAATGCGCTGTGCAGCAGATGCAGGAACAGTTGGCGATCGATGTCGTCGATGAAGATCGCGCCTTTGTTCACACCGCGCTGGATCACGTGATAGGCCTGGCCTGCCAGCATCAGGCGTGCTTGTCGGGGCATGGGATTCGAAGGCTGAAAGGGGCCTCAGCCTGTCATCGCGGCCGCGGAGCAGGGCATCAGGCAATGCCGCGAAGCAGTGTCGGATGAGTCAAGAACGACTTAATCCCCTCCGTCCCCTTTTGCGTACCGCGCGGGCGTCATTCCCATCTCGCGCTTGAACACGGTAATGAAGGCACTGGGCGTGTCGTAGCCCATCGACAGCGCGACGCTGATCACCGGCTCTCCCGCCAGCAGGCGGGGCAGCGACAGCAGCACGCGCAGGCGCTGCCGCCACTGGCTCAGCGTCATGTGGGTTTCGGCCTGCCAACGACGGGCGAGGCTGCGGCTGGACAGGCCGCAGGTGGCTGCCCACGCCTCGACACTGCGAAGGTCATCCGGCGAACGTGCCAGCACCGTCGCGATCCGCCGCAGGCGGCGATCCTGCGGTTGTGGCAGTGCAAGCGGCAGGGGCGTGCTGGCGGTGATCTCATCGGCGATCACGCCGGCCAGGCGTACCTGCGCGGGATCCAGTGCCTGGTGTGGCCAACCCAGTGCGCGCGTCATCGCGGCCCGCAACAGCGCGTTGGGCTGGAAAATGCGCGGCACGGCGGGCAGGTCCAGGCAGGCCTCGGCGCTGAAGTACAGACTCCAGCCGTCGAACTCTTCCGCCCCCACCAGTGCGTGGGGCAGCAAGGGCGGAATCCAGGCAACGTGCCCCGCCGGCAGCAGCCACTGCAGATCGCCGGCCTCGATCCGCAGCACGCCCTGGTGCGCGCCCAGCAGCTGGCCGCGGACGTGCTGGTGACGGGCCGTGCGTCGCGGGCGATGCAGTCGCAGCTGGGCCGCCAGCAGCACTGGCCCGTCTCTGGCGTTGGCCAGTGCCGGGTCGATCAATGCAGTGGATGTCTGATCTGCCATATCAGTTGGCAGTTATACGGCAGAATCGCTATTGCGAGGCGTCCACACTGGAGCTCCCCTCCAATCAAGTACCTCGCCATGCAGCCACAGGACATTCTTCCCGACCACCAGAACGACGTACAGGTAAACGGCCTCACCGTGCGCAAGGGCAGCGTCGGTGCCTTCCTCGCCAGCGTCCGTGACTGGCAGGACCCCGCCAGCGATGACGCCACCCGCGCCTCCGCCGAAGCCGACCTGCGTGCGCTGTTGCCGGGCCTGCATGCGCTGGGCCTGTTCCAGGTGCTGGCCGCACGCGATCCGGCACTGCAGCGCCTGATCGACAGCCTCTCCTGAAACGACACGGCCCGGACATGCCGGGCCGTGTCGTCATTGCGGGGCGGAAACGACTTGATCCCCTCCGTCCCCTTTTTCGTGGTCAGCCGCCGCCCGGGGCGAATACCAGGGTGCGGCGGGTGGTGACCGGTGCGCTGACCGGCTCGAAGCGCCAGCGCTTGACCGCGTTCATGGCTTCACGATCGAAGACGCGCGACGGGGTTGCGCGCAGCACGCGGGCGTTGATCACCGAACCGTCGGTGCCGACGGTGATTTCCACCAGCACTTCGCCGGAGGTGCCTGCACGCAGTGCCTCGGACGGATAGCGCGGTGCCGGGGTGCTGACCGGCCGCAGGTTCGGCGCCGCAGCGGGCGCCGGGGCTGCAGCCTGGCGTGCCGCGCTGGCCTGCTGGGCGGCGGCCTGCTGCTGCTTCTGCTCGGCTTCGCGGCGGGCAGCGGCCTGGCGCTCGGCTTCCTGGCGCTCGTTGTCGCGGCGGGCGGCATCCTGCTGGGCGGCGATCTGCTTGGCCGCGTCGGCTTCCTTGGCGCGCTGTTCGGCCAGGCGCTGCTGTTCGGTCTGCTGCTTGCTGCGGTCCTCGGCGTCCTTCTTCGCCTTCTCGGCTTCCGCTTCGGTGCGCTTGGCAGCGTTCTGCACGCCCTTGGCCAGGCCGTCCTTCAGGCGCGGCAGCGCCGGCGCGGAGGCATCCACCTTTTCGATCAGCGCCACCAGGCGCTGCGCTTCGGTGTAGTCCTCGCGGCCCAGGTGCTGCTCGGCGGCGATCAGGGTGTAGGGCAGCAGGTCGGTCAGCGCGCTCTTCACCGAGGCGTCGTCCGGGGTCTTGTCGCGCAGGGCGAGGTAGTACTCGATGGCGTTGTCGCCGGCCGGCGCGTACATGCGGTTCTCGCGCAGGGCCTGGCTGGCCGACTCACGCAGCTGCTCGGTACCCATCGACTGCACCTTGGCGGCGACCACCGGTGCGGCCGGTGCAGCGGCGGTGGGTGCGGCGGCCGGGGCCGGTGCTGCGGATTCTTCCTTGCCCGAGCAGGCGGCCAGCGCCAGTGCCAAAGCAACCGGCAGCCACCGGCGCGCGGCGGTGATCGTTGAGACGTGCGACATCCTGCTCCCCTCTAGAAGACGACGTGACGTAAATCATTGATATGCAAGGCCGGGACCTGCGGTCCGGGCGCGGCAGGGTGACGTTTCCCGACGCCACCGCCGGCAACGGCGAGGGTGCAATCTAGCATCCCGGCCACCGCCACGTACAAGGGCGGTGGCAGGGAAGGGCAACGGCGACCAGGCCGTTGCCGGCGCCGACCTCAGTGGTCGTGCGCCTTGTCGTGCGACTTGCTGTGGCTGTTGGACATCAGCTTGTCGGTCCAGGCGATGCCGATCGCCGACAGGATGAACACGCAGTGGATGATGGTCTGCCACAGCACGCCTTCCTGGGTCATGGTCGTGCAGGTATCGACGCCAGCGCTGTAGAAACTGGTCGAAGCCGACGACACCGCTGCTGCCCATTGTTCCGGTTTGCACAGCGGCAATCCCTTCAGCGCGCTGGTGGCGATGAAGGTCTTCAGCAGGTGGATCGAGGAGATGCCGATGATCGCCATCGCCAGCTTCACCTTCAGCACGCTGGCGTTGACGTGGCTCAGCCATTCCGGCTGGTCCGGATGGCCTTCCAGGCGCAGGCGCGAGACGAAGGTCTCGTAGCCGCCGACGATCACCATCACCAGCAGGTTGGAGATCATCACCACGTCGATCAGGCCCAGCACGATCAGCATGATCTGCTGTTCACCCATCGAGACCGAATGGGACAGCAGGTGCCAGAGCTCTTTGCCGAACAGGAATACGTAGACGCACTGGGCAAGGATCAGGCCCAGGTACAGCGGCAGCTGCAGCCAGCGCGAGGCGAAGATCAACGAGGACAACGGGGACAGGGGGCGAGGGCTGTGACTCATGCGGGACAGTGCGTTTCGGGGGAGAAGCGAGGTTACCGGCCCGCCATGACGGTGCCAACCCAACTCACGCACTAGACTTCAGGTTCCTTTCCGCACCCCGAGCCGACGCCATGATCGACCTGTATTACTGGCCCACCCCGAACGGCCACAAAGTGACCCTGCTGCTGGAAGAAGCCGGCCTGGAATACCGCATCCACCCGGTCAACATCGGCTCGGGCGACCAGTTCAAGCCGGAATTCCTCGCCATTTCGCCCAACAACAAGATGCCGGCCATCGTCGACCAGGCCCCGGCCGATGGCGGTGCCCCGCAGAGCGTGTTCGAGTCCGGCGCGATCCTGCTGTACCTGGCCGAGAAGACCGGCCAGTTCCTGCCCCGCGACCCGCGCGGCCGCGTGACCACCCTGGAGTGGCTGTTCTGGCAGATGGCTGGCCTGGGCCCGATGAGCGGCCAGATGGGGCATTTCAATGTGTATGCGCCGGAAAAGATCCCGTATGCGATCGAGCGCTATGACAACGAAGTGCGCCGCCTGCATGGGGTGATGGACAAGCGCCTGGCCCAGCACGCCTTCCTGGCCGGCGACGAGTACACCATCGCCGACATGGCCAGCTACCCGTGGATCGGCGCCTACGACAAGCTGCCGGTGGATTTCGCCGCATTCCCGAACCTCAAGCGCTGGCACGAAGCCATCGCCGCACGCCCGGCCACCCAACGTGCCTATGCCTTGCGCCAGAAGGTGAACCCCAACGCCGGCAAGCCGCTCAGCGACGAAGAGCGCAAGCACCTGTTCGGCCAGCGCTGACCCAGGACGGCGTCATCCACGCATGGCGTGGATCTACTGGTGGTGGGTGCCGACCGTTGGTCGGCACTCCTTGCCGCACTCCTTATGGGCAGAAGGTCATGCTGCCTTCCTGCACGGGCTTGGTTAGGATGGGGGACAACCGCCCGGCGCCCGCCGCAGGGCGGACCTGCCGTTTGCCGGGATCCTCCATGCGCCACCTGTTCGCTTCGCTCGCCCTCATGCTCGCCACCAGTACCGCCGCCCACGCCGAAAAGCTGACCCTGGAAGCCATCACCGGCCCGCTGCCGCTGTCCGGCCCGACCCTGATGAAGCCGAAGGTGGCGCCGGACGGTTCGCAGGTCAGTTTCCTGCGCGGCAAGGACAGCGACCGCAACCAGCTGGACCTGTGGACCTACGACATCGGCAGCGGCCAGACCCGCCTGCTGGTCGATTCCAAGGTGGTGCTGCCCGGCACCGAGACCCTCAGCGATGAGGAAAAGGCCCGCCGCGAGCGCCAGCGCATCGCCGCGATGACCGGCATCGTCGATTACCAGTGGTCGCCGGACGCGCAGCGCCTGCTGTTCCCGTTGGGCGGCGAACTCTACCTGTACGACCTCAAGCAGCAGGGGGCGGCGGCCGTGCGCCAGCTGACCCACGGTGAAGGCTTTGCCACCGACGCCAAGCTGTCGCCCAAGGGCGGCTTCGTCAGCTTCATCCGCGGCCGCAACCTGTGGGTGATCGACCTGGCCAGTGGCAAGCAGCTGCAGCTGACCCGCGACGGCAGCACCACCATCGGCAACGGCGTGGCCGAGTTCGTCGCCGATGAGGAGATGGACCGCCACACCGGCTACTGGTGGGCGCCGGACGACTCGGCCATCGCCTTCGCGCGCATCGACGAGGCACCGGTGCCGGTGCAGAAGCGCTACGAGGTCTATGCCGACCGCACCGATGTGATCGAACAGCGTTATCCGGCCGCCGGCGACGCCAACGTGCGTGTGCAGCTGGGCGTGATCGCACCGGCTGCCGAGGCGCAGCCGCGCTGGGTCGATCTGGGCAAGGAACAGGACATCTACCTGGCCCGCGTCGATTGGCGCGATGCGCAGCACCTGAGCTTCCAGCGCCAGTCGCGCGACCAGAAGCAGCTGGACCTGGTGGAAGTGGCGCTCGATTCCAACCGCCAGCGCGTGCTCGCCCACGAGACCAGCCCGACCTGGGTGCCGCTGCACAACAGCCTGCGCTTCCTCGACGACGGCAGCGTGCTGTGGTCGTCCGAGCGCACCGGCTTCCAGCACCTGTACCGCATCGACAGCAAGGGCAAGACCACCGCGCTGACCCACGGCAACTGGCCGGTGGACGAGCTGCTGGCGGTCGATGAAAAGGCCGGCAAGGCCTACTTCCGTGCCGGCATCGAGACCTCGCGCGAAAGCCAGATCTACGCGGTGTCGCTGCAGGGCGGTGAGCCGCAGCGCCTGTCCAAGGCCCCGGGCATGCACAGCGCCAGCTTCGCCCGCAACGCCAGCGTCTATGTGGACAGCTGGTCCAACAGCACCACGCCGCCGCAGATCGAACTGTTCCGCGCCAATGGCGAGAAGATCGCTACGCTGGTGGAGAACGACCTGGCCGATCCCAAGCATCCGTACGCGCGTTACCGCGATGCGCAGCGCCCGGTCGAGTTCGGCACGTTGATGGCTGCCGACGGCAAGACCCCGCTGAACTACAGCCTGATCAAGCCGGCCGGCTTCGATCCGTCCAAGCGCTACCCGGTGGCCGTGTACGTCTACGGTGGCCCGGCCAGCCAGACCGTCACCGACAGCTGGCCCGGCCGTGGTGATCACCTGTTCAACCAGTACTTGGCCCAGCAGGGCTACGTGGTGTTCTCGCTGGACAACCGCGGCACCCCGCGACGTGGCCGTGACTTCGGTGGCGCGTTGTATGGCAGGCAGGGCACGGTGGAAGTGACCGACCAGCTGCGCGGCGTGACCTGGCTGAAGCAGCAGCCGTGGGTGGACCCGGCGCGCATCGGCGTGCAGGGCTGGTCCAACGGCGGCTACATGACCCTGATGCTGCTGGCCAAGGCATCGAACCAGTACGCCTGTGGCGTGGCCGGTGCACCGGTCACCGACTGGGGCCTGTATGACAGCCACTACACCGAACGCTACATGGACCTGCCGGCGCGCAACGAAGCGGGTTACCGCGAAGCGCGCGTGCTGACCCATATCGACGGCCTGCGTTCGCCGTTGCTGCTGATCCATGGCATGGCCGATGACAACGTGCTGTTCACCAACTCGACCAGCCTGATGAGCGCGCTGCAGAAGCGTGCGCAGCCGTTCGAACTGATGACCTATCCGGGTGCCAAGCATGGCCTGTCCGGTGCCGATGCCCTGCATCGCTACCGCGTGGCCGAAGCCTTCCTGGGGCGCTGCCTGAAGCCCTGATACGCAGACGGGAAGGAGCCCGCCGATGACCCTGCCACCGCCGATTCCCACCCATGGCCCGAAGCCCGCCGGCTGGTGGTGCCGTCACTGGCGCTGGGCGATGCCGCTGACCGTGCTGCTGGTGCTGGCCGGGGCCGGCGGCGTGGTGGCCTGGAGCGTGCTGCGCTGGAGCGAGGCGGCACGCGAGAGCCCGCCGATGCGTGAAGCGATGCGTCGCGCGGGGTGCAGCATCGAACTGGTGGAAGCCTTCGGCGAGCCGCTGCGCACCGAATCGATGCCGCTGGGCAGCATGCAGACTGCGCTCAACGGCCAGCGCGATGTCGGCCTGACCGTGGCCCTGGAGGGCCCCCGTGCAAACGGCCGGCTGTTCGTGAAGGGCACCCGCAGTGACGACGTGTGGGACTACCCGGTGATGTACGTGCTGGGCGAGAACAAGCAGACCTTCGACCTGACCGCACTGGATGACGATGAAGCCGCGCAGGAATGCGAACTGCAGGCCTGCCGCGAACGCGGCGAATGCCCGCTGACCGCGGCGTTGTGACCTCCGGCCGATTGTCGCCATCGCGCTGAGCGCGTAGGGTGCGGGCAACCCTTTGCTGGAGTGTCCCATGAAGCCGATTGCATTGGCCGTTGCCCTGGCCCTGACCGCCGCCCCGTTGCTGTCCGCACCGCCGGCGCTGGCTGCACCCGCCGCCAAGGCCGCCACCCCGGCCAGCCCGGCCTGGGTCGCCCGCAGCAATGCACTGGCGCAGATCCTGCTGGATGCGCAGGGGCCGTTCCAGCCGGAAGAAACCGGCTTCTTCGGCGTGCCCGGCTACGACGACAAGGTGGCCGACCTCGGCCCGGACAACGGCAAGCGCTACCGCGCCGCGATGGCCAAGGCCCGCGACGAACTGAAGGCGAAGCTGGCCACCGAGAAGGATCCCAATGTCCGCCAGGACCTGGAGATCATGATCCACGCCGCCAACCAGAACATCGAAGGCAGCGAGCTCAACGAGACGTACCTGCTGCCGTGGAGTGACGCGCCGCAGACGGTGTTCAGCGGCCTCAACCTGCTGCTGTCCGACCAGGTGCCGGCCGAGCGCCGGGCCAAGGCGATCGACCGCCTCAAGGCCTATGCCGGCCTGCAGCCGGGCGGCACCGCGTTCACCACGCTGGCCCGCCAGCGCTACGAAGAGCGACTGAAGGACAGCAGCCTGCTGCAGCCGACGAAGATCGAAGTGCAGCAGTCGCTGGACAACGTCGAGACCTACATCAGCGGCATCGAGTCGCTGCTGAAGAAGTACCAGATCGCCGGTGCCGATGAAGCGATGAAGGCCCTGGCCGGGCAGATGAAGGACTACGCCAGCTGGACGCGCTCGACCGTGCTGCCGAAGGCGCGCAGCGACGCACGGCTGCCGGCGCCGTTGTACGCCTACCAGCTCAAGCAGGTCGGCATCGACATCGACCCGAAGCTGCTGATGCAGCGCGCGCAGCTGGAGTTCATGGAAACCCGCTCGGCGATGCAGCAGCTGGCGCCGCTGGTGGTGAAGGACAAGGGCCTGAAGGTGGCCGACCCGAGCGACCCGGTGGCGGTGATCCGCGCGCTGAAGGCCGACAAGATCGCCGACGACCATCTGGAAGGCCACTACCGCAAGGTGATCGATGCGATCGATCCGTTGATCCGCGAGCACGCCATCGTCGATGTGCCCAAGCGCGCGATGCAGATGCGCCTGGGCTCGGCTGCAGAGAGCGCGGCCAGCCCGGCACCGCATTTCCTGCCGGCGCCGCTGGTCAACAACACCGGGCAGCAGGGCACCTTCGTGCTGCCGCTGGGCAACCCGGCCGCGGGCCCGGGTGCGCAGTACGACGACTTCAACTTCGGTGCGGCGGCGTGGACGCTGAGCGCGCATGAAGGCCGCCCTGGCCACGAGCTGCAGTTCACCGCCATGGTCGAGCGCGGCGTGTCGCTGGCACGCACCATGTTCGCGTTCAATTCGGTGAACGTGGAAGGCTGGGCGCTGTATGCCGAAGCCGAGATGGTGCCGTACGAGCCGCTGGACGGGCAGATGATCGCCCTGCAGTTCCGCCTGCTGCGCGCCGCACGCGCGATGCTCGACCCGATGCTCAACCTTGGCATGACCGACCGTGCCAACGGCGAGCGCGTGCTGATGGAGCAGGTCGGCCTGTCCAAGGCGATGGCCACCCAGGAACTGGACCGCTACATGGTGCGCATGCCCGGCCAGGCCGGCAGCTACTTCTACGGCTACACCCGCATCCTGGAACTGCGCATGCAGACCGAGCTGGCACTGGGTGCGAAGTTTGATCGCCTGGCGTTCAACAACTTCCTGCTCGACCAGGGCCTGCTGCCGCCGGACCAGCTGGCCGATGCGGTGAACAAGGTGTTCGTGCCGAAGTACAAGTAACCGAAGCGCTGGGGTCGGATCCCTTTCCGTAGGGAAGGGCTCTGACCCCGTGCGTCACCGGGGATGCCCATCCACGCATGGCGTGGATCTACCGCATCACCGTCAGCGCTGCGGCTGCGGTGTGATCACCTGCGTCGGCAGCCGTGCCGGGGGGGCCGGGTTCGGTACCCAGATCGCGACGCCGGCGGCGCGTTTCTGCGTGGTCGGAATGCCGATGCCGACGCCACCGCCGACGTGCGAGCCGAACGTGCCGGCGCCGACCGACATGCCCACCGGCGAACCGCTGCTGCCCACGCCCATCAGTACCACGCCATTGGCACCCAGCGCTGCGGCCTCGCGCTTCAGGCGCGCCACCGCTGCATCGGTCTGGCCCTGCGTGCCGAAGCCCACGGCAGATGCCGATTCCAGCTGGGCGATTTCCTGGGAGCCGGCCGGCGGCGTCGAATAGATCTGCACCAGTGCCGGATCGATCGGCGCGCGGGCGCGCCCCAGCATGACCTTGGAAGTGCTGGCACAGCCGGCGGCGACCAGCAGGATGGCCGCCAACGCGGCCCAACGGATGTTCATGGCACGCCCCCTGTAGGACTGGTTGCGATCATCGGCGGGCCACTCTGAATCGGCGCCAACACCCGGGCCAGGGCACGCACGGCAGCACGCTAGCACGGTGCCGGTGACAGCCCCGCCAACGGCAGTAGGCGGCGACCGCGGGAACGACTATGGTGGACAGACAGGAACCAACTGCGGGAGAGCGGAATGGGTGTGATCAGTCTGTTGTGGGGCGTACTGGCGCTGTTGTGGATGATCCTCGCGCTGATTCCGCTGCTGGGCTGGGGCAACTGGTTCCTGATCCCATTCGCCGCCGTGGGCGCGGTGATCGCCGCGCTGGGCATCCTGTTCACGCACCCGACCAAGCGGGGCCGGGCCTGGGCCGGGCTGGTGCTGAACGGCATCGTGGTGGTGGTCGGCATCCTGCGCCTGGGCCTGGGTGGCGGCGTGATCTGAGCGTCGCCGCCGGGTGCGACAGGGCGTCGCAGGTACACGGCCGCGGGCCGGGCAGGGGCGTACAATGAACGGCTGCGCGAGCCCCCCGCGTGCCTGTGAATCCGCGCCCGGCGCGGCTGCCCCATGATCATCCGACCCCGTCCCCACGGCTGGCAACTGCTGTACATCCTGCGCGGCTCGATCGTCAAAGCGATCGCGCCGAAGGTGCTGGCCATCCTGATCCTGTCCATCGCGGTGGCCGCGGTGGTGGAACTGGCGCCGCCGACCGGCATCGAACGCGTTTCCGTCACGCCGTTCACCCTGCTCGGCCTGGTCCTGTCGATCTTCCTCAGCTTCCGCAACAGCGCCTGCTATGACCGCTGGTGGGAAGGCCGCAAGCTGTGGGGCCAGCTGGTCTACGAATCGCGCTCGCTGGCCCGCCAGGTGAACCTGCTGCTGGCCGATGACGCCGGCCGCCGTCGCCGCATCGCCTACCTCACCACCGCCTTTGCCCATGCGCTGGCCGCGCGCCTGCGGGGCCGCATCGTGGCCCTGGCGGCGTTGCCGTGGCTGGACAAGCCGCAGCGCGAGCAGCTGGGCCAGCGCGAGAACGTGCCGGACGCATTGCTGTCGATGATCGCCGCCGAGCTGGCCCAGGCCCTGCGCGCCGGTGAACTCGACCCGATCCTCTACACCCAGCTGGAAGAGCGCCTGCACGCGATGTCGTCGATCCAGGCCGGCTGCGAGCGCATCCTCACCACGCCGCTGCCGTTCGCCTACACCCTGCTGCTGCACCGCTGTGCGTGGATGTTCTGCGTGCTGCTGCCGTTCGGCCTGGCCAGTTCGCTGGGCTGGGGCACGCCGGTGCTGTCGGCGGTGCTCGCCTATGCTTTCTTCGGCCTGGACCAGCTGGGCGAAGAAATGGAAGACCCGTTCGGCCTGGAGCCGAACGACCTGCCGCTGGACGCGCTGGTGCGCACGATCGAGATCGACCAGCTCGACGCGCTCGGCGAACGCCCGTTGCCCGAACCCCTGCTGCCGCAGGGCTACCTGTTGCAATAGCCACTCCTCGGAGCCTGCCATGTCCCACCCGCTTTATCGCCCGCGCCGCATGCGCCACGACGAGTTCTCGCGCCGCCTGATGCGTGAGAACACGCTGACCACCGACGACCTGATCTACCCGGTGTTCGTGCACGAACGGGCCGGCCGCACCGCGGTGCCGTCGATGCCGGGCGTGGAGCGGCTGTCGATCGAAGAGCTGCTGAAGGTGGCCGAGGAAGCGCTGGAGCTGGGCATTCCGGTGATCGACCTGTTCCCGGTGATCGACCCGTCGTTGAAGTCGCTGGATGCGTCGGCGGCGTGGGCCGAGGACGGCCTGGCGCAGCGTGCGATCCGCGCGCTGAAGTCGCGCTTCCCCGAACTGGGGGTGATGACCGACGTGGCGCTGGACCCGTACACCACCCACGGCCAGGACGGCATCATCGACGACAAGGGTTACGTGCTCAATGACATCACCGTCGAAGCACTGGTCAAGCAGTCGGTATCGCACGCTGAAGCGGGCGTGGACATCGTCTCGCCGTCTGACATGATGGACGGCCGCATCGGCGCGATCCGCCGTGCGCTGGATGCCGGCAACCACATCAACGTGCGCATCATGGCCTACTCGGCCAAGTACGCCTCGGCGTTCTACGGCCCGTTCCGTGATGCAGTGGGCAGCGCCGCCAGCCTCGGCAAGGCCGACAAGAAGACCTACCAGATGGACCCGGCCAACGGCGACGAGGCCCTGCGCGAGATCGCGCTGGACCTGGAAGAAGGCGCCGACATGGTGATGGTCAAGCCGGGCATGCCCTACCTGGACCTGGTGCGCCGGGTGAAGGAAAAATTCGGCGTGCCGACCTTTGCCTACCAGGTCAGTGGCGAGTACGCGATGATGAAGGCCGCCTTCGCCAACGGCTGGCTGGACGAACGCGCCTGCGTGATGGAGTCGCTGCTGGGCTTCAAGCGGGCCGGCGCCGATGGTGTGCTGACCTATTTCGCGCCGCAGGTGGCGCGATGGCTGCGCGAGCGCTGACAATAGCGCCACGATAGACGGAGGAATACGCGATGGGACCCGAACTGGGATGGGTGCAATGGTTGATCTGGGGCATCGGTACGCTGGTGTTCGGCGCCATCATCGTCGGTGTGTTCATCGCGGCCTGGCGGGCCGGCAAGCGCCCGCCGGAACAGCTCTCCGCCGCCCGTCACGTGGCCCGTGAGCAGGCGCTGCCGGACAGCGTGCAGGCCGAGCTGGCCGCGCTGAACCAGCGCAAGGACAACGGCCAGCTGAGCGAGATGGAGTACGAGCAGCAGCGTGCCAAGGTGCTTTCGCGCTGACGGGGCAATGCCCGGGGTCGGATCCCTTTCCGCAGGAAAGGGCTCTGACCCCTTCGCGGGCACCATCCACGCATGGCGTGGATCTACCGCACGCACCCCGGCACCGCCGCCACCTTCGGCACGGCCAACCGGTACACATCCACGCCACCGGCACGCGGCGCCTTCGCTGCACTGCTGGCAACCATCATCTCGCCCGGCTTGGCGTTGTCGATCACCGGCGCGCCGGTCCAGCCGCCGGCCCGGTTGAACGACAGCCCCAGCGGCTGCAGCGCCACGCCGCTCCACGCACAGCCGCTGATCCAGACCTGCGCGGTACTGCCGCTGCCGCGGCTGAATACCACGGCGCCGTCATGGCCCAGCCAGTCACCGTCGGTCTCGTCGTCGGCGCTGTTCAACGCGCTCAGTGCGCTGGCCGGGCCGCGCAGGCCCTGCGCATCCAGCGTCGCCACGAACAGGTCCCAGCCGGCGCCGCGGCCCTGCTGCCGGGCAAACAACAGCCGCTGGCCATCCGCGCTCAGGGCCGGCCCGCGCTCTTCCCGGCGACCTCCGTCACCGGCCAGCGGCTGCGCTGGGCCCAGCTGGCCGTCGGCGGCCAACGCAGCGCGGTACAGCGCCAGTGCGCCCTCGCGACCGGCCGCGAACAGCAGCCAGCGGCCGTCCCGGCTGAAGTAGGGATCGCGGGCTTCACCGGCCACGCCTACCGGCAGTGCCTGTGCCTGCTGCCAGCGACCGTCCACCACGCGTGCCTCCCACAGGCCCCAGCCGGCCTCGCCGCGGCGGGCGAAGACGATGCGCTGGCCATCGGCGCTGATCGTGGCGCGGCCCTCGTCGGCGCGGGTCGAGACCACGCCCATGCCTTCGATGCCGTACTCGTTCAACGCCATCGCCACGGGGGCAGAGAGTAGACTGGCGGCGAGCACCAGCAGGGGCGGGGTGATGCGCATCATCCGGTTCCGTGCACGAAAGAGCATCAGTCTAGCCAGCTTGAGGATTCCATGACCGACCGTTACGCCGTCTTCGGACACCCCGTTGCCCACTCGAAGTCGCCGCAGATCCACGCGACGTTCGGTCGCCAGGAAGGCATCGCCATCGACTACCGCGCGATCGACCTGGCCCCGGATGCGTTCCTGGCCGGCCTGGAGGCCTTCGCCGCCGAGGGCGGTGTCGGTGCCAACGTCACCCTGCCGCACAAGGAAGCCGCGTTCTCGGTGTGCACCACGCTGACCGCACGCGCGCGCCGCGCCGGCTCGGTCAACACGCTGCTGCGCAAGGGCGACCGCTGGCACGGCGACACCACCGATGGCATCGGCCTGGTGCGTGACCTGACCGACCGCCACGGCCTGGACCTGCGCGGCCGCCGCGTGCTGATGATCGGCGCCGGTGGCTCGGCGCGCAGCGTCGCCCCGGCGCTGCTCGATGCCGGCATCACCGAACTGGTGGTGGTCAACCGCACGCCGGAGCGCGCCGATGAACTGATCGACGCGATGGGCGAGCCGGGCCGTGCGATCAGCCGCTACTGGGAGGACCTGCGCGACCTCGGCGACTTCGAACTGATCGTCAACGCCACCTCGGCTGGCCGCGACCGCGACGTCGAGTTCAAGCTGCCGCTGTCGCTGGTCAATTCGATGACCACCGCCGTCGACCTGAACTACGGCGAGGCGGCCATTGCCTTCCTGGCATGGGCCCGTGCGGCGCAGTGCCGCAATACCGTCGACGGCCTGGGCATGCTGGTCGAGCAGGCCGCCGAGAGCTTCCTGCAGTGGCACGGCGTGCGCCCGCAGACCGGCGAGGTCTACCAGGCGCTGCGCCAGGGCTCGGCCGTGCTGGCCGGCGAGGACTGACCGATGGACAGCACAACCCTGATGGTGACAGTGCTGAGCATGGTCGGCGTGCGCCTGCCGGTGCTGATCGCGCTGTGCGTCGGCCTGGTCTGGGTGGTCGGTGCGCCGCGCGATGCCACCCGTACCGGCGCGCTGGTCGGCCTGCTGTTGCTGCTGCTGTCCAGCCTGGGTGGCCTGGCGGCGGGCATGCTGCCGATGTGGCTGGTCAGCAGTGGCAACTTCAGCGCCATCTCGGGCATGAGCGCGATCTTCGGCGTGGTGCACTTCGCGCTGGCGATGGTCGAGGCCATCGGCGTGGTGCTGCTGGTGTGGGCACTGGTGCGCCTGCTGCGGCTGCGCGGCAACGCGGTGCAGTGACACCCGGGTGACGGCCCCGGGCCGTCGCCAGCAGCGTCCGGCGTGTTCATCCAGCCGCCGGGCGTCGTCGCTACCCCGTTCAGGCAGCCAGCGGCGGCGGACATGGCCGGCCATGCGACAATGACCGGCCTGATCCAGCTACGGTAGTTCCCGGCGTGACCGAAACCGTCGCCGCTCCGCGCACGCTCGATGACACCTTGAAGGACGCGATCCGCAAGGCGTACACGACGCTGCAGGCCAATACCCCCGGCTTCTCCACCCGTCGCTCGCAGAGCCAGATGATCGGCGTGGTGTCGCGCGCGCTGTCGAAAAGCGGTGGCGTCGGCGTGGTCGAGGCGCCGACCGGCGTCGGCAAGAGCCTGGGCTACCTCACCGCGGGCGTACCGATCGCACTGGCCAGCAAGAAGAAGCTGGTGATCAGCACCGGCACCGTGGCGCTGCAGTCGCAGCTGGTCGAGCGCGACATCCCGAATTTCCTCAAGGCCACCGGCCTGGAAGCGACCGTGGCGCTGGCCAAGGGCCGTACCCGCTACCTGTGCACGCGCAATGCTGCCGAGGCACAGGGCGAGGGTTCGCAGGGTGGCATGTTCGAGGATGACGCACCCTTGTTCGACCGGCCGCTGGCGCCGATCGAGATGGACATCGCCAAGCGCCTGACCGACGCCTTCACTGGCGGCAGCTGGGACGGCGACATCGACAACGCGCCGGAGACCATCAGCCCCGGCCTGCGCAGCCGCATCACCACGCCGGCTTCGGGCTGCGCCGGGCGCCGCTGTGCCTATTCGGCGCAGTGCGCGGTGCTGCGTTCGCGCAATACGGTGCGCGACGCACAGATCGTGGTCACCAACCACGCGCTGCTGCTGTCGGCGCTGTCGATCGGTGACAGCGACAATGGCCAGCCGTTGATCGCGCCGCCCTCGGACATGCTGCTGGTGCTGGACGAAGGCCATCACATCGGCAACGTGGCGATCGACCAGGGTGCGGCCAGCCTCGCGCTGGACGAGATGGCCAAGCGCACCGGCCGCCTGCAGATCCTGATCGCCGGTGCCTACCGCGCGGTCGACAAGGACCGCCTTGGCAACCTGTTGCCGAACGAAGCGATCGAGGTGGCCAGCAACGTGGCCAAACAGCTGCGTGCGTTCCGCGACCACATCGAACGGGTGTGGATGCCGGCGCCGGCCGACGAGGAACCGATGTGGCGCGCGGCCAATGGTCGCCTGCCCGAGGCCTGGCGCGAGCCGATCGAAGCGCTGGCCGACGATACCCGCAGCCTCTACAACTGGGCGCATGCCGCCACCGCGCAGGTGGCCAAGGGCAAGCCGGACGATGCCGCGCGCGAGCGCCTGCAGCGCAACCTGGGCATGGCGCTGGAGATGATCGAGCAGCAGTACAACCTGTGGCAGGCGTGGCGCCGCGAGGACAAGGACGGCGCGCCGCCGATGGCACGTTGGGTCACCGCTACCCGCGATGGCGACCTGGTGCTGCACGGCTCGCCGGTGTCGGCCGCGCACGTGCTGCGCAAGCTGCTGTGGGATGAAGTGGACTCGGTGGTGATGACCTCGGCGACGTTGACCGGCGGTGGCGACTTCCAGTCGCTGGCGATCGACAACGGCATTCCGGAAGAGGCCGAGATGGTCTCGCTGTCGTCGCCCTTCGACCTGCCCAACCAGGCCGAGCTGATCGTGCCGAAGTTCCCGGTCACGCCGGACGACCGCGAAGGCCATCCGCGCGAAGTGGCGCGTTACCTCGACACCGAACTGGACTGGGCCAAGGGCTCGATGGTGCTGTTCACCTCGCGCTGGAAGATGGAGAAGGTGGCCGGGCTGATGTCGGCCGCGCGCCGCAAGCAGGTGCTGGTGCAGGGCGAGATGTCCAAGACCCGGCTGATCGACGAGCACCTGCGCCGCGTGGCGGCAGGCGAAGGCTCGGTGCTGTTCGGGCTGAATTCGTTCGGCGAAGGCCTCGACCTGCCCGGCGAGGCCTGCACCACCGTGGTGATCACCCAGGTGCCGTTCGCGGTGCCGACCGACCCGCAGACCGCTACCCTCAGCGAATGGTTCGAGGGGCGCGGGCTCAATGCCTTCAACCTGATCGCCATTCCGCATGCGCTGCGCACGTTGACCCAGTTCGCCGGCCGCCTGATCCGCACCTCCACCGACACCGGCCGCGTGGTCATTCTCGATTCGCGGCTGCTGACCCGCCGCTACGGCAAGCGCATCATCGATGCGCTGCCGCCGTTCAAGCGCGTGATCGGCTGACCGGGGGCCGTACTACGGTTCCGGGCACGATCCGGACGCCAGCGCGTAGGGCTGGTACATGCAGCGGATGAGGGCATCGACGATCTTCAACCGTGGCGGCCATGGCGCCCTCTGCGCGCCATCCACGGCCTGCATCAGCGCCGACCCATCGTTGAGCCCGCTGCCCGCCGGCGGTGGCAGTGCAGCCAGTCGCGCGCGAATGCGGCGCAGTGCCGGCAGGTCGTCATCGAGAAACGCAATGGTGGCGTCGACGTACAGGTTCCATCCCTCCGGATCAGCGTTGCGGGGCCTGTAGGTCAGCCGCATCAAGGCGCTGGCGGGATCGCGCTGCCCTGCGTCGGCGCGTAGCTGCGCCTCATGCCAGGTCAGCTCGGTATGCCCGGCCGCCTTGGACTGTCGGCGGTAGGCGGCGAACAGGTCAGCGATCTCCAGCTGGCAGCCCGAGCGCTCGATCAGTGCGTCCCAGCCATCGCCAGGCCCGCGGTTGAACGCCTCGGGCGTCATCGCCTGCAGTCCGGCGTGATCGTCGAACCGGCAGTCGTCGGCCAGCGCCGGGGCGGAGGCGCCGGCCAGTGCCAGCAGCAGGACCACGCGGGAGAATTTCATGGGGGCTTCCTGTAGACCGCGCACACTCTAGCGCCGCAGCGGCAGCCATTGCCCTTCGCTGGCGCTGCGCCACAGCCATTCGACCGGCCCGAAGCGATGGCCACGCAGCCACCACGCGCTCGCCCACAGTTGCAGCGGGAACACCACCGCCGCCACCAGGAGCACTGGCCACAGCCCGTACTGCGGGCCGATACCCAGCCCGAAGCCGGCAAACAGCGGCACGCAGATCGCGCTTTGCAGCAGGTAGTTGCTCAGTGCCATGCGCCCGGCCGGCACGAACACGCGCAGCATGCGCTCGGCCCACGGGCGCAGATAGAGCAGGGTGAAGATCGCCGCCGCAGCAATGCCCAGCGCCAGTGGCGCAACGCGATAGGACACGCGCAGCAGGTAGCCGGGCACGCCCGCACGCAGCGCCGGCCATGCCTGTTTGAGCGCATCGGCCTGGGCATCGATCCACAGGAACACCGCCGTCAGCAGCAGGCTGCCGACGGCGATCGAGCGCAGCAGCGGCAGATGCGCCTGCGGCTGCTGCAGCAGTCCGCGGCGGCCGGCCCAGTAGCCCAGCAGGAAGCGGCCGAGCACGAAGAACAGCAGCGCCCAGTTGCTCAGCTTCAGCCATGCCGCCAGCTGCAGGTTGTGCCACCACGCCTGCGCCAGCGTGCCGTGCGCCAGAGCATCGAGCGCCATGGCGTTCATCTGCGCGCGCGGTGTGAGCAGGGCGACCCATTCGCGGATCCACGGCGACAGCAGCGGTGGCAGCAACAGGGCAATGAACACCCCGCTGGACAGCAGTGCGCGATCACCCAGGTGACGGAACAGCGGCAGCAGCAGGCCCACCAGCGCATACACCAGCAGGATGTCACCCCACCACAGCAGCACCGAATGCAGCAGGCCGATCACCAGCAGTACCGCCATCCGCCGCAGGTGCGCGGCCATGCTGCCCGGCGTATTGCTGTCCATCTGCATCGCCACGCCCATGCCGAACAGCAGCGAGAACAGGGTGATCGCCTTCATGTCCACCAGCCATTCCATGCCGGTACGGATGGCGTGGTCGAGCGCCGCGCTGGGCAGTGCCTGCTGGGCGGCCTCGGTCATCAACGCATCGAGCGAGAAGAAGCGCAGGTTGACCAGGAACACGCCGAGCAGCGCGAACCCACGCAGGGCATCGATGAGGGGTTGGCGCGGCGGGCGATGGGTCATGCCGCGCAGCGTACCGGATCGGTAGTGCCGGCCGCTGGCCGGCAACCTCATTGATGTGCAGACGCATTGTGCAGATGCCGGCCAGCGGCCGGCACTACCGCACGGGGATCAATCGCCGAGCAGCGCGGTGTTGCGTACCGCACCCTTGTCGGCACTGGTGGCCAGCAGCGCGTAAGCCTTCAGCGCACTGGTGACCTTGCGCGGGCGCGGTGCGCGCGGTTTCCAGCCGCGCGCATCGGCGTCGGCGCGGCGCTGGGCAAGGGTGGCCTCGTCCAGCAGCAGATCGATGCGGCGGGCGGGGATGTCGATGCGGATGCGGTCGCCGTTTTCCACCAGGCCGATGACACCGCCGCTGGCAGCTTCCGGTGAGACGTGGCCGATCGACAGGCCCGAGGTGCCGCCGGAAAAGCGGCCATCGGTGAGCAGCGCGCATTGCTTGCCCAGCCCCTTCGATTTCAGGTAGCTGGTCGGGTACAGCATTTCCTGCATGCCGGGGCCGCCCTTCGGGCCCTCGTAGCGGATCACCACCACGTCACCCGGCTGCACTTCGTCGGCGAGGATGCCGGCGACGGCGGCGTCCTGGCTTTCATAGACGCGCGCGGGGCCTTCGAACACATGGATCGACTCGTCCACGCCGGCGGTCTTCACCACGCAGCCATCCACGGCCAGGTTGCCGCGCAGCACGGCGAGGCCGCCTTCCAGCGAATATGCGTGCTGCAGCGAGCGGATGCAGCCTTCGGCGCGGTCCACGTCCAGGCTCGGCCAGCGCGTGGCCTGGCTGAAGGCCTCCTGGGTGGGGATGCCGGCCGGGCCGGCCTTGAAGAAGGCATGCAGGGTGTCGTTGTCACTGCGCACCACGTCCCAGCGTTCCAGCGCGTCGGCCAGGCTGGTGCTGTGCACGGTCGGCACCGTGGTATCGAGCAGGCCGGCGCGGTCCAGCTCACCCAGGATGCCGAACACGCCGCCGGCGCGGTGCACGTCTTCGATGTGGTACTTCGGCGTGTTCGGTGCCACCTTGCACAGCTGCGGGACGCGCCGCGACAGCGCATCGATGTGGGTCAGGTCGAAGTCGACCTCGGCTTCCTGCGCGGCAGCCAGCAGGTGCAGGATGGTGTTGGTGGAACCGCCCATGGCGATGTCCAGGGTCATCGCATTGGCGAAGGCGGCCTGGGTGGCGATGCCGCGCGGCAGCGCGCTCGCGTCTTCGCCGCCATACCAGCGGTGGCAGAGCTCGACGATCAGGCGGCCGGCACGACGGAACAGCGCTTCGCGGTCGGCGTGGGTGGCCAGCGTGGTGCCGTTGCCGGGCAGCGACAGGCCCAGTGCTTCGGTCAGGCAGTTCATCGAGTTGGCGGTGAACATGCCCGAGCAGGAACCGCAGGTGGGGCAGGCGCTGCGCTCGAACGCGGCGACCTTCTCGTCGGAGGCGCTGTCATCGGCGGCCACCACCATCGCGTCGACCAGGTCCAGCTTGTGCTCGGACAGCTTGGTCTTGCCTGCTTCCATCGGCCCGCCGGAGACGAACACCACCGGGATGTTGAGGCGCAGCGCGGCCATCAGCATGCCGGGGGTGATCTTGTCGCAGTTGCTGATGCACACCAGCGCGTCGGCGCAGTGCGCGTTGACCATGTACTCCACGGCATCGGCGATGATCTCGCGGCTGGGCAGCGAATACAGCATGCCGTCGTGGCCCATCGCGATGCCGTCGTCCACGGCGATGGTGTTGAATTCCTTGGCGACGCCGCCGACCTGCTCGATCTCGCGCGCGACCAGCTGGCCGAGGTCCTTCAGGTGCACGTGGCCGGGCACGAACTGGGTGAAGGAGTTGGCGATGGCGATGATCGGTTTGTGGAAGTCGCCGTCCTTCATGCCGGTGGCACGCCACAGGGCGCGGGCGCCGGCCATGTTGCGACCGGCGGTGGAGGTGCGGGAGCGGTATTCGGGCATGGCTGGCGGAACGGGCGGGCCGTACGACGTGGGAGTCGCCTGATCATGGCCAATTTTTTCGGTTGCTGCTGCAACCACCGGAGGTGGTCCGACCGGGCTGTGCCCGGCACCCGCGGTAGTGCCGGCCGCTGGCCGGCAACCTCAACAGCAACAGCTGGGCTATCCGTGGGACGGCGGGGTGGGTCCGGTGGCAGGGGACGCCGTGAACCCGTCCATGGGGGCTTGGTCGCGGCATCCATGCCGCTCACACCCCTGCCACCGGACCCACCCCGCCTTCGACAGTTGGCCGCGATCCGACCCCGATTCCTGATTGGAACGACGAAAATGAAAGTCCGTTCATCTTTCCCACTTTGCCGATTCCGGTTACTGGTCCGGATTTGGCATCATTGGGGCATTGATCCGTCGACAGGGCATGAGGCCATGAAACGTTCCCGCACCACCGCGCTGCTGCTGATGAGCGCCGCGCCGCTGCTGTTCACCGCCTGCCAGAAGGAGCCGGAGGTGAAGGTGCAGGAAGGCCTGTATACCTCGGTGGAGGCCTGCACTGAGGCCACCGGCGATCCGTCGTCGTGCCGCAATGCCTTCGCCGAAGCGCAGAAGCAGGCCGCCGATGCGGCGCCGAAGTACGCCAGCAAGGAAGCCTGCGAGAAGGACTACAAGCCGGAACAGTGCGTGCAGCAGCACACCTCGGCCGGTACTTCGTTCATCGGCCCGATGATGATGGGCTTCTTCATGTCGCAGATGCTGAGCAACCGCGGCGGCCTCGCCCCGCAGGCGCCGGCCGCTTCGCCGGCCTACCAGGACAAGAGCGCCGGTTGGGCGCGTCCGGCTCCGGGCGGCAGCGGCGGCCTGAACACCGCCAGCGGCATCGGCGCGGGCAAGGCTGGCCTGGCCCCGGTCACCAGCGAGCCGAACCGTGCGGTCACCGCCAGCCGTGGTGGTTTCGGCAACACCAGCGCACGCCGCAGCACCAGCGGCAGCTACGGCGGCTGATCGACCCATGCAGCGCATCCGGATTGCCGAGCGTGCCAAGTGGCGGGCACGCGCGGAAGAAGCGGGTTTCCGCTTCCACACCATCGACGGCCAGCCGTACTGGGATGAAAGCGCGTACTACGCCTTCACCCTGCGCCAGATCGAGCAGGACATCGAAGACCCCAGCGCCGAGCTGCACCAGATGGCGATGGACCTGGTCGGTGATGTCATCGGCAGCGAACGGTTGATGGACCAGCTGGCGATTCCGTCGCATTACCGCGACTGGATCGCCGACAGCTGGCGCCAGCGCCAGCCGCACCTCTATGGACGCCTGGATCTGGCCTACGACGGCACCGGCCCGGCCAAGCTGTACGAACTGAACTACGACACGCCGACCTCGCTGTTCGAGGCCAGCTTCTTCCAGTGGCAGTGGCTGGAAGACCAGCGCAACGCCGGTCGCCTGCCGCAGCATGCCGACCAGTTCAACGCGATCCACGAAGCGCTGGTCGAACGCTTCGGCGAACTGGCCACGCAGCTGCCGCCGCCGCTGTATTTCAGCGCCGTGGGCAGTTCGGAAGAGGACCGTGGCACCGTCGAGTACCTGCGCGACTGTGCGTCGCAGGCCGGCCTGCATGGCCAGGCCATCGCCATCGAGGATATCGGTCTGTCCGAGGACGGCCGCTTCACCGCGCTGGATGATTCGGTGATCGGCACGCTGTTCAAGCTGTATCCGCTGGAAGACCTGATGGCCGAGGAATTCGGTCGCGCGCTGCCCGGCTCGGGCGTGCAGCTGCTGGAGCCGGCGTGGAAAGCGGTGCTGAGCAACAAGGGCATCCTGCCGTTGCTGTGGCAGCGCAACGTGGGCCATCCGAACCTGCTGGAGGCGCATTTCGATGACGGCAGCACGCTGGCGTCGGGTTGGGTGCGCAAGCCGCTGTTCTCGCGCGAAGGCGCCAACATCGAGATGCACCTGGCCGATGGCAGCACCCAAAGCAGCGACGGGCCCTACGACGGCCCGGCGATCATCCAGCGCGCGCATCCGCTGACCCGCTTCGAGGGCGGCTACCCGCTGATCGGCAGCTGGGTGGTAGGCGATCACGCCTGCGGCATCGGCATCCGCGAGGACGACAGCGCGATCACCCGCGACAGTGCGCGCTTCGTGCCGCACGCGATCGTCGATGAGGCGCCGACGCGGATCTACGTCTGATGGCGGTGCGGCGCCCCCAAGGTCGACGAGGACGAATGACGCCGGTCGTAGAACGACACGGGTAGTGCCGGCCGCTGGCCGGCGCCGTTGATTCCGCGCCAACCAAGGTTGGCACCCACCAAAGCGATGCGTCGGTTGCTGCAGGGGTAGTGCCGGCCGCTGGCCGGCAACCGCCGTGGGTAGATGCCGACCTTGATCAGCGCTACGGGTTCGTGCCAACCAAGGTTGGGACTCACCAAAGCGATGCGTCGGTTGTTGCAGGGGTAGTGCCGGCCGCTGGCCGGCAACCGTTGTTGGTAGATGCCGACCTCGGTCGGCGCTGTGGGTTTTGTGCCAACCAAGGTTGGCACCTACCAGAGCAATGCGCCGGTTGTTGCAGGGGTAGTGCCGACCGCTGGCCGGCAACCGTTGTTGGCACCCACCAGGGCGATTGTTGGTATCAGAGCAGCCCTTCGCGCTTCACTGCCAGATAGCGCTCCACCAGCGCGCCGGGCAGGGCATCGGCGGTGACGTCCAGCACCATCACCTTCTCGCTGCGCAGCGCCTCATGCGCCTTCGCGCGCTGCTGCAGGTACAGCGCCGCGGCACCGGCCTGGGTGGCGTCTTCCAGCGTCTGCACCTCACCCTCCAGTGCGCCGTCCAGCTCGCGCTCGCGCAGGCTGGCCACGCACACCAGGTGGCGCCGCTGCAGCAGGCGCACCGCCGCCAGCAGGTCTTCGATGTCCTCATCGCGTACGTTGCTGACCAGCATCACCAGCGCACGCCGGCGCTGGCGCAGCGACACTTCGGTGGCCGCAGCCAGGTAGTCGGTGGCCACCGCGCGCGGCTGCAGGTCGTAGCTGGCGCGCAGCAGGTGCTCGACGGTGCCCATGCCGCGCTGCGGTGCCACCCAGCGGCGCTCGCCACCGGTGGCAAACAGGCCGGCGGCGTCGCCCTGGCGCAGCGCCAGGTAGGCCACCACCAGCGAGGCATTCAGGGCATGGTCGAAGTGCGAGAGCCCGCCTTCGCTGGCCAGCATGCGCCGGCCGCTGTCGAGCATCAACAGCAGCTGCTGGTTCTTCTCGTCCTGGTACTCGCGCGAGATCAGCTTGCGCGCGCGTGCGGTGGCCTTCCAGTCGAGCTGGCGCAGGCTGTCGCCGATGCGGTACTCGCGCATCTGGTGGAAGTCGGTGCCTTCACCGCGGCGGCGCTTCACGTGTGCGCCGACCAGCCGCGAGGCCTGGTCGGCACTGAACAGGGCGAAGCGGGTGAGCGGCACGAAGTTCGGATAGACCCGCACGTCCAGCGCCGGTGGCAGCGTGCGTTGCTGCCACCACAGGCGCCACGGCGAGCGCATGCGCAGGTGCACGCCTTCAAAGCGGAAGTGCCCACGCTGCAGCGGCTGCAGGTGGTAGTGCAACGTGGAGGCACTGCCGGCCTGCAGGCGCACGCGCTGCGGCAGCGCTTCCAGCGGCCAGCCGCCGGGGACCAGATCGAACACCTGCACCGTCATCGATTGCTCGGCCTGCAGCCGCAGCGCGGCCTCGCGGCGCACGCCCAGCGCAAGTGCTTCGGGCAGCTCGCGTTGTACATGCGGCGACGGACGCCGCGACTGGCGCCACAGATCCATCAGCGCCGGCACGGCAATCGCCAGCGCCGCCAGCGCCCAGCTCCAGCGCGGCAGCAACCCGCCCAGCACCAGGCCACCCAAGGCAGCCCAGGCCAGCAGCAGCACCAGCAGCAGCGGGGCCGGCCTCATCGGCGCGGCGCTTCCACCTTGGCCAGCAACGCGCCCAGCACATCGTCGGCGTCCTGGCCTTCGATCTGCAGTTCCGGGGCCAGTGCAATGCGGTGGCGCAGCGCGGGGCGTGCGATGTCGCGCACGTCGTCCGGAGTGACGAAGTCACGGCCGGCCAGCACCGCTTGCGCGCGCGAGGCACGCACCAGCGCGATGCTGCCGCGCGGGCCAGCGCCGACCGCGATGCCCGGCCACTGCCTCGTGGCCGCCACAATCCGCACCGCGTAGTCGATCACTTCGTCATCAACCGTGATCGCCGCGGTCGCGCGCTGCAGTTCCAGCAGCTCGCCAGCCCCCAATACACGCGGTACCTGGCTCAGGTCGAAATCGCTGGCGGCACGGCCACTGGTGATCGCGGTCACCATGCGCTTCTCGTCCTCCAGCTGCGGGTAGTCGATCAGCACCTTCAGCAGGAAACGATCCAGCTGTGCTTCCGGCAACGGGTAGGTGCCTTCCTGTTCCAGCGGGTTCTGCGTGGCCAGCGCCATGAACGGCGGCGCCAGGGTGAAGGCCTTGCCTTCGATGGTCACCTGGCCTTCCTGCATTACTTCCAGCAGCGCGGACTGGGTCTTGGCCGGTGCACGGTTGATCTCGTCGGCCAGCAGCAGGTTGGTGAACACCGGGCCGCGGCGGATCTTGAAGCTCTCGCTCTTCGGGTCGTACACCGCATGGCCACTGACGTCGCTGGGCATCAGGTCGGGCGTGAACTGCACGCGGCCGTAATCCAGCTCCAGGGCCTGTGCCAGCGCACGCACCAGCAGGGTCTTGCCCAGACCGGGGACGCCCTCGATCAGCACGTGGCCACCGGCCAGCAGTGCCACCAGGATCTGGTCCAGTACATCGGCCTGGCCAATGAAGGCGTGGCCGACGGCATCGCGGATGGCATCGACGCGTTCGATCAGGCGGGCGTTGGCGGCCGCCGGCAGCTCGGGGACTTCGGTCATAGCAGGGATCTCATCTGGAGCAGCAAGCGGATGCGCTCGCGCAGGGCGGAGGAATCGTGCGGCGGAGGGGGCGTGAGCGCGCTGGTGACGCGGCCCTGCGGCCACTTCAGCAGTTCGGCGATGGCCTGATCGCGCGGTGCGCCCTCCAGTGCGGCGGCCACCGGTGCGCGCAGGCGCAGGCGATGCAGGAACAGGGCGAGCACGGCGTCATACAGGCGCGCGCCGTGGCCGAAACGCAGCAGCAGTTCGCCGCTGGCACGCACGTGTTCCAGCAGCGAGCGACGCTCCAGCACCGGCGACGGCAGGCGGCTGCCGAAGCGTTGCGAACGGCCCCACAGCCAGCCCAGCAGGGCCAGCAGCAGCGGCGCCCACACCGGCCAGCCCAGGTAGAACACGCGCGCCCACAGCGACGGCGGGCGGCTGGCGTAGACCAGCCAGAAAGCGCCCTTGCCGTAGTTCGGATCGAGCAGGTAACGGGTCAGGTCGCGGTGCGAGAGATCGTGCAGGCCGTCGCTGGCCTTGCCCGCGGCCGACGCCAGGCGCGCCGCCGGCGAGTCCACCTCGCCGCGCATGAACTCCATGTCGGCCAGCACGCTCACCTTGCCCTGGCCATGGCGCAGTCGCGCGAACACCAGGTTGCGCTCGTTGCCCCAGCGTCGTTCGGCCTGTGCACGGGCGGCAAAGCCCAGCGTGAAGCGACGGCCGCCGCAGAATTCCACATGGCTGGGATCGTCGATGACGTGGAACGGCTGGCAGTCGCTCTGCTGGTACAGGCTGTCCACGCCCAGCTGGTCCAGCAGCGGGCCCTGCGTGCTGCTGGCGTCGTCCTCGGCCGGTGGCGGCGTACGCACCAGCAGATGGCCACCACCATCGACCCAGGCCAGCAGGGCCCTCGCCGCCGGCGCCGGCAGCTCGCTGCTGTCCTGCAGCAGCACCACCGTATCGTGCGGGCCCAGCGCCATCTGCTGCAGGTCCAGCCGCGGCCGCGCGTGCACGTCGATGCCGTCAGCGCGCAGAGCCTGGCCGAGCACGTACAGCGGGTTGTAGCCCGCTTCGCCCTGCGGCGGCAGCTGCACGGTCTCGGTCACGCGCTCGTGCGTTCGCAGGTAAAGGATCGTCAGCGGTACGCCGAACAGCACCAGCGCGCCCAGCAGCAGCGACCAGAACAGGCGTGGGCTCATGCCAGCCACCTGTACTGCTGGCGCAGGGTATCGGCCAATGCATCGAAATCGGCGCGGCTGGGCAGGCGGCCACCGTAGGCGGCGTACTGCCACATGCGCACGATGCGCGCGAACAGGTCACGGTCGGTGGCATCGGGCATGCGCCGCGACGCGCGCAGGCATTGCGCTTCGGTGGCACCGGGCGGAAGCGCGATGCCGCTGCGCTCGCCCACCGTGCGCACGCTGGCGCGGTACAGCAGGGCCAGCGCCTGCCGAGGCCGCCCCTGGTCCCACAGCAGGCCGGCCTGGGTGGCCACGTCCGGCGGCAGTACGACCGGCAGCTCCACCTGTTCTTCCACCACCTGCGGTGCAGCGTCGGCCTTGCGCCGGCCACTGCCGCGCAGCCACGGCAGCCACAGCCGCGCGGTCAGCAGCAGCACCAGCAGCAGGATGCCGAGCAGGCCCCACAGGCCCCACTCGGCCAGGCGCGCCAGCCAGGCGATGCCGGCCTTGCGGTTGCTGCGCTCGCCCTTGTTGCTGCTGTCGCCCTGTGGCGACGTATCTTCCTTCTTCTTTTCCTCGGCCTGTTCGATAGGCTTCCAGCGCGTGACCTGGCGGGTAGGGCGCTGCAGCGGATCTTCATAGGCGCGGTTCACCGCCTGGCGGAAGCCGGCGGTGTCCACTGGCGCCGCACCGAAGATCATGGCCGGTGCATTGGCCGGATCGTTCGCCGCGGTGGCTGGTTCCTCCGCGCTGTCTTCGTCCTCGTCGGCATCGTCTGCCTGCTCCGCGACCGTCTGCGCGTCCTGCGCATGCACCGGCATGGACACCAGCGGCAGGGCCAGGCACAGCAGCAGGGCCAGCGTCGACGCCGCCGGCAGCAGCCGCTCGCGCAGGCGGCGCAGGGCGATCTCCACGTCCCAGGCTTCCATCTGCGTGCGCCGGTTCAAGTACAGGCCGAAGCCGGCGCCGACGTAGAACGGCCCGATCAGCACCGACGCCAGCCAGCACGCCAGGTTGAAGCCCAGCCGCGCCCATGCAGGCGTGTCCTGGCCGATCATGTCCCATGCGGCCCGCCACGATTCGGACATCAGTTCCAGTGGCATGAACATGAACACCGCGCCGATTGCGCCGGACACCAGCACCGCTTCAAAGGCCATGCAGGCCATGGTCAGCACGACAGCGGCGCCCGCGGCACCGGCGACCACGGCGCGGCGGCGTGCGCCGCGCTGGGCCGGCGCATTGCCTTCCAGCAGGTTCACCGGCAGGCACAGGCTGCGCAGCACGCTGAAACGGCGCCAGCCCAGGTAGCCCCAGAATCCGCTGTTGCCCCAGTGACGTTGCGCGCGCAGCGCCGCCAGCGTACCGACCGGCTCGCCGAAGATGCCGCGCGACAGCACGTACAGCGGCGCTCGTTCGAACAACGGCTTGCACCACCACATCGCCAGCCAGGCCCAGCCGAACGCATCCAGCCACCAGCCCAGTGCGTTGAAGACCACGAACAACGGCGCGCTGGCCAGCAGCCAGCTGCCCCAGACCGCGTGTGCGTGGCGGCGTGACAGGGCACTGCCCAGCTCCATCGCTTCCCAGCCGCTGCGCGCGCGCAGCACCACGTCCAGGTGGTCAATGCGCATTGCCGCCTCCGCGTCCGCCGCGCCACAGCCACAGCAGCACGCCGGCCCACAGCACGCCGGCCACGCTGAACTTGCCCCACGCCGGTACTTCGGCAATCGACGACCAGAAGGCCTCGATGAAGGCGGCGACCAGCAGCATGAACGCCACGCCCAGGCACAGGCGCGCACCGATGCGGCCACCCTCGACCAGCGCATCCAGGCGGCTGCGCCGGCCGGGTGCCAGCAGTTTCATGCCCAGCTGCAGGCCGGCACCGCCGGCGATCACGATCGCGGTCAGCTCGAAGGCACCATGGCCTGCGACGAAGCGCCAGAAGGGATCACCATGGCCGATGTGCTGCAGGTGGCCGGCCACTGAACCGATGATCACGCCGTTGAACAGCAGCACCAGCAGCGTGCCCAGGCCGGCCAGCAGGCCGCTGGCGAAGGTACGCAGGGCGATGCTGATGTTGTTCAGGATGTAGTGGCCGAACATCATCCAGTCGGTGCCGCTGTCGCGCCCCAGGCGCTCGGCGGCAGGATCGTACATGCGCTCCATCTCGGCGATCTGGCGGTTGTCCATCACCATGTGGATCAGGTCCGGATAGACCTGCACCAGCACGAAGCAGGCCAGCGCCGGCAGCGCGAACATCGCCAGCGCCACCCACATGCTGCGCGCCTGGCTGCGCACCAGCAGCGGGAAGTCGGCCACCAGGAATTCCAGTGCACCGCGCCAGCGCGTCGGCGGCGTGCGGTACAGCACGCTGTGGCCCTGCTGCATCAGCTGCTGCAGGCGCTGCACCAGCTGCGGGCTGTAGCCGCGCTCGCGGGCCAGCGCCAGTTGCTGGCACAGGCGCCGGTAGCGCTGCGGGAAGGCGGTATCGTCCAGCGCCAGCGCGCTGGCCTTGCGCCGCGTGCGGCGCGAAGCACCGGCGCGCAGCAGCAGCCAGTGTTCCAGGTCCTGCCATTCCTGCTGGTAGCGGGCGACGAACTGTTCCTGCTTCATCGCCGCCCCAGCAGCCAGTTGGCCATGGCATACAGGCGCAGCACGCCGACCTGGCCGTGGGTGCCGGTCAGGGGCTCGGCAATGCCAGCCAGCTCCTGCTGGCGTGCCGCCGACAAGCGCGGCGCGCGCTCGGCGAAGGCCATCAGTGCCGCCTGTTCCTCCGGCCGCAGCGGCTGCGGCGGGGCCAGCACGCTGTCGATGGTGGGCGGAGGCGGCAGGTACAGCACCGGCGCATGCACCACCACGGTGCCGGCCACCAGGTCGCCGAGGCGGCGGCCGTGGGGATCGAACAGGCTGCTGACCAGGCCCAGTGCATAGCCGAACGGCAGCATGTCCACGGTGCGCAGCAGGTTGCGGGTGATGGCGGCCATCCAGCCCACCGGTGCACCATCGCGCGACAGCACGCGCAGGCCCAGTGCGCGCTTGCCCAGGGTACGGCCCCACAGTGCCTCGCAGACGATCGGGTAGGTCCAGTAGACCAGGAACATCAGCACCAGGTAGAGGCCGGAGCCGAACGAATCCAGCAGTACCAGGGGAATCGACATCATCACCAGGACCGCGATGCGCACGCCCAGATCCACCAGCCAGGCCATTGCCCGTGGTACCGGGCCGGCCGTCGGCAACTGCAGCGGCACACCCTCCGGCGTCACCACCTCGCGGTAGGTATCGAGCATCGGTGCGGCCATCAGTGCGATGGCCTTCGTTGTGGGCGGCGGAGTCCTCTCCGGCAGGCAGCCACAGGCATGGGGGTCTCGACAGGTCCTGGTCGGGCCCAGACTTTAGCAGAGCCGCATGGCGGCGTTGGCCGCTCAGCCCAGGTATTCGTCCTTCAGCCGCACGTAGTGGTCGGCCGAGTAGTGCAGCGACTCGATCTCCTTGTCGCTCAGCGTGCGCGCCGGGCGGGCAGGATTGCCGACCCAGAGCTCGCCTTCGCCCACCACCTTGCCCGGGCCGACCACCGCACCGGCACCGACGAAAGCGTGCCGTTCCACACGGGCGCCATCGAGGATGCAGGCGCCCATGCCGATCAGGCTGTAATCACCGATGGTGCAGGCGTGGATGATGCAGCCATGGCCGACGGTCACGCCTTCGCCGATCAGGGTCGGGTAGCCGGCCTTGTTGTACGGGCTGTGGTGGCTGACGTGGATGATCGTGCCGTCCTGCACATTGGTGCGCGCACCGATGCGCACGTAGTTGACGTCGCCGCGGATGATCGTACCCGGCCACACCGACACGTCCTCGGCCAGTTCCACGTCACCGATGACGGTGCAGGCCGGATCGATGTACACGCGCTCGCCGAGGACGGGCATCTTGTCGCGGAAGGGGCGCAGCGGGTTCATCGGTGTCTCCGGAAATCAGGGCGTTCACCGCGATGATACCCGCGTGGTCGTGCCGGCCGCTGGCCGGCAAGCTCATGGGCATGTCTGGAGTTCTGAGGTTGCCGGCCAGCGGCCGGCACTACCGGAAGCAGCTGCGGCGCTTCATGCCGGCGCGTGCTCGGCCAGCATCCGCCGGAACAGCTCATCCAGCCACGCCGCATCACCGTGTCCAGCGGGCAGCTGAGGCGCCTGCGCAGTCCGGATGGCCAGTTCACGATCGATGAAATCGCTGATCGCCGCGATGCGTGGTCCGGCACTGATCTCGGCACTGGCGCGTTTAACCGCCAGCAGGGCATCAATGGCTTCACGCACCGGGCCGTGCGTCAGCAATCGGTTCAGCAGATCCTCGAAGGCCATCGGCGGGGGGGTCTGTTCGTGCTCGATCCACTGGCAGGCCAGCAGTGGGCGCAGCACGTACAGGTACTTCTTCGTGCGTACCGTTTCGCCACGCAGGTAACCGCGATGGTTCGAGCGCGCCATGCTGAAGTAGTGCCACCACGTGCCCAGTGGTGAATAGAACGACTCAGCTGCCTTCCAAAGCTGCGACACGGCGGTGTGATCCTGCTGGTAGATGAGCGGCGAGCGCAGCCATTCAATCAGTGTCGGATTGGATTTTGAAACCAGGCGCAATGCCTTGCGCAGGTCCCAGCCGCTGACATCGAGCTCATCGTCGATCGGCAGCTCGATCACGTCCCGCTGCGCATCGCCCGGCCCGGTGTTCTCGTTGACGGTGAGATACCACGGCTGGCGATGCACGTAGATGAAGCGTGCATCGTAATCGCTGTCCGGCGAAGAGAAGCCCCAGCCACGGCTGCCGGACTCGCAGGCCAGCAGAACGCGCACGTCGTGGCGCCGTTCGATGTCGGCGAGGCTGGAAAGAATGGCGGCGCGCTTGTCCGGCGCGATCGGGTGGATGTCGTCCATGCAGTCGTGATTCGTTGATGTCGAGCGTGCTCGACTGTAACGCAGGTGCGCACCGGTAGTGCCGGCTAGGGTTCGTAGCTGTAGCCCATCCCGTATACCGAACGGATCGGCTCGCCTTCCATGCCGGCGTCAGCCAGCTTGCGGCGCAGGTTGCGCACGTGGCTGTCGACGGTACGGTCGACCACCACGCGGTGGTCCAGATAGAGGCGGTCGAGCAGTTCATCGCGTGCCCAGATCCGGCCCGGCGTGGCCAGCAGGGTGCGCAGCAGGCGGTACTCCACCGGCGTCAGGTCCAGGCCCTTGCCGTTCCAGGTGGCGCGTGCCGCCGGCTCGTCGATGTGCAGGCCGCTGTTGGCGCGTGCGGCGGGGTCCGGGCGATAGCGGCGCAGCACCGCCACCACTCGCGCGACCACCTCGCGCGGACTGAACGGCTTGCAGATGTAGTCGTCGGCACCGATGTCCAGGCCCAGCAGGCGGTCGATCTCTTCCACCCGCGCGGTGACCATGATCACCGGTACGTCGCTGGCTGCGCGCAGTTCGCGACACAGGTCCACGCCATCGCGCTGCGGCAGCATCAGGTCCAGCAGCACCAGGTCGGGCTGGTAGCGCGCGAACGCGTCGATCACCTGGCCGCCATCGTCCACCCATTCGCTGGTCATGCCGGCGGCCGCCAGGTAGTCACGCAGTACCGAGGCCAGGCGTGGCTCATCCTCGACGATCAGGATCTTCGCGGACGCAGCGGGGGACGTGCTCATGCAGACTCCGGCAGGGTGATGACCACGCGCAGCCCGCCCAGTGGCGAGGGCTCGGCGTGGATGTGGCCGTGGTGGGCGAGGATGATGTTGTGGCTGATGGCCAGGCCAAGCCCGCTGCCGCCGCTGGCACGGTTGCGCGAACTCTCCACCCGGTAGAAGCGCTCGAACAGCAGCGCGCATTTGTCGGCGGGTACGCCCGGCGCGGTGTCTTCCACGATCAGCTGCACGCCGGCAGGTACGCGCGCTGCCTGCACACGTACGCGGCCGCCGGTATGGGTATAGCGCAGCGCATTTTCCAGCAGGTTGGCCAGGACCTGCTGCAGGCGTCGCTCGTCGCCGGACACCTGTAGCGGCGTGGCGGGCAGCGCTTCTTCCAGGGCCAGCCCCGCCGTGGTGAAGCGCACGCGCATGCCATTGAGCTCGCTGCGCAGCAGTGCCACCAGGTCCAGCGGGGCGAAGCGGTAGGCCAGGCCTCCGGACTGGGTCATCGACAGGTCGTGCAGGTCGTCGATCAGTTTGCCCAGCTGGCGGATCTCGCCCTGCAGGGCACCGAGGTTGGCGCGGTCCAGCGGGCGGATGCCATCTTCGATCGCCTCCAGTTCGGCGCGCACCACCGCCAGCGGCGTGCGCAGTTCGTGCGAGATGTCGGCGATGAAGGCGCGGCGGTTGCGCTCGGTGTCGTCCAGCGCCTGTGCCATCCGGTTGAAGTCGTTGACCAGTGCATCGAGCTCGTCATCGCTGGTGCGCTCGATGCGGGTGGCGTAGTCGCCAGCGGCGAGCCTGTGGGTGGCGGCGGCCAGCTTGGCCAGGCGCTGGCGCAGCGCGCGCGACACCAGCCAGGCCAGCAATACCGTCACCAGCAGCAGCGAGATGCCGATCACCCACCATGCGCGCATCTGGGTGTTGTAGAAATTCAGGTCATTGGTGGCGATGACGGTCTGGAACGGCACCATGCCCAGCCAGCCGACGGTGTGCCCATCCAGCTGCACCGGATGCGGATCATCATCACTGGTGGCATCGGGGTTGCCGGCCACGAACCGATGCTGCGCATCGAACAGGCCCAGCCGCGAGGGAACGCCGGTCTGGTCGGACAGCGGCGGCACCGGGCCTTCGTGCCCATGGGCCAGGTCCGGGCGCAGCAGTCGCGCCCAGCGGTCACTGTCACCGCGCAGATGCTCCCAGCCGCCGTGCGCGCTGTACTCGCGCTGCAGGTGCGGCATCAGGCGCTGCATGCGCAGGTCGCCCTGGTCGTTGAGGTAGTCCAGGAAGCCGGTCTGGAACGCCACGCGGCTGGCAATGCCGTTCACTGCCAGCACCAGCAGGCAGGCGGTGAAGATCGCGAGGAAGGTCTTCGCGGTCAGGCCGAATTTGAGTCGAATCTTCGCCATCGCGGGGGCCATTAGCGGCGCATGCGGCGCCGAAAGCAAGCGCCAGCTGAGCCGGTCGCACAATCTCCATATTCTCTGCACAGTTTCACGGCAGCGTGCGAGGGTCAACGAAAGGCCCCCACGCCCCCCATGTCACTCCTGCGTCCGCTGTCCCGCTCCCCCCGTCCGCTGTTGTTGCCCCTGCTGCTGGCCCTGGCGGCCTGCTCGGCGGGCCGGACCGAGGCCCCGGCCACCCCCGAAGTGGGCGTCATCACCGCCAGCGCGCAGCCGCTGGCACTGCAGCAGACCCTGCCCGGCCGGGCGGTGCCGTTCGAGGTATCCGAGGTGCGGCCGCAGATCGGTGGGCTGATCCGCCAGCGGTTGTTCACCGAAGGCCAGCAGGTCAAGGCCGGCCAGCTGCTGTACCAGGTCGATCCGGCGCCGTACCAGGCCGCCTTCGATACCGCGCGTGGCCAGCTGGCGCAGGCCGAGGCCACCGTGCTGTCGGCGCAGCCGAAGGCCGAGCGCACCCGCACGCTGCTGGGCATGGATGCGGCCAGCAAGCAGGACGCCGACGATGCCACCTCGGCACTGAAGCAGGCACAGGCCAATGTGATCGCCGCGCGCGCCGCATTGCAGGCCGCCCGCATCAACCTCGACTACACCCGGGTGACCGCACCGATCGAGGGCCGCATCGGTACCTCCAGCGTCACCGCCGGCGCGCTGGTCGCCGCCGGCCAGGACGCGGCGCTGGCGACCATCCAGCGGTTGGACCCGGTCTATCTGGACGTCACCCAGTCCAGCACGCAGATGCTGGCGCTGCGCAAGCAGCTCGATGCCGGCCTGGTGAAGGCCATCGATGGCAAGGCGCAGGTGAAGGTGCTGCTGGAGGACGGCAGCACCTATGCCCATGAAGGCACGCTGGAGTTCGTAGGCAGCGCGGTCGATCCGGGCACCGGCAACGTGGTGCTGCGTGCGGTCATTCCGAACCCGGACGGCCTGCTGCTGCCGGGCATGTACCTGAAGGCGGTGCTGCCGATGGCCACCGATGCGCGCGCGCTGCTGGTGCCGCAGAAGGCGGTGGTGCGCAATGAACGTGGCGAGCCGCTGCTGCGCCTGCTCGACGCAAAGGATCGCGTGGTCGAGCGGCGGGTCAGCACCGGCCAGGTGGTGGGCAACCAGTGGCAGATCACGCAGGGCCTGAAGGCCGGCGAGCGGGTGATCGTCAGCAACGGCAGTGCGGTTTCGCTCGGCCAGCAGGTGAAGGCGGTGGCGGCCACCACCGCGCAGCTGGCAGCAATGCCCGCGATCGACCCGAACGGCAACACCGACGAAAAGTCGCACTGAGGCCTGCCGCGCATGGTTCGTTTCTTCATCGACCGGCCGATCTTTGCCTGGGTGATCGCCATCGCGGTCAGCCTGCTCGGCCTGCTCGCGATCCTGATCCTGCCGGTGGACCGCTACCCGCAGATCGCCCCGCCCACCATCACCATCCGCGCCACCTATACCGGTGCCTCGTCGCAGACCGTGGAAAACGCGGTCACCCAGGTCATCGAGCAGTCCCAGCAGAGCCTGGACCACCTGATGTACATGACCTCCACCAGTGCCTCCGACGGCTCGGCGCAGGTCAACCTGGTGTTCGCCACCGGCACCAACCCGGACACTGCACAGGTGCAGGTACAGAACCAGCTGCAGGCGGCCATGGCGACGCTGCCGCAGGCGGTGCAGCAGAACGGCCTGACCATCACCAAGTCCAGTGGTTCGATCTTCGAGGTGCTGTCGTTCACCAGCGAAGACGGCAGCATGGACAACTTCGATGTCGCCAACTTCATGGAAGCGCGCATCGACGACCAGATCAGCCGTGTCAGCGGCGTCGGCAACATCCAGCCGATCGGCCAGGAATACGCCATGCGTATCTGGCTGGACCCGGAAAAGATGCGCCAGTACGCACTGATGCCGTCGGACATCGAGACCGCACTGCAGGCGCAGAACACCGACGTGTCGGCCGGTGAACTCGGTGGCCAGCCGGCGCTGAAGGGCCAGCAGCTGGACGCGACCGTGACCGCGCGCAGCCGCCTGCACACCCCCGAGCAGTTCGCGCAGGTGGTGCTCAAGGCCGATGCCAATGGCAGCGTGGTGCACCTGGGCGACGTGGCGACGATCGGCCTGGGGCCGGAGAGCTACGACAGCATCAGCACCTTCAACGGCAAGCCGTCGGCCTCGCTGGGCATCGAGCTCAATGCCGGTGCGAACGCCATCGCCGTGTCCAAGGCCATCGATGCACGGCTTCAGCAGCTGCAGAAGTACTGGCCGCATGGCTACACCGCCCACGTGGCATTCACCACCACGCCGTTCGTGACCATCTCGCTGAAGGAAGTGGTGATCACCCTGATCGAGGCGATCGCGCTGGTCGTGCTGGTGATGTACCTGTTCCTGCAGAACTGGCGGGCCACGCTGATCCCGACCATCGCGGTGCCGGTGGTGCTGCTGGGCACGTTCGGCGTGCTGGCGGCCTTCGGCTATTCGATCAACACGCTGACCATGTTCGCGCTGGTGCTGGCCATCGGCCTGCTGGTGGACGATGCCATCGTGGTGGTGGAAAACGTGGAGCGGGTGATGACCTTCGAAGGGCTGGCACCGAAGCCGGCCACGCTGAAGGCGATGGGCCAGATCACCGGTGCGCTGGTCGGCATCGTGCTGGTGCTGACCGCAGTGTTCCTGCCGATGGCGTTCTTCAGCGGTGTCACCGGCGTGATCTATCGCCAGTTCTCGGTCACGATTGCCGCGGCGATGATCCTGTCGGTGCTGGTGGCGATGACCATCACTCCGGCGCTGTGCGGCAGCATCCTGCACCAGATTCCCAAGGGTGGCCATCCGCATGGTGACCACGGCGGCGAGCCGAGCCTGCTGGGCAAGTTCTTCATCTGGTTCAACCACCGCTTCGAGCGCACGTCCAACGGCCTGCGCCATCTCGTGGATGGTTTCCTTGGCCGGCGCACGCTGGGTGTACTGTTCTACCTGGTGCTGAGCGTGGCCACCGGCCTGCTGCTGTGGCACCTGCCGGGTGCATTCCTGCCCGATGAGGACCAGGGCATGCTCAACGCGCTGGTGAAGCTGCCAGCCGGGTCCACCCTGGAGCAGACCCGTGCAGTGATGGATCGCCTCAGTGCCGCCGCGGTGAAGGACGACAGCGTACTGTCGATCCAGGCCACCGCCGGTTTCAGTGTCACCGGCAGTGGCCAGAACGTCGGCCAGGCCTTCATCCGGCTCAAGGACTGGGATGACCGCAAGGACGATGCCGATACCATCGCCGCGCGCTTGACCGCTGCCATGGCCAGCGTGCCCGATGCGCAGGTGTTCATCACTTCGCCACCGGCCATCCTTGGCCTGGGCGATGCGGGCGGTTTCACCCTGGAACTGCAGGACGAAGGCGGTGCCGGCCATGCCGCCGCCGTGGCCGCGCGCAACACGCTGCTGAAGGAGGCCGCCAAGGATCCGAAGCTGGTCAACGTGCGTTATGCCAGCCTGGAAGACGCGCCGGTGTACGCGGTGAAGGTGGACGACGCGAAGGCACAGGCCATGGGCGTGAATCCGCAGGACATCAATGACACCTTGAACGCAGCGCTGGGCGGCGACTTCGTCAACAACTTCATCTACAAGGGCCGCATCAAGAAGGTGTTCATCCAGGGCACGGCCGAAGCACGCATGCAGCCGCAGGACATCGAGCGCTGGAGCGTGCGCAACCAGGCCGGCCAGATGGTGCCGCTGTCGTCGCTGGTCAGCGCCCACTGGACCAGTGCGCCGGCCGCATTGCAGCGCTACAACGGCGTGTCGGCGATGGAAATCACCGGCCAGCCAGCGCCGGGCGTCAGCTCCGGTGAGGCGATGGCCGAGATCGCGCGCCTGGCCGACACACTGCCGGAAGGCTTCAGCCACGCATGGTCGGACATGGCCTACCAGGAGCAGCTGTCAGGCAACCAGGCGCCCATGTTGTACGCCATCTCGCTGCTGTTCGTGTTCCTGTGCCTGGCCGCGCTGTATGAAAGCTGGGCGGTGCCGTTCGCGGTGATGCTGGCGGTGCCGGTGGGCGTGTTCGGTGCCGTGCTGATGATGAACCTGCGTGGCCTCAACAACGACGTGTACTTCCAGGTCGGCCTGCTGACCACGATTGGTCTGGCCGCGAAGAACGGCATCCTGATCGTCGAGTTCGCGCGCATCCTCGAGCAGCAGGGCAAGCGCACCCGCGAAGCGATCCTGCAGGCGGTCTATCTGCGGCTACGGCCGATCGTGATGACCTCGCTGGCGTTCCTGATGGGCGTGCTGCCGCTGGTGTTCGCCACCGGCGCCGGTTCGGCCGCGCGCCGTTCGTTGGGTACCGGCGTGGCCGGTGGTACGGTCGCCTCGATGGTGCTGGGCATGTTCTTCGTGCCGTTGTTCTACCTGCTGGTGCGCCGCATGTTCCCGGGCCGCGCACCGGCCGAAGCCACTGCCGCGGAGGCAAGCCCATGAAGCCGATGCTGCTGCGCGCCCTGGCGGCCGCAACGATGACCACGGTGCTGGGTGGCTGCGTGAGCATGGCACCGCACTACCAGCGCCCCGAGGCGCCGGTGCCGGCGCAGTTCGGCAATGCCGCCACCGGCGAGGCCGGGCCGGCACTGGCGATGCCGGCCTGGCGCGAGGTGTTCCTGGAACCGCGCCTGCAGCAGGTGATCGCGCTGGCGCTGCAGAACAACCGCGACCTGCGCGTGGCGGTGCTGCAGGTGGAGAAGGAACGCGTGCAGTACCGCATCCAGCGCGCGGCGCTGCTGCCGTCGGTGGATGCCAGCGGCAGTGTCACCCGCGCGCGGGTGAGTGATGCCAACAGCGAGATCGGCGTCAGCCAGGTAACCGAATCCGATGCCGTGCAGGTGGGCATCAGCAGCTGGGAGCTGGACCTGTTCGGGCGCATCCGCAGCCTGAAGAACGAGGCCCTGCAGAACTGGCTGGCCAGCGCCGAGAACCAGCGCGCCGCGCGCACCAGCCTGGTGGCCGAAGTGGCTACGGCGTGGCTGGCGCTGGCGGCGGACGAGCAGTCGCTGGCGTTCACCCGGCAGACCCTGGACAGCCAGCAGCAGACCCTGCAGCGCACCGAGGCCCGCCACGCACAGGGGTTGGCCTCGGGCCTGGACCTGTCGCAGGTGCAGACCAGCGTGGAAGCCGCGCGCGCTGCGCTGGCCAGGCTGCAGACCCAGCAGGCGCAGGATCGTGATGCGCTGCAGTTGCTGGTGGGTACGCCGCTGGACGCGGCATTGCTGCCCAGCGCGCAGGCACTGGACGGCACCGTGGCGTTGGCGCCGTTGCCGGCCAACCTGCCGTCAAGCGTGCTGCTGCAGCGCCCGGACGTGCTGTCTGCCGAACACGCGCTGCAGGCGGCCAATGCCGATATCGGTGCCGCGCGCGCCGCGTTCTTCCCGACGCTGACGCTGACTGCCAACTACGGCCACAGCTCCACCGCGTTGTCGACGCTGTTCTCGGCCGGCACCCGCGGCTGGTCGTTCGCGCCCAGCATCACGGCGCCGATCTTCCACGCCGGTGCGCTGAAGGCCTCGCTGGATGCCTCGAAGATCGGCAAGGACATCGGCATCGCCCAGTACGAGAAGGCGATCCAGCAGGCCTTCAGTGAAGTGGCCGACGCGCTCGCCACGCGCGATCACCTGGCCACGCAGATGGACGCCCAGCGTGCACTGGTCGCCGCCAGCCAGCGCAGCTACACGCTGGCCGATGCGCGTTACCGCACCGGGCTGGATGGCTATCTGCAGGCGCTGGATGCGCAGCGCAGCCTGTTTGCCGCGCAGCAGGACCTGATCGCCCTGCAGCAGCAGGAGGCGGGCAACCGGGTGACCTTGTTCAAGGTGCTGGGCGGTGGCGCCGACGCACGGTAACGCGTTCGTTCCGGTAGATGCCGACCTTGACCGGCGCTGTGTTGTTCATCCACGCATGGCGTGGATCTACTGCATTGCTGCACGCGATCCGCTCTGGTAGGTGCCGACCTTGGTCGGCACGAATGCATGCAGCATCGCGATATGAAAATGCGTGCCGACCAAGGTCGGCACCCACCAGAAGCAGGTTCGACCGCGTTACGCCACGCGGCCGCGGCGTGCACGCTCCAGGTGCACCAGCAGCAGCGAGATCGCTGCCGGGGTCATGCCCGGGATGCGCTGCGCCTGGCCGATGGTCTGCGGGCGCACGCGCTCCAGCTTCTGCAGCGCTTCGGCCGACAGCCCGCGCACCGTCGCGTAATCGAAGGCTTCAGCGATCGGCGTGGCTTCATGCCGCTGCTGGCGCTCGATCTCCTCGCGCTGGCGGTCCAGGTAGCCGGCGTACTTCACGCCGATCTCCACCTGCTCGGCCACCTTGCCGTCGGCCACGGCCGGGCCCAGCGACGGCACCTGCATCAGCTGCGCGTAATCCAGCTCGGGGCGTTTGATCAGGTCCAGCACGTTGGTTTCGCGGCTGACCGCCACGCCCAGCGTGTCCTGCACTTCGCGGCCCAGCGCGTTGGCTGGGGTTGCCCACAGTGCGCCCAGGCGCGCGCGCTCGGCGGCGACGGCGGCCTGCTTGGTCTCGAACGCGTTCCAGCGGCGGTCATCCACCAGGCCCATCTCGCGGCCGGCGGGGGTCAGGCGCTGGTCGGCATTGTCCTCGCGCAGCTGCAGGCGGTACTCGGCGCGGCTGGTGAACATGCGGTATGGCTCGTTGGTGCCGTGGGTGATCAGGTCATCCACCAGCACGCCCAGGTAGGCCTCGTCGCGACGCGGGCACCAGCCGTCCAGCCCACGCACCTGGCGTGCGGCGTTGAGGCCGGCCAGCAGGCCCTGCGCGGCGGCTTCTTCATAGCCGGTGGTGCCGTTGATCTGGCCGGCGAAGAACAGGCCGTTGACCAGCTTGGTTTCCAGCGAGGCCTTCAACCCGCGCGGATCGAAGAAGTCGTACTCGATCGCGTAGCCGGGGCGGGTGATGTGCGCGTTCTCGAAGCCGCGGATGCTGCGCACCATCTCCAGCTGCACGTCGAACGGCAGCGAGGTGGAGATGCCGTTGGGGTAGATCTCGACGATGCCCAGGCCTTCGGGTTCGACGAAGATCTGATGGCTGGCCTTCTCGGCAAACCGCACCACCTTGTCCTCGATGGACGGGCAGTAGCGCGGGCCGATGCCTTCGATCTGGCCGCTGTACAGCGGCGAGCGGTGCAGCGCGTCGCGGATGATCTGGTGGGTCTGTTCGGTGGTGTGGGTGATCCAGCAGCTGACCTGCTGCGGATGCTCGTCCACGGAGCCGAGGAAGGACATCACCGGGCGCGGCGAATCGCCGGGCTGCTCGTCCATCACGCTGTAGTCCAGCGAGCGACCGTCGATGCGCGGCGGCGTGCCGGTCTTCAGGCGGTCCACCTGGAACGGGCGCTCACGCAGGCGCGCGGCCAGCGTGGTGGCCGGCGGGTCGCCCATGCGGCCGGCGGCGTACTGGGTCGGGCCGACATGGATCTTGCCGGCCAGGAAGGTGCCGGCGGTCAGCACCACGGCCTCGGCGTCGAAGCGCAGGCCGGTCTGGGTGATCACCCCGCGCACGGCGTCGCCTTCGATGACCAGGTCGTCCACGGCAGCCTGGAATACGGTCAGGTTGGCCTGGCCTTCGACGATGGCGCGGATCGCCATGCGGTACAGGTTGCGGTCGGCCTGGCAGCGGGTGGCGCGCACGGCCGGGCCTTTGGAGGCGTTGAGCGTGCGCCACTGGATACCGGCGCGGTCGGCGGCATGCGCCATTGCACCGCCGAGGGCGTCGATTTCCTTGACCAGGTGGCCCTTGCCGATGCCGCCGATGGCCGGGTTGCAGCTCATCGCGCCCACCGTCTCGATGTTGTGGGTCAGCAGCAGGGTGCGCACGCCGGTGCGGGCCGCGGCCAGCGCGGCTTCGGTGCCGGCGTGGCCACCGCCGATGACGATGACGTCGTAACGATGGAAGGACGGGTTCATGGGGGCTGTTCAGCTGGGGGCGGGCGCGGACCGGGGGTGGCGCCGGGGTGGCGATTTTAGCGCCATTCGGGGCCGGGACGTCGGTGCCGGCCGGCCGGCGTCGAAATCAGCCCTAAAGTTGGCAGGATTTTTGCAGATAACCCAATAGCACCCACCGTGGCTGGCGCCGTAGGCGCCCGTGACCGGAATTGGAACAGGGGCCGGTACAGGCGCACGGTGGGGGAGCAGAGGGCCGGCAGTCGGGGGACTGTCCGGCCCTGTTTTTTTGGGCTGTCGGGAAGGCCCCATCCACGCATGGCGTGGATCTACTGACGCTGGGGCTCTCGCCGAAAACAAACGGCCCCGCATTGCGGGGCCGTCTGCCTTCAGAGGTGCCGACATCCGACAGGGCCGGAACAGGGGGGATCCAGATGTTCCTGTCGGATATCGACGTAGAGCTATTTGCGGCGGCCCGTGTCGTTTTTGTCACTTTGTGACGCGGGCCGTCACTGGTCCCGTAGAGTGCGGCTTGGACCGTGTGAAATGCAAGACGGTTCAGCGCTCAACTGTGCGCTGCGTCCCACGATCCATGTTGCGCCAGGGGGAACCGTTCATCCTTGGCGCACTGGGCGCCGGGGCCGGACGGGCCTGCGGCGGAGGCGCCGACGGCTGGATGTTCGACTGCGGCGGGCGACGCATCGAGTCCATGTTCCGCCACGGCGAACCGCCGTTGTACGACGGCCGCGACGGCGGCGGCGGACGGTTCTCGCCACCATTGCCGGGCGGGCGCGGCGGCGGGCGGTGGTTGTGCGGCGGGCGGTAGACCGGGCGCGAGTAGTACGGATTGCCATAGCCGCCGTAGTAGCCGCCATAGCCGCCGTAGTACGGGTAGCCGTAGTTGTAGGGATAGCCGGCCGGGTAGCGGTACTCCACCGACGGCGCACCGTGGTAGTAGCTGCCGCTGCGGCCACCGCCGACGTAGTCGTAGGTGGTGCAGCCGGTCAGGGCCAGCAACAGGCCACCGGCAAGCATCAGGCGCGTTTTCATGGTGGGTCCCCCCAGAGGACGGGTTGTGCAGTCAGCTTCGTGCGCAGGCGTTGAATCGGCCCTTAACTTCACTGGCCAGGATGAATGGAGGTGAAGGCCCTCATGCTGGCATGACCTGTGCCGGGGTCGCCAGCGTGGAGCCATACGTTAATCTTGCGTCATGAGCGATTCACTGTTGCCCCGTGCCGACGATGTCCTGGCTGCCGCTGCGCGGATCGCGCCGCACGCCAGCGTGACCCCGGTGCTGCGCTCGCGCACGCTTGATGCGCTGGCCGGCGCGCAGCTGGCGTTCAAGGCCGAACACCTGCAGCGCGGCGGCGCATTCAAGTTCCGTGGTGCCTGCAACGCGGTGTGGTCGCTGGATGCCGATCGCGCCCGTGCCGGCGTGGTCACCCATTCCTCCGGCAACCACGGCGCTGCCCTGGCCCTGGCCGCGCGCACCCGTGGCATCCCCTGTCACGTGGTGGTGCCCGAAGGTGCGGTGGCGGCCAAGCTGGCCAACATCGCCCGTCACGGTGCCACCCTCTGGCGCTGCCCGCCGACCATCGCCGACCGTGAGGCCACCTGCGCCAAGGTGCAGGCCGATACCGGCGCGACCCTGGTTCATCCGTATGCGGACCCGGCGGTGATGGCCGGACAGGGCACCGCGGCGCTGGAACTGCTGCACAGCGACGGCCCGTTCGATGTGCTGGTGGTGCCGGTGGGCGGCGGTGGCCTGGCCAGCGGTACCGCGCTGGCCCTGCAGCTCGCCAGCCCGCAGACCCGGCTGGTGCTGGCCGAACCGGCCGGTGCCGATGACACCGCACGCTCGCTGGCCGCAGGCGAGCGCCAGGGGGCGTTCACCCCGGACACGATCTGCGATGGCCTGCGTACCCTGATCGGCGCCCCCAACTTCGCGCTGCTGCGCGCGGCCGGCGCCGAGGTGATCGTGGTCGACGACGACGCCACCACGGCTGCGATGCGCCTGCTGTGGGAGGTGCTCAAGCAGGTGGTCGAGCCGTCCTCGGCCACCGTGCTGGCCGCGGTGCTGGCACAGCCGCAGCGGTTCGCCGGCCTGCGCGTGGGCCTGGTGCTGTCCGGTGGCAATGTCGACCTGCCCGCCCTGCGCTGGGGGGCGCCTTGAGCCGCGACCGGCACCGGCATCGCACCGGCCTGCTGGGCTGGCTGTGGCGGCTGTTCGTGCTGCTGGTGATCTGGCTGCTGGGGGTGACCGCCTGGATCGTCTGGGTGGGTGAGCGCGACCAGGCGGCCAAGGCCGACGCCATCATCGTGCTCGGCGCGGCGGCCTATGACGCCAAGCCGTCGCCGGTGTTCGAAGAACGCATCCGCCATGGCCTGGATCTCTATGAGGCCCAGTACGCGCCATTGCTGATCTTCACCGGCGGCTATGGCGGCACCGGCGCGCGCTTTTCCGAATCGCAGGTGGCGCGGCGTTATGCGCTCAAGCATGGCGTGCCGGACGATGCGATCCTGATCGAGTCCGCCTCGCGCAACACCGTGCAGAACCTGGTCGAAGCCAAGCGGCTGATGGACCAGCGCGACCTGCACCGGGTGATCATCGTCAGCGACCCGTTGCACATGGCGCGCGCGCTGCGCCTGAGCAAGGCGCTGGGCATCGATGCGCTGGCCTCGTCCACGCCCAGCACGCGCTTCCGCAGCTTTCACACCAGTTGGCGCTTCCTGGTGCAGGAAATCTATTTCTTCCACCGCGACCTGGTGCGCCCGCCGCTGAGTTCGCCGGCCAATACCTGATTGGTTGCAGTCGGTAGTGCCGGCCGCTGGCCGGCAACCTCATGATTCCATGGTGGACATCTGCCGGCCAGCGGCCGGCACTACCGGATGATCGGTAGAGGCCAACCAAGGTTGGCACCTACCAGAAGCAGGTGCGCGGTCGCGTGATCAGGTCTGCTTGCGCCGGATCGGAATCGCCGACACCGGCACCGAGGCCACGTCGTGCCCGCCTTCGCGGATCGGTGCGCCCGGGTCCGGTGCCCAGGCGTGGGCATAGATCACTTCCCAGCTGCTGGGCAGCTTGCCGTCGGCACGGCGCATCGGTTCATACGCCGCTGCCGCAGCGGCGAAACGACCACGCCCGGTCAGCGTGTGGCGTCGGTCCACCCGCGCGTTGGTCGCGCCCATCGCGCGCAGCTCGCGCATCAGCGAGGGCAGGTCGTCGTAGGTCAGGGTGAACAGATCGCGGTCCAGCACCGGGTCGCGGAAGCCGGCCATCATCAGCGCATCGCCGAACTGGGCGATCTGCGCGAAGCGGCTCACGTGCGGGCGGTCATCGGCGGCCGCGAAGGCTTCGTTGAGTTCGACCAGCGTGTCCGGGCCGAAAGTAGAGCACAGCAGCAGGCCACCGGGCTTGAGCACGCGGCGAAACCCGGCAAATACCGCCGGCAGGTCGTCCACCCACTGCAGGCACAAGTTGCTGAAGATCACGTCCACGCTGTTGTCGGCCAGCGGCAGCGCGGCGGCGTCGCCGCACAGGCGCTGGAACGGCTTCCACCAGCCCGCCTGGCGCTTGGCCTGGTCCAGCATCGGCAGCGCCACGTCCAGCGCGATCACCTGCGCCTTCGGCCAGCGCTTCTTCATCAGCGCGCTGGCGTGGCCGGTGCCGGCACCGATGTCCAGCACCACTTCGGGCTTGCGTGCCTCCAGGTAGTCCAGCGATTCGATCAGCCGCGCCTGCACCTCGCGCTGCAGGGCGGCGGCGGCGTCATAGCTGTTGGCGGCGCGGGCGAACGCGCGGCGGACATGGCGGGCATCGAAGTGGGACGGCATTGCGAAAGTCTCTTAGAACGTACCGGGGTAGGCGCCGCCGTCGATCAGCAGGTTCTGCCCGGTGAGGTAACCGGCCTGTGCGCTGCACAGGAAGGCGCAGGCGGCGCCGAATTCATCCGGCGTGCCGAAGCGGCCGGCGGGAATCTGCTGGCGGCGGCGCTCGGCCACTTCCGCAGCATCGCCGTCCTTGCCCGCAGAGTGGGCGAAGTTGGCGCGCAGGCGGTCGGTGTCGAACTGGCCGGGCAGCAGGTTGTTGATGGTGACGTTGTGCGCCACGGTGCGGCGCGACAGCCCGGCGACGAAGCCGGTCAGGCCACTGCGCGCGCCGTTGGACAGCGCCAGGATGTCGATCGGGGCTTTCACTGCCGAGGACGTGATGTTGACGATGCGGCCGAAGCCGCACGCGATCATCGCGTCCACGGTGGCGCGGATCAGCGCGATCGGCGCCAGCATGTTGGCGTCCAGTGCGGCGATCCAGTCGTCGCGCTCGAAGCTGCGGAAATCACCCGGCGGCGGGCCACCGGCGTTGGTGACCAGGATGTCCACCTGCGGGCACGCGGCCAGCGCTACGGAGCGACCGGCCTCGGTGGTGACATCGGCGGCGACCATGCGGACTTTGGCGGCGCCGGGCAGGGCACGCAGCTCTTCAGCGGCGGCCTGCAGGGCGGCTTCGCCCCGGGCCACGATCACCACGTTGACACCCTCGCGCACCAGTGCCCGCGCGCAACCCAGGCCCAACCCCTTGCTTGCGCCGCAGACCAGTGCCCAGCGGCCGTTGATACCCAGATCCATGCGTCAATCCCGCGGAATGAGGAAGGCGCTCATTGTCCGCCATCGGCCGGTGACAGGCCGGCAACGAAGTGTTGCAGGGCCGCGGCGACCTCGTCGGCATGGCCGAGGAAGGGCGCATGGCCGCCGTGGGCGATGGTCAGCGCCTGCCCGCCCGGGGCCAGTGCCGCAGCGGCCTGCATCGCCGTCGGCGACACCAGCCGGTCACGCTGGCCGGCGATCCACAGGCTGGGTTTGCCCAGTGTCGGCAGTGCGCCGCGCAGGTCGGTGCCTTCCAGCAGGCGCAGGCCTTCCAGCAGGGCGCGTTCGGTGGGTGCACCGCGCTCGACCAGGCGCTGGCGCAGCGTGCGCAGCTCCTCGCGGGCGTGTGCCGAGCCCATCACGTCCAGCGCCAGGAAGCGTTCCAGCGTGCCGCCGAAATCGCTGGCCAGCTCGCGCCCGAACTGTTCGAACACCGCCGGTTCCACCGCATGCGGCCAGTCTTCGCCACGCACGAAGCGCGGCGTGGCCGCGATCATTGCCAGCCCGCGCACCTTCGGCAGCGTTGCAGCGGCGTGCAGCGCAAACAGGCCGCCCAGCGACCAGCCGCACCACACCGCCGGCGGCGTGGCCGCGGCGATGGCGTTGACCACGAACGGCAGGCGCAGCGGCGTGCTGTCCTCGCGGCTGTGGCCATGGCCCGGCAGATCAACCAGATGCAGGGTGAAGCGATCGGCCAGGCGTTGCACCAACGGCGCGAACACACCGCCCTGCAGGGCCCAGCCATGGATCAGTACCAGGTCCGGCCCCTGGCCGGTGACGTCGATATGCATGGGAAAACGGCAACAGGCTCAGGCAAAGACAGGCAGCGGCGGTGGCGCGGCCTCACGCGCGGCGAGGTCGACGCGATCGCGCGCGCTGGCAATGGCCTCGACCAGGCCTCGCACCTGCTCGGGGGTGTGCAACGCGGACAGGGTGACGCGCAGGCGCGCCTTGCCTTCGGGAACCGTGGGCGGGCGGATCGCGCCGACCAGCCAACCGGCCTGTTCCAATGCCTTGGACATCGCCACGGCGCGGTGGTCGTCGCCACACAGCAGCGGCTGGATCGGTGTTTCCGAGGCCATCAGGTCCAGGCCATGGCGGCGGGCTTCGCCGCGGAACAGCGCGATCAGGTCGGTCAGTTTCGAACGCCGCCAGTTGTCACGGCGTGCCAGGCGCACCGCTTCCAGTGCTGCGGCGGCCAGCGGCGGCGGCATCGCGGTGGTGTAGATGTAGGGGCGCGCGGTTTCGGCCAGGTGCTCGACCAGGTCGTCGCGGCCCAGCACCAGCGCGCCGGAACCGCCCAGTGCCTTGCCCAGCGTGACCAGCTGCAGCGGCACATCGTCCACGCCCAGTCCGGCAGCCGCGACCGCGCCACGGCCATCGCCCACCACGCCCACGCCATGCGCATCGTCCACATAGAACAGCGCCTGCTGCAGGCGTGCCACAAGCGACAATGCACGCAGCGGTGCGATGTCGCCATCCATGCTGAAGACACCATCGGTGGCCAGCATCGCCGCGCCATCGGGCGCGTGCTTGAGCTGGCGCATCGCACCTTCGGCATCAAGGTGCGGATAACGGCGCAGGCGCGCACCGGCCAGCCGCGTCGCATCGAGCAGGCTGGCGTGGTTGAGCTTGTCCTGCACGCACACATCGTTCTCTTCGCTCAGCAGCGCCTGCTGCACGGCCAGGTTGGCGGCGAAGCCACTGCCGAACAGCAGCGCGCGCGGGTAGCCCAGCCACTCGGCCACTTCGCGCTCCAGCGCCTCATGCAGGGCGTGGTGGCCGCAGACCAGATGCGAGGCACCCGCGCCGGTGCCTTCGCGCGCGGCCGCATCCTGCAGTGCGTTGACCACGCTGAACTGCTGGGCCAGGCCCAGGTAATCGTTGCTGCAGAAGCCGGTCAGCCACTGGCCGTCCACTTCCAGGCGGACGCCGTCACGACGGGTGACCGTGCGCCGCGTGCGGCGACGGCCTTGGGCATCGCGCAGGGCGCGTTGGGCGTGGAGGCGGGCGGTCAGGTCGGGGCGGGCCATGGCGGCTGAATGCGGCGACGGGGCGGCTAGGGTAGCGCGTTGCCGCGGCGCCTGCTTGCGGCCCGTCTCAGGCTGCGTGAGCGCAGCCACAGGCCGGCGCATCGGCGCTGATATCGGCGTGCACGGTACCGCCGTGGTCGTGGCCCTCGGCATCCACCTGCACCGCCAACGGCTGCAGCCCCAGCCGAGCGAACAGGGCCAGGTCGCGCTCGCTCTCCGGGTTGCCGGTGGTCAGCAGCTTGTCGCCGTAGAAGATCGAGTTGGCACCGGCCAGGAAGCACAGCGCCTGCAGTTCGTCGCTCATCGCCTCGCGCCCGGCCGACAGCCGCACCATCGAGCGTGGCATGGCGATGCGTGCCACCGCGATCATGCGCACGAACTCGAACGGGTCCAGCTCGGCGCTGCCGTGCAGCGGCGTACCCGCCACCTGCACCAGCTTGTTGATCGGCACCGAATCGGGATGTGCCGGCAGTGTGGCCAGCGCCAGCAGCAGGCCGACGCGCTGCGCGCGCGTCTCGCCCATGCCGACGATGCCGCCGCAGCAGGTCTTCAGGCCGGCATCGCGCACGTGCTCCAGCGTGTCCAGGCGGTCCTGGTACTGGCGCGTGTGGATGATCGAATCGTAGTAGTCCGGCGCGGTGTCGAGGTTGTGGTTGTAGTAGTCCAGCCCGGCGTCCTTCAGCGCACGCGCCTGCTCGCCGCTGAGCATGCCCAGCGTGGCGCAGGTCTCCAGGCCAAGCGCCTTCACCCCGGCGATCATCGCCGCCACCTTCGGGATGTCGCGGTCCTTCGGCGAACGCCACGCGGCACCCATGCAGAAGCGCGAGGCACCGGCGGCCTTGGCCTGGCGTGCCTTGGCCAGCACTGCATCGGTCTCCATCAGCTTCTGCGCGTTCACCCCGGTGTTGTAGCGCTGCGCCTGCGGGCAGTACGCGCAGTCTTCCGGGCAGCCGCCGGTCTTCACCGACAGCAGCGTGGAGACCTGCACCTGCGATGGGTCGAAATGCTCGCGATGGACCGCTGCGGCGCGGAACAGCAGCTCGGGGAACGGCAGATCGAACAGCGCCTGCAGTTCGTCGTGTTGCCAGTCGTGGCGGATGGCAGCAGCCATGGCGGGACCTTGGGTACGAGTGGAGCGAGGGCGGCAGTGTGGGTGGGCTGGCGAGGCCTGTCAACTTAAATATTCTGGTGTAGTTTACAGAAATCGACCGCCAGAAATGCGCGCTACGGTGTAAGTTCATTGCTGCATACGGACTCGCGAGCATGAGCCATGGACAGCTACCAGCCCTACCCGATCCGCCGCGATGCGGTGCTGTGCAGCCTGGCCGAACTGCCTGACGGCGGCCTGCGCGTCGTGATGGATGATCTGCGCCAGACGGGTGAACCCGGGCACTGGCAGAACCGCATCTTCGTGACCTTCAAGGACTACGCGGCGGGGCAGCTCGATCCGTCGACGCTGCCGGACGAGGAGTTGCAGGCGTTCGGCCTGTACGTGCTGGTTCGCCTGCTGGCCATCAATGGCTGCCTGCGCGACACCGAGGAGGAGCCCGACAGCGATGCCCACCTGACCGAGCAGCAGCGACAGAACATCGCCGCGCTGACCGATAAGGACATCGCCTGGATCGATGCGCAACTGCTTTCCCACTGCGATGGGCAGTTCCGAAAAATCGCGTACATCGTGGGGAATGCGATGTCGTTGGACCCGCAACGACGCCCCGGCATTGCCGATGTCTTCTACGCCCAGCGCGTGCGCGAACTGGTCGCGCGCGGTGTACTGGAAGCGCAGGGCGACCTGACGCGCATGCGCTATTGCGAAGTGCGCATCCCGCACCAGCCCTGACCGCTGATGCGACCGATGATGGAGTAGCTGCGGCAGCAGTCCAGCATGCGCGGGGTGGGAAAGCGCCGGTGGCGGGAGCGCCTGCGCGTCCAGCGGTGTGCGCATGGGGCAGGCTGTCGGGACGGCCCGTTTCCGGGCATTTCACCGCATCCTGCAAGGCCTTCAGCCACAGTGGCCGCTGTCCACCTGCTCCCGCTGCGTCCACACTGCCCTGCATGACCGATCTCCATCGCCTCCGCGGCCGCATCACCGCGCTGGTTCTCAGCGAGGCCTGGCGTCGCCGTGCCGCGCTCTGGGGCGGCGCCGTGGCCGTGGCGCTGGTGGCCATCCTGTTCGCCAAGGCCAGTGACGCGGCCTTCCATCTGTTCCAGCGCATCACCGCGCACTCGCCGTGGTGGGCCCTGCTGCTCACGCCTGGCATCTTTGCGCTGCTGGCGTGGCTCACTTCCGGCGTGCTGAAGCCCACGCGGGGCAGCGGCATTCCGCAGGTCATCGCTGCGTTGGACAAGCCCGATGAGCCATTCCGGAAGGCCAATCTTTCGCCTGCGGTCTCAGCCGGCAAGCTGCTGCTGACGTCGTTGTCGCTGCTCGGTGGCGCGTCGGTCGGGCGCGAGGGTCCCACCGTGCATGTGGGCGCCAGTCTGATGTACCTGTTTGGCCGCTGGTTCGGTTTCAAGGATCCACGCGAGCTCTCGCATTTCCTGCTGGCCGGGGGTGCCGCCGGCATTGCCGCGGCCTTCAACACGCCGTTGGCCGGTATCGTCTTCGCCATCGAGGAGCTCAGCGGCCGTTTCGAGCATCGGTTCTCCGGCACCCTGCTGACCGCGGTGATTGTCGGCGGCGTGGTGTCGCTCGGCCTGCTCGGCAACTACACCTACTTCGGTCATGTGAGTGCGCGGCTGCCGCTGGGACAGGGCTGGCTGGCGATCCTGCTGTGCGGCGCAGTGGCCGGATTGCTGGGTGGATTGTTCGCGCGCGCGGTGCTGGCCAGTGCGGCGGGCCGCCCACGTTGGCTCGGGCAACTGCGGCAGCGGCATCCGGTTCTGTTGGCCGCAGGCTGCGGTCTGGTGGTGGTACTGCTCGCCCTGGTCTTCGGTGAAGGTGCATTCGGCACCGGCTACGAACAGGCGCGCAGCCTGGTGCAGGGACAGGCGATGGTCGGCCACGAGTTCGGGTTGATGAAGCTGCTGGCCAACCTCGCATCGTACGTGGCCGGCATTCCCGGCGGCCTGTTCTCGCCGGCGCTGGCGGTCGGCGCGGGACTGGGCCACAACCTGGCGGTGCTCATGCCGGGCGTGGACCCACGTGCGTTCGTGCTGCTGGGCATGTGTGCTTACCTGACCGGCGTTACCCAGGCCCCGCTGACGTCGGCGGTGATCTCGCTGGAGCTGACCGACAGTGGTGATCTGCTGCTGCCGATCCTGGCCACGGTGCTGATCGCGCGTGGCGTGTCCGGGCTGGTCTGCCGGGTGCCGATCTATCGTGGTCTGGCGGAGCTGCTGATGGCACCGAAGGTCGTCGACGATGCCGGTGGCTCGGAGTCTGCTGCCCGACAGTGATGCGGGCGCTGCACGCCCGGCTTTTGTTAGCCGGTTCTGCAATGGAAAGGAAGTGCCTGAAGCTCATCAGCTCAGGTGCCATTCCAAACCAGGGTGGTGGCGGTGAAGATCAAGGCGACAGTGTTCGTCCACGCTTCCCCTACCTGGAAACCTGCAGATGAGAAAGATGCTGCTGTTGTCCCTCTTTGCGTTTGCAGCCACAGGCCAGGCAGTGGCCGGCGAGTCTGCAAAGGAACAGGTTGCACGCGCACAGCTTGCCCATCAGGTCGGCGACTATCGTGCGAGCGCCGACCTCTATCACCGGGTTGCAGGTGCTCTGGACGACAACGCCGGCATCTTTGAACAAGAGGTGCTCTACGCTGGTGCCAGCGCTGCGGCGATGGCGGGAGACCGGGAGCAGGCCCTGGATTTCCTGGGGCGCGCGGTCAAGGCGGGTGTCATGCAGGCCGATCGCATCCGCCACGATCCCAGCCTCGCGTCGCTGCAGGGTGACCCGCGTCTGGACGCACTGCTGGCCGACATCGCTGCACAGCAGAAGCGCAGCGACAGGATCTGGAACAGTCCGGGCTTCGCCGCAGCCTACAGCGATTCCCTCAGTGAAGACCAACGCGTTGCCGGACTGTCGCGGCTGTGGTCCGAAGCAAAGTTCAGCTTCGCCAATTTCGATCGGGTGCCAGACCTGGATTGGGATGCGTTGTATCTGGAGACGTTGCCGCGGGTACGCGCTGCACCTGACACCTATGCCTACTATCGGGAACTGCAGGCATTCCTCGCGCGGCTGCAGGACGGGCACAGCACGCTGGTGCTGAGGTCGGCCTCCATCCGGGATCGTTTCCAGGCACGTCCCGGGCTGAGCACCGCCTATGTGGAAGGGCGGGTGTTCGTCCGCGATGTCTTCGATCCGGCGCTGCGTGCCGCAGGTATCAGCCGCGGATGGGAGCTGCTGACGATCGATGGTGAACCTGTGTCCGTCTACGCGGAGCGCGAACTCCGGCCGTATACGTCTGCATCCACCCCGCAGGATCTGCATTCCCAGATGTATGAGCGCTCCCTGTTGCAGGGACCTCTCGACCGGCCCTTGAGCATTGGTTTCAGCGACCCCCGCGGGAAAGCGCATGTCGTGAAGGTCGGGCGCATGCCGGCCAAGGAGTACAAGGCGGCCAGGCAGGAACCGCCGGCCTTCGAGTGGAAGCTGCTGCCCGGCAACGTGGCCCTGGTGACGTTGCGCTCGTTCTCCGACAACACCGCAGCCGACCAGTTCGAAGCGGCCTTCGCCCGGATTTCGCGCGCGGAGGCGATCGTCTTCGACCTGCGCGACAACGGCGGCGGCAACAGCAACGTAGGCTATCGCATCCTGTCGCTGCTTACCGATCGACCGTTCCAGACGTCCGCGTGGCGAACGCCTGATTACCGGCCGGCGCTGCGTGCCTGGAGCATCAGCACGCCTGATTTCAACGCCGGGGCGGGCGAGTGGCCCCACGATGGCAAGCGTCATTACGCCAAGCCTGTGCTGGTACTGACCAGTGCACGCACCTATTCGGCTGCAGAAGACTTTGTCGTCGCCTTCGATGCGATGCGCAGGGGGCGAATCGTAGGAGAGCTGACGGGCGGCAGCACGGGGTCCCCGATGATGTTCGATCTGCCGGGCGGCATGGTTGCTCTCATCTGCACCAAGCGCGACACCTATCCTGATGGAAAGGCATTCGTCGGGGTGGGAATCGCGCCGCAGGCGGAGGTGCATCCGACCGTCGCTGACTATCGCAATGGCCGCGATACCGTGCTTGATGCCGCGGTGCGCCTGGCCAGAGCGGATGCGCAATGACCGTTCCGCGCCGGCAGGCACTGCCCTGACCACAAGCTGCCCCTCTGGTCCGGATGGGGCAGGGCGATGCGCGGACGCCGATCTGCGTGGCAACCCTGCGTTCTGGGGATGTCGATAGACGGCAGGCATTAGCGCGATCAATGAGATCAATCAGTGCTCCATCTTCACTGCCGAAGTGAAGCTGATTTCCGCCTGCGCCGTCTACCCGACGCCGGGCGTGCCGCTGAAGATGCGTCGACACCGGGGCTGCACCCGGACCCGCATCGAGAGCAACATGATCAACTGCCGTATCCGCAGCCTGGCGGCTGCCGTCCTGGCCCTGGCCAGTTCTCCCGCGCTGGCGATAGCCGGTACGCCGCTGCTGCCCAGCGAGCGCAGCATCGGCGTCATCGAGCCGGTGGCGCGTTTCGATGGCGCCATGCCCACCAGCGTGGCGGTGTCCGAGACCGGGCGGATCTTCGTCAACTTCCCACGCTGGGGCGATGAGCTGGCCTACAGCGTGGCCGAGTGGCGCGATGGCCATGCCGTGCCCTATCCGGACGTACGCATCAACCGCAAGGACGGCGCTGACCCGTCGGCCCACTTCATCAGCGTGCAGAGCGTGGTGGCCGATGGCCAGGGCCGGCTGTGGGTGCTGGACACCGCAGCCCCCGGATTCTCCGCGCCGCAGGCTGGTGGCGCCAAGCTGGTGGCGATCGATCTGGCCACCAATACCGTGGCCAGGACGCTGGTGTTTCCGGCCAACGTCATCGACGCGCGTACCTATGTCAACGATGTGCGCTTCGACTTCCGGGTCGGCCGCGAGGGCGTCGCCTACGTGACCGACTCGTCGCTGAGCGGCATCGGCGGCATCATCGTGATCGATCTCGCTACCGGTAGCGCCTCCAAGCGCCTGATCGGGCATGTGTCCACGTCGGCCGATCCGACCTTCGTACCGATCGTGGAAGGACAGCAGATGCGGCTGCGCAATGCGGATGGTTCGACACAGCCATTCACCGTGGCTGCCGATGGCATTGCGTTGTCGCCCGATGGCAGCACGCTGTTCTACACCCCGCTGTCCAGCCGTCATCTGTACAGCGTGCCGACCGCCTTGCTGCGCGACCCCAAGGTGAGTGAAGCGGCACTGGCGGCAGCCGTGGTCGACCTCGGCGACAAGGGCGCCTCCGATGGCATGGAAATGGACGCCAACGGCCGGCTGTACGCCAGCGACTACGAGCACAACGCCATCCATGCCCGCGATGCGGAGGGACGCTGGACGACCGTGGTGCATGACCCTCGCATCCTGTGGCCGGATACGTTGTCGATGGGGCCGGACGGCTATCTGTACTTCACCGCCAACCAGCTGCACCGGCAGGCCGGATTCAATGGCGGCGTTGATCGCCGGCAGGCGCCCTACATGGTGTATCGCACCCGGGTGGATGCCGCGCCGGCCCCGACGCGGTGATGTGATCCGGCAGGGCGATGGATGTCCCTACGGGTCACTGCGAATACCGCCGATGGCATCACGCCATCGGGGTGCTCACGCTGCAACGCATGCCTGCCTTCCCGCGCGCCGCCCACACCCTGCAGGCCATGCTTCGCCTGCTGCTGCCACTGCGTTGCCTGGTCTGTGGCGACCCGGGCCATGACGGCCTTGACCTGTGCCGTGCCTGCCTGGCCGGATTGCCCTGGTCCGGACGCGCCTGCCTGCGCTGTGCACTGCCGTTGCCGGATGCGGCCCTGATCGTCTGCGGCAGCTGCCGCGAGGAAGCACCACCGCAGACGGCTACCCATGCCAGCCTGCTGTACCTGCCGCCGGTCGACCAGCTGCTGGTGCGCTACAAGTTCCATCAGGACCTGGCGGCCGGTCGCCTGCTGGCGCAGCTGATGCAGCGGGCACCACCGCCCTGGCCCTGCCCGCTGCTGGTGCCGGTGCCGCTGCATCGCCGCCGCCTGCGCCAGCGCGGCTACAACCAGGCTGCCGAGCTGTGCCGGCTGCTGCCGTTGCCGGTCTGGCACGGGCTGTACCGGCGCCGGCATACCGCACCGCAGTCCGAACGCACGGCCGAGCAGCGCAGGGAGAACCTGTTCGATGCGTTCGATGTCGATGGGCCGGTGCCCACGCGTCTGACCGTGGTCGACGACGTGATGACCACCGGCAGCACGGTGGTGGAAATCGCCGAAACACTGCGCTGCGCAGGTGCAGAAGAAGTGCGCGTGTGGGTCTGTGCGCGCGTGCCGTGATCGCTCTCTTCATCACCGGGAGCTAGGATGAGGCCGGTACTGGACTGAAGGAGTGGCCATGAATTCCCCCTTGTCTCCCCTGTTGTCGGCAGTTGGCCGTAGTTGGTGGATTCTTCTGCTGTATGGCCTGGTCGCTCTCGGCTTCGGCATCATCGCCATCGGCTGGCCCTTGTCGGCGGCCATGGCATTGGCCTGGACGCTGGGCGTGATGGCCATTGTTGAAGGTGTCATCAGCCTGTTCGCACTGGTCAGCGGGGGCAGTGGTGCCTCGCGCGGCTGGCTGGCGCTGTATGCCATCGCTTCGTTGGGCTTCGGCATCCTGGCGGTGATCAATCCGCTGGCCACCGCCAGCGTGCTGGTGTTGTTCCTGGCGGCGTGGCTGCTGGTGGCCGGCATCTATCGCATCGTGTTCGCGATCCGCGTGCGCAAGCAGATCCAGGGCGAGTGGCTGCTGATCCTCAGTGGCGTGCTGGCGGTGGTGCTGGGCCTGCTGTTCGCGGCCAACCCATATGCGGGCGTGGCGGTGACCACGCTGTGGATCGGCATCGGCAGCCTGCTGTATGGGCTGCTGCAGGTGCTGGTGGCGTTCAAGCTGCGGAAGCTGAAGTGAAGGGCGCGCTTCCGCTCCTGCTGGGTGCAGCGCTGGTGCTGGCCGGATGCATGCCGGGTGCCGCGCCCGGTGTGCTGGCAGGCAAGGAGCATGCGCCGCGCGCTGGCGTGGATGTGCGCCTGAGCGCGGTCGATGCGGACGGCAAGGGCACATCGGTGCAGTGGCAGGGCGAAACGCTGGCCCTGCGCGAGCCGCCGATTGCCGGCAGTGCGGACATTGCCGATGTGCGCTATGTACTGGACGAGGCCAAGCAGCCCGGCCTGCAGATCCGCTATCGGCCGGAAGCGCACCAGCGCATCCACGATGGCACGGCAGCGCTGGTCGGCCAGCGTGCGGCGATCAGCGTGGATGGCCGCGTGCTGATGGTGGCGACGGTGCAGGGACCGTTCGGCGAATCGATGATGCTGAGCGGGCTGTCCAGCGTTGCCGAGGCGCAGGCATTGGCGAAGCACATCACTGGCGAATGACGGGCGCGCCATGAACCCGCGCTACGCGCGGAGGTCGACCGAGGTCGACCGCTACCGGGCGAACCGGGCTTCGATCTCTTCCAGCGACTTGCCCTTGGTCTCCGGCAGCCAGAATGCGGCCACCAGGAAGAACACGAACGTGCACGCCGCCCAGAACACGAACATGCTGGCGTAGCCGTAGTGGCCCACCGTGGGCAGGAAGATCGCGGCGATGGTGGTCGACACGAACTGGTTGATCAGCAGCGCGATGCTCATGCCGTTGGAGCGGATGCGGTTCGGCATCAGTTCCGATAGTGCCAGCCACACGCACACACCGGGGCCGACCGCGAAGAACGCGACGAACACCAGGATGCAGGCGGCCACGGCCCAGCCGTGTGCCGGTGGCGGCACCGGCCCGATGCGGGCCTGTTCGATGCGCAATGGCGCCTGGCCGGCACTGGCCGGGTCGGCGAACGGGTTCAGATGAAGTTTGCGGAAGAACGCACCAATCACGCTGTCGGGCTGCACGGTGCCAGCGCGCTCGATGCGCAGTTCGCGATCAATCAGGTTGTCGCTGCGCAGGGCGCGCACATTGGTGAAGTCACCGTAGGCATACGACACGGTCAGCTGCATCGGCCGGCCTTCGCTGTCGATGCCACCGCCCAGGCGCTGCCACTGCGCGTCGTCTAGTGCCAACTGCAGGCTGTCGCCGCTTACTGCGGCCTGCAGCTGCGGCTGCACGTCGGCGCGGCCACGCTCGGCCTGGAAGAACAGCGTGGCGGCGGCCAGCAGGGCCACGCAGATGCCGCCGCTGCCGAGCATCAGCAGGAACTTGCGACCCTTGCGGTCGACCAGCAGCAGCGCGACCACGGTCATCACCGCATTGAGCAGCTTGATCGCCACGTCAGCGCCATTGGCCACCGCGCCGGACAGGCCCGCCTGGTTGAGGATGTTCACTGCGTAGGCCAGCACCGAGTTGATGCCAGTGGCCTGGGTGCAGGCCAGCACCACGCAGGCGAGCAGGAACGGCACCACGTAGCGGCGGCTGAGCAGCGGGTCGCGCTTGCCGCTGCTGCTGCGCGATTCCGGTGCCTGGATCTGTGCAAGCGTGGGTTCCACCTCCGCAGCCGGCAGCACGCGCTGCAGGCTGCGGCGCGCGTCATCGATGCGGCCGCGCCGCACCAGCCAGCGCGGTGACTCGGACAGCCAGAAGATGCCGGCGCAGAACAGCAGGCCCGGCGCCAGGCACGTCCAGAAGATGGTGCGCCAGGCGTGGTCCTTCACCGCAAACAGCTCCTGCGCCTGCTGCGCGACCGGCAGTGAGCGCACGGCTTCGGCGGCGGCATCCACTGCATGGGCCTGGTACAGGCCGATCAGCGCCGCCAGCACCAGGCCGACGGTCAGCAGCAGCTGGAACATCGCTGCGCCGCGCCCGCGTCGCTCCGGGCTGAGCACTTCGGCCAGGTACAGCGGAATCACCACGCCGATCAGGCCGCCACTGATGCCCTGCAGCAGCCGGCCGAGCAGCAGCGGCGTGTAGCCCGAGGCCAGCGCCATGATCGGAATCGACGCGGTGAACAGCAGGCCGGCCAGCAGCATCGCGCCGCGGCGGCCGATCAGGTCGGCGACCATGCCGGCGAACAGCGAGGACAACACACTGCCCAGCAGCACTGCCGCGACGACGAAGCCGAGCTGCTGGCTGCTGAGCTGCCAGGCGTGGCTGGCCGTTGCCTCCAGGTAGGGCAGGGCGCCGGCGATGATGCCGATGTCGATGCCGTACAGCAGGCCACCGAGGCCGCCGATGAAGAGCAGGTAGCGTACGGGCCAGCGCGGGGCGGTGGAAGCGGGTACGGCAGGTGCGGCGGCTGCGGTCATCGGCGTATTCCTGGAATAACGGGGATGGTGCGTGGCTGAGGCATTGCGCTTGCGTGCTTCCTGTAGAGCCGAGCCATGCTCGGCTTGCCGTGCGAAGCGCGGCACGGACGTCATTGATGTCGGTACGAGGAGCAGCCGAGCATGGCTATGCCGATCGTCCTGATCGGCACCCTCCGGGCCGTCGCAAGCGACGTTGGCAATGGCTCCTGCCATTGCCTTCGGCTCTACGGAAATGCGTGGCTCAGTTCAGATCGACTACCCGCCCGCCGACCACCACCTGCTGCAGGCGCAGTTCGGCGTCCAGCACCACCAGGTCGGCGCGGGCGTCGGGCGCGATGCGACCGCGATCGCCCAGGCCCAGGTAGTCGGCCGGGAAAGTGGAAACGCGCTGCGAGGCGTCGGCCAGCTCCAGGCCGACGCGCACCAGGTTGCGCAGCGCCTGGTCCATGGTCAGTGCGCTGCCGGCCAGCGAACCCGTGGCCAGTCGCACGCAGCCGCCGCACTTGTGCACGCGCTGCTCGCCCAGCGCGTACTCGCCGTCGGGCATGCCGGTGGCGGCGGTGGCATCGGTTACTGCGTACAGGCGCGGAATCGCACGCGCGGCCAGGCGGATCACGCCGGGATGGATGTGCTGCAGGTCGGGAATGATCTCGGCGTACTGCGCATGCGCCAGTGCTGCCGCCGCGATGCCCGGGCGATAGTGATCGACGCCGGTCATGCCATTGAACAGATGGGTGAAGCCAGATGCACCCGCCTGCAGCGCGGCCACGCCTTCCTCGTAGGTGCCAGCGCTGTGGCCAAGCTGCACGCGGATGCCCATCGCCGAAAGCGCAGGTATCAGCGCGGTGTGCTCGCCGATTTCCGGGGCCAGCGTCATCACCCGGATCGGTGCCAGCGCATGCAGCTGTTGCACCAGCGCCAGCGTCGCCTCGATGGTGCGGTTGGGCTGCGCGCCCAGGCGCTGCGGGCTGATGAACGGGCCTTCCAGATGCACGCCGGCAATGCAGGCGGCGTCGGCATCGGGCGCCGCCATGGTGGCGGCCACACCCTGCAGCGCGTGCTCGATCTCGTCCAGCCCGGCGGTCATGGTGGTCGCCAGCAGCGTGGTGGTACCGAAGCGCAGATGGGTGCGGGCGATGGTGCGTGCCACGTCGCCGCCCTGCATCAGGTCCACGCCGGCCGCGCCGTGCACATGCAGGTCGATGAAGCCGGGCAGGATCACCGGCAGCTGCAGGTCGTCAGCGCCGCTGTGGTCATCCACCTGCAGCTGGCGCACCTGCGAATCGAAGTGGACGTGACCACGCCGCCAACCCAGCGGGGTGAGGATGCGGCCATGCAGGGTGCGGGTGTCGGTCATGCGGTGGGCTCGGCGATGATCACTTCGATGCCCAGCCGCTGCAGCCCTTCGCGGGTTGCATCGTCGATGCCGGCGTCGGTGATGATGGCGTGGATCTGATCCAGCAGGGCGATGCGGTGCAGGCTGACGCGGCCGAACTTGGAGGCATCGGTCAGCACCACGATGCGGCGCGCGCGCTCGACCATGCGGTGGTTGAGGCGGGCTTCGGCCTCGTCGTGGGTGGTCAGGCCGAACTGCAGGTCCAGGCCGTCCACGCCCAGGAACAGGGTGTCGAAGCTGTACGAATTGAGGCTGGCCTCGGCCTGGCTGCCCTGCAGCGACAGCGACTGCTGGCGCAGCAGGCCACCGGTCAGCAGCACGGTGATGCCCGCGGCATTGGCCAGTTCCCAGGCGATGTTCAGGCCGTTGGTCATCACCGTCACGTCGCGATGCGCGCGCAGGTGGCGGGCCAGGGTCATCGTGGTCGAGCCGGAGTCGATGATGATGTTGTCGCCGGGCTGCACCAGGCGCGCGGCGCGCGCACCGATCGATTCCTTCAGCGGCAGGTTCAGCGCGTCCTTTTCGTGGATGTCCTGTTCCTGCGGCGGCGTACGAACGAGCGTGGCACCACCGTGGGTACGGGTGGCCAGGCCCTGCGACTCGAAGTGGGTCAGATCGGCACGGATGGTCACCGCCGACACGCCGAAGCGCTCGACCAGATCGGCCACCTGCACCGAGCCGTGCTCGATCAGCAGCTGCAGGATCTGTTGCCGGCGGGAGCGGGTGTTGCGCATGGCCATTCTCGGTTTCGCGGGAAAAGGTAGAGATTAGCCGTTCACAGCAACGCCGGCAGCCGAACCTGCGCTCTGCACGCGGGCTCCGGCCTGGTTGGCGCTGCAGGCGCGGGCGTACTCGCCCAGGCACAGGCCGATGCGGTGCTGCACCAGTGCGGTGGGGGTGTTGGCCAGGCGGCCTTCGCGCACGGCGCGGTACTGCTCCGGCAGGTATTGGCTGAGCAGTACCAGCGGCGGCGCGTGCTGCTCCAGGTTGTCGAACAGGGTCTGCACCGCCTGCACCAGCGCCGGCTCGCCCCAGTAGTAGCGGCAGCGGTCGCTGAAGGAATAACTGCGCAGCAGGCGCAGCGCGGCCTCATCGCCCTGGTAGTAGGGCTGCCAGTACTTCGGCTGCGCCACCATCACCTCGTCCAGCACCTGCGGCAGGCGCGAGCACTGCGCGGCTGGCAGCAGCTCGGACTCGATCGCGGCCAGCGCGAACAGCGCCTCGCGATAGGCGAAGGTGGCGGCCGGGCCGACCTTCAGGATGGCGAAGTGGTCGCGTACCAGCGCGTGCAGGCCACTTTCGCGCTGGTAGTCGGTGGAATGCGCTTCGAACACGATGCGCGGCTGCTGTTCGAGGAAGCCGGCCAGCGTGCTGGCGGCGGCCGGGTCGTATTCGTGCACGCTGCTGTGGTCGAAGTCCACGCCCGGCTGCACCACCATCGCGATCACGCGCTGCCACGCATCGCGCAGCTGCGGCGTGTCGAACGCCTGCTGGTGGATGGCCAGAGTCTGCGCGGCGGCGACCGGCGTGGTCACCTGCAGGCCTTCGGCCAGCGAGGCTTCGCCACCGGGAATCGGCACTTCGGTACCGATCACGTAGACCGGCGGCGGCAGGCCGTGTTCGGCGGCGGTGCGCTCGGCAATCTCGGCCAGCTCGGCCGAACGCGCGGCGACGATGGCGTCGGGCAGCGGCACCGGGTCATCGGCGCAGGACATGCTGCAATCCAGGTGGATCTTGTGGAAACCGGCGGCGACGTAGGCTTCGATAAGCACGCGCGCGTGGGTCATCGCTTCGGCCGCCGGGCGCTTCTGCCAGGCATTCGGGCCGAGGTGGTCGCCACCCAGGATCAGCCGTTCGCGCGGGAAGCCTTCTTCGTCGGCCAGGGTGCCGACGTAGTCGCGGTACTGCGGCGGGGTCATGCCGGTGTAGCCGCCGAACTGGTCGACCTGGTTGGAGGTGGCCTCGACCAGCAGCACGGTGCCATGCGCCAGCGCCACGTGCATGGCCGCGCGCAGCACCTGCTCGTTGCTGCAGCAGACGCTGTACAGGCCGACGTTGGCACCAGCGCGGTGGGAGGCAAGCAGGGTCTGCAACGGGGACATGGTCAGGCTCCGGACATCAGGAAAACGAGGGTTGGCAGGCGAGCAGGGCAGCACCACGTGCGCCGCCGGCATCGCCGAAGCGTGGCGGCACGATCGGTGGCACCTGCACGCCCTTGAACAGATGGGCGGCGATGGCGGCGGGCAGGTGCTCGTACAGCGGTGCGTACTGCGAAAGACCGCCGCCGAGCACGATCACGTGCGGGTCCAGCGCCAGCACCAGCGCGGCCAGGCTGTGGCCGAGCAGGTCGCGATGGATGTCCAGCGCCTTGCGCGCGCGCGCATCACCGGCTTCGACCAGGGCGATCACCGCGCTGGCGTCGGCGGCGCTGCCACCGAGGTGGCGTTCGATCATCGCCACGCCACTGCCGGACACATAGCGCTCCACGCAGCCCTGCAGGCCGCAGGCGCAGTCGATCAGCGGCAGGCCGTGGCGTTGCAGCAGGTGGCCGGGCACGCTCCAGTGGCCCCATTCGCCGGCCAGGCCGTTGAAGCCGGACAGCAGGCGGCCGTGCAGGCAGAAGCCACCACCCGCACCCGTGCCGAGGATGGCGCCGAACATGCTGGGGTAGCCATCGGCGGCGCCGCCGTGCGCTTCGGAAAGGGCAAAGCACTGCAGGTCGTTGCCGAAATGCAGTGGGCGCTGCAGGCGCGCCTGCAGGTCGGCCGCCACGCTGTGGCCGGTCAACGCCGGCACATTCGCGCTCAGCTGGCGGCCACTGCGGCGGTCGCGCACACCGGGCAGGGCGATGCCGATGGCCGCATCACTGCGGCCAAGTGCAGCGTCTGCCTCGGCCACCAGCGCTACCACCGCCTGCAGGAAACCGTCGTAGTCGCCCTGCGGCGTGGCCACCCGGCGGCGCCAGGTGACCTGCATCGCCGCATCGCACGCCACCAGCTCGATCTTGGTGCCGCCGATGTCGATGCCGTAGCAGGCGTGGGCGATCAGCTCAGCCATGGTGGATGGTGACGCCCTTGACGACGCGGTTGACGGTGCCGTCCGGGAACGGGTTGTCCGGGGTCAGGCCGAGCGCGGCCGAGCGCTGCAGCGCGAACAGCTGCGCAAAGCCCAGCCACACCGGTGCCAGCCACGGATCGTCCAGTGCCGGCACGATGAGGGTGTATTCGTCGTCGGCACCGATGTCCGAATGCGGGCCGATCGCCAGCACCTGGCCGGCCACGCCGTCGCGGCGCAGTTCTTCCAGCAGGTCCTGTTCGTAGCGGCGCGCCAGCGGCTGCACGCTGCGCAGCACCACCACCAGGGTGTTGCCGTCCAGCGTCGATTTCGGGCCATGGCGGAAGCCCAGCGGGGTGTTGGCCAGCGCCAGCACGCGGCCGGCGGTCAGCTCCAGCACCTTCAGCGCGCACTCGCGTGCCAGCGCTTCCAGCGGGCCGCTGCCGAGGTAGATCACGCGATTGAACGGGCGTTGCGCCAGCGCCGCCACCGGTGCATCCCACTGCGCCTGGCCTTCGCGGGCCAGCGCGGCGATCTGCTTCAGGCGCGCCACGCGCGCATCCCACGGCGAACGATCGAACACGGTCAGCGCGGCCAGCAGCATGCAGGTCAGGCTGCTGGTCATGGCGAAGGCGCGGTCGCAGCTGGCCGACGGCATCAGCAGGGTGCAGGTATCGGCACGGCCTGCGCCACGACGGGCCAGTTCGCCATCGGCATTGCAGGTGATGTCGAGGAAGCGCGCGTCATCCACGTCGCTGCGCACGCGGTCGACTGCCGCCACGCTCTCCGGGCTGGAGCCGCTGCGGCCAAACGAGACCAGCAGGGTCGGGCGGTCGCGCTGCAGGTACAGCGCCGGGTGGGTCAGCAGGCTGGTGGTGTGCACCACGCGTACATCAGCTGGCCACTGCGCGTTGATCGCGTCGGCCACCATTTCGGCGATGAAGCCGGAGCTGCCGGCGCCGGTGAACAGCACGCGCTGGTTGGGATCATTGAGGCTGTCGCCGAGGAAGGCCTGCAGGCGGTCGCGGGCACGCGACAGGTCCTGTGCGAGGGCTTCCCACAGCGCAGGCTGCTGGGCGATTTCGGTAGCGGTATCGGCTCCGCCAAGGCGCTGCCAGGCGGACACATCGGAAAGCAGGGTGACGTCCATTCGGAGGTTCCAGTTGGGCCAGCGCACCATCAGTGTTTTCTTTCGAAATGTCAAACATCGAAAGTAAAAAGAAAGAAAATGGGTGAGTGACTTTCCGCGTCGCGGGGTGCCCGGGAAAACGAAAGGACCGACGAAATGCCGTATCGCACAACGCTTAACAGGCACCTGCAAGCGCTTACACAAAGTATTGCGGCGCAACAACTTTCGTTTCAATGGAATATATCTTCCTTTTTCCTTTCAATTTGTTGACATCTTTCGAATCGCTGCCCTAGAGTCGGCCCAACCGCTTTCGAAACGCCCGGTGAACGGGTTGGGAGTCCGCGTGGAAAACTGCGTTCGTCGCTCGCCGCTGATGCTGGCCCTGTTGCCGGCGTTGATGCTGGCGTCCATGCCGGCCCGGGCCGAGCCGGTCGGCAATCTGCGTTCGGTGGCCGCCAGCGACAGCCGCGACGGCGTGCAGGGTTGGGACCTGCAGACCGATAAGGGCGCGCGCATCCGCATTGAGCTGCCGGCCACCGACATCATCCGCGTGCAGGCCGGCCGCAACGGCAAGTTGACCGGTTCCGGCGACAAGGCTGCACCGATCGTGCTGCCGCAGCCCAAGGCGAACGTGCACGCGCAGCTGGAAGAAGACGCGCAGGAGATCCGCGTGCGCACCGATGCACTGGTGCTGCATGTACAACGGCAGCCGCTGCGCCTGCGCCTGGATCGGCTGGACAACGGCCAGCCCACCGCCCTCTGGCAGGAGCTGCAACCACTGGACCTGGATGCCACGCAGAGCGTGCAGGTGCTGTCCTCGCAGGCCGACGAAGGCTATTACGGCGGTGGCCAGCAGAACGGCCGCTACCAGTTCAAGGGCCGCGAGCTGGAAGTGTCCTACTCCGGCGGCTGGGAAGAGGGCGACCGCCCCAGCCCGGCACCGATGCTGCTGAGCAGCCGCGGCTGGGGCATGTTGCGCAATACCTGGAGCGATGGCAGCTACGATCTGCGCGAGGCCGACCAGGCCACGCTGCTGCATCGCGAAGACCGCTTCGATGCCTATTACTTCGTAGGCGCCGATCTGCCGAAGCTGATCGAACGCTACACCCAGCTGACCGGTCGCCCCAACATGGTGGCGCGCTGGGCGCTGTCCTACGGCGATGCCGATTGCTACAACGACGGCGACAACCGCAAGAAGCCCGGCACCGTGCCTGAAGGCTGGAGCGACGGCCCGACCGGCACCACGCCGGATGTGATCGACAGCGTAGCCAAGCAGTACCGCGCCCACGACATGCCCGGTGGCTGGATCCTGCCCAACGATGGGTACGGCTGCGGTTACAAGCAGTTGCCGGAAACGGTGAAGGGCCTGGCCTCGTACGGCTTCCGCACCGGTCTGTGGACCGAGAACGGCGTCGACAAGATCGCCTGGGAAGTGGGCAAGGCAGGCAGCCGCGTGCAGAAGCTGGACGTGGCCTGGACCGGCAAGGGCTACCAGTTCGCGATGGATGCCAACCGCCAGGCGTTCAACGGCATCCTCGACAATTCCGATTCGCGCCCGTTCCTGTGGACGGTGATGGGCTGGGCCGGCATCCAGCGTTACGCGGTGGCATGGACCGGCGACCAGAGCAGCAGCTGGGACTACATCCGCTGGCACGTACCGACCCTGGTCGGTTCGGGTCTGTCCGGCATGGCCTACGCCAGCGGCGACGTCGATGCGATCTTCGGCGGCAGCGCCGAGACCTTCACCCGCGATCTGCAGTGGAAGGCATTCACCCCGGTGCTGATGGGCATGAGCGGCTGGTCGTCGAATGCGCGCAAGCACCCTTGGTGGTACGACGAGCCCTACCGCAGCATCAACCGCGATTACCTGAAGTTGAAGATGCGCCTGACCCCGTACATGTACGGGCTGGTGCACGAGGCCGCGCAGACCGGTGCACCGCCGGTGCGTGGCCTGATGTGGGACAACCCGCGCGACCCGCACGCGCAGGATGAAACCTACAAGTACCAGTTCCTGCTCGGCCGCGACCTGCTGGTGGCGCCGGTGTACCGCAGCCAGGCGGCCAGCCGTGGCTGGCGCCGCGACATCCACCTGCCGGCCGGCGGCTGGATCGACTACTGGGACGGCCGCCGCGTGCAGGCCACCGCCGATGGCCGCCAGCTCGACCGCCAGGTGGACCTGGCCACGCTGCCGGTGTTCGTGCGTGCCGGCGCGATCCTGCCGATGTACCCGTCGATGCTGTTCGATGGCGAAAAGCCACTCGATGAGGTGACGTTCGACCTGTACCCGCAGGGCGATTCGCAGTACACGCTGTACGAAGACGACGGCAACACCCGCCGCTACCAGCAGGGCGAATCGAGCACGCAGCAGATCCGCGTGCAGGCGCCGGCGCAGGGCAGTGGTCCGGTGCAGGTGCAGATCGACGCCGTGCAAGGCCAGTACAACGGCCAGCTGGCGCAGCGCCGCTACGGCCTGCGCGTGCTCAGCCGCCAGGCGCCGCGCGCGGTGCAGTCCGGTGGTCGCGCGCTGCCTGCGCTGGCCGATGCCGCCGCCTTCAACAGCGCCAACGAAGGCTGGTACTTCGACGCGCAGGAGCGCCGCGGCACGCTGCATGTGCGCACGGCCACACAGGACATCCGCCAGCCGCTGCAGCTGCAGCTGGACTTCGCAGTCGCTGCCGCAGCCGCCGATGACGCCTATCCGGCGGCGCCGGTGCTGGGCCGCGAACTGCCGGCCGACAGCCTGCTGGTGGTCAACCGCCCGGCCGAAGAGCCCGGCCATGCGCTGGAAAATGCCTTCGATGATGATCCGGGCACCTGGTTCCGCAGCGTGCGCAACCAGGCCGTGCGCACCGGCGCGCATGAGTGGGTGATCGGCTTCGGCGAGCGGAAGATGATCGATGGCATCGACATCGCGCCGCGCAACGACAAGAACTGGAAGCACGGCCAGGTCCGCGACTACGAGGTGTACCTGGGTGACAGCAATGGCGAGTGGGGCGAGCCGATCGCCCGCGGCCGCCTGCAGCTGAAGGAAGGCGTGCAGCGCATCGACTTCCCGGCCCACGCCGGTCGCCTGCTGCGCTTCCGCGTGCTGAGCGTGCAGAACCCCGAAGGCGACGGCGCCAGCAGCACCGACCCGATGGTGACCGCCGCACAGGGCAGCGCCCGCGCGTTCGATGCATTGCAGCCGCGCGATGTCGGCCCGATCGCACTGTCCACCTTCCACATTCTTGAACACCAGGAACCGGAGCGACCGGCCCGGCAGCGCTATCTCTCCGAGCTGCCGGTGCCGGCCGCGCTGGCCAGCCAGGTGCGCACCGACCAGTCCTTCCGTGGCGACGCCGGCATGCGCATGAACGGGCTGCAGTTCCGCCGTGGCCTGGGCGTCGGCGCCAACAGCCGCATCGACCTGCGCCTGCAGGGCGGCTGGCACCTGCTGCGCGCCGACCTCGGCATCGACGACGCCTGCCGCAACGCCGGTGGCCTGCAGTTCCAGGTCTGGGGTGACAACCGCCTGCTGTACGACAGCGGCCTGGTGAAGGCGCCCGGCGTGGTCAAGCCGGAGCTGGACATCCGAGGCCTTTCCACCCTGAGCCTGCGCACGCTGGGTGCGCAGGGCAGCCAACCCGCCCAGGTCTGCGCCAACTGGGCCAACGCCGTACTGATCGGCCAGGAGGGCGACTCCGCCAGCATCGTCGCCCCATGACTCCCTCGTAACACCGCTCCTCCCCCGCCCATTCCGACTACGGCCCTCAAGGCCGTGGCCCGGGAGCGTTTTGCCCGCCGAACGCCCACGCGCTCACTTTTGCGCCGCACCCCTGCCAGGAGAGAACCCCGATGTTGCCCGCCCGCCACCACCGCCCCCCCTGTCGCTCGATCGCTCCGCTGACGCTGGCCATTGCCGGCGCGCTGTTCTCGCTTGCTGCTCCTGCCTTTGCCCAGGAGAGCAAGGACAAGGCCACCGACCTGGCCCGCATCGAGGTCACCGGCTCCAACATCCGCCGCACCGACGTTGAAACCGCATCGCCGGTGCAGGTGATCAGCAAGCAGGACATCCAGAACATGGGTGCGCGCACGCTGCTGCAGGTGCTGGACAACCTGCCGGCCGCACGCCCGGCGCAGCAGGACGCGCGTTCGCTGTTCACCGGCTCCGATGGTGCCTCGCAGGCCAACCTGCGTGGCCTCGGCGCACAGGGCACGCTGGTGCTGCTGAACGGTCGTCGCCTGTCGTACTACGGTGCGCCGGCCGGCTTCCAGACCCAGTTCGTCAACATCGATGCGATCCCGGCCGCGGCCATCGAGCGCATGGAAGTGCTGACCGACGGCGCCTCGGCGGTGTACGGCACCGATGCGGTGGCCGGTGTGATCAACGTGATCACCAAGCGCAACTTCCAGGGTGCCGAGGTCAGCTTCACCAACGACACCTCGTCGCGCATCGATTCCTACGGCGAGCGCCAGGCCAGCATCACCGCCGGTTTCGGTGACCTGACCGAGAACCGCTTCAACATCTACGGCGCGGTCAACATGTACCGCCGCGACGCGATTCCGCTCAGCGATTTCTACGACAAGCGGCCCGACCAGTACTACGTCAACAACCCGAACTACCTCAACAACCTGCGCCTGGGCGTAGGCAGCAAGCCGGGCGAGTTCAACCCGGGCAGCTACTTCGCCTTCGATCCGGTCACCGGCCGCCGCGTGCAGGAAGCCGCGCCGGGCTGCAAGAACGTGCTGACCAGTGAAGCGGCCGGCCCGCGTTGCGTCTGGGAAACCTGGATGAACAACGAGATCGATGCCGGCGCCAAGTCCGAGCGCAACACCGCCTACCTCAACGGCACCTTCCTGGTCGGTGACAGCACCGAGATCTTCGCCGAGGCGACCTACACCGATATCGACCTGCGCGCCAATGGCGGCACGCCGCGCACCTACGGCACCACCACCGGCAACCCGACCAGCTGGTTCTCGCGCAACACCGGCAACAACGTCAACCAGTTCCTGTACCCGTTCCTGGGCCCGAACAACGAGTACAACCACGCCAGCCCGCAGATGAAGGCGATGATGGGCGGCGTGGTCGGCCTGAACTACCTGCTGCAGGATGCCGGCCCGAACTACTTCGGCCAGCGCAACACCGACAAGAGCTACCGCGTGCTGGCCGGCGCGCGTGGCGACGTGGGTGACTGGAACTGGGAGACCGCGTTCGCCAGCGCCGGTACGCACTCCACCACCTACCAGACGATCAACGTCAACATCAAGGGCTTCGAGAAGGCCTTCGGCCCGTACTCGATCGATCCGACCACGGGCCGCGTGATCATCTCCGACCACCCGGCGTACAAGTTCGGCGAGATCAGCGAAGCCAACGCTGCGCTGATCCGGGAAGCGTTCCCGACCTTCGACATCCAGTCGTGGACGCGCCTGCACACCCTGGACGGCAAGATCGAAGGCCCGCTGTTCCAGCTGCCGGCCGGTGAGATGCGCGCCGCGTTCGGCTTCAACGCCAGCCGCGAAACCTTCTACACCCCGGGCAACGCCGATGCAGCCAATGGCCTGATTTCCCAGCAGGGCGGCTCGTGGTTCGACGGCAAGCGCAACACTTACGCGCTGTTCGCCGAGACCGTGGCACCGATCACCGACAAGCTGGAACTGGATGCCGCGGTGCGCGTGGACAAGTACCCGAACTTCAGCGCCAACATCGCGCCGAAGATCGGCTTCAAGTACCAGGCATTCGACCAGCTGATGCTGCGCGGTACGTACTCCACTGGATTCCGTGCACCGAGCCTGGCCGAGTCCGGCAATGGCGGCGTGTTCGCTCAGCTCGGCGGCTTCCGCGACGAGCTGCGCTGCAACGAGACCAATGCCATCGCCAACCTGCTGCTGAAATCGCAGCGGCCGGGCGATGTCGATCTCGGCAAGACCCTGCTGAACGTCGACTGCAGCCGCACCGTGGCGCGCATGACCCAGCCGAACAAGGACCTGAAGCCGGAGAAGGCGAAGATCGCCACCCTCGGCTTCGTCTACGAGCCGGCGAGCTGGCTGTCGGTGTCGGCCGATTACTGGTTCATCTACCGCAACAATGAAATCGTCGCGCCGGACTATCGCCGCATGGAAGACATCATCTCGATGTCGCGCTCGCCGATCACCGACAGCGACCGTGCCAACCTGGCCCAGCTGGCGGCGATGTGCGCCGACCCGGCCAGCGGCGTGAGCTGCCCGGCGAACCTGCCGGGGTACTCCGCCGGCAACGTGGCCAGCGTGGTGGGCCAGTACAAGAACCGCGGCAAGACCCTGATCGACGGCTTCGACATCGATGCGCGCAGCCGCTTCTCGCTGGGCGACTGGGGCAACCTGAACATCGGCCTGGCCGCCACCATCGCCAACCGCAACCGCTTCTACATGGACGCCGAGAACGGCTGGTACTACGGCGACGTGGTGGGCTACTACAACAACCCGCGCCTGCGTGCCACGCTCAATGCCGACTGGACCTACAAGCAGGTGACCACCAGCATGTTCGTCAACTACGTGGGCGGCACCAAGTGGGCCACCGACCAGGTCGATGAAGTGAGCAACAACAAGGAAACCTGCACCGGTGGCTACCTGGCCCTGCAGAAGAGCAAGTGTGACGGTGCACCGTCGTGGTGGACCGCCAACATGAGCGTCACCTGGCGCCCGGATGATGCGTGGAACCTGAGCTTCACCGTCAAGAACCTGTTCAACCGCCTGCCGTTCTACGACCCGAACAGCTTCCTGGGTGACTCCAGTGACTACGCAACCATCTTCGGCCGTGGTTACAGTGTGACCATCGGCTACCGGTTCAAGTAATTCCGTTTGCGTGACCTGGCGTGCCGGCTGCGGCCGGCACGCTGCCAAGAGGAGAGATGTTTGCCATGAAGCGTAGGGAATTCATCGCGGCCAGTGCCGCTGTCGCCGCCAGCAGCCTGCTGCCGCAGACCCCGGCCTGGGCACGCGGGCGCAAGGTGCGCCTGGCCATGATCGGCACCGGCATGCGCGGCCTGGTGCTGCTGAAGGAGCTGGTGCGGCGCGACGATGTTGAGGTGGTCGCCCTGTGCGACATCGAGCCGATCATGCTTGGCCGTGCCGTGGACATGGTGGCCAAGGCCGGCAAGTCGGCGCCGAAGACCTACGGCCAGGACCGCGACACCAATGCCTGGAAGCGCCTGCTGGAGCAGAAGGGCATCGATGGCGTGATCATCGCCACGCCGTGGGAATACCACGCACCGATGGCGATTGCCGCGATGCAGGCCGGCGTGGCCGTGGGCTGCGAAGTGGTGGCCGGCATCACCCTGCAGGACCACTGGGAGGTGCTGAAGACCCAGCTGAGTACCGGCACCCCGTACATGCTGCTGGAGAACGTCTGCTACCGCCGCGACGTGATGGCCGCGTTGCAGATGGTGCGCCAGGGCCTGTTTGGCGAGCTGGTGCACCTGCAGGCCGGCTACCAGCACGACCTGCGCGGCGTGAAGTTCAATTCCGGCGACCCGAACCAGCCCTACGACAGCGGCGTGGAATTCGGTCCCAAGGGCTGGAGCGAAGCACGCTGGCGCACCGAGCATTCGGTGGAGCGCAACGGCGAGCTGTATCCCAGCCACGGCATCGGCCCCTGCGCGATGTACACCGGCATCAACCGCGGCAACCGCTTCACCCACATCAACGCCTTCGCGACCAAGGCGCGCGGCCTGCACGAATACACCGTGGCCAAGAGTGGCGGCACCACCCATCCCAGCACCAAGGTGAAGTTCAAGCTGGGCGACATCGTCACCACCACGCTGGCCTGCGAGAACGGCGAGACCATCCTGCTGCAGCACGATACCTCGCTGCCGCGCCCATATTCGATGGGCTTCCGCGTGCAGGGCACCAAGGGCCTGTGGATGGACGTGAACCATTCGATCCACATCGAAGGCCGCAGCCCGCCGCACCAGTGGGAAGAGTTCAAGAAGTACCAGGACGAGTACGAGCACCCGCTGTGGAAGCAGAATGCCGACACCGCCGCCAGCGCCGGCCACGGCGGCATGGACTGGTTCGTCATCCATGCCTTCGTTGAAGCACTGAAGGCCAAGGCACCGATGCCGATCGACATCTACGACGCGGTGACCTGGAGTGCGATCACCCCGCTGAGCGAGCAGTCGATCGCCAACAGTTTCCAGACGCTGGAGTTCCCGGACTTCACCGCAGGTGCGTGGAAGCAGCGCAAGCCGATCTTCGCGTTCGACGGGAAGTACTGACCTGCTCTGTGTAGAGTCGAGCCATGCTCGACTGCTTTGAATGCAACGCCGGGCCGTGCCCGGCGTTGCTGTTTGTGGCACCACCCTGCCAAGCCCATGCTAGGCTCGGATACGTACCTGGCAGATGACGCCAATCGGTGGAGAGGAGCTTCCGGATGCGCGTGCTGACCTTCACCTGTCCACTTTGCGGCGCTGCTGGGCAGCGATTTCCGCTGCTTTCCGCATCGAGACGGCAGGCGAAGACGGTATGCAGGGGATGTGGCGTGGTGCTGCGCTCGGATCCCCGTTTGGGCCTGCATACGCTCTACCTGCTGTATACGCAGATCGTCGTGCTGCTGGCTGCATTGCCCATGATCTGGGCGTATGCCTCGGGCCGATGGTTCTGGTTGGCTGCGATCTGGGCCGCGGTGTCGGTGTTGTCCTGGTTCCCCGGCGTGATCAGACACGCACGAAGTCCGGTCGTGCGCGCCTCCCGGGATCCCGATTACAGCTACGCGCGCAGACCGGGCGGACCATCCACCGGCAGCACCGCAGAACCGGCGCGGCGCAGCCGCATTCCATGATGGCTATCGATGGATGGCCTACTGTGTTCGCATCGGTCCCGGCTCAATCGGCAGGCCAACGCTCATTCACCCGATCCCCCAGCACCAGCTCGGTATCCACCTGCCGGCCATCGCGCAGATAACGGATGCCCACGCGCGTCCCAACCGGACGCTCACGCAACAGCGCACGCCAGTCCGCCAGCTTCCGCGTGGCAATCGGCTCGCCTGAAATCATGACGATGCGATCATCCCTTCGCAGCCCCGCGCGCGCACCAGCGCTGGTCGGCGCCACATCGGCCACACGCAGTGCAGCGTCCTCGGCCTGAAGCCACAACCCGCTGCGATCGAAGGCATCGGGCTGCGTGCTTTCGGCGTTGGGCACCAGGTACAGACGCTTGGCATCGTAGTCGATGCCCATGGAGAACCGCCGCAACACCCCGCCACCGAGAATCGCGCCATAGTCGGCCAGCGCCAGCGCACCCTTGTCGATGCTGGACAGATCACCGACCAGGCCGGTGACCTCGATGCTGCCCATGCGCAGCACACCGAGCCGGGCCGGTCGCGCGCGGCCCGGGCCACCGAGGCCCCATCCAAGCACCGCCTCCTCACTGGCGTGGTATTTCTCCAACAGACCATGGGTACGCACGAACGGGCTGCTCAGGCTCAGCGAGTTGCGTGAGCCGGTGTCCAGCCACAACCGCAGCGGGATGCCGTCCAGTTCGCCATTCAGTACCGGTGCGCGGTCGTCCTGTTCGAACGGCAGCACCACCGCGCTGGCGGGCGGCTGGTAGTGGCCCGGTCGGGTGAAGCTGAGCACGCGCGCGCCATAGTCGAAGGTGGTGACGAAGCGCAGGAAGGTCTCGTAGCCGATGAAGCCATCGTGTGGCACGCCCATCGAGTTGATCTGCTGGCCGAGGTCGATGATGTGGAACACCGGGTTTGCAAGGTGCGCGCCACCGATGCGCAGGTGGCGGGCCTGCGCCAGGCCCAGGTCGCTGGCGTTGTCGCCGGCACCATGCACGCTCAGGCGGCCCGCTGTGGTCAGCCCCAGGCGCTTGGCGGCGATCGGTGTCAGCAGGTTGATGGCGCCGGTATCCACCAGGAAGCGCGCTGGTTGGCCGTCCACTTCGGCCTCGATGTAGACATGGTTGTTGATCAGGTCGAACGGGACGCGGGTGGTGCCGCTGGCATCCTCGATGTAGCTGTCGTCGGCCATCGCTGGTGGTGCATACAGCCCATCCGGCACAGGGAGATCCACCCGGTAGCGCTGCACCTGCACGTCGCTGCGCAGCCGCGGATCGGCACGGCCCTGGGCATCGAGGGTGTCGGTGATGATGCGATGGGGCAGCAGCAGGCCATCGACCGCCCGGTAGTCTTCCAGCGTGGTGGCGGTGGGTGTGCGCGCGGATGCAATGACCACGCGGCCAAGCAGGCCACTGCGGGTGTCGAACCAGAGTTCGATCGGGTCCGCGCCCTCCGGCGTCGTCGCCAGCACGTCATAGCGCTTCCCGTCGTGGCCCTCGGTGCGTGGGCCCGCAAAGCGCGAGGCCGGATAGGCGCTGGACCAGTAGGCGCGGGTGGCCAGCCACGCCTGCGTGCGCGCGGTGCGGCGTGGCACGCTACCGTCCAGCAGGCCGACCTCGCCGCCGTAGTCACGCCGCCAGGACAGCTGGCCGTCGAACCCCTGGGCGACGGCGAAGGCTCCCAGCTGCGCCTGTTCGGCATAGCGACCGGCGCGCAGGTCCTGGTTGAGCTGCCAGCGCCCGTGCAAGCCGCCGAGCGACTGCTCTCCCTCAGCCTGCAGGCGCTGCACCGACAGCCACGGCTCGCCGCCACTGGCTGCACGGGCCCGGGCCAGCACACTCGCCGCATCCCCCACCGCAGCCTGCACGGGAACCGCCAGCATCCACAGCAGGCCGAACATCATCCGTTGCCATCGCATCGCATCACCTTGTTCATCGGGTCGAGCGCTGATGGCAACGCAGCGGCGGGCGCCGTTCGACCGGGCGTGAAGGATTGGACGTTCAGCCGGAGGTGGCGCGGCTGCGGCGGAACTCGCTCGGTGTCTGCCCGGTGGCGCGCTTGAACGCGCTGTTGAAGGTGGACTTGCTGCCGAAGCCGGCGGCCAGGCCGATGTCCAGCACGCTGCGTGGGTCGGCGGGGTCGGAGAGGAAGGACTTCGCGGCCGTGATGCGGAAACCGGTCACGAACTCGGAGAAGCTCTGGCCCAAACCCTGGTTGAGCGCCTGCGAGACCTGGTTGGGTGACCAGCCGCTGCGCTGGCTGAGGGACTGAAGATCCAGCCCGGGCGCTTCATACAGGCGTTCGTCCTGCATCAATGCGGTCAGCGCGCTGGCGATGGCCGCGCACTGCGCGGCGTCGATGCCCGAGCGCTCGTAGCGTGCGACGGCGACGTCCTCGATGGGCGCGGGGATGAGATTCCCCACGCCCGGTGCGGCGGCACTCACAGGCGCGCGCAGCTGCTGCCGCACCACGCGGCAGGCCAGCAGATACATGCCCACGGTGGTCAGCAGGCTGAGCCCGATGCTGGCCAGCAGCGGAGCAGCGTCCGGCGGCCACCGGTTCATCGCGCTGGCAAGCCAGCAGCCGGCCATCACGATCGCCAGCCCGCGCAGCCCGCTGCGTTGGATGGGGGTTCCGCGCGGGGCCGAAGACGTGCGCAGCGACAGCCACAGCGTGGCCAGCAGGTAGGGCGCACCCTGCAGCAGCCAGCCATGGAAGCTGAGCTGGAACAGCGCCTTGCCCAGCGGCGAGACGTCGAAAGGCGCAACAGCGTTCAACAGGGAAACGACGAACGCGAGCATGGCCGGCAGCAGATGCGCGAGCGGCAGCAACGAAGTGTGGCCCGGTGCGGGCAACAGCAGCGCACGCGCATGGCCATACAGCAGCGGACCGAGCAGATAGACCAGCGGCACTTCGATGACCCGCAGCCAGCGCACCGCGTCGGCCGAGAGCCAGGCCTGGCCACCCAACAGCACCAGTCCGAACAGATTGGCGGCGGCGAAACAGGCGAAGAAGATGGTGAGCAGATGACTGCCACGCCGAGCGCGGCCGAAGCTCACTCCGGTGGACAAGGCGGCCAGGCCCAGAATCGCAGCGCCTGCCGCCAGCTGCAGCAGATCCGGTGGCGTCATGCGCGCAGTGTTGATGAAGCGCGCGGCAACGTCCAGCGCGGGCTGGCGGCATGCAGGCAACACTGGGGGAGATGGCGCGCCCGGAGGGATTCGAACCCCCGACCAATGGCTTCGGAAGCCACTACTCTATCCGGCTGAGCTACGGGCGCGTTGTAGAACCGCCGCGCCGTCGGCCAGTGCCGGGGCGGGCATCGCAGCGCCATGAAGCGGTGCGGGACCGGCATTCTATCCAGTTTCGCCGAACAAATCTCCCCCCACGGGCAAAGCCCTGCCGGAGGGGCAGGAGTATCCTATCGCCATGGCTGATACCCCCCTTACTTCGCCGCAGTCGCCGGCGACGCCGCGTTGGCGGCATTACTGGAGCCTGATGCGCGCTGATCGCCCGATCGGCACGTTGCTGCTGCTGTGGCCCACCTGGTGGGCGTTGTGGCTGGCTGCTGGCGGCCTGCCGCCGCTGTGGACGCTGTTCGTGTTCACCGCCGGCGTGTGGCTGACCCGCTCGGCCGGTTGCGTCATCAACGACTACGCCGACCGCTGGCTCGACCCGCATGTGGAACGCACCAAGGCGCGTCCGCTGGCCACCGGCGCAATCAGCGGCCGCGCCGCGCTGGCGCTGTTCGCCGTGCTGATGCTGGTGGCATTCGGCCTGGTGCTGACCCTGAACGGGCTGACCATCGGCCTGAGCTTCATCGGCGTGTTCCTGGCCGCCAGCTATCCGTACCTGAAGCGCTACACCCATCTGCCGCAGGTCTACCTGGGCATGTCGTTCGGCTGGGGCATCCCGATGGCGTTCGCCGCCGTGCAGGGCGAAGTGCCGATGCTGGGCTGGCTGCTGTATGCCGGCAACATCCTGTGGTCCACCGCCTACGACACCTGGTACGCCATGGTCGACCGCGAGGACGACCTGAAGATGGGCTCGCATTCCACCGCGATCCTGTTCGGTGATCTCGACCTGGTCATCCAGGGCGTGCTGTACGCGCTGTTCCTGGCCACGATGGCGCTGGTCGGCGTGCGTGGCGGGCTGGGCGGGTACTACCTGGCCGGCGTGGCCGTGGCCACCGCGCTGGTGGTCTACGAATTCTGGATCTGCCGCAACCGCGAGCGCGGCCCGTGCTTCAAGGCGTTCCTGCACAACAACTGGGTGGGTGCCGCGCTGTTCGCCGGCATCGCCGTGGACCTGGCGCTGCGTTGAGCCCAGGGTCTGGTAGAGCCGGCCGCTGGCCGGCTGCACATGTGTGCAGTCCCGAGGTTGCCGGCCAGCGGCCGGCACTACCATTCTCCCACCTACGACCAATAGGTGGCTGACAGCCCGCACCCCACCGCCCAGAATCGGTCCATCGAACCTGGGAGGGTAGGCGATGGCCTCGACGGCAGCAGTACAGGACGGCTGGATGGCGCGCGCAGCATTGCGCTCGGCCGCCTGGGCGGAAAAGTGGTTCCCCGACGCGTACGTGTTCGCGGTGCTGGGCGTGGTCATCGTCGCGTTGGCGGCGATGGGCTTCGGCTCGACTCCGCAGGCCACCGCCAGCGCCTTCGGTGACGGCTTCTGGAGCCTGATCCCCTTCACCATGCAGATGGCCTTCGTGGTCATCGGTGGCTACGCCGTGGCGACCGCGCCGGTGGTCGCACGCTTCATCGACTTCCTGGCCCGGGTGCCGCGCACCGGTCGTGGCGCGGTGGTGTACGTGGGTCTGGTCAGCATGTTGGCCTCGCTGCTCAGCTGGGGTTTCTCGCTGGTGTTCGGCGGCCTGCTGGTGCGCGCGCTGGCCCGCCGTACCGAACTGCGCATGGACTACCGCGCGGCCGGTGCGTCGGCGTATCTCGGCCTGGGTGCGGTGTGGGCGATGGGGCTGAGTTCGTCGGCCGCACAGCTGCAGGCCAACCCGGCCAGCATGCCGCCGGGGCTGGTGGAGATCACCGGCGTATTGCCGTTCACCGAAACCATCTTCCTGTGGCAGTCGATCGCGCTGACCTCGGTACTGATCCTGGTCTCGCTGCTGATCGCCTGGCTGACCGCACCCGCCGCCGGCAGCGCCCGCACCGCCGAGGAGTTCCCTGGCGCTGCGCAGGCCGAGCCGGAGCCGCTGCAGCGACGCACGCGCCCGGGCGAGTGGCTGGAATACAGCCCGCTGCTGACCGTGCTGCTCTCGCTGCTGGCGTTCGGCTGGCTGTTCAACGAGTTCGCCAACAAGCCGGTGATCACGGCGATCGCCAACCTCAATACCTACAACTTCCTGTTCATTTCGCTGGGCCTGCTGTTGCACTGGCGCCCGCGCAGCTTCCTCAACGCGGTGGCCAAGGCGGTGCCGAGCACCACCGGCGTACTGATCCAGTTCCCGCTGTACGGCGGCATCGCGATGATCCTCACCCACGCCGCTGGCGGTGACGGTCAGACCCTGGCGCACCGGCTGTCGAGCCTGTTCGTGCACGTGGCCAGCACCGATTCGTTCGCGCTGGTGATGGGCGTCTACTCGGCGGTGCTGGGCTTCTTCGTTCCGTCCGGTGGCGGCAAGTGGATCATCGAGGCGCCGTACGTGATGCAGGCCGCCAACGAACTGAAGGCGCACCTGGGCTGGGCGGTGCAGGTCTACAACGCGGCCGAAGCGCTGCCGAACCTGATCAACCCGTTCTGGATGCTGCCGCTGCTGGGCGTGCTGGGCCTGAAGGCGCGCGACATCGTGGGGTTCACCTTCATCCAGCTGCTGGTGCATATCCCGCTGGTGCTGGGCCTGCTGTGGCTGCTGGGCATGACCCTGGCGTATGTGCCGCCGGTGATGCCCTGAATGCAGGGCTGGCGTCCGTGCTCGACCAGGACGCCAGCCTCGTTCAGCGCGTGTTTCCGGCGGAGCACGCCATGAATGGGCATTGCGCCAAGGCCGGCATGAGCACATGCCGAACCCGCATGAATCCTTCATCTGCCTGTGCCGCAAGGGGCTCTGCGCGTTCATTCACGCGCGTACACACGAATGTAGCCGGCCCCCCACGCGTGATTAACCAATCGCTGCAGACGATGGCCACGTCCACCGCATTCCGCGCGTGGCTTTCGGAGAACGGACATGGCACAGCAGAACCATAACCCGAACCAGAAGCAACCGGGTCAGCAGAATCAGCAGGATCAGCAGAATCAGCAGGATCAGCAGCAGGGACGCCGTGACCAGCAGCAGCAACAGCAGCAGGATCAGCAGCGCAAAGAGCGCAGCCAGCAGCAGGGCGGCCACGACGAAGAAGAATGACCGCGCCGCGCATGCGCAGTGACCGGTGAAGCCCCGCCTTGCGCGGGGCTTCGCTTATTGCAGCACGCCGATGCGCTGCAGCGCCGGTGCTGCCGACATGTCGTTGGGATTGGTGCCGGGCTGGTCCTGTGGCACCTCCATGCCCATGCCGCGGTAGAGATCGACCCAGTGCTGTGCGATCTGCCCGGTCTGCGGGTTGCGGAAGTTCATCGGCTGCAGTGCGAACACGTGGTGCGCACGGAACGCGCGTTCGATGAAGTCCGAGCAGTAGTAGCTGTCTTCATTCAACACATACGACGTGTTGTAGGGCTTGCCGAGCATCGTGCGCGCGGTGGCGACCGCATCCTTGATCGCCGCCTGCTGCGGTGCGCGCAGGCGATAGACCACGATCTGCCGCTGCTTGGCCCGCGCATCCTGGCGGAACTCCACCAGCGATTGCCGGCGCGATCCCTTCTCGTCGGCGTGCAGCACGTCATAGCCCTTCGGCGCCGCGGCGACCAGGGCCACATGATCGAAGCTGGGTGCGCCCTGCTTGCCGGTGGCATCGTCGATGGCGGCGCTGAGCCCGCTGCGGCCGGCGGTTACGAACAGCAGATCGCCCTCGTGGACATCGACGGCCATCGCCACCGCTGGCCACAGGGCGGGCAGCAGCAGGCCGATCAGGAGCAGGAGGCGACGCATGGGGTGTCTCGGACAGGCGGAATGCCGGAATTGTAGGGCGCGCGGTAGCATGGGGCGACCGAACCGGATTCAGGATGAGCCCATGCGTCGAAACCGTTCCGCTGCCGTGCTGATGCTTGCCTGTGGCGTGGCGCTGGTTGCCTGCACGCCCGAACCGCAGGCGACGCCCACGGAAGCCGCACCCGCGCATCCCGCGCCGTCGTCCACGGCGGCAGCGGTCCAGCCTGCATCGGCGCCTGCCGGCAGTGAATGCCCCTACCCACAGTTCGATGCGTTCCTGAAGCACTTCGGCAACGAGATCACGCTGCAGGAAAAGGCCACTGCCGATCCGCTGCTGGACAGCTACATCGATGCCGAGGCCGAGCCGGAACCGCGCAAGGTGGAAAGCCGCCTGGCGCTGGCCGATGTCGAGTGGCCGGTGATGCCCGATCCCGCCGCGTTGGCCGGGCAGGGCCGTGAGATGCAGGTCAGCACGCTGGCCGATGGGCAACGACAGGTCCAGATCCGCACGCCGGACAGCAGCGACCAGCAGACCTACACCTTCGCGCAGTCGCCCTGCTGGACGCTGGTCAAGCGCGAGGATGAGTCGATCTGATGCCTGTTCCGGCACAGGCGCGGCCGGGCGGCGGCTGCTAGGCTCGGAGCCTGATCCAGGCAGGGAGATGCCGATGCAGGCTCGCAGGATGTGCACCATCACCGCCACCATGACCGTCATGCTGGCGATGGCACCCTTCACCGGCGTCCAGGCGCAGTCGCTGCGGGCCGACGATCGCGCCTACTTCGCCAGTGCGGCAGCCGAACAGGCTGCGCGTGACGAACTGGGCAAGCGTGTCGAGGCCCTGCAGCAGGCGTCCGCGCTTGCACCTGCGCAACGCTTCCAGCAGGCCGAGGCACTGCAGGCGCAGTGTCTGCGCCATCACAGCTATCTGCATCTGCAGGCCGCCCGCAACGCGCGTGATCTTCGCCCGGCACAGGCGCTGGATCAGGTGATGGGGCTGTGCAGCCGCATCGCCCGCACTGGTCGCGCTGCGCTGCGCGAGACGCCTGCCGACGCGGCGTGGGCAGCACCGTATGCCTTCCTGCGCGCGCGTGCGCTGAAGGAAGCTGCAGCCCCGGCCAATACCGCGCTGGATGAGGCCGTGGAGGCGCTGGCCGATCCGGCGCTGGACAGTTTCGCGCGGCTGCGTGGGCAGATTCTGCGCAGTGCCGAGTACCCGCAGATCGAGCGTGATGGTCGGCACTGGGACACCGGGCACGACAAGCAGGCACTGGCCCAGCAGCAGGACCGCGCGTTGCGGGAAGCGGGCTGGAAGGGTTACTGGCAGGGCCTGCACTCGCGCCGTGAGCCGATGGCCTCGGTGCTGCTGGGCCTGGTGCAGGTGAACGATGCCGCCGCGCGCCTGCAGGGCGATGGCTCCGCACCGGCGCGGGGCTACCAGCGGATGGGCCTGGATGCATCGGCGGTGGATGCGACGCTGCAGGCAATCGAACGTCATGCAGGGGACCGTCGTGACTACCAGGACATGCTGCTGCACCACGCCGCGCGCTCCGGCATCGATGCGCCGCAGCTTTGGGATACCACGTTGCCCGATGCCGGCTACATGCCGCCGGTACTGACGCTGGCGCAGCTGCGCGACAATGCCGCCGACGCCATGCAGCACCTGGGACCGGCATACGTCAGTGAGTTGCGCGCGCTGCTCGATCCGGTCAACCAGCGCATGGACCTGGCCACCGGGCAAGGCAATCGCAGCCAGGATGCGTTCGCAGTGAATGCTCCTGGCGCGCCGGCGATGCTGTACGTCGGGGTGCGCAGGGGGGATCTGGAAAGCGATGTTGAAATCGCCCACGAAGCCGGTCATGCCATGCACGGTGAGTGGATGCAGCGCGGCCATGCGTCGCCGCTGCAGCGCAATGGCAGCCAGTGGCTGACCGAGGCGTTCGCGATCTACAACGAGCTGCGCTTCCGCGACCAGCTGTACCAGCAGGCACAGGATCCGCGCGCCAAGGCCTACTACCTGAAATCGTTGCTGGACGACATGGTGCTGCAGCTGTTCACCTCCTCCGAGGAAGCGCAGCTGGAGCAGTCGATCTATCGGGGCGTGGCCGCGGGCACCCTGGGTACCGCCGATGATCTGGATGCGCTGACCGGCCACGTGCTGGCGCGCTTCGGCCAGCAGCCGGAGCGCTATCCGCAGCTGCGCAACAGCTGGATCGGCAAGCGCCTGATGTATGACGACCCCAACTATCTGGTGAACTACCTGTACGCGGGATTGCTGGCCGTCCAGCTGTACGTGCAGGACCAGCGCGACCCCGAAGGGTTCCGTGAGCGCTATCTTGCCGTGCTGGGCGAAGGCTTCGACCGCGCGCCGACCGAGCAGGTGGCGCAGCTGTTGGGGCACGCACCCGACTGGCCGGCACTGGTCGATGCCGATCTGCAGGTGTTCAACCAGACGGCGGCGCGGCTGCAGGCGCTGCATGCGCAGGTTGAAGCGGGGCACGGTGTGCGCACGCAGTAGCGCGCATCAGGTCTGGAACGGCAGGTCAGGTCGAGAAAACCCGCCAGCCCCAGGGCATCGTCGCGGAGTTCGCCGGTGCCGGCGACGTCACCCACCTGCAGCAACAGCCCCCGCGCATTGGGCAGATCCTTCTGCTCGGGGAACCAGCGGCGATCGGCGGCGACCACGATCAGCAGGCCTTCGTCGTCGCCCATCGGCGCGAACTGCGGCGAAGCCGGGCTGATCGGTTGCAGGCCGAAACGTTGGTTGGACTGCGCGCGCACGGCATCGACATCGTGGCTGGGCAGGCCGACTTCGCTCAGGCAGGTCAGCTCGCTGTCGTGGAACGCGCCTTCGCGTGCGCTGGCCGGCAAACGGCGGCGGCCGATCAGTTCCAGGATCAGGCCATCCGGGCCGGTGAAGTACACCGACTGCGAGTGCCAGCTGCTCTCCAGCGCGAAGTAGTCCAGCCCCGCCGGATTGCGCTGCAGCGGCGTGCGCTCACGCAGCCAGGTCATCTCCTCGCTGAAGCGGTTGTCCGGTACGTTGAAGGCCAGGTGCACGCCGCCGACCGGGTGGTCACCCGCCGGCTGCAGTTCGATCGTGCTCCAGCCGATGTGCACATGGTTGCCGACCACGCGCTGCTGCAGCACATCGTGGAAATACGTCGCGACGGTGGCGACGTCGGACACCGGCAGGGTGAGGTGAAGCAGGCGCATGACCGAACCTCCATGGACGCGCCCACTGTAGCGCCGGGGCCTGCCCGGCGGCCACTATCGCAATGCGTCGGCGAAGAATCGCACCGCGGCATCCGCTGCCTGCTGGTGGGTGTTCGTCCTGGGAACAGACGCGGTGCACAGCTCGGGAAGCCTCTGCGCGCCGGCCGCCGTACAGGTCGCCAGGAAGTCGTAGTGGCCCACATCCGGCAGACGCTGCAGCGCAGCGCCCGGAATCAGTGCCTGAGCAGCCTCGCCATTGCTCTGCGGTGGCGCAACCGTGTCAGCCTCGCCCAGTACGATCGACACCGGCTGCCTCAGCGAGGACAGCTGTTTCGGCGCAAATGCCTGCACGATTGCTGGCGCCAGCAGGAATACCGCGCGCACGCCGGGGATCGCGCGCGATTCATTGGCGTGGGAGATCCATGGCGACAGTTCCGGCGAGCTTGCAGCGGCAATACGGGCCTCCATCGTGTGCGTGACGGCTTCCTGCTGGGGCCGGCAGACGCCGTCATCCGGATGCGCTTGGCAGAAGGCGAGCCGCCGCTGCAGGTCGGGGCGTGCACCGGCGGCCAGCAGCGTGGTGTAGCCACCCGCGGAGAACCCGGCCACACCCAGCCGTTCGTGATCGACATGCGGACCCAGCAGCGGATCGGCCTGCACCGCCGCCAGCGCGGCGCGCAGATCATCCGCACGCAGCCAGCTCAGCATGCTGCCAGGCAGGGTCATCTCGTCCACGCCGTTGTTGCCGGGATGATCGACTGCGATCACCAGGTACCCGGCGCGTGCCAACGCCGTACCCAGCCAACCCATCATGCGCGCGCTGCCGCCGTTGCCGTGGGAGAGCAACAGGGTTGGCAGGCGTGCACCCGCAACCGGCGCATCCAGTGCCACGCGGCCGACGTCGAACAGCGGTGCATCGGGGGGACCGATGGTCAGGGCGGTTTCCCTGCTGCCAGCGGGCGCCGGATACCAGACCGTGTAGCGCAGGGCGTCGCGGTGTTGCGCATCGCGCACCGCGGCGCTGGCCACCGTGGTGGTGCCGTGGCGTTCGCCTGCCATCCCGGTCCCGCCGGCGTTGGCGGCCCCCGCGAACGCCATCAGCATCATTCCCATCACAGTGGCTGTCATGCGCATCCTCAACTCCTTGTCAGCGTGGGCGTTCGTCCACCGGCAACCAGATCTCCACGCCGCCGTTGCCGGTGTGCTCGTCGAAGCGCGTGTCGTAGCGTTCCAGGTCCGGTGCATCGGCCAGGCTGAGGCCGGAGCCGGGCAGGTAGTGGTCCAGCAGCCAGAACCAGGTCGAGCGGATGGTCGAGATATGCCCGCCGTGCCAGGCCACCAGATAGCGACGCGCCGGTACGTCGATCCGCTGCCAATGCGCGGGCACGGTGGACAGCGCGCTGGCGGGCAGCGCAGCGACGTAGTCGAAGCCACCATCGTCATCGCTGTTGCAGCACACGCCGAAACTGATCGGTGCCGGCGTCGGCCATTCGCGGTTGAGCTGCGCCCACTGGCCGGGAATCGCCCCACTACTGTCGCGGGTATGCCGCATGCCGATGCCCACCACCTGGAAAGCGGGGGTGTCGAGCAGTCGCGGCGCCTCACCGCAGGCAGCCGGCGCATCCTCCACGCGGATCGCCTGTACCAGCGCCAGTCCATCGGTGCCCTGTTCGCGTACACGCTCCGGCGTCTGCCCGAACTGTTCGCTGAAGGCGCGGGTGAATGCCGCATGGGTGGTATAGCCGGCCTCCAGCGCGACCTGCAGGATGTCGCCGGCCCCGTTGGCCAACCGCTGCGCGGCAGCGGTCAGGCGCCGTCCCCGCAGGTAGCGCACCACCGAGGTGCCGGTGCGGGCCTGGAACAGGCGTGACAGATGGAACGGCGACAGCCCTGCTGCGGCGGCGATATCGGCCAGCGCCAATGGCTGGTCCGCATGGGTTTCGATGTACCACAACGCCTTGCCTGCCGCGCTCATCCTGCCGTTCCCCGATTCCGATGCCGGGCACAGTAGCGGATCCTCAGGCAGGGCGTTTAGCAGTTCTTGCGCTGCCGGGGCCTTGCGTCTGCCGGCGTACCGGCAACAATGCGCGCTTCATGGACGTTATGGGGGGCAGGGAGATGCGATCGACGACGTGGGATGCCAGGCCGGTGAAGCCGATCCGATGATGGACATGGTGGTTACCCAGTGGCTGTTGCCCTGGTTGTTGACCCTCGCATTGCTGCTGCTGATGTGGCGCTGCGCGCCGTACTGGAAGGGCAATGCCTGGGTGTACCGCGCCGGCTTCGCGCTCGTGGCCGGGCTGCTGACACCGACGTTGCTGCTGGCCGGTCACGGCGTTCTGCCGGTTCCGACCGTCGGGGGAGTGGTTACGGTGTTGTGGCGGTTGGAGTGGATCGGCGATCTGGACTTCAACATCCTGGCGATCGGCACCGACAACATCTGGTTCCTGTTCACACCGTTCCAGATGGTGTCCATTGGCATGCTGTTCTTTCCACTGCGCACGGCACGGCCGGCCCGTCTTGGCTTCGGCGGTAGGAACACGGACTAGCCCCACACCGCGAGGCGCCAATGCTCATCCAGGCATGGCGTGGATCTACCAAGCCGACGTGGGCCGGCACAGGGGGGCCTGCCAGTAGATCCACGCCATGCGTGGATGCCTTTCGCACTGATGCGCGACCCTGCATCAAGCTGTCGCACTGACGTCATGGCTCCTTCACAGATCGCGCCGAGACTGCGCGCCTTGTCCAGCCCTGTTGTTTCCGAACAGGTACTGGCCCTGTCGCGTCCTCCCGGAGCCTTGCCGTGCATCGTTCGAAGCTTTCGCGTTCCATCCTCCTTGCCCTTTCCATGGCCAGCGCAGGAGGCGCGACTGCAGCGGAGGCCGATGCGGTCGATGCTACGGCGGGCAGCCGTGCGGCACCCACCCAGCTTGACGCGATGCTGGTCACCGGCACCCGCGCGTCCAACCGCACCCAGTTCGAAACGCTGGCGCCGGTGGACGTGTTCACCAAGGAGGACATCAAGTCGGTGGAATCCACCGACCTGAAGGACGTGCTGGCGCAGCTGGTGCCGTCGTTCGTGGTGCAGCGCCTGCCGATGGCGGACGGCCAGGTATTCGTGCGCCCGGCCACGCTGCGCGGCCTGTCGCCGGACCAGACCCTGGTGCTGGTCAACGGTCGTCGCTTCCATCGCAGCGCGCTGCTCGGCAACCGCGGGGCGCAGGCGGCCGATCTGGCACAGATTCCAACCAGTGCGATCAAGCGCATCGAAGTGCTGCGCGATGGTGCCTCGGCGCAGTACGGCTCGGACGCCATCGCCGGTGTCATCAACATCATTCTCGAGGATGGCCCCGGTACCGAGATCACCGCCGGCTATTCGCAGTACGCACAGGGCGATGGCGCGTCGCGCGATTTCAGTGCGCGCACCGGCTGGTCGCTGGGTGACTACGGCAGCCTGGTGCTGTTCGCCGAATCGTCCAACTCCGACGCCACCTCGCGCACCCGCCAGCGCCCGGATGCGATCGCCTTCCAGGCCGCGCATCCGGATCTGGACGTGCCCAACCCGGTACAGCGCTGGGGCCAGCCGGAACTGGAAAGCCGCCGCGTCGGCTTCAACGTAAAGGCCAATGCCAGCGACACGCTGGAGCTGTATGCGTTCGGCCTGTACAGCCACAGCGATGGCGTCAGCGATTTCAACTGGCGCAACCCGGACACCACCACCGGTGCCTACCGCACCACGGCGATCTTCCCCGGCTGGAACCTGCGTTCGATCTATCCGGTGGGCTTCAGCCCGCAGTACGGCAACGTCCAGAACGACCTGCAACTGGTCGGTGGCCTGCGTGGCGAGATCACCCCGAAGCTTCGCTGGGATGTCAGCGCGTCGTATGGCCGCAACGCCATCGACTACAGCCTGAAGAACTCGATCAACGCCTCGCTCGGTCCGGCCAGTCCGACCGCGTTCGATCTCGGCCGCCTGACCCAGACCGAGAAGAACGCCAACGCCGACTTCAACTACGAGTGGGACGTGGCCGCGCTGGCCAAGCCGATCAACGTCGCCTTCGGTGGTGAGTTCCGCCAGGAGACCTACCAGGTGCGCGCCGGTGATCCGGCCTCGTACGCGGTAGGCCCGGGCGCGGCCGCGGGCCTGGAAGCCAACTCCAATGGCGCACCGGGCTTCTCGGCCAGCCAGGCCGGGCAGTGGAGCCAGCGCAGCAAGGCGGCCTACGTGGATATGGAAGTGCCGCTGGGCGAGCGCTGGAGCATCGGTGCGGCCAGCCGCTATGAGGACTTCTCCAGCTTCGGCAGTACGCTGGACGGCAAGCTGTCGGCCCGTTTCGCGATCACCCCGGACGTAGCCCTGCGCGGTACGGTGTCCACCGGCTTCCGCGCACCGACCCCGGCGCAGCTCAACACCACCAGCACCACCCAGGGCCTGGATACGCGCACCCTGCAGATCTTCACCAGTGGCCGCCTGTCGCCGAACGACCCGCTGGCGCAGATGCTCGGTGCCAGGCCACTGAAGCCGGAAGAATCGCGTACCGCGTCGCTGGGCCTGACCTGGCGCACTGACCTCGGCCTGTCCGGCTCGGTGGATGTCTACCAGATCAAGCTCACCGACCGCTTCAGCCAGTCGGCCAGCTTTGCCATTCCGGCAGGCACGCCGAATCCGCTGGGCTATACCTCGGTGAACTACTTCACCAACGATTTCGATACCACCACCACCGGCGTGGACGTGGTCGGCAACTACCTGCGCGATCTCGGCGCCGGCCGCATGACGCTGACCCTGGCCTACAACTACAACCGTACGCGGGTGGACAACGGCAGCACCTCGGTGGCCACCAACGAAACCCAGCGCGTGCTGTTCGAAGACCGCCTGCCCGAGCACAAGGGCAGCCTCACCGGCAGCTGGGACATCGGTGCCTGGTCGCTGATGGCGCGCATGCGCTACTACGGTGCCTGGACCGACTCCAGCGGCAATGCAGTGGGCGATATCTACCAGCGTTTCGGTGCGATGAGCTTCCTCGACCTGGCCGTCGGCTATCGCATCAACGAACACCACAGCCTGCGCGTGGGCGCGGACAACGTGTTCGACCGCTATCCGGACGAAGCGACCTTCCAGGCCAGCCGCGGCCTGGTCTACTCGCGCAACGCGCCGTACGACACCGACGGTGCCAACCTGTACGCACAGTACCGGCTGAGCTTCTGATGGACAGCCGCCGCCGTAACCTGTTGCGTGCCGGCACCTTGCTGCCGGCCGCAGCTGCACTGTCTTCACTGCCCGTCATGGCCGCCGCGGGTTACGCTGCGCCCATGCAGATTCCCGCAACGACCGTGGCGCCGGACGTGCTGGCCCGCGATGAAGGCTACTGGGCCGCCGTGGCCAGCCACTTCGACATCACCGATGAAGTGAACCACTTGGAGAACGGTTACTGGGGCGCGATGGGCCGCGAGACGCTGGCCAGCTACCAGCGGCATACCGCCGAGGTGAACCGTGGCAACGCGTGGTATGGCCGTCGCGAGTTTCCGGCGCAGTACATGGCGGTGCAGCGGCAGGTGGCCGAGTTGCTGGGCGTGGGCGCCGACGAGATCGCACTGACCCGTGGCGCCACCGAGGCGATGCTGGCGCTGATCGGTGGCTACAACCGCCTGCAGCCCGGCGACCAGGTGCTCTACGCCGACATCGACTACGACAGCATGATCGGCGCGATGCGCTGGCTGCAGCAGCGCCGCAGCGTGCAGGTCGAGCGCATCGCGCTGCCGGCGGTGCCCGACCACGCGCAGATCCTGCAGGCCTACGAGGCCGCATTCGCCCGGCTGCCACGCCTGAAACTGGTGCTGCTGACCCAGGTCAGCCATCGCCATGGGCTGGTGCTGCCGGTGGCGGAGATCGCCGAGCGTGCGCGTGCGCGCGGCATCGATGTGATCGTTGATGCGGCCCATGGGTTTGGCCAGATCGACTACGCGGTGCCGCAGCTGAAGGCCGATTTCGTCGGGATCAATCTGCACAAGTGGATCGGTGCGCCGGTCGGTGTCGGCGCGATGTACGTGCGCAAGGCGCGCGTGACCGACCTGGACCCCTACATGGGCGAGACCGACGATGGCCGGGTGGGCAGCCGCGTGCATACCGGTACGGTCAACTTCGCCGCCTACCTGGCACTCCCGGACGCCATTGCCCTGCATCAGCGCATCGGCGTGGCCAACAAGCAGGCGCGCCTGCGCTTCCTGCGTGAGCGCTGGACCGTGCCGGCGCGGCAGATGGCACATATCGAAGTGCTGTCCTCGCCGGACCCGGCGCTGGCGAGTGCGCTGGCGAGCTTCCGTCTTCGCGGGCGCACCAGCGTGGCAGACAACATCGCGCTGCAGAAGCGCCTGCTGGACGAGCATCGCGTGTTCACCACGCATCGCGACGGGTTGGACTCCGGCGCCTGCGTGCGGGTGACGCCGTCGGTGTTCACCCGGCCGGAGCAGATGGATGCGCTGGTGCAGGCGCTGGTGGCATTGGGGTAGTGCCGGCCGCTGGCCGGCACATTCCATCCACGCATGGCGTGGATGTTCCCCGCCTACCGCTCGATCGACGGCAACGCATCCGACAACAGCAACCGATCAATCCGCCGCAACGCACTTTCCAGCTGCCGGCGGTCCGCCGCCAGCCCCAACGACAACCGCACGCCGTTCTGATGCTGCACCCCCGGCGGGCAGAACGCCGATGAAGGAGCGATCGCCAGCCCCTGCAGCTGTGCGGTACGCACCAGCGTGGCATCGGTCCACGGCGCCGGCACCCGGCACCAGGCATGCAGGCCCTCGGCGCGCTGCAGCAACGACGGTGCCAGCAGATACCGCGCCATGCGCATGCGCTCGCGTGCCTCGGTGCGCACCTGCGCCAGCAGTGACTGTGCCGAACCATCCAGCAGCAGCTGGCTTGCCAGCGCCGCCACCAGCGGATGCCCCATCAACCGGGTGGCGCGCAGGGCCGACGCCATCGCCTCGGCGTGCGCGGCACTCGGGCAGCGCACGAAGGCGGTGCGCAGGCCGGGGCTGATCACCTTCGACAGCGTCGCCACGTGGAACACATGACGCGGTGCCAGCGTTGCCAGCGGTATCGGCGTCTCTTCGGCAAGGTGCCAGTACGGATCGTCCTCGATCGCCAGCAGGCCTTCGCATTCCAGCACACGCGCCAGCGCTTCGCGGCGCTGCAACGACAGCGTCAGCGCGGTCGGGTTCTGGCAGGTGGGATTGAGATAGACCAACCGCGCGCCACTCCCGCGTGCCTGCCGCACCAGTGCCTCGGGGCACATGCCGTGCTCATCGCATTCCACCGGTACAAGCCGCCGGCCGAGGGCCCCCGCGGCCTGCAGCAGCCCCGGGTAGACCAGCGTGTCGCACAGGATCGCGTCGCCATCGCGACCCTGGCTGACCAGGACGGCGGCCAACGCCACCTGCGCGCCTTCGGTCAGCAACAAGCTGGCATCGTCCACCGCGCCCAGCATCGGCTGCAGCCAGCGTGCTGCCGCGTGGCGGTCGGTCGGGTTGCCGCCGCCCAGGTGGTAGGTCATCAGGTTCGGCGCGTTGCTGCGCGCAAGCACGGCGGCGGCACCGCGGCGCAGGGTCTCGGCCAGCGCATCAGCATCGGGCACCGGCGGCACGTTCATGCTCAGGTCCACCACCTGGTCGAAGCCAGCCTTGGGCGGTGCGATGAAACTGCCCTGCGGACCGCGTGCCTCGATCAGGCCGCGCTTGCGTGCTTCATCGAAGGCCCGCGTTACCGTGGTCAGGTCGACGCCGAGCTGCTGTGCCAACGCGCGCTGCGAGGGCAGGCGTTGCCCTGGCGCAAGACCACCGCGGCGCACCGTGCGTTCCAGCGAATTGACGATGCGCAGGTAGATCGGCCCGTTGTGCGCGAGCACGTCCTGCACCCATTCGCGGGCTGCGACATCCGGTCGCGGCATGTACGGAGCATGTCGGGGCGTATCGTTGCTTCCAACGGCGGGAGCCTGTCCATAACCATCGGTCGGTTCGGACAGGTGACCGCCGTTGTTGTTTGCGGCGGCCGCACCGGCCAGCGTCAGTGATGTCATTGCGCGTCCTCAGCGCTTGGCCTGCCAGGGGCAGTAGCAGCCCACGGCAAGCAGTCCTTTCGGGCGCACGGTTTCGCCGCGCACCAGTTTGTCCAGCAGTGGTTCGACGAAGCTGTTGGCCGAGTTGCAGACCATGCCGATGCTGTACGGGCCGGCATAGGCGAGGTGGCCTTGCCGGTCCCAGATCGCCACGGCAGGGCTGGCTGGAATGTGCTCGATGCCGTCGATGGTCGGCAGGTTGATCACCTTGTTGCGCAGCGGCTCGGGCAGCTCGCCCTGGGTGCCGGGGCGGCGGATCGCATAGAAGTCGATGCCGGCGCGGCGGTACATGCTGATCAGGTAGCTCAGGTGCGCGCCGGTCTCGCGGTTGCAGACCGCACACGCCGGGTCCCAGAAGTGCACCACGCGGATGCGGCCGGTATCACCGGCCAGATCGGCCGGCAGGCGCAGCTGCGAGTCGTCGAAGACGATGGCCTGTTCGGTGAACGTGGACTGCGCGCTATAGCCGAAGTACTGCCACAGCGCAGCCGCGACGCCGGCCATGAACAGGCAGGCGAGGGCGATCATCGTCGGCAGCAGCCAGCGGCGACGCGGCGCGGCTGCGCCCATCAGGAATCTTCCCGGCCGAACTTGTGCACGTACTGCTTGCGCATCTCGCGGCAGGAATCGGCCTGCGCGCGGCGCTGGATCTCACTGCGGGACGGATCCTCGCTGCGCTGCACGCACTGTTCGATGGCGTGGCGCTCGGCGGCCTGCACATCCACGGTCTGCGGCTGCAGGCAGACCCAGGCCAGCGCCGCCAGCATCAGCACCACAAAGCCGCCACAGCCGGCCATCACCAGGTGGAACTTCAGTTTCTCGGCGCGCATCGGGGCACGTCCCTTTATCCATACATTGCATACAAAATATCATCTTGTATGGATAAAGCGCCATGCGCCCCGTTCAGACGATGGCGTTGTGGCGTGCCTCGGGGGCTTCGGACAGGATCTCGTTCAGCTTGGCCAGCGCCCCGGCCAGCGCGCCCTGGTCGACTGCGCCGCCCAGCGACAGGCGGATGGCGTTGCCCGGTGGCGGTTCTTCCACGCTGAAGGCGTCCGAGCTGGCGATGCCCAGCCCCTGTTCCTGCGCGGCCTGGATCAGCCGGTACTGGTCCAGCCGTGGCGGCAGCGGCAGCCACACGTGCAGGCCGGCCGGGTGCGCCCGCGCGCGGGACGGCAGGTACTGCGCGGCAATCGCCTGGCGCTCGCGCAGCTCCTGCTGGAAGCGCTGCACCATGTCCTGGGCCTGGCCACTGCGGATCCACTGCGAGGCCACCGCCACCATCGACTGGGTCGGCATCAGCGCGATCGCGCGCAGCGCGTCCAGCACCGGTTCCATCGGCTCGCCGGCCGGCACCACCAGGTAGGCGGTGCGCAGGCCCGGCGCCAGGCACTTGGACAGGGTGGAGATGTAATAGACCGGGCAGCCCGCATCGCGGTGTGCGGCCAGCGGCGGCGCGGCGTCCCCGGCCAGCAACCAGTAGGGATCGTCTTCGATCACGGTCAGATCGTGGCGCTTCGCGACCGCCAGCAGCGCCTGCCGGCGCTGTGCCGACATCGTCGCCGTGGTCGGGTTCTGGATGGTCGGCACCAGGTACAGCAGGCGCGGGCGACGCAGCTGGCAGGCCTCTTCCAGCGCTTCAGGCAGCATGCCTTCGGCGTCCATCGCCACCGGCACCACGCCCCGCTGCAGCACGCGCGCGGCGGCCAGCAGGCCCGGGTAGGTCAGCTGCTCGGCGGCGATCAGCTCGCCCGGCTGGGTGCGGGCCAGGATCAGCGCGCACAGCGCGGTCTGCGCGCCGGGGCAGATCACCACCTGGTCGGCGCCGACCGTGCCCAGCATCGGCGCCAGCCACTGCACGGCGGCGGCGCGGTCCTCGCGGGTGCCGGCACCGACGTGGTAGCTCATCAGTTCGCCCTGGCCCAGCTGCTGGCCGACGTGCTGGAAACCGGCCTCCATGCCCTGCGCGAACGGCGCGCTGCCCAGCAGCGGCGGGATGTTCATGCTCAGGTCGACCGAGGTGCTGCGGTTGCCGGCCGACAGCGCGATGAAGGTGCCGCCGGCGCCCTGCGCGTCGAGGAGGCCGGCCTGGCGCAGCTCGGCGAAGGCGCGGGTGACCGTGGTCAGGTCCACGCCCACCTGCTGGGCCAGGTCGCGCTGCGGCGGCAGGCGGTCGCCCGGGCGCAGCACCCCATCGTCCACCGCCTCGCGCACCTGCTGGGCAATCTGCAGGTACAGCGGGCCGGCGCCCTCGCGGAAGGGGCGGACCCAGGTGCGATTGGGGTGTTTCAGGCGGCGGCCGGCGGCAGGTGGTGTCATCGGTCAGTTTTTTCCATACGTGCATATGCACAAGTCCATACAATGATGTATCTTGTATGGGCTTGATTGGAGTGGTTCGCCTTTTTGTAGGCGACCTCGTACCCACAGTGTAGCCGCTCCACGCCCGGGCGCTGCGCGCAGGCGAGCCGGTCAAGCGCGCTTCTTCAACAGGGTTGACCTCCAATGAATATCTGCTGGAACCGCATCCGCCTGGCGCTGGTCGCCCTGGCCTGCGTCGGCCTGTCGGGCTGTGACTGGGTGCTGCTGGATTCGAAGGGCATGGTCGGGCTCGCCCAGCGCGACCTGATCCTGATCTGCATCGGCGTGATGCTGATCGTGGTGATACCGGCCATCGTGCTGACCTTCGTATTCGCCTGGCGCTTCCGTGCCGGCAACACCAAAGCGAAATACACGCCGGACTGGTCGCACTCCACCAAGGTGGAGATCGTGGTCTGGGGCGTGCCGCTGCTGATCATTGCCGGCCTGGCGGTGATCGTGTGGAAGTCGACCCACGAGCTGGACCCGTACAAGCCGCTGGACGTGGCCGGTGAACCGCTGCACGTGGACGTGATCGCCACCGACTGGAAGTGGGTGTTCGTATACCCGGACCTGGGCATCGCCACGGTCAACCAGCTCAACTTCCCGGCCAACCGCCCGCTGGCGTTCAACATCACCTCCAACTCGACGATGAATACCTTCTTCATCCCGCAGCTGGGTGGGCAGATCTACGCGATGGCCGGCATGCGCACGCAGCTGCACCTGATCGCCAACGAGCCCGGCCAGTTCCGTGGCATGTCCGGCAACTACAGCGGGCATGGCTTCTCGAACATGAAGTTCATCGCCACCGCCAGCAGCAACGAAGAGTTCGAGCGCTGGGTGGCCGAGGTGCGCAGCGCACCGCAGGCACTGGATTTCAACCAGTTCAAGGCGCTGGCCGCACCGTCGAAGAACGCACCGGTGCAGCACTTCTCCAGCGTCGAACCGCTGCTGTTCAAGAAGGTCATCGACCAGTTCATCGGCGTCGGTGAGAACACCGCTGCTGCTACCCCGGCGGGTGCTGCCGGCGGTGCCCAGGTTTCCCAGGAGTAACGAACATGTTGGGTAAATTGACGTGGGAGGCCGTGCCGCTGCACGAGCCGATCGTCGTGGTCACATTGGCGGCCATGGTGCTGGGTGGCCTCGCGCTGCTCGGCGCGGTGACGTACTTCAAGCTGTGGGGCCCGCTGTGGCGTGACTGGTTCACCACCGTGGACCACAAGAAGATCGGCATCATGTACGTGGTGGTGGCGCTGGTCATGCTGGTGCGTGGCTTCGCCGATGCGCTGATGATGCGCGCGCAGCTGGCGGCGGCTGGCCCGGGCAGTGATGGCTTCCTGCCACCGGAGCACTACGACCAGATCTTCACCGCGCACGGCGTGATCATGATCTTCTTCGTGGCCACCCCGTTCGTGGTCGGCCTGATGAACATCATCGTGCCGCTGCAGATCGGCGCACGCGACATGGCGTTCCCGTTCCTCAACGCCTTCAGCTTCTGGATCTTCGTGGTCGGCGCCGCGCTGATGATGATCTCGCTGGGTGTTGGCGAATTCGCCATGACCGGCTGGGTGGCCTATCCGCCGCTGTCGGGCATCGAGTTCAGTCCAGGGGTCGGTGTCGATTACTACATCTGGGCATTGCAGGCTTCGGGCATCGGCACATTGCTGACCGGCGTCAACCTGTTCATCACCATCCTGCGCATGCGTGCGCCGGGCATGACCCTGATGAAGATGCCGGTGTTCACCTGGACCGTGCTGGTCACCAGCGTGATCATCATCGCAGCCTTCCCGATCCTGACCGTGGCGCTGGGTGCGCTCACCCTGGACCGTTACCTGGACTTCAACTTCTACACCAACACGTTGGGTGGCAACCCGATGATGTACGTGAACCTGGTGTGGGCCTGGGGCCATCCGGAGGTGTACATCCTGGTGCTGCCGGCGTTCGGCATCTTCTCCGAAGTGACCGCCACGTTCGCGCGCAAGAAGCTGTTCGGCTACAAGTCGATGGTGGGCGCCACGCTGGCGATCGGCATCCTGTCGTTCATCGTCTGGCTGCACCACTTCTTCACCATGGGCTCCGGTGCCAGCGTCAATGCCTTCTTCGGCATCATGACGATGATCATCGCCATTCCCACCGGCGTGAAGATCTTCACCTGGCTGTTCACCATGTACGGTGGCCGCGTCGAGTTCAGCGTGCCGATGCTGTGGACCATCGCCTTCCTGGTCACCTTCACCATCGGTGGCATGACCGGCGTGCTGCTGGCCATCCCGGGCGCGGACTTCCTGCTGCACAACAGCCTGTTCCTGGTCGCCCACTTCCACAACACCATCATCGGCGGCGCACTGTTCGGCTACCTGGCCGGCTTCGCCTACTGGTTCCCGAAGGTGTTCGGCTTCACCCTCAACGAGCGCCTTGGCAAGTGGTCGTTCGCCTGCTGGGTGATCGGCTTCTACCTGGCCTTCATGCCGCTGTACATGCTCGGCTTCATGGGCATGACCCGCCGCATGAACCAATACGACAACCCGGCGTGGACGCCGTACCTGATCGCCGCCTTCATCGGTGCGCTGTTCGTGTTCGCGGGCATCATCCTGATGCTGGTGCAGATCTACGTGAGCGTGCGCGACCGCAAGCGCAACCTGGACCTGACCGGCGACCCGTGGAATGCACGCACGCTGGAATGGGCCACGCCGTCGCCGCCGCCGTTCTACAACTTCGCCGTGGTGCCCAAGGCCGATGAGCTGGATGCCTTCCACGAAGCGAAGAAGCGCGGCCTGCCGCCGCCGCCGAAGAAGTACGCACCGATCCACATGCCGAAGAACACCGGCGTGCCGCTGATCCTCAACATCTGGATCCTGGTGCTGTGCTTCGCCCTGGTCTGGCACATCTGGTGGATGGCCGCGGCCAGCTTCATCGCGATGATCGTCACCCTGATCGTGCGGTCCTACGACGAGGACGTGGACTACTACGTCAGTTCCGAAGAGGTGGCGCGCACCGAAGCGGCCAGCCTGGCCAAGTTGAAGGAGGTACGCGCATGAACCTGTTGACCCGCCCGGAGCTGGCCAGCGATACGCAGGCGCACGAGGACCACCACGAACACGACCATGGCCACGAACAGGGCGGCATGAAGGTGTTCGGCATGTGGGTCTACCTCATGTCCGACCTGGTGCTGTTCGGCTCGCTGTTCGCCTCGTACGCGGTGCTCAGCACCGCCTACGCCGGCGGCCCCACCGGCAAGGAGCTGTTCTCGCTGCCGTTCGTGATGGCCGAAACCTTCCTGCTGCTGGTCTCCAGCATTACCTACGGCCAGGCCGTGCTGGCGATGCATCGCCACGACACCTCGGCAGTGCTGCGCTGGCTGGGCGTGACCTTCGTGCTCGGTGCTTCGTTCATCGGCATGGAGATCTACGAGTTCTCGCACCTGATCCACGAAGGCGCCGGCCCGAGCACCAGTGCCTACCTGTCGGCGTTCTTCGCCCTGGTCGCCACTCACGGCCTGCACGTCGCCAGTGGCCTGATCTGGATGGCGGTGGTGATGCACCAGGTCTACCGCCGTGGTCTGACCCCGACCAACATCACCCGCGTGTCGTGCCTGAGCCTGTTCTGGCACTTCCTGGACCTGGTGTGGATCTGCGTCTTCACCTTCGTCTACCTGATCGGAGCCTTCTGACATGGCCCACGTCGAAACCTCGCGCGCCGGCAATGCGCACGGCTCCACCAAGTCCTACCTGATCGGCTTCGTGCTGTGCGCGCTGCTGACCGTGGTGCCGTTCGCACTGGTGATGAACCCGGTGCTGTCGCGGCCGCTCACGCTGTTCCTGCTGGTCGGCTTCGCGGTGGCGCAGATCCTGGTGCAGCTGGTCTATTTCCTGCACATGGACCGCAAGTCCGAAGGCGGCTGGAACCTGGCCAGCTTCGTGTTCACCCTGGTGATCCTGTTCATCGTCGTCGCGCTGTCGGTCTGGATCATCTGGAGCATGCACTACCACATGATGATCAACTGAGCCTGCGAACCGTGAAAGGCATTGCGTTCCCCCATCGTGGCCTGCGGCTGGCCGCAGGCCTGCTGCTCGGCCTGCTGGTCGGCTGCAGCGCGCAGTCGCGCATGGACTTCTATTCCAAGGACATCGCCTGCGAAGAACTCGGCCAGCACTGGTCGATGCCTGACAGCCACGGCACCGTGCGTGGCCCGAACGACCTGCAGGGGCAGGTGACCTATCTGTTCTTCGGCTTCACCAGCTGCCCGGACGTGTGCCCGACCACGATGGTCGAGCTGAGCCAGGTGAAGCACCTGATGGGCAAGGATGCCGATCAGCTGCAGGTGGTGTTCGTCAGCGTCGATCCGGCCCGCGACACGCCGGAGGTCGCGCGCACCTATGTCGAAGCGTTCGACCCCAAGGCGATCGCGCTGGTCGGCAACGAAGCGCAGCTGGCAGCGATGGCCAGCGACTTCAAGGCGTTCTACGAGAAAGAGCCCGGCCAGGTGCCGGATACCTACACCATGAGCCACATCGCCGGCGGCTACGTGTTCGACCGCCAGGGCCGCCTGCGCCTGTTCGCGCCGTACGGCATGCCGGTGGACAAGCTGTTCTCCGACGTGCAGCGCCTGCTGCTCGAGCCCGGCCATCCGGCCACCGGCAATGGTCCGCTGGCCAGCTGCAGCCCAAGGCACAGCGACACACTCGCCGCCCGCTGACGCCACCTCTGCCCCGTTGGGGGCCGACATAGGAAAACTGGTGGGTGCCGACCGTTGGTCGGCACACCCCCACACACCAATCCCCCGGCCGGCCAGGAGAGCCAACCGGCCAGGGGCACCACTCAACGCCTTACTTGGTCTCTTCCCACTGCACCACGTCTGGCTCGGTGGCGCGGATACCGGCGGTGGACAGCAGCTTGGTGCTCGCATCCAGCGCCGCGTTCACCGACGGGTACTCCACGATGGCCTGGCCCGAAGCCTTGGAAACCTTCACCACGGTGCCACCGGTGGCGGTTGCCGCGCGCTGGGCCGAGGCTGCATCGGTGAAGAACACCTTGACCCGCGACGTCGCCACCACCGGCGCTCCGTCACGGGAGACCGCTGCCGCGAACTTGCCGGCACCGGCATCAGCAGGCGCAGCCGCTGCACTATCCAGCGAACGCTTGGTACGCGAGCTGGTGGTCGCCGCCGCCTGCGGGGTGATCGTGAACTGGCCGCCGCTGGCCTGCTTCACCGTGGTCGAGGGAGACAGCTGGAAGCGCGTGCCGCCCACATCGAACGAGCGGCCGGTAGCGGACGCCTTCAGTTCCTGCGCATCCACGGTCGACAGGGTCCTGGCCGGAGGAGTCTGCCCCGAGCTCTGTGCCCAGGCAGGGGAGGTCATCGCCGCGAAGGCGAGCGTGCTCAACAGAATGGTCGTCTTCATCATCAGTGCCCCAGAACGCGGATCTTGAAGAATTCGAGGTTGCCGCGCGATGCAGCGGTCGCGGCCTGCCCCATGTCGGTCACTTCCAGCGTCCAGGTGCCGCTGGCATTCTCATCCAGGAAGGCATTGCTGGACAGCAGGTCCCAACTGGTGAAGTTGCTCTGCGCGCCACCCGTGCCCGAACCGATCGCGGTGAACGCCGGCTGCACCACGCTGCGGGTGCCGCTGGGCGACACCAGCACGAACTGCAGCTGGCGCGTGTTGCGGTGGTTGACCCGGAAGCCCAGCTGCACGCTTTCGATGTTGCGCGCGCCGTTGGCCAACTGGAAGGTCAGGCGTGCGGCGGCAGCCGAGGTGTTGCCGATGGCCACGGTACGGGTCGTGTTGCGCCAGCCACTGTCGACCAGCGGTCCCAGCGACTGGAAGTTCTCGGCGACCTGCACTGCACGCGCAGCGTTGACCACGCCGAAGCCATACCAGTTGCTGTAGGCACGGTTGGCTGCATTCACCGTCCAGCCCGGCACCAGCGTGCGCCCGTCGGCCAGCGTCACCGCCGGCTGGTTCGGGTGGTTGCGGGTGGCGGTGGTGGCCAGGATGTACTTCACATCGCGATAGGACAGGTTCGGATTGGCTTCCAGCACCAGTGCCGCCACGCCCGAGACCATCGGCGCCGACGCCGAGGTGCCGTTCATCTTGGCGGTGTAGTTGCAGGTGCTGTCGATGGCCGACAGGTTGCTGTCCAGCGTGTTCTGGCGGTTGGTGTTCTTGTTGCTGCCCTGCGCGCACCCGATCACGTCGGTGGTGACGATGGCCGGGTCGTAGGCGCGTGTCACCAGGCCGGGGGCGTACTGCGCCTGCAGGCCGTACTCGCCGCCAAAGGCCGACACCCACAGGGCCGAGCCGGTGGAGGAGTACGACGAGCGCACGCCATCGGCGCGCACCGCGCCTACGGTGATCACGTTGAACAGGTTGTTGCGCGGATCGCGGCCGGCCGGCACGCAGCCGGTGTTGCGGTTCTTGGTGTCGGTGGTGCAGACATCCTGGGTCTGGCTGATCGAGGCATTGTTGAAGTTGTTGCCGGCCGACTTCACGTAGATGCCGCCGCGGCCACCACGCGTGCCCGACAGTGCCTGCTCGTACGAACGAATCGTGTTTTCGCTGTACGCCAGCGGCAGGTTCGGATTGCCCGGGCCGGCGCCCCAGCTGTTGTTGAACACCTGCACGTCGGCCGATTCCGCGCCATCCCACCAGGCGTACTCGATGTTGCTCTGCTGGTTGCCCAGGGCTGAGCGCGAAATCGGATTGAAGCCCTTCAGCGTCGCTGCCGGGGCCACACCGCGCACGCCCAGGTTGTTGGCGCCCACCGCACCGGCGATGCCGCCGACCATGGTGCCGTGGTTGTCGACATCCGGGTTGGTGGGGGTGGGGTCGTTCGAACCGTTGGTGAAGTTCTTGCCGGCCACCGCCGCCACGTTGGCGGCCAGGTCAGGATGCGCGATCTGCAGGCCGTCATCGACGATGGCGATGGTGACGCCCTGGCCGCGGATGCCGTTGCGGAACAGGCCATCCACGTTCAGATCGTTGCCGGCCACCGGCAGCGTGTCGGCCGGTACCGTCTGCCCGGTGTTGAGCAGGTGCCACTGGATGCCCGCCAGTGGATCGGCCTGTTGGGCCTGGGCGGTGGCGGCCAGGCTGCCCAGCACCAGGGCAGTGGCAAGGGCCAGGCGCGCGGAGCGCGGTGGCGCGGAGCGTTGCGTGTGTCGCTTCATACACGAATCCTTCTGTTGTGAATCGGCATGGCAGGACGGCGGGGCGGGACTGCCCCATCGCAACGAGCCAAACGCGACACAACGAACAACCCCCTACCTCTTCACACAGGCAATCTGCAGATGTGCCAATTGCGTCACAAACACTTAGTACGTCTGGTTATGACAGTGCACACAAACATCTTCACGCCATCTTCGCGCGGTTGAATTTGTTTCGTGGGAAACAGGGAGAACCACTTGCAGATGACCACACACATGAAGAACGAACGGCTGCGCGGCCGTGCGCGCGCAGACCAGACCCCGCTCTCGGTTGCCGCCATCCGCAAGGTGGTGCTGGCCGTGCATACGCGCAGCCACGACTATGGCGACGATGCCGATATCGCCGAGTTGCTGCCCGAGCTGGCAGCATTCGGCATCACCACGGTGAAACCGCTGCGCCTGTTGATGAAGAAGCACCGTCGCGCGCTGCTGCAGGAGGAGCGGATCGTCATGCGACGCGCAGAGACGCTGCATCTGCGCACCGAGTGGCTGCCCGGTGGCATAGACGTGCATGCCAACACCAGCCGCTACGCCATTGGCGGCCTGGTCCGCACCAGCATGGAACACGAATTCGGCTTCGAGACGATGCTGCCCTTCCACGAGGTGCGCGAGGACGAATCCGCGTAGCGCGGTGCCCGTCCGGCGGGCGTGGCAATCCCATCCCGGCGTCATCGCGCGCCCTCACATCCTGCTGTGCTACTACAGCCCGTGCACCCTTCCGCACGGAGCACGATGATGGTCAATCCGCTCGCCCAGGCCCATCGCGGCCTCGGCACCACGCTGTTCAGCCTGTTGAACCCGATACCCTTCGGCTTCTTCGTCGGCGCGCTGATCTTCGACGCGATCTATCTCAACAGCGCCGAGGTGATGTGGGGCAAGGCCGCCGCCTGGCTGATCACCTTCGGCCTGCTGATCGCCATCATTCCGCGCCTGATCAACCTGTTCGCGGTCTGGCGCCGCAACGGCACCGCCACCCGCATCGACCGCATTGACTTCTTCCTCAACCTGGTCGCGGTCGTGCTGGCCATCTGGAATGCCTTCGTGCACAGCCGCGATGCCTATGCCGTCGCGGTGCCGGGCACGATCCTGTCGGCGCTGACCGTGGCCCTGATCGCCCTGGGCCTGATCCTGCTGTCGATGCAGCCGCCGGTGCTGCAGGGAGGTCGTCATGGCTAAGCACATCCTGCCCACCGTGGGCGCCCTGGCGCTGGCCGTGATGCTGTCGGCCTGTGCCGGCAAGGCCGAATACCATCCCGCTGACCAGTCCGGTGCACAACCGCCGTTGCCGGCACCGAAGAACTTCCTGATGCCGCCGATGCAGGTGCCCACGGGCGTCGGCTGGGCCGAGGGGCAGTCGCCCACCGTGGCCGACGGCCTGAAGATCGAACGCATCGCCGCCAACCTGCTGCATCCACGGCGGCTGCTGACCCTGCCGAATGGCGATGTGCTGGTGGTGGAAGGCAACGGCCCCGGTGAAGAACCGGTCACCACGCCCAAGCAGTGGATCGCCGGCAAGGTGAAGGCGCGCTCGGGCAAGGCCGGCAAGGGCGGAAACCGGGTCACCCTGCTGCGCCGCACGCCGGGCACGAACACCTGGACCCAGCATGTCTACATCGAAGGCCTGCATTCGCCGTTCGGCATCCAGCTGATCGGCGACACGCTGTACGTGGCCAACACCGGCAACATCGTGCAGTACCACTACGTGCCCGGTGAAACCCGCATGTCCGACAAGGGCCGCGAGTTCACCGACCTGCCCAGCACCATCAACCACCACTGGACCAAGGAACTGCTGGCCAGCCGTGATGGCAGCAAGCTGTATGTGGGCGTGGGTTCCAACAGCAACATCACCGAGAACGGCCTGGCCGTCGAGTACCGCCGTGCGGTGGTGCTGGAAGTGGACGTGGCCACCCGTGGCAGCCGCATCTTTGCGTCGGGCATCCGCAACCCGACCGGACTGGACTGGGAGCCGAGCACCGGGAAGCTGTGGGCGGTGGCAAACGAGCGCGACGAGATCGGTGCCGACCTGGTGCCGGACTACCTCACCTCGGTGAAGGAGGATGGCTTCTACGGCTGGCCCTACAGCTACTACGGCCAGCACGTGGACGAGCGCGTGCAGCCGCAGCGGCCGGACCTGGTGGCCAAGGCGATCGTGCCCGACTACGCCATCGGCTCGCACGTGGCACCGCTGGGCCTGCTGTTCTACACCGGCCAGGCGTTGCCGGCGCAGTACCACGGCGGCGCTTTCATCGGCGAACACGGCAGCTGGGACCGTTCACCACTGAGTGGCTACGAAGTGGTCTACGTACCGTTCAAGGACGGCAAGCCGACCGGGCGGCCGCAGACGGTGGTCAGTGGTTTCGCCTCGAAGGACGAGAAGACCCTGATGGGCGCGCCGGTGGGCATGGCCATCGATGCCGAGGGCGCATTGCTGGTGGCCGACGACGTGGGTGATGTGGTGTGGCGGGTGTCCGCCAAGTAACTCTGTAGCGTCGAGCCACGCTCGACTGCTGTGGATCCGGCCTTTGTAGAGTCGAGCCATGCTCGACTGCTTCTGCCAGCAGCAGTCGAGCATGGCTCGACTCTACAAAAGGCCGAAAGCAGCCGAGCATAGGCCCGGCGCTACACTTCCGACGGCGCCGCGCGCAGCCCGCTGAACACCGACTCGGCAGCAAACCCCACGCCACCCAGCAGCACGCCGAAATACACCACCGTGGCTACCACGAAGCCATAACCAGCCGCTACCGCCGCACCATCGCGCTGGATGAAGCCAATCGCAAACGACATCAGCGCCAATGCCGGCAGCGTGTTGCTGAACGGAATCGGCCCGGCCGGCGCCATCAGCAGCAGGGTCGCGAACACCAGCATCAGGTTGTTCAGGCGCATCATCTTCTTCGAGCGCACCATCACTGCCAGCCGCATCGGCCGCGACAACCGCTCCATGCGGTGCACCCACTTCAGCGCACGACCCAGGTTGGCCTTCAGCTTGTCGGTGGCGATCTCGCGGCGCGCCAGCTTCTGCGGCACCCACAGCGGGCGGTTGCGCACCCGGCTCAGGCCGATCAGCAGGATAGAGGCACCAAACACCGTACTCAGCCCGGGAATCGACACCGGGATGATGAAGATGGCCGAGAGCAGGATCACGATCAGCAGCAGGCCCTCATCGCCCAGCGCGCTGAGCAGGGTGCCGACGCTCACCTGGTCGCCGGGCAGCTCGTCGATCATCTGCTCGATCTGCTTGGCCAGGGGCGCGCTGTCGTTGGTTTCGGGGGCACGGTAGGTCATGCGTCGCAAGGTTCTCCAGGGAAGGGCGGTCAATGGGCCGTCCTGCGGTGGGGGACGCACAGGCTCCCGCAGTATCCCGGCCAACGCGGGCAAAGAGGTGAACCGGGCATGAGGGGGTAAACTGGCGTGCCCCGCACGAGTTGAACGCAATGGACATGGGCCGCAGGCAATCGACCATCGAACTGGTCGCCATCGACATGGATGGCACCCTGCTGGACCCCACCCACACGCTCACCGCCCGGGCCAAGCAGGCCATCGCGCAGGCGCGCGCACTGGGCGTGCACATCGTGCTGACCAGTGGCCGCCCGGTTCCCGGCCTGGCGCCGTTCCTGCACGAGCTGGGCATCACCGGCGACGACGACTACTGCATCGCCTGCAATGGTGGCCTGGTGCAGCGCATCGGCACGCGCGAAACCGTGGTCGAGTATCCGCTCAGCTTCGACGACTTCCTGTTCTGCGAGCAGGTGGCCCGCGACCTGGGCGTGCACTTCCAGGCGCTGGACAGCCAGCGCATGTACACGCCCAACCAGGACATCAGCTACTACACCGTGGCCGACTCGCATCTTTCTCGGATGCCGCTGTCCTACCGCCGCGTGGCCGACATGGACCCGTCCATGTCCTTCATCAAGCTGATGATGATCGACGCACCCGACGTGCTGGATGCCGCCATCGCGCGCCTGCCCGCCGAACTGACCGAGCGCTTCGCAGTGCTGAAGAGCGCACCGTTCTTCCTGGAAGTGTTCGATCATCGCGCCGGCAAGGGGCCAAGCCTGCAGAAGCTGGCCGAGCACCTCGGCATCGACCGCACCAACGTGATGGCCATCGGTGACCAGGAGAACGACCTGACCATGCTGCAGTACGCCGGTACCAGTGTGGCGATGGGCAATGCCATCGACGCGGTGAAGGCGGTGGCGCGGTTTGAAACCACCAGCAACGCCGACGAAGGCGTGGCGCGCGCCATTGAGCGTTTCGTCTTGCAGTAACCGCGCGCCCAGCCGCACCGGTAGGTGCCAACCTTGGTTGGCACACGCAAACGGCGAGCGCCGACCAAGGTCAGCCTCCACCACGCCGGGGCTATACCCGCGTATAGCCCACCCATCCCCATCGCCATCGGCGCTGTACCACGGCGCAATGGCGAATGCGGCAGTGCGATGCAAGAATTTCGCTCGTCGAAATCACCCCACCGAATCCCACGGCAGATGATCGCCTTCGTCTGCTGACCGGCGCGCACCGCGCCGTCACTCCTTCAACGCAATCGCATCGCCAGCCAGGGCGCCGATACCGGTGCTGCAACGCGCTGGGCGTGTGCCTGCGCCGCTCTCTCCCTGCACCTGGATCTGCCGATGAACACCCCACCCACGACGCGCCTCGCCCTGGCCATCATCACGGCCATCACCGCACCTGTGTACGCCGCCGAGACTCACGACGCAGCACATGACACCCCCACCACCTTGAACGCCCTGCAGGTCATCGCTACCCCGCGCGGCGCCGCCGTCGCCCCCACCCAGGTGGTCGGCCCGAACCGCTACATCATCAAGGCCGAAGACCTCGACGCAATGGTCACCGGCAACAACGGCCTGGCCATGCTGAAGCAGGTGCCGGGCGCGAGCTATACCGCCACCGATGGCCTTGGCCTGGATATTTCCGCCACCAGTCTGTTCGTGCGCGGCTTCCGCATGAATGAAATGGGCATCACCTTCGAAGGCGTGCCGCTGAACGACAACGGCTTCCTCTCGCTCACCGGCACCAGCGTGGTGAACGTGGGCGTGCCCGATGGCATCGGCGCGATCACGGTCAGCCCCGGTGGCGCACCGGTCAGCGTGTTCTCCAGCAGCGTCAACGGCGGCAGCCTGGAATATCGTCTGCGCGACCTGCAGGACACGCCCAGCCTGCGCGTGAAGCAGGGCGTGGGCAGCAACAGTACGTTGGTCACCACCGTATCCGGGCAGAGCGGCCAGCTCGGTGAGCACGGCCCGAAAGTGCTGGTCGACCTGCAGCGCGTGTCCGCCGACAAGTACCAGGGCGAGGGCACCCAGAACTTCCTGCGCGGCGACCTGAAGCTGCAGCAGGACGTTGCCTGGGGCGACTTCACCGTGTTCCTGTCCGACAGCAAGGCCAAGGTCTGGGGTTACAACAACATTTCCTTCGACATGATCCGCAAGCTGGGCTGGAAGGCCGACATCTTCTATCCGGATTATGCGTGGGCGTGGTACGTGGCCTCGCCGGAGAATGCGGATAAGTCCTGCGGCGCCTACACCTGCGGTGAGCTGTCCGAACTGATCCCGTACGACACCGGCCAGATCACCCGCGATCGCGTGTCCTCGATCAACCATCGCTTCCAGATCAGCCCGGCGCTGAGCGGCAACGTGCAGCTGTACAACGCCAACAGCCACACCCAGGCCACGCTGACCGACCCGACCGTGCCGTCGCCCAACGGCGCACCGTTCTCCGAACAGGTGCAGACGCCACGTGTGAATCGGCTGGGTGGCATGCTCAACCTGCAGTTCGAGATCGGCGCGCACATCTTCACTGCTGGCTTCTGGCAGGAGAAGAGCAAGGCCGCAGCCAAGACCGAGTGGTACCAGCAGCCGCTGCTGGGCGAGGGCCCGCCGCTGAAGGCCACCGGTCCGTTCGATGTGTACGGTCCCGCGTTCAAGACCGACAACGCATCGAGCTGGGTGACCCACTCGCGCCAGTTCTACCTGCAGGACGACATCGTGCTGAACGACACGCTGAAGCTGGGTGTTGGCTTCAAGGCCGTGGACTTCCGCACCAGCGGTGGCGGCCTGGGGGATGCCAAGGACCGGCCGGTGAACGGCACGCTGCGCGCGAAGAGCAACTTCCTGCCGCATGTCTCGCTGTTCTGGAGCCCGACCGAATCCACCGATGCCTTCATCGACCTGGCCAATACCATGAACGGCTATCGCGTCGCCCAGCGCGGCAACATCGGCTACACCGCCTCGGCATGGACCATCACCGACCAGGAAGAGTTCGACCGCGTGGCGGGCACCCTGCGCCCGGAAAAGAACTGGAACCTGACCGTGGGTGCATCGCATCGCTTCGACCGGCTGACGATCACCGGCGACGTGTTCTACAACGACATCCGCAACCGCCTGCTGTCGGCCGCCATCGGCACCCAGTTCGCGCAGATCAACACCGTGCGGTTGATGCCGAAGATGCACGTGATCGGCGCCGACCTCGGCATCACCGCCGACCTGACCGACCACCTGCAGTTCTACCAGGGCGTGGCCGTGGCTCGTTCGTACTACGACAGCGATTTCGTGGTGGGCGACACGGTGTACCCGATCAAGGGCAACGCCCAGCCGGGCTATCCGCAGATCTCGCTGGTCAGCGACCTGTCGGCGCATTTCGGTGACTGGCGCTTCGGTGCCACCAGCACCTCCTACCTGCGCCAGCCCTTCACCTACGAGAACGACATCCGCGTGCCGACCTTCTGGCAGGTCAACACCTACGCCGCCTACCGCTTCGGTGCCGACAGCGCAGTGCCCGGCCTGGAGCTGCGGCTGGACGTGAGCAACCTGTTCAACCGTCACAACATCGGCACCGCCACCATCGCCGGCTCGTCGTTCTCGGGGGACTACCAGACCCTGCAGCGCAGCGCTCCACGGCAGCTGATGTTCAGTACCTCGATGACCTTTTAAGTAGATCCACGCCACGCGTGGATGCACTTGGCGGTCCCCAGGCAGGTGCTCAGATCCGCCTACAAACCCGCCTTGCGCAAACAACAGGGATTTTCTGGCGGCGACGCAAGGTTCCCACAATGTTGCTGGGTCATGCTGTCGGCATGGCACAGCACAACCCGCGAACCCCGTTGTTCGGCATCCGGGGCCCAGGACGGCCCCGGCAGGCGCTGTCCGTGGCGCCTGCAATCGACCTGCGCGCCGAATACCAGTTCTGGCAGGTCTACGAACGCGTGGTCCGCCCGCTACCCGGCGGTGGGCTGCCGCAGGCGTGGCTGGTCTGCCAGAAGGTCTATCGCGACCGTTGGCAGCACCCGGAGGACAGCGACGCGGCGGGACTGTCACGGGTGCTGTTCGGCGACAACATGACGGCTGGCCGGGCGTCGGAGCTGGCGGAGCTCCATGCGCTGGTCAGCCGTCGGGTGGCGTTGCTGGCGAAGCGTGGAAGGTTGCATTCGGCAGCCTGATGCCTGCCCTTGGTAGGGTCGACTGTTAGTCGACCGCTCTTCGCATCTACCTCTCAGAAGGCCGCGCTTCGCGCGAGAGTCGACCAACGGTCGACTCTACCAATAGCCAACCCGACCGGCATTTCTAAGGCTTTCCCCGATCCAACTGCCGATAGCCAATCGCCTCAGACAGATGCGCCGTCTGGATCACATCGCAACCTGCCAGATCCGCAATCGTGCGCGCCACGCGCAGAATCCGGTGCATCGCCCGTGCGGAAAGCTGCAGACGCTCGATGGCCTGCTCCAACAGATCCTGGTCGGCCTCGCTCAGCTTCGTGCACGCTCGCAGCGCCGCCGGCGGCAGATGCGCATTGAGCCCACCACGCGCCTGCTGCCGGGCATGGGCGGCTTCCACCCGTGCACGTACCGCGGCACTGGGCTCCCCCAGTGGCGTGCTTTCCCTCAGCTCCACCGCATCCATGCGCGCAACGCTGATATGCAGGTCGATGCGGTCCAGCAGCGGTCCGGAGACGCGCGCACGGTAGCGGTTGATTCGCTCATCACTGCACAGGCAGCGGTTGCTGCGGTCGCCAGCCCAGCCACAGGGGCAGGGATTCATCGCCGCCACCAGCTGAAAGCGCGCGGGATACTGCACGCTGCGTGCCGCGCGGGCGATGCGGATGTGGCCGGATTCCAGCGGCTCTCGCAGAGTCTCCAACGCACTGCGGTTCCACTCCGGAAGCTCGTCCAGGAACAGCACGCCGTGATGGGCCAGCGAGATTTCGCCGGGGCAGGGCGGGTTGCCGCTGTCATTTCCTACGATTACCGCGACTTAGCTCTTTACAGTGCAAGGGCTTTGGATCATGCTCGCCCTAAATTAGCACGACTAGATATCACAATAGACGCGACTACGAACCAGATCACCACCAATGACGCGACTGAACTCCAACATTCCCGCTCGACCTTTGAAAAACAGCCGCCGCGCCCTTACCGGAAGGCTGAATCTGGCCAATGGAGGCATGGCGGGCTTCGAGTCATCGCTTGAGCGAGACTGGCTGCGCGTACTGGATTTCAACCCACTGGTGCAGGCAATTCGCGAGCAACCGTTCACGATCTACTACGACTCCCAGGACGGAAGGCGGCGTTACACGCCCGATGTCCTGGTAGAGCTGCGGGAGGAAAAGCGGGTCCGAACCTGCGTCTACGAGATCAAGCCGCTCGAGCAGCTTCGAGCGGAATGGCAGGAGCTTCGCCCGAGATTCAAGGCGGCGGTGGCGCACTGCAAGCGCCAGGGCTGGCAGTTCAAGATCGTCACAGAGACCCACATCCGGACTCCGACGCTGGCCAACATCAACTTCCTTCGTCGCTACCGCTCGATGGAACCGCTGCTGGTCCGGCAGGCGCAACTGAAGTACACCGCCTCTGTCCTTGGGCCAACGACGCCTCAGGCCCTGCTTGCGGCTGCTTACTGGTCAGCCGAAGAGCAGGCCATGGCTATCCCGGCCCTCTGGCAGTTGATCGAGCGCGGCGAGCTCATCGCTGATCTGAACAAGCCGCTGACGATGTCTACTCCCATTCGACTGGGCGCCTGAGTATGTCCCTCTCCAACTTCTTCAAAGTGGAACCCGGCGCTGAAGTCTTCGTGGGGCCTCGCAGGTATCGGGTCACCCACATGCTTTCCATCGACAGTGTCCTGGCAGAGGATCTGGACACAGGCGTGAGTGCAAAGCTGCGGATTGAGACACTCTCGACCATCGTTGCCGCCGAGTCGGCTGCTGACGCCGGCGGCTTTCCTATCCATCAGTACTCAAAGGAAGAGTGGTCTGTCGCGCAGAAGCGGTTTGAAGCGCTGCGCCCAATGATTGACCACCCGGTTAGAACGCGTATTGAGGTAGCAAAGCTCGCCGCTGCAGCGGGCGTCCACGTAGCCACCTATTACAAGTGGCTTGCCGCTTACCACGATGCAGGTCATGTAGCGGCCTTGGTGCCGCGCAAGCGTGGAGCTGTGAAGGGCCAGAAGCACCTTGCTGCTGATCAGGAGCTGGTGATCAGCAGCGCTGTGGAGGACATTTATCTAAAGAAGCAGCGCCACTCGCCAAAGGAAGTGGTCGAGGAGGTCTTGCGTCGTTGCAAGGTGGCAAAGATCAGTCCGCCGGCACCGAGCACTATCAGGCGCAGACTTAAGGAGATCTCACCCGCCATGGCTCTGCGTCGCCGCGGCCACCGCGACAAGGCGCGTGACAACTACGAGCCAATCCGCGGTTCTTTTCCGGGCGCAGACTTCCCCTGGGCCGTTGTACAGATCGATCACACGCCGCTAGATGTTATGGTGGTGGATAGTGTCTACCGTCAACCCTTGGGTAGGCCCTGGCTGACTCTGGCCATTGACGTATACAGCCGTATGGTCGTCGGTCTCTACGTGACCATGGACAAGCCGTCCGCTACCTCGGTGGCCATGTGCATTTCTCATGCGATGACGCCCAAGACGGACTACCTGGCTTCCTTGGAGGTTCAGGGCGATTGGCCTGTCTGGGGCCAGATCGGAACGCTGCATGCCGACAACGCCAAGGAGTTCAAGTGTAAGGCGGTGACCCGCGGCTGTCAGGCAAACAGCATAGACATGCAGTGGCGCCCGGTTAAGAAGCCGCACTACGGGGGGCACATCGAGCGCTACATGGGTGTAGTTGCCACAGAGCTCAAGAAGGTACCTGGTGCTACGTTCTCGAACACCCAGCAGCGGAAAGGCTACGACTCCGAAGCCGAGGCGACGCTGACCATGAGGGAGGTCGAGCAGTACCTTGTGGAGTTCATCGTCAACAACTACCACCAGCGACCCCATAGCCAGCTCAACGATGCTTCACCCTCCAAGGTCTGGCGAGAGGGTGTGCTTGGAAGTGCGGGAAAACCTGGCATCGGCTACCCGCCTATGATTCAGGATGTTGATCGACTGCGCATGGATTTTCTGCCGTACTACAACATCACGGTCCAACGATCGGGCGTACGGCTTGAGAACGTCTTCTACTACGACCCGGTACTGGATCCCTACATCGGGGCGACCATGCCCGACAATCCTGGTCAGAAGCGCAAGTTCCTGTTCGCCCGAGATCCGCGCGACATCAGCCAGATCTACTTCCTGGACCCTGCTGCAGAGCGATACACGCCGATTCCTTATAGGACGCTTTCCCATCCAGCGATCAGTGCATCCGAGCTTCGAGAGGCAACCCGGCTGATCAAGGAGCAGAACAAGGGGGAGGTCGACGAGGAGCGGATCTTCAGCAGCATTCAACGCAACCGAGAACGCATTGATGCTTCGGCAGCTAGCACGAAAGCAGCTCGGCGTCAGGTGGCTAAGCGGCCCAGTAAGAAGCCCGGTAAGGCCGATGATGCAGGTCAATCTCCAGCTAATCTTCCAGCTGCGGCGCCTATTGCGATGGCACCAGATGCAAACCTTTTTGATCCCGAGGTGGACGTGTTTGAAGTGGGAGAACTGAGCTGATGAGCGCGTATCCGCATCTGCTTGAGAAGGTGGCCGGATACATGGAGGCCTCGATACCAGAGCGCGTGGAGTTCACCCGTAGTGATCGATGGATCGCTTACCCGGTCGCAAAAGATGTTCTGGACGATCTGGATCAGATCATCACCTACCCAACGATCCAGCGGCCGCCGTGCAGGCTGATCGTGGGTCGCGGCGACAACGGGAAGACGGCAGTCCTCCGGCAGTTTCATTCTCGGCATCCCATCTTGCTGAGGGAGGATGGCACGACCAATGCGCCGGTGGTGATCATTGGTATGCCAGCCACCCCGGACCTGTCTCAGCTGTGGTCGGAGATTCTGGAGTCCTGTGCTGTGACTCATCGGCGCAGCGACACGGCGTCGTCAAAGTACGCTCAGGTGCTGGCTATCCTTCGATACCTTAAGGCCAGGGTGCTGGCCATTGACGAGTTCAACAATGTGGTCAATGCCCGAAAGGGTGCCGCAGACGTGTTGGCCGGGATTCGAAAGCTCAGCAACGACTTGAACTTGAGCATTGTTGCCGCTGGAACAGAGGCTGCAATCAACGCACTGTCCTTTGATGCCCAGATGCGATCGCGATTCAAGCCGCTTGCGCTTGCCAGGTGGCAGTACGACCGGTCCTACCGTGGCTTTCTCAATACTTACGAAAAATTGCTGCCTCTGGCCAAGCCTTCGGAGCTTGCCAGCGAGCAGTTGGCACCGCTGATCTTCAAGGCAGGCGGTGTTGCCATCGGCGGGACGGTGTACTTGATCAAGGAGGCTGCGGTAATGGCCATTCGCTCCGGCGAAGAGAGGATTACCGCTGAGATCGTGCTGAAGGCGGAAGAGCGCCTGAAGCAGAATTATCAGGGTGTGGTCGCGGCCACATGACATGCGAGCCGGATGGCCACCTCTGGAGCCTGATGAGCTACTCAGTTCCTACTTGGCGCGTTCGGCACAGATTCGCGGCTTAAGCGCGCAGAGTCTTGTCGCGCTGAATTTTCCTGGTTCGGACGTATGGAACCGAGACATAGATGCCAACCCACCCGAGTCTCTTCTGCTGCGACTTGCGCAAGCAACGGACTGTGAGCTGACCGCTGTCAGAGAAATGACGCTGATGGGTATGGGCGGACCAACTGAGACATTGGGAGGAAGTGGTGTGTGCAGGTGGGTCAATGCGATCGGTATCTACCATCGGTCGAGGACGCGCTACGGCCTGTGTTACTGCCCTGTTTGCCTGGATCAGACGCGATACTTCGACAGGCACTGGCGACTGTCCTATTGGACTGTTTGCCCTGTTCACGGCCTTCTGCTTCGTGATGCCTGTCCGCACTGCAATGCGCCTTTGGCACCCCACCGGCAACAGCTGGATATCTGCAGGTGTGTCAATTGCCATCAGCTGCTGACCAGCAGTCCATTCCGTGCTGCGATTCCAACAGACTCTCAGGGCGCAATCACCGCGGCGATGCAACTGCCTGCTCTCCACCGCTATCAACCTTGCCTATCGGCAACCGGCCAGGAGTACGGGGCGGGTATGCACCTCCTGCTTTCAGCCTTCTTGGATGCAAGAGTGCGGTGTTGGGACGCAGTTGGACACGCGAGAGACCGAATCGAGCTTCGGCGGATTCATCAGCGACACCTGGACCTCCAACTTCTGGATGAGATTGTCTGCCGATGGCCGTACTCGATGCTGTCCATGGCTCAACGGTTTCACCTCACCCAGCGTAGCTTTCGCCAGCCTTGCCCTGACTGGGTGGCTCAACAGGTTCGGCAGCTTCCCCTTGGCCGGATGAACGGTCTGGGCTCTCCCAGTCTGACCCGACTGCGACAGGCGAGGGTTGCCCAACTGGCGAGAAGTTTGGGTTGGCGTACCATTCGCGCTCAGATTCTCATTGATATTGCAGGAAAGCGGGATGGTTACTGATAGTCAGGGCAGAAGGACATGCGATTGCTGTGAGCGGGTCATTGCCAAAGCGCATCGCATCTACAAGGGCACTGAATACTGCCAATCCTGCTATGAGAAGCACTTTGTGCCTGGTCGCTGCCCAACCTGTGGTTCCGGCACGCGTTATCACCGTGCCGAACGTGAGCAGCCAGAATGCGAGGAATGCCTGCGCGACAAGCGCCAATGCGGTCGTTGTCACCGTCCTACTCCGCGGGCGGCCTTGATCGTTCAGGTCCAGGTTCCCGTGGGCACCGACGGCAGGCTTAGCCCCGCCCAGTCCATAGCGGTCTGCCCAAGCTGCGTGCCTTACTTCCGTGAGCCTGAGCCCTGCGGGATCTGCGAGGTGCTGAGTACTCGCCTTAGTAGAGCAGCTCATCTCCCGGCGGATGTTCGAGCGTGTCCGGTCTGTGTAAGGAAGCAGAGGCATGCCACCTGCTCAAGATGCCGAAAGCACCGAAAAATTGAGTCGGAGGATGGCGGCCGTCCGCTGTGTAAGGCCTGTTCGGGGGCATCGCCTGTCTCGCACTCCTGTCCAGAGTGCGGGGCTGCCGTTCCTGGTGCGGGTGGACACATGTGCGATTCCTGCAGCATCGCAACGCGATTGACCAGAGAGGTTGAGCTGCGCCTTCCGCACTTCCAACAACAGTGGGTCGCCGACCTCTTCACCGGCTTCGCTCAGTGGAGTCGGATGCGCCGCCCCCGCGATCCTCGCCTTCCTGCCAATGTTGTGCGCTCCCTGGATTTTTTCCTGCAGTTGGATAGGGACATGACTGCACAGCCGCCGTTGCAGGCAGATGATCTCCTACGAGTATTCGACTCAAAGGCTCTGCGCGCAAACCTGAACGCATCAACGTTCCTGCAGCAGCAGTACGGATTCCTGGTGAGTGCCGAGGCGAGGGTTGCGGAGCGGAAAAGATCACTTACTGCATCAAAGCTGGTCGACGCGCAGGGGGAGCCTTGGGAGCTTTACCTTCAGGGCTATGCTCAGAGCCTGTCGGGCCGCGCACCACGTACTGTTGCCCAGTACGTGACCACCGCAGAGGCGTTCTGCCGGCGATTCCAGATCTCTGGCTCATTTGGCCAAGCTGAGTTGGTCGCATTCCTCAGTGACAAGCCCGGGGCTCGGACGAACATCGGGCCGTGGGTTTCTTACGTGCAGAAGGAACTAGGCTGGCCAGTGACGTTGCCTCCAAAGGCACCGGGACCAGTTGCCTTGAAGCAGGATTCCAGGCGATTGGATCGGTTACTCAAGCAGCTTGAAAGACAGGGCGAACCGGACCGGACGCTCTTGACCCAAGCGGTTGCACTCGCTTTTGGCTTCAGCGAACCTGAATTGGCCCGAGAAGTCATCGGTCTTTCAGAGTCAGGTGACTTGGTCACGACAAACGGACCGGTGGAGGTGCCACCTGCACTACGCTTGGTTGTCAGCCACTGGGCCAGGGCGTGCGGTCTACTAGACTAGATATAGGGCCATTGTGCAGGTCCAAGTCCAGGCTTGGCCTTGTCCGAGCGAGTGCCTGATTTCCGATCGCTCGCAGAAGGGTTGTCGCTGCGAGCAGTCCATGTTTAGTAAGCAAGGCGCGTTCTACCTGGGTGGTCTGATGTCCGTAAAGAACTTCTTCAGCCAGCTGAGGTCCCAAGGTCCTTCTCCATTTGCTACGTATCGATGAGTGAAGAAGTGCGCGGCACCTGGCCGGTCGAATTCTCTCTCCAGATTTGCACCACGAGCACCAGCAATGATGTTCAATGCGGTACCCACTTGTTCCTGAGGGTGGGAGCCATCGTCGATCAGTAACGGTGACATCGCGCCTTGGCGGGTCTGAATCTCAATCCAAAAGGCCTTCCTGCCATCGAGCAATGTGATTACGAGGACCAAGGCTGCTCGTTCGAGGCCGCCAGACTTCTTACCTGGTGGGTGAAGGAACTGCCATCCTCTTCGCAGACGTTTTGCCGGCGCTGTGTCACGCTGTAGCTTGTCAAGGAAGTTCCAGCAAGACCGGGCACCGATGGAGGCGACCCTGGTTGAGTCGTCCGGGTAGAGCTCCTTGTAATTCCGTAGGACGCCTTGGCTAATCATCGCCTCCATCGCACGAACCAACTCATTGAAGTGCTCTTCATCCCGGCGGCTTGCCACGTGGCCATTGACAGGCGTGTCCGATCCCTCAGATCCGTCACGGTCGCCTTGCGATCCGTTCTCCGTGTCCGGAGGACTGTTCCTGTTCCGATCGCCCTGGTACTTCTTGCTGTGCCGCTTCTCAAGGTCTATCGCTTCAGGGGCTTGGATCCATTCAAACGAGTCACCGGGAGCCTCGTAGGATTCGTGGTTGGTCGAGCCATTATTGGTATCGGCAATAGGCATGTCATCTGGGCGGCGACCACCATTGCCAGGACTGCCACCGTATGGGCGTGGTCCGCCGGTGACTTGCACGTCTCCTTTCAGTGTTCCGTCATTGACCAAGATGCGTCCAGGCTGCCGGAAGTCATTGGGCAGTGACGTCCCGACCAGTGATGTCACCAGGAACGTGCGCAGTGTCCGGCGATGGTCGGTATGAGGCTTGAGGAAGTAGCCAGCGACCTTGCCGTTGTAAGGTCCAAGTGCAGGATCTAGTGGCAGTCTGGCGTTGGCGAACCAGCTGGTTTCCTTGCCGGGCCGGGTATCCTGGAAGGCCTTGATCATGGGATTGAACAGCGCGTTGGCCTGCGCTTGAGCGTAGTCATAGAAGTGCAGCAACGCCATCTGGTGAGCATCTTCCAGGCGCATGCCGCGTTGCATAACGACGTTGAAGGTATTGAGCTCATCGTTCCGCTCTGTCCTATGGCCGGCAAACTCCTTGTCCAGAAGAAGCGCCCGGTGCTTGGCAGTGTTCCAGTTCGACGAGGTGAAGACGGAAGCCAGGAACGTGGAGCGAGCGTAGAAGCTACGAAAGATCAGGGCACGCGGGATGATGAACTCAATACCCTTGTCCTCCACGACCAGGACCTGGCTGCCGGCGCGGGTACGGTGCCCCAGATGGAGCTGACGGGTGGGAACGGCTTTGATAGGAAAGCCGGATGACCTCATGATCACCGAGTCCAGTGTCAGGTCCGCGCCGTACTTGGCAGACATCTCCCCCTGCGCGATTGCTTCACCCAGATCCAGGTCTACCGCGGGCAGTACGCCGATGCGCCTGCCCTGACGGAAGACCTGTCCCACCCGGAAGTTCGGCATCGCGCCTACTTGGATATGCGCCTCAAACAGCTCGGTGTCTTGCGCGAAAAGACCGGCCACCTCATCTGGGCTCAACGCGGCCGGGTCCACCGTCTGTTCAGGAAGCGGTGCCAGGAAGCAGCAGATTGCGGTGGACGTTGAGGCCTTGTGCGGCTTGTTGAACCGATCCATCCACCGAATAAACCAGAGGCGCGAATCGCTGGGGTGGTGCGTGAGGTCGGTCATGCTTGGCGCGGGGTGTGGTTACGCCCTGATAGCGGCATGCAGTCGCGAAAATTGAGGAGCTTCCCTCGGTGGGGGCCGATAGGGCCAGCTGCAAACAGGTCGACCAACGGCGTCTAGTAGGGCCCAGTCAGAACAAGATGTCGCCATGGCAGCATTGGCCAAGGCAACGGCTAAGTTGATCCGCTCGCACGGCTACGAGTTCGCTTCGCTTTCAGCATGGCCATCGGGCTGACCCGTGGGGTGGGGGCTAGCTGGTTGAGTTGGTGATCCAAGCCCAATGCCTTAAACACGCTAACGAGCGTATGCAAGGTGGATCCTTGACCACTTTCGAGCTGCACCAAGGCCCGGCGAGAGATGCCCGCTTTGTCCGCCAAAGCGGCTTGGGAGACATTTGCCGCGAGCCGGCGTGCTTTGACGCGTTGGCCCAGCGCCTCAACAATCTCGCCAGCGGACTGGATTGGCATCGACTCCATTTGCGCGTAAATCTGCTCGTTACGGACAATTATGCTAGTTGTGCGCGCAAATGCGCGCATTGATGCAGAAGGGCAAATGGACGCTACGCCGCTTGCCTTGGGCCAAGTGTATTACGCATTTCAATGCGCGGTCGGTGGCCACGAATCCCCAGTCCCGGATGAACCCGCAAATGCGGCAATGGCACTGCACTTGATCTGTCCGAAGGAAGGGTCCGGCCCGGCGGTACACAAGCCCTGAAACCAGCCGGCGGGTTTGAACTGTGGGATACCACTGGATCGCACCAGGAGCCTTACCCAAGTTCAGCAGGCCCATCGCCTCGATAAGGCGAGCAACGAGTCGCGCATGCTTATAGCCGCCTTGGCATCATCCTCTGCCGCCACCAGGGAAGGGGCTTGTTACGCCGTACCAGTAGGCTCACGCTCCATGCGTACCAGTAGGCTCACGTGATAGACAGCGCTCAGCCAGCGGAGCAAGGTAGGAGTACGCACCAACGTACGAGGCAGCTTATGAAGCCCACCATCTTGGCTCTGGACCTTGAGGGGACGCTCATCTCCAATGCCATCAGCCAGATTCCTAGGCCTGGGCTCTACCAGTTCCTGGAGGCTGTCCAAGCGAACTTCGACCAGTTGATGATGTTCACGACAGTTCCCGAAAATCGCTTTCGCAGTATCGCTACGCTGCTGGTAGGCGAAGGAAATGCACCTGCCTGGTTCGCCGAACTGCACTACATCAAGTGGGAGGGAAAAACCAAAGACCTGCTCCAGGCATCGCCGCGTCTGGGAGAGGCGCTATTGCTTGATGATCACGATCCCTACGTTCACCCTGGGCAGGAACATCTCTGGGTTCCGATTCCTCTGTTTGGGTCCCCCTATCCGCCAGATGATGACGGACTCAGCGTCGCCTTGGAACGCCTGCTCGAACGTGTGGGTGGTGCGCATCAGCACAAGCAGACGACGCGCAAGATTAGAAGTATCTAGCTATGCGCACCCGATAGCACCGGTAAGCGTGACAAGAACGACCTTGTTACGTTGTCGTCTCTTGCCTTACTCCGTTTGAGCCCTGCTTGGCCAGCCGGATGTGCTGGGCGTTGGAAGAGTGGCGACACGGGTTGATGATCCTCCATCGACCTTTATGAGCCACGTGCCAACCGGTTCTGAAGGAGGAACCAGCACATGTTGAGGGCAAAGGATCGACCCAGACGGGCCATTTGATTCTCCGGGACCCCCATCGGGCGGTGCGCGCCTGCGCTCAGGAATCCGAAAACCCCCGCCAAGCCCTTCTCCTCCTCCGTGGTGATCTCACCACTTCTGCGCAGAAAAGAGATGACCTGGCCCCAGCTGGACGCGTCGTAAGGACCCCAATGGGGTTGCTCGCCAGCAACAGCAGATGCCACATCACCGGCCAGCGTTTCAATCGCCACGCGTGCGTTGGTCAGGGCAGCATTGTAGTCAGGCGTGCTGCGGCGAAACGCCTCAGCCGAGTCATTGATCCTGGACACGATGGCATCGCGACGCGGAAGCGCTGCGCTCTTCAGGGCAGTGATCAGGTCGTCCTCCATGGGGGAGGCATCGGCGATGGATGGATCTGCTTGTGTCATGTTCCTGCCTTCGACGATGTAGCCGTCGATCAGCAGGCACTGCGTGAAGTCATGCCAGCGCTCGTCAAAGCGGTGCTTCGGCGAGATCGGAGCGCGAAGATCCCCGGCTGTGGCCACGACTTCCTTGATCACCGACATCAGCAGGGCGTCATCGGCCTGGTTGATGAGCGCTGTCAGCCCAACCAACGGTTGCGCCGGAAGTACCATGACGTGGTCGGCCCCGTACTTGGTAAACAGCACGGCCGAAACATGAGGGGCCTGCAGCGCCAGGAGCTGCGCTAGAGAGTAGCGGGTGCGTAGGCTGCTCATTGGTACTCCTTAGGGGCTATAAGCCAAGGCCGGCGCATCCACTTGGGAGACAGCCCGGCATCCTCGCTCGGTTCTCGCTTGCCACCTCGAACTTGCAGCAGAGAGGGACTGGCACTGGGAACGTACGAACGGAACTCCGTCCAGAGAAACGTGCCCCGGCTGCTAGGCGACTTTACACTCAACGAGTGCATTCGATTCAATGCAGGTTGTTGCTAAGTGATCTAGCGCCCCGGTGCCCGGCGTTTTCTCGATTCCAGCTGGGAAGAAGCCGAATTTGTGTGTGTGAGGTTCCGCCCTGGCGCAGGATCTGGCCCAAGCAGCATGGACAATGATGTGGCGGTGCGAATCTTCAAGCCACCATCAACGTACACGGCAGCGAGCCACGTCGATCGCTTGCCACCTCCCCCTTTCTTGCGGATCGAGGCGAGCTTGCGAAGATAGCGCTCCAGGCTGTCTGGGGGCAGTCCCATGCCCTTGCTCGGGTCTGGCGAGTCGGCAAGCGCTAACAGTCCCTCAATGATCTCTGCAGCCGGAAGCTCTTCGGCGCGCTTGGTGAGGCCAAGCGCGTGGACATAGAGCATTGCTGAAATATCAGTGCCGCCGAACGCTGGTTGGCCATAGCACAGCAGATGTGCCCTTTCAGAGGCTGCAATCATGTCTGGGTCGTTTGCAAACCGTTCAAGGCTGCCCTCGGCCCACTTGGCCTTCTCTGATTCAACGGTTCCCTTCTCTCGCTTGAACTCCAAGGCAAGGCAGCGCTCCGAGCCTGCCACCAGGTCTCCGAATGTGCCATCCAGAGGGGTCTGCTGGAACAGGTTCACCGGGACGGTCGTTGACCTCTGTCCGCTTACGTAGCCAAGCGCATACACGAATGCTCCAAGGAGCTGGTTCTCGTAAGGCACCCCAACTTTGCCGTCATCCTCATCATCCTCGGCACCGTCGGGATCCTGAGTGGCATCAATCAGGTTCATGAGGTGACGCAATGCCCAAAGCCGCTCTTCGATATCCGTATGACGCGCAGGATGCTTCTCCGCCGTCACTGCAGCTTCAAGGAGATAGAGCGCAATGGACAAAGTAGCGATCTGCCAACGCGCCAGTGCAACGTTCCCGGGCAGGTTCACAAGGATGGTACGGGCCCAGTCGTGGGCGAAAGTGGAGCTTGCAGGTTGGCCAGCCTGATTGCGGGCAACCCTTAACATCTCGATCAAATCGATCAGAACCTTGAGCTCGGCTCGCAATTGGACGGTGCGACGTGGATCGCGCAAACGTGTCGGCGCGGCCCGAGCGAGGGCGGGAAGTACATTCCCCAACCGTCCTGAAAGCGCGTCTGCCGCTTCCTCATATGCGATCCCTTCAGCGGCATACTTGGCCTCGGCGATGGCCTCGTCTTCCACACGTTCAAGGAGCTCCTCAAGCAACTGGCAATGTGCCTTCGTCGAACCTTTGGTGCGAGCAGCTTTGAACGAGACGACCACCGCCCGTGCGACACGCGATGAAGTGTGGTTGTCTAGACGCTCTAGAACTTCTTTCACTGACATTCCTTGTCCAATCCAAGAGTAATCCGCTGCGCTGAGGGTAGACCCCGTTGGTCACTTGAGACCTGGAGGCTCGGGCTGATCCACGCCAAGGGCGTTCAAAATGCTTTCAATATTGGTCAGGTGATCAGTGATATGGACTGTTGATGCGGCATCGGTGGCACTGTCCATGGCAATCCACAGCTCATCAAGCGCGGCAAGGAGCTTATCGAGAATTTCATTTGCATGGACAGCTGAGATGTTGCCGGAATCAATCGCTGCGACTAGCACTGTCAGCGCCTCGAACAAAGCCTTGAGCCGACCGTTAAGTGGATCACTAAACTTGTGTGTGATCCCCTTCAACTTGAAGGCAATGTCGCTAATCCTTCTCCGGATGTCAGCCATGTGCTGGTTCCTTGAGTTTTTGGGTGGAAGCGCTGCGACGTATCCCGTGCATCGCACGACGTAGCGTTACATACGGTATCAGTTCTCCGCCGGGCGCAACATCGCCCGACCCCAAGTGTGGGTTTATCGTAAGAGTCTGGTAAGTATCAGCCTCTTGGGCGGGGATACACTTGGCACTGTTGTGACCTCGGCCGGTTGTGCTTTTGAGTTTTCCCGTTGCCAGGATCCACTCGGGCGGGTGAGCGGTGCAGGACGAAGGGGTCGGGCTGTCGGGTAAAACCTGACAGCATCACCAGGCGGTTGCCTATATCCTGTTACTGCTTGGATGGACCGGCGTGAGCAGGCTCTTGCTATACGGCTGAAATCTGGTGCTTGAACGGCGATACTCCGGGTCTCGGTACCAAAAATACGAACTGCGCAATGGATTGGAACCTAGGCATATGGATGGCCTGAACTACCAGAGCAATGAAAGCGTCTGGCCTCAGCTGCGATGGAATGATCTGCCTTCCAGTCGCCCGCGCCCTCCTGCCCAGTCTGCCTCACATAGCGCAGGTGACCCTCGATGGGCGCTAATGGATAGCCAGAGCAGCCTGGTTTCATCTGCGGAATCCCCTGAGTGCATATCCCAGACCCGAATGCGGTCCGGCGAGAGCGAGTCCTTGAGCGGAAGGACCGGTCGGCTCTGTCCGCGGCTGCCTCCGAACGCGTTACAAGCCACGTTTAACTTAGTTACGGCTCTACATCCCCCTCTTGAAAGGAATGCGACATGTCATTGGACCAGGCAGACGAAGCTGTACGTGCAACGCAGAAGCTCTACGAAGACCTGTCTCCCTCAGTTTTTCCGGGAAAGCGCTATGCCGCTGGATTCTGGGCAAAGCTGATCGGAAACAGCAAAGTCGTGGTCATCCTGGCAACTGCCGGATACGCGTCCCAGGCGGCAGCTGTCCATCGCATCTCCATCGAGCATTTCGCTTACATGTACTCGCTGCTGAAGGGCGGTCTGACCGAGGCCCAGGTGGAGCAGCAGATGGACTACGACGTTGCTCAGGTAGCAAAGGCGCTTCAAAAATCAGGTGAGCAGGACGCTCGCATGGGCAGGGAGGTGGTGACGCCAGACACGAAGGCGTCGCTGGATCAGTATCTGGCCAATCCAGAGGTCACCAACAGGACGTCGCCGGGAATCAGTATCTACAACCTTCTGGACGGTCAGGACCTCAAGTTCCTTCATGACCAGTACCGTCTGCTGTCCCTTCATGCGGCCCATGCAAACCTGCTTTCCTCCGTATGGGAGCCTTCTGTCTCAGAGCTCGAGCAGATCACGCTGGACGTCTGCGCCCTGATGGACATTTCTCGTGCCGCCTGGTTGGAAGATGGAGTCCAGTCCCTGACGTCCGCCTGATCTGCCTGGGGCCCTCGCGCAGAGACAGTCGTTTGCGTCACTTTGTCGCAGGGCAGTCGCCGGGAAGCCGAGCCGAGGCCCGCGATATGAATGGGATCGGGCCCTGGCCCACGGCGGGCTAGCCAGGGATCCTCAGTAAATCGGCACAGGTGTCCCCGGGAGGTTCCCGGGTGGCACATCCGCTCGACCAACTCGCCGAGGGCGATGGAAAGGGCAGGGCGACAGGGATATTCTTGCCTCCGGGGGAGGCCGGCCCTGACTTCCATCGGCAACGCACGGTCACAGACAGACCATTTAATCGCATCAGGGGGATGCATGCGCTCACCGATTCATCTGCCGGTAGTGGACCGGCTTCAGGTATCGAACTACCCGTTGTACCCCGGCATCTCCAAGCAGGGACTCAACCTGGTATTCAGTCCTGGCGTGACCGTCATCGCCGGCGTCAATGGGATTGGTAAGACGACCCTGCTCAATCTGATCCTGAGGATGCTGCTAGGCGCGAGCAATCCCAGCAAGGCGGCCACCCGGGATATCGGCAAGGCCAGCCGACGAAGCCTGGTAAACACCAAGAAGTTCAAGTTCTTCGTCGATCGTGTGCCGGACCTGCCCGCGACGGCCTCGGCGACGCTCACCTTCATGATCGGCACCTCCAAGGTCGTCATAAAGCGGAGCCTGGTTGACCTCAGCATTCTGAAGCTGACCATTGGCAAGGAGTCCATCAAGGACATCGACAACGCCAAGTTCCTGTCGAGGATGTCGGAGCTGGCGGGTCTGAGCTCTGCCTACGACTACCACATGGTCGTTCGATACGTTCAGTTCTTCACTGAAGAGCGACTTCCCTTGTTGTGGTCCGCTACCGCCCAGGTTGAGCTGTTCAAAATGCTCTTCGCCGAGTCTCAGACGATGGACAATCTGAACGCGCTCTACAAAGACATCCAGAAGATCGACAGTGACTACCGAAACAGGAAGTACCAGCTCAACGATCGCCTAAAGGCCCACAAGCAGGTTGTTGCGGCCATTGGATTGGATACTACTGGTGTTGAAGATGTACGACGAAAGCTCGAGCAATCCAAGGCCGAGTTGGAGAACGTCCAGAAGGCTTTGCTGACGGCTAACGAGGAGGTGAACTCCATCGTCGTCGGACAGGACAAGGCTCGAAAAGAGATTGAAGATCTTCAGAACAAGCTGGATATCGAGATCCACGCGTTCCACCAGCTGGACGCTGCCTACATCGCGCAGATCCTACCTGGCCAGAACGACAAGCGCGATCTGTTGATGCAAGGGCTTGGCTCGAATCTTGGATGCTTCGTCTGCGGAAAAGCCGGCAGGAAGGAAATGGCTGAGATCAACCGGCGGCTCAAAGGCCATCATTGCTTCGTATGCAATGGCAGGCTTCCAGATAGCAAGGGAAGCGAGGCGCCGGCTTCTGCTGACAGCCTTGCCCTTGCCGAATCCCGGATTGACGAGCTCGTCAGCCAGATCGATGCACGAAAATCCTCCCAGAATGAGGGCGATAGGCTCTATTCCGCTGCTCTGGCTGCGGTCCGTCCATTAGCCGTTCGCAGGAACGAGCTGGTCCACGAGCTTGAGGCGATGGCCGTTCAGTGGCCAAATGAGGTCATGGCTACCAATGGCAGCGTGCCTGGAGAGCTGGCTAGCGAAGAGTTGGCCCTCCAGCTGCTCAGCGAGGAGCGCTCCAAGAAGAACCAGCAGTACAAGGCGCAGATCGCCGATCTGAGCTCGCAGATGGCCAAGTACGAGAATGATCTGGGCCAGCGTCTGACAAAGTATGCCGAAGAATTCCTCCACGAGACTGTGCAGGTGGAGTTCTCCCGCAACGCGTCCGTCAAGATTGTCACCGGTGCGGTACCGATCAAGGTCCCAACGTTCCGCATTTCGATGACCTCCAGCACTCACTTGGCTACGCACGAGCGGGCCACGCCCACCAGCGTCTCTGAGTCCCAGAAGGAATTTCTCGATCTAGCATTCCGAATGACATTGCTGGACATGATCGCCGCAGATGCCGGAACGATGCTGGTCATGGAGACGCCCGAAGCCAGCCTGGACTCGTGGTTCATGGCTCGCGCGGCACAGATGATTCGGCGATTCGCTCCGGAAGACGGCAAGAGCAAGCTCATTGCAACCTCCAACGTCAACGGAACTACCATGATTCCGGATCTGCTGGGAATCAAGCAGGGAGCGAAGCTGGCCCAGAGCGATCGCCATCGCCTGATCAACCTGATGGAACTTGCTGCAGAACCAGGTGTGCTCAAGCAGAAGAAGGCCAAGGCCGAGCTGACCGCCGAGCTGAGAGGTTACGCCGGTGGCTAAGTCTAAGATCGTTGCAGCAGCCGACCACGATCGGCTCTTCTTCATTCGATGGATGCTCTTGCTGATCGTGGCTAATGATGCGGCCGGCCTGCCCGCCGCTTCACGTCAGCGATTGCATTCGTTGCTTTTCGTCTCCTTCGCCTCGTCACGCTTCTACGGCATTGAACCGCTGCGCCAACGTGCGCGAAGGACCGAGCAGGGGCCTTACTACCGGATGGCCCACGTGGCATTGGGCCATCTGGTCATGGGTGGGCACCTTGAGGTCAGCGACTTCCATGCCCATCCGGCTCCGCGGGATCTGCAGTTTGAGGGTATTTTCCGACCGACGTTGGCGGGACTGAGCGCGGCCGATTTCCTTCGCAAGACCGCTACCGGCGATCAGCTCTATCGATTCCTTCTGGATATTTGCTTGGCCTCGGCAGAGGCGATCGGGCCCGTGGCTGGCGACCTGGAGGCGATCAGCCTGGAGAGGACGCTGGACGAGGATCTCACCTATCAGCGGGCCGTTCGAAAGCATGGAGAAATCCTGGAGCTCCAAGACCCCGCCGAAGTCGATACGCCGACGGTGCGTGGTCTCAATAGCATTGATGAACGTCTGAGGGCGCGGGGCTTCTTCAACCGGCGAGATGTGGTCGCCGCCTATCAGTCGCTGATGGTTCGGCGATCGGCCAGGGCCAGCGTATGAGCGCGGACATGGATCAACAGGCCATTTCTGGTGCTGAGCTGGATGAGCTCAAGACCGTAGATCCATCCACCTCAGGTACCGAAGAGCAGCGCTTCTTGCAGGAGTGCTCAGGGTGGTACCAGGAGTGGTTGCATGCCAATGAGCCACAGTTGCAGGCCAACGCCATCCCTGACACGCAGGTCCTGGTTATCGTCTTCAGTGAATCGCCTGACGTCGAAAGAACTCGTCTGAAGGCGATGGGCGAGGGTGAGAACCGGGTCTTCCGCGGCGCCCTGGATGCCGGGCTGCAAGGCACTCTGCTGGCAACGCAGAACCTGCGCCGCATCCTTCAGATTCGGGAGACGTTCTCGTCTTTGAATGATGCCATGGCCGTTTGCTGCGATACCCTCGAAGACTCCGATACCTTTGTCATCATTCCTCTGACGCAGCGTCGTGTGCTGATCCATCCACGAGATGTGTCGATTGAGGACTGGGTGCACAACCCCACGTCGATTCCGGTCAGGTCACAGACCCTCCAGATTTCGGCCAAGCAGATTGACAAGGATATCTACGAGTTCTATGACGAAGGACTCCGTCTTGCCAAGAGCTCGCTCTCTCAAATGATCTGGAAGGGGAAGCAGCACCCCTATCCGCACGGTTTGGCTGATCCGGATACCTTCGATGACCTCTCGCTCAATGCATCAGAGCTTTCGTTGGAGCACATCAAGAAGATGCTGGATGGGGCGCACAGCAGGCTGCTGATCACCCCGACAGCGTCAGACCTGGCTCGTGATCTCTGGGAGGATAAAGGTAAGAGCATCCCGATTGGTTTGGCAGAGAAGGGCGTTCAAAAGATTCTCCACGCGGTCCTTTCCTCGAGCCTGGGGTTCGGGTCTATCGTTGTAAGGCAGGAGGGAACCTCCGAGATGGGGAGGTACGACTTCTTCCTTGAGGAACAGGATCCTGTCCATCCCTCCGTGTGGACTCACCACGCGGTTCTTGAGTTGAAGGTCCTCAAGAGCTTTACCGAGAGCGGCAATCCGGTACCTGCCGCAAGCAACGTCGATGCAGTGACCGATGGTCTCGATCAGGCAGACAAGTACCGTAAAGACCATTCTTGCCGAATGGCAGCGCTGTGTTGCTATGACATGCGCAAAGCGCCTGATGTCTCAGGCGCTATTGCGCACGAGCTGGATCGGGCCAAAGCACTGGACGTGGCAATTTGGGCCTGGCCGCTTTACTCAACGGCACAGCAAGCTCGCCGTGCCTGAGGCATGTCAGCGAGAGTTCTTGCGAAGCACAAGCAGTGTTTCGTCGAGCTCTCGCTGGCCACCCTGCTGCGCCGATGCCCGCATTGATCGGAATGGCTCGACCTTGACGACATCAAACCCCAAGGGCGCAGCGAGGTCTGCCAGGATGTTGGCCACCTGGATGCGGACGCCGGCATAGCGGCTGTCGCCCACCACGGCCCAGATCTCGCCGTGCTCATTGAGGCGTCCGTGCAAGCCGGCCATGACCTGATTCATGTCGTGGAAGTAGCCGCCCACCATCTCCGGAATCCACGGTGACCACAGTTCTCCCTTCACCCTCCGCAGCTGGCCCATGACCAGGTTCAAGCGGTGAGAGCCCTTGGGGGCGGGGGCAAACTGACGCTTGATCTGGACGTGGGAGCAGAGCGTGGACATCCGCAGATCGCGGTTGGCATCCCATCCACCCAGGTGACCTAGCATCCAGAGCTCGACGTTGTACACGTCGGTGTAATCGAAGGAGTTCGGGTAGGGCGGCGAGAAGACCGAGAGGTCCACTTTCGAGCTGTTGGCGAGCTGATCGATGCAATTGCCGCGCAGAACGTTGAAGCCGCGATGGCGGCGCATGCGATGGGCGTGAATCTCGTCGATAGCTTGACGTGACCGCTCCTCGAAGAGCTGATCGACCGAGCGGGGATAGACTTCCCTGTCCTGCCAGTTGCTGCGGTAGCGCCGTCCCTTGCCATTGATCAGGACATTGCTCACGGAGATCAGCATGCCGCCCAGCATGGCCTTGAAGAGCCGCCTGTGGGCAGGGCGTGCCAGCTCATCGATGGCGTCCATATGGCAGGCGATGCGTTCAGCCACGTTACGGTTGAAGACCCAGCGTTCCTGGTCGGCCGACTCGATGAACGTAGGTGGCAGGTGTTTAAAGCGGGAAAGGGAGCCCCGGCGACGTGCATTGGTCGTCCGAACCACTCGTGAGAGATCCAGCGCCAGATCGTCAGCATCGTAACTGGAGAGCTTGGCCTCAATGAGGTCGGCCAGGTAGGGGTTGACCTCAATGGTGGTCGGTTCCACGCCCAGGAACTGGCACGCCAGAGCGGTGGTGCCCGATCCGCCGAACGGGTCCAGGCACGAGCGCACTTCACGCTGACTTTCATTGACGGCCCGGGCAATCACTTCGGGCGCGAAGGCCTCTTTGAAGTGGTGCCACCCCTGAAAGGGAAGCCGCTCGGCCCCGGCGTTGGATCCAATGGACTGGATCTTCCTTCCGCGGGTCCATTCATCGAAGGAGACGCACAGGTCGGGGTGACTCTGGGCGGACTGAGGAGCCAACTCCATCGGAACTCCATGCATATTGGGTGGGGCCTTTTCTGTTTGCATAAGTGCATGCAGATTTGCATACTCAAAGCATGGACAAAGTTACCGGTATCGGCGTGCTCAAGCAAGCTCTGGCGCTGCCGGGAGTCAGTAGATCCAGCATAGGCAAAGCATTAGGGATCCACGCCTCGCAGGTGTCGCGAATCGCCGCCGGCAGGTTCGTCAAGCTGGAGGGTCATGCGCTAAGGGTGTGCAAATATGCACATGGTCTGGTGACGGCTCCCTCCGCGCGAGAAATAAACGCGGTGCCCGCCTTGGAGTCCAAAATGGCTCGTTTGGTGGCCGCCAATCCGGGCGCTGCAAGAGCCCTTTCTGACCTGATTGAGGCCCTGTTGGGAGAGGCTCTAACGCCTCCAACCGTTGGATAGCCGCTGTCGCTTCTGACCCGTTAGAGTCGACAGCATTGCTGGGTACGGCGAGCCGCTGTCAGGCGGGATGAACGTATTCAGGACTTTGGCGGTCCATCAGGTAGCGGCGTCGGCGGAATTCAAGGAAAGCCGATCAGGATCGCCTCGCGATTGCCCCGCCCGGCGTTAAATAGACAGAGGACGTAGACATGATCGTGTACGCCTCAAGTTCATCCGGCGGCAGGCCAATCTTCTTCTTGCCTTCTGGAGATTGGTCGCCGACCAGCCGCACGAGACCCTGGATCAGCCAATGGCAGTCAATCTCAGTCGTGGACGTGCCCAGTGCCAACGCCGATGCGTAGGTCATAGCGAACAGACCGATTCCATCGGAGGTGGGCCGGCTGAAACACAGCATGTGGGCCCTGCGGGAGGCGACTTTCAGCAGCGTGTCGCTCTCAAAGGCCTGGAGCGCTTCCTTGCTCCATTTCTCTTTCTCCGAGTCGATGGTCCCTTCCTCTCGCTTGAACTCCAAGGCCAGACACCAGTCCGCGCCGACCACTAGGTCACCGAACGTCCCGTCCAACGGGGTTTGCTGGAATAGATTGGCCGGCATGAACACTCCTGCCTTCCCGCATTCAACACCAAGGGCGAAGACGAACGCACCCAGGATCTGGTTCTCATACGGTGTACCCATGCAGTCGCACTTCCCTGTTCCAGAGTGAGTCTGTGATGGTAGAGATTTGGGCCTTCAGAGACTGTAGGGCGGTTCCCCACAGGCGTAGCCCACCAGCCGACCACCACCAAGAGTTGATGCCTCGGATGGAGGTCGACCTTTTGCGGGCGTGGCCTCGAGGAAGCTCTGTGCGCCTTGCGCCGTCCGCCGGAGGATGGTCAACCTGGGCTGACGATCCTGATGCCGGTCCAATCTCACGCTGTGCGACGCCTGATACTGATGATCGCTCCGTCAACCACGAGATAGGCGGGGATCATGGAACGAGGAAACTGGGTGGTGGTGCGAGCGTACGGTCCAGCTGCGTCGCTGTTGGTCCTGGCGGCGCTATGTGTAGCCATGCTGTCAGCCTGGCCCCAGAACCCTCTGCTGGCTGGTCTGAAGTCCATGGCCAGCTTGGTGCCTGCAGGCCTTGTGGCCGCAAGCCTGGGGCTGATGGGGACGGCTACCTACCGGCTGCACAGGTGGCAGCGTGGTGCGGGCCATGACTGCTCTCATTGCGGTGGGCCGCTTGGCCCCGAGCGTGCCGGCCGTGCCCGGATGGGAGGTGCCTATCGGCGCTGCTATGCCTGTGGCTCCAACGTCAACCATCAACACTACCAGTAGACGGCAATGACCGGGCCGGTCGGGTGCTGTCCAGGTTCAGTCACTTGAGCGCAGTCGCTTGAGTCGCGAGGATGGCCTACTCCAGCATGGTGCCGCCTGCGGCAACCTTGGCGCGATGGAAGCCGATCAATCGAGATCGTTGCCAGAAAGTCTAAGCCCGCAGGAAGAAGGCCATGGCCAAACAGGGCTGGTGGATCCCTCCCAAGCGGTGGGTTGGAACGCATTTTCGTTCCGACGGCAGGCCAGTTGACCACCTCGTCGAGATACTGGCGGTGTTACGCGACTTCGGGCCATCTCAGCGAGAGCCAGATGGACTGCGACGCACGACCGGCTTGGGGGGAGTGGTTCCTCTCGCCCCATGTTCTTCTCGATGGCGCCACGCCTGCTGCTGCGCTGAGCGACAATCCGGCCCGCGTTCTTCATGCAGCACTGGTGGAGTTCTCCGACAATTTGCGATAAGGGCGTTGCCGAGCAAAGCCAACCATCCCGGCGCAAAGTCAGATAGGCGCCTTTCGAGATACGTAACGTTTACAGGCCATGCTTTCAGGCGGCTTCGGCATGGTTCTGCAGGTCATTCGAATAGCATCTCGCTCGTGGTCAATCAGCGCGGCGTGTTGTGGCCGCGGTCCAGTAAGAAATTTCCGCCCCCTGATGGGGGCGGACGTCGCAAGAGAGCTTGACACTGATCGGTAGTAAGGGGATCTAGCTCGTGGGGGTGTCAAGCGGTACGAGCCATCATCTGGTCGGTGCGCCTAGCCGTAGGGGCCCACTACTTGCTAACTGTAAAGCCCGCCCGCACTCTGAGCGAACCTGCTTCGTCTGCTTCCGGCGGCGAATAGGTCAATTTCAGTTGAGAGGGCGGGAGCTTCATTTGGGCAGACAACGTTTTTTCAAACTGGCTGACAGAAGTTCGTACGTAAATTGGGTTCCCCTCGTCGTCCGACGCTTCTGCTTCATCCTCCAGCCTGAGTATGTTCACGCCATCGACGTAGACTCCTTCAATACGGAAGCCGTTTGCGATAGCTTTTGCAGTGATCGTTACAGAAACATCAAGCGGACCGCCTGGGATCGCGTAGAGTTTAGCGTTGGAGGCAGCCAGTGCTGATCCGATGAAATCAAAACTCGATTGCAAGTTCTTGTGCTTTTTCAAGGCAAAAACTTCGCTGAAATGGTTGGCCTTGATCGCAGTCCGAGGTTGACCATCGGGGTCGAAGAACACCTCGAACAACATGCCGTCCAAGATGGCCTTGCGCTTCTCTGCAGGGAAATGGGCTGTTCTATCAATGAAGTTGCTAATGAAGGCCTCGGCTGCGCGAGAGCCGCCGCATGCTGCTTGATAGATGTTTCGTCCCATTACAAACAGGTTGTCGTTCGACGCCTTGGTCAAAGATCCTGCAGTTATCAGCGCCAATGCGTCGTTCTGCGAGTACCAGTTGTGGCTCTTAAGGCCGGCGATAACCTTGTGAGACTTCTTGGCAGGATCGATCACGAAAAGTGCATCGGCCAACGCTTCGGGACCGTAATCGGTGATGAGCTTGCTCAGGCTCTGGTTGAAGGCGAAATTGCCTGACAGCGAGGTGTGCTCCCAAGTAATCTGTTTTCCCTTACTCTCCGCCGACACCGTATTGCGGACTTGCTTGAACATGGTCTCGATCAAGCAGTCAGCCTCATCGATGTGCTGGAGGATGGCTCCGGTGTAGGTTCCATTGCGACCCTTGCCATCTAGCGCATACTGGCCGGGGGACGTTGCGAACCCGATGATGGTTCCTCTTGGCGCATACACGGGGGCCAAGCCAAGAGTGGAGGCGGACCGCTGCCACTCGCGTTTCCAAGGATTGTTGCGGCACGCGTCCAGCATGATGATCTTGGTGGCGACTTTGGACCTCTCCAGCGTCTCGATCACTTTGTCTAGAGACAGAGATCCGTGTTTGGCATCGGTCTCGTCGTCCATCGGCGTATCGATGGCCAGCAGGTAATTCACTCCATCGATCTGCATGCCATGGCCGGCGAAGAAGAACAGGCCGACTTCGCTGGTGGCGAGAGCTGCCCTAAATCTCGTCAGGGCTTTGTCCATGTCCTTATAGTTGGCGTCGGTGACCGTTTCAACGTCGAAGCCGTAATCGCCGAGCTTCTTGGCGATGTCGGTGGCGTCGTTCACCGGGTTGGCAAGCTTTCCGTCGCCGTCGTAGGCAGCGTTGCCGATAACTAATGCGGTCATCTTCTTTTTCAAGGATTACTCTCTGTCTAGTTGGATCTTGGTTAGGGGGAGCTGCAATATAGTCGGACGAACAACCAATGGCGATGACCTTAGTGCTAGACCCTGCCATTAAGTTGCAAGCGGGGCTGCTTGGGCTTGCGCAGAGCGAACGTGTGCTGCGGTGCTCTACTTGGGCTCTTCCGTCCCGACAGCGCGCAGCAGAACTCGCTTGATCGCACCCAGGTTAATTTTGCGACCCCGAGCATCCTCGCAATTGATTTCGGCCCGAGATGCGCTCATGAATGCATCCGGGTGGGAGAAACGGATTCGACATCATCTTCTTTGTATCACCGTTCGTGCTCGTCATCTTCTCGACTTCCAAGCGTCGGTCCACGCCAGGCACTGTGATCTTGCTGCTCAGCAGGAGATCGGGCACGTTCTTGAAGATCTTCCTGAAGTTGCTCAAGCGAAGAGCTCGTCAGGATCTTGAGGCTGTCACCGCTTTCGGCCACGGCCAGTCACGTTGCATCCTTTCCGCCCCCCCGCCCTGCTTTCGGTAAGAAGCCAGCTTGTGCAGGTACGCCTCAAGTTCATTCGGCGGCAAGCCAATCTTCTTCTTGCCTTCTGGAGATTGGTCGCCGACCAGATGCACGAGACCCTGAATCAGGCGATGGCACTCAATCTCACCCTGATCCTCGTGCTCCTCTCTGGCTTTCGCGTGGGCGCAGCAGAGTAGGGAGAGAGGCGTATTCGTCAAAGCCAGTCGCGTTCTTCATGACTTAGTCGCGCCAATCGTGACTAATGACAGCCGCCGCCCACCAGCGCCGCCGCGCTCGCACTGTGGTGGGGTGAGCGGAACGGCCGTTGCCGCCAGCGTCGCGGATCCAGCCCCTCACCGCTCACTGAGGCAATCGCGGCCAGCTGCAACGCCTCGGCTTCCTCGGTGTCCGGCAACAGGCTGGGCAGGCGCGAGGCCAACAGCGTCTTGCCGCAGCCAGGGCTGCCGATCAGCAGAAGGTGGTGACCACCCGCTGCGGCAACCTCCAACGCACGCCGCGCATGTGCCTGCCCGCGCACGTCGGCCAGATCGGGCAGCGGTAACGGTGACGTGTCCACGCGCTCCACGGGTGGCAACAAGCGGGGATTGCCCAACCCGGCGCAGCATTCCAGTAGCGTGCGCGCCACGCGCACGTCCGCGTGCTCGGCCAGCGCCGCCTCGGCGGCATTGCCCGGCGGCACCACCAGGATGCGCCCGGCGTCAGCCGCCGCAATCGCGGCGGGCAGCGCACCCGCCACCGGCCGCAGCTCGCCGGTCAGGCCAAGCTCACCCAGGAACTCGTACTGCAGCAGCGACTGCGGGTCGACCTGGCCACTGGCCGCCAGAATTCCCAAGGCAATCGCCAGATCGTATCGCCCACCTTCCTTGGGCAGATCGGCGGGCGCGAGGTTCAACGTGATGCGCCGCTGCGGAAAGTCAAAGCGCGCACAGAGCAGGGCGGCACGCACGCGCTCGCGTGATTCGCGCACGCTGGTCTCGGCAAGGCCGACAATCTGGGTGGCAGGCAGGCCGCCAGAGAGATGCACCTCCACCCGCACCAGCGGGGCGTCGACCCCGGCGCGGGCACGGCTGTGGACCAGCGCCAGGCTCATGTGTGGATTCCTGCAGAAAGACGCTTGATGGTGCGGCAGGTAATCTGCGTGGGACTATCGGTAATTGCCGGCAATGCGTCTCGGGGTATTTCCGCCTGCAAAGGGTGCAGCGTGCGCACCGAGGGCAAATGATCTGTGCAGCGCGGCTCTGCGATGGCGGTCTCGGAGGTCTTGCGTCAGGCAAGGCGTACAACAGGGCGGTAACGGAAAGGAGCGAGCTGAAATGCAGTGCATTCGCGTGCTGATGGCCCTCTCGCTCGCCATGGGCCTGCCGGGCTGCCGGGCTGCCGGGATGGGGTGGAGAGTTCAACGTATCCCATTGGCCAGACGGGAGAGGCGTGCACAGCCTACAAGGGCTTCGACCGCCAGCCTCCTGAAGTAGTTGTGGCCGAGCTTGCCAAGCGAGGATTGGATGGTCGCCGATTGGTTCATAGGACAGTTTGCGGCCCGATTACCAGTTGGGACATTCTCCCCGCAGGAGCGTCGATCGACCGGATACCTCCGCCAGACGCATATGTAAACGTCCGCCTGCGGGAGGACGGCTCGGTTTCCGTCAGTACAGACCGCCCATGACGTTGGTGCCGCCCTTGATGATCGAGCATCGGGCGAACAGAAAAAATGCGGATGGGCTCGCGGGCGGGACGAGTGGCACCCAGTCAACGCCATGGACTCGCCCCAATACCGTGGCAGAATCGGCGCTGGCCGGCCCCGTGCCCATCTGCGGCGCCAGGCAGACCCACAACGCGACGCAGTGCCCTCCGCCGTCAGTGCCCAGGAGATCCCGTGCGATATTCGATACGACTCGTTGCTGCGTGCGTCATGTCCGTGGTGGCCTCTGGCTACGCAGGCATTCTCGATGCAGCCGCACAGGAACCCTACTGGCCGACGCAGGAATGGCGCCATTCCTCCCCGGAAGCGCAAGGGATGGATTCGGAGGTACTGGCCAACGCCTTCGACTACGTGCGCGAGCATCAGACGCCCATCCACAGCCTGACCATCATCCGAAACGGCTATGTGGTGGTGGATGCCTATTTCTGGCCGTTCCAGAAAGGGCAGTACCACGATGTTGCGTCGGTGACGAAGAGTGTCACCACCACGCTGGCGGGCATCGCGATCGGCAAGCACGCGCTGGAGCTGCACCAGCCGCTGACGTCGGTCTTCGGCGCCCAGGGCATCGCGAATCTGGACGAGCGGAAGAAGCGCGTGACCCTCGAGCATCTGATGACGATGTCCTCTGGGTTGGACTGCGATGCCAGCCAGGGCGAAATCACGCTGTCGCGGATGAGGCAGAGCAGCGACTGGAGCCGGTTCATGCTGGACCTGCCGATGCGCGACGAGCCCGGGAACCATTTCGAATACTGCTCCGGCGGCATGCATCTGCTCTCTGCGGCAATCACCAGGGCGACGGGCCAGAGTGCGTTCGACTTCGCCCGTCGCGAGTTGTTTGGACCACTCGGCATCAACCATGCGGCCTGGCCAGCCGATGGCCACGGGGTTTCGTATGGATGGGGCGATCTTCACCTTGAGCCCCTGGACATGGCGAAGCTGGGCTACCTCTGGTTGAACGATGGCCGTTGGGAGGGCCGGCAACTCGTCCCGGCAGCATGGATGCGTGCTGCGGTCCGGCCGCAGGCGCAGCTGGAAGGTAGCGACGAGCAGTACGGGTACGGTCTTTGGCTGCAGCCGAACAGGAAGCCGTCGCTGTTCGAGGCCAATGGCCGCGGTGGCCAACGGATCAGCGTAAGTCCAGAGAAGAATATCGTCGTCGTGTTCACCGGCGGGACGTTCGAACCCGGCGATATCGGCGCTTTTATTCTTGCGTCGCTCACGTCTGACCAGCCCTTGCCGGAGAATCCGGCGGCGGTGGCGCGGTTGGCGGCCGCGGTGAGCGACGCGGCAAGACCGCCCCCGCCGGTATCGTTCATGCCGCCACTGGCACGCACGGTGTCAGGCAAGCGGTACGTACTGTCGGAGAACCCGCTTGGCGCGAAGTCGCTGATGCTCACGTTCTCGGGTGCAGAGGTGGCGCAGCTCCAACTTGAATTGAACAGCCGCCACGAACCATCCCGGCCGGTTGGGTTGGATGGGACTCCGCGCGTGTCGGGCAACGGCAATTTTGGTTTGCCCGTAGCAGTAGGTGGCAGGTGGGAGAGCAGCAACACCTTTGTCTTCGACTACAACGAGGTCGGAAACATCAACGCGTACCGGTTCCGGCTGACGTTCTCGGGCGACGACATCGTTGTGGACCTGAGCGAGCGATCGCAGGTGATTCAACCTACGCGATTCCGCGGCACGTCAGGTAACCGGGCGGCGCCTGCGCAGGTTCACTGATGGCGGGCTGGCATGGAGAATGGGAGATAAGAGGAGTGGTAATGATTCCTGTATCTTTCTCGAGTGCTACCCGGTACGGGGCCGATTCTCGGACGCGGAGCGGTTCCATACGTGCTGCTGTATGCGTCGCCCTCGCTGTTTGGCTTGGTCTGGTAGGCCCGGCCAGTGCGAGTAGCGACGACGGTGATGGTCACAGGATCGAGGCTGGTTCTGCTTCGACCTCGGCCATTCGCCAAGTGAGGGGATGCGATCTTGATGTTGGTCACGTGGATGTGGACCGGCGTGTCGTCCAGCAGGTTCGCGAGCTGAAAGCACAGCCGAATGCGGATCAAAGGGCCCTGGCCATGAGAGCCTTGCTTGAATGTCTGTCGAGTCTCGGGAAACGACAGTTTGATGAAGCCAGTCCTTCCAGCGTGCGAGAGATCGCCTCTCTGTTGGAGATGGATGGAGATGTGGGCCGGTTCTACGCCTCCAGGATGCTGGCGATTCTGGGGTGTCGAGCTCGTCCAGTGCTGCCTCTTCTGCATGATGCGCTGGACAAGACGGCGCCCATTGAATCCAATCTCGGCCCAATGGTCCTGTCGCCAGCAGTAAGTCCCCGCGAAGAAGTCGCAAGGGCGATCAGAGCGATTGAAACTGCGCATCCGTGTAGAACGCAGTGGGAATGATGTGCTGGCGTCGTCTGCTGGGCCGCTGCTTCCTTCGAGAGATCAACGCATGAGCGAACGCATCACCGCCTCACAGCTGATGGACAGGCTGATGTCCGATCCGGAGTTCGTACGGCGTGAGCAGGAAAGAGAGTCGCAACCAATGAGAGCCACCGGAGGGCTCGCGGAAGCGGAGGCCGGACTGGTCCGAAGTAGTTTCTATAAGGGAACGGAAGAGGGATGAAGCTGAAGTTCACGGCGGACAGCGACTGGGAGTCGCATGTTGGCAGGATCAAGAGTCATTACGTAGAGCGCTCCGCCACATTCGAGTCCAGGAGCTACGGGAACGAAGTGGCTTCTGTGGCATTGCTTTTCGTGTGTCGAGATCCCGAGCTGGATTTCAAGCGAAGAGTGCAGTTTCGACGAAAGAAGGCGGAGTTCTATACCGATGTAATGCTTGACCTGCCGACCATCGTTCCGCTCTCGATGAAAGAGAAGATGCGGTATGTATCCCGCGAATTGCTTGAGCAGTTGGCGGAGCAACTGGGCAGGGTGAAGTTCAAGGACTTCGACCATGCAAGGTTTCTGCTGGATCTGAAGGTATGGCTGGAGGACATCGATAGCCGTTATGACGGCCAATCGTCGGGTGCATGGCACTATGCCTCGGGCGAGGCATCCTAGTCGCTCCGGAAGTCACCAATGCTCACTTGCTGGTCAATTTTCTCAACGGAATGGGGGTTCCATTGCAGCGCTATCTTTGTGATCTGGATGTAACAGGCAATCTTTCGGCGGGCCGCGATGTCGAGCAGCTGCTCCCCGATCGATATGAGTTGGATCAGCGTGTGATTCGCTTTGTCTCCATTGAGCAGGCCAATCTGAACGCCTGGAGGGTTCGTCTTTGCGAAGTGTTTGACAATGGAGCGCCTGGCTTCATCGATGTGTACGAGTTCGAGGCGCTGGATCCGGATCATCCCTTTGGTACCGAGTGGACGTTTGATTCGGTTGATGGTGCCTTGAGGTTCGCGCGGGACGTGCTGAGGACCAGTCAGGGGCGCTATGTGAACCAAGGACTGATTCAAGACGAGTACAAGGACCGCTATCACCCGGAATGGTGATACGCCTCTGGAACGAGTGGGCTATCCGCACATGAGTCACGAATGTCCTGTGATCATTCCTTCAGATGGATGGACGAAGTTGTCATGAAGACACGCAGATTCATCTTGATTGCGGTGGGTATGTTGCCTGCAGTCGCCGGCTTTCCCGCAGGGAATCCACGGGTGGATTTTGTATCGAATGCCTTCCGCGATGGAAGTTTCATCCCGCATGTCTACAGCGAGCGGGATGTCCTGCGCCGCTATGGTGATGGCGAGATGGTCGTGGACGCGGCAGGACTGATACGGCGTAGATACCTGGATCCCACTACCCGCTTGGAGGTGCTGATCACCTCCAACCCTGACGTCGCTCCTGAGTTCCGAACCATCGATGAAATCCGCGTTTCATCGATCAGCACGGGGCAACCCGCTGCAGGCAGAACCGAGAGCTTGCGCGGCGTGAAGCTGAAAGGCGTTGCCATGGGTGACCCGGCGTCCAAGGCCGCCAGCGCAGCAGGCGCGTATGGCCAGAGGGACACAGAGCAGGCAACGCTGGGCGGCTTCAAGGTCGAGCGCACCTGCGGGTTCTCGGAAGGCGGATCGAACATATGCTTCTACGTCCGGGATGGAAAAGTGGTTGCAATGGCACTGGGGTTCGGCCCCTGACCGGTTGCTCTGCCCCTTGCGGTGCAGGCGCAACCCCACTGCAAGCGTCGGCCTACGATGGCACTCCAGCGCGGACATGGTTGCTGGGAACGGCCTGGCGGTGGCCTGGGCCCCCAAGCAGACATCGCTGCTCATCAGGCACCAAACCAGTGAAGCGCCCAAACCGCGCCTCAACCCACGAAGGCCCCGCGTTTTCCACCAGCAACCGCCCCTGGCTCTGGTGCAGATCCATCCAACGCTCGAAGCTGATGCGCAGGCGCTCAATATCCGGTGCCCGCCACCGTGCATCGGCAGGCATCCGGATCAGCACGCGCGAGGGTGCGTTCTCCACGTCCATGACCAGCACGCCCTTGCATCGGATCTCGAAGGACGTCGCCCCGGCATGGCGCGCGTACAGTTCAAAGCCCTGGTAGGCCTTCGCGGTAACGAAGCCGAGCGCATCACTGTGCAGCAGGCGGTAATCGGCCGGCCGTAGCTTCTGGTAGGCCCAGACCTGATCGCCCGCTGGCTCGGGCCACTCCACCCACATCGCGCCGATCACCGCGATGGACACCGCTGCAGCGGCAAGGCCGTGCATCTTCATTTGTCACCCCGCACACAGGCAGAAAGCTCCGCGCCATAAGCGCGCTCAGTCCTTGGGTCGCATCCGCTCGTGGATGAAGGCAGTCAGCGCGAGATCGGCCATCACCAGCCCCTCCATCACCCGGTCGCCCACGTACTGCTCCGGCTCGCCGTTCTGGCGCGTGCGCTCGGCTGCCAGCAGGATCTCCTGGACGATGCGCTGGCCGGTGAGCGCGCAGTCGGCGTCGGACAATGCCATTTGCCGGCTGCGCAGATGATGCCGCTCGGGCCAGGGCTGGCCGTCGGCCGCAGCGCCCGCGCCGATGGCGTGCAGGATGGCGATCAGGCTGTTGGGGTCCAGCGCGGGCGCGGGTGACGGCGCTTTCTGGATGGGGCGCGGGGGCGGGGAGTGCGGCGTGGTCATGTCGGGCTCCGTGCATGCAGGCAGAAGCCGCCACCGATAAAGGTGGCGGGCAGAGCGTGGCTCGAAAACCGGATGTTGGGAACCGGCGGGTACAAGACCCCCACGCCCCGCCCGCCATAGCCGGCAGACGGATTGCCAGCCGGCACCACGCGCGATGGTGCCGGCTGGCAAGCGCAAACTACTTCCCAACAAAACGGGCTTTCGAGTCCCGACCACCGATGCACGGTGGCGCAGTAACGATTACCTGCAGTTGTTCGGAATGCCAACGGGTAGGGGTCAATGCCGCCAAAACCCGAGACGTTTTTGGCATTGTCGCATAGCACCGGAAGCGGCGAGAGCCTTGGCGTGCTAGGTGAAACGGCGCTTCTGGAACGGAGTCGTCAGAACCTTCCGTTGGAGATGCAAGGGGCGGCAAATGCGACAGCACTCGCCCATCGGGCATGTGTGATCGCTCATGAAACCGAACCGCTGCGACACCCGCTAGATGGTTTAAATGACTTCTTGCCTATTGAACCTACCGAGTGCCGCGCGCAATCTGACTACTACTGTAGTCACTCGGGATCGTCCTGCCCGCAGTAGGAAGGTTCTGCAGCGTTCGACTGGATTCCACCCACTGGCGCAGGCCAAACAAGGACCACTGTACATGTCACGCCGCAGCCGACTGCTTCTCTGCGCGGGTCTGGTCCCGCTTCCGTGGTTCCTGTTCTGGACCAGCGTTGCCGCCCTGTTCGCGCCGGGCTACAACCCGCTTGCGCAGCACGCCAGCGAGTTGCTGCAGGCGCCAACGCTTGCAAGCATCTGCGGCAGGATCGCGGCTATCGGCTCCGGTATGGGCTTCGTGGCGTTCTCCATCGGGGTATGGCGGGAGTCCGGCCGTCGGATTGCCGTAGGTGCAATCTGCTGGTTGGTCTTTGGCATTTCCATGCTGACCAACGGGCTCTGGCCCATGGGCCATCCGATGCACGGCTTCTACACCATCGGTATCGCAAACATCATTGCACCGGCGATGTCGCACATCGAATTGAGCGCGTGGTCTGCCAACCGAAGGGCGTATGCCGTGACTGCTATGGTGAGCATCGGGGGCATCGTCTATCTCTGGTTGAACGTGGTGGGAGCGGATCCGGAAGGGTTCAGGGGGCTGACACAGCGCGCGTTCTCGTCGATCAACTCGCTGTGGCCATTCCTGGTTGCGCTGTACCTGCTGCGAAGGGGTTCAAGCGTGCTGAAGGTGCAGCCTGCGCATTGATGGGGGCGCGCGACAGGAACATGGAGGAACGATCAAGGACTTCTCGATTCTCCGGCCCCAGCTCAAGGTGATCTTCTCGGGATTCATGCCAGGGTGCTCACCGTTCAAACCGTGGGCGCTCTTCAACCATTTGTTCCTTGATGCAGGCACCTCGGGTGGCAAGAGGGGAAAGGTCGTGCGCGCCGTCTGCTATAAGTAGCGCAACCACGCCCAGAGGGCCTTTTGGAAGATTGTGGACTCATGGAGTTGTACTGGCGCTTGTTCACCAATTGCACAACGCAGCAGGCGACTCTCAAGGTCGCGGCACGGATGTTTGAGCAAGCAGGTCTTGAAGTCAGCAATCTCCACGCCGAGCCCTATCACAAGGGCGGCTTCATGGTGAGTGCCTGCTCCCATCATGCTGCGCAATCGTGGCCTGAATTTGTGGTTCTCGCCTTGGCTTCGGCTCAGTGCACCGGCCGCGGATGGCTTCTGAGTGGCTCAATTGCAGAGGAGCTGGATGCTTGGTCCAGTCAATCCTTGGTTTCCGGTGTTTCGTCTATCCATATTCAGGCGGAAAGGCGGGAGTGACGAATCGCTGGAGTAGACCAAGGCCGCTAGCCGGTAATCATCTTGCGGTAGCGCGGCAAGAGTCGAACTTGAGAATCGCGCGTCGCGTATCCAGCCGGCCTGATGGAGCTCAGACTCTCGCGCCGGTGTTCCGCGATAAGGAAGACTCTTGCGATTGATGTCCGCTCCTGGCCGGGAGCGGATATTGGCCCGCGGAGGGCAATTCCTGTAGATAAGTGGCTGGCCAGCGATCCGTGACGGACATGCCCGTGGTGTCTTGAACGTGGATTTGGCGGGGCTTCTGATCCTATGCCTGGGTCTGGCCATGCGCCGGCTTAATGGCCAAACCCAGCCGCCCTAGGATCGCGCTGTATCAGGGGAAAGCACGCCACATGGTGCTTTGTGGGCAGGACGTATGACCGGACCCAAGGGTCCATCCATCAGGGAGTCAGGTTCCATGAGAAGCATGACAATGCTCCTACTCGTGCTTGCGCTTGCCAGTCCAGCTGCAGTCGCGGCGGATCGCCCTTCGGCACAGGCCGTGCTCAATCGCGTTGCCAACGAAGGGGGGCGCAAGGTGCTTTGGGACCTGTGGCAGCACGAGCGGGAGTTTGGGCAGGTCACCTCTGGCATCGAGTCAGGTGATCCTGCATGGCTCGAGGTTGCGGCTGCGCTAAAGCCGTTTTCAGATGCGGGCGCCTCGCTATCCATCAACTATGCGGTAGCCCGTGCATTGCCCAAAGCGCCCGAGCGGGTCTTGGCATTGACCACGCAGGGATTCAAGGTCGAGGACATCTGCACATCGCCGTTCATCGAGCCAGATCCGGGAGTCGCGGAGGCGTATGAACGACGTACGCTTGCGGCACTTTCACGACTGAAGGGCACATCGGTTGCGCCCGTTGCGGCAGAATGCGCGGCGCAGGTCCGGCTTCCGGATGGGGCTTGATGATTTGTACGGCTGGGCTTTTTAGGGGCGATGCGGGGAATGAAGATGTTTCGCCGGCAATTGTTCTACGTTCAAGTGCACCAGGATCACTTCATCGCTCGCTCGGTAGGTGGTGACAGAACCATTCGTCGCCAGTGCCACGCCCTTGGCAATCGTGCGGGGCCGGTCAGGGACTTCTCCACCATCCGACCTAAGCTGAAGGAAATCTTCTCGGAACTCGCGTCCGGGTTCTCACTCCTCAAGCCGTGGGCGCTCCTGCATTTTGATCCGGTCGAGTATCCGATCACGAAGGAAGAGCTCGCGGGGTTCCAAACGGTTGCCATGCGCAGTGGGGTGAGCTTCTGCTTTCTCTCCACGTGGGAGCAGCGGCATGAAGACAAGGACTTATTGGACATGTTCAAGTAGAGACCGGCCAGCTCTCCGTTTGAGACCAAGCCGACTCCCCCGGTTCGGCCTATTCTCAAACTGCTGTCGTCCGGTTCCGGCTGGAATCTGACATCAACGAGGCCTACGCACTGGAATACATTCCGAAAAGGACAACTGGATTCCCATGGCCGCATTCGATCATTCCCTGGTAGCCCTCCGATTCTTCGGGGAGGACCTCCTGCCCGAAGAAGTCAGTGGCTTGCTCGGGGCGACCCCGACCGCATCGCATCACAAGGGCCAGGAACTCAGAGGCAACCCATCAGGCACCGTGCGTATCGCCAGGACTGGCAGCTGGCAACTTGATGCGGAGCGTCGTGAGCCTGAAGATCTGGACGCTCAGATCTTCGAGATCCTCGATCAGCTCACCGGCGATCTCGCCGTATGGCAGTCTCTGGCACGCTTCCGGCCTGATCTGTTCTGCGGTCTTTTCATGGGCAGCAGCAACGGTGGTGTCTCGCTTTCGCCTCGCGCGCTGCTCGCCTTGGGTGAGCGCGGCATTGAGCTCGGGCTGGACATCTATGAAGCCGATGAAGAAGTGCGCAACGCCCAGCGCCAATAGGCCATCAATTGATGATCTCCCCACTCCCCGAAGCAACAAACGCCTTCAACTGCCGAACGAATTCCGCGTCGTAGGCTTCCCATTCCGCAATCTCCCCAACCACCCGCAACGGCTGCGCACTCCGGTACGACCGCGTCGGGTTCCCGGGAAACTTCTTGTTGGTCACGTTCGGATCGTCTTCAAACGGCCCGGTCGGCTCCACCACATACACGCGCGGTCGCCCTTCACCCTTGGCCATCTCCGCAGCCAACCCAGCGCCCTTGGCAATCGTGGTGAAGTAGATGTGGTTCATCACCACGCTGTCGCGATAGTTGGAGCGGAAGCCCGCGCTCAGCAGCTCGCCCACCGCGAGGTCAGCGCGGGTGCCGTGATAGAACGGCCCGGCGACCTGGTCGCAGGTGTCATGCGAAACGGGTGTCCATTCGGTGTCCTGCGCCATCGGCACTGCCCCTGCGTGTCCTGCCGGATCGACAGGCCGGCGAGTCTAGGGCGCCCGGTGGGCCTTGCTGCGAGGCCCCATCCGGGAAATACTCTGTAGTGGGAGGCGCAGTGCGCCTCCTTTTTTCATTCTGCGGCGCCGCGCCCTTCCAGCTCGCGCACGGCGGTTTCCAGCGCATCCAGCTTCTGGCGGGTCTTCAGCAGCACGGCGCGCTGCACTTCGAACTCCTCGCGGGTGACCAGGTCGAGCTTGGCCAGGCCGGCCTGCAGCGCGCTCTTGAAGGTGGCCTGCAGTTCCTCGCGCGATTCGCGCAGGCCCGGCGGCACCAGGTCGCTGAGGCGACGGGCGAGGTCATCGATTTGATTCAGGTCGATCATGGGGTGCTCCGTGGGGGTGGGCCCGTGCATCCGGCGCGGGCAGGCCATTCGGGCACAAGGATACTGCTGGCACCCACTGCCCGGACAGGCCGCAGCGGCTTCGCACGGGCCGCGTTCAGGCGCTATCCTCCACGCCGGAAGACAGGAGATAGACGATGAAGATGGTCATGGCGGTGATCAAGCCGTTCAAGCTCGACGACGTGCGCGAAGCGCTGGCCGAGCGTGGGGTTACCGGGATCACGGTGACGGAAGTGAAGGGCTTTGGTCGCCAGAAGGGCCACACCGAGCTGTACCGTGGCGCGGAGTATGTGGTCGATTTCCTGCCGAAGGTGAAGCTGGAAGTGGCGGTGACCGATGACCAGGTGGAGGCGGTGGTTGAGGCCATCGTGAAGGCCGCCGGCACCGGCAAGATTGGCGACGGCAAGGTGTTCGTGTACGACCTGGGCAGCGTGGTGCGTATTCGTACCGGTGAGCTGGACGCGGACGCGTTGTAACCGGTTTTTGTAGAGTCGAGCCATGCTCGACTGCATTTCGCGCGATGCAGGAAGAGCAGTCGAGCATGGCTCGACTCTACAAGGAGCGGTAAAGCGGGGCGGCGCTTACCGGCGCTTCGCCCACTTATAGAACCGCTTCCAGCCCTGCCGCACGGCGGCGACCCAGCCAGGGTCGGCCACCAGCGCGGCCTGCGCGGCACTCGGCGCCTGGCCGGTCACGCGCTGGCGGATCTTCAGCAGGTTCTTCATGTCGCTGCGGCGCATCTGCCGGCTCAGCGGGCCGCGCCGCAGCCAGCGGGGTATGCGCCAGGCGGAGGTGAAGTCCAGCAGCACCGGCACGCCACCGCTGACCACCACGTTGGTGCCGTGCAGGTCGTTGTGGGTGATGCCGGCGGCGTGCAGGCGGCTGAGCGCGTGCTGCAGCTGCTCGAACACGTCGTTGCCGACGGCCTGCGCGGTGCTCAGGGTCTGGCCGGGGATGAATTCCATGCCCAGCGCCAGGCCGCCCAGGGTGCCGAGCAGTGCGGGGGCATGCTTCCAGCCGCCGAGGCGCTGCAGCATGCGGGCTTCACGGCGCACCATCAGCCGCGCGATCAGCGAAACGGGGGTGCCGCGGTAGCGGGAGTAGTCCTTGATGACCGCCTCGCGCCCATCCAGGCAGGTGCGGTAGACGTCGGGGGCCAGGAAACGCTCGCCGCGCTTGAGCAGCAGCGGGGAGGCGGCGTCATTGCCGCAGGAGGAGGGGGGGAGAGCAGGAAGATACATGTCGGGGTCTCGGACGACCCGGTGGGTGGCGCAAAGCGTCAAGCGAACCGGTGTTACAGGGAGTTACTAAGTTTTCGTTAATTTTAGTACTCGCCAGTTCGCTATTCCACGATTTGTCGGAGAAATGTCGGGGCCGTGGCTGGAACAGTTCGTCACGCAGAATCGGACAATTATGTCTCACTTATAGGGCTTGCTGTGTTGAATCAAGGGGTTGGGCGCGCTTTCGGCCCATTCATCGGCGCCGCGCTGAACGCCACGCACGTCCGGCTTGACCCCGGCGCACGCCCTGCCGACCATAAGCTGTTAACCCGCGACATCGGCGGCCGCCCCCCTCCGGCACGTCCCCGTCCCCTGCCGCGTTCCCAACCGGTGCTGGCCGCCTGGCCGTGCATCGCCCCGTTTCCCGTTCCGGCTGCGGCTGGAGGAAAGTGCTTTGATCATCAAAATCGTCATTGCAGCGCTGTTCGTGGCCTGCGTGCTGTACATCCACTTCCGTGGCAAGGTGCGCGCGCGCTGGTCGCGCCAGCTGCTGGACCACTCCAGTTTCATGGCCCCGATCAACGTGGTCATGTACATGTTCTCGAAGGTGCCGACCACGCCGTTCCTGGACCCGGCCAAGGAGTTCCCGCAGCTGGAGCCGCTGCGCCAGAACTGGCAGATGATCCGCGACGAGGCGCTGGCGCTGCGCGATGCACAGAAGATCGCCGCCTCCAGCACGTTCAACGATGCCGGCTTCAATTCGTTCTTCCGCCGTGGCTGGAAGCGCTTCTACCTGAAGTGGTACGGCCCGTCGCACCCGTCGGCGAAGGCGATGTGCCCCAAGACCACCGCGCTGCTGGAGTCGCTGCCGGACGTGCGCGCGGCGATGTTCGCGCAGCTGCCTTCGGGCAGCGAGTTGCGCCCGCACCGCGACCCGTTCGCCGGTTCGCTGCGCCTGCACCTGGGCCTGGCCACGCCCAACAACGACGGCTGCTACATCGAAGTGGACGGCATCAAGAAGAGCTGGCGCGACGGCGAGTGGATGATGTTCGACGAGACCTACATCCACCACGCGCACAACGAGACGCCGGATGATCGCGTGATCCTGTTCTGCGACATCGCCCGCCCGCTGCGCTTCGGCCTGCCGGGCCTGTTCAACCGCGCGGTGGCGGCCACGCTGCTGGCCGGTGGTGCCTCGCCGAACCTGCCGGGTGACCCGACCGGTGGCGTCAACAAGGCGTTCGGCAGCGTCTACAAGGTGCGCCTGAAGGCCAAGGCACTGCGCGAGCGCAGCGTGGTGGCCTACCAGCTGATCAAGTGGGGCCTGGTGGTGGCGGTGATCGCCGGTATCTGGGCGCTTTGATCGTTGCATGAGGTTGCCGGCCAGCGGCCGGCACTACCGGAACATGAAAAAACCCGCGCTGTTGCCAGCGCGGGTTTTTCTTTTGCATTGATGGGGGCCGACCGTTGGTCGGCACGCCTTACTTCAGTGCCGCCTGTACGAACGGCGGAGTCACCAGCACGCCGGTGTGCAGTGCGGCGGTGTAGTACAGGGTGTTGAAGGTCTTGGCGGCCGAGTCGGCCTGGCGGAAGTCGAAGCTGCTGTCGCCCTTGCGCGCCATGGTCACGCTCCACCAGCCGGTGGGGTAGCACGGCTGCGGGAACGGCAGGGTCTTGAACGAACCGAAGCCGGCCTTGCCCATCTCGGTGCGCATTTCGTTGATCAGGTCCAGCTGCATCAGCGGCGACTCGGACTGCTGCACCAGGATGCCGTCGTCCTTCAGGGCCTTGAAGCAGCTCTCGTAGAAGGCCTTGTTGAACAGGCCTTCGCCCGGGCCGACCGGGTCGGTCGAGTCGACGATCACCACGTCCACGCTGCCGGCCGGGCAGTTGGCCATGTAGGCCACGCCGTCGTCGAACAGCAGCTCGGCGCGGGCGTCATCGTTGGAATCGCACAGTTCCGGGAAGTGCTTGCGCGCCATCACCGTGACCTGCTCGTCGATATCGCACTGGGTCACGCTCTCCACGCCCTTGTGCTTGAGCACTTCGCGCAGGGTGCCGCAGTCGCCGCCACCGATGATCACCACGCGCTTGGGCGCGGCGTGGGTGAACAGCACCGGGTGGCTGATCATCTCGTGGTAGAAGAAGTTGTCCTTGCTGGTCAGCATGATGGCCCCGTCGATGGTCATCAGGTTGCCCCAGTCGGTGGTCTGGAAGATCTCGATCTTCTGGAACGGCGACTGCACCTCGTCCAGCTTGCCGGTGATGCGGTAGCCGATGGCCGAGCCGGTGCGCTCGAAGTGTTCGATGTACCAGTTGTTGCTGTCAGTCATTGGAAAACAGTCCTGTTCGGAGGGGTGGAGCCGGGCTGGCGGGCGGGGCCGCGTGGCACAGATGCCACATCCGGACGGATCGGCCCGTTCAGGTTGAAACCTGTCACGGGCGCGGGCGCGCATGATAACGAACCTGTGGGCATATAGGCGTTATCATGCCCCCCCTTTTATTGCCAACAAGGCCGACTGAAATGACCGATTGGTCCCTCGACCAAGCCCGCAAGACCTACTCGATCCCGCATTGGGCGGACGGTTACTTCGACGTGGATCAGGCCGGGCACATGGTGGTGAGACCGACCGGGGCGGACGGCCCGGTGGTGTCGCTGCCCAAGGTGGTGGACGCGGCCCGTGCGGCCGGCGCCAAGCTGCCGCTGCTGGTGCGCTTCCCGGACATCCTCGGCCAGCGCCTGGGCAAGCTGCAGGCGGCCTTCGGCCAGGCCCAGCAGGACTGGGAGTACAGCGGCGGCTACACCGCCGTGTACCCGATCAAGGTCAACCAGACCCGCGGCGTGGCCGGTACCCTGGCCAGTCACCACGGCGAGGGCTTCGGCCTGGAAGCGGGCAGCAAGCCCGAGCTGATGGCGGTGCTGGCGCTGTCGCGCCCGGGTGGGCTGATCGTCTGCAACGGCTACAAGGACCGCGAGTACATCCGCCTGGCCCTGATCGGCCGCAAGCTGGGCCTGCAGACCTTCATCGTCATCGAGAAGCCGTCCGAGCTGAAGCTGGTGCTGGAAGAGTCCAAGGCGCTGGACGTGAAGCCGGGCCTGGGCGTGCGCATGCGCCTGGCCTCGCTGGGCGCCGGCAAGTGGCAGAACAGCGGTGGCGACAAGGCCAAGTTCGGCCTGTCCCCGCGCCAGCTGCTGGACCTGTGGAAGTCGCTGCGTGACACCGAGTACGCAGACTGCCTGAACCTGCTGCACTTCCACATGGGTTCGCAGATCTCCAACGTGCGCGACATCGCCAACGGCATGCGCGAAGCCACCCGCTACTTCGTGGAGCTGTCGCGCCTGGGCGCGAAGATCACCCACGTCGATGTGGGCGGCGGCCTGGGCGTGGACTATGAAGGCACCCGTTCGCGCAGCTTCTGCTCGATCAACTACGGCCTGCATTCCTACGCCAGCAACATCGTGCAGCCGCTGGCCAATGCCTGCGAAGAGTTCGGCCTGACCCCGCCGCGCATCGTCACCGAGTGCGGCCGCGCGATGACCGCGCACCACGCGGTGCTGATCGCCAATGTGTCGGAAGTGGAAGAAGCGCAGGAAGGCCGCGTGCCGGACCAGCACGACGACGAGCCGGCGGCGATCCGCCACCTGCGCGAGATCCACGACGAGCTGGACGTGCGCCCGGCGGTGGAGCTGTTCCAGGAAGCGCAGCATTTCCATGCCGAAGGCCTGGCCAGCTACGCGCTGGGCCAGATCGATCTGCCGCAGCGTGCGCGCATCGACGATCTGTTCTACGCCATCGCCCACGGCGTGCGTGCGCGCCTGAGCTATGACGAGAAGAGCCATCGCCCTGTGCTGGATGAGTTGAACGAGCGCCTGGTCGACAAGTACTTCGTCAACTTCAGCGTGTTCGAATCGATCCCGGACGTGTGGGCGATCGACCAGGTGTTCCCGATCGTGCCGATCGAGCGCCTGGACGAAACCCCGGACCGCCGCGGCATCATCGCCGACATGACCTGCGACTCGGACGGCATGGTGGAAACCTATGTCGAGAACGAAAGCCTGGACAGCTCGCTGCCGCTGCACAAGATGAAGCCGGGCGAAAGCTACCGCATCGGTTTCTTCATGGTCGGCGCCTACCAGGAAATTCTGGGCGACATCCACAACCTGTTCGGCGATACCGACGCCGTGGAAGTGCTGGCCGATGCCGATGGCTACGCCATCACCCAGCAGCGCCGTGGCGACACCACCGATGTGATGTTGGATTACGTGGGTTACCGCCTGGACGAACTGCGCGCGACCTATGCGCAGCGCGTGGCCGAGGCGCAGCTGTCGCCGGAACGCGCGCAGGAGCTGTCGGAGGCGCTGGAAGCCGGCCTGACCGGTTACACCTACCTGTCCGACGAACCGCTGGTCTGATGGACGGTGCCGGGCCTGCCCGGCGCCACCGTTGCCGATGAGCGCGCGCGCGATCTTCCACCTGTTCCTGCATGCCGCCGTGCCAGCTTTGCTGGCCTGGCTGTTCTGGCGCAAGCGCTTCGCCTCGGCGTGGCTGCTGATGCTGCTGGGCTGGATCATCGACCTGGACCATCTGCTGGCCGACCCGATCTACGCACCGAACCGCTGCAGCATCGGGTTCCACCCGCTGCACACCGCACCGGCCATCGCGGTCTATGCCGGGCTGTGCGTGCCGAAGAAGACGCGGTTGGTAGGCATCGGTTTGATGATCCACATCGTGCTGGACGCGATTGACTGCTGGTGGATGCATCACCGTTGATGCTGGGTGCGTGTCGACCAAGGTCGACACCTACCGGGAGCACGGCGACCGGTCGAATTGGCGCTCGGTAGAGCCGGCCGCTGGCCGGCTTCCGCAGGGCGTTCCCGGTGAGCACGTGGTTGCCGGCCAGCGGCCGGCACTACCCACCGTTCGACACCTACCGGGAGCATGGCGACCGGCCGGATTGACGCTTGGTAGAGCCGGCCGCTGGCCGGCTTTCAGAGGGCGTTTCCGGTGAGCACGTGGTTGCCGGCCAGCGGCCGGCACTACCCACCGTTGGGTTGACCAAGGTCGACACCTACCGGGTGCATGGCGACCGGCCGGATTGACGCTCGGTAGAGCCGGCCGCTGGCCGGCTTTCAGAGGGCGTTCCCGGTGAGCACGTGGTTGCCGGCCAGCGGCCGGCACTACCCAATCGTCAGGTTGGCCGCTTCACGCCACCGGCAACCACAACGTCGCGCGCAGGCCCGGCTGCGCATTTTCCAACGCCACGCGCCCGCCATAACTGGCGGTGATATCGCCGACAATCGCCAGCCCCAATCCACTGCTGCCCTCGCGCTCATCCAGCCGCACGCCGCGCTGGGTGACCCGTTCCAGGGCGTCTGCAGCCAGGCCAGGGCCGTCGTCGTGTACTTCGATGCGCAACTGGCCTTCGTCGGCATCCGCGCTGACGTGGACCTGCTGCCGTGCCCAGCGCCCGGCGTTGTCCAGCAGGTTGCCCAGCATTTCTTCCAGATCCGCACTGGCACCGGCGAACTGCAACGCCGGATCGATATCTGCGGCCGTGAATGCAATGCCACGTTCGCCATGCACGCGTGCCATCAGCCGGCACATTGCCTGTGCGACTGCCGCCACGCCGGTGCGCTGGCGATGGTCGGCGGCCAGCCCTGCGGCCAGGTAACGGTCGACACTGGCCTGCATGCGCGCACTCTGTTCGCGCACAGTGGTACGCCAGTGCGTGCCGTCGCCGTCCGCTTCGGTGGCCAATACGCTTAGCGGGGTCTTCAATGCATGCGCCAGATCCTGTGCACTGGTACGTGCGCGCGCGACCATGCGTTGCTGGTGGTCCAGCAGCGCGTTGAGTTCTTCCCCCAGCGGTGCGACTTCCGCGCCCAGCTCCCGCGTGTCGATGCGCTGCGCGTCGCCGCGCCGCACCCGTTCCAGCTGTGCACCGAGGCGATGCAATGGGCGCAGGCCGAAGTGCACCTGGCTGGCCAGCACCGCCAGCCACGCCGCAACCAGTACGCCCAGGGCGATGGCGGTGCGCTTGCGGAACGCGGCGACATCCGCATCCAGCGCGCTGCGATCGGTGGCGACCACCGCCACGAACGGTTCGCTGGCGCGTGGCAGGCGCACCTGCTGCACGCGTGCACGCAGGGATTGCTGCAGCGGTCCGGACAGATTGCGCGTGGCCGGCCCGGTAGCCGGCGCAGGCAGGTTTTCATCCCACAGCGAGCGCGACTGCAGCAGCACGCGGCCATCGGCACCGGCAATCTGCCAATAGGCACCGGAAAACACGCGCTGGAAGCGTGCGTCATTGGGTTCCTGGCGCAGGCGCAGCTGTCCGTCCGCATCCACTTCGGCCTGCGCCAGCAGGGTCAGCATGTCCTGCTGCAGTTCATGGTCGAAGCGATCGCGCGCGCTGCGCTTGAACAGCTCGCCCAGCAGTGCACTGGCCAGCAGCGAGACCAGCAGCAGGCCGACACCGCCGGCCAGCAGCAGGCGCCGCCGCAGCGACGGTTGCCGGTTCATGGCGCGGCCAGCCGCCAGCCCTGGCCGCGCACGGTCTGGATCAGGTCGGTGCCGAGCTTGCGGCGCACCCGCCCGAGCAGCACGTCCAGTGCGTTGGAGTCCGGGTCATGGCCGCCGTCGAACACCTGCTCGCCCAGCCGGTCGCGGCCGATCACCTGCCCGCTGTGGTGGATGAAATAGCTGAGCAGGCGAAACTCCTGCGGACTGAGGGGCAGCGCCTGCCCGTCCAGTTCGAAGCGGCCGGCGTTGACGTCCAGCTGCAGCGGGCCGCAGTGCAGGCGCGGGCTGGCGTGGCCATGGCTGCGGCGGATCAGGGCGCGCAGGCGCAGCACCAGTTCGTCGGCTTGGAACGGTTTGGTGAGGTAATCGTCGGCACCGGCATCGAAGCCGGCCAGCTTGTCGTGCCAGCGCCCGCGCGCGGTCAGCACCAGCACCGGAAAACTCCGGCCATTGCTGCGCCAGCGCTCGATCACGCTCAGTCCATCCAGCCCGGGCAGGCCGAGGTCGACGATGGCGGCCTGCAGGTCTTCGATCTGGCCGATTTCTTCGGCCTCGCGGCCGTCGGCGACCACGTGCAGCACATAGCCGGCCTGTTCCAGCAGGGGCACCAGGCGCTGTGCCAGTGCGGCATCGTCTTCGGCCAACAGGATGCGCATCAGTCGTCGGGCTCCGTCTTCAGCAGCTTTCCGCTGCGCGCATCATAGTCCAGCTCCACCACCACGCCGTCTCCGCGCAGGATCTCCACTTCGTAGACGCCATCGTCCAGCTCCACTTCCAGCAGCTGGCCCGGGTAGCGCTTGAGTGCATCGCGCACCACGCTTTCCAGCGGCACGTAGCGGCCCTGCTGCACGGCGCGGCGCGCGACCTGCTGCGCCGGGTCCTGCACAGGCGCGGCGGCGATCGGGGCGTTGGCCAGGGCCAGCAGCAGGGGCAGGGTGGTGAGCATGCGGGTGCGGAAAGAGAGAGGGGAGCAGGCGCGAGTGTGGCGGGGGCGACTAACAGTCGGCTAACAGCCACGGCTAAGGCGCTGTTAACCGGGGCACGCATCGTGGCGTTGCCGGGATGGTCCGGCTACCAACACGAACAGGAGAACCACCATGTTGAAGTCGCTCACCCTCGCCACCGTTGCCCTGCTGGCCATTGCACCGGCCGCACAGGCTGCACCGCTGGGCATGGCCCAGGTTGAACAGACCCTGCGCAAGGCCGGTTACACCCAGATCCACGAGATCGAACGCGATGACGGCCTGTGGGAAGCCGACGTGAGCCGCGCCGATGGCCGCTTCAGCGAGGTCTACGTGGACCCGAAGACCGGCGAGATCTTCGATGAGCACAGCGGCCGCGCGCAGTTGACCACCGAGCAGGTGCTGGCACGGGCGCAGTCGCACGGCCTGCGCGAAATCCATTCGCTGGAACGCGATGGTGCGACCTGGTCGCTGGAAGCCCGCAACGCCCGCAACCAGAAGGTGGACGTGCGCCTGAGCGGCTACGACGGCCGCATCCTGCACAGCGAGCGTGATGGTTGGCTGGATTGACCTGCTGGTAGTGCCGGCCGCTGGCCGGCAACCCATGATCGCTTCCAGCCCCGCGAGTCGCCGGCCAGCGGCCGGCGCTACCGCGCGGTTACCAACCGGGCATGGACTCGGCTCTACGGGAGCGGCGTTACCAGCCGTACGGCGGCGGGTAATCCCAGCCCGGGCCGCGGCCGTAGTAGCCGCCATACGGGCCGAAGAAGCCCGGGCCCTTGCCTTCACTCACGTGGATGTTGAGGTTGACCCCGTGGGTCTTGCCTTCATCGGTGGTGTAGTTCTTGCTCAGGTTCAGCGTGGCCGCGTTGTAGTGGCTGTTGCCGCCGTTCTTCGAATAGCCGATGCCGGTGGTGAAGCTGCCGGACACCTTGACCTTGTCGTCGGTCACGTCGGCGATCTTGGCGTCGTCGTGCACGCGCGGGCCGCTCTTGTCACCGTAATAGGTGCCGGGCGGGTCCTGCTGCAGGGCCGGGTCGTTGAGGTAGCGCATCGGCGCCTGCGGCAGCGTCAGGTCCAGGCCGGCAGCCTGCGGCGCGGTGGCGCCAGCGGCGGACTGGGCCAGCACGGTTCCCGGCAGGGCCAGGCACAGCAGCAGGGTCAGGGGGCGGATCATGACGGCGCTCCAGCGGACAGGTGGCCACGCAACACGCGGCGGTACAGGCCGACGCTAGCAGGGGTTGCTTGAATGATGCCTGTCGGCGCCCGCTTGCGGTAGAGCCAGGCCATGCCTGGCTGCACGCTACAACCGTCCGAAGCCGAACAGCCCTTCCAGCGCATGCTTGCGCCGTTCGATCCGGGCCCGCAGCAGCTGGGCGCCGATCATCGAATAGGTGATGCCGTTGCCACCGTAGGCCATGGCGAAATGCACCCGCGGGCCCCACTGCGCGTGCGGGCCGAAGAACGGCAGGCCGTCGGCGGTTTCAGCGAAGGTCCCGGCCCAGGAGAAGGCCGGCACCGGGTCCAGCCGTGGGAACCAGTGCAGCAGCTGTTTCATCAGCTTGTCGGCCTTGCGCTGTACGCGCCGGTCGCGGCGGGCGGGGATGTCGATGGTGTCGTCCAACCCACCCACCAGCAGGCGACGGTCGCCGGTCGCGCGCAGGTACAGGTACGGGCGTGCGCTCTCCCACACCATCGTGTTGCGCAGCCGGCCGAGCACGTTCGCATCGATGGGATCGGTGATGAAGGCATAACTGCTGCGGTTGCGTGCGACCCGCTGTTCGAGCCAGTGCTGGTTGGCATAGCCCATCGCCAGCACCACGTGGCGGGCGTGGATGCTGGCGCCGCCCTCGGTGACGGCGCTCACGCCGCGCGCGGTGGGTGTCAGCGTGTGCAGCACCGTGCGATCGTGCACGGGGCTGCCGCGCCGGTGCACGCGTTGCAGCAACCCATAGGTCAGGCGGTAGGGATCGACCCGCGCGGCCTGGCGGGTCAGCAGGGCGCCACCAGCGTCCACGTCGAAGCGTTCCTGCAGTGCCTCCGGGCCCAGCCAACGGGCATCCAGGCCGATGCTGCGCCGCGCTTCACCATCGGCCATCAGGCGTGGCACGTCGCGGTGGCGGCTGGCCAGGTACAGGCTGTCCATGCGCTGGAAATCCACGTCCTTCACCCCGCGTGCCACCTCGGCCAGGGCCGGGATTGCCTCCGCACAGGCCCGGTAAGCCAGTGCAGCGGCGTCCTCGCCGTAGCGCTGGGCCAGTTCCAGCAGATGGGTATCGATCTCGTACTGCAGCAGCGCGGTGCTGGCGGCGGTGCTACCCCAGCCGATGTCACGCTGCTCGATCACTGCAACGTCGTGGCCATGCCGGGACAGTTCGTCGGCGATCAGCGCACCGGTGATGCCGCCGCCGACCACCAGCACGTCGCAGCGCAGATCCTGCTGCAGCGGCGGGAACGCGTGGATCAGGCCGTTGCGTACCGCCCACCACGGGTAACCGCTCTTCAGGTCCATGGCTGCGCGTGGCTCAGGCCGTGGGCTGGCCGGTATGCGGGGTCTGGATCAGTTCGGACAGATCGAAGCCCTGCAGGCGGGCGGCCGCCAGATAATGGTCCTGCACGGTCGCGTCCAGGCGTGGCTCGCGCGCCAGCAGCCACAGGTATTTGCGATCCGGGCTGCCGACCAGCGAGACGCTGTAGTCCGGGGCAACCTGGATCACCCAGTAGTCGCCCTTGGCGAACGGCAACCAGCGCAGGCCCTTGGGCAGGAAACTCACCTCCAGGCGCGCGCTGTCGTTGTCGACGGCGCAGGCCTCGCCGGTGGCTTCCTCGATCTCGCCGTCCATGCGGCAGCGGTTGGTGACGCCGACGTTGCCGTTGTCGAGCAGGGTGTAGTGCGCCGACACGTCGGTGCAGCCCTCCGGCTCGTGGCGCATCGGCAGGCGCGCGATCTCGTACCAGGTGCCCAGGTAGCGGGGCAGCTTGAGGTCGGCGACGGTCTTCAGCGGCGGGTGCTCGGTCATCGGTCATCGTGGCAGGGGTGGGCCTCCACGATGCCGATGGCCTTGCCATGGGCGGGTGAAGCCGGGGCGATGGCCGTGTCCAGAACGTTCCGTCGCCCCGGCGGAGCGCCCGTTGTCACCGGCGTGGCGGTATCCTGCCGCCAGCGCCGTGTTTTCCTGATCCAACCGAGGTGGAGGTGCCGATGTACCAGGTGATCCTGTTGAAGAGTGAATCCGCGTTCGCGCGCGAACAGTGGCCGCAGGTCGACGACCTGGTCGACTACGAGGGCGTGGCCTACAGCCTGCGTGCCGGCCCGCGCCAACCGCTGCCGACCGACCACGACTGGCACCCGGTGGCGGTGTACGCGCCCGATGAGATCACCGAGGAAGAGTTCCAGGACTGGTACGCGCTGCAGCAGCCGGCCGTGGAAGAGCTGCGCCTGAAGTACTGAGTACCGCGGACGGGCAGTGTCGAGCCTGCTCGACGCTGCTGGAACCGCGCATCCGCCCTTTACCGCCTCTGCCGTATAGTCGCGCGCAGGCGCGGTGGTCCGCGCGAACCGGTGTGGCTGCGTGTCTTCTTTCCTGCGATCGATCCGTGCACGGGGGCCCTGGTGGGTCCTGCTGCTGTGCACCGCCTTCCTGCTGTCCGCGCCGGTGCTGGCGCAGGATGAGGAGCCCACGCCGAAGCAGCAGCTGGCGGACATCGATTCCAGCCTGAAGGATGTGGAGCGCAAGCGTGGCGATGCAGAAGCCACCGAGACGCTGGCGATGCTGTCCGAGAATGCCTCGCAGGCACGGCGTGACGCCGAGGCGCTGGAAAAGGCGCTGCAGCCACAGTTGGATCGACTCAACGAACAGCTGGCGCAGCTGGGAACACCGGCAGAAGGCGCCACTGAGCCGCCGGAGCTGGCGGCGCAACGGCGCACCCTCACCAAGCAGCGCGACGGCCTGGCCGCCTCGGTGGTGCAGGCCAAGGCCAGTGCCGTGCGTGCGCAGCAGCTGGCGGCGGACATCGAGCAGCAGCGCACCGCACAACGCACGGAGGAACTGGGCCAGAAGGTCGCCTCGCCGCTGTCGCCTGCGTTGTGGAGCCAGGTGGCCGAGCGCCTGCCGATCGATATCGCGCGCGTTGCGCCGTTGGCCGAGCAGGGGCGCGACGCGCTGGTCGCCGGCATCCGCACCCATGGCTGGGGCACGCCGTTGCTGGGCCTGCTGGCCGCGCTGGTGATGATGTTCCCGCTGCGGCTGTGGCTGCGCGCGCTGGGACGCAGGTTCGCCGCGTCCGAGCGCGCGCCTGATGGTCGACTGCGCCGGTCTGGCCTGGCCATGTGGCTGCTGTTGGTGGGTACGCTGCTGCCCGGTTATGCCGTGGTGGTACTGATGGCGGCGCTGGATGCCATCGATGCGATCGCACCGCGCCTGCAGGTGGTGGCCGACGGCCTGGAGACCGCCACCTTCCGTGCGGCCTTCATTGCAGCGCTCAGCGCCTGCCTGCTGGTGCCCAAGCGCCCGTCATGGCGGCTGTTGAACCTGGACGACACCGCCGCGCTGAAGCTGCGCAAGTACGCGTGGGGCGCGGCGGCGCTGGCCTGGCTGAGCACGGTGCTGGTGGCCCTCGACCAGGCCACGCGCACCAGCGATGTCACCACGGTGGCGTTGGACGGCCTGATTGCCCTGACCTACCTCGGCCTGATCATGGCCATGCTGGTGACCCTGGCGCGCCTGCATCGGCGGCAGACCGCCGAGGCCGAGGCCAAGCTGGAAGCGCAGGCCGATGGCATGAGTGCAGCCACGCCAGTGCGCCGCAGCAGCTGGCTGGTACTGGCCCGGGTAGCGGGCAACATCGCGGTGGTGGCCGCCATCATTGCCACGCTGCTGGGCTACCTGAATTTCGCCAAGTTCGTGAACCAGCAATTGATCGGCGGCAGCATCGTAGTGCTGGCCGCAACCCTGCTGTTCAAGTTCGTCGACGACCTGAGCACCTGGATGCTCAACGCCGACAGCAAGGTTGGCCAGACCATCCTGCTCAGCACCGGCCTGAGCGTGTCGCGGCTGGAACAGGCGGGCGTGCTGCTGTCGGCGGCATTGCGCACGATTGTCGTGCTGCTTGCGCTGCTGGCGTTGGTGGCGCCGTTCGGCAACATCGGCGCGGTGGTGGAGCGCTTTTCTTCGCTGTTCACCTCTGGATTCGATATTGGCGGAACCAAGCTGGAGCCGGTGCGGATCGTGCTGGCGGTGCTGGTGCTGCTGGCTGGCCTGGCCGTTACCCAGCTGGTACAGCGCTGGCTGACCGACACCTACCTGCCCAAGACCGAGCTGGACCTGGGTGCACGCAATTCGGTCAGCACCGTCGCCCGTTACGTGGGCATCATCATCGCGGTGATCTGGGCGCTGAGCGCGATGGGCCTGCAGCTGAGCAAGCTGGCATTGCTGGTCAGCGCGCTGTCGGTGGGTATTGGTTTCGGCCTGCAGGTGATCACCCAGAACTTCGTGTCCGGCCTGATCCTGCTGGCCGAGCGTCCGGTGAAGATCGGCGACTGGGTGAAGCTGGGCGACCAGGAAGGCGACATCCGCCGCATCAGCCTGCGCTCGACCGAGATCCAGGTGGGCGACAAGTCGACGCTGATCGTGCCCAACTCCGAGCTGGTCACCAAGACCGTGCGCAACATGACGATGGGCAACAACCAGGGCCGCATCCAGATCCAGTTCGCGGTGCCGCCCAGCACCGATGTCGGCAACCTGCGGCAGGCGCTGCTGGATGCGTACACCGCGCACACCAACGTGCTGAAGCAGCCGGCACCGACGGTCTACATCGACAGCATTGCCGGTGGCCAGATCACCATCAACAGTTTTGCGTACGTGGCCAGCCCGCGGCAGGTGTATGCCACCCGCAGCGATCTGTACTTCAGCCTGCTGCACATCCTGGCCGAGCGGAACATCCCGTTGTCGACCCCGACCGACATCCACATCACCCGCGATCCGCAGGAGTAGGGGGTTCTTTGCAGGGCTGCGCCCTGCACCCGCTACAAGCCGGAGCAACGGCAACGGCAACAGCAACAGCAACAGCAACAGCAACAGCAACAGCAACAGCAACAGCGTGCATTCCGTGGTTTGGCGGGGTGGGTCCGGTTGCGGGAGACGCCGTAAACCCGTCCATGGGGGCTTGGCCGCGGCATCCATGCCGCGGACACTCCCGCAACCGGACCCACCCCGCCTTCGACAGTTTGCTGCGGTCTGTCGGAAATGCTCTTGGGGTCAGATCCGTTTCCCGGAGGAAAACGGATCTGACCCCATCTTGGTTTTCGATATCTGACAGATTGTGTCGACCAAGGTTGACACCTACCGACAGCCGCAGAAATCTGTCAGAGGTGGGGCGGTGTCGGAGTGCGGGGTGTCAGCCGCATGGATGCGGCTGCCAAGCCTACAGGGACGTACTTGCGGCGTCCCCGCACTCCGACACCGCCCCGCCAAACCACGGATTGCACGCTGTTGCTCTGGCTGTTGCTTCGGCGGGTGCAGGGCGCAGCCCTGCAAAGAACCCTATCCTCGTGGTCGGCTGCGCGAGGGCACCAGTGCGAACGTGTCCACCGCCAGCTTCTCGGCGTGGTTCAGCCACGCGCGGATCTCCAGATCATCCACTTCGTGGTCCAGCCCGAACGACACGTTGATCTTGCCGTTGGCATCGGGCTGCACCCACTGCTGGGCCAGCACCACCTTGCGCTGCGAGGATACCGCCTCGATCCAGAATCCACGATCCGGGCGCGTGCTCGCCACCAGCTGCAGCATGTACTGGCCGGCACGGGTGCGGCGGCCCTTCTGGGTGATCATGTGCGCCTGGCGCACGCTCGGACGCGGGCCTTGGAACGCATCCAGCGGCGCATCCACCGCGATGCCGCCGCGCAGGTCGTTGTCGCGGTACAGCTTGATGCCGTTGTCGCGGTTGACGAGCAGGGCGCACCAGTCGCCGTCGGCCGAGCCATCCTCGAACGCGGTGCAGCGATCGACGTAGGCCAGGGTGTTGTCCGGGTTGGCATCATCGAACTGGCGCGAGGTGTTCTCCAGGTACACCGACTTCAACCCCCAGTCCTTGTCGTACTCCAGCAGTACCGGAGGCTGCACGTGCTGCAGGCCGACCACCACCTGGTCATCGCCATCGATCTTCAGCTCGCGGGTCGGTTCGCCCAGCCACAGCGAACGGGCGAAGGCGAGGTATTGCGGGTAATCGCGGCCGCCATCGCGCTGGGTGGCCACGCTGGCGCTGGGCGCGCGCTGGGTATCGATCAGTGAACGGCCGAAGCCCATCGTCTTCAGGTTCGGGTCCAGCAGGCTGAGCAGGGTCGCACCCGAATCCAGGGTGGTACCGGCGTCGGCGCTGAGCTGCTGCGGGGCAATGCCATCGCCCAGGAACAGCAGCAGGTTCTCGCGCTTCTGCCGGGTCAGGATGTGGGTGAGATCGTTGGGCATCGCCAGGTGGTCGGAGGCGATCACGATCAGCGTGTCCTTGCCGTACGGGCTGGCCTGGATGCGCTGCACCAGCTGCGAGATCAGCCGGTCGCTGCACTTGAGCGCGTTGAGCATGTTGATGTTGCCGTACTGGCTCTGGTAGCGCTCGCCCTTGCACGACACCGGCAGGTGGCCGGCCGGATGGTGGGTGTCCATGGTCAGCGTGGTCAGCATGAACGGTGAACCCGCACGCGAGAGCTGTTCGAAGCGCTGGTAGGCGGTGTCCAGCAGCACGTCGTCGTGCACGCCCCAGGCCGAGTAGTGGATGCGGCCGATCTTCTTCTGCTGCTTGAACCACGCCAGGTCGTGCACTTCATCGAAACCGTGGCTGGCCAGGAACTGGCCCTTGCCGGCGAACTGGCCGTTGGCGCCACCCAGATAGTGGTTGGTATAGCCCTGCTGCTTCAGGTAGTCGCCCAGGCACACCGCCTTGGGCAGGAAGCTGCCCATGCGGTCCATGCTGTTCTCATCGCCCTGCGAAGTGGTCAGCGGCACGCCGCACATCGACGAGACCAGGCCGGCGATGGTCCAGCCACTGCCTTCGGCCGAGGCCAGCCCGCGCACGTCCAGCGACTGGCTGGCGAGGCGATTGAGGTTGGGCATCAGGCCCGGGAACACGTTGTCGTCCAGGTAAGTGCGTTCCAGGCTTTCGCCGTAGATCCAGACGATGTTGCGCGGACGCTGCAGCGGCTGCGTCGGTACCTGGTACTCGGGGGCGATACGGGCGAAGTCGACCGGGCGCAGCTGCTGGTACAGGCGCTGGCCGTCGCGGGCCAGCGGGCTGATCAGGATCGTGGCCACCCAGACTGCAGCGAAGCCGGCGAACCAGGCACCGCCGTGGCCGGACTGGCGCCAGCGCTTCACCCGTGTGGCGAACAGCGGCAGCAGCGAGACCAGCGCCAGTACGATGAAGCCGGCGATATAGCCCTTGAAATCGGAGACACCGGCGCCTTCCATGTCGGCGCCCAGGTGGTACAGGGTGGCGGCATTGAGCCCATCACCGGAGAGCTTGTCGATCAGCCACCACGCGCTGAGCATCAGCAGCAGCAGCGAGAACGCACCGGCCTTCCACCACACCCACTTGTCGGACGCGAGGAACAACCAGCACAACAGCAACAACGACAGCAGCAGTATCCAGAGCATAGGCAGCTTCGGCAGTGACGAGGTGGTGGTGATGGACGTCGTACCGACGCGTGTCCATCCGACCGGCGCTGCCACAAGCACATGTACATGACAGGCCGATGACCCGATAGTGCATGCACGAACCTGACTGAAATGTTTGTTGAAATAACGCGCGCGCAATCGCGCTCAGAAGGTAAAACGAGCGTGAAAGGCTTCGTTGTATTGCATTAAAAACCGCATGAATACGGGTGTTTTCGTCGATGCGCTAGCGATGTCCGCGTTCTTCGCGTGCCCGCGCACGACGGTCGAACAGCAATGCGCTGGTCACGATGCCCAGGCCGAGCACCACGCCGATGAACAACAGGATCAGGGCGATGAGCGGGTAGCCGAACAGGTGCCAGCCGGTGTCGATCTTCATCATCATCGCGGCGGCCATGATCAATGCGGCGCTGATGATGCCGGCCGCCACGCGGTTGGCGATCTTCTGCAGGTTTTCCATCAACCGCGACTCTTCCAGGCCGGTGACCTTCATCTGCAGGCGGTTCTCGGCCAACAGCGCCATGATGTCCGACAGCTTGCGCGGCCCATCGCGCAGCAGTTGCTGCAGTTCCATCGCCTCGCTGGCGATGTTGGCGGCCGACAGCGATTTCTTCAGGCGCGCACGCATCACGTGTTGCAGCTGGCGCTCGACGATGCGGCGGGTTTCCAGCTCGGGTGCAAGCAGCCGGCACACGGTTTCCAGGTTGAGCAGGGCTTTGCCCAGCAAGCTCAGTTCCGGCGGCGTGCGCAGGCCGCAGGCGGTGGCGATGCGCACCATGTCCAGCACCACGCGGCCTTCGGAGAAACTGCCGCTGGCGGCGTAGCGCGCGATCAGCTGGCCGGTCTCGCGCAGGTAGCGCTCTTCATCGAACGCCTCCAGCCGCGTGCTGATGCTGATCAGGTCGTCGGCCACTTCTTCGCCGCGGCCATCGACGGCAGCGAACAGGATCTTCAGCAGGCGCTCGCGCAGGCGCGGCGGCATGTGCGCGACCATGCCCAGGTCGAAGATCGCCAGCCGTCCATCGGGCATCACCCGCAGGTTGCCGGGGTGCGGGTCGGCATGGATCTCGCCATGCACGAAGATCTGGTCCAGGTAGCCCCGGATCAGCGCCGCCGCCAGCGGGTCCATCGATTGCTCGGTGCGGCGCACATCGGGAATCGCATCCACGCGCACGCCGGTGGCCAGTTCCATGGTCAGCACGCGCTGGCTGCTGTAATCCCACAGCGGCTGCGGAATCCACAGGCGCCGGAATGGCTTCAGGTGCCGGCCGAAACGGGCCAGGTTCTCGGCCTCGGCGTGATAGTCCAGCTCCTGCATCAGGGTCTTGGCGAACTCGTTGAGCCAGTCACGCAGACGCACGCGTCGGCCGACCTGGGTCAGGTGGTCGGCGGCCAGCGCGAAGCTGCGCAGCGCCTCCAGGTCCGAACGCAGCTGTGCGGCGACCTCGGGCTTCTGCACTTTCACCGCCACCTGGCGGCCGTCGTGCAGCACCGCGCGATGCACCTGCGCGATCGAGGCGCAGCCCAGCGGCTCGGGATCGAACGCGGCGAACAGCTTGTTCACCGGCGCGCCCAGTTCCTGCTCGACGATGGCGTGGATGCGCTCGACCGGGATCTCGGCCACCTTTTCCTGCATGCGCTCCAGCGCGGTGGCGAACTCCACCGGCACCATGTCCGGGCGGGTGGACAGCATCTGGCCCAGTTTGACGAAGGTCGGCCCCAGCGCTTCCAGGTCGCTGACAAACTGTTCCGGGTTGCCATCGGCGGGCACGTCGGCCTGGTTGCTGGCCGCGTCCAGGTTCATGCCCGAGAACACGCCCGAATGGCGGTAGCGCATCAGCAGGCGCAGGATCTGGCTGCGCCGGTTCATGCCTTTGACCAGCGGAGGGTTGCCATTGGCGGTGGGCGGATTGCTCAAGCGACACTCCCATGCGACGAATACAGGTAGTGCCGGCCGCTGGCCGGCAATGTCCGGATTCCGCAGTGTCGCCGGGGGGCGGTAGGCACGCGGTGAATCCGACCGCTTCCGCAGCTGCCCCGGTATCGGTCAGAATCCGCTCATTCCCTTTCTTGGACGCCCCATGGCCGGTGCCAGCCTGTTTGCCCTGCTCGACGATATCGCCTCCCTGCTCGACGATGTCTCGGTGCTGACCAAGGTCGCGGCGAAGAAGACCGCAGGCGTGCTGGGCGACGATCTGGCGCTGAACGCGCAGCAGGTGACCGGGGTCAACGCCAACCGCGAACTGCCGGTGGTGTGGGCGGTGGCCAAGGGCTCGCTGGTGAACAAGGTGATCCTGGTGCCGGCGGCCCTGGCGATCAGTGCGCTGGAAGCCTGGCTGCACAGCCGCGGCTGGAACGTGCCGCTGATCGTGCCGCTGATGATGATCGGTGGTGCCTTCCTCTGCTTCGAGGGCGTGGAGAAGCTGGCGCACCGCTTCCTGCATTCAGCTGACGACGATGCCGAGCGCCAGACCGAACGCCGCAAGACGCTGGCCGATGCGCAGGTGGACATGGTTGCGTGGGAGAAGGACAAGGTGAAGGGTGCGATCCGCACCGACTTCATCCTTTCGGCCGAGATCATCGTGTTGACGCTGGGCGTGGTCGCCACCGCGCCGTTCACCAACCAGGTGATCACCCTGGCGGTGGTGGCGCTGGCGATGACGATCTTCGTCTACGGACTGGTGGCGGGCATCGTCAAGCTCGATGACGTGGGCCTGTACCTGTCGCGCAAGGGTGGGGCCATCGCCGCCTTCGGTCGCGGCCTGGTCGCCTCGGCACCGTGGCTGATGAAGTTCCTGTCGGTGGCCGGCACCATCGCCATGTTCCTGGTTGGTGGCGGCATCCTGGTGCACAACGTACCGGCGCTGCACCACGCGGTGCAGGCGCTGGGCGGCGAGGGCCAGTGGGGCTGGCTGGTCGGTGCGGTGGGCAACATGGTGGTGGGCATCATCGCCGGCGCCATCGTGCTGGCGGCGGTGACAGGGTTCCAGAAGCTGCGCGGTAAGTAATCACCGGCGGGTCGCAAGGTAGAGGCCGACCTTGGTCGGCGCTTTGTTTCCCGCGCGTGCCAACCAAGGTTGGCACCTACCGAAGCGGTTTGCGGCGGGCCGGACGATCACCCCGCCTGCACCCGGTTCTTGCCCTGTCGCTTGGCCGCATACAGCGCATCATCCGCGCGGCGCAGCAGGGTCTCGGTATCGTCGCCGGGTTGCCATTGCGCCAGCCCGGCGCTGAAATGCACGGGCACGCGGCGGTCCTGTACGGTCAGCACGCGATGCGCCAGTGAACGCTGCAGGCGCTGCACGGTGGCCATGCTGTCGGCGCCCTGGGTCTCCGGCAGCACCAGCACGAACTCGTCGCCACCCAGCCGCGCGATGCCGTCGGTGGCGCGCAGCAGCAGCTTGCAGACGGCCACCAGGTGCTGCAGCAGTGCATCACCACCGGCATGGCCGTGTGCATCGTTGGTCTGGTGGAAATCATCCAGATCGATCACTGCCACGCCCAGCGGCGAGTTGTTGCGTGCGGCGCGGGCCAGCTCGCGCTGCAGCAGTTCGTCCAGGCCACGGCGGTTCAGCGCCTGGGTCAGCGGATCGATGCGTGCCAGGTCACCGGCCGCACGCAGTTCCTGCTCCAGCTCGGCAATGCGCTGCTCTGCACGTTCCACTTCCTGCCGCGCGTTGGCCAGGTGGTCGCGGGCCTGTGCGGCCTGCTGCTGCACCTTGCCGGTGTCGCGCATCACGTCCTGCAGCAGCTGGTTGAGGTCGGCGATGCTGCGCGCCTCACGCAGCTGCAGCGCGTAGCTGCCGATACGGTCGTGGTACTCACCGGTGCTGGTGGCCATACCATCCATGCGCTCGATGAACTCGCCCATCAATCCGCGCATCGCCGCCTTCGAGTCGTCGATGCCCTGGCGCAGCAGGCCCTGCTTGTAGATCACTTCGCGCAGTTCGGCGCGGGTGCGCTCGACCGCCTCGGCTTCCAGCGGCCCGTCCAGCAGCTGACGTACCGCCGCGATCTGGCCCTGCAGCCAGCTGCGGTCATCCAGCAGCTCGCTCACGTTCTCCAGCAGCAACGCGAACAGCTCCAGCAGCAAGGCCTGCTGCTCCTGCCAGCTCTCGGCGCGCACGCCGACCTGGTGGCCAAGTTCGCGCACGCCCTGTTCGATCGGTTCCAGCGCCGTACCTGGCTGCCACTGGCGCAGGTGCATGGCCAGTGCCTGCGCTTGTTCGCGCAGATCCGGGTCGTGCTGCAGCAGAGCCACCACGGCGCCGCCCAGCAGCAGCCGCAGCTGCTCGGACAAGCGCAGGCTTTCCGGCTGCCCATCCGGAGAATGCTGTTCGATGGTGCGGATGTACTTGTCGATCAACTGCCGCATCGCGCGCCCGTAGCGCGGCCAGTCGGCGCTGGCCTGCGCCGACTGCAGGCGGTCGCCCATGTCGCCCAGTTCGCCGGGCAGGGTGGCCATGCCATTGGCGAACGCGGCCAGCAGCGGCTCCGGTGCGTCGGCCCCGGCGAACAGCTGCTGCAGGGCCACACCACCGCCACCCTGCAGCACCACGCGGTCGCCCAGCCCATCGTCCACCACCGCGCGCACGCGTGCCGGCGGCCCAAGGGCGGTACCGGGGGCAGGGCGGTGGTCGGGCTGGTCCGTCATCGAGCAAATCCTGGGGCTGGCAGGGACTGGTTCCAGCATATCGGCGCGGCCGCCGACGGCTTGAACGGCTAGGATGGGCGACAGGATGCCGCAGTGGAGGTGGTGATGCGCGTGATGTTGCTGGGGGCGACCGGCCTGGTCGGCGGGCTGACCCTGTCCCGGCTGCTGGACGACCCGCGCTGCAGCGCCGTGATCGCCCCGACCCGCCGCCCGTTGGGCGCAGCCCACGGGAAGCTGGAGAACCCGGTACTGGCCTTCGATGCGCTGCCCGCCGCAGCCGGGTGGGCGCGCGTGGACGCGGTCATCTGCGCGCTGGGCAGCACCATCGCCCAGGCCGGCAGCCGCGAAGCCTTCCATCGTATCGACCATGATTACCCGCTGGCATTCGCCCGCCTGGCACAGGCACAGGGTGCACAGACTTATGTGCTGAATTCCGCAGCCGGCGCCAACCCGCAGTCGTCGATCTTCTACAGCCGGGTGAAGGGCGAGCTGGAACGTGACCTGCGCGCGTTGGGCTTCGCCTCCTTGACGCTGGTTCGCCCGGGGCTGATCGGGGGCGAGCGCAACGAGGTGCGACGTGGCGAGCGCCTGGCCCTGACGGTGCTTGGTGCGCTGGGGCCGGTGTTGCCACGCGCGTGGCGGATCAATCCGGCCAGCGAGATCGCCACGGCACTGGTCGAAGCCGCGCTGGCCCCGCAACCGGGCGAGCACGTGGTGACTTCCAGCGCACTGGTCGGCTGATGTCTCGTGCGCTGCGCCTGACCCAGCTTCAACAGTTGCTGCGCCGCCATCGGCGGCCGGTGGCCGGGCAGGTGCTGGCCGAAGCGCTGGGCATCAGCCTGCGCACGCTGTACCGCGATATCGAGACCCTGCGCGAGCAGGGCGCTGACCTGCGCGGCGAGGCCGGCGTCGGCTACCAGCTGGCGCCAAGCGATACCCTGCCACCCATGACGCTGCCACCGGCAGAGATCGATGCGCTGGTGCTCGGCCTGCGCTGGGTCGCCGCGCGCACAGAACCGGCGCTGGCCGAGGCGGCGCGTGATGCACTGGCGCGTATCGCGCATGTGCTGCCGGCAGCGCGCCGCGAGGCCTTGCGTGACAGCGGCCTGCGCGTTGGCCCTTCGCGCGCGGGGAGCAAGGTTCCCCCCGCGCGTCTGCAGGCCGTGCGTGAGGCTGTGGGGTCACAGCAGCGCCTGAAGTTCGGCTACGAGGATGCGCAAGGCCGGCGCAGCGAGCGCATTGTCTGGCCGTTCGCACTGGGCTACTTCGATGAGGTGCCGATGCTGGCGGCGTGGTGCGAGAGCCGCGAGGATTTCCGCCATTTCCGGCTGGATCGCATCCGCCAGGTGCGCGCGCTGGAGGATCACTACCTCGTGCCGCGCGCCACCCTGCTGCGGCGCTGGCAGAAGACGCAGGGCATCGCGCCGGACTGGCTGGATCGTTCGTAGCGTCGGGCTTGCTCGACTGCCATTGCGCTTCGCTTTCTGCTGCTGGTGCGATGGGTTGGCGGCTTTTGCTCTTTGCTCTTTGCTCTTTGCTCCTGGTAGGGGTCGAGCTTGCTCGACCGCCTTTGATCTTCGCGAACAGCAGTCGAGCAAGCTCGACCTCTACCAGGGCAGTGGCAACAGCAGTCGAGCAAGCTCGACCTCTACCAAGACAAGGCAACAGCAGTCGGGCATGCTCGCCGCTACTGACAGAATCTGTCAGCAGGCTCGTTCCACCATGAGCGCTCCCAACAACGGAGCTTCCCCATGTTCACGCCCAGCACCCTGCTGCAGTACGTGCGCGACGTCGCCACCAGCGCCACCTTCTACAGCGGCATCCTCGGCAAACCGCCGGTCGAGCAGTCGCCTGGCTTCGCCCTGTTCCTGCTCGGCGATGGCGCAGCGCTCGGCCTGTGGCAGCGCGACGGCGTGCAACCGCCGGTGTCCGCACAGGCCGGTGCCGCTGAACTGGCGATGGTGGTCGCCAACCCCGACGCCGTGCAGCAGATGCACGAAGCGTGGCGCGCTCTTGGTGTGGAGATCCTGCAGGCGCCGGTGACCCTGGAATTCGGCCACACCTTCGTCGGTGCCGACCCTGATGGTCACCGCCTGCGCGTGTACAGCCGCGCCGAGGGCATGGTCGCGCGCGATTGATCGCCCGCATTGTGTAGATCCACGCGATGCGTGGATGCGGGAAAAAAAACGCCGGGCAATGCCCGGCGTTTTTTCCACGTCATGTGCCAACCAACGGTTGGCACCCACCGATCAGGTGGCCGATCAGCTGGCCAGTGCCAGGTCGTCCATCATCGCGCGCAGGAAGCGGGCGGCTTCGCCACCGGTGGCCGCGCGGTGGTCGAAGGTGACCGACAGCGGGATCACCTTGTGCGCTTCCACGCCGCCCATCACCGGGGTCATCTGGTGGCGGGCACGGCCGGCACCGACGATGGCCACGCACGGCGGCACCACGACGGGGGTCGCGTAGCGGCCGGCGAACATGCCGAAGTTGGACAGCGAGATGGTGTAGCCACTCAGTTCCGAGGCGGCGATGGAACGCGATTCCACCTGCTCGCGCAGGCGGTTGACGCCCTCGCGGATGCCACGCGCGTCGAGCATGTCGGCATTGCGCAACGCCGGCACGAACAGGCCGTCGTCGGTGTCCACGGCGATGCCGATGTCCACCTGCGCGTGCAGGGTACGGGTCAGCGCTTCACCGTCGAACCAGGCGTTCATCGCCGGTACCTTCTGTGCGGCGACCACGATCGAACGCACCAGGCGGGCGGTGACGTCGTTGCCCGGCAGCCAGGCATGGATGTCGGCGTCGTCGTTCAGCGTGGTCGGCACGACCTTGCTGTGCGCATCGGCCATCACGCGGGCCATGTTGCGGCGCACGCCCTTCAGCGGTTCCGGCTGGCCCTTGGCGATCACGCCCGGCGGCTGGGTGCGCATCGGCTTGCCGGCGGCAGACAGCGGGGTGCGCGCTTCGCTCTGCACCGGGGCCGACACCTGTGCCGGGGCCGGCGCGGCATAAGCGGCGGCAGCGACCGGCGCCGGAGCAGCGCCGAGCTTGGCGGTGCCGTTGGCAGCGGCCTGCTTGACGTCGGCCATGGTCACCGCGCCATCGGTGCCGGTAGCGGCCACGCGGCTCAGGTCCACGCCCAGCTTGCGCGCCATCGCACGCACGGCCGGCACGGCCTTGACGCCACCGACGGCCAGCGCCTGTTCGGCGTGCACGGCATTGGAGCTCTGCATCGCGCCGACCACGGTACCGGCGTCATCACGCTCGGCAGCGGCCGGCTTGGCGGCTTCGGCGGCCACCGGTGCAGTGGCGGCCGGCAGCGGCGGCGGGGTCGGCGCGGCAGCCGGTGCGGCATGACCATGGCTGTGGCCGGTGTCCTGGCCATCGGCGCGCTGCGGCAGATTCGGGTCCAGCTCGAAGCTGGCCAGCACCGAGCCGGTCGGGATGATGTCGCCTGCGGCGCCGGACAGCTTCAGCACCTTGCCGGAGAACGGCGAGGGCACTTCGACGACGGCCTTGGCGGTCTCCATCGAGACCAGCGGCTCGTCCAGCTTGATCACATCGCCTTCCTTGACGAACCACTCGACGATGGTCGCGTCCGGCAGGCCTTCGCCCAGGTCGGGCAGGTTGAAGTTCTTGGTCTGGCTCATTTGCAGTTCTCTTCCAGCAGTTCCAGTTCGCGGGCCGGCAGCCAACCCGTCGCGCCATTGGCGCGCTCGGACCACCACCACCCGCCGTGTTCGTGATGAAGCTTCACCATCTCGCCGCTTTCCACATCCAGCTCGCGGGCGTCGTAGTCGCACAGGGCTTCGGCGCGACCCTCGTCCAGCAGCTGCAACCAGGCGATGGGCGCCCATCCAGCGCGCCCATCGTTGGTGCGTACCCAGGCAAACGCCGGCCATTCCTCGTCACGGACACCTACTTCGACGATCTGGCCGGTGTGGAACCGGAGCGGGTTGGGATACTGGCTGCGGTAAGCCCCCAGAAGGCGGGCCCGCATGTCAGCCGGCCGCCACCGCGCGCTTGGCCGCAGCCACGATCCGCTCAACGCTCGGCAGGTACTTCATTTCCAGGCGGAACAGCGGAATGTGGGTGTCGTAGCCAGTGACGCGCTCGACCGGGGCCAGCAGGTCGTAGATCGATTCCTCGGCCAGGCGCGCAGCGATTTCGGCGCCGAAGCCCGCGGTCTTCGGGGCCTCCTGCACGATCACGCAGCGGCCGGTCTTGGCCACCGATTCGGCGATGGTGGCGAAGTCCAGCGGACGCAGCGTGGCCACGTCGATGACTTCGGCACTGATGCCTTCACCGGCCAGCTTGTCGGCCGCTTCCAGCGCTTCCTTCACCTGCGCGCCCCAGGTCACCAGGGTCACGTCGGTGCCATCGCGCAGCACGAAGCAGACGTCCAGCGGCAAGGCTTCGCCGTCGTTGACGACCACTTCCTTGTACTGGCGGTAGATGCGCTTGGGCTCCATGTAGATCACCGGATCCGGCTCGCGGATCGCGGCCAGCAGCAGGCCATAGGCACGCTGCGGCGACGACGGCAGCACCACGCGCAGGCCCGGCACGTTGGTGAAGATCGCCTCGTTGGCTTCGCTGTGGTGTTCCGGCGCGCGGATGCCACCGCCCCACGGCACGCGCAGCACCATCGGGCAGTGCAGGCGGCCACGCGTGCGGTAACGCAGGCGTGCGGCGTGGCAGACGATATGGTCGACCATCGGGTACATGAAGCCATCGAACTGGGCTTCGGCCACCGGCTTCATGCCCTGTGCGGCCAGGCCGATGGTCAGGCCGGCGATGGTGGTTTCGTCCAGCGGGGTGTCGAGGATGCGGTCCGAGCCGAAGCGCTGCTGCAGACCGGCAGTGGCGCGGAACACGCCGCCGTTGACGCCCACGTCTTCGCCCAGCACCAGCACCGACGGGTCGTGTTCCAGCTCCCAGGCCAGCGCCTGGGTGATGGCTTCGATGAGGGTGATCGGGGTGGTGGTCATGCTGTCATCTCCGCGCGCGACAGCAGCGCTGTCGGCGGCGTTGGTGTGCGCGCCGGGCGCGCCGTTCTTGATCTCATCCATGGCGCTTCTCCAGGGCGATCGCCTGGGCACGCTGGGCCAGCAGGTCCGGCGGCGGATCGGCATACAGGAAGTCGAACATCGCCTCGACCGGCTGCACCGGCGTGTTGAGGTACAGGTTCACTTCCTCGTCCACGCGCGTGCCGCACTCGGCGGTCCAGGCGGCCTCTTCTTCCTCGCTCCACACGCCGGCGTTGATCAGGTACTTGCGCAGGCGCAGCATCGGCTCGCGCTGCCAGGCATCCTTCACTTCGGCGTCGTCGCGGTAGCGGCGCGCGTCATCGGCGGTGGTGTGGTCGGACAAGCGATAGGTCATCAGTTCCAGCACGGTGCCGCCGTCGCCGGCCAGCGCACGTTCGCGCGCCTGCTCCATGGCGGCCAGCACCGCGATCAGGTCGTTGCCGTCCACCTGCAGGCAATGCAGGCCGCCGGCCAGGCCCTTCTGCGCCAGCGTCTCGGCGCCGGTCTGGGCCGAACGCGGGACCGAGATGGCCCAGCCGTTGTTGACGATGCACAGGATCAGCGGCAGCTTGTAGGCGCCGGCCGAATTCAGTGCCGCGTAGAAGTCGGTCTTGGAGCTGCCGCCGTCGCCGCACACCGCCACGGCGATCTGCGGTTCCTTGTTGAGCTTGAACTTCAGCGCGGCGCCTGCGGCATGCAGGCACTGGGTGGAGATCGGCACGCAGAACGGGAAGTCCTTGGCCGCGTTGCCACCGTAGTCGTTGCCGCGCTCGTCGCCGCCCCAGTACATCAGCACGTCGTGCGGGCGCACGCCACGCATGAACATCGCGCCATACTCGCGGTACGAAGGCGCGAACACGTCGTCCTTCTGCATCGCAGCGCCGATACCCACGTGCGCGGCTTCATGGCCCAGGCAGGCGGCATAGGTGCCCAGCTTGCCGGTGCGCTGCAGCGCAATGGATTTGCTGTCGAACGTACGTACGAACAGCATCTGCTTGAACAGCGGTACCAGGACCTTGGGGTCGCGCAGCGACGCGGGCAGGTCATCGCGGACGAGCTTGCCGTCCGCGTCCAGGTACTGCAGGTATTCGATCTTGAATTCAGCGGCAACCGTCATTGCGTACTGCACCTTCGACAGAGAAGTTACAAATGATATGAATCGCCATGTTAAGGAACGCGTACGGAATAGCCTTCCTGCGCCGCAACACGGCGATTCCCCGTTTTACCCCTGCCGGCGGGTGGGGGGCCAATAACAACAACGTATTCAGTCGTTGCTGCAAAGCATCAGAATACGCCTCTGGCTGACCGCCAGTACAACGGCCTGGACGGTTCCACGCGCAGGCCCGCCATCGGCCGATGCTCCACGACCAACCGCACGCCCCGGTATGGACCCGGCGGCTGCCAGCGCGGCGGCAACGCGCTACCCTTGCCGCCCCCGATCTGGTCCCGCCCATGTCCGTCGACAACAACCAACGCGATCTCGAAGCCGGCATCCACACCGACCTGCAGGGACGCCTGACCTACGGCGGCTACCTGCGGCTGGACCAGCTGCTCAGCGCGCAGCAGCCGCTGTCCAGCCCGCCGCACCACGACGAGATGCTCTTCATCATCCAGCACCAGACCTCGGAGCTGTGGCTGAAGCTGCTCGGCCACGAACTGCGTGCGGCGATCGGCTTCCTGCAGCGCGATGAAGTCTGGCAGTGCCGCAAGGTGCTGGCGCGCAGCAAGCAGGTGCTGCGCCAGCTCACCGAGCAGTGGTCGGTGCTGGAAACGCTGACCCCGTCCGAATACATGGGTTTCCGCGACGTGCTGGGCCCGTCCTCGGGCTTCCAGTCGCTGCAGTACCGCTACATCGAGTTCCTGCTGGGCAACAAGAACGCACAGATGCTGCAGGTGTTCGAGCATGACCCGGCCGGGCAGGCGCAGCTGCGCATCGTGCTGGAAGCGCCCAGCCTGTACGAGGAATTCCTGAAGTACCTGGCCCGCTTCGGCCATGCCGTGCCGGCGGTGTACGAATCCCACGACTGGACCCAGCCGCATGTGGCCGACGACGCACTGCAGCCGGTCTTCGAGCGCATCTACCAGGACACCGACCGCTACTGGCGCGAGTACTCGCTGTGCGAGGACCTGGTGGACCTGGAGACCGCCTTCCAGCTGTGGCGATTCCGACACATGCGCACGGTGATGCGCGTGATCGGCTTCAAGCGCGGCACCGGCGGCTCGTCCGGCGTGGGCTTCCTGGCCAAGGCGCTGGAGCTGACCTTCTTCCCCGAACTGTTCCAGGTGCGCACCAGCCTGCAGGCGGCGCCCCCGGCAGAACGGGGCTGACCCCCATTCAGCTTGGACCCCGGCCATTGGCTGGATCGTTTCAGATGCAAGTTCAGCGAGCAGGCCGTGACCTGCCTCAAACGGCGTGTATTTGACGTGAACGCCAGAAGTCGGTGATCCTCGCGCGTTGCTCCAACTGCACAGCGGACGTGCTCGTCATCCACCGAACCAGGAAATCCGCATGAGCGTAAACGCCACTGCGAACACCCCAGAGCCGGCGCTGCCGGACTTCAAGACCACGCTGGGCCACCCGCGCCCGTTGTGGATGCTGTTCATGACCGAGTTCTGGGAGCGCTTTGCGTTCTACGGCATCCGCTGGGCCTTGGTGCTGTACATCGTCGCCCAGTTCTACAACGGCAGCGCTGCCGGTGAAGGCGACGCCAGCCGCATCTATGGCGCGTACCTGGCCCTGGTGTACGCCGCGGCGATCTTCGGTGGCTACGTGGCCGACCGGGTACTGGGTTACCAGCGCTCGATCCTGACCGGCGCGATCATCATGGCCGCCGGCCTGTTCATGATCTCGCTGCCGCAGGAGCACATCTTCAAGCTCGGCCTGGCCACGATCATCGTCGGCAACGGCCTGTTCAAGCCCAACATCTCGACCATGGTCGGCAAGCTGTACGGGCTGAAGGATGAGCGCCGCGACTCGGGCTTCACCATCTTCTACATGGGCATCAACATCGGCGCGATGATCGCCCCGGTGCTGACCGAGTACCTGGCCCGCAAGGTGTTCGGTACCGACGCGATGCCGTCCTACAAGGTCGTGTTCATCGCTTCGGGCGTGGGCATGCTGATCTCGCTGGTGTGGTTCTACATCGGTCGTGCCGGCCTGAAGGGCATCGGTGCACCGCCGGCCGGCGCTGAAGGCTTCGGCCGCATCATCATGGTGCTGGCCGGTGCCGTGGTCGCCATCCCGGTTGCGTACTTCCTGCTGGCTACCGGCGCCACCGCGCTGGCCTGGATCCTGGGTGCGATGTTCACCGCCCTGGCCATCCTGCTGCTGGTCGAGGGCGTCCGCGAGGGCAAGGTACAGCGCGACCGCGTGATCGCCATGCTGATCATCTTCGCCTTCAACGTGATGTTCTGGATGTTCTTCGAACAGGCCGGCAGCTCGTTCACCTTCCTGGCCGAGAACATCGTCAACCGCCAGTTCGGTGACTGGACCTTCCCGACCGCGTGGTTCCAGTCGGTCAACTCGGTGGCCATCATCACCCTGGCGCCGATCATCGCCTGGATCTGGGTGGCCATGGGCCGCGTCAATCCGTCCATTCCGCGCAAGTTCGGCCTGGGCCTGCTGTTCAACGGCGCTGCCTTCGCGCTGCTGATGTTCGCCCTGTCGCAGATGGTCGTGGACGGCAAGATCCCGTTCTGGACCCTGTTCATGGTCTACGTCATCCAGTCCGTGGGTGAGCTGTGCCTGTCGCCGATCGGCCTGTCGATGGTGACCAAGCTGGCCCCGGTGCGCCTGGTCGGCTTCGGCATGGGTGGCTGGTTCCTGTCCACCGGCATCGGCAACAACCTGTCGGGCATCTTCGCTGGCGTGGTCAGTGGTGAAGGCGGCATGACGGTCGAGTCGGCCCTGAAGGGGTATACCTTCGGGTTCTGGGCCCTGATCGGCTCCGGCGTGGTGCTGTTCCTGGTCGCCCCGCTGATCAACAAGCTGATGCACGGCGTCAAATGATGATGAGAGGGTAGAAGGCATGCGTAGCAAGCTCGGTAGTGCAGTGGTGGTGGTCTGTGCGGCGCTGATCGGCGCCTGTTCCCAACCGCAACCGCCTGCCGCTGCCGAGCCTACGCAGCCCCTGGATACCCGACCCACCGAGCCACCGGTCGCTGACCCCAGCGAACCGGTGGCCTCGGGCAACACCCCGGTGGCGGCGGACATCGCCGCCATCGCCGGGCTCGGCGCGCAGTTCGACCCGGCCCGCGACCCCGCCGACGATCTGGCCACCGCCAAGGTGGAAGCCCAGCGCGGCAAGAAGCGCATCCTGCTCGAGGTCGGCAACGCCGCCTGCGATCGCTGCCAGGCGCTGGACGAGATGGTGGAAGGCAACGGCGACCTGCGCCGCTTCCGCGATGCCCACTACGTGTGGGTGAAGGTCAACGCCAGCGACGAACAGCCCAACGCCGCCTTCTTCGCCCAGTACCCGGTGATGGAACGCGACTATCCGTACCTGCTGGTGCTCGACGCCGATGGTGGCCTGCTGGTGTCGCAGGCGACCGGTGAGCTGCGCAAGGGCGAAGCTTTCCAGCCCACACGCGTGACCGCGTTCCTGAAGCAGTGGGCACCTGACCGGTAGTGCCGGCCGCTGGCCGGCAACCTCGATGGGTGCCGCCTGCTGGTCAGCATGCTCTGGTGGGTGCCGACCGTTGGTCGGAATGCTCTGGTGGGTGCCGACCGTTGGTCGGCACTGAGGCACATCCGCGCATGGCGTGGCTCTACTGCGCGCGCCGTCACACTCTCTGAATCGGCGTCTCAACTTCACCGTGAGCACGCCGTTACCGGCAAGGACCTCAGTCGACGCCCCGTCGACGCAACCTACCGGAACGCCCATGCACAGCGACCACGCCGAACGATTGCCCGAACCTGCCAGCGACCTGGCCGAGGGTGGGGCAGGCGAGGGCGTGACCCTGCCGCCGCAGGAGGCGCTGCTGGATGACGCCGGTACCGGCGAGGACACCGTCGAACTGGCGCCGCCGCGTCACCGCCTGCCGCAGATCGCGCTGCCCGACAACGTGGTGCTGAAGGGCGCGGTGCAGAAGCTGGTCGAGCAGAAATCGAGGCTCGATGCATTGGCTGCCGAAGGCCAGCTGGCCGGGTTGCTGCCGCCGGAATGGCAGGGTCATGGCGTACGCGCGATCGAACTGTCCACCTTCATCCAGGGCGTGTTGCCGTTCCTGCAGCCGGGCGAGCGTGGTGAGACCGCACCGGCGCGGCTGCCGGTACGCCACGTGCTCGGTGACGACAGCCGCTGGGGCCTGGAGGATGTCGCCGAACCGAAATCGCTGGCGTGGTACCTGGCCAGTGACGAACGCGCCACTGCCGGCAGCAAGGACGTCGCAGAAGCCTACCTGGTGGGTGCACTCGGCCTGGCGTGGATGCAGGAAGGGCGCAGCCGCCCCGGCTTCCTGCGTGAGATGGGCCAGGACAGCCTGGCCGCGCGGGTGACCATGCTCGGCTACCCGCCGGCCAACGAACTGGCGCTGTACAGCGTCACTGCGCACGGCCAGCCGCAGATCTGGTGCGTGCACGGTCGCCGCCGCATGCGCCCGCTGGTGGCGCCGTGGTTGAGTGTGCCGCTGCTGACCGCCTACGGCGTGCCGGCGCCGGTTGCGTGGCCGTCCAGCTTCCCGCCGGTGGAAGCAGTAGCCGAACTGCTGGCGACCGCCCGCCTGGGGCGCGCGCTGCCGGAAGTGGATCTGGGCAAGGTGGTGGCGAAGATCGCCGAGGATGCAGCGTCCGACGCCTGGCAACCGGTCAGCCTGCTGCAGCTCAACACCTGGTCACCCCGCTGGCACTTCTTCCTGGGCACCTTCGTCGGCCTGCCGTCGCTGCTGCTGGTGGCCGCGGCGCTGGCGCTGCCGGGGGCGGTCGAAGCGGCCACCGTCGCGGCCTCGCTCGGTTTCGCCGGCGGTGCCATCGCCGCGCTGGCCGTGCCGTGGATCCATGCACGGCGCAAGCACCTGAGCTGAGGTGTGGGCGCCATCCAGGCGTGGCGTGAATCTACAGGGGGCTGGGTGCCGCAGTCTGCAGCTGTTGCCGGGCCCGTTCCATGGCGGCCTGCAATCGTTGCTCGAGAACCTCGCGAGAGGGCAGGGAGGTCAGATACTCCGCAACATGGATGCCTGAGCGATCCAGCTCCAGCAACTCGATCTGGCCGGTCTTTTTCCCTGTGCAGAGAATGATGCCCAGCGGCGCTTGTTCGCCGTCCTCACGTTCGTAACGGTCCAGCCAGCGCAGATAGAGTTCCATCTGCCCTTTATGGGCGGGCTTGAACTCGCCGATCTTCAGCTCGATGGCGATCAGCCTGCGCAGACGCCGGTTGTAGAACAGCAGGTCCAGATGGAAGTCATCGCCGTCGATCTGGATGCGCTTCTGGCGTGCGACGAAACTGAAGCCCGTGCCAAGTTCGAGCAGGAAGCCCTGCATCTCGCGAAGGATCGCGCTTTCCAGGTCCTGCTCGTCCCAGCTGTCCTTCAGCCCAAGAAAATCCAACACATAGGGATCACGCAGCACCAGTCCCGGTGACAGTGGTTGGTTGCCGCGCAGTGCCGCCAACTCATCGGCGATGGTCTGTTCGGGCTGACTGGAAAGCGCCGTGCGCTCGTACAGCATCGAATCGATGCGCTGGCGCAAGGTGCGCACACTCCAGCCTTCTGTGGCGGCCATCTGCGCGTAGAAGTCGCGCTTGAGCGGATCTGCCAGGGGGATCAGTGCAATGAAGTGGGTCCAGCTCAATTGTCGTATCAGCGATACGACAATCCGCTCGTCCGCAAATGCGATGGAGAACTGCACCATCCGGCGCAGGCTCTTCTCACCGAAGGAGGTGCCGAACTCGGCAGACAGCGCCTTGGCGATCCGGGTGAAGAGAACCTCTCCGTAACGAGCCCGTTGTCCAGCCATCTGATCCACATGGATACGGCGCCCGATTCGCCAGTACAGCAGGGTCAGCTCGGCGTTGATGGACCTGTGCATCCTGCCGCGCGCCTTGCAGATCAGGTCTCTGAGATCGACCAACAATTCCTGGCCATGCGGCAGCGCCGAACGCGTGTCATCCATGAGGAGCCCGTCTGGTGTGGACCCGAGGCCGGGCGATTACCCGTGGGGCATTTACCGTCAGGCCCAGGAGGCTGACGGTCCAATAGAAAGTTCCACTGGATCAGCCGGTTTCGATACACAAGCCTCGCGGAAACGGGCCGTATCGGGCCAATGCGGAAATGCCGGCGGGCGAGGGCGACACTTCAGGACAGAATCTGCGTGAAGTGAATGCGTTCGATGACCTCGTTTGCAGTCGGCCCACAGCCCGCTGGAGAGCGGGTCCCATCAGGTCAAAGGGGGCGGACGACACTCGCCCAGCCACTGTTCCGCTACCGGCCAGGGTGGGCACCCGCGACTTGGGGCCCAAAGCGACTTAATCCCCTCCGTCCCCTTTTCCTTTCAGACCCCTTCGCCCATCCGCTCCAGGCCTTCGCCGGCCAGGCGCAGGATCAGCTTTTCCAGCACCTGCTCTTCCTCGTCGCTCAGCACCGACATCAGCTTGCGGGTGATCTCGATCACCATCGGCGCGATGGTCTCGTACACCTCGAAACCGGCCGCCGACAGCGCCAGCACCGAGCGGCGGCGATCGTCGCCGTGGGTCTCGCGCTTGATGAAACCGCGTTCCAGCAGGCGGGCCACGGCGCGGCTGACCGCCACCTTGTCCATCGCCGTGCGGTCGGAGACCTCGCTGGCCGAGGAGCCCGGGTACAGCGCCAGGATGGTGATCACCCGCCACTCGGGGATCGCCAGACCGTAACGATCGCCGTATAGCTTGGCGATGTTGCCGCTGACCCGGTTGGACAGCACGCTCAGCCGGTACGGCAGGAACTGTTCCAGGTCGAGCAGGACGTGCGAGGCACGCAGGCGGGTCGAAACGGGATCGGCGGGGCTCATGTTGCGGTGCACCTTGCTGGTGGTTTCAAGTGTAACTATAAGGGGTGGGTCCAGACCCTGCATTCTCGCCGGGTCCCTACCTGCCCGCACCTGGTTTGTACCGATGCGGTACCGATTCGGAGCCACGCCATGAATACCGCAGTCCCGACCGCCTCGCACCCCAACCCCGGCATGCAGGTCACCACCTTCGAGAACCCGATGGGCATCGACGGCTTCGAGTTCGTCGAATTCGCCGCCCCGGCCGGCCGTGGCCAGGAGCTGCACGAGTACTTCCGGAAGATGGGCTTCAGCGCGGTGCTCAAGCACAAGCAGCGTCCGATTACCGTCTATCGCCAGGGCGACGTCAACTTCCTGGTCAATGAAGACCCGGATTCGTTTGCCTCGGACTTCGCCGAAAAGCATGGCCCGTGCGCCTGCGGCTTTGCCATCCGCTTCAAGAAGCCAGGCGCGGAGGTCTACCAGACCGCGCTGGGCAACGGCGCCGAAGCCATCGCCTTCAAGCCGGACAGCAAGGCGGTCAGCGCGCCGGTCATCAAGGGCATCGGCGACTGCATGCTGTACCTGGTCGATCGCTATGGCAGCGCCGGCAGCATCTTCGACGGCGACTACGAGCCGATCGCCGGCGCCGACCTGCACCCGGTGGGCTTCGGCCTGACCTTCATCGACCACCTGACCCACAACCTGTACTTCGGCAACATGCAGCAGTGGTCGGATTACTACGAGCGTCTGTTCAACTTCCGCGAGATCCGCTACTTCGACATCAAGGGCCTGAAGACCGGCCTGGTGTCCAAGGCGATGACCGCACCGGACGGCATCGTGCGCATTCCGCTGAACGAATCGTCTGACCCGAAGAGCCAGATCAACGAGTACCTGGACGCATACAAGGGCGAGGGCATCCAGCACATCGCCTGCTTCACCGAGAACATCTACGAGACCGTCGAAGCGATGCGCGCGCAGGGCGTGGACTTCCTCGACACGCCGGAGACCTACTTCGACGTGATCGACCAGCGCGTGCCGAACCACGGTGAAGACGTGGCGCGCCTGGCGAAGAACAAGATCCTGATCGATGCCGATCCGGAAACCCACCAGCGCAAGCTGCTGCAGATCTTCACCCAGAACTGCATCGGCCCGATCTTCTTCGAGATCATCCAGCGCAAGGGCAACGAAGGCTTCGGCGAAGGCAACTTCACCGCGCTGTTCGAAAGCATCGAGCGCGACCAGATCCGCCGCGGCGTGCTGTAAGGTCTGCAGGCAATGTCGGCCTCCCGCCGGCATTGCCTGTCCGAATGGTAGTGCCGGCCGCTGGCCGGCAATCTCTGGAGTTTCCATGTCCCCCGCTATCACCGCCCGCGGCTACCAGTCCGGCTTCGGCAACGAATTCGCCACCGAGGCCGTCGCCGGCGCGCTGCCGGTCGGGCAGAACTCACCGCAGAAGGTGGCCCACGGCCTGTACGCCGAACAGTTGACCGGCACCGCCTTCACCGCGCCGCGTGGCAGCAATCGCCGCAGCTGGCTGTACCGGATCCGTCCGGCGGTGACCCACGGTGAGTTCACCCCGTTCGCGCAGTCGCAGCTGCAGTGTGATTTCGGCGCACAACCGGCCTCGCCGAACCAGCTGCGCTGGAGCCCGCTGCCGCTGCCGCAGCTTCCGACCGACTTCGTCGAAGGCCTGTACACGATGGGCGGCAACGGCTCGCCCGACGCGTATGCCGGCGTGGGCATCCACCTCTATGCCGCCAACCGCGACATGGTCGGCCGCTACTTCTACAACGCCGACGGTGAACTGCTGATCGTGCCGCAGCTGGGCGCGCTGCGCCTGCTGACCGAGCTGGGGGTGATCGAGATCGAGCCGCAACAGATCGCGGTGATCCCGCGCGGCGTGCGCTTCCGCGTCGAGCTGCCCGATGGCCCGAGCCGCGGCTACATCTGCGAGAACTACGGCGCGCTGCTGAAGCTGCCCGACCTCGGCCCGATCGGTTCCAACGGCCTGGCCAATCCGCGCGATTTCGAAACCCCGCACGCAGCGTTCGAGGATGTGGATGGCGATTTCGAGCTGATCGCCAAGTTCGAGGGCCGCTTGTGGCGTGCGCCGATCGACCATTCGCCGCTGGACGTGGTGGCCTGGCACGGTAACTACGCGCCGTACCGCTACGACCTGCGCCGCTTCAACACCATTGGCTCGATCAGCTACGATCACCCGGATCCGTCGATTTTCCTGGTGCTGCATTCGCCCAGCGACACGCCGGGGACCAGCAACATGGACTTCGCGATCTTCCCGCCGCGCTGGCTGGTGGCGCAGAACACGTTCCGCCCGCCGTGGTTCCATCGCAACATCGCCAGCGAGTTCATGGGCCTGGTGCATGGCGCCTACGATGCCAAGGCCGAAGGCTTCGTGCCGGGTGGCGCATCGCTGCACAACTGCATGAGCGGTCACGGCCCGGACGCGCCGACCTTCGACAAGGCGTCCAATGCCGATCTGTCCAAGGCCGATGTCATCAAGGACACGATGGCCTTCATGTTCGAGACCCGCGCGGTGATCCGCCCGACCGCGCAGGCGCTGGCCGCCGGCCATCGCCAGGGCGATTACCAGCAGTGCTGGAACGGCCTGCGCAACAACTACCGCTGACCCTAAAAAGGGGACGGAGGGGATTAAGTCGCAATCAGCGCGAGTGTGCTGATTGCGACTTAATCCCCTCCGTCCCCTTTTTCTTCAGGCGGCCTCGGCGAACGCGTCGCAGTGCTCCAACGGCAGCGCTTCCAGCAGGCGTTGGCGTACACGCTGGCAATAGCCTTCCGAGGTCAGCCCGGGCAGCATCCTCATCGCCGATTGCAGCACCTGCAGTACTTCGTTCTCCGCGCGGGCCTGCTGCAGGTCGCGGAACAGCGCCGCCGCCTGAGGGTGGCGCTGCATTTCCAGAATGCCCAGCACATAGATGCGTGCGGCCACCAGCGAGCGGCGGCGTTCGACCGCTGTGGCCGCGGCTGCAACAGGTGCCGCGGCCGGTGCTGCGGGCTGTGGCGCTACTGCGGCTGCCGACGGCGGTGGTGGGGCTGTGGCGCCGGTACCGGTGCTCAGGTAGCCGGCCTGCACCAGCTGGATGACCATGGCCGGCGCGTCCTGGCCGAGCAGGCCGGTCAGGTCGGCAATGCTGCGCTGGCCGTCGCACAGGATCAGCAACCGGCGCTGGCGCATGTCCAGCGGCGCGCGGTGGGCCTGCAGCGCGGTTCGGGCGAGATCGGTCTTGCGCGGTTGCATGGAAGGGACAGCCAAGTCGGTGCACGCCGAGCCTGAACGAGGGCGATGAAACGGCGATGACAATGCAGCATCTGCACGTGTGCTGCGCTAGCGTGCAGCTACTTTCGTGCCAGGGAACCGCACCGATGAAGCACCTTCCGATTGCCGGTCTTTTGCTGCTGTCGCTCACCGCCTGCAACCGCAGTGCCGAGGCCCCGTCGCCGACCACTACTGCCCCCAGTACCGTCGCCGAAGCCACGCCTGCACCGATGGCCCCGGCCGCCGAGCAGGGCCCGGCACGCCTGGACGGATTCGCCGGCGCAACGCTGGGCGCCGGCATCGCCGAGGTCCGCAGTGGTTTTGGCACGCCGCTGCAGGGCCTGGGCACCGACGCCAGTGGCAAGCCGTTGCCGGCCGACGACGGTAACGACGGCTGTTACTTCCTGCGCCCGCAGGATGCCGAAGACCCGCGCCTGATGATCGAAGGCCGCAAGCTGGTGCGCTACGACGTGCGCAGCGCGGCCATTGCCGCACCGGGCGGCGGCAAGGTCGGCATGACCCTGGGCGAGCTGCAGGTGCTGTACCCCGAGCGCGGTGACGTCGGCCCTGACAAGTACGACGAGAAGGCCCAGCACCTGCGCGTGCGTCCGGCGCAGGAGGGGAAAGCGGTGATCGACTTCGCGCTCGGTGCCGATGGCCGGGTCAATGCCTGGCGCGTCGGGCAGACCCCGCAGGTCGATTATGTGGAAGGCTGTGGCTGATCCTTGATCCACGGCCCAGCCATGCGCGCGGGGCCAGCGTAGAATCGCGCCACGACCGCTGGGGGAGTGCTCGATGATCGCCATTGCCATTGCCTGGTTCCTGCTCGGCCTGCTGTTGCTGGCGCTGGGCGGGGACTCCATCGTCAAGGCCGTGTCCGGCCTGGCCCAGCGCTTCGGGGCCAGCCCGTTCACGGCCGGACTGCTGCTGCTCGGGGTGACCACCTCGTTGCCGGAACTGGCGGTCAACGCGCGCGCGCTGGCGGTCGGCCAACCGGAGCTGGCACTGGGCAATGCCGTCGGCAGCAGCATCGCCAACCTGGGCTTGACCCTGGCGGTGGCGGCGATTGCCGCGCCCCTGCTGCTGCGCGCGCGCCTGCAGACGGTGCTGTGGTGGTCGCTGCTGGCGGCCGGCGTCCTGCTGATCCTGTTCGGGCTGGATGGTCGCCTGGCGCGCTGGGAAGGTGGCGTACTGGTGGCGGGCTTCATCGTCGTGCAGGTACTGCTGCTGCGCCGCGGCCGTGTCGAGAGCGCCGAGGTGCAGGCGGCCATCGCCGAATCCGCGCTCAGCCGCACCAGCCTGCCGTTGAACGTGCTGCGGGTGCTGATTGCGGCGCTGACGCTGTATTGGGGCGCGCGCCTGGTGGTGGGTGCCGCAGCGGACTTCGGTGCGGCGTTGGGCTGGACGCCGCTGCTGGTCGGCCTGCTGCCGGTGGCGATCGGCACCGCATTGCCGGAGGTCGCCACCGCCATCGCCGCCGCGCGTCGCGGTCACGGCGACATGGTGCTGGGCCACGTGCTTGGCTCCAGCGTAGTCAACCTGCTGCTGGTGATCGGTGCGATGGCGATGCTGCAGCCGTTGGCGTTGCCGGCCTCGTTCGTGCGCCTGGAACTGCCGGCGCTGCTTGCCTTCGCATTGGTGCTGTACCCGATGCTGCGTGGCGACCTGAAGATCAGCCGCAGCGAAGGCGGAATCCTGCTGGTCGCCTTCGTCGGCTGGTTCGTGCTGGAACTGCTGCTGGTGGGCGCACCGGCGTTGTAGATCCACGCCATGCGTGGATGCGGTTGATTTCGTGCCGACCAACGGTCGGCACCCACCGGGCGTCACCCTGCCGGCCAACGGCCGGCACTACCGATTCTGCGCGTGCTCTTCTTCCCGCACCGGTTCCGGCGGCGGCAGCTGCTCTTCGGCGGCCGGTTCGTTGCCCGGCAGGCTGGGGCGGGTTTCCATCAGCAACGACAGCGCCGCCTTGGCCATCATGTGGGCGCTGATCGGCGCGGTGATGAACAGGAACACGGTGATCAGCAGCTCGCGCGGCTGCGGGTCCTGGCCGAGGAAGATGTGGTAGCACACCGAACACACCAGCACGCAGCCCACGCCCAGCGTGCTCGCCTTGGTCGGTGCATGCAGGCGCTTGAAGAAGGTGGACAGTTTCACCAGCCCCAGTGCGCCGACCAGGATGAAGAAGCAGCCGAACAGCAGCAGGATCGACAGGCCGATCTGGATCGCGGTGATCATTCGACGATATCCCGGCGCAGCACGAACTTGCTCAGCACCACGGTGCTGCCGAAGCCGAGCATGGCGATGACCAGTGCGGCTTCGAAGTAGATCGCGGAGTTGAGGTACATGCCGAACAGCATCAGCTCGGCGATCGCGGTCACCGACAGTGTGTCCAGTGCGAGGATGCGGTCGGGCACGGTCGGCCCGCGCAGCAGGCGCCAGGTGGCCAGCAGCATGGCCAGGCCGACCACGTGCATGCACACCACCAGCGTGGTCTGGATGATCTGGAATCCAGTCATGGGAAGATCTCCATCAACGGCGCCTCGTAGCGGCGCTTGATCGTATCGATCAGGTCCTGTGGGTCCTCCAGGTGCAGCACGTGCACGAGCAGGAACTTGCGGTCGTCGCTGAGCGCGGCCGAGACCGTGCCCGGGGTCAGGGTGATCATGCTGGTCAGCGCGGCGATGCCGTGGATGTTGGCGATGTCCAGCGGCAGCCAGATGAAACCCGGGTGGATGTTCTTCTCAGGGCCCAGTACCTGGATCGCCACGCGGATGTTGGACATCAGGATGTCCCACAGGGTCACGCACAGCAGTTTCGGCAACGGGCGCAGGGTGCCGATGCGGGCGAACTCGCGGTCCAGGCGTGCGGCGAACAGCGGCACCACCACGCCCAGCAGCAGGCCCAGCATGATCTGGCCGAGGGTGAAGCTGTCGGACATCAGCAGCCAGAACGCCACCACCATGATGCTGAGCATCGGCGAGGGAATCAGGCGACGGAACAGGGAGCGCTGGGCGGTCATGGCTGGCGGATCTCCGGTGCGGTCGCGCGCAACTGCTGCACGTACTCGCTGGGGTGCAGCAGCTGTGCAGCGGTGGCGTCGGTGTAGCGCATCAGCGGCGCGGCGGCCAGGGTCATGCCGATGCCGTAGGCCAGCAGGATGCAGGCGGCGTACAGCTCGACCCGGCGCAGGCGTGCCTTGCGCGGCTTCGGTGCATCGGCCTCGACCGGCGGTACGCGCCAGAACAGGCGGATGCCGCCACGGGTCAGGCCCATGATCACCAGCAGGCTGCTGACCAGCACCGCGGTCCACACCGGCCCGGTGTACTGCGCCGGCATGCCGGCCAGCAGCGCGGCCTTGGCCAGGAAGCCGGACAGCGGCGGCAGGCCAGCCACAGACACCGCGCCGATCAGGAACAGCACCGCCGGTGTTTCCTTGCCCGGCATCGGTGCCACCACTTCCTTGCGGTCGCTGGCGCCACCGCGGCGGCGGCGGATCAGGTCGGCAATCAGGAACAGCGCGGCGGCGACGAAGCTGCTGTGCGGCAGGTAGTACAGGCCGGCCGAGAGCACCTTTGGCGTACCCACCGAGAAGGCGATGAACAGCGTGGCCGCCGACACGATCACCAGGTACGAGATCAGCACGCGCAGGCGGGTCGCGGCCAGGGCGCCGAGGCCACCCAGCACCAGCGTCGCCACGCCGGCCCACAGCAGCCAGTCGCGGCCGTAGCCGGCCATCGCGCCGGCGTCGTCGCCGAACCACAGCATCTGGATGCGCAGCACCGAATACAGGCCGACCTTGGTCATGATCGCGAACAGCGCGGCCACGGCCGCCGGTGCACGCGAATAGGCTTCCGGCAGCCAAAGGTACAGCGGCATCAGTGCGGCCTTGGCGCAGAACACCAGCAGCAACAGGCCCATCGTCGCCTTCACCAGGGTCAGCTGCGCCGGCGGCACTTCGGCGATGCGCTGCGACAGCTCGGCCATGTTCAGCGAGCCCAGCGAGGCGTACAGCAGGCCCAGCGCGATCAGGAACAGGGTCGAGGCGGTGACGTTGAACACCACGTAGTGCAGGCCGATGCGCATGCGCAGGCCGCGGCCACCACTGAGCAGCAGGCCGTAGGAGGCGATCAGCATCACCTCGAAGAACACGAACAGGTTGAAGATGTCGCCGGTCAGGAACGCACCGTTGAGGCCGACCAGCTGGAACTGGAACAGTGCATGGAAGTGCGGCGCGCGGCGGTCCCAGCCAGAGCAGGCATGCAGCAGGCAGGGAATGGCCAGCAGCAGGGTGGTCAGCAGCATCCATGCCGACAGCCGGTCGGCCACCAGCGCGATGCCCAGCCGCGACGGCCAGTCGCCCAGCAGGTAGACGTTGATGTCACCGCTGGCGGTGGTGGCGAACAGCAGGCCCACCGCCAGCGCCAGCGCCGACAGCGAGGTCCAGGCCACCGCGCGCTGCACCCTGGGGCCATAGCGGCGGTGTTCGACGAACAGCGACAGCGCAGCACCCAGCAGCGGAATCAGGATCGGCAGGATCACCAGGTGGTTCATGCGCGGTCCTCGCCCTGGCGCGGCGGCACACCCTCATCCTGCAGGTCGTCATCCGGCTCGTGGGCGTCCACGTGGTCGCTGTGGTTGTCGCTGCGGCTGCGCATGGCCAGCACGATGCTCACGGCGGTCATCGCGAAGGCGATCACGATCGCGGTCAGCACCAGCGCCTGCGGCAGCGGATCGGTGTAGTTGCCCAGGTGGCTGTCCACGCCCTCCTGCAGCACGGGGGCCTTGCCCAGCACCACGCGGCCACCGGCGAAGATCAGCAGGTTGGTCGCATAGGACAGGAAGGTCATGCCGAGGATCACGTCGAAGCTGCGCGCACGCAGCAGCAGGTAAACGCCGATGGCGGTCAGCACGCCGATCGCGGAGGCCAGGGCCAGTTCCATCAGTGCATCTCCCCGGTGCGTGCCGAGCGGCGTTGCAGGTCGATCTCGCCCTTGCGCGCGGTGCGGGTACGAGAGGGTTTCACGGTGGCCATCATCGACAGCATCAGCATCGCGCCACCGAACACCACCAGATACACGCCGATATCGAAGCCGATCGCGCTGGCCAGCGGCACGTCGCCGATCAGCGGCAGGTGCAGGTCGAGGTGGCCGCTGGTCAGGAACGGCACGCCGAACAGCATCGAAGCGCTGCCGCTGAGGATGGCGATCAGCAGGCCCATGCCGATGCAGCGGATGTAGTCGAAGCCGAAGCGCGATTCCACCGATGCGGTGCCCTGGATCACGTACTGGATCAGCAGCGGCACCGCCAGCACCAGGCCGGCGATGAAGCCACCGCCCGGCGCGTTGTGGCCGCGCAGGAACAGGAAGATCGACACGGTCAGGGTCAGCGGGAACATGATCTGCGCCAGGTCGGCCGGCACCGGCAGCTTGATCGGCGGGCCGGGCATGATCTGCTCCGGTGCCATCCGCGTGCGTCGCAGCAGTGCGTGCACCACCAGTGCGGCGATGCCGAACACGGTGATCTCGCCGAAGGTATCGAAGCCGCGGAAGTCGACCAGGATCACGTTGACCACGTTCTGGCCGTAGGCCTCGGGCAGCGCCCGGCCCAGCAGCTCGCCGGCCATCGTGTTCGGCGGCAGGGTCATCGCAGAATAGGCCAGCGCGCCAAGGCCGGCACCGGCGATGATCGCGATCACCGCGTCACGGCGCTTGCGCCAGCGCGGCCGCTCCGGCCCGGACTGCGCAGGCAGGTAGTTCATGCCCAGCAGCATCAGCACCAGGGTCACCATCTCCACCAGCAGCTGGGTCAGGGCCAGGTCGGGCGCGGACAGGAACACGAAGGTCAGCGCCACCATCAGGCCGACGCCACCGACCAGCAGCACCGCCAGCAGGCGCTGCTTGTAGACGCGCAGCGTGGCGACCGCGCAGGCCATCATCACCAGCCACAGCGCCCAGCCCAGCAGCGGAATCGGCTGCGGTGCGGTCCAGTTCGGCGAGGCCGGGTTGGCCACGAACGGCGCGGCGGCGACCACGATCGCCACCAGCACCAGGCCCAGCAGCATGCGCTGCAGGCTGCCGTTGGCGATGCCGTTGGTCAGGCGCATGGCCAGCGCGGAGATCGCATCCAGCTGCGCATGGAACACGTTGCGGCCGGTAGTGCGGGTTTCCACGCCGTGCAGGTTGATCAGCTTGCGCAGGCCGAAGTACAGCGCCACGCCGCCCACCACGCCGATCGCGCTCATCGCCAGCGGCAGGTTGAAGCCGTGCCACACCGCCAGGCTGTACTCGGGCATGGCATTGCCGAGGATCGAGGCCGCGGCGGCATGCAGTACCGGCGCCACGGTCAGCGCCGGGGCCACGCCCACCGCAATGCAGATCACCACCAGCAGTTCCACCGGCACCTTCATCCAGCGCGGCGGCTCATGCGGCACGCGGTCGAGGTCGTGCGGGCCGGGGCCGAAGAAGGTGTCGTGCACGAAGCGCAGGCTGTAGGCCACGCCGAACACACCGGCCAGCAGCGCCGCGATCGATACGGCCGTGCGCATCGCGCCCGGGCCGCCGCCGGCGGTCAGCGCTTCGGCGAACAGCATTTCCTTGGACAGGAAACCGTTGAGCAACGGGATGCCGGCCATCGCCAGCGAGGCGATGATCGCCAGCGCGCTGGTGAACGGCATCAGCCTGCGCAGGCCCCCCAGCTTGCGCATGTCACGGGTGCCGGTCTCGTGGTCGATGATGCCGGCGGCCATGAACAGCGAGGCCTTGAAGGTGGCGTGGTTGAGGATGTGGAACACGCCGGCGACGACTGCCATCGGCGTGGACAGGCCGAACAGCAGGGTGATCAGGCCCAGATGGGAAATGGTCGAGTACGCCAGCAGGCCTTTCAGGTCGTGCTGGAAGATCGCGTTCCAGGCACCGATCAGCAGGGTCAGCGCGCCGATGCCGCTGACCGTGTAGAAGAACAGGTCGCTGCCCGCCAGTGCCGGATGCAGGCGCGCCAGCAGGAACACGCCGGCCTTCACCATGGTGGCCGAGTGCAGGTAGGCCGAGACCGGGGTCGGCGCCGCCATCGCGTGCGGCAGCCAGAAGTGGAACGGGAACTGCGCGCTCTTGGTGAAGATGCCGGCCAGCACCAGGAACAGGGCGTAGGGGTACAGCGCGCTGGCGCGGATCTGCTCGCCGGCGGCCAGCACCACGTCCAGGTCGAAGCTGCCGACGATGCGGCCGATCAGCAGCACGCCACCGAGCAGGGCCAGGCCGCCGCCACCGGTGATCACCAGCGCCATGCGCGCGCCTTCGCGGGCGTCCTGGCGGTGCGACCAGAAGCCGATCAGCAGGAACGAGCTGATGCTGGTCATTTCCCAGAAGATCATCAGCAACAGCAGGTTGCCCGACAGCACCATGCCCAGCATGGCGCCCATGAACAGCAGCAGGTAGCAGTAGAAGCGGTGCGCGTTGTCCTGCTGGCTCAGGTAGTAGCGCGCATACAGCACCACCAGCGCGCCGATGCCGAGCACGAGCCCGGCGAACATCCAGGCCAGTCCGTCCAGGCGCAGGGTGAAGTCCAGGCCGATCTGCGGCAGCCAGGGCACCAGGGTGCGGACCACCTGGCCATCGAGCACCGACGGGGTCAGCCAGCCGAGGATGGCCAGCCCGCCCAACGGCGCCAGCGCCGCCAGCCAGGCAGCAGTCGAGCGCGAACTACGGGGGAAGGCCGCAACAGCCGCTGCCATCAGGAACGGCAGGGCCAGCAGCAGGGGCAGGCTGGGGAGCATGCAGGGAATCCATGATTCACGAGCAGGTCAGGGAGGATAACAGGCTGCGAAATGTCGCCGAAACCCATCGAACAGCGATCAATTGCATGTAACGTTCGCTGATTCATTTTTTCTGCGGCGCAACATTGCGTTCCTGCATCACTTCCCTGGTTGCCCTCGGGGGACACCCTACGCCCACGCAGGGAGACCGCAGGCCCTGTCGCACAGGGGCTGCCGTCGACGGGCGGGCGATGGGGAGCGGATCACCGGCGCAGGCTGGCAGGGCTCCCGTGGACTACGGGTGACGGAATCCGCCCGTTCAGGAAACGACGGCCGCTGTCGGCCGCCGCCAGGTCAGTAGCGCCAGTCGAGCTTGCGGTAGAACTTGGCCATCACCCAGGCCGGTCCGATCAGCAGATAGGTCAGGTCGGTCAGGAAGCTGGGCTTGCGGCCATCGAACTTGTGGCCGATGAACTGCGCGATCCAGGCCACCACGAACACGCCCACTGCCAGCCAGCGCAGGGCTTGGATGCCGATCTCGGCCTCCAGCAGCCGGCACAGGCAGCCGAACACGAAGAACTGGATGAGCATGCCGATGCCCAGCGGGCGCGACAGTTTGTTGTAGAAGCACCAGGCGCTGAACATCGCGAACGCCGACCAGATGCCGTACTGGAACCAGGTGATCAGCGGCGGCAGGCACCACAGCAGAGCCACCACCGACCACAGGATCGCCGGGACCGCCACCACGTGGATGCGCTGGTTGATCACATTGCGGTGGTCGTCGGAGTAGCTGGCGAAATAGCGGTCGATCGGCCGCGCAAGCTCGGTGGATGTCTGCATGCGGCCAGCATACTCCCGCCGGAGCCCGTCAGTAGAGCCAGGCCATGCCTGGCTGCAGGCTTGCGGGGTTGCCGGCCAGCGGCCGGCACTACCGCATTCAGAACGCCCCCCCGCCTTTCCGGCCGGGGGGCGCAGGCGGATCAGTCGACGCTGATCCCGGCCAGGCGCTGCAGCGCCTCGGCGTACTTGGCGCGGGTGCGCTCGATGATCTCGGCCGGGATGCTCGGGCCCGGGGCGGTCTTGCCCCAGTCCAGCGTCTCCAGGTAATCACGCACGAACTGCTTGTCGTAGCTCGGCGGGCTGGTGCCCACTTCGTACTCGTCGGCCGGCCAGTAACGCGAGGAATCCGGCGTCAGCATCTCGTCCATGATGTACAGGCGGCCATCGGCATCGGTACCGAATTCGAACTTGGTATCGGCCAGGATGATGCCGCGCTCGCGGGCGTAATCGGCGGCGAACTTGTAGATGCGCAGGGTGGCGTCGCGCACGCGCTCGGCCAGGTCCGCACCGACCTGCTTCACCATCGCATCGAAATCGATGTTCTCGTCATGGTCGCCGACGGCGGCCTTGGTCGAGGGGGTGAAGATCGGCTCCGGCAGCTGCTCGGCCTGGCGCAGGCCATCGGGCAGGTCGATGCCGCTGACCTTGCCGGTGCGCTGGTAGTCCTTCCAGCCGCTGCCGATCAGGTAGCCGCGGGCGATCGCTTCCACCGGCACCGGCTTCAGCTTGCGGGTGACCACCGCGCGCTTGGCGTACAGGGCCGGGTCCACGCCTGCGGGCAGCACGCTGGCCACGTCGATGCCGGTCAGGTGGTTGGGCATCAGGTGCGCGGTCTTGGCGAACCAGAAGTTGGAGACCTGGCAGAGCATCTCGCCCTTGCCCGGAATCGGGTCGGGCAGCACCACGTCGAACGCCGACAGGCGATCGGTGGCCACCATCAACAGGTACTCGCCCGGCGGGGTTCCGGCTGGCAGCCGCTCGCGCGGGATATCGAACACATCACGCACCTTGCCGCGATGGCGCAAGGGCAGGCCGGGGAGATCGGATTGCAACAGCGTGGTTGGCACGGGCACTCCTGGGGCGTTGTCGATACGGCTGCTGCCCAACGGACCCGGCGGGCCCGCTGACCAGCGGGCGGCCTAGTGTAAAGCGGTCCGGGCCCGCTGTGACGTAAAATGAGCGTCCATTTCGTCGGTCGACCCCGGAGCGCCATGCGCTGGTACGGAAAACTGCTCGGATTCATCGCCGGCGCCCTGCTGTTCCGGCCCAATCCGCTGTTCGGCGCGGTGGTCGGCCTGTTGATCGGCCACGCCTTCGATTCGGACTGGTTCCGCCTGAACAAGGAGAACCCGTACCGGGAGCTGGGGCTGACCTCCGAGGCCACCGATGCCGAGGTCGAGCGCGCCTACCGCAGGCTGATCTCGCAGTACCACCCCGACAAGCTTGGCGGCGCCGCCCCCGAGCTTCAGCAGCAGGCCGAGCAGAAGTCGCGGCGGGTCAATGCCGCCTACGACCGCATCAAGACCCTGCGCAAGCGCTGATTCCAGAGTCCCGCCTGCGGGCGGGAGAACCTTTTCCCCGTTCCGAAGGCCCCGGCCATGTCCAACTGCCTCATCGCCCCGTCCATCCTGTCCGCCAACTTCGCCCGCCTCGGCGAGGAAGTCGACAACGTCCTCGCCGCCGGCGCGGACTGGGTCCACTTCGACGTGATGGACAACCACTACGTGCCGAACCTGACCATCGGCCCGATGGTCTGCCAGGCGCTGCGCAAGCACGGCGTCACCGCACCGATCGACGTGCACCTGATGGTCGAGCCGGTGGACCGCATCATCCCGGACTTCGCCGAAGCCGGTGCCACCTACATCAGCTTCCACCCGGAAGCGAGCCGCCACGTGCACCGCACCATCCAGCTGATCCGCTCGCTGGGCTGCAAGCCGGGCATCGTGCTCAATCCGGCCACGCCGGTGGACATCCTCGACTGGGTGCTGGACGACCTTGACCTGGTGCTGCTGATGTCGGTCAACCCGGGCTTCGGCGGACAGGCCTTCATTCCCTCGGCGCTGGACAAGCTGAAAGTGGTGCGCAAGATGATCGATGCCAGCGGCAAGGACATCCGCCTGGAGATCGACGGCGGCGTGAAGGCCGACAACATCGGCGAGATCGCCGCTGCCGGCGCCGACACCTTCGTCGCTGGTTCGGCCATCTTCAACGCCAAGACCAGCTACCAGGACGTCATCGCGCAGATGCGCGCCAACGTCGCCGCGGCACGCTGACAAAAAGGGGACGGAGGGGATTAAGCTCGCTTGGTCCCCTCTGTCCCCTTTCTCGCCCATGGCTCTGTTGAATATCCGCCCGGCCACCGTCGCCGATGCGGGCCTGATCCTGCATTTCATCCGCGAGCTGGCCATCTACGAGAGGGCCGAGCATTCGGTGCAGACCGACGAGATCGGCATCGCCGAAAGCCTGTTCGGTGCCGATGCCACGGCGCGCGCGCTGATCTGCGAAGCCGACGGCGAGCCCATTGGTTACGCCGTGTATTTCTACAACTACTCGACCTGGCTGGGCCGCAAGGGCATCTACCTGGAAGACCTGTATGTCAGCCAGGAAAAGCGTGGTGTGGGCGCCGGCAAGGCACTGCTGAAGTACATCGCACGCCAGGCCGTGGCCGAAGGCTGCGGTCGCTTCGAATGGTCGGTGCTGGACTGGAACACCCCGGCCATCGAGTTCTACACCGCCGCTGGCGCCACGCCGCAGGACGAGTGGACCGTGTACCGGTTGCAGGGCCAGGCGCTGCACGATTTCGCCAATGGTTGAAGCGAAGTGCATCCACGCATGGCGTGGATCTACCAACCGGGTGGGTGCGAACCGCAACCCGGTGGGTGCGAATCTTGGTTCGCACTCCCAGCCCACCCCAAAAAAAAGCCACGCCAATCACTGGCGTGGCCTCGCTGCATGCGTGGGAGGCTGATCCTGCCTCCATCCGTCGTCCCTGCTATGGCCTTCCATTCTCCAGCAGCTGAATGACACTTGCGTGACATTCACTGCGGACAAACAGCGCATTGCTAGCCTGTGCCGCCCCCTCCTGGAAGCTCCGCATGACCGCACCGCGCTGGCGCCTGATCCTCAATGGCAAATCCGCAGGCAACGAGGAACTGCGCGAGGCTGTCGGCCATTGGCGCGGGCAGGGCGTGCAGCTGGAGGTGCGGGTGACCTGGGAGGACGGTGACGCCGAGCGCTACGTCGCTGAGGCCATCGATCACGGCGTGGACGTGATCGTTGCCGCCGGTGGTGACGGCACGCTCAGCGCGGTGGCCGAAACCCTGGCGCATCGTGAGGAAGCGGCGGATGCGCTGCCCTCGCTGGCGCTGATCCCGATGGGGACCGCCAACGATTTCGCCACGGCTGCGGGTATTCCGACCGAGCCGAAGGCGGCCTTTGCGTTGATCGGACAGGCCACGCCGCATGCCATCGATCTGCTGCGCGTGGACGCTGATGGCACGCCCTGGTGGTGCGCCAATCTCGCCAGCGGTGGCTTCGGCACGCAGGTGACGGTGGAGACCGATGCCGGCCTGAAGAAGATGCTGGGCGGGCTGGCCTACGTGATTACCGGCATCGCCAAGCTGGGGCGGATCGAGCCGATCCATGCACGCCTGTCGGGTCCGGATTTCGCATGGGAAGGCGACTTCATCGCGCTCGGCATCGGCAATGGCCGGCAGGCCGGCGGTGGCCAGCAGCTGTGCCCGCAGGCACTGATCGACGATGGGCTGCTGGATGTAACCGTGCTCCCGGAGCTGGAAGGTGAGGTCACCGCTACCCTCGGCCAGATGCTGAAGTCCGGCACCCAGGCGGCGCTCGAACAGCTGGCCACGCGCGCGCGGTTGCCGTGGCTGCAGGTGGAATCCGAGCGCCCGTTGACGCTCAACCTGGACGGCGAACCGGTACAGGCCCGCCAGTTCCGCATCGCGTGCGTGCCGGGCAGGGTGCGGATGCATCTGCCGGCCAGCTGTCCGCTGCTGGGTGGGGTCTCCGCTGCGAACGCCCCGGCGTAGCGCCGGTCTCTGCGGCCGCCCGGGCGTGCCGTGGTTCAGTTTGGCGGGGTTCCCCTCCCGCCCCGGCTGCGATACAGTCAAGGGGTGTCCAGCCTGACGACCCCGCATACCCTTTCTTCCGCACGCCGTTGGTGGCGATGGTGGCCCGTTGCCGTCGTCCGCCCCCATAACGCTGTGTCCCGGAAGGAAAGTCGTCTTGAACTCGCACGCTCAGTTTCAGCTGCAGGCCGCTGAAGGCCACACCCATATTCCCGTCGTCCGTGAAGTGCTGTCCGACCTGGACACGCCGCTTTCGGTCTATCTGAAGCTCGCCGACGGCCCCAATACCTACCTGTTTGAATCCGTCGAAGGCGGCGAGCGCTTTGGTCGTTACTCGATCATCGGCCTGCCGGCGCGCCGCGTGTACGCCTTCCATGGCCACACGCTGACCGTGCGCGAAGACGGCCAGGTGGTGGACACCCGCGAGGTGGCCGACCCGTTCGCCGAAGTCGAGGCGCTGCGCAGCGCCCACTCGGTGCCCAAGCTGGAAGGCCTGCCGGGCTTCACCGGCGGCCTGGTCGGCTGGTTCGGTTTCGAGTGCATCGGCTACATCGAACCGCGCCTGGCACCGCCGGCCGGCCGCGATGAACTGGGCACGCCGGACATCCTGCTGCTGGACTCCAACGAACTGGCGGTGTTCGACAACCTCAAGGGCCGGCTGTACCTGATCGTGCATGCCGACCCGCGTGTCGAGGGGGCGTTCGAGCAGGCCCAGGCACGCCTGGATGCGTTGACCGCCAAGCTGCGCGCACCGGGGGCCGGCTATCCGGCACCGCTCAACAGCGACGTGCTGGACGAGTCCGATTTCGTCTCCGGGTTCACCCGCGAAGGCTTCGTCGATGCGGTCCAGCGCAGCAAGGAATACATCCGTGCCGGCGACATCTTCCAGGTGGTGCTCAGCCAGCGCCTGAGCGTGCCGTTCAAGGCGCGCCCGGTGGATGTGTACCGCGCGCTGCGCGCGTTGAATCCCTCGCCGTACATGTATTTCCTCGATGTCGGCGACCTGCAGGTGGTCGGTTCCTCGCCGGAAATCCTGGTGCGCCTGCAGGATGGCGAAGTCACCGTGCGTCCGATCGCCGGCACCCGCCCGCGCGGCGCCACCGTCGAGCAGGACCTGGCGCTGGAAGCAGAGCTGCTGGCCGATCCGAAGGAGCGCGCCGAGCACCTGATGCTGATCGACCTCGGCCGCAACGACGCCGGTCGCGTATCGAAGGCCGGCACCGTGGAAGTGGGCGAGCAGTTCGTGATCGAACGCTACAGCCACGTCATGCACATCGTCAGCGAAGTGACCGGGCAGCTGCAGCCCGGCCTGAGCTACGCCGACGTGCTGCGTGCCACCTTCCCGGCGGGTACGGTCAGCGGCGCGCCGAAGATCCGCGCGCTGGAAGTGATCCGCGAGCTGGAACCGATCAAGCGCAATGTCTACGCCGGCAGCATCGGCTACATCGGCTGGCACGGCGATGCCGATACCGCGATCGCGATCCGCACCGCGGTGATCAAGGACGGCCGCCTGTACGTGCAGGCCGGCGCCGGCATCGTCTACGACTCGGACCCGGACAAGGAATGGGACGAGACGATGAACAAGGGCCGCGCGCTGTTCCGCGCCGTCGCCCAGGCCGCCAAGGGCCTGTGAAGTTCCCCGTGCCGTGGCCTGCGCCGCGGCACCCTCCGCTGTTCCCATTCAAGACAAGGAGTACCGCATGAAGCTGCTGAGCGCATTGCTGTGGTCGTCACTGCTGGCCACGATGGCCCCGTCTGCGTGGGCGCAGGCCAACACCATTCCTTCGCAGCCGCATCTGCTGGTGAAGGGCGAGGCGCGCCGCGAGGTGATGCCTGACCGGTTCGGCCTGCAGTTGAACATCGAAGAGACCGACATGGACGCAGATGCGGCGCGGCGCCGCGTGCAGGACAACGTTGCCCGCGCGCTGGCGCTGTTCAAGCAGAACAAGGCGGTGGAGGGCAGCGTGCGTGCGGACAACCTGCGGATCGGCCCGGCGACGCGCTATGAGCAGAACCGGCAGGTCTTCATCGGCACCCGCGTGTCGCGCCAGCTGCGTGCCAGCTTCGCCAGCGTAAAGGCGATGCAGGACGTGCTGGGCGCGCTGAAGGCCAACGAGAACGTGCAGGTCAGCAGCGTGGCCCCGACCTACTCGGGCGAAGTGGCGCTGCGACGTGAACTCAAGGGCGAGGCCGCGGCCAAGACCCGCGAGTCCGCGCAGGGGCTGGCCAAGGCCTACGGCACCCAGCTGCGTGGTCTGTACAGCATTTCCGATGTGGCGCCGAACTTCGCCTATGGCATTCAGGCAGGCAGTTGGCCCAGCAGTGGGGACCTGGTGACGCCGCCATCGCCGCCGTCACCTGCGGCGCAGATGGACATGATCGAGACCACCGGCTCACGCCTGCGCGAATCCATCGAAGCCGGCCCCATCACCTACACCGAAAACGTATACGCCATTTTCCTGATAAGCGACGGAACCTGACCATGTTGTGGATGATCGACAACTACGACAGCTTCACCTACAACCTCGTGCAGTACCTGCAGACGCTGGGCGCCGAGGTGAAGGTGGTGCGCAACGATGCGATGAGCGTGGACGAGATCGCCGCGCAGAAGCCCGAGCGCATCGTCATTTCGCCCGGCCCGTGCACGCCCAACGAAGCTGGCGTGTCGCTGGAGCTGATCCAGCGCCTGGGCCCGACCACGCCGATCCTCGGCGTGTGCCTGGGCCACCAGGGCATCGGCCAGGTCTACGGCGGCACCGTGATCCGTGCCGGCAACATCATGCACGGCAAGACCTCGCCCATCCGCCATGAAGGCAAGGGCGTGTTCGCTGGCCTGCCGGACCGTTACCAGGCCACCCGCTACCACTCGCTGGTGGTGGACAAGAACAGCCTGCCCGATGTGCTGGAAGTGACCGCCTGGACCGAGAACGACGACGGCTCGATCGAAGAGATCATGGGCCTGCGCCACCGCCAGTTCCCGGTGGAAGGCGTGCAGTTCCATCCCGAATCCATCCTCACCGAACACGGCCACGCCTTGCTGCGCAATTTCCTGCAGCGCCCGGCGGCCTGATCCAAGGAGCATTCCCATGAGCTTCTCCCCCCAGGAAGCCCTGCAACGCACCATCGAGCACCGCGAGATCTTCTTCGACGAAATGGTCGACCTGATGCGGCAGATCATGCGCGGCGATGTCTCGCCGATGATGACCGCCGCTATCCTCACCGGCCTGCGCGTGAAGAAAGAAACCATCGACGAGATCGCTGCGGCGGCCACGGTCATGCGCGAGTTCGCGCTGGCGGTGCCGGTGGCCGACAGCACCCACCTGGTCGACATCGTCGGCACCGGTGGCGATGGTTCGCACACCTTCAACATCTCCACCTGCGCGATGTTCGTCGCCGCCGCGGCCGGTGCGCGCGTGGCCAAGCATGGCAACCGCAGCGTGTCGTCCAAGTCCGGCAGCGCCGATGCGGTGGAAGCACTGGGCGCGGCCATCGAGCTGCAGCCGGCCCAGGTGGCCGCGGCGATCGAGCAGACCGGTATCGGCTTCATGTTCGCGCCGATCCATCATCCGTCGATGAAGGTCGTCGCGCCGGTACGCCGCGAGATGGGCGTGCGCACCATCTTCAACATCCTCGGCCCGCTGACCAACCCGGCCAGCGCGCCGTCGGTGCTGATGGGCGTGTTCCATCCCGATCTGGTGGGCATCCAGGCGCGCGTGCTGCGCGAACTGGGCACCGAGCGCGCCATGGTGGTCTGGGGCCGCGACAACATGGACGAGATCTCGCTGGGTGCCGGCACGCTGGTCGGCGAGCTGCGCGACGGCAAGGTGCGCGAGTACGAGATCCACCCGGAGGACTTCGGCATCGCCATGTCGGCCAGCCGCAACCTGCGCGTGGACAGCCCGGAACAGTCCATTGCGATGCTGCGCGCGGTGCTGGACAACGAGCCCGGCCCGGCGCTGGACATCGTGGCCCTGAACGCCGGTGCCGCGCTGTACGTGGCCGGCGTGGCCAGCGACATCGGCGACGGCCTGGCCCGCGCTCGTGCCGCCATCGCCAACGGCAGCGCCCGCCAGCGCCTGCAGCAGTATGTGGAGACCACCCGCGCGCTGGTTGCCTGAGCGCGCGGTTCAGCCTGACCCCCTTGATGGCCGATAATGGCCGTCCTCACCGCCCCCGCACCGAACCGAAGACGATGAGCGACATCCTGCAGACGATCCTGGCCCGCAAGGCCGAAGAAGTAGCCCAGCGCCGCGCCCAGCGCCCGCTCGAGGAGCTGCAGGCCGCCCTGGCCAGTGCCCCGCCGGTACGTGGCTTCGTGCGTGCCTTGCAGGCGGCGGTGGCCAACGGCGACCCGGCGGTGATCGCCGAGGTGAAGAAGGCCAGCCCGTCCAAGGGCGTCATCCGCCCCGACTTCCGCCCGGCCGACATCGCGGTCAGCTACGAGTTCGGTGGCGCCAGCTGCCTGTCGGTGCTGACCGACGTGGACTTCTTCCAGGGCGCCGACGCCTACCTGCAGCAGGCGCGCGAGGCGTGCACGCTGCCGGTGCTGCGCAAGGACTTCGTCATCGACGCCTACCAGGTGTACGAGGCACGCGTGCTGGGCGCCGACTGCATCCTGCTGATCGTCGCTGCGCTGGACGACACCCAGCTGGCCACGCTGTCCGAACTGGCGCTGTCGCTGGGCATGGACGTGCTGGTGGAAGTGCACGACATCGATGAACTGGAGCGCGCGCTGCAGGTGCCGGCGCCGATGATCGGCATCAACAACCGCAACCTGCGCACGTTCGAGGTGTCGCTGCAGACCACGTTGGACATGCAGAACGCCGTGCCGCGTGACCGCCTGCTGGTCACCGAGAGCGGCATCCTCGGCCCGCAGGACGTGGCGCTGATGCGTGACGCCGGCATCCATGCGTTCCTGGTGGGCGAGGCCTTCATGCGCGTGGAAGAGCCGGGCGAGGGCCTGCGTCAGCTATTCTTCGCGGCATGACAACGCACTATCCAACGCCGCGCGAGGATGCGCCGCTGGTGGTCTTCGACTTCGACCACACCCTCTACGACGGCGATTCAGGCACCCACCTGTTCGCCTCGCTGATCAAGCGCAACCCGCTGCGCATGCTGGCGGCGCTGCTGGTCACGCCGATCGCCGGGCCGATGGTGGCGATGCTGCCGACCCGTCGCGCGGGCATCTCGGTCTATGTGTGGATCGGCAGCTTCGGCCTGCACCGTGCGCGTGACTTCAACAAGGTGATCGACGCCTACGTGCTGCGCAACCAGGCGCAGATGCGCGCCAAGCTGCTGCCGCAGGCGCTGGAAGTGTTCGCCGCGCACCGCGCCAAGGGCGACCGCGTGGTGGTTGCCACGGGTGCGCCGCCGGAGCTGGCGCGCGCGATCCTGGCTTTCGTCGCCCACCAGGACGTGCCGGTGATCGGCACCGAGGTCGGCCCGCGGCTGGGCGGCGTCGGCCCGACCCGGCACTGCCACAACGAAGAGAAGATGCGCATGCTGCGCGAGCGCGGCTACGGCGATATCGATATCGCGTATTCCGACAGTACTGCCGACCTGCCGCTGCTGCTGGCCGCCAAGGCGCCGGTGGTGGTTAACCCGAAGCCGGGGCGCGTGGACTTCTTCCGCCGCGTGCTGCCGGCCGGCACCCGCATCCTCAACTGGGGCTGCGTGGACCGCGGCGGCGACAAGGCGTAACGCGCGGAATCCGCCGGGCATGGGATGACGGAGTGCCCGGCTGCGACCCGGTAGTGCCGGCCGCTGGCCGGCAACTTCATGATCTGCGGAAGGGCATGTGGGATTGCCGGCCAGCGGCCGGCACTACCGAGCGTAGCGAAGGGCCATGCCCCGCAAACGCTCAGCGCGCCAGATACCCGGTCAGTGCGTGGCCGATCTGGAACAGGCTGATGCCCAGTACCAGCACGCCGACGGCCACCAGTACCCAACGCTCCTTCAGACGCTTCACCAGCAGGGCGGCCACCGGTGCGGCCATCATGCCGCCGATCAGCAGGCCGGCCACGATCTGCAGGTGATGCAGCCCCATCGACAGCAGGAACGTTGCTGAAACCGTCAGGGTGACCACGAACTCGGCCGCGTTCACCGTGCCGATGGTGGTGCGCGCCTGGCCGCCGCGGGCGAGCAGGGTGGAGGTGGCCACCGGCCCCCAGCCGCCCCCGCCGCTGGCATCGAGGAAGCCGGCCACGAAGCCCAGCACGGGCACCCGCTTGACCTCGCCCTTGGGCATCAGGCGCCCGGCCGCACGTGCCAGGATGATGATGGCCAGCACCAGCAGGTAGAGATAGATGAGCGGGCGGATCACCTCGCCGGGCAGCTGGGTCAGGCCGTAGGCACCTACGGCGCCGCCCACAGCGCCGGGCAGCGCCAGGCGCAGGAACAAGCGCTTATCGACATTGCCGGCGACCAGATGCGACACGCCGGAGGCGCCGGTGGTGAACACCTCGGCGGTGTGGATGGCGGCGCTGGCCTGCGCGGGCGGAATGCCCATGGCCAGCATCACCGACGACGACACCAGGCCGAACGCCATGCCCAGCGCGCCGTCGACCAGCTGGGCGCCGAGGCCGATGAGGATGAACCACCAGAATGCGCTGCTCAGTTCCATGTACCGAGCCTAGCGCGCGAAGGAGTGCGGACCAAGGTCCGCACCCACCGGGTGCTCAACGGTCAACGGGTGCCGTACAGCACCACGGTCTTGCCGCGGGCATGCAGCAGGCCGTCGGTCTGCAGCTTCTTCAGCACACGGCCGGCCATTTCACGCGAGCAGCCGACCAGGCGTGCCAGCTCCTGGCGGGAGACGCGCAACTGGCTGCCCTGCGGATGGCTCATCGCCTCCGGTTCCTGCGCCAGGTCGTGCAGGGTGCGCACGATCCGGTCGGTAACGTCCAGGAATGCCAGGCGGCTGGCCTTGCGGCTGGTGTCGAGCAGGCGCTTGGAGATCTGCTGGCCCAGCGCGTACAGCAGGCGCGGGGCATCGGCCGACAGCGGGCCGAGGAACAGCTGATGCAGGCGCTCGTAGCTGATTTCAGCCAGCTCGCAGGCGGTACGGGTCCGCAGGATCACCTCGCGGCGGTCCGATTCGACGAACAGGCCCATCTCGCCGACGAACTCGCCAGCACCGAAGTAGCCCAGCACAAGCTCGCGATCGTCATCTTCCTCGGCCATGATCGAAACCGAGCCGCTGATGACGTAATACAGGGTTCCCGCCGGGTCACCGGGTCGGAAGACGTCGGTACGGGTGGGATATCGCCGCCTGTGGCTGTGCGCCAGGAAACGATCGATTGTGGCGATATCCAGGGCCAGTGGACTGCTAGCTAGGCGCACGGTTGACACGATAGGGGCGCTCCCTCTGCGCATGAACGGATTCACGGGGTCGATAGCGGAGCTTAACCAGCGCAATTGTTAAGGGCAAACAGTGTGCCAGAACTCTTGCGTCTTCACGTTCCCCCCGAGGGCAGTTTGCCCCATAATTCCTCCTTTCCCTTCTTACACAGGAATCGACCGCCGTGGTCAAGCCGTTGCCTCGCCTGAGGCTGCAGGGTTTCAACAACCTCACCAAGGCGCTGAGCTTCAACATCTATGACGTGTGTTACGCGCGCACCGAAGAGGAGCGTCAGCGTTACATTGAATACATCGATGAAGAGTACAACGCCGACAGGCTGACTCAAATCTTGACCGATGTCGCCGAGATCATCGGCGCCAACATCCTGAACGTGGCCCGCCAGGACTACGACCCGCAGGGTGCCTCGGTGACCATCCTGATCTCCGAAGAACCGGTGATCGACAAGAAGCAGGCCGGCAAGGAGCTGATCTCCGACGCCGTGGTCGCGCACATGGACAAGAGCCACATCACCGTCCATACCTACCCGGAAACCCATCCGCAGGAAGGTATCGCGACGTTCCGCGCGGACATCGACGTGGCCACCTGTGGTGTCATTTCGCCGCTGAAGGCCCTGAACTACCTGATCGAAAGCCTGGAATCGGACATCGTGATCATGGACTACCGTGTCCGTGGCTTCACCCGCGATGTGAAGGGCAAGAAGCACTATATCGATCACAAGATCAACTCGATCCAGAACTTCCTGGCCAAGAACATCAAGTCGCGTTACGAGATGTTCGACGTCAACGTCTACCAGGAGAACATCTTCCACACGAAGATGCACCTGAAGGACTTCGACCTGGACCAGTACCTGTTCGAGGAAAAGGCCAAGAACCTGTCGTTCAAGGAACGCATGAAGATCGAAGCGCTGCTCAAGCGCGAGATCGAAGAGCTGTTCCACGGCCGGAACCTGTCCGAGTAAGCCCCATGCGCGATGCCTGCAGGCATCGCCGCCCAGGCGGGACGACCCGCCCCGTGGAACCAGTGCCCCGCACGCGTTACAGTTCCACGGTGATGTACCGACCCACGGCCCGGTGTGAAAACACCGGGCCGTTTCGTTTTCCTCAAAAAAGGTAAGGAGCCCCCACCCATGCCCTGGATCTACCTGCTGCTGGCCGGCCTGTTCGAGATCGGTTTTGCCCTCGGTATGAAGTACTCCGAAGGCTTCAGCAAACCCCTGCCCACCGTTGCCACGGTGGTGTCCGCCCTGATCAGCCTGTACCTGATGAGCCAGGCGATGAAGAGCATCCCGGTCGGCACCGCCTATGCGATCTGGACCGGTATCGGCGCCATGGGCGTGGCGGTGCTGGGCATCTACCTGTTCAACGACAGTGCGTCGCCGGCCCGCCTGGCCTGCGTGGGCCTGATCGTGGCCGGCGTGATCGGCCTGAAGCTGGTCTCGCCGAACTGATTGATGGCCCGACCAACGGTCGGGCCCCACCGCATCTCCTGGTAGGCCCGCACCGTTGGTGCGGGCGACCCTTCAAATGCGGTAGGCGATGGCCTTCATGACCTTGGAGGCCAGCGCCATCGCGCCCGGGATCGGGAACGGCAGGCGGCGTGCGCCGGCCTGCTCGGCGTGCTCCGCGTGGCGGGCCTCGTCTTCCTTCATCACCTGGATGACCGCGCGGCTGCGCAGGTCGCCGGCCGGCAGGTCGACCAGGTGCTCGTCCAGGTGGGCTTCCACCTGGCGCTCGGTTTCGACCACGAAGCCCAGGTTCCAGCCGTCGCCGCGCAGCCCGGCCAGGGTGCCGATGGTGTAACTGCCGGCATACCACAGCGGGTTGAACAGGCTGGGGCGGCTGTCCAGTTCACCCAGCCGGGTGGCGCACCAGGCCAGGTGGTCGGTCTCCTCCTGGGCCGCTTCCAGCAGGTGTTCACGGGTGGCCGGGTCACGGGCCACGGCCGCCTGGCCGAAGTACAGGCCCTGCGCGCAGACTTCGCCGACGTGGTTGATCCGCATGAGGCCCGCCGCATGGCGGCGCTCGGCGTTGTCCATGCCCGGCTCGCCGGTGTCCGCAGCCGGGTAGGGGCGGGCCGCCGGTGGGTTGCCGAACACCGTGTCCAGGGCGCGCTGCGCTTCGGTCAGCAGGTGGTCCAGCGGGGTGGTCTGGCGGAGCACGGTCATGGCGGTACGCGGTGGGGCGGAAGACCCGCCGATTCTCGCCCGCCCCCGTCCCCCTGCCAACCCGGGGCAGGGCCAGCTTGCACCGGGGGCTTGACCTGCGTACAATCCCGCCTCTTACGCTTCACCTTTCACAACGCGTGGCAGAGTTCCGGCGAGTCGTTCGCCGCAATGAGCCCGACCTAACCTAGAGTTCTTCATGAGCACTTTCACTGCCAAGAACGAGACCGTCCAGCGCGACTGGTACCTCGTCGACGCCGAGGGCAAGACCCTGGGCCGTCTCGCCACCGAGCTGGCCCGCCGTCTGCGCGGCAAGCACAAGCCGGTCTACACCCCCCACGTTGATACCGGCGACTACCTGGTCGTCATCAATGCAGAAAAGATTGCCGTCACCGGCAAGAAGCTGCAGGACAAGATGTATCACCGTTTCACCGGCTACATCGGCAACCTGAAGACCGAGTCCCTGGCCCAGGCGCTGGAGCGCCACCCGGAGCGCGTGATCGAGATCGCCGTCAAGGGCATGCTGCCGAAGGGCCCGCTGGGTCGCCAGATGTACCGCAAGCTCAAGGTCTACGCCGGCACTGAGCATCCGCACGCCGCACAGCAGCCGCAGGTTCTGGATATCTAATCATGGCTATCACTCAAAACTACGGCACTGGCCGCCGCAAGTCCTCCACCGCTCGCGTGTTCCTGCGCAAGGGTTCGGGCAACATCACCGTCAATGGTCGTCCGCTGGACGAGTTCTTCGGTCGTGAGACCGCGCGCATGATCGTGCGCCAGCCGCTCGAGCTGACCAAGAACACCGAGAGCTTCGACATCCTGGTCACCGCCGCTGGCGGCGGCACCACCGGCCAGGCCGGTGCGATCCGTCTGGGCATCGCCCGTGCTCTGGTCGAGTACGACGAAACCCTGAAGTCCGAGCTGCGCAAGGCTGGCTTCATGACCCGTGACGCCCGTGAAGTCGAGCGTAAGAAGGTCGGTCTGCACAAGGCCCGCCGCGCCACCCAGTTCTCCAAGCGCTGATTCACCGCGCCTGGTTGGGCTCCTTCGGGAGCCCGCTGGATGGAAAAGCAAAAGCCCGGCTTCGGCCGGGCTTTTGTCGTTCTGGGGCTGTGGATTTCCTGGTTGCCGGCCAGTGGCCGGCACTACCCGTGGTTTCGCGTCTCGGAAGGGGTGGGGTCAGAGCCTTTTCCTTTGGAAAAGGATCCGACCCCGGACCTCTCTCTGGAGGAGAGCCCCCTTGATGTTCAAGGGGGCGCGCCGACAGGCGCGGGGATCAGGTGGAATGCGTGAGCAAATTAAAAGCAAAAGGCCAGATCTTTCGATCTGGCCTTTTGCTTTTAATTTGGCTGCCCCGGATGGATTCGAACCACCGAATGCCTGAGTCAGAGTCAGGTGCCTTACCGCTTGGCGACGGGGCAAAACGTGCAACTATTTTCTCACTTTTCACACTGAAAAACAACTTGATTTTCAGTGTGGTGGCTATGGGTGGACTCGAACCACCGACCCCAGCATTATGAGTGCTGTGCTCTAACCGGCTGAGCTACATAGCCTTGGTGAGCCCGCTATTCTGCGGATGTGTATCGCCCCTGTCAACACTTTTGTGTCGTGCTTGTGGGCCGACAGAGGGCATGGGATAGTCCCGACCAGTAGATTTTTTAGGAGTCCGCATCGTGATCGATCCGGACGGCTATCGACCGAACGTCGGCATCGTGCTGATGCGGCAGGATGGTCAGGTGTTCTGGGCACGACGCGTGCGCCGGGACGGCTGGCAGTTCCCGCAGGGTGGCATGAACACCGACGAGACGCCTGTCGAGGCCATGTATCGTGAACTGCAGGAAGAGACCGGCCTGCTGCCTGAGCATGTGGAAGTGCTCGGGGCGACACCCGGCTGGCTGCGCTACAAGCTGCCGGCGCGGGCCATCCGCCGCAACGAGCGGCAGGTCTGCATCGGCCAGAAGCAGGTCTGGTTCCTGCTGCGCCTGACCGGCGACGAATCCCACGTGAAGCTGGACCACACCGACTCGCCCGAGTTCGACCACTGGCGCTGGGTGGACTTCTGGTACCCGGTAGAGCACGTGGTGATGTTCAAACGCGGCGTCTATGCGCGTGCCCTGCGACATCTGGCGCCACTGGCGCGCGGCGTGGCCGGGCAGGGCGTCACCGCCATGCCCAAGAGCGCCGCCGAGGCCTGGATGCCGGGCCACACGGCCGGGCACGACCGCCCGCGCAAGCGCCCGCGGACCCGGGGCTACTGGCCGAAGAAGGCCACGGGCGACGGCCCGGCCAGCTGACCGGCTGAACGGTATCGAGAATGGTTCAGGTCTCTGATTGACAACCATTCTCGTTTCCATTGGAATAGCCAACAGGCCACTTCTGGCCTGTCAGCCCGGTTCCCGCCTGTGTACGTCTGCATCTGCAACGGAGTCACCGACCACCAGATCCGCGAAGCCGCCAGCCATGGCGTCAGCACGGTGGCCGAACTGACCATGCGTACCGGTTGTGGTGCCACCTGCGGTTCCTGCCTGGACATGGCCGGCGACCTGCTGGCCAAGGCACGTGCGACCCACGATCTGCCGCTGCCGGTATTGGGCCTGGCCCAGGTCGCCTGATCGTCTTTTCGCGGCGCGTTGACGCCGCGCTTTCGCATTCTTCACGTGCGGCCGCGCAGGCCAATGCGCACGATTCGCGTTCCTTCACGACCGCACGCAAGGCGCTAAAGTGCCTGCGTTTTCAGCGTGCAGGAGCACCCCCATGAAGGGCGACACCAAGGTCATCGAATTCCTCAACAAGGTCCTCTACAACGAGCTGACCGCGATCAACCAGTACTTCCTGCACGCCAAGATGCTGAAGAACTGGGGCATCAAGGAACTGGCCGAACACGAGTACAAGGAATCGATCGACGAGATGAAGCATGCCGACATGCTCGCCGACCGCATCCTGTTCCTTGAAGGCCTGCCGAACTTCCAGGCGCTGGGCAAGCTGCGCATCGGCGAGAACCCGACCGAGATCCTGCAGTGCGACCTGTCGCTGGAACGCGATGGCGTGGTCACCCTGCGCGAGGCCGTGGCCTATTCCGACTCGGTTGGCGACTACGTCAGCCGCCAGCTGTTCGTGAAGATCCTCGACTCGGAAGAAGAGCACATCGACTGGCTGGAAACCCAGCTGGACCTGATCGAGCGCATCGGCGAGCCGAAGTACCTGCTGAGCAAGCTGGAAGAGTGAGTCAGCCGGCCTGGTCGGCGCGATGCTGTGCCAGGTAGCCCGTCAGCGCCACGCGCGCGCGGGCGAATTCCGCAACCAGCAGCGCCACTGCCACGGCGGGGCGCTGCAGGCTGCCGCTGCGGGCTTCATGCTCGATCCGCTGCGCGATCGCCGACAGCGACAACGCGCCCACGTTCGCACTCGATGACTTCAGGCTGTGCGCAGTGGCCTGCAAGCGTGGCTCATCGCCGTTCTGCGCTGCCAGCTGCAACTGCTGCACCATCACCGGCGCATCTTCAAGAAAGACCATGACGATCTGGGTGGCAGCGTCGCCGATCACGGCGTGCAGTTCATCCAGCACGTCGCGGTCGAGCACCGGTTTCGGCATCGCGCCGACCCGGCTGTCATCGCCTGGTAGAGCCGAGCCATGCTCGGCTGGCAGGACCCGACGGGCCACGGGTGTGTCGCCATCGAGCAAGCGTGATGCTGCGACATCGCGCGATCGCTGCACCCAACGCTGCAACAGCGCATGCAACGCGGCGCGCGCGATCGGCTTGGACAGGTAATCGTCCATGCCCGCCTGCAGGCAGCGCTCGCGGTCACCGGCCATGGCGTTGGCGGTCATTGCGATGATCGGCAGCCGCGCGCGCCCGTTCTCTGCTTCTTCGGCGCGCCAGCGGCGCGTGGCGGCATAGCCGTCCAGCACCGGCATCTGGCAATCCATCAGCACGATGTCCACGTCGCCTTCGCGGAGCGCGGCCAGTGCCTGCTCGCCATCGGCGGCGTTGCGCACTTCGCACTGGAACACGCGCAGCAGCTGTTCGGCCACCATCCGGTTGACCGTATTGTCCTCCACCAGCAGCACACGCAGATGCAACGGCGGCAGCGTGGCAGCCGGTTGCTCGTTGTCCGCGCTGGCCAGCAGCGCAGCGGGGCGGGCGGGGACAACCGGTGCAGCCAGCAGTGCATGCAGGGCCGCATCGTCGAAGTGCGGGGGCAGCTGGCGCTGGCGCGGGCGTTGCGGAAGTGCGCCCTCCTGCAGCCACAGCACCTGCAGTGCATCGTCGTCACCGCGATCATTCAGCGCCAGCTGCAGCGTGGCTTCACCGTTGCGGCGTGCGCGGGCATCGACCAGCAACCATGCCGGTGCCGGTTGCCCGGGCCGCGCGGGAGCGCGCAGGCGCTCGACCACGGCATCCAGCTGCGCCAGCACCTGCACCTGCAGCCCATGGTGGGCGGCGATGCGCTCGATACGTGCCTGCAGCGTTGCGTCGGCACTGAACAGCAGCAGTGGTGCCGGCGCGCGCGCCATCGCCGGCAGGTCGCCAGGGACCTTCAGCAGCGGGATCTCGAACCAGAAGGTCGCGCCCTGGCCCGGCGTGGACTGCACGCCGATGTGCCCGTGCATCAGGTCGATGATGCGCTTGCAGATGGCCAGGCCCAGGCCGGTGCCGCCATAGAGGCGGGTGGTGGATGCGTCGGCCTGGCTGAAGGACTGGAACAGGCGTGCCTGCAGCGCGTCGTCGATGCCGATGCCGGTATCGATGATCTCGAAGCGCAGCTGGTGCTGCGCGGCACCTTCGCCCAGGCGCAGCACGCGCAGCTGCACCTGGCCGCGGGCGGTGAACTTGATGGCGTTGGCCAGCAGGTTGCTCAGCACCTGGCGCAGGCGCACCGGGTCGCCGCGCACCGGCAGGCGCACCGATGGATCCAGTTGCAGGCCCAGGGCCAGGCCCTTGGCGTCGGCGGCCCGCTGCATCAGCTGCACCACGCCGTCGAGCAGGTCGCGCAGGTTGAAGCTGGTGATCTCCAGCTCAAGTGCCTGCGCTTCCAGCCGGGAGTAGTCGAGGATGTCGTCGACGATGCGCAACAGCTGCTGCGAACTGGCCGAGGCGGTGGCCAGCATCTGCCGCTGGTCTTCGCCCAGCGGTCCGCGCGCGATCAGCTCCAGCATCGGCAGGATGCCGTTGAGCGGGGTGCGGATCTCGTGGCTCATCGTGGCCAGGAACTCGCCCTTGGCCAGCACGGCCGCCTCGGCGGCCTGCTTGGCCTGCAGCAGCTGTTGTTCCAGCTGGCCCTGGCGTTCGGTGGTATGGCGAAGCTGGTCGCGTTCGGCGGCCAGCGCATTGTGCGTGCGCTGCAGCTGGGCCAGCGCATGGTTGCGCGCGCGCAGGCGCAGGCCCAACAGCAGCGCGATGGCGGCCGCAGCAAGGGCAACCAGCAGCACGCCCCACAGCGGCACGTCAGAGCACCGCGTTGTGGAAGTCGAAGTTCAGGTCGCTGCCGGCCGACTGCACCATGTTGCCCTGGATGTAGTCGACGCCGCCGACCCACATCGCGGCTGCAGCCTGCGGATCCTCGATCTGCTGGCCGATGATCTGCAGCCCGGCGGCATGGGCCTGTTCGATCGCCTTGCGCAGTTCCTCGCGCGTGGCCGGATTGGAATGGCTGCTGGAGAAGCGCGCCGCCATGCGCACGAACGACAGCGGCAGCTGGGTCAGCAGTGCATCGGCCTCGCCGCTGGGTTCGAACTGGCTCAGGCAGAAGCGCACCCCGGCACTGGCCATGCGCTGGCAGAACTGCTGCAGCGGCACGGTGTGGATCAGTGCGTCGGGCAGGCGCACGTCGATCACCAGCGCACTGCCGGGCAAGTCACGCTGCTGCAGTGATTCCAGCAGCCAGTCGGCGAAGGCATCGCGCTGCAGGGTACGCAGCGACTGCGAGACGAACAGGTTCAGCGGCTGCGTCGCGTGCCGGTACAGATCCAGCAGGCCCAGTGCGTGGTCCATCACCTGCTGGTCGAGGTCGGCAATGCGGCCCGCTGCTTCCGCGGCAGGGATCACCTGGCCGGCTGCCAGCACCGTGCCATCGGCCTGGCGCAGGCGCAGCAGCAGCTGGTATTGCGCGGTGTTGCCACCTGCCACGGCGACGATCGGCTGGTAGGCCAGTTCCAGCTGGCCTTCCAGCAGCGCCAGGTGTTCCTGTTCGGTGACCGCCTGGCGATGCACGTGGCCCGCCACGCCGGCGCTGAGCAGGCGTGCCTGCAGGGTGGTGCGCTCAACCGCTTCCAGCGCACTGTTGGCATCCTCGAAACCCGGCGACAGCGGCGCATAGCCGACTACGCCGCGCAGGTGCACGGATTCGTCGTCGCGGATCACGAAGGCGCGTGCCGACAGCTGCTCGCGCAGGGTGGCGGCGATGCCTTCGAGGGCGTCCTCGTCGGCGTTGCGGGCCAGCAGCAGGAAGCTGTTGTCGTTCAGGCGAGCCAGCAGGTGCGGATGGCCGGCTTCGGCCAGACGCTGCCCGGCCTGCACCATCAGCCGTTCAAATGCGGCGTAGCCATAGCGTTCGCGCAGGCCCAGCGCACTGGCCACTTCGATGAAGAACACGCCGCCCTGATCGCGGTGGGCGAGTGCGGTGTTGAGCTGCTGCAGCACGTGATGGCGCGTCGGCAGGCCGGTTTCCGGATTGCTGGTGGCCGGTGCGCCGGTGGCGCCCGGCAGGGTCGCGGCCTGGGCACGTGCGCGGCGGATGCGGTTGGCCACCGCTGCGATCAGGTGGCGGGGCCGGATCGGCTTGCTCAGGTAGTCGTCGGCGCCGCTGTCGAGCACCTCGAACTGCCGTTCCGGATCTGGATCGCCGCTGAGGAACACGATCGGCAGCAGCTGCAGGCCAGGCTGCTGGCGGATCAGCGCGGTCAGGCGCATGCCGTCCAGCCCGGGCAGGTGCAGGTCCATCAGGATCAGGTCGGGGCGGTGCTCCTTGATCGCCTGCAGCGCGGCATCGGCATCGCTGTGCACGATCGCCTGCATGCCGGCGCCGTGCAGCACGCTCTGCGCGAACAGCGCCTGCGCGCGATCGTCTTCAACGATCAGCACGCGGTAGGGCGAGTCCGATGGCGGTGGGGCCAGATCGTTGTTGCCGGCTTCGGCCAGTGCGATCGGGCCGGGCAGCGGCGGCGGTGCGCTGTTGACCGGCGCCGGGGCATCGGTCGCGATGGGCCGCGGGGTTGCAACCGTCGGTGCGGCCACAGCGGGGTTTGCCGCCTCGGGCGCCCAGCGCTGCCAATGATCGGCCGGAGGGGTTTCAGCGCGTCCCGGGCGGGCGCCCGCGGGGGATTCGTTTGCGGCCATCGGTGCTCCTGGTGTTCGCGTCCATTATGCGACAAGCCCGGCGCTCAACCGGTACCGGCGTGCCCCGGCGGTGGTGCCGATGCACCGCGTGCCAGCCAGCGCACGCCCTTCCACAGTGCGCGCCAGACCAGCCACACCAGCAGTGCGCCCGCCAGGCTGCAGGCCAGCACCACCGCCAGCGCTATCCACGGATGCGCCAGGGCCAGCGCCAGTCCGCCGATCACCACGGTGTCTTCGGCGGCGGAGGCGACCCAGTTGCTGGCCGGTTCCGGCGAGGTGTTGAGCAGGGCGCGGGTACCGGCCTTCAGGCCATGGCTGGCGAGGGCGACGCCGGCACCGGCGGCGAGCGCACCGGTGCCCAGCTGGCCATCCGGCGACAGCGTGGCCGCCGCGAGGAATGCGCCGGCGGGTACGCGCGCGAGGGTCTGCACCAGGTCCCAGACCGAGTCCACGCCGGGGATCTTGTCGGCGAAGAACTCGGCGACGGCCAGCGCCGCCGATGTGCCCAGCACCCACCATGATTCAGTGGCCTGCAGGGCGGGCGGCAGGTCGACCCAGCCGAGCAGGCCGGCCAGGCCGACGCCGAACACGGTGAGGTAGACGCGGATGCCGGCCAGCCAGGCCAGCAGGATGCCGATCACGAACAGGTGGGCTTCGGTCATGGCGGTGCTCCGGCGACGGAACTGTGCAGGGGGCCACACTATCGACGATGGCGTGCCTGAACGCCACAGACCGTGGCCGGCGACTGCGCAGGAAACCCACCCGTCCTGTCATACACTAGCCCGTCGTTTGCCACAGGGGCCGTAACGGTGTCGCCCTCGCGATACCCCGGAAACCACCCATGACCAACCGTCCTCCCATGCGCGTGCAGGTCCGCCTGCCCGGCGCGCCGCGACCGCCTGCCGACCGCCGCCGCCTGCTGGTGATCGGCGGCATCTGGCTGCTCAGCCTGGTGCTGGCGGTGCTCGGCGGCTGCTGGATGGCCACGCCGCGTGATGCCCAGGGCCAGCGCCTGCAGGCCGCCGAGAAGCGTGCCGGGACGCTGCAGGCGCAGCTGACCGAACTGCGCCAGAAGCAGGCCACGCTGGAAGCCTCCGACCGCATCAGCCGCGCCGCCAACACCGAGGTGCAATCCTCGCTGGCCGAGCGCGATGAGGAAATCGCCGGCCTGCGCGCCGACGTCGCCTTCTATGAGCGCCTGGTCGGTTCGACCAGCCAGCGCAAGGGCCTGAACACCCACTCGATCGAGTTCAGCCCGGAAGCGGCCGGCACCTGGCAGTACACCGCCGTGCTGACCCAGAACCTCAACCGCGGTGCCATCAGCCAGGGGCAGATGCGCTTCACCGTGGAAGGCGTGAAGAACGGCAAGCTGGCCACGATCAGCTGGGATGATCTGCACCAGCGCAGCAAGGTACCGGGACAGGATTACTCGTTCCGGTACTTCCAGCAGATCACCGGCAGCGTGATGCTGCCGGCTGACTTCACCCCGCAACGCGTGCGGGTGACATTGGGGAGTGGTACGGGGGGTACCACCCAGGTATTCGACTGGAAACAGGCCGGCGCGCCGGCCAGCAAAGGGGAGTAGGCAGATGTTCGGAAGCAGCAAATCCAACCGTGAAGGCCAGCTGGTGGTGGATGCCCTGATCGGCAACCAGGTGGTGATCCGCGGTGATGTGGAATTCAGTGGGGGCCTGTATGTGGAAGGCCGCATCCACGGCAAGGTGATTGCCGCCGAAGGCGCCAGTGGCGCGACCCTGACGGTCGCCGAGCATGGCGTGATCGAGGGTGAGATCCGCGCCCAGGTGGTGGTCATCAGTGGCCGCCTGGACGGCGACGTGCACGCCACCGAGAAGGTCGAGCTGACCCCGAGCGCACGGGTCAATGGCAACGTCCACTACCAGGTGGTGGAGATGAATGCGGGTGCCCAGCTGAACGGCCGCCTGATCCATGCCAGCGCGCCGATGGCGGCCCTGCCGGCGCCGGAAGGCGACGACGCCAATGATGGCAAGGGCGACACCGCCGCACGCCGCAAGCTGGCCGAGGCGATGGCTTGAAAGCCATCGTCGGCACCCCCATGCTGACACCATGAGCACGCTAGTCTCCCTGCCCGGCGCCACCCCGGTTGCCGCGCCCGATTACCAGTCGCTGGAGCGCCCGCTGAACTTCACCGAGTCGGCGGCCGCCAAGGTCAAATCCCTGATCCAGGAAGAGGGCAACCCCGACCTGGCCCTGCGCGTGTACATCGAGGGAGGCGGCTGTTCGGGCTTCCAGTACGGGTTCGAGTTCGACGAGAACCGTGCCGAGGACGACCTGGCGGTACAGACCAGCGGGGTGACCCTGCTGGTCGACCCGCTGAGCCTGCAGTACCTGATGGGCGCCGAGGTGGACTACACCGAGAGCCTGACCGGTGCCCAGTTCGTGATCCGCAACCCGAACGCGAAGACCACCTGCGGCTGCGGCAGCAGCTTCAGCATGTAGTAGATCCACGCCATGCGTGGATGCGCGGTGCCGGCAACCTCGCCCGTGGAGCACACGGGCAAACTGCGCACAGCGCCGACCTTGCCACCCGCATCGATTGGCGGCACGCTTGCCGGATGCCCAATACTCCTTCGCCGCTTTCCGGTTTCGCCTTCGTTGGCGAACCGCTGGAGCGCGCCGATGCCCTGCGCGAAGATGCCGATGCACTGGCGCGCCTGTGGCCGGGTGCGCGCATTCTCGTGCTCGATCAGGACGGCAGCGCCTTCACCGGCGATGACGATCAGCCGCTGGCGCTGACCGGCGCCGACATCGGCGGCGGCCCGGGTGCCGCGATCTTCCTTGGCCTGCGCGGGGAGCAGGCGTGGTTCTCGGTTGAAGCTGCCAACGTCACTATCAGCGCACCACGCCGGCTTGATCTGCGCCAGGCCGCACTGCTGTGGTCGATGGCCGATGCGACCGCTTTCAGCTATGCCCGCGGCATGTCCTACTGGCACTCGCGCACCCGCTTCTGCGGCGTGTGCGGCGGCGCCGTGGCGTTTGCCCGTGGTGGCTTCGTCGGCCGCTGCGGGCAGTGCGCCACCGAGCACTACCCGCGTGTCGACCCCGCCGTGATCGTGGCCGTGGAGAACCAGGGCCGGTTGCTGCTGGGCCGGCAGTCGAACTGGGCACCGCGTCGCTACTCGGTGCTGGCCGGCTTCGTCGAACCGGGCGAGACCTTCGAGCAGACCGTGGTGCGCGAAGTCCATGAGGAGAGCAAAGTGCGGGTGACCGCCTGCCAGTACCTCGGTTCGCAGCCGTGGCCGTTCCCCGGCGCGCTGATGGTCGGCTTCCGTGCACAGGCGCAGGATGACCTGCCGACCGTGGATGGCGAGCTGGAGGATGCGCGCTGGTTCAGTGCCGAAGAGGTGGGCGCTGCGTTGGCACGTGATGTCGAGGACGATGGCCAGGGCATCCGCCTGTCGCCGCCGATCTCGATTTCGCGGGGCCTGATCGAACACTGGTACCGCCAGCACAAGGGCTGAGCCCGGCCGGCTGCGGCGCCTGTATTGCCGCCACCTGAACACGGCCCGGGTTACAGTGCGAGTCATCGCGGAGGGCGCCGCTGCGACAGGTAAGGTAGCGGCGCCGAGCGTTCTGTTTCGTAGGGAGACCTGCCATGTTCACCACTCTGGCCGCCGTGCTGGTGGCACTGGCCCTGGGCCATGTTGCCCCGGCCGCTGCCGCCTCGCTGCGCCGTTTCGACGGCTTCCGGCGGTGGCTGGGCTGGCTGGACGCGCATGGCGGCAAGGCCTGGCAGGGCGCGACAGGCGTGGCGCTGGCGCTGTTGCCACCGTTGTTGCTGATGGCGCTGCTGGCGTGGCTGCTGCGCGGGGTGCTGTTCGGCCTGCCGTCGCTGCTGCTGGGCGTGGCGGTGCTGGCCTGGTGCTGGGGGCCGCGCGACCTGGACCGTGATATCGAAGCGATCATCGACGCGGACGACGCTGCGACGCGGCAGGCCGCCGTGCGCAACCTGCAGGCGGCCGGTGGCAGCCTGCGCGAGGACGTGCCGTCGCTGGTCGAGGCGACCGTGCTCAATGCGCTGCGTCGCTGGTTCGCGGTGCTGTTCTGGTTCCTGCTGCTGGGCCCGGCCGGTGCACTGGGTTACCGGCTGCTGGCGCTGATGGCGGAGAGCCCGATGCGCGCCCGCGTGCCGGTGGAGCCGCTGGCGCTGGCGCAGCGCCTGCTGGGCTGGATCGAGTGGCCCGTGGCACAGCTGATGGCGTTTTCGATGGCGCTGGTGGGCAACTTCGATACGGCGTGGAAGGCCTGGCGCCAAGCGCATGGCGAACGCCTGGCGGGCAACATCGGTTTCCTCGGCGCGGTGGCGCGGGCCAGCGTCAACGCCGAGCTGCGCGAGGACGCGCACGATTACACCGAGGCGGGGCTGTTGCCGGTGTGGCAGCGGCTGCCGGACCTGCGTGATGCGATGAGCCTGGTGTGGCGGATGCTGCTGCTGTGGCTGGCGATCCTCGCCCTGCTGGTGATTGCAGGCTGGGTGACGTAGTTGCTTTGCAGGGCTTGCAGCCCTGCACCTGCAAAGGCCAAAGCCAAAGCCAAAGCCAAAGCGGCTCTGGGTTGCTGAGGGTTGGGCGGGGCGGTGTGGGGCTGCAGGACACGCCGTAAACCCCGCTCCGCGGTCCGGCCCAGCCGCTGGCGGCTGGGCGTTCGGGCGCTTGCGAAGCAGTGCTTCGCAAGCAAAGCGCCCTCACCCCTGGGGGCTCGATGGCGCCTTGCTCGTGTGCGCTGTCCTGCGCACACGGCAAGACCGGGGTTGGGCGTCCTGCCCAACCCGCCCGAGGCATGCCTCGGGCCCATGGCGCCAACGGTCCTGCAGCCCCACACCGCCCCACCCCCGACAGATTCCGGCGGCTGTTGGTAGGTGTCGACCTTGGTCGACACGGTAGATCCACGCCATGCGTGGATGCAGAGCGAAGCGATCCGCTTTCGCTTTTGATCTTCTCTTTCTTTTCCGTGGTGGACGTACACGGAAACTGTCCGTGGCCGGGCGGGATGGGCTTGCGGGGGTGTCCGCGGCATGGATGCCGCGGCCAAGCCTCCACGGACGGATTCACGGCGTCCCCCGCAACCCCATCCCGCCCGGCCAACCCCAAGGCTTCTGCCTTCAAACGCCGCCCACCACGAGGGGCTGCGCCGTTGGCTGGAAACCTAGATCGGTGCCAGTGCGGTGAACGGTGCCCACGGCAGGTTGCGCAGCAGCGCGTACCCGGGCAGCACCCAGAGCCAGAACGTGGGATTGGCCAGTACCCGCATCAGCGGGTCGAGCACGCGCGGACGGATGCCGGCGGCGTTCAGCAGCATCAGCAGCAGGAAGGGCAGGCTGATGACCAGCAGCGGATTCATCGCCATCGCGCCGGGCAGGTCGAAATGGACCAGCGAATACAGGCAGCGGGTGCTGCCGCAGCCCGGGCAGTACAGGCCGGTCAGCGCGTACAGCGGGCAGCTCGGCAAGGGATTGCCGGCGACATACGGATTGACGTTGCGCAGCACCACCGCGGCACCGGCGGCGAGGCCGGTGGCGGCCAGCAGCGGCGCCCAGCGGGCGAATCGGGAGCGGGCGGGAAGTGCGGACATTGCAGCAACGGATCCGGCGCGGGCGCCGGATCCGTCCACGCGGATCAGTAGCCGCTGTTGTTCATTGCACCCATGCCGCCGACAGCGACAATCAGGATGCCGTACAGCACGCCGACCACGACGGCGGCGATGGCCGACCAGATGGCCCACTTCTTGGCCTTGGCGGCGGAGTCCTGGGCACCGGCGATGTCGCCAGCGGCCAGCTTGCCGTTGACCTGGGCGGCGTAGACGATCGACACGATGCCGGCCGGCAGGCAGCAGAACAGGGTGCTCAGGATGGCCCAGACCAGATTGTTCGGGACCTGCGGAGTGGCGGTGTTCATGGGTTCAAGCTCCTTGATGGGTGGTGGTGGTGAATCATTGGTCGGAAAGAGCGCCCAGTACGGCCAAGCCGCCGAACAGCCCGAACCACAACAGCAACAGGACCGGCAGGGCCACGGCCGAAGCCACCGCCCACCAGCCCGCCTTGCGCGACGCGCTGTAGGCCCCCGGCAGGTCGCCGGCCGCGCGACGGCCATCGACCTGGGAGGCATAGACGATCGACACCACGCCCAACGGCAGGCAGCAGAACAGCGTCGTCAGGATCGCCCAGACCAGATGGTTGGGGATGTAGACCGGACGGCTGAGCGGTGGCGGTTGATTCAAAGCGAGACTCCATTCCTTGGTGGCCGGCCATGTTGAAACGGCCGAACCTCCCCCCTGTGGGTGCGTAATCTACCTTAACCCGCGTTGCATGTATGCGTTTACAGCCACGGCATGCCGTGTTCGCCACTGGACGCTGGCGTATGTGGAGAGGTCACCCGGCCCGCCGGACGGGCCGGTTCTGTCAGGCGTGATCACCACGCAGGGCCCGCACCTGGGCCTCCAGCACCGGGGCGCTGGTGGTGTGGCCATCCACGGCCGGCGCTGCCACGACCTCGACCGTCGCGCGGAACCGGCGCGGTACGCGCATGCGGCCGAGGCGGCTGTCGCGGCGGCTCCACATGCTCGACCACATGCCGCGCAGCGCCATCGGCACCACCGGCACCGGCCGCCGCTCGAGGATCTTCTCGACGCCGGACTTGAACGGCGCCATCTGCCCGTCGCGGGTCAGGGCGCCCTCGGGGAAGATGCAGACCAGTTCGCCTTCGGCCAGCGCGGCGTCGATCTCATCGAACGCCCGCTGCATCAGCGCTGGGTCTTCGCGCGCCCCGGCAATCGGGATGGCCTTGGCGGTCCGGAAGATCCAGCGCATCACCGGGATGTTGAAGATCTTGTAATACATGACGAAGCGCACCGGGCGCGGGATGGTCGCCGACAGGATCAGCGCGTCCATGTAGCTGACGTGGTTGCAGACCAGCAGTGCGGCGCCTTCGTCCGGTACGTTGGCCTCGATGCCATGCGGGCGCAGCCGGTACAGGGTGCGCACCATCAGCCAGCTGAGGAAGCGCATCAGGAATTCGGGGACGATGGTGAAGATGTAGATCGCCACCAGTGCGTTGGCGATGGCCAGCGCCAGGAACTGCTGCGGAATGGTCCAGTGCAGCAGCTTGTGTGCGGCCAGCGACAGCAGCGCGGCAGCGACGATGAAGCCCGAGTTCTGGATGTTCAGTGCGGCGAACACGCGCGACATCTGCGCCTTCGGGGTGCGGCTCTGGATCAGCGCGAACAGCGGCACCACGAAGATGCCGGTGAACAGGCCGATGCCGATCAGGTCGATGACGATGCGGATGCTGCCCGGCTGCTGCAGGAACGGCCCGATGGTCAGCCCGTGCACCGTCGCTTCGCCGCTGCGGGCAAAGTACAGGTCGAGCAGGAATGCGGTCATGCCGAACGCGCCCAGCGGTACCAGGCCGATTTCCACCGTACGGGCCGACAGCTTCTCGCACAGCAGCGAGCCGACGCCGGTGCCGACCGAGAACAGGGCCAGCGCGAAGATGTACAGGGTCGGCTCACCGCCGAGGTTGGTCACCGCGTAGGCCGGCAACTGCGAGGTCAGCACGGTGCCGACGAACCAGAACCAGGACACGCCCAGGATCGAGTTGCGTACGGCTTTCTGCTGGCGCGCCATGCGCAGTACCGCCAGCGATTCCGGCAACGGGTTCCAGTTGATCTTCAGGTTCGGGTCGCCGGCATCGACCTTGGGAATCAGGCGGGCGGCGATGTTGCCGCAGATCGCCAGGGCGATGATCGCGCACGCCGCCACCACCGTGCCGTGGCTGCCGGCCACGGTGAACACCAGGCCGCCGACGATCATGCCGGAGAGGATCGACATCGAGGTGCCCATCTCGACCAGGCCATTGCCACCGGTCAGCTCTTCGGGCCTGAGCACCGACGGCAGCACCGAATACTTCACCGGCCCGAACAGGGTTGACTGCATGCCGGTACAGAACAGTGCGACCAGCAGCACCGGCAGGCTCTGGGTGAGGAAGCCGGTGGCCGCCAGCGACATGATCACGATCTCCATGGTGGTGGTGATCACGATCAGCCGCGATTTTTCCAGTTTGTCGGCGATCTGCCCGGCCAGCGCCGAGAACAGGAAGTACGGCAGGATGAAGATGGCCGGTGCCAACGTGGCATACAGCCCCAGTTCTTCCTCCGGCACGGCCATGAACAGCAACATGCTGATGATCGCCTGCCGGTACACGTTGTCGTTGAACGCACCGAGCGCCTGGACCACGAAGAACGGCAGGAAACGGCGCTGGCGCAGCAGGGCGAACTGGTTGTGACCGGACATGGAACCTCCTTGACCGGCGCAGCCTAGCATTCCTGCCCATGTACCGGGACTGTGGTGAGAAGCATCCACGCATGGCGTGGATCTACCAAAGCCCCACCCCGGTGGGTGCGGACCGAGGTGGGTGCGGACCGTTGGTCCGCACACCTGTCGCCGGCCTCAGACGATATCGTCGACCACGCCGCCATCCACGCGCAGCGCAGCACCCGAGGTTGCCGAGGCCTGCGGCGAGGCCAGGTACACCACCATGTTGGCCACTTCTTCGACCGTGGCAGTCCGCTGGATCACCGAGGAAGGCCGGTGCGCCATCACGAACTCACGGCCGATCTGCTCCAGCGGCTTGCCGCTGCGCTGACGTTCATCCTCGAACATCGCCGCGAAACCATCGGACAGGGTCGGGCCGGGCAGCACCGCGTTGACGGTGACGCCACTGCCGGCCACGCGCTTGGCCAGGCCGCGCGACAACGACAGCTGCGCGGTCTTGCTGACCCCGTAATGGATCATGTCGGCCGGGATGTTGCGCGCCGATTCGGAGGAAATGAACAGCACGCGGCCCCAGCCGGCATCGACCATCGCCGGCAGCAGCGCACGCGACAGGCGCACGCCGGACATCACATTGGTCTGCCAGTAGCGCTCCCAGGTCGCGTCATCGGTCTCGAAGAAGTCCTGTGGGCCGAAGATGCCGGCGTTGTTGACCAGGATGTCGACCTTGGGTAGGCCGGCCAACAGTGTTTCGACACCGGCCGCATCAGAGAGGTCGGCGGCGACGCCGAGCACGTCGGCTCGCGGCACAGCGGCGAGCAGGTGCTGGCGGGCGCGCTCGACACTGTCGGTGCTGCGGCCATTGAGGACGACGCGTGCGCCTGCGGTGGCCAGGCCCTGGGCGATGGCCAGGCCGATGCCGGCGGTGGAGGCGGTCACCAGCGCGGTGCGGCCGCTGAGTTCGATTTTCATGGCGATGATCCGGAGCGGGGGATTGCCCAGTATCCGCGTGGTCGCGTGATCGAACTGCAGCGCTGGATGCAACGCGCCGTTGCACACGGCGCAGCGGATCCACGCCATGCGCGGATGGCGTGCCTGATTCAGCGGTGAGGGATCAGGTCAGGCTGGTTACCGCTTCATTGGCCGCTGCCCGCACCTTCGGCAGCAGGCGCAGCACCAGCGCCATCTGCGTGCGGATCAGCTGCAGTTTCGGCGGCATTGCCTCGTCGATCTGCTCCAGCTCGGCCGCCACCGCGCGGTCGGCGTCGTTGTCATCTTCCGCGACCGGCTGCCGCGCGGTCAGGGCCGAGGCCAGCTGCTGCAGTGCCTTGCGCACGCGCTCACCGGCTGCCAATGCCAGTGGGTCGCCAGCATAGCTGTCCACCTGGTCGCGATGCGCGCCCAGCGCCGACAGATGGCCGAGCAGCGTGTTGGACAGCGCCAGGAAGTGGAAGCCGGCATCCAGATTGCGGCGCACATGGCCGGGTTCACGCAGCATGTTCGACAGTGCGGTGGATAGCGCGGCATCGGCGTTGTGCATGTCGCGGCGGGCGATGCGGTAGGCCAGGTCGTCGCGCATGCCGCTGCGGTACTGGCCCAGCACCGAATCCAGGTAGCGAGCGGCAGTGTCCAGCACGCGTGCCAGGACGAGATGCAGCTGCCGACCCTGCCAGTCAGGCAGGATCAGGAACGCGGCCGCCGCTGCGATCGCGCAGCCCAGCACCGTATCGACCATGCGCGGCACGATCAGCACGAAGCCATCGCCGATCAGGTTGAAGCAGGTCAGTGCCATTACCGTGATCGCCGCCGACGCCACCAGGTAGCGGTCGGTGCGGGTGAAGAAGAACAGCAGCGCAGAGAGCAGGGCGATCAGCAGCTGCACGTGCAGCTGCGGGAACAGCTGCAGCAGTGCCCAGGTCAGTACCAGGCCGGCCAAGGTGCCGACAATACGCTGGGCAAGGCGCTGGCGGGTGGCGCCGAAGTTGGGCCGGCACACGAACACGATGGTCAGCAGCACCCACGAACCGTTCTGCGCATTGAACAGGCGGATCGCTGCAAAGCCGGCGATCAGCGCCAGCGCCATGCGCAGGCCATGCCGGAACAGCACCGAGCCGGGCGTGAGCTGCTGGCGGATGCGCACGCCCATCTCGCGCAGGGTGTGGGGGTTGCTGTCGCGCAGGCGGGTATCGACGTTGTCCAGGCTGGCTTCGGAGCGCTCGGCATCCAGCAGGCGCCGTTCGATGCTGCGCAGGTTGTGCACCAGCAGGTCCAACGAGCCCAGCAGGCGCTGCCATTGCGGCCGCTGCTGGTCGCGCAGGTAGGCCAGCGCATCGGCCAGGTCGCGTCCGGCCTGCTGGTTGCTTTCGCCGTATACGAACGGACGGCGCAGGCGGATCGCTTCGCCCAGGCGGGCACAGGCCTGGCCCTGCAGGTCGAGCAGGCGCTGGCAGCGGTACAGCACATCGCTGTGGAAGAACGCGTCCACCAGCGCGCCATACGGGTAGTGCGAGGAACTGGCACGCTCGTGGAAATCCTGCGCCATGTAGTACAGGCGCAGGTAAAGGCCGGAGTTCACGCCGGGGCGTCCGGAGCGGCCGAAGCGGGCCAGGATCGCGGTCTTGGCTTCGTTCAGTGCACCGACCACGCGGCGGTTCTGTTCGGCCAGGTCGAGCTGGCGACGTTGCAGGTCGGCTTCGCGCACCGGTTCGAACAGCGCGGCCTTCAGCTGCAGGTAGCGGCCCAGTTCCTGGTAGAGCCGTGCCACGCGCTCACGTACCGGCCGGTTGGCGAACAGCGCGGTCCACAGGATCGACAGCAGGCCGTACCAGACTGCGCCGGCCAGCAGGTGGCTGACCGCTTCCAGCGCGCTGTGCAGGTCGCTGGCACCGTGCTGTTCCAGGCCGATCATGGTGTAGATCGCCAGGGTCACCGTGGCCTGGGCAATGGACGCATAGCGCTCGCCGAGCGCACCGAGCAGGGTCAGGCCGAAGGTGGACAGCGCCAGCGCGCCGATGAAGATCCACGGCCACGGGAACAGCCAGATCACCGAGGCCGCAGCAATGCAGAAGCACAGCAGCGACAGCGCCACGGCCTTGGTCCGGCCCCACCAGTTGTCGTCGGTCTCAGCGATGGCGCTGGCGATGATGCCCAGGAACACACCGGGCAGGGCGGTCAGCGCATCGAACTGCCAGCACACGGCAACGGCCGTGGCCAGCGCGATGAACACGCGCAGGCCGTAGCTGGCCTTCTCGTGGGCCCAGAGGCGGCTGAGGCGGGATTGTCGGGCGGGCATGCAGGCTCGGTGGAAGGATCTGCCACCATTATTGCGGGGCGCGCGTGAAATATGGAGGGCGGACCACCACGGTAGTGCCGGCCGCTGGCCGGCAGATTCGTTGTACGGAGGAAGCCGGCCAGCGGCCGGCTCTACCGAGCTAGGCCCGCTGCGCGCGCTTGAGCAGCTTCGCCTCGCGCCTGCGTGCGCGGCGTGCCCGCCAGCGTTCGGCCAGGCACGAGAAGATCACGTACAGCGCCGGCGTGCTGAGCAGGGTCAGGCTCTGCGAGAACAGCAGGCCGCCGATCATCGCGATGCCCAGCGGTCGGCGCAGTTCGGACCCTTCACCCAGGCCGATCGCCAGCGGCACCGCCGCCAGGATGGCCACCATCGTGGTCATCATGATCGGGCGGAAGCGCACGATGCTGGCCTCGCGCGCAGCGTCGCGCGGTGCCAGCCCATGCTCGCGCTGCGCCACCAGCGCGAAGTCGATCATCATGATCGCGTTCTTCTTGACGATGCCGATCAGCAGTACCAGCGCGATCATCGAGATCACCGACAGCTCGGTGTTGGTGCCGAACAATGCCAGCAGCGCACCGACGCCCGCCGCCGGCAGCGTGGACAGGATGGTGACCGGGTGGATCAGGCTCTCGTAGAGCATGCCCAGCACCAGGTACACGGTCAGGATCGCGGCCAGCACCAGGATCAGCATGTCGCTGGGGTCGGAATTGAAGCCGAAGCCCGCATCGTCGGCCAGGCGGATGTCGCCGGGCATGCGCATGCCGGCAACGGTGGCATCGATGATCGCCTTGGCCTCACCCATGCTCACGTTCGGAGCCAGGTTGTAGCTGAGGTCCATCGTCGTGTACTGGTTTTCGTGGGTGATCTGCGACGGCGCCAGGCCGGGCATCTGCGTGGCCACCGCGGTGATCGGTACCATGTCGCCGTTGCGCGCACGCACGTACACCTCATCCAGCGCCGCCGGGGTGGCGGTCTGCGAGGGCAGTGCATTGACCACCACGCTGTACTGGTTGATGTCCGAATAGATGGTGGAGATCTGGCGCTGGCCGAACGCACCGTACAGCGCGCCATCGATGGCACCCACGGTGATGCCCAGGCGCGCGGCCTTGGCGCGGTCGATCTGGATGTTCTGGCGCAGCCCGGCATTGTCCACGTCGGTGCCGACATCGCGCAGCTTCGGGTTCTTCTTCAGTTCCGCCTGCAGCTTGGGCAGCCATTCCTGCAGTGCGGCCAGGTCGTTGCCCTGCAGGGAAATGCGGTACTGCGCGCCCTGGCTGGAACCGCCGCCATCGTTGCTGGGCAGGTCCTGGATCGCGCGCAGGCGCAGCTGCAGGTCCGGGTAGCGATCAGCCTTGGCACTGAGTCGCGCCAACGCATGTGCGGTGGTTTCGCGGCGGCCGTCGCTGCGCGACTTCAGCTCGATGTTGAACTGTGCGCTGGAGCCCTGGCGGCCGCTGCCCAGGCGCACACCCACGGTCTTCACGGCCGGGTCGGCCATCAGCATGTCGGTGATGCGGCGCTGGCGGGCGACCATGTCCTCGAAGGACACCGTGGCGCTGGAGTTGGCGCGGCCCCAGATCAGGCCGGTGTCCTGCGGCGGGAACGCACCCTTCTTCACCGCCCCGAACAGGAACACGGTGACGCCGATCAGGATCAACGGGGTCAGCGACATCAACAGCGCGTGGCGCAGCGAGAAGTCGAGGAACACGGTGTAGATGCGCAGCATGCGCTCGTGGCCTGCATCCAGCCAGCGACCGAAGCGCGACGGTGGCGCGCTGTGGTCGTGCGCACTGAGGAAGCGGCTGCACAGCGCCGGGGTCAGGGTCAGCGAGACGATCATCGAGACCACGATGGCCGCGACCAGGGTGACGGTGAACTCGCGGAAGAACGCGCCCATCATGCCGCTGGCGAACAGCAGCGGGATGAACACCGCCACCAGCGAGGCAGTGATCGAGACGATGGTGAAGCCGATCTCGCGGGCACCGGTCAGCGCCGCCTGCATGCGCGGCATGCCCTCGTCGAGGTGGCGCATGATGTTCTCGATCACCACGATCGCATCGTCGACCACGAAGCCGATCGCGATCACCAGCGCCAGCAGGCTCAGGTTGTTCAGGGTGAAGCCCATCACGTACATCACCAGCGCGGCGCCGGCCAGCGACAGCGGCACGGTCACCGCGGCGATCAGCGTCGGTGCCAGCCGGCGCAGGAACAGCGCCATGGTCAGCACCACCATCGCCAGGCTGATCAGCAGGGTGATCTGCACTTCATGCAGCGACGAACGGATGGTCGGCGTACGGTCGAAGTACGGCGTCATCGTGGTGCCCGGCTGCAGGTAGTCGCGCAGGGTCGGGATCTGTGCCTTGACCCGGTCCACGGTCTCCACGATGTTGGCGCCGGCACGGGTGAACACGTACATCACCACCGCTGGTTTGTGGTCGAACCACGCGGCCTGGTAGGCATCCTGCTGGCCGTCGTAGACGTTGGCGATGTCCTTCAGGCGGATCACCCGGCCGTCGCCCTGGGTCTTGACCACCAGGTCGGCGAAGTCGGCGGCACGCGCGACCGAGTCGTTGGCGATGATCGCAGTGGTGGTGTTGCCATCGCTGAGGAAGCCGGTGGGCGAGGTCACGTTGGCCGCGCGCACGGCGTTGCGCAGGTCATCGGCGGTCAGGCCCAGCGCGTTCATCAGGCGCAGGTTGACGTCCACGCGCACCGCCGGCGTCGAAGCGCCAGCGATGTCGACCGAAGCAACGCCGCTGATCTGGCGGATGCGCTGCGCCAGCAGCGAATCGGCGACGTTGTACAGCTCGTCGGCCGACTGCGTCTGCGAGGTCAACGCGATGGCGATCACCGGGTCGTCGTTCGGGTTCGCCTTCTGGTACATCGGCGAGCCCATGCCCGAGGGCAGGTCGGCCTGTGCCGAGTTGATCGCGGTCTGTACGTCCAGTGCCGCCGAATCGATGTTGTGGCCGCTCTGGAAGATCATGAACACCAGCGAGCTGCCTTCCGAGCTCGACGAGCGCATGCGGTCGATGCCCGGCAGCTGGCCGAGATGGCGTTCCAGCGGCGCGGTGACCGTGGAGGCCATGGTCGCCGCGTCGGCGCCGGACTGGCTGGCATGCACGAAGATCACCGGGATCTCGATGTTCGGCAATGCCGACACGCCCAGCCGCAGGTAGCAGATCAGGCCGACCATGAACAGGCCGATGGCCAGCAGCGCGGTGCCGATCGGGCGGCGGATGAAGGGGCCGGACAGGTTCATCGTGCGGCCCCCCGCAGCAGCGGGGCGTGGATCATGCCTGCGGCTCCTGCAGCGAACCGTTGCGCAGCGCACGCTGTTCGCGGCGGCGGGCAAGCCACTCGGAGAAGCGCTCCATGTACAGGTAGATCACCGGCGTGGTGTACAGGGTCACCAGCTGCGACAGCAGCAGGCCACCGACGATGGCGATGCCCAGCGGGCGACGCAGTTCCGAGCCGATGCCGGTGCCCAGCGCCAGCGGCAGCGCGCCCAGCATGGCCGCGGCGGTGGTCATCATGATCGGGCGGAAGCGCAGCAGGCAGGCACGGCGGATCGCTTCATGCGCGTTGGCACCGGCGCGGCGCGCCTCGATCGCGAAGTCGACCATCATGATGCCGTTCTTCTTGACGATGCCGATCAGCAGCACGATGCCGACGATGCCGTCCACCGACAGGCTCAGGCCGCACAGCATCAGCGCCAGCAGCGCGCCGACACCGGCCGGCGGCAGCGTGGAGATGATCGTGATCGGGTGGATGTAGCTCTCGTACAGCACGCCCAGCACGATGTAGATCACCACCAGCGAGGCCAGCAGCAGCCACACCACATCGGTCTGGCTGCCGGTGAATTCGGCGGCCTTGCCGATGAACTCGGCATGCAGGTGGGTCGGCATGTCCAGGCTGTCCTTGGTTTCCTGGATCGCACGCACGGCTTCGGACAGCGAATAGCCCGGTGCCACGTTGAACGACACCGTCACCGCCGGCAGCTGCTGCTGGTGGCTGACCACCAGCGGCGCGCTGCTGACCTTGCCTTCGGCCAGCGCCGACAGCGGGATGATGTTGCCGGCGCCGACAGTGATGCCGGTGTTCTGCGCGCCGATGCCGGTGGCGGTCGACGAGTTCGACGAGGTGACCTGGCCGAAGCTGGTGGCGTTGGTGCCGGTCAGTGCGCCGGCACCGTTGGAGGCCACGGCCAGCTGCTCCATCAGGGCGGTGCTGGTGCGGAACTCCGGCGCCACTTCCAGCACGACCCTGTACTGGTTGAGCTCGGTGAAGATGGTCGAGATCTGGCGCTGGCCGAACGCATCGTAGAGCGTGTCATCGATGGTCTGCATCGGCACGCCCAGCACGCTGGCCTTGTCGCGGTCGATGTTCAGCTCCAGGGCGCGGCCCTGGTTGGACAGGTTGTTGTCGACGTCTGCCAGTTCCGGGCGCTTGCGCAGTGCTTCGGTCAGGCGCGTGGCCTGGGTCGCCACCGTCGCCGAATCCACGTCGGACAGCGAGTACTGGTACTCGGTGGCGGCCACGCGGGTATCCAGGGTCACGTCCTGCACTGGCTTCAGGTACAGCGCCACGCCCGGAATGCCGGCCACCGCCTTCTGCAGGCGCGGCAGGATCTCGTCCAGGCCATCGCGCTGGCTGCGCTCCTTCAGCACGATCGACAGCTGGCCCTGGTTGAGCGTGGGGTTCATGCTGCCGGCACCGATGAACGCCGACACGCCGGTCACATCCGGATCGTGCCGCAGTGCCTCGGCGACCTGCTTGGTGCGCTGCTCCATCTGCGGGAAGGCGATGTTCTGGTCGGCCTGCACCACGCCGGTGATCAGGCCGGTGTCCTGCTCGGGCAGCAGGCCCTTGGGAATCAGCACGTACAGCAGCACGGTCAGCACCAGCGCGCCGCCGGCCACGGCCAGGGTCAGGCGCTGGTGGCCCAGCACCCAGTCCAGGCTGTGTTCGTACAGGCCGACGGTGCGCGTCCACAGGTTCTGCTTGCCGGCCGCCGCCGCACGCTCATGTGCGTCCTCGCCCTCGGGCAGGGCGTCGGGCTTGAGCAGGTAGGCGCACATCATCGGGGTGAGCGTCAGCGAGATCAGCATGGACAGCACCACGGCGATGCTCAGCACCCAGGCGAACTCGTGGAACAGGCGGCCGGTGACGCCGGGCATCAGCAGCAGCGGCAGGAACACCGCCACCAGCGAGACGGTCAGCGACAGCACGGTGAAGCCGATCTGGCGCGCGCCGATCTCGGCTGCTTCCTTGCCACTCTTGCCCTGCTCGATGTAGCGCACGATGTTCTCGATCATCACGATCGCATCATCGACCACGAAGCCGGTGGCCACCACCAGCGCCATCAGCGAGAGGTTGTCCAGCGACATGCCGGCGAAGGCCATCACCGCGAAGGTGCCGGCCAGCGACAACGGCACCGCCACCGACGGAATGATCGTGGCCCACAACCGGCGCAGGAACACGAAGATCACCGCCACCACCAGGCCGATGGTCAGGATCAGGGTGAACTGCACTTCATGCACCGAGGCGCGGATGGTCTCGGTGCGGTCGTTGAAGATCTCCAGGTGCACGTCGGCCGGCAGCACGCCCTGCAGCTGCGGCAGGATCGCGCGGATGCGCTCGACGGTCTGCACGATGTTGGCACCGGGCTGGCGGCGCACTTCCAGCAGCACCGCCGGCTTGCCGTCGGCCCAGGCGGCAAGCTGGTCGTTCTCCACGCCATCGATCACCTCGGCCACGTCCGACAGCCGCACCGGGCGGCCGTTCTTGTAGCTGATGATGGTGTCGCGGTACTCGGCGGCGCTGGCCAGCTGGTCGTTGGTGCCGATGCTGTAGGACTGGGTCTTGCCGTTCAACGAGCCCTTCGGCGCATTGACGTTGGCCTGGGTCAGCGCGCTGCGCAGCTGCTCCAGGGTCAGGCCCATGTTCGACAGCTGCGCCGGATTGACCTGGACGCGCACGGCCGGGCGCACATTGCCGGCGATCGAAACCAGACCGACGCCCTGCACCTGCGACAGGCGCTGGGCCAGGATGGAATCGGCGTAATTGTTGACGTCGCGCAGCGGGCGCGTGTCAGAGGTCAGTTTCAGGGTGACGATGGCCGCGTCGGCCGGGTTCACCCGGTTGTAGACCGGCTGGTAGGGCAGCGACGAGGGCAGGGTGGCCTGGCGGATCGCCGCCTGCACGTCCTGCGCGGCGATGTCGATGTCGCGGTCCATCGAAAACTGCAGGATGATCGTCGACAACCCGGCCGACGAGTCGGAGGTCATCAGCTCCAGCCCGGAAATCTGCCCGAACTGGCGCTCCAGCGGGGTGGTGACCAGCGACGCCATGGTGGTGGCGTTGGCGCCGGGGTACTGGGTGGTGACCACCAGGCTGGGCGCATCGATTTCCGGCAGCGCCGACACCGGCAGCTTGCGGTAACCGAGGATGCCGAGCAGCAACAGGCCCGCCATCAACAGCGAGGTGGCGATCGGGCGGCGGATGAAGATCGTCGAAAAGCCCACGGACTGATCCTTGCTGGCACTTCAATGTCGGCGCCGGCAGGGTCGCCGGCGCGAGGGAGATCAGTGGCCTGCGCTCAGCGCGGGCCACCACCGCGACGGCCACCGCCGCCCGCGTTCTTCTGCTCGGCCGCCTTCAGTTCGGCCTCGGTCGGTGCGGCCGGGGTCTCGCCCGGCTTCAGCGCGGTGACCTTGCTGCCCGGCTTCAGGCGGAACTGGCCTTCACTGACCACCCGCTCGCCGCCCTTCAGGCCTTCGGCGATCTGCACCTGGCTGTCGCCCACTTCCACGCCGCTGCGCACGGTCTGCATCTTTACCGTGTTGTCGCCCTGCACGATGTAGACGTACTCGCCGTCCGGGCCACGCAGCACCGCCTGGGTGGGGATGACCACGCCGCCGGCGATGGTACGCAGCTGCATGCGCACGTTGACGAACTGGCCCGGCCACAGGCCGTTGTCGGTGTTGTCGAACAGGGCGCGCGCCTTGAACGTGCCGCTGTCGGCACTGATCAGGTTGTCGACCACGTCGAGCTTGCCGTCGCCGGACAACACGTGCGAATCGGCACGGTCCAGCGCGGCCACCGGCACCGAACCGGCGGCCTGCGCCTGGCGCACGTCGCCGAGCTGGCGCTCGGGCAGGTTGAACACCACGTGGATCGGGTGGATCTGGGTCAGCGTGACCAGCGCGGTGCCAGCGTTCACCACGTTGCCCGCGTCGACCGCGCGGATGCCGGCGATGCCGGTGATCGGTGCGGTGACCTTGGTGTACTGCAGCTGCACCTGCGCCGAGCGCATGCTGGCCTCGTTCGCTGCGACCGCGCTTTCGTACTGTGCCACTTGGTTTCGCTGTGTATCCAGATCGGTCTTGGCAACGTACTGGCGATACTCCGGCGCGTTCGAGCGCTGGAAGTTGGAGCGCGCGGTGGCCAGCAGGGCTTCGTTCTGGCGCTTGGCCGCAGCGGCCTGGTCATAGCTGGCCTGGGCCGTGCGCGGATCGATCACCGCCAGCACATCACCCTGCTTCACTTCCTGGCCCTCGCGGAAGTTCAGGCTCATCAGCTGGCCGCCGACCTGCGGGCTGACGGTAACGGTGTTCATCGCGGTCACCGTGCCCAGCGCGCTGGCATACACCGGCACGTCCTGGCGCGTGGCATCCACCACGGTCACCGGTACTGGACCGGCATTCGGATCCTCGCCGCCCTGGCGCGCCCCCACAGCTGCGCCACCGGCCTTGTCCTTGCCCCCGCCCATGACGCGCAGGCCGACCACGGCCAGCACCAGCACTGCCACGACCAGCAGCACGATCTTCCAAACACGTGACATTACGAGGACTCCGAGAGGGCTGGACCAGGCGGGACGCCGGGGCAATGCGCAAAGCATACCTGTGCCACATCACGTTTCCTGCATGACGGATGGGACGGGCGCTAAGACCGGATCCAGCGCCGGAGGTTCCCGTGGCGGCAGTGTTGCCCTACATTCAGCTGGAACCCTTCTGCTGTGGAGATTGCGATGCGCCGTTCGCTGCTGCTGTCCGCCCTGCTGCTGGCCCTGCCGGCCCTTGCCCACGCCCAGGACGGGCAGCGCCCGGAGGTGACCGCCGCCGCGCAGCGGCTGCAGGCCAAGGTGGTCGAATGGCGGCGCGACTTCCACCAGCATCCGGAGTTGTCCAACCGCGAGGCACGCACCTCGGCCGAGGTCGCCAAGCGCCTGCGTGCGATGGGCCTGAAGCCGAAGACCGGCATCGCCCATCACGGCGTGGTGGCGATCATCGAAGGCGGCAGGCCAGGGCCGAAGATCGCGCTGCGCGCGGACATGGACGCGTTGCCGGTGACCGAGCAGACCGGCCTGCCATTCGCCTCCAAGGCCACTGACCAGTACCGCGGGCAGACGGTGGGCGTGATGCATGCCTGCGGCCATGACGCGCACACCGCCACTCTGCTCGGCGTGGCCGAAGCACTGGTGGCGATGAAGAAGGACCTGCCGGGCCAGGTGATGCTGATCTTCCAGCCGGCCGAGGAGGGCGCACCGCCGCCGGAAGAGGGTGGCGCCGCGCTGATGCTGAAGGAAGGTCTGTTCGCCGATTTCAAGCCGGAAGCGGTATTCGGCCTGCACGTGTTCTCCAGCGTGCAGGTGGGACAGATCGCCGTGCGCGGCGGCCCGTTGATGGCCGCCTCGGACCGGTTCGGGATCAAGGTGATCGGACGCCAGACGCACGGTTCGGCGCCGTGGAACGGTGTCGATCCGATCGTCGCCACCGCTGATCTGGTCGGCACCGCGCAGACCATCGTCAGCCGCCGCGCCAACCTGTCCAAGCAGCCGGCGGTGCTGACCTTCGGCGCGATCAACGGTGGCATCCGCTACAACATCATTCCCGATGAAGTGGAGATGGTCGGTACCATCCGCACCTTCGACGAAGGCATGCGCCAGCAGATCTTCGCCGATCTGCGCAACGTGGCCGAGCACACCGCTGCCGCGCACGGCGCGAAGGCGGTAACCGAGATCTACGAGGCCGATGGCAACCCGGCCACGGTGAACAATCCGGCACTGACCGCGAAGATGCTGCCGAGCCTGCAGGCGGTGGTGGGCAAGGACAATGTGTACGAGCCGCCGTTGCAGATGGGTGCGGAGGATTTCTCGCTGTACGCGAAGGAAGTGCCGGGCATGTTCTTCTTCGTGGGTTCGACCAGCGTGGGCATCGACCCGGCAACGGCGCCGGCCAACCATTCGCCGAAGTTCCTGCTGGATGAGAAGGCGCTGGACGTGGGACTGCGCGCGCTGCTGCAGGTGAGCCTGGATTACTTGAACGGTGCCGGCACTCCCGCTGGCTGAGGGTTTCCGGCAGGGCTGCGCCCTGCACCCGCTTGAATCAACGGCAACGGCAACGGCAACGTCAAATGCGGGCATTCCGTGGGATGGCGGGGTGGGTCCGGTTGAGGGGGACGCCGTAAATCCATCCCTGGGGGCTTGGCCGCGGCATCCATGCCGCGGACACCCCCTCAACCGGACCCACCCCGCCTTCGACAGTTTCCCGCGGCTGTTGGTGCCCGCTGCTGTTGGTGGGTGCCGACCGTTGGTCGGCACGGCGGACGTCATGAACGTCTGAAGGATCGGATTCTGATTTTGATTTTCTGATCTTTCCCGTGGTGGTGGCCGCGTGCAGGGAACTGTCAGGGGCCGGGTGGGTAGGCGGGGCGGGGGTGTCCGCGGCATGGATGCCGCGGCCAAGCCCCCAGGGACGGGTTTACGGCGTCCCCCGGCCCGCCTACCCACCCGGCCAAGCCGATAGACCGCCTTCCGCGACCAACCAACACACCCACCACGGAGGGGCTCCGCCGTTGGCCGGCCCGGCCGAAGGCCCGCCCTCCGCGCGATACAATGACCCCCATGAACACCCCACAGGATTCCAGCCTCGGTCGCGAGGTCAGTTACCCGTCGCAGTACGATCCCGGCCTGCTGTTTCCCATCCCCCGCATCGGCGCCCGCGCCCAGATCGGCCTCGATGACGCCGCGCTGCCGTTCGTCGGCCACGACCGCTGGCATGCCTTCGAGCTGAGCTGGCTCGACCCGCGTGGCAAGCCGCAGGTGGCCGTGGCCACCGTGCAGGTGCCGTGCACCTCGCCGCGGCTGATCGAGTCGAAGTCGTTCAAGCTGTATCTCAACTCCCTCAACAGCACGCGTATCGACAGCGCTCAGGCACTGCGCGAGCGCCTGGTGACTGACCTGTCAGCCTGCGCCGGTGCGCCGGTCCAGGTCGAGTTCGGCCTGCCGGGCCTGCGCGAGACGCCACTCGGTGAATCCGTCGACGGGCTGGACGTGGAGATCGACTGCTACGGTCCGCCGCAGGCGGATTTCCTCGCGGCCGACGCTGGCGAGGTGGTGGAGGAGACCCTGGTCTCGGCGCTGCTCAAATCCAACTGCCCGGTCACCGGCCAGCCGGACTGGGCGACCGTCAGCCTGCGTTACCGCGGGCCGAAGATCGACCGCGCCGGTCTGCTGCGCTACCTGGTCAGCTACCGCGAGCACGCCGAGTTCCACGAGCAGTGCGTTGAGCGGATCTTCAGCGAAGTGTCCGCGCGCTGCCAGCCGCAGTGGCTGGAAGTGGAGGCCCGCTATACCCGCCGTGGTGGCCTGGATATCAATCCCTGGCGGGCCAGCCCCGGCATCGCTGCCCCGGCCGCGACCTACCGCGAACTGCGGCAATAACCGCCGCAGGCGGTTACGGGTAGTGCCGGCCGCTGGCCGGCAACCGCAAGGAACCCGCGTCCAGGCCAGGGCAGGCCGGCCAGCGGCCGGCACTACCGGGCACCGGCTCTCCCGATTGTTCAGCCGCCCCCGGGGGCGGCTTCACATCTGCACCATCCCCATTTAACAACCGCCATGGCAACGTGCGAACCACGTAGTCATGCAGACGGGAGTTGTGGATGAGTACCGAGAAGAAAGCCGATTTCTCCGGCGTCAGTGGCAGCGTCGACAGTACCGCCGAGCAGGTGCCAAAGGCGGACTTCTCAGGCGTCAGCGCTTCGGTGGACAGCACCGCCGACGTTGTGAGCGGCGGCACCTACACCGTGCAGAAGGGTGACTCGCTGTCGAAGATCGCCAAGCAGCATCTGGGCGACGCCAATGCCTGGAAGAAGATCTTCGAAGCCAACCGCGATGTGCTTGATGACCCGGACAAGATCTTCCCGGGCCAGACCCTGAAACTGCCGCCGAAGTAAGCCGGCGATCGAACGCCGTCCGACAATCCCTGGGAGGAACCCCGAATGATCAAGACCACCCCGCTCCAGACCGCTCTGATCGCCGCCCTGCTGGGCAGTGTTGCCCTGGTCGGTTGCAAGAAGAAGGAAGAGTCGACCGACAGCACTGCCGCACCGGCGGCCACCGCCCCGGCCGAGCCGGCGGCGCCCGCGCCGATGACCGGCGCACCGCCGCCGATGGCCGAAGCCGCTGCGGTCAGCGTGTCTGCTGTCACCGTGGGCAAGACCGCCGCCGCCGACAAGTCGGTTGCGCCGGCGGCACTGTTCGCACCGAAGGATGACGTCATCGTCTCGGTCAAGACCGACGGCGCCGCCAACAATGTCAACGTCGGTGCCAAGCTGACCTTCCAGGACGGCCAGGTGGCCGGCGAACAGAACGCGACCCTGAACACCAGCGGCGCGGAAACCACCAACGTCACGTTCAAGAATGCAAAGGGCTGGCCGGCCGGCAAGTACCGCGCCGAGGTCATGGTCGATGGCAAGGCGGCTGGAACGCCGCAGGAGTTCGAGGTCAAGTAAGTCCTGCCGACTCTCTCCCGGCAGGGCTCACGATGGACGCAGCCGCGAGGCTGCGTCCTTTTTTATTGGGCGGTGGTTGGCCCCATCCACGCATGGCGTGGATCTACTCACGACCGGGCCGCGCTTCATTCACACCGGGCGTGGATGGATCACAGCGTTGCCGGCACGCAGTACCGCCGCGTATGGCGCGGCTTTGCCCCGCGCGGCTGAAAACGCGACAATGCAGGGGTTTCCCCGCCGCGCGCCCACCCTGACGGCGACGGGGGAAAGCGCGGGGCCCGGCCTCGCGCGCGACACGGTTGCACGTGGCCCGGCGCTGGCGCCGGCCTTCCCCTGAGCATTGCTACAGAGTCCAAGTCCCCCATGTCCAAGATCCTCTACACGCTGACCGACGAAGCACCGTTCCTGGCCACCCAGTCGCTGCTGCCGATCGTTGGTGCCTACACCGCCACTGCCGGCATCGTGGTGGAAACCCGTGACATCTCGCTGTCCGGCCGCATCCTGTCACTGTTCCCGGAACTGCTCAGCGACGCGCAGAAGGTCAGCGACGACCTGGCCGAGCTGGGCCAGCTGGCGACCACCCCGGACGCCAACATCATCAAGCTGCCGAACATCTCCGCCTCGGTGCCGCAGCTGAAGGCGGCCATCAAGGAACTGCAGGACCAGGGCTATCCGCTGCCGGATTACCCGGAAACCCCGGCCGACGACCAGCAGCGCGACTACAAGGCGCGCTATGACAAGGTCAAGGGCAGCGCGGTGAACCCGGTGCTGCGCGAAGGCAACTCCGACCGCCGCGCACCGCTGTCGGTGAAGAACTATGCGCGCAAGCACCCGCACCGCATGGGCGCCTGGGCGTCGGATTCGAAGTCGCACGTCGCGCACATGGCCGCCGGTGATTTCTACGGCAGCGAAAAGTCGGCCACCCTGGCCAAGGCCGGTTCGCTGAAGATCACCTTCCACGGCAAGGACGGCAGCACCGTCGTGCTGAAGGAAAAGACCGCGGTCAAGGCTGGCGAAATCGTCGACGCCGCCGTCATGAGCCGCAAGGCACTGGCCGCGTTCATCGCTGAGCAGATCGCCGACGCCAAGGCCCAGGGCGTGCTGTTCTCGCTGCACCTGAAGGCGACCATGATGAAGGTCTCCGATCCGATCATGTTCGGCGTGGCGGTCAACGAGTTCTACAAGGACGTGCTGGCCAAGCACGCCGACGTGCTGAAGCAGGCCGGTTTCGATGCCAACAACGGCATCGGTGACCTGGCTGCGCGCCTGCCGTCGCTGCCTGAAGCCACCCGCGCTGCGATCGAAGCCGACCTGGCGGCCGAGTACGCGCAGCGCCCGGGCGTGGCCATGGTCAACTCGGACAAGGGCATCACCAACCTGCACGTGCCGAGCGACGTGATCGTCGACGCCTCGATGCCGGCGATGATCCGTGACTCCGGCAAGATGTGGAACGCCGAAGGCAAGCTGCAGGACACCAAGGCCGTCATTCCGGACCGCTGCTACGCCGGCGTGTACCAGGCCGTCATCGACGACTGCAAGGCGCACGGTGCCTTCGACCCGGCCACCATGGGTTCGGTGCCGAATGTCGGCCTGATGGCGCAGAAGGCCGAAGAGTACGGCTCGCACGACAAGACCTTCCAGATCGCCGCCGATGGCGTGGTCAAGGTCACCGACGATGCCGGCACCGTGGTGTTCGAGCACGCCGTGGAAGCGGGTGATATCTGGCGCATGTGCCAGACCAAGGACGCGCCGATCCAGGACTGGGTGAAGCTGGCCGTCGAACGCGCCCGCCTGAGCAGCACCCCGGCCGTGTTCTGGCTGGACGCCGCCCGCGCCCACGACGCGCAGGTCATCGCCAAGGTCGAAACCTACCTGAAGAACCACGACACCAACGGCCTGGATATCCGCATCCTGCCGCCGGTGGAAGCCACCGCATTCTCGCTGGACCGCATCCGCAAGGGCGAGGACACCATATCGGTGACCGGCAATGTGCTGCGCGATTACCTCACCGACCTGTTCCCGATCATGGAGCTGGGCACCAGCGCCAAGATGCTGTCGATCGTGCCGCTGATGGCCGGTGGTGGCCTGTTCGAGACCGGCGCCGGTGGTTCGGCCCCGAAGCACGTGCAGCAGTTCGTCGAAGAGGACTACCTGCGCTGGGATTCGCTGGGCGAATTCCTGGCCCTGGCCGCGTCGCTGGAACACCTGGGCAACCGCTACGACAACGCCGCAGCCCGCGTGCTGGCCAAGGCACTGGACGAAGCCAACGGCCAGTTCCTGGACAACGACAAGTCGCCGTCGCGCAAGCTGGGTGGCATCGACAACCGCGGCAGCCACTTCTACATCGCGCTGTACTGGGCCCAGGCCCTGGCCGCGCAGAATGAAGATGCCGCGCTGAAGGCACGCTTCGCCCCGCTGGCCAAGGCGCTGACCGACAACGAGCAGAAGATCGTTGAAGAACTGATCGCGGTGCAGGGCAAGGCCGTGGACATCGGCGGCTACTACCGCCCAGACGTGGCCAAGGCCAGCAAGGCGATGCGCCCGAGCGCGACCTTCAACGCCGCGCTGGAGCAGCTGCGCGGCTGATCCAGCGCAGCTCGGCCGTGACACCGGAACCCGCGCTTCGGCGCGGGTTTCTTTTTTGCGGCCTCGGGGGTCAGATCCCTTTTGCCATGCAAAAGGGATCTGACCCCCAAGCGATGAAACCGTGACATCCGTCGGCTGTCGGAATGCCGTCAAAGGGGCATGAAACTTGCCCGCGATGGCCGTCGCAGAACGGATAGGAGACAGTCTGCAGCCGCCCTCAATCTGAGCAGTCGATCACGACGGCCTCCGTCGGCAATGCCCTAGCCTTGGCGACGCGAGACCACCGGGGAGGTGGTCGCTCGGGGAACACGGATGGCACGCGTGCTGGTAGTGGGAACCGATATCCAGGGCGAGCAGGCCCTGCTGCAACGGCTGCGCCTGGCCTCGGCACTGCCGGATGGCCAGGTCCAGCGCAGCCAGGATCTGGACGATTGCGATCTGCTGGTCATCCGCGATACCCCAGCGCTGCGCAACGCCGCCCAGCGCATGCGACAGCAACGACCGCGCCTGCAGTGCTGGATCGAGGACATCGGCGGCCAGCTGCGTGATGGCGACGGGCATCAGGACGTGCTTGATGACGGTGCCATCGGTCGCGCGCTGCGCCGCATGCAGTTGGCACCGGAGCCCCTGGCTATGCAGACACCTGCACCGATCCGCCTGGCAGATGGCGCGCACGCCATCACCCGCCTGCTGCGCGAGCGGCTGCCGCTGCGACAGGGCCAGGCACTGCTGGGTGACGTGGGCGAGCCTTTGCTGCTGATGGATCTGGAGCACGATCAGGCCGTGCTGTTGCAGGAACCGGCTGCGGCGCTGGTGGAGCGCCTGGCCGATGCCTTTGAGCGCCTGCAGCTGGACGCGCTGACACCCGCGCGCCTGCAGGCCCTGGCCGGCGAGCGGCCACGCCAGCCGCTGCGGCCGCTGCTCTGGCAATGGGCGCAACGCAGCCGCCATTGGCAGGCGTTGGACGAGCGCCTGCGCGGCGCCTCGGTGAAGCTGCTGCGCTGGCCGGATTTCCGCGTGCTGGGCCATGACCACGATGGCTTCCGCCTGTGCTCGTTGCTGCTCAAGCGTGCGTGCACGGTTGAAGAATGCGCGATGCTGCTCGAACTGCCGGCGGCGGCCGTTCGCGATTTCATCCATGCCGCCTACCTGTGTGGCTACGCGCAGCTGCAGGCCGCCCCGGCGACGCCGATGATGGCGACAGGCGGCACCCGCACCGACAACGGATTGCTTGCCCGCCTGTGGCGGCACCTGCGCGGGAGCGAGCGCAATGCGTGAGCACAAGGTGGTCGTGCTGGGCGGCATGGGCAGCGGCAAGTCGACCCTGGTACGCAGCATCGCGGCTGGCGCGGTGGTCGACACGGATGTGGCCAACAGTGATCGCCTCGGCGCCGACAAGGCCTCCACCACCGTAGCGCTGGACTACGCAGACATCGACCTGCCCAACGGCGAACGCCTGCGTCTCTACGGCACACCCGGCCAGCAGCGATTCGATTTCCTGTGGCCGATCCTGCTGCAGGGCGCGCGTGGCGCGGTGCTGTTGCTGGATGCGCGCCGCGCCGGCCTGGCCAGCGAGCTGGAAGGCTACCTGCAGGTGCTGCAGCCGTTCGCATCATCCCTGGCACTGGTCGTGGCGGTCACCCACCTGGACCAGGCACCGCAGGCCGCACTGGACGACTGGGCCGCCCGTGCCTGCCTTGACGACCAGCCGCTACCGCTGCTGGCCGTGGATGCCCGTGACCGCGAACAGGGACTGCTGCTGATGGATGTACTGATGAGCGAAATGGAAGCGCACGCACTGGTAGCTGCACATGGCTGACGGGCAGATGGCGGTACTGCCCGATGCCGGTCAGCGTGAGCGCCTGCAGCCCCTGCTGCAGGACCTGCAGCAGCGGGTCGAAGGCGTGCGCACGGTAGTGCTGGCCAGCGTCGATGGCTTTGCCCTGGTCAGCGCCGGCGCCGAAGGGCGCGGCGAACGGCTGGCGGCGATGACCAGCGCGATGCTGGCGTTGGCTGCGGCGGTCGGGCGCGAACTGGTACTGGGCGATCTGCAGACACTGATGCTGGAAGCGGCGGGCGGCAAGGTGCTGATGCTGGCGATCCAGGCCGAAGGGCGCGCACCGCTGCTGCTGATGGCGGCCTGCGACCAGCGCAGCGTGATCGGCCAGGTGCTGTGGCAGAGCAGGGAATGTGGCCAGGCGATCCTGGCCGAACTCGGCGGATCGTGAGCCCGGCCGCAGGGGAACGAGGGGCTCGAACCAACATCGACAAGAGGTGCGACGTGGCTGGATTGAATGAATCGTTGAACGCACTGATGGGCATCGACGGCGCGCAGGCAGTGGCGCTGGTCGACTATGAAAGCGGCATGCTGCTGGGCGAAGCCGGTGCCGGCATGGACATGGAAGTGGCCGCCGCCGGCAACACCGAAGTGATCCGCGCCAAGATGAAAACCGCCGCGTCGTTGAACCTCAATGACAGCATCGAGGACATCCTGATCTCGCTGGGCAAGGCCTACCACATCATGCGCCCGGTGGCGAAGAAGAAGGGCCTGTTCTTCTACATCGTGCTGGACCGTACCAAGTCCAACCTGGCATTGGCCCGGCGCAAGGTGCAGGACGTGGAGGCCGAATTGGCGATCTGAGCCACAGGCTCCTGTAGAGCCGAGCCATGCTCGGCTGCTTTCAGCCGAAGCAGCCGAGCACGTTCGGCGCCGCTTTCACCGCGGTGGAAGCAGCAGCGTGGTCACGAACGAAAGCGCTTTGCTGTCGCGCTTGGCGAAGTAGGTGTGCGCCTTCTGGGGCAGCCAGACTTCGTTGAAATGACGGCGGAAGTCCTCGTAGAACTCGTTGGGATACAGCTTGGCCTGCACCGTGCGGCCGTCCGGGTAGGTGTGGTCATACGTGGGCAGTGCATCGGTGTCGACGCCGCGATGATCCCTCAGCCATTTGCAGAACAGGCGGCCTTCGGAGATGTCCGGAACCAGCGCCTGCGGAAGCGTGTATCCGGCCTGCTCAAGCGGTGCGATCAGGTTCAGGGTCAGCTCGTTGAGCATCGAGAAATGGGTGTACGGCACCTTGGCACGGTTCTGCATGTAGCGATCGATGTGCACGGGCAGCAACGCATTGGCGCGACCCTGCTGCCATTCCACCACCCACTGCGAGACCTTCACTGCGAACTTGCGCGACAGCCACTGGCCGAGGTGGATGGCGAGGTACGGGTGGATCCAGGTGCCCTGCATCGCCGGGTTTCCACCGGATACCACGTGGATCAGCTCATTCTCGGACAGCTTCGTCTGCGCCATGAGCTCCTGCAGGAACTCCTCCGTCGATTTCAGCGCCCGGTAATCGGACCAGCGCTTGCCGACGGACTGGCAGAGGGCGGTGGCGCTGATGTAACCGTCGCGGGCGCGCTGCGGGATTACGTTGCCTTCCTCCACGCGTGGGATAAAGGTCATTTGCTGCATGCGTCACCTCGTGCCGTTGTTGGGCCTGAAAGGGTAGGCAGCGGGGAGGCATCGGGTCTGTAGGAATCGTTGCGTTTGTCACGGCGCGCGGTGGCGCTACACAAGCCACCCCATGCCAGCGTATGGTGAGGCCGGTCCTCCCGGGTGAGCCCTGCATGTCCGAGCCTGACATCGCTGCCGAGCTGGCGTCGCGCATCGCCGGCGCCATTCACGCCGGCTTCGAGCAGTATCACGCCCGCTTTGCGGCGATCACCGCCCGTGCGCGGCAGCGTTTCGAGCAGCGCGACTGGGCGGGCGCGCGCCAGGATGCAGTCGAACGCATCGCGTTGTACGACCTGTGCATCGCCGAACAGATGGATGCGCTGCGGCGTCTCGCCGGCGAAGCGATCGGGGAGCGCGCGCTGTGGCTGCAGGTGCATGCGTGTTACAGCGCACTGCTGCGGGGGCTGATCGACGCCGAGCTGTACAAGACCTTCTACAACACGCTGTCGCGGCGCTTGTTCTCCACCCGTGGCGTGGACCCGGAACTGGAGTTCATCGCCTTCGATGTCGAGCCCTCCGATGCGATCACCCACCCGGTCGCACGGCATACCTATGCGGTCTCGCCGACGCGGCCGGTGGAGGCCCTGCAGCGTGCGCTGGCCGATTACCGCTTCGACATTCCCTATGCGCACCAGTTGCGCTGCGCGGCGGCCATCGCCGTGCGCCTGCAGGATGATCTTGCCCACTGGGGCGATACGCCGGTACGCAGCATCGAGCTGCTCGACACCGTGTTCTATCGCGAGCGCCGCGCCTATCTGGTGGGTCGCGTGTTCGGCGAGCACCGCTTCTCACCGTGCGTGATCGCACTGGTCAACGATGGGCAGGGCCTGCGTGCCGATGCGGTGCTGACCCGGCGCCGCGACGTCGCCCACCTGTTCGGCGTGTCGCGCAGCTATTTCCAGGCCGACCTCGCCACGGTGGGCGATGCGGTGGTGTTCCTGCGCAGCCTGTTGCCAGGCAAGCCCATCGATGAGATCTACACCGTTCTGGGCCGGGCCAAGCAAGGCAAGACCGAGCGCTACCGCACCTTCTTCCGCCACTTCAACGAACATCCGCAGGAGCGGCTGGTGCCCGCCGAAGGTACGCCGGGCATGGTCATGGCGGTGTTCACCCTGCCCAGCTATCCGCTGGTATTCAAGCTGATCCGCGACCGCTTCGCGTGGCCGAAGTCGATGTCGCGCCAGCAGGTGGAAGAGAAGTACGCGCTGGTGTTCAACCTCGACCGTGTCGGTCGCCTGCTTGATGCGCAGCCGTACCGCCATCTGCGTTTCCCGCGCGACCGCTTCGCACCGGCCTTGCTGGAAGAGCTGCTCGAGCAGTGCGCGCAGAGCGTGCGCGTCGATGGCGACCAGGTGGAAGTTGCACTGTGCTACGTGCAGCGCCGCTTCCGTCCATTGAACCTGTACCTGCGCGAGCAGGGCGGCGACGCGGTGCGTGCGGCGGTCCTTGACTACGCGCAGGCGATCACCGACATGGCGCGCAACAACATCTTCCCAGGCGACATGCTGCCGAAGAACTTCGGCGTATCGCGGCATGGCCGGGCCGTGTTCTACGACTATGACGAGCTGTGCCTGGTCAGCGACTGCGTGTTCCGCGCCTGGCCGCAGCCGCGGACGCCGGAGGAAGCCATGGCCGACGAACCCTGGTTCCATGTCGGGCCACGCGACGTGTTTCCCGAGCGCTTCGGCCCGTTCATGGGCCTGCCGGCGGGCGAGCTGGCTGCGGTGCGCGAACATTACCGGCACCTGTTCGACCCGGCGTGGTGGCAGGGCCTGCAGGCGCGCTTCGCCGGCGGTGACTATCCGGATACGCCGCCCTACGCGGTGGCCCATCGCCTGGCCTGAACGGATTGGCGTGAACCGCCTGCCGGTCCCGTCCAGACTGGGGTACGCTCGGGGTTCACCTCATCACCATGGATCCGGCAATGATGCGCTCCCCCCTGTTCCTTGCCCTGGCCCTGGCGTTCACCGCCGGTGCTCCCCTGCTGCCGGCCGATGCCGTTGCCCAGAACGCGCGCGCCGTGCGCGCCACTGCCGAGATGAGCATGGCGCTGTCGGGCAGTATCGATGTGGCGGCCGACGGATCGGTCAGCAAGCTGACCCTGGACCAGCAGGCGATGCTCGCACCGGGCATCGCATCGTTCGTGGAAGGCACCATCCGTGGCTGGCAGTTCGAGCCGACGCTGCGCGACGGCAAGCCGGTGGCCACCCACGCGCCGCTGCGGGTACGGCTGCGTGGCAAGGAGCAGGACGACGGCAGCTACCAGATCAGCATGACCAGTGTCGATTTCAGTGAATATGATCCGAAGGCTACCGATTCGGTCACACAGAAGCGCATGCCGCCACCGCGCTACCCCGAGGATGCTTTCCGCAATGGTGGGCAGGGTGACGTGCTGCTGCTGGTCCGGGTTGCGCGCGATGGCACCGTCGCCGATGTCGTTGCCGAACAGGTGAACATGACGGTGGTCGCACCGGAACGGACCATGTCCAAGATGCGCGACATCCTCGCCAAGGCCAGTATCAGTGCGGCCCGCAAGTGGACCTTCGTGCCGCCGACCACCGGCGAGGACAGTACGCGTGACTCCTGGACCGTGCGCGTGCCGGTCACCTTCGCCCTGAATAACAGCGACAACGGCCAGCCGGAACGCTATGGCCGCTGGCGTGCCTTCATCCCCGGCCCGCGCCAGGCCGCACCGTGGCGCAAGCCGGATGCTGCCGAGCAGGCAGGCAGTGATCTGCTGCCCGCCGGCGGTGTGTACATGGTCGACGGTACCCAGCGTGGCCTGCGCCTGCTGACGCCGCTGGCCCAGCGCTGAGCCTGGCGCGGTGAAGCGGTCGGCCAGGCCGGCCGCTTCTCAGTCCGCGTACGGGTAGACCACCACCCGGTTGCGGCCCTGTTCCTTTGCCATGTACAGGGCCTTGTCGGCCAGCCGCAGGGCCTGCTCGGCATCGACATGGAAGCTGGGGAAGTGGGCCACGCCCAGCGACACGGTGATGGTGCCCACCGGCTCGAATGGATGATCGGCGATGTGCTGGCGCAGGCGCTCGCCGGCCTGGCGTGCCGAGTCGGTGCTGATGCCCGGCAACAGCAGCAGGAATTCCTCGCCACCGGCGCGGCAGAGGATGTCGCTGTCGCGCGAGTAGCGGCGCATCTGGTCGGCGATATGGACGATGGCGGCATCGCCGACGTCATGGCCGTGGCTGTCGTTGATCGATTTGAAGCGATCGATGTCCAGCGCCAGGATCGCGAACGGAATGCCCTGCACCTGCAGCGCGTCCAGCGCCTGCTGCAGGCCGCGGCGATTGAGCAGGCCGGTCAGCGGATCGGTGCGGTTGGCGCGGTTGAGCGTACCGATGCGGTCCTGCAGGGCATTGAAGCTGTGCAGTACCGCCTGCTTGAGCTGGGCAACCTCGAAGTACCACGCGCGGATGCCGCTGACGTGGTTGATCGCGTTGCCGGTGTCCTCGCCACCCTGCACGTTGCGCGCCAGCTGCCACAGCGGCATCGAGATGCGCCGGGCGAACCACCAGGTGATCAGCAGTGACAGCAGGCCGAGCGGGATCGCGTTCCAGATCACCGCGGTCATCAACCGCGACAACGGCTGCAACGTGGCCTCGGTCGGCCGCTGGGCGATGATGCCCCAGCCGGTGGCCGGTACCGGCGCATAACCGGCCAGCATCGACACGCCCAGGTTGTTGCGGACCTGCTGCGCGCCGCGTTCGCCGCGCACCACCGCCTTCACCGCCGGGTTGCCGACCACGTAGTCGCCGACCCGCTTGCCGTCGGCGTGGTACAGCAGGCGGCCATGGCGGTCGACCACGTACAGGTAGGAGCCGTCGCGATAGTAGTGCTTGCCCAGCAGCGTATGCAGCGCGCTGCGCTGGCGCAGGTACAGGGTGCCGCTGACGTAGCCGCGATAGCGGCCCTGGCGGTCGAAGATCGGGTGCGACAGCGAGACCAGCAGTTTGCCCGTGGCTGACTGGTAGGGATCGCTGATCATCGGCTGGCGCGCGGCCAGTGCGGCGTTGTTGCCGACGCTGTGCAGGATCTCGCCCTGCAGTTGCAGGGTCTGCGGCGAGGTGGCGATCACCAGGCCGTCGGCGTCGACCACCAGCGAGGAGTTGAAGCTGTTGGTCTGCAGCTGCAGGCGGCTGGCTTCATCCTGGGCCTGCTTCGGATCCAGGTCGCTCTGGCCGAGCCGGGTGGCGGCGTAGGCCAGCTCCTGCTGTGCGGCCAGCAGGAAGTTCTGGGTGGTCTCGGCCAGCTTGGTGGCATAGACGCGATTGGCTTCCAGGGTATTGCCGACCAGCTGGTCGCGCTGCACGCGGTAGCTGGCCAGCAGGGTATTGGCCAGGGCGATGATGGCGCTGAGCAGGGCCAGGGCGAGGATCAGCTTGCCCAGGTTGAGGCGGGGGGACAGCGTTCGCATGCGTCGACGGATCCGGCAGGAGGCTGGACCCGACCGGTTCTCCGGAAGGGGCGACAGCGGGAATCGGTGGCCACGCCCGCAGGGCCGGGCAGGGTATCGGGCGAATTATCGCCAAAAGTCGGCGGCGGCAAAGTGAAGTGGGTCGCCCTGCAGGCAAAAAAAAACCTGCCGCAGCGAGCGGCAGGTTCTTTTCGATGCAATGCCGTGGATCAGCGCTTCATCGAACCGAAGAACTCGTCGTTGGACTTGGTGTTCTTCATCTTGTCCAGCAGGAACTCCATCGCGGCCATTTCATCCATCGGATGCAGCAGCTTGCGCAGGATCCAGATCTTCTGCAGCAGCTCCGGCTCGATCAGCAGGTCTTCGCGGCGGGTGCCGGAACGGTTGATGTCGATGGCCGGGAACACGCGCTTTTCAGCGATACGACGGCTCAGGTGCACTTCGCTGTTGCCGGTGCCCTTGAACTCTTCGTAGATCACCTCGTCCATCTTCGAGCCGGTGTCGACCAGCGCGGTGGCGATGATGGTCAGGCTGCCGCCTTCTTCCACGTTGCGCGCGGCACCGAAGAAGCGCTTCGGGCGGTGCAGGGCGTTGGCGTCCACACCACCGGTCAGCACCTTGCCCGAGCTCGGCACCACGTTGTTGTAGGCGCGGGCCAGGCGGGTGATCGAGTCCAGCAGGATCACCACGTCCTTCTTGTGCTCGACCAGGCGCTTGGCGCGCTCGATGACCATTTCGGCCACCTGCACGTGGCGCGCGGCGGGCTCGTCGAAGGTCGAGCTGATGACCTCGCCGCGCACGGTGCGCTGCATTTCGGTCACTTCTTCCGGGCGCTCATCGATCAGCAGCACGATCAGGTGCACGTCCGGGTGGTTGGTGGTGATGGCCGTGGCGACCTGCTGCATCATCATCGTCTTGCCGGCCTTCGGCTGGGACACGATGAGCGAACGCTGGCCCTTGCCCTGCGGCGCCATCAGGTCGAGGATGCGGCCGGTGATGTCTTCCGACGAACCGTTGCCGCGCTCCAGGGTGAAGCGGCGGCGCGGGAACAGGGCGGTCAGGTTCTCGAACAGCACCTTGTTCTTCGACGCTTCGATCGGCTCGCCGTTGATGGTGTCGACGATGTTCAGCGCGAAGTAGCGCTCGCCGTCCTTCGGGAAGCGGATGCGGCCGGAGATATGGTCGCCGGTGCGCAGGTTGAAGCGGCGGATCTGGCTGGGCGAGATGTAGGTGTCGTCCGGGCCGGCCAGGTAGCTGGCTTCGGCCGCGCGCAGGAAGCCGAAGCCGTCCGGCAGGATTTCCAGCACGCCATCGGCGGCAACGCCGTCGCCGTGACGGGTCAGCACCTTGAGCAGGGCGAAGATCACGTCCTGCTTGCGGGCACGGGCCACGCCTTCGGAGATCTGCAGCTGCTCGGCGATTTCCAGCAGCTTCTGTGCCGGCATGCGCTTGAGGTCGCTCAGCGAGTAGACCGGGAAGCCTTCCGGCACGTTGGCGTGCGGGCGCGGCACGAAGGGCTGCTGCTCGCCGCCGTCCTGCGGCATGCCGTCATCACGGCCACCGCGGTTGCGGTCACGGTCGCGACGGTTGCGGAAACGGTCGCGGCGATTGCCCTGGCCCTGCTGGCCGTTCTGGTTGTAGGGGTTGTTGTTCTGACCCTGGCTCTGGTTCTGGCCACCGCCCTGGTGGTTCTGCTGGCGCTGTCCGGATTCGCGGCCTTCGCCACCCTCACCGCCGCCGGAGGCGGGGGCTTCAGTGGCAGGCGCGCTCGGCGCGGGGGCGGCTGCAGCCGGTGCCGGCGCTTCGGGCGCGGCTGCCAGCGGCAGGGTCGGTTGCGCCGGAGCGGCGCTGGTTTCGGCGGCTGCCGGAGCGGCGGCCTTGCTCACGCGGGGCTTGCGCACGCGCTTTTCGGCGGGCGCATCGGCGCTGCCGGTTTCGGAAGTGTTATCGGACAAGAGCGTTATTCCTCGCTTGAAGGTGCGAGCGCCCGGCTGGGGCGGCGAACGTTGGGAATGGGTCTGGAAGAAACTGCGTCCAGAGGGTGCGGCACGCGAACGCGGCCGGATATGCCGACACTATCATCGGCCTGCGGCGGCTTGCAAGGGTCGCCGGGAACAGCATTCATGATGGACGCAGGGCGCCCGCCGGCAGCCGCGGGCGGCGGCTGCCGGGAACAACGGGATCAGGCCAGGGCCTTGTCCAGCAGGCCGGCCAGCTGGGCCTTGCCCACCGCACCGATCTGCTCGCCGACCTTCTCGCCGTCCTTGAACACGACCAGGTACGGAATCGAACGCACGTGGTACTTGGCGGCCAGCGCGCGGTTGTGGTCGACGTTGACCTTGGCGATCTTGGCGCGGCCCTGGTAGGCATCGGCCAGTTCGTCCAGCGCCGGGGCGATCATCTTGCAGGGGCCACACCACTCGGCCCAGAAATCGACCAGCACCGGTTCCTTGGAATTCAGCACTGCGCTATCAAAGTCGGCGTCGCCGACATGTACAACCTTGTCGCTCATCTTGGTTTCTCGTCTTGGATTGCACCCGGCCATGCCGGAGGTGGGTGAACTGGGCCATGCCCGGTGGCGCGACCCTCGTCGTTGCCTCGCGGCGCACTGCCGCGGTGCGTTCGGCGGGATGCCTGGACGCTCACGGCCGGCAGTGTACCCCTATCGCAGGGCAGGGACAGGCGCCGGCTGGAACCCAGCGTATCGTGATCGCTTCGATGGCCGGTATGTGTCGGATTTCACTGTCTTCCTGTACATGGGGCTGGCAGTGGGCGACACCAGCGACCCCGGGCGGGCCGTTCAAGTCCGGTGTGGCTGGGTGAAGGCGATGTCTCCCGGGGCTGTGAGACGACGCATTCCGGTTTGCCTGCCCGAGTGCGTTAAACTGGGGCATTGTGCGGCGCGCGGACCAGGTGGTCCCAGCCTGCCAACCCGCCGCAGGGGCCGCAGTTTGCGACGGTGCCCCTAGACGATGAAGTGCCAGCCGCCCCACGGGCCGGCGGCCATACCAAGACGGACTCATGAGCGACAAACCGCTGACCGATTTGACCTTCTCCTCCTTCGAGCTGCATCCGGCCCTGCAGGCCGGCCTTGAAGGAGCCGGATTCACCCGCTGCACCCCGATCCAGGCGCTGACCCTGCCGGTCGCGCTGCCCGGTGGTGATGTTGCCGGCCAGGCCCAGACCGGCACCGGCAAGACCCTGGCCTTCCTGGTCGCTGTCGTGAACCGCCTGCTGACCCGCCCGGCCCTGGCCGACCGCAAGCCGGAAGATCCGCGCGCGCTGATCCTTGCCCCGACCCGCGAACTGGCCATCCAGATCCACAAGGATGCGGTGAAGTTCGGTTCCGACCTGGGCCTGCGTTTCGCGCTGGTCTACGGCGGCGTGGATTACGACAAGCAGCGCGAGCTGCTGCAGCAGGGCGTGGACGTGATCATCGCCACCCCGGGCCGCCTGATCGACTACGTCAAGCAGCACAAGGTGGTTTCGCTGCACGCCTGCGAGATCTGCGTGCTGGACGAAGCCGACCGCATGTTCGATCTGGGCTTCATCAAGGACATCCGCTTCCTGCTGCGCCGCATGCCGGAACGCACCATCCGCCAGACCCTGCTGTTCAGCGCCACCCTCAGCCATCGCGTGCTGGAGCTGGCCTACGAGCACATGAACGAGCCGCAGAAGCTGGTGGTCGAAGCCGAGACCATCACCGCTGCCCGCGTGCGCCAGCGCATCTACTTCCCGGCCGACGACGAGAAGATCCCGCTGCTGCTGGGCCTGCTGTCGCGCAGCGAAGGCGCGCGCACCATGGTGTTCGTCAATACCAAGGTGTTCGTCGAGCGCGTCGCCCGTTCGCTGGAAAAGGCCGGCTACCGCGTCGGCGTGCTGTCCGGCGACGTGCCGCAGAAGAAGCGCGAGAGCCTGCTCAACCGCTTCCAGAAGGGCCAGCTGGAGATCCTGGTGGCCACCGACGTCGCCGCGCGCGGCCTGCATATCGACGGCATCAAGTACGTCTACAACTACGACCTGCCGTTCGACGCCGAAGACTACGTGCACCGCATCGGTCGTACCGCGCGCCTGGGCGAAGAGGGTGATGCGATCAGCTTCGCCTGCGAACGCTACGCCATGGGCCTGCCGGACATCGAGGCCTACATCGAGCAGAAGATCCCGTCCGAGCCGGTCACCAAGGAACTGCTGACCCCGCTGCCGCGTCCGGAACGCCCGGCCCCGGCCGCTGGCGAGGAAGGTGAGGAGAACGAGAGCGTCGGCCAGATCTTCCGTGAAGCGCGCGAAGCCCGCGCCGCCGAAGAAGAGCGTCGTGGTGGTGGTCGCAGTGGCGGCCGCTCCGGCGGTGGCCGTGGCGAGCGTCGCGACGGTGAGCGCAGCGGCGAGCGCCGTTCGCGTGGCCCGCGCAAGCCGCGCGTGGAAGGCGAGAAGGCCGCAGCTGCGCCGGCCGAAGGTGCCGAAGCCGCTGTCGCCCAGGCCCCGCGTCCGCCGCGCCCGCCGCGTGCCGAGGGTGCACCGGAAGGTGCCGTGGATGGCGAGCGCAAGCCGCGCAAGCGCCGTCGTCGTCGCCACGGCCGTCCGGTCGAGGGTGGCGAGGGCGTGCAGGCCAACGCCGGCAACGGCGCCAGCCCGGTGACCCCGGTGCAGGTGGTGGCCAAGCCGGTGCGCACGGCGGCCGATACCGGCGATTCGTTCCTGACCCGCATCGGCCGCAAGATCCGCCGGATGCTGTCCGGCAGCTGATCCGGTAGCACCCGACCGTTGGTCGGGTGGCATTGAAAGGTGTGCCGACCAACGGTCGGCACCCACCCTGGCCGGATCGGTAGCACCCGACCGTTGGTCGGGTGGCTTTAAGGGCGTGCCGACCAACGGTCGGCACCCACCGTCTCCACGATGTCGCGCCGCTCCTGCATAATCGGGGCATGAGTGTCCTGCGCTTCGACAATGTCAGCAAACAGTACGCCGGTGGCCACGAGGCGCTGATCGATGTCAGCTTCGAGGTCGCGCCGGGCGAGATGCTGTTCGTCACCGGCCATTCCGGTGCGGGCAAGAGCACCCTGCTCAAGTTGATCCACCTGGACGAGCGGCCCAGCCGCGGCGCGGTGGTGTTCGACGAGCGCAACCTGCTGAAGGTGCGCGGCGGCGACGTGCCCCGCCACCGACGCGCGGTGGGGGCGGTCTACCAGGACCACCGCCTGCTGATGGACCGCTCGATCGCCGAGAACGTGGCGCTGCCGCTGATCCTGCGCGGCACCCGCCGTGGCGACATCAACAAGCGCGTGCGCTCAGTGCTCGAGCGCATGGGCCTGGGCCATCGTGAAAAGGCGCTGCCCTCGCAGCTGTCGGCCGGTGAGCAGCAGCGCGTCGGCATCGCCCGCGCGATCGTTGGCGAGCCCAAGCTGCTGGTGGCCGATGAGCCGACCGGCAACCTCGACCCGACCCTGGCGGCGGAGATCATGGCCCTGTTCGCCGAGCTGCCCTCGCGCGGCACCAGCGTGCTGGTGGTCAGCCATGACCTGCCGCTGCTGCGCCGCATGCGCAAGCGCGTGCTGATCCTCGACCACGGCCGGCTGGTGGATGACATCTCGCCGCAGGACCTGGCGGAGTAACCGATGGCGAAGAACGAAAACAGCGAAGCCGCCGCCCCCTCGCGTGTGGGTGTCTGGTTCCAGCACCACGTGCACAGCGTGGTGTTCAGCCTGGGCCGCGCCTGCCGCAAGCCGTGGGCGACCCTGCTGACGGTGATGGTCATGGCGCTGGCACTGGCCCTGCCGCTGGGGCTGTCGATCGCGCTGGACAACCTCAAGCAGTTCGCCGGCAGCGTGCAGCAGTCGCGCGACATCAACGTGTTCCTGAAGGGCAACGTCGATGGCCCCGGCGCGCTGCGCCTGGCGGGCCAGCTGCGCGACCGCGACGACGTGGCCGAAGTGAACGTGCGTACGCCCGAGCAGGGCCTGCAGGAACTGCGCGATGCCGGCCTCGGTGAAGCGATCGACGCACTCAACGACAATCCGCTGCCCTCGCTGCTGGTGATCACCCCCGGCCAGGGCAAGGATGACGCACGCCTGGCGCGCGCGCTGGAAAGCCTGCCCGAGGCCGACCTGGTGCAGCACGATGCGCTGTGGCGCCAGCGCCTGGATGCCTGGCTGGCCTTCGGCGCGCGGCTGGTGCAGGTGCTGTCGGTACTGCTCGGCGTGGGTGCCGCGCTGGTGGTCGGCAACACGGTACGCCTGGACATCCAGGCCCGCCGCGAAGAGATCGGCGTGCTGCAGCTGCTCGGCGCCAGCGATGGCTTCATCCGCCGCCCGTTCCTGTACCTGGGCGCGTGGTACGGCCTGGGCGCTGGCGCGGTGGCGCTGGCCCTGATCGGCGCCGCCGGTGCCGCCCTGCGCATGCCGCTGGCCGAACTCTCGCGCAGCTACGGCAGCCCGTTCGTACTGCACGGCCTGGACCTGCTGCATGGCGGCCTGGTCCTGCTCGGCACGCTGCTGCTGGGTTGGCTGGGCGCCTGGCTGGTCACCGGCCACTTCCTCCGCCAGACCCGCCCGACCGACACCTGAGACCGGCATGCAACCGCAAGCGCTGAAGCACCTTGAAGGGCCCGCGACGCGGGTGATGGTGGTCGATGGTTCGAAGCTGGTGCGCAAGCTGATCGCCGACGTCCTGCAGCGTGACCTGCCCGGCGTGGAGGTGATCGGCTGCGACAGCATCGAGGATGCGCAGCAGGCGCTGGCGCAGGGCCCGGTGGACCTGGTGACGACCTCGCTGACCCTGCGCGATGGCGACGGCCTGGCGCTGGCGCGGATGGTGCGCGAAGCGGCCGGCCAGGCCTATGTGCCGGTGATCGTGGTCTCCGGCGATGCCCAGCAGCACCTGGAGCAGCGCCGCTTCACCGAATACGTCACCGACTATTTCGACAAGGCGCTGGGCCACGAGGCACTGGCGACCTTCATCCGCGGCTACGTGCAGCCGCAGACCATTCCCGGCGCCACCATCCTCTACATCGAGGACAGCCGCGTGGTGGCCGAGGCCACCAAGCGCATGCTGGAACGCCAGCAGTTGAACGTGCTGCACGTGGTCAGCGCCGAAGAAGCGTTCACCCTGCTCACCGCCGAGTCGCTGGGCCGCAGTCGCCACCGCATCGACCTGGTGCTGACCGACGTCACCCTGAAGGGCGAACTGAGCGGTCGCGACGTGGTGCAGCGCGTGCGCGTGGACTTCGGCTACGGCAAGCGCCGCCTGCCGGTGCTGGTGATGACCGGCGACGGCAATCCGCACAACCAGACCGGGCTGCTGCAGTCCGGTGCCAACGACCTGGTGCTCAAGCCGATCGAAGAACGGCTGCTGGTCACCAAGGTGCTTTTCCAGCTGCGGCTGGCCCGATTGAACGATGGACCCTTGTTGCGATGATGGATGAAGTAGCCGACACCCCGACGATCCAGCTGGAACCGAGCTGGAAGCAGCATGTCGGCGATTACCTGTTGCAGCCGCAGATGCGCGAGCTGTCCAGCTTCCTGCGTCAGCGCAAGGCCAGTGGCGCGGCGGTGTTCCCGCCCGGCCCGCAGATCTTCGCCGCGTTCGACGCCACGCCGTTCGAGCAGGTGAAGGTGGTCATCCTCGGCCAGGACCCGTACCACGGCCGTGGCCAGGCGCATGGCCTGAGTTTCTCGGTGCCGCCGGGCGTGCCGGTGCCGCCGTCGCTGCTGAACATCTACAAGGAGATCGAGAGCGATCTCGGTATCCCGCGTCCGGACCACGGCTGCCTGATCCCGTGGGCGCAGCGTGGCGTGCTGCTGCTCAATGCGGTGCTGACGGTGGAGGAGGGCAAGGCCGGTGCGCACCAGGGGGGTGGCTGGGAAGGCTTCACCGACCACGTGGTGGACGTGCTCAACCGCGAGCGCGAAGGGCTGGTGTTCATGCTCTGGGGCGCCTATGCGCAGCAGAAGGGCAAGGTCATCGATACCCGCCGCCATCGCGTGCTGAAGTCGCCGCATCCGTCGCCGCTGTCGGCCCACCGTGGCTTCCTCGGCTGCCGGCATTTCTCGATGGCCAACGAGTACCTGCAGCGCCGCAGCCAGGCCCCGATCGACTGGTCGCTGCCACCACGCTCGGCGCTCTGACCGCCGGCGGGTGACCGGGGCTGAACGCCGGGCAACGTTTCCGGGCCTGAATGGGTCCTGCGGACGGCCCGTTCAGCTCCGCTTGACCGGAATCGGCCGGTTTCCAGTAGGTAATTGCTTGAATTCCAAGGGATTGTGAATCCCGAAAAGCATGCTCGCCACTGTCATCAAATCGCGCTACGGTAGGGCTCTGTTTGGGACCAGTGTTGCATCAATGGGACGCTGGAACTTTTTCCTCCTTTAGCAGTCCAAATGCCGGACTGCTAAGATGGGTGCCTATGAGCCAGAACACCTCTACTGCCCTTGTGGCAAACAATCTCCCGATTCCCAGTGCGCTCGGTTCGCTGGACGCCTACATCGGTGCCGTGCACCAGATCCCGGTGCTGTCGGTCGATGACGAACAGGACCTGGCCCGTCGCTTCCGCGACGGCAACGATCTGGACGCCGCCCGCGAGCTGGTGCATTCGCACCTGCGCTTCGTGGTGCACGTGGCCCGCGGCTACAACGGCTACGGCCTTGCGCTGGGCGATCTGATCCAGGAAGGCAACATCGGCCTGATGAAGGCAGTCAAGCGCTTCGACCCGGACATGGGCGTGCGCCTGGTCTCCTTCGCCGTGCACTGGATCCGTGCCGAGATGCACGAGTTCATCCTGAAGAACTGGCGCATCGTGAAGGTCGCCACCACCAAGGCGCAGCGCAAGCTGTTCTTCAACCTGCGCAAGTCGAAGACGCGCCTGGGCTGGATGAACGCGGCTGAGGTGAGCGCGGTGGCCAAGGACCTGAACGTGTCCGAGCGCGAGGTCATGGAAATGGAGTCGCGCCTGTCCGGTCGCGATATCGGTTTCGATGCGCCGACCGACGAGGACAACGAGCACGCGCCGCCGTCGCCGGCCGCGTTCCTTGTCGCCAACGACGAAGACCCGTCGATGGCGTATGAGCGTGCTGACAGCGAAGACAACCAGATGCAGCTGCTGCGCGAAGGCCTGGCCGAGCTGGACGCCCGCTCGCGCGACATCATCCGCCGTCGCTGGCTGGATGCCGACAGCAAGGTGACGCTGCAGGAACTGGCTGACGAATACGGCGTGTCGGCCGAGCGCATCCGTCAGGTTGAAGCGAACGCGCTGAAGAAGATGAAGGCGCTGTTCACCGCGTAAGCGGGGTGGCGTTGAAACAATGAAAAGGCCCGGCACTGCCGGGCTTTTTCTTTTTGGTGGCGTTCTCATCCACGCATGGCGTGGCTCTACTCTGACGCCAGGGCGGTGATTGCGCCGACCGGATCATGTGTTGGATGCTGATGTTCACGCCGTACCACGCAGTGGCACGGTATGATCATGCCACGCGTCTTCCGCACACGAAGTTTCAATCGCAGCATACGCAGGACCACCCTGTCCGATGCTGCGCTGTACCGGTCGGTACGTGAAATGGAAGCGGGTCTGGTGGATGCTGATCTTGGCGGCGGAATCTTAAAGAAGCGCGTTGCCTTGCCGGGGCGAGGAAAGCGTGGGAGCGTCCGAACCATCGTCGCCACACAGCGAGGCGGGCATTGGTTCTTCCTTTTCGGCTACGAGAAGAATGAACGTGCTGCAATCACGAATGCGGAACGCGATGCGCTGCAGCTGTACGCATCGGAGTTCTTGAAAATGAGTACGGCACAGCTGAATCGTGCCGTGCAGTACGGGGATCTACAGGAGATCAGCCATGACGAAGACCCCTGAGCGACGGCGCGCGAAAAGTGCGCTTCTTGAGGCGGTGCATGATGCGGCTGTGAGTCTGCACGCACATGGCTTCATCGATAAACGTCGGTTGAGCAGCTACGAAGCGCTTTGCCTTGAGCCGGTCCCTGAATACAGCAGTGCCCAGATCCGTGCCCTGCGTGCGTCATTGCAGCTCAGTCAGCCGGTTTTTGCTGGAGTTCTCAATACCAGCGTTTCCACCGTACGCAGCTGGGAACAGGGCGAGAAGAAGCCCAGCGGACCATCACTGAAGTTGCTGAACCTGATTGATCGGAAGGGACTCGAAGCAGTCCTGTAAAGCAAAGGCCCGGTTCTGCCGGGCCTTTGCTTTTCCGAGGTGTTCAATCCACGCATGGCGTGGATCTACCCCAGCTGTGCAGTATCAGTAGAGCCACGCCATGCGTGGCTGCGGCGCCGGACCTCAGCCCTCGCGTGCGATCGCGCGCCAGCCGATGTCGTTGCGGTGGAACTCGTTGGCCCAGCTGACCTTGGCCACGCCGGCATAGGCATTGGCCTGCGCGTCGCGCACGCTGTTGCCCAGCGCCGCCACGCACAGCACGCGGCCGCCCGCACTGAGCACCTGGCCCTGCGCGTCCAGCGCGGTGCCGGCATGGAACACCTTGGCACTGGCCGGCACGTCGTCCAGGCCGGAAATCACGTCACCGGTGATCGGCGATTCCGGGTATGGCCTGGCGGCCAGCACCACGCCCAGCGACGGGCGCGCGTCCCAGTGTGCTTCCACCTGGTCCAGGCGGCCGTCGATGGCGGCTTCCACCAGCTCCACCAGGTCCGACTGCAGGCGCAGCATCACCGGCTGGGTTTCCGGATCGCCGAAGCGCACGTTGAACTCGATCACCTTCGGCGCGCCGCTGGCATCGATCATCAGGCCGGCGTAGAGGAAGCCGGTGAAGGGGATGCCATCGGCGATCATGCCCTGCACGGTGGGGTTCACCACCTCGCGCATCACTCGAGCATGCACCTCCGGGGTCACCACCGGGGCCGGCGAATAGGCGCCCATGCCGCCGGTGTTCGGGCCGGTGTCGCCGTCGCCGACGCGCTTGTGGTCCTGCGAGGTGGCCATCGGCAGCGCATGCACGCCGTCCACCATCGAAATGAAGCTGGCTTCCTCGCCGTCGAGGAATTCCTCGATCACCACGCGTGCGCCGGCATCGCCGAACGCGTTGCCCGAGAGCATGTCGCGCACCGCGTCTTCGGCCTCGGCCAGGGTCATCGCCACGATCACGCCCTTGCCGGCGGCGAGGCCATCCGCCTTGACCACGATCGGTGCGCCCTTCTCGCGCACGTAGGCCAGGGCAGCGTCCACGTCGCTGTGCACGGCGTAGAACGCGGTGGGGATGTTGTGGCGGGCCAGGAAGTCCTTGGCGTAGGCCTTGCTGCCTTCCAGCTGCGCGGCAGCGGCGGTCGGCCCGAAGATGCGCAGGCCGGCGGCGCGGAAGCGGTCGACCACGCCGGCCACCAGCGGTACTTCCGGGCCGACCACGGTCAGTGCCACGCCTTCTGCCTGGGCCAGCGCCAGCAGACCGTCGATATCGGTGACCTTGACCGCCACGTTGCGGCACTTGTCTTCGCTGGCGGTGCCGGCGTTGCCGGGCGCCACGATCACTTCAGTGACACGGGAGGACTGGGCCAGCTTCCATGCCAGGGCGTGTTCGCGGCCGCCAGAGCCGATGACAAGTACGTTCATCACGAGATTCCAGATTGCGTGGGAAGGGAAGATCGATATCCCCGGCGGCGCGCGCGGTTCACTCGCAGCCTTCGCGTCGCAGCGATTCGGGGAAGGAGTAGGCCCAGGTCTTCGGGTCCAGGGTGAAGCGGTGTTCCTGCCGGACCTGCTTGCCACCACAGGTGGTGCCGGTTTCCTCGATCAGCAATGGCCAGACGCGCGCGCTGCGGTCGCTGTCGTCGAAATGCAGGGCGAAATCGATGCTGAAGCGGCGGGTGCGGCAGTCGTTGGCGGTGTCGGGGTCGGTGCTGGCGTCGACCGTGTCGCACTCGTACTGGGCGTCATTGTCGATATGGCTGCGCACGCTGCCAGTGGCCACCAGGCCATTCGGGCCCGGCAGGATCAGCGACTGCGAGAGCAGCGAGAAGCCCTGCCCGAACCAGCCGTCCTCGACGCGGAAACCATAGAAGTCGCTGCCGGCGCGGATGATGCTGGCGGTGCCGGGCTGGCCGCCGCTGCCGAAGCGCTCGCCGGTCAGTGCGCTGGTCACTTCGAAGCCCTCGCCCTTCGGGCGCAGCACGAAGAACTCGATGGTTCCCGGGTCGATATGCGCGCCATCAACCAGCGCACCACACACGGCCAGCAGCTGTTGCCAGCTGTCACCGCTCACCACCGGTTGCTCCGCGCAGACCTGCCAGTCCATCGCATGGGTGTCGCCATCGTCGGTCCAGCTGCCGCGCCATTCACCGGAGAGCCTGGCGTTGCTGCCGTAACGCTGGACCAGGAAAGCCTGCAGCCGCGCGGTGCGGCTGACATGCTGTTCTGGTGCGGCAGGGACCACCGCCGGCGCCTCTGCCTTCGGGCCCGCGCTGGGCTCGGCAGCAGGCTTGCAGCCTGCCAGCATGGCCGCACCCGCCAGGGCGAGGGCGGCCAGCGATTTCATTGAAACTGTGGACATCCGTGTCGCTCCAGGATCAGTGGCGGAAGTGGCGCACGCCGGTGAACACCATGGCCAGGCCATGTTCGTCGGCGGCGGCGATCACTTCGGCATCGCGCATCGAACCGCCCGGCTGGATGACCGCCTTGATGCCGGCGGCAGCGGCGGCGTCGATGCCGTCGCGGAACGGGAAGAACGCGTCGGAGGCCATCACCGAGCCCTCGACCACCAGGTTCGCATCGGCGGCCTTGATGCCAGCGATGCGGGCCGAGTACACGCGGCTCATCTGGCCCGCACCGACACCGATGGTGCGGTTGTCCTTGGCGTAGACGATCGCGTTGGACTTCACGAACTTGGCCACCTTCCAGGCGAACAGCAGGTCGGTGAACTGCTTGTCGGTCGGTGCCAGCTTGCTGACCACCTTCAGTTCATCACGGGTCATGCCGCGGTTGTCCGACGACTGCAGCAGCAGGCCCGAGCCGACGCGCTTGCTGTCGAAGTTGTTCAGGCCATCGCCGTGCGGGATGCGCAGCACGCGCACGTTGGCCTTCTTCTGCGCGTATTCCAGCGCGGCCGGCTCGTAGTCCGGGGCAATCAGCACTTCGACGAACTGGCGGTCCAGGATCACCTTGGCGGTGGCCGCGTCCAGCGGTTTGTTGAAGGCGATGATGCCGCCGAAGGCGCTGGTCGGGTCGGTGGCGTAGGCCAGTTCGTAGGCATCGCCGTTGCCGGCACCGACCGCAACGCCGCACGGGTTGGCGTGCTTGACGATGACGCAGGCTGGCGCGTCGAACTGGCGCACGCACTCCCACGCCGCATCGGCATCGGCCAGGTTGTTGTAGCTCAGCTCCTTGCCCTGCAGCTGCTGGAAGGTGGCCAGCGTGCCCGGCACCGGGTACAGGTCGCGGTAGAACGCGCCGCTCTGGTGCGGGTTCTCGCCGTACCGCAGGTCCATCACCTTCACGAAGGTGGAATTCATCTGTGCCGGGTACTCGGCACGGGCCGGCACGGCGGCGTCGGTGGCGGTGACCGCCGACAGGTAGTTGCTGATCGCCGCATCGTACTGGGCGACGCGGTTGAACGCGGCCACCGAGAACGCGAAGCGGGTGGCAGCCGACAGCTGGCCGTCGTTGGCGTCCAGCGAAGCCAGCAGCTCGGCGTACTGCGACGGATCGGTAGCCACCGCCACGCGGGCGAAGTTCTTGGCCGCCGAGCGCAGCATGGCCGGGCCGCCGATGTCGATGTTCTCGACCGCGTCGGCCAGGGTGCAGTCGGCCTTGGCGGTGACCGATTCGAACGGGTACAGGTTCAGTACCAGCAGGTCGATGGCACCGATGCCGTGCTCGGCCATCACTACATCATCCAGGCCCGAACGGCCCAGCAGGCCGCCGTGCACCATCGGGTGCAGGGTCTTGACCCGGCCGTCCATCATTTCCGGGAAGCCGGTGACGTCGGCCACGTCCTTCACGGCCAGGCCCGCATCGCGGATCGCCTTGGCGGTGCCGCCGGTGGACAGCAGTTCCACGCCGCGTGCCGCCAGCGCAGTGGCCAGCTCGACCAGGCCGGTCTTGTCGGAAACGGAGAGGAGGGCCCGGCGGACGGGCAACAGATCAGCAGTCATGGGACAGAATCGGCAGCGGAGCGGGGCCGATATTGTAGGCGGTGGGGGCCGGTGGCGGGCGCCGACGGGAAAAATCGACCCGCATCGATGGCCCTGCGGCCGCCCTCAGCACAGCCTGGCCGGGGGCGGTCCGCAAGCAATTCGATGGGGCGCGCTGCCCCAATCGGGTAGGCTGTGCCGGAACTGCCAAGGATCAGCGGGTTCGGATCGTGTCGATCTATGCATTGAAAGGACGTTTTCAGGACCTGTTGCGTCCGGCCGTACGCGGTCTGTACCGCATGGGGATCACCGCCAACGCGGTGACCGTGGCCGCCGCCGTGGTCTCGCTGCTGGTGGCCGCCGCCGTCTGGTGCTGCGCGCCGGCCCAGCCCCTGCTGTACCTGCTGCTGCCGCTGTGGATGCTGCTGCGCATGGCGCTCAACGCCGTGGACGGCATGCTGGCCCGCGAGTTCGGCCAGCAGTCGCGGCTGGGCGCCTACCTGAACGAGCTGTGCGATGTGATCGCCGACGCGGCGCTGTACCTGAGCCTGCTCAGCGTGCCGGGCGTGCGTCCGGAAGTGCTGTGGCTGCTGGCCTGGACGGCGGCGCTGAGCGAGTACGCCGGGGTGCTGGGGCTGATGGTCGGTGCCAGCCGCCGCTACGACGGCCCGATGGGCAAGAGCGACCGCGCGTTCGTGATCGGTGCGCTGGGCCTGCTGCTGGCGCTTGAGTGGGGTGGCGCAATGACGGTCACTGGCGTGGCCGCGGCCATGGCGGTGCTGTGCGTGCTGACCATGATCAACCGCGTCCGTCGCGGACTGCGGGAAGCGGCGGTTTCGCCGAATTAATCAAGCAGATACAAAAAGACAATCAGGAGATTGCATGCGTCAGGCGCAGGAACGGGAATTCCACAGCTTCGACCAGGTACCGCTGTTCTACCGGTACTGGGCGGGCACCACCGCAACGCCGGCCACCAAGGCCATCGTGCTGCTGCACCGCGGCCACGAGCACTCCGGGCGTGTCACCCACCTGGTCGATGAGCTGGACCTGCCCGACACCGCCTTCTTCGCCTGGGATGCGCGCGGCAATGGCCGTTCGCCGGGTGCGCGTGGCGATGCACCAGGCTTCCCGGCGCTGGTGCGCGATCTGGACAGCTTCATCGCCCATATCGGCGCCGAGCACGGCATCGCGGTGCAGGACATCGTGGTGATCGCACAGAGCGTGGGGGCGGTGGTCGCCGCGACCTGGGTGCACGACTACGCACCACGCCTGCGCGCGCTGGTGATGGCTTCGCCGGCGTTCAAGGTGAAGCTGTACGTGCCGTTCGCGCGGCCGGGCCTGGCCTTGATGCAGAAGCTGCGTGGCAATTTCTTCGTCAACAGCTACGTCAAGCCGCAGTGGCTGACCCATGACCCGGCGCGGGTGGAGAGCTACCGCACCGATCCGTTGATCACCCGGCCGATCTCGGTGCGCGTGCTGCTGGGCCTGTACGAAGCGGCCGACCGCATCGTGGCCGATGCGCAGGCGATCAGCGTGCCGGTGCAGCTGCTGGTGTCCGGCTCCGACTTCGTCGTGCATCGTGGCCCGCAGGACCGCTTCTACGAGCGCCTGTCCAGCCCGATCAAGGAGCGCGTGCACCTGCCGGGCTTCTTCCACGACACGCTGGGCGAGCGCGATCGGGCGCCTGCGCTGGCACGCATCCGCAGTTTCATCCAGGCGCGTTTCGCCGAGCCGCTGCGCGAGCTATCACGGCGCGACGCGCACCGCCATGGGCCGACCTTCGAGGAATCGGAGATCCTGGCGTGGCCACCGGAGCGTAACAGCCTGGCCGACCTGCGCTGGCGCGTGGTACGTGGCGGCCTGCGTTTCGGCGGAGCGTTGTCCGAAGGCATCGCGCTGGGACTGCAGACCGGTTTCGATTCGGGCAGCACGCTGGACTACATCTACCGCGACGAAGCGCGTGGCAAGGGCCCGCTGGGTCGGATGGTCGACCGCAACTATCTGGATGCGATCGGTTGGCGCGGCATCCGCGTGCGTGGCCAGCACCTGCAGGAACTGCTGCGCGACGCTGCCCAGCGCCTGCGCGGGCAGGGCACGCCGGTGCGCGTGCTGGACGTGGCCGCCGGCCATGGTCGCTACGTGCTGGAAGCGCTGGGCCAGGGCGAACAGCGCGCCGAGCGCATCGTGCTGCGCGACTTCAGCGATCTGAACGTCACCCAGGGTCAGGCACTGATAGAGCGCCTGGGGGCGGCTGACATCGCCCGCTTCGAACAGGGCGATGCGTTCGATCCCGCGCAGCTGGCAGCGGTGGACCCTGCACCGACGCTGGCGGTGGTATCGGGCCTGTACGAACTGTTCCCCGACAACGATGCGGTGCTGCGTTCGCTGCAGGGCATTGCCGCGACGGTGCCGGTAGGCGGCTACCTGGCCTATACCGGCCAGCCCTGGCACCCGCAGCTGGAGTTCATCGCACGCGCATTGACCAGCCACCGGGGGGGCGCAGCGTGGGTGATGCGCCGCCGTACCCAGCAGGAAATGGACGAGCTGGTGCGCCTGGCCGGGTTCGAGAAGGTGGCGCAGCGTATCGACGACTTCGGCATCTTCACCGTGTCCCTGGCTCGCCGGACCGCGTGATGGCGACGCTTGCCGCATCCCCGGTGGCCGCAGAGGGGCGCCCCTGGCGGCGCGCCCTGTTGTGGCTGGCCCTGCTGGGCCCGTTCTTCTTCGCCAGCTATGGCTTCGCCAACTGGATAGCCGGCCGCCATGCCGAACTGCCGGTGATGGCGTTCGGATGGGAAACGCAGATTCCGTTCGTGCCGTGGACGATCGTGCCGTACTGGTCGATCGACCTGTTCTACGCGGTCTCGTTCTTCCTGTGCCGTCATCGCCTCGAACTGGACCGGCACGCGCTGCGGCTGTTCAGTGCACAGCTGATCGCCGTGAGCTGCTTCCTGCTGTGGCCGTTGCGCTTCAGCTTCGAGCGGCCGGAGATCGGCGGCGTGTTCGGTTGGCTGTTCGACGTGTTGCTGGGCTTCGACAAGCCGTTCAACCAGGCGCCATCGCTGCACATCGTGCTGCTGATCGTGCTGTGGGTGAAGTTCGCGCAGTACCTGCACGGGGTGTGGCGCTGGGTGCTGCATGTGTGGGCGCTGCTGATCGGCGTTTCGGTGCTGACCACGTTCCAGCATCACTTCATCGATATCCCGACCGGCCTGCTGGCCGGCTGGCTGTGCGTCTGGCTGTGGCCGGAGCAGGGCACGCCACCGCTGCGTGCATGGCGCGCGGCGCGTGATGCCAGGCGCTGGCGCCTGGCGGGGTTGTACCTGCTGGGGGCCGCCGTGCTGCTGGTGCCGGTGATCCTGCTGCGGGGGGCGGCGTTGTGGCTGCTGTGGCCGGTGGTGTCGCTGCTGCTGGTGGCGCTGGCCTATGCCGGGCTGGGCACGGCGGTGTTCCAGAAGCGCGCCGATGGGCGGCTGACCATGGCGGCGCGCTGGTTGCTGGCGCCGTACCTGGGCGCGGCCTGGATCAATTCGCGGCTGTGGACGCGGCGTGCGCCGCAGCCGGTGCCGGTGATGGATGGGGTGTGGCTGGGGCGCATTCCCTGTGCTGCGTTGCCAACACCCCTGGTCGGCGTGGTCGATACCTGTGCTGAGCTGTCCGGTCGTGCGCCGGGCGCGGCGTATGCCAGCGTGCCGATGCTGGACCTGGTGGTGCCCACGCCGGAACAGCTGCGCGCGGCGGCCGAGGCCATCGAGCACCTGAGCGTGCAGGGGCCGCTGCTGGTGTGTTGCGCGCTGGGCTATTCGCGCAGTGCCGCCAGCGTGGCGGCCTGGCTGTTGCGCAGTGGTCGCGCCGCCGATACCGATGCCGCGGTGGCGACTGTGCGCGCGGCACGTCCCGGCATCGTGCTGGGCGCGGCGCATCTGCATGCCATCACCGCTGCAGCGGGAGCACGCACGTGAGTACGGTTCCCGATCTGGCGACCATGCAACTGCTGCTGCGGCAGGGCCGTTGGCCGGCGCTGCTGTCGTTGGGCCTGCTGCTGGTGGCGTTGCTGCTGCTCGGCACCGAGCCGGGCCTGGCGATGGTTGCTGCCGGCCTGCTGCTGGTCAGCGTCGTCGTCGGGCTCGCACAGGCCTACCACGCATGCCGGGTCGGGCTGGATGCCAGCCTGCTGCAGCTGCTGCGCGATGAAGGCCTGGAGGGTGACGCCGCTGCGCACCGTACCGACCAGCTGCTGCACGACAGCGGCCTGCGCCGCGCAGCGCCCGACGCGCCGCTGCGCGGTTGGGATCTGCGCTGGGCCGGCATGCGCCGCCTGCTGCTGCGCCAGTACCTGCTGACAGCTGTGCAGGTGGTGCTGCTGGTGCTGGCCGTGGTGTGGCCGCAGACGTGAACGGGAGGAGCCGATGTTCGCCGAACTGATTGCCCGCGCCTGCAGTGGCGCGATCCATGTGGTGACCGGCGCGCGCGCGCTGTGGATCGGCTGCGCGCCGTCCAGCGAGCGCCGCGTGTACTACGGCAACCACGCCAGCCATGGTGACTTCGTGCTGATCTGGTCGTCGATGCCACCGGCATTGCGGCGCCAGGTGCGCCCGGTTGCCGCAGCCGAGTACTGGCAGCGCGACGGCCTGCGCCGCTACCTGATCGATGCGGTGTTCAACGGTGTGCTGGTCGAGCGCGAGGCCGGCCATCGCCAGCAGGACCCGTTGCAGGTACTGCGCGATGCCGTGGATGAAGACTGCTCGCTGATCCTGTTCCCGGAAGGCACGCGCAATGTCAGCGATGAACCGCTGTTGCCCTTCAAGAGCGGCATCTACCACCTCGCGCGGCAACGGCCGGAGCTGGAGTTCGTACCGGTGTGGATCGACAACCTGAAGCGGGTGATGCCGAAGGGCCGGTTCCTGCCATTGCCGCTGCTGTGCACGGCCACCTTCGGCACGCCGCTGCGTTTGCAGGCTGACGAGGACAAGGCGGCGTTCCTGGCGCGCAGCCGGCAGGCGCTGCTGGACCTGGCGCCGAATGGAGGGCGCGCATGAGTTACCTGATGGATGTGTCCGGCGACCTGGCCGCGCGCAGCGTGGGCCAGCAGACAGGCCTGCTGTTCGCTGGCGTGGGCGCGGTGCTGGTGCTGGCCACGCTGGTGGCCGAGACCCTGCGCTGGCGCCAGCGCGGTCGGCCCAGCGCGGTGATCGCCAACCTGGTGTCGCGCATCCGCGCGTGGTGGGTGATGGCGATCGTGGTCGGGCTGGCGCTGTTCTTCGGCCGTGCCGGGGTGATCGTGCTGTTCGCGATCATCTCGCTGTTCGCGCTGCGCGAGTTCATCACCCTGGCGCCGACCCGTTCCGGCGACTACTACGCGCTGCTGGCCGCGTTCTACATCGTGCTGCCCTGGCAGTACTACCTGGTGTGGATCGACTGGTACGGCATGTACACGCTGCTGATCCCGGTCTATGCGTTCCTGTTCCTGCCGATCCTGTCGACCATCGGTGGCGATACCACGCACTACCTGGAGCGCACGGCGAAGGTGCAGTGGGGGTTGATGATCTGCGTGTTCTGCATCTCGCACGTGCCGCTGCTGCTGAACCTGCACGTGCCCGGTCATGATCCGTCGCGCAACGTGCTGCTGTTCGCCTTCCTGGTGATCGTGGTGCAGTCCTCGGACGTGCTGCAGTACATCTGGGGCAAGCTGCTGGGAAGGCACCTGATCGCGCCGAAGCTGTCGCCGTCGAAGACGGTGGAGGGCTTCGTGGGTGGCGTGCTGAGCGCCAGCGCGCTGGGGGCGGCGCTGTGGTGGATCACCCCGTTCACGCCGCTGCAGGCATTCGGCCTGTCGCTGCTGATCAACCTGATGGGATTCTGGGGCGGCCTGGTGATGTCGGCGATCAAGCGCGACCGCGGCATCAAGGACTGGGGCCACATGATCGAGGGGCATGGTGGCATGCTCGACCGGCTCGATTCGGTGTGCTTCGCCGCGCCGGTGTTCTTCCATGTGGTGCGGTACTACTGGAAGGCGGGCGGCGGCGGCTGATTCCGCGGGGGCTTCATCCACGCATGGCGCGGATCTACTGGACGGGGCGGGGCGGTTGATCGCCGGGGCGGCATCCACGCATGGCGTGGATCTACCGGTAGTGCCGGCCGCTGGCCGGCAACGGCAACGGCAACGGCAACGGCAACATCCTGCCATCGTTCATGGGGTTGCCGGCCAGCGACCGGCACTACCCACGCGCGCGCTTATGCGCTGATGCCGTATTCCTTCAGCTTCTTGCGCAGGGTGGCGCGGTGGATGCCCAGCATCGCGGCGGCACGGCTCTGGTTGCCTTCGCAATGATTGAGCACTTCCACGAACAACGGGATTTCCATCTCGCGCAGCACGATCTCGTAGACATCGTCCGCGTCGCAGCCATCGAGGTCACGCAGGTAGCGGCGCACGGACTGGGCGACGTGTTCACGCAGCGGTGGCCGGGGAGCGCCACGACTGTTGTCAGGACGAGAGAGGACAGCGTTCAAGGGGGTTCCCGATCTGGTTGGCCCGTGCGCGCGGAGCGCGCGGCCGGACGAGGTGGTGGCGGCCAGTCTAGCGCGAGCGTGCCCGACCTGCCACGGCTGGTCGCCTCTACCCTGGTCAGAGGAAGTCGAAGGTGAATGCGACGGTGGACGCGGCAGGCTCCTGCACGCGGAACGCGATGCGCGCACTCTGGCCCGGTTCCAGCAGGGCGGCGCCGGGGGCTTCGCCGAGATACTGCGCCGGTGCGAACACGCCGCTGCCGATCACCCGGCCATCGGCATCGGACAGCGACAGGCGCAGGTCCGGCCAGGCCTGTGCCCAGCGCGCATCGTTGCGGATGCTGGCCTGCACCTGCAGTACGCCGGCCTGGCCCGGCAGCGGACGGATCTCACGGCTGGTCATGGTGAACGCGGTGGGCTCGTGCCAGGCCGGCAGGCTGCAGCGCAGCGCGCCGCACAACGCGCCCAGCCAGGCGCGGTTGCCGGCGTCGGCGGCCAGCCGCGCACGATCGGCCAGCACGCTCTGCAGTATCAGCAACAGTGCCAGGCCGGCGACCAGCACCCAGTGCCAGCGCGGCGTCGGCAGCGTGCGCGGCCGCGAAGTGCCCAGGAAGCTCGGCGCATCGCCGGCCACGGCCTGCGCGGCCGGGACGGCAAGGGCGGGTTCGATCACGGCCGCTTCGTCGAGGATGACGGTGTCATCGCTCTGTCGCGCCTCCGCCATCGGCGGCAACGCCGCGTCGATCGGGTCGCCGCTCTCCGCGGCAGGGATGTCATGCACCGCCGGGTCGGGCGTGCGCGCATCGGTCGCAGGTGCGGCCTCGCCTTCCGACGCGGGGCGCAGGAAGGTGGCCAAAGGGCGGCGCGGCGGGTTCGGCTCGGACATGCTCAGGGCGCGGGCTCGGATCCAGCGGTCATTCAATCACGATCAGGCGCGGCGTACGCCGGTGATGCGCATCCAGTCGCCATCCTGGGTGGCCTGCAGATCGTCGAACCATGCGGCATAGCGCTGCAGCAGTTCGCCTTCCTGGCCATGCAGGATGCCCGACAGGGCGATGCGACCGCCGGCGGCGACGCGTGCGGCCAGCAGCTCGGCCAGCGCATCCAGCGCCGAGGCAAGGATGTTGGCGACCACGATCGGATAGGTGGCGACCGGTTCGTCCTGCGGCAGGTACACATGCATGCGGGCCTGCTCGCCATTGCGCTCGGCATTGTCGGCGGTGGCGACCAGCGCCTGCGGATCGTTGTCCACGCCGATCGCTTCGGCGGCGCCCAGCTTCAGCGCGGCCAGCGCGAGGATGCCCGAGCCGCAGCCGAAGTCGAGCACGCGCTGGCCCTGCAGCTGGCCGTCCACGGCCAGCTGGTCCAGCCAGCGCAGGCACAGGGCGGTGGTCGGGTGGGTGCCCGAGCCGAACGCCAGGCCCGGGTCCAGCCGCACCACGGCGGCATCGGCGGCCTGTGCAGCGTCCGGCAGTTCATGGTTCCACGGCACGATCCAGGTACGGCTGCCGAAATCCATCGGCTGGAACTGGTCCAGCCAGGCGCGTTCCCAGTCTTCGTCTTCGACCGCGCGGAAGCTGCCATTGCTCCAGTCCAGTTCCGGGTCGAAGGATTCCAGCGCGGCCAGCAGCAGCAGCGCATTGCTGTCGGCGGGGAACAGCGCGCTCAGCACCAGGGTGTCCCACAGCGGCGTTTCACCCACGCCGGGTTCGAGGATGGCCTGTTCGTTGCTGGTGTCGGCTTCGGCATCGAGCAGGGTCACGGCCAGTGCGCCGACGTCCTCCAGCGCATTTTCATAGCGGGGCTGGGTGGCTTCGGTGCAGCGCAGGGTCAGTTCCAGGAACGGCATGGCGGTGGGGGCAATCGCGGGAAAGGGGGCCATGCTAGACCATCGGGGCGTCTCCGTATTGCCTGAGATGCCGCCTTGAGATGAACGGGGGCAGTTCAGACAGGCCTGTCAGGCCTTGCTAAACTCGGCGCTTTCCTGTGTGCCGTGAACGCTCACACCCGCCGATGGCCTTCGCTCCGACCCTGAAAACCTGGTTGCTCGTGCTGCCGGCGGTGGCCGTGCTGGGCGTGGCCGGGTATCGGGCCAGCGGCCATGCTGCGGGCGTGGCATCGCCGTCGGCGTCGCCGGACCTGCAGCTGGCCGTGGCCAGCCGTGACAGCGGAACGCCGCTGCCGGTGGTGCCGGAAGCACTGGCGCGGCGGCTGGCGGCCTTCGAGCGCGGCAACACGCTGCCGTCGGGCCTGCCGCTGGACCTGCGCGCCGACATCGAAGACGCCAGCGATCTGTATGCCTACGCCCAGCGCCTGCGCGCACAGGCCGACAACGGCAATCACGAGGCGCGCTGGATGCTCAGCCGCGTCTATGACTATTGCGCGCAGTACGCACTCGATCCGGGCGGCTACCGCCTGGACAACAACGTACTGAGCGGGTTGGGCCTGACGGCGGCGCCGGCGATGATCGAGGCACGCGAGCGCGTGGCGCAGCGCTGCGGCGGATTCGTGCCGGGCGACAAGCTGGGCGCGGCGCTGGTGCTGTCCGAGCGCCGCAAAGCGGCCGCACAGGGCAACCTGGCCGCGGAAGCAGCACTGTTCGCCGAAGGTGAGCCGCTGCACGACAGTGCCGAGTACCGCCGCGACCTGGTCGAGCGCGTGCGCACCTCGCGCGATCCGGAAGCCTACATGGCCATCGCGCCGGGCATGGGCGTGCGTGCTGCCGGTGACCGCGCGCTTGACGGGCTGGTGGCGGGCGAGCAGCTCAGTGAACTTGCATGGCGGCTTGCGGCCTGTGAACTCGGTCTAGCCTGTGGAGCGGACAGCGTGCTGGTCAACAATTTTTGTGCGAACGGAGGGATCTGTTCGCAGGATGGAGCGCAGGATTTCCGGGATTTCGTGTATGACGCTGCGGTATCGCGGCAAGGTGCTGGGAAAATGAAGGAATGGATCAAGCGATTGGTTGGAAAGAGGGACGGGCGATGAATTACCGTCGATTCCTGCATGGGGCCAAGTTCTGGTTCTGGGTGGCGTTGTTCGTGGCCTACTCGGCTGGCGCGGTCGGCCTGTTGATGATCGATACCTACGAGGACCGCTACCGGCATCTGTCGAAGGTGGAGCTGACCACGGTGAAGGCGCAGGAAGACGTGCGCCGCGCCGGTGCCAGCCAGGTCGCTGCGGTCTATCGCGCGCAGAGTGGCATGCCATTCGCTTCACTGCCGGCCGGCAGCACCTTCCAGGTGGTGTGGCCCGATGGTTCCACCGAAACCATGGTGATCGTCGACCCGACCTCGCCCAATGGCGTGCGGCCGCTGGCCAACTCGCAGATCCCGGCGACGGCGGCGGACGCGCGCTGAGACCGCCTCAGTAGAGCCGAGCCATGCTCGGCTGCTTTTCCAGCAAGCCGAGCGTAGGCTCGGCTCTACAACAACAGAAAAGGGCGGGGAGATCCCCGCCCTTTTCATGTCCAGCACCTGGCGCCGATCAGGTCAGTGCGATCGGCTTGTTCTTGCGCTCGGCAAGGCGCTTTTCCAGGTAGTGGATGTTCTGGCCACCGGCCTGGAAGCCCTTGTCACGCATGATCCGCTGCTGCAGGGCGATGTTGGTCTTGATGCCATCGACCACCATTTCGCTCAGCGCCACCCGCATGCGGGCGATGGCGGTTTCGCGGTCCGGTCCGTGCACGATCAGCTTGCCGATCATCGAGTCGTAGTTCGACGGCACGCGGTAGCCACTGTAGATGTGGGTATCCACGCGCACGCCGGGGCCCCCCGGCGGATGGAAGCCGGTGATGGTGCCCGGGCTCGGCACGAAGGTCTCGGCGTCTTCGGCGTTGATGCGGCATTCGATGGCATGGCCGGTCAGCACCACGTCGCTCTGCTTGATCGACAGCTTCTGGCCGGCGGCGATCTTCAGCTGCTCGGCCACCAGGTCGATGCCGGTGACCATTTCGGTGACCGGATGCTCCACCTGGATGCGGGTGTTCATTTCGATGAAGTAGAAGCGGCCGTCCTCGTACAGGAACTCGAACGTACCGGCACCGCGGTAGCCGATGCGCACGCAGGCTTCGGTGCACACCTTGCCGATCTGCTCGCGCTGCTCGGCGCTGATGCCCGGTGCCGGTGCTTCTTCCACCACCTTCTGGTGGCGGCGCTGCATCGAGCAGTCGCGCTCACCCAGGTGGATGGCGTTGCCCTGGCCGTCGGCCAGCACCTGGATCTCCACGTGGCGCGGATTCTCCAGGAACTTCTCCATGTAGACCTCGCCATTGCCGAACGCGGCCTTGGCCTCGCTCTTGGTGGTTTCGATCGAGGTCTTCAGCGAGGCTTCGGCGTGCACGACGCGCATGCCGCGGCCACCGCCGCCACCGGCCGCCTTGATGATGACCGGGTAGCCGATCTCACGGGCGATCTTGGTGTTGGCGACGATGTCCTCGCCCAGCGGGCCGCCCGAGCCGGGCACGCACGGCACGCCGGCGGACTTCATCGCGCGGATGGCTTCGACCTTGTCACCCATCATGCGGATGGTGTCGGCCTTGGGGCCGATGAAGATGAAGCCGGACTCTTCCACGCGTTCGGCGAAGTCGGCGTTCTCCGACAGGAAGCCGTAACCCGGGTGGATGGCCTGGGCGTCGGTGACTTCCGCCGCGGCGATCAGTGCCGGGATGTTGAGGTAGCTCTGCGGCGACGGCGCCGGACCGATGCAGACCGACTCGTCGGCCATGGCCACGTGCTTGAGGTTGCGGTCGACCGTGGAGTGCACGGCCACCGTGCGGATGCCGAGGGTATGGCACGCGCGCAGGATGCGCAGCGCGATCTCCCCTCGGTTGGCGATGACGACTTTGTCGAGCATGGCGTGCCCCTCAGCCGATCACGAACAGCGGCTGGTCGAATTCCACCGGCTGGCCGTTCTCGCCGAGGATGGCGACGATGGTGCCGGACTTGTCGGCTTCGATCGGGTTGAACATCTTCATCGCTTCGATGATGGCCAGGGTTTCGCCTTCCTTGACCTGCTGGCCAACGGTGACGAAGGCCGGCTTGTCCGGGGCGGACGAGGCGTAGAAGGTGCCGACCATCGGCGAGCGCAGCACGTGGCCTTCCGGCAGCGCCGGGCCCGGCTTGGCGGTGCCGCCGGTGGAGGCTTCGGTCGGCGACTGCATCGGCATCGCCTGCGGCGCCGGAGCGGCCGGAGCGGCGTACACCGGGGCTGCAATCGGGGCGGCATAGCTGGCCACCGGGGCGCGCGACAGGCGCACCGACTCTTCGCCTTCCTTGATTTCGATTTCAGCCAGGTTCGACTCTTCCAGCAGGTCGATCAGCTTCTTGATTTTGCGGAGATCCATGGTGGCCTCTTTGCTCGTGATGTCAGTGTGGTGGGGAGTGCGGTTGCACTCGGGTCAAAGCAGTTCGTAGAACTCGCGCAGCTGCCGCGTACGGTCGCGCGCGAGGGTGGTCAGGCAGCGCATCTGTGCGCCGTTGCGTGCCGTGCCATCGGAATTGAGGGCATAGACCGCGTTGCAGTCGTGGTCGCGCAGCTGGATCCAGGCACGCTGGGCCAGCACCAGCTCCTGCTCGGCATCGCCGCAATAGCTGCAGGTGCCACCGCGGGCTGGGGTACGCAGCTGGCGACGCGCCTGTGCATAGACGGTATTGAGTTCGGCATCAGCGGCGGCGGCCAGGTCCGAGGCGCACAGGTCGCTCTCCATCGTGGTACCCGGATGGGCGCAGTCGATGCCTTCGTCCTTGCGGTCGAACGCGGCGGCGGCACCGCAGATGCCGGCCCACGCCACAACGCCGGCGAGCACGCGCGGCAGCATCTTCACGCGCTGGCCGCCTGCACGCGCAGCAGTGCCGCGTCCATCGCGTAGCGGTAGCTGTCGGCACCGAAGCCGCATACCACGCCCACGGCCTTGTCACTGAAGTAGCTGTGCTGGCGGAACGGCTCGCGGGTATGCGGGTTGGACAGGTGGATCTCGATGAACGGCACCGCCACCGCCGCCAGCGCATCGCGCAGGGCGACCGAGGTGTGGGTGAAGGCGGCGGGGTTGATCAGGATGAAAGCGGTTCCGTCACTGCGCGCGGCCTGCACGCGGTCCACCAGCACATGCTCGGCGTTGGACTGCAGGCTTTCCACGGTGTGCCCGGCGGCCGATGCCTGGGCGGCCAGGGCCTGGTCGATGTCGGCCAGCGTGGTGTGGCCGTAGACCTCCGGCTCGCGGGTGCCGAGCAGGTTGAGGTTGGGGCCGTGCAGGACCAGCAGCTTCGCCATGGGATCCGGAAGACGGGAAAGGGCGGCAGTCTGGCGGAACCGGCGGATGCTGTCCAGTTCGGCGAAGTTTGCAGCGTTTCAATCGATTGTTTGAAATCTGCCGGAGTGCTTGTGGCCGTATGGCGGGCGTTGGATCAAGGCGTGCTGAACGTGGTGCTGGCCGGGGATGCTGGCACGTAGGCCGACGATGCCGGCAAGGCTGGGCGCTGACTGATGCCGCAATGGGCCGTGATGCGCTAGATCCACGCCATGCGTGGATGAAGGAAGTTCGGTGCGCAGCAGGCTACGCACCCACCGAGGGGCAGCCCAAGGTGCGCTGCACGCCACCCACCGCCCCCGCCACGCACCCGCTCAGGTCTCCAGCGGCACCGTCGGCACCACGTTCGGGAACACCTCCTCCAGCGGCTCCCGTTCCCCCGGCTTCGGCGCCGGCCAGTTGTAGGCATTCACCGGCTGCGCGCGGTTCACCCACAACGCGTAATGCAGATGGTCGGCGCGGCCATCGCCGGTATTGGGGTGGATCAGGATGGTCAGGCCCAGGCTGTTGAGCTGCAGCCAGGGCACCAGCACCGGCAGCAGGTCGTTGGTGAAGCCGAAATAGAACGACGGGGTGATGTGTGGTCCGCGCGGCTCAAGGTTCCAGTTGCCCAGCTCCACCGGGAAGCGCTCGGCGGCCCAGCGCCGCAGCAGCGCGGCCTTCTCGAAGCTGTCCTCATCGAAGTAGATGTGCGCGTGATAGCTCTTGATGGCGGTGTAGGCGCGTGGCCGGGTGGGCAGCGTGGCCTCGCCGGGGCGCACGCTGGCCGGGCGCGGGGTGGGTTCGCTGGCCGTGGCCTGGCCCCAGGGGCTGCTGCCCTTCACCGGCGGCGGGACGATGGTGCGGAAGCCAGGGCGCCCGGGTTCGGTGGTGTTCACCGTACTGTCGCCGCGCGGGGCTGCGGTGGCGGTCGACGCGCTGGCCAGCCCACCGGCGGCCAGTCCGGCCGACGCGATCAGGCGTCGGCGGGTGGGTGAGAGCAGGTCGGCCCAGTGGGCGTCATCGTCGCCGACGTCGACGAGGGGCTGCGGGTCCGGGTGCATGGTGGGCTCCGTGGCGGCACTGTGTGGGCAGGCAAGCACGCTCGGGCAGCGCGCACGGTGGTGTCCAATAAGCAGCCGGCATCACCTCATGCACGGCCGCCTTCATCGCCATTGAGCGCGACCGGGTGGCGGGCTAGGGTGCAGGTCTGCCGCCCCGGAGCCCGCCATGACCTCGCCCGATGCCGATACCCAACGCAAGCGCGCGGCCTTCCGCCAGCTGCATGCGGCAGGGTGCTTCGTACTGCCCAATCCGTGGGACGTGGGCAGTGCCCGCTACCTGCAGCGGCAGGGCTTCCAGGCACTGGCCACGACCAGTGCCGGCTGCGCCTGGAGTGAAGGGCGGCCGGACGGAGCGGTTTCGCTGCAGGCCACGCTGGAACATCTGCGGCTGATGGCGGCAGCGACACCGCTGCCGTTGAACGCCGATTTCGGTGATGGCTTCGGTGATACGCCGCAGGCGGTGCAGGAGGCGGTGGCGGCGGCGATCGATACCGGCATCGCGGCGTTGTCGATCGAGGATGCCAGTGGCGTAGCCGATGCGCCGCTGCGGCCGATCGGGCAGGCGGTCGAGCGACTGCGCGCGGCACGTGCGGCCATCGACCACGCGGGGGGCGATGTGCTGCTGGTCGGGCGGGCCGAGAATTTCTTCGTTGGCGTCCCGGATCTGCAGGACACCCTGCAGCGCCTGCGCGCCTATGCCGAGGCCGGCGCCGATGTGCTGTATGCACCGGGCATCAGCACGCGCGAGCAGATCAGTGCGGTGGTTGCCGCTGCGGGGTCGAAGCCGGTGAACCTGCTGGTCGGTGGACCGACACCGCTGAGCCTGCAGGACATCGCCGCACTCGGCGTGCGCCGGGTTAGCCTGGGCGGTGCGCTGGCGCGCGCGGCGTGGGGTGGGCTGATGCAGGCGACCCAGCCGATCCTGCAGGACGGCCGCTTCGATGGCCTGCAGCAGGCGGCTTCCGGGGCGGTGTTGAACGCGCTGTTCCGTTGAGGGAAACCCCGGTGCGGACTCTGGCCAGCAGGGACAGTGGATCCACGCCATGCGTGGATGGATGCGCCTGCGGCTACAGCGCCTCCGTCTCACTCTCGGGCAGGACCACGTCCGGTTCCAGGTCGGGCAGCAGCAACTGCAACAGTCCGGGGTTGTCCGGCAGCGCGGCGCCATCCAGATAGCGCCATTGCGTGGTACCAACGCGGCGCACAGCAACCATGAATGACGTGCTGCGCATCGGCGCTTCGCGCACGCGCAGCAGTGACTGGCGCGGTACGAAGCAGACTTCCTCGTCACCGGCCGCATAGGTGCGGCCCGGCACGCCCGCCTCGTCGCTGATGATGGTGACGCCGGCCTTGCGCAGCGCCTTCACCGTGTCGCGGGTCGCCCGCGCATAGGCCTCGTCGCCGCCGGCCAGCTGCTTCAGGCTGGGATGGGTGCGCGCGATGATCAGCTCGGTATCGCCCCGGGCGAAGGCGTCCATCATCGCCTGCACCTCCTTGCGCAATGCGGCCGAGTCTTCCGGACTGAGCTCACCGGCCAGCGCGGGCGCAACGGCCATTGCCATCGGCAGGGCCAGCAGAAGGGCAAGCAGATATCGGTGCATCGTCGGGTATCTCAGCGGGAACCGCCGCACTATACGGTGGATGCGGAAACAGCGTCCCACGCATGGCGCTGGTATCCCGGGCGACACTACTTACTATTGGTAGATAGTGAATTCCGGACATCCCCCATGCACACCCTCATCGTTACCGCTCATCCTGAATCCGCCGCGTTGACCCATGCCATCGCCAGGCGCATCGGCGAAGCCATCACCGCGTCGGACGCCGCCAACCGCGTGACCCACGCCGATCTGATGGCCGAAGGCTTCGATCCGCGCTTCAACATGCAGGACCAGGCGCTGTTCCGTGGCACCGGCGCAACGCCGGCCGACGTCGCCGCCGAGCAGGCGCGGCTGGAGGCTGCCGACACACTGGTACTGGTCTACCCGCTGTACTGGTGGTCGTTCCCCGCGTTGCTGAAGGGCTGGATCGATCGTGTGTTCACCCAGGGCTGGGCCTACCAGGACGGTGCCGATGGCAAGGTGCAGAAAAAGCTGCAGCGGTTGCGCGTGCACCTGGTCGGCATCGGCGGGGCCGGCGCGGACATGATCGAACGGCGCGGCTACGGTGCGGCGATGAAGACCCAGATCGACATGGGCATCTTCGACTACTGCGGCGCGCGCGTGCTGTCGTCCGACCTGCTGCTGGACGCCGATTCCGGTACAGCCGAAGCGCATCTGCAGACCGCGCTGGCGATCGGCCGTAAAATCGGTACTCCGATGCGCTGACCGCCGTGCTCCGCCGATGCCTGCCAACGCCGCACCCACGCGCCGCCGATTGACCCGTGAGCAACGCGCCCGCCAGTTGCTGGACGTGGCCTGGGCGCTGGTCGGCGACGAAGGTACCGATGCGCTGACGCTGGGGCGGCTGGCCGAGGCTGCAGGTGTGACCAAGCCGGTGGCCTACGATCACTTCGTGACCCGCAATGGGCTGCTGGCCGCGCTCTACGATGATTACGACGGCCGCCAGACGCTGGTCTTCAACGAGCGCATCGGTCGCGCCCGGGCGCAGCTGGTCGATCGTGCTGCGGCCATCGCCTCCGGATACATCGACTGCATCCTCAGCCAGGGCAGTGAAGTGCAGGGCATCCTTGCCGCGTTGGTCGGTGCACCCGAACTGCGCGAGGTGCGGCGGCGCTACCAGCAGGATTTCATCGACAACTGCGACACCTGGCTGGGCCCATTTGCGGCCGATGGCACGGTGCCACTGGCCGGGCGCTGGGCGATTCTGGGTGCGGCCGAAGCCCTGTCCGAAGCCGTGGCGGCAGGCGCGCTGGACAAGACCGGCGCCGAGGCAGAACTGCAGCGCTTGATCGTGGCGACGGTCAAGCGGCGCTGAGCCGCTCAGGCGTCGGCAGTGTTGCCGGCCAGCGCCGCGAACCCGGCGGCCAGACGCTCGCGCACAAGGGCATCGCGTGCGTCGCGGCTTTCAGAACCCAGCACCACGGTGATCAGGCGAACCGGCTGATCCCGCCCGGGCACCGACCGGCATGCGGTGGCGGCCAGGCAGAAGCCTGCTGCCTGGGTGTAGCCGGTCTTCAATCCATCCACGCCGTTTTCGCCAAGCAGGGCGTTCTGGTTGCTGCGGCTGAAGCTGCCATGCGCGAACGCGCGCTGCGCGGTGATTGCCAGTATCTGCGGGTGGTCATTCAGCAGGCAGGCGGCGAGCACGGCCATGTCGCGCGCGCTGGACGCATGGTGCGCGGTGGTGATGCCGGACACGCTGGCGAACCACGTGCTGCGCAGGCCAAGCTGGCGCGCGTGCCGGTTCATGCGGTCCAGGAACGCAGGCTGTGATCCGTCCAGATGGCGCGCGATGGCCAGCGCCGCATCATTGCCGGAGACGATCATCAGCCCTTCCAGCAGGCGTGCCAGGCTGACCGTTTCGCCGGGCACCAGGCCCATGCGCGTTTCATCATCGGCCACCGCATGCACATCTTCGGCGGCGATGGTGACCACTTCGTCCCACGCACGACCGTTCTCTTCGACGCATTCGTAAGCGGCGTAGGCGGTCATCAGCTTGGTCAGCGAGGCCGGTTGCCGCGCGATGTCCGCGTTGTGCTGGTGGATCACCGCGAAGGTTGCCGCATCGAGAGTGATCGAGGACAGCGACGCGCGCGCAGGAGCAGGAGACGGCATGGATGCGGCGATGGAGGAGGGCCTGCAGGATAGCCCGCGGTGGCTGCATGAAGCTGCAATATTGAAACGATATAACGTACCGTCATTGTGGGCCGCCGCTGGCCCGACGGGATCTCTGATGACTGCACGCCTGCCACGCCGCTGGCTCCATTCCTCGCTGCTGCTTGCGCTGGCCGCGCTGGGTGGCTGCCAGCCCAACCTACGCGCCGAGGCTGCTGCTTCCGCCGAAGCGCGCCCGCACAACGTGATAGTGATGATCAATGACGGTGCCGGTTGGGGTACCTGGGATGCCGCCGCCTACTGGCAATACGGCAGCCGCGAAGGCGCGCCATATGCGGATTTCCCGCAGCGCCTGGCGGTCACCACCTTCCCGTTGAACGCCAGCAGCCAGCCGACCCGCGACAACGCGCAGACTCTGGGCTACGACGCGGGCAAGGCCTGGGACAGCGAACCGGTGCCGGCGCAGGACCTGCCGTTCGTCGGCTACCAGTACCTGGCGGCAGTCGCGACCGACAGTGCTGCGGCCGGTACGGCGTTGTCCTCGGGCATCAAGACCTACAACAACGCCATCAATTACAACAACGATGGCAATCCGGTCGAGTTCAATACGCTGCGCGCCAAGCGGCTGGGCATGGCGACCGGTGTGGTGACCTCGGTGCCGTTCGCGCACGCTACGCCGGCAGCGTTCGCGGCGCAGAACGAATCGCGCAACAACTATCACGCGATTGCGCACCAGATGCTGGCGCAGGGCCACATGGACCTGGTGATGGGCACCGGAGGTCCCGGCTACAGCGTTGATGGTCGCGCCTGTGACGAAGGTGTCGGCGCGGCGAAGGCCGAAGGCTGCGCGAACCCGTGGGAATGGGTCTCCCCGCAGGACTGGCAGCAGCTGGAAGCGGGCAGCACCATTGCCGGCAATCCATCGGGGCCGTGGCGCCTGATCCGCAGCAAGGAGGCGTTCGCCGCGCTGGCGCAGGGACGGCTGCCGGCCGACCGGCCGCTGATCGGCGTGCCGCGCGTGGCCAATACGCTCCAGCAGGCGCGCCAGCTGCAGGTGCTGGGCAAGGATGCGGCCACGCCTTCCGGGGTAAGGAAGATCGACAGCGTGCCCGATCTTGCGACCATGACGCGTGGCGCGCTGCGGTTCCTGCAGCAGCGTTCGGCCAAGGGCCTGTTCCTGATGGTGGAAGGCGGCGCCACCGACTGGGCCGCGCATACCAGCGCCTGCGGCACCGAATGGCACTACGGCCAATGCAGCGACCAGCCGCAGTACGGCCGCCTGATCGAGGAAACCGTGGAGTTCAACGACGCAGTGGCGGCAGTGGTTGAATGGATCGAGCGCAACGGTGGTTGGGAGCGCAACCTGCTGATCGTCACCACCGACCACGACAACAGCATGCCGATGGGCCCGGATGCACAGAGCGTTGCCTTCGCGCCGGTAGGCAACAACGGCCGCGGACGCATGCCGGGGATGAGCTTCCGGCCTACCGGCAACCACTCCAATGCGCTGGTGCCGCTGTGGGCCAAGGGTGCAGGTGCGGAGCTGCTTGGAAAGCGCGTGCGGGGTGTCGATGCCGGTTACCGCCAGCACGTGCGCTGGAATGACGGCAGCTACATCGACAACACCGACGTGGCTGCGGCGGTGCAGGAGGCGCTGCAGCGCTAGGGGCGTGCCGGCCAGCGGCCGGCCGCTGCAGGCTGCCCGGTTGGCGAGGTTGCTGGCCAACGGCCGGCGCTACCGGGAGTGCTGCTGGGCGGCGGGACCGGGCTGGCCAGCTGCCGTGCCAGCTCGGCGTTGGCCACGTGGCCGTGCAGGAACAACAGGCTGCCGTAGATGTTCATGAGCGTGCCTCCACTTGAGTGGATTGCACGATACGGGCAGCATGGACGGGCAAAAAGCGACATTTCCGCAAGCATGCCTTGAGAGGAATTCAAGCCTCATGTCCCGTCCGCCCCTCCATGCCCTGCAGGGTTTCGTGGCTGCCGCCCGGCTCGGCAACCTGTCACGCGCAGCGGCGTCGATGAGCCTGACCGTCAGTGCGCTCAGCCATCAGATGCGCCAGTTGGAAGAGCGGCTGGGGCAGCCGCTGCTGGTCCGCCAGCCGCGTGGCGTCACCCTCACCCTGGAAGGGCAGCGCCTGCTCGACCAGGTCGGCCCGCATCTGGATGCGATCAACGAAGCCTTCCAACCCTATGCGGCACGCGCCGAGCACGTGCTGACGATCAGCGCGGTACCGTCGATGGCGTCGGCGTGGCTGGTGCCGCGGCTGGGGCATTTCGTGGCTGAGCACCCGCAGATCGAGATCAACCTGCAGTCGAGTGAGCGCCTGGTTGATTTCGAGCGGCAGCGCCAGTTCGATGCCGCGCTGCGGCTGGGCAGCGGGCAGTGGCCGGGCCTGGTGGTGGAGCCGCTGTTCGACGAGTGGCTGCTGCCGATGGCCAGCCCGGCGTTGATCGAACGCATGGGAGGGATCGACCGCGTGCCGCTGAACCAGTGGCCGCTGCTGGGGGATCCCGATGGTGCGTGGGGCGCCTGGTTCGCGCTGAGTGGGCAGAACCCGCCGCCGCGCTTCGTGGCGGTGCTGGATGATTCGGAGGCGCATCACCGCGCGGCGCTGGACGGGGTAGGCGTGGCGCTGGGACGGGTGACGCGGGCGCGCCTGCTGCTGGATTCCGGCCAACTGGTGGCGCTGTCCAGCCTGCGACTGAAAACCGCCTGGCCGCATTGGCTGGTCTACCCGCAGCGCTCGGCCCGCCATCGCGGCTTCCTGGCCTTCCGCGACTGGCTGCACGCTCAGGCCGCCGAGCACGTTCGGCACATGGCGGCACAGGCGCCGCCCGGCTAGACAGGTGCACTGGCCTGTCCGGCCGCTGTCATCAGGGCGTGGCCGGACGCGGCGAAGCTGGGCACCTCCGCCCACTGCTGCCTGCCGCCATGCGCTACCGCCTCGCCGTCCTTGATATCGCCGGAACCACCGTTGCCGACCCGGGGCTCGTCGCCCGTGCCTTCGCCGAAGCGATGGCCGCTGCCGGCCAGGCCATCGAGGTAGAGGATGTGCGCCCGTTGATGGGCTACCCCAAACCGCAGGCGATCGCGCGGTTGCTGGGGACCACGGTGGACGACCCGCGCGTGGCACCGATCCACACCGACTTCGTGGCGCGCATGCTCGACTGCTATCGCCATGCGCCAGGCATTGCACCGCTGCCGGGCGCCGAGGCGGTGTTCGACACGCTGCGCGCGCACGGGATCCGTATTGGCCTGGACACCGGCTTTTCGCGCGACATCGCCGAAGTGATCATCGAGCGGCTGGGCTGGCACGACCGTATCGACGCGCTGGTGGCCAGCGACGAGGTGCCGGCGGGCCGCCCGGCGCCGTACATGATCCAGGCGCTGATGCAGCGCACCGGCGTCGACGATGCTGCAACGGTGGTGAAGGTGGGCGACACCGAGGTCGACATCAATGAAGGGCGCAATGCCGGCGTCGGCCTGAACGTGGCGATCACCACCGGCGCGTTCACCCGCGCCGAACTGCTGCCGCATGGACCGGACCACATCATCGACCACCTCGACCGCCTGCCGTCGCTGCTTGGCCTGGCACGTTCCGGCACGGTCGCCGCTGCATGAGCCGGACATCGCTGTGGGCGCGCCTGCAGGGGCATCCGCTGGCACTGACCGTATTCGCCGGCAGTGCCGCGCTGTCCACCTACGCGTGCATGTATGCCTTCCGCAAACCATTTGCCGCCGCCTCGTTCGACAACCAGCATCTGTTCGGCGCCGACTACAAGGTGTGGTTGGTGGTGGCGCAGGTACTGGGCTACATGTGCAGCAAGTTCATCGGCGTGCGGGTGATCGGCGAGCTGCGGGCCGAGCGCCGTGCCAGCCTGCTGCTGGGCCTGATCGGCATGTCCTGGCTGGCCCTGCTTGGCTTCGCACTGGTGCCGGCGCCCTGGAACATCCCGTTCCTGTTCCTCAACGGCCTGCCGCTGGGCATGGTCTGGGGCCTGGTGTTCAGCTATCTGGAAGGGCGACGGACCACCGAAGCGATGGGTGCGATCCTCGCCTCCAGTTTCATCATGGCCTCCGGCGTGGTGAAGTCGGTCGGCAAGTGGCTGCTGCTGCAGGGCGTGAGCGAGTTCTGGATGCCGTTCCTGTGCGGCCTGCTGTTCCTGCCACTGCTGCTGGTGTCGGTGCGCATGCTCGAACGCATTCCCGCCCCGGATGCCGCCGACCTGCGCGAGCGCTCGCCACGCCTGCCGATGGACCGTGCGCAGCGTCGTGCGTTCGTACGCCGCTTCCTGCCGGGGCTGGCGCTGATGATCCTGTGCTACGTGTGCCTGACCGTGGTCCGCGACTTCCGCGACAGCTTCGAAGCCGAGCTGTTCCGCGAGTTGGGCTACGGTGGCAGCGCCGGCGTGTTCGCCGCCATCGAGACGCCGGTGGCGTTCGCGGTGCTGGCGTTGACCGCTGGCCTGACCTGGTTCCGCAACAACCTCAACGGCCTGATGGCGCTGCATGCGCTGATGTTCATCGGCCTGGCCACCGCAGGACTGAGCACGCTGGCGTTCCGCGAGGGCGTGCTGCATCCGCTGGCGTGGCTGGGCCTGGTGGGCTTCGGCCTGTACCTGGCCTATGTACCGTTCAACTGCGTGTTCTTCGAGCGCCTGATCGCCACCTTCAAGGTCGCCGGCAACGTCGGCTTCGTGATGTACCTGGCCGATGCCTTTGGCTACCTGGGCAGCGTGCTGGTCCTGCTCGGCCACGAGTTCTCCGGCCTGCAGCTGTCGTGGGTGCGCTTCTTCTCCAGTGCGGTCATCCACCTGTCGCTGCTGGGCGGTGCCTGCCTGCTGTTGTCCCTGCTGTACTTCCACCACAAGGCGCTGCGCCTGGCCCGCATGCCGGCACTCGCCTCCGTCTGAGTCCCTCCTCCATGAAGAACACAACCGCCCTCGTGGTCGGTGCCGGCATCGTCGGCCTGGCCGTGGCCCGCGCGCTGGCCGTGCGTGGCTGCAAGGTCACCGTGCTGGAGCGCCATGAACGCGCTGTCGGCGCCTCCATCCGCAACTTCGGCATGGTCTGGCCGATCGGCGTGCCCAATGGACCGCTGTATGAGCGCGCGCTGCGCTCGCGGCAGATCTGGCAGGAGCTGATCGACGTGGCCGGCCTCTGGCACGATCCCAGTGGCTCGTTGCATGTCGCCCATGCTGACGACGAATGGGCCGTGCTGCAGCAGTACGCGGCGGCCAATGCGCAGCTGCGCCCGTGCCGCCTGCTGGACCGGGATGCGGCATTGGCGACGTCGCCGGCGCTGGTCGCGCGCGGACTGCGTGGCGCACTGTTCAATGCCGACGAGCTGGTGGTCGATCCGCGCCAGGCGATCCGCGCGTTGCCGGATGTGCTGCGCGAGCGCCACGGCGTGCAGTTCCAGTGGCAGACGCCGGTGACGGCGGTGGAAAGCGGTCGGGTGTGGTCTGGCAGCCGCCGGTTCGAGGCCGACCAGGTCTTCGTCTGCAGTGGTCCGGAGTTCGAACAGCTGTATCCGGAACTGTACGCGGCAGCACCATTGACCCGCTGCAAGCTGCAGATGCTGCGACTGGCCGCACAGCCCTCCGGGTTCCACCTGGGCGCTGCCCTCTGTGGCGGCCTGTCGCTGGTGCATTACGCTGGCTTCCGCGAGGCCGCCGATGTCGCGCCGTTGCAAGCGCGCTACCAGGCCGAGCATGCCGACCTGATCGAGCTCGGCATCCACGTGATGGCCGCACAGAACGGCCTCGGCGAGATCACCATTGGTGATTCGCACGCCTACGCGCATACGCATGACCCGTTCGATGAGCACGCCATCAACGAGAAGGTGCTCGATTACCTGTCCCGTTTCATGCAGGTACCGGACGCGCGCATCGCGCAGACCTGGCACGGCATCTATCCCAAGCTGCTGGATGGCAGCAGCGAATTCGTCGCCGAGCCGACGCCGGGCGTGACCATCGTCAACGCCATCGGCGGCGGTGGCCTGGGCATGACGCTCAGCTTCGGCCTGGCCGAAGAGCTGGTGGACGGCCGCTATACCGCGTTGCGCCGCGCGGCCTGAAGCGTTGCACGCGGCGGGTGCAATGCCCGCCGCGCTTTCCCTAGAGGTCGCTGCTGACCATCAGCTGCACCCAGTCACCGGCGAAGCAGGTGATGCCGAACTGCACCGGCTGCCCCTGTGGATCGACATTCAGCGAATGCACGCACAGCACCGGCCGTCGCGTCGATTGCCCGAGCACGCGCGCGACCTCGGCATCAGGCAGGCGCGCCATCACCGTGGTATGCCGGCGCAGGTAGTCGGTCACCCCGAATGCGGCCAGCGTACGGGTCACCGACGGCGTGCGTGCGAACACCTCGCCCAGCCCCGGGAAGCGGGTGGCCGGGAAGTAGGCCTCGCTGTGATCCACCGTGCGCCCCTCCACCTGGCTGGAATACACCACCCGATGCACGCGCTCGCCGGCCGGCAGGCCAAGCGCACGCGCCACCTGCCGGCTCGGCACCTGCACGCGGCTGTCGAGCAGGGTGTAGTGGCTTTCCACGTTCAGGTCATGCATGGCCCGGCCAAAACGCGTGCGGCGGCTGATCGGATAATGGTACGGATGCTCCTGCACGAAGCTGCCGCGGCCGGTTTCGGTGCGCACGTAGCCGCGTTCTTCCAACGCTTCGATCGCACGCCGCACAGTGTGGCGGTTGACCGCAAAACGCTGGGCCAGCACCTGTGCCGAGGGCAACTGGTCGCCCTCCACCAGCTGGCGCTCGCGGATCTGCCGCAGCAGCGCCTGTTCGATCTGCTGCCACAGCGGCAACGCCGAATCGCGCGGCGCGGCGGTTGGCTCGGTCGTGGTCATCAAACCTCCATCTGCGGCTGCTGGACTAGACAGGTGCACTGCACGTGCAGGCATATCAACGCGTTGCGGTTGCAACGGCATGACACAGGCGGCGGAATCCATGGGCGAACACATCCTCGACAACCTGAAGCTGGTGCTGGCCGACGAGGTCGTGCACGGCCATGTGGTGCTGGACGGGCCCTGCATCCGCGCGGTAGGGCAGGGGCGGGTGGGCCTGCCAGGTGCCGAAGACTGCGGTGGCGACTGGCTGCTGCCCGGGTTTGTCGAGCTGCACACCGACAATCTGGAGAAGCATCTGGTGCCGCGCCCGGGTGTGGCGTTTCCTGCAGCAGCGGCCGTGCAGGCGCACGATGCGCAGCTGCTGGCGGCAGGCATCACCACCGCCTGCGATGCCTTGGCGGTTGGCGACGTGGAGGCTGACAGCGTGCGCGTGCGTACCTTGCAGGCCGCGCATGCAGCGTTGGCCGAGGCGCGCCGTGCGGGTGGCCTGCGCACTGACCATTACCTGCACCTGCGTGCCGAGTTGCCCTATCCCGGGTTGCTGCCGCTGCTGGAGCCCCTGCTGGATGACCCGGCGGTGCGCCTGCTGTCGTTGACCGATCACACACCGGGGCAACGCCAGTTCCGCAACCTGCAACGCTACGCGGCCTATTACGGTCTGCCGGCCGACGCAGCGGCCAGTTATCTGGAGGACCTGCTGCAGGCACGCCGGGTCCAGCAGGCGCGCTATCGCCCCACGCATCTGCAGCACGTACTGCGCTGGGTGCGCGAGCGCCGCCTGTGCCTCGCCAGCCACGATGACACCCTGGTGTCCGATGTGGACGAAGCGCTGGCCTGCGGTGCATCCATCTGCGAGTTCCCGACCACGCTCGAAGCGGCTGAGGCTGCGCGTGCGGCGGGCATGGTGATCGTCGCCGGCGCTCCCAACCTGGTGCTGGGCGGCTCGCATTCCGGCAATGTGGCGGCACTGGAACTGGCCCGCGCCGACTGCCTCGACGTGCTGTCGTCCGACTACGTGCCGGCCAGCCTGCTGCCGGCGCTGGGCGTGCTGTGCGCGCAGCTGGGCTGGAGCCTGCCGCGCGCGGTGGGCACGGTCAGCCAAGCACCGGCACAGGCGCTGGGCCTGCATGACCGGGGCCGCATCGGCGAAGGCCTGCGCGCCGATCTTGTGCGGGTGCGTGGAACCCTGCCGGACTACGTGGCCGAGGTCTGGGTAGGTGGCCGCCGCCGGCTGGCCCAGTAGCCAACCTCGCGATCACCTAGACAGCTGCCCCGACCTGCCTAGTGGATGCCGCCTGCGCTTCACCGCACTGATTGAAAGTGGCCGCCATCGCCGCTCCCTCTGGAGCGGTCCACTTTCCCTTGCTGCCGCCTCCGCCATGTCCACTCTGCCTACGCGCCATCCGCTCACCCTGGGCCTGCTCGCCCTGCTGCATGCCCCGCTGGCCGTCCAGGCCGCATCCCCGGTTGCGGCCAATACCGCGCCCACTCCCTCTGCCGTCGATCTGGATACCGTCACCGTGGTCGGCAGCATCGTCAGCGGCGAGAAGCAGGCACTGGATGCCCAGCGCGAAGCCAGCAACCTGATGAACGTGGTCAGCGCCGATGGCATCGGCAAGCTGCCCGACCACAACGCCGCTGAAGCCGTACAGCGGGTTCCCGGTGTGTCGATCGAACGCGATCAGGGTGAAGGCCGCTTCGTTGCCGTCCGTGGCCTGCCGGCACAGTGGAACTCGACCACCCTCAACGGTGACCGTCTGCCGACCGCCGAAGAGGAAACCACCAGTCGTGCCACGGCATTCGATTTCTTCCCGACCGAGTTGATCGAGCGCATTGAAGTGAGCAAGACGCTGACGCCGGACCGTGAAGGCGATGCCATCGGAGGCCAGGTCAACTTCGTCACGCGTACCGCACCGACACGGCGCACGTTTGCCGCCAGCGTGGCCGGCAACTACAACGACAAGGCCGTCGATACCGGCACCAGTGCCAATGTGCTGTATGGCGACCGCAGCGCCGACGGCCGCTTCGGCTTCCTGATCAACGGCACCTACTGGAAGCGCCCGTGGGCGACCGACAACTTCGAGCCTCGTCGCAGCGCCGACGGCCTGGGCGTCTACCGGCTGGAGCTGCGCGACTACACCGGCGAGCGAACTACCCGCGGCGTCAATGGCGGCATGGAATTCCTGCCGGCCGACGGCCACCGCCTGTACGTGCGTGGCCAGTATGGCGAACTGAGCGACGATGAGACCCACTACAAGCACCGCTACCGTTTCGACAAGGATCGCGTCGAGCTGCAGAACATCCACAACGAGCTGATCACCGAGTTCAAGACCTTTGAGTTCGGTGGCCAGCACACCTTCGGCCGCGGCCAGGTGGACTGGAAGCTGGCCAGCGCCGAGAACGACTTCCGCTACGGCTGCATTCCCACCTGTGCCGACAACGCCTACTTCGTGGTCCAGTTCAACCAGGGCAAGGTCGGCTACCAGGGCCTGCAGGACCGCGGTGTGGGCCGCAATTCGTACAACACCCTCGATGGTGGCAATGTCGCCGCCGATACCCCGGACACCCACCTGCCGCCGGGGTTCGCGATGGACCCGCGGAAGATGCCGTTGAGCGCGGTCGAGCTGTACCGTGTGGCGATCAACGAGAAGGACAAGGCCGTCGCGCAGCTGGACTTCACCTTCGACGCCAGCGACACGCTGACCTGGAAGATGGGGGCCAAGTACCGTGACAAGCAGCGCCGCGCGCGCTTCTCCGACGAGTTCTATGCCTGGAATACCGCCACCGGCGGCCCGGTGCCGACCCTGGCCGACTTCCCGTTGATGGATCAGCCCGGCCGCAGTGGCTATGACATCGGCAATGGCCGCGACTATTCCCGTGATTTCTCGCAGGTGGTGCCGATGCAGGCACTGGCCGGGTGGTACCGGCAGAACAAGCAGCATCTGGTGCTGGTACCGGGTGATTCGGCACTGGTGGCCAACGGTGCCGCGCTGGGCCGCAACTTCGACGTGGCCGAGAAGCAGTACGCCACCTATGCGATGGCCACCTGGAAGCCGGACGAGCGCTGGGATGTGGTCGGCGGTGTGCGCCTGGAGCGGACTGCCACCGACGTGCGCGGGCAGGTGCTGGAGCGCGATGCCGACGGCAGCAGCACACTGGTGCCCAACCTCGGTCGCAAGCGCTACACCTCGGTGCTGCCACAGCTCAACGTGCGTTTCTCACCACGCAGCGATCTCAACCTGCGATTGGGCCTGACCCGCAGCTTTGCCCGCCCGAACTTCGGTGATATCAATCCCGGTGGCTCGTTCATGGAGGCCGACGGTACGTTCACTTCCGGCAACGCCAACCTGGATCCGACCTATTCGGACAACCTGGATCTGATGGCGGAGTGGTATGCCGGCCCGCTCGGCCTGCTGTCCGGTGGCGTGTTCTACAAGAACATCAGCAATCCGGTGTTCCAGAGCAGCAGCACCGGCAACTTCAACGGCAATCCCAACGTCACCTTCTACCGGCCCGAGAACGGCGACGACGCCAAGCTGTGGGGCGCCGAGTTCGCCTTCGTGCGCCGCTTCGATTTCCTGCCAGGGCTGTGGAGCAACTTCGGTGTCAACGCCAATCTGACCTTGCTGGACTCGCGCATGCGTATCCCCGGGCGCAGCGGCAACGTGCCGATCACCGGCCAGGCCGATCGCCTGTACAACGTTACCGTGTACTACGACGACGGCGCGTTCGCAGCGCGCCTGGCGACCAACCACAAGGGGGCCTACATCGAAGCGCACGGCGACAGCAGCGTTACCGATGCCTGGTACGGCGCCAACACCTCGGTCGACTTCAGCGCGTCCTACACCTTCGATCGCTGGACGGTGTTCGCCGAGCTGAGCAATCTCACCAACGAGCCGTTGAAGTACTACCAGGGCAGCCCGCAGCGCCCGCTGCAGGTGGAGTACTACGGTCGCCGCGCGCAGATCGGCCTGAAGTACCTGTTCCAGTAGGCGTTATGCGCGTTCTGTAGCGTCGAGCCATGCTCGACTGCGTGTGCGCTGCATTCACCGTACCAACGTAACCGCCTGCCCGGCACGGGCGAAGGCTTCGCCCAGCAACGAGCCTGCCTTGATCGCCTCCACGTCCTCGAACAGCGCCTGCAATGCATCGGCCGGGCGCGAGGCCGGCGCCGCGACCGCCTGCTGGATCGCGGTGAAGCGGTCGGCCAGTACGCGGTGGCCGGGATGGACCTGTGCCCATGCCGCCAACGGTTGGCGCACGCCGGCGGCGGCATCCAGGCGTTGCTGCTCGAACAGGGTGATCGCCGCCGCCGACGTCTCGGCCCGCTCGATCTTGGCGTGGCGCAGTTCGCGGCTGAGGAACAGGTCGTAGGCCGCGCCACGACCAACCGCGATGCGCAGGCCATCGCGGTCCAGGTCGGCCACCTGCTGCGCAGGGCTGTCCTCGCGCACCAGGTAGGTGCCTTCGATCTCCACATAGGGGGCGCTGAAGGCGATGCGGTCGGTGCGCGCCGGATCGATGGCCAGGAAGGCCAGGTCCCAGGCATCCTCGCTGGCCGCAGCGACTACCGAGGCCACGGCGTCGTGGCAGGTGAAGCGTGCCTGCACGCCCATGCGCTGCGCCAATGCCGTGGCCAGTTCCAGCGACGGCCCGCGCGGTGAGCGCGCGTCCCCCTGCGCCAGTACCGGATTGCCCAGGTTGATGGCCACGCGCAGGAAGCCCAGCGGTGCCAGCGCACTACGATGATCGGCCAGGGACATGCAGGACTCCGCGGGGAAAGGGCGGTCCAGCATGCCAGTGCCGCCCTGCAAGGCCGTGTCAGTATCCGGTTATCCTGCGGCCATGAACCCCATCCTGCACGTTGAGATACCGGTCACTGACCTGGCCCGGGCCATCACGTTCTACCAGCAATGGCTGCAGGTGGCGGTGGACGAACCGATCCTGCTGCATGACTGCAGGATGGCGTACCTGCCGTTTGCCGATGAGGCCGCCGGCGCCAGCATGTCGCTGGTGCAGGGTCCGGACTACCGGCCCTCCGAACAGGGCGCGCGCATCTATATCGGCGTCGATGACCTGGATGCCAGCCTCGAGCGCGCGCTGCAGGCCGGGGCCGAGTTGCGCTTCGGCCCGGCCGATGCCGGTGACTGGCGCGTGGCCGAGATCTGCGACAGCGAAGGCAACCGGATCGCATTGCAGGCGCGCGGGGTTCTGTAGCGTCGAGCCATGCTCGGCTGCTGTTGATTTCGCTGTCAATGCACCAGTCGAGCATGGCTCGACTCTACAAAGGCGTCAGTCGAGCATGGCTCGACGCTACACGTGGGTCGCGGCACGCGAGCGCTGCAGCCAGTCGTTGATCGCCGGATCCAGCCGTGGATCGTCCGGCAACTGCATGCCGAAGCGCTGCTGCAACACCTCGCGTACGTCGCCAACATCATGCAGCGGGCGCTTGTCCGGTGCCTGGCCGGGGCGGTACTCGGTGTAGTTGCCGCTGCCGATGGTGCGTCGCCAGTCCGGCCCGGTCAGTGACGCGCGCAGCTGGCCGGGGAAACTGGAATCGGGATGGGTGCACACGTACCAGTTGCCCACCACGTTGTCGATCGGTGCCGGCGCGTGCAGGTCGAAGCGATACATCGCCCGCCAGCCATCGCTGGACTCGGCGGACAGCACGAAATCCCCCTCGCCGGGCAGGCGCTGCAGCAGGAAGCGCTCGTGAGGCGTGGCCTGCGGCTGTGGATCATGCAGGCGCAGCGGCACGGTCGGGGTCAGGCTGCCGAAACCGGCATCCACCAGCCAGTCATCGCCGTCCACCTGCACGCGCAGCAGCAGGTGGGTCCGCGCGGTCAGTTCGCCGTCCTGGGCGGCCAGCAGCACGCGCGCGCTCAACGGCTGCGCATCGAAGCCCAGCGCCTGCAGCAGCGCCAGCAGGCCGCCATTGAGTTCGAAGCAGTAGCCGCCACGGCGGTCGTCGAGCAGCTTGCGCTGCACGCTGTCCAGGTCGATCGGCACTGCATCGCGCAGCAGGCAGCTGAGGGTTTCGAACGGCAGCAGTGCGTTGTGGCGTTGCTGCAGCAGGGTCAGGCCCGCCAGCGTCAGCGGTGGCGGCGCATCCAGCTGCAGGCGTTGCAGGTAGCGGGGGACATCGAGCGTCGTCATGGGGGCACCGGGCGGGGGAGGGAGGTCCACTGTGCTCCCCCAACCGGGGTTGAGGTCAAGCACTGCGCGGGTGTCATCCCCCCGTCGCCTGTGCCGGGTACAAAGGCCGCGTCCGCCAGCAATCGGTGGGACTGAACCAAGAACGCCCTAAAGTTGCTCCATTTCCAGCCGATACAGGTGCGTCCTTCCGCCTGGAGCCTGTCATGTCGGCCGTTGTCCCCCACCTCCGGTCCCTGCGCATGCGGTTTGCCGCGCTGCGCTCGGCGTCCCCCGGCCTGCTGCTGTGGCTGCAGCCGCACCGGCTCAGCGTAGCCAACAAGCTCAAGGCGACCCTGTGGGTCTGTGGCCTGGGCCTGATCGCGATCGCTGCCGTCTACGCCTGGACCGGCCATGCCAGCACGCAGGCGGCGCGCAGCCAGGCCAGCTACCAGCACGGCCGCGATCTGGCCGCGAGCCTGGCCACGCGGGTGGCCGAGGCGCGTCGCCTGCAGACCCAGTATGCACGCAGTTTCGACGATGCCGACCGCGCGCAGCTGCTGGCGACGCAGAAGGCGCTGCAGGCCGATCTTCAGGCGCTGCGCGCGATACCGATGGATGCCGGCCGGCGCAAGGCGCTGCAGGCGCTGACCGAAGCCGCCGGTGCATTCTCGCAGGGGGTGGCCGCCCTGTTCGAACGCGTCGATGAGATGGGTCGTGGCGATGCCGGCCTCGCCGCGCAGCTGCAGCAGGCAGCCGATACCCTGCAGGTGCAGGTGGATGCGCTGCAGCGGCCCTCGTTGGCGCTGTCCCTGCAGAAGATGCGTCGACAGGAGGCGCTGCTGCTGCTCGATGGCGATTCCACCCATGCCGACCGTGCGAGCGAAGAGAAACTGCCGTTCGATCTCGCGCTGGTGGGCCTGCCGACCGATGCGCAGGATGCCCTTCGCAACGGCATGGAGGCCTATCAGGTCGCCCTGCTGGGTTACACCGCCGCCCGCGTCGGCCTGGACGTGGAAGCGCAGTCGCTGCTGGATACCGCCGCGGGCGTAGCGCCGGCGCTGGCTGCCTTCCAGCAGGCCCAGGTAGCGGCGCTGGCCAAGGCACAGGCCCGCCAGCAGGCCGGCGCACGCACCATGAGCGTGCTGTTCGCAGTGACCCTGCTGCTGGTCGCCGGCGTGTTGATCACCAGCCTGGTGCTGGTGCGGCGTGCGGTGCGCCAGCCGATCCAGGACACCCTGCGTTTCGCCAGCGACATCGCCGACGATCGCCTCGACACTACCCTGCGCGTGTACAACGCCAACGACGAGATCGGCCAGCTGGCACAGCGCCTGGTCGACATGCAGCAGCGCCTGCGTGCGCGCATCGAGACCGAGCGTGCCGTTGCGCGCGGCAATACCCGCGTGCGCCAGGCGCTGGACAGCGCGCAGACCGGGCTGATGGTGATCGATGCCGAGGGCCAGGTGGCCTACGTCAATCCGGCACTGCTGCAGCAACTCGAACGCCAGCTCGAAGACCTGGTGGGCAGCGATGCAGTGCGCCTGCATCCGGCGCTGGCCAGCCTGGCCGGCGTGCGACAACGCGAAGAACGCGAGATCGGTCATGCCGGTGTGCGCTACCAGCTGATTGCCAACCCCATCATCGACGAAGGGCAGTTCCTCGGCGTAGCGGTGGAATGGCGCAGTCGTGCGCTGGAGACGCTGCTGGAAACCGAAGTGGCTGCCCTGGTTGATGCGGCGGCACATGGTGACCTGCATGGCCGTATCGCGCTGGAGGGCAAGCAGGGCTTCGTGCGCACGTTGTCGACCAGCATCAATCGCCTGCTGGCCACCTTTGAAACCAACCTCGGTGACCTGCAGGCACTGCTGGCCGCGCTGGCCCGCGGCGACCTCAGCGTGCGCATGGAGGGGGACCTGCAGGGCGTGTTCGCGCGCATGCGTGATGATGCCAATGCGACCGTCGCGCAGCTGGGCCGCATCGTCACCCGCATCCAGCAGGCCACGTCCAGCCTCGATACCGGTGTCGGTGAGATCGTTGCCGGCCATCACGATCTGTCGCAGCGCACCGAGCAACAGGCCGCCAACCTGGAAGAGACCGCAGCGTCGATGCATGAGCTGACCGACACCGTTGGCCGCAACGCCGATGCCGCCGGTCGCGCCGATGCCCTGGTGCAGGGCGCGGCAGCAGTGGCCCAGCGCGGCGGCGAGGCAGTCGGCCAGGTGGTGGCAACCATGCATGGCATCAGTGAAGCGTCACGGCGGATCGGTGACATCACCCAGCTGATCGATGGCATCGCCTTCCAGACCAACATCCTTGCGCTCAACGCGGCGGTGGAAGCGGCGCGCGCCGGCGAGCAGGGCCGCAGCTTTGCCGTGGTGGCTGCCGAAGTGCGCCTGCTGGCGCAGCGCAGTGCCGAGGCGGCCAAGCAGATCAAGGGCCTGATCGAGGATTCGGTGGCGCGCGTCGGGCAGGGCAACCGGCAGGCCGAGCAGGCCGGCACCACGATGGGCGAGATCGTCGGCAGCGTGCAGCAGCTGGCCGACCTGCTGGCTGGCATCCGCAGTGCGTCGCAGGACCAGCATGCCGGCATCGCCCAGGTGAACCAGACCATCGTGCAGATGGAAGCCAGCACCCAGCGCAATGCGAGCCTGGTGGAAGAGGCCGGTGCCTCGACTGCGCAGATGCAGGCGCAGGTGCACGCCCTGGCCGAAGCGGTGGGTGCGTTCCGTCTGCAGTCGATGCCGCAGGCGCGCGCGGCGGCCTGAAGCTGCCCCGGTAGTGCCGGCCGCGGGCCGGCACCACCCTTGTGGCTCAATACACGTCGCGCCTGTAGCGCCCGTTCTCCAGCAGCGTTTCCACCACTTCATCGCCCAGCGCGGTGCGCAGCACCTGGTCCACGCCCTCGGCCATGCCCTGCAGCGAGCCGCAGACATGAATCACCGCACCGCGCTGCATCCACTCGCGCAGCACATCGGTGGCCACCCGCAGGCAATCCTGCACGTAACCACCCTCGCCATCGCGCGAGAACGCCAGGTCCACCCGTGCAAGATGGCCGGCGGCCTGCCAGGCCTCGATCTCGTCGGCGAACAGGAAGTCGTGTGCGCGCTGGCGCTCACCGAACAGCAGCCAGTGGCCGTGCTCGCCTGCGTGGGCGGCTTCGCGCAACAGGCTGCGCAGCCCGGCGATGCCGGTGCCGTTGCCGATCAGCACCATCGGGGCGCCACTGACACGATGGAATCCAGGATTGCGGTGCACACGGGCAACGATGCTGGCACCGATCGGTGCATGCAGCGACAGCCAGCCCGAGCCCAGCCCGGCTCGACCGGAGGCGTCATGCACCAGGCGCACCACCAGCTCCACCACGCCATCATCCGTGCAGGAGGCGATCGAATACTCGCGGCTGGGCAGCAGCGGCAGCCCGGCCAGCCACAGGCAGGCATCCTGCACCGCCAGCGCAGCATCGGCCTCGGGCAGCTCGCGTTCGCTGGCCAGCGCCAGCAGCGTGCGCGGATGGCCGTCGACCAGTAGTGGCTGCAGCGGGTCCAGCCCATGTGCCTTCAACACGGCACCGGCATGCCGCGCGTTGTGGCGGGGCGCGATGTGCAGGATGTCACCCGCCTGCCACTGCACGTCGGCCGGTGCGGCAAGACGGATACGCCAGATGGCTCCGCCGATGCTGCCCGGGTTGAGGCGGTCGCGGCCGAGCAGCCGCCACTCATGCATCTGCGTCGCCGCAGGCAGCACGCTGTCATCGGTGGTGATGCCGGTCAGCGCACCCAGCTGCTGCTGCCACTGGCGCAACGCTGGCACCGAAGCGGCATCGACATCGATGCGCTCGAACAGCGGACGCGCGCCGTTGTCGATCAGCCAGCCATCGAACTGGCGGCCGAAGCCGCAGTAATGAGGGTATTGGCGGTCACCCAGCGCGAGCAGGCCGAACTGCAGATGCGACAGGTCCAGGCGTTGCGCGAGCAGCAGCCGCGCCGCGCGGCGCGCCGCATCCGGTGGCTCGCCGTCGCCGAAGGTGCTCAGCACGAGCAGGGCCTGGGAGGTGGCCTGCAGCTTCGCGGCATCGACGCGGGCCAGCGGCAGCACCTGCACCGCATGACCGGACGCCTGCAGCTGCGCGGCCGCACGCCACGCCAGTTGTTCGCCCAGTCCGCTCTGGCTGGCATGCACCACCAGCCACGGCGAACCACCGCCATCGGTGGTCGTTGTCGGCAGCGAACGGCGCAGCCCTCGCGCTGCACGCTGGCTGCGGCGGCGGTCCAGGTACAGCATCCAGCCGGTGATGAAGAACAGGCTCATGCCCAGGCTGCTGAGCATCACCACCACCCGCCCGGGCACACCGAAGTAGCTGCCCGAATGCAGCGCGAACACGCTGGTGGCCAGCTGTCCGCCCGCGCCCTGGCGTGCGTATGGGCGGGCATCGAGAACCGCACCGCTGGCCGGATCGAGCTGCAGCAGGTCATGCGCACGATCGTGGTGGCCGCCGCGCTGCGCCGGATCACCGGCCATCACCCGCACGTTCAGCGCCTGCCCCGGCTTCTCCGGCAGACGCAGGTCGATGAAGCCGGTGCGCACGCCGGGCAGCGCGTACAGCGTGGCCTCGATGCGATCGAGGTCCAGTGCCGCGTCGGCGGCCACCTTGTGCTTTGCCGCCGGCGCCACGCCCAGCAGCGTGTTGGCCGCGCTGCGGTACCAGTCGAATGACCACCACAGGCCGGTCAGTGCACTCATCAGGTAGATCAGCAGCACCCAGGTGCCGATCACCGAGTGCAGGCTCCACAGGAAGCCACGGCCGTTGCGCGTCCACTCCACCGCCAGCCAGCTGCGCCAGTGCCACCAGCGTCGTGGCCAGCGCAGGTAAAGACCGGACAGGGTGAAGAACAGCAGCGCGATCGCACAGCTGCCGGTGATCCACTTGCCGCGCTCACCGGCGGCGAGGTGGCGATGCAGGTCCTCGACGAAGTCGAAGAACGCCTGCCCGCGCAGGGCGCTGAAGCGCTCGCCGCTGTACGGATCGAAGTACACCCAGTGGTCCTTGCCGCCGGCAAAGCGCGCGACCGACGGCCGCTGTCCGGTGGCGTCCACGCGCAGGCGTTGCAGGGGGCGCTCGCTGCCGGCCTGCAGCAACGGCACCAGTTCACTGATTGCAAGGGGATGCTGGCCGTCCGCATGGTGCTCGGCGATTTCGGCGAAGCCAGGATTGGCCGCGCGCAGCAGTTCGTCCTCGAAGGACAGCACGGCGCCGCTGAGGCCCATCACGGCCAGGACGGCACCGGCGGTAATGCCCAGCAGCCAATGCAGTTGGAACAGGACGTTCTTGAACATCGAAGGAGAGGGGCCCGGGAGGCTGCCGCCCGCATCCTGCGCAACAGCAAATGAGAATTAGTCGCGGAATTCTCCGTGGCGCCCTGCCTGCGGTCAAGCGGAGGGATCGGCCGGGCGCCGCCCGGCACCCGCGGTAGTGCCGGCCGCTGGCCGGCAACCTCAGAAGCAACAGCGTGCATTCCGTGGGATGGCGGGCTGGGTCCGGTTGCGGGGGACGGCGCAAGTACGTCCCTGTAGCCTTGGCCGCGGCATCCATGCCGCGGACACCCCCTCAACCGGACCCACCCCGCCTTCGACAGTTTTCCGCGATCTGTCGGAACGGTGTTCTGCTTTGGTGGGTGCTGACCGTTGGTCGGCACGGGGTCTGATTCCGTTCTGAATATCGATATCTGACAGATGTGCCGACCAACGGTCGGCACCCACCAACAGCCGCCGCGAAGATCTGTCAGAGGTGGGGCGGTGTCGGAGTGCGGGGTGTCAGCCGCATGGATGCGGCTGCCAAGCTTACAGGGAAGTACTTGCAGCGTCCCCGCACTCCGACACCGCCCCGCCATCCCACGGAATGCCCGCTTTGGCTTTGGCTGTTGCCGTTGCATTGAGCAGGGTGCAGGGCTGCAAGCCCTGCAAAAAACACCCTCACTTCACCCAGCCGTCGATCTCGCCGTGCGCGAACGGCCCCAGCTTTGCCTTCATCAGCCGGCCCTGCGCATCGAACAGCACGCTGTAGGGCAGCAGGCCCTGCGTATTGCCCAACTGCACGCTGGCATCGCGTGGCCCCGGCGTCTCGACCACGATCGGGTAGTCCACCGGCACCCGCAGCAGGAAAGCGCGCACGTCGTCCGGGGTATCCAGCGCAATGCCCAGCACCTGCACGCCGTTGTCGCCCTGGGCATCGGCGAAGCGCGCCAGTTCGGGCATCTCTTCCACGCAGGGCGCACACCAGCTGGCCCAGACGTTGATCAGCAGCGGCCGACCGGCGAAGCGAGCGCGCAGGTCCAGCGGCTGTCCCGCCAGGTCCGGCAGCGTCAGCGCCGGCAAGGGATCACCCACCTGCAGCGTGGGCGTCACGGCCGTCGCTGTGGAAGCCGTCGCTGGCGCGGCCGGTGCAGACGGGCCAGGTGACAATCGATGCCCGGCCCACAGGCCGAGGCCGGCGGCCAGCACCGCTGTCCACAGCAGCGCTGGCCGTTGCCACTTCATCGTGCGGTGCGCAGCAGCGCTTCCTCGACCACCGCCTGGGTCAGCAGGGTCGGCAGCACGGTCGGTGGCGCGCCGGGTCCGTACACCACGTACAGCGGCACGCCCACGGCCTTGTGTTCTTCCAGGAACGTGGTGATCTGCGGGTCGACATTGGTGTAGTCACCACGCATGTACACCGCGTTGGTGCGCTTGAGCAGTTCCTTGAACTCCGGCCGCGACAGCACGGCGCGTTCATTGGCCTTGCAGCTCACGCACCAGTCGGCGGTCATGTTGACGAACACCACGCGGTTGTCGGCGCGCAGGCGGTCCAGCAGCTGCGGCGAATACTCGACCACGTTCTCGCTGGCCGCCTGTGCGGCCCGTGCCGGCGGTGCCAGCTGGGTCACGCCCCAGGCAGGAACCAACGCACCAATCGCCAGCAGCACGCCGAGCAGGGTCACCGCACGCGAGCCGGTCCAGCGGTTGCGTTCAAACAGCCACAGGCCGAAGGCGAACAGCAGCAGGCCGCCCAGCACCAGCGCCATGCCGTCCACGCCGCGCTGCTTGCCCAGCACCCACAGCAGCCACAGCGCGGTGGCATACATCGGGAAGGCCAGCACGTGCTTGAGCGTTTCCATCCACGGGCCGGGCTTGGGCAGGCGGCGTGCCAGCGCCGGCACGAAGCCGATCAGCAGGAACGGCAGCGCCAGGCCCAGGCCGAGGAACAGGAACACGGTCATCGCCTTCAGCGGCGGGGCAATGAAGGCATAGGCGATCGCCCCGCCCATGAACGGGCCGACACACGCGCTGCCGACCAGGCAGGCCAGCGCACCGGTGAAGAAATCACCGGCCGGGCCGCTGCGGCTGGCCAGCGACTGGCCGAGGTTGCCGATGCCACCGCCGAGGGTGAACACGCCCGACAGGCTCAGGCCCACCGCGAACATGATGTACGCCAGCGCGGCCACCACGCCCGGGTGCTGCAGCTGGAAGCCGATGCCGACCGCGTTGCCGATCGCGCGCAGGCCCACCATCAGCGCGCCGATCACCGCGAAGGCGACCAGCACGCCCAGCGTGTACCAGAGGGCATGGCTGCGCGCACGCTCGGGGCTTTCGCCACTCTGCGCCAGGCTCAGCACCTTCAGCGAGAGGATCGGCAGCACGCAGGGCATCAGGTTCAGCACCAGGCCACCGGCCAGCGCCAGCAGCAGCACCCAGACGAACGAGCGGTCCGGATTCGGCGTGGTCACCGGTGGCCGCGTGCGCAGGGCGTTGCCATCGCGCGCGTCGGCGGCGAACTCATTGCGCGCGCCCTCACTGCCGCTGGCGGCGGGAGTGGCGTTGCCGTCGTTGGGCACGGTCGGCAGCAGGCGCAGCGGTGCGCCATTGGCGGATTCACGTGGCGCGCCGGCGGCGCGCAGCGGGCTGATCACCTCGTTGCGCGCTGGCGCCTGGTCAGTGCTGGCGGAGAGCTTGCCCGCCGGAATCGACAGCTTCACCCGGCGGGTCATCGGCGGGTAGCAGATGCCATCGGTCTGGCAGCCCTGGAAGGTCACCACCAGGGTGCTGTCGACCGCATCAGTGACAGTGCGGCGCAGCGGCAGCGGCACTTCCACCTGGTTGAAATAGACCGAGACATCGCCGAAGTGCTCGTCGCGATGCGACTGCGCGGCCGGCCAGCGCGGCTTGTCGGCCAGCACGCCTGCGCTGCCTTCCAGCTTCAGCGAGGTGCGGTCGCGATACAGGTAATAGCCGGGCGCTGGGCTGAAGCGCAGCAGCAGGGTGTTGCCGTCACTGGCGATGGCATCGAAGCCGAACGCCTGTTCCGACGGCAGCGGCAGGGCCTGGCTGTTGTTGGCCGCGCCCGGCAGGCGCAGGCCACCGCTGTTGCCGGCACCGGCCAGCGGGTTGTTGAACGGGCTGGCCGCACCGGCACGCGCGGCAGGCACTGCGGCCGCCACACCGGCGCCCGGCAGGGTGACCTGCACCACGCGCTTCTGCGGCGGGTAGCAGACACCGGCATCGGCGCAGCCCTGGTAACGCACTTCCAGGCTGATGGTGCCGGCGGCCTCGGTCGGCGTGCCGGGCAGGGTGGCCTGCAGGCGCTCGCGATAGGTCTCGACCTCGCCGAAGAAATCGTCGTGGTGCCTGTCGCCCTTGGGCATCTGCAGCGCGCCGGCATTGAAGGCCGGGTCGGCCTTGACGCTGGTGCGGTGGCGATACAGGTAATAGCCCGGTGCGATCTTGAACTGCAGTTGCACCTGGCCCCGTTCGGGGGCACTGGCGGTCAGCGCGAACGCCTGGTCCACCGGCAGCAGGTCCTTCTCATCCAGCGCGAAGGCCGGCAGCGAGAGCCACAACAGGGCGCACAAGGCGGCGCCGCGCGCAAACAGAGTCTTCAATCAGTGTCCTCCCGGGTCTGTGCCCGGATCCAGTCCAGATACGCCGGCAGGCCGGCCCGGGTTTCGACCGCGATGCACTCCGGGAGTTCATACGGATGCAGTTCGACGATCCGGGCAATCGCGTCATCGACGCGGCTCGCGGTGGTTTTCACCAGCAGCTGCAGTTCGGCGTCGGTGGTCACCTCGCCCTGCCAGCGGTAGGTCGACTGCGCGCCATCGAGGCGGGTCACGCACGCGGCCAGGCGCTCGCCGACCAGCGCGTGCGCGATGCGCTCGGCACTGGCCCGGTCCGGGCAGGTGGTCAACAGCAGCAGGACAGGATCGACGGTCGACATGACCGTCGAGTATAGGGCCGCCGCCGGGTCAGGGCCCGGCGGCGGCGGTGGACCGCTGCGTTGCGCGGTCAGTTGGCCAGCTGGCAGGTGGCCGGCTTGGCCGAGGTGAACAGGGCCGGGGTTGCCCACTCGGGGTGGTCGATGAACGGGTTGCGGTTGCCCTGGAAGCTGTAGACCACGTCATTGCGCGCACGCTCGGCATCATCCGGCGGATCGGACAGGTGCCAGTCGATCAGCGTCGACAGCAGGCCCATGTAGGCCGGCGAACTGCTGGTCTTGACGATCTTGCTGCGGTCGTCGGTCAGCTCCAGGTCCGGCTCGGACTGTCCGGTGGCCGCATCCTTGCCGCCCTCGTAGCGGATCGCCATGTACATCACCGCACGCGCCATGTCGCCCTTGCGCTTGCCCCACACCTCGAAGGTGCCGGTGTTGCCGTCCGGCGTGCGCACCCAGTTGGAGTTGCCCGGATAGCCACCGCTGCCGCCGCCCTGGCCGTTGTTGGCCTCGGTGGCGCGCTCGCCGCAGTTGGCGTCGCACTTGCCGAACGGCTTGTTGCCACGGTCGGCGTTCCACTGCGCGTCGGTCAGGTACAGCATGTGCGTGTCGGTATACGGCGCGTACGGCAGGCCCTTGTCACCGGTGGTGCTGGCAAAGCCCAGCGAGTTCGGCCAGGTGTGCTCGCGGTTGTACTTCAGGCCACTGCCGCTGCCGGCGCGATCGGTCACCTTGGCGTAGCTGTGGTTGCGATACGCATCGAGGATCCTGCCGGAATTGTTCGGATCCTCGTCGGCGATTTCCAGGATGGTCCAGGTACTGGTGCCCGAGCCACTGTACGGATAGGCGGTGTGGCCCTTGATGGTGGCGTGCAGCGAGCAGCGCAGCTGGCTGGGGCTGCTGGTGTTCACCTTGGAGTAGTAGCCGGCCGGCACGCCCGGGTTGCCCGGGTCCGGATTGCCGCCGGTGCTGGCCACGGTGAAGGCGATGCGGCTGTCGGCGGCCGGGTGCGCGCCCTGCAGGTCGGTGATGCGCGCGGCACGGATATCGAAGCGGCAGGCTTCACCGGCCACCAGCGCGGTGTTGGTGGACAGCTTCACGCTGCGGCCGCTGGCCGGGAAAGTCAGCGGCACGCTGCCGGAGGTGCCGCAGCTCAGGGCGAAGGCGCCACTGGCCAGGTTCACCGTCTCGCTGAACACCACTTCCAGGTCGGCGGCGGCCGGGAAGGTGCTGCTGCCCTGCGCCGGGGTGGTGGTGGAGACCGACGGCGGCGTGTTCGGGCCCGGAGTGCCACCGCCGCTGAAGGTCTGGCCGTTGTTGCAGCTGCCAAACGTCTGCTTGGCCGACTCGGCCCAGGTGAAGTGGGCGTACTGGCTGCCGCTGCCGGTCAGCTGCAGCGAGGTGCCCGGCGCCGTGCTGTTGGTCTCGGCCACCGGGATGTTCTGGCTGGTCATGCCGGCGGCAGGGCCGCCGGAGGCGGTGATGGCGCCCTCGTAGCTGAGGAACTGGACCACCTTGCCGCTGGCATCGACCAGGGCGATGCCGTCGTTGGGACCGTTCTGGATGCCGTTGGTCGGGTAGTTGACCACGGCGATGGTCGCGCTGCCGCAGCCGGCGGCGCTGCCGGCCGGCACCGGCTTGTTGTCGTAGACCACGGCGGCCGAGGCGTTGGCGCCGTTGTACAGGTACAGGCGGTAGCCGGACAGGTCCTCACCAGCGGTGGCCACGACCTCGATCGCTTCGCCGACGTCACCGGCGGCGGTGCTGTCGTCGTAGTGCAGTTCGTTGATGAAGACCTCGGCCTGGGCCGGCGCGGCGGCCAGGGCCAGCAGGCAGGCGGCGGCAAGCGGGGACAGCAATCGCATCGACTACTCCTTGTGATTGGGAATGCGCGGCCGAGCCTAAGGCCGATCCAGTGACACTTTGTCGTAAATGAACGTCAGATATCTGACAGTGCGACGCGGGTCACCAAATGTCGAGGGTTTGGGACACGAGGTTGTCGCGCTGCACCGGCCTGAATGCCTTCACGCAGGGCGGGAATCCGCGCATCCCGGGGCGGCGAAAATTTTTCCTCGACCGGCCTTGAAAGGTCCGGGCGCAGCTCCATCTCTGTCCTGCTCCCGATTCATCGGGCTTTTTCGCGAGCAATGCTGGCAGTCACCTGGGGTGAGTGCTAACATCGCCAGACTTTTTCAGACCAATCAATAACTTAAGAGGTCTCTCATGAGCATCAAGCCGCTGCACGACCGCGTTGTGGTCAAGCCGATCGAAGCCGACGAAATCTCCGCCGGTGGCATCGTCATTCCGGATTCGGCCAAGGAAAAGTCCACCAAGGGTGAAGTCGTGGCCGTCGGCCCGGGCAAGCCGCTGGACAACGGCAGCGTGCGCGCTCCGTCGCTGAAGGTCGGCGACAAGGTCATCTACGGCCAGTACGCCGGCAGCTCGTACAAGAGCGAAGGCGTCGAGTACAAGGTCCTGCGCGAAGACGACGTGCTCGCCGTCATCGGCTGAGCCCCGGCGCGACCTGTTTCAACCTGATCCCCAAATCCCAGCCGCCGGGCCTCGTCCGGCGCTACCAATGAGGTAAATGCAATGGCTGCCAAGGATATTCGTTTCGGTGAAGACGCCCGTTCGCGCATGGTGCGCGGCGTCAACGTTCTCGCCAATGCCGTCAAGGCCACCCTGGGCCCGAAGGGCCGCAACGTCGTGCTGGAAAAGAGCTTCGGCGCGCCGACCATCACCAAGGACGGCGTCTCCGTCGCCAAGGAAATCGAACTGGCTGACAAGTTCGAGAACATGGGCGCGCAGATGGTGAAGGAAGTCGCTTCGCGCACCAACGACGACGCTGGCGACGGCACCACCACCGCCACCGTGCTGGCCCAGGCCCTGATCCGCGAAGGCGCCAAGGCGGTTGCCGCCGGCATGAACCCGATGGATCTGAAGCGCGGTATCGACAAGGCCGTCGTGGCCGCCGTTGCCGAACTGAAGAGCATCTCGAAGCCGACCGCCGACGACAAGGCGATCGCCCAGGTCGGTACCATCTCGGCCAACTCGGACGAGTCGATCGGCCAGATCATCGCTGACGCGATGAAGGAAGTGGGCAAGGAAGGCGTGATCACCGTTGAAGAAGGCTCGGGCCTGGACAACGAGCTGGACGTGGTCAAGGGCATGCAGTTCGACCGCGGCTACCTGTCCCCGTACTTCATCAACAACCAGCAGTCGCAGACCGCTGACCTGGATGACCCGTTCATCCTGCTGCACGACAAGAAGATCTCCAACGTCCGCGACCTGCTGCCGGTGCTGGAAGGCGTCGCCAAGGCCGGCAAGCCGCTGCTGATCGTGGCCGAGGAAGTCGAAGGCGAAGCGCTGGCCACCCTGGTGGTCAACACCATCCGTGGCATCGTCAAGGTCGTGGCCGTCAAGGCTCCGGGCTTCGGCGACCGTCGCAAGGCGATGCTGGAAGACATGGCCGTGCTGACCGGCGGCACCGTGATCTCCGAAGAAGTCGGCCTGTCGCTGGAAAAGGCCACCATCAAGGACCTGGGCCGCGCCAAGAAGGTGCAGGTTTCCAAGGAAAACACCACCATCATCGATGGCGTGGGTGACAAGGCTGCCGTCGATGCACGCGTCGGCCAGATCAAGACCCAGATCCAGGACACCTCCTCGGATTACGACCGCGAGAAGCTGCAGGAACGCGTGGCCAAGCTGGCCGGCGGCGTTGCCGTGATCAAGGTCGGCGCGTCGACCGAAATCGAAATGAAGGAAAAGAAGGATCGCGTCGACGACGCCCTGCACGCGACCCGTGCAGCCGTTGAAGAAGGCGTGGTCCCGGGCGGCGGCGTCGCCCTGGTCCGTGCGGTCACCGCACTGGCCGGCCTGAAGGGTGCCAACGAAGACCAGAACCACGGCATCCAGATCGCCCTGCGCGCGATGGAAGCCCCGCTGCGCGAAATCGTGGCCAACGCCGGTGAAGAGCCGTCGGTCATCATCAACAAGGTCAAGGAAGGCACCGGCAGCTTCGGCTACAACGCCGCCACCGGCGAGTTCGGCGACATGCTGCAGTTCGGCATCCTGGACCCGACCAAGGTGACCCGTTCGGCGCTGCAGAACGCCGCTTCGATTGCTGGCCTGATGATCACCACCGAAGCCATGGTTGCCGAAGCTCCGAAGAAGGACGAGCCGGCCATGGGTGGCGCCGGTGGCATGGGCGGCATGGGTGGCATGGGCGGCATGGACTTCTAAGTCCACGTCCCCGGCGGTCGTTGCCGACCTTGGTCGGCACGCCTTCCCGATGCAAGGAAGAACCCCGCCGCAAGGCGGGGTTTTTCGTTGCCCGGTTGCCGCCGCCGCAGCGCATCGCTACGCTCGGTGGCCATGCCTACCTCGTTCATCATCGTCGACGACTTCCTTTCTCCTGCCGATGCGCAGGGGTTGCGCCAGGCGGCGCTGGGCCTGACCTATCCCGTGCAGGAAGGCGCGTTCCCAGGGCGCAATTCGCAGCAGCGGCTGGATCTGGATGGACTGTCGGGCGCGGTCTCGCGGCTGGTCAACGAACCGCTGCGGCCGGTCAACCCGCTGCAGTCGCACGGCAAGTTCCGGATCACCCTGGCCGGTGATACCGGCCGCGCCAAGGTGCATGCCGATCACTCGCACTGGTCGGGCATCCTCTACCTGAGTGCACCGGAGCACTGCGAGGGCGGCACCGAGTTCTTCCGCCACCGCCGCACCGGCACCGAGCGCATGGCCCTGGATGCAGCGGAGCTGGCCGCATTGGGCTATGCCAACGGCGGCGACATGCATCGCGACATCATCGAGCGCGACAGCAACGACGACAGCCAGTGGGAAATGACCATGCGCATCCCGATGCGCTTCAACCGGCTGGTGCTGCTGCGGCCCTGGTTCTGGCACACCGCCGGGCCCGCGTTCGGCGACCGCCTGGAGAATGGCCGGCTGGTGTACCTGATGTTCTTCGAACAGGCGCGATAAGCGGGGCAGGCATCCATGCATGGCGTGGATCTAAAGGTGCACGGTTTCGCTGGTAGATCCACGCCATGCGTGGATGCGCCCGTCCAGCCGCACGCGATACGCAGGCGTCAACGCGCCCTCATTCGACGAATGCCCTCGCCGCGCCGTATTCCCACTGCCATGGCACGCCGGTATCGCCCAGCACGAACGCCACCAGTGCCGGGAACGTAGCCTCCGCCCGCACGTCGTTGCCCAGGATCACCACGCAGCGTTTGTACCGCTCGATGCACACCAGCGTGTTGCCGACCGCATCATCGTGGCCGCCCTTGTAGAAGCCTGCGCCCTGCGAGCCGCGGAAGGTCACCACGCCCAGGCCTGCCGCCAGATCCCTGCGTTGCTGCGCCGCGGGCAGCTCCGGTTGCAGCGTGGGGAACTGGCTGGCGGTGGTGATCGGCAGCTGCGGACGCACCAGCTCTTTGCGCATTGAAGCCGACAGTCCTTCGCCGCGCACATAGCCGGCCGCGAAGCGGGCCATGTCGGCGATGGTGGTATCCATCGATCCTGCTGCACGTACCCGGCTGCGCTCGTCGTGCGGCTCGGCCGTGCCGTCCGCAGTCCAGCCATCGGCCAGGTTGCCGGAAAAATCGCTACGCCACGTCATGCTGGTCCGCGCCATGCCGAAGCGATCGAACACGCGCTGCTGCATCAAGGTGCCCACGTTCTGGCCCGGCCGCCCGCGTTCAATCACGAACTGCAGCAGGATCAGCCCATCACCGGAGTATGCGTAGCGGCTGCCGGGGTCGAAGTGGAACTTCAAGCGGCCATCCGGTTCGAGAAAGCCGAAGTTGGCGAAGCCGCTGGCGTGGTTCAGCAGCCGTCGCGGCGTGAGCTGGCGCCAGCGCACATCACTGGCCAGCACGCTGTAGTCGGCGTACTTCTTCGGTTCGGGCGGGTAGTCCGGCAGCGGCATGTCCAGTGCGCTGGCGATGCTGGCATCCAGATCGATCACCCCGTCCTGGGCGAGCTGTGCGACCAGGTGGCCGAAGGCCATCTTGGTCAGTGACGCAGCGTACATCACGGTGTCGGTGCGCAGCGGCTCGCCTGCGGCGTTGCGTTCACCGTAGGCGGCCACATGCACCACCTTGCCGTCATCGATCACCGCCAGCGCCATCCCGCGCGCATGGGCCGCCTGCATCAGCCGCTGTGCTTCGGCATCGATGCGGGTGGGCGTGGGCACGGGTGGCGGCGCGGCCAGTACCGCCAGCGGGAGCAGCGTCAGCAACATCAGGGTGGCACGGCACATGCGTGGAACTCCTGGTGGGGCGCACGGCGATGCTACGCCAGGCTGCCGCTGGCGTCATTGCCAGATGTCAGCTGACCTGCGGCCGGCGCAGGCAGATCCGGGCCGCGCCGGCACCGATGTCCACCTGGCCGCCGCGCATTGCATCGGCACCGAGGATCAGCGCCGGCCGGGCCTCCAGGCCGATCGCCTTGAACACCGGCAGTTCGCTGATGCGGACCTCCATCGACGGGTGCTGCCAGCCGCTGCCGGTCATGCCGGGCAGGGTGTACAGCCAGGTCGCCTGCTTTCCGCCGCCCAGGCCTTCGGTGCCCTTTTCACGCACCCGTACCCGTGCATCGCTGCCATCGGTGCGCAGCCCCAGTGCGCGTGCTGCTTCGGCGTTGAGGACGGTCTGCGCGGCACCGGTGTCGACCACGGCGATGGCGTCCACAGCGGGCGCTCCCAGTGCAAGCGTGATGAAGCCGAACTGGCGCAGGCCGTCAGTACGGCCGGGCAGCGCATTGGGCTGGCAACCCGGTCCTTCCAGGTTCAATCCGCCGGGTGTCCACAGCGCCAGTTGATTGCGGCCGAAGTCCCAACGGGTGTCCCAGCGCCCGGTCAGATCGTTGCCGATCAAGCCGTCAATGGCCGGATCATCGTCCTTCGGCAACGACGACAGATCGACCTTCATGGCTTGGGCCTGCAGCTGCCAACTGCCCAGCTGCCAGGACGTGCTGCGCATGCGCTGCAGTCGCGCGGAAGCTGCACTCGCCCCCTGGGCCTGTGATACCTCTGCATCCGCATCCTCCAGGCCATAGCGCCGAACGACGCGGTCATCGACCAGGGTGGCGCCTGCCGCGCTGTCGACCACGAAGCGCAGCGGTTCGGCACGCCCGTCCAGCGACACGGCCACGGCCGGATGACCGCCCTGCATCCACATCGGCAGGATGTGTTCGGGGGCATCGGACGCCAGCGCAGGCAGCGGGGCAGCAAGCAGGAGGAATGGGATGAGGTGCAAGGCAAGTCTCCGCAGTGATCATGGGTGACCATTGGCGCGCAGCGGCGTATCGCGGGAATATCGCTGTTGATACCGTCCTGATACAGACCGGCCCGATACTGCCCGCATGACGACTCCCGCCCGTGTCATCGTTGTCGATGACGACGCCAGCATCCGCGATGCCATCGCTGATTGCCTGCTGCTGCATGGCTTCATGGTGCGGGTCGCGGCGGACGCGACGGCGCTCGACGTGGTGCTGCAGAGCGAACGGCCCGACCTGATCATCCTCGATTGGATGATGCCCGGCGAGGACGGGCTTTCGGTCTGCCGCCGGCTGCAGGCACGGGCCATCCCGATCCTGATGCTGTCGGCGATGGGCAGCGCGCCGGATCGGGTGATCGGACTGGAGATGGGTGCGGACGACTACCTGGCCAAGCCGTTCGATCCGCGGGAGCTGCTGGCACGGGTACGCGCGCTGCTGCGCCGCCAGCACAAGCTGCGCGCGCAGGTGGCCAGCGAACTGCGCTTTGCCGGTTGGCGGCTGCTGCCTGATCAACGTCGGCTGTTCGCGCCGGAAGGAAACGAACTGATGCTCAGCCGCGGTGAGTTCAGCCTGCTGCTGGCGCTGGCCGAACGTCCCGGGCGGGTGCTGGGGCGCGAGCAGCTGCTGCAGCTGAGCCGCGGTGAACCCACCGACAGCGTCGATCGTGCGGTCGACCTGGCGATCAGTCGGCTGCGACGCAAGCTGGGGCAGGCCTCACCCGGTGCTGAAGCCCTGGTGCAGACCTTGCGCGGTGAAGGCTACCGCTTCGACGCCGAGGTAGAGGTGTTGTGAGCAGCCGGTGGCCGACCGCGCGCTGGATCGCGATGCTGGCCCTGGCCAGCCTGCTGCTGGCGACACTGGTCAGCGTGGCCGTGGTTGGCTGGATGCCCCGGCCTGCGCCTCCGCCGATGCGGTTGGACCAGGCCGTGCAGGTGCTGCGCGGGGAGCAGGCCGCAGCGCCATTGGGCCTGCATCTGGCGACACAGGACGCACCACCACAGGGCAGCGCCAGCGACTGGCTCACGCAGTTGGCGGCGCTGCAGATGGGTTTGCCGGCGAAGGAGGTACGCCTGGTCTGGAGCGGGCAGGGCAAGGCGCCGGACGTGCAGGTCATCGAGGGGGGGGCCGTGCTCGATGCCACGGCGCGGGCCGGTGTACTGAAGGCGCAGGCGGCAGTACTGACCGCCATGCAATGGCCGCCGTTTGAACTGGGCGTACGCCAGGCCGATGGCCGTTGGCAGGTGGTCGGCAGCGATCACAGCGATCTGGCGGCCTGGCGCCGCCAGGTGGTGCTTGCCCTGCTGGGTGGTGCGGTCCTGCTGGCGCCGCTGGCGGCGTGGGCATCGATCCGGCTGGGACGCCCGCTGCACCGCCTCGCCGAAGCCAGCGCACGGGTGGACCTGCAGGCCACAGCGCCCTTGCCGGATGACGGCCCACGCGAGGTACAGATGCTGGCCGCTGCGATCAGCACCGGTCGCGATCGCCTGCATGCGCAGGCACAGGACATGACCCACATGCTGGCCGCCGTAGCGCATGACCTGCGCACGCCATTGACCGGGCTGCGCCTGCGCGCCGAGTTCGCCCCCGCGCCCCAGTCGGCGCGGATGGTGGCGGACATCGAGCGCATGGACACGATGATCGAGCAGGTACTGGACTACGCACGCGGTGAACTGCAGCCGTTGCAGATGCACGGTCTGGATCTGGCCGCACTGCTGGAGGACTGCGTGCAGGCGGCGCTGCTGCGCGGAGTCGGCATCTCCATCCAGGGGCCGGACACGCTGCGCTGGAACGGCGATGCGCTGCTGATCCGGCGCGCGGTCGACAATCTCATCGACAACGCCGAGCGCTACGCCGGGGCCGTGGAGCTGCAGCTTGCCATGGTCGGCCACAGGGTGCAGCTGGATGTGATGGATCGCGGCCCGGGCATCGCCGAGGCCGACCGTGCACGCCTGCTGCAACCGTTCCAGCGCAGCGAGAGCTCGCGCAGCCGCGCCACCGGTGGCGCCGGGTTGGGGTTGGCTGTGGCCGCCAATGTGGCCAGGCGGCACGCAGGCGAACTGCAGCTGCTGCACCGTGAGGGCGGCGGGCTGATCGCGCGCCTGTTGCTGGGGACGTTCTCCTGAAAATCGGCGTGGTTCATGGATGATGTGTTTTTATAATATGATTAGGCGACTAATCACATTGCAGGGGCGCCATGATCGAAACCAAGCACCAGGCGTTGCTGGAGGAAACGCAACGACGCGGTCACAGCAACATCGCGCAGCTGCGCCTGTGTTTCCAGCTGCTCTCGCTGGCCTCGTCGATCGATCGCGACTGCGCTGCCCGGCTTGCACCGCACGGGCTCAGCGAGGGTCGCTTCATCGTACTGTTCCTGCTGCATGGCGCCGATGGCTCGCTGCCGCCCCATGAACTGGCAGAGCGTGCCGGCGTGACCCGCGCCACCATCAGCGGCCTGCTCGACGGCCTGCAGCGCGAAGGCCTGCTACAGCGTCGCAGCGATGCCGAGGATGGCCGCCGCCTGCAGATCGTGTTGACCGCAAAGGGGGCGCGCCTGGCCGATGCGCTGTTCGAGCAGCACACACAGTGGATCGGCGGCCTGTTCAACGGCCTGGATGCGGATGAACAGCAGCAGCTGTCACGGCTGCTGCTCAAGGTCTGGCAGCACACGGACGCCGGGCGGAAATCCGCAGCATGAGCACGCCCATTCCAGCGGAGCGGCGGCGTGCACTCAACAGCGGCAACGCCGCCGCCACTCATCTGGCCGAATGCCTGGCAGTGGATTTCGCCGAGCTGTTGCAAGGGGTCGCGCCTGCGCTTGAACCGGAAGCGCTGCAACGCATGCACGAAGCCTCAGGCAAGGGCATCACCCAGCGCATGGCCCTGGCCGCGCAGTTGCTGCGTGAGGCGGGGCAGGACGCGCCTGCGCTCTGGCAGCATCACAGCTCCGATACCGTGCGTGGCTGGGCCTGTTATCTGATCGGCAGCGATGCCCGCGCAACGTTGGCAGAGAAGCTGCAGCAGATGCGCACGCTGGCCGATGACCCACACTTCGGAGTGCGCGAATGGGCGTGGCTGGCGCTACGCACGGACATTGTTTCCGCGCCGGAGCAGGCGCTCGGGTACCTGCAACCGTGGACACAGGAAGCATCGCCGTACCTGCGCCGCTTCGCCTGCGAAGCACTGCGCCCACGTGGTGTCTGGGCCACGCACATCGCCCTGTTCAAGCAACATCCGGAACATGCAGTGGCGCTGCTGGAAGCACTGGCCGATGACCCGGAGCGCTATGTGCAGGATTCCGTCGGCAACTGGCTCAATGATGCCGGCAAGACACAGCCGCAGTGGCTGCGCGAACTCTGCGTGCGCTGGCAGCGCGAGCACGACAGCACCGCCAACGCCTACATCCGCAAACGCGCGATGCGCTCGCTTCGGTAGCGCCGGCCGCTGGCCGGCAACCCCAGGTCATTCAAGCGAGCATGGCACATGCGCCTGTCACCCGGACGCGGTAAACAGTGCATTGCCCATGTCCATCCGCAGGGAAGTTGATCATGCAGAGCACGCTCCAGGTCACGCTGTTCGGCCCGCTTGGCGACAGCCCGGCATTGCAGTTGCCGGGGCGGGAAGGGCCCTCGGTGGCCATCCCGGAAGCGGCCCTGCGGCGGTTGGTCTCCGACCTCTACACCGCCCGCTCCCTGCTCAACCCCGAGCAGTTGGACGAGGCCAGGCAGGAGCTGGATCGCGTGCTGGAGCGCTGGGCCGACATCCATGAAGGCCTGCTGCTGGACGTGGAAGTGCATGGCAAATGAGCGACTCTGCGTGGCTGCTGCCACATAGGCAGCGCTGGCGCGCACCTCGCTGAACCGGGTCCCCAGTTGCGGATGAAACATTTTGCACTGCGCAAAAGCTGTGCTATCAATACACCCCATGAACGCAGCCGCCACCCGCTTTTACTGGTATTACTTTCCGAAGCCACTGGCGGAGGAAGGACTGCGCTCACCCTGAAGAAAGCTTCAGACGCATTCCCGAAAGCCGCCAGCGAACCTGGCGGCTTTTTTCATGCCGCCACGCTGGGGACCCCCAACGTTCCGGAGATCTCCTGCAATGCCCCCGCACACCGACGACCTGCGTATCCGCACCATCGAACCGCTGACACCGCCCGCCCAGCTGCTGGCGATGCTGCCCTGTGACGATGAAGCCTCCGACACCGTCAGCGCCTCGCGCGCGGCCCTGCACCAGATCCTGCATGGCCGTGACGATCGCCTTGCGGTGGTGGTGGGCCCGTGCTCGATCCACGACCCGAAGGCCGCCATCGAGTACGCCCAGCGCCTGAAGCCGCTGCGCGATGCGCTGGCCGGCGAACTGGAAATCGTCATGCGCGTGTACTTCGAGAAGCCGCGCACCACGGTGGGCTGGAAGGGCCTGATCAATGATCCGGACCTGGATGGCAGCTTCAGGATCGACAAGGGCCTGCGCATCGCCCGCGGCCTGCTGCGCGACATCAACAAGCTCGGACTGCCGGCCGGTGTCGAGTTCCTCGACGTGATCTCGCCGCAGTACATTGCCGACCTGGTGGCCTGGGGCGCGATCGGTGCACGCACCACCGAAAGCCAGGTGCATCGCGAGCTGGCGTCGGGGCTGTCGTGCCCGGTCGGCTTCAAGAACGGCACCGATGGCAACGTGAAGATCGCCGCCGACGCGGTGGGTGCAGCGTCCAATCCGCACCACTTCCTGTCGGTCACCAAGCAGGGCGGTACCGCCATCGTATCGACCACCGGCAATCCGGATTGCCATGTGATCCTGCGCGGCGGCAAGCAGCCGAACTACGACGCAGGCAGCGTCGCCGACGCCTGCCAGGTGCTGGCCAAGGCCAAGCTGCCGACGCGCCTGATGATCGACGCCAGCCATGCCAACAGCTTGAAGAACCCGGAAAACCAGCCGAAGGTGATCGAGGACATCGCCGTTCAGTTGGAAGACGGCGAACAGCGCATCGTTGGTGTGATGATCGAGAGCCATCTGGTTGGTGGCCGCCAGGAACTGGTGGAAGGCCAGCCGCTGGTCTACGGGCAGAGCATCACCGATGGCTGCATCGACTGGGACACCACCGTGACGGTGTTGGAGCGACTGGCTGCGGCCGTGCGGGCCCGTCGCGACGTGAAGGTGTCCGAAGCCGCCTGAGTGCGGCACGTGTGTGGATGGCGGCCAGCGCCTGCGGGGGTGCGGCCGCGATCAGGGCCGGCCGGAGTTGGAGACCGGCCCATCTGCACCGGCGATGCGCCTGGCGCTGCGCATGAGCGACAGCGCCAGGTACATCGCCGGGGTGGTGATGCCGGTATTTGTAGCGTCGAGCCATGCTCGACGTGCGCGCGACGCGCGTTGGTTTGCTGCAAAGCGCAGTCGAGCATGGCTCGACGCTACGAAGAGGCTCAATGCACTTCGTCGTGGTAGACGAACTTCGGCATTTCCCAGCGGTAGTGGATCGCCAGCAGGCGCAACGCGAAGCCGCCGCCGAGGCAGCACAGAATCGCAGTGGCATCGGCCACGCCCCAATGCAGCAGCAACAGATAGGCCGCGCCGGTCAGCAGCGCGATGATCGCGTACAGCTCCTTCTGGAAGATCAGCGGCACCTCGTTGCAGAGGATGTCGCGCAGCACGCCGCCGAACGCACCAGTCAGCATGCCGGCGATCAGCACGATCGGCATCGCATGGCCGGCCTCGCGCGCGATCGAGCAGCCGATCAGGGTGAAGGCGATCAGGCCCAGGCCATCGAGCACCAGGAAGGTGCGGCGGAAGTGGTGCATCCAGCGCGCCACCCAGGTGGCGATCAGCGCCGCGCACACGGTGAAACCCAGGTACTCGGGATGCTTCACCCAGCCCAGCGGGTAATGGCCGAGCAGGATGTCGCGCAGCGAGCCGCCGCCGAGGGCGGTGACGCAGGCGATCATGACCACGCCGAACAGGTCCATGCGGCGGCGGCCGGCGGACAGCGCGCCGGTCATGGCCTCGGCGGAAATGGCAATCAGGTAGATGATGGACAGCAGCATGGGACAGGCTCCGGGCGCGGTGGGGCCGGCCATGCGCGTATACCGCCACTGCCTGCGCAATGACGGGATGACGATGACCGGTGCCGCTCCCGCTGTCCTTTTGCCTGAGAGTTCAGCGGCGTAGGCCGCGTGCCCCTTCGGCGGATCGTCCGGGGCGTGCCCGGTGACCTCTCTCCAGCTCGGCGAGTCGAATGCATGGTTGGTGGGATTCCAGCCCACCGGCCTGAGCGATCATGGGAGCCTGCGCCTTCGGCGGGCGCCAGCGCGGCGCCTCTCTCCTGCATTCGGGCGCCAGTATATCCGCTGCAGTGCAGCACGGCATAATCCGGGCATGGCCCCGTCTCTCCGCCCGTGGTTCCTGTACCTGCTCGAATGCCGCGATGGCAGCTATTACGCCGGCATCAGCACCGATGTGGATGCGCGTTTCGCCGCCCACCAGGCCGGCAAGGGCGCGCGCTACACCCGGGCCCGGCCACCGCTGCGGGTGCTGGCCGTGCGTGAGTACCCGGACCGGGCCGCCGCGTCACGCGCCGAGTGGCAGCTCAAGCAGCAGCCGCGCGAACGCAAGCTGGCCTGGCTGCAGGCACCAGCCGAGACGCTTCTGTAGATCCACGCCATGCGTGGATGGGCTGCCCGGCCCATGCGATGATCGCCCCGCGCCCAGAGCTGGAGACCCGGATGTCCACGATCGCCCTGCTGTTCGCTCTTTCCGCATCAACAAGTCCCGCCGCCGACCCGGCCACCATCGCGGCCATCGAAGCCACCTGCCACGACTACGTCGACGGCCAGCTGGAGGCCGACCCGCAGCGCGTCGCCCGCTCCCTGCACCCGGACCTGGCCAAGCGCGCGGTGCTCGGCGATACACCCGACGAGCGCCTGGGCCTGCGCCGCATGTCGAAGGAAGAGCTGGTCTCGTTGACGAAGCAGGGCGCGCTGAAGACCCCGAAGGATCAATGGGACCGCCGCTGCACGGTGCTGGACGTGACCGGCAACGCCGCCTCGGTGCGACTGGAAACCCCGTGGTTCGTCGATTACTTCCACATGGGGCGCTTCGACCAGCGCTGGGTCATCGTCAACGCACTGTGGTACCCGAAACCAAAGGCGAAGTGAGCGATGGGGGCCGCAGGGAAAGCGTGGCTGTCAGTCATCGTGTTGGTCGCCGCCATCGCACTGCTGCCGGGCCTGCTGTACCTGCTCGGACTGGCGCTGGTGGAAGGCCGGCCGAAGCCGGCGGACCGCGCGCCGAGTGGTGTGGCTGCGTGCAGCAGTGAACCACGGGCGGGATACCAGCCGATGAACCCTTGGCGCTTCGCCGCGCAGTTCTTCGACAAGGACGTGATGCAGAAGAAGGTGCCGGAAGTGGAACGGGAGGCCTACTGGATTGCCCGACGGCACCTGTGGCGGCAGCCTCGGCATGGCATGCTGCGCTGGCATCTGAGCAGCACCGCGTTGACGATCTGGATCACCCGGCATTGGAGTAGCACGCAGATTGCCGACACCGCGAGGAAGGAGGATTTCTGCCGCACCTGGGCGAAACGGCGGGTGCCAGGTGGTCCGATGAACCGGTAGATCCACGCCATGCGTGGAGGGTGTTGACGGGGTCAGAGCCCTTTCCTGCGGAAAGGGATCCGACCGCGCAGCAGCCGGCCAGCGGCCGGCACTACCGTCGGGGCCGCCGGTCATCCTGATCATCACCGAAGATGATGCGCGCGCTGCGCTGGTAGCTCCAGTACGCGACCGCCCAGTTCAGCAGCACCACGATGCGGTTGCGGAAGCCGATCAGGAAGAACACGTGCGCGGCCAGCCAGAACCACCAGGCCAGGATGCCCGACAACTGCAGCCGGCCCAGGTGCACGATCGCGGCCATGCGGCCGATGGTGGCGAGGTTGCCGTAGTCGGCGTACTTGAACGGCCCCGGTGCCGCCTTGCCATGCAGGCGCGCGCGGATCACCCCGGCCACGTACTTGCCCATCTGCTTGGCGGCAGGCGCCACGCCGGGCACCGGCTTGCCGTTGGCCTGGTTCAGTGCGGCCAGATCGCCGGCCACGAACAGCTCCGGGTGGTCGGGCAGGGTCAGGTCCGGCTGCACCTGCACGCGGCCGGCGCGGTCCAGCGGCACGTCCAGCGTGCGCGCCAGTGGTGAGGCGGCCACGCCGGCGGCCCAGACTACGGTGCGGGCCGGCACGAACTGCTCACCGAGCTTGAAGCCCTGGCTGTCGATGTCGCTCACCGGAGTACCCGTCAGCACTTCCACGCCCAGCTTTTCCAGCTGCCGGCGTGCCTTCAGCGAAAGCACTTCCGGGAACGAGGACAGCACGCGCGGGCCGGCCTCGACCAGCCGCACCTTGGCGCTGGCCGGGTCGATGTGGCGGAATTCGTTGCGCAGCGTATGCCGCGCGATCTCGGCCAGGGTGCCGGCCAGTTCAACACCGGTGGGGCCGCCGCCGACCACCGCGAAGCTCAGCCATGCCGCCTTCTTCGCCGGGTCCGGTTCGGCCTCGGCGCGCTCGAAGGCCAGCAGCAGCTTGCGGCGCAGCGCGATGGCATCGTCCAGCGTCTTCAGGCCGGGCGCATCATCGGCCCACTGGTCGTTGCCGAAGTAGGCGTGGGTGGCGCCGGTGGCCAGCAGCAGGCTGTCGTAGTCCAGCGTGCTGCCATCGGCCATGCGGATCTGCCGGGCCTGTTTGTCGATGGCGACCACTTCGCCCAGGCGGACTTCCACGTTGCGCTGGTGGCCGAGAATGTGGCGCAGCGGCGCGGCGATATCCGGCGCGGACAGGCCGGCGGTGGCCACCTGGTACAGCAGCGGCTGGAACAGGTGATGGTTGCGGCGGTCGACCAGGGTGATGCGTATGCGCTCGCGGGCCAGGGCACGGGTGGCCCAGAGGCCGGCAAAACCGCCGCCGACAACAACCAGGTGGGGAACGCGCTCGCGACTCATCGACTCACTCCAGTGGGGGCATTGGGGGAAGCGCCTGGCATCTTCGCACGGCGGCTGCCTGTCACGTCAGCGCCCGCGTGGATCGGCGATACTCGGGTTCAGGCAACGGCCCCTGAGGAGCCCATGAGCGAACCGGAAAAGCGCATCGCCCTGTTGATCGACGCCGACAACGCGCCGGCCTCGAAGATCGACGAGGTCCTGGCCGAAGTCGCCCGCTACGGCGTGGCCAACGTGCGCCGTGCCTATGGCAACTGGAAGAGCCCGCGGTTGAAGGGCTGGGAAGCGGTGCTGCACGAATATGCGATCCGCCCGATCCAGCAGTTCGCCTACAGCAAGGGCAAGAATGCCTCCGACATGGCGATGGTGATCGATGCCATGGACCTGCTGTACGCGCGCAATCTTGATGGGTTCGCCATCGTGTCCAGCGATGCCGATTTCACCCCGATGGTGATGCGCCTGCTGACCGATGGCGTGAAGGTGTATGGCTTCGGCGAAAAGAAGACGCCCGAACCGTTCGTCAACGCGTGCTCGAAGTTCACCTACCTGGAAGCGCTGGGCCAGACCCATGCCAGCGTGCCGGATGCCGAGCAGGCATCGAGCGAGCAGGCGTCGAGCGAGCCCGTCGCCAATGATGATGCACGCCCGCGCAAGAGCGGGGCGGAGATGCGCAGCGATACGCGGCTGGTGAAGATGCTGCGCCGCGCGGTGTCCTCGGCCGAGGGCGAGGATGGCTGGTCGCACCTGGGGCCGGTCGGCAGCCAGATCGGCAACCAGGCCTCGTTCGATCCGCGCAACTACGGCTACGGCAAGCTCAGTGATCTGCTGGCAGCAATCGGGCTGTTCGAGCTGAAGAAGGACGGCAAGTCGTCCTACGTGCGCGCGCTGCCAAAAAAGAACAGGTAGTGCCGGCCGCTGGCCGGCAAGCCCCAGATGCCTGATCCCGCATCCGGCACGCACATCTCCACTCCGATCAGGCGTATCGTTGCCGCTCGCATTGCCCGCAAGGAAAACCCGCATGTTGAAGATCTGGGGCCGCCGCAATTCCAGCAACGTCCGCAAGGTACTGTGGTGCGCCGAAGAGATCGGCCTGCCGTATGAGTCCATCGAAGTCGGTGGCAGCCACGGCGGCACGCAGACGCCGGAGTACCAGGCGATGAATCCCAACAGCCTGGTGCCGGTGATCGAAGACCACGGTCTGCCGCTGTGGGAATCGAATGCCATCGTGCGCTACCTCAGTGCGCGCTACGCGCTGGGTACCCTGTACGCCGAAGATCCGATGGAACGCGCCCAGGCCGAGAAGTGGATGGACTGGAGCACGTCGCGGATGGCGCCGCTGTACAGCGACCTGGTCTGGGGCATCATGCGCACCGCGCCGGCCGACCGCGACGAAGCGCGCATCAGCGCCGCCATCGTCCGCGCCGGTGACTACCTGGCAATGGCCGATGCCACCCTGGCGAAACAGCCATGGCTGTCGGGCGAGAAATTCGCGATGGGTGACATTCCACTGGGCTCGCTGATCTACGCCTGGTTCGAACTGCCGATCCAGCGCCCGGAGCTGCCGCATCTGGCTGACTGGTATGCGCGGCTGCGGGAGCGGCCGGCCTACCAGCGCGGCGTGATGTCGCCGCTGACGTAAGCGGTGGCGTTCGGGGTCAGAGCCCTTTTCTGCGAAAAGGGATCCGACCCCCTGGCCATCGGGGTCGGATCCCACCCAGCGGGTGGGCTCCGACCCCTCAATACAGATCCGTCGGATCCACATCCAGCGACCAGCGCACCTTGCGTGCTTCCGGCAGTGCATACAGCTGCGGCACCAACTGCGAAAGCACACCATGCAGCGGCGGCCGCTGCATGGCCGACAGCAGCAGCTGCGTGCGCTGGTAGCCAGCACGCCGTGGCATCGGCGCCGGCATCGGGCCGTAGGCTTCGACCACGTTCTGCTCGCCCAGCAACTGCCGAGCGGCCAGCAGGAACGCGTTGGCATGCTCCACCTGCTGCGCTTCGGCGCGCATCAGCGCCAGATGCGCGAACGGCGGGAATCCGGCCGCCTGGCGCTGGTTCAACTCGGCCTGCGCGAACGGGTGGTAGCCACCGCTCACCAGGGTTTCCAGCAGCGGGTGCCCGGGGTGATGGGTCTGCAGCCAGACCTCGCCGGGGTCACGTGCACGTCCGGCGCGACCGGCCACCTGGATCAGCTGCTGGGCCAGTTTCTCGCTGGCGCGGAAGTCGGCGGAGAACAGACCTTCGTCGATGCCGACCACCACCACCAGCGTCAGCTTGGGCAGGTCGTGGCCCTTGGCCAGGATCTGCGTGCCGACCAGGATGCCGGGCTGGTCGCCCAGTTTCGCCAGCTGCTGTTCCAGCGCGTCGCGCCGTGAGGTGGTGCCGCGGTCGATGCGTACCACGGGGAAGTCGGCGAAGGCGGCGGTGAGGTGTTCTTCCAGGCGTTCGGTGCCGATGCCCTGCGGCTGCAGCGCCAGGCTGCCGCAGGCCGGGCACGCCAGCGGCGCCGGTTGCCGCGCACCGCAGTGGTGGCACTGCAGGCGACGACCGCCACCATGCACCGTCATCGGCGCATCGCAGCGCTGGCATGGCGCGGTCCAGCCGCAGTCGTGGCAAAGCAGCACCGGCGCATAGCCGCGGCGGTTCTTGAAGACCAGTACCTGCTGGCCGCGCTGCAGGTGCTCGCCGATGCCGGCCAGCACATCGGCGGAGAGACCGTCATGCAGCGGGCGCTTGCGTACGTCCAGGATGCGCACGCGCGGTGGCCGCGCATCGCCGGCGCGCTGTTTCAGGCGCAGGTGGGTGTAACGCCCGGCGTAGGCGTTGTGCAGGGTTTCCAGCGAGGGCGTGGCACTGCCCAGCAGAACTGGAATGCCCAGCGACTTGGCCCGGACCAGGGCGAAATCGCGCGCGTGGTAACGGATGCCGTCCTGCTGCTTGTAGCTGCCGTCGTGTTCCTCGTCGACGATCAGCAGGCCGGCCTGGGGCAGCGGCGTGAACACTGCCGAGCGGGTGCCGACGATGACGCGTGCTTCGCCGCGTGAGGCCGCTGCCCAGACGCGCGCGCGCTCGTTGTCGTTCAACCCCGAATGCAGCGCATGCACGGCGATGCCGAGGCGGCCGCGGAAGCGTGCCAGGGTCTGCGGGGTCAGGCCGATTTCCGGCACCAGCACCAGCGCCTGCTTGCCCTGCGCCAGGCAGTGGATGATCGCCTGCAGGTAGACCTCGGTCTTGCCGCTGCCGGTCACGCCATCCAGCAGGAACGGCTGGAAGCCGCCGGCGGCGTTGATCGCGGCCACCGCCTCGGCCTGGTCCGGGTTGAGCGTGGGCCCTGGCAGTGGCTGCGCGTGTTGGGGGGCCACGCTCAGCGCAACGCGCTCGGCCAGCCCGCGCTTGGCCAGGCTGCGGGCGGCGGTGCGCCAGTCCTCCATGCGTTCGCCCAGCACGTCCTCATCCACGATGGCCTCGGCCAGCAGTTCGGCCAGTTGCCGCGGGCGGCTGCCGGCGCGCAGCCTGTCGCGCTGATCGCGGCCTTCCGGGGTCAGCTGCCAGCCCCAGTGGTGGGTGTCCGGCAGGGCCTCGCCATGGCGCAGCGGGCCGGGAAGGGCGGTGCTCAGCACCTCGCCCAGGGGGGCGTGGGTGTAGCGCGCCAGCCATTGCAGGCTCTGCCACAGCTCACCCTGCAGCAGCGGCTGCGGGTCGCACCAGGCCAGGGCCTGGCGCAGTCCCTGGCCGTCGTCGGTCTGGCCGTGCCCCACCACCACACCGACCAGCTCCCGGTTGCCGAACGGCACCTTCAGGCGGCAGCCGACCGCGACCGCCGGGCCGTCGCCTTCCGGCGACAGGTAGTCGAACAGGCGGGGCAGGGGGACGGGCAGGGCGACCTGCAGGGTCGGAATCGGTGAAAGCATCGGGCCAGTGTAACGGGCCATGCGCGCGCGAATGGCAGCAGAGGGAGCGGCCGGGCGGCGTCCGTTGAATCATAAATGTCACCTAAATATCGGTGTCCATTGGAGATTCAGTCTTATCCACATGTTCTGTGGATAACGTTGTGCGTTAACGGTCAGCGGAAACGCAGAAGGCCGATGGCGACGGCCTCACGCTTGGGTTGGTCAAAAAATCGCCACATAGTAAAAGCGTTCAAAATCAACAGCTTAAGTGTGAAACAATGCTGAAACAGAGTGAATTCAGCTGGATGCCCCAGTTTTCCGCTGCGGGGGCGTGGTGCTGTGCACAACCTGCAGCACGAAGTGCCTGTGGGCGCAAGTCCTACGGGCGTCGATGGCCTGCCGCTATCATGCCGGCAGACCTTTGGAGTGACCGATGACGGCTGTGCCCGCCCCTGTTTCCTCGACCGCGGCCGGCGCGCTGTCGGCGTTCCTGCGTGGCGTCGAGCGCCGTGCCCTGGTGGTCGCTGAACTGCAATGCGGCGATGCCGCGCGCGCTGAGCAGACCCTGGTGGCGGTGATGCGCGCCTTTGCCGCCGTTGCCAGCGATCTGCCGATGGCGCAGTGGCCGACCCGCTTCTGGACCCTGCTGGGCCAGCGCCAGGCGTTGCGCGAGCCGGCGGGCGGGCAGTGGGGGCCGCCGTTGGCCGCGCTGGGCGCGATGCCGCCGCTGCCGCGCCTGGCATTGCTGCTGCGGGTGGGCGGCAGCCTGGACGAGGGTATCGCCATGCGCGTGCTCGACCAGGACGAGGCCGGCTACCAGCACCTGCTGGCCGACGCCTGCCCGCGTGATGCCCACGGCCAGCCGGATGCCTCGGCCTGGCGCCAGTTGGCCGAACAGGTGCAGGCGCGCATCCGTGAGCTGCCGGCCACGCGCCTGCAACAGCTGCAGCAACCCGCCGCACCGGCCGCCCACAACGAAGCCCCGACCTCAAGCTGGCGCGCACCGCAGCGCGATGAGCGTGCGGCCGCCCATGGCAAGCGCCGTCGCGCGAACGCCAAGCCGCGCTGGCGCGGTCCGCTGATCCTGCTGGTCACCGTGGCGGTGCTGCTGGCCGCCGCGCTGGGCTGGCGCTACTGGCAGGGGCATTCCTTCGGTAGTGATGCACCGCTGCCGGAGGGTGTGGTGGGCGAAGCCGGTCCGGTGACGGTGGAAGCCCTGCCACCAAGCAAGGTCAACGCCACGCCGGATGCGACCACGGCCCAGGCCACGGACGACGCCACGATGCTGGCCGACCGCGACTACCCGCTGGTGGCCGATGCCGACCTGTACGCGTGGACTGCCGCGGGCGGTCCGCTGCCGGTAGACGAATCGCAATCCAAGCCGAGCCGGCCGGAGCCGGCCAACGCCACGCTGGAAACCGCCGCTGCCGATGAATAAGTCCTGGTTCGCCAGCCTGTTGCTGGCCCTGCCGTTGTCGCTGTCCGCGGCACCGCAATCATTGAACATGCCGTTGCCGCCACCGTCGTCGCCGGCCACGCCGATGGCTTCGCCGGCATCATCGACCGCAGCACCCGCTGCCTTCGCCCAGCTCGATGCGCAGCAGCAGCGCCAGCGCCGCGCCGACTACGCCGCCTGGCGTGCGTTGCCGGAAGGAGAGCGCGAGCGCATCCGCCAGGCGGCTGCGCGATTCAATGCGCTGCCTGCGGACCAGCAGCAGCGCCTGCGCCAACAGTTCCGCGACCAGGACCAGGCGTTCCGCGACGGGTGGCGGCTGGGCCCGCAACTGGGCCTGGAATTTCCCAAGCTGCATGGCCTGTTCGGCTTCGTGCCCCCGGAACAGCGCGAGACCGCGCTGGCCGTACTGCGCCAGCTCAGCCCGGCGCAGCTGGCCCAGCTGACCCTGGTCGCGCAGCGCACGCCACCGCAGGAACGCGACACCGTGCGCAGCGCCTTCCTCGCCGTGCCCGCCGCCGAGCGCGACAGCTGGCTCAAGCGCCAGGCCGGCCAGTAAAAAAAGGGGACGGAGGGGATTAAGTCGTTTCAGGTCCGCTAGTGCCGGATGCGACTTAATCCCCTCCGTCCCCTTTTTGTGTGGGGCGGCTGAAACCCAGCATTCACGCCATGTCATGGGAATGCACGCGCCGCCCGCGTAAGATGGGCGCCCGCAACCCGGTGCCTGTGCCCTTCGCGCGCAACCGCAGTTCGCGTCAAGCACCTTATGTCTACTGCAACCTCCACGCCGCGCTTCAGCAAGGAAGTCGGCGCCACCGGTCTGCTCGCCCTGCCGCTCGTGCTGGGTCATGTGTCCACCGGTCTGATCTCCTTCGTCGACAACGTGATTGCCGGCCACCACGCCACGGCCACACTGGCCGCCGTCACCATCGGTACGGCGCTGCTTTGGCTGCCGATGCTGATTCCGATCGGCACCCTGATCTCGCTCACCGCCTCGGTGTCGCAGCTGCATGGCGCCGGCCGCGAGCGCGAGATCGGCCCGTTGTTCCGCCAGGCACTGTGGCTGGCGCTGGGGCTGGGGCTGATCATGTTCACCTTCCTCACCGTGGTGCCACCGCTGCTGCCGGCATTCGGCATCGCGCCGGACATCGTGCCGGGGGCCACCGCGTTCCTGCATGCGGTGCGCTGGGGCGGACCTGCGCTGACCCTGTATTTCTGCATGCGCTACCTCAGCGAGGGCATGCACTGGACGCTGCCGACCATGCTGCTCGGCTTCGGTGGCCTGCTGGTGCTGGCACCGATGGGCTATGTGCTGGCCAACGGCAAGCTCGGTTTCCCGGAAATGGGCGCCGAAGGCCTGGGCATCGCCTCGGCGGTGATGATGTGGCTGCAGGCGATCGCCTTCGCCACCTACCTGTGGTTCACCAAGCGCTTCGCCCACCTGCAGCTGTTCTCGCACTTCGAAGGACCGCGCTGGAAGGCGATCTGGGAGCTGCTGCGCACTGGCCTGCCGATCGGCATCACCGTGCTGATGGAAGGCGGCCTGTTCATCGTCACCGCGCTGCTGATCGGCCGTCTCGGTGCCAATGAAGCGGCCGCGCACCAGATCGCGATCAATGTCGCCCAGCTGTGCTTCATGATCCCGATGGGCGTGGCCGAGGCCACCACCGTCCGCGTCGGCCATGCGGTCGGTCGTGGTGACGGCTTCGGCGTGCGGCGCGCGGCCTGGGCCGGCTACGCGATCATCATGGGCACGCAGACGTTGTCGGCGGCAGTGCTGCTGTTCGGCCACGATGCCATCGTCGGTGTGTACACCAACGACCTGGCGGTGGCCGGCCTTGCCTCGACCCTGCTGCTGTACGCGGCCACCTTCCAGTTCCCGGACGGCATCCAGGTGCTGTCGGCCGGCGCGCTGCGCGGGCTGAAGGACACCCGCGTGCCGATGTTCATCGCCATGTTCGCGTACTGGGGCCTGGGCATGCCGCTCGGCGCCGGGCTCGGCCTGGGGCTGGGCATGGGTCCGCAGGGCATGTGGATCGGCCTGATCGTCGGCCTGACCGCCGCTGCCATCCTGATGGGCTGGCGCCTGCGCCGCAGCAGCCTGCGCATCGGCCAGTCGATGTTGTCCTGATCGTCCCGCCCGCCCTGCCGACCCATGGCGGGCGATCCCCTGACTTGTGTCCGATGCCGCATCACGCGGCACCGGCTATGCTGGTACCACGGCAAGAAGCCATCCGGAGCGTTCCATGAATCAACCCGTGCCCCCGCTGCCCCCGGCGCGTCGCAATCCCGTCGCCAGCTTCTTCATCGGGCTGTGGGACGTCATGAACTTCACCCGCCGGTTGATCCTCAACCTGGTGTTCTTCGGCCTGCTGTTCCTGCTGCTGGTGATGTTCGTCATCGCCGCCGGCATGGGCGCCGGTGCCAGCAAGTCGCTGCAGGACCGCACGACGCTCGTGATCGCGCCGGAAGGCCGCCTGGTCGAGCAGTTCAGTGCCGATCCGGTCAGCCGCGCGCTGGCCAAGGCGGTGGGTGACAACGGTGCCGAAGAGATCCAGCTGCGCGACCTGCTGCGGGTGATCGAGTCGGCCAAGGAAGACAAGAAGATCGAACGCGTGGTGCTGGAACTGGACAAGCTGCAGCCGTCCGGCTTCGCCTCGCTGCGTGAAGTGGCCGCCGCGCTGCAGGATCTGCGCGCGTCCGGCAAGCAGCTGGTGGCCTACAGCGAGAGCATGGGCCAGTCGCAGTACCTGCTGGCCGCGCAGGCCGACGAGGTCTACCTGGACCCGATGGGGTCGGTCGTGCTCGAAGGCCTCGGCCGCTACCGCCAGTACTTCCGCACCGGCCTGCAGGACAAGCTGGGCGTGGACGTGCACCTGTTCAAGGTGGGTGAGTACAAGTCCGCGGCCGAGCCGTACGTGCTTGATGCTGCGTCGCCGGCCTCCAAGGAAGCCGACCTGTTCTGGATGAATGACGTGTGGCAGCGCTACCTGGGCGACATCGCCAAGGCCCGCCGCCTGGATCCGGCACAGCTGGCCGCCGGCATTGACACGCTGCCGGAAGGCATCGCTGCCGCCGGTGGCGACCTGGCCAAGTTCGCCCTGCAGCAGAAGCTGGTGACCGCGCTGAAGACCCGCGAGGAATTCGAGGATCTGATGATCGAGCGTGGCGTGGCCGACGAGGATGCCGATGGCGGTTTCCGCAACGTCGACTTCGGCCGCTACCTGGCCCTGCTCGACGCGCGCCGCAACCCGGTGGACTCGCGTCCGCAGGTGGCCGTCGTGGTGGCCGCCGGCGAAATCAGTGGCGGTGACCTGCCGGCCGGTCGCATCGGTGGTGAGTCGACCTCGGCGCTGCTGCGTGCCGCGCGCGACGACGACAACGTGAAGGCGGTGGTGCTGCGCGTCGATTCGCCGGGCGGTGAAGTGTTCGCCTCCGAGCAGATCCGCCGCGAAGTGGTGGCGCTGCAGGCCGCTGGCAAGCCGGTGGTGGTGTCGATGGGTGACCTGGCCGCCTCCGGTGGCTACTGGATCAGCATGAACGCCGATCGCATCTATGCCGATCCCTCGACCATCACCGGTTCGATCGGCATCTTCGGCATGGTGCCGAACTTCAGCCGCGCGCTGGACAAGATCGGCGTGCACACCGACGGTGTCGGCACCACCCGTTTCGCCGGTGCCTTCGATGTCACCCGCCCGATGGATCCGGCCGTGGGCCAGGTCATCCAGACGGTGATCAACAAGGGCTACGCCGACTTCACCGGTCGCGTCGCCGACGCCCGAAAGAAGCCGGTCGAGGCCGTGGACGAGGTTGCCCGCGGCCGCGTGTGGAGCGGTGCACAGGCCAAGGAACGCGGCCTGGTGGATGCCTTCGGTGGCCTGAAGGATGCGGTGGCCGATGCGGCCAGCCGCGCCAAGCTGGGCAAGGCCGATGCCTATCGCGTGCGCTACATCGAGAAGGCAGCCACGCCGTTCGCACAGTTCGTCAGCGGTTTCGCTGGCAGCCGCGCCGGTGCCTGGATGCTGTCCGATTCGGGCATGGCGCGGATGATGCTGGCGCGCACGATGCCGGAAGTGGATACGCAGCTGCGCTTCGTCGAGAACGCGGCCCGCGAGAAGGGCAATGGCGCACCGGTGAAGGCGCTGGCGTACTGCTTCTGCGGGTTCTGACCAGCAACGGTATCGAATGAAAACGCCCGGCTCAGGCCGGGCGTTTTCGTTCATGGGATCGGATCCCTTTGCAGCGCAAAGGGCTCTGACCCCACCGGTCATTGCGTCGCGTCGGCCTCGGCCTTGCGCTCACGCGCGGCAGCATCATCGACGGTTCTCTGTACGTCCTTGGCGCGGTCCAGCGGTTCGTTGATCGCACGCGACATCGCTCGTGGCACCGGTGGCTTCTCCGGGTTCGGCGTGGGCGGCCGCTGGCAGGCCGCCAGCAGCAGGCTGGCCAGCAGCGACGTGGACAGGATCAGGATGCGCATGGCGGCTCTCCGCGGTGGGCGTATGGGCAAGTGTCGCATCCCCGGCCGAGCGCCGCCGTGAGCGCGTATCCTTGCGGCATCGAAATGCAGTGGGCGCGGCCCCGGAGGACACATGACCCAGCAACGGTGGCGCCTGGACGGCCAGACGGCCCTGATCACCGGCGCCAGCGCCGGCATCGGCCTGGCCATCGCGCATGAACTGGCGGGGCTCGGCGCCGACCTGATGATCGTCGGCCGCGATATCGACATGCTGGAGACCGCGCGCGACGAACTGCTGGATGTGTATCCGCAGCACCAGGTGCACGCGCTGGCCGCCGACGTCTCCGATGATGAGGACCGCCGCCAGATCCTGGACTGGGTGGAAGACCACAGCGATGGCCTGCACATCCTGGTCAACAATGCCGGAGGCAACGTCACCAAGGCAGCCACGGAGTATTCCGAGGACGAGTGGCGCAAGATCTTCGAGACCAACCTGTTCTCGGCCTTCGAGCTGTCGCGCTACGCGCATCCGCTGCTGGCCCGGCACGCGTCGTCGTCGATCGTCAATGTCGGCAGCGTGTCCGGGCTGACCCACGTGCGCAGCGGCGTGGTCTACGGCATGACCAAGGCGGCGATGCACCAGATGACCCGCAACCTGGCCGTCGAGTGGGCCGAGGATGGCATCCGGGTCAACGCGGTGGCGCCCTGGTACATCCGCACGCGCCGCACGTCCGGTCCATTGTCGGACCCGGACTACTACGAGGAAGTGATCAACCGCACGCCGATGCGCCGCATCGGCGAGCCGGAGGAAGTGGCCGCGGCCGTGGGCTTCCTGTGCCTGCCGGCGGCCAGCTATGTCACTGGCGAATGCATCGCAGTGGATGGCGGTTTCCTGCGTTACGGCTTCTGATCATGCGGTGGTAGTGCCGGCCGCTGGCCGGCAACCACAGGATCTTCAGATGATTGCAGTTGCCGGCCAGCGGCCGGCACTACCGGTGGGTGTCACCCCGGTACCGGGCAGTTGCTGGCCTCCAGCACGCCCTGCAGCCGTTCGCGTTCCCCACGGGCGTTGTCGCGGTTTTCCGGCGAGGCGAACCGTTCACGGCCGCGCGCGTCGCGGAAGCGTTGCTGCCAGCTGCTGCAGCGCTGCGCCTCCGGCAGTTCCTCGCAGCGGTCGCGCACCACTTCGCAGCCGGCGGCGTTGACCGGGGTGGCGCCGCCCAGACCCTGCACGGTCATCAGTTCGCAGCGGCCGGGAGCAGCTTCGTATTCGTGCAGATAGCCCCCGCCCTGGCTGTCGGTGCACTGGAAGATCGGTGGCAGCGGCGGTTTCGGCGGCGCATTGCTGTCCGGCGCCGCATCGGCCTGGCGTGGCAACGATGCACTGTCGAGTATCAGATCGCCGCCTTCGCGTTCGACCATGCCGGCTTCCATGATCGTGCGTCCTTCGCCCGGGCGGCGGGGGCTGGGCGTCGAAGCGGGCGGTGTACTCGCGGTCGCCGGTTCGGGCGGCGGCGGCGCAGGTGCTGCTGTGGCCGGCGCAGGTGGCGCGCTGGCGGCCGCCGGAATCCGCACCACCTGCTGCTTGCTGCCGGCAGGGCAGGGCGTACGTTGCAGGGTGGGCACATCGCTGCTGCTGGAAGTACAGCGGTAGATCACCCCGTCGTCGGCCAATGCATTGCCGGCGAACAGGCCCAGGGCCAGCCAGATCGGATTCTTCATGCGCACAGCGTACATGCCACGGCAGGTGCTGCGCTCAGCGTTCGCAGTCCCGCGACAGGCGTGCGTCGATGCCACGCTGTTCGTTGCTGATGGCAGTGCGCTCGCTCTGCAGCGCACTGTTGTAGCGGCGGTCCAGTTCCCAGCGGCGGTCGCGCAGGCGCGCGCAGACTTCCTGCGGCGGCAGCGCATGGCAGCTGTCGCGGACCAGCACGCTGCCGGCCGGAACCTGCACACCGACACCCACCGCGGGCGGCCGGTAGCCGGCTCCTTCACCGATGGGGGTGCCGACCGGCGTGCCGAAGGCCGGGCGTGGGCCGGGATGGACCGGGCCGTGGTGTCCGTGCGGGAGCCAGACGCTGGTCCACAACGGTACCCAGCGCGGATTGCCCTCGTTGTTGTCGCTGGTGTAGCGACGACCGTCGTCGCTCACGCACTCGTACAATGGCTGCGGCGGCTGGATGTAGACGTGGCGGATCTCGCGATCACGCATCACTGGCGCCTCATCCGGCGGCGCCGGTGTCGCGTCGCTGCGCACCACCCGTGGTGCCGGGTCGCGCGGGCGCTGCAGGTCACGCACTTCCTGCCGGCCGCTGCTGCAGGGCTTGTCCTGCAGGGCCACGGCGCCGTTGCTGGCGACACAGCGGTACACGCGCACGTCCTCGGCGGCCGGTGCGGTCCATGGCAGCAGCAGGCACAGGCCCAGGGCGGTGCGCAGCAGGTTCATGGCGGCAGGGTGCGCGATTGTCCGCGGCAGTGCAATCGTCGGTTCAGGAGCGCAGCACGTTGCCGCTGAGCGCGTCGCGGATCGGGGTTGGCTGGGCCAGGCCGCCGGTTTCGCCATCGAGGATGCCATCGAGCAGGCGCAGCAGGCGCGGGTCGAGCTCGGCACGGCTGCGTGCCGGTGGTTCACCGGCCAGGTTGGCGCTGGTGGAGACCAGGGGGCCACCCCAGGCGCGGCAAAGTGCGGCGACCAGCGGGTGGGCGCTGATGCGCACGGCGATGCCGCTGTGCTCGCCGGTGACCCAGGGCTGGGCGCGCGAACCGGCCGGCAGGATCCAGGTGTTGGCACCCGGCCAGCTGGCCAGCACCGCGCGCTGGCGAGCATCGGGCAACGCCTGCAGGCGCACCCAGCCCTCCAGCTGCGACAGTTCGGCGGCGACCAGGATCATGCCCTTCTCGATCGGCCGCTGCTTCAGCCGCAGCACCATGTGCACCGCCGCCTCATGCGAGGGATCGCAGCCCAGGCCCCAGACTGCTTCGGTCGGATAGGCGATCACGCCGCCGGCGCGGAGCGTGGCGACAGCAGAGTCCAGGGTGAGTTCTTTCATGGCGGCGACCGGCCCGACGTGGGCCTTCATTATCCCCCTGCCGCGTGCAGAAGGGGTGGTGGGTGCGGATGGTAGGTGCGGACCGTTGGTCCGCACACCTTGACCCTCATCCACGCATGGCGTGGATCTACTTTTTGGCAGCGGCCTTCTTCGCCGGGGCCTTCTTCGCGGCCGCCTTCTTTACTGCTTTCTTGGCCGGGGCCTTCTTGGCAGGCGCCTTCTTTGCGGCGGCCTTCTTCGGCGCGGCTTCCTTCTTCACCGCAGCCTTCTTGGCCGGTGCCTTCTTCGCAGCGGCCTTCTTGGCGCCGAAGCCCTTGCGCACCGGCTTGCCGGTTTCTTCCATCAGCTGCTGCACTTCGGCCAGGGTCAGCGATGCCGGCTCGCGATCCTTGGGGATCTTGCCGTTCATCCTGCCGTCGCTGATGTACGGGCCGAAGCGGCCGTTCAGCACCTGGATGTCGCTGCCCTCGAACTCCTTGATGATCCGGTTGCGCGCGATCTCTTCCTTCTCTTCGATCAGGAACACGGCGCGGGCCAGGTCGATGGTGTACGGGTCGTCTTCCTTCTTCAGCGAGGCATAGGTGCTGCCGCGCTTGGCGAACGGGCCGAAGCGGCCGATGCCGACGCTGACCGGCTCGCCGTTGTCCTCGCCCAGCGCGCGTGGCATCAGGAACAGTTCCAGCGCGTCTTCCAGCGAGATGGTGTGCATCGACTGGCCGGGGCGCAGCGAGGCGAACTTCGGCTTCTCCTCGGCGTCCTCGGCGGTGCTGCCGATGGCGGCGTAAGGCCCGAAGCGGCCCAGCCGCACGCTGACCGGCTTGCCGGTCTTCGGGTCGGTGCCGAGCTCGCGCGCGCCACTGGCCTCGGCACGGTCAACCGATTCCTTCTTGTCTTCCACCAGCTCCTTGAACGGCTCCCAGAAGCGGGCCATCAGCGGGATCCACTCTTCCTCGCCACGCGAGACGGCGTCGAGCTCGTCTTCGAGCTTGGCGGTGAAGTCGTAGTCCACGTACCGGGTGAAGTGGCTGGACAGGAACTTGGACACCGCGCGGCCGACGTCGGACGGGCGGAAGCTGCGGCCTTCCATTTCCACGTACTTGCGGAACAGCAGGGTCTGGATGATCGAGGCGTAGGTCGAGGGACGGCCGATGCCGTACTCTTCCAGCGCCTTCACCAGCGCCGCTTCGGTGTAGCGCGGCGGCGGCTGGGTGAAATGCTGCTCGGCCTGGATGCGTTCCAGCGGCACGCGGTCGCCAGGCTTCATCGCCGGCAGCTTGCGGCCTTCGTCTTCGTCTTCGGCGCTCTTGTTGTCCTTGCCTTCCTCGTACACGGCGAGGAAGCCGGGCACCACCACGGTGGTGCCGCTGGCACGGAACACGTGCTCGCTGCCAGCCGACAGGTCGACGCTGACCGTGTTGAGCGTGGCCGGAATCATCTGGCAGGCGACTGCGCGCTTCCAGATCAGTTCGTACAGGCGGCGCTCGTCGTCGGTCAGGAAGCGCGCCACCTGGGCCGGGGTGCGCAGGGCCGAGGTCGGGCGCACCGCTTCGTGCGCTTCCTGGGCGTTCTTCGACTTGGTCTGGTAGGTGTTCGGCTGGTCCGGCAGCGAGGCGATGCCGTAATCACGGGCGATCACGTCGCGGATTTCGGCCAGCGCGTCCTGCGACAGGTTCACCGAGTCGGTACGCATGTACGAGATCAGGCCGACAGTGCCTTCGTCACCGATCGCCACGCCTTCATACAGCTTCTGCGCCACCTGCATGGTCTTGCGGGTGGTGAAGCCGAGCTTGCGCGAGGCTTCCTGCTGCAGGGTGGAGGTGGTGAACGGCGGCGCCGGGCGGCGCTTGCGCTCCTTGCTGGCCACGTCGGTGACATGCAGCGAGCCCTGCGCGGCCTGCTGGATGCGCAGGCGGGCGGCTTCGGCGGTGTCGCCGTCGGTGATGGTGAACTGTTCGAACTTCTGCCCGTCCAGCTTGATCAGCTTGGCGTTGAAGTGCTGCGACGGGTGTGCGCACTCGGCGGCGATCGACCAGTACTCGCGGGCGATGAAGGCTTCGATCTCTTCCTCGCGCTCGACGATCATGCGCAGCGCCGGGCTCTGCACGCGGCCGGCGGACAGGCCGCGCTGGACCTTGCGCCACAGCACCGGCGACAGGTTGAAGCCGACCAGGTAGTCCAGCGCGCGTCGCGCCTGCTGGGCATCGACCAGGTCGCTGGCGATCGCGCGCGGCTGGCTGATCGCTTCCTTGATGGCGCGCGGGGTGATCTCGGTGAACACCACGCGCTGCATCGGCTTGTCCTTGACCAGCCCGCGTTCCTTCAGGATCTCGGCGATATGCCAGCTGATCGCTTCACCCTCGCGATCCGGGTCGGTCGCCAGCAGGATGTCGTCGGCGCCCTTGGCGGCCTTGGCGATCGCGTCGACATGCTTTTCGTTCTTGTCGATCACGTCGTAGTGCATGGCGAACCCGTTGTCCGGGTCGACCGCGCCTTCCTTCGGAATCAGGTCACGCACATGCCCATACGAGGCCAGGACGGTGTAGTCCTTGCCGAGGTATTTGTTGATCGTCTTGGCCTTGGCCGGCGATTCGACGATGAGCAGGTGCTTGGGCATGGCAGCAGTGTCTGTGGGGCGAGCCGCAGGGGAGGGGCCGCTAGGGTGGAGCAAACGGCCGCATTAGTGAAGCGGCCACGGACAAATCAATACGCTGAACGCCCGGTAGTGTGCCGGGCGTTCAGGTTTCACCTTATTAGAGGAATCACGCCCGGCCAGCCCCTGTCAAGCAGCCAGACGTGAGGATGGCCGTTCATGAGGCCATCTTGGCGATGAAGCCGACCGCGGCCACCAGCAGCACCAGGCCCGCCAGCGACAGCAGGCCGGTCAGCACCAGGATCACGATGGTGACCGTGCCCAGCTCATGGCGCTGCAGGTGCGGCTGGTCGGTGTAGGCCCAGCGGTCGACCACCAGGGTGTCGCAGATCATGTCGTGCAGGCCCTGCTTGCGCTCGGTGAAGGCGGCCATCAGGAAGCCGATGCCGAGGGTGAAGCTGCTCAGCAGCATGGCCCAGTAGCGACCGAAGGCGCGGCCCTTGGTCAGGCGGTCACCGTTGCTGCGCACGACCTTGATGCCGACCGCCATCTTGCCCAGCGTGGCGCCACCCTGCGAGGAATGGAACCAGGTGTAGTAGGCAACGCCGATGGCCATGTTGATCAGCGCGCTGGCCACCTGCGCGACGATTTCGATGGAAGTCTCGCCACTGCCCACCGCGCCCATGCTGGCGCCAAGCACCACGCCGATGATGGCGCCGATGATGCCGCCCGGAATGGCCAGCACGAAGTAGTCGATCATGTACGCCGCTACGCGCTTCCAGAAGCCGGCATAGATCACCTCGCCGCCGACCACCGGCTGCGGACCGCCGACACCGGCAGCGGCCGGCGCGCTGTAGGGCGAGCTGCTGAGCGCACCCGTGCCAGGCAGTGGTGCAGTGCCGTTGTCGATGGCGGCGTAGTCGTTGCGCAGGTCGAAGCCGCCACTGGCGGTGGCCGTGCTGGCGTCAGCCAGCGTCTGCAGGCCGAGCTCATCGACCACCTGGCGCAGTGCAGCCCACTGGGCCATGCCGTCGCGCCAGACCAGGGTGTCCAGGTTCAGTTCGCCGCGCTGGAAGCGCTGGCGGATCTCCTGGACCGACAGCGGGCCCTGGCGTTGCTGTCCTTCGGCGTAGTACCACTCAGTCATTGCATGTTCCCTGTTGGATCGTCCTTGGAGGTGCTGCCGTGCGCGTGGCTCAGCCGCGGCACGACGGCGGCAGGTACTTGTCGTCGCTTTCACCGCTGCATTCCCAGCGGCCGCTGTCGCGATCATATTCCAGCCACAGCAGGTCGCCGTCGAGGCTCTTGCCGGGCACGGCCAGCGTTGCTTCGATGCCACAGTGGCCGTTGTTGAAGCGGCCGATGTTCACCGCCGACAGGCCAGCCTGGGTGAAGTCACCCGGGGCCGGGAAACCGGCATCGTTGGCACCGGGGCAGCGGCCTTCGTCGTCGGCGAAGTGCTGCACCTGCTGTTTCAGCGGCTGCAGGGCATTGACCGCGGTGGCGACCTTGGCACGCACGGTGTAGTCGTTATAGGCGGGCAGGGCGATCGCCGCGAGGATGGCCATGATCGGCACCAGCACCAGCAGCAGGCCGCCGCCGATGATCGCGGTCAGGGCGCAACCGGAGAGCTTCTTTTTCGGCGGCGGCAGCACCCCGGCCGGGGTCTGCGTGGCATAGGGCGTGGACGGTGGCAGCACCGGTGGCTGCGGCGGAGGCGGCGCCACCGGTTCCGGTTCGGGTTCCGGCTCGGGTTCCACGGCCGGCGCAGCGACGTCCAGCGCCGGCACGATCAGGCCCAGCTCGTCGACGACGCTGCGCAACGGCTGCCATTGCGGCAGGCCGTCGCGCCAGACCAGGGTGTCCAGGGAGATCTGGTTGTTGCGGAACAACTCGACCAACTGTTCCGCCGGCAGCGGGCCTTGCTGCCGGTTGCCTTCTGCATGGAACCACTCGCTCACGGGGACGCTCCTGAATGCGCTATGCCCCCAAGTGTACGGTCAGTGCAGGGGTTCTGGCTCGTCCATGAACATCTGCGTCTCCATCCAGGCATAGGCCGCTTCGGAGCCGGGTTGGTTGAACAGCACCATCAGCACGACCCACTTCAGGTCGTCCAGGTCCAGTTCGTCCTGGTCCAGGGCCATCGCCCGGTCCAGCACCAGCTCGCGCTGGTCGGCGTCGAGGATGCCGTGCTGTTCCAGGTACAGCAGGAAGCCGCGGCATTCCACGTCCAGTTTGTCCAGCTCGGGGCCATGGTAGATGCGCACGGGGCCATCGACCCGCGCCTGGGCCACGCTCGGCCGCTGCGCGGCCAGGGCATCGAGCCAGTCGAACGCCTTGTTGATCTCGGTGGGGCTGAAACCGGCCTGGATCAGGCCGTTCTGGAGCGAATCGCGGTCACGGATCAGGTCCGCATCTTCGCTGAAATAGTGTTCAAACAGGTACAGCAGTACATCCAGGATGCTCTCTTTCATTGCCCCTCGGCCTGCGTCGCGCGACGCTGTGGAGGTGAAGAAACTAGGGAGTTCGACAGTAGCGGCCGTGTACGCACACCACGATTCCCGCCAGTTCCATGGCCAGCAGCATGGAGGACACCTGTGACGCCGTCAATCCACAGCGCGTGATCAGTGAATCCATACCGCTTGGGTTGTGGTCCAGGGCCCGCCACAAGCACTGGTAGTCAGGGTCGTCGGCCCAGCGCGCCGGCAGGAGCGCCGGCGGTGCCTGTTCAGTGGGGGTGGCCAACCGCGATTGCAAGCCCGGCAGCTGCTGGCGAAGGGCGGGAGCGAGCAGTTCCAGGACCTCCTCGGGGCGCTCGACCAGCGCCGCGCCTTCACGGATCAGGCGGTGGCAGCCGGCCGCACGCGGGTTGAGCACCGACCCGGGCAGGGCACAGACCTCGCGGCCGGCCTCGGCGGCCAGGCGCGCGGTGATCAGCGCGCCCGAGCGCTGGGCGGCCTCGACCACCACCGTGGCCAGCGCCAGCCCGGCCACCAGCCGGTTGCGCGCGGGGAAGTGGCCGGGGCGGGCAGCCGTGCCCGGCAGGTACTCGCTGAGCACCACGCCTTCGGCGGCGATCCGCGCCTGCAGCCGGGCGTGGCTGTCCGGATAGGCCCGGTCAGGGCCGGTGCCGATCACCGCCACGGTGCAGCCGCCGGCCTCCAGCGTGGCCTGGTGTGCGGCCGCATCGATGCCTGCGGCCAGGCCACTGGTCACCGCCAGGCCCGCCTCGACGAAGCAGCCGGCAAAACGTGCGGCCAGTGCGCGCCCGCTCGGGGTGGGTGAGCGGCTGCCGACCAGCGCCACCGAGGGGCGCCAGGCCAGGCTCGGGTCGCCGGCCACGAACAGGGCCAGCGGCGGATTGGGTACCTCCAGCAGTGATGGCGGAAAGGCCGGATCGGTGCAGGGCAGCAGGTGATGGTTGTCCTGTTCCAGCCAGCGCCGGGCGGCTGTCCAGGCCCGGGTCTCGGGGCGTTCCAGGGCGGCGCACTGCTCCGGCGTGCAACCGTGCGCGCGCCAGGTCGCAGTGCCTTGCGCGATGGCGGCTTCCGCACCCCCCGCGGCCTGCAGCAGGGCCCGTCGGGGCGCCAGTGCGCCTCCCGCCATCAGCAGGCGCAGCAGCGCCTCATATGCATGCGTGGTCATCCCCCACTATCGGCCGCACGCAACAAAGGCGCCCTAGGGCGCCTTCGCGTGTGGCTGTCAGGTTTTGCCGGAGGGGCCTGCCGGCCCGCGGCCGGCACTCCCTGCGGTGGCCGGGGCAGCCCCCGGCAACCATTACTTCGCGTCCGGGTGCAGCGCGTTGTAGCCCACCCGCACCGGCTTCACGCCCTGCATCACCAGCGCGTAGCTGACGTTGTCGAAGGTGCGGAACACCATCGCATGCGCGGCGTATTCGTCCGGCAGCGAGACCCGGCCCGCGCCGGTGCTGAGCGAGTCATCCATGCGCGAGGACGTCGGGTACTTCATGCGGTGCGCCACATGGCGGCCCGGGCGCCACAGCGAGAACACGGTGCCGTTGTCCACGCCCTGGGCACGGCCGGCCGAGATCGCGATCACGTCGCGCGGGCTGCCGGCGGTGAACATGTCGGTGACCGCCAGCACGCGCACGTCCACGCCCTCGACACCCGCGGCGGGCACGTGGGGCACGAACTGCAGGTCGTACGGCCTGGCTTCGACCGGCACCAGGCGGTCGCCGGCGCGCACTTCGCGGCCGCCGACGTTCTTGTCCAGCACCAGCGTGGAGGCCTCGACCTTGCCGCCGGCGATCTGGGTGATCGTGCCGGTGGCGACCTGGGCCAGCTCGTAGCCGAGCACGCCACGGCGGGCGTTGGGCGCGTTGTAGGCCTTCCACAGGTTGCCGCTGCCCGGAGTGACATCGCCATTGGCGGTCAGGTCCTCGGTCGGCTTGGGCTGGGCGTAACGCACGGTCGGGCGTACCACGGCCCAGCGCTGGCCCACCTGGGCATCAGCCAGGCGCACGTAGACGGTGTCGCCGCCGGACACGCGCAGGCGGCTGTCCTCCAGGCCGACCACGTAGGGCAGCTGCTTGACGCTGTCGACAACGCTCAGCTGCTTCAGGAACGGCTCGACCTGGGCCAGCGGAATGGCGTCGATCGGGGCCTCCTGGCGCGGACCGGCCTGGGACACGGTCACCCGGTCCAGGTAGGCCAGGCTCAGCACGTCACCTGGATAGATCAGGTGCGGGTTGGCGATCTGCGGATTGGCTTGCCAGATCTCCGGCCACAGCCAAGGCTTCTGCAGGAAACGTGCGGCGATATCCCACAACGTATCCCCTTTTCGGACCACATAGGTGTCCGGGTGCCCGCCATTCACTTCCACGGCGGTAGCATAGGCAGCCACGGTCAGCATCGCCGCGGCGACGACCGTACGAAAACGAAGCAACATAGGTGTGAAGCCCTGATTCCCCAACAGGTCCGCGCACTATAGTCCAGAAACCGGGGCGCAAGGCAAGCGTTGGAGCTAGAATCTGCGACGTATGCCGGCGTGCCGGCCCCCTATCCGGAAACAGCCATGGCCCTTCTCCCCATTCTCGAGTTCCCCGATCCGCGCCTGCGTACCAAGGCTGCGTTGATCGAAGCCGCCGAAGTCACCACGCCGGCCTTCCAGGAACTGATCGACAACATGTTCCTGACCATGTACGACGCCCCGGGCATCGGCCTGGCCGCCACCCAGGTGGACGTGCACAAGCGCTTCATGGTCATCGATGTCAGCGAAGAGAAGAATGAACCGCATGTGTTCATCAACCCGGAAATCGTCGCCAAGGACGGGGGCCGGGTGTACCAGGAGGGCTGCCTGTCGGTCCCGGGCATCTTCGCCGACGTGACCCGCGCCGACACCATCACCGTGAAGTACCTGGACCGCAACGGCCAGGAGCAGCAGCTGGAGGCCGGCGAAGTGCTGGCCACCTGCATCCAGCACGAGATGGACCACCTGGATGGCAAGCTGTTCATCGACTATCTGTCGCCGCTGAAGCGCGAGATGGTCCGCAAGAAGCTGGCCAAGCAGCGCAAGCACGTGGCGTGATCGCCAATCCGGGCCGCCCTTCGGGTGGCCCGTGCCTGCGCGACGCGCGCGGGCTGTACGGCGCCGGCCGACGGCGCCGTTTTCTTTCCTGCACGAATCCATCCTGCAAGTGGGGTAGCCATGAGGATTGTCTTTGCCGGTACGCCGGAATTCGCGGTGTCGTCGCTGCGCGCTGCGGCGCGCCACCACGAGGTCGTGGCCGTCTATACCCAGCCTGATCGCCCGGCCGGCCGCGGCCGTGGCCTGGCGCCGTCGCCGGTCAAGCTGGAGGCCGTGGCCCGTGGCATTCCGGTCTACCAGCCCGAATCGCTGAAGGATGAGGCTGCCCAGCAGCAGCTGCGCGACCTGCAGCCGGACCTGATGGTGGTGGTCGCCTACGGCCTGATCCTGCCCAAGGCGGTACTGGCGATCCCGACCCACGGCTGCTGGAACGTGCATGCCTCGCTGCTGCCGCGCTGGCGCGGTGCCGCGCCGATCCAGCGCGCGATCCAGGCCGGTGACGCAAAGACCGGCGTGTGCCTGATGCAGATGGAAGCCGGCCTGGATACCGGCCCGGTGCTGCTGCACCAGGAGCTGCCGATCGCGGCCACCGATACCGGCGGCCAGCTGCATGACAAGCTGGCCGAACTGGGTGCACAGGTGCTGTCCGACGGCCTGGGCCTGCTGCGTGCCGGCATCAAGCCGATCGCGCGGCCGCAGCCCGAGCAGGGCGTGACCTACGCGCACAAGCTGGACAAGGCCGAAGCCCGCCTGGACTGGGCGCAGGACGCCGATGCACTGGCGCGCACCGTGCGTGCCTTCAATCCGTGGCCGATCGCCGAGGCCACGCTGGCCGGCGAGCGCGTGCGCATCCACGGCGCGGTCGCCCTTGACCTGGCCCATGGCCAGGCGCCGGGGACGGTGCTGGCGGCCAGCCGCGATGGCATCGACATCGCCTGCGGCCAGGGCGCGCTGCGCCTGCGTACGCTGCAGCGCGAAGGCGGCAAGGCGATCACCGCCGCCGACTACCTCAATGCCCGCCGCGACCTGCACGTGGGGGCATAAGCGGTGTCGAAGCAGAATGATTTCTCCGTCGCCAAGGCGGCGCCGGGCGCGGCCACCCGCATGCTGGCCGCACGCGTGCTGGCGCAGGTGTTCACCCGGGGCCGCTCGCTGAAGGCGGAACTGGCCTGGGCGCTGCCCAAGCTGGCCGACAGCCGCGATCGTGCGCTGCTGGAAGCGCTGTGCTTTGCAGTCCTGCGCCGCCGCAGTACCTATGACGCGGCCTTGCAGTCGTGGATGCAGAAGCCGCTGTCGGCACGCGACGCCGACCTGCGCACCCTGTTGATGGTGGGCTTCGCCCAGCTGGACGTGCTGGAACTGCCGGCGCATGCGGCGCTGTCGGCCACGGTCGACGCCGCCCGCGCGCTGGGCCGTGAGCGCCAGGCCGGCCTGGTCAACGCGATCCTGCGCCGCGCGCAGCGTGAGGGGTTCCCGGAACAGCCGGCGCGCGATGCCTTCCCGGAGTGGCTGGCCGATGCCGTCGAGCGCGACTGGCCGGCCCAGGCCGAGGCGATCTTCGCCGCCAGCCTGCAGCCGGCGCCGTTGTGGCTGCGGGCCAACCGCCAACAGGGCGGCCGTGACAAGGCGCTGGCCACGCTGGCTGAGGCCGGCATTGCCGCCGAAGCCAGCCCGCTCAGCGCCGACGCGCTGCGCCTGGCGGCGCCCATCGCGGTGAACCAGCTGCCGGGGTTCGCCGACGGTGCGCTGTCGGTGCAGGACCTGTCGGCGCAAAGTGCGGCGGACGCGCTGGCCCCGGCGTCCGGCGCTCGCGTGCTGGACGCCTGCGCGGCACCGGGTGGCAAGTCGGCGCACCTGCTGGAACGTGACCCGAGCCTGCGCCTGCTGGCGCTGGATATCGATGCGCGCCGCCTGGCGCGTGCCCGCGATACCTACACCCGCACCGGTGTGGGTGACGGCGCGCAGACCCGGGTGGCCGATGCCAGCGACCCCGGCGCCTGGTGGGATGGCACCCCGTTCGATGCCATCCTGCTGGATGCCCCGTGCTCGGCCACCGGCGTGATCCGCCGCCAGCCGGACGTGATGTTCCATCGCCGCGCCGAGGATATCGATGCGCTGGTCGGCGTGCAGGCCCGCCTGCTGGAGGCCTGCTGGTCGATGCTGCGCCCGGGCGGCGTGCTGTTGTACGCCACCTGTTCGATCCTGCGCGCCGAGAACGTCGATCAGGTGCGGGCCTTCCTGAAGTGGCATCCGGATGCGGTGGCACAGCCTCTGGATGACACATTCGGCCTGGACTGCGAGGGGATCGCGCGCCAGCGACTGCCGGGTGACAGCGATGCTGACGGTTTCTTTTACGCGCGTCTGCTAAAAACAGCCTGACCCCCGCTGACGTTCCGAGTCCCATGCTGAAATCCCGCGCGTCGCGCGAGACGTGGTTGTTCGTGGTGATGGCCCTGCTGGTGCTGGGGGCCGGGCTGGGCCTCCGTGATCCGTGGCCGTCGGACGAACCGCGCTTCGCGCTGGTGGCCAAGCAGATGTTCGACAGCGGCCACTGGCTGTTCCCGCACCGCGGGACCGAGCTGTACTCGGACAAGCCGCCGATGCTGATGTGGTGGCAGGCCACGCTGTACAGCCTGATCGGGCAGTGGCGCGTGGCCTTCCTGCTGCCGTCGCTGCTGGCGGCACTGGGCACGCTGTGGTGCGTGGTCGACCTGGGCCGGCGCCTGTGGACGCGGCGGGTGGGGCTGTATGCCGGCTGGGCGCTGCTGTTCGCGCTGCAGTTCACCTTCCAGGCGAAGAAGGCGCAGATCGATCCGCTGCTGCTGCTGTTCATCACCCTGGCCAACTACGGCCTGCTGCGCCACCTGCTGCTGGGGCCTGCCTGGCGCTGGTGGTGGCTGGGCTGGTTCTTCGCCGGCATCGGCGTGATCACCAAGGGCGTGGGCATGCTGGCGCTGCTGATGATCGTGCCCGCGGCAATCGCCGCGGCGCTGCAGTGGCCGCGGGTGGGCCTGCACGCGCGCGACGCGCGCTTCTGGCTGGCGCCGCTGGCCTTCCTGCTGGCGGTGTCGTTGTGGCTGGCGCCGATGCTGCTGGCCGGCTTTGCCACCGGCTCGGACGAGTACCGCGCCTACATGGACGACATCCTGTTCCAGCAGACGGCGCGGCGCTACACCCATTCCTGGGACCACCACCAGCCCGCCTGGTACTTCCTGGCGACGATGCCGCTGATGTGGATCCCGGCGTTCCTGGCCCTGCCCTGGGCGATTCCAGCCTGGCGCCGCCGGCTGCAACGCCGCGACCCGCGCTATCTGCTGCCGCTGGCCTGGTGGCTGATGGTGGTGCTGTTCTTCTCGATTCCCGCTGGCAAGCGCGACGTCTACATCCTGCCGGCGCTGCCGATGTTCTGCCTGGTGCTGGCACCGCTGTTGCCGGGGTTGCTGAAGCGGCGCGATGTGCAGGCCGTGGTGGGGCTGTTCACCGGCCTGCTGTCACTGGGCCTGGCAGTGGCTGGCGCGATGGCGGTGCTGGGCGACCCGGCCTTCGAGCTGCGCCTGACCCACAGCCGCGGGCTCGCCCCCGGGGCCGTCGACGCGCTGGCGTGGACGATCCTGGCGATGGGCCTGTGGGGCGGATTGAGCCTGCTGGCCTGCGGCCGTCGCCGGCAGCTTGCGCTGGTGTCGACCCTGGCGATGGTCTGGGTGCTGTACAGCCTGGTCGGCTACCCGCTGCTGAACGATTCCAGTTCCGCCCGTGGCCTGATGCGCACGGTCGGTACCCGTCTGGGCCCCGATGCCGAGCTGGGGCTGGTGGCCTGGAAGGAGCAGCATCTGCTGCTGGCCGACCGTCCCGCGGCGACCTTCGGTTTCGAGACGGACTGGGACGAGCAGCTGGTGGCGGCCACGCGCTGGCAGCGGCTGGCGCCCGGACGTCGTTGGCTGCTGGTCCACGAGTACGCGATGCTGTCGTGCGTCGACCGCAACCGCTCTGAACTGGCCGGCGTGGCCAACCGGCGGCGCTGGTGGCTGGTGCCGGCGGCGGCGGTGACGGTGCCCTGCGTGGTCACTGCCGAGGAGCGGGAACGTGAACGGCGTTTGCAGGAACATGACTAGCCAGCACGATTTCCGCTTGTCCAGTCTGCCCAAGCGCGCCCAAAGGCAGTAAAACAGCAGGCTGGGACGGCCCCCGTTGGCCCGTCCCGTTCTTCCAGCAGATTGCAGCGATACTTCCCGACGTGCCAGCTTCACCGGACAACCTGAACCCCATGGCCGGCGACCCGCTGGGCGTTCCCGTCGGTGGGCGCCACGGGGTCGCGCATGCGCTGGCCCAGCTGGGCCTGTTCTGCCTGCCGGCACTGGTGCTGACCGTGCCGATCAACCTGTTGCCGTACGGTCTCCTGCTGCTGCTCAGCACCCTGCTGGCGCCGGAGCTGCTGTGGCGCGCGCGCGGCATGGCCGGCCAGCCGGTGAAAGTGCTGGCCTGGCTGATGCTGGCGGTGCTGGCGCTCGGCGTATTGTCGGTGGTGCTGTTCGAACAGGGCCTGCGTGACGTCGACAACCGTTCGCGGTTCGTGGTGATCCCATGGATCGCGCTGTGGGTCTGCGCGCTGCGTCCCAACCTGCGGTGGCTCTGGTACGGGTCTTTGGCCGGCCTGCTCGCCACCTTTGCGATGTCGCTGTGGCAGGTGCTGGGCGGCGCCCCGCGCGCGGAGCTGTTCACCAACGCGATCGTGCTGGCCGACATCGTGATGGTGTTGATGGTCCTGCTGGTGTTCTGTCGCCCATCGCGGCGCTGGTCGCTGGTGATCCTGGGCATGGCCGCCGGCTGCGGCACCATCGTGCTGACCGGCAGCCGCGGTGTGTTCGCCGCCTTGCTGGCGCTGCTGGTGGTGCTGGCGCTGAGCCTGCGCTGGCGCACCGGTGCGGCGCGCCTGTCGGTGCTGGCCGGCATGCTGGCGATTGGTGCGACGCTGCTGCTGTCGGTACCGGAGCTGCGCCACCAGGTCCGCCTGAGCGAGCTGCACAGCGACGTGCAGCGGATGGAGCTGGGCGACAGTGATTCTTCCGCCGGTGCCCGCGTCGAACGCCTGCAGGTGGCCTGGCAGACCTTCCTCGATCATCCGCTGGTGGGTGTTGGCATCGGTCATTTCGACAGTGCGATGCAGCGCGTGCCGGTCTGCCGGGAGAACCCGGAAGAATTGCGCTGCCACCTGGGGCATGCGCACAACGACGTGGCCGAATGGGCGGCGACCCAGGGCGTACCGGGCCTGCTGCTGTTGCTGGCGGTTTATGGCATCCCGCTGTGGTTGTTCGTGCGCCTGCATCGCCGCAGTGGACGGGCGACCTTCCGGGGGCCGGCCGCAGCCGGCGTCATGCTGGTGATCACCTACGCGCTGTGCGGGCTGACCCAGTCGATGTTCGCGCACCAGATGACGGCCAGTTTCTACGTGACCCTGGTCGGCCTGCTGACCGGCCTGTCGATCGTCGAAGGCGCGCGCCACCGGGCGATCACCGGGTCGTGATGCCGCGTCGCGCCGGGCAGGGCCCGGCGATCAGGGGTTCGGCGGGTCGGCCACGGCCTGGCCGTTGCCCAGCATCCACAGCATGATGGTCTTCTGGCGCACGTAGTTGGCGCGCACATAGGCGTAGACCAGGCCGTGCCAGCCGTCGCGGAAGCCGCCACGGAACACGAAGCCGCGCCAGAACCGCCAGGCCGGGGCCAGCACCAGCTTGCCCAGCGTGGCCCGCTTGCCGCGTGCGAACTCGTGCTCGGCCATCATCCGCGCGTACTTCTCGGTCTTGGCCAGCTGATGCTGCAGGGAGCGGTAGGGATAGTGGACCAGGTCGCCGCGCAGGGTGCCGACACTGCCGTCGACGCTGGCCGCCTCGTGGATCTCGCGCTTGCCGCGCCAGCCACCGCGGCGGCGGTCGAACAGGCGCATCACCCGGTCCGGGTAGGCGTTGCCATGGCGCAGGAACTTGCCGAAGTACTCCGACAGGCGCGCGAAGCGATAGCCGGCATGGCCGGCGAAGCCACCGTCGCGGGCGTGTTCGATGGCCGCGCGCAGTTCCGGGCTGATCCGCTCATCGGCGTCCAGGCACAGCACCCAGTCGTGGCGGGCCTGCTCGACGCAGTAGGCCTTCTGGCTGCGGAAACCATCGAACGCGCGCTGCAGCACGCGGGCGCCTGCGGCCTCGGCGATGGCCACGGTGGCATCGGTGGAGTACGAGTCCACGACGATGATCTCGTCGCAGAAGGCCAGCGATGCCAGGCAGTCGCCGATGCGGCCGGCCTCGTTGAACGCGATAATGCAGGCCGAGATGCGAGGCCGTTCGATGGGAGCGGTCGTGGAGGACATGATGGCCGGGTACCTGTTGTTTGCGACGGAGCGCTATGCGCTGCCTATTCTCGCCCCGTTGGTGCAGGCCTTGCACGCCTCCGGGCAGGAGGTGGCGGCCTGGTTCGAGGACGGCGCGGCCGGCAGCAGCCTGCCGGGCGTGCCCAACATCGGCCTGAAACAGGCCCTGGCGATGCGGCCGCGTGCCGTGTTCAGCGCCGCCAACTGGGTGCCGACCTTCCTGTCCGGCGCCAAGGTGCAGCTGTTCCATGGCTTCAACGTGGAGAAGCGGGACAGTGCGCGCGGCCACTTCCGGGTGCGCGGCATGTTCGACCTGTACTGCACGCAGGGGCCGGCCACCACCGGGCCGTTCCGTGAGATCGCCGCCCTGCAGGGCCACTTCGCGGTGGCCGAGACCGGCTGGCCGAAGCTGGACCCGTTGTTCCGCGACGACGGTGGCGAGAGCGCCGCGTTGCGCGCAGCGGCGGGCGGGCGTCCGGTGATCCTGTTCGGTTCGACCTTCACCGAGCGCCTGAGTGCAGCGCCACACCTGCATGCGCAGATCGCCGCCGACATCGCCGAGGGCAACCGCTACTGGCTGCTGACCCTGCACCCGAAGTGCCCACCGGAACTGTTCGAGCGCTACCGCGCGCTGGCCGGTGCCAATGCCCGCTTCATCGAGCCGGAGCAGGTGATGGCCGCGCAACGCGCCGCCGATGTGCTGGTGTCGGACACTTCGTCGATCGTTTCGGAGTTCATCGTCCAGCACAAACCGGTGGTGACCTTCCGCAACCGCGTGCCCAAGCCGCACATGATCGACTTCGACGATCCGGCGCAGCTGCCGGCGATGCTGCAGCGTGCGATGCATCCGGACGCTGCGCTGCAGGCGGAGATCGTGCGCTACGCCGACGCCATCCATCCATACCGCGATGGCCTGTCCAGCGAGCGGGTGATCGCGGCCACCGAGGATTTCCTGTCCGGTGAAATGGGTGTGTTGCGGCGCAAGCCATTCGGCAGCTGGGTGCGCGACATGCAGATCCGCAAGGACTTGGGGTACTGGGGCCCGTCGCAGCGCTGATCGGGTTGATGTGGATCCACGCCATGCGTGGATGCACGGCCCCGCTCGCGGTAGTGCCGGCCGCTGGCCGGCAACCTCGGGAATGTCTGCGGCTGCCGGCCAGCGGCCGGCACTACCTGTATTGCTTACCAGCGCAGCTTGCGCCGTGCCAGCGCCGCCGCCAGCTGCTCCATCACGTGTTGCGCCTGCGCCCGCGGCAGGTAGTGCAGGGTCAACGCCACATCACCGTGTGCACCCGCGGTATCCAGCTGCAGGCTGCTGGTGCCGAGCAGCTTGTCCAGCGGTGAACGCTGCAGGCGCAGGCCCTGCACCTTGTCCAGTTCGGCCCAGCGCCACCATCGCTTCCACCAGCCGCCGCGCACGGCCACGTAGTGGTCATCCAGGTACCAGCCCATGCGCGCCATCTGCCGATGTGCCACCAGCAGCGCCACCGGCAGCCAGGCCAGCACGACCAGCCCCCATGATCCCCAGCGCCAGTACGCGGCTGCTGCCAGCAACGGCACCAGCACCAGCGCGCCCAGGCACAGCCGCCACCAGCCACGCTGCGGAATGGACTGCCATCGCGCCGGCGGCCACTGCAGTTGTGGCAGCAGGTGCTGCACCAGCTGCGTGCAGCGCTCCTGGGTTGCCAGCGGCGCCAGCTCGCGCAGGGCGCGGTCCTCGTCGCGCGAAGGGCCGCCGGCAGCGCTGTCGATCCGCAGCTGGCGCAGGCCGAACCAGCGATGCAGGGTGCTTTCGCGCAACGTCCAGGCCTGGATGCGGCGACGCGCGACACTACTGCGGGTGCGGCTGAGCAGGCCGGCCGACACGGTCAGGCGGCGATCCTGCTCGCTGAGGGTGAAGCCGTGATAGCGCAGCAGGGTCAGCACCACCGACAGCGCTCGCAGCGCCAGCCAGCCCAGCAGCAGTGCGGCAGCCAGCAGCAGGAAGGCGCCGGCCACGCCGGGATGCAGGTGGCTGGCATAGCCGAAGGCTTCCTGGCCGCCACGCTGGATGGCAGCGTCCATCACCGGCCGCGGCACGGTCTGGAACAGCACACCGAAGGCGGCGATCGCCAGTGCCCAACCGCGGTTGGAGAGCAGGCCCATGCGCACCACGTCCCAGCTCGACAGGCGCAGCAGCACCTGTTCGGCGTCGGCCCCGGTGAGCGAGGGGGCGGCGACAACGTCAGCGGCCTGCGGTGCCTGCCCACGCTGGCGCACCAGTCGTTCCAGCGCCAGCGCCTGGTCCAGCTTCAGCACGCGCATCTCCGCTTCCGGGCGCACGCCGCCGGCCGATTCCAGGCGTAGTTCGGCCACGCCGAACAGACGGTGCAGCGGGTTCTGCCGCACTTCCACGTTGTGGATGCGGGCGAACGGGATCTCGCGGCGGTTGCGCGCCAGCAGCCCGCTGCGCACGGTGATCGCATCGCTGCCGATGCGGTAGCGGTAGCTGAGGTACTGCAGCACCGAGACCAGCACCAGCGCGGCAATCGCAGACAGCGGAATCAGCTGCGCCCACATCGGGTCGCGGTCGCCGCGCTGGCCGAACACCAGCAGCGCGACCAGCGGCAGGAAGTAGTGGCGCAGCTGCATCAGCAGCACGAACAGCCACGACCACGGGTGCAGGCGATGGTCCTCGCCACCGGCAGGCAGCGATGCGGGCAGGGGCGGCGGCAGGCTCACAGGGCGTCGGCGTCCTGGTCGAGCTGATGGGACAGGGTGTCACGCAGGCGCTCGGCGTCGGCCTCGTCCAGGCCGCTCACGGTCACTGCGCTCATGCGGGTCCCGGCGGTGTGCACGATCAGTGTGGCCAGGCCGGCACGGCGTTCCAGCGGGCCGCGACGCAGGTCCAGGTGCTGCACGCGCGAAATGGGGATGCGCGTTTCCAGCTGCCACATCAGGTCGCGGCGCAGGCCCAGGCCCTGGGCGTCCAGCCGCCAGCGGGTACGGGTCAAGCGCCGGCGGCCGAGCCAAGCGCCGAAGACGATGCCGATCAGCAGCCCAAGGGCGGCCGTCCACAGGCCGCCGGGCAGATCGAAGAACCACGCGGCCGCGGCCAACGGCAGGCCCGGCACGAACAGGCCGCCGAAGGCGCCTTCCAGTGCAGCGAGGCGGGCAGCGCGTTGCGGCAGCGACTGCCAGGCATCGGTGGGCGGGGAGGGCAGGGGGACGTCGGTCACGCGGGCTCCGTCAGGCGGCAGGGCGGGCGATGGCGGCCGAGACCGCACCGCGCAGACGGTAGCAGGTCGGCTGCGTTACTGGGCAGCCTGGATCAGCGCATCCACATCCAGCATGTGGCCTGCGCGATCAGCCTTGGTGCGCAGGTAATGCTCGTTCTCGGCGGTGATCTCGCCGGTGACCGGAATGCAGTCCAGCACCTCGATGCCAGCATTGCGCAGGCGCTGCGCCTTGGTCGGGTTGTTGCTGAGCAGGGCGACGCGCGAAATGCCCAGGCCATGCAGCATCGCCACCGCGCTGCCGTAGCGGCGCTCGTCGGCACCGAAGCCCAGCTGTGCATCGGCATCGATGGTGTCCAGACCGTCGTGCTGGTAGCCGTAGGCGCGCATCTTGGCGGCGATGCCGGTGCCGCGGCCTTCCTGGTCCAGGTACAGCAGCACACCGCCGCCCAATTCCTTCAGTTTGCGCAGGCCGCGCCGCAGCTGGTCGCCGCAGTCGCACTTGAGTGAGCCGAACAGGTCGCCGGTCAGGCACGAGGAGTGCACGCGCACAGGCACCACCGCCGACAGGTCCGGTTCGCCGACGATGATCGCGACCTGGTCGCGCTGGGCCACGCCGCCGCGGAACACCGCGAAGGTGGTCATGCCGACGTCGCGCAGCGGCACCGGCGAGCGCGCCACCAGTTCGTAGTCGTGGGCGGCGTGGGCCGCGCCCTCGGCCAGATCGCAAAGCGCCACTTCAGCAGCGCCATTGAAGGTGCTGTCATCTGCATCCAGGCGCACGGCCACCATTGCCGGCAGCAGCAGGCCCAGGCGGGCCAGCTCCACCGCGCCGGCATCGAAGGCATCTCCGGCCGTCCAGCCGTCCGGCATCGGGCCGGGCTCGCGCAGGTAGCCCAGCGAGGGCAGGGCATCGAAGGCAACGCCGGCCAGCGGCAGGCGCGCGCCTTCCGGGGCCTCCACGCCGAGCACGCGGGCGCGGGTGGCGGTCAGGAACAGGTAGTGGCGTCCGCGCGCGGCAGCGGCGAAGGCAGCGAAGCTGCTGGCGGTGGCACTGTCCAGGGCGATCACCGCCAGGCGCTGGCCCTGGCCATCGTGGAGCAGCACCGGGCGGCCGGCACGCAGTTCGGCCACCGCGCGTTCGCAGCGGATCGCGGCGGGATCGCCGAACAGGGAAGAGGCAGCAGGCATGGCAGGACCGGGGGAGGCGGACATCGCAGTCTCTATGGGGGCGCCGGCGTCGTATTCAACGTGGTGCGGCCGCCGGTCGCAGGTGACCGGACAGCCGTCAGTGCGGATGCTCTTCGGTCGCGTACGGGTCTTCCTCGCCGCTGCCCGGTGGCCGCAGCGTATAGCGCTTGTAGGTCCACTGGTACTGCGTCGGGTCGCGGCGGGCGATGCGCTCGATGCCAGCATTGAGCGCGGTGGCCGCCACCTGCGGGTCCGGATCAGCAACAGCCGGGTCGGTCGGCTCGATGTGCAGGGCGAACTCCATGTCGGGCCCGATGCGCTCGCACCAGCCATACAGCACGGTGGCGCCGGTGCGCTCGGCCAGCCGGTTGACCAGGGTCATGGTCAGCGCCTGCACGCCGAAGAACGGCACGAACACGCCATCGCCGGCCTTGGGCTGCTGGTCGGGCAGGATGCCGGTGGCGCCGCCATCCTTGAGCACCTTGAACAGTTGGCGCACGGCCGGGCCCTCGGCGCGCACCTGCTGCACGTTCTGGCCGCCGCGCACCAGCTGCAGGAAGGCGTCGCTGGCCTCGTCTTCCGGCGGCTTGTAGACGATGGCGATCTGCCCGCGCGAGGCCAGCCACTGGTTCAGCAGCTCCCAGTTGCCGAAGTGCGGCGCGGCCACGATCACGCCCTTGCCGCTGGCCAGGGCCGCGTCGTACAGGGCTTCGCCGTGGCGCTGCTTCAGGTGCAGGCGCAGGTTGTCGGCCGGCCTCTGGCTCCACAGGCGCAGGGTCTCGATGGCCTGCAGCGCGGTGGAGCGCAGCAGTTCGCGGTGCAGGCGGTCGCGCGCCGGACCGTCCAGTTCCGGGTAGGCCAGTTCCAGATTGCGCCGGGTGACGCGGCTCTCGCGGGCATTGAGACGGACCCACGTCCACGCCAGGGCGTGCGCGAATCCCCGCAGCAGCGGCCAGGGCAGGCGGGCGAACAGGGTGGTGGCGCGGTAGACCAGCCGGGCTTTTCGTTGCGGATTCATCGGCGCCAGTTTAGCCAAGGGCGCTGCTATCGTGGCCGGCCCCGTTCATTGGAAGCCCACGATGCTCGTCCTGATCCAGCGTGTCAGCCAGGCCGCCGTCCATGTCGATGATGAAGCGGTGGGCCAGATCGGCCCCGGCCTGCTGGCCCTGGTCGGCATGGAACCGGGCGATACCGAGGCCCAGCTGCAGCGGATGGCCGAGCGCCTGCTGGGCTACCGGGTGTTCGCCGACGAGGCCGGGAAGATGAACCGGTCGCTGCGCGACACCGGCGGCGGCCTGCTGCTGGTCAGCCAGTTCACCCTGGCGGCCGATACCCGTTCGGGCATGCGGCCCAGCTTCACCAGCGCCGCGCCGCCGGACGAGGCTGAACGCGGGTTCAATCGATTTGTCGACATCTGCCGTGAAAATCACGCACCAGGGGTGGAAACGGGCCGGTTTGGTGCCCATATGGTCGTCAGCCTGGTCAATGACGGTCCCGTGACCTTCCTTCTCAGGCCCTGAGCCTGCGGGACCACCGCCCGGCAGGCAGGGCCCCGGGCTGGTATAATGCTACGTTCCCTATTTCTCCCTAGCCGGTGGCGCGAGCACTACATGGCCAACGAACGTCCTGCCCAATCCGAAATCAAGCAACTGATCAGCAAGGGCCTGGAACAGGGCTACCTGACCTACGCCGAAGTCAATGACCATCTGCCGGACGACATGGTCGACCCGGAACAGATCGAAGACATCATCGGCATGATCAACGGCATGGGCATCGATGTCCATGAAGTTGCGCCGGATGTGGAAACCCTGCTTCTCAACGACGGCAACACCGGTAACCGCGAAGTCGATGACACCGCGGCCGAAGAAGCCGCCGCCGCGCTGAGCGCGCTCGACACCGAAGGTGGCCGTACCACCGACCCGGTGCGCATGTACATGCGCGAAATGGGCACCGTCGAGCTGCTGACCCGCGAAGGCGAAATCGCCATCGCCAAGCGCATCGAGGAAGGCCTTTCGCAGGTCCAGGCCGCCCTCGGCCAGTTCCCGGTTTCGGTCGAGTCGCTGCTGACCGATTACGAAGCCCACAAGGAAGGCAAGAAGCGCCTGGCCGAAGTGATCGTCGGCTTCAACGACCTGGCCGACGAAGTGCCTGCGCCGGCCGCTGCCGCGTCCGATGACAGTGACGATGCCGACGCCGAAGGCGACGAGGACGAGGACGATGATGTCGAGGGTGGCGAGGAAGAAGCCGCACCGACCGGTCCGGATCCGGAGGAAGTCGCTGCGCGCATGCAGGCGCTGAGCGATGCCTTCAATGCCTTCAAGAAGGCGGCGACCAAGGGCGACAAGAAGAACCTGCCGCGCCTGCGCGAAGAGATGTCGGCGGTGTTCGTCACCCTGAAGCTGCCGCTGCCGCTGACCGACGTGCTGACCAAGCAGCTGCGCGACACCATGGCGTCGATCAAGGCCCATGAGCGCCGCGTGCTGAACCTGGCGACCGTTACCGCCCGCATGCCGCGCAAGGACTTCATCCGCTCCTGGGAAGGCAACCAGACCAACCTGGAGTGGGTGGAAGACGCACTGAAGCGCAAGCAGAAGTGGTCTTCGGCCCTGCGCGAAGTGAAGGACCAGATCATCGCCGAACAGCAGGCGACGATCGACATCGAGAAGCTGACCCAGCTGGACCTGGAAGAGCTGAAGGAAATCAGCCGTGCCATGGCCTACGGTGAAGCCAAGGCGCGCAAGGCCAAGAAGGAAATGGTCGAGGCCAACCTGCGCCTGGTGATCTCGATCGCCAAGAAGTACACCAACCGTGGCCTGCAGTTCCTCGACCTGATCCAGGAAGGCAACATCGGCCTGATGAAGGCCGTGGACAAGTTCGAGTACCGCCGCGGTTACAAGTTCTCGACCTATGCCACCTGGTGGATCCGCCAGGCGATCACCCGCTCGATTGCCGACCAGGCACGCACCATCCGTATTCCGGTGCACATGATCGAGACGATCAACAAGTTGAACCGCATTTCCCGCCAGATGCTCCAGCAGTACGGCCGCGAGGCTACGCCGGAGGAGCTGGCCAAGGAAATGGACATGCCGGAAGACAAGATCCGCAAGGTGATGAAGATCGCCAAGGAGCCGATCTCGATGGAAACCCCGATCGGCGACGACGAGGATTCCCATCTGGGCGACTTCATCGAGGACACCAACGTGGAGTCCCCGATCGAGAACACCACCAACATCAATCTGTCTGAAACCGTGCGCGACGTGCTGGCTGGCCTCACCCCGAGGGAAGCCAAGGTGCTGCGCATGCGCTTCGGCATCGACATGAACACCGACCACACGCTGGAAGAGGTCGGCAAGCAGTTCGACGTGACCCGCGAGCGCATCCGCCAGATCGAAGCGAAGGCCCTGCGCAAGCTGCGTCACCCGAGCCGCTCGGAGCAGCTGCGCAGCTTCCTGGATATCGATTGATTTCCAGCGGCTGTTGAAGCGTTGAGAGAAACCCCGCCTGGTGCGGGGTTTTTCTTTGGTGGGCAACGGGACATGCCCGACGGGTCTTGCCGATGTCGCATCTGCCGTTTGAATTCTTCCTGCGACGGTCGCACGCTGACCGCGCAGATGCTCAACACATCCCGTAGGCGGGCCGGTCATCACCGGCGCCGATGCAAGCGCGCGGCAGGTCTCGTGCAACTCGCATGGCCTGCTGCACTGATTCGTCATGCATCTGGAGTCACGCCATGAATGATGTGGAGCACGATGTTCCCGAACCCGTGCAAACCGATTTCCCGCCACTGCTGGACTGGGATGAGGTGATGCGGGATGAGTGCGAGGATCGGTTGGGGTTTGCACGCCGTACGACGTATGCGCTGCTGACGCTGTCTGAGGCCGGATTGCTTGCCGGCTTCAGTGGCGACAACCAACAGGGACTGGAGGAGATCAGAAGGATGGTCGCGTTGTTCCAGGCATACCTGAGGCGGCAGGTATGGCTCGCGGAAGCAGCGGAGCGGCGGTTGGGGCGTATTCGGAGGCGCTTGCCGCCGCCGGGTAGCCGATCGAGCGCGGCCTCCACTACACTGTGACGCTGCGCCGGGCCTATAGCTCAACGGTTAGAGCAGGGGACTCATAATCCCTTGGTTTCAGGTTCGAATCCTGATGGGCCCACCATCGAATCAGGCACTTAGAATCATCCGCAGTGCCTTCGTCGTCAAGCCAGTACCGCACGGTGACCGCTCGGTGACCGTTTACGCTCCGCTGCTGTCGCAGTTGGCCGCCGGTTGCCCCACATCCTCGGGCGTCCACTGCGGTGCGCTCCTGCGTGCCCGGATCCAACGCTGGATGTCGCTCTGGTACCAGCGAGTTCCGCCGCCGACCTTGTGCCTGGGCGGGAAAGTGCCCTTCTCCATCTCGCGGTAGATATAGCTCTTCTTCATCCCGGTCTGGGCTTCGACCTGCTCGAGCTTCAGCAGGACTTCGGGCATGTTCTCAGCTGCGCCCATCTCGGGCCTCCGTTACTTCAGTGGTGGGCGCCAACAGCAGCGCGGTGTGCGAATCTGACCGTGCCGTGGTCACAAGGTTTGCGATCTGTGTCAGGTCCATTGTGGGGTCATCGAAAAGGGCGAGGCCGATCTGGGCAGTAAGCCGCTGGGTCGCTGTCGCCGCCAGTGGCGCCGGCGTGTCGATGGTGGCGAGGGCGTATGCGCGCCAGGCGTCGCACGCGGCCTGCAGCTGCGGCTCGCCGGCAAACGTGAAGGTCAATGCGCGGCCGCCGCCGCTGGCGGGGTGCGTGCTGGTCAGGGCGGTTTCGAGCGCTGCCGCAACCGCTATGGCTGCGCGCTGCTGGTGGATCAGTTGTGACCGCTCGCCCGCGGCGGCCTTGATGTGCTCAACGGTCAATGTGATTTCTCCTTCGTATGCTCATCGATTGATTTACGCAGCTGCGCAATTCGGAAACCCCATTCGTCCCTTTCCCGCTTGCCTTCACGCTTCAACGCTCGCTCCAGTCGGTCGAGCAGCGGGAGAACCCAGGAGGGATTGAACGGCTGGGGTTTCAGCGCGATAGGCGCCGGCGGCTTGGGCGGGTTGCAGTACGGATCGGCCCAATCGAAAGGGTCGTTACAAACGGTGCAGTGCGTTCGGTCCGCCGACCAGATGTGATCACGATCCTCCCCAGCCCTGCGGAGCTCGTGGAGCAAAGGCTGGGTGTAGAGCGCCCGCACTCGTTCGCCAGATGCAAGGGCCCGGTACCACTGTTTTTCATCGATCTGATACCAGAACGATCCGCCCCACTGCTCGAGCCTGACGGCCCGCTGCTGGCCAAACAGACACATCAGCGTGGTGGCCCATCGATTCACCTGATCGGCCGGCACTGCATGACCGGCGCGGCCTGCGGCTCGCATCTCGCGCACGGCGTCACTCGCAGTCGGCGGCGGTGCTGTGGTCAAGGTCGAAGCATCGCCGCTCATGCTCCGCCCTCGAGCAGCATCTTGGGATCGATGTTCCACCCGGCCTCGCGAGCTGCACGCAGGCGCAGCTCGTTGGCGTCGAACTCGTCCAGCTGCAGCGTTGTGATCGCGCCCTCAACCTGATGCGGCTGCAGGGGACGGGAAGTTCGGCCAAACGCGCGCCAAACACTGAATACCTGACAGCCCCAGGCAGGCGCAAGGCATGCCAGCTGCTTGCCGTGCTCCCGGCAGTGGCGGCGGATCATGTCGCGCGCTGTTACGTGCGCGGGCGCCGGGCCGCGAAGAGCAGCGCGGATTGATGCGGCGTTGCCTCCTGGGCTCATGCGACGTCTCCAAACGAAAGGCCAGGCTGTGCGACCCGGATTCGTGCCTCGGCGATTGCGGCGTATTCGGGGTTCAACTCGCACCCAACCCACTGCCGACCCAGGCGCTCGGCGACCACTGCGGTTGTGCCGGCCCCCATAAAGGGGTCCAGCACCAGGCCGCCGGCAGGCGCGCCTGCCAGGATGCACGGCTCGATCAGCTGTTCGGGATAGGTCGCGAAGTGGGCATCGCGGAACGGGCGGGTGGCCACTGTCCAGACGCTGCGCTTGTTGCGCGCCCCATCCCGGCCCGCCGCATCCAGGCCATCCTGCGTGCTGCCGCAGGCAGCGTGCCTGGGTGGAACTGCTGCCCGGCTGCGGCGCTTCTGCGGCTTCTGGCCAGGCACTTCGTAGTCTGACCGGTCCCAGCGATTCCGGGCGGCCATAGGGTCATGGGCTGCCTGCTCGCGAATGGCGCCGGCGTCGAAGTAGTAGCGCGGCGACTTGCTCAGCAAGAACAGGTACTCATGCCCCTTAGTGCAGCGGTCGGTGACGGATTCGGGCATCGGGTTGGGCTTCGACCAGATCACGTCCTGACGAAGGAACCAGCCGTCCGCCTGCAGGGCGAAAGCGACGCGCCAGGGGATGCCCATCAGATCCTTGTGCTTGAGCCCTGCCGGGATCTGCGATGACCGGCGCGCGTGTGCCTGCCGGACCGAGACGTGAGGCGATAGGCCCCCCTGCAGTCCCGTGGCGCCAACGCTGCCGTTCGGCTTGCTGGCATAGCTGTCGCCCAGGTTGAGCCAGAGCGTGCCGTCATCGCGCAAGAGGCGGTGAACCTCGCGGAACACAGCGACCATGTGGCCTACAAAGGCTTCCGGGGTGGGCTCAAGGCCCAGCGCGCAACGCATGGGCGCAACCGTCACCTTTGCGCCCAGGATTGAGTAGGAAACGGCGTCCCAGGCGTTTGCCGGCATGCCGTAGTCGCGCAGCCCATAGTAGGGCGGACTCGTGACGCAGGTTTGCACAGAGCCGGCGGCCATGCCGCGCATCACTTCCAGGCAGTCTCCGACGTGGATCATGCGGCAGCCCTCATCGCCTGGATGACTTCACAGGCCTTCGGCGGGCACACCGCGTTGCCCATCATCTGCATGCCGTCCTTCTTGTTCGTCGGCAGCAGGTAGTGCTTCGGGAAGCCCATGGCGATCTTGGATTCCTCGACCGACACCATGCGCATGCGGTCGCCGTCGATGATGCTCCAGCGGTCGCGGGTGGTGATCGTGCCGATAGGGCGGTCCAGCGATCGGCCAGTCAGCCCGGAGCCGGTGCCGAAGTAGGGCGCCACGAAGCGATCGCCGAACGCCGCCCGGCCTGCGCGCACCCTGGCGATCGTTGCCGCGGCGCGGCCAGGGCGCTCAACGGGTGTCCAGGTGCCGGCGTTGAAGTCGATGAAGCTGCTCGCGGGAACGTGCGGCATCTTCGGCAGCGTCAGCTCCAGCGGATGCTTGCTCTTGGTGAGCACGATGAAAATGCGCACGCGGTGCTGCGGGACGCCGAAGTCGGCGGCATCCAACAGGTGCGGGCTGACTGCGTAGCCCAGCGCAGTGACCGCGGCGCACCAAGCCGGGAACAGCTTCCACTTCAGGAAGGCCGGAACGTTCTCGACCAGGGCGGCCTCGGGCGCCTTGCATTCCAGCGCTGACACAACGGCCCAGGCGGTCGAGCGCGTGGCGTCATGGTGCGGGCGTTCCTTGCCGCGGGCCGGTGTGTGGCCCTGGCAGGCCGGCGAAGCCAGCAGCAGATCGAAGTCGGGGAGCTGCGTCCAGTCGGCCTGATGCAGATCCTGGCAAACGTGCTGGGCGCGCGGATGGTTTGCCGCGTGCGTCTCGACGGCTGCAGGCCAATGGTTCGCGGCCCACACCACTTCGCAGCCAGCCTGCTCGGCGCCCTCAGTAAACCCGCCGCCGCCGGCGAACAGATCGATAGCCTTCATGGGGTGCCTCCCTTCGCGTGATTCATGACTTTCTGCGCCTCGGCCATGTCGCCGCGCGCCAGCGCCTGCAGGGCCAAGCCCCGTGCTTCCCAGGTGCGCACGGTTGCCGGCCGAGCCTCGGATAGATCCACGCCGGACATGCTGGCCAGCTGACAGCCGACCTCGCGGTGGTCGATTGCCTCAGCCATGAGCGCACCTCCGCCAGCACCAGCGCAGCCCATTGCGCGCGGCGCGGCATGCGCGGCTGATCGCCCACAGGGTGGTGATGCCGGCCAGGAACCCGGCCAGGGCGAACACGTGGACCATTGCAGCGGTGAGCAGCTGGTCAGCCATTGGTCGGCTCCTTCTGCTGGAAGTGGTGCACGACGATGACCGCGCCGGGCAGGCCGCTTTTGCCTCGCCATATGCGATCAGGCAGATAGGGCCTCCGCTATTGCCGCGTGCGCGGGTGCCGTCTGGCCGGTGGAAATGAGGGCGGTTTGCCAGCATCAGCACGGCACTGGCGCGGCGCCACACGTAGCGCTGGAACATAGCTGTCTCGGTTCGAGCGAAGGCCAGAGCGATGCCGTTGCCGTGATCGGCCATGTGCGCCAGCCACGCCTCGGTGTGACGGCCGAAGGGAGGGTTGCACCACACACGGCCATGCCACTCTGCAGACAGTCCGTCCTCTGGCAGCTCGATGTGCCGGGCAGCGGTCGGCCAGGGGCGCGGCGACGGAGCCGCGCACGGGTCAAGGTCGAACGCGCCAAGCGCAGCGATGATCTCTGGAGGGGTCAGCCACGTGTGAGCGGCTGCCTCCGGTCGTGCGGCATAGGGATGCGCACGGCTCATTTGCCCACCGCCTGGCTGTCGGCCTTCCGGATCGCGTCCAACTCGGCTCCGGCGGTTTCGGCCCAATCGGGGCCGTGAGCGAGGTAGTGATTCAGCATGAACCGGATCACCGCCGCCTGTTCTTCCTCCGCCTTGCGCGGAATCGCGTCACCGCGCATGCGCAGGACTTTGGCCCACGGACTGCACCAGAAGTTGGGGCGCCCGAGAATGTCGCGCACTTCCGGCGCGTCAGGGATCGACGCAGGTGCCAGGTCCACGGCCTGCGCGGGATGCTGGTAGTGAATCGGATTGGGCACATCCGGGCGAGCGTTCATCATCAGTTTCCAGCACTGAGCGGCACCTTGCGTCTCGATATACTGCTGCCCGTGCGCGTCTGGTGGTTCAACCCAGCTACCCGCTCTCAGCATCGCCTCAGTAGGCTCCACCGGCACCAGCACGTAGCCCTCGGGCGGCGTGAGGGCGGCAGGGTCCAGCACCGTCAGAGACCACACGCGCTCAACATTCAGCAGACCAGCGCGGGACGGGTGCGGGTCGTGGACCATCTTGCCGTCCCGCATTACCACGAAATGTCCGCACCCACGTTCTGAGGGGCCGTCAGCCAGATACAGACCAGCCGGGTAGTGGCTTGGGGAGTGCATTGAGAGTGCGAAACCGCGCGAACGCACGAACGCTTCTAGTGCCTCCCAGTACTCGCTTCCGGCGAGGCCCTGCATGCTGGGCACTTCATCCAGCCGCATACCGAACAGGGATGCCAGTGCCGCTTCGGTGCAATTCCCAGTGCAGACTTCCGGCGCCTGATTGGGGTCATAGAACTTGGTCTGGGTGACCCAGCGATCCCCCTGACCACCCGGGGAGGGCTGGGCAGAGAGGGCGGATTGGATGGCGCGTACAGCTTGGCCGCAGGTAACCCCGATCTCGTCGTCGCCCACGTTGGTGAAAACGTGCTTTTCGTAACCATACATCTGCGCCGCAAGCAGCTCCCGCGCCCGCTTCTCGATAGTCGGCCCATCCCCCAGCCTCACCCTCGCACCGGGCTGCACGTCCGCCAGGGTCTTGTTGTCGGTGGTCATGCCTCGATCCTCTTGAAAGTGACTACCCAGACCCACGGGTTGTCTTTCCAATTACCGCCGGTGCTATCCCATAGGGAGGCGAAGCAACCGACCGCTGAATTGCTGTAGTGGGTGCCAAACTCGATGTCGAAGCCGTTTGCTTCGTCCTGCTGCACACCCTCGGCCAAGCAGTCCGCCTCACTGATCTGCTGCAGGCGCTCCAGGCGCACTTCGGTGATTTCCAGCACCAACCGGCAGGCCCGACGTGGCATGTGGATGCTTGGGATCCATGGGGAGCGGTCCATGCCTTCCACATGAGCAATCTCGATCCCGTCGGCTCGGTAGTGGTATCGCTCCGGGTCAGTCCATTGGTTCCGCACTTCATCCCAGGCGTTGGTCCATGTCTCCCGAACCCATAGACGGTCACCGGGCCGCCCGAAGGGGCATGCGCGCTCGATCACGTGCTGCGGTTCGCTCTCCAGCACCAGCGCGCCGGGGGCGTAGACGTTGCCCAGGTCCGGGTGCTTCACCGCCTTCGCCACGCGCCGGGTCTGCGTCTTGTGGCCAGCCAAGATGGCGCGCACCATGGCGCCATTCATCAGAATCGGACGCTCAGACATGCCCTACACCCGCGTGGTTTCCGGATGGCACCTGGACATCGACTCGCAGCACATCACTGACGAGGGCCCGATTCCGTTCTGGCGCGCTGAGGTCGAGGTGTGGCGTGAAGGCGACGATGCGCCTGCGTTCCGCGACCACACGCTCGCGCACCACGACAGTCAGGACGAGGCCGAGCGCATTGCCGAGGGCATGGGCGCTGACTACGCGCGTGCGCACCCGCTGGACCTGGACTGACAGATCAGCCACAGCTGGCCTCCTTCGCGTTGATCAGCACGACCTGCCGGACGGCGTTGTCGCTCAGGTGCCGCGCGCTGTCCGCAATGTCCTTGAACACCTCCCGCAGGTGGTGTTGGGCACTGATGGGGAGGGTCGTCAGCACGGGGCCATTCCGGCGCCGTGCCTCGGCCTGGCACTGGCTCAGCAGGTCGGCCAGTACCGGATTGCACGCCGCGCGCTCTTCACCGTTCAGGGCCGCATCCAGCTGCCGCAGCTGGTAGTTGTGGGCGTCCTGCTCAAGCGAGAGCATCGCGTCCTGGCTGACCAGTGGCGCTGCAGCAGCGAGGCCGGCGCGGATGGCGTCGGCGTAGCCCTTCTGGCTGCCATGTGCGGCATAGGCAGCGCGGAATGCTTCGACCGCGCTGTCGGGAATGGGGTGGGGCGTGGGTGAGGCGCTGGGCTGAGGCTGTTTCATCGGGAGATCTCAGGCTGTGGTGGCGGCCGGCTTCTCGGCCATTGCTGCCAAACGCTCGAGGCGCACGGCTTCGGCGATGTAGTGGTCGTGTCGGTCCTGTCGGACCTTCGCGGAGAAGAACGGATCGGCCAGGGCGTTCTCGGCCGCAACGCGGTTGGCCTTGGCCAGGCGGGCTGGGTCGTGGTCGAAGATGTCGAGCTGGTTGCGGAGGTCCATGGATGCTGCCGGCGAAGCGTCAGCGGAGTTGTGTGCGTGGCCAGAGAGCCGGCATCTGCCGTTGCCACGCCGCGTAGCCCACCCGGATGCCCTTCTTGAGCGAGCGCTGCAGGATCTGGCCAAACTGGACGCGGAGCGAGAACCAGCGGCACGGGTGGGTAGCAACTGCCGCCGCGTACCTCTGCAGCCTCTCTTCGGGCGTCGGTGTGGCCGTGCTGACGATCACCGCGTCTAGGCCGCCGCCGATTGGATGCAGGCCGTCCATCAGCGCACCAACCTGTGCAGGTTCGGCGCGACGCGCTGTCGCTGTTCTTCCGCCTCGCGCTGACGCTGTGCGCTCGCCTGGTGCGTGCAATACACGCGGTAGGGATGTCGGCGGGGGCGCTTCGCGCGCTCCAAGGCCGCGCGCTGGTCCGGCGTGAGTTCCGGTGCGGGGAGCTTGATGGCCGGAGCTCTCATGCCGCACCACACTTGGAGACCGTGTAGCCGCGTCCGCGAGTGGCGAGGATTCTGTAACCGTGCGCTGCGATCTTGCCGCGCAGGCGGCAGATCGCCACCTCGATGGTGTTCGACTTCCGCCCGGAGGCACCGTAGATCTGCTGCTCGATCTGCAAGCGACTGATCGGTGCATCGCCTGCGGCCAAGATCAGCTCCAGGACTTTCGCCTCAGTAGGGCTGAGCGGCAGGCGCTGGCTGCCGATCATTGCCGCGCGCGGCTCGATCTGGATGCCGGTGATCACGGTGCCACCTCGACAAATGCCAGGCCGCTCATCACGCACTGCGCCCGGGCCAGCACGGGGGAGGTGCTCGGCTCTTTGCCGTCTGCAGTCGACAGGGGGACAACCGCATTGGCCCGGACGCATCCCTCGATGGACACCTGGTAGGAGCCGGACTGCACTGCGTCAACGGCATCTAGGGCCAGCTGCCAGCGCGCAGACTGGAAATCGTTGCTCAGGGCCGTGGCGACACCGGCGGCGCAGTCCGGGACGCGCTGCGCCTCGCTGAAGGCATTGAGGGTCGTGTGGGCGATGGTGGCGCGCAGGCCCCAATCGTTGGCCGTGGCCAGTTCGTACACCGCCAGTGCAGCGCAGATGCGGGGGCTGGTGATCACCAGGTCGCGCGGGGTGTCGGTGGCGCGCTCGTTGGCGGGTGCGTCCGAGGGAGCAGCCCAGCCAACCAGGGCCAGGAGGACAAAACAGGCGATCACGGCGAGCCCGATGCGGGCCGTTCGCTTGGTGCTTTTGGTCAGGGGCATGAACTCTCTCCGTTGCCCGAGAAGTCGGGCACGGAGAGAGTGTTACCTACAGGTATCCTTTACGTCAATACCTTTAGGTAACGTTTTGGTGGATCAATCAGCGAGTTCGACTTCGGTCTGATAGGAAGCCAGGGCCTGGCGGTACTCCTGGACTGCGGGGGAGCGCTCAACTTCTCGCGAGGTCACGCCACGCACGAGGAAAGTGCTGTACGGATCCCAAGTTGAGTACACCCGTTTGGCAGCCTCCCTTAGCTCGTTGGAACCATTTGTCGCGGGGATGGCCTTAAGCGAGGAAAGCAGGTTCCCTCGCGCCTCAGTCAAACAATCAACGATCTTTTGCCGGTCTGCATCTAGGGATCGACCGCTGTACTGCTTCGCGAATGCAAGATCGCTTGACGCAAGCTCACAGTAGAAGCTTGCCCTGCGTGCAGCCTGAAAGAACGCATCGTCCTTTAGAGGCTTGGCTTGCACGACCGGGGCAATGGCTAGCATGGCGATGAGGGAGATTGGCAGCTTCATTTTGGTGTTTCCTTGTCAATCATGTACGCAGATGGTGCCGCCAAGTGGCAGCTAGAAGCGTCGGAAGCCTGCATGTACAAGCGCCTTTCCACGGATGTTCAGGTCGTCCACATCGCAACGCCATTCTTTAAATTCAGGATTGGCGCTTACGACGTACATGCCGTCCACACGCTTCTGAAGCATCTTGATTTGGGTCTCCCCGTTGTAGCTGATCAAGTAGTAGTCGTCGCCATCGAAGTAGTCACAGGCGGTGTCTATCCACACAATGTCGCCGTCTTCGATCTTGGGCCGCATCGACGGCCCTCGTCCTGTGATGATCTGGATCCGACCTGCCCGGGGCAGAAAGCCTAGCTTCCGGCGCACTTCCCACTCAGCGACTTCCATGACCCGCATGACTTCTGGATAGTCCTGGTTGACCACCCCAATACCCATGCCTGCTGCTCCCTCCAAAAGCTGGAAGCGAACGTATCCCGGAGGCGTCTCAGACACTGAGAAGATTGGAGGAGAGGCGTTCTGATCGAAGTAGTCGGGGTAGGCGAGGGTCAATTCGGCCCACACATCCTCTCCGATGCGCTTTCCGCCAGCCTTCCCCGGCTCGTAAAGCATCCGCGACACATAGCTCGCGTCCTTGCCGACCTTCGCGGAGATCTGGGCTATTCCGCCTCTTCCCAGGGCATCTACCAGCCTTTTCAGCGCCGTTCGGCGCGCTTCGTACTTGTCCATGCCGCTATTCCAAGGGTTGATTACCTGCAAGTAAATTCCCTGCGGGTATTGCATCGATGCTTACCCGGAGGTATTGTTTTGGTATGGACACACTTCGCACCTACCTCGGCACCTTGGCGCCAGACGATCAGGCGGCTTTTGCTGTCCGGGCTGGAACGACGATTGGCTATCTGCGAAAGGCCCTGAGCAAACGGACGCGGTTCGACGGAGCGCTGGCTCGGCGGCTGGACGAGCAGAGCGGGGGACAAGTCTCCCGAAGCGAGCTGCGGCCCGACATTTTCGATCCGCCTGGAGCTGCCATCGTCGACCCAGACGCCGGCCGCATCGTGCCAGTGGAGGGGGCCTGAATGAAGATCCCCGATCGGCTCAATCCGAGGTTGTGGCTAAGGAACTGGCTGCTGAAGCCGGGCCTCTCGACTCGGATCAACACCACCGCCCAGGGCGAACCCAGGGCGGTGGAGTACGGGCGCGGAATCACGCCGTTGAACCTGACAGAGGTTCGATCAATCAGGTTCAGTGCCGAGGAACGCCTCCAGCACCCTGTTGGCGTAGCTGTTTCGCGGCTTCCAGCAGCGCGTTCGCAATTGTCTCCGCCTGCTGGGCTGACAGCATCGACGCAATCTGAACCGGAGGCGCCGTCCTCACCCGAACCTGGCTGATCACCAGCGTGACCACGTTGTGTTCCCTGTCGATTGCGGCTTCGAACCCATCCAGTGGGAAAAACATAGGTTCCTTCTGTTCCATGTCGCCTCCTTGCGGGCTGTGTTGGTAGCACATCCAGCCTATCGCAAGGAGGGCGGCTCCAAGCCTTTGAAATCCGGTCGTCCTGTCCATGTCGACCACTTTGCATCGCCTCCCGAGGTGCGTAAATGAAGCCAGATCCTCAGTACCACGAACCCCGCTCAGCGGTGGTGTTCCGACACACGACGGATGCCATCCGCAACAGCGCGCACACAGACTCCAGCCTGGCCCAGGCGATTGCCGAGCAGTACATGGCGGACGTAGCCCCGGGCGAGCGCATCCTGCAGTTCCATGTAGGCATCGACGCCGACAGTGCCGAGAAGGCGCTGAAGGCCAACGGCCAGATCATCGCCCGCATCCGCAATGGCACCGTCAAGATGCCGGTGGACCTGGAAGAGTCGTGGGTCCGCGCGCTGCCGCCGCAGTGGCGCGATGCCTGCTCCCGCGAGCTGGCTCGGCGCTACGGCTTCCTTGGTGCCCGTATCCCAATGATGGAGCCGCACGCCGGCGTCTTGGCCGTTGCCCGCCTTTCGGTCGAGTTTGGTCACACGCTCGAGGCGCTCACCAATATCCTGGCCGACGGCCGCATCTGCCCGAAGGACATTCCCGAACTGCGCAGGGCGCTGGACGAGATTGGGCAGTTGGAGGCGGAGCTGATCACCGCCAAGCGATACGTCACCGGACACCTGCACGAGCTGGCCCCGCGCGCTGTCGCAGGGAGCGCCGCATGAGCGCGTCAGCGATGGTTAGCTGGGCCATTACGGTGGTCGGCGAGTTCGAGGGAGCCGGCCGCCGAATCCCGGATGCGGTGGTGCCGCTGCTGCCGATGGTCGAGGTGGTGCTGTGGGCGAAGGAGCAGCCCTGGCCGCTACGCATGGAAGACCTGCAGCAGCGCTTCAACCTCTCACGCGCAACCGCCTACCGCTGGTATGGCGCACTGCTGGACTTGCACGACCCCGCCGCCGCTCGGCGCCGCCTGCCGGCGGCCACAGTGATGCGTGGATCAATGTTCCGCGCGCTGCAAGATGCTGCGCGGCAGGCTGATGCCCCTGGTGGTGCTGTATGAGCCCCATCGCGAGCCTCGGGACTGTTTGCGGTCCCCAGCGTGCCACAGGCTTCACCGAGACACCTCCTCGCGTGCGTGATCATCGCCGCAAGGCGGCGCTCGATGGCCAGTGCCAGACGAAAATCATCATGGATTTCGTGCTCTGGGCGAGCACCTGCTGCCCGTTCTTTCCCACCGTGCTGCAGGTGCAGGAGCGCTTCAACGTCAGCCGCGCCACGGCATTCCGGTGGCGCCGCACGTTGGCAGATTCCCTGTGCCTGGCCGAGATGCCACGCAACCCTTGCCCAGGCCATCAACCTGAGCCGGTGCCTATGGCGCCGCTGCTGCGCGGTGCGGGGGGCAGGGCGTGATCTACTTCGAGATGTACCCGGGCGACTACCTGAAGGACACCACTCGGCTGGGCCTGACGGACCACGGCGTCTACTTCAAGCTGATGCTGGCCTACTACTCGGAAGAGCAGGCCCTGCCGGAAAGCCTGGCGGAGCTGTACGTCATCGCCGGTGCCATCACTGCAAGCGACAAGGCTGCGGTCAAGAAGGTCGCTGAGCGCTACTTTCCCGTGGCCGAAGATGGCTTGCGGCACAGCAAGCGCTGCGATGAACAGATCTCCAAGGCCCAAGGCCGCATCGCAGAGGGCCAAGGTCGCCGTGATGCGCGAAAGAGCAACGAAACCGAGCGGCAGGCGCGGACCCGCGCACGCAGGACGATGCTGTTCGAAGAGCTGCGAGCCGTGGGCGTGGTGCCGGAAGGCCTGATAACGATGGCTGAGCTTAAGGCCCTACATGTCACGCATGTCACACACAACGAAAGCGTGACAAATGCCGCCATGTCACGCGTGACAGACCGTGACATGTCACGCCAGTCACACGTGAAAGTGGGTGTGAAAACAGGTGTGAACACGGGTAACCAGACCCCAGACCCCAAATCTATTACTCCAGATACATCACTGCACACTCAAGGATCTCTAGGGGGTGTGACTGATGCGGGGCGTGCGTGCCTGCTGATGCGGCAGGCGGGGTGCCATTCGACCAACCCTAGCCACCCTGAGCTGCTGGCGGCCCTGGAAGAGGGCGTGACGCCGGAGGCGCTGGGGCACACGGCCGCCGAAGGGCTGGCGCGCTCGCCTCCAGTTTCAAATCCGTTCTCTTGGGCGATCAAGACCGCCCGCAACCGCCACGCGGCCGGCGCAACGCCAGCAAATCCCGACACCACCGGAGGCCCCAATGCAAACCCTCAATTCGGTTCTGCCGAACACGTCGCCGAGCAGCGGCGACTCCACGAACAGCGCGCGGCAGCTGGCGGCTTTGGCGGATCAGGCGGCGACGTCATCGAAGGCGAATTCCAATGCGTCCAGCACTGACCCGGACCAGCGCGCGGTGAGCGCCCTGTGGACCGTGTGGGAGCGCATGGCCGGCATGTTCCCAGGCAAGTGGGTGCGGGAGAACGGCGCAGCGCCGGTGAACAACGCTGGCAGCCTGACCACCGCCGGTGAACTGTGGTTCCAGGTGATGTCCGGAATCACCCCGCGGCAGGTGGCTGAGGGGTTGGCCAACTGTCTGCGCAGCGCGCTGCAGTGGCCGCCGAACCCCGGCCAGTTCCGTGCCATGTGCCTAGGCGTGCCGGCGCTGGCGGAGGTCGACGGTCAGATGCGGCCGGGGCAGGCCCACAGCGGGTTCACCGTGCTGGTTCGGTCGAAGCTGGACCTGCACGCCTACCGCACTGCCGAGAGCGGAGCGCTGCAGCAGCGCATGCTGGCCAACGCCTACGAGCGGGCAGTGAAGCACGTCATGGACGGCGGAGCCGTACCTGCACCGGCGGCAGCGCTGCCTGCTCCCAAGCACGAGCCGCAGGTGGTCCGCGATCGCGATGCCGCACGTAGCGCTATGGCCATGGCCGCTGCAGAGCTGGGCTTCGGAGGCGCGCATGGAGCCGGCTGACATCCGCATCTACCAGCGGCACCTGATGCTGTTCTGCCTCGGGATCCACGGTGACAGCACCGCAGCTGAAGCGCTGGAGCTGATGGGGAACGCTGCACTGGAGGTGGGGGCACCACGCGAGGCCATGCTGCTGACCACGGCCGCCGCCGCCGGCCTGCTGCGCGAACTGGACCGCGATGGCTTGGTACGCCGCTGCGAGAACCGCGACAGCGCCCGCCACGGTCGGCCGGAAGCCACCTGGGCGGTCACCGACGCCGGCCGGGTGGACTGCATGCCGCTCCCGCCCTCGGGGCAGCAGCAGCTGGCCATGCCGCAGCTGGCACCGGCACCGACCCACTGCACCCGTGGCGGTCTGTCGATGGAGCAGCTGATGGGCCTCCTCAACGTGGAGTTCGACTGCATGCTCGAACAGATGGACCGGGAGCACCAAGCCGCGCAACAGCGCGCCCGGCACGAGTTCGATGCATTCCGGCAGCGCGCGATGCGCGTTTGGGGCGCTGCGGAGGCATCCACCTGATGCCGCCGAAGAAGACATCCAGCCGCTCGCTGCGCTACGCCACCACGCAGGACATGCCGGAGGGCATGCGTCGCCTGGTGCAGTCAAGTACGGCCGCCGCCGCACTGGCGCCGACCGCACCGCGCGCGTATCGGCCGCCGACGGCGAGCCAGTCTGCCGGAAGCGGCAACGCCGCCGGCAAGGTCGCGCGTGGCCGGCCCCGCCATGTGCCCGGGGAGATGAACAAGACCGAGGAGGCCTACGCCGCGCACCTGGCGCTGCAGCTGGCCGCCGGCGAGATCGCGTGGTTCCGGTTCGAGTCCGTGAAGCTGAAGTTGGCCGAGAAGACCCACCTCACCATCGACTTCTTCGTGATGACGGCCGCCGGCGACCTTGAGGCCCACGAGGTGAAGGGCTTCTGGGAAGAAGACGCCCGCGTGAAGGTGAAGGTGGCCGCCGAGATGTACCCGTTTCGATTCCTGGCAGTCCAGCGCGCCCCTGGCGGCGGCTGGAAAACGGAGGTGTTCTCTTGAACGCAATGATGATTGGCGGGGTCACTGTGCGCCGCGACGACGTGGGCAGGTTCTGCCTGAACGACCTGCACCAGGCATCCGGTGGTGCGAAGCGCCACCAGCCCAGCGACTGGCAGCGCCTGAAGCAGACCGAGGAACTGGTGGCCGAGCTCGTCAACTCCGGTGATTCCCGGATTTACCCGGTGCACTCGGTGGCCGGGCGCTACGGCGGCAGCTACGTGGTGCGCGAGCTGGTCTATGCCTATGCCATGTGGATCAGCCCCAGCTTCAGCCTGCAGGTGATCCGCGCCTATGACGCGCTCACGGCCGGGGCGGCGGCGCCTGACCCGATGCAGGCGCTGACCGATCCGGCGACGCTGCGCGCGCTGCTGCTGTCTTACAGCGAGAAGGCCGAGATCCTTGAGGCGCGCGTGCAGTACCAGGAGCCGCAGGTCCGCGCGCTGCTGCGGCTGAGCCAGGCTGACGGTGCCTTCAACATCAGCACCGCCGCCAAGATGCTGCAGGTCCAGCCGCGCCAGCTGTTCGCCTGGCTGTCCGAGCACGGCTGGATCTACCGCCGAGCGGGCAGTAAGAACTGGCTGGCGTACCAGAACCGCCTGCAGCAGGGCGTGCTGACGCACAAGGCCAGTGTTCAGCGGCGGGAAGGTGAGCCGGACCGCGTGCACGAGCAGGTGCTGGTGACAGCGAAGGGTCTATCGCGGCTGGCCGAGAGCATCGACCGGGACCAGATGACCTGGGCGCAGGCAGATTCGGCAACCGCACTACAGCTGGCTCCGGAGGTGGTGTGATGGGAAATGCACTGGTAAATGAGGCGCGCTGGCTGGCAGAAGAGGCGCATGCCACCCAAACCGATAAGGCTGGTCGGCCATACATCGAGCACGTGGCTCGGGTGGCAGCAGCGGTTGCCGGCGATGACGCCGCCGAAATGGTGGCATGGCTCCATGACGTACTGGAGGATCAGCCGGCCTTCGCTTCCAACGTCATGCTGTTCCCGCAGGACGTGGTGGAGGCTGTGTTCGATCTGACACGCGGCGTGAACAAGAGCGAGGCGTTCTACTACTGGAACATTCGACACAACCCGTTGTCGCTCAAGGTGAAGCTGGCAGATATCGCCGACAACAGCGACGAGTCGCGATTGGCTCTGTTGGACCCGGAGACAGCGGGCCGCCTGCGGTCGAAGTATGCCAAGGCGCGCGCTGCATTGGGGGTGAAGTGATGGACGCCATCGAGAAGCGGGCGCGGGAGCTGCTGGCCACGGCGTATGAGGCGGATGGCATGGGTGGCCGAGCAGGGGTGATCCGGAATCCGAATCAGTACATGGAGAAGCCGGACAGGCGTGCTTTGGGCTGCATCATCGCCGCCCTCACGCCGCCCGAGGAACCAGACCAGGCGCTGCTGGTGAGCATGGCGATGCTCGTCTACCACGGGTTCGGTCTGCTGTCGCCAGAACAGAAGCAGTCCCAACTGAGGGAAATGCGCAAGCTGTGGAGCGAAGTCATGGGCCGAGGCTACTACTCGCCCGACAACCGTGAGCGCTACGTCGCCATGCTCGCCGCTCGGCCGGAGGTGCCGTGATGGGCGGTTCGATCATCATGCAGCGGGAGGTGGCACCGGTGAAGCCGGGTACCGCCATGGAAGAGCAGCTGCAGCTGAAGGGTATTGGTCGGCTGCTGGCGGGCTTCGGGTATCGCTACGGCTCTGAGGTGCAGCTGCACCAGGCTCTGTCGACCGTCCTTGACCAGGCCGGCCATGCCCACGTTCGCGAGTACCGGCTCGATGCCAGCAACCGCGCAGACTTCTGGCTCGACGGCCTGGTGATCGAGGTGAAGGTAGCGGGCTCGCTCGCCGACGCCCTGCGGCAGGTTGGGCGCTACATCAGCCTGCCGCAGGTGCGCGGTGTGCTGCTCGCCACTACCGAGCGCTGGGGTGAACGCCCGCTCGTGGCCCGGCCGGCCTGGCAGGGGAAACCCTTCAACATCATTCGCCTGAAGAGGCAGGCACTGTAATGCAGACGACCTATGGAACCCTTCTGTACAGCGCCGCCGGCAGTACCTGGCGGGTGATCTGCGAGCCGCAGGTCCGCGCGCGCATGAAGCGCGTATTTCCCCGGGTGCGCCAGCACGCCGCAGAGCACATCGATCTGTCTGCCACGCCAGAGAACAGCCGGGAGCTGCAGTGGTTCACACAGCGCTATCCGCTGGCGATGGACGCCGACACGCAGCGCGCGCTGCAGCAGCTGGCGGACGAGCACGTGGACATGGAGCGCAGCCTGGGCGAATTGCTGGCCGGTCGCGTTGAGATTCCAGAGTTCACCTTGGCCAAGCCGCCGCGGGAGTACCAGCGGGTGGCGGGGGCGCAGCTGTCCATCCGCGGCGGGCTGCTGCTGGCCGACGATCTTGGCCTCGGCAAGACGGTCACCGGCATCTGCCCGATGGCCGCGCCGGGAAACCTGCCGGCCGTGGTGGTGTACCCTGCGGCGCTGCCGAACCACTGGCCGGAGAAGCTGGCCGAATTTGCACCGCAGCTGCGCGTGCACCACATCAGGAAGAGCGCGCCGTACCCGCTCGTGCGCCAGCCGAAGCAGAGGATCAAGGACCTGTGGGACACGCTGCCGGACGTGATCTTGGTCAGCTACCACAAGCTCCGGGGCTGGGCCGAGACGCTGGGGGAGATCGCGCAGTACGTGGTGTTCGAGGAATGCCAGCAGCTGCGTAGCCCGGACAGCAGCATCCACAGCGCCTGCCGGCACCTGGCCGGCCGGGCGCGGCTACGAATGGGCCTAACCGCCACCCCGATCTACAACTACGGCTGCGAGTTCTTTCATGTGGTCGACCCGCTGCTGCCGGGCTGCCTGGGCACCTATGACGAGTTCCTCCGGGAATGGTGCATCTCCGCACCCGGGGAGAAGGCCAAGCTGCAGGACGCCGAGCAGTTCGGCCAGTACCTGCGGCGGCAGGGGATCATGCTGCGCCGTACCCGCAAGGAAGTAGGGCGCGAGCTGCCGGCGCTGTCGAAGATCCCGCACGAGGTGGAATCCGACGCCAAGGCGCTCGACGCCATCACCGGCGACGCCGCAGCGCTGGCGCGGATCATCCTGCGGGCCAACGAGCAGTACCGCGGCGAGAAGATGCAGGCCGCCGGCGAGTTCGATCGGCTGCTGCGGCAGGCGACCGGCGTGGCCAAGGCCCCGTACGTGGCCGAGTTCGTCAGGCTGCTGCTGGAGAGCGGCCAGAAGGTTCTGCTGTTCGGCTGGCACCGTGAGGTCTACAGCATCTGGCAGGAGAAGCTGGCTGCGTACAACCCGGTCATGTACACCGGCAGCGAGTCGCCGAACCAGAAGCAGGCGGCGAAGGAGGCATTCATCTCCGGGGACAGCCAGGTGATGCTGATCAGCCTGCGCTCTGGTGCTGGCATCGACGGGCTGCAGCACGTGTGCAGCACCGTGGTGTTCGGCGAGCTGGATTGGTCGCCCGGCGTCCACGAGCAGTGCATCGGCCGTGTGCACCGTGACGGCCAGACTGAGCCGGTAATGGCGTACTTCCTGCTGTCCGACAGCGGCAGCGAACTGTGGGGTCCGACGCCGGCTCAGTCCCGCTACGAAGGCCGAAAGGACTTGGGCAACACCCAGAGCGGAGATGGATTTCGATTCCGCGGGCGCGGTGCAATTCAGCTGACCGGGCGTCACAACTATCAACGGTACAGCCAGGCCATCTACGGGGATGACAGGGCTGTCCGTAATCCGGATCTACTGGCCAGCTTGCCAGACGCGGCACTGGCAGCAGGCTATTTCTGGCACCGGGACGACCTCAACTCCGTCGCCGACCGGGATGACATCCTGGCAGTGAGTCGCGCGGTGAATCTCGGCAACCCGGACAGTAAGGCATTGCCGAATGGTCTAGAGGACCGAAAGGCAAAGCTGAAACTGGCCAAGTCGTTGTACGCGAAGTTGGTGTCCCGATGACCGAGCCTGTGAGCACCTTCAAGACCGTCGTTGCCACGTTCACCGCCGCAGTAGTGGCTCCGGCAACCGCCGATGCACTGCGGCAGGCTGAGCGGGTGATCCTCGGAGTGCCGCAATCCGTGCTGCTGGTTGCAATGGCGGGAGCGCTGATCGGTGTCCTGCTGCTGCCGGAGAAGGACGCGGAGCGGGTGGCCGCTGACGCCAGCCGCCGGCGCAGTCACCGGCTCCTGCAGACGGCCGCGCGCTGGGCCGCCCTGGCCGTTGCGGTCGTGGCCTACGCGATCGTGGCCGCATGGGTCATCGCCGTTGCCGCGTCCATCTGGCCGGCGCTGGCGGGTGCGCCGCAGCTGCCGCTGGCCGGCCTGTCCGGCGTCCTGATCCGCCGGCTGCTGCCGGGTTACGTGCGCATGGTGGAGCGAGCCACCGGCGCCATCGGAGGCGACAAGCCATGAGCGTACTGATTCGTTTCTTTCGCGCGCTGTGGGCGGTGATCGTAGGCGCCGCTGCCGACGCGCTGCAGTGGCTGAGCAAGCCCGGCAGCAAGATCAAGCTGGTGTGCGCGGTCCTGGCCTTCGGCTGCATGGTGTCCGGGCTTACTGCCTGGGAGAAGGAACAGAAGATCCGCGACCTGAGCGCCCAGGTGATCAAGGTACGTGCCGACTGGCAGGCCGATGCCGCCCGCCTGCAGGCCGACGTGGACAGCCGCGATCAGCGCCTGGCCGAGGTCGCCGCCGCGCTGAGGGCGGAAGCCGAGAAGCTGCAAGCCCTCCGGGACGAGAGCGCTGAGGCACTGCGGGCCTTGGCGGGAAAGGTCGAGGCTTCCGAGAAGGAGGCTTCCACCTGGCGCGGTCGCTATGAGCAACGGCCCGACACCTGCAAGGCAGCACTGGAGCTGCTCGATTCCGCCTGCCCGGCACTGAAGGGGTACTGACATGCGTGTCCTCGTGGTTACTACCGCTGCGCTGCTGGCAGCATGCCAAGCCGCACCGACCAAGCAGAACCCGCCACCGGCAGCCGTCATAACGGTCCCGGTGGCCACCTACGTGCCGATCGACGCCCAGCTGCGCAAGCGCTGCAAGTGGGTGAAGGAGGCGGCGCCGTCTGCCGTGTTCGAGGTGAGCAACGGCCGGAAGCGTTGCCTGCTGCAGTACGAGGCGCAGTTCGACACGATCGACCAAGTGCAAGGCAAGCCTGTGCCGGATGCCGGGAGTTGACCAAAGCGCGGCCCGGGCATCAAGAGTTCGTGAAACATGCCGTGGAACCGGAGATTGGCCCTTCACAAGCCTGTCTATTAGCTGTGGATAACTCGCCGGGGCCCCTGAGTTATCCACAGTCCACCGGGGGAAATTCGGACCCCGGTCAAAGACAGTTTTTCGGCCTCTATGGTGCTCCACCACAGGGCACGGTTTTGGCGGGTTTTCCCGGGAGAAACCCAATTTTCATAGCTGAATAGGTTGCGCATCGGGTAGCACATGGCCGACATCCACGAATTCACCAAGGGCTGGTCCGTGGCCAGGCTGGCGGATGAGTTCGGAATGGACCGCCGAACGGCCAGCAAGCGGCTGAAGGAGGCCGGCGTCCCGCCGCTGACCAAGCGCGCTGGGCACGACGTCTATCGTCTGGCCGATGCAGCACCGGCGCTGGTGAATCCGGGTGCCGCGGCGTTCGGCGTGGAGGGCGTGGTCGATCCACGCGACCTGCCGCCGATGGAGCGCCGCGCCTACTACCAGTCCGAGAACGAGCGCCTGAAGGTCGAGTCGACCATCGGGCAGCTGGTGCCGGCCGCAGAGGTCGAGGCCGACTACGCCGAGCTGGTGAAGAAGGTCGTGCAGTTCTTCGACACGCTGCCTGACGTGCTCGAGCGCAAGGCCGGGCTCACGCCGGAGCAGGTGGTCAAGGTGCAGGACGAGTGCGATCGCGTCCGGCAATCCATGTACGAGGGCATCACCGATGACGACGTACGCGACAGCGCGTAGCGTGCGCCAAGGCGTTGCCGAGATGATCCGGCCGCCGCGCCGCATCAGGGTGAGCGAGGGAGCGCGCGTGCTGCAGGTGGCCAATGCCGCCGGCGCCGCCGGATCTTGGGATCCGGACACGACGCCCTACATGGTCGAGCCGCTGGACACGACCGGTAGCCGCCACTACGAGGCGGTGGTGTTCGTAGGGCCGGCGCGGTCTGGCAAGACCATCTCGCTGATCGATGCGCGCTTGGCCTACCTGATCACCTGCAACCCGGCCGACGCCATGGTTGTGCAGATGTCCAAGGATGCGGCCGAGGACTACAGCAAGACCCGTATCGCCCGCAGCATCGCCGCCAGCCCGGAGCTGCGCTCCAGGCTGAGCCCGCGTGCTCACGACGACAACATCCTGCTGAAGTTCTTCCGGTCGGGAATGTCGTTGCGCATGGGCTGGCCGTCGGTGTCGGTGCTGTCGGGCAAGGACATCCACGACGTCCTGATGACGGACGTGGACAACTACACCGGCGACCTAACGATCGACGAGTGCTTCGGCCTTGGCCTGAAGCGCACGCAGACCTACATGTCCGCCGGCATGGTGGTGGCCGAATCGAGCCCGGCAACCGACTACGCCGACGGTGCGTGGAAGCCTCTGCACCCACACCAAGGCCCGCCGGCGGCCGGCATCGCGGCGCTGTACGCGCGCGGCGACCGCCGACGCTGGTACTGGCCATGCCCGGAATGCGGCGAGCGGTTTCAGGCAGCGCCAGGCTATGACGGCTTCGCGTTACCGCCGATGGAGGAACTGCTCGAACGGGTCGTGCTGGACGACGTGCAGAAGATGGCGCGGCACTACTCGCTGCTGCACTGTCCGCACTGCGGTGTGGGCCTGCAGCACCGGTGGAAGGACGGGATGAACCGCAGCGGCGTGTGGGCTGCGGAGGGCCAGGTCGTACACGCCGACGGAACGGTCACCGGTGAAAGGCCGGAAGCGCGCATCGCCAGCTACTGGCTGGGTGGTGTTGCAGCCGCCTACCAGTCCTGGGAATCGCTGATCGAGCGCTACTTCCAGGCGCTGCGGACGTTCGCCACCACCGGTGAAGAGCGGCCGCTGAAGACCACGCACAACGTCGACGGCGCGATCAACTACGTGCCGATGGCAGCGCGCTCTGCTAGTGATCCGAACGAGATGCAGGAGCGGGCCGAGGTCTGGCCTGCGGGTGCTGTGCCGGCGGGCGTGCGTTTCCTGCTCGGTGAGGTCGACGTCCAGGCCAACCGGTTCGTCGTGCTGGTGCTGGGCTTTGGCATCGGAGAATCCGGGCAACTGGAGCGCTGGGTGGTCGATTCCTTCACCCTGCGCACCTCCAAGCGGGAGGACGGTTCGGGCGGCTTCCTGCCACTGGACCCGCCGAAGTATCTGGAAGACTGGGAACGCCTGGTCGAGAAGGTCATCTGCCGGCGCTACCCGCTGGACGATGCCACCGGCCGCAGCATGCCGGTGCATGCGGTGGGTATCGACTGGGGCGGCAAGTCGGGCACCTCGGTGCGCGCGCTGGAGTTCTGGCGTTCGCTCAAGGCCCGGAAGCTGCACGCCAGGGTCAGGCTGATCAAGGGCGACGCGCGCCGCGAGGGTGGGCTGTTCCGGGAGACCTTCCCGGACAGCAGCAAGCGCCGGGACCGCAAATCAGGGTCGAAGGGCGATGTGCCACAGCTGCTGCTCAACGTGGACCGACTGAAGGACACGGTGGACGCCAACATCAAGCGGGCCGAGCCCGGGCCTGGCTACTACCACTTTCCCGACTGGCTGCCCGAGGCGTTCTACGCGGAGCTGACGGCCGAATCGAGGACGGCACGAGGCTGGGAAAACTTGGCCAAGCGCCGCAACGAAGCCTTCGACCTGTGCGGCTATGCCGAAGGCATGGCGCTGTGGCTGAAGGTTCCGGCCATCAACTGGACCACGCCGCCGGCATGGGCCGCGCCGTGGGACGACAACCCAGACGTGAGGGCAGACGACATCGCGCCGGCGCCAATGCCGCGTGCGCGCACCCGCCGCGTCATCCGAAGCAAGTACCTGGGACGCTGAAATGGCATTCACCAAGAATCAAGTCGAGCAACTGGAGGCCGCGATTGCGGCCGGCGTGCTGAGCGTCCGATATGCCGACCGCACTGTGACCTACCAGAGCATGGCGGAGATGCGCCGCCTTCTCAAGCAGATGCGTGAGGAGCTGGGTCAAGCGGCAGGTGCAACGCGGCGGCGCCGCATCGTGCGCCTCTACCAGTCGGGGACCGGCAATGTCTGATACCTCTGAAAGCAGCTACCGCGCCGCCGGCAACGGCCGCCGGCTTCGCACCTTCCGGCCGACTTCGCTCGGCCCCAATGCCGCGTTGACTGGCCTTCCCACGCTGCTGGCCCGGGCACGGCATCTGGCACGTAATGACCCGTGGATGGTCAGCGCGCTCAACAAGAGCGTGTCCAATGGCATCGCCACCGGCATCCAGGCGAAGCCGGTCTGGGGAACGGACGACCACAAGAGGAAGGTCACCAAACTGTGGACCCGCTGGGCCAAGTACGCCGATGCGGATGGCGTGCTCGGCTGGGAGGGTCTGCAGGCACTGTCCTGGCGCGAGTGGAACGAGGCCGGCGAGGTATTCGCCAGGCTCCGGTACCGGCGGCCGGAGGACGGCCTGCCGGTGCCGCTGCAGGTGCAGCTGATCGAATCTGAGCAATGCCCGCAGCACTACAACGGCGTGGCCAGCAACGGAAACGTGATCCGGCAGGGCATCGAGGTCGACAGGATCGGCCGGCGAGTCGCGTACTGGATGTACCGGGAGCACCCCGGTGACATCCAGCTCACCGTCAACGGCAACGAGCTGGTGCGCGTACCGGCGGAGCAGGTGTTGCACCTGTTTCGACCGAACCGTGCAGGTGCAATGCGCGGTGTTCCGCGGTCAGCCCCGGCCCTGCTGCGCATGTTCAACCTGGACCGCCTCGATGATGCGGTGCTGGAACGGCAGGCCCTGGCCAACCTGTTCGCAGGTTTCATCACCACCGATGCCAACGCGGATGGCGAGGAGGGCGATGCCATTGGCGACCTGATCACTGGTGAGGATGATGACGGGACGGCTACCGGTGGGCTCGAGCCCGGCACGCTGCAGGAGTTGCCACCAGGTCGGAAAGTCGCGTTCGCCAACCCGCCGAGTGCAGGTTCGGACTATGCCGAGTTCCTGCGCGGGCACCTGCTGGCGATCTGTGCCAGCCAGGACGTGCCCTACGAGGTGCTCACTGGTGACCTGCGCAACGTCTCGGACCGCGCGCTGCGCCTGATCCTCAACGAATTCCGCCGTGTTATCGAGCAGGATCAGTGGCTCTACATGATCCCCATGTTCTGCCAGAAGGTGCGCGATGCGTTCATTGATCAGGCAGTGCTGGCCGGCCTGCTGAAGGTGCCTAGATATGCGTCCCTTCGCGACGACGTGACGGAAACCTTGTGGGTGCCCGAGGGCTGGCCGTGGAGCCACCCGGTGCAGGACGTGACGTCCGAACTCAAGGCCGTGCGGGCGGGCTTCAAATCACGCAGCAAGGTGGTGCTGGGCGCTGGCGAGGATCCCGAACAGGTCGACGCCGAGCAGGCACTGGACAACGAACGCGCAGACGCGGCCGGGCTTTGCTACGACAGCGACCCGAGGCGTACGAACGCCTCCGGTGCCCGGCAGGACGACGAACCCGGCGCCCCTGGCGCCAACAACGATGAAGGGAATGACGATGACGAGTAAGCCTGGCCTCTTGGCCCGTATGCTGGGTCGCGGCAGCCGTGCGCCTGTGGTGGCCTCGCTCGCTGCCGCTGTCCTCAATCAGCCGCTGCTGGTGCAGCCGACCATCGGCGAGGCACTGGTGGGCGGCTATCTGGAGGGGAAGGTCACCAGCGACGACAGCGTGCTGAAGGCCGACCGCTTCGAAGTATCCGGCGCCGACGGGCAGTCGGTGGGCGTCGCCCAGAAACTGATCGGTGTGATCAACCTGTCCGGCGCAATGGTCAACCGGCCGATGCCCGGCGCCAGCGGCCCAGGTCCGGTGAGCTATGCCGCGGTGCGCGACTTCTTTGATGAGCTGCTCAACGATGATGCGGTGACCTCCATCATCCTGCGGCTGGACACGCCCGGCGGCATGGCGTCTGGCTGCTTCGACCTGGTCGACCACATCTTCGAGGCGCGCGGCCGGAAGCCGGTGTATGCGCTGGTTGATGACCATGCGTACTCCGCCGGCTTCGCCCTCGCTTCTGCCTGCGACGAGATCTGGATCAGCCGCACCGGTGGTGTCGGGTCGGTGGGCGTGGTCCGCTTCCACCATGACTGGAGCGGCAACAACTCACAGATCGGCCTGAAGGTCACCCCGCTTTTCGCCGGTGCCCGCAAGGTCGACTTCAACCCCAACTTCCCGCTCAGCGAAGAGGCGCATGCCGAGGCAATGGCGGATCTGGAGGACATGCGCACGATGTTCGTCGACACCGTGGCGCGCAACCTCGGCATGGATGCTGAGGCCGTTCGAGCTACCGAGGCGGCTTGCTACCGCGGCCAAGCCGCAGTTGCGGTTGGGTTTGCTACCCGGATCGGCACCTGGCACGACCTGATCGCGCACCTCGGCGCAGCCGAATCGGCACCGCCACCCGCGCCGGGCAACCCTGACCCGGACGACGAGCCGGAGGCAGTGGTACCGCCACCGGTGCCCGAGGCCGCACCCGCACCGCCTGCAGCAGTCGTGGAGAACCCGGCAGCTGCGTTGGCAGCTGCGATCGCATCCAGCGAGCTGCCGCCGGCGCTCGCGGTGGCCGTGCTGCGGCGCCCGCTGCAGGAGGGTGAACCGGCTGCCAGCGCCATCGAGTACGCGACCGCAGTGCAGGACGCCTGTGCAGCGGCGCTGCGTGGCGATGACACCCTCGCAGCCAGCTTCATCGAGAAGAACACCGACCTCGACACGGTGCGTGCACAGCTGCTGTCGATGAAGGCGGAGGAAGGCCGCAGTACCCAGGTCGTCACCGCACACCCGGCTTCCATGGCCGACCAACGCGCCGCCGACAACAAGGCGAAGCTGAATCCCAACCACATCTACAAGCAACGAGGTAACTGACGATGGAAATCTCCCTGGCCGGCACCCGTACCGGCGAATTCCTGCTGTCCGAAGCGGGCGGCGAGCGCAGCCGTGAACTGATCCGTCTGCCGGCCGGACAGGGCATGCTGTCCGCCGGCACCCTGCTCAAGGCAGATAACACCGTCGCTGCCAACGGCACCGACGCGGTGAAGGTGCTGTACGGCCCGATCGACACCGGCAATGATTCCGCGGCGCTGGCCGTCAAGGGCGCGGCGATCGCGCGCGACGCTGAGGTATTCGGCGAAAAGCTGGTGTGGGCCAGCGGCGTCACCGCTGACCAGAAGCTGCTGGCCGCGCTGAGCCTGGCTGAGTCGGGCATCATCACCCGCTGGACGCAGCCGCCGATCGCATCGAACGCGGCCGATCACCTGGTGTTTGTCTCCACCCCGCTGACCGGCACCGCCGGTGAGGCGCTGGGCCCGATCGTGGCGCATGTCAAGGACGTGTTCGGCGCCCTGGTCACCGGCAGCACCGTCAGCGCCACCCTGGCCAAGGCCACCGGCACCGGCACTCTGGCTGGTGGCGGCGCGAAGGCAGCCGTGGGTGGTGTTATCACCTGGGATGCCGCGACGCTGAGCACCGCCGGCGACTACACCCTCAAGGTGACCGCAACCGACTTGGGTGAAGCCACCACCGGGACCATCACCATTTCCGCTGCTGCCGGCGGCTGACCGCCTAGCAGCGCCCCTTTCACCCGTTGACCCTTGGCCCCGCTTCGGCGGGGCCTTTTCGTATCCCCTATCGAGAGAATAATCACCATGGATCTGCAGACCCTCCTGGCGCTGGGCGTGCTGAGCTTCGATGCCCTGAACGCCTACATCAACAACCTGCCGCGCATTTCCACCCGCCTCGCCGATATGCGCCTGTTCCAGGAACAGGGCCTGGTTGGCACCACCATCGTCAAGGTGGGCATCAACGGCACCAAGCTGGTGCTGGTCCCCAACGTGCCGCGTGGTGCGCCCGGTCAGCCCAAGGGCCTGGAGCGTGGCAAGGTGAAGCTGCTGGAAACCACCCACCTGCCGCAGAATTCGACGGTCATGGCCGACCAGCTGCTGGGTGTCTATGACCCGGCCGACCCGGAAGGCAACAACGTTGCCGCCGTGGTCAACGCGCTGCAGGTGGTGCACAAGCGCGACCTGGACTTCACCATCGAATACCACCGCATGGGCGCGCTGCAGGGCAAACTGCTCGATGCCGACGGCTCGGTGATCATCGACTTCTACGAAGAATTCGGTGTCGACCAGTCCGTCATCGGCATGGAGCTGAACAAGGACGCTACCAAGGTCCGCGCCAAGTGCATGGCCATCAAGCGCGCGATCGAGGAAAAGCTTGGCGGCATCCCGTACACCGGCATCCACGTGTTCTGCAGCGCCGGCTTCTTCGACGCCCTGACCGACCATCCGGAAGTGCAGAAGGCCTACGAGCGCTGGCAGGATGGTGCCGCGCTGCGCGATGACGTCCGCAAGGGCTTCGTGTTTGGCGATATCACCTTCGAAGAGCTGCAGGGCAACACCGGCGGCGATCTGGCTCTGGCCGACGGCGAAGCCATCGCATTCCCGCTGGGCGTGCCGGACATGTTCCTGACCCGTTTCGCGCCGGCGGACTACCTGGAAACGGTGCGCGGCATCGGCCTGCCGTACTACACCAAGACCGCCCCGATGCGCATGAACAAGGGCATCCAGCTGGAAAGCCAGTCCAACCCGCTGAACATCAACACCCGACCGGATGCAGTGATCCGCCTGAAGGCCGGCGCGAAGTAAGCCAGTAGGGCCTGGCCCGCTTCGGCGGGCCGGGCAGGAGGTTGTATGGCCCAGATCAGGATCGGGGTCGACCCCGACAACGCGCTCGGGCGTCAGCTGAGCGACCTGGAGAAGTCGCAGCTGCCCTACGCAGCCTCACAGGCGGCAAACAAAGTTGCCTACGAGATCCGGGAGCGGTGGAAGGTGCAGGCGGGGCGGGTGTTCGATCGCCCGACCCCGTTGACCACCAATGCGGCGCTCTATCGCAAGGCCACAAAGGACAAGCCGTACGCCGAGATCTACATCAGGGACGAGGCCTTCAAGGGCACGCCGCCGGCGAAGTATCTGCTGACGGAGGTCGAGGGTGGCCAGCGTAGGCGCAAGGGTTTCGAACGGTTGCTGCAGGGAAGGGGATTGCTGTCACCGAGCCAGTTCGCGGTGATGGGCCGTGGCGTCCGGCCAAACCAGTACGGCAACGTGCCCGCCGGCCAGGTCACCAAGATCCTGTCGCAGCTGGGTGCCCAGCGGGACAAGCACCAGAACCAGACCGAGACGAGCGCCAAACGGCGCAGGACGCGCGCGCCCACCGGTGGCGAGTACTTCGTGATCATCAAGCGTCGTGGTCGCCTCCGGCCTGGCGTCTACGAGCGGATCAGCACTGGCTGGGGTTCGGCCGTGCGCTCGATCTTCATCTTCACTAACACCGCCGCCTACCAACAGCGCTACGACATTTTCGGCATGGCCGAAGACACGTGGAAGCGGCTGATGCCGTTCTACCTGAAGCGCGAGTTGGACAAGGCGATGGAAACAGCGAGGCCATTGCCTTGAATCAGAAGGAATTCATGCAGCGTTTCGACGCCCTGGCGTTCAAGGCGTTTGGAGCCGCAGGCGTTGCCGATGCCGCTCATTTCATCGCCGACGATGGAACGGAGACGCCTTGCACCGTGCTGCTGGACGAAAGCGTGCAGCAGTTCGGCGAAGTCGACGCCGGCCCGGTACCGGTCACGTTCGATCGCATCACCTTGCAACTGAGCGAGGTCACGCCCCGCAAAGGCGCTGTGGTCCGTATCGACGGCAGCGGTCGAAGGTTGAAGCTGGTGCAGCCGCTCCGTGCTGACGCTTCCACTGCACAGTGGGAGGTGGCCAATGCCTAGCCCCCGCCGGCAACTGCTGGAAGCAATGGGCGTCACCCTGCAGCAGATCAGCAAGGCGAACGGCTACCTCACCGACGCTGGCACTGGCTGGACGCTGGAGCCAACGCCCGGTGACCTGGACACGACAGCTGTACTCACTGCTGTCATCGAGAAGCAGCAGCGGGCGTCGGACCCGGCGAAGGTCAGTACGCACCGGCTGACGACTGTCAGCGTGATCGCCCGAGTGCCGTCGCAGATCGAGAACTACCAAGCCGGCCTCGATGACCTGGTCAGTGACGTCGAGGCCGCGCTGGAGAGCCGGGAGACGGCCCGCAACTACCCCGTGGGCGTCCAGGTGCCGGTCTATGTCGGCATGGAGCCCCTGATGCCGGAGAAAGCTGGCGCGGGCTGGGTGGGAGTCCTGATCACCTACCAGACCAACATCCCGAAGAAATAACCCGCCGCTCAGCGGCATCCCAACTGGAGAGCCATCATGGCCGAAGATTACAGCTACCTGGGCAGCGGCATCGTCCTCATCCGCGAGTGGAATAGCGGCCTGCCGTTCGAGGAAGTCGGAAACGTGTCCGCATTCGCGGTCGCGCCGCAGTCGACCGCGGTCGAGCTGGCCGACTATCAGAACCCGGGCGGTGGCGTCGCCAACAGCGTGGACCGCGTCACCGGCTACAACCTGAGCTACACGTTCCACGACTTCAACGCAGCCAACTTCGCACGCGTGACGCGTGGCAAGTCGACTGATGTGGCAGCGGCCACCGTGACCGATGAGGTGGCCACTGCCGTGGTTGGCGCGTATGTGCCGCTGTCGCGCATTGCCAGTGAAATCACCGATGTGAAGCCCTCGACCGGGTCCACGGCCTACCAGGCCGGGAAGGACTACCGGCTCGAGCGCGGAATGCTCTTCATCCCCGCGGGCTCGACCATCCCGGCACCGGTGGCAGGTGCGCCCAACGTCAAGGTGACCTTCAAGCATGCCGCGTTGGGGCAGGTCGAGGCGGCCATCACCAGCCAGAAGTACTACGAGATGCAGTTCATTGGCGCCAATGAGGCGCGCGGCGGCAAGATGGTGCGCTTGGTGTGCCACAAGGTCACCGGCGGCGTCATCGAGAGCATGGGCCTGATCGGTACCGAGTTTGGCTCGGGCAGTGTGCCGGGCAAGCTGGTGAAGGACGTGGCCAAGGCGACGGGCCCTGACAAGTCGGCCTACTTCTACTGGCAGCAGGAGAAATGACTGTGCGGGACATGGATGCCATCACGCCGCCCACTCGCTCGGTTCCCTTTCGCGGGGAGGTGCTGGTCGTGGGGCCATTGCGGCTCGAGCAGCTGGGGCCGTTCATTGCAGCTTGTCGCTCGACGATCGGGCGCATCGCCATGATCGCCGGCCTGCCCGACGGCTCCGCGGCGGTTGACGTCGGAGCCTTGGTGCTGGACCTGCTCGAACAGGACTGCACCGAGATTGCCGCGGCTCTGGCCGTGGCAGTCGACCGCGATCCGAAGTGGGTTGCGGGAGGCAACCTGGACGAGGTGGCTCAGCTTCTCGAGGCGGTGGCGGGCCTCAATCGTGATTTTTTTGCCCTACGGCTGAGGCGAATGGTGGTGGCGATCAGGGAAGCGGTCAGCCTCCCGCCACAGCCGACCTTGTCCAGTTCCTGATCGCGCGCGGACACGGCCGGCGCGAAGTGCTCAGCTACACCCTGGCGCAGTTGCGGGCTTTCACCGCGGCTGCCGCTAGGGATGATCGGCTGCGGATGGCCGACTTCGCGCTTGCCATGCGTGTTGCCTTCGGTGCAGATGCCGCCGGCTGGCAGAAGTACCAGACCTTGATGACGGGCGCTGGTCCCGTCCATCCCACCAAGGAGTCCCCTACTCATGGCTGAGCCATCTGCCAATCTTCGCGTTCGTATCAGTGCTGACCTCGATGACATTCGGCAAGGCCTGGGTGTACTCACCAGGCAGCTGCGTGAGATTCGCGGCGAGGCCGCGCGGCCTTTGCCGACCAAGAACCCTATCTCTGACCTCGGAATCTCTGCAGGGCAGACGGCGCAGGCCATGCGCCAGCTGCCCGCTCAGTTCACCGACATCTTCACCAGCTTGCAGGGCGGCATGCCGTTCTTCACCGTGCTGGTGCAGCAGGGTGGACAGATCAAGGACAGCTTCGGTGGCGTGGAGCCGGCATTGAAGGGAGTCTCGTCGGCGCTGCTGGGGATGGTGAATCCGTACACCGTGGCCGCGGCGGCTGTCGGTGTCCTGGTCTATGCTTGGTATGACGCTGAGAAGCAGCAGGAGGCCTATACCAAGGCGCTGGTCCTGTCTCGAAATGAGGCGGCGGCCACTACCCTCACGCTCGTGACGCTGGCGCAGAACACGAGCGATGCATTGCAGGTGACGGCAGGCGTTGGTGAGGAGGCTGCGGTAGCCATCGGCGCCAATGGAAAGATCGCTGCAGAGAACATGCAGGCGGTAGCAAATGCCGCTGTCGCGATGAAGGAGATTACCGGACAATCCATCGAGGAAACGGTTGCCCTCTACGCCAAACTGGCAGAGGACCCAGTCAAGTACGCGGCCGAGTTGAACGAGAAAATCGACTTTATGACCGTGGCGCTCTATGAGCAAGTGAAGGCCTTACAAGAGCAGGGTCGAAATCAGGACGCGGCAACGGTCATTACGCGGGCCTCAGCAGGTGAAACGGAGATGGCGCTCGCACGGGTTAGGGCAAGCCAGAACCCAGTGATTCAGGGATGGAAAGCCATCTGGAGTGAAGCGACGAAAGCATGGGGGGCCATGCAGGCGAGTACCGGTGCTGGCCCACAGGCGATGCAAATGCAGCAGCTGTTGCTGGCAAACCAGCGAGACGTTGCGACGATGAACAAGGGTGTCGCGGATGGCATGAGTGCCGCATGGGTGTATGAGTACCAGCAGCGCATCGAGACCCGCGCCAAGCAGATCAAAGAAATTGCAGCGGACCTTTCGAAGGAGCGAAAGGACGCCGAGTTGAAGGCCGCACAGGCAGCGTCTCTGGACTTCGTCGCCGAGATGGACGGCATCATCGATAAGCAGGAATCCAAGATCAGTAAGAAGCGTGCTGAGATTGGTCGGATCAATGGCGAAGCTGAGATTGCTCGGAAAAAGGCCGAGGCGGCTGGCCTTACGACCGAAGTCGAGAAGATTGAAGAGCGCCGTGCAGCCGCGGTCGAAGCGATCGAGAAGAAGTACAAGGAGAAGACCAAAGCCAGCACTGGGTCTGCTGCCCGAGGCGCAGGCCTCCAAGGCTACAAGGACGACCTGGTGCAGGAACAGGCGACCATATCGGCGAGTACCCAGACCCTGCGCGCGGAGTATGCAGCCCGTCAGATCACGGCTGAGGCCTACTACAGCCGCATGAAGGAACTGACGCAGGCCAGCACGGACGCGAATGCGCGATCGCTGCAGGCACAGATCGACTTCCTTCAGCGGCAGAACGTCGCGGGCAAGGAAGGAATCACGGTCAAGCGCCAGTTGGGCGAATTGGAGGCGCGGCTGGCCAAGGTGCGCACCGACGGGGCCGCGAAGCTGCAGGTGCTGGCGACCGAGGAAGAGCGCGCCGTCAAGACCCGCAGGAACGCGATCGCCGCGTACTCGGACGCGCTGGAGGCCAGCAACGACGCCTTGCGGCGTCACCTGGAGACGCGAGTTGCCCAGGTTGGCATGGGTGATCGTGAGTTCGAGATCCAGCAGCGCATCAACGATGCCTACGACGACCAGGCGGAGAAGCTGCGCCAACTGACGCTGCAGCGCAATGCCGACCAGATCGACGATTCGACCTTCGAGGAAGAGAAGGCAATCCTGTTGGCCAAGACGCTGGACCGAGTGCAGGCCGTGCGCGATGGCTATCGGGAGCTGCAGCAGGCCGAGGGCAATTGGCTGTTGGGAGCAGCGAGTGCCTGGGAAAACTATAAGCAGCAGGCCGGCAACGCGGCGCAGCAGATGGGGGGGCTGGTTTCCAACGTGTTCGGCGGCCTCGAGGACGTCTGGGTGAAGTTCACCGAGACCGGCAAGCTCAGCTTCTCCGATATGACCCGCTCAATCTTGGCAGACCTGGCCCGGATCGCATTTCGGCAAGCGGCAATAGGCATCGCTAACAGCTTTGGCGGAGGCAGTGGATACACCGGCACCCTGGGCTCTCTTTTCTCCGGCTCGTGGGGTTTCTCCGCCGGGGGCTATACCGGCGACGGTGGAAAGTACGAGCCCGCCGGTGTTGTGCACAAGGGCGAGGTGGTTTGGTCGCAGACGGACATTGCCCGGGCTGGTGGCTTGGGCGTTGTCGAGGCTATGCGTCGCGGCCTTCGTGGCTATGTAGACGGCGGAATTGTCGGTCCTGGATCGCCGGCTCGTGCACTTGCCGGCGGGCCGTCAGTCAGCATCGACAGCACGATCAACGTGCAGAACGGCGGCGATGGGGCCGGCGATGGCGCTGCCAGCCGTAGCTCAGAGAGCGCAATCCAGCGGAGCTTCAACGCAATGGCGGGCCAGTGGGCTATCCAGCAAATGAAGCCCAATGGCGTTCTGTGGGCATTGAAGAACGGCAGGTAGCCACGGTTTGACGCGGATACAGAAAGGGCTCGCTGCTTGCGAGCCCTTCCGTGGTCACATCGCGTCGAGTACTCGATCGATCGCCAGGCGCTCGACCTCGGCGAATGTCAGGCCGGCCGGGTTAGGGTGCTCGAACGAAATGCCGATGGTGCCAGAGACACCCAGAGTGCCGGGCAGGCCATCGCGAAACACAACGCGCAGCACAGCGCCCACAGATTGACCGTCTTCGCCGACAGACTCTTGGGCGGAGAACGACTCAAGTTTCAGTTTCATTTCAGACCGCTCGCTCAGCAACCGGAGGAAGCCCGATGGTAGCAAAGCGGCTGCTAGATGCGTTGTGCGGTCGTCGCCTACATTTCAAGGGTCATCGACTATGACCGAAACATTCGGTTGGCTGGTCTACAGCCAAGAGCCGCAGGTGGAATACGCCTACGCGGAGAAAACCGCGCGCTTCGGCGACGGCTATGAGCAGGTTGCCCCTGACGGGATCAACAGCGAGCGGCAGACCTGGACCATCGAGCTGTGGGGCCATTTGCAAGCGGATGACATGGCCGGAGTTCGAGCATTCCTGCGCCTGCGCAAGACCAGGGGCGAGAGCTTCTTCTGGACGCCGCCCAACGAGCCCATGGCTCAGTTCCGCTGCACAAAGCTATCTGCAACTGACGAGCGCGAAGGATACATCCGCATCAGTTGCACCTTCGAACAGACGTTCCAGCCGTAAGGAGAGCCCATGTCCAGGAAAGTAATCGATATCGCCACCGACAACGGCACCTGGCGCGGTGATCTCGCTCCAGTAGCCTTTACGAAGTGCAATGACAATTTCGCTGAGGTCTATCAGAACGCGGCCAATGCGCAGAGTTCAGCGGATACGGCCAAGTCGACCGCCGACTCAGCTGCCGCCACCGCAGCGACGAAGGTTAGCAAGGGGGCGAACGGCACCTGGCCTGACGCGATTCCTACCGCTTCGGCATTGTGGGGGTATCCGGCTCGTATCCAGAGGTGGAACAGCAATACCCAAGATCGTCCAGTTCCCTTTGGCTTGGCGATCTGCTGGTCAACACTCGGCCACTTCAACAAGGTCAACGACAACTGGATCAGCCAGATGGGGTTTGGTACTGACGGCGAGGTGTATTACACGCAGTCGGTCAACGGCAACCAGTTCATGGCGTGGAGGAAAATCTGGAGTACCGGAAACACCACGGTCGACGCCAACAACTTCATCAAGCGAGCCTGACGATGGTCACCACTTGCGCTGCAGCATTCAACATTCAGCCGGACGGCGGGATCGTCCTCGATGGCGACCACGCGCCCGGGACCAGCATAGGTTGCTCGTTTGAAGATCTGGGAATCGCTTGCACTCGGGTCGGAACCGGCCTGTACCTGGTGACAGGGCCAGGAATCCAACCGGCAGCCGGATGGCGGGCGAGCGTATACCGTGACGAGAACGACGAGCAGACCATTCGTCTGGCGATCCAGCAGGAGGCTGATGCGGTGCTCTACTCATGCACCGATCCGGCAACCGGAGCGCCCAAGGACATCGTCTATCTATTGACCGTCCGCGTGAACGTCACGCTCTCCGACGACGGGCTGGAGGGTGAACCGGCATGATCACCGCCGATGCCCAACAGCTCGAGCCGGGTGGCCGCGTCACTGTCTACGAGTTGGACGCCAGCAGCTTCGGCGCGGATCAGCTGTTCTTCCACGCGCACCTGCAGTCGGGGGTGATCTGGTGGCAGGGCCAGGAGTACGGCGCCTGGCCGATTGAGGCCACAGGCTTCGAGCGCACCAGCGACCAGCCGCCGAACCCGCGGCTGAAGGTCGGCAACCTGGACGGCCGGATCGCGGCCATGTGCATGCTCTACGGCGACATGGTCGGGGCCAAGGTGATCCGCCGGCAGACGCTGGTGAAGTATCTGGATGCAAAGAATTTCCCTGGGGAGAACCGGGTGCGCTGGAGCAACAACCCGGGTGGCGTGAATGGTGGTGCGCGCTGGAACTATGAGGGCAATGGCGTCGGCACCAACCTGCCGCCCGAAGTGGTTGAGGGGGTGACCTTTTACCCGGTGCGTTACGCGAGCAATGGCATCAGCTGGCATCGTGTTACCACTTCTTCTGGTGTCACTGCCTTTGCTGCTGGTGACACCTTGATCGTTACCTCATACCTGAAATTCGGAAGCTCCGGCAGAGCGCGGATCGGAATCAACCACAACACCGCCGCAGGCACGACCTACTCGATTCTCGCGGGTACAGCCACCACCAGGTTCACGGTCAACACTTCCACCGCCGGGCCTACCACGCTGCTGGAACAAACCGACGTGGGCGGCGGCGTGCTGAAGCTGGTGTTCAAGGTGGTGCTGAATGCCGCGAGTAGCAGCACCACGTCCAGCATAGGCCCGGACACGAACACAGTTGGCGGGAACGTTGTCGCCTACGGAACGCAGATCGAATTGGCCGACACACCGCAGGGCTTCTTCATCCCGACCGGAGCACAGCCAGTGGTGGGCGGATTCAACCCCACCGCCGACCCTAACGAGCACTTCCTGGACGAGATCTGGTTCATCGAGCGCAAGGTCTCCGAAACGAAGGAGGTGGTCGAGTTCGAGCTGACCACGGCGATAGACCTCAACGGCGAGCAGCTGCCGGGGAGGCAGGTCATCGCGGGCGTGTGCGGCTGGTTGATCCGAGGCGGTTACCGCGGCCCATTCTGTGGCTACACCGGGCCGGCCGTGGCCGACGCCAACGACGTGCCGACCACCGACCCGTCGCGCGACCAGTGCGGGGGCAGGGTGAGGAGCTGCAAGCTGCGCTTCGGCGCCGACAAGCCTCTGCCCTATGGCGGGTTCCCGGCCGCTGGACTGCTGCGCACCTGATCCACGCCACCATCGAGTAACCACCCAGCCCGCCTTGTGCGGGCTTTTTCATGGGCGAGACCATGCAACAGAGCACCCTGCAGGCCATCCAGGCGCACGCCGTGGCCGAATACCCGCGCGAGTGCTGTGGCCTGATCGTGGCCGGCCGCGATGGGGAGACCTACATTCCCTGCCGCAACGTGGCCACCACGCCCAGCGAGCACTTCCGCCTGCCCGCCGAGGACTATGCCGATGCGGAAGACCAGGGCCAGGTGCTGGCCGTCGTGCACAGCCACCCCAACGCCCCGGCGACGGCATCGGATGCCGACCGGGTGATGTGCGAGGCCAGCGGCCTGCCGTGGCACATCGTGAGCGTGGGGCAGTGCACCGGTTCCGATCCGGAATGCGGTGACTTCCAGACCATCGAGCCGTGCGGCTACGAGGCGCCGCTGGTTGGCCGCCAGTTCGCCCACGGGGTGCTGGATTGCTACAGCCTGGTGCGCGACTTCTACGCCCGTGAGTTGGGCATCGAGCTCAGCCAGTACGAGCGCGAGGACGACTGGTGGGAGAAGGGCCAGGACCTCTACAGCCTGGATCGCCTGCGCGCGGAAGGCTTCGAGCCGATCGATGGCGAGCCACAGCGCGGCGACATGGTGCTGATGCAGATCCGCGCGCCGGTGCCGAACCACGCCGGTGTCTACCTGGGCGATGGCCAGATGCTGCACCACATGCACGGCCGCCTATCCGAAAAGGTGGTCTACGGCGGCATGTGGTCCGAACGAACCCGCCACATCGTCCGTCACCGTGAGGCCCGCCATGACTGAGCGCATGCGCACCATCCGCTTGTACGGCGTCCTGGGCGCTCGCTTCGGGCGCAAGTTCCGCCTGGCCGTCAGCAACCCGGCCGAGGCCGTGCGCGCGCTGTGTGTGCTGCTGCCGGGCTTCCAGCAGTACCTCATGGGCGCCAAGGCCAAGGGAATGGAGTTCGCCGTGTTTGTCGGGCGCCAGAACCTGTCCAAGGAGCAGCTGCACGATCCGCCTGGCACTGACGACATCCGGATCGCCCCGGTGCTGAAGGGAGCCAAGCGCGCTGGTGCGCTACAGACCATCGTCGGTGCGGTGCTGATCGTTGTGGGGGCGATCCTCTATTACACCCCTGTGGGCGTTCCCCTCATCAAGCTGGGTGTGGCCATGGCCGCCGGCGGCATCGTGCAGATGCTCTCTCCACAACCTACTGGGCTTGGCGCGAAGGACAGCCCCGAGAACACCCCGAGTTACAGCATGAATGGCGCCGTCAACACGCAGGCCCAGGGTAATCCCGTGCCTGTCGCCTACGGTGGCCACGACACCAAAGGAATGTTCGTGGGCTCGGCGGTTATCAGCGGCGCCATCTACGCAGAGGATCAGCAGTGAACGTAGCCATCAAGTATCAGCCGACGCAGCTGGCGCGCGCCTGCTCGCCGCTGGTCATTGCCGGCGCCGGTGGCAAGGGCAGCGGCAATGCTCGAACGCCCGTCGAGACCCCCGACAGCCTGCACTCGATCTCTTGCGCGAAGATCCTGGACCTGATCAGTGAGGGCGAGATCCGTGGCCTGGTCGCTGGTAACCAGTCCGTCTACCTCAACCAGGTGCCAATCCAGAACAGCGGCGGCACCCTGAACTTCGCTGGCGTGCGCGTGGAGACGCGCGCGGGCACGCAGGACCAGGAGTACATCGCCGGGTTCCCTTCGGTCGAGAACGAGGTCACGGTCGGCGTCGAGCTGCGCAGCAATGCCCCTGTGGTTCGCACGATCTCTGGTGCGGATCTGTCGGCAGCGCGCATTCGCTTCGGTTTGCCGGCGTTGCAGCGGCTGAACACGGAAAACGGCGACACCGAAGGCTATGCCATCGAGTATGCGATCGATCTGTCGGTGAACGGTGGTGCCTTCAGCACCGTGCTGACCAATGCTTTTCGGGGCAAGACGACCAGCGAGTACCAGCGGAGCCATCGCATCGATCTTCCGGCCGGTACGCAGTGGCAGGTGCGCATCCGCCGCCTGACTCCGAACGCGAACAGCTCCACCATCGCCGACACGGTGAACATCCTATCGTTGACCGAGATCATCGACGCCAAGTTGCGGTATCCAAACTGCGGGCTGGCTGCGGTGCAGGTCGACGCCAGCGCCTTCCAGAACGTCCCGTCGCGCGCCTACCAGATCTGGGGGCGCATCATCCGGGTGCCGAGCAACTACGATCCACGCACGCGGGCTTACAGCGGCATTTGGGACGGAACCTTCAAGTCGGCATGGACCAACAACCCGGCCTGGGTATTCTTCGACATTGTCACCAACGACCGGTTCGGCCTGGGTAATCGCCTGCCGCTGGATTGGGTGAACAAGTGGCGACTGTATGAGATCGCGCAGTACTGCGATCAGCTGGTCAGCGATGGCATGGGCGGGATGGAGCCGCGCTTCACTTGCAGCTTGTACCTGCAGACCCGGGCCGACGCCTACAAGGTGCTGCAGGACATGGCCAGCATGTTCCGTGGCATCAGCTTCTATGCCGCCGGGCAGGTCATGGCATCGGCGGACATGCCGAAGGACCCGGTCTACACCTACAGCCAGGCCAATGTGGTCGAGGGGCGCTTCAGCTACGAGGGTAGCGGCCGGAAAGCCCGTCACACCGTGGCTCTGGTGTCTTGGACCGACCCGGACGACTTCGGTCGGCAGAAAGTCGAGCCGGTGCAGCTGCGCGAAGGCATCGCCCGCTATGGCGTGAACCAGATCGAGGTCACGGCGCTGGGCTGCCATTCGAAGTCGCAGGCGCAGCGGGTGGGCAACCACATCCTCTACAGCGAGAACCTGGAGACGGAGACGGTCACCTTCGCCGTGGGCCTGGACGCGTTGAACTGCATGCCCGGTGACGTGATCCAGGTGGCCGATGCCAACCGCGCTGGGCGCCGGAACTCCGGACGCATCAGCGCGGCAACGGCCAACAGCCTAACGCTGGACGTGGTGCCACCGACAATGGCTGTGGGTGACCGCCTGCGGGCGACCCTGCCGAGCGGCAAGACCGAGGCGCGGACCATCAACGGGGTCAACCCGGCCACGCGTGTGGTGACCGTCTCGGCGCCTTGGAGCGCGGTGCCGGTGGCACAGTCGATCTGGGCTACCGAGTCGACCGACCTGGTGCTGCAGCAATTCCGGGTACTGGGCATCGCCGAGGAGGAGGGGCTCACCTACCGCATCACAGCGCTGCAGCATCGCCCGGACAAGTTCGCTGCGATCGATGACGGCACCCGCCTGGAGCCGCCGCCGATCAGCGTTATTCCACCCAGCGTGCAGCCTCCGCCGACCAATGTGCGCATGTCGTCCCATGTGGTGATCGACCAGGGCATTGCGACGCCGGTGCTGACCATCGAGTGGGACGCTGCCGACAAGGCGATTGCCTACGACGTGGAGTGGCGCCGGGACGACCTGAACTGGGTGCGCGCGGGCAGGGTAGGGACCACCAGCTGCGAGGTGCGGGGTATCTATGCCGGCCAGTATCTGGCCAGGGTGCGGGCGGTGAATGCGCTCAACGCGGTCTCGCAGCCGACGCTGAGCATGCTGACCGACATCAAGGGCAAGACGGAGCCGCCGCCGGCGCTGACCTCGCTGACCGCCACCCCGGTGGTGTTCGGTATCCAGCTGGCGTGGGGTTTCCCGCCCGGGGCCACCGACACCGAGCGAACCGAGATCTGGCGCAGCACCGGGCCGGACCGTGCCAGCGCCACGAAGTTCGCGGACTTTGCGTACCCGCAGAACCGCTATCAGCTTGATGGGCTGTCCGCCGGCGCCAAGTTCTACTTCTGGGGCAGGCTGGTGGACAAGAGTGGCAACATCGGGCCGTGGTATCCGGCCGGTGCGGGTGTCATGGGGCAGGCCAGCACCGACCTGAGCGAGTACGAAGAGTACTTCCGCGGCAAGATCGTGGAGAGTTCGCTGGGCCAAGACTTGCTGGCGAAGATCGAAAGCACCAGTGGGTTGGTGCCATTGATCTGGACCGAAGGGGCCACCTACGAGCCCAAGCAGACCGTGGTCTACAACGGTCGGATCTGGATGTGGAATGGTCCGGGAAACGGGAACGAGCGGCCGCCGGGCACGAAGTGGACCAACGTGGGCGATGCAATTGCAGAGTCCGGTGCGCTGGTTGGGCGCATGAACCAGGTCGAGATGGATATCAGCGAGCTGGACGGTAAGGTCACGGCGCAAGGTCAGAAGATCGACGGCATCTTCGCTCAGGTCGAAGTGCAGGGCGCAGGTGATGGTGACTGGGGCGCCGGTGATACGACCTCCTATGCGGGGTCGTGGAGCATCCAGGCTGTTTCCGCGTCGGCAGACTACGCGGCCGCCAAGCGGACCGACACCGTCGAGGCCCGCGTGGACGATACGCAGGCGATGGTGCAGGAAACCTCCCAGGCGCTGGTCGATCTGGACGGCAAGATCAGCGTCTCGTACAGCCTGAAGATGCAGATCGCAGCCAACGGGCAGTACTACGCCGCCGGCATGGGTATCGGCATCGAGAATCAGCCCGATGGCAGCTACCAGAGCCAGATCCTGTTCCAGGCCGACCGCTTGGCGCTAATCAACCTGGTGAACGGCCAGGTGACCACGCCCTTCGTAATTCAGGGCGGCCAGACCTTCATCAGCCAGGCGCTGATTGGTACGGCGTGGATCACAAGCGCGCATATCGCCGATGCGGCCATCACCAACGCGAAGATCAGCGGCACCATCCAGTCCGACGACTATTCGCCTGGACAGACTGGCTGGCGGATCAACAAGGCCGCTGGAGGCGGATTCGAGTTCAACGGCAGTGTTGCTGGCGGGTATCGGCTGAACATCACCAACCAGGGCATCTATATCCGATATCCGAACGGCAATCTCGCCGTGGAGCTTGGAGTGCTGCAGTAATGGTCGACATAGGGCTGCGCGTGCGGAGCGAGAGCGGGTATGTGGAAACCACGGTCACCACACGCCTTACCAAGATCATCGGGTCGTACACGTTCCCGCTCTACAACCCGGTCAACTCCAACAATAAATGGGTGGCTCCGCCCGAAGCGAATGGAGGGCTCGTCGTCAATGACTTTTCTGGTGGCGAGCCCTTCTACTACTTCACCTGCGAGAACCAGCGATCGGTGTACGGCATGTTGGTTCCATCGGTGACCATCTCGGGGAACAGCATTACCTGGAGCTGGGATCCTGACGTGGTGAACTACCACGTCAGGATGGAAATGTTCCCGAGTAAGCCCACAACGGAAACCGTTGGCGGCATCACCCTTCACTATGGGATCTACAGCTGATGGCCGTTGGATTACGCGTGCGCAACCAAGGGACCGGGCAAATCCAGATCGGTGCTGGCTATCGAAACCTACAGTTGGCTAAGTCGGGAACCCTCAATACGGGTTCCTTTCAGGGCAGCTCAACCGGGGGTTCACCACCGTTTGCATCTTCGTCCAACTATGGGCTTCTAGAGAGAACAGCCGGAACAACGAAACTTCATGTGGTCAGGTACATCAACGATAGTGTCGCGTTCATCACTGGGTTCTCTATTGTCCAGTCGGGTATTACTAGTTACGTGTTTGCAGCGAACAATGCTCCGAACAAGACATTGGAGTACTACACGTTCGACGCCACCGAGCGCGCTGCTTCCGGACCGGTTGGGCTGCGCCTGCGCGGAGAGGATGGATCAGTTTTCTACGACTCGAGGCGGAAGGGATTGCGCGTGCTGCAGGTTGTGCCGCTCCCACCGCCGCCGGTGAATACCCCGGTCGTTGAGGTCGGCCAGTTTTTCCCGGGCACGAAGATCGGCATCGCTATCCCATCTCCTAGGTTCTACTACTCATCGGTATCCCAAGACCGGTGTACCGCCTACGCCGACGCTTTCCACATGACCAGCGACAATAGAATCTTCATGTCGAAGCATGAGACGTTCTCGCAGACCCTGATCACCAACACCTTCCCGGTGGGCAGCGTGACGATGGGGCCGCAGAACGCCACGATCTTCATCGTGGACCTGACCGAGGTCCCGCTGGGCTTCGGCTGAGGGTGGCCCTCACGCCGCCGCAACGCGCGCTGCGGCCAGATGGCACCCATGTGCTACTCCGCCCAGATCACCGCTGCATACCAGAAGCTGGTCCGCATGACCGGTGCCACTCTGTCGCTGCAGGAGTTCGCCGCCCTCTACGCCCACGACCCGGGCAAGAAGCGGCCCAAGACCCCGAAGGCGATGGACGACGCCTTCCGGGCCGGGGCGAGCCCGGCGGAGCTGGCGGTGTGGGCCGAGGTGGAGCAGTGGAATCGGGCCGAGACCGCGGTACTGGAGCAGGAGCTCTTCGCCAACCGCAAGCGCCTGGCCGATGCCGAGCGCGCGCTGCAGGTGAAGGAGACGAAGAAGGCCCGTGAGGACGTACGGATAGCAGGCAACAAGATCGATCGGGCCCTGGCCAAGCTGGCAGACCTGAAGCGCACCGAGTCGAAGGACCGAGATAGCCGCATCTTCCCCGGCGTGTATGCCCCGGTGATCGTCTCCGAGGGCGGCAAGCTGGTCATCAAGCCCATGCGCTACCAGTGCCGCCTGGCCGGGAAGCCAGCCAACTACGATCAGCGCTTTCCGGGCACCTACAACGCCCGCCGCGATAGCCTGGAGAAGTTCTGGGCACCGGCGTTCGGCCACACCCACGGCCTGATGGTGGTGGACACGTTCTACGAGAACGTCGAGGGGCCGGATGGGAAGAACCAGGTGGTGCAGTTCACGCCGCGCACCGGTGAGCCGATGCTGGTGGCCTGCCTGTGGTCGCACTGGAAGGACCCGGCCGGCAAGGAGCCGGACCTACTGTCCTTTGCGGCCATCACCGACGACCCCGAGCCTGAAGTGGCCGCCGCCGGCCACGACCGAACCATCATCAACATCAAGCCCGAACACGTGGACGCCTGGCTCAACCCGAACGCGGCCGACCTAGCCGCGTTCTACCGGATCTTCGACGACAAGCGGCACCCGTTCTACGAGCACAGAATCGCTGCCTGATCTGGCCTAGGTTCCAGGTATCCGAAGACGCGAAGCCACTGTCAGCCGAAGCTGTCATCGTTCCGTTTTCGCGGAGCGTTGTACCACCGCCCATACATGATTTGGTCTTGACTGCGCAAGCCGTTCCGGCAGGTCTGAAGCGTCCTATCGGAGGGGTACCGGGGGCCGATCGCAAAACCCTTGCGGCACAAGGGATTGCCAAATTTCACTACATTTGGCGTTGACGGACCCCATTACCCCCACTATCTTGCGGGCTGTCGGAAGCCAGCACGCCTTGGCGCGGTTTACAAGGTACTGATCCGGCAAAAAAAGATGGCCCGAGGTCCCGGCGAAGAGATCCTCAGGCCACCTACGTCACTAACCGCAGTACGTGTACTACGGCAACTTACATTCACCGTTACTAGCGGTGTATGCAAGGCAGTTAGGATTCCCTAACGGCTGTCGGCGATCATAGCGCCTTGCTAGCGAACGTCAACTTGCTGTGGTTCATGCTCTGCATTGAACGAGATCACCGCCATGAAGAATGGTAAGCAGGTTGTACCCGTTTTCCCCCGTCTCACGCTCGGCAGGATGCTGAATGTTGACGGCGTTTCCTTTACGTTCCCGACCGGGAAGCTGCTTAATGCGGCAAATTTGCCTGACGCATCTTTCCCCGAAGCCTGGAACAAGGCAGCTCCGGTGGCGATCGTCGTTGACGGTGTCCGTTGCTTCACGCCAACGGAACTTGGCCGCCGGCGTGGCATCTCTGCCCAGAAGTTCAACAAGCTGCTGGAAGGGCGTGGTCTGCAGACGAAGCGCGATGGTCAGTGGTGCGTTACTCCCGCTGGCGCAGCTTTCGGAGTCCTGTTGCAGGTCCACAAGAAGCAGCTCTCCGGCACCGACGTGCAGCAGCTGAAGTGGAAGGAGAGCGTTCTGTCTCACCTGGACCATCTGATCTGATGGGCAAAGCTGCGGCCGCCACCCGGCGGCCGCAGCCTCCAGGCAATACGGCGGCCTGCAGCTGGTGCATCAGCATCGCACCGGCGGGATCTCGTGCACAGAGGTCGTGTAGTTCGGCGAAAGCATGTGTTGCCGCATGCCCCAGGCAGGCTTCGCCTGCCAACCAGATGCGCCAAGGCCGGCTGTCCCGCGCCCGAACTTCTGATTAATACGGTCCATGGTGGCCATCAGCATGTCATTGCCGACTACAGTCGGTCCGAAGAGATCCGCCTGCAGCTCATCCGGCCGGGCCAGGTCGAGCAACGCCACGCCTGCCTTCTTGTATCCGATCCCGTCGCGGAGCAGGCCGCGCAGCAGCTTGCGCACTACGCCCAACACGACGGTTGTGTCCGCCGTCGACGCGGGCAGGCCCACGGTCCTGCTGGCATTGTGCTGCCGCAGCTCGGGCCGAAACACGTCGGACTGCGCGAACACCCAGACGCCAGCGGCAACCAAGCCGCGCGCGCGGAGCTTCTCGCAGGCCCTGATGGCGAAGGTAGCCAGCGCCTGAGCCACTGCATCATGGTCTTCCACCCGATCCGCAAAGGACCGGCTCACCATAATCTGCTGCCGATCCGGCTCAACTTCCTCCAGCTCCATGCACGCGTGTCCCTGAAGCTCGCGCTGGGTGCGTGCCAACGTGACACCGAAGGTGGCCAGGATGTCGTCCGCCGGCGCGTCGCGTAGTGCCGCGGCGGTGCTGATGCCCATGGATTCCAGCCGCGGTGCCAGCCGGCGCCCGACGCCCCATAGATCCCCGACGGGGAATGTCCGCAGCACCGTGTCCCGGTAAGCCGCATTGCCGAGGTCGATCACACCGTCAGCACCCTTGGCCACCTTGTTGGCCAATTTGGCCAAGGTCTTCGTGGGGCCAATACCGATGCAATTCGGTATGCCGGTCCACCGGTGCACGCGTTGGCGTAGATCCCGGGCGAACCGCTCGCGATCCCGAATTCCGTCCAGGTCGATGAAGCTCTCATCGATGCTGTAGACCTCCACCCGCGGCGCGGCCTCCCGTAGAACGCTCACGACCCGGGCGCTCATGTCTCCATAGAGCCCGAAGTTGGCCGAGCGCATCTGCAGGCCATGCCGGCGCACCAGGTGCTTCAGTTCGTGAGCGGGCTGCCCCATCTTGATGCCGAGCGCCTTAGCCTCTGCCGAGCGCGCGATCGCGCAGCCGTCGTTGTTGCTCAGCACCACCAGCGGAACGCCGCGAAGTCCCGGCTGGAACACGCGCTCGCAGCTGGCATAGAAGTTGTTGCCGTCAACGAGCCCGAACACGGCCGCTCCGGCGTTTGATCTGGCGGACGACTCCCACGACGGCGAACACTTCCACCTCGGTGGATTGCTCCAGCACTATGGGTGGGAAGTCCGGATTGGCCGAGTGCAGCTCCATGTGGCTTTCAAACAGCTGCAGCACCTTGCATGTGGGCTGGTTCCCGTCCCAGATGGCAATGACCAGGTCGCCCGCTTGGGGCGTTACCGACCGGTCGACCACCAGGATGTCCCCGTCGCTGACGCCGGCGCCGCTCATGGACCAGCCATCGGCGCGGTACAGGAATGTGGCGGCGGGGTTGCGCACCAGCAGGCGATGCAGGTCGATTGCATCGTCCATGAAGTCGTCGGCCGGCGAAGGGAAGCCAAGCCGCGCGCGCGCTGCGGCAAGGGGCACGAACTGCGCCGGGCCATCGATCATGGCCGGGCCGATGGGGCGGGCCAGCGTGTGGGGGTAGGAGAGGGACTGCATGGGCGTACTTTGGGAGCGGCACGTCTCACGTGTCGAGACATATTAGTAAGATTACTAAATTTCACGCCCCTCTGGTGACTCTGACCGTTCTCCCGCTGATGAATGGTCTACACCCGGCTCATTGATTTTTTACCCTTATGGGGGTATTTTGGTGGTCGTAGCCAAGGAACGGACCGTACTAGGAGAGTCCTCCATGCCGATCTCCCCACCAGCACATGCTGTGCTGAACGCCGACGGTTCGTACTCGTGGACGACGCACCAAGGGGTGCAAGAAAAGAACGTTCCCCACTATGCCTTGGCTCTATTCCAAGCAGTCTGTGAGGCGATTGGCACAGACGCCCTAAACCCCGCTACCACCTCAGGGCTTGTGGCCTTGGGGCTCACCCGTAAAGACGCGCTCGCAGTGATTGCCTCTATGGACGGGGGGATGTTCTACAAGTCTATGGAAGCGTTGAAGCGCCCGGGCATGTGGCAGGACGTGTATCGCGTACCGGTACCCAGCGGTGTGAAGGCCTACGTCAAGCTAAGCCCAATGCACCCGCAGAAGTGTGTGGTGATCAGCTTCAAACCTCTTCTTTGATCCACGGCAACAACAGGTGAATACCATGACCAACGAAGCTCACATTGCCGAACTGTTCAAGGCGTTCAACGTACCTCAAGTTGAGGCCGATCAGTGCTCGATGTGTGGGGCGAAAAATGAATGGGTGCGTTTCGAGCAAATTACCCTTCCCCTTGAGGCCCCTGGTGGTTACCGCGTCGAGGTTGCAGGGCTAAGTGGCACGGTTTGCGCTGCCTGCGGCGAAGTGATCATGGACCCTGAAAGTGGAGAGCGCTTCGCAAATGCTGGCGATGCCTTGGTGCTGCATGCTAGACATGAAGAGGCGAAGAAGCTCAAAGCCGCCCGTAGAAGTCTCTGGCTTACACAGGAAGCTGCGGGTCTATTGACGGGGGGCGGACATAACGCCTTCAGTCGCTATGAAACAGGACAAGCTGTGCCCGTTCCTGCCGTAGGTCACCTCATGGGACTGCTTGCTAAGCATCCTGAGCTTGGTAATGAAATCCCAGGGGTCGAAGTGGTAGAGGTAGAGACGTCGAAGATGCGTCCGGGCCGTGGGCGGTATAGGTTGATGGTTGCGGAGCCTAAACAAGAATCGCCTGAGGATGCGGCCTTGGCTGCAGTTGGCATCGATCATTTGGTTGCGGCACAACAGTCCGGAAAGAAGGATTCAGTGAGGCGTCCACCAAGAGGTCTTGGAAAGAGAAGCCGCTGATGCACTTTGGTGGGTAGATCGCGAAGTGGCGCTCTAGTTCATCGCAATCAAACGATGGCGCGCTTTTTTGGAATAGTCGCTGCTTCTGCGACCCCGCGCGAGCATACTGCACCGATGGCGGACTCGCAGAAGTATCCGGCCTCGCTGGAGGCCAAGGCTGCGGCCAAGCTGCGGCAGGCGTCGGACCTCGAACGAGATACCTCTGGAAATTGGCGTTGCCGCGCGCGCCGCCGGCAGAGCGCGCAACGGCTGCGCGCTACGGCCAGCAGTCATCAACGCGCCGCAGGCCGCCTGGCAGGCCTGGATCTACCCGAGGACCTGCCGTTCTAGCGGCTCAGGCCTTTGCGCATCGGCACCACCGTCGCACCGGCGCCGGTAAGCAATTCGTACAGGGCCTCCACCGCAGCGCGCTTCTCCGCGTCGTACTCGAAGAAGTTGTAATGCCGCTTCTGGACGCCACTCAGGCCGTGGGACTGCAGGTGGCCACGGACTTCTTCCGACAGGCCCAGCGCAGCGAGCCGAGTCTCCACCGTGCGTCGTAGGTCGCCCGGCGTGAACGGCGATGTCAGCTCGCCTGCGGCCACCATGCTGGCCACCACCGGATCCATGATTCCTCGGAACTCGTCATAGGTGGCCGGCGCCTTTCCACCGGTAAGCGAGAACAGGTGCGGCCCGGCGCCGTCGCCGTCACTGTCATCATCGCCGCGCAAGACGGCGAGATCCGCGGCCATCAGTGGGAGCAGTGGCACCAGGTGCACGCGGGGCACGCGGCGACGCCCCTTGATGTCGAGCAAGCGGACGGATCCGGTGCCGGTGTCCGTATCGTGATCGTGATCTGACCACTTCAGCCGCATCAGCTGTGCAATGCGCTGCCCGCCGGTCAGCAGGTGGAAGCGTACCAGGGCGCCCTCCCTCCCGGGCATCGCCTCAATCCGGCGCCAGTAGGCACGAAGCTCGGCCAACGACAGAACCCGGTCGCGCGGCTGACCGCTGTCGAGTGTGGCCAGGTCGCGCGCCGGGTTTCTGGAAACGTTGAGCACGCGCAGAGCGTCAGGGGCAGCCGCGTCCTGCTTCGCTGCGATCGCTGCTGCATAGGCCGCACGCAGATAGGACCGTATCTTGCCGCCCTCGCGCAGCTTCTTGGCGCGCACCAGTCGCGACAGGATCGGAAGCAGGTCATCCAGCTCAAGCTCGGACGCCGGGCGCGCCCAGAGGGCAGGCCACGGATCCTCGATGTGGCGCCTGATGGAAGCGCGCGTCGCGGCGGCAGAGACCTTGCCAGCGTCCTCCAAGCTCTGGACATAGGCTGTCATCAGAGCGCCCAGCGTTGCACCGGATCGGCGTGTCGATTCGGCCAGGGCCTCAGCCTTCGCGCGGTCCGCGGCCGCCGCCTCGGCCGCGATCGCGTCGCGCAGATCCCGTTCGCCGGCCTGATACCGTCGTGACAACGCCGCCGCCGCTTCGCGTGCCGCGGTCAGCGCAAGGCCGGTGCCGATCAGCAGACGGTCGCGCTGCCCGTTGGACTTCGTGTACCTGTAGTAGAACCGCAGCTGCCCGCCGGCCAGCTTGCGCACGTCCAGGCAGCCCGCGCCGCGCGGCGCCGGATCTGAGGCCCATTCGCCGACCGGCAGTGCGGCCAGTCCCTTCGCTGTAAGCATTCCCTTTGATGCGCCCATTGGTGACCGCTCGGTGACCGTTTGTCCGTGGAAAGAGGTGGACGATGATGGGCGCAGGTGGTCGCACAGCCTGAGAAAATCAACGACTTAGCTTAAAACTGGGACGCCTGTGGAAGCGCGTGGAAGCCCTATAGAGGCCTCATAATCCCTTGGTTCCAGGTTCGAATCCTGGTGGGCCCACCATCGCGGTCAACAATCCTGTTCGCAGGCACTCATAGCCGGTGCCTGGCCATGTCACCGATTGTCCTGACAGCGGCAGCCGCCATGCGACTGCCGCTCATGTGGACGTCCTGCTGCATGCAACTACTTCGGCATCAACACGGTGTCGATCACGTGGATCACGCCATTGGACTGGCCGACGTCGGCAATGCTGATTCCCGCCTTGCCGCCCTTGGCATCGATGACCCACAGCTTGCCGTCATGCAGTGCGACGGTGAGGGATTCACCTTCAACGGTCTTCAGCATGGCCTTGCCACCGTGCTTCCTGGCATCGGCCATCAGCTGCGCGGAACTGTAGTTGCCCGGCACTACGTGGTAGGTCAGGATCTTGGTCAGTTGTGCTTTGTTTTCAGGCTTCACCAGCGTATCGACCGTACCTGCGGGCAGCTTGTTGAAGGCCGCATTGGTGGGCGCGAACACGGTGAACGGGCCGGCTCCATTGAGTGTATCGACCAGGCCCGCGGCCTTGACCGCTGCAACCAGGGTCGTGTGGTCCTTGGAGTTGATGGCGTTCTGGACGATGGTCCTGGTGGGATACATCTCCGCTCCGCCGACCATCACGGTGTTTGCGGCGAAGCTGGCTGAAGTGGCTGAAACGAGTACGGCGAAGCTTAGTGTGGCGGCGATCCGCTGAAGAGCTTTCACGGCGCGTTCCTCTGTGGGATGCCCGCAAGGCGCGGGCATCCTACATACGCGCTGGCGCGGCCCTTGGATGCAGGTAGATGCGCGCGGGGGCTTCCTGGCCCGGAGCGGCGACGCGTTGTAAAAGCCGAGTGAACGTCTGCTTCTGCCGGTTCGCTGCGCAATACGAGCCGCGTGTCCGTCAGCGGCGCGGATGGGGGATGTCGGATGGGCAGATCGAAAGGCGCGCGTTGCTGATGGCCTGGCGGACACCACAGGTGCGGCATGAGAGCACGGTTCCACCGGCAACGTGTTCCATCTCATGCTCGCCCCAGATGCTCGTGGATCCGCACGCGGTGCAGGTGGCGACGATCTGCAGTGCGCGGGCCAGCGTGCCTTGCTCTCCAGCCGTGTAGGTGAGATCGGTGATCTGAAAAATGCCGGTATGACTCATGGGAATGCCGGGATGGTGCCTGTTGACGAACGATAGAGCCAACCAGGTATCGGTCGTGTCGGTGCCGCGTTGATGGATGGTTGAAGTGCAGGCTATTCGTCGTTGCGTCGGTTGAGCTCTTCAAGCCGTGCGCGGCTGACTGACTGGTGATTGCCGCAGGTTGGGCAGCTGAGGGCCGCCGCACCGTCGAGATCGACCAGGCCATGGTTGGGAATGGCCCTGAACTGCCAGGAACACTTGATGCAGGAGCAATCGATCCGGGTGACCTGCAGCAGGGTGCCGTCCGCCCGCGTCACTCCCTCGACGCTGATTACGTAGAACTGTCCGATGTCACGCATGAAGATGAACGAAACCCCTGAATCCGTAGGGCGCCCATCATGCTGTTTTGCCGGTCGCATGGCACGAAGAGCGCTCGATCGAATTCTGAAGAGTTAAGAATGCACGTCCCGACCTGCACGTGGCGCCGGTGCTAGAGTGCCGGCAGGTGCCTACCCGGCACATATTTCAAGGCAGAGGCCATGCCCCTTCGGGCTGTTGTTTACGCAAGTCAGGTTGCCGCGGATCTCTCCGCGGAACGTTTGGAGTCGTTGGTAGCAGATGCCGCCAGGTTCAACAGGATGGCCGGGGTTACCGGTGTCCTGCTGCACGACGGTGATCGATTCGTGCAGTACTTCGAAGGGCCTGAAGACGGCGTTGCGAGTGTCTACGAGCGTGTGATGCAGTCGACGAGTCACACCGACATCGTTGAGCTGGCGCGAGGTCGCGTGTCTTCGCGGCAGTTTCCCTATTGGGCGATGCATCGCCTGCCGGCAGATCAACTGCTGGTGGGGAAACTGGCCAGGGCGGATTGGTCGCGCTTCAAGAAGAGCGGGCCAGACGACATCGCCGGGTCGATGTGGGGAATCGACGTGCTGGCCGTTGCAGTAGCACCCTATGTTGAAGCTGCGTAGGGACTGACCTGGTTCCAGAAATGGGAGGGCCGGTGTGTGTGACAGCCGCTCTCGCCATCCCTGTCCGGGAAGTGCCTGAAGCACTTCCCGGTTCCTTCATGATCAGCTTTCCAGGAATGCCAGCAGGTCGGCGTTGATCCGGTCCGCGTGCGTGGTCGGAATGCCATGCGGTGCACCTTCGTAGGTGATCAGCCTGCCGTTCTGTACCAGCTTCGCGGAAAGAACACCGGAGTCGGCATACGGGACCACCTGGTCATCGTCGCCATGGATCACCAGCACAGGGATGGAAATGCCCTTCAGGTCTTCGGTGAAATCGGTCTGCGAGAAGGCAACGATGCCATCGTAGTGCGCCTTCGCCGAGCCCTGCATGCCCTGTCGCCACCAGTTCCAGATTACCGCGTCCGAGGGCTCCGCACCGGGGCGGTTGAAGCCATAGAAGGGGCCTGCCGGCACGTCGTGGTAGAACTGCGCACGGTTGGCCGCCAGCTGCGCCTGGAAGTCGTCGAAGACCTCCTTGGGCGTGCCCTGCGGGTTTGCGGCGGTCTTGACCATCAGCGGCGGCACCGAACTGATCAGCACCGCTTTGGACACATTCCTCTCGCCGTGGCGGGCGATGTAGCGAACCACCTGGCCACCACCGGTGGAATGGCCGACATGCATCGCACCGTGGGTGCCCAGCTTCTCGACCACGGCGGCAACATCGTCCGCGTAGTGATCCATGTCGTGGCCATCCCACACCTGGCTGGACCGTCCGTGCCCGCGGCGATCGTGCGCGACCACGCGGTAGCCCTTGTTGACGAAGAACAGCATCTGCGCGTCCCAGTCGTCGGAGGTAAGCGGCCAGCCATGATGGAAATGAATGACCTTGGCGTCACGCGGACCCCAGTCCTTGTAGAAGATTTCGACGCCATCTTTCGTGGTAACCGTAGCCATTTCAGGGTTCCTCGCTGTTGTGAGTCGGGGGGGCGTCCTGCATGCCGGCGACCTTGCATCGGCGCAGGAGGAAGGACGCTGTCAGTGCGGGTCGTGGAGTGGCCTCAGGCGCGCATTTCCTTCTATCCTGAGGCGGCCATCACTCCGTCCGAATCCATTCTAGGTAGCGCTGTATCCATTGAAATCGGCGGAGGTGACATTCATGGGTATCGAAACTGACAAGCGGATCGAAGTCGCTCTGCTGATCTATCCCGATTGCCAGATGGCGGCGATCCACGGCCTGACCGATCTGTTCCGGATCGCGAATGAATGGGCCACGTATCCTCACGAAGATGACCGGCGGTGTTTCATCCGGGTGACACACTGGCAGTTGAACCCGGCATCGGGGCGTATGGAATGCTGCTGGGACAGTGATCCCGGCGATGTGAATGCTCCCGCGTTCGTGATCTCACCACCCAGCGTTGCGATGCCCGAACGCATGTCCGCGATGCCACGCGAGGCTCAGTGGCTCAAGCAGCTCCATTCGCGTGGCGCGATCATGTGTTCGGTCTGTGCAGGCGCCTTCGTACTTGCCCAGACCGGCCTGCTTGCGCGACGACGGGTCACCACGCATTGGGCATTCGCGGGGTTGCTGGCCAGCACGTACCCCGACGTGCAGGTGACGACCGAGAACGTTGTCATCGATGATGGTGACGTCATTACGTCTGGCGCGATCCTGGCCTGGAATGATCTCGGTCTGTTGATCGTCGATCGCACGATGGGCTCCAGTGTGATGCTGGCAACGGCGCGCTTCATGCTCAGCGATGGGATCCGGCAGGACCAGCGGCCACTGCAGGGATTCCTGCCAAGGCTTGATCATGATGATACGGCGGTGCTGGCCGTCCAGCGCTTCATCCTTTCGGAGCCGGGACAGCGCCACACCGTGATCGCCTTGGCCGGGCGCGCGCATCTCACCGAAAGAACCTTCATCCGGCGCTTCCAGAAGGCCACCGGATTCAATCCGGCTGACTACATCCGCCAGGTCAGGATGGCCAAGGCGAGGGATGCGCTACAGCTCGGGGATCTTCCCGTTGCCCGGATAGCGGCGTCGCTGGGATACGACGACGTGGGATCCTTCCGCAAGGCATTCCAGGGCATCGTTGGCATGTCCCCTTCAGCGTATCGGGATCACTTCCGGATCCGGCGGCGTGCGCAGGCCTGAGCTCCTCCTGCGCTGATGCGTGCGCGTCGCCCTGCGCGCGAAGACGGCACCGGGCAATGCCTGCCGTGCCGTCTCCGTTACCGCTGCACGCGCCGACCGCGCCCGTCGATGCTGTAGCGTCCGGCCCCGGTGCAGGCCAGCAGCAGGAACCCACCGGCCAGCCCCAGGTTCTTCAGGAACATGATCTGCTGGGTCTGGTCGGCGAGGTTGTGGTGGAAGATGAAAGCCGTGACCAGGCTGAAACCCACCAGCACGACCGACACCAGCCGGGTCTGGAAGCCCAGCAGGATGCACAGGCCACTGCCGATCTCGAAGGCGATGGTCGGCCACAGCAGGATGCCGGGCACGCCCATCGCTTCCATGTAGGCCTGGGTGCCACTGAGATCGCCGAGCTTGCCCAGCCCGGACACCAGGAACAGCGCCATCAGCAGGACGCGTGCAAGCAGGTAGGCGAGCGAATGCGATGAGGTGCTCACAGGGATGTCCTCGGGGATGGCCGACGAAGGCGATCGGAGCCCACCGGCAGTGAAGCCCGTGTCTACGCGGGGGCAGGCCGCCTTGACAGGCGACGCGCGGCAGTAGACCTTTCCAGCATGACGATCGATATTGAATCGCTCAGCCTGCGGGAGCTGGGCGCCCTGGTGGTTGCCGCTGAACAGCGGAAGCAGCTGATTTCCAACCGCCGTCCTGCCAGCGCGGTGCGGCGGATGCTGAAGGCCGCCGCGGCCGAAGCGGGGTATACCCTCGAAGAGCTGTTCGGTGGAGAGGCAATCGAAGCGGACGCACCCAGGCGGAAACCGGCACGGCGCAGAACCGGGAAAGTAGCCGCCAAATACCGTGATCCGGAGTACAAGCGACTGACCTGGTCCGGCCGCGGGCGCATGCCGCGCTGGCTGGCCTCCAAGGTCCAGAAGGGCCACAAGGTCACCGACTTCCTGATTCCCGGCCTGGCCCGGCCCACGGCGCGCAAGAGCAGTCCGATCGGCAAGCGCACGGTCTTCAAGAAGGATTGAGCCTGCCACGCTGCTACCCTGCCGGGGTCTTTGAACGAAGGAGCGCGGGATGGCACACGATGGCAGCATGATGGTCTCGCCCAGAGTCCTCTATTTCGCGGCAGGCGCTGCGGTGCTGGTCAGCGTGCTGGCCTGGGCGGTGGAATGGAGCGGTATGGCCTACGTCTGCCCGTACTGCCGCGTGCAGCGCACGGTCATCGGCGTGCTGGGTCTGCTGACGCTGTTCGCGCGCCCGGGCGGTCTCATCGTGCCCTGGTTGTCGTACACCGCAGGTGGCTTCGCGTTCGTGGTCGCGGCGATGCAGCACTTCAACGGCTGGAAGCGCATTTCCGCCGGCGACTTCAGCTTCAATGCACAGTGGTACATCGATCCCTGGCTGCTGTCAGGTTGCGCGATGCTGATCCTGGTGGCACAGCTGATGCTGGTGCAGGCGGTATGCCGGCGCAGATTGCACTGACAGTGTCGTCGCTGCGGGAGAAGTGCCGGGTATGGCAAGCGCTCTCAGTCCTTCAAAGCGGTAGTGACATCGCGTGTAGCGCGATGCTCATGAGCTGTCTTTCATATTTGTGAAATTTCACGTACTTTGTCTGAACTCACTTGATTTCAGGGAAATGAAGCGGTGGCAGGAAAGAACGTGGCTACATGGATTGGTGCGTCGGCTTTGATCGCGACGGCGTGGTTGGGTGGAGCAAGCGAAGCGCATGCCCAGCAGGTCGTGGCTCGTGACTGCGATGGTTGCAGTTACCCGCAGATGCAGGGAATGGCGGAGTCGTTCGCGCATGGCATGAGCATGCCGTCGCACAGGATTCTCTACATACTGAATCCATCGGGCAACATGGCACGAAAGTTCAGCGTCATGCGTGATCGTGAAGGCGGCATCCGTTGCGACAAAATGGAACCAGGGGCGATGGATTGCGAACCCTTCGTCATCATCGACGAGCTCCCGGTCGAGCAACCGGCGATCAACTATCTTCAGTTCAAGCGCATAGTCGCTCAATCGGTGATCAGCCTGTCTGAGCCCGGCTACCCGACCAATGTGTACGATGACATTCAGAATCCGCAGAGAAGGGATGCGGTCAGCCAGCATCTGGGGCAGCGTTTCGAGACTTACATCTACCTGGCTTCCGGCGCGTACTCGCTTGGCATCGATGTCTGGGCGCCGCAGAAGATCCGCTATGCTGACGGGTCTACGGCTTCCTACAACTACAGCATGATCAACCGTCGCTGGGAGCCGAACGCCCTCCTTTACAAGGACAGGTTCGGTAACTCCATTCCGCTTAGCGTTACACAGTTGAGCGAGGGGCGAGGCGGCGTTACGCATCGCTTCGAGTTCCCAAACGGGAATGCCACCGATATGGGAAGCTTCGTCAATGCGCTCAATAACATCGGTGTCCCGGTGACCGGGGCGGGCAATCAGTCTGTCACCTGCACCAGCACGATCAGGCTGACCGAGGTCAAGGTGACCTGCAACCGGAACTGATGAGGAATAGATCGATGCGAGTTTCACCAGGCTTGGGTTCCACTGTCATATTCGGTACTTCCTTTGTGGGAGCACTGCTATGCGGGTTCGTGTTTCCATCCATGTCGGCAGGTTCCCCGGAGCTGACCCCTTGGATGTTCAACGGGCTGCTGGCGTGCGGCGCAGTTGCGCTTTTTAGTGCTCCCTTTGGCTGGCGGGGCTACCTGAACTGGAGATTGCGTCGATTGAAGTAACGCATGGGGCCTGCGTGATTGCGGGCCCCTTGTTACCAGGGAGGAAGCGCAGCGCTAGGTGTTCCGGAATATCGCAAGCTGTGCAGCAAACGCACGCTGGTAGGCGGGGCGCTGTGTTGCACGGCCCACATAGGCGACCACCAGCGGGTGTTCGCCGAGCAGGCCACTGCTCTTCAGGCGCAGCAGTACCGAGACCATCATCAGGTCGCCCACGCTGAATTCGCCGTCCAGCCACGTGGTCCTGGCCAGCCACGTCGACAGCTGCGTCAGCCGCGTCCGGACCCGCTCATCGAGCATCGGCAGCCGTTGCGCGTACCACGGCTGCTCGCGCTCCAGCACCCAGGCCATGGAGCGCTCGACGATGGGGGGCTCTACCGTGTTCAGTGCAGCGAACAGCCACATGATCGCGCGCATGCGGGCGTCCGGGTCGCTGGGGAGCAGGCCGCGATGCTGTTCAGCCAGATGCAGCACGATGGCGCCGGATTCGAACAGAGTCCGGTCGCCCTCCTGCCAGGTGGGAATCTGCCCGAACGGATTCCGTGCCAGGTGCGCGCGCTGCTTCAGCTCGGCGAAGCTGAGCAGTTGCACGTCATAGGCTACGGACAGTTCCTCCAGCGCCCAGCGCACGCGCATGTCGCGGGCCAGGCCCTGGCCGCGGTCGGGGGAAGTCGCGAAGGCGGTGAGGATCGGGGGCATTGGAGCGCTCCTGCAGGAAGAGGGGCCTGCTTTTCCTGTTCCGACGAACAACGGGGCGGGAATTCGACACTCGAGTCTGTGCCCGTGTGCAGGTCACGCCTACAATTGCCAGCTTCCTTCACCGGCAGGATGCCATGCGCGGTCATTCTCGTTTACCACCCTTCTGGATGCTGGCCTCGGCGCAACTGCTGATCGCGGTGATCTTGGCCTCATCGTGGTTCTACGTGAATGCGAAGGCTGCCCTGGCGGGTCCGCCGAACCCCGATCAGTACGTGAACACCTGGGACTTTCAGGTGGCGGTGTTCCTGTTCTACTGGCTACCCGCGGTGCTTCTGTTCATGGGCATTCTGCTGGGCATTGAACGGCTGGCGCTGGCGCCTTGGTATGCGCGCCAGAAGGCCGCTGCCAGGCAAGATGACGCCTGACGCCACCTCTACCCGGCCCGATGCTGCTTCCGATACTGATCGGGCGTGCACTGCGCGTGCCGTTTGAACATTTCGGCAAACGCGCTGACGCCTGAATAGCCCAGCTCCTCGGCGATGCGGCCGATCGGCTTGCGTGTGCACAGTGCCTCGGTGGCGCGCACGAACTTCACCCGTCCACGCCAGTCGCCGAGTGACATGCCCAGTTCACTGCGCGCCATGCGCTCCAGCTTGCGCACGCTCATGTGATGCCGCTGCGCGATCTCGGCCACGGATTCGGCCGTGGACAGGTGTTTCTCCACGTATGCCATCACCTGCTTCAATGCATCGCTGCTGGCGATCGGAAGGAAGCTGGGCAGCACGTCGGCGTTGACGATCTGGTCGATGACTACGGCCGCCATGCGGCGTTGCGCTGGTGATTGCGGATCGGTCACGCCCTGGCGCGCCAGCTCGTGCAGCAGTTCACGCAGCAGCGGGCTGACTTCCAGTGCACGGCAGCGATCAGGCAACCGGCGTGACAAGGCCGGCGACAGATAGGCCGAGCGATAGGCCAGCACCGAGCGGTTGCGCGAGTAGTGGGCCACGCCAGGCGGAATCCAGAGCGCATAGTGCGGCGGGGACACCATCCACTCGCCCTCGATCTTCATTTCCATCACGCCCTGCGCAACGAAGTTGAATTGTCCCCACGGATGGCTGTGCGTGCCCCAGTCGGTGGGTTCCATCGCACCCTGCCGGAAATAGATCGGGCCGGGCAGCTGGCGGAAGGTGGGGATGGGCTCCATCGGTTGCCGCAAGCCCGGGTCGGATTGGCGCATTTTCGGGATGTCCTTGATATGCGCCAAGCGTACGCTGGCCGTTCCCCTGCGTACACCTGCCGTCGTGAACTATCTCTTCCCGATCCTCGCCTGCCTGCTGTGGGGCGCCAACACGATTGTCACCAAGCTCGCCTCCGACTCGGTGGGTCCCATCGACATCGGCTTCTTCCGCTGGTTGGTGGCCGCGATCATCCTGCTGCCCTTCGCATGGCCACGGCTGCGCGGCCATCTGCCGATCGTGCGCGCCAATCTGGGGCGCTTCCTGGTGCTGGGCTGCCTGGGCGGGGTGATGTACCAGTGCCTGGCGTACTATGCGGCGCACTTCACCTCGGCCACCAACATGGGCGTGATCCAGGCGCTGATTCCGTTGATCGCGCTGGCGCTGTCACGCCTGTTCATGGGCCATCCGGTGCGTGGCACCGCCATCGTCGGTGCGCTGGTCTCCACGGTCGGTGTGGTGGCGGTGGTATCGCAGGGCGATCTGGCACGGCTGGCCGCGCACGGGCTGAACCGCGGCGATGCGATCATGCTGGTCGGTGCGTTGGCATTTGCCGCCTACAACGTGCTGATGCAGCGCTGGAAGATTCCGCTGTCGGTGCTGGAGTCGCTGTTCCTGCAGGCCACGGCGGCGTCGCTGATCCTGCTGCCAGTGCAGCTGCTGGTCGGCACTGGGGTGAACAACCTGACCGCGGTGGGCTGTATCGGTTTCGCTGCGGTGTGTGCGTCGATCCTTGCGCCTCTGACCTGGATGACCGGTCTTTCGCGGTTGGGTGCGGCGCGCGTTTCGGGCTTCTTCAACCTGGTGCCGATCGTGACGGCCGCACTGGCGGTGCTGCTGCTGGGCGAGTCACTCAGCGGATGGGTGCTGGGTGGCGGCCTGCTGGCGGTGTCGGGTGTGGTATTTGCTGAGTTCAGTGCCAAGCGCGCGACGCAGGCCACGGCGGAATCGCAGGCGTAGGCTGAAATGGGCGATCAGGCGTGCTGCGCGGTCGCCAGTGCCTGTTCGACCCGCAGGTCCAATGCATCGCTGTCGTGGCCGCGCTTGCCCTGCAGGCTCAGGTACAGCGACAGCGGGTCGACCACCGCGCCGACGCCGGTGAACGCCGGCGGATAGGCCCATATCTGCAACCGCACCTGCTGCGCGCAGCCGGGAGCGGCCACTGGCTGCGCAGCAAGCGCGCGCCAGGCATCGATATGCAGCGCACGGGTGGCCACCACCGCGGGCGAGCCGTCCGCGTCCAGCGCATCCAGACCTGCACGCGGCGCTGGCTGGCCCGCATCGGCCAGCAGGCTACCTACCAGGTTCCAGCAGACATCGACTTCTTTCAGTACCGGTGAGCGCAGGAAAGGTTGCGCCCTGGCCCAGACATCACGGCGATCGCCTGCCAGGCGCAGGAAACGTTCGCGTCCGCCGGTGGAGCGTTCGGCCAGGCCGCGCCCGACCAGCTCGGCGGACAACCGCGATGCGGTCATCGAGGTATAGCCTGCGGTGGCACTGATCTCGCGGGGCGACCACCAGCGCGGCTGCCCGGACAACAGTACGTGGATCAGCACGGCCTGCGCCGAAGGCAGCAGCGAGATCGCCTTCTTCTCGTGGTCGGGCGCGTCGCGGAACTCGATGGCCAGGCTCGGTGCGAACAGCTGTGCGTGCGGCACCACGAAGTCGATGTGGTTCTCGACCAGGAAGCGTCGCTGTGTCGGGGTGAGGTAGGGCGAGACATACAGCACCAATGCGTTTGCTGCCGAGCGCAGGCTGCGTACGTCCTGGATGACGCGGCTGCTGGACTCGCCCGGCTCGCGGGCCACGGCGAGCATGGCAGGGGTTTCACCGTACAGGGTCAGCTCGGCGATGTGGTAGCGCGAGGTCATCGCGCGCGGAATGGCGTGTGCCACCGTGACCGGATGCACCGCCGAGGCAAGCCCCGGCAGGACCCTGCGCAGGTAGCGCTGCGCGTCAGCGACCAGGTCGGCCAGGCCGGTGCGAACTGCCGTTGTCATCTCGTACTTCCCTAGCAACGGTCTGACCGGCATTGACGCACCGGGCCGTACCATTGCATGCAGTAGTGAACCTGGAGACGGGCATGCAGCATCGGTGCGCGTGGCGATCCATGCGGTCCAGCTCCTTTGCCGTCATGACATCAGTGTTGCCGGAAACCTTGGAGATTCCGTCGAAGAACGATGGAGATTGGGTGGAGGAAGTGTGCAGCGTGGCCGGCGGACTCCCCTTCCGCCTGCCACGCGCACGGCCCGTTCAGGTCAGAAGCGCTGCGAGTACTTCACGTACACGGTGCGGCCGATATCGAACCCACCGTAGTAGGGGAAGGAGCTGGACGGCTTGGAGAACATGATCGGTCCCTGGTGGTTGAACACGTTGTTCGAACCCAGCGCCACGGTGCCGTTCCACGGCAGCTTGTAGCTGACCTGGATGTCATGGAACGCGTTGCCACCCACCCTGCGCTGCGCATCCGGTTCGCCATAGGCATAGCGGTCGGGCAGGGTGCAGGGGCGATTGGGCACGCAGCTCTCCACCATGCCGGCGTAGTAGCGCAGGGTGTACTGGGTGGTGAAGTTGCCCAGCTGCCAGTTCACGCCGAGGTTGGAGCGCAGGCGGAAGATGCCCGGCTGGCCGACGCGGCCCATCATGATCGTCTCGCCAGCCGAGTTCTGGTTCTGCTCGTCGTACCTGGAGACGTAGCTGTTCTGCAGGTCGAGGGTGAAACGACCGAACGAGAACTCCGGCAGCCGGTAGCGGATGCCCAGGTCCCAACCTTCGGTTTCCATCGCGCCGAGGTTGGCCAGGCCATAGAACATGCTGGTTATATGGCCGTCACCCGCGCGCTTGATGCTGCCGCATCGCGGCGCATTGCCCAGTACGTAGCAGTCACGCAGGATGCGGTCGACGCTGTCCTGGATGATCATGTTGGTGATCTTGTAGCTGTACCAGTCCAGGTTGATGTCCAGCCCGTCGACCCAGCGCGGGCTCCAGACCACGCCCACCGTCTTGCTCTTGGACTCTTCCGGGCGCAGCTTCGGATTGGAGCCGGTGGTGAACTCGTCGGGGGTGGCACACGGATAGCTGGCGCAGGGCTTGAGGCTCTGGTTCAGCTGCTGGTAGCCCAGCGGAACACCGGCCGCACTGCACGCCGCGTTGCCGTTGACGCTGTTGGTGGCTCCCGTGCCACAGGGATCGACGTAGGTCTCGAAGCTGGTACCCAGCCCTCCGTAGAGATCTGAAATGCTCGGTGCACGGAAGCCCTCGGCGAAGGTGCCGCGGATCATCAGCTCCTCGATCGGGCGCCAGGCAAAGCTCGCCTTGGAGTTGGTGGTGCTGCCGAAATTACTGTAGTCGGAGTAGCGCGTGGCCAGGTTCACGGTCAGCTCCTTGGCGAACGGCAGGTCGCGCAGCACCGGCACGTTCACTTCGGCGAAGAATTCATTGAGGCTGTAGTCGCCGGCGGTGGTCGATGCACCCAGCGCGGTGCTCTGGCGCGACTGCGCGAAGGCGTCTGGCACGAAGCGCCCTTCTTCCTTGCGGTACTGGTAGCCCAGCGCCACCGACAGCTCGCCGGCGGGCAGGTCGATCACCGGGCCGGAGATGTTGGCGAAGTAGCTGCGGGTCTTGGTGATGCCGGTATCGGTGAATGTGGGGAACAAGAAGCGCTGCAATTCGGGGTCGGAGAGAGAGCCTGCCCCCGCGACACCGAATGGCAGCAAAGTATTCCAGGCCAGGCAGCCGGAGACCGGCGATGCCGCCGTGCCACACCGTGCCACGCCGTTGGCATCGAGGTAGGAAGCCCCCAATGCCTGCCGGGAAGCGATCAGGCTCATGTCGCCACGGCCTGTTTTTATGACCTCATTGCGGTTGAACAGGGCGCCGACCTCCCAGTCGTAAGTCTTGGTGGCCAGCTCGAAATAGCCGGACAGGCTGGGGGCGATGCGCAGTGACTTCAGCTTGCTTTCGGTAGTGCGCGGCAGCTCCCACAGCCGGCGGTTGAACTCGACGTTGCGGCCAACCGGGTTGAACACGCTGCCGGCCGACAGCGGCGTGCCGAACTTGGTGGATTGGTACGGGTAACCTGCGATCTGCTGGTCCGTGATGCGTTCGTTGTAGCCGATGTCGGTGCTGAACTTGATCTGGTCGGTCAGCGCATAGTCGGTACTGAGGAACAACGAGCGGCGCTCGATGCCGGTCTGCAGGTGCATCTGATCGTTGCCATTGGCGAACTCGGCCGGGGTGATCGGGTGGTAGTCGTTGGGGTTCTTCGGGTTGCCACCACGGTTGAGCGTCTTGAACACGGCATCGCCGGTGTTGCACTTGTAGAGCGCGGGGTCGCACCAGGAACCGTTCTGGCTGATGTTGCTCCAGTCCGCGCCGGGATAGTCGGGGCCGGCGCCGCCGTACTTCGAGAACGAACGGTCGCGCGCGAACACGGGATCGGACTTCTGGTACTCCAGGGCCAGCGTGTAGCCACCGCGCTCGCCGCGTGCGCCGGTAACCAGCGAGAACGTGCTGTCCTTGCCGTCGCCCTGGCTGAACTGGCCGTGCTGCACGGAGACTTCCAGGCCGTCGTAGTCCTTGCGGGTGATGATGTTGACCACGCCGGCGATGGCATCGGAGCCGTACAGTGCGGAGGCGCCGTCCTTCAGGACATCGATGCGCTCGACCGCACTCATCGGGATCTGGCTCAGGTCCTGAAGGCCGCCGGTGGTTGCCCCCAACCGCTTGCCGTTGACCAGTACCAGCGTGCGGGTGGCGCCGAGGTTGCGGATGTCGGCGTAGTAGCCGCCGACGTTCTCGCCGGACGCCAGCGCACGCGCGCGGGAGATGGCCGGTGCGCCGGTGGAGGTCAGGTTCTGCAGCAGGTCGGCAATGGTGGTGAAGCCCTGGTGCTCGATCATCGAACGGGTGATGGCGATGATTGGCTGCTGGGTTTCGATGTCCACGCTGCGGATGGCCGAGCCGGTGACCTGGATGCGGTCGAGGTTCCTCGGAGTCTTGTCGCCGTCGGTCTGTGCGTGCGCGGCAGGTGCCCAGGCAGCTGCCAGGGCAGTGCCCACTGCCAGCGAAAGCAGGGTGTACGAGTGATGCATTTGGCTCTCTCCAAATCCAGTTGTATGGGTTCCGCACATCGCTGTGTCGAAACCGATCTGAAACTCCGCTGTGCGGAATCGGGAGGAACCTAACACTCCGTTTACACTTCAATTACGTTATGGACGCGTTATCGTCGCGGGTCCTGCACGGCGTTCATGCCGCGTAGTGCGCAGTACTGCGTTGCGCGGCGGCGCGCTGCGCGTGGAGATGTACGGGGATTCGCTTGTCTGGCGTGAATGCTGCGCAGCGTCAAGTGAAATCTACAGCTGCGGTTGTGCAGAGTGACGCGCGGATCAATCGCTGCTCACCCGGGGAGCACGTCGGATCCTCCAGGGTGGAGTCGCAGGCAACGGCATCATTGTTGCCATCGTGCACTCACTTCCGAGCATGGAGAAATGACGATATGAGCACCCAGTCCACCATCGAACATCGCCTCAACGACCTGATCGAAATCGCCCGCGATGGCAAGTCCTTCTATGAAGAAGCCGCCACCAAGGTCAAGGATGCCGAGCTGTCGGCATTGTTCACCCGCATTGCTGGCGTCAAGGGCCGCATCGTGGCGGCGCTGAGCGGCTCGGTGGCCGCCAGCGGTGGCAAGCCGGCCGAACATGGCACCGTGGTTGGTTCGATGCAGCAGTTCTACGGCAAGGTGCGTGCAGCCTTTGGTGATACCAACTATGGCTATGTGGCCGAGCTGGAAGAATCCGAAGACCGCCTGCTGGGCGCGTTCAAGGACGTGCTGAAGGACAACGAGCTGCCGCCCGCCGTGCGCCAGGAAGTGACCCAGCTGCTGCCGGAAGTGCAGGAGTGCCACAACGTCATGCGTGCGCGCAAGCATGCGATGAAGGCCGCCTGATCGCATCAGCTGGCCCGATCATCAGGATTCGCAGCCGGGGTGGTCTGCCGCCCCGGCTGTTTCATTTCCGGCGCGTGCCGATAGCCTGGGATCAGGCCGCGTCGTCGTTCAGCATGTAGCCCAGTCCACGCTTCGACTCGATGCTGACACTGGCCGAGCGCAGAGCACGGCGCAGGCGTGATACGTGCGGATCCAACACCGCGGTGCCGCCGTCGGCGCCGGCCAGATGCACGGCAGCGCTCAGCACTTCATGCCGGACGATCCGGCCCTGGCGGGCGCAGAGGGCCTCCAGCAGCAGGAGCTGGCTGCGCGGCAGGCTCAGGGGCGCACCGCCTACCAACGCCATGCGGTTGGAAAAATCGAACGTGAAATTACCGATTCTAAGGATGTGGCCGGCATCAGCATCGAGGCGGCGGGTAATCGCGCGCAGTCGCGCGGCCAGCTCGTCGAACTCGAACGGCGTGGGTAGGTAGTCATCGGCGCCGGCATCCAGGCATGCGATGCAGTCGGCAGCGTGGTTGTGGCGCCCCAACAGCAGAATGGGCAGCCAGGTACGCAAGCCGCGCGCGATCTGCACCAGCTTCAGTGAATCGCCTTCGGGCAGCCAGCGGTCGAGAATGAGGGCGCGGTACTCCACGGCCTGTACTGCGGCCTTGGCCAGCGACCAGGTTGCCACAAGGTCCACCAGCATGTTGCGGCTCTGCAATACGTTGCGAAGCGCCTGTGCAAGTTCGGCGTCGTCCATGGCCACGAGGATGCGCATGCTGCGTCTTTTCCTGATTGCTGGATCCGGCGGGCGTGCAGGCGCACTGCGTAGCGTCCGTCATGGTGGTGAGGTCGCAGTGGGGTCGAGCAATGGTCACGGCTGCAGCACGTGCTGCAGCTGGCGGATCATCCCCCCCCGGGATGCCCGTCCTGGCATTGGCAGATGCAGGACGCGCAGCGCAGGCAGCGGACGGCTGCCTGTCAAGCGATCTCTACGTCGTATGGAGACTTGCCACGTGGCGGTGCATCACGCTCGTGGCAGTTGTCGAGGTGGTGGGCGCGCACCACCACCTCAGGCAAGCCGGAGAGGCTTAGCCGTTGCAGCAGTCGTGGTCGGAGCTGCTGCAGCTGTTGCCCAGGTTTTCCTGCTGGTTTTCGATCATCAGGCGCTGCAGATTCAGGACGCGATTCATATCAACTCTCCTTAGTCGTACATGGGATCGGGAGGCATGCGTGCCTCCCACGCGTTACGCAATGAAACGATTCACTGCGTGATTGCACCACGCAATCTCAAAGCCCTGTTGCAGTTGTTGAAGAACCCCGGTCTATACGTGGCGGATGGAAAATGGCATTGCCGATTGGAATGAGTCAAGTCAATTGTGGAATGAGAATCGCCTGCGCAATGTAGCGGCAAGGTACGGTGGCAATCATCGATCTGCAGGGACATTCCGGTTGACTGCATCGCAGTGATATCCGGCGATTTTCACGCCGTGCTTACGAATGAAGCGGGCGGGGAATCCGCATTCCGCGATGCCTGCAGGCCGGAGCGCCCGCAATGCATCCATCGCGCATGTGCGGGGCGTTCGCGGATGTGTGCACCGGGCAAACGAGCCGTGGAACCGACCAGGGAGAGACGATGTCAGCGCGTCAACGATCATTGCGTGAAGCACGCCACATGGACAAGGCCGCCTATGTGGGGGGCGACGAGCGGTTCTACGAATTGAGCTACAACCAGTACAGGCCCAGCGAGGATTTCCGCAATATCGTCGAAGCGGAGATCGAGGCGGCCGGCATAGCGTGGAAGATCCATCGCATTGGCGTCTGGTCGCACCTGACGACGCATGGCGACCCGGTCGCCGGCAACCTGCCGCCGCAAGGCTGGAAGATCCACGTTTCAGCCACGCAGGAGAGCTGCCAGCGCGTGCTGCGCACCGTCACCCGGATGGCCTTGGCCGAGCGCGTGAAGTTCAAGTTCGCCAATGACATGAACACGATGCGCATGATGAGCTCCAAGCGTTGGCCGCGGGGTGGCTCGGGCAAGTTCATCACGCTCTATCCGCTGGACCTTGCGGTCTTCACGCGCTTCATCGAGCAGTTGTATGGGGCGCTGAAGGACGAAGATGGCTCGTACATCCTGTCCGATCGACGCTACAAGGACTGCCGCTGCCTGTATTACCGCTATGGCGGCATGCGCCAGGTGTACCGGCTTGATTTCATCGGCCAGAAGGTGCCGATGCTGGTCGCGCCCGACGGCAGCCATGTTCCCGACCTGCGCAATCCCTATTTCGAGGTGCCTGCCTGGGAAACCGACCCGTTCCCCAGCGAGGATGATCCCGGCGAGATGACGTTGAAGGAGGGCCGCTATCAGGTGCAGGCCGCGCTTGGGTTCTCCAACACGGGCGGGGTCTACCTGGCGTTGGATCAGGTCACCGGGGAGGAAGTGGTCATCAAGGAAGCGCGGCCCCATGTGGAAATGCACGGGGAAGGGCTCGACGCCACCAGCCGCCTGGCACGCGAACGACGCAATCTGGAGTTGCTGGGCCCGGTGGGCGCCTCGCCGCGCTGTCTGGATGCATTCACCGATTGGGAAAACAGCTATCTGGTGGAAGAGCGTCTGGATGCATTCGATCTTCGCGAGCTGATGCTCAAGCATTCGCCGCTGATGAAGGCCCGTCCCAGCGCACGCGATGGTAGTGACTACTACGGGATGTGCGTGACCATCTTCACCGGTCTGCTGCGCGCGGTCGACCGCGCACACAAGGTGGGAGTGGTGATCGGTGATATCTCGCCGTCCAACATCATGGTCGACCGCAGCGACATGCGTGTGCGCCTGATCGATCTGGAGGCGGCATTCCTGGACGGCAGCGATGAATGGGATGACATCCACACGCCCGGATTCCGCCGGATCATGAAGGGGCGCAAGCGCGCCAGCTGTTTCAGGGATGACCGTTACGCGACCGCAGTGGTGATGTTCTACTGCCTGTTCCCGCTGATGGCCATGGCCTACATCCGCACCGACCTGTTCCAGAAGGTGCTGCCGGTGATGATGGAGGACATCGGCTGGCAGCACACACCAATGGCCGAGGTCATCCAGGCACTGGTGGACGACCGTATCGGCCTGGAAGAGGCCGCACAGCTGCTGCAGCAACCGGCGACCCTGCAGGTGCCGTTCTCGTCGCCGCAGCGCCCGTTGCCGGCGCCGCGCCAGTGTATCCGCCGGCTGCTCGCGTTCATGGACGCACACAGCCGGCTGCAGCCGGAGCGGACGCTGTTCCCTCTTGATCCATTCTCGCACTCCACCAACACGATGAGCCTCGGTCTGGGAGCCACCGGTGTGATCCACGCCTTCCACGCGGTGGGTCATCAGCCGCCATCGGCGGTGATGGAGCGCTATGCGCAGGAGCTGCAGGCCCTGGATCGCACGGCGCTACCACCGGGGTTCCTCACCGGCCTGGCCGGCATCGCCTGGTCGGCGCTGCTGCGTGGCGAGGTGGAACTGGCCCGCAGCCTGCTCGACAGCGCTGACAGCAGTAGCCTGCTGCATGCGCATCACTCGCTGTATCACGGCATGGCGGGTATCGGAATGGCGCACCTGGCCATGCATCACGCGACCGGCCTGCCCGGGCATCTCGACAAGGCGCTGTCGTTGGCGCGGCGGCTTGCAGAAACCGTCCACCATGGAGAGCGGGGCGCCTACTGGCAGGACGAAGGTGGTGTGCGCATTGGCATGGGCTACGGCCAGGCAGGCGTGGCGCTGTTCCTGCTGAGGCTGTCGCAGCTCAGTGGTGATCCGGCATGGCGCGTGCTTGGCGAGCAGGCACTGCGCCACGATCTCTCCTACGGCTTCGAGCTGGAGGCCGGGGTGACCACCTTCCCCAGCTCACCGGAAGAGGTCAACACCTACGAACCCTATCTGGAGCAGGGAACCGCGGGCATTGCCAAGGTCGCGATCCGCTACGGCCTGTGGCAGGACGTGAATCGGCTGGTGGATGACTTCCATCGCAAGTATTCCGGCTTCTGCGGCCTGTTGTATGGCCTGTCGGGCATGCTGGATGTGTTCGTCGACGCCCATCTCTACTCCGGCGATGCGACGTACCTGCGGATGGCGGAACGACCGTACCAGGGCATCGTGGATCTGTATCTGTTCGAGGAGGAGGAGGGAATGGCGGCGGTGCCGGGCGAGAATCTGTTCCGCATTTCCTTCGACCACGGTACCGGCATCGCCGGGGTGATCCGCGCCCTGCACCGGTACGACACGCTGGCGCCGGACGAGTTCTTCCTGGATGCACTCGATGTGCATGGCCCGGTGGCACGGAAGGTGGACGGAGCCGGGGTGGGGCAGGTGGCGGTTGCATGAATGCGCACCCGCAGCCAGCCGGACAGCCACTTCAACGCGAGGAGACCGCGCAGCGGCACAGTGTGCGCGCCATCCTCGCCAGCTTTGCGATCCTGCTCGGCCCACTCCGTGGGCGCTACCTTGCGGTGGCCGCCACCACCGCGATGTTCGGCGGACTGGGCGGGCTGCTGCATCCGCTGCTGATCCGCGCGATCTTCGACGAGGCCGCCAGCCGCCAGGATTTCAACCGGTTCCTGCTGCTTACCGGTGCGTATCTGCTGCTGTGCCTGGTGACCAACCTGGGCAGCTACAGCTGCGCACTGTGGCAGCAGCGCGTGGATAACCGCATCGTGGAGCGGATCGGGACCTCGTTGCTGACCGCCTACTATGGCCGCAGTTATGACGAGGTGGTGCAGAAGGGGGCCGGCTACTATGTGGCGCGGATCCGCTCGGACGTGAAGGATGGCGTGGTGCCGATGCTGTCGGTCGCACGCACCACCCTGACCCAGGCGGTGACATTCGTCGCCTTGATCGCAGCCCTGCTGATCATCTCCTGGCGTGCGTTCCTGGTGCTGATGGCCATCATCCCCATCGCCACCACGGTCAGCGTGCTGGTCGGCCGACGCATCCGCGAGCTGACCGTGGTGGAGCGTGACCGCGAGGCCGAACTGGTTTCTTTGCTGACCCGGGCCGTGGCTGCCTTCAAGATGGTCTGTACGTTCGGCCTGGGCCCCAGGACGGTGCAGGCCCATGACCGCAGCCTGCGCGAGGTGCTGGATTCGACCTACCAGCGCTTCAGGGTGGTGAGGACCCTGCAGGGTGCGAGCGACCTGACGATGGTGATCTCGGATGTCTGCTCGATCTTCGTCGGCGCACTCTTCGTGTTCCGCCAACAGATGACACTGGGTTCGTTCATCGCCTTCATGAACGCCTTCTGGCGCTCAGCCACGACGCTCATCGGCATCTTCAAGAACATTGCCGAGATGCACAGCCACGGTGTGGTGGTGGTGCGGGTGGCGGAGTTCATGACCGCACCGGCAACCGCGGCGCCGGCCACGCACATTGATGGTGGTCTGCTGGCGACGTCGATCGGCTACGGGTATGGCGCCGCTCCGGTGTTCTCGGATTTCACCCTGGCCCTTTCACCCGGTGAACGTGCACTGGTGATTGGCGACAATGGCAGCGGCAAGACGACCCTGGCCAACGTCCTGGCCGGGTACTTCCAGCCCATCGCCGGCCAGCTGCTGCGACCGGCGCGTATCCGCGCCATCACGCTTCCTCTGCAGTTCCCTCCGCTGAAGGTGCGCGAACTCGGAGCCGATCCGGTGCTGCTGGCGCGACTGGGGATGGACGGCGAGGGGATCGCCGACAGCCTGCCGGAAACCCTGTCGGCAGGGCAGCAGCAGAAGATCGCCCTGGCGATGGTGCTGGGCGAGGACGCCGACCTCTACATTCTTGATGAGCCGGTCGCCAACCTCGATACGGCCAGCCGCGAGATTGCGATGGACGCGATCTTCGCACGCAGCCATGGCCGAATGCTGGTGATGATCATGCACGGCGCCGAGGCCTACCGCGCCCGATTCGATCACGTACACGAACTTGGCAGGTCCATGTGGCAACCGGCACGGGTCACGCCCGTGCACGTCCGGGGAGAGGCATGACATGAAGTCGATACAGGGTGCAGAAAAGGGTGCGGGCATGCGCAGGCTGATCTACTGCGCGCAGGTGGCGCTGCACAATACACTGCGGAGCAAGGCCATCACCGCCCTGATGGTGCTGGCCATCGCGGTGGGAATTGGAGCCAGCATGACCACCTTGACCGTGGTCTACCTGCTGTCCGGCGATCCCTTGCCCGGGCGCAGCGGTGACCTCTACTACCCCCAGCTAGATGCCAATCCGAACTCGAAGGGCCGCGAGCCGTACGACGTGCTGGACTATCGCTCGGCCTTCGACCTGTGGTCGTCGGGGCGCGCGGACCAGCAGACACTGGTGGTTACCAATCCGGTCAAGCTGCGGCCCGATCAGGGCAGCGCGCCACCGGTCATCCGCTCATCGATCTCCACCACCACCGACTTCGCGACGATGTTCGCGGTGCCGCTGGCGCATGGACGCTGGTGGTCGCGTGAGGAAGATGACGCGCGCGCACGTGTGGTGGTGATCTCGTCGGAGCTCAACGAGCAGATGTTCGGTGGGGGCGACAGTGTGGGGCAGACGCTGCGGGTCAAGGACACCGCGATGCGCATCGTGGGCGTACTCGCGCCCTGGCGGCCCTCGCCGCTGTTCTACAAGGTGCGAGGCGGCCGCTTCAGCGGCGGCAACACGTCGGGTTTCTTCGCCTCGGCCGATGATCTGTTCATGCCGCTGACCTCCAGCCTGGAGATCAATGACGGCGACTTCGTGCCGTTCACCTGCTGGTCCACGCCGGAGGAACGCGGCCGGCTGCAGACCGCGCCGTGTGTCTGGGTACACCTGTGGGTCAAGCTGGACAGCGCAGCGAAGGTGGCCGCCTATCAGCGGTTCCTGCAGAACTATGCCGCTGAGCAGAAGGCCCTCGGCCGGATCAGCCACGCCGACAACACGCGGCTGCGCTCATTGATGCAATGGCTCGACTTCAACCAGGTGGTGCCCAGCGACGTGAAGCTGCAGGCCATCCTGGCCTTCGCCTTCCTCGGCATCTGCATTGCCAATGTGGTCGGTCTGCTGCTGGCGAAGTTCCTTCGCTACAGCGGCGAGATCGGCTTGCGTCGTGCGCTGGGCGCAAGCCGCGCTGCGATCTTCCTGCAATGCGTGGTCGAGGCCGCGCTGGTGGGTGCACTCGGTGGCGCGCTGGGCCTGTTGCTGACCTGGCTCGGCCTGAGCGCGGTGCGCAGCCAGCCGGTGGCCTATGCGGACCTGGCGCGGCTTGATACCACCATGTTGCTGTTCACCCTGGCGCTGTCGGTGCTGGCCAGCCTGCTGGCGAGCCTGATTCCCGCGATCCGTGCCAGTGCGGTCCAGCCCATCGCCCAACTGAAGCTTCTGTAGAGGAACCACCATGCAGATCGGCATCGTACTTTCGGCCCTGCGCCGGCACCGCCTGGCGACCTTCCTCATCGCGATGGAGATCGCACTGGCCTGCGCCGTGCTGTGCAACGCGATCTTCCTGATGATCGAGCGGAACGCTGCAATGCAGCTGGTCAGCGGCCTGGACGAGTCACGCCTGGGGGTCATCCAGCTCGACGGCATCGACGCCGAGCGCGCCAACGATGTCAACGCGCGGGTCGTTGGCGCATTGCGGGGGCTGAGTGGCGTGACGGCGGCCGGGCTGGTCAGTGCCATGCCGTTCGGCAGCCCGGGCGTGCGTGCCGGCGTCAACCTGGACGAGGATCAGCAGGTGCCCGGCGGCGTTCTGGATTTCTACCTGGCCGATGCCGTGGCCCTGGACGCGCTGCAGCTGCACCTGGTGGGGGGACGCATGCCCGGTGCGGACGAGTTCGCACCGACCGATGAACTGGTGCCGGCCAATCCCCCGGCGCTGGTCACCCAGGAGCTGGCCCAACGTTACTGGCCCGGCGAAAGCGCCGTGGGCAAGAGCCTGTGGGCGATGGATACCCGGCTGCGGGTGATCGGCGTGGTCGAGCACATGGCCGTGTCCCGCCCCGGCCGCGGTGAGGCCAAGGGCTCGGACTGGTCGGTGATCGTGCCTGCATCGCAGGGACCGCGCCTGACCGGCCGCTATCTTGTACGCGCCGAGGCCGGCGACATGAACCGCGTGATGCGCGATGCGCAGCAGGCAATCCGCCGTGTCGCGCCGGACGTGGTGTTCGATGTCGAAGGCAGCCGGCGCATCTCCGAACTGCGCGAGCGCCATTTCGAAGGTGACCGGGTCATGATGGGGCTGCTGGGCGGTGTCATCATCGCGCTGCTGGCCGCCACTGCCCTGGGCATTGTCGGACTGGCCAGTTACTGGGTGGAACAACGTCGCAAGCAGATCGGCATCCGCCGCGCGCTGGGGGCCACGCGCACCGATGTGATGCGTTATTTCCAGATCGAGAACCTGCTGATCGTTTCCATCGGCATCGCCGCCGGGGCTCTGCTGGCCTACGCGATGAACCTGACCCTGATGCGTTTCTACGAACTGCCGCGCCTGCCACTGCTGTATCTGCCGGTCAGTGCGGTGATCCTGCTGCTGCTGGGGCAGGCGGCGGTACTGGTGCCGGCGCTGCGCGCCGCAGCCATCGCGCCGGTGGCGGCCATTCGTTCGTTGTGAGTCCTGCAGCGGCCCTCGCCGGTCACTGCTTCCATCTGCAAGCGAGAATTCCCATGCTCAGGATGCAAGGCGTCAGCAAAGTGTTCCAGGTGGGTGAGGTCATGACCCATGCATTGCGCTCCATCGACCTGTCGGTACAGGAGGGCGATTTCCTGTCGATTACCGGCCCTTCCGGCTCCGGCAAGTCCACACTGCTGAACATCCTCGGTCTGCTCGAGGGCTTTTCCGGCGGCCACTACGCGATCGGCGGCGTGGACGTCGGCGGCATGCGCGACGCGGCGCTCAGCGCGCTGCGCAACGAGAAGATCGGCTTCGTGTTCCAGGCGTTCAACCTGATTCCGGATCTGACCATCCAAGCCAATGTGGAGGTGCCGCTGCGCTACCGTGGCATGGCGGCAGCCGAATGCAGGCAACGCGTGGTCTCGGCACTGGCCCAGGTCGGACTGGGCAGCCGCATGTCGCACTATCCGGGCGAACTGTCAGGTGGGCAGCAGCAGCGCGTGGCGATCGCCCGCGCCATTGCGGGTACTCCGGCCCTGCTGCTGGCCGACGAGCCGACCGGCAACCTGGACTCACAGATGTCGCAGGGGGTCATGGAGATTCTGCGTGAGCTCAACCAGGGCGGCATGACCATCATCATGGTGACGCACGACAAGGAGCTGGCGGCGTGCGCTGGTCACAGCGTCCACATCGTGGATGGTCAGATCGTCGAGGTCACAGCGCAGGCCATGCAGGCGCTGTGCGCCTGAGCTGAAAGGGAATCACACGCAAGCAGAAGGGGCGGCCGAACGGCCGCCCCTTCTGTTTTCATCGCAAGGCAGGCACGGGTCAGAAGCGCACGGACCAGCGTGCATTCGCACCATGGTCACGACTCTCGCTGCCGAACTGGCCGCTGTAGCCCAGTTCCAGCTGCTGTCGCGGGGTCAGCCAGGCCGAGAGGCCCAGTTCGGCCACCACCGCGTTGTCGGCAATCGGTGCGCCGTTGACCGCGAACGTGGAGCTGCCGTTGGCAAAGGCAAGATTGGCGACCTGGCTGCGATCCCCCGAGGCACGGCGATAGCCGACGCCACCGCGCAGGTGCAGCCAGCTCTCCTGCTGGAACGAAGCCTTCAGTCCCTTGTCGAAGCGCACGCCGGCGGTGGCGACCGTGGTTCCGGTGTCATCCACCTTGCCCTGCAGCGCCGCTGCTCCACCGCGTTCGTTGATGCGCTTGAGGTCCACTTCCACGCGCGCCACCTGCAGGTACGGTTCCAGCCCCGCTTCCGGGCCACCGAAGCGGTAACCGGCTTCGATGAAGGCCTGGCGTGTACGGGCGTCGTAGCGCGCGCTCAGGCTGTCACTGAAACCTGCGAAGGCAACATCACGCGTACTCTTCACCTCGTGCTTGCTCCACGCCACACCGCCGCGCAGGCCGAAACCGCCCCAGTTGTGGCTGGCGTAGGCACCGAAGTGCGTGTTGTCGATCTTCGACTTGGCGCGGCGGTCCTGCTGCTTCACGTCGGTGCGGCCGGTGCCGGCCAGAACGCCAACCTGCCAGCCGGAGAACTCGCGGTCGATGCCGACCAGCAGGCCGTTGCTGTTGGCTTCGGTACGGGCGGTGTTGAAATCACCGTCCAGCTTGCTGTTGCCACCGATGGCCTGCACCCATGCACCCGTCGTATCACCCGCGTCGGTGCCGGGGGCCGCAGCGCCGGCACGGCGTGACAACGCGGCATCGCGCACGTAGCGGCTGCCCTCGACCAGGGCGATGGCCGTGGCCGGATGCAGCTCGCCGCTGAGACCGTCGAGCACGCCACCCACCTGCTGCGGGAACAGCTGGGTCAGCGGCTTGGGCAGGCCCTGGGCGATCGGCAGCAGGTCGGCCGCCGCCGCCACTGCACGCTGGTTGGGGGTGTTGGCAGCGGTGGTCAGCGAGGCGCCACGGGCGACATCGATACGCGTGCCATTGGCCCCGTAGGCCAGGCTGAACTGCAGGAAGGGCGAGAACGCGCTGAAGTCGGTCTTGGCGAACTGGCCGCTGATGCCACCGTCAGCACGCAGGAAGTTGAACTGTTCGCCGAGGTAGTACACGCCTGGTTCCGGCAGCGCGACCAGGGTGCCGCCAAGAGTGGCGGTGCCGGTCACATGCAGCTGGTCACTACGGCCACCTGGTGCCAGCTCCGCCGCATAGACGCCGGTGGCGCCCTGCACGTAGTTGCCGTTGATGGTCAGCGTGCCGATCGAGTTGCCCGGCGCGATGATGCCATCCACGCGGGTGTTGCCGAGCGTGCCGACGCCCTTCAGCAGGCCGTTGGCGCCGACCGTGGTGGTGCCGCCGGTCTGCGTGCCGTTGAAGGACACCACGCCACCATTGACCACCAGGTTGCTGTTGTTCAGTACGCCGCTGGCACTGATCGTGCTGACGCCCCCGGTGGTGGTCAGGGCGGTGGAGACCAGGCTGCCGTTGAGCAGGAACTGGCCACCCTGAACCTCGACCGCTGAGGTGAGCGTGTTGGCACCGTTCAATTCCAGCGTACCGTCCTGCAGTACCGCACCGTTGAAGCTGTTGTTGCCGCTCAGGCGCAGCCAACCGATACCGGATTTGGTCAGCTTGCCCGGGCCGCCGATGTCGTTGGTCCAGTTGTCCCAGGCATCGCCTTCCCAGACCTTCAGGCCGCCGGCCTTCTGGTTCATCACCACGTTGGTATCCACACGCAGCGAGCCATAGCCTTCGATGGCCTTGCGCAGGTCGACCATGCCCCAGCCGTAGATCGCGTCGATACCCGGCGCGCCGAGATCGCGTGCGGTGGTCAGCAGTACGTCGCGGACCTGGGCGTTGTCCAGATACGGGAAGCGTTCCATCAGCAGGCCGAGAGCGCCGGTGATGTGCGGCGCGGCCATCGACGTGCCGGTCTTGGTGCCGTAGACGTAGTTGGTGTTCTCGCTGTCGATGATCAGCCGCACGTAGGCGGAGGTGTTCTCGATGCGGCCCTGGATATCGCCGGAGACGATGGTGCTGACGATGTCGGTGCCGGGGGCCGAGATGCACCAGTTGGCGGCAACGCCGCAGATGCTGGAACTGCCATCGATCACGTAGTCGGTTTCACCTGCGGCGGCATTGGGCCGGCGGACGTTGGCGACCGCCAGCCAGTACGGTTCCAGTTCGGGCTTCCAGCGCGGCATCGAGGCGGTGATGCCGGCAACCGCACCGCTGCCGTTGCCGGCCGACCACACCTGGATGAGGGTGGAGCCTGGGGTATCGCCGTTGTTGGCGTAGATGCTGCCGTACACGCCGTAGTCGGCACCGATGCTGGCGTACTGCTGGTCCAGCGCGGCGGCGGTCATGTTGCGCGTGGAAATGCCCCAGCTGTGGTTGATGGCGCGTACACCCTGCGCCTGGATCTGCGCATACATGTCCAGCGTGGCGGCATCATCCGGATCGGTGCGGTACACCGCGCGCGGGCGATAGAAATTGTCGGGGTCAAGGCGCCACTCGTAGTAGGTGTCACCGAACACGCGGGCGGCGGTGAGATCCGCACCAAAGGCCACGCCATGCATACCGGTGCCATTGCGGTTCGCGCCGATGGTGCCAAGCACATGCGTTCCGTGGTCGGCGTAGCTGAAGCCATAGGGCTGGCCGGCGGCGATCAGGCGTGCCGCGAGTGCGGCCGGAACACCGGCGCCGAGGCCGTAGTAGTTGTAGCCGGGCTGCTCGCCGCGGGTCTGTCCGCAGGCGCCGGTGCCTGCGACGACACCCGGCGTCGCACAGTCGGCACCGATGGTGATGCTGGAGGTATTGCGTCCTGCAAATTCCGGATGCGCCAGCGCGGAGCCCGAGTCGAACAGCGCCAGGCGGACGCCCTTGCCGGTCAGGCCGCGTGCATAGGCGTAGTCCGCGCCCATCGCGCCCAGGCCCCAATCGGCGTTGAATTCATCGCTACGCCAACTGGCCGGATCGCCCGGGTTGCCGAGGACGGCGGTGCTGCTGGTGGCAGGTGCAGTGGCCGTGGCTGCAGGTGCCGTGCTGGCAGCGGGCTGCGCCCACGCAGCCTGCAGTTGGCGCTGCTGCTGCCAGGCATCAAATGATTCGCTGGCCATGGCCGGCAATGCGGCGGCCAGCAGCAGCGAACTGGCGACGGCAAGCGCCAGCGGGCGGTGCGACAGGGAGCGGGACGAACGGCCGTACAGCGGGTGATTCGTCGGACAACTTCCTTGGTTGACGGACAACAAGGCCGTTAACGCCAAGGCGTGGCGATATCCCCCAGTAATGTGAAGAGAATTTTATGAACGTGTTAATGTTTTGTGATCGGTGCATGGCGTGGCTCCGCCGGGCAGGCACCGTGACCCTTCCTTCCGAGGCATTGGAACCGTCCATGCGTACCGCATTCCGTAAACCACAGTTGGCGATATTGGGTAGTGCTGATCCTGGCAGCGACGCGTTCGAGCGTGCAGCTGAAGCAGGGCGTTTCCTGGCCATCCAGGGCATCACGGTGGTCAGTGGCTGTGGCAGCGCCGCTACGCGGGTGGCTGCCGAGCAGGCGATCGCCGCCGGTGGCCAGGTGCTCAGCGTCATCCCGGAAGGCAGCATGCCGCCGGCCGATTGGCCGGCCACGGTGGTGGTGCCCTGTGGCATGGGGGATGCGCGCAACCTGATCATGGCCCTGGCCGGTGATGCCTGCATCGTCATCGGTGGGCGCGCCGGCACGATCTCGGAGGTTTGCCTGGCGTGGCTGCACAAGCGGCCGTTGCTGCCGCTTGTAGGGGCAGGTGGCTGGTCCGACGCGCTGCCGGACAACCCGCCGGACGAGCGCGGCAATTCGCCGATCCTGCCGTGGCGCAACATTGATGAGCTGGCCGAGCAACTGCGTGTCCTGGGGATGCTGCAACACTGAGTCCAGCCGCATCCACCTTCACCCAATGTCCCGTGTGCAGCGCTAAGGTGGCCCGGCCTGGGCTCACCAGGCTTATCAAGGAGTGATGTCGATGCGTACTTTCAGGAAAGTGATCGCCTGTGCTGTGTTCGCGTTGGCCTGCAGCGGCTCGGTGGCCGTGGCCGGACCGGTCCAGCCCTGCGATTTTCCCTGCTGGAAGGCCTACCAGGCGTGTGTAGCCGGTGGGGGTGATGCCATGGAATGCCAGTACGAATACGATCAATGTGTCATGGATCGCTGCGGCGCGGTGTAAGCCCGGCCATGATCGGCTGATGACGGGCCCCGTCCATGACGGGGCTCTTCTGTTTGTGCGCAAGGTCGGGCAGTCTCGACGCATTCTTCCTGGTGGAGTGCAACATGGCCGTCACGCGTGTCGTCGCCAACATCGCCACGTCTGATCCCGCCCGTGCCGCTGCGTTCTATGGCGAGCTGCTCGGCATGCCAGTGGTGATGGACCATGGCTGGATCGTCACCCATGGCGGGCAGGGCAGTGCGCTGGCGCAGGTCAGCTTCGCCAGCGAAGGAGGTTCCGGCACACCGGTGCCGGACCTGTCGATCGAAGTGGACAATCTGCAGGAGGTGCTGGAGCGCATGCGCGCGGCCGGCATCGCGCTGGAATATGGCCCGGCCGACGAGCCCTGGGGCGTGCGGCGCTTCTTTGTCCGCGATCCGTTCGGTCGGTTGTTGAACATCCTCGCCCACGCCTGAGCGACGGCCAGCGCTTCAGCGACGCGTGCCGCCACGCTTCGGGGCCGGTGACACGCCGACCATGCGCAGGCAATCGGCCACCACCGCCGCAATGAAGGTATCCGCGTCCTGCGCGGGCGCAGCGATCAGGTCATCGGTGGCGCCGTGCACGCCGGCATAGATCAGCGAGGCCGTGACCTGCGGTGCCGGCAGCTGCCACAGGCCTGCACGGGTGCCCGCCTCGAGGATGCCGAGCAGCTGCTGCTGGATGGCGTTGCGCTCGGCATTGCCGCGCTGGTGGTGGTGATGGTTGGCGTAGACGACGTCGTGCAGCGCATGCGTGCGCACGTAGGTCTCGATGTTGGCGCGGATCCAGGCGCGCAGGCGCGCCACGCCATCGCGGGCAGGCTGCTGCTGTACGGCGTGGTCGACCTCGGCCATGAACTGCTGCGTGTAGCGCTGTGCCAGCGCCTGCAGGATCTCGGTGCGCGAGGCGAAGTAGGTATAGAACGTGCCTTTGGCCACGTCGGCGGCGGCCACGATGTCGCTGATGGTGGTCGCGTCCACGCCCTGTGACAGGAACAGCGCCTGCGCGGCGTCCATCAGCTCTTCCTGGCGGGTTTCAGCGGGTTTGGTACGGGGCCTGGCGGCAGCGGGGATCTGCATGGGGCGGGGTCCGGGTGCGACGGTGCTTATTCTAGCCGTCCTCCTGTATTGACTGACCGCCAGTCATTGACCGACGGTCAGTCAGTCAACTACGATGCGCCTACATCCTCCCCCGGGATCTGTACATGCAACGCTTCCGACGGCCGGCTTTGGTGCTCGCGGCCTATCTGGGCACCTTCCTTGCCTCGCTGGACATCAGCATCGTCAACGTCGCGCTGCCGACACTGCAGCAGGCACTGCACACCGACATGGCGGGACTGCAGTGGGTGATCAATGCCTACGCCATTGCCCTGTCGGCGGTGATGCTGTCGGCGGGACCGCTGGGTGACCGCTACGGCCACCGTCGCATGTGGTTGCTCAGCGTGGCGACCTTCACCGTGGGCTCGCTGCTCTGCGCCTGCGCAGGCAGCCTGCCGGCACTGGTGGCGGGGCGGGCGGTGCAGGGTGTGGCCGGTGCCCTGCTGATTCCCAGTGCGATGCCGATCCTCAGCCATGCGTTTCCCGAAGCGCGCCCGCGTGCACGCGCGATCGGTGGCTGGTCGGCGTTCAGCGCGCTGGCGCTGGTGCTGGGGCCGCTGCTGGGCGGTGAACTGGTGCAGCGCGCCGGTTGGCCCAGCATCTTCCTGATCAACCTGCCGCTGGGCCTGCTTGCCTTGGCGTTGGGGGCCTGGGGCATTCCGGAGCGGCGGCATCCGCAGCAGGCCGCGCTGGACCCGGTCGGGCAGCTGCTCAGCATTGTCGCGCTGGGTGCGCTCAGCTATGGCCTGATCGCGATCGGCGAGCACGGCCCTCTGGCGCTTGCAACGCTGCTGGCACTCGGCATCGCGGCATTCGGCCTGGCGCTGTTTGCGTGGGTCGAGCGTCGCGTGGCGCGGCCGCTGCTGCCGCTGGACCTGTTGGCGATGCCTGGCTTTGGCATGCTCAACCTGGCCTCGTTCGTGCTGGGATTCACCGCCTATGCCAGCCTGTTCTTCCTGTCGCTGTTCTTCCAGCAGGCGCAGGGCCACGATGCGGCGCAGGCGGGCTCGCAGCTGGCGCCGCAGTTCGTGCTGATGGGCGCGGTGTCATTGTTGTTCGGCCGTCTGGTGACACGCATCGGGCTGCATACCGCGCTGGTGTCGGGGTATGCACTGACCAGCGTGGCCTTGTGTGCGATCGCCACGTTTGCGCCGGGCACGGGGCGTGGCCACGCCAGCGCCCTGCTGATGCTTCTCGGCGTTGGCATGGGCCTGGCGGTGCCGGCGACCGGCATGGCGGTGATGGCGTGCGTCCCCGCCGAGCGGGCCGGCATTGCGTCGGCCACGATGAACGCCCTGCGCCAAGCAGGCATGAGTCTGGGCATCGCGCTGCTGGGCAGCCTGATGGGCCTGCGCGCCGTGCACCAGTTCGCTGCGACCGCGCAGGCAGCAGGGCAGCCCGCGCTGGCGGCGCAGGCGCGCGCACTGATCCTGCAGCCGTCGTCATTGCTGCCAGGGGCGCAGACGCTGGCCTGGTACCGCGGCGCCATCGCCAGCGGTTTCGGCTGGGCGATGGCCGTCGCCGGCGTGCTGGCCCTGCTGGCGACGCTGGGCCTGTACCGCCAGCGCCAGCGCGCTTGAGTGCGCTGCAGTCAGCCCTGCTGGCGTTGCGGCCCCTCCTCCGTGGTTGGCGAAGATTCGGCCGCGTGCTGCTGTTGCTGCTGCCGTGCGTTGGCGTGGCGCGCGTGCCCGCCTTCGCGGCCGATCGCTGCCATGTGCTGGCGATTGCGGCTGATCGCCTCGCCGCCCTTGCGGCCTGCCACGCGTGCCTCGGCCGGGCTGAACTCATGTGCATTGCCGGACGCATGCGCGGCGCGTCCCCCCTTTGCGGCGATCGCGCGCTGCTTGTCCTGGTCCATCGAAGCGAAGCCGCGATGGGAGGTGCCGTGATGCTGGTCAGCCATGTGAAGGCTCCCGGTGCATGGAAGGGAAGCTCATCCTTGCGCGTGCCCGGCTAAGGGAGTGTCCGCGCTGGCGGCGCGGGCTTCACGCCACACCGCCCTGCCTTTCACGGCGCAGCTACGCTGCTGCGCGTCGGGCGCGGCTTGGCTAGGATGGGCCGGCATGCCGGATGGCAACCCAGACAGGAAAGGACACCATGAACAGATTCGGATGGCTCGCACTGCTGGCCTGCGCTGCGCCGGCCCATGCGGACAACGCATTGCTGAGCGGTAGTTTCGTCCACTTCGGTTACTCGTCCACCGATGAGCAGTTGCCGGCGGCACAGCTGCCGATGTTCCTCGATGAACTGCAGGACCTGGGCAATGACACGCTCATCATCGGCCAGACCCGCGCCACGCGTGCCGGCGTGGGCTGCGCCAGCAGCGCGCAGGATTTCGAATGGATCGCCGGCTTCCCGGCCAAGCTGGGAACGGTGCTGGACGCCGCCGCGGCGCGCGGGATGAAGGTCGTGGTCGGCACGACCTACAGCTCGGGCCAGTGTGCGACGTTCTGGCAGGGACCGAACGCCGCAGCGGTGGCGCAGGATGCAGCACAGTCAATGGTGCAGCTGGCACAGCACTATGCAGCGCACCCGGCATTCGCCGGCTGGTACATCACCGATGAGCCCGCGCAGGTGCCGGCCGACCGTGCGTCTTTCTACCGCGCGATCGTCTCCACACTGAAAGCAGCGACGCCGTCCAGGCCGGTGATGGTGGCGCCCTATCTGGCGTCGTCCAGCGTCGACCCGGCCAGCGTGGCCAGTGCTGCGCTACGGTTCCGCTCCGCCACGGGGGTCGACGTGCAGATCTGGCAGGACGGCATCGGCGCGGCGTCGCACGCGAAACTGTTCCAGTGGGATCGACCGGGCTATTCCACCGAGCAGTACTACCAGGCGTTGTCGGCGCAGCTGGGCGCCAGCGCTGTGTGGGCCGACATCGAGCTGTTCAACCATGGCAGCCCGCTGTTCCTTGATACCGGCAACGGCCTGTCCGGTGCATACCGGTCGGCTTCGGTGCAGCGCATCAACCAGCAGTTATGGAGTGCGCGATCGGCCGGCAAGCGCGTTGCCTGGCTCAACCAGTACCACATGTCCGAAGTGGTCGGCCCCGGCCAGGGCTATGGCGAGGCGCCGCGGATGATGAACACCTATCGCGGGTTGTACGGGTTGGGTGCCTCGTACCTCGTCGATCCGGTGCAGACCACTTATCACTACAGCGTGGCGCCGGCGGCCAGCTATCCCGACAGCAGCGGCCATGAGTTGTTCGACCGCCGTGTAGGTGACCCGCGCAATCCGATGGACGCGGGCTGGGTAGGCGTGCACGGCAACGTCAGCATCACCATCGACCTCGGGCAGCGCCGACGGGTGGACTGGATCGGCCTGCACACGATGACCCGCCCGGCCTGGGGCATCGTCACGCCGACGTCGGTGCAGGTGATGTGCGCCGAGCCGGGAACGACCGCCGTCCCGATCGGCACGCTGTCGGCACCCTTCACCCAGTCCGGCGTGATGGGCTCGACCGAAGAGGAGTACGTGCTCGGCAATGCAGCCCCCCTGGCTGCGCAATGCCGCACGCTGGAGCTGCGCGTGGCCAACGGCAGCTGGACCTTCCTCAGCGAGATCGAGATGGCCGCAGAGCAGTAGCGCTTCAGCGACGGCGGGCGTCCTGCAGGCGCTGTGCGAAGGGCCGTTGTTCGAGCGCCACCAGTGCTTCGCGCAGCACCTGCTCCAGCGATTGCCCCAGATCGGCATCGAGGCTGCGTGCCGCCACTGCGGTGGCCTGCCATTGCGCCCGCAGCACAGGTATCGCGCGCTGCGCGCGTGGGCTCAACTGCAGGATGCGTTCGCGCCCGTCGTCACCGTTGGCAGTGTCCAGCCAGCCATCGCGCACCATCGCCGCCACGGTCTGGCTGAGCGCCGAATGGCTGAGCCCGCAGGCCAGCGCGAGGTCCTTGATCCGGCAGGGGCCCTGCGCCATCAGCGTGCGCAGCACCGGCGTGTAGCGCGGCCGGTAGTCCAGGTGCAGGTCCTGGTAGGCCTGCTCGACGGCCGGGTCCAGCTGGTCGAGCAGGGCGCGCAGCAGGGTACCCAGCGTGGCGTGTTGGAGATCCATGACCGGGATGATATATAAGCACTTATATATATTCAATGCGGGGTGGATGATGGCGGTCTCCTGGATGCTCGGCGCGTTGCTTGCGGCGGCCTGCCCCGCGCAGGACGGGGTCCTGCAGGCGGCCGCCAGCGCCGTGCAGGCGCAGTACCTGGACGAGGCGGAGGGCGCCCGCATCGCCGCCGCTCTGCGCAGCTGGTCGACGCAGCAGCGCTATGCGGACAGCTGCTCGGATCCTGCTGCGTTCAGCGCACGCCTGAACCAGGACCTGGACGTGTTCGATGGCCACTTCCACGTTGAACGCGTGGACGCGGCGGCCGGCCAGGACGACTGGTTGATGGCCTGGCGCGCCGATGCCCGCAGCAACGGCGCCGGCGTGCGCGAGGTGCGGGTGCTGGAGGGCAACGTTGGCTACCTGCGTTTGAGTACCTTCTATCCGCTGGATCTGGCGCGGCCGAAGTTCGCTGCGGCCTTCACGCTGTTGGCCGACACCGATGGCCTGGTGCTGGACCTGCGCCAGAACGGCGGCGGCGACGACGCAAGTGCCGATCTGCTGGTACGGACGCTGCTGGACGCGAAGATCGGCACGGTGCAGCAGCTGGACCAGCGCGGCCGGCGCACGCCGGTACCGTTGCCGCCGGCGAGCCTGCCCGCCTACCTGAAACCGCTGGTGGTGCTGATCGACCGCCGCACCGGTTCGGCGGCCGAGTTCGTCGCCTATTCGCTGCAGGCACTGGGCCGCGCACGCATTGTTGGCACGCGCAGTGGCGGCGCAGCGCATATGTTTGGTGATCCTGTGCTGCTGCCCGATGGCTATCAGATCAGCATTCCCGACCGGCAACCGATCAACCTGCGCACCGGCGGCAACTGGGAAGGCACCGGCGTGAGGCCTGATGTGGCCGGCGGCGACGATCCGCTGTTCATCGCGCGGCAACTGCTGGCGCCCGTAAAGTCGTCAAGATGAACGCACGATTGCATGGCTGTCCTATCGCAGATGCGCGAATGCATGCCTAGAATCGAAGCATCCCGGTAGTTCCCGGGCGCTTCGAGTGAATGGACTCAATGAAGATTCTGTTGACCGGCAGTTCCGGGCGCATCGGGCGCGCGATCTTCGGTGCATTGGCGGCCGCCCACGAAGTGGTGGGGCTGGATCGCAGCCCGTTCGCCACCACGCGCATCATTGCCGATGTCACCGACCGCCAGGCCGTCGCACGCGCGGTAAAGGGCGTGGACGCGGTCATCCATACTGCGGCCCTGCATGCCCCGCATGTCGGCCTGGTGCCGGACGCGGTGTTCCAGCAGATCAACGTGGAGGCAACCGCGCACCTGCTGCAGGCCGCACGCGAAGCCGGCGCACGGCGTTTCGTGCTGACCAGCACCACGGCGCTGTACGGCCATGCCGTGGTAGCCGGTGGCTGCCGTTGGATCGACGAAGACACCGAGCCGCTGCCGCGCACGATCTACCATCGCACCAAGCTGCAGGCCGAGACCCTGGCTGAAGCTGCCGCCACGCCGGGCTTCAGCGTTCGCGTGCTGCGCATGGGCCGGTGTTTCCCGGAACCGCCCGAGCGCATGGCGATGTTCCGCCTGCATCGCGGCATCGACGCCCGCGATGTGGCCAGCGCACACGCTGCACTGCTGCTCGACGAAGGCGCCCGATTCGCCCGCTACCTCGCCTGCGCACCGACGCCGTTCCGGCGCGAGGACTGCCTGGAACTGGCCACCCACCCGCGCAGCGTGCTGGCCCGTCGCGCGCCGCAGCTGCTGGCCGAGTTCGAACGCCGTGGCTGGCCGCTGCCATTGAGCATCGACCGTGTCTACGACAGTGCCCGCCTGCGCAGCGAGCTGGGCTGGCAACCGTGCTTCGGGCCGGACGACGTGCTGCAGCAGTATGCCGTCGGCAGCATCGAGGTACTGCCGCGCGCGCAGTGGATCAAGGACCGCGTGGCCGAGTGAGGCCATCGCGGGGGGGCGGGTAGCTGAGCCGACCCTGAGCGGATTCAGGAATGTGTAGGCGGGTCGCCTCAACCTCGTTGGCGGGCGGCCGCTAACCCGGTGCGCTTCCAGCGCCGGGACCACCCCGGCGGCCGGCGGCCTGCGCGACGGATCGCGCGCCTGCGCGGTGCCCTCGTGGTGCCGGTCGTCCTGAACTGCCTTGCGGACCCTCCCATGCCTTCTTCCCGCTCCGCCGCTGCCCGCCGCCCGGGCAGCATCGCCCACAAGCTGATGCTGGGCACCGCCGCGATCGCGCTGCTGTGCTTCGGCCTGACCGCGTTCCTGATCTACCGACAGGCCAGCGCCAGCCTGATCAGCGCCTCGCGCCAGACCATGACCAGCGAAGCCAACGCCGAAGCACGCCAGGTCTCGGCCGATCTGGGTACTGCCTTCGCCAGCAATGACGCCATGGTCGAGACCGTGCTGGCCCAGCGCGCCCGTGGCGATGTGCCCGATCGCGCCAGCCTGGCCGCCGTGCTGGGTGAGCAGCTGCGCACCCATCCGGAATGGCTGGGCAAGAGCACCATGTGGGAGGCCGACGCCTTCGACGGCAAGGATGCGGCGTTCGTCAATACCGAAGCGCACGACGCCACCGGCCGCTACATGAGCTACTGGGCCTGGCATGACGGCAAGCCGCAGCAGTCGGTCATGACCGACTACACCGAGACCGCCAGCGGTTCCGGTGACTGGTACATGGTGCCCAGCCGCGACAAGCTCCCCAAGGTCAGCGAGCCCTATGCCTATGACATCGGCGGGCAGCAGGTGCTGATGAGTACGCTGAGCACGCCGATCATCGAGAACGACAGGTTCCTCGGTGTATTCACCGTCGACTTCTCGCTGGCGGCACTGCAGAAGCACCTGGCCACGTTGAAGCCGATGGGCGCCGGCCGCGTCGAACTGCTGTCGCCGAAGGGCGTGGTGTTGGCCTCGGCCAACGCCGCCGAGATCGGCAAGCCGCGCAACGATACGCTGACCCGCAGCATGCTCGCCGAGATCGCCGCCGACCGTCCGTTCGAGGCCTTCAGCCCCGACGCGGCCGGCAACGTGCGGGTGTATGTGCCGCTGCGCGTGGGCGATGCTCCGCAGCGCTTCGCGCTGGGTGTGGTGATGCCGCATGCGGTGATCGTGGCCGAAGCGCGCCAGCTGCTGTGGCTGACCCTGCTGGTCGGCGTGATCGCCGCGCTGACCCTCAGTGCCGGTGTCTATGTACTGCTGCGCCGCCTGGCGATCCGCCCGCTGGCCGAAGCGGTGCGCGTGGCCGGTGACGTCGCCGCCGGCAAGCTGGACAGCACGCTGCCGGCGCGCAGCAACGACGAAGTGGGGCGCCTGCTGGACGCGATGCAGGGCATGCGCGGCCAGCTGCAAGCGGTGATGGCTGCGCAGGCCGAAATGGCGCGCCGCCACGATGCCGGTGAACTCAGCTACCGCATGGATGCCGCGACGTTCCCGGGTGAGTACGGTCGCATGGTGGCCGACAGCAACCAGCTGGTGGCCTCCAGCAACGCGGTCACCCAGCGTCTCGTTGAAGTGATGCAGCGTTATGCCATCGGCGACCTCAGCGTGGACATGGAAGCACTGCCGGGCGAGAAGGCGGTGTTCACCGCCGCGATGGCGACCACCAAGAGCAACCTGGCCGCGATCAACGAGCAGATCCAGCAGCTGGCCGCCGCTGCCGCCGCCGGTGATTTCGCCGTGCGCGGTGATGCACTGCGCTTCGACCACGATTTCCGCCGCATGGTGGAGACCCTGAACACCATGATGCAGGTCAGCGACCACAACCTGGCGGCACTGTCGACGCTGCTGCGCGCGATTGCCGCCGGTGACCTCAGTGCCCGCATGCAGGGCGACTTCCACGGGGTGTTCGCAGTGATGCGCGACGATGCCAACAGCACCGTGCAGCAGCTGACCCAGATCGTCGGCCAGATCCAGCAGTCGGCGGCCAGCATCCGCCTGGCCGCCGGCGAGATCGCCGCCGGCAACAGCGATCTGTCGCGGCGCACCGAACAGCAGGCCGCCAACCTGGAAGAAACGGCCGCGTCGATGGAAGAACTGACCTCCACCGTGCGCCAGAATGCCGACCATGCGCTGCAGGCCAACACGCTGGCCGGTTCCGCGGCGGGCGTGGCCAGCGAAGGCGGCCAGGTGGTCAGCCAGGTGGTGCACACCATGGAGCAGATCGAGGCGTCGTCGCAGCGCATCGCCGAGATCATCTCGGTGATCGATGGCATCGCGTTCCAGACCAACATCCTGGCGCTGAACGCGGCAGTGGAAGCGGCGCGCGCCGGTGAGCAGGGTCGCGGCTTCGCCGTGGTCGCCAGCGAAGTGCGCGCACTGGCGCAGCGCTCGGCCGGTGCTGCGAAGGAGATCAAGGAGCTGATCGACGCCTCGGTGGCGCAGGTGGGTGCCGGTGCGCAGCTGGTGCACGGTGCGGGCCGCACCATGCAGGAGATCGTCGGCCAGGTCGGCCGGGTCAACGAGATCATGGCCGAGATCTCGGCGGCCTCGCGCGAGCAGTCGGCCGGCATCGAGCAGGTCAACCAGACCGTGGTGCAGATGGACGAAACCACCCAGCAGAACGCCGCGCTGGTGGAGGAAGCCAGCGCCGCCGCGCGGGCGATGGAAGAGCAGGCCGAGCAGTTGGCGGTGGCGGTGTCGCGCTTCCGCCTGCAGGCCGAGCCGCAGGTGCCGTCACGCCGCGCAGCTTGAGGCACTGCATGAACGAGAACGCCCGGCCAGGGCCGGGCGTTCTCGTTGCTCTCGCTGGTGCACCGGACCGCGTCCGGTGACTGCGGTGGCTTAGAACATGCCTTCGAACGGGTTCCAGCTGGCCTTGCCCTTCACCTGCTCCAGGTAGTAGCTGTAGTTGGTGCTGGAGGCGACCAGGAAGTTCATGGCGATGAACAGTGCGCGGGCGATGATCTCCGGCAGGAACAAGGTGACGATGACCAGCACGATGTTGATGCCGATCACCACCAGCGCCTTGCGCCACATGCCCAGGATGAACAGGTAGATGGCGCCGAAGAAGAAGGCGAAGACGTTGATGTTGATCTTCAGGCGGTCGCCGAAGGACAGCGCCTTCCAGGCCTGCTTGAAGCCCGGCTCCTTGGGAGCGCCGTGCTGCTGGAAGAAGTTGAAGCGGAACTGCCACTTCGGGCTGAAGCGGGAGAGGTCGACTGCGTTCATTGACGAATACGTCCTTGTAGGAAAACGTTTACATGATACGGGGCGAACGGTTCAGGAAACCAGCCTCGGGCGTCAAAAATGTGACGGGTGGGGCGGTGTGGCGCTGCGGCCGGGCGCCGCACCGTCACCCGCCCGCCTTGTTTTTAGGATAGGGTGCGCAGTTCCGCTGCCGCCCCGGTTGGACCCGGGCGGCGGCGGGATGTCCATGGAGGTTGCATGACCACACCTGCTACACCGGAAAACGCACCGGGACCGGTGCTCCTGCCGACACCTGAAGTGGTGCAGGCACAACAACTGCTCGCACGCCAGCAACTGGCGGTGGCGATGGACCGTGCACGCACGGCCGCCACGCGGGATGCGGCACCGGCCGCGCTGGAAAGCGAGTAACCCGCAACACCGTCGATCGCGCTGGCATGTCGCCAGCGCGATCACGGCGCGCGCCGTCGGTCAGAACCGCGCGGTCATGCTGAGGAAGTAGCTGCGCCCGGCCACGAAGTAGTCGGTGGAGCCTTCGGCATACAGCTTCTTGTCGGCCAGGTTGCTGACCCCGCCGCGCAGGGTCAGCACCTCGTTGACGTTCCATGCGGCGGTCAGGTCATACAGCGTGTAGGCCTTGAGGAAGGTCGTGGCGGTGCCGGTCTGCTTGCCGGTGTACTGCGCCGACAGGCTGCTGGAGAACAGCGTGTTCGGCGTCCAGTCCAGTGACGAGTAGCCGGAGAATTCCGGCGTATCGATCAGGTTGCGGCCGGTGGTCAGGTTCTTGGCTTCCTTCATCCAGGTGGCCGAGGTGCGCCAGCGCCACTGCTCGCCGAAACGGACATTGAAGTTGCCTTCCATGCCGCTGGTGCGCGCGCGCTGCACGTTGCTCATGCGCGTCCACCAGATGCCGTTGAACCGGCCCAGTGGTGCGTACTCGATCTTGTTCCGGAAGTCGGTGTGGAAATAGGTCACGCCGACATCGATCAGGTCATTGTCGAAGCTGATGCCGATCTCGCGGTTGGTGCTGGTTTCCGGATCCAGGTCCGGGTTGCCGGCCATGTAGCAGCCGCCGCGGGTATAGCCCAGCGGGATCAGCGAGGTGCAGCCGCGGCCGCCGGACTGGGTGGCCGCGGTGGCCGAATTCTCGGTCAGGCTGGGCGCCCGGAAGCCCTTGGAGACGCCACCGCGGATCGTCCACTGTTCGGCCGGATGCCAGACCAGGTACGCACGCGGGCTGACGTGGCCGCCGAACTTCTCATGGTGGTCCAGGCGCGCGCCCACGGTCAGGGCCAGGGTGCGGTGCAGCTTCAGTTCGTCTTCGACGAACAGCGCCCACGTATCCACTTCCAGGTTGGAGCCGCTGACGGCGTTGCCGGCGTAGTCGATCGGCGCGCGGCCGATGGTGTCGGTGTTGGTCAGCTCCTGGCGCTTCCATTGCCCACCCACGGCGAACTGGTGTTCAACGCCCAGGGTGAACGGCGTGGTCAGGCTGCCTTCGATGATCGTGTCGGTGGCCTCGGAGCGGCCGGTGGCACCGATGTCGTTCTTGTATTCGGTCCAGTACGCGCTGAGCTTGGAGGTGCCGAAGCTCCACGTGCCATCGTGGTTGAGCGCCAGCGAGCTGCGCTTGAGCTCACTGGCGCCCCAGGCGCCTTCGTCCTGCTTTTCCAGTGACGCATCGATGAAGGCCTGCTGCACGCCATGGCCGGCTTCCAGCGACAGTTCCTGTGCATCGCTCAGCTTCCACTGCAGCAGCGCATCGACATTGCGGTCCTTCTCGCCGGCGTAGGCATTGCCGTAGACACCGTTATTGGACTGGTCCGAATCACGGCGCATGCTGTTGGCACCGATGCGCAGGCCGAAGCGTTCGCCCAGCGGGCCGGAGAAGGTGGCGCCGATCTGCTGGGTATCGCCGCGCTTGCCATCACCGGGACGGGTGTAGCTGTGGGTGGCGCTGCCATTCCATTCGTCGCCGATGCGCCGGGTAATGATGTTGATCACGCCGCCCATCGCGTCAGAGCCGTACAGCGACGACATCGGGCCGCGCACCACTTCGATGCGTTCGATTTGGTCGGGCGAGATCCAGTTCAGGTCCTGGCGGCCTAGGTCGGGGCGATAGTTGGTCGCGGCCGAGCTGCCCATGCGCTTGCCGTCCACCAGCACCAGCGTGTAGTTGGACGGCATGCCGCGCAGCTTGATCTTGGACTGTTCGCCGACCGCGCTGAGACCGCCGGTCACGCCCGGCACGCGGCTGAGCAGGGTGGCCAGGTCGGGCACCGGTTGGCGCTCGATGTCCTCACGGCTGATCACGCTGATGCTGGCCGGGGCATCCTTGATCCATTGCTGGCTGCCCGAGGCGGTGACCACCACGGTATCCAGGTCCTTGGTGGAGGCATCGGCGCTGGCCTCTGCAGCGGCCAGGCCGGGCAGGGCCAGCAGGCAGGCGGAGGCCAGGGCGTGGGCCAGGCGGGTGCGCGGCAGGCGCGCGGAACGGTAACGGGACGACAGGGACATGACGGCTTCCATGGGAGGTGGGGAGACCCTGTGGAAGCAGCAGGCGCAGGCAGACAGCAGGCAGCCACCCTTCCGTGGGTCGTCGGGCGCGCGGTGTGGACCGGCGCAGCTGGGTGGGTCGCGGCCGTGCGGAAGACGGTGACCTGCCTGGTTAATGAAATGATAACCGTTCGCGTTTGTTACGATCCAGTACCGGGGGCGATGTAATGACATCTGGCCATTCCCCGGCGTGATCGCCTGCTATTTGCTGAATGGGGATAAATCCCGGCGTAGACCTTCGCGCGCGGCTTACATTCGGCGCCCTAGACTGGGCCGCATTTTCGATTCCGCCCCGTTGGAGATCGTGTGGGTTCCGGTAGTGACAGACATCGACTGTGCGGCCTGAGGCCGACACAGCCAGGACAAGTGCGGGCGCCGGGAAAGCGCGCCGGGAACCTTGGTGCATGCAGCCCGGCCGGGATGGCCGGCCGTGCCGACGGCGCGGAGTAGGCGGCGATGGGGGTGCAGACCATCCATGCGGAAGCAGAAACGCCCCGGCTCGATGCCGGCTGGGCGCTGCTGCCCGCTGAATCTCCGTTGCAGATGCCCGAACAGACCCTGCGCGAAGGCGCGCTGAAGGTCCGGCGGCACCGCACGTCGCCGCGCCTGATCGGCCTGCGCCGGCTGTACATCTTCGGTGGCACGCTCGGCATGACCGCCGTAGCCACGCGGATGATGTGGCGGGTGCTGTCGGCCAATGGCATCAGCGTGCTCGAAGCCTGCCTGCTGGTACTGTTCGTTGGCCTGTTTGCCTGGATCGCGCTGTCTTTCGCCAGCGCCCTGGCCGGCTTCCTGACCGCCGTGTTCGACCGTGGCTACCGCCTCGGCATCGACCCGGACAAGCCGCTGCCGACCGTGCACAGCCGCACCGCACTGCTGATGCCGACCTACAACGAAGACCCGCGCCGCCTGCTGGCGGGCCTGCAGGCGATCTACGAGTCGGTGGCGGCCACCGGCCAGCTCGACCGCTTCGATTTCTTCGTGCTCAGCGATACCCGTCGCGAGGACATCGCCGCTGCCGAGGAGCAGGTGTTCGCCGAGCTGCGCGAGCGGGTGCCGGACGGGCAGACCCGCCTGTTCTACCGTCGCCGTGGTGACAACAGCGGGCGCAAGGCCGGCAACATCGCCGACTGGGTCCGCCGCTTCGGCGGTGCCTACCCGCAGATGCTGATCCTCGACGCCGACAGCCTGATGACCGGCGACAGCATCGTGCGCCTGGTGGCCGGCATGGAGCACAACGCCGACGTCGGCCTGATCCAGACCCTGCCGTCGGTGATCGGCGGCCGCACCCTGTTCGCGCGCATGCAGCAGTTCGGGGGCCGCGTGTACGGGCCGGTGATCGCCCGTGGCGTGGCCTGGTGGCATGGCGCCGAGAGCAACTACTGGGGCCACAACGCCATCATCCGCACCCGCGCCTTCGCCGACCACGCCGGCCTGCCGGCGCTGCCGGGTCGCAAGCCGTTCGGCGGCCACGTGCTCAGCCATGACTTCGTCGAAGCGGCGTTGATGCGGCGTGGCGGCTGGGCCGCGCACATGGTGCCCTACCTCGGTGGCAGCTATGAAGAGGGCCCGCCGACCCTGACCGACCTGCTGGTGCGTGACCGTCGCTGGTGCCAGGGCAACCTGCAGCACGGCAAGGTGGTCGGCAGCCGCGGCCTGCACTGGATCAGCCGTACGCACATGCTGATCGGCATCGGCCACTATTTCACCGCGCCGATGTGGGCAATGCTGATGCTGATCGGCATCGCCATCCCGCTGTTCCAGGAGGGCATCGATTTCAACGCCCTGCTGCACCTGTCGCCCAGCGTCTACTGGCGCGCACAGGACGAAGAGCAGGTGGTGCGCCTGTTCGCCGCCACCATGGCGGTGCTGCTGCTGCCCAAGGTGCTCGGCTACCTGGCGATGCTGCTGGACCCGGTCGACCGCCGTGGCTGCGGCGGTGCGATCCGTGCCTTCGTGTCGATGCTGGTGGAAACCGTGTTGGCCGCACTGATGGCGCCGGTGGTGATGTACGTGCAGTCGCGGGGCGTGGCCGAAGTGTTGTCCGGCCGCGATTCCGGCTGGGACGCGCAGCAGCGTGACGACGGTGGGATCTCGTGGCTGGCACTGATCCGCGGCTACGGTGGCCTGGGTGTGTTCGGCGCCTTCATGGGCGTGCTGGCCTGGGCAGTGTCGCCGTCGCTGGCCGCGTGGATGGCGCCGGTGGTGATCGGCATGGTGCTGGCGGTCCCGGTGGTGGCATTGACCTCGCTGCGTGGTCCGGGCGCTTTCCTGCATCGCCTGGGGCTGCTGGACATTCCCGAGGAGAACATCCCGCCGCCGGTGCTGGTACGCGCCGCGCAGCTGCGTCGTGAAGCGGCCGAGCAACCGCCGCTGTACTGAATGCCCCGCGCCAGCGGCATAATGCGGCTCGAACTTGAAGGAGCCGCATCATGCTGCAAACGGTGGAACAGGAAACCGGCGCCTCGCCGCAGTGGTCGGTGATCTGGCTGCACGGCCTCGGCGCCGATGGCCATGATTTCGCGCCGATCGTGCCGGAGCTGGTGAGGCCGCATTGGCCGGCGCTGCGCTTCGTGTTCCCGCACGCACCGGTGCGGCCGATCACGATCAACAACGGCGTGCCGATGCGCGGCTGGTACGACATCGTCGGCATGGACTTCCGTTCGCGCGCCGACATGGCCGGCGTGCAGGAATCGGTGGTGCAGCTGGATGCGCTGATCGCGCGTGAGATCGAGCGCGGCATTCCGGCGGAGAAGATCTTCCTGGCCGGCTTCTCGCAGGGTGGCGCGATCATCCTGACCGCTGCGCTGTCGCGCACCGCGCCGCTGGCCGGCCTGATCGCGCTGTCCACTTACCTGCCCGAAGCTGAAAGCGCCACGCGTGTTGACGGTGCCGTGCAGGTGCCGGTGTTCATGGCCCATGGCAGCAGCGACCCGGTGATTCCGCAGGCGGTGGCCGTACACAGCGCGCAGGCGCTGCAGGCGCTGGGGCTGGAGGTGGAATGGCACAGCTACCCGATGGCCCACCAGGTCTGTGCCGAAGAGATCCAGGCACTGGGTGACTGGCTGCAGGAACGCCTGGGCGCGGGCTGAGCCATGTCCCCGGCCAGCACACCGCCATGGATGCCGGAACTGTGCCGCCTGCCGCGGCTGGCGGCGATGCTGGGCCTGGCCGAGCTGGTGGTGGTGGTGCTGGCCCTGGCCCCGGATGGCAGCCGCCACTGGACCTTCGGCGAACTGCTGTCAGCCAGTGGCTTCGCCTTGTGGCTGGCGTTGGCGGTGACGGCCTGCCTGTGCCTGCTGCGGCAGGCGCTGTCCAGGCTGCCGCAGGTGCTGGGGGCGGTCGCTGCCATCGCACTGGCGACCCTGATCGCGGTGGTCTGTGCCGGCATCGTGCACGCCTTGTACGCGGTGCTGGGTGACAGCTTCGCCAGCGGCATCAGCTTCTGGCGCTTCACCCTTGGGAGTGCAGCAACCACGGCGCTGATCACCGCGCTGGCGCTGCGCTACTTCTATGTCAGCGACCGCTGGGCCGCGCAGGTGCAGGCCAATGCACGCGCCCAGGCCGACGCGCTGCAGGCGCGGATCCGCCCGCACTTCCTGTTCAACAGCATGAACCTGATCGCCAGCCTGCTGCATCGCGATCCCGCGGTGGCCGAACGTGCCGTGCTCGATCTGTCCGATCTGTTCCGTGCTGCGCTCGGTGCAGGCGAGGGTGATTCCACCCTGCGCGACGAATGCGAGCTGGCCGAGCGCTACCTGTCGATCGAATCGCTGCGCCTGGGCGAACGCCTGCAGGTGCGCTGGCAGCGCGACGAGCCGCTGCCATGGGACCTGCCATTGCCGAGGCTGGTACTGCAGCCGCTGGTGGAAAACGCCGTGCTGCACGGCATTTCGCGCCTGCCCGACGGCGGCACCATCGAGCTGCAGCTGCTGTGCGATGGCAACGAGCTGCAGATCCGCGTGCGCAATCCCGCGCCTGATCCGCAGGCGCCCGGGCTGGCCTTGGCGCGGGGGGCTGGCCATGCCCAGCACAGCATCGGCCATCGGCTGGCCTGGCGCTTCGGCAGCGCCGCGCGGATGACGGCTGGCTGGAGCGAAGGCTACTATGCCTGCCAGGTGACAGTGCCGATCCAGTGAGGGAACGATCGTGAGGGTAGTCATCGCCGATGACGAACCACTGGCGCGCGAGCGCCTGCGCAGCCTGTTGGCGGCGCAGGACGGCGTGGACGTGGTGGCCGAGGCCGGCAACGGCGAGCAGGCCCTGCACGCGTGCGCGGAGCTGCAGCCGGACCTGGTCCTGCTGGATATCGCAATGCCCGGACTGGACGGCCTGGAAGCAGCCCGCCACCTGGCCAGCTTCGAACCGCGGCCGGCGGTGGTGTTCTGCACTGCCTACGATGCGCATGCGCTGTCGGCGTTCGAGGCCGCAGCGATCGACTACCTGATGAAGCCGGTGCGCGCAGAGCGCCTGGCCGCCGCGATCGCACGCGCACGCACGTTTCTGGCCGGCCGCGACGGCCAGCCGCAGGAACATGGCGGGCAGCAGGCACGCAGCGTGCTGTGCGCACGCCTGCGCGGCAGCCTGCGGCTGATTCCGCTGGACGACATCCACTACCTGCAGGCCGAAGAGAAGTACGTGGTGGTACACCACGCGCGCGGCGAGGACCTGATCGAGGAATCGCTGAAGTCGCTGGAAGAAGAGTTCGCCAGCCGTTTCATCCGCATCCATCGCAACTGCCTGGTGGCGCGTCACGAGCTGGTGGAACTGCGCCGCGGCTCGGGCGGGCAGGTGCAGGCGGTGCTGCGGCATGGCAGGCAGCCGCTGGAAGTCAGCCGCCGCTGCGTGGCGACGCTGAAGCAGGAACTGCGGCATCTGTGAGTGTTCCACGCGGCCTGCGGCCGCGACTGCTTCGAAATCAACAGCAACAGCAACAGCAACAGCTACAGCTACAGCGGGTCATGGCTCGGTGTTTCTACGTGCTGGGTAAGGCGGGATGGGCGGGCGGGACACGCCGTAAACCCATCCATGGGGGCTCGATGGCGCCATCCATGGCGCCAACGGTCCCGCCCGCCCATCCCGCCTCACCCTCGCGAATCTCCCGGTGACGGACGGCAAAAGCGTTGGTGTTATCGGGTGGGGAGGGAAATGTAGAGTCGAGCCATGCTCGACTCAAAGCGAAGCGACCCGCTGTTGCTCTGCTTTTCTTTTGATCTTCCGTGGCTGACGCGCACGGAAACTGTCAGAGGTCGGGCGGGATGGGCTGCGCAGGGGCGTGAGCCGCATGGATGCGGCGACCGAGCTTACATGGACGTACTTGCAGCGGCCCCTGCGCAGTCCATCCCGCCCGGCCAAGCGCGGCTGTTGCTTTTACGCCCCCCAGCCAGCCACGAGGGGCTCCGCCGTTGGCCGTATCCCGCCGATAGGCGCGATAATGACCGGATGGAAACCGTCCGCATCGCCACCCGCAAGAGCCCGCTCGCCCTCTGGCAGAGCGAACACGTCGCCGACCGCCTGCGCCAGGCTCATCCCGGCCTGCATGTGGAACTGGTGCCGATGAGCACCCGTGGTGACGAGGTGCTGGACCGCTCGCTGGCCGCCATCGGTGGCAAGGGCCTGTTCCTGAAGGAGCTCGAGCTGGCCATGCTGCGCGGTGAGGCCGACTGCGCCGTGCACTCGCTGAAGGATGTGCCGATGGAACTGGACGAACCCTTCGCGCTGCCGGCGATGCTGACCCGCCACGATCCGGCCGATGGTTTCGTCTCCAACCTGTACGCCTCGCTGGATGCGCTGCCGATCGGCGCGCGGGTCGGCACCTCGTCGCTGCGCCGCCAGGCCCAGTTGCGCGCGCTGCGCCCGGATCTGGAATTGCTGGACCTGCGCGGCAACGTCAACACCCGCCTGGCCAAGCTCGACAATGGTGGCTACGACGCCATCGTGCTGGCCGTGGCCGGCCTGGAGCGTCTGGGCCTGGGCGAGCGCATCGTCGCGCGCCTGCAACCGCCGCAGTGGCTGCCGGCACCGGCGCAGGGCGCGGTGGCGGTGGAGTGCGACGGTGGCAATACGCGCCTGATGGCGCTTTTCGCCACGCTTGATGACGCAGCTACGCGCGCCTGCGTGGAAGCCGAGCGGGCGATGAACCGTGCGTTGCATGGCAGCTGCCACGTGCCGGTGGCCGCCATCGCGCAGTGGCAGGGCGACGACCTGCACCTGCAGGGCCTGGTCGGCAGTGCCAGCGATGGTCGTGCGGTGCGCGCCGAGGCGCTGGGCCCGGCCCGGGATCCGGAGGCGCTGGGCCAGCGCGTGGCGAAGATGCTGCTGGATGCCGGTGCCGGCGAACTGCTGAACGTCTGACCCATCGCAGGTAGTGCCGGCCGCTGGCCGGCAACCTCGTGCCCCAGTTGAATGCAGTTGCCGGCCAGCGGCCGGCACTACCGGAAGCAGAACGGGCGCCTCGGCGCCCGTTCTGCTTATTTGAACTTGTAGACCACGTTCATCGTGGTCAGCGTATCGGTCTTGCGCTTGTCCACAGCAACGTCACTGTTGTAACGCGCCTGCCAGCCGGCCTTCAGTGCCAGGTGCTCGTTCATGCTCACCGAGACACCGAAGTCGTTCTGGCCGAAGGTGTTGTACGAACCGGATTCGACCAGCAGCGTGTTGACCAGGTCGGTGTTGTCGGTCAGCGAGTACTTCATGTCGAACAGGCCACGGCCGATCAGGCCGGTGCGGGTGCGGTCGTCCTCGGTGCTGTGGGTGCGGCGCACACCGGGGCCGATCTGCGCGTCGAACGAGAAGCGCTCGGTGTTCCACAGGCGGGTGCCGTAACCCAGACCGAACGAGCTCTGGCGGTCGTAGGTGGCGAAGTCGTCGCGCTCGGTACGCACCGTGGCGGTCAGCTGGCGGTGTTCGCCCAGCTGCAGCGCGCTGCCGGCACTGCCGGTGTAGCGGTTGGCGGTGGTGTTGTTGCGGCGGGTGGTGGTGCCGTCGTCGTTGGTTTCGGTCACCTTGGAGCTGGAACGCAGGCCGAACAGGTCCATGCTGTGCACCCAGTCGCCGTCGGTGTAGCGCAGGCGCAGGCGGCCGTTGAAGCTCTCGGTGCTGCTGTTGCCGCGTGCCGAGGCAAAGCCGAGCTCGCCACCGCTGCCGCTCCACGGCGAGGACATCGCCGCCAGCTCGGAGGCATCCTGTGCGTATGCGAGCGGCGCACACAGCAGCAGGGGGATCAGCAGGGACACGCGCAGGGACATCGAGGCTTCTCCGAAACGGTTAACAGCCGGTGATGATACTGGAAGCGTGATGGCGGTCCGAATCGATCCAATGCGCGCTTCAGCGAACGTTGCCGCGATCGCCTATTCAGGGCAGATCGACACGCAGTGCGGGGTCGTTGAAGCGCGAATAGCGCAGGCGCAGCTGGAAGCTGCGGCCATTGCTGCTGCCGCTGCGCACGATCTGGCGTGGCAGGCCCTGGGCATCCACCCAGTACTCCAGGCGTTCGCCAGGCCGGGCACCACGCAGCCGGTAGTGCCGGGTCTGGACCCCGTCCAGCGTCTGGCTGCCGAGGTCTTCGGCCTTCAGGTCGGCGGGCAGGGCATCGGCCGGCAGCGGGTTGCGCCACTGCTCGAGCAGGCCGGGCGGGGTCGGCACCTGGCGGATCGCGCCGTCGGCCTGCAGGAACATGGTGTCGCCGATGATGGTCTGCGGCCCCGCCGGCGTCTCCACCCGGAAACGATCGGGCGCGACGAAGTCCATGGCGCTGCGCACCGGCTGCGGTGCGCCCAGCACCTCCAGTTCGGCGTGGAAGCTGCGCAGGGCCGCGAAACGCTGGCTGGCGCCCAGCACCGCCTGCGCCGGATCGGCGACGGGTACCGGGGCGCCGGTGCTGGCCGGCGCCGGCGCGCGATCACAGGCGGCCAGCAGCAGGCAGGCCAGCAGGGACAGGGCAGGCAACCGGCGCATCGGGCATTCCATGGGGGTGGGGGCGACCACGATAGCCCAAACGTCCCACACAAGACCCGCGACTCGGACATAATCGGGGGTATGGACCGATACGAACGCATCACCGCCCTGCATCGTCTGCTCAAGTCCGCGCGCTATCCGGTGACGGTGGCGACCCTGCAGGACAAGCTCGGTTGTTCCCGCGCCACCGTCTACCGCGACCTGGCCTTCCTGCGCGATGCGCTGATGGCACCGATCGAGGGCGACGGCGAGGCGGGCTTCCGCTACCAGGCTGACGAGAGCGACCGTTTCGAGCTGCCCGGCCTGTGGCTCAGCTCGGAGGAGCTGCATGCCCTGCTGGCCTCGCAGCACCTGCTGGCGCGGACCGGCGGTGGTGTGCTGTCGTCGGTGCTGGCACCGCTGCAGCAACGCATCGAGAGCCTGCTGGCGGCCCAGGCCGGCGTGTCCAGCTGGCCGGTCGACCGCGTGCGGGTGATTCCGCACCGTGGCCGCAAGTTCGACGAAGGCAGCTTCCGCAGCGTCGCGTCGGCCGTGCTGGAGCGCCGCCAGCTGGCGTTCGAGTACCGCGCCCGTTCCACCGACGAGCCGACCAAGCGCACCGTCTCACCGCAGCGCCTGACCCACTATCGCGACAACTGGTACCTGGATGCCTGGGACCATGACCGCGATGCCCTGCGCAGTTTCGCGGTGGACCGCATCCACAAGGCGCGGGTGGTCGACAGCACCGCGCGCGATGTCGCCGACAGCGAGCTGGACGAGCAGCTCGGCGCCAGCTACGGCATCTTCTCTGGCGCGCCGAAGGGGTGGGCGACCATCCTGTTCAGCGCCAAGGCCGCGCGCTGGGTGGCCGACGAGCACTGGCATTCCAAGCAGCAGGGCCGCTTCCTGGCCGACGGCCGCTATGAGCTGAAGGTGCCGTACAGCGTCTCGCGCGAGCTGCTGATGGATGTGCTGCATTACGGCTCGGATGCCGAGATCGTCGAGCCGATGATGCTGCGCGAGCAGGCCAAGGCGTTGCTTGAGCTGGCCCTGAGCAACTACGAAAAATCCTGACATTCCCCCCGAGAATTCAATCCCCCATGAAGAAGACCCTGTTGCTGCCCCTGCTCGCCGCTGCGCTGGCCCTGACCGCCTGCGGCAAGTCCGGCGAGCCCTCGCAGAAGCTGGTGGTGGCCGCCACGGCCGTGCCGCATGCCGAGATCCTCGAGGTGGTCAAGCCGATCCTCAAGCAGGAAGGCGTGGACCTGGACGTGCGCGTGTTCAATGACTACGTGCAGCCCAACGACCAGCTGGTGCAGAAGCAGGTGGATGCCAACTACTTCCAGACCGAGCCGTACCTGGATGCCTACAACCGTGACCGCAAGACCGACCTGGTGAAGGTGATCGGCGTGCACATCGAGCCGTTCGGTGCGTACTCGCGCAAGGTCAAGTCGCTGGCCGAGCTGCGCGAAGGCGCCGACGTGGTGATCCCGAACGACCCCAGCAACAACAGCCGCGCGCTGATCCTGCTGCACAAGGCCGGCGTGATCGAGCTGAAGGACCCGACCAACGCACTGTCGACCCAGCGCGACATCATCGCCAACCCGAAGAACCTGAAGTTCCGCGAGCTGGACTCGGCGATGCTGCCGCGCGTGCTGGACCAGGTCGATCTGGCCCTGATCAATACCAACTACGCGCTGGACGCCGGCCTCAACCCGACCAAGGATGCGCTGGCGATCGAGAGCAAGGACTCGCCGTACGTGAACTTCCTGGTCGCGCGCCCGGACAACAAGGACGATGCCCGCGTGCAGAAGCTGGCCAAGGCCCTGACCAGCCCGCAGGTGAAGGCCTTCATCGAGACCAAGTACAAGGGCGCGGTGCTGCCGGCGTTCTGACGGCCACTGGCCATGTGGTAGTGCCGGCCACTGGCCGGCAATCTCCAGGCGCGCCCCCAGACATCATGGGGTTGCCGGCCAGCGGCCGGCACTACCCTCAGTCGACGTGGAAGGCGAGGGTGGCGGCCACCGCCTGCTGCCATCCCGCATACAGCTTCTCGCGCCGCGCCACCTCCATCTGTGGCTCGAAGCGCCGGTCCAGGCCCCACTGCGCGGCGATCTGTTCGCGGCTGGTCCAGAACCCCACCGCCAGGCCGGCCAGGTAGGCCGCACCCAGCGCGGTGGTCTCGGTCAGTCGCGGCCGCAGCAGCGGCACACCGAGGATGTCGGCCTGGAAACCGGCCAGGAAGTCGTTGCCGATCGCACCGCCATCGGCGCGCAGCTCGGTCAGCGCGATACCGGCATCGGACTGCATTGCATCGAGCACGTCGCGGGTCTGGTAGGCCATCGCTTCCAGCGCAGCGCGCACGAAGTGCGCCTTGCGGGTGCCGCGGGTCAACCCGAACATCGCACCGCGTACGTCGCTGCGCCAATAGGGCGCGCCGAGGCCGACAAATGCCGGTACCAGGTAGGCACCGCCACTGTCGGGCACCTGCGCGGCCAGTGCCTGGCTGTCGCTGGCGCGTTCGATCATACGTAGTCCATCGCGAAGCCATTGCACCACCGAGCCGGCGATGAAGATCGAGCCCTCCAGCGCGTACTCCACGCGCCCGTCCAGGCCCCAGGCAATGGTGGTCAGCAGGCCGTTGCGCGACCGCACCGCCTGCGCGCCGGTGTGCATCAGCATGAAGCAACCGGTGCCATAGGTGTTCTTGACCATGCCCGGCTGGAAGCAGGCCTGGCCGAACAGCGCTGCCTGCTGGTCACCGGCGATGCCAGCGATCGGGATCGGGTGGTCGAAGAAGAACTGCGGCCGGGTATGCGCGTATACCGCGCTGGAGTCACGCACCTGCGGCAGCATCGCGCGTGGGATGTCGAGCAGGGCCAGCAGCTCGTCATCCCAGTCCAGCGTGTGGATGTTGAACAGCAGCGTGCGCGCCGCGTTGCTGTAGTCGGTCACATGCGCCTGGCCACCGCTCAGGTTCCACACCAGCCAGCTGTCGATGGTGCCGAACAGCAGCTCGCCACGTTCGGCGCGCTGCTGTGCACCTTCCACGTGGTCGAGGATCCAGCGCACCTTGGTCGCGGAGAAATAGGCGTCGATCAGCAGGCCGGTCCGCTCGCGGATCAGCGCTTCATGCCCATCGGACTTCAGCCGCTCGCAGATGGCGTGGCTCTGCCGCGATTGCCAGACGATGGCGTTGTGGATCGGCTGGCCGGTGGCACGGTCCCAGACCACGGTGGTTTCGCGCTGGTTGGTGATGCCCAGCGCGGCGATATGGCGCGGGTCGATCTGCCCACGGCTGAGCAGTTCGGTCAATGTGGCATAGACGCTGGTAAGGATCTCGCGCGCGTCATGCTCGACCCAGCCGGGGTGCGGGAAGATCTGCGCGAACTCGCGTTGCGCGCTGCCGACGATGTCGCCGGCACGATCGAACAGGATCGCGCGCGAACTGGTGGTGCCCTGGTCGATGGCCAGCACGTAGCGGGGCGTCATGCAGCGTCTCCGGTAGAGCAGTCAGGGTAACTTACCTTTCTCTCAGTAGAGCCGAGCCATGCTCGGCTGCATTTGCACGACGCAGCCGAGCATGGCTCGGCTCTACAGAGTGGAGTGTTCGATCCACGCCTGCAGCCGTGCCACCTGTGCAGCATCCAGCCGCAACCCCAGCTTGCTCCGGCGCCACAGGATATCGTCGCTGTCGCACGCCCACTCGCGTTCGCGCAGGAAGTCCACTTCGCGCGCATGCAGGCCGCCGCCAAAGTCATCGCCCAGATCGTGCAGGCCCTGTACACCCTGCAGCAGTTCCGCGCTGCGACTGCCATAGGCCCCGGCCCAGCGTCGCGCGATACCTGCGGGCAACCACGGTGCCAGCGCCAGCAGGTGCGAGCCTGCCTGTGCGGCGTCGCCCCAGTCGCTGCCCGGCAGCGGGGCTCCGCGCGCCGTCCAGGCTGGTCCCATCTGTGGCAGGGCAGGGCGCAGCAGCTCCAGTGCCTCCTCGGCCAGCACCCGGTAGGTGGTCAGCTTGCCGCCCAGTACATGCAACGCCGGCGCCGGGTCCGCCTGCACCTGCAGGCGGTAGTCGCGGCTCAGCTTCGCTGCGCGTGGATCCGGGTCAGCCAGCAATGGACGGACACCGGCGAACGCCCAGACCACCTCCTCGGGGGCGATGGGGTCACGCAGGTAGCGATTGGCCGCTTCGCACAGGTAGGTCACCTCGGAAGGCAGCACGCTGCAGCGCGCCGGGTCACCGCGATAGTCGGTATCGGTGGTACCCACCAGCAGGTGGTCGTGGGCGAAGGGCAGCAGGAACACCACGCGTCCGTCGGGCTGCTGCAGCAGGCAGGCGCTGTCATCGGGCCAGGGCCGGCGCAGCACGATGTGGCTGCCCTGCACCAGGCGCAGCGCGGGGCCGCCGCTGCGCGCCTGCATCCGTTCCAGCAGGCCCCCGGCCCACGGGCCCGCCGCGTTGACCACGGCGCGGGCATTCACGGGGTGCGGCTGGCCATCGGCGGATTCCAGAACGGCCCGCCACCGGCCCTGCACGGGGTGCAGGTCGGTGCAGCGACTGCGCACCCGCACCTGTGCGCCCCGCTGCGCGGCATCCAGGGCGTTGAGCAGTACCAGTCGCGCGTCATCGACCTGTGCATCGGCGTAGCTGAAGGCCTGCCGCAGCGTCGGGGAGAGCCACTGGCCGAGCGGATCGCGTTGCAGCTCCAGTGCGCGTGACGCGGGAAAGGCGGGGCCGCGCCGGCCCAGATGGTCGTACAGCCACAGCCCCACGCGCAGCATCCAGCGCGGGCGCAGGTGCGGTTCCCACGGCAGCACGAAGCGCAGCGGATGGACCAGATGGGGCGCCTGCCGGCGGACCACCTCACGTTCGCCCAGCGCCTTGCGCACCAGGCCGAACTCGCCCTGTTCCAGGTAGCGCAGGCCGCCGTGGATCAGTTTGCTGCTGGCACTGGAGGTGTGCGCGGCCAGGTCGTGCTGTTCGCACAGCATCACGCGCAGGCCACGGCCACTGGCGTCACGGGCGATGCCGGCGCCATTGATGCCGCCACCGATCACCAGCAGGTCGACGTCGTCCATCGTGTCTCCGCGTCCCGTGTCTGTGTAGAGCCGAGCCCATGCTCGGCTGCCTTTTCAAAAGTCGAGCATGGCTCGACTCTACAAAAAGCAGTCGGGCATGGCTCGACTCTACAGAACGCAGGTGACGGAAACGACGACGGGCCCCGAAGGGCCCGTCGCGTTGCATCAGTGAAGCGGTGCTGCCTGGATCAGAAGCGGGCGCCGATGCCGAAGCCGACGGTCCACGGATCCATCTTGGCTTCGCCGATCTTCTCGCCGCCAACCTTGATGTCCGGGCGGGCGCGCATGTAGCGGGCATCAGCACGGGCGAACCAGGTGGAGTTGATGTTCATGTCGACGCCGACGGTGCCGATCACGCCCTTGGCATCCTTGAAGCGGATGTCGGTGTCAGCGCCGTTGCCCAGCTTCTCGTTGCTGAAGCTCGACTGGTAGTAGCCGACGCCCACGAACGGACGGAACACGTTGTCAGCCTGGCCGAAGTGGTACTGGCCGCTCAGCGCGACCGGCTGCTGCTCGACCGAGCCCAGGCGGGCGTTGTTCGGGCCCTTGAACTTGTTGTCGAACTTGTCGGCAGCGCCCCACAGCTCAACGGCCCAGTTGTCGTTGATGTAGTAGCTGAAGCTGACGGTCGGCGCCGGGCCACCGTCGGTCTTCTTCACGCCGGTGATCGGGTCGTTCTTCGGCTGCAGCAGCGAGATGCCGCCAACAACGGCAAAATGCTTGCCCGAAGCGGTATCGGTGGTGCTGCTGTCCTGTGCGAAAGCGGCCGGTGCGAAGGCGGCGGAGGTCAGCAGGGCGAGACTCAGGATACGGATGGAGCGCATGGGGGTATCTCCTAATGTTTCTTGTTTTGGGCCCCCGGTTGCGGGGCGAGCACACCGTAGTCGCCCCAACATGAATCGAATCCGACGCACGTTAAAAAATAGTTTTCCTTGTTCAGCGACGGGTGCGGAATGCCTGTATTCATGGGGTTTTTGGCCGTCGCTGACATTCATGCAGTTGGAGAAGATGTGAGCACAGCAACGTTGTGCATTGGCCTGCAAGCGCAGGTGAACGTGGCATGCCGGGTACTGCTGCTGGGCTCGATGCCAGGCGTGGCATCCCTGCAGGAGCAGCGCTACTACGCGCATCCGCGCAACCGCTTCTGGCCGCTGATGGCCGATATCTGCGGTTTCGACGCGGGTCTGCCCTATGCGCAACGGCTGCAGGCGTTGAACGCCGCGGGCATCGGCCTGTGGGATGTGATCGGGCGCTGCGAGCGGCGCGGCAGCCTGGATGCCGACATCGTGCGTGGCACGGAAGTGGCCAATGCACTGCCGGAACTGATCGCCACGCTGCCTGAGCTGACGCTGATCGGCTGCAATGGTGGTGCGTCACTGCAGGCATTCCAGCGCTGGGTGCTGCCACGGCTGGAGGCTCCACCGAAGGTGGTCGCACTGCCGTCGACCAGCCCGGCCAATGCGGCGTGGTCGTTGCCGCGCCTGCGCCAGGCCTGGCAGCCGGTGGCCGACGCGCGGGCGACATGAAGCGGACATCGTCCGGACAATACGCTACCGACTGGTCGCAGCCGCGACCCATGGGCAACAGCCTGTCCCGGCTGCGTGCGTACTGAAAACACCTGTAACGGTTGGCGCTGGACCCCGCTGGCCGCACAATAGACGTTTCCCTACACCAGATTGCCGGAGTTATCCCCATGGCCGAAATCAAGGAAGCACTTGTCCCCGATATCGGTGACTACAGCGATATCCCGGTAATCGAGGTGCTTGTCGCCGTCGGCGACACGGTCAAGAAGGACCAGGGCCTGGTGACGCTGGAAAGCGACAAGGCGACCATGGAAGTGCCGTCCTCGGTGGCTGGCGTGGTCAAGGAGCTCAAGGTCAAGGTGGGCGACAGCCTGTCCGAAGGCAAGGTCGTGGCCCTGATCGAAGTGGCCGAAGGCGAAGCCGAAGCTGCCAAGCCGGCCGCTGCCGCACCGGCACCGGCCAAGGCCGCTGCACCGGCTGCCGCCACCCAGAGCGCGCCGGCCCCGGCCGCAGCTGCGCCGGCCGCCCCGGCTGCCAGCGGTGGCGCGGTTGAAGCGCTGGTGCCGGACATCGGCGACTACGCCGGCATTCCGGTCATCGAAGTGCTGGTCGCCGTGGGCGACACGGTCAAGAAGGACCAGGGCCTGGTCACGCTGGAAAGCGACAAGGCGACCATGGAAGTGCCGTCCTCGGTGGCAGGCGTGGTCAAGGAGATCAAGGTCAAGGTCGGCGACAACCTGTCGCAGGGCAACGTGGTTGCCATCATCGAAGCCGAGGGCGCTGCCGCGCCAGCACCGGCCAAGGCCGCTGCGCCGGCCCCGGCGGTTGCAGCCCAGGCCCCGCAGGCCGCTGCTCCGGTTGCCGCCGCCGCTCCGGTTGCTGCCGCGCCGTCGGCCGGTACTCCGGCCAGCCCACCGGTGCAGTTCAATGCCGATGGCGTGCTGCCGGCCAAGGTGCCGTACGCCACCCCGGCGGTGCGCGTGTTCGCCCGCGAGCTGGGCGTGGACCTGTTGCAGATCAACGGCACCGAGAAGGGTGGCCGCATCACCAAGGGTGACGTGCAGAAGTTCGTCAAGGCCGCGCTCAGCGGTGGCGTGCCGGCAGCTGCCGGTGGCGCCGTCGCCGCCGGTGGTGGCCTGAACCTGCTGCCGTGGCCGAAGGTCGACTTCAGCAAGTTCGGCGAAACCGAAGTCCAGCCGCTGTCGCGCATCAAGAAGATCTCGGGCGCGAACCTGGCCCGCAACTGGGCCATGATCCCGCACGTCACCCAGTTCGAGCAGGCCGACATCACCGACCTGGAAGGCCTGCGCGTGGCGCTGAACAAGGAGAACGAGAAGGCCGGCATCAAGCTGACCATGCTCGCCTTCCTGATCAAGGCCAGCGCCGCGGCGCTGAAGAAGTTCCCGGAATTCAACGCCTCGCTCGATGCCAGCGGTGAAAACCTGACCCTGAAGAAGTACTTCCACATCGGCTTCGCCGCCGACACGCCGAACGGCCTGGTCGTGCCGGTCATCCGCGACGTGGACAAGAAGGGCGTGGTGCAGATCGCGCAGGAAACCGGCGAACTGGCCAAGAAGGCACGCGACGGCAAGCTGGGGCCGGCCGACATGAGTGGCGGCTGCTTCTCGATCAGCTCGCTGGGCGGCATTGGCGGCACCGCGTTCACCCCGATCGTCAGCGCACCGGAAGTAGCCATCCTCGGCGTCTCCAAGTCGTCCATCCAGCCGGTCTGGAACGGCAAGGAATTCGCACCGAAGCTGATGCTGCCGCTGTCGCTGAGCTACGACCACCGCGTCATCGACGGCGCCCTGGCCGCACGCTTCACCACGTACCTGTCGCAGGTACTGGCCGACATGCGCCGCGTGCTGCTGTAAGGCACCGCTTCGCCCCCACCGTGCGGCCGCAGCCCCTGGCGCGGCCGCGTGAACAGATGCAGTGACAGCCCACCGGCACCGCCGGGCGGGCACGAGGAAAACCCACCATGGCCACGATTGAAGTCAAGGTTCCCGACATCGGCGATTACAGCGATGTGCCGGTGATCGAAGTGTTGGTCGCCGTCGGCGATACGGTGAAGAAGGATCAGGGTCTGGTGACCCTGGAGTCGGACAAGGCCACCCTGGAAGTGCCGTCCTCGGCCGCCGGTGTGGTCAAGGAAATCAAGGTCAAGCTGGGCGACACCCTGTCCGAAGGCGCCGTGGTCGTGGTGCTGGACGCTGAAGGCGCCTCCGAAGCCCCGGCCAAGGCCGCCGCGCCGGCTCCGGCCGCGGCCGCCCCGGCCAGCAAGCCGCCGGTGACCCCGTCGCACCGCGCCCCGGCCGAACCGGCTGCGCCGAAGCCGGCGCTGTCCAGTGGCAAGCCGGCCGACATCGAATGCGAGATGGTCGTGCTGGGCTCCGGCCCGGGCGGCTACACCGCCGCCTTCCGCGCCGCCGACGTCGGCCTGGATACGGTGCTGGTCGAGCGCTACGCCAGCCTCGGCGGCGTCTGCCTCAATGTCGGCTGCATTCCGTCCAAGGCGCTGCTGCACGCCGCCGCGGTGATCGACGAAGTGGCCCACGCCGGTGATTTCGGCGTCGAGTTCGGCAAGCCGACCATCACCCTGGACAAGCTGCGCGAGTACAAGGAAAAGGTCGTCAACCAGCTGACCAAGGGCCTGGCCGGCATGGCCAAGCAGCGCAAGGTCCGCAGCGTGCAGGGCGTCGGCAGGTTTGTTTCGGCCAACGAGCTGGAAATCACCGCCGCTGACGGCAGCACCCAGCTGCTGCGCTTCCAGAAGTGCATCATCGCCGCCGGTTCGCAGGCGGTGAAGCTGCCGAACTTCCCGTGGGACGACAAGCGCGTGATGGATTCCACCGACGCGCTGGAGCTGGCCGAAGTGCCGGGCTCGCTGCTGGTCGTCGGTGGCGGCATCATCGGCCTGGAAATGGCCACCGTGTACGGTGCGCTGGGCAGCAAGGTCACCGTGGTCGAGTTCATGGACCAGCTGATGCCGGGCGCCGACAAGGACCTGGTCAAGCCGCTGGCCGACCGCCTGAAGAAGCAGGGCATCGACGTGCACCTGAAGACCAAGGCCTCGGGCGTCACCGCCGATGCCAAGGGCATCACCGTGACCTTCGAAGCCGCCGAGGAAGGCCAGGCGCCCGCGCTGGCGCAGGGCACCTTCGACCGTGTGCTGGTGGCCGTGGGCCGCTCGCCGAACGGCAGGAAGATCGATGCCGAAAAGGCCGGTGTGCAGGTCACCGACCGTGGCTTCATCCCGGTCGATCGCCAGATGCGTACCAACGTGCCGCACATCTTTGCCATCGGCGATATCGTCGGCAACCCGATGCTGGCCCACAAGGCCACGCACGAGGGCAAGCTGGCGGCTGAAGTGGCGGCCGGCCACAAGAAGGAATGGGTGGCCCGCGTGATTCCGTCGGTGGCCTACACCAACCCGGAAATCGCCTGGGTTGGCGTGACCGAGACCGAAGCCAAGACCAAGGGCCTGAAGGTCGGGGTGGCCAAGTTCCCGTGGGCTGCCAGCGGCCGCGCGATCGGCATCGGTCGCACCGAGGGCTTCACCAAGCTGATCTTCGACGAAGAGACCCACCGCATCATCGGTGGTGCGATCGTCGGCGTGCATGCCGGCGACCTGCTGGCCGAGATCGGCCTGGCGATCGAAATGGGCGCGGAAGCCGAGGACATCGGCCACACCATCCACGCTCACCCGACGCTGAGCGAATCGGTGGCGATGGCCTCGGAAATCTACGACGGCACGATCACCGATCTGTACATGCCGAAGAAGAAGTAAGGCGCCCACGCCGTTCCGAACGAAAAGCCCTGGCCTCTGCCGGGGCTTTTTTTCTTCGATCAGTGCTGCGGCGAAGGGTGGGGCCGCTGCGCGGGTGGCAGGCATTTCGACAAATGTCCCCCGTCGCCCGCCTGTGGCGGTCGCCTCCTCCTTTACTTTGTCCAAACGCCTGCCGCCCGCGCAGCGGCTCGGCTTGCGGACAGTCGAGAGCCACTGCCTGGGCCGCGTGGACGCCTGACACGCGGAGGGAGCGGGGGCTGTGTGCGAAGTAAAGGAGGAGGCGTCGGCCGCAGGCCGGCGCCGGGGGACATTCGCACGCAGTCCCCGCTCCCTCCAGCGCTCGACCAACCCGCTTCTGCTCTTCTGTCAGGAACCCACAAAAAACGCGGCCCCGATGTTCCGGAGGCCGCGCCAGGAGAGAGGGTGCCGTGGAAGGGGCGGGGGATCAGAACACGAAGCTGATACCGGCCACCGGGCCCTTGAATTCCTGCTTCAGGCCGACAGTGCCGTCGCTGCCCTTCTTGTCCACGTCCAGCTTGAACCAGTCGTAGCCGGCGAACACGCCGAAGTTCTTGGTGAAGCGGTAATCGACGATGGCATTGGCGCGGCTCAGGTCGCCCTTGTAGTCATCGAAGCTGCCCCAACGCGTGTTCAGGTACTGGCCCTGCAGTGTGATCATCCAGCGCTCGCCCGGGGTGAAGGTCATGCGCGCACCCACCACCGGCGCGATGCCGTCGGCCTTCTCGTTGAGGAACTGGCCTTCGTACACGGTGCCCAGGTCGGCGTAGCCCTTGGTGCTGACCTTGGCGTACTCGCCACCGATCTGCAGGCCGAGGTCGAAGGTGTCGGTATCGACGACCGAGTAGTCGTAGACCAGGCTGGCTACCTGGTACTTCAGTTCACCCTTCACGAAGCTGCCGGCCGGCACGTTCTCACCGCCGAAGGAAATGCCCTGGTCGAGGGTCTCGCGGCGGTCCTTGTCGTACTTGAAGTAGTTGAACAGCAGGCGCTGGCGATTGCTGATGCGGAACATGCCATCGATGCGCGGCTCCCATTCCTTGCCCCCCAGCTTGAAGTCCTGGTTCAGGGAGACATCCTGGCCAGCCACATTGGTCTTGCCGCGGATCGTGTTGTCCGAGTCGATGTTCATCGCACCCAGGCGGATGGCGAAGCGGTCATCGCCTTCGGCGGCATGGGCGGCAGTGGCGAACGAAGCACCGGCGGCGAGCAGGGAGAGGGCGAGCAGGGTGGGTACGGAGCGCATCGAAGAGTCCTTGCAGTGGTTCATCAGAATGAAAACCACTGTGCCGGACAGGCCCGTCCACCATCCGTGAACGTATGGTCCACGAGGTGTGCACGGTTCAGCGCTGTCGCGACGATGCAAAAAGATGGCCCCGGAGCCGGGCTTCGGGGCCATCGTGGGACCTGCGGGGCGGAGCGTCGACGAGGTTGCTGCAGGCAGGTCGCAAGATCGGACCGGCGCATCCGGCGAAAGTTCCGCGACTGCGACCAAAGTTCAATACTGCGGTGCAGCATCACGCGGACGTCATTGTCCCCTGGGTGGCACGCAAAAATGTAACCGTTACCGCAACTTGCGGCTTCCCGGGATGAACAGGGAGCGGTTGTCTCGCAAATTGTCCCATTGCTATAATTTGGCGGCTCGATGAGGCCCCCCTGCTGTAGCCGCCTCAGCCCTCCACTTGCAACCACGCGGGACGTCCTGTGCTGAACTCCGTTGATGCGGGTCGGCGACTGATGCTGCGCGCCGCGGTCTACCCGCTGGCCGCGGTCGCTGTCCTGGCCCTGGCCTTCCTGCTGGTGGGTCCGAAATATGCCCTCGGCGCGCTGGCGTCCGGTGTGGCCATTTCGGCCGGTGGCTGGGTTGCGGCACGGATGGCACTGGGTGGTGGCGCGGTGGCCGCAGGATCGGCGATGGCTCGCCTGATCATTGCGATCGTAGCCAAGTGGGTCGTGGTTTTCGGCGTCCTGCTGGTGGGGTTCCTGGTCTTCAAGCTGCCTGCATTGGCGCTGTTGGCCGGTATCGCCGTCGGCTTGATGTTCCAGGTCCTGGCGATGGCCAGGCGTTGACAGAATTCAATTAACTGAAGGTTCCGGACACATGGCGGGCGAGGCTCTAACCCCTACCAGCTACATCCAGCATCACCTGCACAACCTGACCGCACCGGTCGGCAAGGGTGAGGGTATGTTCTGGCATATCCACGTCGATACCTTCCTCACCGCCGTCCTGATGGGCCTGGTGATCGTTGTCGCGTTCTGGCTGGGGACCCGCAAGGCCACCGCCGGCGTGCCGGGCAAGTGGCAGGCCTTCGTCGAGATCTGCCTGGAGTTCGTCGACCGCCAGGCCAAGGACACCTACCACGGCAAGAGCAAGCTGGTCACGCCGATCGCCATCACGATCTTCTTCTGGATCCTGTTGATGAATCTGCTGAAGATGATCCCGGCCGATTTCATCGCCAAGCCGCTGGAATGGGTGGGCGTTCACTACTGGAAGCCGGTCCCGACCGCTGACGTCAATGCCACCCTCGGCATGGCCATCAGCGTGTTCTTCCTGATGCTGTTCTTCGCGCTCAAGTCCAAGGGCCTGGTCGGCTTCGTCAAGGAATTCCTGACGGCCCCGTTCGGCAAGTGGATGATGCCGTTCAACCTGATCCTCAACATCGTCGAGTGGCTGAGCAAGCCGATCTCGCTGGCGATGCGACTGTTCGGCAACATGTTCGGCGGCGAAATCGTGTTCCTGCTGATCTGGGTGCTGGGTGGTGCCGGTTTCTTCGGTGCCATCGCAGGTGGTGTGTTCGGCCTTGGCTGGATGCTGTTCCACCTGCTGGTGATCCCGCTGCAGGCCTTCATCTTCATGATGCTGTCGATCGTGTACCTGAGCCTGTCGGAAGACGCTCACTGAGTTTCAAGCTTCAACGCGTTTCAACCTTCATCCGTTTCATCACCCTTAGCAACTTAAGTTCCTGGAGATAACCATGTACTTCGCCGTCCTGACCAACTTCGCGCAGATTCAGAGCTCCACCGCCCTTGCCGTCGGCATCATGATCGGCCTGGCCGCGCTGGGCGCCGGTCTGGGTCTGGCCATCATGGCTGGTAAGTTCCTGGAGTCGGCCGCCCGCCAGCCGGAACTGATCCCGGTCCTGCAGGTCCGCATGTTCATCACCGCCGGCCTGATCGACGCCGCGTTCATCATCTCGGTCGCCGTTGGCCTGCTGCTGGCCTTCGCCAACCCGCTGTCGGCTGCCTTTGCTGGCGCCGTCACCAAGGCTCTGGCCGGCTGATACAGCGGTTTGAGACGACCGGGTGCTGATGCACCCGGTTTCGGATGAAGGCCGGATGCGCCGCTACGGCGGCGCGTCCACCCCGAAACCAGCGATCGAGCTAACCATGAATATCAATTTCACCCTTCTTGCGCAGGCGCTGGCCTTCGCTGGTCTGATCTGGATCATCGCGACCAAGATCTGGCCGCCGCTGATGAACGCGATCGAAGAGCGCCAGCAGAAGATTGCTGAAGGCCTCGCTGCTGCCGACCGCAGCCAGAAAGATCTGGCCCAGGCGCAGGAGAAGGTCAACGAAGCGCTGAAGGAAGCCCGCACCAAGGCCAACGAGATCATCGATCAGGCCCACGCGCGTGCCAACCAGATCGTTGATGCTGCCCGTAACGAAGCGATCACCGAAGCCACCCGTCAGAAGGAACTGGCCCAGGCTGAAATCGACGCCGCCGCCAACCGTGCCCGTGAAGATCTGCGCAAGCAGGTGTCCGCGCTGGCCGTGACCGGTGCCGAAAAGCTGCTCAAGCGCGAAATCGACGTCAACGCCCACAAGGCGCTGCTCGACGAGCTGGCCTCGGAGATCTAAGGATGAGCCAGGCCCTCACGCTTGCCCGCCCGTACGCCCGCGCCGCGTTCGCGACCGCGCGCGACGAAGGCGCGTTCGCGCCGTGGTCGGACGCCCTGGCGTTCTCCGCCCACGTCGCCGCCGACCCGCGCGTGGCGGCCCTGCTCGCCAACCCGGAGCTGGGTCGTGACGACGCCGTCGCCCTGCTGGCGCCGGTGTCCCACGGCGAGACCTACTCGCGCTTCCTGGCCATCCTGGCCGAATCGCATCGTCTGCCGCTGCTGCCGGAAATCTCCGGCATGTTCGACGCCCTGCGCGCCGAAGCCGAGCACGTGGTCAAGGCCACGGTGACCTCGGCGGCCGAACTGTCGGCCGGCGAGCTGGACGCGATCAAGGCTGCGCTGCGCAAGCGCTTCAACCGCGAGGTCGAAGTGACCACCGCGGTGGATGCCTCGCTGATCGGCGGCGCCGTGATCGACGCCGGCGACGTGGTCATCGATGGTTCGCTGAAGGGCAAGCTGGCCCGTCTGCAGACCGCGCTCGCTAACTGAATTCATTTAACGTCCGGCCCCGCTGCCGGCACTAGGACTTGACGATGGCAACCACGCTCAACCCCTCCGAAATCAGCGAACTGATCAAGAACCGCATCGAGAAGGTCAAGCTGGCCGCGGAATCGCGCAACGAAGGCACCGTGACCAGCGTGTCCGACGGCATCGTGCGCATCTTCGGTCTGGCCGACGTGATGCAGGGCGAAATGATCGAACTGCCGAACAACACCTTCGCCCTGGCCCTGAACCTGGAGCGCGACTCGGTCGGCGCCGTGGTCCTGGGTGACTACGAGAACCTGCGCGAAGGCGACGTCGCCAAGACCACCGGCCGCATCCTGGAAGTGCCGGTCGGCCCGGAACTGCTGGGCCGCGTCGTGAACGCGCTGGGCGAGCCGATCGACGGCAAGGGCCCGCTGGGCACCGACCTGACCGCTCCGGTGGAGCGCGTTGCTCCGGGCGTGATCTGGCGCAAGTCGGTCGACCAGCCGGTGCAGACCGGTTACAAGTCGGTCGACTCGATGATCCCGATCGGCCGTGGCCAGCGCGAGCTGATCATCGGTGACCGCCAGACCGGCAAGACCGCCATGGCGATCGATGCGGTGATCAACCAGAAGGGCACCGGCATCAAGTGCGTGTACGTTGCGATCGGCCAGAAGGCTTCGACCATCGCCAATATCGTGCGCAAGCTGGAAGAGAATGGCGCGCTGGCCCACACCATCGTGGTGGCCGCGACCGCTTCCGAATCGGCTGCCATGCAGTACATCAGCGCCTACTCGGGCTGCACCATGGGTGAGTACTTCATGGACCGCGGCGAAGACGCGCTGATCGTGTACGACGATCTGTCCAAGCAGGCCGTCGCCTACCGCCAGATCTCGCTGCTGCTGAAGCGCCCGCCGGGCCGCGAAGCCTACCCGGGTGACGTGTTCTACCTGCACTCCCGTCTGCTCGAGCGCGCTGCCCGCGTGTCCGAGGAATACGTCGAGAAGTTCACCGAAGGCAAGGTCACCGGCAAGACCGGTTCGCTGACCGCGCTGCCGATCATCGAAACCCAGGCCGGCGACGTGTCCGCCTTCGTTCCGACCAACGTGATCTCGATCACCGACGGCCAGATCTTCCTGGAAACCGACCTGTTCAACGCCGGCATCCGCCCGGCCGTGAACGCCGGTATCTCGGTGTCGCGCGTCGGTGGCTCGGCCCAGACCAAGATCATCAAGAAGCTGTCGGGCGGCATCCGTATCTCGCTGGCCCAGTACCGCGAGCTGGCTGCGTTCGCGCAGTTCGCCTCGGACCTGGACGAAGCGACCCGCAAGCAGCTGGAGCGTGGCCAGCGCGTTACCGAGCTGATGAAGCAGAAGCAGTACGCGCCGATGTCGATCGCCAACCAGGCGCTGTCGATCTACGCCGTCAACGAGGGTTACCTCGACGACGTGCCGGTCAACAAACTGCTGGCGTTCGAAGAAGGCCTGCACGCCCACTTCGCCAACACCCAGGGCGAGCTGATCAGCAAGGTCAACGCCACCGGCGGTTGGGACAACGACATCGAAGGTGCCTTCAAGAAGGGCATCGCCGAGTTCAAGACCACCGGCAGCTGGTAATCGCGGTCCTGTAGAGCGGAGCCGCTGGCTCCGCTGGACCAGATGACAAACGGTTGAACAACGCGGGGCATCAGCCCCGCGCCACGGGAAACAAGAGATGGCAAGCGGACGCGAAATCAAAACCAAGATCAAGAGCGTGCAGAACACCCGCAAGGTGACGCGCGCCCTGGAAATGGTCTCGGCCTCCAAGATCCGCAAGGCGCAGGATCGGATGAAGACCTCGCGTCCGTACGCGCAGGCGATGAAGCAGGTGATCGGCCACCTGGCCCAGGCCAGTACCGATTACCAGCATCCGTTCCTGGTCGAGCGCGAGCAGGTCAAGCGGGTCGGTTTCATCGTGATCTCCTCCGATCGCGGCTTGGCCGGCGGCCTGAACAACAACCTGTTCCGCAAGATGCTGGGCGAAGCCAAGGCATGGCAGGACAAGGGTGCCGAAGTGGACCTGGTGACCATCGGCCAGAAGGCATCGACCTTCTTCCGCCGCGTGAAGGTCAACATGGTCGGCAGCGTGACCCACATCGGCGACGTGCCGAAGCTGGAATCGCTGATCGGTGTGATCAAGGTCATGCTCGACGCCTTCACCGAAGGCAAGGTCGACCGCGTGTACCTGGTCTACAACCGCTTCGTGAACACCATGACGCAGAAGGCCAGCTTCGATCAGCTGCTGCCGCTGCCGCCGGCTGAGAAGCAGGTCGCTCACCACGACTGGGATTACCTGTACGAACCCGATGCCGCGACCGTGCTCGAGCACGTGATGACGCGTTACATCGAGTCGCTGGTGTACCAGGCACTGCTGGAAAACGTCGCCTCCGAGCATGCCGCACGCATGGTTGCGATGAAGGCGGCGAGCGACAACGCCAACAAGCTGATCGGCGAACTGCAGCTCGTCTACAACAAGGCGCGCCAGGCAGCGATCACCCAGGAAATCTCCGAAATCGTCGGCGGCGCGGCAGCAGTCTGACCGCGTTCGTTCAAAGCACACATTTAGAGGATGCAGCAATGAGTCAGGGCAAGATCGTTCAGATCATCGGCGCGGTCGTCGACGTCGAATTCCCGCGTGAGTCGGTGCCGAAGGTGTACGACGCACTGAAGGTCGACAACACCGAAATCACCCTCGAAGTCCAGCAGCAGCTGGGCGACGGCGTGGTGCGTACCATCGCCCTCGGTTCCACCGACGGCCTGAAGCGCAACCTGGTTGCCACCAACACCAACCGCGGCATCTCCGTGCCGGTCGGTGCTGGCACCCTGGGCCGCATCATGGACGTGCTCGGCCGTCCGATCGACGAAGCCGGCCCGGTGGCCGCCAGCGACAGCTGGGAAATCCACCGTGCGGCCCCGTCGTACGAAGACCAGTCCCCGGCCACCGAGCTGCTGGAAACCGGCATCAAGGTCATCGACCTGATGTGCCCGTTCGCCAAGGGCGGCAAGGTCGGCCTGTTCGGCGGCGCCGGCGTCGGCAAGACCGTCAACATGATGGAACTGATCAACAACATCGCCAAGGCGCATAGCGGTCTGTCCGTGTTCGCCGGCGTGGGTGAGCGTACCCGTGAGGGCAACGACTTCTACCACGAAATGAAGGACTCCAACGTCCTCGACAAGGTGGCGATGGTGTACGGCCAGATGAACGAGCCGCCGGGCAACCGTCTGCGCGTCGCCCTGACCGGCCTGACCATGGCCGAGTACTTCCGCGACGAGAAGGACGAAAACGGCAAGGGCAAGGACGTCCTGCTGTTCGTCGACAACATCTACCGCTACACCCTGGCCGGTACCGAAGTGTCGGCACTGCTGGGCCGCATGCCGTCCGCCGTGGGTTACCAGCCGACCCTGGCCGAGGAAATGGGCGTCCTGCAGGAGCGCATCACCTCGACCAAGAACGGTTCGATCACCTCGATCCAGGCCGTCTACGTTCCCGCGGACGATCTGACCGACCCGTCGCCGGCGACCACCTTCGCCCACCTGGACTCGACCGTCACCCTGTCGCGTTCGATCGCCTCGCTGGGTATCTACCCGGCCGTCGATCCGCTGGACTCCACCAGCCGCCAGATGGATCCGCTGGTCATCGGCCACGAGCACTACGACACCGCCCAGCGCGTCCAGCAGACCCTGCAGAAGTACAAGGAACTGAAGGACATCATCGCGATCCTGGGCATGGACGAGCTGTCCGAAGAGGACAAGCAGGCCGTGTCGCGAGCCCGTAAGATCGAGCGCTTCTTCAGCCAGCCGTTCCACGTGGCCGAAGTGTTCACCGGTTCGCCGGGCAAGTACGTGCCGCTGAAGGACACCATCCGTGGCTTCAAGGCCATCGTCGATGGCGAGTACGACCACCTGCCGGAGCAGGCGTTCTACATGGTCGGCGGCATCGAAGAAGCGGTCGAGAAGGCCAAGAAGATGGCCGAGAAGGCCTGATCCGGGACGGGCGGGAGCGATCCTGCCCGACCTGACGCCGGCGCCGGGCAACTGCCCGCGCCGGTGGACTCCCACGGTGGCATTGCGCCGCCGCGAACAGCGAAGAGATTTGCATGAGCACGATCCGTTGCGACATCGTCAGCGCCGAGCAGGAAATCTTCCGTGGCGAAGCGACCCTGGTCGTGGCCACCGGTGAGCTGGGCGAACTGGGCATCGCGCCCAAGCACGCGCCGCTGATCACCCGCCTGAAGCCGGGCAAGGTGGTGGTGACCACGCCGAACGGCGAGCAGCTGGATTTCGCCATTTCCGGCGGCATCCTGGAAGTGCAGCCGCAGGTGGTGACCGTGCTGGCCGACACCGCGATCCGCGCGCAGGACATCGACGAAGCCTCGGTCCGCAAGGCCAAGGAAGAAGCCGAGCGCATCCTGGCCAACCGCGGCGAAGCGATGGAAGTGGCTGAAGCCCAGCAGAAGCTGGCCGAAGCCGTCGTCCAGCTGCAGGCGCTGGAGCGCCTGCGCAAGAATCTCAAGCACTGAGGTTCGCGCTGCACCCACGAGAACGCCGGCCCTGTGCCGGCGTTTTTGTTTGTGCGCGGTCGAGTGTCGACCGGGTAGAGTCGACTGTCAGTCGACTGCTCTTCCTTCAGGCGGCAGGAATCCAGCGCTGCGCGCGATAGTCGACCAACAGCCGGCGCTACCGACCCCAACCCCGACCTCGTATCAGCGGTACACCACGTGTCGCAGCAGCAGGAAGGAAATCACGGCCAGCCCGCCTTCGACCAGCGGCTTGGCCAACCAGGCGTACTGCAGGCCCAATGCATGGTCGGCGCTCGATACCAGCAGCGTGCTGGCGGTGGTGAGCAGCAGCCACAGCGGCAGGAAGCGCGCGAAGCGTCGCCAGCCCAGCCGCTGCTCGCCGTCGGCAGTGGCGAAGGTGATTCGCCCGTTCAACCAGAAACCCAGCAGCATGCCGGCCACACGCCCGGCCAGGTTGCCTGGCACCACGGGCAGGCCGGCGGCCGTGACCAGCACGAACACCGCCCAGTCGAGGAGCAGTTGCAGCACGCCGATGATGAGGTAGGCGCTTCCCTGGCGGAGCAGGCTCATGGTCGGAGTGAGGGCGGGCAGGTCCCCATGTTAACGGCCTACGCTCTAGAATCACCGGCAACGAACCACGGATTGCTGCCCCCATGACCCAAGCCCTGCACGTCATCATCCTCGCCGCCGGCGCCGGCAAGCGCATGAAGTCGGTGCTGCCCAAGGTGCTGCAGCCGATCGCCGGCCAGCCGATGCTGGCGCACGTGATCGATGCGGCCCGCGAGCTGCAGCCGGCGGCCATCCATGTGGTTCATGGCCATGGCGGCGAGGCGGTACGTCAGTACTTCGCCGACCAGCCCGATCTGCAATGGGCCGAGCAGGCACAGCAGCTCGGAACCGGGCACGCGGTCGCGCAGGCAATGCCGCAGGTTCCAGACGCTGCCCAGGTGCTGGTGTTGTACGGCGATGTGCCGCTGATCCGCGCGCAGACCCTGCGCGACCTGCTGGCGCAGCCGGGGCGATTGGCGGTGCTGGTGGCCGATGTCGATGACCCGACCGGTTATGGCCGCGTGCTGCGCGATGCAGAAGGCAAGGTAGGTGCGATCGTCGAGCAGAAGGACGCCACCGACGACCAGCTGCGCGTGCGGACGATCAACACCGGCATCATCGCCGCGGAGTCGACCGCGCTGCGCCGCTGGCTGTCGCAGCTGTCCAACAGCAACGCTCAGGGCGAGTACTACCTCACCGACGTGTTCGCGTTTGCCGCGCATGAGTACACCCCGGCCGAAATGGCGCTGGTCGCCGATGCGCAGGAGGCCGAGGGGGCGAATGATCCGTGGCAGTTGTCGCAGCTGGAGCGTGCCTGGCAGCGGCGCGCGGTGCGTGCCCTGTGCGCACAGGGCGCGCGCGTGCGCGACCCGGCACGCCTGGATATCCGTGGCACCGTCACCGTGGGCAGCGACGTGTTGATCGATGTCGATGTTGTTCTTGAAGGCAACATCGTGCTCGGTGATGGCGTCACCGTAGGCCCATTCAACCGCCTGAAGGACGTCACTCTCGGCCCGGGCACCGAAGTGCGCGCACACTGCGACCTGGAAGGCGTGGTCACCGAAGGCGCGGCACTGGTCGGTCCGTTCGCGCGCCTGCGCCCAGGTACCGTGCTGGCCGATGGCGTGCACGTCGGCAACTTCGTCGAGACCAAGAAGGTCACCCTCGGTGTCGGCAGCAAGGCCAATCACCTCACCTACCTGGGTGATGCGGTGATTGGCAGCAGGGTGAACATCGGTGCCGGTACCATCACCTGCAACTACGACGGCGTGAACAAGTCGACCACCACCATCGGCGACAACGCGTTCATCGGTTCCAACAGCTCGCTGGTGGCGCCGCTGACGATCGGCGAAGGCGCAACCATCGCCGCCGGTTCGGTCATCACCCGCACCGCCCCGGACGGCAAGCTGACACTGGCCCGTGCACGACAGGAAACCATCGATGGCTGGAAGCGCCCGGTCAAGAAATCCTGAGCCACGCTTTCCGCACGCCGACGAACTCGGCGCGCTGCCGGCAATTGAACAACGTGCCGGCGAACTGCTGAAGGGCCACGAAGCCTATCCGGTGTTTGCCGGCCACGGCCTGGATCTGCCGACACTGCAGGACGGCCTTCAGCGTGGTCAGCTGTGGGTGGTCGATGCCGCTGAGGGCGGTATTGCGGGTTACCTGCTGGGCGGCGAGCTGAGTGGCGAGTTCCATGTCCTGCAGATGGATGTGGACCCGGCGCATGCGCGTCGTGGCCACGGCCGTGCATTGCTGCGCCATGCCTTGGCGCAGGCCAGGGCCGCCGGCTTTGCTGCAGCGGTGCTGACCACCTTGAGCGATGTGCCGTGGAATGCAGCCTTCTATGCCAGCGAAGGGTTCGACGTAGTGCCTGAGGCGGAGTGGAACGACGGCCTGCGCGCAGTCATGGCCGAAGAGGCTGCGCTCGGGTTTCCGATGCACCTGCGGGTAGTGATGCGGCGGGTCTGGTAGGTGCCGACCTTGGTCGGCGCATCCACGCATGGCGTGGATCTGCGCGATCGGCCCGCTCAACCCACCGGCAACAGGATCGACACGCACAACCCGCCATCACCGCGGTTCTGCAGCGACACGCGGCCACCGTGCGCTTCCACGATCTCGCGGGTCAGCGCCAGTCCCAGACCGGTGCCGTTGCGCTTGGTCGAATAGAACGGCATCAAGGCGTTCTGCAGCACCTGCTCGTTCATGCCCTTGCCGCGGTCCAGTACATCCAGGCGCAGCCACTGCGGCAGCCGCGTCAGTTGCACCTGTACGTCATCATTGGGCGGATCGGCTTCGGCGCAGGCTTCATGCGCGTTCTTCAGAAGATTCAACAGTGCCTGCCCGAACTGCGCGATGTCGATGCGGCTGCTCAGGTCCTCGTCCGGCTCGCGTTCCATGGTGAACGGGATCTGCTGGCGCAGGCTGGACAGGAACGGCGCCCAGTGCACGGTCTGCAGTTGCGGCTGCGGCAGCTTGGCGAAGCGTGCATAGCCGCGGATGAAGCCTTCCAGGTGGCGCGCACGGTCCTCGATGGTGGTGAAGATCTCCGGCAGCCGGTCGAAGCGTTCGCGCTGCACCAGCACGCCGCCGGAGTGGGCCAGCGAGGCGATCGGTGCCAGCGAATTGTTGAGCTCGTGGCTGATCACCCGGATCACCTTCTTCCACGTCTGCACTTCCTGGCGGCGCAGTTCGGCGGTGAGCAGGCGTACCAGCAGCAGGTCGTGCGGACGGCCGTTGAGCTGGAATGCGCGGCGCGACAGGTGGTAGACCTGCTCGTCATCCTCGTCGCCGTCCTCGCCCTCGGCATGCACCGCGAACAGGCTGTCGCCGCCACGGGCGATGGCATCGCGCAGCTCCACCGGCACCTGTTCCAGCACCTCTTCCAGACGCTGGCCTTCCAGCTTCCAGCCGCCATGCAGCAGCTTGCGCGCAGCCAGGTTGGAGAACACCACGCGGGCGATGCCATCGCCGCCGGAGGCAATCAGCAGCATGGCCACCGGTGTGTTCTGCACCATGGTGTCCAGCAGCAGTTCGCGCTGCACCAGGCCCTGGCGCTGCTCGCGCAGCACATCGCCCAGTTCGCGGTGCGCCTGCACCAGGTCACCCAGTTCGTCATTGCCTGGCCAGTACACGCCGAAGTTGTACTCGCCGTCGCGGTAGCTGCTGGTGGTGCCGGACAGGGCACGCATCAGCGAGCGCACCGGTGCCGTGGCTCGGTGCAGGGTCCACCACATCAGCGCCAGCAGGATCACGGTCGACACCGTGGTCACCACCCAGCCATGGTTCATCCAGTAGGCCAGCAGCCACGGCAATGCAGCCGCCAGCGCCAGCACGGGCAGCAGACGCAGGAACAGGCGGAAGGTGAACGAGCGCCGTTTCATTCGCGCGGAATGCCGTGCCGGTCCATGCGCCGGTACAGCGCCTGGCGGCTCAGGCCGAGTTCGGCGGCCGCCTGGGCAATGACGCCGTGGTTGCGCACCAGCACGTCCTCGATGCGCGCGCGGTCGGGATCATTGCCGGCACTCGGCGCCGGGCGCGGCGGCGGGGCCGCACGTGGCAGATTGAGATCGGCCACTTCGATGCGGTTGCCGGTCGCCAGCAGTTCGGCGCGCTGGATCACGTTGCGCAGTTCACGCACGTTGCCCGGCCAGGGGTGCCGTTGCAGGGCGGCGCTGGCGGCACTGGACAGTGACTTGCCGGCCGTCAGGAAGCGCTCGGCCAGTGGCACGATGTCGCCCGGGCGCTCAGCCAGCGGCGGCAGGACCAGCTCCACCGTATTGAGGCGGTAATACAGGTCTTCGCGGAAGGTGCCGTCGCGGATCATTACCGGCAGGTCGGCATTGGTTGCGCTGACCACGCGGACTTTGACCTGGCGTTCGCGATTGGAGCCCAGGCGCTCGAAGCGACCGGTTTCCAGCACGCGCAGCAGTTTCATCTGACCGCCCAGCGACAGGTTGCCGATCTCATCCAGGAACAGCGTGCCTCCGTCGGCGGCTTCGAACTTGCCCTCGCGCGCCTTGTTGGCGCCGGTATACGCGCCGGCTTCGGCACCGAACAGTTCGGCCTCGATCAGTTCCGAGGGCAGCGCGCCGCAGTTGACGGTGATGAACGGGCCCTTGGCCACCAATGAATTGGCCTGGATGATCTGCGCGATCTTTTCCTTGCCGGCACCATTGGGGCCGGTGATCAGCACCGGCAGCTCGGAGCGTGCGACCTGGCAGGCCAGGGCGATGACGCGCTCGCTGGCCGGATCAGCGAAGACCGCACCGCACAGGTCGTACTTCTCTTCCAGCGCATTGCGTTGGCGCAGCTCACGGCTGCGACGGCGGTCCAGCTCGCGCCGCGCTTCGGACAACTCCAGCAGGTTGTTGACCGTGGTCAGCAGCTTGCGGTCGTCCCAGGGCTTGGCCAGGTAGTCGGCGGCACCGGCCTTGACCAGGTCCACCGCGCTGCTCAGGTGGGTCCAGGCGGTGAGCAGGATCACCGGCAGGTCCGGATGGCGCGCGCGGATCTGTGCGAACAGGTCTTCGCCTTCTTCACCAGAGGTGGTGTCCTCGCTGAAATTCATGTCCTGGATCACCAGGTCGACCGGCTGCGACTCGAGCAGGGCCAGCCCTTCGCCCGGACTCTGCGCCTGCAGGGTGTCGATGTCGTGCAGGGAGAACAGCACGTCCAGTGCGGTGCCCACACTGGCGTTGTCGTCGATGATCAGGATCGAAGGCATCAAGCGGTTCTGCAGAAAGGGATGGGCGGCGCCGATGGAGCCGTGTTCGTGTCCATACGCCGGGAGAGCCCGGCGCCACCCATCAAGCATAGCCAAACCCGTAGCCGTCGGGGCAGCGGGCTCAGCGTCGGGGCGGAGGTGGCGGTGGTGCCGGCGGCGGCGGAGTGGCCAGGGCCATACGCCAGGCGGTGGCGTCCACCGGCACCGTCAATTCCCGTCTGTCGCGCCGCAGCAAAAAGTAGACCGTGGGGGTGCTGGAATGCCGCAGCGCCCCGGCAAGATGCTCGATCCTGCGCACCGCCGTGTCATCCGCCCGCAGGATGCGATCACCGCTGCGCACGCCGAAGCGGGCTTCCGGGCTGGCAGCTTCCACGCGCACCTGGCCTTCGGTCGAACGCAACGCCAGGCGTGCATCGTCCTGGCGCCACTCCAGAGTCTGCGAGCTGCCACCGCCGGCCAGTGCCGGCAGTGGCAGGAGCATCACCAGCAGCATCCAGCGGATACGCATCTCACGCGCCCCGCGTGGCAACCGCGGGCGGTACCGCCGCCGCACGCCGGGCCGGCCCGAACACCGCGATCTGGCCGAGCACCCAGAGCAGCAGCGCGCCCAGTGGCAGGTACAGCAGCGGCATGCGCGGCAGCTCGTACATGTTCATCAGCGCCAGGTTGATCGCATAGGCGGCGAGCATGCCGAGCACGATGCCCAGCGTTGCCAGCAGGAAGTTCTCGGTCTGGAAGTAGCGCAGGATCTGCCCACGCGTGGCACCGAGTGCGCGGCGGATGCCGATCTGCTTGCTGCGCTGCTGCACCCAGAAGCTGGCCAGGCCGATGATGCCCAGCGCGGTGACCACCAGCAGCGATACGCAGACGGTGATCAGCAGGCCAACCATCGCGCGGTCGTTCTTGAAGTAGTCCTTGCGCTGATCCTCGTAGGTCAGCTTGTCGCGCATCAGCCGGTTCGGATCGTTGCGCTCCAGCGCAGCGGCGGCGGCATTGAGCACTTCCTCGCGGCGTGCTGGATCGGTGCGCAGCACATAGCTGCCGCCATCATCGAAGGTGCGGCGCAATGGAAGCAGCATCGACTTGGTCCAGTTGTCATCCCAGCCGTTGGGCGTGCTGAGCACGTCGACAATGCCGACCACGTGCAGGGGTTGCTTGCCCATGTAGTAGGTCTTGCCGAGCGCGCTGCCATTGGGCTCCATCTTGGCCGCGGTGGCCTGGGTCAGGATCACCGGCAGGGCCTGGTCCTTTGCGCTGCCCTTGCTGGCTTCCTTGACGTCCATGTACTCGCTGGGCAGGAAGTCACGCCCGGCGATCAGGTGGATGCCCATGGTGCCCAGCCCGCCTTCGGACAACGTGTACATCGAGGCGCTGGTGGTGGGGCGTTCCTGCTCGGGTTCGCGCTGGATGCTGCTGCTGGACGAGCCATTGCGGAACGGAAGCTGGTTGATGATGGTGGCACTGGATACGCCGGGGATGGCGCGCAGTGCGGCCAGGTCCTCGCGGGTACGTGCCATGGCGTCGGTCTGCTTGCCGATGCCGCTGACACGCAGCATCACCAGTTCGTTCTCGGCAATGCCGCTGGGCATGCTGATCTTCTCGATGCGCTGGCTGACCAGGAACAACGCGTTGCAGACGATGGCACAGGTCAGTGCGACTTCCAGCACGATCAGGGCGGCGGCAGTCTTGTGCCGGCGCAGGGTGCTGAGGATGGGGCGGATGTCCATGGGAGGTCCTCGTACTCGTGCTTACTGCGACTTGAGCTGGATGGCCGGGGTGACCTGCATGGCGCGCCATGCGGGCAGGAAGCCGGCGGCCAGGCTGGCGAACAGGGTCAGGCCCAGCGCGAGCAGCAGCATGCTGCCGTCCAGGTGGGCCAGCTGCGCATAGCTCACCGGCTGTTGGCGCACCGCGTACAGGCCGAGCAGGGCAAGGCCGATACCCAGCACGCCGCCGACCACGCCGACCGCGCCGGCTTCGACCAGGCACTGCAGGAAGATCTGCCCGCGGCTGGCACCCAGCGCGCGACGCACGCCGATCTCACCGCTGCGGCGCAGGAACTTGGCCAGCAGCAGGCCCACCGTGTTGACCAGGCAGACGCCGAGGAAGCCCAGTGCCAGCCACAGCTGCAGGCGTACATCGCTGGGCACAGCGCCGTTGAAGTCCAGCCACTCCATCACATTGCGCAGGCGTACGTTCGGCGGGCGCTGGAAGCGTCCGGCCTCCTGCTGCTGGCGGGAGTAGTTCTCCAGGTAGCGGCGATAGTCATCCGCCTTGCCGGGGTCCATCTCCGCCCAGTACTGCAGCCATGCGCAAGGGGCATTGAGCGAGTGGCTGTTGTCGTCGGGGTTTTCGCCGAAGCAGTTCATGTTGCCGTTGCTGCCCAGGTTCAGTTCGAACGAGGTGGTGATCGGCAGCAGCAGCTCTTCGTTGGTGCCATAGCTGCCCGTGGTCAGGTCGTAGAAGTGTGGCTCGGGACGCCACTCTTTCATCACGCCGACGACGCGGTAGGTCTGCCCTTCCATGCGGACGTCACGGCCGACGCTGTTGGCACCATTGAACAGTTTTTCATTGAGGGTCTTGGAGATCACCACCACGCGGGCATGCGCTTCATCGTCTTCGCGGGTCCACGGGCGGCCATACTGCATGGGGACGTTGAACATCGGGAAGAAGTCGGCGGAGGTCCAGCGGGTGTCGATGGTGAATGGCTTGAGCGTGCCACTGGTCGGTTCGATGGTGCCGTCGCCGGCGGTCATCAGCGCCTGGCGTTCGGCCTTGGCTTCGCGCAGCAGCGCCTCGCCATCAAAGCGGGTCAGCTGGGTCTGTGGTTCCTCGCCTGGCACATAGCCACTGCGACCACCTGCATCAAGCTGTGCATAGAACAGGCGATCGCTCTTGTCGGGAATCGGGTCGCCGGACAGCACGTGGAACACGGTCAACGTGGTCATCGAGGCACCGATACCGAGCGCGATGGCGACCACCATCAGTGCGGTCAGGATCTTGTTGCGGCGGAAGCTGCGCGCCGCCAATCGGGCGTAGTAGGCGAACATGGTCGGGACCTCACTCGTTGACGGCGACGATGTGGCGCGGCGGAGTAGCCAGCACCGGCTCGCGCACCAGGTCGGTGACCTGGCCGTCGACGATGTGCACGTTGCGCTGCGCGCGCGCGGCCAGTTCCGGGTCGTGGGTGACCATCACGATGGTGGTGCCAGCGGCATTGATCTCCTCCAGCAGTTCCATCACGCCGCGGGCCATCTGCGTATCCAGGTTGCCGGTCGGTTCGTCGGCCAGCAGCAGGCGCGGGCTGCCCGCCAGCGCACGCGCGATCGCCGCGCGCTGCTGCTGGCCACCAGACAGTTCATTCGGGTAGTGCTTCATGCGCGAGCCCAGGCCGACCTGGGTCAGCGCCTTCTCGATGCGTTCGCGGCGCTCGTTGGCGCTCATCTTCCGGTAACGCAGCGGCACGTCGACGTTGTCGAACAGGTTCAGGTCCGGGATCAGGTTGAAGCCCTGGAAGATGAAGCCGATCTTCTGGTTGCGCAGGCGGCTGCGGGCATCGTCGCCCAGCGTGCTCACGTCCTGGCCGTCGAGCATGTAGGTGCCACTGGTGAAGGTTTCCAGCAGGCCGGCGATGTTGAGGAAGGTGGTCTTGCCGGAGCCGGACGGGCCGGTGACGGCAACGAACTCGCCTTCCTTGACCTGCAGTTCCAGTGAGCGCAGCGCGTGGGTTTCCACCTGTTCGGTACGGAAGACCTTGGCGACCGAACGCATTTCGAGCATGTACATGGGGTGTCCTCTCTCCAGGATTCAGGTATCAGGTATCAGTTGACGGAGACGCGTTCGGCGTCCTTGAACAGGTCGCTGCCGGAGACCACGATGCGATCGCCCGGCTGCACACCCGACTTGATTTCCACTTCGCCCAGGCTGCTGACGCCCAGTTCCACCGGACGCCGCACCGCGGTGCGGCCATCCATCACGTAGGCCACGCCATTGCCCTGTTCGACGAACGGGCCGCGCTCGACCTTCAGCACGTTCTTGCGGGTATCGAGCAGCACGCGCACCGACATCCGCTGGCTCTGGCGCAGGCCTTCCGGCTGCGCACTGGCGAAGCGCACGCGGGCGTTGACCTCGCCGTTGACCACCTCGGGCGACACCGCGCTGATCTCGCCCGGGAACGGCTGGCCGTTGCCGCCGGTCAGCTGCGCCGGCATGCCGATGGCCAGGTCGCGGGCGAAGCTTTCCGGTACCTTGATCTCGACCTCGAACTTGGACAGGTCGACCACACCCAGTACCGGCGCGTTGGCGGCCAGATTGGTGGACTGGATCGCCTGCACCTGGCCGACCTGGCCGTCGAACGGCGCGCGCAGGGTCAGTGCATCGACCTGGCGCTGCACTTCGGCGACCACGGCCTTCTGGCGGTCGGCCAGCAGGCGCTTGTTGCGGGCGTCCAGGTCTGCGCCCTGGCTCTGCAGGCGCGCGTCGGTGGTGGCGTTGGCCAGGGTGATGTCGGCCTTCTTCAACGAGTCCTTGGCCCTGGCCAGGTCGATCTGTGGCACCGCACCGCCGTCGTAGCCGCGCTGGTAGCGCTGCAGGTCACGGTCGGCGGCCTGGCGTTCGATGGTGGCCTGGTCGGTTTCCTTGCGCGACTTGGCGCGGGCCAGGGTGGCGTCCAACGCGGCACGGCTGGCCTCGGCTTCCAGGCCGGCCAGGGTGGCCTGTTCCTGGGCCAGTTTGCTGCGCAGTTCCGGGCTGTCGATGATCGCCAGTTCCTGGCCCTTCTTGACCACGTCACCGGCGACCACCTTCAGGTCCACGGTACCGGCCGAGATGGCGTACAGGATCGGGCTGTTGGCGGCGATCACCCGGCCGTCGGCAGCGATGTCACGGACCAGGTCACCCTGCTTCACTTCGGCGATGCGCACGCGGCTGCTGTCGAAGGAGCGACTGGCGTTGGACCAGGCATGCACCGCCCAGCCGATGGCGGCGAGCAGCGCGATGGCCCCCAGCGCAGGCCAGCGATAGCGCTGCCAGTTTGCACGGGGGAGGCTGGCGGGGGCGGAGGAAACGATCTGGTCCTGTGCGGAAGTGTCGCGGATCATCGGGTGCGTGCCTGACGGTGGTAGCCAGTACCAAGCACGTAGCGTGCCAACTTTATTTCATTTGAGATCAATGGGTTGGAGGGTGCATCGAAGTGTCCGGGTGTCCGCGGACACCTTTCCGGACACTTTCATTAAGCGGACAGGAGGGGGAAGCGGGGCACGCAGGCTAGAATGCGCCGATCGTCTTCAAGGAAACGCGTGACATGTGTGGAATCGTGGGTGCAATCGCCGATCGTGACGTGGTACCGGTGCTGATCGAGGGCCTGAAGCGGCTTGAGTACCGTGGTTACGACTCCTCGGGTATCGCGGTGATCGACCACGCCGAGCGCCCCGAGGTACGTCGTGTCCGTCGTACTGGTCGCGTGTCGGAAATGGCCACGGCGGCCGAGGCCGAAGGCTTCACCTCGGTGCTGGGCATTGGCCACACCCGCTGGGCCACGCATGGGGGTGTCACTGAGGCCAACGCGCATCCGCACATCAGCCAGGGCGTCGCGCTGGTGCACAACGGCATCATCGAGAACCACGAAGAGCAGCGCGAGAAGCTGCGCGCGATGGGCTATACGTTCGAATCGCAGACCGATACCGAAGTCATCGCGCACCTGATCCATCATCACCTGAAGGGCGGCGACGACCTTCTGGTGGCGTTGCAGCACACGGTGAAGGAGCTGACCGGTGCCTATGCGCTGGCCGTGGTCAGTCGCGCCGAACCGGAGCGCTTCGTCTGCGCGCGCATGGGCTGCCCGCTGCTGATCGGCCTGGGCGAGGGCGAGAACTTCGTCGCCTCCGACGTCTCGGCGGTGATCTCGGCCACCCGCAAGGTGATCTTCCTGGAAGAGGGCGACACCGCCGAGATCCGTCGCGACGGCGTGCGCATCTTCGATGAGCATGACCAGCCGATCGAGCGTGACGTGCACCTGTCCGATGTGTCGCTGGCATCGCTGGAGCTGGGTCCGTACCGCCACTTCATGCAGAAGGAAATCCACGAGCAGCCGCGCGCGCTGGGCGACACCATCGAGGCGGCGATCGATGCCGGTGGTTTCCCGGCCGAACTGTTCGGCAAGAATGCCGAAGCGGTGCTGTCCGGCATCGAAGGCGTGCAGATCATCGCCTGCGGTACCAGCTACTACTCCGGCCTGACCGCGCGCTACTGGATCGAAGCCATCGCCGGGCTGCCGTGCAGCGTGGAGATCGCCAGCGAGTACCGCTACCGCGCCGCGTATGCCAACCCGAAGCACCTGATCGTCACCATTTCCCAGTCCGGCGAAACGCTGGATACGATGGAAGCGCTGAAGTACGCCAAGTCGCTTGGCCACAAGCACACGCTGTCGATCTGCAACGTACCGGAAAGCGCGATTCCGCGTGCCAGCGAGCTGGTCTGCTACACCCGTGCCGGCGCCGAGATCGGCGTGGCGTCGACCAAGGCCTTCACCACCCAGCTGGCGGCGCTGTTCCAGCTGACCGTGGTGCTGGGCAAGCTGCACGGCCGCATCGACGCGGCGCAGGAAGCGGACTACCTGGAGCAGCTGCGCTTCCTGCCGGGCAGCGTGCAGCATGCACTGAACATGGAGCCGCAGATCGCCGCCTGGGCCGAGCGTTTCGCGCGCAAGAGCAGCGCGCTGTTCCTGGGGCGTGGCCTGCATTACCCGATCGCGCTGGAAGGCTCGCTCAAGCTCAAGGAAATCTCCTACATCCACGCCGAGGCCTACCCGGCGGGTGAGCTGAAGCATGGCCCGCTGGCGCTGGTGGACGAGGACATGCCGGTGGTGGTGATCGCCCCCAACGACAGCCTGCTGGAGAAGGTGAAGTCGAACATGCAGGAAGTGCGTGCGCGCGGCGGCGAGCTGTTCGTGTTTGCCGACCAGGACAGCAACTTCAACGAGTCCGAAGGCGTGCACGTGATCCGCACGCCGCGCCACGCCGGCGTGCTCAGCCCGATCGTGCACACCATCCCGGTGCAGCTGCTGGCTTACCACACCGCGCTGGCACGCGGCACCGACGTGGACAAGCCGCGCAACCTGGCCAAGAGCGTGACGGTGGAGTAAGGCATCCCCGAAGCTGTTGGATGCTGCATGCGAAAGGGGCCTGCGTGGCCCCTTTCGTTTGTGCCGGAGCCCGTGCGAAGTGGGACAGCTGCCGGGTGTTCTGTCCGCCGTCGGCAGCAGGCAATCAATCTTTAATGCGCGATGCCGCCTGTATTCAGCGGCGGTTTCAGCCGCGGTGCCATTCTCTGGATCGTCAGTTGGTTCCCACGACGAACTGTCCTATCGATGCCGGTAGTGACCGATGGTCGCAGTCGTAGAATCGATTTGACCGAGGTCCGGGTTGAGTCGTTGAGCCCACCTCGTTCGCGTTGCAGCACGTCGTCTGCCGAGCCATTCCAAGCGGCAGCCGGGTGCGCCAGACGTGCGCTGAAAGGTCTGTTCCCGGGGAGGGGGCGTATCGGAAGAGCACACTTTTTTGACTTCAGTGACCTGCACCAGGAAACAAGAATGAACGTCCGCGAACTCCTGCAATCCAAGAAAGAAGCTGTCATCACCATCGATGCCGAAGACACGATCGGTGCCGCCGCCCACAAGATGAGCGCGAACAGGATCGCTGCGCTGGTGGTGATGAAGGACGATGCCCCGGTGGGCATCATTTCCGAAAAGGACATCGTGCGTACCCTGGCCGACGACGGCCCGCAGGCCGGCCGCCGGGTGATTTCCAGCCTGCCGTCCACCGGCCTGGAGGGCATTGCGCCGGAAGCCACGCTGAAACAGGCCATGTCGTTGATGACGTACTCGCGGCGCCGTCATCTGATGGTCACTGAAGGCGCCCGCCTGGTCGGCATCCTCAGCCTGGGCGATATCGTGAAGAACCTGTTGGGCGAGCTGGAGCTGGAAAAGGCCGTGCTTCAGGACATCTACATGGCCGCCCACTGAGGCTGCGGCACTGGAAGCAGAGAAGCCGGGCATTGCCCGGCTTCTTCGTTCACGGCATCGGTGATATCAGAAAGTGACCTTCACCGAGTCGGCGCTGTAGCGGGCCGGACCGTGGTAGACCACTTCGATGTTGTTGCCATCCGGATCGAGCACGAAGGCGCCGTAGTAGCCCGGATGGTAGGGGCGTTCGCCCGGCACGCCGTTGTCGGTGCCGCCGGCGGCGATGGCTGCAGTGTGGAAGGCATCGACGGTGGCGCTGTCGCGCGCCTGGAAGGCCAGGTGATGGCGGCCGGTCAGCTGGCCGGCGGCAGCCTTGCTGCTGGCGCTGGAAATGAACAGTTCGTCGGCCCAGAAGAAGTCCGGCCCTTCGCCGCCCAGCGGAACGCCGATGGTGTCGAACACCGCCTGGTAGAAGCGGCGGCTGGCGGCCAGGTCACGCACCACCAGTTGCAGGTGGTCAATCAGACGGCCGCGGTGCAGTTCCATCGTTTCCATACGAACCTCGCAAAAAAGGGGACGGAGGGGATTAAGTCGCTTCCAGCCCAATAGTGCCAGAAACGGCTTAATCCCCTCCGTCCCCTTTTTCGGGTCAGGCGTTGGCGATGATCTCGACCCAGTAGCCGTCCGGGTCCTTGATGAAGGCCAGGTTCTTCATGCGGCCGTCGGTCAGGCGCTTCTGGAAGGCGACGCCGAGGTCCTCAAAGCGCTGGCAGGCGGCCTCGATGTCCGGCACCGACACGCAGATGTGACCGAAGCCGCGTGGGTCGCTGTTGCCGTCGTGGTAGACCGCGCCATCCTGGCTCTCGGTACCGTGGTTGTGGGTCAGTTCCAGCACGCCCGGCAGGCCGGCCATCCACACGCGGCGCTGGTTGTCGTCTTCCGGCACTACCGCGCCGGCCGGCACGTAGGCCAGGAAGTACAGGCTGAACTGGGCCTCGGCAAAGTCGCGCTTGTCGATCAGCTGGTAGCCGAGCACGCGGGTGTAGAAGTCCAGCGAGGCGGTGATGTCCTTGACCCGCAGCATGGTGTGGTTGAACACGAAGCCGGTGGTTTCGGCCGGGGCCTGGGCGGCGACGCCGGGGACATCGCGCAGGGCGGGAATGGTCATTGGGGGAGAACCTTCAGGCAGGGCCGTTGCCGGCCGGATGGCCCCATTCTAGCGACCGGCACCTGACCGCATCGCGACATATAATGTCGTGATCGAACCGATTCGTCCTGACACCGATGGCCCGCCATGTCGCAGCGTGAATGGGTGGCTGCGGCCATCCGCAAGATCGAAGCCGATTTCAACCGTTCCGCCGATACCCACCTGATCCCGCTGGCGCTGCCCGGGTTCGAGGGCATCGATCTGTACCTGAAGGACGAGTCGAGCCATCCCACCGGCAGCCTCAAGCACCGGCTGGCGCGCTCGCTGTTCCTGTATGCGTTGACCAACGGCTGGTTGCGCGAGGGCCGGCCGGTGATCGAGGCCTCCAGCGGCTCGACCGCCGTCTCCGAAGCCTATTTCGCCCGCCTGCTGGGCCTGCCGTTCATTGCGGTGATCCCGGCGACCACCTCGCCGGAAAAGATCGCGGCGATCGAGTTCCACGGGGGGCGCTGCCACCTGGTCGAGCGCGCCTGCGATCTCAACTGTGATTCGGAAAAGCTGGCCCGAGAAACCGGCGGCCACTTCATGGACCAGTTCACCTATGCCGAGCGCGCGACCGACTGGCGCGCCAACAACAACATCGCCGAATCCATCTTCAAGCAGATGGCCGAAGAGCCCAGCCCGGTTCCGGAGTGGATCGTCTGCAGCCCCGGCACCGGCGGTACCGCCGCCACGCTGGGGCGTTATGTCAGCTACCGCCGGCATGACACCCGCATCCTGTGCGCGGACCCGGAAGTGTCGGTGTTCTTCGACGGCTACAAGGCCGCCGTGGCCGGTGAACAGGACTGGCGCGGACTGACCTGCAGCGGTGGCTCGCGCGTGGAAGGCATCGGCCGGCCACGGGTGGAGCCGAGTTTCATCCCGACCAGCGTCGATGCGATGGTGAAGGTGCCCGACGCGCTGAGCCTGGCCGCGATGCGCCATGTCAGCCGCCAGCTCGGCCGCCGTGTCGGTGGCTCCACCGGCACCAATTTCATCGGCGTGCTGCAGGCGGCGCAATGGATGCGCGAGGCGGGCCACCAGGGCAGCATCGTCAGCATCCTGTGCGACAGCGGCGAGCGCTACGCGCAGAGCTATTACGACCCGGCGTGGTATGGGCGGCAGGGCATCGATGTCGACGGCGCCGATGCGCAGCTGGCAGCGGCGGTGGCCGGGCAGGGCTTGCCCGAACTGCCGTGGTGCAGCCTGGAAGCGTTGTAGCGCCCTTGTAGGGTCGAGCCATGCTCGATCAGGGAAAGAGCCGTCGAGCATGACTCGACGCTACAGATTCAATATCCCGCCGCGGTGAACGCATCCAGCACGGCGTCGCGCAGCGCATCTGGCAAGGCCTCGATGTCCATCGCGCGGTCATCCAGGTGCAGGCTGGGGTCCAGGATGCTGGCGCGGCCCTGGGCCAATGCCTGCAGCCACAGCAGCACGCAGATCACGAACTCGCGCTCGTGGCCCAGCTGCAGCTGGCTGGCGCCGCGCTCGACCACTTCGAACGGGTACCACTCCTGGGCGTCGTTGAAAGTGCCGCCCTGCTGCAGCACCGCCTGCAGCTGTTGCAGGTGGCGCGGGGCGTCATCGCCGGCATCGCACAGCGCGGCGATCCAGGTCAGTTCGGCCGGACTGGCGGACAGCGCCAGCGACCGCGCCGGTGAGGTGGATGCAACTGCAGCCAGACCTTCCATGTGGGGCCTCGTTTGGTACCTACCGCTGCGGACTCCCCCGCAGCCAGAGCTTCGGTGCGTGACCGTAAGGCCGATGTGAATGCCGCGCCCCCTTGTCAGCCACGCCTGCCAGCGCCATATCTACCGGGCTGCCCGCCCGCCGGGCCCGTTCCCTGGAGATCTGCCGTGACCGTTGCCAACCCCCTGCTCGATGTTTCCGGCCTGCCGCGCTTCGAGGCGATCCGCCCCGAGCACGTCGCACCGGCGCTGGATGTGCTGCTGGCCGAGGCCGAAGCTGCCGTCAGCAAGGCCGAGCAGGTGCAGCCGGTGCGCTGGGAGACCTTCGTCGCCCCGCTGGACGATGCCACCGAGCGCCTGTGGCGCGCCTGGGGCCTGGTCGGCCACCTGCAGGGCGTGGTCAACACCCCGGAACTGCGTGAGGCCTACAACAGCAACCTGCCGCGGGTGACCCGCTTCGCCAGCGCGCTGGGCCAGAACCTGGCGTTGTACCGCCAGTACCAGGCACTGGCTGCCAGCCCGGAGGCCGCGCACTTCGACGAGGCCCAGCGCAAGGTGCTGGACAACACGCTGCGTGATTTCCGCCTGGGGGGGGGCGAGCTGGCGCCCGAGGCGCAGCAGCGCTTTGCTGCGATCAAGGAGGACCTGTCGGCGCTGTCGGCGAAGTTCTCGCAGAACGTGCTCGATGCCACCGATGCGTGGTCGCTGATCATCGAGGACGAGGCGCGACTGAACGGCCTGCCGGAGGACGTGAAGGCCGCCGCGCACGCTGCGGCGGAAAAGGAGGGCAAGACCGGCTGGAAGCTGACCCTGCAGATGCCGTGTTACCTGCCGGTGCAGACCTGGGCCGAAGACCGCGATCTGCGCGAGATCCTGTACCGCGCCAGCGCGCAGCGTGCGTCCGAATTCGGTGATGACGCGCTGGACAACAGCAGCAACATCGACCGCATTCTCGCCCTGCGCGCGGAGCTGGCCGCGCTGCTCGGCTTCGCTTCGTACGGCGATTGTTCGGTGGCGACCAAGATGGCGCAGGACCCGGCCGAAGTGCTGGGCTTCCTGCGCGACCTGGCCGCACGCGCCAAGCCGTTCGCCGCCAAGGATCGCGCCGAGCTGGAGCAGTTCGCGCGCGAACAGTTGGGCATCGAGACACTGCAGGCCTGGGACCTGGCATTCGCCGCCGACCGCCTGAAGCAGGCGCGCTACAGCTATTCCGAGCAGGAGGTGAAGCAGTACTTCACCGAACCGAAGGTGCTGGGCGGCCTGTTCTCGGTGATCGAGCAGCTGTACGGCCTGCAGGTGCAGGAGGACAGTGCGCCGGTCTGGCATGAAGACGTGCGCTTCTTCCGCCTGGTCGATGCGCAGGGCGCGCTGGTGGGCCAGTTCTACCTGGACCTGTACGCACGCGAAGGCAAGCGCGGCGGTGCGTGGATGGACGATTGCCGCAACCGCCGCGAGCGTGCCGACGGCAGCGTGCAGACCCCGCTGGTCTACCTGGTGTGCAACTTCGGCCGTGGTGCCAACGGCAAGCCGGCCACCTTCAGCCACAACGAAGTGACCACGCTGTTCCATGAGATGGGCCACGGCCTGCACCAGCTGCTGACCCGCATCGGTGAGCTGGGCGTGGCCGGCATCAACGGCGTGGAATGGGACGCGGTGGAGCTGCCCAGCCAGTTCATGGAGAACTTCTGCTGGGAATGGGACCACCTGCAGGGCATGACCGCGCACGTGGACAGTGGCGAGCCGCTGCCGCGCGCGCTGTACGAGCGCATGCTGGCCGCGCGCAATTTCCACAGCGGCATGGCCACGGTGCGCCAGCTGGAGTTCGGCCTGTTCGACATGCTGCTGCACAGCCAGTTCGAACCGGCGCAGGACAGCGTGCTGGCACTGCTGGACCGCGTGCGCGCGGAAGTGGCCGTGAACCACCCGCCGGTCTGGAACCGCTTCCCGCACCAGTTCAGCCATATCTTCGCCGGTGGTTACGCCGCAGGTTACTACAGCTACAAGTGGGCCGAAGTGCTCAGCGCCGATGCCTACGCCGCGTTCGAGGAAGCGCCGCAGGCACTGGCTGAAACCGGTGCACGCTTCCGCGATGAGATCCTGTCGCGTGGTGGCAGCCGCCCGGCGGCGGAGAACTTCAAGGCCTTCCGCGGCCGCGCGCCGCAGATCGACGCGCTGCTGCGCCACTCGGGCATGGCATAAGGTATTTGGTAGGTGCCAACCTGGGTTGGCACGTTACCGCTATTCACGCATGGCGTGGATCTACCGGAATGCCGGCCAGCGGCCGGCACTACCGGAGGCGGGTCATTCGGCGTAGATCATCTTCCGGGTCATGCCGCCGTCGACGATGAAATCCTGGCCGGTGCTGAAACCGGACAGTGATGACAGCAGGTACACCGCCAGCGCGCCGATGTCCTCGGGACGGCCGACCCGGCCGGCCGGGTGCTGCGCCTGGTCGATGGCCGAGTACTCCGGCGCGTGTCGGCGCGAGGGAGCCTGCCAGGCGGTGGTGCCGATCCAGCCCGGACTGATGCTGTTGACCCGCACCGCCGGGCCGGCACTGATCGCCAGTGCATGGGTGAACGCCACCAGCCCACCTTTGGCCGCAGCATAGGCCTCGCTGTGCGCTTCGGATTGCCAGGCGCGGGTCGAGGCGATGTTGATGATCGCGCCGGCAGCACTGGCCGTCAGCGCCGGTAGTGCATGCTTGCTGCACAGGAAGGCACCGTGCAGCGAGGACAGGCGACGCTGCCACTCGTGCCAGTCCATGTCCTGCAGCAGCGTGCCATGCGGTCCGGCGATGCCCGCGTTGTTGACCAGCCCGTCGATGCGGCCGAAACGCTGCAAGGCGACGGCGATGAAGTCGCGCACGCTGGCTTCGTCGGTGATGTCCAGGCGCTGGAATGCGGCGGCGTCACCGCGCTGCCATTCCGCCAGACACGCATCGCCAGCCTCCACGTCCAGGTCGCCGATCAGCACGCGTCCGCCGGCACCGAGCACGGCCTGGGCGATGCCACGGCCGATGCCGTTGGCGCCGCCGGTGACCAGCACCACCTTGCCCGACAGCGGCGCGGCCGGCCATGCGGCAATCGGCGGCACCGTGCTCACGTCAGGTCTCCGCCACGCAGGCGGCGATGCCAGCCGTCCACACCGATGCGGTCCAGGGTCTGGATGTTGCGCTCGACGATCACGCCCGGGTCCGGATAGACATCCACCGCGCGCGCCACGCTGTCTTCGCGCAGCAGGTGCAGGGTGGGGAAGGGCGCGCGATTGGTGTAGTTACTGGCGTCGTCCGCTGCCACGCCGTCGAACTGGTAGTCCGGGTGGAAGCTGGCCACCTGCAGGATGCCCTGCAGGTCCAGTGCCTCGATCGCCGCGTCGGCGTTGTCGAGGAAATCGTTGTAGTCGAGGAAGTCGGTCAGCACCTGCGGATGCACGATCAGCGTTGTGTCGATCTGTTCGGCCGGCGTATCGCGCAGCAGCACCAGTTCCTCGGCCAGCTGCTCAACCAGGGCTTCCGGCGTGGTCGCATCGCTGAGCACGATGCGGACCTGGTCCTTCACATACACCGCCTTGGCGAACGGACACAGGTTCAGGCCGATGACGATGCGCTCCAGCCACAGGCGGGTGGCGGCGATCGGGTCATCGGTGGGCAGGTGGGAATCGGTCATGGCGGGCACGTCGGCTGGCGGGGCCGTCATTGTAGGCGCGTCGCTGGCAACGCGCCGTCGTACCTGCCGCTGGCAGCGTCGGGGCGTGCCCGGCGGATGCCTCAGTCGCGGAAGTTGTTGAACTGCAGCGGCAGCTCGAACTTGCCGGCCTTGAGTACGGCGATGGCGTCCTGCAGGTCGTCGCGCTTCTTGCCCTGCACGCGCAGCTTGTCGCCGTTGATCTGGCTTTCCACCTTCAGCTTGGCATCCTTCAGCGCCGCCGCGATCTTCTTGGCGATCTTCTGCTCGATGCCCTGCTTGACGGTGATCTTCTGCCGGGCCTGGGCCAGGTTGGTCTCGATGTCGCCGAACTCCAGGCTGAGCACGTCGATGCCGCGTGCGGCCAGGCGTGCGCGCAGGATGTCGTTCATCTGCTTGAGCTGGAACTCGGTCGGCGCGGTCTGGTTGATCACATCGCCGTCGCGCTCGAACTTGGCGTCCACGCCCTTGAAGTCGAAGCGGGTGCTCAATTCGCGGTTGGCCTGGTCGATGGCGTTGGTCAGCTCGTGGGTGTCGACTTCGGACACGACGTCGAAGGAAGGCATGGGCGATGCTCCGCAGGATTCAGTGGTGGCCATTCTATCGCGAGGGCCCGCATGACTGCTTTCTGTAGAGTCGAGCCATGCTCGACTGCTCTTCACAAGGCAGTCGAGCATGGCTCGACTCTACAGAAGGGCGGCAGTCGAGCAAGCTCGACTCTACAATCCGGTGTGGTCGGCGATAATGGGCCATGAACGTGCAACGCTCCCCCTCGCGTGCGGTGGCCTGGATGGTCGCGGCAGTCGCCTGTTTCTCGCTGATGGACGCTGGCATGAAGCAGCTGTCGGCCAGCTATCCGACGCTGGAAGTGACCTTCCTGCGCGGCGCGGCCTCGTTGCCGTTCGTGCTGGTCTGGGTGCTGGCCAGCGCCGGGCCGCGCTCGCTGGTGCCGCGTCGCTGGGGCCTGCACCTGCTGCGTGGCGCGCTGGGCATGGCGATGATCGGCTGCTTCGTGTTCGCCCTGCGCGACCTGCCGCTGTCCACCGCCTACACCATCTATTTCGTCGCCCCGCTGCTGATCGCCGCACTGTCGGTGCCGCTGCTGGGCGAACGGGTCGGGCCGCGGCGCTGGGTCGCCATCGGCATTGGCCTGGTCGGCGTGCTGGTGGTGCTGCGGCCGGGCGTGGACGGTTTCATCTCGGTGCCCGGCCTGATGGTGCTGGCCGCGGCCACTGCCTATGCCGTGGCGGCGATCACGGTCAGCCTGCTGACCCGCACCGATACCTCGCAGTCGATGGTGGTCTGGTTCCTGGTGATCATGGCCATCGGCGCCGGCCTGCTGTCCCTTCCCGGCTGGGTGCCGCTGCAGCTGGCGCATGCGCCGCTGATCGCCGGCATGGGCCTGGCCGGGGCGCTGGGCCAGATCGCCCTGACCAAGGCGTTCCAGCTGGGCGAGGCTTCGATGATCGCGCCCTTGGAGTACAGCGGGCTGGTCTGGGTGATCGGCTGGGACCTGGCCTTCTGGGGCCAGCTGCCCGATGGCTATACCTGGGTGGGCGCGGCGATCATCGTCGCCTCTGGCCTGTACCTGCTGCACCGCGAGCGGGTGAACCGGCAGGAACCGCCGAAGCCGCTGGATCATCCCTGAGTCGGTTGGGCCAGGGAATGGGGTCAGAGCCCCTGCGGGGATCCGACCCCAACCAACACGCCGGTGCGGGCGCCTTAGAACCAAAAGGAATAACATTCTGGCTCATGTCGCGGGCGCGCGACCGCCTGCGCTGGTAGGCTGCACGCCCCCTTCCGTCACCCAGCCGGTGAGCCACGCCCGTGATCGAGTTCCAGCGCCTGCACAAATCCTATGCCGTTGCCGGCCGCGAAGTCAGCGCGCTGCAACCGCTGGACCTGACCATCGAGGCCGGTGAGGTATTCGGCATCATCGGCCATTCCGGCGCGGGCAAGTCGACCCTGATCCGCATGATCAACCGCCTGGAAGAACCCAGCGGTGGCCGTCTGCTGATCGGTGGCGAGGATGTCACCGCACTGGACGCGGACGGCCTGCGTACGCTGCGCCGGCGCATCGGCATGATCTTCCAGCACTTCAACCTGCTGTCGTCGCGCACGGTGGCTGGCAATGTCGCCTTCCCGCTGGAGCTGGCCGGCACGCTGAAGGCGGAGATCGACGCGCGCGTAGCCGAGCTGCTGCAGACCGTGGGCCTGGAAGCGCATGCGCAGAAGTATCCGGCGCAGCTGTCCGGTGGCCAGAAGCAGCGCGTCGGCATCGCCCGTGCGCTGGCGACCCGCCCGCAGATCCTGCTGTGCGACGAGGCCACCAGTGCGCTGGATCCGCAGACCACGGCCTCGGTGCTGTCGCTGCTGTCGAAGATCAACCGCGAGCTGGGCCTGACCATCGTGTTGATCACCCACGAGATGGACGTGATCCGCCGTGTCTGCGACCGCGTTGCCGTGCTCGATGCCGGGCAGATGGTCGAGACCGGACCGGTTACCCGGGTGTTCCTGCATCCGCAGCACCCGACCACGCGCCGGTTCGTCAGCGAATCGGAGCACGTGGACGAAGGGGCGTTGCACCGCGATTTCGACGTGGTGGGCGGGCGCATCGTGCGCCTGACCTTCCTCGGCGGCGACACCTACGAACCCCTGCTCGGCAGCGTCGCGCGCCAGACCGGGGTCGACTACAACATCCTGTCCGGCCGTATCGACCGGATCAAGGACACCCCCTATGGCCAGCTGGTGGTCGCCCTGGTGGGCGGTGACCAGTCCGCCGCGCAGGCCGCCTTCGTGGCTGCCGGCGTGCATGTCGAGGAGCTGCGTCGATGATCATCGCCACTGCCGGCGGTTTCTTCCGCCACCTGGATGCGGGCAAGTGGGCCGACATCGGCCAGGCCACCATCGACACCCTGCTGATGCTGCTCGGTTCGCTGCCGCTGACCCTGGCCATCGGCCTGCCGCTGGGCGTGCTGCTGTACCTGTTCGGTGCGCCGCAGATGAAGCGCCGGCCGTTTGCCTATGGCGTGCTGGCGCTGGTGGTGAACCTGCTGCGTTCGGTGCCCTTCATCATCCTGATGATCGTGTTGATTCCGGTCACGCTGTTCCTGATGGGGACGTCGCTGGGCGTGCGCGGCGCGATCGTGCCACTGGTGATCGGCGCAGCGCCGTTCTACGCGCGCCTGGTCGAGACCGCGCTGCGCGAAGTGGACCGTGGCGTGATCGAGGCGACCCAGGCGATGGGCGCCACCACCTGGCAGCTGGTCACCCGCGTGCTGCTGCCGGAAGCGCGTCCTGGCCTGATCGCCGGTGCGACGGTCACCACCGTGGCCCTGATCGGCTTCACCGCGATGGGCGGTGCGATCGGTTCCGGCGGCCTTGGTGACCTGGCGTTCCGCGACGGCTACCAGCGTTCGCACACCGACGTGGCCCTGGTTACCGTGGTCCTGCTGCTGGTGCTGGTGCAGCTGCTGCAGATGCTCGGCGACCGCCTGGTCGCGCATTACAGCCGCAAGTAACCGCTACGCCTGCCGGGAATACCCGGCAGGGTCGCGGTAGTGCCGGCCGGCAGCCTGCAGCCTGCAGCGTGTCGACATTGTGCCTGTCATAGCGCCAGGCTCTGGAAGCCGCCACGCCCATCAGGAATCGATATCGCCAGACTGGGACTGGCAGCACATCGCGTTCCTTGGTATGTTCCGTTCAACGTAATGCGTTGAACGGAATGATCCGTTCATTCCGCTGCAGGCAGACCCGCGCCCTGTTTGAAGGAGCCTGCCCACGCGCCTGGCGCCAGATCCGGCGAGTGGCGGAACGCAAACTGCAACTGCTCGACTCGGCACAGACGTTGGCCTTCCTCCGCAGCCCGCCCGGGAACCGCCTCGAGGTGCTGTCAGGCGATCGAAGAGGGCAGTACAGCCTTCGCATCAACGATCAATGGCGGCTCTGCTTTATCTGGACCGACGGCGGCGCCGATGCCGTGGAAATTGTTGACTATCACTGAGGTGCCCGCCATGAAGCGTCCCCACAACGGCATGCGCGCCATCCATCCTGGCGAGATCCTGCGTGAAGAATTCCTGCTGCCCCTGGCGCTGAGCGTGAATGCGCTGGCGAAGGCCCTGGATGTGCCCGCAACGCGACTGCACACCATCGTGCACGGCCAACGCAGCATTTCGGCGGACACTGCAGCGCGGCTGGCGCGGCATTTTGGTGGGGATGCCGCGTCCTGGCTCGCGATGCAGGCGGCCTACGATCTCAAGACATTGCCAACGCGCAGCGAAATCGAACGCCGGGTGCAGCCACGCGCGGCGTGAAGTCCGGGCGCTCGGACCCGGCTCCGCACCCACGACCCGATCAACGCGCGTTCGGTACTTCGTAGCCCAGCTTGCCGACCTGTTCCGGATGCTGCGGCACGCGCTTGAGCTTGTCGGTGTTCACGCCGTACTCGTCGCGCAGGCGCTCGGCCAGCTCCTTGTACAGGGCTTTGTCCATGTCCGGCTTGCGCGCGAAGATCCAGGCCATCTCGCGGCCCGGATAACCGATCAGTGCCCATGAATAGTCCGGGGCGACTTCCAGTACCCGCGAATGGGTCGGCACCACGCGATAGAACCAGGTTCGCCAGCCATGGTTGCCGCTGTCCGGATCGACGCTGGCACGTGCGCGTATTTCCTGCAGCGGTTCGCCGAAGCCATCACGGTAGCGGTAGGTGATGCCGACCTTGTGCTCGTCGCGCAGCTCGTACTCGTTGACGCTGGCGACATGCCCGCGTTCGATGAAGTTCGGCACGCGGCCGATCACATACCAGGTGCCCATGAAGCGCTTCAGGTCGATCGGCGCCCCCGGGTCGGCCGCGTCGGGGGCGCTGGCGCGGGGCGACGGCGGCTCACTGGCGGCCATGGCAGGACCTGCCAGGGACAGAGCCAGCAGCACGGCGCAGAACGGGCGGATCGAAGTCATGCGGGAGCGGGCTCCAGTGGGCTTGCACGCGCATGGTCGACTGTGTGCACGCGATCCGTCAATGGTGTCGCATCCTGTGAGAAGGGGCTTGCCCAAGCTGTGTTGCACTGTCTACCGGAGAAGCCCCATGAACGCTCGTTCCGTCCGTCGCCCTGCAACTGAACGCGTCATCGATCGCGCCGACCCGCGCCTGCTGCGTGGCGTGCGGCAGCTGGCCCTGGCTGGGCTGGCGCTGGTACTGGTCTGGCCGGCGGCACGTGGCAGCAGCGCGTGGTTGGGCTGGCTGCCGATGTGGCTGGTGGGCATGCCGCTCGCGGCCTGGTGGGCGCTGCTGCGCTTTCCGCTGCCGCGCCTGTCATGGCGGCGGCTGGCGCGGCGTACCGGTGGACAGGCGCGCCGTCGGCCGGTTCCCGCCGCACGCGGCCGGCGCAGCCCTGCGGCCACGGCCTGACCTTCGACACGGGGGAGGCTGCGACATTCCGTGCTAGCGTTCCACGGCTTATGACTGCCTGGAGCTGCAATGTCACGACTCGCTTCCGCCTGCCTGCTGGCCGGCATGATGACCGCTGCCTCGGTGGGGACCGCCGTGGCCGCTGAAGACACCGATCGCTACGCCTGGCTGGAGGACGTCACCGGCGACAAGCCGCTGTCCTGGGTCAAGGAACAGAATGCCAAGTCCGAGGCGCGCCTGGCGCAGACCCCGGCCTTCAAGCAGATGGAGACCAGCATCCGCGAGGTGCTCGATTCCGATGCCAAGATTCCCGGCGTGCAGAAGATCGGCGACTACTACTACAACTTCTGGAAGGACCAGCAGCACGAGCGCGGCCTGTGGCGCCGCACCACCCTGGCCGAGTACCGCAAGGCCTCGCCGCAGTGGGAGACCGTGCTCGACCTGGATGCACTGAACAAGGCCGAGGGTGAGAACTGGGTCTGGCACGGCGCCGATTGCCTGCGCCCGGATTACAGCCGCTGCCTGATCGCGCTGTCGCGCGGCGGCGCCGACGCCGACGTCACCCGTGAGTTCGACCTGGCCAACAAGACCTGGATCAAGGACGGCTTCTTCCGTCCGGAGTCGAAGGGTGGCCTCAACTGGGTCGACCGCGACACCGTGTTCGTCTACACCGACTTCGGTGCCGGCTCGATGACCACGTCCGGCTATCCGCGCGTGGCCAAGCTGTGGAAGCGCGGCACGCCGATGGCCTCGGCCACCGTGGTGTACGAAGGCAAGCCGGAAGACATGTACATCGCGGCGATGCACGATGACACCCCGGGCTTCGAGCGCAACCTGGTCAGCCGCACGCTGGCGTTCTACAACAACGAGCTCTACCTGCGTGGCGACGACGGCACGCTGACCAAGATCGACGCGCCGAACTCGGCCGAGAAGGGCCTGCACAAGCAGTGGCTGACCCTGGAACTGCGCGATCCGTGGACCGTGGGCGGCAAGACGTACGCGTCCGGTTCGCTGCTGGCGACGAAGCTGGACGACTTCCTGGCCGGCAAGCGCGACTTCGAGGTGCTGTTCACCCCGACCGCGACCACCTCGCTGGCCAGCGCCACCTGGACCAAAAGCCACCTGGTGCTGAACGTGCTGGACGACGTCAAGAACCGCCTGTCGGTGCTGACGCCGGGCGTCAATGGCTGGCAGACCAGTCGCTTCGTCGGTGCCCCGGCCTTCGGCACGCTGGCCGTGGGCGCGGTCGACAGCAATGACAGCGACGCGGTGTGGCTGACCGCCACCGATTACCTGACCCCGACCACGCTGGCCCTGGCCGAGATCGGCCAGGCACCGGAAACGCTGAAGACCATGCCGGCCTTCTTCGATGCCAAGGGCAAGGTGATCGAGCAGCACTTCGCCACCAGCAAGGACGGCACTCGCGTGCCGTACTTCGTGGTGCACGACAGGGCGATGAAGCTCGATGGCTCCAATCCGACCCTGCTGTACGGCTACGGTGGTTTCGAGATCTCGCTGACCCCGAGCTATTCCGGTGGCATGGGTCGCGCCTGGCTGGAGAAGGGCGGCGTGTACGTGGTCGCCAACATCCGTGGCGGCGGCGAGTACGGCCCGCGCTGGCACCAGGCGGCGCTGAAGCAGAACCGCCACAAGGCCTATGAAGACATGGCCGCGGTGGCGCGCGATCTGGTCAAGCGCAAGATCACCACCGCCAAGCATCTGGGCGTGCAGGGTGGCAGCAACGGTGGCCTGCTGACCGGCAACATGCTGACCCAGTACCCGGAACTGTTCGGTGCGGTGGTGGTGCAGGTGCCGCTGCTGGACATGAAGCGCTACAGCCACCTGTTGGCCGGCGCCTCGTGGATGGCCGAGTACGGCAACCCGGATACCAGCGACTGGGAGTTCATCAAGACCTTCTCGCCGTACCACCTGTTCAACGCGAAGAAGAACTACCCGCCGGTGCTGTTCACCACCTCCACCCGCGATGACCGCGTGCACCCGGGCCACGCCCGCAAGATGGCGGCGAAGATGATCGACGCCGGCAAGGACGTGACCTACTACGAGAACATCGAAGGTGGCCACGGCGGCGCAGCCAACAACGCACAGGCCGCGCACATGTCCGCGCTGGCCTACAGCTTCCTGTGGGAGCGGTTGGGCGGCAAGTGATGGAATGAAAAACGCCGCCCTCGGGCGGCGTTTTTCTTTGGGGCTACATATCCACGCATGGCGTGGATCTACCCATGTACCGTGCGCCGGATCAGTAGATCCACGCCATGCGTGGATGCCGTTCGCGCCGGGCGATCAGGCGCCCCAACGCTTCAACCCCCGCGCGATCCGCGCCACCGCCTCCTGCAACCGCGGCACTTCCTGCGTGTACGCCAGCCGCACATGCTGGTTGGCGCGGTGGAAGCCGAAGTCCAGGCCGGGGGTGAACGCCACGTGCTCGGTTTCCAGGAAGTGCGCGCAGAACGCCTGCGCGTCGTCGGTGAACGCGCTGACATCGGCGTACAGGTAGAACGCGCCCTGCGGCTCGACTTCAATGCGGAAGCCAAGCTCACGCAGCGCGGGCAGCAGGAAGTCACGGCGCTGTCGGAACGCCTCGCGACGCTGTTCGAAGATCGCCATCGATTCCTCGCTGAAGCAGGCCAGTGCGGCGTGCTGGGCGATGCTCGACGCGCTGATGTACAGGTTCTGCGCCAGCTTCTCCAGATCGGGTACCGCTGACGGCGGTGCCACCAGCCAGCCCAGCCGCCAGCCGGTCATGCCGAAGTACTTGGAGAAACTGTTCAGTACGAACGCGCTGTCGTCCACCTGCAGCACGCTGGGTGCATCCAGGCCGTAGGTCAGGCCGTGATAGATCTCGTCCACCACCAGGTGGCCGCCCCGTGCGTGCAGGGTCTGCGACAGTGCGGCCAGTTCGTCGGCGGAAAGCACGGTGCCGGTCGGGTTGGCCGGCGAGGCGACCAGCGCGCCGACGCTGTCGGCGTTCCAGTGCTGTTGCACCAGCGATGGGGTCAGCTGGTAGGCGGTCTCCGGCCCGACCGGCACCAGCTGCGCACCGCCTTCCACCAGGCGCAGGAAGTGGCGGTTGCACGGATAGCCGGGGTCGGCCAGCAGCCAGTGGCGGCCGGGATCGACCAGCAGGCTGCTGGCCAGCAGCAGCGCACCGGACCCGCCCGGAGTGACCAGGATGCGTTCAGGATCGATGTCCAGCCCGTAGTGGCTGCGATAGAAGCCACTGATGGCCTGGCGCAGGGCCGGCAGGCCACGTGCGGCGGTGTAGCGGGTGTGGCCGGCAGCCAATGCGGCCTGGCCGGCACGCACGACGGGTTCGGCGGTGGTGAAGTCCGGTTCGCCGATTTCCAGGTGGATCACATCGTGGCCCGCCTGTTCCAGCGCCTGCGCGCGGGCCAGCAGGGACATCACGTGGAACGGAGCGATTTCATGGCTGCGCCGGCTGTAGCCCGGCGTGTGGGGCAGGGTACTCATGTGCCCATGGTACGCCGCGCGCGGGGAGCATGCGTTCGGGTAGTGCCGGCCGCTGGCCGGCATTCCGACCCATTCCGGAGTTCATGAGGTTGCCGGCCAGCGGCCGGCACTACCGGCAGGGTTGCCGGCAGTCCTTCCGCGACCCAGACTCGGACACAAGGACGCCATTGCATTGCCGCTCAAGGAGCCTTATCTCATGAAATCCACCCTCTGCCTGTTACTCGCCAGCCTGATGACCACGACTGCTACCGCCGCCACGCCGCCCGTTCCGCCGGATGCCGCCAAGCATCCGCATGTGGTCAAGGCGCCGTTCGGCGCGACCCGCAACGATGACTATTACTGGCTGCGCGACGACAAGCGCGAGAACAAGGACATGCTGGCCTACCTGCAGGCCGAGAATGCCTACGCCGACCAGCTGCTGGCACCGCTGAAGCCGCTGGAAGACACCCTGTACAAGGAGATCGTCGGCCGCATCAAGCAGGACGATTCCAGCGTGCCGGCGCGCGAGCGCGGCTACTGGTACTACAGCCGTTTCGAGACCGGCCAGGACTACCCCATCCACGCGCGCCGCAAGGGCAGCATGGATGCCGCCGAGGAAGTCCTGCTGGACGTCAACACGATGGCGGCCGGCAAGGGCTACTTCAGCGTCGGCGCGATGGAGGTCAGCCAGGACAACCAGCTGCTGGCCTGGGCCGATGATGATGTGGGCCGCCGCCAGTACACGATCCGCTTCAAGGACCTGGCCATCGGCAAGGTGCTGCCCGATGTGATCACCGGCAGCTCCGGCGACCTGGTCTGGGCCGACGACAACCGCACCGTGCTGTATGTCGAGAACGATCCGGAAACGCTGCTGACCGTGCGCGTAAAGAAGCACGTGCTGGGCACCCCGGCCAGCGCCGACACCGTCGTCTACGAAGAGAAGGACGACAGCTTCTACATGGGCATCGGTCGTACCCGCGACGATCGCTTCATCACCATCGGCGTGCACAGCACCGTGTCCTCGGAAGAGCGCTACGCGCCGGCCAGCGACCCGACCACCTTCACCGTGCTGGCGCCGCGCCAGCGCGATGTCGAGTACGACGCCGATCACTACGACGGCCGCTGGGTGATCCGCACCAACGACGGTGCGAAGAATTTCAAGCTGGTCACCGCACCGACCGATGCCACCTCGCGTGCGCAGTGGAAGGACTGGATCGCGCACGACGATGCGGTGTTCATCGAAGGCTTCGAGCTGTTCGATGCGTACACCGCCATTGCCGAACGTTCCGAGGGCCTGGAACGCATCCGCCTGCTGTTCAAGGATGGCCGCAGCGACTACGTCAAGGCCGATGAGCCGGCGTACTCGATGGGCCTGGGCGACAACACCGAGGCCGATACGCCGTGGCTGCGCTACGTCTACACCTCGATGACGACCCCGACCACGGTGTTCGAGCTGAACACCGCCACCGGCGAGCGTCGCCAGCTGAAGCAGCAGCCGGTGATCGGCTATGACGCCTCGAAGTACGAGACCGACCGCGTCTGGATCACCGCGCGCGATGGCGTGAAGGTGCCGGTGTCGCTGGTCTACCGCAAGGGCTACCAGAAGGACGGCAAGGGCGCGCTGTTCCAGTACGCCTACGGCAGCTACGGCATGTCGATGGATCCGTACTTCAACCAGACCGCGGTAAGCCTGCTCGATCGTGGTGTGGTGTATGCCATCGCCCACATCCGTGGCGGCCAGGAGATGGGCCGCGACTGGTATGAGAACGGCAAGCTGCTGCACAAGCAGAACACCTTCAACGACTTCGTCGACGTCACCCGTGGCCTGGTGGCGCAGGGCTGGGCGGCGAAGGATCGCGTGGCCGCGTCCGGCGGCAGCGCCGGTGGCCTGCTGATGGGCGCGGTGGCCAACCAGGCCCCGCAGGATTACCGGGTGATGGTGGCGCAGGTGCCGTTCGTCGACGTGGTCACCACCATGCTCGACCCGACCATTCCGCTGACCACCAACGAATACGACGAGTGGGGCAACCCGGAGCAGAAGCCGTACTACGACTACATGCTGTCCTACTCGCCCTACGACAACGTGAAGCCGCAGGCCTACCCGGCGCTGTTCGTGGGCACCGGCCTGTGGGATTCGCAGGTGCAGTACTGGGAGCCGGCCAAGTGGGTGGCCAAGCTGCGTGACGACAACACCGGCCACTACCCGATCCTGTTCCGCACCAACATGGAAGCCGGCCACGGCGGCAAGTCGGGGCGCTTCCAGCGCTACCGCGAACTGTCCGAGTCGTACGCGTTCGTGCTGCAGCAGCTGGGCATCGCCCAGCCGTAACGGCAAAGGGGTGCCGGGCGCTGCCGGGCACCCCGAACCGGTATCCTTGCGGCCATGAGCCTGCCCGAGCCATCTGCACCCCGCGATAGCGCCACGCCGCCGCGCGTGGTGCGTTTCCGTTGGGCGTGGTGGCTGCTGGCATACGTCAGCCTCGGCACCGGCATCGTCGGCATCTTCGTTCCGGGCCTGCCGACCACCGTATTCATCCTGATCTCGGCCTGGGCTGCATCACGTGGGTCCGAACGCCTGCACAACTGGCTGCTGCAGCATCCGCGTTTCGGCCCGGCCATCGCCAACTGGCAGGCACACGGGGCAGTCAGCCGCTACGGCAAGTGGATGGCCACGATCACCATGGCGGTATGCGCCGCCATCATGCTGTGGTGCGTGCCGATTGCCTGGGTGAAGTGGTTCTCGATCGGCAGCATGACCGTGGTGGCGATCTGGCTGTGGACGCGGCCGCTTCCCCCGCCGGCGGGGTAGAGTCGACCGTTGGTCGACTGCTCTCCCGGCCGCCGGCGAAAACCCCGCGCTGCGCGCGATAGTCGACCAACGGTCGACTCTACCTACCGCTCAGCCGCCAATGGCTATACTCGGGGCATGAAGATCCCCCATCGAAACGCCATCCTGATTCCGCTGGCAGCGGCCTCGCTGCTGCTCCTCGCCGCCTGCGGCAACAAGGGCCCGCTGGTACTGCCGCAGAAGCCGGTGCCGGTGGAAGAAACCGTCGAACCCGCTGCCGAGCCCGCCACCGAGGCAACCCCGGCGCAGACCCAGGGCAGCGGCACCCCGGCCACGACCGTGGAGCCGGCCGCACCGACCACCCAACCGGTGCCTGCGAAGAAGGCGGGCAGCGGGAATGAGTAAGGCCGGTTCCAAGGCCCTGCGCTTCAGCAAGATGCATGGCGCGGGCAATGATTTCGTAGTGATCGACCTGCGTGACGGCAGTGCGCCGCCCACGCCCGAGCTGGCCGCGCGCCTGGCCGACCGCCACACCGGCGTTGGCTGCGACCAGATCCTGACCATCGAGGCGCCGCGTGCGGACGGTTCGGTGGCCTCGTATCGCATCTGGAATGCCGACGGTTCCAACTCCGAACAGTGCGGCAACGGCGCGCGCTGCATCGCCGCCTGGCTGGTGCGCGAGGGCAGTGCGCAGGGCGATGCATTCGTCATCGACAGTCCGCTGGCCAGCCATGAAGTGAAGGTGCTGGGCGAGGGGCAGTTTGCGGTGACGATGGGCGTGCCCGCCTTCGAGCCGGCCAACGTGCCGCTGATGGGCTTTGCACACCCGCGCGAGGAATACCTGTTGCCGCTGCAGGGCGAGAGCGTACGCTTCGCCGCGGTGTCGATGGGCAACCCGCATGCGGTGATCGAAGTGGGCCTGATCGATGCTGCACCGGTCGAGCGCGTCGGTGCGCTGCTGCAGCAGCATGCGTCGTTCCCGCGCTCGGTGAACGTGGGCTTCGCCCAGGTGATGAGCCCGGCGCACGCCCGCCTGCGCGTGTTCGAGCGCGGCGTCGGCGAGACCCTGGCCTGCGGCAGTGGTGCCTGTGCCGCCGCGGTGACCTTGATGCAGCGTGGCCGCCTGCAGCGCGATGCGCGCATCAGCCTGCCCGGTGGCGACCTGCGCATCCAGTGGCCGGGCGATGGCCAGCCGGTGGTGATGGCCGGCCCGACCGCATTCGTCTTCGAAGGGGAGTGGATCGCATGACCGAAACCGTCGACAAGCTCGAGGCCCATGAAGTCGCTGCCTGGTTGCGGCGTCATCCCGGCTTCCTCAAGCAGTTCCCGGACCTGGCCCTGACCCTGGTGGTGCCGCGCGACGACGGCCCGACCGCGTCGCTGGCCAGCTACCAGCTGGAAGTGCTGCGCGAGAAGAACCGCGAGCTGGCACGACGGTTGGCCGATCTGGGCGCGACCGCCCAGGTCAATGAACGCCTGGCGGTGCGCACGCACCAGCTGACCCTTGCGCTGATGAAGCAGGACAACGCCGCCGACACCCTGCGTGCGATGGCCGCATCGCTGCAGGAAGACTTCGCCGGTGACCTGGTGCGGCTGGTGGTGCATGCGCCGGTGGCCGGGCTGGAACAGGCCGACTGGCTGCAGGTAATTGCTGCCGACGATCCGCAGCTGGGCCCGTTCCGCGATTGTCTGAACGACGGCGAGCCGATCTGTGGCCGCCTGCAGCCGGAAAAGAATGCCGTGCTGTACGGCGTGCGCAGTGAGGAAGTGCAGACCACCGCATTGCTGCCGCTGCCGGGCGTCGGCCTGATCGCGGTCGGCAGCCACGACCCGAACCGCTTCTACCCGGGCATGGGGACGTTGTTCCTGCGCATGATGGGCGACGCGCTGGTCACTGGCCTGAAGCGCTTCCCCGGCTGAGCAGGGCACGTCGACGATGAGCGCGGTTCAGGCCTTCCTGCAGCACCTGCAGGTGGAGCGGCGGATGTCGGCACATACGCTCGACGCCTACCGCCGCGACCTGGACGCGCTGTCGGCCTGGGCCGAGCCGCGTGGCATGGCAGTGGAGGCACTGGATGCCGACGCGGTGCGCCAGTTCGTCGCCGACGAGCACCGGCGTGGCCTGTCGGCCAAGAGCCTGCAACGCCGCTTGTCGGCCTGTCGCAGTTTCTACGCCTGGCTGCTCAAGCACGGGCGCATCGAGGTCAGTCCGGCAGCGACGCTGAAGGCGCCGCGCGCGCCGCGCCGCTTGCCCCAGGTGCTTGATGCCGACGAAGCCGTGCAGCTGGTCGAGCTGGAGCCGGAAGGTGAACTCGGCCGCCGTGACCGCGCGCTGCTGGAATTGTTCTATTCCTCCGGCCTGCGCCTGAGCGAAGTCTGCGCGCTGACCTGGCGTGACCTGGATTTCGACAGTGGCCTGGTCAACGTGCTGGGCAAGGGCAACCGCCAGCGTCGGGTGCCGTTCGGCCGGCCCGCTCGCGAGGCGCTGCAGGCCTGGCGTGCGGAAAGTGGCGGCGGTCCGGCCTCGCCGGTGTTCCCCGGCCGCAACGGGCCGATCAGCCAACGCGCGGTGCAGATCCGCATCCGCCAGCTGGCGCAGCGCCAGGGCCTGTTCAAGCACGTGCACCCGCACATGCTGCGGCACAGTTTCGCCAGCCACATCCTGGAATCCTCCGGCGACCTGCGCGGTGTGCAGGAGCTGCTGGGCCACGCCGACATCGCCACCACGCAGATCTACACCCACCTCGATTTCCAGCACCTGGCCAAGGTCTACGACGCCGCGCATCCGCGCGCCAAGCGCCGCAGCAAGGACGACAAGGCTGAATAGCCCGCCCTTGATCTGGATCAGGGCAGGTCGGATGCAACCGGCGCACCGTGGCCGCAGGCCACGAGGACACCGCTGCCATGGCGAAGCCCATACCGTTGCATCCCAGACACCCCGAGCGCATCTGCTGGGGCTGCGACCGCTACTGCGCGGCCGACGCGCTGGCCTGCGGCAATGGCTCCGGCCGCACCCAGCATCCGATCGAGACGCAGGGTGAAGACTGGTATATCGCCTGGGGCATCGAGCCGAATCCGGACCGGCCGTCGCAGGCAAATCGCTGAACGGCAGGCGTTCCACGTTCGGGCGGTGGGGTCCGCGCGCATTGCGATGCGCTCGTTGGAACGGCGCCCTCTGTCCATGGGGCGCGGCCAAGCGCTGAACGGCAGCCATCCGCGCAGGCTTGATCGCACCCGGCGCTGTCCCCATGTCCCGTGAACAGCTATCGGAGGCCGCATGGACCCCAGTCAGAACCCCAACGTTTTCCACGCCACCACCATCGTCTGCGTCCGTCGCGGCGAGCACGTGGCCATTGCCGGCGACGGCCAGGTCACGCTGGGCCACACCGTGATGAAGGGCAATGCGCGCAAGGTGCGCCGCCTCGGCCGTGATGGCCAGGTACTGGCCGGCTTCGCCGGTGCCGCCGCCGATGCCTTCACCCTGTTCGAACTGTTCGAGGCCAAGCTGGAAAAGCACGGCCAGCTGCAGCGCGCTGCGGTCGAGCTGGCCAAGGATTGGCGCACCGAGCGTCGCCTCGGCAAGCTTGAGGCCCTGCTGGCGGTGGCCGACAAGGAAACCTCGCTGATCATCAGCGGCACCGGTGATGTGATCGAGCCGGAGGACGGCATCATCGCCATCGGTTCCGGTGGTTCCTACGCACTCTCGGCCGCGCGCGCACTGATGGCGCACACCGAACTGGATGCGCGCACCATCGCCAGCGAAGCGATCGGCATCGCCGGCGACATCTGCATCTACACCAACCGCAACGTGGTGGTCGAGGAGCTGTGAGGGTCGTGCTGGCCGCTGGCCGGCAACCTCATGAGCCCGGACACACGTGCCTGGTTGCCGGCCAGCGGCCGGCACTACCGACAACGCATTCGTGAGCACATCCATGTCGAAGATCGAAGTTTCCTCCGCCACCATGACCCCGCGCGAGATCGTGCAGGAGCTGGACCGGCACATCGTCGGCCAGCACGACGCCAAGCGTGCAGTAGCCATCGCCCTGCGCAACCGCTGGCGCCGCATGCAGCTGGTGCCTGAGCTGCGCAATGAAGTGATGCCGAAGAACATCCTGATGATCGGCCCGACCGGCGTCGGCAAGACCGAGATCGCACGTCGCCTGGCCACGCTGGCCAACGCGCCGTTCGTGAAGGTCGAAGCGACCCGCTTCACCGAAGTCGGCTACGTCGGCAAGGACGTCGAGCAGATCATCCGCGACCTCGCCGATACCGCGGTCAAGCTGTACCGCGAGCAGGCCAAGGTGCGCGTGCGTACCCAGGCCGAAGAGCGTGCCGAAGACCGCATCCTCGATGCGCTGCTGCCGCGCCGCAGCGGTGGCATCGGTTTCGATCCGGAGGTTGCGCGCACCGAACCGTCGGCGCAGGACAACGAGACCCGCATCAAGTTCCGCAAGATGCTGCGCAATGGCGAGCTGGACGAGCGCGAGATCGAGCTCGACCTGGCTGCCAACGTCAGCATGGACATCATGACCCCGCCGGGCATGGAGGAAATGGGCCAGCAGCTGAAGTCGATGTTCGCCAACCTCGGCGGCGGCGCCAAGGCGCACAAGCGCACGCTGACCATCAAGGCTGCACGTCCGCTGCTGATCGAGGAAGAAGCCGGCAAGCTGGTCAACGAGGACGACATCCGCACCGCCGCGATCGAGGCCTGCGAGCAGCACGGCATCGTCTTCATCGACGAGATCGACAAGGTTGCCAAGCGTGGTGACAACGTGGGTGGTGGCGACGTGTCGCGCGAAGGCGTGCAGCGCGACCTGCTGCCGCTGGTGGAAGGCTCCAACGTGTCGACCAAGTACGGCACGATCAAGACCGACCACATCCTGTTCATTGCTTCGGGCGCGTTCCACCTGGCCAAGCCCAGCGACCTGATTCCGGAGCTGCAGGGCCGCTTCCCGATCCGCGTTGAACTGGGTGCGCTGAGCAAGGGGGATTTCGTGCGCATCCTGACCGAGCCGAAGGCCGCGCTGACCAAGCAGTACGAAGCGCTGCTGGCCACCGAAGGCGTCAAGGTCAGCTTCACCGCCGACGCCATCGATCGCCTGGCCGAGATCGCCTTCCAGGTGAACGAGCGCCAGGAAAATATCGGTGCCCGTCGCCTGCATACGGTTCTGGAGCGCCTGCTGGATTCGCTCAGCTACGAGGCGCCGGACCGCGACGGCGAAACCCTGGCCATCGACAGCGCCTACGTCGATGCACACCTGGGTGAGCTGGTGCAGGACCCGGACCTGAGCCGCTACATCCTGTAACGCCCGATGGGGTCGGATCCCTCTCCGTGGCGAGGGCTCTGACCCCGCTCGCTGCAACGGAAAAGGCCGCCGCAAGGCGGCCTTTTTCTTGTGCGGTCAGCGCGATTGCCGCGTGCGGTAGGCCTGCAGCACCTGGTCGATCACCGCACTGGTGCGGGCGGCGCTGATGCCGTTCGAGGGCGAGCGCCCGTTGCCGCGCAGTTCGTCCACGAGGGAGGCAATCAACGGTTGCTGGATCGACGGTGGGTTGGAGATGTCGAACCTCTGCACGCCGGCTTCGGTTTCCAGTACCACTGGAACATCCTCGAACGTGGCAAAGCGCAGCTGCCCGCGGTCGCCGGTGATCTCGATCTCATCCTGGCGGCGGAACGCGCAGAAACTCCATTGCGCGATGCCATGCGCGCCCATTGCGGTGCGGAAGCACATCGAAACGCTGTCTTCGGCGGCGTAGGCGCCGGTCAACGAACTGGCCAGGCCACGCACATCGCTCAGCGGACCCAGCAGATGGTCGAGCAGGTCCAAGGTGTGCGAGCCCAGATCGACGAACAGCCCGCCACCGGCGATCGCGGGGTTGGTCCGCCAGAAGTCCGGCGATGCGGCATTCACCGAATGCGGCCGATGCAGGGTCGCGCGCACGCTGCGTGGCGTACCGATCGCGCCGCTGTCCAGCAGCTGCTGCACCTGCGCGAAGCGGGGCAGGGCGCGGCGGTAATAGGCGACGAATACGGGCACGCCATGGCGTGTGCTGGCGTCCAGGATGCGCTCGCATTCGGCGAGGTCCATGGCCATGGGCTTCTCGATATAGACCGGCTTGCCCGCGGCTATCGCCTGCAGCGCGTACTGCATGTGCGTCGAGGGCGGCGTTGCGACGTACACCGCGTTCACTTCCGGATCGGCGATGAGCGCATCGGCGTCCGCGTACCAGCGGGGAATCGCATGGCGCCGCGCATAATCCTCGGCCAATGCCGCATTGCGGCGCATGACCGCCGCCACCCGTGAGCCCGGCGTGTTGGCCAGGGCCGGCCCGCTCTTCTTCTCGGTGACGCTGCCGCAGCCGATGAAGCCCCATACCACGTTGTCCAGGATCATCGATCTGTACTCACATGGGTGCCGCGGTGGCGGCAGCAACGCCGCTCACGCTTCCGGCAACGGCTCGGGCACCGTTCCGGGAACGAACACGCCATCCTTCACGTAGGCGGCCAGGGTCATGTCCAGCGCGAGCATGCCGTCGCGCTTGAGGTCCATCAGTTCCGGTTCGACCATCGCGCCATGCAGTACGCCCAGCACGGTGGCGTGCAGCATGCGCGCGGCAATCTTGGGGTCGGCGCCTTCGCGCAGCTGGCCCAGATCGCGGGCGCGGCGCAGGGCGCGCTCCATCCGGTCCAGCGCATCGCGGAATCCGGCCTGCTGCATCTCGGTCAGCACCTTGGTATCGGCCGACGCATCGCTGCGCAGCATGATCTCCATGGTCTTGCGCAGGCGCTCGTCCTCGGACAGCTCGATGAACGAGTGGATCATCACCGCGCGCAGGTCGTGCACCGGGGTGTCGCGCTGGTCGGTGGAGGTGCGCTCCAGTTCCTGCATGAAGGGCAGGTGCACGCGCTCGGCGATCGCGGCCAGCACCTCGCTCTTGTTCTTGAAGTGCCAGTAGACCGCGCCGCGGGTGTAGCCGGCGCGGGCACCGATCATCTCCAGCGTGGTACGGGCCACGCCGTGTTCATGGAAGCAGGCTTCGGCGGCGTCAAGGATGCCTTCCCGGGTTGCCTGGGTGTCCTCTTTGGTCTTGCGGGCCATGGATGGGTATGAGTGCGGGTGAAACGTGGCTGAATTGTACCGGTTTACAAACAAACAAGCATGTATGTATATTTCGCTCCCATCATTCCCGTCGTGTGCGTGGCAGGCCGGTCCGGCTCCCACTCCACCCGGGTGGGCGCGATCTGCGGGGCTTTCACCGGAACAGTGGGGGAGTCCGTTGTATCAGCACCTTCTGAGATTCCTTCCTCCAAGAGCCTTTCCGTCATGTTGCTGAGCCGAATCCGACCCTTTGCACTGTCGCTGGCGATCGCCGCGACCGTGGCTGCCTGCGGCGGCCAACCCCAGGCCCCCGAGCAGGGCCCGGGTGACGTCACTGTGGTCACGCTGAAGTCCGAGACCGTGGGCCTGACCCGCGAACTGCCGGGCCGTACCAATGCCTTCCTGGTCGCCGAAGTGCGCCCGCAGGTCAACGGCATCGTCGCCAAGCGCCTGTTCACCGAGGGCGGCATGGTCAAGGCCGGCGAGCCGCTGTACCAGCTTGATGACGCCAGCTACCGCGCCCAGGCCAACAACGCCCGCGCCCAGCTGGCCCGTGCCGAAGCCACCGCCAATGCCGCCCGCCTGAGCGCCAAGCGCATCACCGAGCTGGCCAAGGTCGATGCGGTCAGCCAGCAGGACCTGGAAAACGCCGTGGCCGCGCAGAAGCAGGCCGAGGCTGACGTCGGTGCCGCCAAGGCCTCGCTGGATGCGGCCAACGTCACCCTCGGCTACGCCCGCATCACCGCGCCGATCAGCGGCCGCATCGGCAAGTCCAGCGTCACCCAGGGTGCGCTGGTCAACGCCGGCCAGGCCAATGCACTGGCCACCGTGCAGCAGCTGGACCCGATCTATGTCGACCTGACCCAGTCCTCGGCCGAGCTGCTGCAGCTGCGCCGCGAACTGGCCGCCGGCCGCCTGCAGGACAACCAGACCCTGCCGGTCAGCATCCTGATGGAAGACGGCAGCACCTTCGAGCACAAGGGCACGCTGGAGTTCTCCGAAGTCAGCGTCGATCCGACCACCGGCAGCTTCGGCCTGCGCGTGAAGGTGGACAACCCGGACGGCCTGCTGATGCCGGGCATGTACGTGCGTGCGGTGATCGGCGGCGGCGTGCGCAGCGATGCGGTGCTGGTGCCGATGCAGGGCATCGCCCGCGATCCGAAGGGCGACACCACGGCGATGGTGGTCGACAAGGACAACAAGGTCGAAGTGCGCCCGGTCAAGGTCAGCCGCACGGTCGGCGACAAGTGGCTGGTCGAGGACGGTCTGAAGGCTGGCGACAAGGTCATCGTCGAAGGCCTGCAGAAGATCGGCCCCGGCATGCCGGTCAAGGCCACCGAGAAGGGCGCTGCTCCGGCCAAGCCGGCAGCGGCCGCCCAGCCTGCCGCTCCGGCCGGCGACGCGAAGTAAGCGGAGAACCCCATGGCACGCTTTTTCATCGATCGACCCATCTTCGCGTGGGTGATCGCCATCATCATCATGCTCGCCGGCGGCCTGGCCCTGTTCAAGCTGCCGGTCTCGATGTACCCCAACGTCGCACCGCCGGCGGTGGAAATCAGCGCCACCTACCCGGGTGCATCGGCCAAGGTGGTCGAGGACTCGGTGACGCAGATCATCGAGCAGAACATGAAGGGCCTTGATGGCCTGATCTACTTCTCCTCCAACAGCTCGTCCAACGGCCAGGCCACCATCACCCTGACCTTCGAGAGCGGCACCAACCCGGACATTGCCCAGGTGCAGGTGCAGAACAAGCTGCAGCTGGCCATGCCGCTGCTGCCGCAGGAAGTGCAGCGGCAGGGCATCAACGTGGCCAAGTCCAGCTCGGGCTTCCTGAACGTCATCGCGTTCGTGTCCGAGAACGGCAGCATGGACGCCAACGACATCGCCGACTACGTCGGTTCCAATGTCGTCGACCGTCTCAGCCGTGTGCCGGGCGTGGGCAACATCCAGGTGTTCGGTGGCAAGTACGCCATGCGCATCTGGCTGGACCCGAACAAGCTGCATACCTATGGCCTGTCGGTGCCGGAAGTGACCGCCGCGATCAAGGCGCAGAACGCCCAGGTGGCGATCGGCCAGCTCGGCGGTGCGCCGTCGGTGAAGGGCCAGCAGCTCAATGCCACCATCAACGCGCAGTCGCGCCTGCAGACTCCGGAACAGTTCCGCAACATCATCGTGCGCGGTGCGCAGGACGGTGCAGAGCTGCGCCTGGGTGATGTCGCCCGCGTCGAACTGGGTGCCGAGTCCTATGACTTCGTCACCCGCTACAACGGCCAGCCGGCCAGCGGCCTGGCGGTCACCCTGGCCACCGGCGCCAACGCGCTGGATACCGCTGCCGGTGTGAATGCCGCGCTGGAAGACATGAAGGGCTTCTTCCCGGCCGGCCTGAAGGCCGAGATCCCGTACGACACCACCCCGTTCGTGCGCGTGTCGATCAAGGGCGTGGTGCAGACCCTGATCGAAGCGATCGTGCTGGTGTTCGTGGTGATGTACCTGTTCCTGCAGAACTTCCGCGCCACCCTGATCCCGACCATCGCCGTGCCGGTGGTGCTGCTGGGTACCTTCGGCGTGCTGGCGATGCTGGGCTTCTCGGTGAACATGCTGACCATGTTCGCGATGGTGCTGGCGATCGGCCTGCTGGTGGACGATGCCATCGTGGTGGTGGAGAACGTCGAGCGCATCATGTCCGAGGAAGGACTGTCGCCGCTCGAAGCGACCCGCAAGTCGATGGGCCAGATCACCGGTGCGCTGGTGGGTATCGGCCTGGTGCTGTCGGCGGTGTTCGTGCCGATGGCCTTCATGAGCGGCTCCACCGGCGTGATCTATCGCCAGTTCTCGGCCACGATCGTCTCTGCGATGGCGTTGTCGGTGCTGGTGGCGATCGTGCTGACCCCGGCGCTGTGCGCGACCATGCTCAAGCCGCTGAAGAAGGGTGAGCACCACGTCGCACACAAGGGCTGGTCCGGTCGTTTCTTCAATGGCTTCAACCGCGGCTTCGACCGCACCAGCGAAAGCTACCAGCGCGGCGTGCGCGGCATCATCCACCGTCCGTGGCGCTTCATGGGCATCGTGGCGGCGCTGTTCGTGCTGATGGGCGTGCTGTTCGTGCGCCTGCCCAGCTCGTTCCTGCCCAATGAAGACCAGGGCGTGCTGATGGCGCTGGTGCAGGCCCCGGTCGGCGCCACCCAGGAACGTACGCTGGAATCGATCGCGGCACTGGAAAACCACTTCCTGCAGAACGAGAAGGATGCGGTGGACTCGGTGTTCTCGGTGCAGGGCTTCAGCTTCGCCGGCATGGGCCAGAACGCCGGCATGGCATTCGTCAAGCTGAAGGACTGGAGCGAGCGTGACGCCAACAACGGCGTGATGCCGATCACCGGTCGCGCCATGGCGGCCCTGGGCCAGATCAAGGATGCCTTCATCTTTGCCTTCCCGCCGCCGGCCATTCCGGAACTGGGTACCGCTTCGGGCTACACCTTCTTCCTGAAGGACAACAGCGGCCAGGGCCACGAGGCACTGGTCGCCGCGCGCAACCAGCTGCTGGGCCTCGCCGCCGGCAGCAAGAAGCTGGCCAACGTGCGCCCGAACGGCCAGGAAGACACGCCGCAGTTCCGCATCGATATCGACGCGGCCAAGGCGACCTCGCTGGGGCTGTCGATCGACCAGATCAACGGCACGCTGGCCGCCGCGTGGGGCAGCTCGTACATCGATGACTTCGTCGATCGCGGCCGCGTCAAGCGTGTGTTCGTGCAGGCCGACCAGGCGTTCCGCATGGTGCCGGAGGACTTCGATCTCTGGTCCGTGAAGAACGACAAGGGCGAGATGGTGCCGTTCAGTGCCTTCGCCACCAAGCACTGGGACTACGGCTCGCCGCGCCTGGAACGCTACAACGGCGTGTCGGCGATGGAAATCCAGGGCGAACCGGCCCCGGGTGTGGCCTCCGGTGATGCCATGGCCGAGATCGAACAGCTGGCCAAGCAGCTGCCGCAGGGCTTCGGCATCGAGTGGACGGCGATGTCCTACCAGGAACGCCAGGCCGGTTCGCAGACGCCGCTGCTGTACACGCTGTCGCTGATGATCGTGTTCCTGTGCCTGGCCGCGATGTACGAAAGCTGGAGCGTGCCGACCGCGGTGCTGCTGGCGGCCCCGCTGGGTATCCTCGGCGCCGTGCTGGCCAACACCTTCAAGGGCCTGGAACGCGACATCTACTTCCAGGTGGCGATGCTGACCACGGTGGGCCTGACCAGCAAGAACGCGATCCTGATCGTCGAGTTCGCCAAGGAAAACCTGGAGAAGGGCGCCAGTCTGATCGAGTCGATCATGCACGCCGTGCGCGATCGCCTGCGCCCGATCGTGATGACCTCGCTGGCCTTCGGCATGGGCGTGGTACCGCTGGCGATCTCCACCGGTGCCGGCTCCGGCGCCAAGCAGGCGATCGGCACCGGCGTGCTCGGCGGCATGATCGTCGGCACCGTGCTCGGCGTGTTCTTCGTGCCGCTGTTCTTCGTGGTGGTGCAGCGCCTGTTCAAGCGCAAGTCCGCGACGTAAGCGAATCGGTAGTGCCGGCCGCTGGCCGGCACTGCCTCCTGCCATCCGGCAGTACCGATGGAAGTCATCCCCATGAAAAGTGCATCCCTGTTTCTTTCCATTGCCGCCGCGCTCGCGCTGGTCGGCTGCTCCACCCTGGTGCCGAAGAACACCGCCGTCGCTCCGGCGATTCCGGCGCAGTGGCCGGCCGAGGCCACGCAGGGCCAGGTGGCCGATGTCGCCGCTGTCGGTTGGCGCGACTTCTTCACCGATGCGCGCCTGCAGCAGGTGATCGACCAGTCGCTGCAGAACAACCGCGACCTGCGCGTGGCCGTGCTCAACGTTGAACGCGCGCGCGGCCAGTACCGCGTGCAGCGTGCCGACCGCGTGCCCGGCTTGGCCGTCACCGGCCAGATGCAGCGCCAGGGCACCGACGCCGGTGTCACCGAGCAGTTCACCGCCGGCGTCGGCGTGGCCGAGTTCGAGCTGGACCTGTTCGGCCGCGTGCGCAACCTCAGCGAAGCGGCACTGCAGCAGTACTTCGCGGTGGCCGCAAATCGCCGCAACGCGCAGCTGAGCCTGGTGGCCGAGACCGCGACGGCGTGGCTGACCTACGGTGCCGATGCGCAGCGGCTGAAGATCGCCGATGCTACGCTGAAGACGTACGAGGATTCGCTGCGCCTGGCTGAGGCGCGCCACGAGCGCGGCGGCAGTTCGGCACTGGAGCTGACCCAGACCCGGACCCTGGTCGAGACCGCACGCACCGATGCCGCACGCCTGCGTGGCCAGCTGGCCCAGGACCGCAACGCGCTGGCGCTGCTGGCCGGTGGTCAGCTGGATCCGGCGCTGCTGCCGGACAGCATCGAACCGCAGCTGCTGGCACTGGCACCGCCGCCGGCCGGCCTGCCCAGCGACGTGCTGCTGCAGCGCCCGGACATCATGGCCGCCGAACACCAGCTGCTGGCGGCCAACGCCAACATCGGTGCGGCACGTGCTGCGTTCTTCCCGAGCATCTCGCTGACCGGCAGCATCGGCAGTGGCTCGAGCGAACTGTCCAGCCTGTTCGACAGCGGAACGCGGGTGTGGAGCTTCCTGCCGAAGATCACCCTGCCGATCTTCCAGGGCGGCAAGCTGCGCGCCAACCTGGCCATCGCCAACGCCGATCGTGATATCGCACTGGCGCAGTACGAGAAGTCGATCCAGGTGGGCTTCCGCGAAACCGCCGATGCGCTGGCATTGAACGTCAGCCTGGATGAGCAGGTGAGTTCACAGCAGCGCCTGGTGGACGCGGCCGAACAGGCCAACCGCCTGTCGCAGGCACGCTACGACGCCGGCCTGGACAGCTTCGTCACCCTGCTCGATGCGCGGCGTACCGCCTACAACGCGCAGCAGACCCAGCTGCAGGCCCAGCTGGCGCAGCAGGCCAACCGCATCACCCTGTACAAGGTGCTGGGCGGCGGCTGGCACGAGCGCGGGTGAAAGAAAGCCGGCCAGCGGCCGGCTCTACCTTGATGATCGATGGTAGTGCCGGCCGCTGGCCGGCAGTGTCATTCCAGGGCCAGCTACACCGCTTCATCGTCGCGCCGCGCCACATGGCAGGCGCGCACCCGTGCCAGTGCATCGCCGGCTTCGCGCGCCATCTGCTCGTACTCGCGGCGGATCTCTTCCAGCCGCTCTTCGTCCAGTTCTTCCAGATCCAACAGTTCGTTGTTGGCCTCTGCGGTGGCACGGATCAGCTCGTCGAGCTTGATCTGCATCGCGGCGGTATCCGCGTTCTGCGTGTGCTGGATCAGGAACACCATCAGGAAGGTGATGATGGTGGTACCGGTGTTGATCACCAGCTGCCAGGTGTCGTTGAAACCGAACACCGGACCGCTGATGCCCCAGACCACCACGATCGCTACCGCAGCCAGGAAGGTCCACGGCGAACCGGTGGCGGCTGCGGCCTTCTTGGCGATCGTATTGAACAGATTGCGTGCTTTCATCGTCGTCGTCCCACTCAGGTGACGAGGATGATCGGCAGTGGTTCGTGCAGGGGCCGTGCAGCCGTCGCGACGCAGCTCAGGCGCGCAGGCGCGGCGCGTCCTGCAGGCGCACCGGACTGGTCTGGTAGACGTGCTGCCAGCAACGGTCGACGAATTCGCGGGCCTGGGCTTCGCTCAGGCGCGGCATGATCTGCAGGGCGTACTGGGTCTGGAACATCTCGTCGCGCTGCGCATTGCTGGCGCGCGGCTGGGTGATCAGCGAATCGCAGGCGAACTTGATCCACGGCACATAGGAGCCGAAGGAGTTGTGCGCCAGTGCACCGTCAGCATGCTGGCGGCGCCAATGGTCAAGCTCGGCGTCGACGTTGATGACCGGGGGAATGGTGGGGACTTCAGCGTGCATGTCGATCCAATCGGTTGAGGTGGAGGGGAGTGGGGGTTCATCGCAGTGTGGCGTATGCGCCGGTGCATGCCGTGTCAGCGCGGCGTAGAGCCGGCGTTGCGATTGCCTATCAGTTGCGCATGCTCGACCGCGCCGAGGTCTTCGGCCATGTCGGCCATTGCATTGCACAGGCGCTCATGGTCAAGCGGACGATCACGCACCAGTTCCAGCTGCAGGCCCTGGTACGCGGTCCAGAACAGCGCGCCACGCTGGTGCAGCGCGTACTGCTGCTGCAGCCGCTCGCGGATGGCATCGAGAATCGGGTCGGGCGGGGGGCGTACGGCGTGCGCGCACATGGCTGGCTCCGCCGGGGGGAAGGGGGCCCCGGTAACCCCACCCTAGGCGCCTCGGCCGGGTGGGGTGTTACCCCAGTGTATGCACGCCGCGCAGCTGACTGTGCACGGGTTCACGGCAACGGCCGCATACGCTGCCGGCACTAGGGCGTGCCGGCACTGAAGCGTTCATTAAGCGGGTTCAACAGCAGGCTGCGCGATGCTCATTCACCGATGTCTTCGTTCCAGATGTCCGGATGGCGACCGATGAAATCGCCGAGCAGATCGACGCATTCCTGGTTGTCGAGGTCGATCACGTTGACGCCGTTCTCGCGCAACCAGTCGATGCCACCCTGGAACGTGCGCGATTCGCCCACCACCACGGTGCCGATGTTGAACTGGCGCACCAGGCCTGAGCAGTACCAGCACGGCGCCAGGGTGGTGACCATGATGGTGTCCTGGTAGCGGCGTTGGCGGCCGGCCTTGCGGAAGGCGTCGGTCTCGCCGTGCACGGAGGGGTCGCCCTCCTGCACCCGGCGGTTGTGGCCGCAACCGAGCAGGCGGCCGTCGTTGTGGTACAGCGCCGCGCCGATCGGCACGCCGCCCTCGGCCAGGCCCTGGCGGGCTTCGGCGATGGCGGTCTGCAGCAGGGCCTGGTAGTCGGGCGTGGTGATCATGCGGGGGCTCCGGGAAGTCGTGGCCCGCCATGATACGGGCAGGGGGTGCCGCTGGCCCCCGGCGGTGCGATAATCGGGGCCATGAGCGAATCCCCCTACAAAGCCGGAACCACCCATTTCGGGTTCCGCGACGTCGCCGCCAAGGACAAGCAGAAGCTGGTCGGCCAGGTGTTCACCTCGGTCGCGCGCAACTACGACCTGATGAACGACCTGATGAGCCTGGGCGTGCACCGGGCGTGGAAGCGCTACTACGTGGCGACCGCGCAGGTGAAGCCGGGCGACCGCGTGCTCGACCTGGCCGGCGGCACCGGCGACATCGCCGCCCTGCTGAAGGAGCGCGTCGGCGCCGAGGGCTCGGTGGTGCTGGGCGACATCAACGCCGGCATGCTGTCGGTCGGCCGCGACCGCCTGACCAACCGCGGCCTGGTGCTCGGCCTGGACTACGTGCAGTGCAATGCCGAAGCCCTGCCGTTCCCGGACAACAGCTTCGACCTGGTCACGATTGCCTTTGGCCTGCGCAACGTGACCGACAAGGACGCTGGCCTGCGCGAGATGTACCGCGTGCTGAAGGTGGGCGGCCAGGCCCGCGTGCTGGAGTTCTCCGAAGTCACCGCGGACTGGTTCAAGCCGATCTACGACTTCCACTCGTTCAGGATCCTGCCCAAGCTGGGCAAGCTGTTCGCCAATGATTCGGACAGCTACCAGTACCTGGCCGAAAGCATCCGCAAGCACCCGCCGCAGGATGAACTGAAGGCGATGATGGGGCAGGCCGGTTTCGAGCGCTGCCACTACAAGAACCTGACCGGCGGCATCGTTTCGATCCACTCCGGCTACAAGCTGTAAGCCCGGTGTTCCGGTAGTGCCGGCCGCTGGCCGGCATCTGCGCGGCCAATCACCGGGCGACGGGGTTGCCGGCCAGCGGCCGGCACTACCGGTGCTGTGCCCGCCATTACCCCGCACCGCGCAACGCCTGTGGGGCTGGACGGAGGTACCATTGGGGTTTGATCCCCGTAACGGTCCCGATTCATGCGTAATCCGCTGATGCTCCTTCCGCTGGCCGTGGCCCTGGCCGCCGGCTGCTCCCAGGAGGCGGCCGCGCCCGCCGCTGCCCCGACTGCCGAAAAGGCCCCCGCCGCCCCCGTGAACGCCGAGAACCGCAGCCACGACGAAAGCTCGTACGCCGAACCGGACAAGGTCGTCATCAAGGACATCGCGCTGGATCTGAAGCTGGACTTCGACCAGAAGCAGATCGGTGGCACCGCCACCTACACCCTGGAATGGAAGCAGAAGGACGCCAAACAGCTGGTGCTCGACACCCGCGAGCTGACCGTGTCCAAGGTCGAGGCCGTCGCCGCCGATGGCGCACGCAGCGCGCTGAAGTTCGAGCTGGCCCCGGTCGACAAGGTGTTCGGCAGCAAGCTGACCATCGAGGCCCCGGCACAGCCGGCCAAGGTGGAAGTGACCTACCACACGGCACCGACCGCCTCGGGCCTGCAGTGGCTGGCACCGTCGATGACTGAGGGCAAGAAGCTGCCCTTCATGTTCAGCCAGTCGCAGGCCATCCACGCCCGTTCCTGGGTGCCGCTGCAGGACACCCCGAGCGTGCGCTTCACCTACAGCGCGCACGTGGTCTCGCGCCCGGACGTGATGGTGCTGATGAGCGCCGACAACGATCCGAAGGCCGCGCGTGACGGTGACTACACCTTCAAGATGCCGCAGCCGATTCCGTCCTACCTGCTGGCCATCGCCGCCGGTGACCTGGTGTTCGAGCCGATTTCCGGCCGCTCCGGCGTCTGGGCCGAGCCGACCATGGTCAACAAGGCCGCCAAGGAATTCGAAGACACCGAGAAGATGATCGGTGCCGCCGAGAAGCTGTACGGCGAGTACCGCTGGGGCCGTTACGACATGCTGGTGCTGCCGCCGTCGTTCCCGTTCGGCGGCATGGAGAACCCGCGCCTGACCTTCGCCACCCCGACCGTGATCGTCGGCGACAAGTCGCTGGTCTCGCTGGTCGCACACGAACTGGCGCACAGCTGGTCGGGCAACCTGGTGACCAACGCCAGCTGGAAGGACATCTGGCTCAATGAAGGCTTCACCACCTACGTCCAGGGCCGCATCACCGAAGCCCTGTACGGCAAGGAGATGGCCGAGATGGAGAAGCAGATCGACCAGACCGACCTGCTGGCCGAAGTGAAGGACATGAGCCCGGCCGACCAGGCGCTGGCGCTGCCGCCGCTGAACGAGCGTGACCCCGACGAAGCCCTCAGCCAGGTGGCCTACGTCAAGGGCTCGTGGTTCCTGGAATTCCTGGAACAGCGCTTCGGCCGCGAGACCTTCGATCCGTTCCTGCGCGGCTGGTTCGATGACCACGCGTTCCAGAGCGCGAACACCGACCAGTTCGTCGAGTACATGAAGAAGAACCTGCTGCCGAAGAATCCGTCGGCAGTGACCGAGGCCGAACTGAAGGCGTGGCTGGACGAGCCGGGTATTCCGGCGTTCGCGGCCAAGGCGCAGTCGCGCAATTTCAGCAGCGTCGATACCGCGCGCATTGCCTTTGCCAGCGCCGGCACCGTGCCGAGCAGCCAGGTCATCGCCGACTGGAGCACGCAGGAATGGGTGCGCTTCATCGACGGCCTGGGCGCGACCCAGCCGCTGGACAAGCTGGCCACGCTGGACAAGGCGTTCCACTTCACCGGCACCCCGAATGGCGAGATCGCCATGCGCTGGTATCCGCTGGCGATCCGCAGCGGTTACGAGCAGGCCAATGAAGGTGCAGCCGCGTTCATCGAGCGCGTCGGTCGTCGCAAGCTGATCATGCCGATCTACGCTGAACTGGTGAAGACGCCGAAGGGGCTGGAGCTGGCCAAGCAGGCCTTCGAAAAGGCCAAGCCGGGCTACCACCCGATCACCACCGCCTCGGTCCAGGACATGTTGGCCAAGGCCGAAGCCAAGTAAGAAAACGCGCCGGGTATCCCCCGGCGCTTTTTTGTAGAGTCGAGCCATGCTCGACTGGCTCTTCAACAGCAGTCGAGCATGGCTCGACTCTACAAGAATGCGAAAACACCAAGGACCTCCGCCATGAAACGACTGATCCTGCTCACCGCCTGTACGCTGGCACTGGCCGCCTGCAGCAACCCCGAGGAAGAGCGCAAGGCGCAGGAAGCCGCCGCGGCCGCCGTGCAGGCGCAGAAGGAGGCCAAGGCCGAAGACGTGGCCAAGCAGTACGACATGGCCGTGGCTGCGCAGGACTGGGAACGCGCGCGCCTGCATGGCGCCTCGCTGCTGGACCAGTACAAGGACACCGCCGCTGCCGAGCGCATCGCCGCCGGCTTCGACGAGGTCAAGGCCAAGGGCGATGCCGCGCGCGACCTGCGTCGCATGCAGGCGCTGTGGCAGTACAACCAGATCCCGGTGGGCAGCAAGGGCAACCAGGTCTCGGCGCAGATCTACAGCAAGGAGCGGGTGGACGTGGATGGCAGCGGCGCCAAGCCGGTGCAGCTGGTGTTCCGCGATCACCCGGAATGGAAGCGCCACGCTTACCTGGTGCTGCAGGCCGGTGATTTCCGCTGCCCGCAGTGCACGGTGAAGGTGACCGTGGACGACGGCAAGCCGATTTCCATGGCGGCGTGGCGGCCGAAGACCGATGAAGCCATTGCCCTGTTCATCACCGACCAGAAGGCGCTGTGGAAGCTGGCGCGCAAGGGTAAGTCGATCAGCATCGAGTTCCCGGTCAAGGCTGGCGGTACGCGCACGGCCGTGTTCGAAACCGGCAGTGTCGACGCCAGCCGCATGCCGCAGTGGTGGCAGTGATGATCGCGACGGGCAGCGCAGTGCACGCGTTGTCCGCGATCCGGCACTGGGTGTTCGACATGGACGGCACGCTGACCGTCGCCGTGCATGATTTCGCCGCGATCCGCCGCGCACTGCAGATCGCCGCGGAGGAAGACATCCTCGACCATATCGCGGCGCTGCCGGACGCACCGGCGCAGGCCAAGCGTGAGTGGTTGCTGGATCACGAACGCGCGCTGGCCGAGGACGCGCTGCCGGCGCCGGGGGCGGTGAAGCTGCTGCGTGCGCTGGCGGCCGACGGTTGCCGGCTGGGCATCCTGACCCGCAACGATCATGCGCTGGCGAAGCTGACGCTGGACGCGATCGGGGTCGGGGAACTGTTCGACGATGCCGACATCATCGGCCGCGATGAAGCGGTGCCCAAGCCCTCGCCGGATGGCCTGCAGCAGCACCTGCGGCGTTGGGGCATCGCGGCGGCAGGGGCGGTGATGGTGGGAGACCACGCCTACGACCTGGAGTGCGGCCGCGCTGCGGGCACCCACACCGTGCTGGTCAACCTGCCGGAGAACCCGTGGCCGGACCACGCCGACTGGCATTTCGCCGATTGCCGCGACCTGTTGGCCGCCTGGCAGCAGAGAGGGTAGTGCCGGCCGCTGGCCGGCAGTGTCGACCAAGGTCGACCCCTACCAGAGCACAGCGTGTCGACCAAGGTCGACACCCACCAACAGCATTCCCGATAGCGCATCGGATGGAAAGCCCCCTTGTTGTTCAAGGGGGCGCGCCGAAGGCGCGGGGATAAGGTGGAATGCGCGGGCAGTTCGGTTTACGCGCCCAGCGCGTAACCGAACTGCTGCTTGAACTGCTCGTTGAACTCGTCAAAGGTGAAGCGCTGGTTCTGCGTGCCCGGGTGCTCGACCTTCAGCGCGCCCATCAGGTTGCCCATGCGGCCGATGGTCAGCCAGTCGTAGCCCTTCTGGATGCCGTAGATCAGGCCGGCGCGGAAGGCGTCGCCACAGCCGGTCGGGTCGACCACGCGGCGCTCGTGCGCCGGCGGGATGTCGTAGCTCTTTTCCGGGGTGTGGATGACCGCGCCCTTCGGGCCGCGGGTGGTGATGTAGGCCTTCACCCGGCTGACGATCTCCTTCTCGTCCCAGCCGGTGCGTTCCTGCAGCAGGTTCGACTCGTAGTCGTTGACCACCACGTAGTCGGCCTGCTCGATGAAGGCGCGCAGCTCCGGGCCGTTGAACAGCGGCATGGCCTGGCCCGGGTCGAAGATGAACGGAATGCCGTCTTCGTGGAATTCCTGCGCGTTCTGGATCATGCCTTCGCGGCCGTCCGGGCCGACCAGGCCCAGGGTCACGCCCGGCACGCCACGCACGTGGTTCTCGTAGGAACGCATCATCGCGCCCGGGTGGAAGGCGGTGATCTGGTTGTTGTCGTGATCGGTGGTGATGAACGCCTGCGGGGTGAACAGCTCATCGATCACGCGCACGCGCGACAGGTCGATGCCCAGGCCGTCGAAGTATTCGCGGTACGGGCCGAAGTCCGAACCCACGGTGCCCATCGGGATCGGCTGGCCGCCCAGCAGGTGCAGGTTGTAGGCGATGTTGCCGGCGCAGCCGCCGAACTCGCGGCGCATGCGCGGCACCAGGAAGGACACGTTCAGGATGTGCACCTTGTCCGGCAGGATGTGATTCTTGAACTGGTCCGGGAACACCATGATGGTGTCGAAGGCAAGAGAACCACAGATCAGAGCGGACATCGATGTAAGCCTATGCGGTGAATTTTGGGGTGGGCCGGCCCGGTTCAGCGGGCAAGCAAACGGCGCCCTTGGGCGCCCGACGGCGCAAAGGTTACCCGCTGGTGCCGCTCAGGGCCAGAACCGGGTGAGACCCGATCAGGCCGAAAGCCTGTGAAGACGCGGGTTCAGCTAGTTTTTTCCTTGCTCGGCGGCAGGCGGGTTGCTAGGCTTGTCGGCCTCGAATTCTGCCCATTTTTTCGCCATCCCGCGGCGGGCACGACACCCCTCAGGACTCCTTCCTCAGATGTTCAAGAAACTCCGTGGCATGTTCTCCAACGACCTGTCCATCGACCTGGGCACGGCCAACACCCTCATCTACGTGCGCGGGCAGGGGATCGTGCTGAACGAGCCGTCGGTCGTGGCCGTGCGCCAGGACCGTGCCATCGGTGGCACCCGCTCGGTGGCAGCCGTGGGCGCCGAGGCCAAGCAGATGCTGGGCCGTACCCCGGGCCACATCACCACCATCCGCCCGATGAAGGACGGCGTCATCGCCGACTTCACCTACACCGAGGCGATGCTCAAGCACTTCATCAAGAAGGTGCACAAGTCGCGCGTGCTGCGCCCGAGCCCGCGCGTGCTGGTCTGCGTGCCGGCCGGCTCGACCCAGGTCGAGCGCCGCGCGATCAAGGAATCGGCCGAGGAAGCCGGTGCCCGTGACGTGTTCCTGATCGAAGAGCCGATGGCCGCCGCGATCGGCGCCGGCATGCCGGTCACCGAAGCCCGTGGCTCGATGGTCATCGACATCGGCGGCGGCACCACCGAAGTGGCGGTGATCTCGCTCAACGGCATCGTCTATTCGGCCTCGGTCCGCATCGGCGGCGACCGCTTCGACGAGTCGATCACCAACTACGTGCGCCGCAACCACGGCATGCTGATCGGTGAAGCCACCGCCGAGCGCATCAAGGTCGAGCTGGGCTGCGCCTACCCGCAGGCGGAAGTGATCGAGATGGAAATCTCCGGCCGCAACCTCGCCGAGGGCGTGCCGAAGATGATCAAGATCAGCTCCAACGAGGTGCTTGAAGCCCTGCACGAGCCGCTGTCGGGCATCGTCAGCGCGGTCAAGCTGGCGCTGGAGCAGACCCCGCCGGAACTGTGCGCCGACGTCGCCGAGCGCGGCATCGTGCTGACCGGTGGTGGCGCCCTGCTGCGCGACCTGGACCGCCTGATCTCCGAGGAAACCGGCCTGCACGTGCAGGTGGCCGACGATCCGCTGACCTGCGTGGCCCGCGGTGGCGGCCGTGCGCTGGAGCTGGTGGACATGCACGGCAACGAGTTCTTTGCGCCGGAATAAGCCGTCCCGGCCGTTCCTGCCCGCCGCGCCCTTCCGGGGTGCGGCCCGCCGCAATGGCGGGCCGGCACCGGCGGGGCGCCCGCGTGTTTCCCTTCCGCCTTCTGCCAGTTGAATCGTTGCCGTGCCGCCCTACGCCGGTCCTCCCGTTGCCTCCCGATCCGGTGATGCCGCCAGCCCCCTGAGGTTGCTGGCTTACCTCGCATTGGCCATCACCCTGATCGTGCTCGACGACCAGGCCGGCTGGCTGGCGCGCCTGCGCGAGCAGGCCAACAGCCTGGTGCAGCCGGTATGGGCGCTGGCTGGCCTGCCCGGCAAGCTTGGCAACCAGGTCAAGGATTCCGCCGCCAGCCACACCCAGCTGGTGACCGAGAACCGCGAACTGCGCAACCAGCTGCTGCTGGCCAACGCGCGCCTGACCCGCCTGCAGACCGCCGCGCTGGACAACGCCCAGCTGCGCGAACTGCTGAACGTGGCCGAGCGCAGTGGCCTGGACGTGCAGCTGGCGCCGATCCTGGACATCGACCTGGACCCGGTGAAGCAGCGGCTGGTGCTTGATGCCGGCACCCGCGAGGGTGTGCATGTCGGCCAGGCGGTGATCGACGCCGGCGGCTTGATGGGGCAGGTGATCAGCGTCACCGGCGGCACCTCCACCGTGCTGCTGCTGACCGACCCCGACCACGCGGTGCCGGTCACCGTGGCCCGCAACGGCGTGCGCCTGATCGTCTACGGCCGCGGCGACAAGCTGGAGCTGCGCGACATTCCGCTCAGCGCCGGCGTGGAGGTGGGCGATGAGATCGTCACCTCCGGCCTCGGCGGGCGCTTCCCGGCCGGCTTCCCGGTCGGCACCATCACCGGCCTGCGCCCGGACGACACCCATGCCTTCCTGGTCGGCGAACTGAAGCCCGCGGCCCAGCTCGACCGCGGCCGCGACGTGCTGCTGCTGCGCCCGGGCGCGGCGATCCGGATTCCGCCGGAACTGCGCCTGCAACTGGAAGCCACCGCGCCGGGCGGCCCGGGCAGCGCCGCTGCCGCGCCGGCAATGCCTGCACCGGCCATGGGCCGGTCACCGGCTCCGTCTGCGACGCCGACGGTTGTCCCCGCATCCTCCCTTACCCCCGCGCCGTCGGCGCGCCCCCCTCAACAAGAGGGGGGCTCTCCCCCGGCCAGCTCCACGGTAGTGCCGGCCGCTGGCCGGCAACCGACCACGCCGGAGGCCCAGCGATGAGCCGCCTGCGCGACAACCCGTGGGTGCTGCCGGCCAGCCTGGTGGTGGCGCTGCTGCTGGGCCTGCTGCCGTTGCCGGCGCTGCTGCAGCCGCTGCGCCCGTACTGGCTGGCGCTGGTGCTGGCGTACTGGGTCATCGAAGCCCCCGAGCGTGTCGGCCTGGGCATCGCCTTCGCCAGCGGGGTGGTCGCCGACCTGCTGTACGGCGGCGTGCTGGGCGAACAGGCGCTGAGGCTGGTGATGCTGGCCTTCATTCTGCAGCGCTTCCGCGCCCGCATCCGCTTCTTCCCGATGTCGCAGCAGATGCTGGCCATCGGCGGCCTGCTGTTCAACGACCGCATCGTCAGCGCGCTGGTCCACATCGTGGTGGATGAGCCGACCCTGCCGTGGTCGTACTGGTGGGCACCGCTGCTGGGCATGGGCCTGTGGCCGCTGGTGTTCGTGCTGCTGGACGCGGTGCGCTTCGGCAAGCGCGGGCGCTGAGCCATGATCCCGCGCCGCCAGGTCAAGAACCCGCACGCCGAAGCCGAACAGTTCCGCCGTCGCGCGGCGCTGGGCTTCCTGGGCGTGCTGGTCTGCCTGCTGGGCCTGGGCGGCTGGTACTTCAAGCTGCAGGTGCTGGACCACGACGTCTACGCCACGCGCTCGGAAGCCAACCGCATCAAGCCGCGGCCGGTGGTGCCCGGGCGCGGCATGATCTACGACCGCAATGGCCGCCTGTTGGCCGAGAACGTGCCGGCGTTCCGCCTGGACGTGACGCCGGACAAGGTCAAGGACATGGACGCCACCCTGGAAGGGCTGGCGAAGATCATCAGCATCAGCCCGGAAGAGCTGGAAGCGTTCAACAAGTCGCGCAAGGCGCGCCGCAAGTTCCTGCCGGTCACGCTGAAGCTGCGCATGAGCGACGAGGAGATGGCGCGCTTCGCGGTCGACCGCTGGCGCTTCCCCGGCGTCGAGCTGGAGCCCTACCTGACCCGCCGCTACCCTTACGGCGATCTGTTCGCGCACATCATCGGCTACGTTGGCCGCGTCGATGACAAGGACCTGGAGATCCTCGGCGAAGGCAACGCTGCGCTGACCCACATCGGCAAGTCCGGCCTGGAGCGCTATTACGAGCAGCAGCTGCGCGGCAAGGTCGGCTACGAGCAGGTCGAGACCAACGTGCAGGGGCGTGCGATCCGCACCATCGGCCGCGTCGCCGCGCAGTCCGGCGCCGACCTGCGGCTGTCGATCGACGCCGACCTGCAGCGTGCGATGGTCGCCGCCTTCGGTGACCAGGAAGGCTCGGCGGTGGCGATGGACCCGCGCACCGGCGAAGTGCTGGCGATGGTCAGCCTGCCGTCCTACGACCCCAATCTGTTCGTCAACGGCATCTCGCATGCCGACTTCAAGGCGCTGAACGAAAACCCGTCGCGGCCGCAGTTCAACCGCCTGGTGCTCGGTGGCGTCGCCCCCGGTTCCACGCTGAAGCCGCTGATCGGCCTGGCCGGCCTCGATTCGGGTGTGCGCCGCCCGGAAGACAAGGTGCTGTCCACCGGCATGTTCTATCTGCCGGGCACCTCGCGCGGCTGGGGCGACGCCCACCGTGGCGGCCACGGCTGGACAGACCTGCGCAAGTCCATCGCCGAGTCGGTCAACACCTATTACTACAAGCTGGCGCTGGATCTGGGCATCGAGCGCTTCGACCATTACATGGAGTACTACGGCTTCGGCCAGCCGACCGGCATCGACCTCACCGGCGAGATCGGCGGCATCCTGCCGTCGCCGGCCTACAAGCGGAAGAGCCGCAAGGAAGCCTGGTACCCCGGCGATACGGTCAACATCAGCATCGGCCAGGGCGACTGGAAGGTCACCCCGCTGCAGCTGGCGCGCGGCGTCAGCGCACTGGCTGACGGCCAGCTGCGCACCCCGCACCTGGTGATCCAGCAGCGCGACGGTTTCGACAGCGACTGGTCGGCGATGCCGGCGGGCGAGAGCAAGCCGGTCAGCCCCAACCCCAACAACGTGCAGGCCGTGCGCGAGGGCATGATGGCGACCATGCGGCCCGGCGGCAGTGGCTGGCGCGTGGCGGTGGGTGCGCCGTACGTGATGGCCGGCAAGACCGGTACCGCGCAGGTCATCAGCCGAAAGGGCACGGCGGCGGTGAATCCCAAGAGCCTGCCGATGCACCTGCGCCACCGCGCGCTGTTCGTCGGCTTCGCGCCGGTCGAGAACCCAGTCATCGCGATCGCGGTGGCAGTGGAAGGCGGTGGCTATGGTGGTTCGGCCGCTGCGCCGATCGCCCGCAAGGTGTTCGACGCCTACCTGCTGGGCAAGATGCCCGAAGGCATGCAGCCGCTGGACAGCGAGCGCGGCACCACCGCCATCGGCGCCACGGCGTTCGACAACGAAGACGCGGGCGCGCGCCAGGCCGGCGACCTTGCCGCTGCGCAGCTGGGTGAACATCCGGTGCTGGTCGGCGTGCCTGCGCCGGAACCTCTGCCCGCACCGCAGCCGGGTACGCCGGCCGCCGCCGCGCTGCCCGCCACGCCGCGCCCGACTCCCGCGGAGCCCGCACGATGAGAGTGTTCCTGCGCTGGGCTGGCGACATGCTGCGCCGCTTCTTCAGCACGCTGGACTGGGTGCTGTGCCTGGCCCTGGGCGCGCTGATGGTGATTGGCCTGGCCACCCTGAAGAGCGCCGGTGGCGACGGCCTGGTGATGGCCCAGGGCGCGCGTTTTGCGGTGGGCATGGCCGCGCTGTGGGGCATCTCGCGGGTGCCGATCCTGCGCATCCGCTCGGCCACGCCGATGATCTATGCGATCTCGATGATCCCGTTGCTTGCGGTGTTCGTGCTGGGCACTGGCAAGTACGGCCGGCAGTGGCTGGACCTGAAGTTCTTCTACCTGCAGCCGGCCGAGCTGCTGAAGGTCAGCCTGCCGATGATGGTGGCCTGGTACCTGCACAAGATGCCGCTGCCGCCGCGCTTCAGCACCGTGCTGACCGCGCTGGTCATCATCGGCGTGCCGACCGGCCTGGTGATGCTGCAGCCGGACTTCGGTACCGGCGTGCTGATCGCCGCCAGCGGCGTGTTCGTGCTGCTGCTGGCGGGCCTGCCGTGGTGGTGGGTGGGCCTGGGCGTAGGCGGCGTGGCCGCAGTCGCGCCGGTGGCCTGGTTCTGGCTGCTGCGGCCGTACCAGAAGGACCGCATCATGATGTTCCTTGACCCGGAGATGGATGCACTGGGGGCCGGCTGGAACATCATCCAGTCGAAGATCGCGATCGGTTCCGGCGGCTTCGATGGCAAGGGCTGGGGCGAGGGCTCGCAGTCGCACCTGAACTTCATTCCCGAACAGACCACCGACTTCGCGTTCTCGGTATTGAGCGAGGAATTCGGCTGGATCGGCGTGGCCACCGTGCTGGCGCTGTACCTGGTGGTGATCGGTCGCTGCCTGTGGATCGCCAGCCAGTCGCGCGATTCCTATTCACGCCTGCTGGCCGGTGCCACCGGCCTGGCGTTCTTCGTCTATGTGCTGGTCAACGGCGGGATGATTTCCGGCCTGCTGCCGGTGGTGGGCGTGCCGATGCCGCTGATCAGCTACGGCGGTACCTCGGCAGTCTCGCTGCTGGCCGGCTTCGGCCTGGTGATGGCGGTGCGCAGCCACAACCCGGTGCACGGCGGTTACGGGTAACTCAGGCCCGCGCTCTTCCGTAGAGTCGAGCCATGCTCGACTGCTTCTGCTGCATGAAATGCAGTCGAGCATGGCTCGACGCTACAAACGCAGGAGCACCCTGACAGCTTCACGCAAGCGCCCGTTGCTACCGTGGCCAGCGTGGAATGGAAACGACTGCTTGGCGGCTGCCGTGAGGTGGTGCGCACCATCGATCTGCCGTTGCTGGCCGCCTTGTTGATCCTGATGGGCGCGGGCCTGGCGGTGCTGCACAGCGTGTCCGGGCCGGTGGGTGGCCAGGCAGCGCGCTTTGCCGGTGGGCTGCTGGCCATGTGGCTGCTGTCGCGCGTGTCGCTGCTGCGCCTGCGTGCATGGACACCGGCGTTGTATGCGCTGTCGATGTTGCCGCTGATGGCGGTGTACGTCATCGGCACCGGCAAGTACGGGCAGCGCTGGCTCAACCTTGGGGTGTTCTACCTGCAACCGTCCGAGCTGCTCAAGCTGAGCCTGCCGCTGATGATGGCGTGGTACCTGCACCGGCAGCCGCTGCCGCCGTCGCCGCGCACGGTACTGACCGCCGCAGTGCTGATCGGCGTGCCGGCGGTATTGATCCTGATGCAGCCCAATCTCGGCACCGCCACCTTGGTCACCGCCAGCGGCGTGTTTGCGTTGTTGCTGGCTGGACTGCACTGGGGCTGGGTGGCAACGGGTGCGGCAGGGCTGGCGGTGGCTGCACCCCTGGCCTGGTTCGGCCTGCTGCGGCAGTACCAGAAGGATCGCGTGCTGACCTTCCTCGACCCGGCAGCAGACCCGCTCGGCACCGGCTGGAACATCCTGCAGTCGCGCATCGCGATCGGTTCCGGTGGCTGGGAGGGGCGTGGCTGGGGGCAGGGCACGCAGGCCACGCTGGATTTCCTGCCCGAGTACACCACCGACTTCGCGTTTTCGGTGCTGGCCGAGGAATTCGGCTGGATCGGCGTGGCGACGCTGTTCGCGCTGTACCTGTTCGTGGTCGGGCGTTGCCTGTGGATTGCAGTGCACGCGCGCGACACCCATGCGCGGTTGCTGGCCGGCAGCCTGGGGCTGGCGTTCTTCGTCTACGTGCTGGTGAACGGTGGAATGATCTCCGGCCTGCTGCCGGTGGTGGGGATTCCGATGCCGCTGATCAGCTACGGCGGGACTTCGGCGGTCTCGTTGCTGGCCGGCATCGGGTTGGTGATGGCGGTACGCGGGCACCGGCCCGTGCACGGGGGATAGGGTTTCCAGCCAACGGCGCAGCCCCTCGTGGGTGGTCGCGCAAAGCAGTTCATGGGTGGGGCCGGGTAGATGGGCTGCGCAGGGGACGCTGCAAGTACGTCCATGTAAGCTCGGTCGCCGCTTGCTCGTGTGCGCTGTCCTGCGCACACGGCAAGACCCGGGTTGGGCGTCCTGCCCAACCCGCCCTAGGCATGCCTCGGGCCCATGCGGCTCACGCCCCTGCGCAGCCCATCTACCCGGCCACGGACAGGTTCCGTGCGCGTCTACCCACGGAGAAGAAAGAGAAGATCAAAAGCGGGTCGCGGCGCTGCGCTTGCTCATGAGCCGAGCATGGCTATGCCGGTCGTCCTGACCGGCACCCTTCGGGCCGTCGCCATGGGCGACGTTGGCAGCGGCTCCTGCCGCTGCCTTCGGCTCTACAGGAAGCAATGAAGCGGGCGGCCAAGCTGGTTTTGCTTTTGATCTTCTTTTTCTTTTCCGTGGGTGGACGAACACGGAATCTGCCAGCGGCCGGGTGGGTGGGCAGTGCGGGGTGTCCGCGGCATGGATGCCGCGGCCAAGCCCCCATGGATGGGTTCACGGCGTCCCCGCACTGCCCACCCACCCGGCCAGCCCTCAGCAATCCGGCTTTCAGCGACCAATTCCACCCACGAGGGGCTGCGCCGTTGGCTGGAACCTTCCTGACTCTGCGCAACGTCCGTTGTGGAATCGTTCTCACAACGACGCACAGCAGCACGCGCTCTGACCAATTTCCAGAAAAAATGCTAGCTGGTTCACACTTTTACAGCGCGTTGATCTTGATCAATGGACTTGTCGTAATCGGCCTGCACAATGGCGGCCCGTTCGGCACGGCGCGCCGTCAATCGATGCAGCGCGAGGGGGCGTCGGGCGGGAAGCAGTACTGATCCAACGGGTACAGGGAGCGCGGGGTACTGCCACTGGGGAGCGGCAGCCGCGCAGGTACCGACCGGATCCGGTCGCCGGTTGCGTCTGCGGGGATGGGGACGCAACCGGCAACCTCTATCTGAATGGGGCAGGGTGATCACGACGTCTTCACATTTCCCGCTGAACGCGGGCAAATCGTTGTGATTCATGGTGTTAGGGGTTTTAATTCATCCATGACCTGCTAACCTGCGACGATGATTCGACGCACTCTGGCCTGCATGCTCACCCTCGGCCTGGTCGCCTGCGCGACCCAGCCGAAGTCCCCACCGTCTTCGCCCCAGGCCAGCAGTACGCCGCGCCAACCCGCCGCCAAGGTCCATGGCCCGGCCGAGGCTGCGCCCGAAGCCACCGCTGCCACCGCGCCGCCGGTCGATCTGACCCCGGTGCCGTTCGAGGTCGCGCGGGCCCGCTTCATTGCCGATACCGCCAAGCGCTATGGCCTGAAGCCGGAGCAGATCAGCAGCGTGCTCGACCAGGCGCAGGTGCGCCAGCCGATCATCGCCGCGATGTCGCGCCCCGCCGAGCGGGTGAAGCCGTGGAACGAATACCGACCGATGTTCATCAGCAAGGCGCGCATCGATGGCGGCCGCGCGTTCCTGGCCCAGCACCGTGCCGAACTGGATCGCGTGCAGCAGCGCACCGGCGTGCCGGCCGAAGTGATCGTGGCGATCATCGGTGTGGAAACCAGCTACGGCAAGAATGCCGGCAGCCATCGCGTGCTCGATGCGCTGTACACGCTGGCGTTCTATTACCCGCGCAGCGGCGACCCGGCCAAGCTGGAACGCGAAGTGCGCCGCGAGTTGTTCTTCCGCGATGAACTGGCCAAGCTGTTCGAGCTGGGCCGCGAAGAGAACCTGGACATCACCACGCTCAAGGGCAGCTATGCCGGCGCGATGGGCATGGGCCAGTTCATGCCGTCCAGCTATCTGGATTACGCCGTGGACGGAAACGGTGATGGCCGCCGCGACCTGTTCACCAGCTACGACGACGTGTTCTCGTCCATCGCCAATTACTTCGTGAAGAAGGGCGGCTGGGTGCGTGGCGGACAGGTGGCCGTGCCGGCCACGCTGGCGCCGGGACGCGAGGAGTTCAATCCGACCGAATGGATGCCGACCTGGTCGATGGCCGATCTGGCGCAGCGCGGCTACCAGCCGAGCGCGCCGGTACAGCCGGGCGCCACCGCCACCCCGATCACGCTTGAAGGCAGCACCGGCAAGCAGTACTGGCTGGGCTTCCAGAACTACTACGCGATCACCCGCTACAACCTCTCGAAAATGTACGCGATGGCCGTGTTCCAGTTGTCCCAGGCCATCGCCGGACAGGAGCTGCCCCCGGCATGAACATCAGATGGCTGGTCCCAGGCTTGATCGTCCTCGCGTTGGCTGCCTGCAGCAGCACGCCGAAGAAGCCGGCCACGGCCGGCCATGGTGGCAAGTCCGGCGGCACCCTGGTGCAGGGGCGCGGCTCGCGGCCGGCACACTGCCCGGAAGGCTCGCCCTACGCAGCGGCCAAGGAAGACCTGAGCACCCGCGGCAACTACACCGCCGGTGGCCTCTACAAGCCGGGCGTGCGCGACAGCACGCCGGATTACATTCCCAACGTGGCCTGCATTCCCGAGCCGGAAGTGACCGCCGAGGAGCGCTCGGCGATCGGCAACAAGTCGCCGTACGTGGTGCTGGGCAAGTCGTACAAGGTGCTCGACGATACCCATGACTATGTCGAGCGTGGCACCGCGTCGTACTACGGCGCCAAGTTCCATGGCCGCCTGACCTCCAACCGCGAGGTCTACGACATGTACCAGTTCACCGCCGCGCACAAGACGCTGCCGCTGCCCAGCTTCGCCCGCGTGACCAACCTCGACAACGGCGAGTCGGTGATCGTGCGCGTCAACGATCGCGGCCCGTTCCACGATGGCCGCGTGGTCGATCTCAGCTATGCCGCCGCGGTGCGCCTGGGCATCACCCAGCGCGGTACCGGCAACGTGGAAGTGCGCGCGCTGCAGCCGGGCGAGAGCAACCTGCTGGCGCAGAAGCCGTCGCGCCGCGAGCGTCGAGCCGCCGAAGCGGCAGCCGCGGTGGCCAGTGCGCGCCCGGCACCGACCGCGCGCGCAACCGCTGACAGCGATATCGATCGCCTGGTCAAGGGCCTGCCGGCCGATGGCATGCCGGCACGTGGCCAGCCGGCCACCACCCAGGGCGTGGCCAGCACCGTGCCGGATGTGGCGGTCAGCAGCCTGCCGCCGAGTGCGCCGCTGGTGCGCAGCACTGCACCGGCACCGGTTGCAGTCGCCAGCACCGCGCCGCGCGCCGTCGCGCCGGCACCCGTGCGTACCGTCGCCGCCACGCCGGCGGCACCCAGCCTGTCGCAGCAGGTGGTGGGCGCGGTGATGGTGCAGGTCGCCAGCTTCTCCAGCCGCGACAACGCCAACCGCGCGATGGGCCAGCTCAATGCCGCCGGCATCGTCGGCGCGACCATCAGCGATATCGCCGCCGGTGGCCGCACGCTGTTCCGCCTGCGCGTTCCCGCCAACGACCATGCCAGTGCCGCGGAACTTGTCGGCCGCATCGCCGGTCTGGGCCTGGGTTCGCCGCAGATCGTCAAGGATTGATCCGCCCGGGCCGATGCTGCCGGCCCATGCTCCCCCGGCCTTACAATGGCCGTTACGTTCCACCCTCCATTCCCGGCCGTCCCCTGGAGCCTGCTGTCCAATGAATTTCCGTTCCGCCGCCACCGCCCTGGCCGCCACCCTGGTGGTGGGCCTGGCTTCCGCCCAGACGCCGCTGCCGACCCCGGCCACGCCGGCGCCTGCCGCCGCCGCTGCTGCCCCGGCCACCGTCGCCACTCCGCCGGCCCCGGCGCCGAGCGTGTCCAAGGCCTGGGTCCTGATGGATTACGCCACCGGCCAGGTGCTGGCTGGCGAGAACGTCCACGAGCAGCTGGCCCCGGCCAGCATCACCAAGGTGATGACGTCCTACGTGATCGCCGCCGAGGTCAAGAACGGCAAGGTCCGTGCGGATGACCAGGTGATGATGAGCGAGCGCGCCTGGCGCGAAGGTGGCGCCGGCACCGACGGCAGCTACAGCGGCTTCCCGGTCAACCAGACCGCACGCCTGGAAGACATGGAAAAGGGCATGGCGATCCAGTCCGGCAATGACGCCGCGATCGCTCTGGCCGAGCATGTGGCCGGCAGCGAAGAAGCCTTTGCGTCGCTGATGAACAGCTACGCCGCCAAGATCGGCATGAAGGACTCGCACTTCGTCAACGCGCACGGCCTGACCGCACAGGGCCACCACAGCACCGCCTACGACCTGGCGCTGCTGGGCCGCGCGATGGTGCGTGATTACCCGGAAACCTACGCGTACAACAAGATCAAGGAATTCCAGGTCGGCAACATCAAGCAGCCGAACCGCAACCTGCTGTTGTGGCGCGATGGCAGCGTGGACGGCATCAAGACCGGCCACACTTCCGAAGCCGGCTACTGCCTGATGAGCTCGGCCCAGCGTGGCGACCAGCGCCTGATCGCCGTGGTGCTGGGTGGTTCGTCGGAGAAGCAGCGTGCCGATGACAGCCTGGCCCTGCTGAACTGGGGCTTCCGCTTCTTCGAGACCCACCGCCTGTACGAACCGGGCAAGGCCGTGGCCGAGCACAAGGTCTGGAAGGGCACCACCGACAAGGTGCAGCTGGGCGTGGCCCAGCCGATGCTGGTGAGCGTGCCGCGCGGCCGCTACAACGACCTGAAGCCGAGCATCGACGTGCCCAAGACCCTGGAAGCACCGTTCACCGCCGGCCAGCAGATCGGCACCGTGAAGGTCACCCTGGATGGCAAGGTCATCGCCGAGGCACCGCTGGTGGCCGTGGCCGCCGTCGAGCAGGCCGGCTTCTTCAAGCGCCTGTGGGACAGCTTCTGGATGTGGTGGGAATCGGAATGATCCACGCCCCGGCGTGGTGAACGAAAAGGCCGGCGAATGCCGGCCTTTTCTGTTTCGGGATGCCGCTTGCGCATGAATCCTGCCGGATGGGGGTAGAGCCGGCCGCTGGCCGGCTCCTCATGAACCCATCCGGATATGCCGGCAGCCGGCCAGGGGTGTGCCGACCAACGGTCGGCACCTACAGCGAGCGGCTGATGGTGAAGCTGCCGAACACCGGCGACTGGCGCTGGCCATCGAATTCGCGGGTGCTGTGGTAGCGGGCGACTGCGAATTTCCAGCGCCCACGCATCACCGCGATACCGTAGCCGCCCTGGGCCACGACGTGGCGCTTATCAACGCTGTGGCTGCTGCGGAACGTGTTGCCGTCCAGGGTGATGTCGCGGATCATCCACGCCGCGTCGGTGGTCACGAACAGGTGCCATGACCAGCCATTGGGACGACCGCCACGGGTCGGTGCCGTGTTCTCGCCGGCCGGACGCAACGGTGTGCTGCCGAAATCATCGGGCAGCTTCCAGCCGAAACGCACTTCGCCACCGGCATTGGCCTTGGTTTCCAGGTTGCCGAACGCACCACCGTAGTGGCTGATCGCATCCCAGCCCCAGCCACCGGCATTGACGCTGGCATCGGCCGGCCAGCGGCGCATGCGCTCATGGGTCAGCATGAACACCGGTTCGTTGTGCAGCTGGTTGTCCCAGCCCTCGAACTTCTTGTCGCCCAGGAGGTTGTGCACCGCGTCCTGCACCTGCTTGCCCTGTGCCCACGGGCCAACCACGCCCAGCGTCAGCTGGGTGGTCTGCAGGCGGTCGCCACTGCGCGCGTTGAAGCCGAAGCTGGCGATCAGCACGCCGGCATACGGGCGGTCATCCTTGATCAGATCGCGGCGGGCCGGGTCGGTCGGGGTGAAGATGCCCTGGCCGATGCTGAAGATCATGTTCTGCTGTTCGAACCTGCCGGGGTGCAGGCCTTCCAGGTACTGGTTCACCCAGCGCGCCATGCGCGGCAGGCAGGGGTCGTCGGTGTAGTCGACCAGGTTCGGCGAGACCAGGGTCAGCTGCGCGCCGTTGGTGTAGCCCTGGTCCTGGTGGCGGCCACCGAACAGGTCGTTGTCGACGCGGAAATTGATCTGCGGCGGGTGGTCGCGCATGGCGTCCGGTCCACACTGTTCGGCCGCCTGGGCGGCAAGGGGAAGGGTAGCGGCCAGCAGGCCGGCCAGCCCGAGGGCTGCGACACTACGCATGGATGGAATGCTCATGGGGAAGGGGGCGGTTTTCTGTCGTTTTCTGCAACGCCACGGTACTCGCGCCCGCGCGCCGGAACGAGCGCGTTGGGATCACTTGTCTGTTCCGAAAACAACATTGTCCGGCGGACACAATTTGTTACTCGATCCGGCGCCGGTACCGTTCCACGCAGGCGCCGCAGCTCGCCCTGGAGGGGCTGTGGCCCGGCCGCAGCGGGGGATTGCAGTCAGCTGCGGTTGGGCCTTCGGCCCGGGCCACCTGGGCCGCCTGCAACGCAGCAGACCGCCGGTGCCGTCTTTGACGTTGATGAATACTCTTGGGTTTGTTGCCCTGCGGCCCGATAATGGGGCCATGGAAATCAAGTCCGACAACCCCGACCACGGCTTCCAGTTCCCCGGCCAGTTCGAGCTCAGCGCCATGGGCCCGGCCAACCGCGGCCTGGAGCATGAGCTTCCCCGTCTGCTGCTGGCTGCCGGCATCGATGTGGTGAACGAACGCATCAGCTGGAAGCATTCGTCCAACGGCAAGTACGTGTCCGTCCGCATCGTGTTCAAGGCCGAGAGCCGCGAGCAGTACGACCTGGCGCACCAGGCACTGCGCGACCACCCGGAAGTGAAGTGGACGCTGTAGCCGACAGCTGCCCGGCCGAAGCCGCCCCGGAAGACCGCGCGCCGCGTCCGGCGGTGGTCCGTGACCTCGGCCGCCAGGCCTATGAACCGGTGTGGCGCGCCATGCAGCGCTTCACCGACCAGCGCAGCGACGCCGATGCCGACGAGCTGTGGGTGGTGGAGCACGACCCGGTGTTCACCCTGGGCCAGGCCGGCAAGGACGAGCATGTGCTGGCGCCGGGCGATATCCCCGTGCTGCACGTGGACCGCGGCGGCCAGGTGACCTATCACGGCCCCGGCCAGATCGTGGTCTATCCGTTGCTGCGCCTGCCGCGGCTGGGCATCGGCGTGCGCGACTACGTGTGCCGCATCGAGCAGGCGCTCATCGATACCCTGGCCGAGTGGAACATCGGCGCCGAACGCCGCGAGGGCGCCCCGGGCGTCTACGTCGGTGGCGCCAAGATCGCCGCGCTCGGCATCCGCGTGCGCCGCGGCTGCACCTTCCATGGCCTGGCCTTCAACGTGGCCATGGACCTGGAACCCTTCCACCGCATCAACCCCTGTGGCTATCAGGGGTTGCAGGTGACCTCGGTGGTAGACTTGGGCGGCCCCTCCGGGATGGATGCCGTCAAGCCGGTGCTGCTGGACCACCTGGCCCGCCAGTTCGGCCTGCTGCTGCAGCACACGCCGGAACTGCCCGATCTTTCTGCGGCCGCCTGACCGCCCCCCGGAACTGCCATGACTGAAACCACCGCCCGTTCCATTCCCCTGCAGATCGTGCAGGGCGACTCTCCGTCCGCCGCGCCGTTGCAGGCCGGGGTCAAGCAGCTGGGCGGTGACAAGATCAACCGTTCGCCGGTGCAGTTCGCCGACGCGCCGGTGCTGCGCAAGCCGTCCTGGATCCGCGTGCGCATTCCCTCGGGCAATGCCGTGCAGAACCTGAAGGCCAAGCTGCGCGAGAACCGCCTGGTGACGGTGTGCGAGGAAGCCAGCTGCCCGAACATCCACGAGTGCTTCGGCCATGGCACCGCCACCTTCATGATCCTCGGCGAGGTCTGCACCCGCCGTTGCTCGTTCTGCGACGTGGCCCACGGCCGCCCGAAGCCGCCGGATGCCAACGAGCCGGCCAGTCTCGGCCAGACCGTGGCCGACATGGGCCTGAAGTACGTGGTGGTGACCAGCGTCGACCGCGATGACCTGCGCGATGGCGGTGCCCAGCACTTCGTCGACTGCATCACCGCCATCCGCGCGAAGTCGCCGGGTACCCGCATCGAAGTGCTGACCCCGGACTTCCGCGGCAAGGGCCGCATGGAGCGCGCGCTGGAGATCCTGGCGCAGAACCCGCCGGACGTGTTCAACCACAACATTGAAACCGTGCCGGACCTGTACCGCAACGTGCGCCCGGGTGCGGACTACCAGTGGTCGCTGAACCTGCTGAAGAACTTCAAGGCGCAGCACCCGGACGTGCCGACCAAGAGCGGCATCATGCTGGGCCTGGGCGAAGAGTTCGAACAGATCAAGGCCACCATGCGTGACCTGCGCGCGCATGACGTGGACATGATCACCATCGGCCAGTACCTGCAGCCGACCGCGCACCACCACCCGGTGCTGAAGTACTGGACCCCCGAGGACTACAAGGCGCTGGAAGACTACGGCTACGAGCTGGGCTTCAGCCACGTGGCCTCCGGCCCGATGGTGCGCTCGTCGTACCACGCCGACGTCCAAGCCAAGGGCGCGGGCGTCTCCTGACACCCTGCCGGTGGGTGGGAGCTGCTTCTCCTGTGGGTGCGGACCGTTGGTCCGCACACCTCTGCCTGCTGTAGAGCCGAGCCCATGCTCGGCTGCTTGCTGGCGGCCTGCCGAGCAAGGGCTCGGCCATGCCTTCGCCTGCATTCACAATTTGCTACACCGGCCCCGCTAGGCTGGTTTTCCACCGAGCGCGGCCGGGTGACAAACCCGGCAACTTTCGGCACTGTCGTGGTGTCTGAACACCCTGCAGTCTCCCCCTTGGCAAGGCGCCTTCGAGCACGTCAATGAAATTCAAAGCCCCCGCATTCCTGATGGCCCTGGCGCTGGTCGCGCCGCTGGCGCTGGCGGCCAAGGCCGACTCGCCCGCATTGCCCGCGGCGGCCACCGCCGATCAGGTGACCACCTCCAAGCTGGTGTACGGCCTGTTGTCCGACAGCCGCTACGCCTACCGCCCGCGTGCGCTGGATGAGGCCACTTCCAAGGACGTATTCAAGCGTTACCTGGAGACCCTGGACGGCGGCAAGCAGTACTTCACCCAGGCCGACGTGGCGCGCTTCGCGCCGTTCGAAGCCAATATCTCCTCGGCCATCCGTGGCGGCGAGCTGGAGCCGGCGTTCCAGGTGTTCGCGGTCTACAAGCAGCGCGTCGGCGAGCGCGTGGCCTATGCGCGCAAGCTGCTCAAGCAGGAGCCGGACTTCACCACCGACGAGCGCTTCGAATACGACCGCAAGAAGGTGCCGTGGGCGGCCAGCAGCGCCGAGCTGGATGAGCTGTGGCGCAAGTCGGTGAAGAACGACTGGCTGCGCCTGAAGCTGGCCGGCAAGAAGCCGGATGACATCCGCAAGACGCTGGACAAGCGCTACGCGACGCTGGAGAAGTCGGTCAACGAGCTGAAGGGCGAAGACGTCTTCCAGTTCTTCATGAACTCGTACACCAGCGCGGTTGATCCGCACACCGATTACTTCACCCCGCGCACCGCCGAGAACTTCAACCAGGCGATGTCGCTGTCGCTGGAGGGCATCGGTGCGCAGCTGCAGCGCCAGGACGACGTGGTGGTGATCCGCGAGATCATCGCCGGTGGTCCGGCCGCGGTGGACGGCACGCTGAAGCCGGGTGACCGCATCGTCGGCGTTGGCCAGGGCAAATCCGGCCTGGTCGAGGACGTGATCGGCTGGCGCATCGACGATGTCGTGGCCAAGATCCGCGGCGCCAAGGACACCCAGGTCAAGCTGGAATTCATTCCGGCTGCCGAAGGTGCCGACGGCAAGCACCACACCCTGGTGCTGACCCGGCAGAAGGTGCGCCTGGCAGAACAGGCCGCCAAGGGCGAGACCATGACCATTCCGGCCGCCAACGGCGAGCCGGCACGGAAGATCGGCGTGATCAAGCTGCCGACCTTCTACCAGGACTTCGAGGGCCGTCGCCGCAATGCCGCCGACTATGCCTCGGCCACCCGCGACGTGGCCAAGCTGCTGGCCGGTTTCAAGAACGACAAGCTGGACGGCGTGGTGCTGGACCTGCGCAACAACGGTGGTGGCTCGCTGGACGAAGCGATCGAACTGACCGGCCTGTTCATCGAGCAGGGCCCGGTGGTGCAGGTGCGCGAGTCCGGTGGCCGCGTCACCGTCAACAGCGACCGCAACCAGGGCGTGGCCTGGGACGGCCCGCTGGCGGTGCTGATCAACCGTGGTTCGGCCTCGGCCTCGGAGATCTTCGCCGGTGCCATCCAGGATTACGGTCGTGGCCTGGTGATCGGTGAGACCAGCTTCGGCAAGGGCACCGTGCAGAACATCGTCGACCTCGACCGTTGGCCGAGCGGCGAGACCCAGCGCTTCGGCCAGGTCAAGCTGACCATCGCCCAGTTCTTCCGCATCAGCGGCAGCAGCACCCAGCACAAGGGCGTGGTGCCGGACCTGGCCTTCCCGGCCAGCGTCGATGCCACCGAATTCGGCGAAAGCACCTACGACAACGCGCTGCCGTGGACCCGCATCGCCGCCGTGCCGCACACCCAGTACGGCAACTTCGCGCCGCTGCTGCCGAAGCTGGAGACCCGTCACGACGCGCGTATCGCCACCGACAAGGAATTCCAGTGGTGGAACGAGGACGTGCAGCAGTTCCGCACCGAGGCCGCGAAGAAGTACATCTCGCTCAACGAGGCCACCCGTCGCGCCGAGCGCGAGCGCCAGGACGCCCAGCGCAAGGAGCGCCAGGTGCAGCGCAAGGAACTGGGCCTGGCCCTGGACCCGCTGGCCGATGACAGCAGCGACGATGGCCTGACCGGCAACGAGCGCGACATCGTGAAGGATGCCGCCCGCGAGAAGGCCGCCGAAAAGCGTCCGGACCCGCTGCTGCGCGAGTCGGCCTCGATCCTGGCTGATGCAGTGAACCTGCTGGCCAACGACCGCCCGCTGTCGGCGCAGGTGCTGCCGCAGTCCACCGGCGCCGGCCGCTGGGCGGACTGAGCGGAGACGGCATGTGATACCCGAGGGGCCGGCATTGCCGGCCCCTCTGCGTAAAAGGGGACCGCAAAAGGGGACGGAGGGAATTAAGTCGTTTGTGGCACAAACGACTTAATTCCCTCCGTCCCCTTTTCGTGCATGAACCGGGAGCAACGTGTGGGGGCATGTCGACCTGCCGCACACGGGGGCGGGACTACCCTTGGTACTTCCGTTCTCGCAGGAGTACCCATGCGGGCCTCCCGTCTTTCCAGCGCTGCCGTGGCGCTCACCAGCGCCCTGATCCTCTCGGCCTGCGGTGGCCGTGCCGCCGACAGCACCGTGCTGCGCGAGTCCTTCGATTCCGGCGATACCTTTTCGCGCACCGTTGAGGGGCGCCCAGGCGAAGCCTGCGAGGCGGCGCGCCGCACCCTGCTCAGCCAGGGCTATGCCATCGCCCGTTCCGATGATGCACAGGTGGAGGGCAACAAGAATTTCCAGCCCCGCGAGGATGACCATGAGCAACTGGTGCTGCGCATCTCCTGCGCCCCGCGTGGCAGCCAGACGCTGGTGTTCGTCAGCGCAGTGCAGGACCGCTACGCGCTGAAGAAGAGCCCGACCTCGGCCAGTGTCGGTGTGGGCGCGCTGGGCTCGGTGTCGCTGCCGTTCGGCAGCAACGACGACTCGCTGGTGAAGGTGGCCAGCAGCACGGTCACCGACGCTGAGTTCTATCGTCGCTTCTTCCAGCGCCTGCAGCAGTACCTGCCGGCTGCGGCGGGTAAATCTGCGCCATCGCCATCGCCATCGCCATCGCCGGCAGCGGCGCCGGAGCCCGCACCGGCGGTCACGGACCAGGGCTGAGCGTGCGCGGCAGGTGGCTGAGTATGGCCCTGCTGCTGGTGCCAGCGTGGGGCGTCACAGCGTCATCCGTGGACTGTGCGCAGGGCCTGCTGCAACGGCTGGGGTGGCGCTTCGAGGACGCGGATCTTCGTGCGCCGCAGGTACACAAGGGGCCGGTGTGTACGCGTGCCTCGCTCGCCGCGGCGCAGGCAGCGGGTGATCTGCGCGTACGCTGGCCGGCGGATCTGCCTGCAGGCGAACGACAGGCACTGCTGCAGCAGCTGCTGGAAGACCCTGCCACGGTCTGCGCCTATGCCTTCGAGCTGGGGGCGGCCACGCGGCGCGCGACCTCGGCATTGCAGGGCAATGCCACGTTCCGTTTCTCCGGCCCGCAGCTGGGCTGGATCGGCTTCGGTCTGGGTGGCGCATCGGCACAAGGCTGGCAGCGTACGCGCAGTTTCGGTCGTGGCTTCGTGCCCAGTGCGGGCAACAGCCATGCGCTGCAGACGTTCTACAGCGGTAGCGTGCGTGCCGAATGCGGTGTCGGCCGCCAGGTCGCGCAGCTGGCCACCCAGCGCGAGCTGTATGGCGATACTGCGTTCGATACGGAGTTCGCAGCAGATGAACTGTCGATTGGCACCTTCCTCGCGCTGCACGATACCGACAGCATCCTGCTCGGCGCACATGCTGGCGATTTCTTCGCCGACGGCAAGGCGGTGCGCACGTCGGTGATGGGGCGGCAGGCGTTCGTCGGCGTGCCTGGTTTCATCGAACATGTGTACGACAAGGGCATGCTGGACGACCTGAGCAACCAGGCCGAGAACTTCGTGGTGGTCGAGGTGGGTGAGGGCGCTGCGCAGGCGTTACAGCTGCACGGCGGTCTGGCCTGGTACGACCAGCGCAATGCTGAGCTGTGGAAACTGGCGCAGGACATCCCGCGCATCGGCCAGCGCTACTTCGAGCGCCTGCTGTTCGAGCGCGATCCACACCTGCGCGCACGGCTGGCGCCGCGCTACCACAACACGCTGGCACGCATGGACCAGCTGCTGGACGATCCGTTCTACCAGCAGTTCGTGATCTATGTGCATCCGCGCGGTATACGTCCCATCGGCTACCACATCGCCCGCCTGCTTGATCGTAATCCGCGCACGCCGTTTTCGATCGACCTGGCGGTGCACAATCTGCATACCACGCTCTACCGGCGTTGGCGCGAGGCGCAGCTGCGCCACTGCGCGGCTACCGGCAGGCCAGGCAGCCTGACCCTAGACCCCAACTGAAGGTGAAACAATGGACATTGCAATGATCGGCCTCGGCCGCATGGGCGCCAACATGGCCCAGCGCCTGCATCGCGGCGGCCACCGCGTGGTCGGCTACGACCCGGGCGAAGGCGCCCGCCAGCGCGCCGCCGAGGCCGGCCTGGAGGTGGTTGATTCGCTGGCCGCCGCCGTGGCCGCGCTGCCGGTACCGCGCGTGGTGTGGCTGATGGTGCCGGCCGGCGAAACCGTCGACCAGACGCTGGGCCAGCTGACCCCGCACCTGGCCGAGGGTGACATCGTCATCGATGGCGGCAACTCCAACTACCAGGACTCGATCCGCCGCGCCAAGGCGCTGGCCGAGAGCGATCTTGGCTACGTCGACTGCGGCACCAGCGGTGGCGTGTGGGGCCTGCAGGAGGGCTACAGCCTGATGGTCGGTGGCGAAGCGTCGGTGGTGGAGCAGATCGCACCGCTGCTGCGCACGCTGGCTCCGGCCGAGGACCGTGGCTGGGGGCGTGTCGGCCCGTCCGGCGCCGGCCACTTCACCAAGATGGTCCACAACGGCATCGAGTACGGAATGATGCAGGCCTACGCCGAAGGCTTCGCGCTGATGGAGCGCAAGCAGGAGATGGAACTGGACCTGGCCCAGGTGGCGGAAGTGTGGCGCCACGGCAGCGTGGTGCGTTCGTGGCTGCTGGACCTGAGCACCGAAGCCCTCAAGCGCAATCCGTCGCTGGATGGCATCGCGCCGTACGTGGAGGATTCCGGCGAAGGCCGCTGGACCGTGGCCGAAGCCATCGCGCTGGACGTGCCGGCGCCGGTGATCACGCTGTCGCTGCTGGAACGCCTGCGTTCGCGTGAATCGAATTCGTTCACCGATCGCCTGCTGTCGGCGATGCGCAATGAATTCGGTGGCCACGCCATCAAGAAGTCGTAAGCACTGTGGTGGGGTCGGATCCCTTTCCGCAGGAAAGGGCTCTGACCCCATGCAGCCAGTCGAGCATGGCTCGACGCTACAAAAGCCTTCTCCGATCGTTGCCACGTGATCCACGCATGGCGTGGATGTGTCGACCAAGGTCGACACCTACCGTCGGGCGCGGGAATCTGTCGAAGGCGGGGTGGGTCCGGTTGCGGGGGCGTGAGCGCCATGGATGGCGCGACCGAGCCTACATGGACGTATTTACGGCGTCCCCCGCAACCGGACCCACCCCGCCATCTCACGGATAGCTTGCTTTTGACGTTGGCGTTGACGTTGCCGTTGATTCGGCAGGTGCAGGGCGCAGCCCTGCCGGTCATCCCAACTGCACCCGCCGTCCTTCGCGCGCGCTGTCCATGCCGGCCTGCAGCAACCGCATCAGCTGCAGCGCCTGCACCGGGCTGACCGTCGGCTCGCCATCGCCGTGCATCGCTGCCGCGAACCGTGCATACAACCGCCGGTAGTCGCCCGGCAGGTTGTCGACCGTCGTGCGCTGCACGTTGTCCCCGGCATCGCAGCGCAACAGCTCGCCATGCCGCGGATCAATGCCCCAGCCCGGCGCGCCCGGTGCCACGCCACGGCGCAGCTGCGCTTCCTGCACATCCAGTCCGTGCTTGATCCAGCTGCCATCGCGGCCATGCACTGCGAAGTGCGGCGTGGGCGCCGCCACCAGTGAACCGGCGTGCACGATCGCGCGGTGTCGCGGATAGTGCAGCACCGCGTGGAAGTAATCGATGCCGCTGCCGCCTTCGCGCTGCACGGCCAGATCGGCATCGATCGCCTCGGGCCAGCCGAACAGCACCAGCATCTGGTCGAGCAGGTGCGGGCCGAGGTCGTACCACAGGCCACTACCCGGCCCGTCCTGCTCGCGCCAGCGGTCGCGCACCTGCGGGCGGTAACGATCAAAGTGTGCGTGGCACTCGGCCACGTCACCGAGCGCGCCTTCGGCCAGCAGCGCCTGCAGGGTGAGGAAGTCGGCATCGAAGCGCCGGTTCTGGAACACGGTCGCGATGCGTCCGGCATCGCGCGCCGCAGCCAGCACCGTTTCCGCTTCGGCCACATCCAGCGCGAATGGCTTGTCGACCAGCACGTGCTTGCCCGCCGCCAGCGCGGCGATCGCCAGCGGCGCGTGCTGTTCGTTCGGCGTGGCGATCACCACCGCATCCACCGCTGGATCGTCGAATACATCCTGCGGCGTGGTGCGCACGTGCACGTCGCTGAACGCGCGCAGCAGGGTGTCGCGTTGCGAGCTGACGATGCTGTGCAGCACCAGCCCGGGCGTGTGCTGGATCAGTGGCGCATGGAAGACGCGGCCGGCGAGGCCGTAGCCGATCAGGGCCAGTTGCAGGTCGGGGCGCATGGCAGGGCTCCGGCAGTGGGAAGGGCAGGGTAAACGACGGGTGCTGGCCGTCCAAAACTGAACCGTTGCCTTTGGAAACGTTTCGATTCACGGCGGCATGACCGCAACGCCACGCCTGCTCCACGGTGGCTTGTCCAGACTGGCAGCACATCCCGAAGGAGTACGACACGATGAGCAATACCACCCGCACGCTGATTGCTTCCGCCCTGACCCTGGGCCTGGCGCTGTCCTCCTCGGCCGCATTCGCCAAGGACCCGGCCGCGAAGAGCCCGCCGACCAGCACCCATCCGACGACCCATGCCGATCGCCATGACTCCAACGAGCCGGTGACCGATACCTGGATCACCACCAAGGTGAAGGCCGATCTGCTGGCCAGCAGCAACGTTCCGGGCACTGAAATCAAGGTGGAAACCGTGAATGGCGTGGTCAGCCTGAGCGGTGCCGTGGCCACCCAGGCCGAGAAGGACAAGGCGGTCACCACCGCCAAGGGCATCAAGGGCGTGACCCGCGTCGATGCCGCCGCATTGAAGGTCAGCGCCGCTGCCAAGCGCTGACCCCGGTGGGCGCCCCGGCATGGGGCGCCCGCTTTGCCTGTAGAGCAAGCCATGCTCGGCTGCTCTGTCTGGCTCAAGCCGAGCATGGCTCGGCTCTACCGTGAGTTTCCGTAACCCGTTCAGCCAACCAGGCTGGAAACCCCAGAGTTGTGACCGCCTGCGCTATATTGCCGGTTCCGCCGCAGCCGGGCTCGCCCCGGACCACGCTTCGCGGCTGTGCTGACGAGGAACTATGGCGCTGGTTTTCAGTGACGACATCTGGGACCGCTGGCGGTTGCCGGCCTTGGCGCTGGCCGCTGCCGCGATCATCGTGGTGCCGTGGTTGACCCTGCGAAAACTGCAGCAGGACAGCGAACAGGCGATGGCGTGGGTCAACCACACCCAGGCCGTCGGCGTGGCGCTGCAGCAACTGCAGGCCGACGTGCGCGATGTCGAATCGGCAGCGTTGACCCTGTCCAAGGGTGTGGATGCCCCCGGCCTGCGCGAGCGCATGGCCAAGGCCAACGAGATTCCCGGGCGCCTCGCCGAACTGGGCCGGATGACCCGCGACAATCCGGATCAGCTGATCCGCATAGGCCGCATCGAATCGATGCTGGACGGACGCTTGGCCGTGGCCCGCGAGCTGGCCAGGTCCGAACCGAACTCCGACCAGCGTGAGCTGGTACAGGATCTGAGCACGCGTTATCCGATCCGCGGCCTGGTGGAAGAGCTGCAGGCCAGCGAGCAGAAGCTGCTGGCGCTGCGTGCCGAGCAGGCCGCGCGCCAGCGCAAGCAGACCGAACTGGTGTCGTGGAGTTCGCTGCTGATCCAGCTGGCGCTGCTCGGCCTGGTGCTGTGGCTGCTGCAGCGGCAGATCGGCCGCCGCCTGCATGCGGAGCGGCAATCGCTGCGCTCGGCTGCACGCGCGGCGTCGGTGCTGCAGACCGTACGCGAACCAATCGTGCTGCTCGACCGCGACCTGCGCGTGCAGCTGCACAACCCGGCATTCGCCGAACTGTACGGCCTGCAGGACGAGCGCGCCGATGGCCTGCTGCTGGAGACGGTCGGCGACAACGCCTGGCAGGATCCAGTGGTGCGGCAGCGCCTGTCCGACGTACTGTCGCGCGGTCGCGAACTCTGGGACTTCGAGCACGAGCAGCGCACCGCCGACGGTATGGTGCGCTACATGCTGCTCAACGCACGGCGCATGCCGCTGCCCGACACCGATGACGAAGTGGTGCTGCTGACCATCAGCGACGTCACCATGCAGCGCGCAGTGCAGCTGCGCGTGGAAGAGCTGAACCGCCAGCTGGAAGGCAAGGTCGCGCAGGTGTCCGAGGTCAACCGCGAGTTGGAGGCCTTCAGCTACTCGGTATCGCATGACCTGCGTGCGCCGCTTCGCCACGTCGCCGGATTCTCCGACAAGCTGTCGCGCCACCTCGGCGACGCCGCCGATGACAAGAGCCGCCACTACCTGGAAGTGATCTCCAGTTCGGCCCGGCGCATGGCGGCGTTGATCGACGATCTGCTGGTCTACTCGCGGCTGGGCCGTGCGGCGATGCGGCAGCAGGCGGTGGACATGCAGTCGCTGGTGGCCGATACCCGCGCCATGCTCGATTCCAACCTGCAGGCCGAGGCCGAAAGCAGCGGCCATGCGCATCAGGTGGAGTGGAGCATCGCGCCGCTGCCGATCGTGGTGGGCGACGAGAACATGATCCGCCAGGTCTGGCTGAACCTGCTCGGCAACGCGGTGAAGTACTCGGGCAACCGCGAGCCGGCGAAGATCCGCGTGGATTACCAGCAGCAGCCCGATGGCGGTCATCAGTTCACGGTCAGCGACAATGGTGCAGGCTTTGACATGGCCTACGCCGGCAAGCTGTTTGGTGTGTTCCAGCGCCTGCACAAGGCCAGTGACTACCCGGGTACCGGCATCGGCCTGGCCAGCGTGCGTCGCGTGCTGACCCGTCATGGCGGCCGTATCTGGGCCGAGGCCGAACCGGACGTCGGCGCCACCTTCCACTTCTACCTGCCTCCTGCGATCGACGCGGACAAACAAGGGCCTTCTGCATGACCACTCTGCGCACCATTCTTCTCGCCGAAGACAGCCCGGCTGATGCCGAAATGGCGATCGACGCCCTGGAAGAGGCGCGTCTGGCCAATCCCATCGTGCACGTCGAAGACGGCGTGGAAGTGATGGACTACCTGCTGCGCCGCGGCGCCTTCGCCAATCGCGAGGAAGGCCTGCCGGCGGTGCTGCTGCTGGACATCAAGATGCCGCGCATGGATGGCCTGGAAGTGCTGCGGCAGATCCGCGAGCACGAAGAACTCAAGCGCCTGCCGGTGGTGATCCTGTCGTCCTCGCGCGAGGAAAGCGATCTGGCCCGCAGCTGGGACATGGGCGTGAACGCCTACGTGGTCAAGCCGGTGGACGTGGACCAGTTCTTCGGCGCGGTGCAGACCCTGGGCAAGTTCTGGGCGTTGATCAACCAGGCACCGGAACTCGAGTGAGCCCATGCCCCTGACCGGTCCCGCCCTGGGGGCGCTGCGCATCCTGCTGGTGGAAGACTCACCGGAAGATGCCGAGCTGATGTCCGAACAGATGCTCGACGCGGGCCTGGAAGCCCGCTTCGAGCGTGTCGAGAGCGAGGCGGAACTGCGCCAGGCACTGGCTGCGTTCCAGCCGGACATCGTGCTGTCCGACCTGAGCATGCCGGGGTTCTCCGGTGATGACGCGCTGCGCATCGTGCGCGAGACCTCGCCGGAAGTGCCCTTCATCTTCGTCTCCGGCACCATGGGTGAGGAGAACGCGGTGGCGGCGCTGCAGAAGGGCGCCAATGACTACATCATCAAGCATCTGCCGGCGCGCCTGCCGTCGGCGGTGGCGCGTGCGATCCGCGATGCACGCAGCGCGGTGGAGCGTGCACGGGTGGAAACCGAACTGATGCGCGCGCAGCGCCTGGAAAGCCTGTCGCTGCTTGCCGCCGGCCTCAGCCACGACCTGCGCAACATCCTGCAGCCGTTGCTGATCATGCCGGACCTGCTGAAGGCGCGCACCGACGATCCGCAGCTGCACCACCTGGCCGACGTCATCGCCGAGTGCGGCCGCCGTGGCCACGAGATGGCCGAATCGATGCTGTCGTTCGTGCGCGGTTCGCGCAAGCCGAGCGAGCGCATCGAGATCGATGGCCTGTTCGATGCGGTGGCACTGCTGTTGCGCAGCAACGTGCCCGATGCCGTGCGCCTGGAACTGCAGGTGCAGGACGAAGGCCTGGTGGTCGATGCCAACTACACCGAGTTGCAGCAGGTGATGTTGAACCTGGCGCTCAACGCGATCCAGGCGATGCCCAACGGCGGCCGACTGAGCCTGACCGCCAGCCATGCCGGCGAGCGCGATGGCGTGGACTGGATGCAGATCTGTGTGGCCGATGAAGGCATCGGCATGGATGCGGACACGCTGTCGCACCTGTTCAATCCGTTCTTCACCACCAAGGCCGATGGCACCGGCCTGGGCCTGATTTCCTGCAAGCGCATCGTCGAAGGTGCCGGCGGCAGCATCCATGTCAGCAGCCAGCCGGGGCAGGGCACCTGCTTCGAACTGCGACTGCCGATGCATGAGGCCATTGATGGCAGCGAGCCGGTCGAGCAGCTGGTGGCCCTGGGCAGTGGCCAGTCGATCCTGGTGGTCGATGGCGAGGCCACGCGCCTGTCGCTGCTTGGCAATGCGCTGTCCAGCCAGGGGTATCAGCTGCAGCTGGCCTCCGATGGCCCGGCGGCGCTGCGCTGGATGCAGCAGGAGGCGTTGCCGGCACTGGTGATCGCCGATGCCGGTTCCAAGCTGCTGCCGGCCAGCCAACTGCTGGGCGAAATGGCCACGCTGGGCTATCGCGGCCCGGCGCTGGTGCTGGAGGACGCAACGGTGGATGTATCGGCCGATGCATTCCCCGCTGGCGTGGAAGTGCACGTGCTGCGCAAGCCGCTGCAGATGCAGCAGGTGTTCCGCGCAGTGGCTGAAGCGCTGGGCTGATGCCGCGGTAGTGCCGGCCGCTGGCCGGCATCCGCGTGCGGTGGGATCACTGCGGTTGCCGGCCAGCGGCCGGCACTACCGTTCGGTGGTTTCCCACGGGAAGCGCGGCAGGGCGTCCACCGCCTGTTCCAGCCGCCGTGACCAGTTCTGGTGGATGTCCGCATACAGCGCTGAATCCGCGCCCAGCCGCAGCTGCTGGCCGATGCGCAGTTCACCGTCGCGCAGCAGCGCGAGGTCGATCGGCAGGCCCACCGACAGGTTGGAACGGATGGTGGAGTCCAACGAGACGATGGCGGTGCGCGCCGCATCTTCCAGGTGCGTGGCCGGGCTGAGGATGCGGTCGAGGATCGGCTTGCCGTACTTGGACTCACCGATCTGCAGGTACGGCGTCTCCGGCGAGGCGGCGATGGCGTTGCCGAGCGGGTAGATCATGTACAGCCCGGGGCGCTCGCCGGCGATCTGGCCGCCGAAGATCAGCGTGGCCTGGGTATTGACCCCGTCATGGCCATGTTCGCTGTGGTTGTTGTGTACCTGGCTGTCCACCAGCAGCTGGCCGACGTACTCGGCGGCTTCGAACAGGTGGGTCATGTCGCGCAGGTTGGGCGCGCGCCGTTCGTCGGCATCGCGCCCCAGGCGCGACACCAGCAGCTGGGTGGTGGCCAGGTTGCCAGCCGCCATCAGCACGTAGGCTGCCTGGCCGGGATACTCGAACACGTGCAGCTTGCGGTGCACGCGCACATCGTCCAGCGAGGCATTGGTCCGGGTGTCGGCAGCGAAGACCAGGCCCTCGTCCACCTCGATTCCAACGCAATAGGTCATGTCGGTGCCCTATCATGTGCGCCCCGGATTGTAGGCAGGCCGCCGTGACGACGGCATGTCCACGCCCCCATCGCTGCCACCTGAACCGCATGACGACCGTGCTCCTGAGCCTGGGCAGCAATGTCCAGCCCCGCCGCTACCTCCACGCCGCGGTGGCGGCCCTGCGTGAGCGCTTCGGCGCGCTGCAGGTATCGCCGGCCTACCGTACCGCCGCGGTCGGCTTCGATGGCCCGGCCTTCCTCAACAATGCGGTGGCGATCGAGACCGACCTGCCGCTGCAGGAGCTGGACGACTGGCTGCATGCGCTGGAAGACGCGCACGGCCGCGACCGCAGCGGGCCTCGCTTCTCCGACCGGACCCTGGACATCGACGTGGTGTTCTACGGCGACCTGGTGGTGGAAGGCCCCGGCCACCTGCGCATTCCGCGCCCGGAGCTGAAGCATGCCTTCGTGCTGAAGCCGCTGGCCGACATCGCGCCGGGCTTCATCGACCCGGTCAGCGGGCTGGACCTGGCCACGCTGTGGCGCGCGCATAAGCAGTTTGGCGAGGCGTTCGAGGTGGTGGACCTCGGATGACGGAGGTTGCCGGCCAGCGGCCGGCACTACCGGTAGTGCCGGCCGCTGGCCGGCAACATTTCAGCTCACCGTACGCCCGCCATCCACGCGCAGGGTGTGGCCGGTGACGAAGCTGGCCTCGGCCACCAGCCAGTACACCGCCTCGGCGATTTCCTCCACGGTACCGATCCGCGCCAGCGGCGTGCGCGCCAGCAGCGCCTCGCGGGCGAAATCGTCCTTGCCCTGTTCCGGCCACAGGATCGCCCCCGGCGCTACTGCATTGACCCGCACCTTGGGCGCCAGCTCCAGCGCCAGCGAGCGTGTGGCCATTTCCAGCGCGGCCTTGGCCATGGTGTAGGCGATGTGGTCGCGCATCGGGTCGGTGCCGTGCAGGTCGGTCAGGTTGACGATGCAGCCCTGCTGGCGGCGCAGGTAGGGCGCCGCCGCCTGTGACAGCAGTAGCGGCGCACGTGCATTGACCGCATACAGCTCGTCCATCGCCTCGGCGGTGACCTGGCCGAGCGGGGTGGGGAAGAAGTTGGAGGCGTTGTTGACCAGCGCGTCCAGGCGGCCGAAGTGGGTGACGGCCTGTTCCACCAGGTCGGCGAGGGCGTCGGCGTCACGCAGGTCGGCCTGCAGGGCCAGCACGCTGCCGGGGCGTACGTTGTCGAAATCGAACGCGGCCTGCTGCAGCTCGGCGCTGGAGGTGTTGGCATGCAGCACCACCGACCAGCCACAGGCGTGGAACTGGCGGGCGATGGCCGCACCGATCCGGCGCGCGCTGCCGGTGATCAGGACCACGGGGTGGGTATCGCTCATCGAGGGTCCTCCAAGGCTCGGCTATCCTGTGCACCATTGTCACCGCATTCGAAGACGCCATGCAGCCCACCTTCCCCCTGCCCGAAGCCGATGCCCTGGCCCACAGCGACCAGCTGGCGGCCGCCCTGCGCGCCGAAATCCTTGCGCAGGGCGGGGCCATGCCGTTCTCCCGCTTCATGGAGCTGTGCCTGTATACCCCCGGCTGGGGCTATTACAGCGCCGGCGCCAGCAAGTTCGGTGGAAGCGGTGACTTCACCACCGCGCCCGAGCTCGGCAGCCTGTTCGCCGGCAGCGTGGCCAATGCGCTGGCGCCGGTGTTCGCCCAGCTGGGTGCGCAGGCGCGCATGCTGGAACTGGGCGGCGGTACCGGCGCCTTCGCCGAGGCGGTGCTGCTGCGCCTGGCCGAGCTGGACGCGCTGCCGTCGCGCTACGCGATCCTGGAACCCAGCGCCGACCTGCGCGAGCGCCAGCAGCAGCGCCTGCAGCAGAACCTGCCGGCGGAGCTGGCCGCGCGCGTGGACTGGGTCGACCGCCCGTTCGAAGAGGACTGGGAAGGTGTGGTGTTCGCCAACGAGGTGATCGACGCGCTGCCGACCCCGCGCTTCCTGATCCGGGACGGCGAGGTCTACGAGGAAACCGTCGAGCTGGACGCCGAGGGCAACTTCATCCGCGGCGCGCAGCCGGCCGACATCCTGCTCAACGGCGCAGTGCGGCATATCGAGCGCTACCTGGAAAAGCCCTTCGCCGAGGGCTACCGCTCCGAGGTGCTGCCGCAGCTGCCGTACTGGCTGCAGGCGGTGGCTGGCGGCCTGCTGCGCGGCGCGATGCTGTTCGTCGATTACGGCTACAACCGCGGCGAGTTCTACCAGCACGACCGCGACGATGGCACCGTACGTGCGTTCTACCGCCACCATGTGCACAACGACGTGCATCGCTGGCCGGGCCTGCAGGACATCACCGCATCGGTGGATTTCACCGCGATGGCCGAGGCCGGCGCGAACGGTGGTTTTGAACTGGCCGGCTACTGCAGCCAGGCCAGTTTTCTGCTTGGCAACGGCCTGGACCAGGTGCTGCTGCTGGCCGAGGAACGCACCGACGAGGTCGGTCGCATCCAGCTGCGCGACCAGGTGAAGAAGCTGACCCTGCCGACCGAGATGGGCGAGCGCTTCCAGGCGATCGGCCTGCAGCGTGGCGTCGATTTCGAACCGGCCTTCGAGCTGGGTGACCTGAGCTGGCGCCTGTGAGCCACGCGTTGCCGGTGATCAAGCCGCTGCGTCGGCCGCGGTTGTGGACCGTACTGTGGGCGACGGCGGTGCTGCTGGTGATCGTGGTCTGCCTGATCCCCCCGCCACCGATTCCGCTGCCGGAAAACAGCGACAAGGGCGAGCACTTCCTCGCTTACTTCATCCTGGCGGGCAGCGCGGTGCAGCTGTTCCGCCGCGGACGTCCGCTGCTGTGGGTAGGCGTGGGCCTGGTGCTGATGGGTATCGGCATCGAGTTCGCGCAGGGCGCGCTGACCAGCAACCGCACCGCCGACCCGATGGATGCGCTCGCCAACACGATCGGGGTGCTGGCCGGCATGGCCACGGCACTGACCCCGCTGCGCGACCTGCTGCTGCGCTGGCGCGGGTAAGGTATGCCAACCAAGGTTGGCACCTACCGGTAGATCCACGCCGCGCGTGGATGGAATCAGTAGATCCACGCCATGCGTGGATGAACTGCCCGAGGTGCCGACCAAGGTCGGCACCCACCAGGACAGACCTGCCGTCATTTCCCCAGCGTGACCTCATCCAGCACCCACATCGCCGGGCGCGTATCGCCGGTGAAGTTGATGCACAGGTCACTGGTGCCCTGGGTGCCCTTCGGCAGCGTCGCACGCAGGGTCACGAAGCCATCGGCATCCGGCTTGGCCGGCAGCGGCACTTCGGCCAGCACCTTGCCGCTGCAGTCGCCGCGCCGCACCAGCATCTCGCCATGCGCGCGCTTGGCCTTCTCGAAACGGCGCTTGGGTTCGTCGTGGGCCAGCTGGAAGTAGTACGGGATGCGACCTGCACGCACTTCCACGCTGCCGATGCCGTCCAGCTGCGCCTGCGGCCAGCGCCAGCACGGCTGGAAGATGTCCACGTTGAACACTGCACGGGCGCCTTCGCGCGGGCCATCGTCTTCCAGGCGCAGCACCAGCCCCTTCTTGCCCACGCAGCTGAGCAGTTCATCGCTACGGCGGCTGAGCAGCGATTGTGCGCTGAAGTCCGCGACCGTCGGCTTCGCGGCCAGCATCTGGCCCTGGTAGAACGCGGCGGCCTGCACGGCGGCGGGCAGCTGCGCCGTCAGCGGCTGCTGGTACAGCGCGGACTGCGCGGTCACCGGCTGGCCATCGGTGCTGTAGCGCACTTCATAGCCCAGCGGATTGGCCAGCGACACGGTCACGGTGTTCTTCGCGCGATCATCGGTGTAGTCCACGCCCACTTCGAACGGGGTCTGCGCATAGGCCAGGCCCCAGGCACGGTAGCGCTGCAGCTGTGCCGGCAGGCGTGCGAGGAAATCGCGGAAGTCGCGATGTTCCGGCGTGCTCCAACCGGTCTCGGCCACGGCGGCCAGGCGCGGAAACAGGTTGTGCTGCAGGCGTGCATAGCTGCGCGTGTGTTCGGTGAACATGTTGGCCTGCAGGCCGAGGATGTGCCCGCGCTTGTCGGCGGCCAGTTCGGCCGGCACCGGCTCGAAGTTGTAGAGCTTGCCGAGATTGACCTGGGTCGGACGGCCCGGCGGTTCGTTCGGTGAGGCCGTCTGCAGGTAGTCCAGGTACAGGTAGCCGACCGGCGACATGATCACGTCATGCCCGGCACTGGCCGCAGCGAGGCCACCTTCGGTGCCCTGCCACGACATCACCGTGGCCTGCGGCGGCAGACCGCCTTCGAGGATCTCATCCCAGCCGATCAGGCGCCGGTCGTGTTCCTCCAGGAACGTCTCCAGGCGCTTGATGATGTGGCTCTGCATGGCCATCTCATCCTTGATGCCCAGTGCACGCATGCGCTGCTGCACCTGCCTGGAGGCTTCCCACTGGTCCTTCACCGCCTCGTCGCCACCCACGTGCACGTACTTGGCCGGGAACAGTTCGATCACTTCCTCCAGCACGTTCTCGAGGAAGGTGACGGTGCTGTCTTCCACGTTGAACAGGTTCGGGAACACGCCCCATTCGCTGATCGGCTTCAGCGGGGTGTTGATCGAACCCAGTTCCGGATACGCGGCGATCGCTGCGGTCGCGTGCCCCGGCACATCGATTTCCGGAATCACCTGGATATGCAGCTTCGCGGCATAGGCGATCACTTCGCGGATCTGCTCCTGCGTGTAGAAGCCGCAGTACGGATGTTCCTGGCCGCTGGCCGGATCTATGCCACCGTCGCCGGCCGGCAGGCGGCAGCTGCCCACCTCGGTCAGCTTCGGGTAGCGCTTGATCTCCATGCGCCAGCCTTGGTCATCGGTGAGGTGCCAGTGGAAGGTGTTGAGCTTGTGCGCAGCCATTGCGTCGAGCACGCGCTTGATCTCGTCCAGGCTCTGGAAATGCCGTGCCGAGTCGAGCATGAAACCGCGCCAGCTGAAGCGCGGCGCATCCTGGATCTGCACCGCTGGCAGTACCCCGTTGCTGCCGCCGGTGGCGAGCTGGGCGAGCGTGGTCGCGCCATAGAACAGGCCGGTTTCGTTGCCGGCCTGCACCAGCACGCCCTGCGCGGTGCTTTCCAGCGTGTAGCTTTCGCCGCTGTCGCGGAAGGTCGGGACGATCTCAAAACGGATGCCGCCGCTCCTGGATGCGGCCTTGCCCTTGGCCAGTGCCAGTCGCGGGCCACCGCTGCGGGCCAGCAGATCGGCGAACTGGGTGGCGACCCGCTGTGCGGCCTCGCCTTCGGCGCGCAGCACGGTATCGGCGCGCACGGTGATGCCGCTGCCCTGGCCGGGCTGCACCGTGGCCGGGGCGGGAATCAGCATCAGGCTGCCGGCACGCAGCTGCGGACCGGGTGCTTCGGCGGCGGGCGTGGGATCGGCGGCGAGCGCCGGCATCGCCGGCAGCAGGGCGAGCAGGCTGCCCAGCAGCACTGCGCTGCGCATCCGGGCGCGGGAAGGCTTGACCATCGGAACGACTCCTTGGAACGGTGCGATGAACGCTATACATGAAAAACGCCGGGCCCGGAATGACCCAGGCCCGGCGTGCGTGCACGACTCGGCGATGTTGCCGCCGCTGGATCAGTACTTGAAGCGGAAGTTGAGGTAGTACTGGCGACCGTTCTCATAGAACGCGCTCGGGATCGAGGCGCTCTGGTAGTACTTCAGGGTCGGGTTGTTGAGGTTCAGTGCATCGAAGCTCACGCTCATCCAGTCGGTGGCCTTGTAGCTCAGCGACAGCGACAGGGTGCCGAAATCATCCTGGTAGTACGGGCTCGCGCCCTTCAGGCCGATCAGGAACGAGGAACGGTAGGTGTAGCTGACGCGCGCACCGAAGGTGTCGTTCTCGAAGTAGGCGCCCACGTTGTAGGTGTTCTTCGAGGTACCCAGCAGGTTGTTGCTGCCGTCTTCCCAGGTGTGCGAGGTGCTGCCGTCGGCGTAGGTGTAGTTGGCGTTCAGGCCGAAGTTCTCGCCCAGCGGCTGTTCGTAGGCGAACTCCATGCCGTAGACCTTGCCGTCGGCATTGACCGGCACGGCGACCTGGTAGGCCTCCAGCTGGTTGCTCAGCTCGCTGTACAGCATCTGGGTCTGGGTACCGAAGGCCACGTAGTCCTTCAGGTTCATCGAGTACGCGCCCAGCGACACCAGGCCACGCGGCATGAAGTACCACTCCAGGTTGGCATCGAAGTTGGTCGACAGCACCGGCTTCAGCTTCGGGTTGCCGCCACCGCCGACCTTGGTTAGGTCCGAACCCCAGGACGAGGCGCCCAGTGCCGAGAAGTCCGGCAGGGTCTGGGTCTGCGACGCGGCGAAGCGGAACACCAGGTCATCGGCCAGATCGAACTTCAGGTTCGCGCTGGGCAGGATGCGGTCGTGCTTGTTCTCGAACGACAGCGCCTTCCACTTGCCGAACAGGCTGCTGACATCGGCGTTGGCGATATCGCTCACCGCCTGGTAGGTGTCGATGTCCTGCTTGATGTTGACGTAGCGCAGGCCGACGTTGCCGCTCCAACGGTCGCCGCTGAAGTTGGCCTGCACATAACCGGCGAAGTTCTTCTCGGCGACCTTCCACTCGGCGCCGTAGTTGTGGCGACCGGTGGGGCCGTCATTGCCGGCCAGCCAGGTGGAGTTGTTGAGCACCGCGTCCTTCAGCGCACCCGGGGTGTAGTACCAGATGTTGCGCGGGAAGTTGCCGCCGATGCCGCCGGCGAAGCCACCCGGGAAGCTGCCGGTCGGGGCGCCCTTCAGTGCGTCCCAGATCGCGCCCGGCGTTGCGCCTTCCGGCGACAGCGCCTCGCGCTTGTGGTCGGCATAGCGCACACCGAAGTCGAGCGAGTTCAGCGCGCCGCCATTGTTGAAGTACTGGTTGAAGTCGGCGGTGAACCACTTTTCCTTGTCTTCGGCGGTGACTTCCTGGTTGCCCCAGGTGCCGAAGCTGGTCACGCCGTTCGGGCTGATGTCGCCGCCGACGTCCCAGTCCACCGGCGAACCGTTGCCGTGGGTGGTCCAGTTGGCGCCGCCGCCGTCAGCCACGGTCACTTCCGCGATGAACTGGCGCGGGGTGGTGCCGGTGCCCTTGGTGCTGCCGGCCTGGAACTTGGCGTTGAGGCTGTCGTTGATCTGCCAGTCGGCATCGAGGGTGATGTAGTTGCTCTTGGCGGTGGCCTCGCGGTAGATCATGTCGTACACCGCGTACGGGGTGCCGGCGACGCCTGCGAAGTTGGCGTTGGTCAGCACGCCATCCTTGACCACATAGCCCGGCAGCGGGGCCTGGCCCGGACGGGTGATCACGCCGGCGTCGTTCTTGTCGTCGCCCATGATCTTGCTACCCCACAACATGAAGTTGCGGTTGTAGTTGTTGGCTTCCATCTTCGAGCTGAAGCCTTCCAGGCCCAGGGTCAGATTGTCGGCCGGCTTGAACTGCAGCGAGATCAGGCCACCCTTGCGCTCGCGGGTCTGTTCGAACAGGGTCGAGCCGAGCAGGGCAGGCGCATAGACGCCGGCCAGGTCCGGGTTGGACTGGGCAACGGTGCCGTTCGGATCGCTCTTGAAGAAGCCCGACGGAATTTCCTGCGCTTCACGACGCAGCTCGCGCTTCTGGCTGAAGCCCTGCACCATCACGCCGAAGGTGCCGTCGTCGTTCTTGTAGTTGAACAGGCCCGACAGCTGCGGATCGTTCGACTTGGCCTGATCCGAGCGCACGGCGCCGATCGACGCTTCAGCGGTGATCTGCTTGGAGAATTCCAGCGGCTTGCGGGTGAGGATGTTGACGGTACCGGTGGTGCCGCCGTCCTGCAGCTTGGCCTGCGAGGACTTGTTCACTTCCACCGAGCGCACCAGCTCCGACGGCAGCAGGGTGTAGCTGACGCTGCGGCCGACGTTGCTGCCCTGGCTGAGCACGAACCAGTCGGCCGAGCCGACGCTGTGGCCGTTGATCAGGGTCTGGGTCAGGCTCGGGCTGGTGCCGCGCAGGCTGACACGGTCGGCTTCGTCGAAGCCGCCTTCATCGGCGCTGGACGAGCTGATGTTGACGCCCGGCAGGCGCTGCAGGGTGTCGGCGACGTTGTGCGCCGGCAGCTTGCCCACGTCCTCGGCGGTGACCACTTCCACGCGCGCATTGGCTTCGCGCTTGGTGTCCAGCGACTTTTCCATCGAGCCACGGATGCCGGTAACCGTCACGGTGTCCAGGTCGGTGGCGGTCGGGGCGGCCTGCTGCGCGTGCGCACTGAAGGCGATGCAGCTGACGATGGCGGCCGAAAGCAGGGTCTTGCGGGTGTTCATGATGTCTCTCCTCATCACTCGATTGGATGCCGGCGGCGGTGTTCGATTACGGTTGCGAAGACATGCGCGGGGCGGCGGCGAAGTCCCGTGCGTTGGCGTGCCACGTACAGCGTGCTGCGATTGCGTTGAAGCCTGTTGCGGTGTCAGGCGGCCGACTGCTGCAGGTACCAGCTGGCAGCGCCGACCACGCCCAGCTGGCCGTGCTCGACGACCTTCACCGGGATGCGTGCCAGCGCTTCGCCCATCGGCCCCTTCTGCAGGTAGCGTTCGACGAAGGTGCTGGCGTGCAGGTATTCGCGGATCTGCGGCAGGATGCCGCCGGCCAGGTAGACGCCACCGTGGGCGCCATAGAACAGCGCCATGTCGCCGATGGTGCTGCCGAGCAGGCCGCAGAACACATCCAGCGCCTGGCGCGCGTGCGCATCGGTATCGGCCATGGCAGCGGCGGTGACCGCATCGGGGCTGGCCAGCGTCGGTGCCTGGCCCTGCAGCGCACACACCGCGCGGTACAGGTTCATCAGGCCCGGGCCGGAGATCGCATGCTCGATCGACACGTGGGCGCGGTCGCGCTGCATGTGGCGGACGATGGCCATTTCCAGTTCGGTGCTGGCCGCCAGGGTCGGCTGGCCGGCTTCGGTCGGCAGGACCACCGGACCATGCGCGGTGGGAATCCACAGCGCGGCGCCGAGACCGGTGCCAGGGCCGACCACCAGGGTCGGGCCACGCGCGGCGGTGTCCGGCCCGCACAGGTGCAGCACGCCGCTGGCGTCCACCTGGGCGGCGGCATAGGCCACCGCTTCGAAGTCGTTGACGATGTAGACCCGCTGCAGGCCGACGTCCGCTTCCACCTGGCGTGCCGACAGCGGCCACGGCAGGTTGGCGGTGATCACCGTGCCGTCCTCGCGGGCGTAGCCGGCGCTGGCAACCACGCAATGCGTGGGCCGCGGGCCTTCGCCAAGGAAGTCGGACAGGATCGCGCTGAGGCCGGCATGGTCGGCATTGCGGTACTTGCGGTACTCCAGCACCTGCACCGGGTGGGCGGCATCACCGCTGGCCTGGACCCGGGCCACGCGCACATGGGTGCCACCGACGTCGGCGGCCAGGAACGAGGGCGCGACTCGGGACAGGACATGGGCCGGGGCGGGGTGGCTGGCGGTCACGCGGGCTCCTGCTGCAGGTGAGGCCGGCCCCGGGATCGGGGGCGGCGATTGGGGCGGAGTCTGTAACCGTGCTGACAACGATGTCAACGAGTTCGTGACACTTTCGTTGCTGCGCCGCAACGAATGCGGCAGGCGGTAAACGTTTACATGACGTGAGTGCTGGATTCACACGGGAACCGTTGCAGCACGGGGCTCAAGGCCCATGGCGCATTCAGCGCGGTGCATGGCAATCGGCTTGCGCAGTGCAGCATGAGGTTCGCAAGGGCGTGCATGGAAGTTGACAAACCGCCGTTGTCCATCGAAAGAATGTGACAACGTTGTTCCCAGCCACTCTCCGACGCCGCGTTCTGCGGCCGTCGCCGCAGGAGCCCTCCTGATGTCCGCCGTCCCCGCTGCAAGCGCGCGCCCGAACGTGGCCACCTCCATCGCCATCGTTGGCGTGTTGTTCTTCCTGATCGGCTTCTTCACCTGGCTCAACGGCCCGCTGATCACCTTCGTCAAGTTGGCCTTCGAACTCAGCGAGGTCGGCGCCTTCCTGGTGCTGATGGTGTTCTACCTGTCCTACTTCTTCCTGGCCCTGCCGGCGTCGTGGATCCTGCGCCGCACCGGCATGAAGAAGGGCCTCAGCCTGAGCCTGCTGGTGATGGCCGGTGGTGCTGCGTTGTTCGGTGAGTTCGCCACCCAGCGCTGGTACCCGGGCGCGCTTGGCGGCCTGTTCGTGATCGGCAGTGGCCTGGCCCTGCTGCAGACCGCGATCAACCCCTACATCTCCATCCTCGGCCCGATCGAGACGGCGGCGCGCCGCATCGCGCTGATGGGCATCTGCAACAAGATCGCCGGCATGCTCGCCCCGGTGCTGATCGGTACCGTGGTGCTGCATGGCATCGGTGATCTGTCGGCCACGGTGGCCGCCGCCGATGAGGCCACCAAGGCACAGCTGCTCAACGATTTCGCCGCCAAGATCCATGCGCCGTACCTGGCGATGGCCGGCCTGCTGGTGCTGCTGGCGGTGGCCGTGCTGTTCTCGCCGCTGCCGGAAATCAAGTCGTCCGAAGCCAACGCTACGCCGGTGGCGGCCGGTGCAGCCGAACGCCGCAGCATCTTCCAGTTCCCGCACCTGTGGCTGGGCGTGTTGTGCCTGTTCGTCTACGTGGGCGTGGAGGTGATGGCCGGTGATGCGATCGGTACCTACGGCCATGGTTTCGACCTGCCGCTGGACCAGACCAAGATGTTCACCTCGCTCACGCTGGGCGCGATGCTGGTCGGCTATGTGGTCGGCCTGCTGCTGATTCCCAAGGTGGTCTCGCAGTCGCGCTACCTGACCATTTCAGCGGTGCTGGGCGTGGTGTTCTGCCTCGGCGCCTGGGCCACCCACGGCTACGTATCGGTGGCCTTCGTGGCCCTGCTGGGCTTCGCCAACGCCATGATGTGGCCGGCGATCTTCCCGCTGGCCATCCGCGGCCTGGGCCGCTTCACCGAGACTGGCTCGGCCCTGCTGGTGATGGGCATCGCCGGCGGCGCGATCATTCCGCAGCTGTTCGCCGTGCTCAAGCAGCACATCGACTTCCAGCTGGTGTTCGTGCTGCTGATGGTGCCGTGCTACCTGTACATCCTGTTCTACTCGGTGATCGGCCATCGCGCCGGCCTGCCGCAGGACAAGGCCTGATCGGCGATGATGGACGGCAGCCAACCCCAGGGAAAACCCATGCGCAGAGCGACCATCAAGGACGTTGCGGAGAAGGCCAAGGTCTCGCTGAAGACGGTCTCGCGGGTGATCAACAACGAGCCCTCGGTCATGCAGGCCACCCGTGCGCGGGTGCTGCGTGCCATCGCCGAGCTCGACTACGAACCCGATCCGTCGGCGCGCAACCTGCGCAGCGGCACCACCTTCGTGATCGGGCTGGTCTACGACAACCCGAATCCGTACCACATCATCGGCGTGCAGAACGGCGTGCTGGCCGCCTGCCGCGAGACCGGCTTCGGCCTGCAGATCCATCCCTGTGATTCCAGCTCGCCGCTGCTGGCCGATGAACTGGCCGACTGGGTGCAGCGTTCGCGCTTGGCCGGGCTGGTGCTGACGGCGCCGATGTCCGAGCGCCGCGACCTGATCCAGGCGTTGACCGCGCGTGGCATCAAGCTGGTGCGCATCATCGCCGCCACCGAAGACCCGGCTGACGGTGCCTGCGTGTTCGTCGACGACCGCGAGGCCGCTTACGAGATCACCGAGCACCTGATCCAGCTGGGCCACCAGCGCATCGGCTTCCTCTGGGGCGGCATTTCGCACCGATCCTCCGGCGAGCGCTATGCCGGTTACGAAGCCGCGCTGAAGGACTACGGCATGACCGTGGACAAGCACCTGGTGGTGCAGGGCGACTACACCTTCGACGATGGCTTCCGCGGTGCACGCCGCCTGCTGGCGCTGCGCGAACCGCCCACCGCCATCTTCGGTTCCAACGACGAAATAGCCGCCGGTGTGCTGGCCGCCGCGAAGTCAGCCGGCATGAACGTGCCGTACGACCTGTCCATCGCCGGTTTCGAGGACAGCCCGTTCTCGCGCCAGTCGTGGCCGCCGCTGACCACCGCCAAGCAGGCCACCGAAGACATCGCCCGCCATGCCGCGCGCCTGCTGATCGCGCAGCTGCGCAGCGACGCCTATGACGACGCGCCCGCGCCGCTGCACAACCAGGGCTTCGTGCCGCAGCTGGTGGTGCGCGGTTCGACCGCGCCGATGCGCCCGGCCGGCGCACGCCCCCTTCCTTCCGATCCTGCCTGAGCCTGCCATGTCGCTGTCAGACCCCACGTCCACCCTGATGTTCGCCGAGGCCGCTGAAGCGGCCGACGTGGTCGCGCGCCAGTTCTCGCGCAACCACGCCACCATGGAAACCCTGGCCGCCAGCCTGCGCGCCGCGCCGCCGCCGTTCGTGGTCACCTGCGCACGCGGCAGCTCCGATCATGCCGCCACCTATGGCAAATACCTGCTGGAAACCCAGCTGGGCCTGGTGGTCGCATCGGCTTCGCCGTCGGTGGGTTCGGTCTATGCCGCGCCGCTTCAGTTGCGCGGTGCGCTGTTCATCGTCATTTCGCAGTCGGGCAAGAGCCCGGACCTGCTGCGCAACGCGGAAGCTGCCAAGGCCGCCGGTGCGCGCGTGATCGCGCTGGTCAACGTCGAGGATTCGCCGCTGGCGCAGCTGGCCGACACGGTCATTCCGCTGCATGCCGGTGCCGAAAAGAGCGTGGCGGCCACCAAGAGCTACCTGGCCTCGCTGGCCGCACTGCTGCAGCTGGCCGCGTACTGGAAGCAGGACAGCAGCCTGCGTGCGGCGCTGGACCTGCTGCCGGACGCGATGCGCGAGGCCTGGCAGTGTGACTGGAGCGTGGTGACCGAAGGCCTGGTCGATGCCACCAACCTGTTCGTGCTCGGCCGTGGCCTTGGCCTGGGCGCGGCGCAGGAAGCGGCGCTGAAGTTCAAGGAAACCTGCAGCCTGCACGCCGAAGCCTACAGCTCGGCCGAGGTCAAGCATGGCCCGATGGCGCTGGTCGGCCGTGGTTTCCCGGTGCTGGCCTTCGCCCAGCCGGACGAAACTGGTGCCGGAACCCGTGCGGTGGTCGATGAGTTCACCGCACGCGGCGCGCAGGTGTGGATGGCCGGTGCCGGTGGCAACCTGCCGGTGGCCGCCGCGCCGCACCCGCTGTGCGCACCACTGCTGACCGTGCAGAGCTTCTATCGCGCGATCAACGCGTTGGCGCTGCGTCGTGGCTTCAACCCGGATCTGCCGCCGCATCTGAACAAGGTTACGGAGACGGTGTGATGGCAACGGTGCTGCGCAACGCCCGCATTCTTGCCGGCGATGAGTTCCGCGACGATCTGGCGGTCGTGATCGAGGACGGTCGCATCAGTGCGCTGCTGCCTGACGCTGCGCCGCAGCTCGGCCAGGCCGCCGAGCAGGTGGACCTGGGCGGTGGCTGGCTGTTGCCCGGTTTCATCGATGTGCAGGTCAACGGTGGTGGCGGTGCGCTGTTCAACAACACGCCGGACGTGGCGGCACTGCGCACCATCGCGCAGGCGCACCGTCGTTTCGGTACCACCGCGATGCTGCCGACGCTGATCAGCGATGACGTGGGCGTGATGCGCGAGGCCATCGGTGCGCTGCGCGAGGCCATCGCGCAGGGGGTGCCGGGCGTGATCGGCATCCATCTGGAAGGCCCGTACATCGCGCCGGCGCGCAAGGGCACGCACGATGCCAGTAAGTTCCGCGTGCCGGACGAAGAAGAGATCGCGCTGGCCGCATCGCTCGACAACGGCGTGACCCTGCTGACGCTGGCACCGGAACGCGTGCCGCTGGAGACCATCCGTGCGCTGGTCGAGCGAGGTGTGATCGTCGCTGCTGGGCACACTGCAGGCACCTACGAAGAGATCCGCGCTGGCCTGGATGCTGGCGTGCGTGGCTTCACCCATCTGTACAACGCGATGTCGCCGCTGCAGGGTCGTGAGCCCGGCGCGGTGGGCGCTGCGCTGGAAGACCGCGACAGCTGGATCGGCATCATCGTCGATGGCGTGCATGTGCATCCGGCCAGCCTGCGCGTCGCGCTGGCGGCCAAGCCGCGCGGCCGCCTGCTGCTGGTGACCGATGCGATGCCGCCGGTCGGGGCCGACGATCCCAGCTACGTGCTGTACGGCGAAACCATCACCGCCATCGACGGCGTGGTGCGCAATGCCGCCGGTTCGCTGGCCGGCTCGGCGCTGGACATGGCCACCGCCGTGCGCAACACCGTGCAGCTGCTCGGCCAACCGCTGGCCGAAGCCGCACGCATGGCCTCGACCTATCCAGCGCAGTTCCTCAACGTCGACGACCGCCTCGGCCACATCGCCGAGGGCTACCAGGCCGACCTGGTCCTGTTGGATGACACCCTGCAGGTGCGGGGCACCTGGATTGCCGGACAGTACGAGGCCGCCTGATGGCCGATCCCTTGAAGGGAAGCACGCCGCCACCTCGGCTGGGCTCGATCGATGCCCTGCGCGGCATCACCGTGGCGGCGATGTTGCTGGTCAACAACCCGGGTGACTGGAGTGCGGTGTTTGCACCGCTGCGCCATTCGGAATGGCATGGCTGCACGCCGACCGATCTGGTGTTCCCGTTCTTCCTGTTCCTGGTCGGCGTGTCGATGGCCTTCAGCGTGGCACCGCGCGCGCGGGATGCGGCGGCGCGACCGGCATTGGCGCGCGGCGTGCTGGAACGCGCGTTGCGCATCCTGGTGGCCGGTGCGCTGCTGCACCTGCTGATCTGGTGGGCGCTGCATACCCATCATTTCCGCATATGGGGCGTGCTGCAGCGGATTGCCGTATGTGCGGCGCTGGTGGGGGTGTTGGCCGTGTATGCGCGGCCGCGCATGCAGGCCGGCGTGCTGGTCGCGCTGTTGGTGGGCTACACCGTGCTGTTGCTGGGCATCGGCGACCTGGCGCCGTGGACCAACCCGGCCAGCCGCCTGGACACCACGCTGTTCGCCCCCTGGATCTACCAGTGGCAGGCCGATACCGGGCTGGGCCATGACCCGGAAGGGCTGCTGAGCACGCTGGGTGCGCTGGCCAGTACCGTGCTCGGCCTGTTGGCCGGAGGCCTGCTGCGCAGCGGGCGTGCCGCGGCGCTGGCGGGGCTGGGCGCGGTGACTGCCGCGCTGGGCCTGCTGCTGGCCGTGGTGCTGCCGTTGAACAAGCAGCTGTGGACGCCCAGCTACGTGCTGTGGACCGGCGGCCTGGCCGCGCTGGCGCTGTGGCTGGGCCACGTGCTGATCGACCAGAAGGGCTGGCCGGCGCTGGGCCGTCGCTTCGGGGTCAACGCGATCACTGCGTATCTGGGGGCATCGGTGATGTCGGTGGTGTTGATGGCCAGCGGTGCCTGGGGCTGGATCTGGCAGCAGCTGGCCACCGCGATGCCGCAGGCGCTTGAGCTTGCGTCGATGCTGCAGGCGCTGGCGTTCGTCGCGCTGTGGTGGGGCGTGGCGTGGTGGTTGGACCGGCGGAAGATCTATCTGAAGATCTGATGGCACGGGGTCGGATCCCTTTCCGCAGGAAGGGGGGCTGACCCCTCCGGCAACCCGCATCCACGCATGGCGTGGATCTACCCGATGTATCGGTGGCTCAATCCACGCATGGCGTGGATCTACCAGGTGGGGCAGTAGATCCACGCCATGCGTGGATGCTCTCCGCGCGACGTGTGACCGCTGTAAAGATGAACGATTTCAGGCTCGTAGAGACGAGGTGAGGCTCGACCCGGTTCGCATCTGAACTGTGATGGCTGACACTCAATTTCATCTGTCGAAACCGTTCACCATGACGCAGACTGCGCTCGCAGTACCGCATATCCGCAGTTCCTGATCCCCTGTCCAGGAGTGCTGTATGTCCCGTGCCGTCCCGCGCGCAGTGCGTCCGCGCCGCCTCACCGTTTCCGTATTGCAGGTCCTGGCTGTTCCGTCCGTCATGCTGTTGACCGCCAGCGCCGCCTGGGCCGGCTGTGACAGCACCGCCCCCGTCGCTGGCCAGACGGTCACCTGCGATGCCAATGCGCCGAACCCGCAGACCGTTCCCATCACTGCCAATGGCGCGGCCAGCATCACCATCAATGTCGCCAACACGGCACAGCTGCAACAGAGCGGTGGCAGCAGCGCGATTTCGCTTGTCGGCGCCGGTGGGCACCTGTTGTCCAACCTGGGCACGATCAGTTCGGTGGGCGGTGTGGCGGTCCAGCTCGGTGGCAGCAGCCGTGTCGAGAATTCGGGCAGCATCAGCACCGGCAACAACACCGCCCTGCAGTTCGTCGGCGCGGGCGACAGCGTGCTGGTCAACCGCGGAACGATCAGCGGGCGCACCGGCGTACAGTTCGGTGCCGGCAATGATCGCCTGGAGATGCAGGCCGGCAGTATCACAGGCGGTGTGCTGCAGGGCGATGGCAACGACGTGCTGCTGCTGGGTAACGGCACCATCGACAGCGTCGACCAGGGCAGCGGCGATGACCAGATGACCGTCACCGGCGGCACCGTCACCGGCGTGGTGGCGCAGGGCAGTGGCCGCGATGATTTCGTCATGAGCGGCGGCACGATCGGCGCGCTGCAGCAGGGCGACAACATCGATACGTTCCGCATGAGCGGGGGCCGCATCATCGGCGCGTTCGAGGATGGTGACCAGGCCTGGATGACCGCTGGCCGCATCGGCCGCGTCAACATGAAGCTGGACAAGAATCTGTGGGACCAGTCCGGCGGCACCGTGGACGGCAACGTGGTGACCGGCTTCGACACCGACACCATCATCATTTCGGGCACGGCCTATATCGGCGGCAATATCAGCGTCAGCGGCGGCAACGACAGCGTGACCATCACCGACGGCACCGTGCGCGGGCAGGTGCTGCTCAGTACCGGCAATGACACCTTCAACTGGAACGGCGGTGGCATCGTCTACGGCGCGATCGACATGGGCCCGGACAACGACGTGGCCAACCTCAGCAACCTCAACCAGGGCAACCTCGGTGCGGTGCCGCTGTTCGACGGTGGCAGTGGCATCGACCAGCTCAACCTGAGCAACGTCAAGACCGCAGGCGTGGGCCGTTTCCAGAACTGGGAGACGATCAGCCTGGCCAACAGCACCGAGCTGACCTTCGATGGTGATCTGGTGCTGGGTGACAGCGGAACCGGCACCGGTACGTTCACCGTGGATGACACCAGCACCGTCTACGCGGGCAGTGGGGGGCATGCCATCCGCCCGTTCAACAGTGGTGCACTGGTGGAGATGGTCAATGCCGGGCGCATCGACCTGACCGGTGCCGGCGCCGGGGATGTATTCACCGTGCGCGGCAACTATCGCGGTGACGGTGGTGGCCTGTACCTGCGTACCGTGCTCGGCGCGGACAATTCCACCAGCGACCGCCTGGTGATTGATGGCGGTACTGCCACCGGCACCACCGGCATCGGTGTGCTCAATGCCGGCGGCAGCGGCGCGGCCACGCTGGCCGATGGCATCCTGGTGGTGCAGGCCTTGAATGGTGGCCGTACCGCGCCGGGCGCGTTCTCGCTGTTCGCACCGGTCGCGGCCGGTGCCTACGAGTACTTCCTGTTCAAGGGCGGTGTCAGTGCCGGTACCAGCGAAAACTGGTACCTGCGCTCGACGCTGGTGACCGGGCCGACGCCGGCACCCAATGGCGGCGGCAGTGCCACGCCACCGCCCCTGACGCCGCCGGTGGCGCCGCCACCGCCGATCACCCCGGCGCCGCCACCTCCGCCCGAAGGCGCTACCGATCCGGACCTGACCGCGGGCGAGACCGCGCCGCCACCGCCGCCACCGGAACCGGCGCCGGTGGCACCGCCCAGCGATCCGGCGGTGCCGGACGTGCCGGTGGCCGGTGGTGCATTGCCCGGTACCGGTGCGCCGCCGACGCCGGGTGCACGCCCGGCCGAAGGGGCGGTGGTACCGCTGTACCGCGTGGAGACCGCCGCCTACGCCGTGGTGCCGCCGCTGCTGCGCGAGACCTCGCTGGCCAGCCTCGGCACGTTCCATGAGCGGCAGGGCGAGCAGCGCCTGCTGTACAACCAGGGTGCGTTCCGCACCGCGTGGGGCCGGTTGGTGGGGCAGAGCAGCGAGATCCACTGGAAGGGGGATGCGCAGCCGGGCTTCGATGGCGATGTGATGGGCCTGCAGGCCGGTCTGGATGTGTGGGCCGCAGCGTCTGACAATCATCGCAACCAGATCGGCGTATTCGTCGGCCGCACCCGCGCGCAGGGCAAGACCACCGGCCTGGCGCTGGGCTGGGAGAATGTGCAGGTGGGCCAGAACCGCCTGGACGACAAGCACGTGGGCCTGTACTGGACGTTCACCGACAGCACGGGCGGCTATATCGACGCCGTGGCGATGCAGAGCCGCTACGACGGCCGTGTACGTTCCTCGCGCGGGCTTGGCTTCGGCATCAAGGGCGATGGCACCAGCGTATCGGTGGAAGCCGGCAAGCCGCTGCTGCACTTCGGGCAGTCCGCATGGTGGCTGGAACCGCAGGTGCAGGTGATCTGGCAACGCACCTCACTGGACGACCGCCGCGATGAGGTGTCGAGCGTGCGCTTCGACAACGACAACGCCTGGACCGGCCGCATCGGCCTTCGCCTGGCCGGCGACTACCAGCTGGCCGACAACGGTTGGCAACCGTATTTCAAGCTCAATTACTGGCATGGCCGTTCCGGCGAAGACCGCATCCGCTTCGACGACGACGTGATCGTCAATTCGCAGCGCTCGCGCGCGCTGGAAGCCGGTGTGGGTGTGGTCGGCCGCTTCAACCGCACGATCAGCGCCTATGCCGTGGCCGACTACACGCGCGAGCTGGGCGGCGATCGCAACGAGAAGCGCCGCATCATCGAGGGCAACATCGGCCTGCGCGCGGACTGGTAGCGCGCGGGTACGGATGACATGGCCCGCTCTGGTAGGTGCCGACCTTGGTCGGCACAGATTCCACCGACGCCATGATCTCCGTGCAGCCGAGCAAAGGCTCGGCTCTACAGCAGCGGTGCGCACGCATCCGGTTCCACCAACGCCCCGGCATGATCAGCCAACACCACCACTGCGTGCAGCAACCCTTCCTCCACCTGCGGCGGACACTGCACGGACGCGTCCTCCATCTCGCGCGCCGACTGTGCGGCCAGCAACACGCAGCCGCAGGCGGACAATGCGGCAAGGCAGCGCGTCGCCTCGGCCAGTTCCCGACCACGCGCCTCGCTGAGTTGCCGCTCGCGCCACGCCTGGCCGTCGGCCCCGTGGCTGTGTGCGATGCCGCGCAACCGGGCGAAGAACGCCGACGGCGGCGCCTGTTCGTTGGCTTCGGCGAGCGCATCTTCCAACGCTTCGGCGGCGGTAGTGGACAGCTGCAGGCCGGGCATTGCGGCACCGAGCAGTGCCTGCAGGCGTGGATAGGTGGGGTAGGGCGTGTTCATGGCGGCAACCTCACGAGGCAAGGCCACCTGCGAAGCGCAAGGTGGCGGGCGGTGCGGGTTGGCGTGCCGGTGAAGCTACCGAAAGGAAACGAAGCCGGCGGATCGGGAGGATCCCCACGCACCGCCCGCCGCAGAACGACAGACGGTGCAGTATTCGAGCCCGCGACATGGCCGCAAGCCCGCCTTTCGGTAGCTTCATTCAGGACGCCAATCCCGGTCAGCGCAGGAAGCGCCGACGGAGGTCACCTTCGCGCCTTGTACGCCGCGATGACATGGGCAAAGTTGCAATGTGGTGACCGCACGCAAGCCGCCTTGCTGCAGCCCGCGACCGGGCCGGATACGACAGTTCGCGCGTGGCGCAAGCGATCATGCCCCGGTTATGCTGCGGTCCTGATTCAACGACAAGGAAGCGTCGCATGCAGGTTCGCAAGGGAGTGCGTCGCATCGGCGCGCTGATGTTCGTGTTGCTGGCGACCGGCGCCATGGCCGATACCCCAAGCGCGGTCGAGGTACCCTCGCCGGAGGCCCAGGCCGAGATCCTCAACCTGCTTGAACGCCAGGCGCTGTATCGCGACCGGGTGGACTGGCCCGCCATCCGCATACGCCTGCAATCGGCGCAGGGTGACCCCGCGCAACGGCTGGCCGTTCTGCGCGAAGCCATTGCGCTGAGCACCGGCCACCATGGTGCGTGGACCACGACCCAGCGCCAGCGCGAATCCCTCGCGCGTGCGCAGCAGGCCGGCGCCGCCGCCGTGGACCGGGCCAGGGCCGCCGATGCGGTGGATGCGCGCATCGGCTGGGTGGTCATCGAGGGCTATGCCGCCACGCCGGGCGCGACGCCGCAGGAAAAATTCCGCCAGGACATCCAGCGTGCCGCGCGGTGGCAGCAGGTCATCCGCAGCAAGGACGACGGCGCGCGCTGCGGCTGGATCGTCGACCTGCGGGACAACGGTGGCGGCTCCATGTGGCCGATGCTGCTGGGCATGGCCCCGCTGCTGCGCACCTCGGTGGTGAACAACGAGGACGTCGGCGCGTTCGAAACCGCGCAAGGGCCGCAGCGCTGGACGTTGACGGCGACTGCGGTGCAGCTGGCGGGCAAGCCGCTGCTGGACTTCGGCCAGTCCGGCCATGTAGTGCGGCAGCCTGGCGCACCGGTGGCGGTGCTGTTCGGGCCCCGCACCGGCAGTTCGGGCGAGGCCTCGGTGCTGGCGTGGCGTGGCCGCCCGCAGGCGCGGAGTTTCGGCCAGCCGACCGCGGGTGTCTCCACCGGCAATGTCGTGCACACGCTTGCCGATGGCAGTCGCCTGCTGCTGACCACCAGCGTGATGCGGGACCGCAATGATCGTGGCGATGGCTTGAAGATCGAACCCGACCAGCGCGTCGAGGGTGACGCGGCCACTGTGGCCGCCGCCCAAGCCTGGCTGCTGGCCCAGCCCGCCTGCCAGGGCAACCGGACATGATCCTGATCGGCCAACAGGAACGGGTGCTGATCGTTGGCCCCACCGAAGCGCATCACTGTCTGCGCTGCCAGACGGAAACCGAGTTCGCGCCGCAGCTGCGCTACAAGATGGCGCGCATCGACCTGCTGTTCGGGTTCACCTACCAGCGCCGCTACGAACTGGCATGTACCCGGTGCGAACACGGCTGGGTGCTCGATACCGAGACCATGGACCAGCAGCTGGGCGGGGTACCGATCCCGTGGCGGCACCGCTTCGGCCTGCCGTTGATGCTGGTGGGGGTCGCCGCGCTGGCGGTGGCCGGATGGATGTGGCGGCACGGATACATCGGTTGAGGACCGGGCCTGTTAAAGTCTGCCCTGCAATCACGTACCGGAACCGACCATGGACCACGACACCCCGTTCGAACCCCTCAACGACCTCGAGGTGCGCCTGCTGCAGGCCCAGGACGGCACGCTGACCGCAGCGCAGTTCCTCGACGGCCTGCTGACCTCGACGGCGTTCGTGCTGCTGGACAAGGCCATCGGCGAAGATGGCGCCTGGGACGAAAGCATCTCGCCGCTGGTGCTGACCAGCGAGAGCGGCGAGCCGATGTTCGCGGTGTTCACCGCCCCCGAGCGCGCCGGCCTGTGGCACGAGCAGCTGCCGCAGTTTGCGCATGCCATGCCGATCGCGGTGCACGCGCTGCTGGCCGGTATCGGCGACGGCGTCGGCCTGGTGCTGAACCCGGGCCTGGACGTGGGCATGGAGATGATTCCCGATGCCGTGGCCCAGCTGAAGCAGCGTGCGGCGGCGATCACCCGCGGCATGGCGCACTGATCCAAGGATTGTCTGGTTGCCGGCCAGCGGCCGGCACTACCAGGTGCTTCAGCGGGCGGCGGCAATGGCTTTCACCCGCGCCTTGGCCAGCGCCTCGCCGATGGCCGGGCCCTTCAGATGGGTGGTATCCAGATCCCGCGCCTGCACTGACAGCGCCGCCTGGTGCAGTCGCTTGAGCGTTTCGCCCTGTGGGTAGTCGGCGTCCTCGAAGCCGAGCCGGCCGCGCTTGTCGGCCTCGCAGCACAGTGCGATGCGGGCCACGCGTTCCGGCCGGCGCAATGCATCGCAGCGGCCCAGTAGTTCCAGCACGGTGGCATCGCGCAGTTCGTCGATGCGGTGCACGTTCAAGTGCTCGCGGCACACCGCTTCGGCCAGCTGCTGGTGCTCGGTGGGAATCTTCAACCGCGCGCACAGTGCCTTCAGCGGCTTGATGCCGCGCTGCTCGTGCATGATGTGGCGCGGCCATTCCTCCGGCGGGGTCAGGCCCTTGCCGAGATCGTGGGTGAGGGCCGCGAAGCCGACCAGGTCATCGCCCGGCGCCAGTTTCGCGGCCATGTCGCTGACCATTTCCTGGTGGATGCCGGTGTCGACTTCCGGGTGGAATTCGGCACGCTGCGGCACGCCGTACAGCGCTTCCAGCTCGGGCAGGATCGGGCCCAGTGCCTGCGCATCGTGCAGCGTGCGCAGGAAGGCGGAGGGCCGTTCACTGACCAGCGCCTTGCGCAGCTCTTGCCAGACACGCTCAGGCACCAGCGCATCCAGCTCGCCACTGGCGGCGACCTCGCGCATCAGCGCCATGGTCTCTTCGGCGACGGTGAAGCCCAGTGGCGCGAAGCGCGCCATGAAGCGCGCCGCGCGCAGCACGCGCAGTGGATCTTCCACGAACGCAGGGCCGACGTGGCGCAGCACGCGCTGCTCAAGATCGCGAACGCCACCGTAAGGATCGACCAGCGTGCCGGTCTCCTCATCGCAGGCGATCGCGTTGATGGTGAAGTCGCGTCGCTGCAGGTCCTCTTCCAGCGTCACCGCCGGATCGGCATCGACCACGAAGCCGCGATAGCCACGGCCGGATTTGCGCTCGGTGCGCGCCAGCGCGTATTCCTCGCCGGTCTTCGGGTGCAGGAACACCGGGAAATCGCGGCCGACGGCGGTGTAGCCCTGCGCTTCCATCTGCGCGGGCGTGGCACCGACCACCACCCAGTCACGGTCGCCGGCAGGGCGCTGCAGCAGGCGGTCGCGTACGGCGCCGCCGACAAGATAGATCTTCATGGGGGGATGATCGCATGCCCGGCGCAGATGCACCGGTAGTGCCGGCCGCTGGCCGGCAACCGCAGTCACCCCGAAGCTGCCGGCCAGCGGCCAGCACTACCGATGCAGCGGCGTTACGGCAAACCGCGCCACTCCGGCACGAACAGGCCGGCGAGGAACCACAGGCCGTAGACGATCCACAGGCAGAGAAAGTAGAGCTTGATCTGCGCTTCGTCCCACAGGCTGCCCCAGCTGTCGACGAAGGCCAGCGACTTCCAGCCTTCCATCCAGGCCGCGCCACCCCAGCGCAGCACCCAGGTGGCGAACAGGCTCCAGGCGGCGAACATCCCGATCCAGGCCAGCAGGCTCATTGCGTTCCCTCCCCAGGGAATGGAGATCCGGTCGTGCCGGCCAGCGGCCGGCACGACCGTGGTGCGATCAATCGCCGCCCTGGTCAGCGTTGGCGGCGCAGCTGAAGCTCTTGCGCTTGTCCACCAGGCGGCCCATCAGGCGGTCGCTCAGCGGCAGCGCATCACCATTGAGGCGCCAGTCGTAGATCACGCTGAAGGCGAGCACGCGGGCGACGTACTCGCGGGTTTCCTTGTAGCTGATGGTCTCGATCCACAGGTCCGGATCAAAGCCCGGACGCTGGCCCTGCCAGCGTGCGGTCGGGGTCGGGCCGGCGTTGTAGGCCGCGATGGTCACGTACGGCAGGCCGTCGTACTTGTTCATCAGCTGGCGCAGGTAGGCGGTGCCGATGGCGATGTTGGTGTCCGGGTCGTACAGGCTGTCGGCGCCGCCGTAGCCGGTCAGGCCGATCGACTTGGCCACGCCGGCACCGGTGGCCGGCAACACCTGCATCAGGCCCATGGCGTTGGCAGGCGAGCGCGCGCGCGGGGTGAAGGTGCTCTCGGCGCGGATCTCCGCGGCTACCCAGGCCGGATCGATCGCGTTGCGCGCCGATTCGCGGCGGATGGTGGCGTCGTGGTGCAGCGGGAAGCGCAGGTCGTACAGGCGCTGTTCCTGCGGCTGCTTGCCGAGCGCGAACACGGCGCGGTCGAACCAGCCGTTGTCCTGCGCCACACGTACGGCGAGGCGGCGCTGGGTGTCATCGAAGCGCGACAGCGCGCTGTTCCATTCGGCCACGGCCCAGCCAGCGCGATCGATCTGGTACAGCGCCATCGCACGCTGGATGGCCGGATCGCGCGCGATCACGGCCTGTGCCTGCGCGCTGTCGTTCGGCTTCCAGGGGCACAGGGTATAGCCCTGCTGCAGCTTGTCGGCGGCCAGGAAACCGTGGAAGGTCGGTGCACGCGCGGCCTCGCGGAACAGCGGCTGCGCCTGCTGGGCCTGGCCGGTCTTCTCCAGCATGCGGCCTTCGAAGTAGCGCCAGCGGGGGTCGCTGCGCTGCTTGCTGCCCATCTTGCGGATCGCGGCCAGCGCCGCCGGCCAGTCACCGCGCGACATCGCTTCGCGTACGCGCCATTCGTGCAGGCGCTCGTCATACGCCGATTCGGGCACCGCGTTGAGGCGGCGCGCCGAATCGGGCAGGTAGGAGGCCACCGTCCACAGCGCGATCTGGTACAGCACCTGGCCCTGCTGGTCGGCACTCAGGCCGAGGGCCTGGGCGTACTGCGGCAGCTGCTGTTCGGTGGCGCCGGGGTCGGCCTTGGCCAGCTTGGCCAGGCCATCGGTGGCGATGCGTCGGCTGCGCTCGTTGCGCGGCCAGTTCAACGCGTTGGCGTTGGGCTTGTCGACAAAGGCAGCGTAATTGTTCGCGAGCGCCAGGTCGGTGGCGGGCAGGCCGCGTGCGGCGCTGCGCATCACTGCCGGCTGTTGCGCGTCGGCGGCGGCATCGATGCGTTCCCAGCGCAGGGCGTCGCTCAGCCCACCCTGGGCCTGCAGTACGGCGAAAACGGCATCACAGCCGTCCGGCAGCGACTTGCCGTTCTTGCGCCACAGATCCTGCGCTTCACTGATCCACTGCGGATCAACCTTGCCCGTCACCTGGCGCGCGGTCAGCTGCGCACAGCGCAGGCCGGCGTTGTCGGTGGGCACCCAGTTGGCGAGCAGGGTCGGCCAGTCCTGGCGGCGTGCGACCGAGGGCAGCCACACGCTGCGGAAGGTATTGGCCACCGCCTGGCCGTCATAGCGCTTGAGGAAAGCCTGGGCCTGCGCGGTATCGACGGTGTCGATGTTGCGGCGCAGGTTGGCGTACTCCAGCCAGCCATAAGCCGGATGGCGGCTGAGTGCAGCGGCCTGGCCGGGATCGAACTGGCCGCGCTCGGCGGCTGCGATCGCGGCCTTCAGCTGCGCGTTCTGGGCATCGAGGGACTGGGCATTGGCGCAGCCGATCAGCAGCGTGGTGGCCAAGGGCAGCAGGGACAGGGCGGTCGAAGAGCGTCGGGTCATAGCGGGCAGCATAGCGGGCAATGGCTGAATTCAGTTTCGCACTGCGTGCACGCCGGGCGTCGGCAACGACAGCTGAATGAACCCGCGCAGGCCACTGCCGCAGGTGATCGCAAGCGTCGTAACGTCGGCCTTGGGCGAACGGCCCGGCTGCAGGGAGCGGCACATGGCGTTCAGTAGCGCAGGAAGAAGCGGCCCGCTGGCGGACATCAATGTCACGCCACTGGTGGATGTGATGCTGGTGCTGTTGATCATCTTCATCGTGACCGCGCCGATCGTGGCCCGGCCGATTGCCGTGCAGTTGCCACAGGCCACCGATCGCACGATCGATCGCCCCGAACCGCCGCCACCGATCGAGCTGCGCCTGGATGCGTCGAACCAGCTGAGCTGGGATGGCCAGCCGATGGCCATCGGCGATCTGCAGGCGCGCCTGCAGGCGCAGGCCGGCGAGCATGCCGGCAACCTGCCGGAGCTGCGCATCGCCACCGATCCGTCGGCCGAGTACGAAGGCCTGGCGCGGATCCTGGCTGCGGCCGAGGCCACCGGCATGGAGCGCATCGCCTTCGTGCGGTGAGTTTCATGCGGTGAATCCCGCAACGGGCGGCCTGCCATCGGCGGGCCGCTCTTCCTGCGAGGGAACGTGGCATGCGATACGGGACACAGCGCGCGACCTCACTGATGGCCACCCTCAATCTGGCACCGCTGGTGGATGTGTTGCTGGTACTGCTGGCACTGGTGATCACCACGTTGCCGATGGCGCAGGCGACCGGCCTGCTGGCGTTCCAGCAGCGCACCTCGTGCCCACCCTGGCCGGCGTCCTCGCCCCAGCCGATCAATCTGCGCATCGACGCAGCGGGCGCGGTGTTCTGGAATGGCCAGCCGCTGGATGCCCCCGCATTGCAGCAGCACCTGGCGCAAGCGCAACAGATGCCGCAGCAGCATCGCCCCTGGGTGCACCTGGCGACCGCCGACGATACCGACTACGGAGACATGGCGAGCGTGCTGCTGGCCGTCAGCCAGCATGGGCTGCGTGTTGACGCGGCCGCCCACTAGCGCCGGCATCGACAAGTCCACTTGATGAGCCGTGGCGGATCTCGGCGCGCGCTGTCGCAGCCAGCACCCACGCGGAGGGCGGTGAACAGTACCGTCCGGTTCTAAATGGGCCTCATCTGTCGCAAATGGCCGTCAATCGCGTCAATTCCGCGTGAAAGAGTGTCGATCATCACGCCGTGATTTTTACCGCTTGTTTACAAAGGAGACGCTGCCGCCATGCAGGGGGGAGCGCGGCAGCCCATGTCCCGACATTCCTTTGGAGAGAGAGCGAATGAATCACCTGCACCACCGCCCGTTGGCGGTTGCCGTCACGCTGTGCGTGATGGCCCTGGCACCCCTGGGTGCCGCTGCACAATCCACCACCAACCTCGACGCGGTGGAAGTCACCGGTACCCGCATCAAGCGCGCTGAAGTCGAGGGCCAGGTCCCGATCCAGACGCTGACCCGCGGCGACATCGAACGCACCGGCCTGAACTCGATCAGCGAGGTGCTGCAGCAGCTCACCGGTTCCGGTTCGGCGCTCAATGCCAAGTTCAATTCGTCCGGCAACTTCGGCTTCCCGCCCGATGGCAGCGGCGTGGGTGCGGGTTCGGCGCAGGTCGACCTGCGCCACCTCGGTGCCAAGCGCGTGCTGGTGCTGGTCGATGGCATCCGCTGGGTCAATGAGTCGTCCGCATCGGGCGTGGGTGCGGCTACCGATCTCAACACCATTCCGCTGGCCATCGTCGAGCGTATCGAGGTGCTGGAAGACGGCGCATCGTCGCTGTACGGCTCCGACGCCATCGCCGGCGTGGTCAACATCATCACCCGCCGCGACTTCGATGGCGGCCAGGTGACCCTGAACTACGGCGAATACAGCAAGGGCGACGGCACGCAGAAGGGTGTGGACCTGGCGTGGGGCAAGAGTGGCGATCGCTACAGCCTGTTCCTCGGCGCCAGCTGGACCAAGCAGGACCCGGTGTTCGCCCGCGACCGCGAGCAGTCGCGCTTCCCGATTCCGGGCACCGGCCTGGCCTTCGGCAGCGGCGGCATTCCGCAGGGCCGCTTCGCCTTCGTCGACCCCAACACCGGTGCCGAGCAGGACATCGTGCCCAACACCGGCGTGAGCAGCCCGCGTTACGACGGCAGCGCCGGCTGCAACCGCACCGATGATTACCACTGCTTCACCAGTGCCGATCGCTTCAACTTCGCCGAATACAACATGGTGCTGACCCCGTCCGAACGTAAGGGCCTGTTCGGCCAGTTCCGCTTCGACATCACCGACAACGTGCAGTGGTACATCAAGGCGCTGGGCAACCGCCGCGAGTCGACCAACCAGGCCGGCCCCGAGCCGCTGTTCTTCGGCCCCGATGGTGCCACCGGCAACCCGCTGGCCGACAACATCGTGGTCTCGCGCCTGAACCCGTACAACCCGTTCGGCTTCGATCTGGTGTCCTCGGGCAACATGAGCCTGATCGGCCGCCGCCCGGTGGAAGGTGGCGCGCGCGTGTTCAAGCAGGAGGTCAACACGACCTACGTGGCCACCGGCCTGGTCGGCAACTTCCATGCCGCCGACCGCAGCTGGTACTGGGACGTCAACGGCATGTACAGCAAGAACAAGGCCAAACAGACCAACTACGGCAGCTACAACATCTACAACGTCAACATGGCGCTGGGCGATCCGGCGGTGTGCGCGGCAACGCCGGGCTGCGTGCCGCTGAACATCTTCGGCGGCGTCGGCTCGATCACCCCGGACATGCTGAAGTGGATCCAGCCGGTGGTGCGCGACCGCAGCCAGAACGAGCTGAGCCTGTTCACCGCCAACCTGTCCAGCGACCTGTTCACCCTGCCGGCCGGTCCGGTGTCGTTCGCCAGCGGCTACGAGTACCGCAAGTACAAGGGCTGGTACCAGCCTGATCCGCTGACGGTGATCGGTCACTACAACGGCGTGCCGTCGCAGCCGACGTCTGGTTCGTATGACGTCAACGAAGCGTACCTGGAGTTGAGCGTCCCGATCTTCGCCGACTCGCCGCTGGGCAAGAAGCTGGACCTGAGCCTGGCTGGCCGCTACTCGGACTACTCCACTTTCGGTGGCGAGTTCACGCCCAAGTACGGCCTGCGCTGGCAGGTGACCGACGACTTCGTGCTGCGCACCACCTATGCCGAAGGCTTCCGTGCGCCGTCGATCGGCGAACTGTACGGCTCGGCCGCGCGCGCCGACCTGCAGCTGTTCGACCCGTGCTCGGTGGGCCTGGGCGGTACGCCGCCGCGTGGCAGCGCCGCCAACTGTGCCGCGCTGGGCGTGCCGGCCGGCTTCCAGCAGGCCAATTCGCAGATCTCGGTGACCACCGGCGGCAACCGCGAGCTGGAACCTGAGCGCTCGCGCAGCTTCAGCGCCGGCTTCGTGTGGAGCCCGTGGTTCGGTAACAACGCATCGTGGTCGGAGCGCTTCGACGTGGAAGTGACCTTCTACCGCCACGCCATCGATGGTGCGATCCAGGCCATCAACGCGCAGACCCAGCTGGACCTGTGCGTGGACACGCTCGATCCGGTGTACTGCAATGGCATCACCCGCGCCAGCACCGGTGCGGTCAGCAGCTTCAACAACCGCCTGACCAACCTCGGCTCGATCAAGACCGACGGCTGGGACGTGGACCTGTTCTGGACGTTGCCGCAGACCTCCGTCGGCCAGTTCAAGCTGGCCTGGAAGAACACCTTCGTCGGCCGTTACGAAGCCACCGGCGCGGCCGGGCAGAAGCAGCCACAGAAGCCGGGCGTGGAAGTGGCCGACAGCTCCATTCCGGAGTGGACCAGCAACGCCAGCATCGCCTGGACGATGGACCGCTGGAGTGCGAACTGGACGGTGCGGCACATCTCCGAGCTGACCGAGAACTGCGGCGATGCCGTTGCGTTCCCGGTGTGCAGCAACCAGGCCGCCGGCACCAACACGCTCTCGGCCACCACCTTCCACGACATGCAGGTGGGCTACAAGATCGACTGGATGAAGGGGCTGCAGCTGACTGCTGGCCTGAACAATGTGTTCGACAAGGATCCGCCGATCTGCCTGTCGTGCTCGTTGAACGGCTACGACGCGTCGACCTACGACATCCCGCGTGGCCGTTACTGGTACCTGCGCGCGGACCTGCGGTTCTGATGTGAGAGCGGCGCCGGGCTCAGCCCGGCGCTGCCTTGTTGGTGTAGAGCCGAGCCCACGCTCGGCTGATTCTCTGAGCCGAGCATGGGCTCGGCTCTACAGGTGCGGGGCGATCATGCCCCGCGCCTGATCAGAACGACCAGGTGAACGTCAGTGAGCCGTTGCGGCCATCACCGAACGCGCCGTAGCCGTTGATCTGCGACAGGTACTTCTTGTCCAGCAGGTTGTTGAGGTTGGCCTGCACGCTGAACTCCGGCGAGATGCGGTAGCGCACGAAGGCGCTGACCAGTGCGTAGCCGCTCTGCTCGATGCGGCCGTAGGCCGGTACCGGGTAGTAGATGCGGTTCTGCCAGTTGGCACCGCCACCGACGGTCAGTTCCTGCAGCGACTGCGGGGTGTAGCTGGTGAACAGCTTCAGTGCGGTCTGTGGCAGGTTGGTGTTGATGTCGGCGCCGTTGATGTCCTTGGCCACATAGCGCGAAGCACCGAAAGTCGCGTTCCAGCCGGGTGCCAGTTCGCCGTTCAGCTCGAACTCGAAGCCACGGCTGACCGTGCCACGCGCGGCGCGATAAGCGAACTCGTTCTGGCTGCCCTGCACGGGTTCACCCGTGGCCTGGCCGACGTTGTCCTGTTCGATGCGGAACACGGCCAGCGAGGCGTTCAGGCGATTGTCGAACCATGCGCCCTTGACGCCCACTTCGTAGCTCTTGCCATCGACCGGATCGAGGTAGCTGCCGTTGCGGTCCTTCAGCGTCTGCGGCTGGAAGATCTCGGTGTAGCTGGCATAGGTGGAGTACGTGCCGTTGATGTCGAACACCAGGCCGGCGTAGGGCGTGGTGACCTTGTGCGCACGGTCGGCGCCTTCGCCCTCGCTCTTCCAGTCGGTGTAGCGGGCGCCGATGATCAGCTTCAGCGGGTCGGCCAGTGACAGGCGTGCGGCCGCGTAGCCGGCCTTCTGGGTGATGGTGCCCTCGCTGGCCAGTGCCAGCGGGTTCCAGTTCGGTTCGCTGATGTTGCCCGTCCAGTTCAGATAGCTGGCGAACGGGTCCCAGGTCTGGCCCGCGCCACCGACCTGGTAGTCGCCGTAGTTGGCGTACTCGCGCTTGTTGTAGCTCAGGCCGGCCATGAACTGGTGCTCGCGGCCGAACAGCTGGAACGGACCATCAACGTAGCCGTCGACGCCGGTGACCTTGCGCTCGGTGTTGTAGAAGCCCGCGGACGGCGAGATGCCCGTGCCGGTGGCCTTGTCGAAGTTCGATGCGCCCGTGGTCCAGTCGTTGTAGGCCGGGTAGAACAGCTTGTCGTCGGCCTTGGTCTCATCGTGCGTGGCACCCACCTTGAACTTCCAGCCGTTGCTGAAGGCGTGCTGCAGGGTGGCGAAGGCACGCTTGCTGGTGGTATCCCAGTAGGTCCAGTTCGGGCTGGCGTTGAACGATTCGTCGTAGCCCGTGCGCGAGCCATCGGAGTACAGCATCGGGAAGCCGCCCCAGGTCGCGCCATTGGCGCGCTTCTGCTGGTAGTCGTAGCCCACGCTCAGCTGGGTATCCGGGGTCAGGTCGGCGTCGATGACGGCGTAGCCCAGCGTCTTGCGCTGGTTGTAGCGGTCCATCTGGCCGTCGGTGTCCAGGTAGCTGCCGATCACGCGGCCGCGCACCGTGCCACTGGCGTTCAGTGCGCTGCCCACGTCCACCGTGGTGCGGGTGCGGCCCCAGCTGCCCACGTTCACCGATACGCTGCCGGCCAGCTCTGCGCTGTCGGCGTGCTTGCGCACCAGGTTGACCGACGCCGACGGGTTGCCGGCGCCGCTGAGCAGGCCGGTGGCACCGCGCACCACTTCCACGCGGTCATACAGCGCCAGGTCCAGGCCGGAATCGCCGTAGCTCCAGTTCTGCACCATCTGCGTCGGCAGGCCGTCGAACTGGTAGGCATCGATGTAGAACCCGCGCGCGTAGAACTCGGTGCGCTCGCTGTCGGACTGGGTGCTGGTCACGCCGGTGGTGTTGGCCAGCACGTCGATGATGTCGTCCAGGTTCTGATCTTCGATGCGCTGGTGGCTGATGATGCTGATCGACTGCGGGATCTCGCGCGGCGCCAGGTCGAAGCGGGTACCGGCCGAGGTGCGGCGCACCGAATAGCCTTCGGCGCGTTCGCCCTTGACCACCACCTTGTCGAGCGTGGTCGGGTCGGCGGCGGTGTCGGCGAAGGCGGCCGGGGCCAGGGCGCAGAGTGCAACGAGCACGGCAACGGACAGCCGCTGCGGCTGCGGGGTACGGATGGCGGAACGGGTCATGGGGGTCCTGGACGAGCACGCGCGCTCGGCCGGCATCCAGAAGGCGAGGCGCTACGGGTGGGAAACGGGCGGGCAGGCCGTCCTGGCACCACCGGAAACGAAAGAAATGGTAATACGAACTATTCCTATTTACAAATCCTGAACGATTGGGCCCGCTGCCCCGGGGTATCGAGCTGGATTGACGCTACAAACCGGGTTCAGTGCAGCAGCGGCAGTGGATCGCGCGCGCCGTCGGCGCCGTAGATGCCCCAGTGCAGGTGCGGCGGCGTGCCCTTGGCGTTGCCGCTGTCGCCGACGTTGCCAAGCAGGTCGCCGGCCTGGACCACCTGGCCGCGTGACAGGCCCTCGGCCCAGTCCTCCAGATGCGCGTAGTAGTAGCGTTCGCGCCCGGGCCCGATCACCCACACCTGGCGGCCACCGAGGCCGCGGTCGCTGACATCCACGACGACGCCGGCCGTGGCACTGCGCACCGGGGTACCGCGCTTGGCGAAGATGTCGATGCCGGCGTGGGAACGGTCACGGCCACGCGGCGCGCCGAAGGTATCGGCGATCTGGCGGGGGCGCACGCCGTCCACCGGCACCGGCAGCTGCGTGGCGGCCGGCATCCGCGAGAGTGTCCACAGCAGCTTCGGTGCAGCGGCCCATGGGCTGTTCCACAGCATCAACGCGGCGACGATGGCGATGGCCAGCCATAGGCCACGCAGCAGCCAGCGGCGCAGGCGACGGGCGGGGGAGGGCGATGTGTTCATGGTCTCCGACTGTAGCGTCGAGCCCTGCTCGACGGCTGTTGCTTTGCGGTCAAAAAGCAGTCGAGCATGGCTCGACGCTACAGAACCGGCAGCAGCGGCACTTCGAAACTGCGTTTCAACGTACCCAGCGCGACCGACGTTCTGAAGCGTTCGATGTTGTCATCGCCACCGAACAACCGCTCTGTGATCGCCTCGTATTCCTCCATCGACGCCGCCGAAAGCAGCAGCAGGAAATCGCCGTCGCCGGTGATCGAGTAGCACTGCTGCACGGCAGGATCGTCCTGTACGCGGCGCTTGAACGGCGCCACGCGCTCGCGCTGCTCGCTGACCACGCGCACCTCGACGATGATGGTCAGCGGCCGGCCGATCTTTGCGGCATCGATCACTGCCACATTGGCCGCGATCACGCCGCTGTCCTGCAGGCGCTTGATGCGGCGCTGCACGGCCGGGGTGGACAGGTGCACGGCCTCGGCGATTTCGCGCTGCGGCAGGGTGTTGTCCCGCTGCAGCAGGTCGAGGATGGCGCGGTCGAAACTGTCGAGCACGGGGGCGGTGGCCATGGCGAGCAGAAATTGCACGAACGGGCCGTCAATTGAGCCAAGTGCTCGGCGCCGGCGCAATAGACTTTGCGCATGCAGACCTCACGACTCGCGCCGATGTTGCCGGCGCTGGCGGTGCTTGGCTCGGTCACCTCGCTGGCCATCGGCACCTCCTACGCAAAACACCTGTTCCCGCTGATCGGCGCCCAGGGCACCAGCGCGCTGCGCGTGGGCTTCTCGGCGCTGTTGCTGCTGCTGTTCTGGCGGCCGTGGCGCTGGAAGACCAGCCGCGTGGATGCGATCACCATCCTGCGCTACGGGCTCACCCTGGGCCTGATGAACCTGCTGTTCTACATGGCCCTGCGCACGATTCCCTTCGGCATCGCGGTGGCCATCGAGTTCACCGGGCCGCTGACGGTGGCGATGCTGTCGTCACGACGACCGATCGACTTCGTCTGGGTGGGCTGTGCGGTGGTGGGGCTGTTGCTGCTGCTGCCGCTGGGCGGCGGCCCCGCGTTGGACCCGGCTGGCGTGCTGTATGCGATGGGCGCAGCGGCGTGCTGGGGCCTGTACATCGTGTTCGGCAAGCGTGCCGGCCACCTGCACGCCGGTCATTCGGTGTCGCTGGGGTTGCTGGCGGCCTCGCTGGTGGTGGTGCCGGTGGGCGTGGTGCATGCCGGTGCCGCGCTGCTCGATCCGAAGATCCTGGCGGCCGGCCTGATGGTGGCGCTGGTGTCCAGTGCGATCCCGATGTCGCTGGAGATGATGGCGCTCAAGCGCCTGCCCAAGGAGACCTTCGGCATCCTGATCAGCATGGAGCCGGCGGTGGCCGCGCTGTGGGCGATGCTGTTGCTGCACGAACACCTGCACGGGCTGCAGTGGCTGGCGATCGGCTGCACGGTGCTGGCCTCGGTGGGCAGCACGATGACCGCGCGACGGTTGAAGGTGCCGGTGGTGCAGGCCGGGTAGCGGCGGAGAGCGTGCGGACCAACGGTCCGCACCTACCAGGGCGGCGGTTCAGCGCAGGGCGTTGGCCGGGACATCGATCGCCATCGCCAGCGCGAGGTGATCGGAGAACGCGGCCGGTACGGCTTCCACGGTGCGGGTTTGCAGGCCACTGCTGACCAGGATGTGGTCGATGGCGCGGTCGGGGCGCCAGCTGGGGAAGGTCGGCACGATGCAGCCGGGGGGCTGCAGCCGGGTCTTCTGGTACAGCACCTGCATTTCCGGGCGTTCGGCCAGGCAGTTGAAGTCGCCCATCAGCACCGCGTTTGGGTGGTCGGACAGCAGTTCGGCGATGAAGCCGAGCTGCGACATCCGTGAGCCTGCGCCCAGCGACAGATGGGCCACCGCCACCGCGAGGCCATCGGCACCGTCGCCGAACTTGGCCAGCAGCACGCCACGCCCGCCGATGCGACCGGGTAGGGCGTGGTCCTGCACTTCCACCGGTTCCAGCTTGCTCAGCAGGCCATTGGCGCTGGAGGCGACCCCGCCCATGCGCCGGTTTGGCTGGTGGCTCCAGTAGTTGAAGCCGGCGCGCTGGGCCAGGTAGTGGGTCTGGTTGGTGAAGCCCGAGCGCAGGCTGCCCGGGTCGGCCTCCTGCAGGCCGACGATGTCATGTTCGCGCGCCAGGGTGGCGATCGCGTCCAGGCTGCTGCGCTTGCGACCCGCCGGCAGCGCATGTGACCAGCTGCGGGTCACATAGTCGCTGTAGCGGCGGGTACTTGAGCCGGCCTGGATGTTGGCCGTCAGCAAGCGCAGGGTCCGTGTACGGGGGGAATTCACGGCCGGGAAACGCTTCTCTTGGATCAGTGAGCCTGGGCCGCACCGCGTTCGCGGGCGATCAGGTGGTCGGCGATGCGCAGCATGTCCGGGAAGCTCTTGCCCTTCACCAGGTACTTGCCGTTGACGATGATCGACGGGGTGCCGCTGATCTGGCTGCGCTGGGCGAACTGCTTGGCCGAGTTGGTCTTGGCATTCACTGCGAAGCTGCCCATGGTGGCGGCGAACTGCTTCGGATCCACGCCGTAGGCGGTGTAGAACTTGGCGATGTCTTCCACCGAGTCACGGCCGCGCTCGCCCTTCAGGGTCTTCTGCGAGTGGATGGCGGCGTACAGCGCTTCGTGGGTCTTTTCCTGCACGCCCAGGGTCTGCGCGGCGTAGAAGGCACGGGCGTAGTCATCCCAGGTGCCGCCGAACATGGCCGGCACGTAGACGAAGTTCACGTCGCTCGGCAGGCCTGCCTTCCACGGGCCGACCAGCGGCTGGAACGCGGCGCAGGCCGGGCAGACGTAGCCGAAGATCTCGGTCACTTCGATCTTGCCGGCAGCGGGCTGGAACGGCTGGCCGTTCGGGATCACCTGGTAATCGGCGCCTTCCACCGGGGCCGGGCCGGTCAGCGCGGCGGTGGTCGGGGCCGGCGCGGCGGCGGGGGCGGCTTCGGCCGGGGCCTTCTCGCCTTCGGCGGCAGCCGGCGCGGCGCCTTCGCTGCCCGCAGCCGGTGCGGCGACCGGTTCAGTGGTGGCGGCCGGGGTGGCTGCCGGTTCGGCCGGGGCCGCGGTGGTGTTGGTGCTGCCGTCGTCGGCCTTGCAGGCGGCCAGGATCGGCAGCAGCGCTGCGAGGGCGAGGGCGTAACGGATCTTCATGGAAACGTCTCCAGCATCTGGAATGGTGGGGCCGGCGGCAGGCGCCGGCCAGAGGGAAATGATGACACGCGGCGGCGACAGTGCCGTGTCGGTGGTGGGGCTGGGTTCAGCGGCCGCGGGCAGCGCGGGCCTGGGCGATCAGCGCCGAGGCGATGCGCAGCTGGTCGTCGAAGCTGTTGCCGCGCACCAGGTACTGGCCGTTGATGATGATGGCCGGGGTGCCCGGAATCTTGGTGCGCTGGGCGAACGCGCGCGCGGCCTCGACCTTCTTCTGCACGGCATCGCCGCGCAGGGCCTGGATGTAGCGGTCCGGGGTCACGCCGTAGGCCTTGTAGAAGGTGGCGAGCTCATCGGCCGAGACGTTCTGCATCGGCAGCGAGCCCTGTTCGTGCAGGGCCTTGAACACGGCGGCATGGCTGCGCTTGGCCACGCCGACTTCGTCGGCGGCGTAGTAGGCCAGTGCCCAGGCATCCCAGGCGCCGCCGAAGGCCGCCGGCACCGGGGTGAAGCGCACGTCGGCCGGCAGCTTGGCCGCCCAGGCTTCCAGCTGCGGTTCGAAATGGGCGCAGTGCGGGCAGGTGTAGCCGAAGACCTCGACCACCTCGATCTTGCCGGCCAGCGGCTGGAACGGGCCCGGCTGGGCGATGCGCTCGTAGTCTTTGCCCTCGACCAGCGGGGCATTGGCGGGGGTGGCGGCGCAGGCTACCAGCGGCAGCAGTACCAGCACGGACAACAGCAGGCGGGAAATCAACCTCATCGACACGCATCTCCGTTGAAAAAAGCAACGCCGGCGCAGCCGCCGGCGTGAAGGAAACATACCGCAGCCGCGGGCCGAGGTGGCGGCCCGGGCCGACCAGTGGTGGTCAGGGGGCGGCAGCCGGTTGCGTCGGCGTGGCTGCAGTGGCCACATCGTCGGCCTTGTTGTGCAGGCCCTGCAGGTAGCTCGACAGCGCCTGCACCTCCTGCTCGCTGAGCTTCTGCGCGACCGTGGCCATGATCTGGAAGTGCGCCTTGTCGGTCTCGCTGGTCTGGCCGGCCTGGTACTCCTGCAGGCGGCGCGCGACATAGCTGGCGTGCTGCCCACCGAGGTGCGGATAGGCCGGGCCGGGATTGCCGGCACCGCTGGGGCCGTGGCAGGCCATGCAGGCCGGCAGGCCGCGCTTGGCGTCGCCGCCACGGTACAGCTGCTGGCCGATCTCGTAGAACTTCATGCCCTTGTAGGGGCCCTCGGTCACCGCCGTGTCATCGGCGATACCAGCGGTGGCTTTCTGCGTGGCGAAGAACGCGCCGATGTCGCGCATGTCCTGCGGGGTGAGGTTCTGCACGAACGGCACCATCGCCACCGCCGCGCCGGAACTGCGCTGGCCGTTGGCGATCAGGGCCATCTGCTGGGCCACGTAGCGTTCGCTCTGGCCGGCGATGGACGGGTACATCTCCACCGTGGAATTGCCGTCGGCACCATGGCAGGCCGCGCAGGCCGTCGCCTTGGTCTGGCCTGCCTTGGCATCGCCCCAGTGGGTCTTGCTGAAATCCACCTCCAGCGAGGCGGTACGGATCGGCCCGTTGTCGGGTAGCGGGGTCAACGTGGTCTGCGCGAACGCAGCAGCGGCAACGACTACAGCAGTGGCAAGGGCGGATACGGCAAGAACGCGAGCGTGGCGCATGCTAAAGCTCCGTATGGACCGGGCCGGGCGGTGGCCGCCGGCATCGCCCGGATTATCAACGCCGTTTCCGCGCACGGTCAACGCAGCAGTGCAGCAAAATGGCCGCAGCGGCCGCCGGCACGGGCGCGCGGCGCCGCAACATGCGATCCTAGGCACATGTCATTGCTCATCGAACGCGCCCGTTACCACCTTTCGGCCCACAACGTGCGGCAGCTGCCGCCCGATGAAGGGGCCGAAGTGGCCTTTGCCGGCCGCTCCAACGCCGGCAAGTCCAGTGCGCTCAACGCGCTGACCCGCCAGAACGCCCTGGCCCGTGTCTCCAAGACGCCCGGCCGCACCCAGCAGCTGGTGTTCTTCCAGGTCACCCCGGAAGCGCATCTGGTCGACCTGCCCGGTTACGGCTACGCCAAGGTGCCGCTGGACCTGCAGGCGCACTGGCAGGCCTTCATCGACAGGTATTTCCGCACCCGCGAGGCCCTGAAGGGCCTGGTGGTGGTGATGGACATCCGCCATCCGCTGAAGGACTACGACCGGCAGATGCTGTCCTATGCCGTGCAGCGTGGCCTGCCGGCGCACGCGCTGCTGACCAAGGCCGACAAGCTCAGCCGCAGCCAGCAGATGCAGTCCCTGCAGAAGGTGCGCAAGGAACTGCAATCGGCCTACGGTGACAGCGTCAGCGTGCAGGTGTTCTCCGGCGAAGACCGTACCGGCGTGGACGAAGCCCGCGGCGTGATCGGCGGCTGGCTGGGGTTGGAATAAGGCCTTTCCGGTCGCCCGGCTGGCAGCCGGGCGCTACCCGATCGGATGGGTGCCGACCTTGGTCGGCACACCCTCACAACGGCGAATACTCCGCCGGCACCCACGCATAGGCCTGGCCCTCGCCACGCACATGGCCCAGACCGGGGAACGGCAGGTGCGCACCGGCCACCCACCAGCCGTTGGCGGTGGCCTGCTGCAGCAGGCCGCGACGGCTGGCGATGGCCGCCTTGCGGTCCGAATCGGCCTCGAACGCGGCTTCCGGGTGCGCGAACTGCACCGCATGGAAGTGCAGCACATCACCCCATACCAGCAGTGACTGGCCCTGGCTGTCGAACCGGTAGGAGACATGGCCGGGGGTATGGCCATGGGTGTCCATCGCCACCGCGCCACCGGGCAGCGCATCGCCGGGGCTGAAAGTGCGCAGGTGGCCGCTGGCCTGGTACGGCGCGACCGCGTTGCGCGCCAGCGGGAAGGCGAAGCGCACGCCCTTCGGCGCCGTGGCCTCGCTGGCCGGGTTGAGCCAGTAATCGGCATCGGCCTTGGACAGCCACACGGTGGCATTCGGGTAGGCCGGCTTGCCCTGCGCGTCGAGCACCCCGCACAGGTGGTCCGGATGGGCGTGGGTCAACAGCACCTCGTCCACCTCGGCCGGGTCCACGCCGGAGGCACGCAGGTTGCCCAGCACCTGGCCCAGGCCGGGGCCGAAGCACTGTGCGGTGCCGGTATCGACCAGGGTCAGGTGGTTGCCCTGGCGCACCAGGAAGGCGTTGATCGCGGTCTGCAGGCCCTTCTTGTCTTCGGGCACGTAGCGGCCCTCCAGCAGGCGGCTGACCAGTGTCGGTGGCACGTCGACCACTTCCTGCCGGCCCAGCGCGACCACGCCATCGAACAGGGCGGTGACCTGCAGCGCACCGACGCGCTGGTGGTAGACGCCGGGGACCTGCTGGGTGGGGGCGGGCGAGGTGGCTTCGGCCAGTGCAGCCAGCGGCAGGGATGACAGGGCCAGCAGCAGGGCGCCGCGCAGCGGCAGGGGACGCAGGGTCATGGCGGTTCTCGGTGGATGACGGGCGATTCCGTTGTGCCCAGCGTGCCGTGGCCGGCGTGTGCACGGCGCTCAAACCACTGCGCGGAATGCTCAGGGAAGGGGGTCTTGTCTGCAGGGCTGCAAGCCCTGCCGAACCCCCTCAAATGTCTGTGGGAGCCAGTCCATACTGCTCGGCGAAGCGCTTGCTGAAACTGGCCGCAGACCGGTAGCCCGCGCGTGCGGCGACGGTCTTCAACGGCAGGTCGGTGGTGTAGAGCAGCTGCATGCCATGCGCCAGCCGGGCCTCGGTGAGCAGCTGGCGCAGGCTGGTGTCCTCGGCCGCCAGGCGACGGCGCAGGGTCGCACCGCTCAGCGCGAACTGTTCTTCCACATCACGCGATTGCCAGTCGCGGGCTGGTTCGGCGGCGATGCGGTCGCGGATCTGTTCGCCCAGGCTTGGCGCCTGCGGCAGCAGCAGGTTGCCGTGGCCCTGCCGGCACAGGGTCAGCACGAGCGAGGCCAGGGCCAGCCGCGCGTCGCTGTAACGACCGTCCTGCAGCGATTGGCGCCACTGGCGCAGCACTGCGCCATGGTCGATCAACGGCAGTCGCGCCATCGCCTGGCCAGGGGCGGGAAGTTCCTCGCTCCACAGCGTGCGTGCGGCCGCCAGCACTTCGGCACACAGCGGCACGATGGCGCTGAGGTAGCGGCCACTGCGCGGATCGGGGCTGTTGACCACATCGATGCGGCAGCGCTGGGTCAGCAGCAGGATGTCGCCGGGGAAGAATTCCAGCGACTGGTGTGCGGTGCGCACCTGCTTGCGGCCTTCCAGCAGGATCGCGAACTGCGGTTGCGGAATCTCCACCGAACTGGCGCCATGTTCCCGGCGAGCGGTGATGCACGCATAGCCCTCGGCGCGTGCGCAGCCGGCCAGGCTGGCCATCTCGGCCAGCAGTGCGGTGGCCGGGGACAGCATGCCGGTCACGAGACGTGGGCACCGAGCAGGCGACCGACGCCTGCGGCCGCGGCCATCGCCAACGCGCCCCAGAACATCACCCGGATTGCGCCGCGAACAGGCGGTGCGCCGCCGGCCTGGGCCGCCATCGCGCCGGTCAGGCACAGGCCGAGCAGGGTACTGGCGGTGGTCATCACTGCGACCTTGTCGACCGGCGCGAGCAGGGCGGTCAGCACCGGCAGCGCCGCGCCACAGGTGAACGCACCGGCCGAGGCCAGCGCTGCCTGCAACGGGCGCGCGCGCAGGGTATCGGTGATGCCGAGTTCGTCGCGGGCATGGGCGCCCAGCGCGTCGTGGGCGGTGAGCTGTTCGGCCACCTGTCGTGCCAGGGCAGGCTCCAGGCCGCGGTGGCGGTAGATTGCGGCCAGCTCTTCCAGCTCGCTGTGCGGGTCTTCGTGCAGTTCGCGCTTTTCCATCGCCAGGTCGGCGTCTTCGGTGTCGGCCTGGGTCTGCACCGAGACATACTCGCCGGCGGCCATCGACATCGCGCCGGCCACGGTGCCAGCCACGCCGGTGGCCAGGATGGTCGCCGCGGAGGCGCCGCTGGCGGCCACGCCGACCACCAGGCCGGCCACTGAGACGATGCCATCGTTTGCCCCCAGCACGGCGGCACGCAGCCAGCCGACGCGCTCGGAGCGATGCAGTTCGGGGTGTCGTGAATGACGGCTCATGGCTCTGAGTGTACGAGGGTCAAGTGGGCGTCGGTAGGATGCTGAAACCTGCCACCGTCGCATGACGCAACGGGTCGCCACGCTATAGTGCGCCCTTGCGATGGAAGGCCCCGGGCCCCACATCCCCCGCCACTGTCCAGCGAGCCTTCCCCTTGTCGAGCCCCAGCCACGTCGCCGATACCCCCATTACCGACCGCTCGCAGCTGGTGGAGGTGATCGCCTCCGGCGAGAAGCCCCGCGCGCAGTGGCGCATCGGTACCGAGCACGAGAAGTTCGGGTTCCGCCTGGATGACCTGCGACCGCCGACCTTCGAAGGCGAGCGCGGTATCGAGGCGCTGCTCAATGGCCTGGGCCGCTTTGGCTGGGAGCCGGTGCAGGAGAACGGCAACACCATCGCCCTGCTGCGCGATGGCGCCTCGGTGACACTGGAACCGGCCGGTCAGCTGGAACTGTCCGGCGCGGCGCTGGAGACCATCCACCAGACCTGCGTGGAGACCGGCACCCATCTGAACGAAGTGGCGCAGGTGGCCGGCGAACTGCAGCTGGGCTTCCTCGGCATGGGTTTCCAGCCGAAGTGGAAGCGCGATGAAATGCCGTGGATGCCGAAGGGCCGCTACAAGATCATGCGCGCGTACATGCCCAAGGTCGGCTCGCTGGGCCTGGACATGATGACCCGCACCTGCACGGTGCAGGTGAACCTGGATTACGCCACCGAAGCGGACATGGTGAAGAAGTTCCGCGTGTCGCTGGCGCTGCAGCCGATCGCCACCGCGCTGTTCGCCGATTCGCCGTTTACCGAAGGCAAGCCGAACGGCTACCTGAGCTACCGCTCGCACATCTGGACCGACACCGACGCCGACCGCACCGGCATGCTCGACTTCGTGTTCGAGGATGGCTTCGGTTACGAGCGCTATGTCGACTACCTGCTCGACGTGCCGATGTATTTCTCCTACCGCGATGGCATCTACCACGACGCCAGCGGGCAGAGCTTCCGCGATTTCATGCAGGCCAGGCTGCCGGTGCTGCCCGGTGCGCTGCCCACGCTGCGCGACTGGTCGGACCACATGACCACCGCGTTCCCGGAAGTGCGCCTGAAGAAGTACCTGGAGATGCGTGGCGCCGACGGTGGCCCGTGGAGCCGCCTGTGTGCGCTGCCGGCATTCTGGGTGGGCCTGCTGTACGACGACACCGCACTGGATGCCGCCTGGGACCTGGTGCGGGACTTCACCCTGGCCGAGCGTCATGCACTGCGCGATGGCGTGCCGAAGCATGCGATGAACCTGCCGTTCCGTAATGGCAGCGTGCGCGACCTGGCCCGCGAAGCGGTGAAGATTTCCGTCGAAGGCCTCAAGCGCCGCGCGGCGCGCAACGCCGACGGCCAGGACGAGAGCAAGTTCCTGGACGTGCTGCAGGAGATCGTCGAGTCCGGCCTGACCCCGGCCGAGCGCAAGCTGGCGCTGTTCCATGGCCGCTGGCACGGCGATGTGGATCCGGTGTTCCGCGAGTTCGCGTACTGACCGCGATGCGGGGTTGCCCGCCAGCGACCGGCACTACCAGAAGAAAAACCCCGGCATTGCCGGGGTTTTTCGTTTCCACATCTACCTTGGATCAGGCGGCGTTCTTCATCGTCGCCATGTCGATCACGAAGCGGTAGCGCACATCGTTCTTCGCCATGCGTTCCCAGGCTTCGTTGACGTTCTTGATGTCGATCATCTCGACGTCGCTGACGATGCCGTGCTCGGCACAGAAGTCCATCATTTCCTGGGTTTCGGCCATGCCGCCGATCGCCGAGCCGGTCAGGTGCTTGCGGCCGAAGATCACGCTGCCGCCGGTCAGCGGCGGGTCCAGTTCGGTCAGCACGCCGACCAGGCACATGGTGGCCTCGCGCTTGAGCAGGCCCATGTACGGGTTGGTGTCATGGCCGACCGGAATGGTGTTGAGCAGGAAGTCGAAGCTGCCGGCGTGCGCCTTCATCTGCGCGGCATCGCGCGAGACCAGCACTTCATCGGCGCCCAGGCGCTTGGCGTCGGCACCCTTTTCCGGCGTGGTGGTGATCATCACCACCTGCGCGCCGAGTGCCTTGGCGAACTTCACGCCCATGTGGCCGAGGCCACCGAGGCCGATCACGCCGACCTTCTGGCCCGGGCCGACCTTCCAGTGGCGCAGCGGCGACCAGGTGGTGATGCCGGCGCACAGCAGCGGCGCGGCCGCCTTCAGGTCGAGCGTGTCGGACACCTTCACCACGAAGCGCTGCTCGACCACCACGTGGTCGGAATAGCCGCCGTAGGTCGGCGCACCGCTTTCGCGTTCACGGCCGTTGTAGGTCCAGGTCGCGCCTTCGGCGCAGTACTGCTCCAGATCGTGCTCGCAGGCGTCGCAGTGGCGGCACGAGTCGACCATGCAGCCCACGCCGGCGTGGTCGCCGACCTTGAAGCGGGTGACGTTGCTGCCGACCTCGGTCACGCGGCCGATGATCTCGTGGCCCGGCACCATCGGGTAGATCGAGCCACCCCAGTCGTCGCGGGCCTGGTGCAGGTCGGAGTGGCAGATGCCGCTGTAGAGGATCTCGATACGCACATCGTCCGGGCCGACCGCGCGGCGTTCGAACTCGTACGGGATCAGTGGGTCGGTATGTGAATGGGCGGCGTAACCACGGGCGAGGGACATGGGGAATCCTTGGCAGGGTTTGTCGAAAGGCGTTTTACAATACGCCCCGTACCCAGCGGCAAGAAGCCCGGATATCGGCATGATTCATCAAGTGAAACTGCACAATCATGGCCACTGACAACCTCTCCCACCTGGCCGCGTTCGCGGCGGTCGCCCGCCACCGCAGCTTCCGCCGCGCCGGCGCCGAGCTGGCGCTGTCGACCTCGGCGGTGAGCTATGCGATCCGCGCCCTGGAAGAACGCCTGGGCGTAGGCCTGTTCCATCGAACCACCCGCAGCGTGGCACTGACCGAGGCCGGGCAGCGCCTGCTCGAGCGCCTGCAACCGGCACTGGGGCAGGTGCATGACGCGCTGGAAGAGATGAACCAGTTCCGCGCCGCCCCGGCCGGCCTGCTGCGCATCAACGCCACCCGTGCGGCGGTGGCGACCCAGCTGGGGCCGCGGCTGGCGCGCTTCCTGCACGCCCATCCCGACGTGCGGGTGGAGCTGACCGAGAACGATGGCCTGGTCGACATCGTCGCCGAGGGCTATGACGCCGGCGTGCGCCTGCATGAGTTCATCCCCGAGGACATGGTGGCGGTGCCGATGGGGCCACCGCTGCGCGGGCTGATCGTCGGCTCGCCGGACTACCTGCGCAGGCGCTCGGCGCCGCAGCACCCGCGCGACCTGGCCGCGCATGAGTGCATCCGCTTCCGCTTCGCCAGCGGCCATCTGTACAAGTGGCAGTTCGAACGCGAGGGGCAGGCGCTGGAGATCGACGTGCCGGGGCGGTTGACCCTGGGCGAGCAGGGCACCGTGGTCAGTGCCGTGCTCGATGGCATCGGCCTGGCCTATGTGCTGGAAGACACCGCGCGGCCGTACATCGATTCAGGGCAGATGGTGGCGGTGCTGGAAGACTGGAGCGAACCGTTCGCCGGCTTTGCGCTGTACTACCCGAAGCAGCGGCAGATGCCGGGTGCGCTGCGCGCGTTCGTGGATATGCTGCGGGAGTGAATCGCGGCAGGTGATGCAATGCCGACCGACGGTCGGCACCCACCGCAGCAGGCCATTGCCGACCGACGAATCGGGATCGGCCGGTAGATCCACGCCATGCGTGGATGGCACCACGCTACGGCCCCTGCAGCACCGGCGCCAACAACACCAGGCAATCACGCAGGTGCACCTCCACCGGCGCATCCTCGGCCACCACGCCGATCACACGTTCGCGCAGTGGCTCGGCAACGGCCATCGCCAGGATCAGCCGCGCCATGCACGCGGCATCTCCCTCGCGCAGCAGCCCACGCTGCTGCTGACGCGCCAGCCAGTCGGCCAGCAATGCACGGCCGCGTTCGATGCCGTTGTCCAGATAGGCCTGCAGCAGCGCGTCCTTGCCGGGAAAGTCGGTGGCGAGCAGGCGGAACACCTGCACCGCCTGCGCCGACAGCGCCTGTGCGCACACCGCCTGCAGGATCGCCTGCAGCAGCGGCAGCACTTCGTCGGCGTGGCGGGCATCACGCTGCAGCTGTGGCGCGAAGCCGTCGGTCCACTCGCGCACCGCCAATCCGACCAGTTCCTCGCGGTTGCTGGCATGGCGGTACACGGTCTTCTTCGCCACCCCGGCGTGCGCCGCCACCGCTTCGATGGTGGTGGCCTCGTAACCCTGTGCCAGCAACAGCGCCAGCGTGGCCTGCAGCACCGCGTGGCGGACTTCCGCCTCCGGTCGCGCAGGGCGGCCGCGGCGGCGGGTCGGCGTTGTGGGCTCGGGCAGGGCGGTGCTGTTCATTGCGCCCATCTTACCGCATCCGGTCAATTGCGAAACGATAATCGTTTCCGTATTGTCAGGTCTCCCAACCCCGCAGGAAACCCCCGATGGATACCGCTGTGAACGCCCGCGCCTGGCTGGACCACCACGATCTGCTGGACCCGGCGCCGATGCACCTGGAGACCGGCATCCAGCGCCGCGAAGACGGCACCCTGCTGGTGGCGGTGCGCACCGATCTGCACGGCTGCAAGGGCCGCATGCTGGACTGGTGGTTCACCTTCTTCGAGACCACCCAGCACATCCGCTGGTGGCACCCGGTCGACCATGTCGAGCATCGCGGCTGGGACGCGGCCTGGCAGCGCGGGCGCAGCTACCACGGCGCCAGCACCCATGCGGTGGAATCGCTGGCCGACATTCCGCCGGTGGCGGCGCGGCTGAAGTTCCATGACCCGCGCACGCTGCTGGTGCCAGAGCGCCTGCAGGCGGCACAGGATGCAGGCGATGTATCGGCGGTGATCGCCGCGCGCATCGGCTTCGGCGAACACGTGCGTCTGGATGCACAGGGCGATCCCTGCGATGGGCAGATGCTGCACGTGGCGCGCGATACGCCGTTCGGCTGCGTGCTGCGCAGCCGCTTCGTACTCGGCCTGGACAGCGCCGATCCGCAGCGCGATGCCAGCGATGCCGTCGGCCTGGGCCTGCTCAGGCACTGCTACACGGAGTTCAGTTTCCTCTCGCGCCTGCTGCCGTCGCTGTACTACGGCGAGCGTGCCAACGGCGAAGCGGTGCCGTTGCCGTGGTGAACGGCGCGCCGGTCATTCAACCAGCGCGTCGTAGCCTTCGCCACTGAACTGGATCAGGCAGAAGCCATGCCCGAACGGATCGGCCAGCACGGCGATGCGTCCCCAGCGACGCTCGCGCACAGGCTGTTCGAGCGTCGCCCCGGCCGCAATCGCACGTGCCAGTGCGGCCTCGATGTCATCCACCACCCAGTCCAGGTGCAGCGGCGTCCAGTGACGCTCGTAGTCGCGTACGTCGCCATCCTCGGTGGCGGCGCTGCCGGCCTCGTTCTGCAGCAGGTAGAGCGGGGTTGGCCCACCGAGCAGCTCCACGGCGCCCGGGCCGAGGCGGCGGCCGATGCGCAGGCCGAAGGCTGTGGTGTAGAAGGCTTCGGCTGCGGCGAGATCGGGGACGTCGAGGTTGACGATGAATGATGCGGTGGGCGTATCCATGGGCAGATCCGGTGGATGCGGGTGGGCAGTGTACGCCCGCATCCACGCAGGGCGTGGGTCTACTGCGCGCGCGGGTAGTCGAGGTAGCCCGCTTCGCCGCCACCGTAGTAGCTGCTGCGGTCCGGAGTGGCCAGCGCGATGTCGCGCTGCAGGCGCTCGACCAGATCCGGGTTGGCGATGAACGGCTGGCCGAACGCGGCCAGGTCGATGGTGCCGGCCTCGACCAGCTGCAGGGCGCGTTCGCGGGTCATGCCACCGGCCAGGATCACGGTGCCACCGTAGGCCTGCTTGAACTGCTGCAGGAACGTTTCGCCCAGCACCGACTGCCCCGCCTGCAGGTTGTCGTTGAGATGCACATAGGCCAGCCCGCGCTTGCCCAGTTCCTCGGCCAGGTACAGATAGGTAGCCTCGTTGTCGGGGTAGTACGGCATGTCGAAGGTGAGGTTGTTCGGCGCCAGGCGCACGCCGATGCGGTGCGCGCCGATGCGCTCGGCCATCGCATCGACCGTCTCCAGGATCAACCGCGCACGGTTTGGCAGCGAGCCGCCGTAGCGGTCCTCGCGCTGGTTGATGAGCGGGTTGAGGAACTGCTCGAACAGGTAGCCGTTGGCGGCATGCAGTTCGATGCCATCGAAACCGGCGGCGATGGCGTTGTCGGCGCCGCGCGCGAAGTCGGCAATGATGCCGGGGATCTCTTCGGTGGCCAGCGCACGTGCCGGGGTGGGATCGGCATGGCCGCGGCTGCCGTCTTCCAGATAGACGAACGAGGTGTTCTTCGGTGCGCTGGCGACCGGCCGGGTACCGGCGCTGACCGGTTGCCCACCCCCGGGCTGCAGCGAGGAATGCGACATGCGGCCGACGTGCCAGAGCTGGGCGAAGATCGCGCCCTGCGCGGCATGCACCGCCTCGGTGACCAGCTTCCACCCGGCCACCTGCTCGGCCGACCAGATGCCCGGCACGTCGATGTAGCCCTGGCCCTGCGGCGAGACCGGCGTGCCTTCGCTGATGATCAGGCCGGCGCTGGCGCGCTGCCGGTAGTACTGCGCGGTGAGCTCATTGGCGACCGAGCCGGGGTTGCGGGCACGGGTCATCGGGGCCATCGCGATGCGGTTGCGCAGGGCGATGCCTGTCAGGTCGAACGGACGGAACAGGGCGGCGGTCATGTTGGTCGTCTCGGTGCGGGGAAGAGCGCCAGCGGCGCGATGCACACAGGATGGAGTTGACATGCGGGCGCATAAAGCGCTTCGATCTCCCTTGGTGCGGGACTATTTGTCCCCAATGTGGGATGAGCTGATGCTGCCGCTGGAATCGTTGAATGGCCTGGTGACCTTCGTCACCACGGCCCGCTCGGGCAGCTTCACCGAGGCTGCCGACGCGCTGGGCATCTCGCGCTCGGCGGTGGGCAAGGCCATCGCCCGGCTGGAAGCGCGGCTGGGCGTGCGCCTGTTCCACCGCACCACGCGGCGCATCGCGCTGACCACCGATGGCGAGGCGTACTACGCGTCGTGTGCGGCGGCACTGGAAGAAATCTCCGCGGCCGAGGCCTGCCTGGGGTCGGCTGGCCTGCCCAGCGGGCGGCTGCGCATCGACATGCCGTCCTCGTTCGGGCGGCTGGTGGTGCTGCCGGTGCTGTTGCGCCTGTGCCGGCAGTACCCGGACCTGCAGCTGACGATGACCTTCACCGATCACTTCGTCGATCCGGTCGAACAGGGCATCGACCTGCTGATCCGCTTCGGCGGATTGCACCAGGCCGAGCATCTGGTCGCGCGCCGGCTGGGTCGCCAGCGCCTGGTCACCTGCGCATCGCCGGAGTACCTGCAGGCGCACGGCGTGCCGGCTACCGTCGAGGAACTGGCGCAGCATCGCAGCATCGTTGGTTTCCGCCACGGGCAACCGGTGGCGTGGCGGGTCGGCAGCGACGATGCCGAGGCCACCTTCATTCCGAACGCGGCCTACCAGCTCAACGACGGCGATGCGGTCATCGAAGGCGCCATCGCTGGCCTTGGCATCTGCCAGATGCCCATTTCACTGGTACGCCGCCACCTGCAATCCGGCGCGCTGCGATCGGTACTGGACGCGCACATGCAGCGGCACATCGACATCCACGCGCTATGGCCGCCAACCCGCCACCTGCGGCCGAAGGTGCGCTATGTTGTGGATGAACTGACGCGGTTGGCGGGCGAGGGATTGTTCGATTGAGCCGGCCGGGATTGAGTCCGTGGCTGCGGCTTGTATACTATCCCCCAGTATAGTTCCGAGGTGGCCTCGCCATGCCGCACTCCCCCGAAGAGAAGAAGAAGGTCCTGGCCCGCGTGCGCCGCATCCGCGGCCAGTGCGATGCGCTGGACCGCGCGCTGGAAGCCGGTGCCGACTGCGGGCCGGTGCTGCAGCAGATCGCCGCCATCCGTGGCGCGGTCAATGGCCTGATGTCCGAGGTGATGGAGGCCCATCTGCGCGAGGAATTCGGCCAGCCCGCAGCCTCCGACGAACAACGCGCCGAGCGCGTGCGCGACATGAGCGCGTTGATCCGTTCGTACCTGAAATAAACGACGGCGCAACAGTGCGCCGCCCATCCTGTTACTGCCTGTCTCTGGAGAAGCCATCATGAAGTCCCGTGCCGCCGTCGCCTTTGGTCCCGGCCAGCCGCTGCAGATCGTCGAGATCGACGTCGCCCCGCCGAAGAAGGGCGAGGTGCTGGTGAAGATCACCCACACCGGTGTCTGCCACACCGATGCGTTCACCCTGTCCGGCGATGATCCGGAAGGCCTGTTCCCGGTGGTGCTGGGCCATGAAGGCGCCGGCATCGTGGTGGAAGTGGGCGAGGGCGTGACCAGCGTCAAGCCGGGCGACCACGTGATCCCGCTGTATACCGCCGAGTGCGGCGAGTGCCTGTTCTGCAAGAGTGGCAAGACCAACCTGTGCGTGTCGGTGCGCGCTACCCAGGGCAAGGGCGTGATGCCCGACGGCACCAGCCGCTTCAGCTACAACGGCGAGCCGCTGTACCACTACATGGGCTGCTCGACCTTCAGTGAGTACACCGTGGTGGCCGAGGTGTCGCTGGCGAAGATCAATCCGGAAGCCAACCCGGAGCACGTCTGCCTGCTCGGTTGCGGCGTCACCACCGGCATCGGCGCGGTGCACAACACCGCCAAGGTGCAGGAAGGCGACAGCGTGGCGGTGTTCGGCCTCGGTGGCATCGGCCTGGCGGTGATCCAGGGTGCGCGCCAGGCCAAGGCCGGCCGCATCATCGCGGTGGACACCAATCCGACCAAGTTCGAACTGGCGCGCGAATTCGGCGCCACCGACTGCATCAACCCGAAGGACTTCGACAAGCCGATCCAGCAGGTCATCGTTGAAATGACCACCTGGGGCGTGGACCACAGCTTCGAGTGCATCGGCAACGTCAACGTGATGCGTGCGGCGCTGGAATGCGCGCATCGTGGCTGGGGTCAGAGCGTGGTGATCGGCGTGGCCGGTTCGGGCCAGGAGATCTCCACCCGTCCGTTCCAGCTGGTGACCGGCCGCAAGTGGATGGGCACCGCCTTCGGTGGCGTGAAGGGCCGCAGCCAGCTGCCGGGCATGGTCGAGGACGCGATGAAGGGCGATATCGAACTGGCCCCGTTCGTCACCCACACCATGGACCTGGACAAGATCAACGAAGCCTTCGACCTGATGCATGAAGGCAAGTCGATCCGTTCGGTGGTCCATTACTGATCCACGCCGGGCGGCAGGCTGCCGTGCCTGCCGCCCCCCGGGAGGAACTCATGGAACGCATTGAACACCGCGCCTGTTTCGGCGGCTGGCAGGATGTCTACCGCCATCGTTCGACCACGCTGGGCTGCGACATGCAGTTCGCCGTGTACCTGCCGCCACAGGCGGAAACGCAGGCGCTGCCGGTGCTGTACTGGCTGAGCGGGCTGACCTGCACCGAGCAGAATTTCATCACCAAGGCCGGCGCGCAGCGCTATGCGGCCGAGCACGGCGTGATCATCGTCGCGCCTGATACCAGCCCGCGTGGCGATGACGTGGCCGATGCCGAGGGCTACGACCTGGGCAAGGGGGCGGGGTTCTACCTCAACGCCACCCGTGCACCGTGGGCGAAGCACTACCGCATGCACGACTATGTGGCGCAGGAACTGCCCGCGCTGATCGAGGCGAATTTCCCCGCCACCGATGCGCGTGCCATCAGTGGCCATTCCATGGGCGGCCACGGTGCGCTGGTGATCGCGCTGCGCAACCCGGGGCGTTACCTCAGTGTGTCGGCGTTCTCGCCGATCGTCGCGCCCAGCCACGTGCCGTGGGGGCAGAAGGCGTTCACGGCTTATCTGGGCGACAACCCGGCCGACTGGGCGCAGTGGGACACGTGTGCATTGCTGGCGGCGGCCAGTGAGCGTCTGCCGTTGCTGGTCGACCAGGGCGAGGCGGACGAGTTCCTGCAGACCCAGCTGCAGCCGAAGCGCCTGCAGGAGGCCTGTGATGCCGCCGGCCATCCGCTGACCCTGCGCCTGCAGCCGGGCTACGACCACAGCTACTACTTCATCAGCAGCTTCATCGGCGAGCACATCGCGCACCACGCCCGCGCCCTGCGCAGCTGACCGCTTTCCGGTAGTGCCGGCCGCTGGCCGGCAACCTGCAGCCCTGTGATTCCCTGGGATTGCCGGCCAGCGGCCGGCACTACCATGGCGGTGCACGCGGAGTGTCGTCTTGCGGCCGTGGATCACGCCGCCGTGGCGCGGGCGGGGCTATGGTGCGCGCGTACGGCCTTGTGGATCGGGGGATGCATGCCGGTAGTGCTGGCGCTGCTGTATGTGCTGTGCCATGGCCTGGTGCTGACCCTGTGGCCGGGCCCCGCCGGGGCGGGATCCTTTGTGTTCCTGACCGGCGCACCGTTGCTGGCGGCTGCGGCCTGCCTGTGGCGTGCGCGCCGCGACCGTGCCGCGCTCGGCTGGCGCGCCACCGCCCTGGCGCTGCTGCTGTGGGCCGGTGGCATGGCCGTCAACATGATCGATGCGCTGGGGGCCGGCCGCGCCGATGTCACCCCGCAGGCGAGCCTGTTCCTCTACGTGCTGTATGGCGTGCCGCTGGTGTTCATCCTCGCCCGGGCGCGGCGCGAGCGGCTCAGCATCAGCCTGATCGATGCGGCGATGGCGGCGTTGCTGGGCGTGCTGTTCTTCGTGCATGCGCAGTCGTTCGCCGACCGCGTGGACATCGACGACCACGCGTTGTCCAACATGCAGCGCATGTTCGATATCCAGAATCTGTGCATCGCCGGGTTCGCGGTGGTGCGCTGGCTGGTCGGTGACGTGCCGGAGCGACGCACCTTCTTCCGCGCGCTGGCGATCTACGCCGTGGCTTACCTGATGGTGGCGTACTACATCAACCACTACACCTCGGGGGATGCGTTCGGCGCCTACAACGATCTGCTGATCGATCTGCCGTTCCTGCTGCTGGCGTTGCTGGCGCTGAGCCAGGCGCCCGCGCCGGTGTTCGTGCCGCATCCGCGGATGGCGCGCACGGTGCAGGCGGCGGGTCCGATGATCCTGCCGTTGCTGCTGCTGGTGGTCGGCACCCTGGTGGTCGACCACGCGCGGCCTCTGGCGGTCACCGGTTTCGTGGTGGCAACGCTGGGCTTTGGCCTGCGCAGCATCCTGCTGCAGGTGGACCTGATGGAACGGCAGGCCTCACTGGACCAGCTGGCGCGGCAGGATGGCCTGACCGGGGTGGCCAATCGCCGCGAGTTCGATGCGCTGCTGTTGGCCGAATGGAACCGTGCACGGCGCAGCGGCACCGAGCTGGGCCTGCTGCTGCTGGATATCGATCACTTCAAGGTCTTCAACGACCGCCACGGCCATCCTGCCGGCGACCGCTGCCTGCAGGCCGTGGCTGCGGTGCTGAAGACGAGCGCCGGTCGCGCCGGCGACAGCGTCGCGCGTTATGGCGGCGAGGAATTTGCGGTGATCGTGCCCGGAAGTGCGCTGTCGGGCGTTCTGGCGCTGGCCGAGCGCCTGCGCGAGGCGGTGGAAGCGCTGCCGTTGCCGGAAGGATCAGTCAGTATCAGCATCGGCGTCGGCTACCTGCATCCGCCGGCGTTGGCCAGCGCCGATCAGTTGCTGGCGGACGCCGATGCCGGCCTGTATGCCGCCAAGCGTGCCGGCCGCAACCAGGTGATCCTGCATGCGCACGTGCTGGACGACGAAGGCAGCGCGCACGGCAGGATGGACTGCTGAGCGCGCCAGGTGCCCGGGCCTGTGTGTGATTGCGCATGGGTGGCGCGACCGGGTCATCGCTGCCGCACCCAGCCGCTGGGATCGAGCAGCCTCAGCCCGACCGGGGACAATGAGCGTTGCCGCAACGGCAGATGTGCTGCCTGCACGGCCATCGCACAGCGCGCCAACTGCTGGCGCAACGGTGCCAGCGTGTCGTCTTCGCGGGGCCGTGCATGCCGCCATTGCGCGATGCGCAGCAGGCAGACCAGCAGGTCCAGTTCGCTGGCGGCAATGAACGGCGAGCCAGCCGGCAGCAGATCGATGGGGGCGGCGGGCGTGGCCAGCAGCGGCACCAGGCCGATGAAGGCGTCGCAGCCCTCCGGGTCGAGCCCGAGCGCGCTCAGCTGGGCGACGCCGTCAGGTTGCAGATCGGGGTCGTGCAGCTGGCGGAGCGCGCCCAGCAGCGCCTGCTCGCCGCGTCCGAACTGGCGGCCGAAGGCGCGATAGCTGACGCGGGTGGGAAACAACGGGGATCGTGAGGCCATGGGGGCTAGGGTTGCGGGTCGCGGGTTTCCACCAGCACGGGGCAGGGCGCGTGGTCGATGGTCCATTGCCCGATCGAGGGTTCGAACAGGCGTTCCAGCCGGGACAGGTGACGATGACCGATGACGATGAGGTCGCACTCCAGGCGCCGCGCCTGCTCGCTGATCACTTCGCCGGGGTCGCCGGAGGGAATCTGTGCGATGGCATCGACGCCGCGCTCGCGCAGCTCGGCCAGGGCTTCAGCCAGCACCGCCTCGGCCTGCGAGCGCTGCCGCGCGGCTTCCGGATACTCGCGGCGGTCGGCTTCGCTGGCATCGGCGGCCAGCGCGAATTCGGGGTCGAGCACGCACAGCAGGTGCAGGCGGCTGCGCGGGCCGGCGATGGCCGCGGCCAGGTCCAGCACGCGTGCGTGCTGGGGGCCGCCGTCCAGGGCGACCAGCAGGGTGTTGAACATGGATGTCTCCTTGGCAGGCCGGGGATGGTCGCCGATGTCTCCGCGCGCACCCATGCCGTGCGGTGCAGGCAATAAGTGCACCGAATGCAATCGACTTTTACTTGGAGTGTCATAGAGTCATTCCATCCATTGGAGACTGCCATGCCCCTGCCCGACCTCAACCTGCTGCTGGCCCTGGATGTCCTGCTGGACGAGGGCAGCGTTGCCGGAGCGGCTCGGCGCATGAATCTGAGCGCGCCGGCCATGAGCCGCACGCTGGGGCGGATCCGCGACGCGTTGGGCGACCCGGTGCTGGTACGCGCCGGTCGCGGTCTGGCGCCGACGCCGCGCGCGCTGGAACTGCGCGAGCAGGTACGCGATGTGATCGAGCAGGCCCACCGGGTGTTCAACGATGGACGTGAGGTGGACATCCAGACTCTGGAACATACCTTCAGCATCCGCGCCAACGACGTGTTCATCGGCAGCTACGGCGGCCGCCTGCGGGAAGTGTTCCGCCAGCAGGCGCCAGGCTGCACGTTGCGGTTCATGCCAGAAGGCGATACCGACGACGACGCGATGGTGCAGGGCCGGATTGATCTGTATATCAGCACTGCCGGCAAGCATACGCAGGAAACCAAGGTGCAGAACCTGTTCACCACGGCACTGCTGGGCGCTGCGCGAAAGGATCATCCGCTGTTCGACGGCGATATCACCGCCGAACGGTTTGCCGCCTGTGACCACATCGCCGTCTCGCGGCGCGGCATCGCGCATGGGCCGATCGACGACGAACTGGCACAGCTGGGCCTGCAGCGGCGGGTGGCGATGGTCATCCCCACCTTCCATGGCGCGATCTTTGCTGCAGCCGCCTCGGACCTGGTGCTGCCGCAGATGCCCAGCGTGATGCTCGATCGCATCGCCTACATGGGGCTGCCACTGCGCATGTTCCCGTTGCCGGTGCCAGTACGCACGGTGGCGCTGGTGCAGGCCTGGCACCCGCGCATGGACAACGACCCGGCGCACCGCTGGCTGCGCCGTGCGATCAAGAGCATGTGCGACGCCGACGCTGTGTAAACGTGTGCCGACCAACGGTCGGCACCCACCCAAACCCGTGCGTCCCGCGCACGCCTGGCGTTGCCTCCACGCCATTTTTTGCAGTAGTAGGCCGACCTAGACTGCGCTCCCCACATTCACGGAGCGCACGCCATGTCGCTTCACCTGCCGTGCGCTGCACGGATCGGCCCGCATCGATGAGCGCGATCACCCTGCCGCAAGCCCCGGTCCCGGCCGCGCCGCTTGCCCCTACCTTCGATCGCCGCATCGTGGTCGGCTTGTGCGGCGTGCTGCTGGTGGTGTTGATGTCGGGTTTCAACGAAAACGTCACCAAGGTCGCGCTGGCCGACATCCGCGGCGCGATGGGATTCAGTGCCGATGACGGCAACTGGATCACCGGCATCTACAGCGCCATGTCGGTCAGCGCGATGGCCTTCGCTCCCTGGTGCGCGGCCACCTTTTCGCTGCGCCGCTTCGGCCTGGTGATGATCGCCGCCTTCATGCTGCTGGGCGTGCTGTGCCCGCTGGCGCCGAACCTGCCGACTTTCCTGCTGCTGCGTGCGCTGCAGGGCCTGTGCGGCGGCGCGCTGCCTCCGCTGCTGATGAGCGTAGCGCTGCGCTTCCTGCCGCCGGGCATCAAGCTGTACGGCCTGGCCGGCTACGCGCTGACGGCGACGTTCGGCCCGAGCATGGGCACGCCGCTGGCCGCGCTGTGGGTCGAGTACGCGGGCTGGCAGTTCGCGTTCTGGCAGATCGTGCCGTTCTGCGTGGCCGGCATGGTTATGGTCGGCTGGGGCCTGCCGCAGGACCCGATGCGCCTGGAGCGCTTTGCCCAGTTCAACGGCGTGGGCCTGGCCCTGGGGCTGCCGGCGCTGGTGATGCTGGTGCTGGGCCTGACCCAGGGCGCACGCCTGAACTGGTTCGAGTCGCCGCTGATCACGGTGTTGCTGGGCGGCGGCAGCGGCCTGCTGGTGTTGTTCTTCATCAATGAGTGGTTCCACCCGCTGCCGTTCTTCAAGCTGCAACTGCTGGCCCATCGCAATCTCAGCTATTCGCTGGTCACCTGTGTGGGCGTGTTGTTCGTACTGCTGGCGGTCATCGCCATCCCCTCCGGCTTCCTGGCCGGCGTACAGGGCTACCGCCCGCTGCAGACCGCGCCGATGCTGTTGTGGGTGGCGCTGCCGCAGGCCATTGCGTTGCCGCTGGTGGCTGCGCTGATGAACCAGCGTGCGGTGGATTGCCGCTGGGTGCAGGGGGCCGGGCTGTTGCTTCTGGCGGCGGCGTGCTTCATGGGGGCACATCTGGATGTGCAGTGGAACCGCGACACCTTCCTGTGGGTGCAACTGCTGCAGGTCGTGGCGCAGCCGATGGCGGTATTGCCGTTGCTGCTGTTGGCGACCACCGGCCTGGCGCCTCAGGACGGTCCTTATGCCTCGGCCTGGTTCAACACCGTGAAAGGCTTTTCGGCGGTGTTTGCTGGTGGCGTGCTTGATGCGGTCGGACAGTCACGGCGCCACCTCCATTCCACCGCGCTGGTCGACCACCTGGGCAACCAGCCGTGGTTGTCCGCCAGCGCCGATCTGCCCGCGCGCCTGCACGCCCAGGTACAGGCGCTCACCTCGGCGGATCTGTACTGGCTGGTCGCGCTGGTGTCCCTGGGCTGCCTGCCGCTGCTGCCGTGGGCCACCCGTGTCCATCCGCCACGTGCCGTGGCCTGACCCTCACCCGTAAGGACTCCCCCATGAGCCTCAACAAGACAACCCTCAACACCGGCCTTGTGCTGGGCGTGCTGGCCCTGGCGATCGGCAGCTGGCTGCTGCTGCGCGACGGGCGCTACCAGCGCACCGACAACGCCTACGTCAATGCGGATTTCACCGTGGTCGCACCGAAGGTGGCAGGCTTCGTCAGTGCCGTGGAAGTAGAAGACAACCAATCGGTGGAGGCCGGCGACGTGCTCGCCCGCATCGACGACCGCGACTATCAGGTCGCCCTGCAGGCGGCGCGTGCCGACCTCGCCAATGCCCGTGCACAGCTGGCCAACGCACAGGCTGCACTGGCCCAGCAGGGCTCGCTGATCGAGCAGGCCAGGGCCAGTGTCGATGTCAGCCGGTCCGAACTGACCCTGGCCAGCGCCGACCAGCAGCGCTACCGCGAACTGGCCCGTGACGGCGCCGGTACCGTGCAGAACGCACAGCAGGCGCAGTCAAAGCAGGCCGTGGCCAGTGCCCATCTGCAGCAGGGCCAGGCCGCGCTGTCGACCGCACGCCAGCGCACCGACATCCTCAGTGCGGGCGTGCAGGCCGCGCAGGCAGCGGTGCAGCGTGCAGAAGCGGCGCAGGCACGCGCCGAACTGGATCTGTCGCACACCGTGCTGCGCGCGCCGATCGATGGCATGGTCGGTCGCCGCGCAGTGCGCGTGGGTGCCTACCTGACCCCGGGGACGCCGGTGGCTGCGGTGGTACCGCTGAAGCGCGCCTTCGTGGTCGCCAATTTCCAGGAAACGCAGATGACGCGCATGCAGTCCGGCCAGCAGGTCGAACTGAAGGTGGACGTGTTCCCGGGCACGCCGCTGCGCGGGCACATCGACAGCATCGCGCCGGCCACCGGCGTCACCTTTGCAGCCGTAGCGCCGGAAAACGCGACCGGCAACTTCACCAAGGTGGTGCAGCGTATTCCGGTGAAGATCGTGCTGGAGCCGGGCCAGCCGCTGCTGGATCAGCTGCGTGCCGGCATGTCGGTGGAAGCCAGCGTTGATCTGCGCAGCCGCGCGCGCGCGCAGAGCGTGCAGCACGGACCGGGCCACAAGAGCGGGGAGGGTGCATGAGCGCAGTCACCGTGTTCCGCACCTTCGTTGCGGCCAGCCTGTGCACGGCCCTGGCGGCCTGCACGATGGGTCCGGACTTCGTACGCCCGCAGGCGGAACTGCCCGGCCATTGGCAGGGTGAGGCTGTCGCCGGCAACGCCATCGACCAGGACGCCGCCTGGTGGGCCGGCTTCGATGATCCGCTGCTGGGGCAGCTGGCCAACCAGGTGCTGGCGGCCAACCTGGACCTGCAGCTGGCGGCCAACCGTGTGCAGCAGAGCCGCGCCGCACGCGGCATCACCGCCGCCGATCGCCTGCCCAGCGTCAACGCGAGCGCCAGTGGCGTGCGTGCACGCAACAGCGAGGTGGGCCTGAATGATCCGTCCGGCAACGGCGGCCGTGACGACTACGGGCTGTTCCAGGCCGGTATCGGCCTGAGCTGGGAGCTGGACCTGTGGGGCCGCGTGCGGCGCCAGGTGGAAGCGGCCGACGCGCGCGTGGAGATGGCCGAGGAGGATGCACATGCCGTGCGCACCGCGCTGCTGGCGGAAACCGCGCGTGACTACCTGCAGCTGCGTGCGACGCGGCAACTGCTGGCGATCACCGAGGACAACCTCAGCATCGCCCACGACATCAAGCGGCTTACGGAAGCTCGCCAGCGCCAGGGCGTGGCCAGCACGCTGCAGGTCTCCAGTGCGGCCGCGCAGGTGGCATCGTTGCAGGCGCGCATCGCGCCGCTGCGGCATCGCGAATCGCAGCTGCGCAACGCGCTGGCGTTCCTGCTGGCACGGCCACCGCAAGCGCTGGACGCGCAGTTGCAGGATGCACGCCGTGACTGGCCGGCGTTGCCGGCCGTAGCGGTGGGGCTGCCCAGTGAGCTGGCCGAGCGCCGCCCGGACATCCGTCGTGCCGAAGCGGCACTGCATGCGGCAACGGCGGGCATCGGTGTGGCCAAGGCCAGTTTCCTGCCGCGCATCACCTTGAATGGCGACGCGGGCTTCCAGGCGAAGCAGCTCGATGATCTGGACGGTTGGAACGCGCACCGTTTCAGCATCGGGCCGTCTATCAGCCTGCCGATCTTCCAGGGCGGGCGGCTGAAGGCCAACCTGGCGCTGAGCAGGCTGCAGCAGCAACAGTCGTCGCTGCAGTTCCGCCGTACCGTGCTGCAGGCCTGGCATGAGGTGGACGACGCCATCGATGGCTACAGTGCCGAGCAGCAGCGCACGGTGCAGCTGCACGTGGCGGTGGACGAGAGCGAGACCGCACTGGGCGCGGCGCGCCGGCAGTACCAGGCCGGTGTGGTCGACATGCTGGACGTGCTGGCCACCCAGCGCATCGCGCTGGACAACCAGGCCGCGCTGGCCAACAGCCAGGCCATGGCCGCGATCGCGCGTGTGGAGCTGTACCGCGCGCTGGGCGGCGGCTGGTAGGGAATCGTTGGGGTAGTGCCGGCCGCTGGCCGGCACCGTCATGGCTGCTGCAGTTGCCGGCCAGCGGCCGGCACTACCAGAGCGGGGCCTCAACGCACGTCGCGCAGTTCCCAGTGGTGGCCGGCCAGCAGGCGCAGGCGCTGCTTGAACACGTCACTGTCGATGCGGGTGGTGGCGACCAGGTTGATGCGCAGGTCCTTCTGCTCGCCGGTCACGGTGGCCTCCGGGTCGGTCACGCCCCATTGCGGTTCCACCGCATCGGGGTCGGGCTGCTTGGCCTTCCAGCGCTCGAACAGCGTGCCGCTGCGCAGGGCGTCCTGCAGCTCTTCGGCGAAACCGGCGGCGCCCTGCGAATGGAAGGACAGGTCAGGGTCGTTGCCGCGGGCCTTGGACGGGTCGGGTAGGCTGATGTGGTACTGCGCAGGCATGGAGTTCTCCTTGAAGTGCGGCAAGGCTGGCACAACCGCGGTGGAATCGATGTGCAGATTCCGGCCGTGGCCAGCGCTCATTCGAACCGATGCGGCCCATCGGCAAAGCCCACGGTGACCGCGCCCTTGCCGACGTTGACCATGCCGGTCAGGCTCATCACCGATTCGTACACGGTCACGCCATGGCCGGCGCAGACTTCCTTCATCTGTGCATAGCCGGGCAGGGTGCGCAGCTCGTCCAGTTCGCCGCCGTAGCTGACGCATACCGTGGGTGTCATCAGCCCCGCACGCACGCGCTGGCCGACCACCGCGAACAGCTTCTGCACGGCACTGTCGAAGCCCTTGATCTTGGCCACCGGCCCGGTCTCGCCACGGTAGCCGTGCAGCACCGGCTTGATGTCCAGCGCGCTGCCCAGCGCCGCGCTGAGCAGGCCGACACTGCGGTCGCCCTTGTGCCGTGCACGTGCGCGCATGTAGTACAGGTCGCGGGTGATCATGTAGCCGTGCACGTTGCCGGCCAGTTCTTCCAGGCGCTCGCGGATCTGCTGCACGCTGGCGCCGCTGTCACGCAGGCGAACCGCCTCCACTGCGGTCACGGCCTGCGCGGCGAACAGGTTCTGGGTATCGAGCACGCGCAGCGCGAACGGCGAGTTGTAGCCCGCTGCCTGCCGCACCGGCTTGTAATCGTTGAGGATGGCGAAGCTGGCCTGCAGCGCATTGTCGTGGATCGGGCTGCGGGTCTTGGTGATGGTCATGCAGAACACGTGGTCGTAATCGATCACCAGCTGCTGCAGGAACAGGTCGCGGATCTGGTTGACGCTGAAAGGGATGGTCTCCGCTTCAGCGCCATGTTCGGCCACATGCGCGTGCAGGAAGCTCAGGGTGGCCTGCTCATCGCGATGATCGGCCAGCACGGCTTCGCCGATGCGTACGGTGATCGGCAGCAGCACGATGTTGTGCTCGGCAATGAAGTCCTGCGGCAGATCGCAGGCCGAGTCGACGACGATTCCGATGCGCATCCGCGGCTCCCCCTCCAGGGCGGTTGTAGGTTCGGAAACGTGAAATCTATCTCAAATCCTGGCGTGGCGCGCGAGGGAAACGCGCCACGCCCTGTTCAGCGACTGCGCTGCACCGCTACCGGCAGGCTGGCCAGGCGCTGCCATTCGGGTTGCTGCAGCAGGCCTGGATCGGCCAGCACCGCCGCCATCAGCGGGTGGGCGTCGTTGCCCCAGAACAGTTCGTCATCGATGGCCAGGGTCGGCACGCCGAACACGCCGGCAGCAATGGCGGCCTCGGTGTTGCGCCGCAGCTGCTCCTTGACCGCCGGGTCGGCGATGGCGCTGGCGACATCCTCGATCCCCAGTCGCGCAGCCGGTTCGCGCAGGGCCTCGGCGCTGTCGGCGGCATTGCCGTCGCGCCAGATCCAGTCGAACAGCATGTCCACCGCCTGCACGCTGCCACCGGCGGCCAGGCACAGGCGCAGGGCGGACAGCGGATTGAACGGGTGGCCCGGCGGGAACCGCAGCGGTGTGCCCTCGGCCTGCGCAGTCCACTGCAGCTGGCGGTAGATGAAGCGGCGCTTGGCCGGAATCTCGGCCGGCCCGAGGTTGCCCAGATGGTGCAGCACGGCACCGAAGGCAATCGGCACGGTCTGGATCTGGGCAAACTGTGGCAACCGCTTCAGCTTCTGCCAGTGCAGGTAGGAATAGGGCGAGACGAAGTCGAAGTACCAGCGCAGCGTGGCCATTGGCGGTTCCTTGCAAGAGGTCAGGGCTGCGCGTTGCGCAGCAGGTAGCGGTCCCGCAGTTCAGTCTGGCGCGAGCGCATCGGCATCGCCCGGCCGCCCAGCCAGACCTGCTCGGCATAGTGCGCCACGTCCAGCGGGTCGCCTTCCCACAGCACCAGGTCGGCACGCTTGCCCGGCTCGATGCTGCCGATCTGGTCGGCCACGCCGAACGCCTGCGCCGGTACCCGGGTCAGGCCGGCCAGACCGTCGGCCCAGGGCAGGCCATTGGCCACGGCATTGCCCGCCAGCTGGCGCATCTTGCGTGCGTTGTGCGAGGCGTCGCCACGCTGCACGAACGAGACCGCCACGCCGGAACGTTGCAGGCGTGCCGCATTTTCCAACGTGGCACCGATCTGGTCGAAGCTGGCCGGCAGGTTGGACAGCACATCGACGAACACCGGCACCTGCGCGGCGGCCAGCTCCGGCGCCAGCTGCCAGGCTTCGCTGCCACCGGCGATGGCGATCTTCACCTTTTCGCGGGTGGCCCAGCGCAACAGCTGGCGGATGTCCGCCGCGCGGTCCACCTCCACCACGATGCGGCCCTGGCCTGCCAGGTAGCGGCCCAGCGTGCGGCGCCCGGCCGGCGTCAGCAGTGCATGTGGTGAGTCTGCGGCGACCTGGCCGCGCGCCTCGTCCACCATCTGCTGCAGCAGCATCCATTGCGCCGCACGCGAATGCCCGGTCAGCTCCACTGCGGCCGACCCCAGGCGCAGGAACAGCGCGCGCGGCCCGAGTGGATCGGCGCTGCCGTCCAGCCGCATCACACCGCCCTGGCCTGCAACGAAGCCGCCACCGGTGGCCGCCCCCAGGGCGGTGAAGCCGATGCCGTCCAGGCGTGCCACCGGGATCAGCACCGAGGCCGGGTTGTAGGCCAGGGTGACATCGAATTCGGGGCGCAACGGTTGTTCGCCGATCTTCAACGTGCTGTCGACCGTACTCGCTTCGCCGGAGACCTCTTCGATGCCGATCTCGGTGATGCCGCCGAACAGCGCCGGTGTCAGCGGGCGGCCATCGGCCTCGACCACGCTGGCACCGGCCGGTGCGGACAGCCCGCTGCCGACTGCGCGGATGATGCCGCCCTGCACCAGCACATCGGTGTGCTGCAGGCTGCCGCGCGTGCCGGCGGTATGCACGGTGGCGTTGCGGACCAGCAGGTCCTGCGCCTGCGCGGATGCGGAGATGCAGGCCAGCACCACGGCCGCAGCGCCGAGCCATGCCCGGCGACGCTTGTTCAACGCGCCCATCAGTGCACCTCCTGGCCGAGCTGGAAATCGGAACGCGGCGTCGCTGCCGGCGCACTGCGGTCGTACAGGCGGCGGCCGTCGATGAAGACCTGTTCGGCCAGCGCGTAGGAACTGAAGGGGTTGCCGTTCCAGACCACCACGTCGGCCATCTTGCCGGCCTCCAGGGTGCCGGTCTGGCCCTCGATGCCCAGCGCTTTGGCGGCGTTGGCGGTCATCCAGGTGATGGCGTGTTCGGGGCTGATCTCCGGCATGTGCGCGCGGCGCGCGGCGGCGATCACCTTGGCCGCTTCCTGGTTCAGGCGCTGGATGCCTTCGGGGGAATCGGAATGGACGATGGCGCAGCTGTTCTTCGGCCGGTCGACCAGTGCGATGTTCTCCGGAATGCCGTCGAAGGCTTCCATCTTGAAGCCCCACCAGTCGGCCCACAGCGCGCCGCAGACGCCATCGGCGGCCAGCCGGTCGGCCAGCTTGTAGGCCTCCACGCCGTGGTGGAAGGCGGCCACCTTGAAGCCGAATTCCTTGGCCAGGTCGAGCATGGTGGCCATCTCGTCGGCGCGGTAGCAGTGGATGTGCACGCGGATGTCGCCTTCGATCGCGCCGGCCAGCGTGTCCAGCTTGAGATCGCGCTTGCCACCGGCATCACCGGCGCTGTCGCCCTTGTCGCTGCCGAACCAGCCCGTGCGCTTGGCCGGCTTGGGTTTGTTCTTGGCGATGTAGTCGGCGGCATCGATGAAGGCGGCGCGGTAGCCGGCGACGTTGCCCATCCGCGTGGCCGGGGCGACGCCCTTGCCTTCGCCGTAGACCCGTTTCGGGTTCTCGCCGCAGGCCATCTTCAGCCCCCACGGAGCACCCGGGAATTTCATCGCCTGGTAGGTGATGGCCGGTACGTTCTTCAGGGTCACGCCACGGCCACCGACCAGGTTGGCCGAGCCGGGCAGCACCTGCATGCTGGTCACGCCACCGGCCAATGCGGTGGCGAAGCCCGGGTCCTGCGGCCACACCGAGTGCTCGGCCCAGACGTTGGCGGTGACCGGTGCGGTCATCTCGTTGCCGTCACTGTGCGCGCCGACGCCCGGGCTGGGGTACACGCCCAGGTGCGAATGCACGTCGATCAGGCCCGGGGTGACCCACTTGCCCTGCGCATCGATGCGGGTGACGCCGGCATCGGCCAGCAGCCGGGGCCCGACGGCAACGATACGGCCATCGCGCAGCAGCACGTCGGCGTTGTCCAGGCGCTGGCCGGTGCCGGTCAGCACGGTGGCGTTCTGGATCAGCACCGGCGCATCGGGATGCGCCTGGTAGGTGCTGGGGTAGGGATCGGCCACGAAGCGCGAGGCGCCCACCACCGGTGCCGTGCTCAATGAAAGCAGCGCCAGTGCCACCCCGGCGCGCAACAACGTCGATGCCATGCAGTTCCCCTTGCGACGTGATCCAACCGCCGACGCTAGCCGGGCGCTGGCGGGCTGCCAAGTGACCTTCTTCACAGGCCGGTCGCCGACGGCTCGACGGCACCGCCCGGCTGGCCGAAAATAGCCGATCCCCCGCCGTACCGGTCCCCCACCATGAAGAGCAAGCAGGAAATCGTCGACAACTGGCTGCCGCGTTACACCGGCGTGCCCTTGGACCAGTTCGGCCAGCACATCCTGCTGACCAACTTCGGGGGCTACCTGCATACCTTTTCCGAGCTGACCGGTGCCCCCGTCATCGGCCTGGACCGGCCGATGGCCAGTGCCACCATCGATGGCATCACCATGATCAACTTCGGCATGGGCAGCCCCAATGCCGCGATCATCATGGACCTGCTGTCGGCGGTGATGCCCAAGGCGGTGCTGTTCCTGGGCAAGTGCGGTGGCCTCAAGCGCAAGAACCAGCTGGGTGACCTGGTGCTGCCGATCGCGGCGATCCGCGGCGAGGGCACCTCGGGCGACTACCTGCCGCCGGAAGTGCCGGCCCTGCCGGCATTCGCGCTGCAGCGTGCGGTCTCGACCATGATCCGCGACCTTGGCCACGACTACTGGACCGGTACCGTCTACACCACCAACCGCCGGGTCTGGGAGCACGACGAGGCCTTCAAGGAGCGGCTGCGGGCGATGCGCTGCATGGCCATCGACATGGAAACCGCCACCGTGTTCGCGGCCGGCTTCGCCAACCACATCCCCAGCGGCGCGCTGCTGCTGGTATCGGACCAGCCGATGATCCCCGACGGGGTCAAGACCGAGGTGTCCGATGCCAAGGTCAGCTCCCAGTTCGTGGAAAACCATATCCAGATCGGTATCGAGGCGCTTAAGCTTATCCGGCGCAACGGCAAGTCGGTCCGCCACCTGCGCTTCGACGAATGATGATGATGGCCTGGCGCGGCGCGCCGGCCCTGGGGAGTAGGTGATGGATGTTGCCGCGCAAGTGGTGGATTTCTGGAAGGAGGCGGGCCCTGCGAAGTGGTTCGCCCGCGACGATGCGTTCGATGCGCAGTTCCGCCAGTTGTTCCTGGATGAGCATTTCGCGGCTGCTTCGCGTGCGCGTGAACACTGGCTGGGCAGTGCCGAGGGCGCACTGGCGCTGATGCTGCTGCTGGACCAGTTCCCGCGCAACTGCTTCCGCGGTAGCGCCCATTCCTATGCCACCGATGGCCTGGCCCGGCACTACGCCATGCGCGCCATCGAGGAAGGCCTGGACCTGCAGCTGGTGCCGAAGCTGCGCGCCTTCATCTACCTGCCGTTCGAGCACTCCGAGGACCCGCTGGACCAGGACCGTTCGGTGGCGATGTTCGATGTGCTGGGCGACAAGGAATACCTTCAGTACGCCGAGCTGCACCGCGACATCATCCGCCGCTTCGGTCGCTTCCCGCACCGCAACGCCGTGCTGGGGCGTATTCCCTCGCCGGAGGAACTGGACTACCTGGCCGAAGGCGGTTTCGCCGGCTAAGAAAAAGGGGACGGAGGGGATTAAGTCGTTTGTGGCAAAACGACTTAATCCCCTCCGTCCCCTTTTTCAGTGCCGATCAGTACTTCGGCACGCCGTTGTCGACGTCTTCCGACCAGGCGTTGATGCCGCCGGTGACGTTGAACACCTTGGTGAAGCCCAGGGCGCGGAACTGCTCGGCGGCCTGCGCGCTGCGGCCACCGTGGTGGCACATGAAGGCCAGCGCGGTGTCCTTGGGCAGGGCTTCCAGCGCGGCGCGGCCGGTGCCGTCGAAGGTCTTGAACGGCACGCCCACGGCGGCGATTTCACGCTCGTCGGCCGGGCGCACGTCCACCAGGGTGATGTTGCCGGCACGCACCAGGTCGTCGGCATCGCGCACGCTGATTTCCTGCACCGGCTTGGGCGCATTCGGGTTGTCGATGGCCAGGCCCTTGCCACGGATGTCGTCCACCCAGTCGATGGTGATGCCGTTGGCGCGACGGGCGCTGGCCAGGTCGAACTGCACGCGCAGGCCGTTGGACTCGGCGGCGATGGCGCCTTCGTCGTGCGGGGCCAGCTGGAAGTTCGGCTGGAAACCGGCGTCGATGGACAGCTGCAGGGCAGCGCCCGGGGCATCGGCCAGCGCGCCCTTGAGCATTTCCACGGCCGCCGGGGTGACGGTGATGCTCGGCGGGGTACGGTCCGGCGCGGCCAGGCCCAGCACGCTGCTCAGCTCGCCGCTGGCCGCCATCTGCAGCACGATGTCGCTGCCGCCGACCAGTTCGCCGTCGATGTACAGCTGCGGGATGGTCGGCCAGTCGCCATAGGCCTTGATGCCTTCACGGATTTCCTGGTCGGCCAGCACGTTGACGTGGGCGAACTCGACGCCGAGGTCCTGCAGGGCGCCCACGGCCTTGGCCGAGAAACCACACTGCGGCATCGACGGCTGGCCCTTCATGAACAGCACGACGCGGTTGGCGTTGAGGATGGATTCGATGCGCGAACGCAGGGCGGGATCGAGGGACATGGACGTCGGGGTTCCGGGAATTCGAATCATCAATTCTAACCCTCATGGCATCATGGGGGATGAGCAACGCAGGAACATTGCATCGCATCCCGACCCGGCCCTGGCGCTGGCTGCCCTGGCTGGTGGCGTCGCAGCTGGCCGTGATCCTGGCCTGGGCCCTGGCCGGCTGGCACTGGGGGCTGCCGTTGATGGTGGCCAGCCACGCACTGTTCATGGTGCCGGTGTTCCTGCCCAACAGCCGTTTCTACGCGCCGGTGCTGAGCCGGATGCCGGATGCCGGCAGCAGCGTCTGGTTGACCATCGATGACGGTCCTGGCCCGGAAACCCGTGCGGTGCTCGACCTGCTGAACCGCCACCAGGCCCGCGCCACCTTCTTCCTGGTAGGCGAGCGCGCGTTGGCGCAGCCGGACCTGGTGCAGGAGATCCTGCGCCGCGGCCACGACCTGGGCAACCACAGCCACAGCCATCCGCAGGCGCGCTTCTGGCGGCTGGGCCCGGCGGCGATGCGCGCCGAGATCGAGGGCTGCCAGCATGCCCTGCAGGCGGTAAGCGGCCGCCCGGTGCGCTGGTACCGTTCGGTGGTGGGCATGACCAATCCGTTCGTGGCACCGGTGCTGCAGCGGCTGGGCCTGGTCCGGGTCGGCTGGAGCGCGCGCGGCTTCGACGGTATCGGCTGCACGGCGCAGGGCGTGCTCGACCGCCTGCTGCCGGACCTGCGCCCGGGCGCCATCGTGCTGCTGCATGAGGGGGCCGCCCACGGCCACAACCTGGCGATCATCGAGCGCGTGCTGCAGGCGCTGGACGAGCGCGGCCTGAAGGCGCAGCTGCCGGCCCTGTAACCCAGGGTTCTGGGCGCTTGGGGCAGCCGAGCATGGGCTCGACGCTACAAGGTCTGGCGATCATCCTGTAGCGCCCGAGCCGATGCTCGGGCGGCGGTGCGCAGCACCGGAAGACGTCGGAGGGCAGCCGGGCGTGATCTCGGCGCTACAACGAAGGGCGTTCGGCCACCAGCAACCAGCTGTTGAACGGGGTGCGCCCGTGCAGCGGCCGGGGCGCCGTCACCTGCAATCCGGCCTCGATCAATGTCGCCTGCAGCACCTTCGGGTCGGGGTAATGGCGAGGCCGCGTGCCCATCCAGCCGACCAGCCAGGCCAGCCGGTCGGCCACCCGCGTGGTGCGGTCGCGGCCATCGCCGGTGGCCAGTGGCGTGCGCAGCAGCAGGCGGCCGCCGGAAGCGACCCGTGCACTGGCTGCGCGCAGCAGTGCCTGCTGTGGGCCCGCATCCAGGTACTGCAGTACATCCAGCAGCAGCACGTGCCCGGCCTGCGCCGGCAGCGGTGCCTGCACGTCCAGGCAGTCGAAGCGCACATCGTGCAGGCCGGTGGCGGCACGCTGGGCGCGGGTGATCTTGCCGGCGTCCACGTCCACGCCGAGGTAGCGCTGGGTACTGCCGCGCTGGCGCAGCACATGGGCGAACAGGCCCAGCCCGCAGCCCAGGTCCAGCAGTGGATGCCCGTCGTCAGGCAGATGCTGCAGCACGCCGTCATACAGCGGGTCGCTGCCGAGCTTGCCGCGGGTGTAGTAGTAGTCGCGGCGGCTGCCCCAGGCCTGTGCCGGGCGGAACGCCTCGGCGATCGCGCGGGCCTGCGGGGCGGTCAGCGGTGTGCAGGGCAGGGGCGGGCCGTTCCGTGGCGTGCCATCCATCGCGTCAGTCCGTTCCACCGAGCAGGTGCGCGGCGACCGGCAGCGCGCGTGCGCTCCATAGGGCGTACATCCGCGCCGACGGGTGCAGGCCGTCCTCGGCGATCATCGCCGGGTCGTCCCCCTGTTCACGGCTGATGTCGGTGATGTCGACGAAGGCCGCACCCTGCTGGGTGCTGATCACCTCGGCGGCCGCATTGAATTCGTCGGTTTCGATCTCGATGGTGGTCAGGTCCCGGCCACTGCCCGTGCCAAACGGGGTCGCGCCCCAGTCGGGGAAGGACAGCACCAGCACCCGCCCGGGGCGGCCACCGGCAAAGCCGATCGCCCGCTGCAGCAGGGCCTGGAACTGGACGCGGTACTCGTCCAGCGGACGGCCGCGGTACTGGTTGTTGACGCCGATCAGCAGGCTGACGAAATCGAACGGACCCTGCGGTGCGGCCGCATCGATGCCAGCGTCCAGCTCGTCGGTGGTCCAGCCGGTGGTGGCGATGGTCTGCGGGTCGGCCAGCGCCACGTCCTGCGCACGCAGGGCGGCGGCGAGCTGGTGCGGCCAGCGGCCTTCGACCGCAACGGCTTCACCGATGGTGTACGAGTCGCCCAGCGCCAGGTAGGACAGCGCCACGGCTCAGGCCACCGAACGGCGTGGCTTCAACGGTACGACCTTGGTCGCGTCCTCGGCGCGGCGGGCCAGCACGCGGTCGATGCGGGCGAACACATCGCGCATCACCGAGGCTTCCGGCAGCAGGGTCACGCGGAAATGATGGCGGTAGGGCACGTTGAAGCTGGAACCCGGTACCACCAGCACGCCTTCGTTGTTCATCAGGTCCAGCGCGAAGTTGTGGTCGTCAAAGCCCTTGGCGGCAGCACCGACCACCGCCGGGAACGCATACAGCGCGCCGGCCGGCGCGACCAGCGACAGGTGCTCACTGGCTTCGCAGGCCTCGATTACCGCACGGCGGGTCTCATACAGGCGGCCACCCGGGGTGCACAGTTCGGAGATGGTGTCCGGGCCGTTCACCGCGGCCTCGATGGCGTACTGGCCCGGCACGTTGGCGCACAGGCGCAGCGCGCCGAGCAGGTCCAGCGCGGCGCGGAAGTCGCCCAGGCGCGCATCGTCGCCGCTGAGGTGGGCCCAGCCCACGCGCCAGCCGCAGGCACGGTGCACCTTGCTCAGGCCGCTGAAGGTCAGGCACGGGTGGTCGCCGGCCAGCGGCGCGACCGGCTGGAACACCGCATCGTCGTACAGGATCTGGTCGTAGATCTCATCGACCAGCAACAGCAGGTTGTGGCGGCGTGCGATCTCGACCACGCGCTCCAGCAGTTCGCGCGGGTAGCTGGCGCCGCTGGGGTTGTTCGGGTTGATCAGCACGATGGCGCGGGTGCGCGAGGACACCAGCGTCTCGATCTCGCTCGGGTCCGGCTGGAAGCCGTTCTCGGCGGCGCAGCGGTAGTACACCGGGCGGCCATCATTGAGGATGGTCGAGGCCGACCACAGCGGGTAGTCCGGCGAGGGCACCAGGACTTCGTCGCCCGGGTTGAGCAGTGCGCGCAGCGACAGGTCGATCAGCTCGCTGACGCCGTTGCCGACGAACACACGGTCGGGGTGCGCATCCGGTGCGCCACGGCGGGCGTAGTACGCCGCGATGGCTTCGCGTGCGACCGGCAGGCCCTGCTGGTGGGTGTACGGGTCGGTGCGGCCCATGTCGTCGGCGATCGCGCGCTGCAGGTGCTCGGGCGCGCGGAAACCGAAGTTGCCCGGATTGCCGATGTTGAGCTTGATCAGCTTGCGGCCCTGCGCCTCCAGCTCCCGGGCTCGCCGCGCCAGTTCTCCGCGGATTTCGTAGCGCACTTCGGAAAGGCGCTCGCGGATGGCCAGGGGCTTGGGCGAGATGGTGGACATGGGGGCTGGGCCGTCAAAAGGCATGGGGATTCCATCCTACCGGAATTGCTGCAGTGCATGGCAAGGGCTCCGGGCCTGTCATTGCTGGGCTGGCAGGGGGCCGTCACAGGTAGAATGGCGGCGATGACCCAGACCCCCGATTTCATCGCCCTGCAGACCATCGGCTGGCCCTGGCCGGGCCCGGCGCAGCAGGCCGACTGGCAGGCCGTGATGGCCGCGCACCCGCAGGCCCGCCCGGCGCGGGTGATCGAACAGCACCGTACCCACTACGTGGTGGCCGATGGCCCGGATGCGGCGATCAAGGCCGAGTCGCTGCCGGAATGGCAGCGCCCGCGCTTCCCCAGCCACGAGCGGCCGGCGGTGGGTGACTGGGTGCTGCTGGACGGCATCCGCATCGTCGCGCTGCTGCCACGCCGCACCGCGATCAAGCGTGGCGCCGCCGGTGAGCACTACCACCAGCAGGTGATCGCGGCCAACATCGATACGGTGTTCATCGTCTGCGGCCTGGATGCCGACTTCAATCCGAGGCGCATCGAACGCTACCTGCTGCTGGTCGGCGGTGGTGGTGCCGAACCGGTGGTGGTGCTGACCAAGGCCGACCAGACCGAGTACAGCGAGGATGCGCTGGCGGTGCTGGAAGAGCTGGAGATGCAGGGCATCGCGCTGCATGCGATCAACGGCCTGGATGCCGACAGCGTGGCGGTGCTGCAACCGTGGCTGGGCCCCGGTCGCACGGTGGTGCTGGTTGGCTCCTCCGGTGCCGGCAAGTCCACATTGACCAACACCCTGCTCGGCGAGCAGCGGATGAAGACCAACGCGGTGCGTGCCAATGATTCGCGCGGCCGCCACACCACCACCCATCGCGCGCTGATGCCGCTGCCGACCGGCGCCTGCCTGATCGACACCCCCGGCATGCGCGAGCTGAAGCCGACCGGCGAAGAAACGCTGTCCGAAGGTGGCTTCGCCGATATCGAGGCGCTGGCCGCACAGTGCCGCTTCAACGACTGCAAGCACCAGCAGGAACCGGGCTGTGCCGTGCGTGCAGCGATCGAGGCGGGCGAAATCGAAGAAAGCCGGCTGCTGAACTACTTCAAGCTGAAGGAAGAAGTGGCCGCTGCTGCCGCCAAGCTGGCGGTCCGCCAGGCCGAGACCGCGCAGGAGCGCGGCGGCAAGAAGGGCAAGGGCCAGCAGTTCCGCCCGGCAGGCAAGCCGCGCCGGCGCTGACCCCGCGATACCGGAAACCTGTTCCTGGTGAGTGCCAAACTTGGTTGGCACGAATGTGTCCGAAGCCGCCTGCGGCGGATGCCAACCAAGGTTGGCAACTGCCCGATGCTCCGCCCGTCCCAAAGCAAGGGCAGAGCGCTATAGTCCGCGCATGGAACCGACCGCGACGCTGGACCGTGAGGTGGCCCACCATGCAGCGCTTGATGCGCGCCTGGTCGAGGCCGTGGGAGGCATCCGCCTGCTGGGCCTGACCAGCTGGCCGGCAACGCTACAGGCACCGTTCCTGGACAGCGTGGCGCGCGGCCAGCCGGTACTGCCAAAGGTGGATTACCCCCGGCTCGACTTCAGCGAAGAGCGCCGCGCGCTGGCCGCGATCGCTGCCGCCTGTGACGACAGCCATCCACTCGGCCACTACGTGCAGCAGTCGGCGCAGAGCTGGGACCTGGCCGCGCAGCTGCTGGAAGGGCTGGGCACCGCCGCCGTCGATACCTGTTCGGTGCAGCTGTTCGGCGCCCCCGAGCAGCCGCTGCCGGGCAATGGCCCGAGCACGCGCGAAGCCGCACGGCACTTCATCCAGATTGCTGCCGAGCTGGACCACGAGCTGTTGGCGCCGGAAGAGCAGGTGCCGGTCTCGGCCATCGCGCTGCAGCTGCAGTTGCAGAACGATCTGGACGCTTTCTTTGAATCACGCATCATCCAGGTACAGCTGGATCCGGAGCTGGTGTCCAAGGCCGCCGCCGGCCCGACCCGCATCCGCCTGCGCACCAGTGCGCGCTTCAGCGCCTACGACCGCGCGCAGCTGTTCCACCATGAAGCGCTGGTGCATTCGCTGACCGCGTTGAACGGGCGCGAACAGCCTGTGCTGCCCAGCCTGGCGCTGTCGTCGCCGCGGGTGACGGCAACCCAGGAAGGGTTGGCCACCTTCGCCGAGCAGATCACCGGCAGCATCGACATCGAACGCCTGAAGCGCATCAGCCTGCGTACCGAAGCGATTGCCATGGCCCGCGAAGGCGCCGATTTCATCGAAGTGTTCCGCTACTTTTGCGATGCCGGGCAGAACGCGGAAGAGAGTTTCGCTTCGGCGCAGCGCGTGTTCCGCGGCGTGCCGCCGAGTGGCGGTCTGGCGTTCACCAAGGACACGGTGTACCTGCGTGGCCTGGTATCGGTGCATACCTTCTTCCGCCACATGCTGGCCGAGGACCGCCTGCAGGTCTGCCGCTGGTTGTTCGCGGGAAAGATGAGCCTGACCGATGCGATCGCGTTCGCACCGTTGTTCGAGGCGGGGGTGCTGAAGCCACCGCGCTGGCTGCCGCACTGGGTGAGCCGGGCGAACGGCCTGGCCGGCATGCTGGCGTTCTCGCTGTTCGCCAACCGGATACGGATGGACCAGCTGGCGCCGGAATGAAATGCGTTGGCGGCTTGTGGCGTCTCGATTGATATCGGGGAGAGCGGGGGGCTTGCGCTGGCCAGGACACGCCGCAAGTACGTCCCTGTAGGCTCGGCCACGGCATCCATGCCGTGGACGGTCCTGGCCAGCGCAAGCCCCCCGCTCCAGACAATTTCCCGCGAGACGGCCAGCAATCCACCAGAGGGATTGCGCTTGAAGAGCTTGAAAAGCAAAGAGCCGGGCAGTGCCCGGCTCTTTGCTTTTGCTCTTCTTTGCCCTCCGCACCGTGGCGCGGGAAACCGTCGAGCAGGGTCGGATGGGCCGGCGCAGGACCGTTGGCGCCATGGATGGCGCCATCGAGCCCCAATGGATGGGTTCACGGCGTGTCCTGCGCCGGCCCATCCGGCCCTGCCCCGCGACGATAATCAAGACGCCGCGGGGCAACGCTTTCGACTTAGAACTCCGCCGCCACCGTCATGAACAACTGCCGCGGTGCACTCGCATGGATCGCATAGCGCGTGCCCTTCGGGTCGGTCGGTGCGAACGAGCTCAGCTGGCCGGCGTAGCGCTTGTTGGTCAGGTTGGTCGCGTTCAACGACACCCGCACGTTGCGCAGGCCCAGGCCCGGGCCGAAGTCGTAGCCCGCACCGGCGTCGAAGGTGGTCACGCCCGGCACCGACTGGTCGTTGGTGTAGGTGTAGTAGCGCTTGCCGGTGTACTTCGCACGCAGGCTGGCGAAGAAGCCGTCGCGGTTCCAGCTGATTTCGCTGGAGGCCATGCGCTGCGGCGTATCCACCGTGATCTTGCCGGCCACCGGAACGATCGCGCCGCCCGAGGTGTAGTCATCCTCGTAGGTGGTCTTGTTCCAGGACAGCGCGTTGTACCACTGCAGGCCGTCGATCGGCTTGAAGATGAAGGTCAGTTCCGCACCGTAGCTCTTCACCGAACCGACGTTGATGAAGCGCGTCACGCACTCCGGGCGCGTGCCGACTTCGATGCTCGAGCACGGGTTCAGCGACAGCAGGCGGTTGTCGAACTTCACGTTGTAGGCCGCGATCGAGGCCTGGTACTTCTCGCCGAAGGTACGGAAGCCGGCTTCCAGGCTCTTGGACTTCTCCGGTTCCAGCCCGGCGCTGGCCGCGAACGATTCCGGCGACACCTGCAGCGGGCCGCCGCTGCCACCGCCGACGAAGGCGGCGATGTTCTCGGCGTAGGAGGCGAACAACTCGTTGTTGGCGTTGAGCTTGAAGCCCACGCCCACCTGCGGCAGCACCGATTCCTTGGCGGTCAGCGTGCCCGAGGCGATGCTGGTTTCCACGCCCGGCTTGGCAGTGGCGCGCATGCGGGTGTTGGGGCTCTTGATGCCCACGTCCACGGTCAGGCGCTGGTCCAGGAAGCGCATGCGGTCCTGCACGTAGAACTGGCGCGTGCGGATGTCGAAGTCCTGGTTGAACAGCAGGCGATCCGGGTTCTTCAGGTACAGGTCGTCCAGGAACGGGCCGCTGATGTAGTAGAAGTTGCGCGAGACGTTGTGGTCGTTCTGCTCGTACCACAGGCCGGCTTCCAGTTCGTGGATGCCCACCGTCCACGACAGCGCGGCGGTCAGGCCATCGCGGTTGATCGTGTAGTTGGTGCTGCGGATCGAGATCGGCAGCATCTTGTCGGTGCCCGGGTAGGACGGCTGGCCCGGTGCCCACCAGTGGCCCTGGCCACGGTTGTCGTGATGGTAGGCCAGCAGCTTCAGGCGGCCCTGCTCGCCCAGGCGCAGGTCGGCATCCACCGAGTACAGGTTGTCGTCACGCAGCGCGCGGCTCTGGTAGTACGCATCGTCGATGCTGTTGACGCCGCCGCTGAACGCGCAGCGCGCCTTGTTGTAGGTGCCCGGCGCGCAGTACGCGGCAGCGACGGCGCGATTCCAGTCCGGTGCGTAGATGTTCCAGTCATAGCCCAGGCCGCGGGCCAGCATGTCCTTGGACAGGTAGGCGTAGTTGGCCTGGCTGGCGCGCGAGGTGGCCACGAACGCACCGAAGCGGTGGTCGCCGACATTCCACACCGCCTTGGCGTTGAACTGGCGGGTGGTCTGGTTCTGGTACGGCGCGGCCCACATGTCCTGGTCCTGGTGCACGCCGGACACATAGGCCGAGAAGCCGTTGATGTCGCCGGTATCCACGCGCAGGTAGCCACGGCGCTGGTTGTTGTCGCCGACGGTGACGCTGGCGCGACCACCGAATTCGGTGGACGGGTCCATCGAGAAGTACTGGATGGTGCCGCCGAGGTTGCTGGTCGAGGCCACGCCCAGCGAACCGATGCCCTGCGACAGCTCGGCACCGGCCAGGTTCTCGGCGATGATCGCGCGGGCGATGCTCAGGCCGTTGTAGTTGCCGTAGCTGTTGTCGCCCAGCGGGATGCCGTCCAGCGTGTAGCCGAGGCGGCTCTTGTCGAAGCCACGCAGGCTGATGGTCTGCGATTCCTCGTTGGCGCCGAAGGCATCGTTGGACTGCACCGACACGCCCGGCAGGCGGTCGAGGATCTTCTGGCCGCTGGTGCCCGGCGGCAGCACCTGCTTGTCGACGGCGGTGATGCGCTGCACCTGGCGGGTCTCGCCCTGGCCGATCACGGAGACGGTATCCAGCGTCTGCGCGCTCAGCGCGGCCTCGGTGCTGGCGCCGGTATCGGCGGCGGTGGCGGCATGGGCGCTGGCGGCGGCGGAGAGCGCGATCGCCACGGCAATCGTCAGGTGTCGGGTCTGCATGGTGGTCCGTTGCATTGGGGGTGGTCACCGGCACGCGTGCGCGGTGCATGGCCACTATGCGAACGGAACATGAAACCTTCTTTACGAAAAACCAACGAACGGTGCAGGGCACCCGCGCATGTCCCGCCGCCGAATGAAAAAGGGGCCGGATCCCCCTCGCGAGCGAAGGTTCACCGGCCCCGCGCACTCCGTGGGGGAGGCGCTCCACGCGTCGCGTGGAGGAGGGCTCAACCCATGTACAGGCCACCGTTGACCGGATAGTCGGCACCGGTCACATACGAGGCCTCATCCGACGCCAGCCAGGCGCACAGGCCGGCCACTTCCTCGGGACGGCCCAAGCGACGCACCGGCACCGAAGCGGCCAGTCGATCCAGTACATCCGGCGGGAAGCTGCTGATCGCCTGGCTGGCGATGTAGCCCGGCGACAGCGTGTTGACGGTCACCCCGCGCGAGGCCACTTCGGCGGCCAGCGCACGGCTGAAGCCATGCATCGCGGCCTTGGCGGTGGCGTAGTTCACCTGGCCGATCTGGCCCTTGTGGGCGCTGACCGAGCCGATGTTGATGATGCGGCCCCAGCCCCGCGTGGCCATGCCGTCGACCACCTGCTTGGTCAGGTTGAACAGCGCATTGAGGTTGGAGGCGATCACCGCGTTCCAGTCTTCCACCGTCATCTGCCGGAACAGCAGGTCGCGGCTGCCGCCGGAGTTGTTGACCAGCACGTCCACCTCGCCGACTTCAGCGCGGACCTTGGCGAATGCGGCGCTGGTCGAGGCCCAGTCGGTCGCGTTGCCTTCGGAGGCGATGAAGTCGAAGCCCTGTTCGCGCTGCTCGCGCAGCCAGTTGGCCTTGCGCGGCGAATTCGGCGCGCAACCGGCGACCACGGTGTGGCCGCTGCGGGCCAGGCTCTGGCAGATGGCAGTACCGACACTGCCCATGCCGCTGGTGACGTAAGCGATTCGAAGCGTCATTGCAGAAGGCTCCTAGGTAAGGGTCAGGCCGCGAGCGGGTACAGGCCGAACAGCAGGCTGCCGACCATCAGCAGCATCGAGATGGCGATGGCCCACTTCAGGGTGAACTTCTGGTGGTCGGCGAATTCGACCTTGGCCAGGCCCACCAGCAGGTAGGTGGACGGCACCAGCGGGCTGAGCAGGTGCACCGGCTGGCCGGCCAGCGAGGCGCGCGCCATTTCCACCGGGGTGATGCCGTAGTTGCCGGCGGCCTCGGAAAGGATCGGCAGCACGCCGAAGTAGAACGCGTCGTTGGACATGAAGAAGGTGAACGGCATCGACGCCACTGCGGTGATCACCGCCAGGTACGGGCCCCACGATTCCGGAATCACCGCCAGGAAGCTGTGCGACATCGCTTCGACCATGCCGGTGTTGTTGAGGATGCCGGTGAAGATGCCCGCGGCGAAGATCAGCGACACCACCGACAGCACGTTGCCGGCGTGGTTGACCACGCGGCGGCGCTGCTCGGCCAGGTTCGGGTAGTTGATCACCAGGGCGATGGCGAAGCCGACCATGAACAGCACCGGCATCGGCAGCACGCCGATGATCAGCGCGGTCATCAGCGCCACGGTCAGGGCCAGGTTGACCCACAGCAGCTTCGGACGCTTGATGTCCTCGGCGTCTTCCACGGTCGGCAGCGGGTTGCTGTCGTCGGACACGCTGTTGTCCATCCAGCTGCCGCCCTTGGGCAGGGTCACCACGCCGAGGCGACGGCGTTCCTTCAGGCCCAGGTACCAGGCCAGCAGCAGCACGCCGGCACAGGCGATCACCATCGACGGGATCAGCGGCACGAACACATCGGCCGGGTCCACGTGCAGCGCAGTGGCCGCGCGTGCGGTCGGGCCGCCCCACGGGGTCAGGTTCATCACGCCGCCGGCGAGGATGGTCACGCAGGTCATGTTCAGCGCGTTCATGCCCAGCCGCTGGTACAGCGGCAGCATCGCCGAGACGGTGATCATGTAGGTGGTCGAGCCATCACCGTCGAGCGAGATCAGCATCGCCAGCACCGCGGTGCCGAGCACGATCTTCATCGGATCGCCCTTGACGAAGCGCAGGATGATCCGCACCAGCGGATCGAACAGGCCGGCGTCGATCATCACGCCGAAGTAGAGGATGGCGAACATCAGCATCACGCCGGTCGGCGCGATCTTCTTGATGCCCTCCAGCATCATCTCGTCGATGCCGGCGCCGAAGCCACCGATCAGCGCGAACAGGATGGGGATGGTGATCAGGGCGACGAGCGGCGACAGGCGTTTGCTCATGATCAAGTACATGAACGTAATGACCATGCCAAAGCCGAGGATGCTCAGCATCATCTGCGGACTCCTTGCGAAAACAGGACGTGGGGGAGTGGAAGGGGCCCGGGCGGAATGCCCGGGATGCCGGGCTTAGAAGTCGTACTGCAGGCGGCCGGTGACCGCGCGCGTGCGGTCCACCGTGACCCCGGCCAGGCGGTCGCGGTTGCGGCTTTCGATCACGTTGAGCATGAAGCGCAGGTTGTCGCGCAGGTACCAGTTGCCACCCAGCGTCCACGCTTCGGTGCTGCCGCGGCGCAGGTCGGGGGCACCGTCGAGGTGCTGTGCGCCCCACATCTGGTCGTAGCGCAGCGCCACTTCGAAGGCACCGGCCTTGTGGCGGATGTCCTTGATCCGCGCGAAGCGGCCGGTCTTGCGGTCGTAGGCGCGGCTTTCGCCGGTGACGAACCAGCTGAGCATGCCGTAGGCCGCCATCACGTCGCCACGCTGGGCACCGTCATCGAAGGTGGCGCCACTGAATTCGCCCTGCCACGACAGCGGGCCGCGCACCTGCGCATATTCCAGCGACCACTTGTTGACGTCGGTATCGCGGCCGGCAGAGAAGTTGACCAGGGTCAGGCGGCTTTCATCGGACAGATGGCCGGCCGGGCGCGGGCGGATGCTCAGGCCCGGGGTGCCGTTGGCGCCGGGATTGTCATAGGCCTCGCGGGCCAGCGACAGGCCCAGGTGCAGCACGTCGCCATCGCTGGGCGAGGGCGCCCAGGTGACGCGGCCACCGGCGGCGCGGCCCTTCACTTGCCAGGCGTCGATGCTTTCCAGGCTGTAGATGCTGGCCGCCCAGGTGAAGTCCCCCGGGTTGGCCTGCCACGACGCACCCAGGCGGTACAGCGGCGCCAGCGTGGTGCCGGCGTTGCCGCGCTCCAGGAAGCTGCCGTAGTTGGAGCTGGTGCGGTCATCCAGCGAGAAGTACTGCTTGAACTGGCCGACGGTCAGCTTGCCGGCCTTGCCGAAGCTGCGTGCCAGGTACACGTCCTTGGCCTCGACGCGGTCGCCGGAGAAGTCGGCTTCCAGCTTGTAGTCGACCACGAAGAACTTGCCGGACACATCGACCCAGGCACGGCGGATCTCGGTGTCGTCCTTGTTCGGCGTGCCGCGGTTGTCGTTGTCGAAGGTGGCGAAGTCCAGGTGCAGGCGGCCACCGAGGGTGGCGGTGACCGGACGGTCGTCTTCGGCGGCGAAGGCCGGCGCCGACAGGGCAGCCAGAGCCATCATGGCGGCAGGACGCCGCCAGGCAAACGTGAATTCCACAAACCCTCCCAGGTGCGCGCCAGGCGCGCGGCAATCGTGGGCACCGGACGGTGCGCGGCCGCAGTCTGGGTCGGGCAAGCTGTCATCGTCCTGTCAATGGTTTGTGCGGTGCAGCGTAAAACCGGCCGCTGCGCTCACGGGGCCACGCCCGGCAAGGTCAGCGGCGGCATGCGGTAGCATTCGTTTCCCCTCCCACCCGTGTGCCCATGCGCCTGCTGCTGGTCGAAGACAACCCGGATCTGGCCGATGCGATCATCCGCCGCATGCGCCGCAGCGGGCACGCCGTGGACTGGCAGGCCGATGGCCTGGCCGCCGCCAGCGTGCTGCGCTACCAGAGCTTCGACCTGGTGGTGCTGGATATCGGCTTGCCCAAGCTCGATGGCCTGCGCGTGCTGGCCGGCATGCGCGAGCGCGGCGACAGCACGCCGGTGCTGATGCTGACCGCGCGTGATGGCATCGAAGATCGGGTGCAGGCGCTGGACGTCGGCGCCGACGACTACCTGGGCAAGCCGTTCGATTTCCGCGAGTTCGAAGCGCGCTGCCGCGTGCTGCTGCGGCGTGCGCGCGGCCAGGCCAGCGAAGTGGTGCAGATCGGCGGCTTCCAGTTCGACAATGCTGCGCACCGGGTCAGCCTCGACGGGGAGCCGATCGAACTGCCCAACCGCGAATACCGCCTGCTGGAGATCCTGGTCGGCCGCCTTGGCCAGGTGGTCGGCAAGGACGAGATCGGCAACGGCCTGTTCGGCTTCGATGACGAAGCGGGCCCGAATGCCATCGAGTTGTACGTTGGCCGCCTGAGAAAAAAGCTGGCCGGCGCACCGCTGCGTATCACTACGGTGCGTGGCGTGGGCTATCTGCTGGAAGCCAGCGACGCCAGTGCCGACGCCGATGGCTGACATGCGCGCTGCAACGGCCGCGCCGGGCTCGCTGCGGCGCACGCTGCTGCTCTACCTCGGCGTGCTGCTGGCGGTGTTCGCAGTGGCGCTGCTGTTCGCCGCGCGCGATTACGGCCAGCGCGCCGCCAATCGATCCTACGATCACCTGCTGGTGTCCTCGGCGCTGTCCATTGCCGATTCGGTGGCCCTGGTCGATGGCCAGTGGCAGGTCGATCTGCCGTATGCAGCGTTGGACCTGCTGGCGATGGCGCCGGAAGACCGCGTGTTCTACCGGGTGGCCGACAACCGCGGCAACCTGATCACCGGCTACGGCGATCTGCCGGCACTGCCGCGCCGGCCCGGCACGCAACCGCAGCTGTTCGACGCCCCCTACAGCGGCGAGACCGTGCGCTTCGTGGTGGTCGGCCGCAGTTTCGCCGCCGCGTCGGCGCAGGGCGAGGTACAGGTCCAGGTGGGCCAGACCCGGCGTGCACGGGAAGCCGTCGCGCAGGACATGGTCAATCGCGCGTTGTTGGCGATCGGTGTGTTGTCCGGCCTGCTGCTGGCGCTGGTGGCCTTCGGCGTGCATCGCGCATTCCGGCCGCTGGTGCGGGTGGAGCGCGAGCTGTCGCGACGGGAACCGTCCGACCTGAAGCCGCTGGATGCCCGCGTGCCGCGTGAGATGGACCAGATGGTGGCCGCGTTGAACCGCTTCATGGAGCGCCTGTCCAGCAGCAATGAGACACTGCGCGCGTTCATGGCCGAGGCCGCACACCAGATGCGTACGCCGTTGGCGGCATTGCGTGCACAGGCGCAGTTGGCGCTGGACGACGACGACCCGGAGGACATGCGACGCAGCCTGCAGGCGATCGAGCGCAACGCCACCCACATGAGCCGGCTGCTCAACCAGCTGCTCAGCGATGCCAGCGTGATCCATCGTTCGCACCTGCAGCGCTTTGCTGCCGTAGACCTGGCCGAGACCGTGCACCAGGCCCTGCATGAAGCGCTGCCGCAGGCCGGCCCTGCGCCGCGTGTGCAACTGGCGATGACCGCCGAACCTGTGCAGGTGCATGGTGACGCGCTGCTGCTGCGCGAGGCGATCAAGAACCTGGTCGACAACGCATTGAAGTACGGCGGCGAGGGACCGTTGCAGATCGCGCTGACCGTGGAGGGTGGGCAGGCCGTGCTGACCATCGCCGACCATGGCGCAGGCATCGCGGCCGCCGATGCCGAGCGCGTGTTCGAACGCTTCGCCCGTGGCGAAGGCGCGCCGTCCGGTGGTGCCGGGCTCGGCCTGGCCATCGTCAAGCGCGTGGTCGACAGCCATGGCGGCCGCATCGACCTCAGCAACCGCCCGCGGGGCGGGCTGATCGCCACCATCCGCCTGCCACGGAGCAGTTCATGATCCGCCTGTTCGCCACGGCCGTTGCCCTGCTGCTGGCCCTGCCGGTGCTGGCCGCACCGGGCGATGTGCGCCGCTTTCCTGCGCAGGGAGCCGCCACCGCGCAGCTGCGCATCCACGGCACCACCGACATCGAAGTGTTCGCGGTGGTCATCGCCGACTACCAGCGCCTGCACCCGGGCACTGAGGTGGTGTACGAGGACATCATCACCCAGGACCTGTACGCGCGGTACCTGCATGACCGCGTCGGGCCGGCATCGCCGGACCTGCTGATCTCCAGCGGCATGGACCTGCAGACCAAGCTGGTCAACGATGGCCACGCGCTGCCGCACCGTTCGGCGCAGACCGCTGCATTACCGGCCTGGGCACAGTGGCGCAACGAGGCGTTCGGCATCAGCTATGAGCCGGTGGTGATGGTCTACAACACCCGCGCGATGCCTTCGGCAAAGGTGCCGCACACGCGCCGCCAGTTGCTGGATCGGCTGCGCGCCGAGGGCGCACCGCTGCGCGGAAAGGTCGGCACCTATGACATCGAGCGCAGCAGTGTCGGCTACCTGCTGGCGACCCAGGATGCGCAGCGTGGCAGCATCGCCGGCGCGTTGCTGGGTGCGCTCGGCGACAACGACGTGGTCCGCGAGGAGCGCACCGGCGTACTGCTGGACAAGGTGGCCAGCGGCCAGCTGTCGCTGGTCTACAACGTGCTCGGCTCCTATGCGCAGGCACGCGTCGATGCCGGCGCGCCGCTGGCCATCGTCGAGCCCGAGGACTACACGTTGGTGGTGCTGCGCACCGCGGTGATCCCGCGTACCGGCCCGCATCCGGAGGAGGCCCGGCGCTTCCTCGATTACCTGCTGTCACCGCGCGGCCAGCAGGTGCTGTCGCGCGAGGCGCGGCTGATGCCGATCGTGACCGGCAACGCACGTGGCGACGGTGCGCCCGGCCGCAGCCGTCGTCCGATCCAGCTCGGCCCGGGCCTGCTGGTGTACCTGGATGCGCTCAAGCGCCGCCAGTTCCTCGATGCCTGGCGCAGCAGCGTCGAGCCGGCAGGGCGCTGACGCGGCGGCCTGCCCGTACAATGGCGGCATGAGCGAATACACCATCCTGATCGCCGACGACCACCCGCTGCTGCGTTCGGCGGTGGTGCAGTCATTGCGGCAGAGCCTGCCGCTGGCGCAGGTGCGCGAGGTCGCCAGCGCCGATGCCCTGGCCGAAGCCCTCGACGCGCACCCGGATGTGGACCTGGTGCTGCTCGACCTGACCATGCCCGGTGCACACGGTTTTTCCGCGCTGCTGCACGTGCGTGGCTCGCATCCGGACATCCCGGTGGTGATCCTCTCGTCCAACGACCACCCGCGGGTGATCCGCCGCGCCCAGCAGTTCGGCGCGGCCGGCTTCATCCCGAAGTCGGCCCCGGCCGAGACCATCGGCGAGGCCGTGCAGGCGGTGCTGGATGGTGGCCTGTGGTTCCCGGCGATGGCCGCCGAACGCTCGGAGGCCGACGCACTGCTGGCCAGCCGCCTGGCCCAGCTGACCCCGCAGCAGTTCCGCGTGCTGCTGTGCCTGGCCGATGGCCTGCTCAACAAGCAGATCGCCTACGAGCTGGGCCTGGCAGAGAACACGGTGAAGGTGCATGTTACGGCGATCCTGAAGAAGCTCGAATGCCATAGCCGCACGCAGGCGGCGGTGCTGGTGAAGGCGCTGGAACCGGAAGGCGACCCAGGCGGGATCTGACCGATGAGGGAGACTCCGGCGCCGTTCTACTCCCTCATCAACACGACCCTCGATGGGGATCCCGCCGTGGTTGTGGTCAACACGGCGCTGCGGACCTTCGACGGGCGAGATGCATTTCCCTGGCACCTGCGGATCGTTATCGCCTGCAGGGGGTTGGGGGAGAAGGGTATGCCCAACCCGGAAGAAGTGGCGGTGATCACCCGTCTGGGACAGTGCCTGGAAGCGGCCGTTGAAGTGGATGGCAATGCGGTTTTCCTCGCGCGCATCACTGCTCGTGGCGAGCGCGTGCTGTTGTACCGCGTGCATGATCCCGAGCAGGCGAATGATGGCTTGCAGCACCTGCTTGCCACGTCCGAGCCGGTGCGGGCGTGGGAGTTCCAGATGGAGTACGACCTGGGCTGGAATCTGGCCAGACCCGAATTGGACCTGCCGCTACGAGATTCAGAGGTCAACTAGCCGCAGAGGCGAACGTCCACTTCTGTAGATCCGAGCCATGCGCGGCGGCTATCACCCCCGATGCCGCAACAACATCTGCGTCATCAATGCCCGCAACGCGGGCGGTCGCACCGGCTTGAGCAGGAAGCCCCAGCCGTTCTCGGCGGCATGCGCCTTCAGTGCATCATCACGCTCGGCGGTCACCAGGATCACCGGCGGTCGCGCCTTCCACAGCGTGCACAGCGCTTCATACAGGTCCGGTCCGTGCCATTGCCCCATGCGCACGTCCAGCAGCAGCAACTGCGGTACGTTCAGTGCACTGGCGATTTCCAGTGCACCCTGCGGACCGTCGGCAAGTTCCACATGGCAGCCCCAGCGTTCCAGCAGCGCGCGGGTCGCCGCACAGACGTGGGGATCATCGTCGATGCTCCACACTCGGCATTGTCGCAGTGGGCTGTCATCGGAGGGTTCGCTCGCGATGACAGGCGCTGCGGCAGGTGCGATCACATCGTTGGCGCGCCCGAGTGCCACGCTCACAGCGAATACGCTGCCCTTGCCCAGTGTGGAGCGCAGGCTGATGCGGTGGCCGAGCAGGCGGCCGATGCGTTCGACGATGGCCAGGCCCAGGCCGGCGCCACGTTCCTGTTCCACACCATCGTTCAGGCGACGGAACTCTTCGAAGATCTCACCCTGCAGGCTTTCCGGAATGCCCGGGCCCTGGTCATGCACCTCAATGCGCAGCTGGTCGCCCGCACGCCGACAGCCGATCAGCACGCGTCCCTGTGGTGTTTAACGCAGCGCGTTGGACAGGAAATTCTGCAGGATACGGCGCAGCAGCGCTTCATCACTGACCACCACCGCGTGGGTGTCCACCCAATCAAGCTGCAGGCTGCGGCTCTGCGCGGCGATGCCGAACTCACGCGCCAGAGTCTCCAGTAGCGGCGAAATCGCGAAAGCGCGCACGCGTAGCTGCAACGATCCTGATTCCAACCGCGAGATATCCAGCAGGCTGTTGAGAATCGCATCCTGCGCGGCCAATGCAGCGTCGATGTGATCGCTGGTCTGCTGCTGCGCCGGGTCGCTCAGCTTGCCGCGCAGTACAGAGACGAACATGCGCGCCGCATTGAGCGGTTGCAGCAGGTCGTGCACCGCCGAGGCCACGAAGCGGGTCTTGTAGCGGTTGGCCTGTTCGGCCTCGCGGCGCGCTTCGTCCAGGTCGTGGGTGCGCTCGGCGATGCGGTGTTCCAGTGCATCGGCCAGCGAGCGCAGTTCACGCGCAGCGTTCTTGTAGCTGGTGATGTCGGCATAGCTGGTGACGAAGCCGCCATCGGGCAGGGGATTGCCGCGGATCTCCAGCACCGTGCCGTCGTCCTTCTCGCTCTCGCGCATGTGCGGGCGACCGCTGCGCAGGTGGTTCAGGCGGCGCTCGATGGCCTCGTCCACCGGGCCGGGACCGAGCAGGCCACGGCGTGCATTGAAGCGGAACAGGTCTTCGATCGGCCGGCCCACGCGCACCAGGTCCAGCGGGAAGCGGAACAGTTCCAGGTAGCGTGAATTCCACGCGACCAGGCGCAGTTCGCGGTCGATCACCACCACGCCCTGGGGCAGGTGTTCGAGGCTGCGGCTGAGGCCGCTGTCGGCATCGGTGGCGGCCTGCAGCAGGCCATCCTGCGCGGTGCGCAGTTCCTGCGCATGCTGCTTGAGCAGGGTTTCCAGTTCGCGGCGGCTGCGCAGGCGATGCTTGGCCAGGCGCCGGCGCTGCTGCACGAACAGCACCAGGAAGCCCAACGCCAGCCATGCGGCGCCACCGGTGAGTGCCGCGGCGCGGCCGGCAGCGGTGGCGGCACTGGCGTCGTGCAGCAGGTGCAGGTTCCAGCCTTCGGCGGGCAGCGGCAGGCTTTGCCACAGCATTGGCTGCGGAAGCGCAGGATCCAGCAGGCGCACCATGCGGCCGCCGTCGGCCAGCACGTCTTCGGTGCGTGCGCGCAGCGGCTTCAATGTGCGGTCGGCGTACTGGCGGGCGTCCAGCATCTCGCGGCGCTCATCGGTGCCCAGCGGGCGCAGCAGCCGGTAGCGCCAGCTGTCACGGTTGGCCAGGAACACCACGTCGTGGTCGTCGCTGGCCAGCACCACGTCGGGGCTGCTCAACCATTCCTGTTCCAGCGCCGACAGCTCCACCTTGATCACCACCACGCCCAGCCGCTTTCCGTCTTCTTCGATGGCCTGCGAAAGGTAATAGCCGGGCACGCCGGTGGTCATGCCGATGCCGTAGAAGCGGCCACGTCCCTGCGCCAGCGCCTGGCGGTAGTAGGGGCGGTAGCTGTAGTTCTCGCCGACATTGGTGGTCGGCTGGTCCCAGTTGCTGGCCGCCACCGCGACGCCGTCATGGCCGACCAGGGTCAGCGTCGAAGCACGGGTGACTTCATTGGCGCGTTGCAGCTTGAGGTTCAGCCGCTGCCGTTCGGTGGGCGAGGGCGGCACGCGCAGTGCGTGCAGAAGATCCGGGTCAAGCGCCAGCACCTGCGGCAAGGTGCCGAAGCGGTCGATGCGCTGCTGCAGGCCCTGGCCATACAGCTGCAGCTGGCGCTGCACCTGGCTGCTTTCCTCGCCAAGCGCGCGCCGCCAGGCGTAGTGGCCAGCGGCGACCGCGCACAGCACGGTGCCACCGACCATCACCAGGATCGTCAGCAACAGCATCCGGTGGCGGCTGAGCCAGTACATGGCGGCAGTCTACGCAGGGCCGGCGGGCGTGGCGTGCACGCCCGCCGGGGTCTGACGTGGAAGGGGTCAGAAGTGCATCTGCGCGCGCAGTTCGAAGATCTCCGGCGTGCTGTGCACACCACGACGGCTGGCGTCGACCTTCACGTAGTTGGCCTGGAACTTGAAGTGGCTGGTCAGGTACCAGTTCGCACCCAGGGTGAGGTCATGCTGGCGGCCACCGAGGATGTCGCCGTCATCGAGATCCAGGCGGCTGTAGCGGGCCACCAGTTCGACTGCGCCATAGTTGTGCGCCGGCTTGATGTTGGCCACCGCGCCGGCGTTGTACGGGCGCGATTCGCCGGTCAGTACCCAGCTGGCCATCGCGTACTGGCCACTGCCGGTGTAGTCGGGCTTGCCGTCATGACGGGTGACCGTGGCGCGCAGCGCTTCGGCCTGCAGCGAGAACGGGCCGCGGATCCAGATGCCTTCCAGGCCGGTGCGGCGGATCTGGTCAGCGGTGACCAGCGCACCGGAATCGACGTAGCGGATGTCGGTCAGGCCGGCTTCCGGGCGCGCGCGCAGGCGGGCGCTGGCCTCGTGGTGCACGTCGCGGCCATCGCTGTAGCCACGCGGATTCTCCTGCGAGTAGGCCAGGCCCAGGTGGATCACATCACCCGGTGCCTTCACCGGCGTCCACACCGCACGCACGGCCTGGGTGGTGCCGGGGTTGTCGCCCTGCAGGTCCTTGCCGCCATAGGCGCCGGCCTGCAGCAGGTACTGCGGGCGCTCCAGCACCCACTCCACGCCGGTGCGGCGGCCTTCGTAGAAGGCCTGCACCGGCAGCGAGGTTTCCAGGAAGCTGCCGGCACGCGAAGAGGTGTTCGCATCCAGGCCGACCGGGGTCTTCATGTAGCCGAAGCGGAAGCGGCCGACGTCACGGCCGAAGAAGGCCTTGCTCTCGAAGCGCACGAACACGTCCAGCCAGGTATCGGCCTGGAAGTCGTAGTAGACCATCGCATCGTAGACGCCCTTCTTCTTCAGCGTCGCGCCGAATTCCTTGCGGCGCACGGCATCGTCGTCCTCAAGGCCACTGGCCGAGGAGAAGTCGTTGTAGTCGTAGGCGATGTTGGCGGTGGCCGCCAGCTCGGTGCCATCACCGAAGGTGTACTTGGTCGGCCAGTTGTCGAAATCGGCGGCCGAGGCGAAGGCGGGAAGGGCGGCCAGCGACAGGGCCAGCAAGGTGGGATTCGGGCGCATGTTGGGTGCGGCTCTCTCAGATTGCGTGTGGACAGGACATCAACGGCCGCGAGGGCCGGAACTTTCGCAAAGACTCGCCCAGCCGTTCAGCCCGGGCCACCAGCCTCCCCAGGATCGGGCGGTGCGGCGCCAGTGTAGGCACCTGTGCCACCTGAACCGGGGGGCTAGTACCAATAGGTTATCTGCGCCGGCGTGCCTGGCGCGTACAAAGGCGTCCATTGGTCGCACCCCCTGTGCGTGCTGCACAGGGCCTGCGAGCAGTTTCCACGGTAGCGGTTCCCGTGCAGTCCCGGGGCCGTACGTGCCTGAAAACGCCCCTTCCGGAGTCCGCCATGCACATCCCGACCGCAGCACCGGTGCCTGCAAAGCCGTTGCCGATCTATCGCCAGCTGTACTTCCAGGTGATCGTGGCGATCGTCCTGGGCGCCATCCTCGGCCACTACGAGCCGCTGATCGGCGAGAAGATGAAGCCGCTCGGTGATGCCTTCATCAACCTGGTGAAGATGATCATCGCGCCGGTGATCTTCCTCACCATCGTCACCGGCATCGCCAGCATGACCCACCTGCGCACGGTGGGCCGGGTGTTCGCCAAGGCGATGGCGTACTTCCTGTTCTTCTCCACGCTGGCGTTGATCGTCGGCATGATCGTGGCGCACGTGGTGCAGCCCGGCGCGGGCATGAACATCAACCCGGCCGAGCTGGACCAGACCGCGGTGCACAGCTACGTCGAGAAGTCGCACGACCTGACCCTGGTCGGCTTCCTGATGGACATCATCCCGAAGACGCTGCTCAGCGCCTTCGTCGATGGCAACATCCTGCAGGTGCTGTTCGTGGCCGTGCTGTTCGGAATCGCGCTGGCGATGGTGGGCGAGAAGGGCAAGCCGGTGCTGAACTTCCTGGAGGCGCTGGTCGCCCCGGTGTTCAAGCTGGTGCACATCCTGATGAAGGCCGCCCCGATCGGTGCCTTCGGTGCGATCGCCTTCACCATCGGCAAGTACGGCGTCGGTTCGCTGATCAACCTGGCCTGGCTGGTGGGCTCGTTCTACCTCACTGCGTTCCTGTTCGTCGCGGTGATCCTGGGCCTGGTCTGCCGCCTGTGCGGCTTCTCGGTGTTCAAGCTGGCGCGCTACCTGAAGGCCGAACTGCTGCTGGTGCTCGGCACCTCCTCGTCGGAGTCGGCCCTGCCGTCGCTGATGGAGAAGATGGAACGCGCCGGCTGCAGCAAGTCGGTGGTGGGCCTGGTGGTCCCGACCGGCTACTCGTTCAACCTGGACGGCACCAACATCTACATGACCCTGGCGGCACTGTTCATCGCCCAGGCCACCAACACCGAACTGACCCTGGGCCACCAGATCGCCCTGCTGCTGGTCGCCATGCTCAGCTCCAAGGGCGCGGCCGGCGTCACCGGTGCCGGCTTCATCACCCTGGCCGCCACCCTGGCCGTGGTGCCGGAAGTGCCGGTGGCCGGCATGGCGTTGATCCTGGGCGTGGACCGCTTCATGAGCGAGTGCCGCTCGCTGACCAACTTCATCGGCAATGCCGTGGCCACCGTGGTGGTCTCGCGCTGGGAAGGCGCGCTGGACCGCAACCGCCTGAAGCTGGCGCTGGATGGCCGCGAAAGCGAACTGCCGCCGCCGGTCGATGCGCTGCCCGAGGCACTGCCGGCCAAGGGCTGATCCAGGTGTGTGGTACCGCGGGGCCGGTCACGACAGTGGTACGGCCCCGCGGCGTTTCAGGGCGTCCCATGGCTGTCATGGGCAGCGCCGAAGCTGGGTGTCGCGGTACCGTCGCATACGGCACGGAATTGTGCGGTCGCAGCATGCCTGCGACAGGATAGCGACAGGTCCAGACGCTCCAACGGGGGTATCATCCCCTGTCCCTTCTGCCCATTCATGTAACCCACATCGATGTCCAACGAAGATTTCAAACAGGCCGCCCTCGATTACCACCGGATGTCCCCGCCGGGAAAGATCAAGGTTTCCGCTACCAAGCCCATGCTGACCCAGCGCGACCTGTCGCTGGCGTATTCGCCGGGCGTGGCGTACGCCTGTGAAGCGATCAAGGCCGACCCGCAGCAGGCCAGCGAGCTGACCGCCCGCGGCAACCTGGTGGCGGTGATCTCCAACGGCACCGCGGTGCTGGGCCTGGGCAACATCGGCGCGCTGGCCGGCAAGCCGGTGATGGAAGGCAAGGGCGTGCTGTTCCAGAAGTTCGCCGGCATCGATGTGTTCGACATCGAAGTCGATGAGACCGACCCGGACAAGCTGGTCGACATCATCGCCTCGCTGGAGCCGACCTTCGGCGGCATCAACCTGGAAGACATCAAGGCGCCGGAATGCTTCGTGGTCGAGCGCAAGCTGCGCGAGCGCATGAAGATCCCGGTGTTCCATGACGACCAGCACGGCACGGCGATCATCGTCGGCGCGGCGGTGCTCAACGCCATGGCGATCACCGGCAAGAAGATCGAGGAAGTGAAGCTGGCGACCACGGGCATGGGCGCGGCCGGCATTTCCTGCGTGAACATGCTGGTGCAGCTGGGCCTGAAGCCGGAGAACATCCTGGCCTTCGACCGCGAGGGCGTGATCCACACCGGTCGTACCGACCTTGACCCGGAAAAGCAGCGCTATGCGCGCGATACCGACAAGCGCACCCTGGCCGAGATCGTCGACGGCGCGGACATCTTCCTGGGCCTGTCGGCACCGGGCATCCTGACCGCCGACATGGTCAAGACCATGGCGCCGGATCCGGTGATCTTCGCGCTGGCCAACCCGACCCCGGAAATCATGCCGGAACTGGCGCGCGCCGCGCGTCCGGACGCGATCATCGGCACCGGCCGTTCGGACTACCCGAACCAGGTCAACAACGTGCTGTGCTTCCCGTACCTGTTCCGTGGTGCGCTGGACGTGGGCGCCACCGCGATCAACGAGGAAATGAAGATCGCCTGCGTGCGTGCCATCGCTGCACTGGCCCGCCGCGCCGCCACCGACATGGGCTCGGCCTACGGCGGCGACACCCCGAGCTTCGGCCGTGAATACCTGATTCCGCGTCCGTTCGACCGGCGCCTGCTGGTGGAGCTGTCGGCCGCCGTGGCCCAGGCCGCGATGGACTCGGGCGTGGCCTCGCGCCCGATCGACGACATGGGCGCCTACCGCGACAAGCTGGCCCAGTTCGTCTACCGCACCAGCCTGATGATGAAGCCGGTCTACGACCGCGCGCGCAGCGACAAGCAGCGCGTGGTGTACGCCGAGGGCGAAGAGGAAGTGGTGCTGCAGGCGGTGCAGAACGTGGTCGATGACGGCCTGGCGCACCCGATCCTGATCGGCCGCCCGGAAGTGATCGAATCGCGCATCGAGCGCCTCGGCCTGCGCCTGAAGATCGGCGAGAACGTTGAAGTCACCAACATCAACGACGATCCGCGCTTCAACGAGTACTGGCAGTACTACCACGGCCTGACCGGCCGTCGTGGCGTGACCGTGGCCGCGGCGAAGAACCTGATGCGTTCGCGCCCGACCCTGATCGCCGCAGTGATGGTGGCGCGTGGCGAAGCCGATGCGATGCTGACCGGCATCGTCGGCCGCTTCCACAAGAAGCTGGGCTACGTGCGCAGCGTGCTGCCGCTGGAGCCGAAGGTCACCTCGACCTCGGCGATGACCGGCGTGATCAACCAGCAGGGCGTGTTCTTCTTCGTCGATACCCACGTGCAGGAAGACCCGACCGCCGAGCAGCTGTGCGAAGCGACCCTGCAGGCGGCCTACCGCATGAAGCTGTTCGGCATCGAGCCGAAGGTCGCGCTGCTGTCGCACTCCAACTTTGGCAGCCATGATTCGAAGGACGCGCTGAAGATGCGCCAGGTGCGCGAGCTGCTGCTCAAGCGCAACCCGCGTCTGAACGTGGATGGCGAAATGCAGGGCGACACCGCGTGGGATGAAGCGCTGCGCCAGAAGCTGCTGCCGGGCTCGACCCTGCAGGGCCGCGCCAACCTGTTCGTGCTGCCGAACCTGGAAGCGGCCAACATCGCCTACAACCTGGTGCGCGTGTTCACCGACGGCGTGGCGATCGGCCCGATCCTGATGGGTGTGAACAAGCCGGTGCACATCCTGACCACCAGCGCGACCTCGCGCCGGATCCTGAACATGACCGCGATTGCGGCGGTCGATGCGCAGATCCGCAAGCAGCTGGAAGCGGAAAAGAAGGCGTAAGCCTTCTTTCCGATTCCAGCTGCAGAAGCGCGCCCTCCGGGGCGCGTTTCTGTTTCCGCGCAGCGGAAACGGGTAGTGCCGGCCGCTGGCCGGCAACCCCGATGACGTCCAGGCGCACGACGGCAGCCGGCCAGCGGCCGGCTCTACCACCGGGCTGTGCCACACGCGCTACGCAACCCGGTCATTTCCCTGCAACGCCGTTGCGGCCCAATACGCCCACGCGGCCCGGCCGTGGGAAGGGACCGGACCGGCCTTCCCACCCTGGGCCCGACCACCTCCCCATCGGCGAAAGTGTCATGCGCAATCGAGTGACCCGGCGGTATTTCCAGCAGCTGTTCGCGCTCTACGCAGGTTTCGTGCAGTCGCGCTGAGGCCGCGATGCGGTAGCGCCGGGCAATGCCCGGCGAACGTGTAGTGCGTGGTGTCAGTGCCGCTTGCCGCGGCGTGCCGGGGCTGGCGGCGGTGCGTCGGAACGCGGCTTGGCGTACTGCGCCCACAGCGCTGGCAGTGCCTTGCCGGTGTGCTTCTGCCATAGCGCAGGTGCATAGCGGCCATCGCGCAGGGCTTTGTCCAGTGCCAGCACCAGGCCCGGGTGTTCGGTGTCGGCCCACTTCAGGAACGCGCCGGTGACACGGTAGCCGCTGTCGAAGTTCTGGCCCTTCTCGACCTTGCCCGGCAGTGCCCAGCCGGCCGCGGCATTGTCCATGCCGTAGCGGTCGCGTGCATAGTCGGCGATGCCTTCCACCAGCCAGCCCGGCACCCGCGCGTCGCCGTAGCCCGGATAGCCCTGCACGATGTGCATGGCCTCATGGGTGACCAGGTCGATGTCGTTCGGGTGCTGCGCCAGCCAACCCGGGTTGATGGTGATCGTCGCCGCCTGGTCCTTGTCACCGACAAAGGCGATGCCGGTGTAGGCCGGATCGATCACGATGCGCACCATCGACGGCGCGGCCGGGTGGAAGTCCGCACGTTCGCGCAGGTAGGCGAAGTAGAACGTATCGATCACCCGCTTGCGCTGCGGCGCGGCCAGGGCGCCACGGGCGTCCTGGTAGTTCAGCGTCACGCCGTCGCGGGTCAGCTGCGCATCAAAGGCCTGGGTCTGGCCGAAGCTGGAGAAGGAAAGGGCAACGAGGGCCAGAGGCAACAGACGGTAGCGCATGGGGCTCATTGTACGGCGCTGGGCGCCAATAGTTCGATCTCCGCCAGCGGCAGCCGGCCCGGTGCGGCCAGGCGCAGCCGGTACTCGCTGTAACGACCGGGTTTGGCGATGCGGAACGGACGGGTCTGGCGGGCGGATTCGAAGGCTTCGCCGCTGCGCTGGTCGAGCACGATCCAGCGGCCGCTGCCGTTGCGCGCTTCCAGCGCCCACTCACCGCCCTGGATGCGGCCGTCACCGCTGGTCAGCGTGTACATCGTCGGCGTGCCGTCGGCCAGACCGGTCAGCGCGATGGTTGCGCCGCCGCCCAGGCCGACGGTGGTGGCCGCATCGTCATCGAGCAGCGCCGGCAGGGCGCGGCCATCGGCCAGCGTTGCCTTCGCGCGGCTGCCAAGCAGGTCGTGCAGCAGCTGCGGACGCTGGCCACGCGCGGTCAGCGAGCGCGGCAGGTCATCCACGCCGCTGCCCCAGCGCGACGGCTGCGGCCCCATTACGAAGTCCAGCGTCGCACCCTTGGCAATCAGGGCGTGCGGCACCCAGGTCTTCGTCCAGGGCTGGCCGTTGATCTTCAGCGACTGCACGTAGACGTTCTCACGCGAGTTGTTGGTCGCGTTCACGGTCAGCACCGCGCCGCCCTGCAGTTCCACCCGTGCGTGCCGGAAGGCCGGCGAACCGATCACGTACTCCGGCGCGCCCATGCGCAGCGGGTACAGGCCCAGCGAGGCCAGCACGTACCACGCCGAGGTCTCGCCGTTGTCCTCGTCGCCTGGATAACCCTGGCCGATCTCGCTGCCGACATACAGCCGCGACAGGATCTCGCGCACATGCTGCTGGGTCTTCCACGGTTGCCCGGCGTACAGGTACATCCACGGGATGTGATGCGCCGGCTGGTTGCTGTGCGCGTACATGCCCATGCGCACGTCGCGCGCTTCGGTCATCTCGTGGATGGTGCCGCCGTAGGAGCCGGCCAGTGCCGGGTCCGCGGTTTCCGGCGTGGCGAAGAAGGCATCCAGCTTCGCCGCCAGCTTGTCGCGGCCACCGTACAGCGCGGCCAGGCCTTCGCCATCGTGGGCGGCGGTGAAGGCGAAGGTCCAGCCATTGGATTCGGTGTAGTCATGGCCCCACACGCGCGGGTCATAGTCCTTGGCGTCCACGCGCCAATGGCCATCGGCAGTGCGGCCCTGGAAGAAGCCGGCCGCCGGATCGAACATCGTTGCGTAGCTGGCGGCGCGGTAGCGGAAGTAGTCGGCCTCGGTGCTGTAGCGCTCGCGTGCGGCCGGCGTGGTCGCGCGCCTGGCCAGCGCATCGGCCATGTTGGCGATGCCGAAATCGTTGAGTGCGCCTTCCATCGTCCACGACATGCCCTCGTGCACGTCCGCGCTGGCGTAGCCACGGAAGGTCGAGCGGTCCATGCCCTTGCGGCCGACATGGCGATCGGGCGGGACCACGGTCGCGTTCTTCAGCGCGGCGGCATAGGCCTCGGCCGGATCGAAGCCGCCGATGCCCTTCAGCCATGCGTCGGCGAAGGCCACGTCCGAGCTGGTGCCGACCATCAGGTCGGCGTAGCCCGGCGACGACCAGCGCGCGATCCAGCCACCGGCGCGGTACTGTTCGATGAAGCCCTGCACCATCTGCCCGGCATCGTCGGGCGTGAACAGGGCATAGGCCGGCCAGGTGGTGCGGAAGGTGTCCCAGAAGCCGTTGTTGACGAACACCCTGCCATCGCGCACGCCGGTGAAGCTGCGGCTCGCACTGCCTTCGGTGTTGTCATCGCTGGCGCTGGCCTGGTTGGCGTAGCGCCAGTCCGGTGCGGCCGCGCTGCCCGCGTTCTCGTGGCCGGAATTGGGGTACAGGTACAGCCGGTACAGGCTGGAGTACAGCGTGGTCTTCTGGTCGTCGCTGGCATCGCCGATGTCGAAGCGGGCCAGGCGCGCGTCCCATGCATCCTGCGCGCGGCCGGCCACGCTCTCCAGCGTATCGGTGGCGGCGATCTCCAGTGCCAGGTTGTGCCGCGCCTGCTCCACCGAGATCAGCGAGGTGGCGATGCGCATCGTCACCCGCCGGTCGCTGCCGGCGTCGAACTTGATGTAGCCGGTCGGGCGCCCGGTGTCGAGGCGGCCGCTGCTGCGCCAGGGCTTGTCGAAGCTGGCGACCACGTACATGCGGCTGGCGCCGTTGGACAGGCCGCTGCGCGTATCGGTGTAGCCGGACAGCGTCTGCGTGGTGGCGTCCAAGGTAAGGCCGCCGCGCGCATCGACATTGTCGAACAGCAGGTTGGCATCGCCGCCTTCGGGGAAGTCGAAGCGGAACAGTGCGGCATGGTCGGTCGGCGCGATGGCGGCGGCGATGCCAGTGTCGAAGCGCACGTCGTAGCGGTAGGGGCGCGCGCTTTCATGGCTGCGGTCGAACGACAGCGCGCGCTTGCGGCGGTCGGCCTCCGGCACGCCACGGCTGGCCGAGGGCATCACCTGGAAGGTCTGGCGGTCGCCCATCCAGGGGCTGGGCTGGTGGCTCAGTGCAAGCGCCTGCAGTTGCGGGCGGTTCTGCGCATCGTTCTGCTCGTTCCAGCGGTACAGCCAGTTCAGTGCGCCGGCATCGGTCACCGGGGTCCAGAAGTTGAAGCCGTGCGGCACCGCCGTGGCCGGGAAATTGTTGCCGCGCGAGAAGGTGCCGTTGGCCTGGGTGCCGCGGGTGGTCAGCACCCAGTCGGAGACGCGCTGTGGCTGCTGCTTCGGCTGTGCGTCCAGGCGCACATCGTCGATCCAACCTGAGACCGGCGCGCCCTCGGCACTGGCCACCTCCAGCTCGATCGCCACCACGCGGCGACCCTTCAGCGCGGGTACGTCGCCCAGCCGCACCGCCTTGCGCGCCCACTGCTGCGGGTACAGCGTCTTCGACTCGCCCTGCGCGCGTGCGCCGATCGCCACGCCATGCTGGTCCCGCGCGGCACCGGCCGAAACGCGGCTGCCATCGTCCAGCAGCAGGTCCAGCGAGACATAGGTCGAAGCGACGGTGTCCTTGCCGACGATCTCCGGCAGCACCAGCCACGACAGGGTGGTATCGGCCTCGATGGGCAGGTCGGCCCTGAACAGTTCGCGCCGCGCGCTGCCGCCCTCGCTGCTGTAGTGCAGTGCATGCAGGCCGCTGTAGCCGGCGTTGCGCTTGGCGGTGTAGGGGGCGGCCGGTCCATTGCCGATCGTGACCTGAAGTGCACCCGCGGCCTGCGCCGGGGCAGGTTCGCCCGGTTCGAACGAGGTCTGCAGCCCCTGTGCCAGCACCGGCATCGCAGTGGTCGCACAGGCCAGGGCCAGGGCGAGTGGAAGCAGGGCGCGGCGCGGATCGGACAGGGTCATGCAAGGGTCTCCCGGAAGGGCTGGCGGCGGGCAGAACCCGCATCGGCGGACACCACGGACAGCATCGCTCCGCCCGCCAGGCTGGCAGTGGAAGAGGCGATGCCGGTCCGGTGGGGGCGGGCCATGCGATCGGGTCGGATTGGAGGGGTCGGGGTGCGACCTGGCCCGATCCTGCAACAGCCGCCGCGCGCTGACAAGTGCCATTTAGTTCGATCCAAATGCGGGAAATATCGCTGGAGGCGATTCCGGCGAGCGAACCTGCCGGAACCACCGCAGAATCCCGCTTGGCGCCGCCGCCCGGCGTGCGGCGGGGAGGTGCGCGGCATCGGCGGCGCGCGCAACGACCCGTTGCGGCGCAATGTCGGTGCGGCCCAGATGCTAGAATCACAGGCCTCGCAACCCGTTCTCCGACATCCGCCATGAGCCATACCGCCACCGCGCCCGCCAACGCCGAGAAGCGCTACACCGTGCACCGCAGCGATCTGCCGCTGAGCTGCCCGACCCCGGAAATGGCGCTGTGGAACTCGCATCCGCGCGTGTACCTGCCGATCGAAGACGAGCCCAACGGCGAAGCGCAGTGCCCGTACTGCGGTTCCGTGTTCGTGCTGGCCGACTAAACGGCGGCCCCTTCGATGCGCCGATTGACCGTGGTGCAGTTGCTGCCGGCGCTGCACTCCGGCGGTGTCGAGCGCTCGACCCTGGAAATCGCTGCGGCCCTGGTCGCCGCCGGCCATCGCGCGCTGGTGGTGTCCGCCGGTGGCCGCCTGGTGCAGCCGCTGCTGGACAGCGGTGCCGAGCACCTCACCCTGGACATCGGCCGCAAGTCGCTGCTGACCCTGCGCCACCTGCCGACCCTGCGCCGGTTGTTTGCCGAGGTTGGCGCGGACATCGTGCATGCCCGTTCGCGGCTGCCGGCCTGGCTGGGCCTGTACGCGATCCGCGCCATGCCCGCTGCACAGCGCCCGCATTGGGTGACCACCGTGCACGGGTTGAATTCGCCCAGCCGCTACAGCGCGGTGATGACCAGCGGCGAACGCGTGATCTGCGTGTCCAATACCGTGCGCGCCTACGTGCAACGCCACTACCCGACGGTGCCGGAAGAAAAACTGCAGGTCATTCCCCGCGGTGTCGATGTCGGCCAGTTCCCGCGCGTGGCGCGTGCCGACCGTCGCCCGCGGCTGGCCCTGGCGGCCGATTACCCGTGGCTGGCCCAGGTGGAAGGACCGTTGCTGCTGCTGCCAGGGCGCGGCACCCGCCTGAAGGGCCACGCCCACGCGCTGCAGCTGCTGGCCGACGTGCGTGCCGCCGGCGTGCCTGCGCAGCTGTGGATGCTGGGCACCGACGAACCCGGGCGCGAGGCCTATGTGGCTGACCTGCGCCGCCAGGCCGCGGCATTGGGCGTGGCCGGGGCCGTACAGATCAGCACGCCGACCGCACGCATCGCCCAGGCGTACGCCGCCAGCGATCTGGTGCTGCAGCTGTCGGACAAGCCGGAAGCCTTTGGCCGCACCGTGGTCGAGGCGCTGTCGGTCGGCCGCCCGGTGCTGGGCTGGGACCACGGTGGCGTCGGCGAACTGCTGCAGCAGCTGCAGCCCAGCGGCGCGGTGCCGCTCGGTGATGCGCGCGCGCTGGGTGAACGTGCGCTGGCCCTGCTGGCGCAGCCGCCGTCCTTGCCGACCCGCATCCCGTTTACCCTGCAGGCCATGCAGCGCGATACCCTCCGCCTCTATGCCGATCTCGCCGGCTGACCCCGCTGCCATCGTGCGCGACGACCGTGCCGGGCGCTGGGCGCCCTGGTGGGTGCTGGCGTACGTGGCGATGTGGCCGTTGCCGGGCATCGCCGAAACCGTGCTGGGCCTTGGCGCGCTCTATGCCGCCGCGCGCATGGTCATGCGCCGGCTGCAGCGCCGCCCGCACCTGTTGAGCACGGCAGCCTGGGCGCTGACCTCGATCCTGTTCCTTGGCTACTGGCTGCCGCAGGCGTTCTCGGCCATCGATGCGATCGATCCGTCGGCCTCGTGGACCAAGGCTGCGGCCGGACTGCGCTACCTGCCCTTCATGTGGCTGGTGGCGATCGCGGTAGCTACGCCGGAACGGCGGCGGCTGACCTTCGGTGGCCTGGCACTGATCACCGGCGCGTGGACGCTGGACGCACTGGTGCAGGCGCTGGCTGGCACCAGCCCATGGTTCTGGTCGCTGGAGCACCTGAAGCTGGCAGTGAGTGGCCACGCGCTTTGCCCGGCCGACGAAGCCGCGCTGGCCGACCGCCTCAGTGGCGCGCTCGGGCCGTGCAACCTGAAATTCGGCCAGGTGCTGGCCAGCCTGTCACCGTTCCTGCTGCTGCCGATGGCGCGACGGTTCGGCAGCGCCGGGTGGCTGCTGGCCGCTGCCGCACTGGGATGCGTATTGCTGTTGGCCGGTTCGCGCGCCTCGTGGATCACCTTTGCACTGGTGCTGGCCTACAGCGGCGTGCGCCAGTTTGGTTGGAAGCGGCTGCTCCTGCTTGCCCTGGTGGCGGCGATGGGCACGGCTGCACTGACAGCGGGCGTGCCGCAGCTGCGCGAGCGTGTTGCGCGCACGGCCCAGGCATGGAACGAAGACGGGCAGGGCGTTGACGAGGCACTGTCGGGGCGCGCGCGCATCTGGACCGCAGCCGTGTGCATGATCGAGGAACATCCGGTCAACGGTGTCGGTGCGCGTGGCTTCCGCGATGCGTATCCCGCCTGCGTGGCCGACGAGGGCCCCGCCGTGTGGGGCAATCAACCGGCATTGCACGCCCATCAGATCGTGCTGGAAATCCTGGCGGAGACCGGTGTGCTCGGCCTGCTGCTGTGGCTGGCGGCGGTTGCCCAAGCCTGGCGGGCATGGCGCTATGCACCGCCGGCCGCGCGTGACCGCGCCCGCCCGGCGATGCTGGCGCTGGCAGTCACGGTGTTCCCGCTCAACACGCACCTGGCGTTCTATTCCGCGTTCTGGGGTGGCCTGACCGTGTTGCTGGCGGCCCTGTTCGCCGGCAGCCTGCTGGCGCGGGACGCGGACGACACGCCGACGGTGGTGTGATCGTCTATCCACGCATGGCGTGGCTCTACTGCCCGTACTGAACGGAGCGTGCTTTGGTAGATCCACGCCATGCGTGGATGGAGCTTTCCCGACGCAACTACCGGTCAACCACCACTACCGGTGTTTCCCTGCGTATCGCACGCTGGAGGCATGGCCAGCCCCAGACTCCGCTACGGTCGATTTTCCCGATCCGGGAACGTGTATTCTCTGACCACGGCAACCCTCGGACGCGAACCGCTCTTCGCCGACGCCGCCAACGTGGCGATTCTGGTTGACTGTCTGCGCTTCGTTGAGCGCCGCGGTATCAGCCACAGCCTCGCCTGGGTGGTGATGCCCGACCATCTGCACTGGCTGATGGAGCTGCGCAGCGAAACCCTGGCCGAGTGCATGGCCCTGCTGAAGTCGCGCAGCAGTCGGCTGCTGAACCGGCGATTGGAGCGACAAGGGCCGCTGTGGCAGCACGGTTACCACGATCACGCCATACGCAGTGATGAATCCCTTCATGAGAAGGCGATGTACATCCTGGCCAATCCGGTCCGTGCGGGCCTGGCCAGCACGTTGGGTGAGTACCCGCATGCATGGTGCCGTTGGCCGTTGTAGGTGCCGGCACCCGGATGTAGAGCATCCACGCATGGCGTGGATCTACTTCAGGATGCTCCGCGTCGTCAAATCCACGGCATGCGTGGATGAAGCCGCACGGGTAGTGGATCCACGCCATGCGTGGATGAAGCCGCACGGGTAGTAGATCCACGCCATGCGTGGATGAAACCCTCCCGTCCCACCGCTACTTGTAGAAATCGCTCCGGCCGCCGGGCTGGCGCTTGAAACGGCGGTGGATCCACAGGTATTGGTCGGGGGCCTCGCGCACCATTTCCTCGATGGCCTGGTTGACCCGCGTGGTATCGGCTTCCACGTCTTCGCTGGGGAAATTCTCCAGCGGCGCACCAATCTTCAGGATGTACTTCCCGCCTTCGCGGCGGTGGAAGTACGGAATCACCGCACAACCGGTCATCCGCGCCAGCTGGTGGGTCGCGGTGATGGTCGAGGCGGTGTGGCCGAAGAACGGCACGAACACGGTGTCCTTGCCACGCATGTCCTGGTCCGGCGCGTACCAGAGGAAACCGCCCTTCTTCAGATGGCGCACGGTCGCGCGGATGTCCTCGTTGGCGAACATCGCCTTGGCATAGCGCAGGCGGCCGAACTTCACCGCCCACTCGTACACCGGGTTCTTGTGCTTGCGGTACATGCCGGACAGGTCGACGTAGTCGCACAGCAGGCGTCCACACATTTCCAGGGTCATGAAGTGGCCGGAGACCAGCAGCACGCCGCGGCCTTCGGCCTGCATCTGCCGCAGGTGTTCCAGGCCTTCGATCCGCACCTGCGGGCGGATGCGGTCGATGCTGCCCCACCAGGCACGGATGCACTCGAACACGCCGACGCCCAGCGCATCGAAACTGTCGCGCACCAGACGCTGGCGCCAGGCTTCGTCCTTCTCGGGGAAGCACAGCTGCAGGTTGACCTCGGCGGCGCGGCGGCGGCTGCCGAGCAGGCGCCAGGTGATCCAGCCGACGCCCCGGCCCAGCGCGCGCTGCAGCATCCACGGCAGACGGGCGATGGCGAAGGCGCCGAACATGGCGGCGAACATCGGCCAGTTGCGCGGATCGCGCAGCGATGGGCGGACGGCGGTGGAGGCATCTGACATGGGGCCATTCTACCAAGGCGGCCGCGTGTCTTTCCCCGGGGGCTCCCGTATCCTTGCCGCATGCGTAAAGACCCTGTCGAATGGATCCTGCGCGGCCTGTATTCGGTCGTGCTCTACATCCTGCTGCCGATCACCGTGTACCACCTGGTCTGGCGCGGTTTCCGGGTCCGTGAATACTTCCGGCGCTGGGATGAACGCTACGCCTCCTATCCGCAGCCGACCGGCCAGCCGCGGGTATGGCTGCACGCGGTCTCGGTAGGCGAGGTCAATGCCGCCGCGCCGCTGGTCAATGCCCTGCGCCAGCAGCGCCCGGACATCCGCTGGGTGATCACCACCATCACCCCGACCGGCTCGGAGCGCGTGCGTGCGTTGTGGGGCGACGCCCTGGACCACGTCTACCTGCCGTACGACGTGCCGGGCAGCGTCAACCGCTTCCTCGGCCATTTCCAGCCCAGCCTGGCGCTGATCCTGGAAACCGAGCTGTGGCCGAACATGCTGTTCGGCTGCCGTGACCGCGGCATTCCGGTGTACATCCTCAACGCCCGGTTGTCGGCGCGTTCGCTGCGCGGCTACCGGTTGCTGGCCGCACTGATCCGCCGCGCGCTGCGCACCGTCACGTGCGTGGCCGCGCAGTCGCAGGACGATGCCGAGCGCTTCGTGCAGCTGGGGGCGGAGCCCGGCCAGGTGCAGGCGCTGGGCAACCTGAAGTTCGACATCGCCACGCCGGATGTGCAGGGCTTCGTCGAACAGTTCCATGCGCGGGTACCGGCCGCTCGCCCGGTATGGATCGCCGCCAGTACCCATGATGGCGAAGAGCAGGCGGTGATCGACCTGCACCGGCGTCTGCGCCAGCAGCATCCGGACCTGCTGCTGCTGTGGGCACCGCGCCATCCCGAGCGCTTCCCGAAGGTGGAAGCGCTGGCGCGCGAACAGGGCTGGAGCGTGGCGACCCGCCGCGTGGACCAGTGGCCGCACGCGGCCACCGACGTGTTCGTCATCGATACCCTCGGCGAGCTGATGCCGTTCTACGCCTGCGCCCAGGTCGCCTTTGTCGGCGGCAGCCTGCAGGCCATCGGCGGCCACAACCTGCTGGAGCCGGCCGCGATGGGAACGGCGGCGGTGACCGGTCCGCACCTGCACAACTTCGCGGAAATTTCCCGGCGCATGCGCGAGGCCGGTGCGCTGCTGATCGGCGAGGACGCGCAGGCGGTGGGTGATCTGCTGCAGCACCTGCTCGACGATGCCCAGGCCCGCGAGGACATGGCACGCGCCGGTTGCACGCTGGTCAGCAACGGCCGCGGCGCGCTGCAGCGCACGCTTGCCCTGGTCGCGCCGCACCTGCCACCGCCGCGCGAGTGATCCCGGCAGCGCGGCGTCAGCGGCGCTGTCGAGCATTGTCGTGATCAACTTCATCAATTCTGCTTAGCAACGATTTTTCTGTCGTTGCTGGACCGACCCAGCCAATGGCAGCGTGCCTGCCATCACATCGTGGCGCACACGGCACCGATTCTGATTCCGCAGGGCGACGCAGGCTGCCAGCCTGCTGTCGACCGCGCTTGGGCGGATATCAAGGGAACTTGCGATGGACGGCGACAGGGGCAGGGACGGCACCGGTGGGGCCCGGCTGGGCATGGACCATCTGGCGGTGGTGGCGCTGACGCTGCTGGTGGGCGGCAGCGTGATCGCGCTGGTGGGCCAGCACACGGCGGCACAGGCCGGCCCGGCCATCGTGCTGAGCCTGCTGCTGGCCGCACTGGGGGCCGGCCTGGTGCTGTGCTGCCTGCAGGATCTGGTGCTGCGGCTGCCGGCGGCCGAGGGCCTGCATGGGCTGCTGGCCACCAGCTGGGGGCCGCGGGTGGCTGGCGTACTGGGCGTGGCCCTGCTGCTGGAGCTGGTGGCGACCACGGCGGGCGTGGCGCAGTCCATGGCCCACCATGTACACGCGGTGCTGGCCGCGGAAGGCCTCCAGGCCAGCGACTGGCTGCCGGAACAGGTGACGGCGGCGGTGGGTCTGCTGGTGCTGGGCGCGCTGGCGTTGCTGCCGCCACGGCGTGTGGCGCTGGTGGCCTGCGCCCTGTTGACGGTGAAGGTCGGTGTGGGGGTGTTGCTGCTGGCGCTGGCGGCACGTCACGTGCACTACGCGCACTGGATTCCCTGGCTGCCACCGGCGACCGCGCCGTATCGCTTCGGGCTGGGCGGGGTGCTGGCGGCTGCAGTGCCGCTGCTGGGGGTATTTGCCAGCGTTGGCTTGGCACTGGGCTTTCCTGCGCTGCGCCGCCAGGGCGCGATGTGGCAGCCGGCCGTGCTGGCGCTGGTCTCGTTGCTGGCGATGTTGCTGCTGATCGTGCTGGCGGCACTGCAGGCCGGGCTGGTCGAGTTTTCCGCGCTGGCCAGCACCCGGCCCCTGTCGGTGGCGCTGCAGATGCATCCGCAGCTGCAGTGGATGCTGCCGTTGTTGCCCCTGGCGGGGGCCGCGGGCCTGGCTGCCCTGCAGCTGGTGCTGCTGATGCTGGCCGTGCGGCTGGCAACGTCGCTGTGGCCAGGGGTGGGAGATGCGATGGGGCGCTCCCGTGGCCTGATCGCGGCGGCGGTCGGGCTGCCGGCGGTGATGCTGGTGCTGTGGCTGCCGTTGGGCACTCTGCCGGCGCTGCCGGGTCCGGCAACCCTGCTGGTGATGGCGGCGCTGTGCCTGGCGGTGCTGCGGCGGCGGAATGACACGGGGCAGGGCGCAACCGGTCGCGAGCTGATGATGCCGATGTTGGCTCCATTGGCAGCAGCACTGTGCGTCCTTGCGGCGTTGGAACGCCTGCGGGGATGGCCGGGCTGACGTTTCGCGGGGCCACGCAACAGATAGGTGCGTGTGGATGCACCGGCTACAAAAAAGCCACCCTTGCGGGTGGCTTCTTCGTTGCCGGCAGGGCGACGGATCAGTGCGTGGTCGTCGCCGGGTTGCCCGCGTCCTGGGTCAGCAGGCGGTTGACGTCCTGCAGCTCGGCCACGTCCAGCGCACCCAGCGACTTGCTCAGCAGCAGGCGGTTCTGCAGGAAGGTGTAGCGGGCCTGGGCGTAGTCCAGCTGCGCCGAGAACAGGATGCGCTGGTTCTGGATCACGTCCAGCACGGTACGGGTACCGACTTCCAGGCCGACCTGCGAGGCGTCGTACGCGCTCTGCGCCGAGACCACCGCCAGGCGGCGTGCTTCCACTTCGCTGATGCCCTGAACCAGCGTCTGGTAGGCATTGCGGGTGTTGCGGTCCAGGGCGCGCTTCTGCTGCTCGTAGCCGTCCTGGGCGATGTCACGCTGGGCCAGCGCCTGGCGCACGCCGGACTGGGTGGCACCACCGGAGAAGATCGGCACGCTCAGGGTCAGGCCGATGCTGTTGGTGCGGGCGTCCGGCGACAGCGAACCGGAACCGGTGCTGTCACCCCAGGTCGCGCTCTTGCCCCAGCTGCCGCCCAGCGACAGGGTCGGGTAATGGCCACCGCGGGCAGCCTGCACGCCGGCTTCGGCGGCGCTGACCTTCAGTTCCTGCGCCTTCAGCGCCGGATTCTGGTTGGTGGCCTGGTGCACCAGCTCATCGATATTGCCGCGGTTGGCCGGCACTTCCGGACGGAAGTCGGCCGGCAGGCCACGCAGGTTGACCACCGGCTGGCCGGTCAGTTCGGTCAGGGCCTGGTAGTTATCGGCCAGGGTGTTCTGCGCAACGATGGTGTTGGCACGCGCCTGGTCATACTGGGCGCGTGCTTCGTGCACGTCGGTGATCGGCGCCAGGCCCACTTCCAGGCGCTTGTCGGCGAAGTCGAACTGCTTCTTCGCGGCCGCTTCATTGGTCTGTGCGGCGTTCAGCGATTCGATCGCCACCAGCACGTTGAAGTAGGCCGCCGAGGTGCGCACGATCAGGCTGTCGTTGGCCGAATCGAGGGTGAAGTCCGCCGCCTTGCTCAGCTCACGCTGCGAGCGCAGGTTGTTGATCTGGGTCCAGTTGAACAGCGTCTGGCTGCCGTCGATCGTGTAGGTGCGGCGCTTGCTGGTGAACGAGCCGGAGTTGGCGTCGGCATTGGGCTCGCTGCGCGTGCGGTTCAGCTGGGCCTGGCCGTTGATCTGCGGCAGCAGGGCAGCGCGGGCCTGCACGGCGCCTTCCTTGTCGTACAGCCGGGTCGATTCGGCGGCGGACAGCTGCGGATCGCCATTGCGCGCCATTTCGTAGACCTGCAGCAGGTCGGCGGCATGGGCGGACAACGGCAGCAGGGCAGTGGCCAGCGCAACAGCGAGGGATCGGCGGATCATTGCGGCTTCCTTGGACTCAGAGGTGGAACTGGGGGGCCGGGGCGGCACCACGCAGGTAATCGATATCGGTCTCGAACAGGGACTCGCTGCTGCCGTCGGCCTTGACCAGCAGGGCCTCCATCGCCGGCGAACGGCCATGGATCACGAACAGGCGACCACCCGGACGCAGCCACGAAGCGAACTGTGACGGCACCACGTCGACCGCACCAGTGACACAGATCACGTCAAAGCGGCGTTCGGTCTGCCAGGCCAGGGCGTCGGCCACTTCCACGCGGACGTTGGTGCCCAAGCCGGAGGCGTCCAGGCGGGCGCGCGCGGCGGCGGCCAGTTCCGGGTCGATTTCCAGGCTCAGCACGTCGCGCGCCAGCGCGCCGATGCAGGCCGACAGGAAGCCGCTGCCGGTGCCGATTTCCAGCACTTCGTCACCCGGCTGCAGGTCCAGCGCCTGCAGGGTACGGCCCTCGATGACCGGCTTCATCATCTTCTGGCCATGGCCGATCGGCAGTTCGACATCGGCGTAGGCCAGTGCCCGGTGTGCATCGGCGACAAAGGCCTCGCGCGGCAGGCGGGCCAGGACGTCGAGCACCTTGATGTCCAGCACGTCCCAGGGACGGATCTGCTGTTCCACCATCAGTTCGCGGGCGTGGGCGTAATCAATCGTCATGAGGTTCAAATCCAGCGCAGTGGGCCGGCCATTTTACCGGTGCCGGAGGCCGGCGGCGCGCCCAGAGCATCAGCTGCCGGGGGGCCGGGGTCGCAGTGCCGGAAGTCATCGCGACCTCCGGTTCGTTCAGTTTTGGTTATTCAGCCGTCCCGGCCCCTCGCGGCGCATAGGCGCGCAGGAAGAAGTCGATGCTGGCGGTCACATGGGTGAGAGGGTCGCACTCCACCGGTGACAGTGGCATGCCGCACATCATATGCATGTGCACTTCGCCCTTGACCAGGGTCAGGAACTGCTGGCCGGCCAGGTAATAGTCGGGGATCTCCAGCTCGCCGCGTTCGCCGCGGGCGCGCAGGAAGTCGGCCAGGGCCTCGCAGGTACGCTCCGGGCCAGCCTGCCAGAACAGTTCGCGCAGGCGCTCATCGGTCTCCGGCGCCATCATCATGCGCTGGATCGAGATCGCCGCATCGGAGGTGATCAGCTCGAAGAAGGCCAGGCCGATGCCGATCAGCTGGTCGCGCAGCGGACCATCCGCGTCGGCCACGAACAGCGCGTCGGGCAGCATTTCGATGCACTTTGACTGCACGGCCTCGGAGAACAGGGTCTCCTTGTCGCCGAAGTGGCTGTACACAGTCAGCTTCGAGACGCCGGCCTGAGCGGCGATGGTGTCCATGCTCACGCCGGTATAGCCCTGTTCGATGAACAGTGCCTTGGCTGCTTCAAGGATCGCCGCGCGCTTGCCGAGGTCCTTGGGGCGCCCGGGTCCGGCGGCCTTGGCAGCGGGCTTGGCCGACGGCTTGCGGGAAGTGTGAGAACTCATCACGACAATACTAGACCAAGCGGTTCGATATTTATACTATACCGGCCGGTTTATTAAATTGGGCCGGCAGTCGCGGCTCCTCCCTTAGTTGCAACCCTGCGTTTTCAGGACGTTGACCGATGAAGATCGTGCGCTGGATGGGCGGTATGGTGTGGATGGCTGCGCTGGCAGCCTGTTCGGGACAGGAACAGGCGCCCCAGGCGGCCGTGCCGGTGCTGGTGGTTCACCCCGGCGAGCAGGCCGGGCAGGCGCCGGCGGCGTTCCCGGGAACGGTGCGTGCGCGGCAGGAAAGTCCGCTGTCGTTCCGCGTCGGCGGCAACCTGGTCAAGCGCCACGTCGATGCCGGGCAACGGGTGAAGAAGGGCGACGTGCTGGCCGAGCTGGACGTGGCCGACTTCGCGCTGCAGGCGCGCGCCTCGCAGGCGCAGTTGGCGGCGGCCGAAGCCGATCTGGTGCGTGCCCGCGATGACCTCAAGCGCTACCAGGTGCTGGCCGACCAGCAACTGGTCAGCCGTTCGCAGCTGGACCAGCAATCCGCCGCTTTCAAGGCCGCGCAGGGGCAGGCCAACGCGGCCCGCGCCAACCTTGATGTGCTGCGCAACCAGGCCGACTACGCACAGCTGCGCGCGCCGTCCGACGGTGTGATCGCCAGCCGCGAGGCCGAAGCCGGGCAGGTGGTGTCGGCCGGCCAGACCATTTTCAACCTGGCCGCCGATGGCGGGCGCGAAGTGCTGATCGACCTGCCCGAGGCCACCATCCGCGACTATGCGGTGGGCCAGCCGGTCGAGGTGGAGCTGTGGAACCGCCCCGGCCAGCGCCTGCCGGGCACGATCCGCGAGATCGCTGCCGCCGCCGATCCGCAGGCACGTACCTATGCAACCCGGGTCAGCCTGCCCGCCGACGCGCTGGCCGACGTCGAACTGGGCCAGAGCGCGCGCGTCTACAGCAGCGCCGGCCGCCACGGCACCCTGCAGCTGCCGCTCGGCGCGCTGCAGCGCGGTGCCAACGGTGCCGCCAGCGTATGGGTGGTCGATCCGGCCAACAGCACGCTGAAGGCAGCAGCAGTCACCACCGGTGCCTACGGCAGCAAGACGGTGTCGGTGTTGTCCGGCGTGGGTGCCGCTGACTGGGTGGTCGCTGCCGGCGGACACCTGTTGCGCGCCGGCCAGCCGGTGATCGCCGTGGACCGCCAGAACCGCCCGGTGCTGAAGCCGGCCACGCCGGCCGCCGCCGCCAAGGCCAAGGAGTAAGCCGGTGCGCCGCTTCAATCTTTCCGAGTGGGCGTTGTCCAACCGCCCGCTGGTGCTGTTCGCGATGCTTGCCTTCGCGCTGATCGGCGCATGGTCGTACAAGCATCTGGGCCAGTCCGAGGATCCGCCATTCACCTTCAAGGCGATGGTGGTGCGCACGCTGTGGCCGGGCGCCACCGCCGAACAGGTCTCGCGGCAGGTGACCGAGCCGATCGAGAAGGCGCTGATGAACACCGGCGAGTACGAGTTCATCCGCTCGTATTCGCGCCCCGGCGAATCGCAGGTCATCTTCATGGCGCGCGACAGCCTGCGTTCCAGGCAGATCCCGGACCTGTGGTACCAGGTACGCAAGCGCGTGGGCGACATCCGTGCGACGCTGCCGCGCGAGATTGTCGGCCCGTTCTTCAACGATGAGTTCGGCGACACCTACGGCAACATCTATGCGTTGACCGGCAAGGGCTTCGACTACGCGGTGATGCGCGATTACGCCGATCGCATCCAGCTGGAACTGCAGCGCGTGCCCGACGTCGGCAAGATCGACCTGGTCGGCCTGCAGGACGAGAAGGTGTGGATCGAGCTGTCCAACACCCGGCTGGCGACGCTGGGTGTGTCGATGCAGCAGGTACAGCAGGCGCTGGCCGACCAGAATGCGATCACCGGCACCAGTTTCTTCGAGACCGCCACCGATCGCGTGCAGTTGCGCGTAACTGGCCAGTTCAACGATATCGAAGCGATCCGCCAGTTCCCGATCCGTGCTGGCGACCGCACCGTGCACCTCGGCGACATCGCCGAGGTCAAGCGTGGCTTCGCCGACCCGGCATCGCCGAAGATGCGCTTCATGGGCGAGGAGGCGATCGGCCTGGCGGTGGCGATGAAGGATGGCGGTGACATCCTCAAGCTGGGCGCCAACCTCGATGCCGAGTTCGAGCGCCTGCAGAAGACCCTGCCGGCCGGCATGCAGCTGCGCAAGGTGTCCGACCAGCCGCAGTCGGTGGAGGAGTCGGTCGGCGAGTTCGTGCAGGTGCTGACCGAAGCGGTGGTGATCGTGCTGCTGGTCAGCTTCTTCTCGCTGGGCCTGCGCACCGGCCTGGTGGTGGGCGTGACCATTCCGCTGGTGCTGGCGATGACCTTCTTCGTCATGCACTACTTCGACATCGGCCTGCACAAGATCTCGCTGGGCGCGCTGGTGCTGGCGCTGGGCCTGCTGGTGGACGATGCGATCATCGCGGTGGAGATGATGGCCACCAAGATGGAGCAGGGCTTCGATCGCCTGCGCGCGGCCAGTTTCGCCTGGGAATCGACCGCATTCCCGATGCTGACCGGTACATTGATCACGGCGGCCGGCTTCCTGCCGATCGCCACGGCGGCATCGAGCACCGGTGAATACACCCGTTCGCTGTTCCAGGTGGTGACCATCGCGCTGGTGGTGTCGTGGATCGCAGCGGTGCTGTTCATCCCGTACCTGGGCGACAAGATGCTGCCGGACCTGTTCAATCCGCAGCCGCCGAAGCCGGGCAGCCTGTCCGCGCGCTGGCTGGCCAAGCGCCAGCAGTGGGCCGACCGCTATCCGGCGCTGGCCAACCTGATCGCACCGCCGCAGCATGGGCACGACCACGATCCCTACCAGCGCCCGTTCTACCGCAGCTTCCGGCGCTTCCTCGACGCCTGCCTGCGCCGCCGCTGGTGGGTGATCGCCGCGACCATCGCGCTGTTCGTGTTCTCGCTGATGATGTTCCGCTTCGTGCCGCAGCAGTTCTTCCCGGACTCGACCCGGCCGGAACTGATGGTGGACATCGAGCTGGCCGAGGGGGCGTCGCTGCGCTCGACCCAGGCCCAGGCCGAGAAGCTGGAGAAGCTGCTGTCCAGCCGCGAGGGCATCGCCAACTACGTGTCCTACGTGGGCACCGGTTCGCCGCGCTTCTACCTGCCGCTGGACCAGCAGCTGCCGGCGACCAACTTCGCCCAGTTCGTGGTGCTGGCCAAGGACATCAAATCGCGCGAAAGCACCCGTGACTGGCTGCTGCACGAGGTGATCCCGAAGTTCCCGGACGTGCAGATGCGCGTGACCCGCCTGGAGAACGGCCCGCCGGTCGGTTATCCGGTGCAGATGCGCATCTCCGGCGAGCACATCGAGAAGGTGCAGGCGATCGCGCGCCAGGTCGAGGCCAAGGTGCGTGAGAACCCGCACGTGATGAACGTCAACCTGGACTGGAGCGAGCCGAGCAAGGTGGTGCGGCTGGTGATCGACCAGGAGCGTGCCCGCGCGCTGGGCGTGAGCAGTGCCCAGGTCAGCCAGTTCCTGGCCAGTTCGCTGGCCGGCCAGTCGGTGAGCGTGTATCGCGAAGGCAACCGCCAGATCGAGATGCTGCTGCGTGGACCGGCCGATGAACGCAACCAGCTGGAGCTGCTGTCCAGCCTGTCGATGCCGACCGCCAACGGCGGCAGCATCACGCTGTCGCAGGTGGCGACGATGGAGTACGGCTTCGAGGACGGCATCATCTGGCATCGCAACCGGTTGCCGACCGTGACCGTGCGCGCCGACATCAGCGATGGCATGCAGGCGCTGGACGTGGTGCACCAGATCGTGCCCACACTGGATGGCATCCGTGCCGAGCTGCCCAGCGGCTACCTGCTGGAAACCGGCGGCACCGTGGAGGATTCGGCGCGTGGCCAGAACTCGATCAAGGCCGGCATGCCGCTGTTCCTGGTGGTGGTGGCGACGCTGCTGATGCTGCAGCTGCGCAGCTTCTCGCGTGCAGCGATGGTGCTGGTGACCGCGCCGCTGGGCATCATCGGTGCGACCCTGTTCCTGCTGCTGTTCCGCGCGCCGTTCGGCTTCGTCGCGCTGCTGGGCACGATCGCACTGGCCGGCATGATCATGCGCAACTCGGTGATCCTGATCGACCAGATCCAGCAGGACATCGATGCCGGGCATGACCGCTGGCATTCGATCATCGATGCCACCGTGCGCCGTTTCCGCCCGATCGTGCTGACCGCGCTGGCGGCCGTGCTGGCGATGATTCCGCTGTCGCGCAGTGCGTTCTACGGCTCGATGGCGATCTCGATCATGGGTGGCCTGATCGTGGGCACGGTGCTGACCCTGGTGTTCCTGCCGGCGCTGTACGCGGCATGGTTCCGGGTCAAGCCGGATGAATCCGGGGCGTGATGTCCCGGGTTCTGCGGCCGGGGTCGGATCCCTTTCCCGCTGGGAAAGGGCTCTGACCCCATCCACGTTGTGCACATCCACGCATGGCGTGGATCTACCGCGGTGGGCCTGGTGGGTGCCAACCTTGGTTGGCACTGATGCGTGCATCCACGCATGGCGTGGATCTACTGATCTGCGCGGCGTGCATCCACGCATGGCGTGGATCTACTGCAGCTGCAGGCCGCTCCGCAGCACTGGCAGCAGCCATTCAATGAACACCTGCACGCGCTGTGCGCGGTGTTGCCGATGCGGCTGCAGCAGGGTCACCGGCAGCGGTTGCGCCACGTGCTGTGGCATCACTTCCACCAGCGCACCGGATTGCAGTTCGGCCTGCACGTCGTAGCGCGGAATCTGCAGCAGGCCGAGCCCCGCCACGCAGCACGCGATCGAGGCCTCGGCGCTGTTCACCCGTACCCAGCCGGGCATCGGCAGCGTGCGCAGCTGGCCACCGTCCTGCCATTCCCACGGTTCCACCCGCGCCGTGGTCGGCGATGCATAGTTCACCGCGCGGTGCTGCTGCAGGTCGGCAGGATGCTGCGGTACGCCGTGCTCGCGAAGGTAGGCCGGCGCGGCGACGTTGACGAAGTCGAGCTGTCCCAACATGCGGGCCACCAGGCTGGAATCACCCAGTTGGCCGACCCGCAGCACCGCATCACAGCCGTCTTCGATCAGGTTCACCGCACGGTCGGTCATGCCCAGGTCCACTTCAACCTGCGGATGGCGCGCGAAGAAGTCGGGCAGCGCCGGGGCGAGGACGCGGCGGCCGATGCGGCTGGGCACATCGATCTTCAGCAGGCCCACCGGCTGCGCGTCGTCCTGCCGGAACAACGACTCGGCGTCTTCAACTTCGGCGATCAGGCGTAGGCAGCGGGCATGGAACACGTCGCCGTCGTGGGTGGTGGAGACCCGCCGGGTCGAGCGCTGCAGCAGGCGGGTGCCGAGCCGCTGCTCCAGCTCGGCTACTGCCGCGGAAACGGTGGAGCGGGGCAGGCCGAGCTGGTCGGCGGCGCGGGTGAAGCTGGCGCATTCCACCACCCGGGTGAAGATGCGGAAGCGATCGATCCGGTCCATTGTTCGCCTGCTCTGGAAAGTTAAGTCAATGTGGCGGGCTTTATCCGCATTTTCTGCACGATATCGTCGTCAGGGCAGGGTTGCCACCCCGGGCAGCCCCCTCCTGAGACAGACGCCATGACCGACCATTCCCTCAAGGGCAAGACCGTGCTGATCGCCGGTGGCGCCAAGAACCTGGGCGGCCTGCTGGCCCGCGACTTCGCCAGCCAGGGCGCCAAAGCCATCGTCATCCACTACAACAGCGCCGCCACCCAGGCCGATGCAGAGGCGACCGTCGCCGCCGTGCAGGCCGCCGGCAGCACGGCCGTTGCCTTGCAGGGTGACCTGACCTCGGCCGCAGCGATGGAGCGTCTGTTCGCCGATGCCGTGGCAGCGGTCGGCCGTCCCGACATCGCCATCAACACGGTCGGCAAGGTACTGAAGAAGCCGCTGCTGGACATCAGCGAAGCGGAGTACGACGAAATGAGTGCGGTCAACGCCAAGGCTGCCTTCTTCTTCCTGAAGGAGGCCGGCCACCACGTCAACGACGGTGGCCGCATCTGCACCCTGGTCACCTCATTGCTGGGCGCGTTCACGCCGTTCTATTCCAGCTACGCCGGCACCAAGGCCCCGGTCGAGCACTTCACCCGCGCGGCGTCGAAGGAGTTCGGTGAGCGTGGCATCTCGGTGAACGCGATCGGCCCGGGTCCGATGGACACGCCGTTCTTCTATCCGGCCGAGAGTGCTGATGCGCAGGCGTATCACAAGACCGCGGCGGCGCTATCGGCGTTCACTCGCACTGGCCTGACCGACATCGCCGACATCGTGCCGTGGATCCGTTTCCTGGTCACCGATGGCTGGTGGATGACTGGCCAGACCATCCTGGTCAATGGTGGCTACACCACCAAGTAACGCAGCCACGCAGGGCGTGGCCGCGAGGTCCCTGTAGAGTCGAGCCATGCTCGACTCAGGCAACAGCAGTCGAGCATGGCTCGACTCTACAAGTGTTGCCGGATAGGTCAGCCCAGCTTCGCCAGCACCGCATCCGTGGCGGCGGCGGTACTCACCGCCTGGCCCTTGGCGGCCAGATCGGCAGTGAACACGCCATCGTCCAGCACGGCGTGCACCGCAGCTTCCACCGCAGCGGCTTCCGCTTCCAGCCCCAGCGAATGGCGCAGCAGCATCGCCGCGCTGAAGATCGTCGCGTACGGATTGGCGATGCCCTTGCCGGCGATGTCCGGGGCCGAACCATGGATCGGTTCGTAGATGCCGACCGCACCGGGTTCGCCCAGAGAGGCCGAGGGCAGCAGGCCCAGCGAGCCGGCCAGCATCGACGCCTCATCGGTGAGGATGTCGCCGAACATGTTCTCGGTGACGATCACGTCGTACTCACGCGGCTTGGCCAGCAGGTGCATCGCCATCGAATCGACCAGCTGGTGTTCCAGTGCTACCTCCGGGAACTCCTCGCGGCCGATGCGTGCCGCCACGTCACGCCACAGGCGCGAGGTTTCCAGCACGTTGGCCTTGTCCACCGAGGTGACCTTGCCGCGGCGCTGTTGCGCCAGCCGGAACGCACTGCGCAGCACGCGCTCGATCTCGGCCACGGTGTAGCGGCACAGGTCGCTGGCGCTGTCGGCATCGCGGGTCTTGTCGCCGAAGTAGATGCCGCCGGTCAGTTCACGCACCACTACGAAGTCCACCCCCTGCAGCAACTCGGCCTTGATCGGCGAGGCGTGCAGGGCGGCTTCATGGGTACGCACCGGGCGCAGGTTGGCATACAGGCCCAGCGCCTTGCGGATCGCCAGCAGGCCCTGCTCTGGGCGCACCTTGGCGTTCGGATCGGACCACTTCGGGCCGCCGACCGCGCCCAGCAGCACCGCATTTGCGGCCTGGCAGGCCGCCAGGGTCGACGCCGGCAGCGGTTCGCCGTGGCGGTCGATGGCGATGCCGCCGATATCGTGCTCGCTGAAGGTGAAGGTGTGGTTGAAGCGTTCGGCGACCGCCTTCAGGACGGCAACCGCGGCGGCGGCGACTTCCGGGCCGATGCCATCACCGGGCAGGACAACAATTTCAGCGTGCATGCTCACTCTCGTAGCGTTCGATTTCAGGGACACGGCCCAACAGATACCCCAACTGGTCGACACCTTCCAGCAGGCAGGTCTGCGAGAAGCCATCCAGCGGGAAGGAATAGACGCGGCCGTCAGGCGTGCGCAGTTCGCGCGTGGCCACGTCGATGGTCAGCTCGTCGTCCGGGAGCTGCATCAGCGCCTGCACGTCGGCCTCGTCCAGCACGATCGGCAGCAGGCCGTTCTTCAGCGCGTTGCCGCGGAAGATGTCGGCGATCTCGCTGCTGACGATGGCGCGCAGGCCCAGGTCGGTCAGCGCCCATGGGGCATGCTCGCGCGAGGAACCGCAGCCGAAGTTGCGGCCCGCCAGCAGGATGCTGCGGCCGGCGTTGTGGGGCTGGTTGAAGGCGAAGTCGGCCACCGGTGCGCCATCGGCCTGCCAGCGCCAGTCATTGAACGCGTTGCGGCCGAGGCCGGCGCGCTCGGTGGTGGAGAGGAACCGCGCCGGAATGATCTGGTCGGTGTCGATGTTGGTCTGGCGCAGCACCACGCTGGCCGAGGTCAGGGTACGAAAGCCGGCCATCACGCCACCTCCTGTGCGAACAGTTCGCGGGTATCGGCAACGTGCCCGTTCACCGCGGCCCACGCCGCGCTCATCGGCGAGGCCAGCAGCGTGCGTGAACCGGGGCCCTGGCGGCCCTCGAAGTTGCGGTTGCTGGTACTCACGGCCAGCTGGCCGGGCGCGACCAGATCGCCGTTCATGGCGATGCACATCGAGCAGCCCGGCTCGCGCCACTCGGCACCGGCCGCGCGCACGATCTCGTCGATGCCTTCGGCCTCCGCCTCGCGCTTGACGATCTCCGAGCCCGGCACCACCAGCATGCGTACCCGGTCAGCGACGCGACGGCCGCGCAGCACCTGCGCCACTTCGCGCATGTCGCTCAGGCGGCCATTGGTGCACGAACCGACGAACACCACGTCCACCGGCGTACCCGCCAGCGCCCTGCCGGCCTGGAAGTGCATGTAGTCCAGGCCCTTCTGTGCGGCGGCATCGTTGGCCGCCGGAATCGGCGCATCCACTGCGATGGCGGTGCCCGGATGGGTGCCCCAGGTCAGGGTCGGGCGGATATCAGCGGCGTCGATGTGCACTTCGCTGTCGAAGCGCGCGCCGTCATCGCTGCGCAGCTGCTGCCAGCGGGCCACGGCGGCGTCGAAGTCGGCGCCCTTGGGACCACGCGGGGTCGCGGCGACGAAATCGAAGGTGACCTGGTCCGGCGCCACCATGCCGGCGCGTGCGCCGGCCTCGATCGACATGTTGCACAGGGTCATGCGCTGTTCCATGTCCATCGCTTCGATGGTGCTGCCACGGAATTCGATCACGTGGCCGGTGCCACCGTTGACGCCGATCACGCCGATGATGTGCAGGACCACGTCCTTGGCGCCGACGCCCGGCGCCAGTGAGCCATCGACGGTGATGGCGAACGTCTTCGCCTTGCGCTGCAGCAGGCACTGCGTGGCCAGCACGTGGCCGACTTCGCTGGTGCCGATGCCGAACGCCAGCGAGCCGAACGCACCATGGGTGGAGGTGTGGCTGTCGCCACAGACGATGGTCATGCCGGGTTGGGTGAAGCCCTGTTCCGGCGCGATCACGTGGACGATGCCGCGGTTTTCCGAAGCCATGTCGAACAGCTCGATGCCGTGCTCGGCGCAGTTGCGTGCCAGCGTGGCGACCTGTGCCTCGGAGGCGGCGCTGGCATAGGGCAGCGTGCCGTCCGCGGCGGCCGGCAGGGTCGGCGTGGAGTGGTCCATCGTCGCCTTGGTGCGGTCCGGCCGGCGCGGCGACAGGCCGCGTTCGCGCAGTTCGGTGAACGCCTGCGGCGAGGTCACCTCGTGGATCAGGTGCAGGTCGATGTACAGCACGGCGGGCGCGCTGTCGGATTCAGGGACAACCACGTGGGCGTCCCACAGTTTGTCGTACAGGGTGCGGGGTGCGGAGGTCATGCGTGTGCCTGGCAGAAGTACGAAGTTGCGGACATCAGGAAAGATAACGAATGGATCATGTCAGCGGCGACGGGCAAGTACCCGCAGCCGCACGTAGTCGGCCAGCGGCTGGCCAGCAGCATTGCGCGGCAGATCGGCCAGCAGTGCGGTGGCGGCCTCGCGCACCGTGGCGCGTGCCTCGGCCGGCAGGTCGTCCAGCAGCGGTGCGGCGAACACCCGCAGCCAGCCGGCCACACCGGTCGGCAGTGCAGTCGGGCGCGGCGTGCACTCGATCAGCTGCACCTGGAAGCCATGCTGGCGCAGGCGGTCGGCGTAGGCATCGGCAGTGGGGAAGTACCACTGGAAGGCGCTGGCACCATGGCCGTGGGCCACGCGCGCGGCCTGCACCGCCGCGATGATCGTGGCCACGTTGCCGTGGCCGCCGAACTCGGCGACGAAGCGGCCGCCGGGACGCAGGGCGCGGCGCACGCCTTCCAGCACGCGGTCCGGGGTGGCCATCCAATGCAGTGCCGCGTTGCTGAACACCGCATCGAACTCAGCGTTGAAGGTCAGCGCGTGGCCATCCATCACCTGCGCATCGACACCGCGCGCACGCGCGGCGATCACCAGTTCCGGCGACGCATCCACGCCGTGGATGCGTGCGCCGCTGAGCGCCAGCTCGGTGCTGAGCACGCCATCGCCACAGCCAAGGTCGAGGATGCGTTCACCGGCGCGCGGGTCGAGCAGGCGCGAGACCGCGCCGCCGAGCAGCGGCACGAAGCCGGCGTCGATCGCATAGTCCTGGGCGTTCCACTGCTGGCCAGCGGCGCTGGCCGGGGTGGGGGTGTCGAAGGCGCTCATGTCGGGTTCCTCAGGCGGTGGCAGGGGTGGGAACGTCGGTGCTGCTGTGGGTGGTGGCCTGGCGCTGGCGCAGCAGGCGGTTGGCCACATCCAGCCAGGCCAGCGCGGAGGCTTCGATGATGTCCTTGCTGGTGCCGGTGCCGTCGTACTCCACGCCCTCGTGGCGCACGCTCAGATTGGCTTCGCCGCGCGCATCGGCGCCGATGCCGACGCTGTGCACGTGGTAGCTGTCCAGCATCAGCTGCACGCCGGTGGCAGCCGACAGTGCGCCGAACAGCGCATCGACCGGGCCGTCGCCTTGCGCGGTCTCGGCCACGCGGTTGCCGTCCGGGTCGGACAGTTCGACCAGTGCATTGGCGCGGCTGCCGACGTCGCTGATGGTCATCGAGGCCAGGCGATAGCCCTGCGCGTTGGAGCCGCCCTGCATCAAGGTTTGCAGGTCGGCATCGGTGACCACGCGCTGCTGTTCGCACAGGCCCTTGAACTGCTCGAACACCAGCTTCAGTTCGTCTTCGTCCAGCCAGAAGCCCAGTGCGCGCAGGCGTGCTTCGACGGCGGCGCGGCCACTGTGGCGGCCCAACACCATCTGCGAATCTTCCCAGCCCACGTCTTCCGGACGCATGATTTCGTAGGTGCCGCGATGGCGCAGCATGCCGTGCTGGTGGATGCCCGATTCGTGGGCGAAGGCATTGGCACCGACGATGGCCTTGTTGCGCTGTACCGGCATGCCGACCAGGCGCTGCAGCAGCTGCGAGGTGCCGACGATGCGCGGGGTGTTGATCGAGCTGTCCTGCTCGTAGAAGGCCTGGCGCACCTTCAGCACCATCGCGATCTCTTCCAGCGAACAGTTGCCGGCGCGCTCGCCGATGCCGTTGACGGTGCACTCGACCTGGCGTGCACCGCCTTCGATGGCGGCCAGCGAGTTGGCCACCGCCAGGCCCAGGTCGTTGTGGCAGTGCGCGCTGAAGATCACATTGGCGGCATTCGGCACGTCGGCGACGCCGGCGATGACCTGCTGGAACATCGCGCGGATCTCTTCCGGCGTGGTGAAGCCGACGGTGTCGGGCAGGTTGATGGTGGTGGCGCCGGCAGCGATGGCCACGCGCGAAACTTCAATCAGGTAATCCAGCTCGGTGCGGGTGGCGTCCTCGGCCGAGAACTCGACATCGTCGATGTAGGAGCGGGCCAGCGAGACGTGCTTGCGTACCGACTCCAGTACCTGCTCGCGGGTCATCCGCAGCTTGTGCTCGCGGTGCAGCGGGCTGGTCGACAGGAACACGTGCAGGCGCGGGTTGGCTGCGGCCTCCAGGGCACGTGCGGAGGTCTCGATGTCGGTCTGCAGGCAGCGCGACAGCACCGCCAGGCTCAGGCTCGGGCGGCGCAGTTCGCGGCCGATCAGTGCCATCGCCTCACGGTCGGACTGCGAGCTGGCCGGGAAGCCGGTCTCGATGATGTCCACGCCCAGTTCGTCCAGCGCACGCGCCATCACCAGCTTCTGCGGCGGGCTCATGCTGCAGCCGGGGGACTGCTCGCCGTCACGCAGGGTGGTGTCGAAGATGCGGATGCGCGGGGTGGTAATTCGTTCGATGGTGGTCACAGGGAAATCTCCTCGACAGCGGGTGCGACGGCTTGCAGGGGGGAAGGGGAAGACGTGGGGGATGCGGGAGCGCTGGCCTTGGCCGGCGAGCGCGGGGTTTCACTGCGCCGTCGCCGCGGTTTGCGTGGCGGGCGCGGACGGATGTCGGTGAGCAGGCCGGCCAGGACACCGGCATCGATGTTGCCGCCGGAGACCACCGCGCACTTGCGGCGGCCGGCGACGCGGCGGCCGGCCGCCAGCGCCAACGCACCCGCGCCCTCGGCGATGATGTGTTCCTCCAGCGCCAGCCGGACCAGGGTTTCGCGCAGTTCTGCCTCGCGCACGATCACCACATCGTCCAGCAGCGAGGTGCACAGGCGGCGGGTCAGGAAGCCGGGAATCTTCACCCGGACGCCATCGGCCAGCGAGGCGATGGGGGCGATCTCGCGCACGTCGCCACGGATCGCACGCGCCATCGAATCCACGCCCTCCACCTGCGCGCCGACCACGCGCACGCCCTGTGATTTCAGTGCCAATGCAACGCCGGAGGCCAGACCGCCGCCGCCGATCGGCACGATCACCACGTCCGGCGCGTGTGCGGCCAGCTCGATGCCGACCGTGCCCTGGCCGGCGATCACATCGGCATCGTCGAACGCGGACAGGAAGCGGTAGCCGTGGCGTTGTGCCAGTTCAACCGCGAAGGCGTAGGCCTCGTCATAGCTGGTGCCGTGCTGGCGCACGGTCGCGCCCCAGTGGGCGACGCCGGCGATCTTGGTGGCGGGCGCGCCATGCGGCATCACGGTGATGGCCGGCACGTCCAGGCGGTAGGCCGCCCACGCCACGCCCTGGGCATGGTTGCCGGCCGAGGCGCAGATCACCGGCCGCGTATCGCCGCGCTCGCGGCCGGCCAGCAGCGCGTTCAACGCGCCGCGCACTTTGTAGGACCCGGTGCGCTGCAGGTTCTCCAGCTTCAGCCAGGTGCCGAAGCGCTCGGCATGGTGCAGCGGGGTAGGCGGCAGGAAGCGGCGCAGTCGGGCCTGCGCCGCCAGTACGTCGGCGACGCTTACGTCGCCGACATCGCTTTCCTGGCTGGTGTCAGCGGCCGGCATGGGCCACCAGCGGGGTGCAGGCGACCGCCGCATGCGGGCACGGGCGGCGAAGAAGACGCCCCCGTACCGGCACCGTGGTCACTACGGTACGGGTGTTCATACGGATGCTCCTTCCACGGCGGTGACCTGCACGGACACGCAGTCGTAGATCTTCTCGATCTGCCGGCACAGCGTTTCCGCCGGGCGCTGGCCATCCACCACCAGCTGCAGGTGCCAGCGGCCATCGTCGGCGGCCACCGGCGCACCGCTGATCGCACGCGGTGCGAAGCCACGGCGTTCGGCCATGCCGATCACGCGCAGCAGCGCGCCTTCGGCCGGGTGCAGCACCAGGTCAAGCCGGTATTGCATTGGGGGTCTCCTGGCGGGCATGGGCAGGGTTGCTTTCCAGCATCGTGCTGTTGGCGGTGTTCGGCGGCACCAGCGGCCACACGTTGGCGCGTGCATCGATGGCCACGTGCAGCAGCGCGGGACCGGGCTCGGCCAGCAGCGCGGCCAGCCCACCCTCGACGTCATCGCGTGCATCGATGCGGGTCGCGGCAATGCCGAACACCTGCGCCAGCGCCACGAAGTCCGGGTTGTCGGACAGGTCGATCTCGCTGTAACGCTCGGCGAAGAACAGCTCCTGCCACTGCCGCACCATGCCCAGCGAACTGTTGTCCAGCAGCACGATCTTCACCGGCAGGCGGCAACGCGCGATGGTCGCCAGCTCCTGCACGTTCATCATGAAGCTGCCGTCGCCGGACACCAGCACCACGGTGCGATCGGGGCAGGCGAACTGCGCACCCATCGCTGCCGGCAGGCCGAAGCCCATGGTGCCCAGCGCGCCACTGGTCAGGTGGTTGCGCGGGTGGTTGAAGCGGCAGTGCTGCGCCACCCACATCTGGTGCTGGCCGACATCGCAGGCGATCACCGCATCGGCCGGTGCCAGCTCGCTCAGGCGCTTCAGCAGCGCCGGGGCGTAGATGTGCTGGCCCGGTGCGTCGTAGCGCGCTGCGAAACGATCGCGATGCTGTGCACAGCGCTTGCGCCATGCGTCCTGGTGGGCCTTGGGGGAGGGGAAGGCCGCACGCAGGGCGCGGATGGCGTGGCCGACATTGCCGGGTACGGCGACATCGGCGCTGCGCAGCTTGGAGATCTCGTAAGCGTCGGCATCGATGTGGACGACACGGGCGAACGGTGCGAACTCGGCCAGCTTGCCGGTGGCGCGGTCGTCGAAGCGAGCACCCAGCACCAGCAGCAGGTCGCTTTCCTGCACCGCCATGTTGGCCGCGCGGGTGCCGTGCATGCCCAGCATGCCCAGCGACTGCGGGTGGTTGGCCGGCAGCGCGCCCAGCCCGCGCAGGGTCATCACGGTGGGGATGGCGCTGGCCTCGACGAAATCGCGCAGGTCCTGCACCGCATCGCCCAGCGCGATGCCGCCACCGGCGTAGACCACCGGCTTTTCGGCGGCCGCCAGTGCGGCGATGGCCTCGGTGATGGCGGCCTCGGCCGGCGACGGCGGCGGTTCGACGCTGCTCGGCACGTGCGCCGGCAGATGACTGGCATCGGCCAGCTGCACGTCCTTGGGCAGGTCGATCAGCACTGGGCCGGGCCGGCCCTCGCGGGCGATGCGGAACGCATCGGCAACCACGCGCGGCAGGTCGTCGACGCTGCGCACCAGCCAGCTGTGCTTGACGATCGGCAGGGTCAGGCCGAACACATCCAGTTCCTGGAAGGCGTCAGTGCCCAGCAGCGGCGTGGCGACCTGGCCGGTGATGCAGACCATCGGCACCGAATCCAGCATCGCGTCGGCGATGCCGGTGACCAGGTTGGAGGCGCCCGGGCCGGAGGTGGCCACGCAGACGCCCACCTGGTTGCTGGCGCGGGCAAAGCCATTGGCGGCCAGTGCCGCGCCCTGCTCATGGCGCACCAGGACGTGCTTCAGCGACGAATCCACCAGCGCGTCGTAGAACGGCATGATGGTGCCGCCGGGATAGCCGAACAGCGTGTGGACGCCCTCGGCCTCCAGCGCCTGGGTCAGCCAGCGCGCGCCGTTGGGCGGCGCGCTGCGATGTGTGGAAGAGTTCATGGGGGAACCTTGCAAAGCGGGTGGGGGAGGCCGCGCGGTTACGCGGCCTGTCCTTGCAACCAGACCATCTTGGCGCGCAGTTCCTTGCCCACCTTTTCGATCGGGTGCTCCAGGTCGGCCTGCTTGAACCTGTTGTAGTTCGGCAGGCCCGCTTCGTACTCGGCCACCCAGTTCTTGGTGAAGGTGCCGTCCTGGATGTCCTTCAGCACTTCCTTCATGCGCGCCTTGGTGCCGGCGTCGATCACGCGCGGGCCGCTGACGTAGTCGCCGTACTGCGCGGTCTCGGAGATGAACTCCAACATGCGCGAGATGCCGCCTTCATAGAACAGGTCGACGATCAGCTTCAGTTCGTGCAGCACTTCGTAATAGGCGATCTCCGGCTGGTAGCCAGCTTCGACCAGGGTCTCGAAACCGGCCTGCACCAGCGCCGAGGCACCGCCGCACAGCACCGCCTGCTCGCCGAACAGATCGGTCTCGGTCTCTTCCTTGAAGGTGGTCTGGATCAGGTTGGCGCGGGCGCCGCCGAGGCCGGCCGCATAGGCTAGGGCGTACTCGGCCGCCTTGCCGCTCTTGTCCTGGTAGACCGCCCAGATGCAGGGCACGCCACGGCCGATTTCATACTCGCGGCGCACCAGCGCGCCGGGGCCCTTGGGTGCGACCAGCACGACATCCAGGTCCTCGCGCGGCTTGATCATGTCGAAGTGCACGTTCAGGCCGTGCGCGAACAACAGCACCGCACCCTGTTTCATGTTCGCGGCCAGCACGTCGTCGTAGAGCTTCTTCTGCACCATGTCCGGGGTCAGCACGGCGACCAGGTCGGCATCCTTCACCGCGTCGGCCGGTGCTTTCACGGTGAAGCCATCGGCCTGTGCCTTGACCTCGGTCGGGCCACCCGGACGCAGGCCTACCACCACGTCGAAGCCGGATTCGCGCAGGTTCAGTGCGTGGGCGCGGCCCTGGCTGCCGTAGCCGATGACGGCGATCTTGGTCTGGGGCAGGTCGTTGGTGCTCATGGGGGAGGTTCCTTGCGGTGGGAAGAAAAAAGAACGGCCGGTCGTCGAGGTGACGTGCCGGCCGGTCAGGGGAAGGCGGTGGAGGAGGCGCCGCGCATCGCACAGGCACAGCCACCACGAGGCATCGTGGTGGTGTGGGTCCGGGTTTTGCGTTGGGCGATGTGCATGGTGGTTGCGTCTGAAACCAGGTCCTGAAATGAAAAAACCCGCACCGGGGCGGGTGCGGGTTTTTGAAGAGTTCCGGTGTGTTTGTTGCTTACACGCTGGCTCGTCCCGCACCTGTTGGTTGGGTAATAAGTACGAGCACAAGAATCGAACGCAGCGAGGCGGCGCCGGTGTCGGCGGCTTCGATGTGGGTTCGCGGTGGCGTGTTGTGATGCAACATGTGATCGAGAGAAACACAGCCGTTTTGGTGATGTCAACCCTCGCGACGGAATTTTTATAGGTTTCCGCTGCATCCAGCGCAATCGCTTGTGGCACAAGGATGGTTGCCGCTGAAAGTGTTTCGGTGAACCCGAATTCACTCCTTTCAGCGCGTTTTTTGCGCGGAATCCGGCGGGTTTTCGCCTTGGCGGGTGCGGACCTTCCGCACCCACCCCAGGATCAACGTCCATGACCTCTGCCCGATACCGCATGAAGGCCGCAGCGGCGAAGATCGAGGGACCACCCTTCCATCGGAACCCGACCGTGTCCCGACGCCTTGCCCGTTCCCTGCTGGCCGCTGCACTACTGGCCGCTGTGCCTGCACTGTCTTCTGCCGCCGACCGCATCACCGGCCACACCTTTGCCACCCGTTCGGAGGTGATCGCCCCGCATGCGATGGCCGCCACCTCGCAGCCGCTGGCCACCCAGATCGCGCTGGACGTGATGAAGGGCGGGGGCTCGGCGGTGGACGCGGCGATTGCCGCCAATGCCGCGCTTGGCCTGATGGAGCCCACCGGCAACGGCATCGGCGGCGACCTGTTCGCCATCGTCTGGGACCCGAAGACGCAGAAGCTCTATGGCTACAACGGTTCGGGCCGTTCGCCGAAGTCGTTGACCCTGGCCGAGTTCCAGCGCCGTGGCCTGAAGGACATCCCGGCGACCGGCCCGCTGCCGGTCTCCGTGCCCGGCGCAGTCGACGGCTGGTTCGCGCTGCACGAACGCTTCGGCCGCAAGCCGATGGCCGACAACCTGGCGCCGGCCATCCGTTACGCCCGCGAGGGCCATCCGGTAGCCGAGGTGATCGCCTACTACTGGGACCGCTCGGTGCCCAAGCTGTCGCAGTACCCGGGTTTCAAGGAACAGTTCACGATCAACGGCCACGCCCCGCGCAAGGGCGAGATGTGGAAGAACCCGAACCTGGCCAGCACGCTGCAGAAGATCGCCGATGGCGGGCGCGACGCCTTCTACAAGGGCGACATCGCCCGCACCATCGGCGACTACTTCAAGGCCAACGGTGGCTACCTGAGCTACCAGGACATGGCCGACCACCACGGTGAGTGGGTCGAGCCGGTCAGCAGCAACTACCGTGGCTACGACGTGTGGGAACTGCCGCCGAACAGCCAGGGCATCGCCGCGCTGCAGATCCTCAACGTGCTGGAAGGCTACGACTTCTCGAAGATCCCGTTTGGTTCACCGGAGCATGTGCACCTGTTCGTTGAAGCGAAGAAGCTGGCCTTCGCCGACCGTGCGCGCTTCTATGCCGACATGGCATTCCAGCCGGCGCCGGTGCAGAAACTGATCTCCAAGGAGTACGCCGCGCAGCGCCGCGCGCTGATCTCGATGGACAAGGCGTTGAAGGAAGTGCAGCCGGGCACGCCGAAGCAACTGGAAGAGGGCGACACCATCTACATGACCGTGGCCGACGCCGACGGCATGATGGTGTCGCTGATCCAGTCCAATTACCGCGGCATGGGCAGCGGCATGGCGCCTCCGGGGCTGGGCTTCATCCTGCAGGATCGTGGCGAGATGTTCGTGCTGCAGAAGAATCATCCCAACGGCTATGCACCGGGCAAGCGCCCGTTCCAGACGATCATCCCGGCGTTCATCACCAAGGGCGGCAAGCCGTACGCCAGCTTCGGCGTGATGGGCGGCGCGATGCAGCCGCAGGGCCACGCGCAGATCGTGATGAACCTGGTGGATTTCGGGATGAACCTGCAGGAAGCCGGAGATGCACCGCGCATCCAGCACGAAGGCTCGACCGAACCGACCGGGCAGGCCACGGCGATGACCGATGGCGGCGAAGTGAATCTGGAAACCGGGTTCCCGTACGAGACGGTGCGTGCGCTGATGCGCAAGGGGCATCGCATCGTGTTCGCCGATGGCCCGTATGGCGGGTACCAGGCGATCATGCGTGATCCCGAGACCGGGGTTTACTACGGCGCTTCGGAGAGCCGCAAGGATGGGCAGGCGGCGGGCTACTGAGGTTTCCCGGCCACCGGGCTGAGCCCCCTCTGCGGTGGGGGTCAGAAGCCGGCTTGCGTGATTGGACCGGGCGGGTGGGCTGGTCGGGGGACGCCGCAAGTACGTCCCTGTAGGCTTGGCCGCGGCATCCATGCCGCGGACACCCCCGCCCAGCCCACCCGCCCGGCCCCTGACAGTTTCCTGCGGCCGCCACCGCAGGAAGAAAAAAAAGAAGATCAAGAGCAAAGGCAACGGCAACAGCCGCGCGCTTTGGGTTGGGGTCGGATCCGTTTTCGAAGGAAAACGGATCCGACCCCTTCGTGTTTTCCGATACACCTCATCCACGCATGGCGTGAAAAACCCACCGTCACCGGGAAACTGTCGGGGGTGGGTCGATGTGGGCTGGCAGGACCGTTGGCGCCATGGATGGCGCCATCGAGCCCCCATGGACGGGTTTACGGCGTGTCCTGCCAACCCACACCGCCCCGCCCAACCAGCAGAAACCCAGAGCCGCTTTGGCTCCTGCACTTGCACTTGCACTTGCCTGAAAAAACACTTGCACTTGCCTGAAAAAAGCGGTGCAGCCGCAGGCTGCAAAACACCCTCAATCCTGATCGTGCGTGCGTGCGGCCTCCGCCTGGGTCTCTTCCTGTGCCGCCATCTCGCGCGCGATCCACGCATCGATCATGTGCCGCTGGCGCTGCGCCTGCCGCCGCTCGCGGGTGTACTCCTGGTCCAGCACCCGGTACAGCGACACCATCACCAGCACCATCAGCAGCGCGAATGGCAACGCCGCAATCGTGATCATGCCTTGCAGTGCATCCAGACCACCGGCCAGCAGCAACGCCGCTGCGATCAACGCCACCGCGATGCCCCAGGCCAGCTTGCGCTTCAACGGAGGATCGCCTGCTTCGTCAGTGGACATGCTGGCCAGCACCAGCACAGCCGAGTCGGCCGAGGTCACGAAGAAGATCATCAGCAGTACCAGTGCGATGCACGACAGCAGCAGTGGCAGCGGCATGCCGTCGAACAGCGTGAACAGCACCGTCTCGTAGCCATTGCCCAGCGCCTGCACCAGGTCGGCATGGCCGAAGATCTGCGCCCACAGCGCGGTGCCGCCGAATACCGCGAACCAGAAGAAGCCCAGCAGTGTTGGCGCGAGCACTACGCCGATAACGAACTCGCGCACGCTGCGGCCGCGCGAGATGCGTGCGATGAACGACCCCACGAACGGTGCCCACGAGATCCACCAGGCCCAGTAGAAGATCGTCCAGTCCGCCACCCAGGTGCTGCCGGAGAACGGTGACATGCGCAGGCTCATCGTCACCAGCTGGTTGAGGTAGGACCCCAGCGTGGTGGTGAACGTATCGAAGATGAAGCCGGTCGGCCCCAGCACCAGCAGGATGGCTGCCAGCAGGGCAGCCAATGCCAGGTTGAAGTTGGACAGCCACTTCACACCTCGCTCCACGCCACTGGCGGTGGATGCCATGTACAGCACGAAGGCGACCGCAATGATGGTCATCTGCACTGCGACGGTCGCCTGCACGCCGAACACGCGCTCGATGCCGGCGGCGATCTGGATGGTGCCGAAGCCCAGCGTAGTCGCGACACCGATCGCGGTGGCGACCACTGCAGCGATGTTGACCACCCGACCGATCCAGCCGCGATGGTGGCGGCCGATGATCGGCTGCAGCATGTCGCTGACCAGGCCGCGGCCGTTGCGGTTGAATTGGAACCAGGCCATCGCCAGGCCGATCAGCGCATAGATGGCCCATGGGTGCAGGCCCCAGTGGAAGAATGCATAGCGCATCGAGGCGCGTGCCGCATCCAGGCTCTGCGGAGCAAGCCCTTCCGGTGGCTTGCTGAAGTGCGAGATGGGCTCGGCGGCGCCCCAGAACACCAGGCCGATACCCATGCCGGCGGCGAACAGCATCGACATCCAGCTGGCCCGCGAGAACTCGGGCTCGGCGTCTTCGCCACCGATGCGCAGGTTGCCGAAGCGGCCGAAGGCCAGGTACATCAGGAACACCAGGGCCAGGAACACCACCAGCAGGTACAGCCAGCCGACGCTGCGGATGACTTCTGCCAGCATCGACTGCACCACGGCATTGAAGGGGCCCGGTGCAATACCGGCAAGCAGCACCAGCAGCAGAACCAGTGCGATGGAAACGCGAAACACCATGAAGGAGCTTCTCCGATCAAGGGATTGAGGGGAGCGAGCAGAGCTTGCAGCGAAGGGCCGGTGGCATGCAGCGCGAACCGGGCAGAGGCCGCGAAGGCGGCGAAGGACGCATCGGTCGCTGGAACGCGACGGATGTGCACGTTACTGAACGCGATGTCACGGTTCTGTTAATACAGAAACCGCGGATCCACGCGATGCGCGGCTGCAACCGCCATGAGCTGCAGTGCTTTCTATGCTCTAATGCACGCCAAGAAGCGGGGGTACCGCGGCCATGTGGCCACGGTTGAGACAGTCCCTTGGAACCTGATCCGGCTCATACCGGCGTAGGGAAGCTTTGCAGTGCAGCCGTGCCCGGACTCCGCCCAAGGACCGTCCGCGCGCGGGCGCAGTGCGCCGCCGCTTCGTCCCTGACCTTCCTGGACGATGCCCGATGAACGCACAGCTCTCCGCCCTGCAGCAACAGGCCCAGCAACTCTCCGAATCCGTGACCCGGCCGATTCCCGGTTCGCGCAAGATCCACGTACCCGGTTCGCGTCCGGATCTGCAGGTGCCGATGCGCGAGATCGCATTGACCCGCACGCCGACGTTGTTCGGCGGCGAAGAGAATGCACCGGTCACGGTCTACGACACGTCGGGCCCCTACACCGATCCGGATGTGCGTATCGATCTCTCGGCAGGCCTGCTGGCGCTGCGTCGTGGCTGGGTGGAAGAGCGCGGCGATATCGAGCAGCTCGACGGCCTGAGTTCATCGTTCGGCCGCGACCGCGAGCATGATCCGAAACTCGATGCCGTGCGTTTCCCTGCGCGCAGCCTGCCGCGCCGTGCACGTGCAGGCGCCAACGTCACCCAGATGCACTACGCGCGCCGCGGCATCATCACGCCGGAAATGGAATTCGTCGCCATCCGCGAGAACCAGCGGCTGGAAGCGATCCGCGATGCCGGCCTGCTGCAGCAGCACCCGGGCGAGGCGTTCGGGGCTTCGATCCAGAAGATCATCACGCCCGAGTTCGTGCGCGAGGAAATCGCGCGCGGCCGCGCGGTGTTGCCCAACAACATCAACCATCCGGAAAGCGAGCCGATGATCATCGGCCGCAATTTCCTGACCAAGATCAATGCCAACATCGGCAACAGCGCCGTGTCCTCGGGCATTGCCGAGGAAGTGGAGAAGCTGGTGTGGGCGATCCGCTGGGGCGGTGACACGGTGATGGACCTGTCCACCGGCAAGCACATCCACGAAACCCGCGAATGGATCATCCGCAATTCGCCAGTGGCGATCGGTACCGTCCCGATCTACCAGGCGCTGGAGAAGGTCGATGGCCGTGCCGAAGCACTCACCTGGGAGATCTTCCGCGACACGCTGATCGAGCAGGCCGAACAGGGCGTGGACTACTTCACCATTCACGCCGGCGTGCTGCTGCGCTATGTGCCGCTCACCGCCAAGCGGGTCACCGGCATCGTCAGCCGCGGTGGCTCGATCATGGCCAAGTGGTGCCTGGCGCACCACAAGGAGAACTTCCTCTACACGCACTTCGAAGAGATCTGCGAGATCATGAAGGCCTACGACGTGACCTTCTCGCTGGGTGACGGCCTGCGCCCGGGCTGCATCGCCGATGCCAACGACGCGGCGCAGTTCGGTGAGCTGGAGACGCTGGGTGAGCTGACGAAGATCGCCTGGAAGCATGATGTGCAGACCATGATCGAAGGTCCCGGCCACGTGCCGATGCAGCTGATCAAGGAGAACATGGACAAGCAGCTGCGCGAATGCGGCGAAGCGCCGTTCTATACGCTGGGGCCGCTGACCACCGATATCGCACCGGGCTACGACCACATCACCAGCGCGATCGGTGCGGCGATGATCGGTTGGTTCGGCACGGCGATGCTCTGCTACGTGACGCCGAAGGAGCACCTCGGCCTGCCCAATCGCCAGGACGTGCGCGACGGCATCATGGCCTACCGCATCGCCGCGCATGCGGCCGACCTGGCCAAGGGCCATCCGGGTGCGCAGGTGCGCGACAACGCGCTGAGCAAGGCGCGCTTCGAGTTCCGCTGGGAAGACCAGTTCCACCTTGGCCTGGATCCGGAGAAGGCCAAGGAGTTCCATGACGAGACGCTGCCGAAGGATGCGCACAAGCTGGCGCACTTCTGCTCGATGTGCGGCCCGCACTTCTGTTCGATGAAGATCACCCAGGACGTGCGTGACTACGCCGAGGCTGGCATGAAGGAGAAGTCGGAAGAGTTCCGCGCCGCCGGCGCCGAGGTCTACCGCCAGGGCTGATGCGGAAACGGGAGTGCCGGCCAACGGCCGGCACGACCGTTCATCACGCCGTGCCCGGCTATGCTGCGTCCATCGCCCAGGGGAAAGGACGCCATGCCCGTTGCCATGACCACCCGTTGGCTGGCCATCGCCCGCCGTCATCCTTCGGCCTGGTTGCTGGGCGCGCAGCTGCTGGCGGTGCTGCTGTATCCCGCGCTGGATGACACCGCTGCGGGCCGCGCCGCACTGGGCATGTTCGGCATGGCGGTACTCGGCCTGGCGCTGTGGGTGGTCCAGCGCAGCCCGCTGGGCACCTGGCTGGCGCTGTTGCTGGCCATTCCTTCGGTGGTGTTCTCGTTGGCAGGCGCATTGCTCGACCGCACCGCATTGTTGACCACCGCGCAATTGCTGGAGAGCCTGCTGTACTTCTATACGGCCGGCGCCCTGATCGCCTACATGCTCCAGGACCACAAGGTCACCCGCGACGAACTGTTCGCCGCAGGCGCAACCTTCACCCTGCTGGCGTGGGCTTTCGCCTTCGCGTTCGCGGTGTGCCAGCAGTGGTATCCGGGCAGTTTCCAGGGCACCGGCGGGGGTGCTCAGCGCAGTTGGATGGAGCTGCTTTATCTCAGCTTCAGCTTGCTGTCTGGAGTAGGCTTGAGTGACGTCGTACCCCTGCATCCACAGGCACGCGCATTGGTCATGCTGGAGCAGTTTTCCGGCGTGATGTACGTGGCTTTGGTGGTTTCGCGACTGGTCGGATTGACCATGCTGCGGCGCATGTGAAAATGAACGCCAGATAAAAATTTCGCGCCCAAGAGGGCGCGAATGGTGTCGCGAATTATGTGAATGCGTCGGCGAGAGAGAGCCTGATGTCGACCACGCGATAGGCGAGGTAACTTGCATAGGCTAGTATTCGCGCGCTCGATTGTTTTTGCGGTATGCGCCGATGCTTTGTGCGGAGTCTGGCTTTTCGCTGTTCCCAGGACGGGACCGTAACGAAGGCAAACACTGCCCGGGACCTGTCTCTACTGTGTAGCAGAAAATGAACAGCAGCGAAATCCAGCCCCCCGTATCCGATCGGATACGGATAGGAGAGTGCATCGTCACTCTGTCCTCGCGCGAGGTCGAGGTCGTCGGTGCGCGTCGCCCGCGCCGGCTGACGCCGAAGGCGTTGGGCGTGCTGCGCGTGCTGCTGCGGCAGCCGGGCCGCGTTGTCACCCGCGACGAGTTGTTCGCCGAGGTGTGGCCGGACACGCTGCCGACCAACGATGTGCTGACCCAGGCCGTCACCCAGTTGCGCAAGGCGTTCAGCAACGACGACGACAACGGCCAGGCCTACATCGAAACCATCGCCAAGACCGGCTATCGGCTTCTGGTCCCGGTACAGGCGCTGGACGATGCGGAGCCATCGGCTGCGGGCTTGCCTGACGACGAAGGCGTGGAAGTGCAGCCGGTACCCGCCGACGCCGCGGTGCTGCCCGCGCGCGCGCAGGAATCGCGCCGCCGCTGGCGCCATGTCCGCCGCCGCGTGCTGCTGGCGCTGGGCGTGTTGATGCTGGCCACGCTGCTGGTGATGACCACGCTGCTGCTGCGCCGCGCGCCGACCAGCAGCTCGCCGGTGGAGGCCGCCGTGGAGAACGGCACGCGGGTGATCGGCAGCCCACAGCGTCCCTATCGGTTGATCACCGCGACCAGCGGCTTTGAAACCTATCCCACGCTGTCACCGGATGGTTCGCTGGTGGCCTATGAAGGCGCCAACGAAGACGGCAACGGCGGTGGTGCGATCAAGGTGCAGACCTCCGGCAACGCGCCGGCACGCCAGTTGCTGGTGCCGCCGGCCGGTGCCGTCGATCGATTCCCGAACTGGTCGCCGGATGGTCGTGAGATCGCCTTCGCACGGTTCTCTGCTGACGGTGGCTGCCAGGTGCTGATCGCCAGCGCTACCGGTGGCGCACTGCGCCAGGCCACGCGCTGCGATGGCACCGAGCTGCTCAGCTTCGACTGGACACCCGATGGTCGTGGCCTGGTGTTCGGCAGCATGGTCGGGCGCTACGCCCACCGTGGCATCCGCGTGCTGGACCTGGCCAGTGGCGAATGGCGCGCGCTGGCCTACGGCGTCGACCAGGATGACTTCGACTACGCACCGCGTTATTCGCCCGACGGGCAATGGCTGGTGTTCGTGCGCAACCCGCAGCTGGGCGATCTGTGGCGGGTGCCGGCCGCGGGCGGTACGCCCGAGCAGTTGACCAACGAGGCGGCAGAGCTGCGCGGCTGGGCCTGGCTGGACGATGGCCGCACCATCGTGTTCGGCCGCCGCGTCGACAGCGAGGCGCGGCTCTATTACCTGGACGTCGAGCGGCACACGCTGCGCGATGCCGGCCTGGATGATGCGCAGTGGCCCGCCGTGTCGCGACGTGGTGGCATGCTGGCCTTCGTCCACCGGCGCGCGCAGTTCGGCGTGTTCAAGGTGCCGATGCAGGGCAACGGCGCGCCCGAGCGCCTGTTTGCCTCCAGTGGCCGCGATGGGCAGCCGATGGCAGCGCCGGATGGCCGCCAGCTGGTCTTCACCTCGGATCGCTCCGGCAGCTTCGCCCTGTGGTGGGCGGACATGCAGCGGCCGGATTCGCTGCGCCCCATCGAAGGGCTGCGGCCGGAAGCGCGACAGGCACCGGACTGGTCCGCCGACAGCCGTCAGCTGCTCGTGGTCGGCCGCGACGCGCACGGGCGCACGGTGGTCTACGAGATCGCGCCACGCGATGAACGCCTGCAACCTTTGCCGATCCCGGCCGAACAGCCGCTGCAGGCGCTGTATGGCGCGTCGCCGGAGCAGTTGTTTGTGGTCGAACGCGATGCCGACCAGCGCACCCGGTTGAGCCTGTTCGACCGCAGCACCCAGCCCTGGCGCCGGTTGGCCAGCATCGATGGGGTGTCGCAGGCGCGCTTCGACCGCAGCAGTGGCCGCGTGTTGTTCACCCGCCTGGCCGCCGGTGGCCTGTGGTCGGCCGATGCCGCGTTGTCGTCGGGCAGCGTGCAGCAGATCAGCGACGACCGGCCCAGCCGCTGGCGATACCGGGCCTGGACCGTGGCCGGCAACAGCGGCATCGGTTACCTCGGCACCTCGACCACGTGTGGCACCACCTTGGTGCGCATCCTGCCCGGCCGCGAGGAGCCGGAACGCTGCCTGGACGCCGAACGGCTCAGCGCCGGCAACGGACTCAGCGCCAGCGCTGACGGACATGACCTGTTCGTGGCGATGGCGGTCAGCGATGGTGCCGACATCGGCGTGATGCGGTTGCCCGAACGCCCACCCGCGCTGTTCCCGGCGTTCTCCAAGTTGTTGTTGTTCAAGGGAAATGGGCCTTCGTAATTTCTTCGTCGGGATCTCGTCGCGAATTCGTGGCGATCTCGTCGGACTTTCCTGACGCGGTACCGCCTGATTAGGCAAAACGGAGTCCTGTACTAGGCAAATCCGTGGTGCCCCCATGCGTCAACTCTCGCTGGCCGATCGCGGCCAAACCGTCTCCCTGGACCGGTCGCTCGACGATGTCGCGCCGACCTGCCTGGGCGTGGCCCGACTGGGCAGCCTGCAGACCGCCGGCTCCAGCTTCACCGTCTGGATGCAGGTGCGTGGCAGTTCGTGGGTGGAGGCCAAGGAAGGGCGCTTCCGCCTGCGCCAGGGCGAGTGGATCGCCTTCGAGAAGGAATCGCGGCCGCTGGTGCAGGCCGGTCGCAACGGGCTGTGCGTCGGCCTGAACCTGAACGTCGAAGCGCTTCGCGTGCTGACCGAGATGGCCGACTGCGGCCTGTATGCCGGTCGTGGCCGCATGAACCGCAGTGACGCCCGCGTGGCGCTGCGCCTGTGGCGCGATGCGCTGGCCAGCGGCCAGCCGGCACAGGCCCTGCGTCCGCTGCTGCTGCACCTGGCTGGCCTGCAGCGTGGCCTGGCCGACAACGTGCAGCGCTGCCCGGGCCGTTCGCGCAGCCGCAAGCGCCAGGTGTTCGGCCGCATGCAGCGTGCGCGCCTCTATCTGGAAGGCAACAGTCACCGTGTGGTCCGCATCGGCGAACTGGCCGAGCTGACCAACTTCTCCAGCTGGTACCTCTCCAAGACCTTCCAGAGCCTGTACGAGGAAAGCCCGCAGTCGCTTTCGGCACGACTGCGCCTCGAACGCGCTGCTGACCTGCTGCGCGACACCGACATGATGGTGGGCGAAGTCGCCGCCGCCAGTGGCTTCGACAACTGCTGCAGCTTCGCGCGTGCGTTCCGCGCCCGCTACGGCCAGTCCGCATCGCGCTTCAGGGAGAACGGCGGCTTGCTCCCGCCACAATCCGCAAAGTCTCCGGTTGGTTCGCGCAAATACAGCGCTGCAACGCAATCGTAACGTGCTGGGGTGTTTTAACACGCTGCTAACACGTACCTTGGAGAGATAGATGAACGTTCGTAATCCCGCAGTGCGGTTCGGCTTGCTGCCGGCCGGCATTGCGCTGGCGCTGGCGCCGGCCTTTGCTTCGGCTCAGGAAGCAAAGGGCACCACCGACCTGGACCGCATTTCGGTCACCGGCTCGCGCATCCGCGGCGCCTCGGTGGAGACCCAGCAGCCGATCCTGACGATGACCCGCGAATCCCTGGAAAAGCAGGGCTTCTCGAGCGTCGCCGACGTGCTGAACAACCTGACCTCGGCCGGCTCCCCGGCCATCTCGCGCTCGGAATCGCTGGCTTCGGGCGAGAACGTGGGCGGCTACTACGTCGACATCCGCAACCTGGGCGCCCAGCGCACCCTGGTGCTGATGAACGGCAAGCGCCTGGGCGCAACCACCGCCGGTTACCAGGATCTCAGCCAGATCCCGATGTCGGCCGTTGAGCGCATCGAGATCCTGAAGGACGGCGCGTCCTCGATCTACGGTTCCGACGCCATCGCCGGCGTGGTCAACGTGATCACCCGCAAGAACTTCGACGGCGGCGAAGCCAATGTCTACGTCGGCCAGTACGGCAAGGGCGACGGCGACACCGAAACCTATTCGATGACCCTCGGTGCCCGCGGCGAGCGCGGCAGCCTGACCCTGTCGGCCGAGTACTCGAAGCAGGATCCGGTGTGGGCCAAGGACCGCTGGTACAGCCGTGACGGCTCGCTGGGTCCGAACTCGACCTCGGCCACCTGGAGCCCGATCAGCCAGAACGGCAGCTGGTGCAACCCGACCCAGGTCGATTGCAGCGACTCCAAGAAGGCTGTCTGGAAGACCCTGAACGCCGGCGGCAACCCGAAGAACCCGAATGACTACCACGTCATTACGGCGGACGAGTTCGCCAACTCCAACGAGCAGATGACCCTGCTCACCGGTGTGAAGCGCAAGTCGGTCTACATCAACGGCACCTACGACTTCACCGACTCGATCAGCCTGAACACCGACGTGCTCTACAACGAGCGCCAGACGTTCCAGCAGATCGCCGGCTATCCGTTCCAGTCGAACTCCTTCGGCACCCCGCTGGAGGGCTCGAGCGCCTTCAACCCGGTCGGCCAGGACGTCAACTTCCGCCGTCGCCTGTGGGAAGTGCCGCGTACCACTGACAGCCAGCTGAAGACCCTGCGCTTCGCTCCGACCCTGACCGGCTTCTTCGAGCTGGGCGGCAAGACCTTCGACTGGGATGTCGGCGCGCTGTGGAACCGCAACGAGTCGATCAAGACCAACCGCGGTGACATGAGCCTGATCGCTGCAGGCCAGGCCCTGGGCCCGTCGTTCATCGATGCCGGCGGCGTTGCCCGCTGCGGTACCGCTGCCAAGCCGATCCTGGGCGATTGCCGCCCGTGGAACCCGCTGCTGCCGTACGGCGTTGATGGCCAGGGTTCGCTGGCGAACCAGGAGCTGCAGGACTTCCTGTTCCCGACCTTCACCACCCGTGGCGTCACCAAGACCACCAGCTTCACCGCCAACCTGTCGGGCGCCATCGTGACCCTGCCGGCCGGCGACCTGGGCTTCGCCCTGGGTGTCGAGCACCGCAAGGAAGAAGGCAGCTATGTGCCGGACGCCTTCGCGCAGTCGGGCCAGTCCACCGGTCTGGGCCAGAAGCCGACCCGCGGCCAGTACGATCTGAACGAGGTCTACCTCGAACTGAACGTGCCGCTGCTGGCCGACATGGCCTTCGCCAAGGAACTGACCCTGAACGTTGCCAGCCGTTACTCGGACTACAGCAACTTCGGTGGCACCACCAACAGCAAGTTCGGCCTGACCTGGCGTCCGCTGGATGAACTGCTGGTCCGCGGCACCTACGCCCAGGGCTTCCGTGCTCCGACCATCAGCGACCTGTACGGTGGCCTGAGCTCGAGCTTCGAGTCGTACATCGATCCGTGCGGCGTGAAGGCTCCGGGCAGTGTTGCCGGCAATGCCGCGTGCACCGCCGGTGGCGCTCCGGCCAACTACGTGCAGCTGGGCCAGGGCAACCTGCCCTGCTCGACCCTGCCGTGCCAGTCGGGTGACCAGTTCGTCTCGGGTGCCAACCCGAACCTGAAGCCGGAAACCTCCAAGAGCACCACCTTCGGTCTGGTGTGGAGCCCGCGTTGGGTGCAGGGCCTGGACCTGTCGCTGGATTGGTACAAGTACGAAATCAGCGACATGATCATCGCTGACAGCGTCGACCGCATCCTGCGTGACTGCTACGTGCTGGGTAATGCCGCGCGTTGCTCGAGCGTGACCCGTGCGGCTGACGGCCACGTCAGTGCGATCACCTACGGCACCGCCAACCTCGGCAAGATGAAGACCGAAGGTTACGACCTGGGCGTCAAGTACCGCCTGCCGGAACTGGCCATCGGTCAGTTCAGCATCGACTGGCAGACCAGCTACACCGCCAAGTACGACGAAGCCGGCCAGAACAGCGCGGGTGACAACATCATGATCGGCCGCGTCGGCGAGCCGGGCCTGTTCCGCGTGCGTTCGAACCTGGGTGTCAACTGGCAGTACGGCGATTTCGGTGTGAACTACACCGCGCGCTACTACTCGGGCATGAAGGAAAGCTGCATCTCGCTGGCTGACGGCTGGTGCGATGCTCCGAACCACATGGCCAACGGTGAGACCGATCCGCTGCGTCACACCGGTTCCAACACCTTCCACGACCTGCAGGTCAGCTGGAAGGCACCGTGGGATGCGACGATCGCCCTGGGCGCGAACAACGTGTTCGACCACAAGGGTCCGCTGCAGTACTCGGCTCCGAACTCGGCGTTCGCCTACTACGGCGGCTTCGACGTGGGTCGCTTCCTGTACATGAAGTACACCCAGCGCTTCTGATCCATCGAAGTGCGGTAGCAACAGAAGGGGGCGGACCGAAAGGTCCGCCCTCTTTTTTTGTAGGGGAATTCCGGAAACTGTTGGAAGGTGAGCGCAGTCACGGTCCCGTCGTGTCGTAATCAACACAGTCAGGAGGTCCACTACCGGACGCTTGCATGTGGAGAGGGATATGAAGAACACGTTGTTGCGCCAGGCATCTGCCGCTGCATTGATCTATGCAACGCTGGTGGGCGCGGTGTTCGCGCAGGGTCTCGGGGTCTGTGGTGGGGGACTCTATTGCGAAGAGTTCCGCCAGCAGTGCCTGGCCAGTGGCAAGTCAGCGGTCATCTGCGAGTCGCAGTACCGTCGTTGCGTGCAGGACGCCTGCGGTACCCGCTGACGTAGAAAGGGCGCACCTTGCGGGTGCGCCCCCTGTCATCCGGACATCATGCAACGCGCTCAGGCGTCGCTGGGCACCAGACCCATCAGTGCATTGGCGTGCTCGCGCCATTGCGGCAGTTTGTTCAGCACGCCTGCGCGCTGCAGGTAGTCCTCGTCCACCGGATCGCCATTGACCAGCGCCAGCGCCACGTGCACCGCGCCGGTCACCCAGAAGCTGCGGGTGTTGGCGCGCTGTGGCTGCAGGTGGAATGCCACCGCTTCGATGATCGGCATCGGCAGGCCCCACAGGCCCAGCAGGTAGGCGCCGGCCTCGGCATGGCCGGGGCGGGTGTCACCTACCAGCGAAGGCTCGCTGCGCTCGTTGCGCACACCTGGCAGCAGCAGGCCGATGTCGGCCAGCAGCGCAGCGGTCGCTCCCAGTTCGGCACTGGATTCGGGCAGCAGGCGTGCGGCCAGCCGCGATGCCAGCAGTGCGCGCTGTTGCAGCGAGTTGCGCTCGGCGGCCGACAGCGTCGGTGCGGAGAACACTTCGCTGGCCAGCACCAGGTCACGCAGCGTGGCCAGGCCCAGCCGGGTCACTGCGGTGCGCAGGTCCGCAATGGTGCGGCCCTGGCTGAAGAAGGCCGAGTTCGACAGTTGCAGTACCTTGGCCGCGATCGCCGGATCGGCGGCGACCAGCTTGGCTACGTCGGCACTGTCGGCGTCGTCGTCATGTTCCAGGGCCTGGGTCAGGCTCAGGTACAGGTGCGGCGGCGAGGGGAGTTTCTCGATCCGGCCGATGGCATCGCGCAGACGCGGGCTGTCCAGCACTTCGCGCAGTTCTTCCAGGCTGGTCAGCGCCTCCAGCAGCACTTCCGGTGCCAGCGGCAGCGGCAGGAAGCGGTGGGCGACACCGATCAGGCGCGCCGGCGGCGGCCGGTTGCCATGCTGTGCATCGACCAGCGCGATGCGGATGGTCTCCGGGCGCAAGGTCCGGATCTGCCCCAGCAGCGTGGTGGCATTGAGATCTGGCAATTGCGGGCAGACGATCACCGCGTCCACGCCCTGCGTGGCCACCGCGGTCATCGCGGCCTGGCCATCGGTGGCGGTCAACGGCTGCCAGTCTTCCCCAAGATCGGCAATGAATTCGGTCAGCTCGGCCGGCAGGCTGGCTGCATCCCCAACAAGCAGAATACGCACGACACATTCCCCTGGCTGTCTCGACGATGGATGTCGATGACGTGTGAAGTGACGCAATTTACCTAATACGGCAGCAAGAGTGATGTGCCGTCGTCATGAAACGTGACCCGCATCGCTCCGGCAGGGTACCGCCGGAGCGATGCGGTTCAGGCTCAGGCCTTGCTGTCGAGATGGCGCTGGTGCGCCTCGATCAGGATCTGCTTGGCCTCAGCGGCGCCGCCCCAACCGTCCAGCTTGACCCACTTGCCCTTCTCCAGGTCCTTGTAGTGCTCGAAGAAGTGGCCGATGCGCTCCAGCCAGTGGCTCGAGACCTGGGCGATGTCTTCGACGTGGGCGTAGCCGCTGAAGATCTTCGAGACCGGCACGGCCAGGATCTTCTCGTCGCTGCCCGCCTCATCGCTCATCTTCAGCACGCCGACCGGGCGGCAGCGCACGACCGAGCCCGGCACCAGCGGCAGCGGCAGCACCACCAGCACGTCGGCCGGATCGCCGTCGCCACACAGGGTGCTCGGCACGTAGCCGTAGTTGCACGGGTAGCGCATCGGGGTGGAGAGGATGCGGTCGACGAAGATCGCGCCGGTTTCCTTGTCCACTTCGTACTTCACCGGCTCCGAGTCCTTCGGGATCTCGATGATGACGTTGATTTCTTCCGGCGGGTTCTTGCCGGGCGAGACGAGTTCCAGACCCATGGTGTGCTCCAGGTGGGGGATGTAGACGGATAGCTCACCATTTTATGCCTTTGCCGGGCGCTGTGCAGGGTAGGGCAGGGCCGACCTGCGCGCTCGGCCCTGGCGGAGGGGCCAGGGCGGGGTTCCCCGATGGGTTCGACCGGGTCCCCTCGGCAGGCTGGAGATCCATACCAAGGAGCCTTGCCATGAACTGGAACCGCTTGGGCTGTTGTGCCCTGTTGCTGCTGGCACCCCTGCCCGCGCTCGCGCGCGGGGCGCATGTCAACCTGATCGACTACCCCAGCGACGAGACCGGATGGGAAAGGGCCTTTGCGCTGGAGGACGCGGTCGCCGGTGAATTCGCCGCGTTGTGTGCCGACACCTTCTGTGAAGGTGACTACAGCAATTACCGGGTGATGGAGTTCCGCTGTGCCGTGCTGACCCATCGGGGCACCGTGCAGCGCTGCGTCCTGGTGGTGGCGGCCAGCGAACTGGCAGTACAGCCCGATACGGGACAGGTGCAGGTCGACAACGGCAGCTGGGTCTGCCCGGTCGAATTGCAGCCCGGCGTGCCCGTCGAGGCGTTCTATGCCTCACTGGAAGCGCCGGGCGGCCTGGTCGCGCCTCTGCCCGGGCTTGACCACGGCATCTTTGATGGGCTGCCTGAATGCCTGCGCACGCAGGGGAGGGTGGGCTGATGGGCAGCTTCCGTAGATGCTGGCTGTTGTGCGGCGTGCTGTCTGTCGGCCTGCCGTACGCCGGTGCCGCGCAGGCTGCGCCTGCGTTCGTCGATGCGCGCGATTACTCCGGCCCGGGTGGCGGCCACGAGCGTTTCCTCGCTGCCGAGCGGCAACTGGTGCGTGGCTTCGATGAGGTGTGTGGCGATACCTTCTGCGAGGGGCAGTACATCAATCTGTGGGCCATGCGCCTGCGCTGTTCCGTGGAACAGGCCACGGGCGTGGTTGTTCAGTGTGTGTGGACCTTCGCCGGCAGCGACACCTGGGTAAAGCCCAGCGGCCTGATCACGGTCAACCGCGGACGCTATGCCTGCATGCTCCCGCTGGCAACCGGGACACGCCTGGAAACCCTGCTGCAGGTGTGGGAAATGGGGGATGGGTTCGACGCATTGCACGCGCCACTGCCCGGCACGACAGGCAATACCTACGATGCACTGGTTGATTGCCTGTAGGTCTGGTAATTAATGCAAACGTGACTGATTCGCATTAACGGAGTAGCATGCGCGGCGCCCCCGTCTGTCGTATCGGCTCCGCGCATGTCCTCCAATGCCGTCACCCTCACCGAACTGCTGATCCGCGAGCGGCCAGCGCTGCTGCGTCGGGTGCAACGGATACTGGGAGGCGACAACGGCGCCGAAGATGTGATCCAGGCGGTCTGGTTCAAGGCCCGTGGGGTCGATGACAGTCAGGCCATCGACAATCCGCGCGCCTATCTGTATCGGCTGGCCGCCAACCTGGCCACCGACCATGGCCGCGAGTCGACCCGCCGCAACCGGCTGCTGGCCGACCACTACCTGTGGGGGCCGGACGAGGTGATCTCCACCGAGGAGCAGGCCATGGCGCAGCACGAGCTGCAACGGGTACTCGACGCGGCCGGCCATCTGCCGGAGCCGACCCGCACCATCTTCCGGCTCAACCGCCTGCAGGGCCTGACCCAGGCCGAGATCGCACGTCGCCTCGGGGTATCGGTGACCACCGTCGAGAATCATGTGCGCTCCGCGCTGCAGCGCCTGGCCTGGGCGCGCAGCGGTCGATGATCGCGCCGCCTTGGGGATGGCCTTCGCGCAAACGTCTTGATCACTGGACCGTGGATGCGGTCTAGTTCCCCCGCCCGCGCTTGAATGCGCCTGTCCGCCAGCCGATGAGCCCGCCGAACATGCTGCCCGCCGCCAATGACGATGCCCTGGCCGAGCAGGCCCGGGGCTGGATCGCGTGGCTGGCCTCGGGCGACATCAGCGATGCGCGCATGCAGGCGTTCGAATTCTGGCTGCAACAGCCGGGGCACCGCCGGGCCTTCGAACACGAGCGCGCGCTGTGGCGCAGCGTCGGGCCGCGTGTACAGGCCGCGACCGTCGATCGCCGACGCCCGCGCCGACTGCGTTGGGCGATGGCTGCGGCGGCAACGCTGGCGATGCTGGTGGCATGGCCAGAGGCGTGGCTGCGCCTGCAGTCCGATCATCGCAGCACGCACCAGGTGCAGAACGTGCTGCTGCCTGATGGCAGTCGCGCGGTGCTGGATGCGGACAGTGCGATTGCCGTGCACTTCACTGCCAACGCCCGCGAGGTGGAGCTGCTGCGCGGGCGCGCCTGGTTCGAAGTCAGCCCGGATGCACAGCGGCGTTTCAGCGTGCGCGCCGGCAATGGCCTGGTCGAAGACATCTCGACGGCCTTCACCGTCGCACGTGGCGACGACAGGGTGGAAACCCAGGTCGGGCAGGGCAGGGTACGCGTGGCCAGCCCGGCCGATGGTGGCTGGACCTACCTGCAACAGGGGCAGCGTGCGGCCTACGCTGAACACAGCGGAGTCACCCGACTGGCTGACGTGGCGGCCGACAGCGTCGGCGCCTGGCGTCAGGGTGAACTACTGCTGGAGCAGGCCCGTGTGGCCGACGCGGTGCAGTGGGTGGGGCGCTATCGCGCGGGGCCGACCTTCGTGCGCGGCGATCTGTCACGGTTGCCAGCGGTCAGTGCGGCGTTGCGCATCGACCGCCCGGAACAGGCGCTGGATGCGCTGGCCGCGACGGCCGGATTGCAGGTGACCCGGCTGCCGCTCGGTGTCGCCATCGTCCATCGGTAGATCGACGCCATTCCCCCTGTGCCGACCAACGGTCGGCACCCACCACTGAAACCAGCCGAGCAACGGTCGGCACCCAGCACTGCAAGCAGCCGACCAACGTTCGGCACCCACCGCTACAACCGGCCGAGCAACCGTCGGCACCTGCCGCGGCTGCAAATTCCCTTGGGGTTGCCACGCTTTCATCCGTCTTACTCCGCGAACGTACCCGCCGCCGCCACGTACGTCGCCGTGTCCGCCCGTGTTGCGGATGACGCCGCGTTCGCGGCACCGATTACCTGACAGGTTCCCCCATGTTCGACTCCCATCGTCCGGGCCGCGCGCTGCGCCCGTCCCGCCTGTGCATCGCGTTGCTCGCGGCCGGCCTGGCCAGTGCTGCGCCGTCCGTACTGGCGCAGAGCGCCAGCGGCGACCACGCTGCCGTGCAACGCTTCGATATTCCGGCGCAACCGCTGGATGACGCGCTGCGCAGCTACATGCGCCAGTCCGGCGTGCAGGTGGTGTACCCCGCATCGCTGGCGCGTGGCGTAACCTCGCGCGCGGTCAGCGGCAGCCTGTCGGCCAACGAGGCGTTGCAGCACCTGCTGCAGGGCAGTGGCCTGGCCGTGCGCCGGGTGAGCGCCGATGCGGTCACTCTGGAGGCCGCAACACCGGTGCAGGCCGACAGCGGCGTGATCGTCACCGATACGCTGAGCGTGGCCGGAGATCGCGTCGACAGTGGTGCGACCAGTGATGAAGCGCGCCTGCTCGACAGCTACCGCAGCGTGGGCTCCACCACCACGCTCAACCGCACGCACCTGGAGCGTTTCCGTGGTACCTCCAACGGCGACATCGTCAAGGGCGTGGCCGGTGTCACCGCCGGTGATCCGCGCGTGGGCAACGGCTTCGACGTCAACATCCGTGGCATCCAGGGCCAGGGCCGCGTGCCGGTGATCATCGACGGTGGCCAGTCCAGCATGGACACCTACCGAGGCTACGCAGGCCAGTCACAGCGCACCTACCTCGACCCGGACCTGATCTCCAGCCTGACCATCACCAAGGGCCCGAGCCTGCAGGCCAATGCCTCCGGCGGCATCGGCGGCGTGGTCGAGATGGAAACGCTGAAGATCGGTGACGTGCTGCGCGAGGGCCGCGACTTCGGCGTGCGCGTGCGCGGTGGCCTGGCCAATGGCAGCGCCAACAACCTGCCGTCCTACAGTGCCGCGCCGCGTACCGATCGCGGTGCTACCGGCAGCCAGTTCTTCAACGTGGCCGCTGCGGGACACTGGGACCGCTTCGATCTGGTCGCCGCCTACGCCTACCGCGACAACGGCAACTATTTCTCCGGCCGCCATGGCTACGACGATTTCCCGCAGGACCGACGCACGCTGGCACCGCTGAATCCGCCGCGTACCGAGGTGTTCAATACCTCGTCGCGCTCGAAGTCGGCGCTGCTCAAGGGCACCTGGCGCATCGACGACGCGCAGACGCTGGAGGCCGGTTACCGTCGCTATGAAGGCACCGCCGGCGAGATCATGGCCTCGCAGATCATCCGCGTGGATCGTGACCGCATTCCGCAATGGGATCCGGGCCATGTCGACATGGACAGCTACAGCCTGCGCTACCGCTTCAACCCGGACAGCGAGCTGATCGACCTGCGCGTCAATGCCGCGTACACCGACACCGACAGCGTGATGTACAACAGCCTGACCGGCATCACGCCGTGGTATTTCGACCGCCGCACCGAGTGGTATGACGCGCCCAGCTTCAGCGGTGACCCCGGCTACAAGGATGCCTACCGCAATCCGCTGCGGCAGAAGCGCTTCGGCCTGGATGCCAGCAACACGTCCAGGTTCGATACCCGTGCCGGTGCGTTCACCCTCGACTACGGCCTGTCCTACAGCGACGAAGACATCGCGCCGGGTAGCTCGGGGCCGGTCATGCACGACGACCTGGTCAACAACCGTTTCCTGCGCAACGCCGAGCGCAAGGAATACAGCGCCGTGGCATCGCTGAAGTGGCAGCCCGACGAGCATTGGGAACTGCTGGCCGGTGGTCGCTGGAACCGCGTGGATGTGCATGACCGCAACCGCCTGGCCACGCCCGATGCCTATGAAGTGCAGGGCCAGTACCGCTACACCGAACTGCTCAACGGCAACCCGGCGCTGCCGTCGTGGCGGGCAAAGCGCATCGCGCTGCTGAACTGGTACCCGGATGCCAACGGCAACTTCACCCAGGCCTCGCTGCTGGCCTCGCCATACAAGAAGGGCACGGTGGGCGACATCGCCGGCTGGAACTTCTACGACGCCGGCAAGGCGCAGGACCTGGAAGTGCCGGTCAGCTGGAGCTGGTCGCAGCCGATCCGGCGCCGCGACAGCGCGTTCTCGCCGACCGCCAGCGTGGCCTACCGCTTCAACGAAGACACCATGGTCTACGTGAAGTACGCCGAAGGCACCAAGCTGCCGAGCCTGTTCGAGACCACGCTGGGCCTGTTCACCGCCGCCAAACCGGTGGGCGAGCTGAAGCCGGAGCGCGCGCGCAGCTGGGAAATCGGCGCCAGCACCATCCGCTATGACCTGTTCACTGCAGGCGACCGCCTGGCGCTGAAGCTGGCGTACTTCGATACCCGCATCGACGACCTGATCACCCGTGACTACCGCACGCTGTCGGCCGGCCTGATCCGCAACGTTGACCAGTTCAAGGTCTCGGGCATGGAGTTCCAGTCCAGCTATGACAGCGGCAAGGTGTTTGCCGATCTGTCCGCGCACTACTACTTCAAGGCCAAGACCTGCGCGCCGGACATCGCCGCCGAGCGCCGCGCCTATGGGGCGCAGCGCAAGAATGGCGAGCTGGCCAACACGCCCAACTGCGTGGACGGAGGCTTCGAGGGTTCGTACACCAATACCCAGAACCCGCCGCGCTACATGGTCAACCTGACCCTGGGCTCGCGCCTGTTCGACGAGCGCCTGACCTTCGGCACCCGCGTGGTCCACAACGCCGGTCCGATCAGCAAGCTGGACAAGGACTGGAACGTGGGCTTGTCGGCGATCCAGCAGCTGTACCGGTCGAACACACTGGTCGACCTGTTCGCCAGCTGGAGCTTCAACGACCAGCTGTCGGTGGAAGCGGGCGTGGACAACCTGACCGACCGTTACTACCTGGACCCGCTGGCCCTGGGCGTGATGCCGGCCCCGGGCCGCACCGCGCGGTTGGCGTTGACCTGGAAGTACTGATCGATCGCGGATGAGCGGTGGGGTCGGATCCCTTTCCTGCGGAAAGGGCTCTGACCCCAGCGAGCCTGCTTAGCCCGCTTACAGCCCGGTCGCCGCCTTCACCGCATCTTCGTGCAGCGACTCGTTCAGCTCATCAACCACTGTGCTCCACGCCGCATCGGCCTGCAGTGATTCGGACAGGAACTGGCGCTGGGCATCGTTCCAGTACGGTGCCTCGACTACTTCCACATCGGTGGCCAGCTGGTGCTCGCGGATGAAGCGGGCGATGCCCTCGGCGCTGGCGTCCAGGCCCAGCTGCAGGAACAGGTTGGTCATGCGCGGTTCGGTGGTGATCATCGTCGGTTCCTGCGGAAAGAAGGGATGCGCCATTATCGGTGCACACGGGCTTGGGGAAAGCCCCGTGGCGAACGTCTACAGCACGACGACCCCCTTGGCATCCCCCATGAACGCACACATCGCCCCTGAAGACAGCCGCAGCCTGCGGCTCAAGGCCGCCACCCGCGACAGCCATGGCGCGCTGGACAAGCGCATCATGGCCGGCGACATCTTCGCCGACCGCAGCAACTTCGCCCGTTTCCTGCGCGTGCAGTACCGCTTCCATCGCAGCATCGATGCGCTGTATGCCAACCCTGCGCTGGATGCACTGCTGCCGGACCTGGGCGAGCGCCGCCGCCTGACCCAGGTCGCGCGCGACCTGCAGGACCTGGAGCAGACCCTGCCGGGGGCCGACATCGAGGCGTTGCCGTCCGATCTGGAGTTGCCCGCTGCGTTGGGATGGCTGTATGTGGCTGAAGGCTCCAACCTGGGCGGCACCATTCTGTACAAGATGGCCGCCAAGCTCGGCCTGGATCGTGATTTCGGCGCCCGCCACCTGGCCGCGCACCCCGATGGCGCCGCGCGCCACTGGCGTGAGTTCACCGCCGCGCTGGACGCGGTACCGCTGAGTGCCGAGCAGGAGCAGCAGGTGATCGACGCGGCCGACGCCGCGTTCCGCAGCGTGCACGGCCACGTCGAAGTGGAATTCGCCTGATGCACGCCTCCCGCCTATCGGCGCAACGCTGATGCGCTGGCTCTGGTTCGTGCTGGGCTGGCTGATGGTCGGCCTCGGGGTGATCGGCGCGCTGCTGCCGGTGATGCCGACCACCATCTTCCTGATCCTGGCCGTGGGCTGCTTCGCGCGCAGTTCGCCGAAGTTCGAGCAGCGCCTGCTGGCGCACCCGCGCTATGGCCCGTCGCTGCGGCTGTGGCGCGAGCAGGGCGCGGTCTCGCGCAAGGGCAAGGCATTCGCCAGCGCAGGCATGGCGGTGGGCTTCGCGCTGTTCTGCTGGGGCGCGCACCCCTCGTGGCGCCTGCTGCTGGGCGTGGGCCTGTTCTTCGCGGTCAGCGCCGGCTACGTGCTCAGCCGCCCGGCACCGCGGCTGGAGCCCAATCCGGTCGTGGAAGTGGATGACGCCAATGATCCGCGCGCGGCCCGTCGTCGCGCCGCGACCCCTGATGCTGATGGAAACCGAGACGATGCTGCCTGCTGACCTGGCACCCGTGGCTGCTCCTGCACTGACCCCGTGGGGCATGTACCTGGCCGCCGACGTGGTGGTGAAGACGGTGATGATCGCGCTGGCACTTGCCTCGCTGGCCACCTGGACCGTGCTGCTGGCCAAGGGCTGGGAGCTGGCCCGGCAGAGCCGGCAGCTGCGTGCAGCGCGCGCGCTGTTGCTGCAGGCGCCGAGCCTGCCCGGCGGGAGCGTGGAGACCAGCCTGCAGCAGGGCACCGCACTCGCCATGCTGGACGCGGCGCGAACCGAGCTGCGCCTGTCGCAGGAGCTGGACAGCCGCGATGGCACCAAGGAACGCGTTGCCTCGCGCCTGGACCGCATCGAACTGGAAACCGCGCGCGTGCAGCGACGTGGTATCGGCGTGCTGGCCAGCATCGGCGCCGTGGCGCCGTTCGTCGGCCTGTTCGGCACGGTGTGGGGCATCATGAACAGTTTCATCGGCATCGCCCACAGCAACACCACCAACCTGGCGGTGGTCGCGCCCGGCATCGCCGAGGCCCTGCTGGCGACCGCGCTGGGCCTGGTCGCGGCGATTCCCGCGGTACTGGTCTACAACCACTTCAGCCGCGTGCTGGCTGGCCTGCGTGGGCTGCTCGGCGATCTGTCGGCGGCCGTGCAGCAGCTGGTCTCGCGTGATCTCGATCGCACCGCTCCGCGTACCGCGGCAACACCGCTGCGCGCGGTGCAGTGAGGCACGACGATGGCGATCAGGACCGCGTCCGACCGTGACGATGCACCGGAAGAAGCGCACGAGATCAACGTCACGCCCTTCATCGACGTGATGCTGGTACTGCTGATCATCTTCATGGTGGCCGCACCGCTGGCCACCGTGTCGGTGCCGGTCCAGCTGCCGGCCAGCAGTGCCAGCGCCACGCCGCCGGAACAGGCGCCGGTGTACGTGACCGTGCAGGCCGATCTGTCGGTGCGCGTTGGCGAGCAGCCGGTGGCGCGCGAGGGACTGGCTGCCGCATTGAAGGCCGCCACCCACGACGACACCGCACAACGCATTTTCCTGCGTGCCGATACCCGTGTGCCCTACGGCGAACTGATGGCCACGCTGGATGCGCTGCGTGCGGCGGGCTACCTGAAGGTGGCGTTGGTCGGCCTGGAGCAGGGCGCACGATGAGTGGACTGCGGCGCTGGGCGACCAGCCTGGTGATCGTGCTGCTGGTGCATGCGCTGTTGATCGGCGCGGCCTGCTGGTGGGCGGCCCGTGCGCCAGCACTGGCTGCAACGGCGCCGCCCGCGGCACTCATGCTGGAACTGGCGCCGATGGCACAGGCACCGCCGGTGCCGCCGCGCGAGGTCGCGACCGGGCCGCTGCAGCAGCAACAGCAGCGGCAGGCGCCGACGCCAGCCGTGCGTGAGCAACCCAAGGCGCCGGTGCAGCCGCAGGGTGACCTGCCACCGCCGCGTACACCGGAGCCGACGCCCTCGCCGGATACCGCCGAGGCCAATGTCGCGCAGACCAGCGCACCGCCGCAGGTCGCTGCTGACGCGGCCGCACGCTACACCGCACCGCAGACCACGGCCGGCGAGCGCAGTCGTGCCGAGGCGACCTGGGAAGGACGCCTGCTCGGGCACCTGCAGAAGCACCGGCGCTATCCGCGCCAGGCCGAGCGGCTGCGCCAGCAGGGCGTGGTCTACGTGCGCTTTGCCGTGGCCCGCGATGGCGCCGTCTCCGCACTGACGCTGGGCCGCAGCAGTGGCTTCGCGCTGCTCGACCAGGAGACGCTGGACACCGTGCAGCGGGCAAGCCCGGTACCGGCGCCGCCGGCCGAAGTGGCCGGCGACCCGGTGGAAGTGATGGTGCCGGTGTCGTTCTTCCTGCGTGGGCGTTGACCAGCCGTGGGGTCGGATCCCTTTCCGGAGGAAAGGGCTCTGACCCCATCGGGCATCTCATCCACGCATGGCGTGGATCTACAGCAGCGGCACCAGCAGCAGCGCCACGATGTTGATGATCTTGATCAGCGGATTGATCGCCGGACCGGCGGTGTCCTTGTAGGGGTCACCGACGGTATCGCCGGTCACTGCCGCCTTGTGTGCCTCGCTGCCCTTGCCGCCGAAGTGGCCATCCTCGATGTACTTCTTGGCGTTGTCCCAGGCACCGCCACCAGTGGTCATCGAGATGGCCACGAACAGGCCGGTCACAATGGTGCCGATCAGCAGCCCGCCCAGTGCCCGCGGCCCCAGCAGCAGGCCGACCACCACCGGCACCGCCACCGGCAGCAATGACGGCACGATCATTTCGCGGATCGCCGAGCGGGTCAGCATGTCCACCGCTCTGTCGTACTGCGGCTTGCCGGTGCCCTGCATGATGCCGGGGATCTCGCGGAACTGGCGGCGAACCTCTTCCACCACCGCACCGGCGGCGCGGCCGACCGCTTCCATCGCCATCGCACCGAACAGGTACGGAATCAGGCCGCCGATCAGCAGGCCGATGATCACCGTGTGGTCGCTGAGGTCGAAGCGGAATTCCTGCCCCGGATGTGCTGCCTGCAGGTTGTGGGTGTAGTCGGCGAACAGCACCAGTGCGGCCAGCGCCGCTGATCCGATCGCGTAACCCTTGGTCACCGCCTTGGTGGTGTTGCCCACCGCATCCAGCGGATCGGTGATGTCGCGGATCTCCGAGGGCAGCTCGGCCATCTCGGCGATGCCACCGGCGTTGTCAGTGATCGGTCCATAGGCATCGAGGGCGACGATCATGCCTGCCATCGACAGCATCGCGGTGGCGGCAATGGCGATGCCGTACAGGCCGCCGAGCGCAAACGCGCCCCAGATGGCCGCACACACCGCCACCACCGGCAGTGCGGTGGACTTCATCGAGATGCCGAGGCCGGCGATGATGTTGGTGCCGTGGCCGGTGGTCGAGGCCTGCGCCACGTGCTGCACCGGCTTGTACTGGGTGCCGGTGTAGTACTCGGTGATCCACACGATCAGGCCGGTCAGCACCAGCCCGATCAATGCGCAGCCATACAGCGCCATCGGCCCATGCACGTTGTCACTCATCAACCCGGTGGTGATCGGGTAGAACGCAATCGCGGCCAGCACGCCGGAGACGATCACGCCCTTGTACAGCGCGCCCATGATCGAACCGCCGGGCTTCACCTTGACGAACAGTGCGCCGATGATCGAAGCGATGATCGATACGCCGCCCAGCACCAGCGGATACAGCACTGCATTGGCGCCGGCCTCGGCCAGCATCAGGCTGCCCAGCAGCATGGTGGCGATCACGGTCACCGCATAGGTCTCGAACAGGTCGGCGGCCATGCCGGCGCAGTCGCCCACGTTGTCACCGACGTTGTCGGCGATCACCGCCGGGTTGCGCGGGTCGTCCTCGGGAATCCCGGCCTCGACCTTGCCGACCAGATCGGCACCGACGTCGGCACCCTTGGTGAAGATGCCGCCGCCCAGGCGCGCGAAGATCGAGATCAGCGACGAACCGAACGCCAACCCGACCAGCGCGTGCAGTGCCTGTTCCATTGGCAGCCCCATGCGCAGCAGCAGTGCGTAGTAGCCGGCCACGCCCAGCAGGCCCAGCCCGACCACCAGCATGCCGGTGATCGCACCGCCGCGGAACGCCACGTCCATTGCTGCGCTGATGCCGTTGCGCGCGGCCTCGGCAGTGCGCACGTTGGCGCGTACCGACACGTTCATGCCGATGTAGCCGGCGGCGCCGGACAGTACCGCGCCGACCGCGAAGCCGATCGCGGTGTACCAGCTGAGGAACACACCGACCAGCACGAACAGCACCACGCCGGCGATGCCGATGGTCAGGTACTGGCGGTTGAGGTAGGCGCGCGCACCTTCCTGGATCGCGGTGGCGATCGCAACCATGCGCTCATTGCCGGTGGGTTGGCGCAGGATCCAGCGCGCCGAGACGATTCCGAACAGGATCGCGAGAATGGCGCAGCCCAGCGCCAGTGACAGCCCGTGACGTTCCAGCATTAGACCCCTCCGCAGAATGGATGTAGGCATCCAGTGGCGATGAACGGCACCACGAGGGGGACGACGGGCTGCAGCCTGGAACCAACCCGTACCGACCTTGGTGGTCGTCCGACGTATGGCGGTGTTCAGCATTCCCTGGTGCCCGCAGTATGCGTGCACCTGCGCCCGGATGGTAGCGCCGGGCCGTGCCTGGCGAGCGCAGTGGCTGCTCGATGGATGCGCCTTTGCACCCCGTTAAGCCAGTCTCTGCAAGCCTGCGCGGAGTCCTGAAGGAGATCCTCCATGCGCCTGTCCCTGTTGATGCTCGCCGCCCTGGTCCCGGCCGTGCCGGCACTCGCCGCGGAAACCCCGGAGCTGCAGCGTGCCGTGGGCGCACCCCAGGCGGTGGGCGCGGTGCATACGCTGCGTCAGATCCCCGAGGCCTGCGCGCGCCTGGAAGGTGCGTTCACCGGCGATGCCGCCGCGCCGTACCGCTTCTCCGCCGTGCGTACCAGCGAGCAGTGCCAGCCACGTGCGCGCTTCGTCGACTACACCAAGGCACAGCCGAGTGCCGACAAGGGCTGGAAGCTCAACGATGTGATCCGCGTGCCCAACGCCGCGTGCCCGGCGCAGCAGGCGGTGGTGCGGGTGTGGCGCCTGCCGTCGAGCAACAAGGTCGAGCTGGATGGGCAGGGCCAATCGCGCATCTACCTGGAGGAGGCGAAGAAGCAGGCGGCGGCCGGCAAGATTCCGCAGGTGACGATGTTCGCCGCGCAGCTGCAGATGGAAGGCAAGGCCTGCAATTGAAGTCGCGTGGGCGGTGCACCCGCGCCGCCATCCTCGGGTAGTGCCGGCCGCTGGCCGGCAACCCCGCCATCATCACTCCGCCAGCATTGCCCCGCGCGCCACCAGCAGCTCGCGCAATGCCCTGCGATGGCAGTGCGCTTCATCCTCGCAGTAGCAGCCCACGCTGATGTCACTGTGCTTCGACATCGCGGCCAGAAGGTCCAGCGCGTGGGCGGCATCGGGCGCCTTCATCTCGGCCTTGTAGTGGCGGAAGAAGGCATTCCAGTCGGCGGCGGTCTTCGCTTCATGCGCCCGCTTCACCAGCTCCGCGCTGGGTGACAGGGTCGGAAACCAGACGTCGTACCAGTCCTGCCGGGCGAACTCGCTGCGTGGCACGCCGCGCGGCGGGCGCCGGACGGTGCCGATGCGTAGTCCCTCGCCGGGTTGGCGCGGCGTACCCAGTCGAACAACACGCAGAGCCATGATGATCTCCAGGCGGGGCATCCATCATCCTGTGATGCACGTGCGCCAGGCGTGAACCGCTGTGGAAACGAAAAGGCCCGGGCGCCTGCGCACCCGGGCCTTTTCCATGCCTGCAGCGATCAGTTGCCGCGGCAGTCCTTCAGCCACAACACACGACCGATCTGGTCGTAGCTGTTGACCACGCCGGTCAGCGTGACCTTCTCGCGCGGGCGCAGGGCCAGCGCATACGCGGCCTGGTTGGCTGCGAACGAGCAGGAAATGGCCACGCGCTCAAAGTCGATGCTGCCATCGCTGGGCAGGTCGAAGCTGGTGTTGTAGGTGCCGCCACTGCGCAGCACGGTGGTGACGCGACCGGTGATGGCGTAGGTCTTGCCCTTGTAGCGTGGCTCGATCGCGGCCGGGTTGTCCTTGTTCTGGTTGCGCAGCTGGAAGCCGAAACGGTCGGCGGCAATGGTCACCACCGACGCCTGCGGAGTAGCCTTGGCTGCCTGTTCGCCAGCCTTGCCCGGCTTGATCTGGTTGAGCAGCTTGCACATTTCTTCGCGCACGCCGTCGGCGGGGGCGATGGCGCCCTTGTTGACCTTCACCACCATGCCGACGGTGCCCTGGCCGCCTTCGGAGGTGGCGCTGATGATCATCGGAATCGGCTTGTGGGCCATGGATTCCGGTTCTTCGATCAGCATCGAGCCGCCTTCCACGTCCTCGCTGAGGACGTCCATGTTGGCGTTCTTGGCGATCACCCGCATCTGGCCGATGGCGCTGGCCACGGTCAGGTCCGGGTGGGTGACCGACGAGGTGAAGGTCGTGCCGACGAAGGGATTGCCCTTCTTCTGGAAGTTGCTTTCGCAGGTCGCAGCGAAGGCCGGCGCGGCAGCACCGCACAACAGCGCGGCGATCAGGATCGGGTGCTTCATGGTTACAGTCCTTGTGAAATGGCAGCACAAGCCCGGGCCTTATAGGCCGGGCGGCGTCGAATCTGGCTTGCGGCGGCCCCTTTGCCCCGGGCCGGAGCCCGATTGTGGGGTGCTTCGGCGGTCGCCGCAATGCGCCCTGTGCTCCACACAGGGCGCAGGTGCACCTCAGCCTTCGAAGGCCGGCAGCTTCTGCTTCACCGCCACGTTCTTCAGTGTCACGTACTTCGGCAGGCCATCGGCGCCATAGGGAAGCGGCGCCTCGCCCTTGATCAGCGGCGACAGGTAGGCGCGTGCCTTGGCGGTGATGCCGAAGCCATCGCGGCGGATGAAGCCGGCCGGCATCTTCTTCTCGTGGTTGGCGATCTTCGACAGTGGCGCAGCTTCGATCTTCCAGCGATACGGCGCATCGCTGCTGCGCACGATCACCGGCATCACGCCGTTCTGGCCTTTCAGCGCCAGCTGCACGGCGGCCTTGCCGACTGCCTGCGCCTGCTCCCAGTCAGTCTTGCTGGCCAGGTGGCGGGCCGAACGCTGCAGGTAGTCGGGCAGCGCCCAGTGCACCTTCAGGCCCAGCTGGTCCTTGACCCGTGCAGCAAGGTGCGCGGCCACGCCGCCCAGCTGCGAGTGACCGAACGAGTCCTTGCCGCCGCCTGCGTCGGCGACGAAGCGGCCATCGGCGGTGGCGATGCCTTCCGACGCCACCACCACGCAGTAGCCGACACGCTCGACCACCGCCTTTACCTTGGCCAGGAATGCGGCCTCGTCGTAGGCGCGCTCGGGCAGCAGGATGATGTGCGGCGCTTCGTCATCATCGTTGCCAGCCAGGCCGGCGGCCGCGGCCAGCCAGCCGGCGTGGCGGCCCATCGCCTCGTAGATGAAGACGCGGGTGGAGGTCTCGGCCATCGCCGCGACGTCCAGCGCCGCCTCGCGCACCGAGACCGCGGTGTATTTGGCCGCCGAGCCGAAGCCGGGGCAGGTGTCGGTCACCGCCAGGTCGTTGTCGATGGTCTTGGGCACGCCGATGCAGGTCAGGTCGTAGCCGGAGGCCTTGGCCAGCTGCGAGACCTTCAGCGCGGTATCGGCCGAGTCGTTGCCACCGTTGTAGAGGAACCAGCGCACGTCGTGTGCGCGCAGCACCTCCAGCAGGCGGTCGTAGCGGGCGCGGTCGGCGTCCAGTGATTTCAGCTTGACCCGGCACGAGCCGAAGGCACCGCCCGGGGTATGGGCGAGGGCGCGGATCGCGGCGGCGCTCTCCTTGCTGGTGTCGATCAGCTCTTCGCGCAGGGCGCCGAGGATGCCGTTGCGGGCGGCCAGGACCTTGATGCCCTTGGCCCGGGCCTGCTCGATCACCGCTGCCGCCGTGGCATTGATGACGGCGGTGACACCGCCGGACTGGGCATAAAGGAGAGTACCGTTGCGCATGCTTCTACCTGCTCGGGGGAGGGGACATTGCAGGGACATTACCCGGATGCGGTAAAGTGGCGCTATTGCGGTGCAGCGATACCGGACCGTCCGGGACGCGAACCTTCTTTGTTTTCAACACGTTGGAGTCAGGTCAATGCGATTGGTTCTGTTGGGACCGCCCGGTTCGGGCAAGGGGACACAGGCGACGCGCCTGAAGGAAAAGCTGGGGATCGCCCACATTTCGACCGGTGACATGCTGCGCGCGGAAATCGCCGCCGGCACGGAGCTGGGCAAGCAGGCCAAGACGGTGATGGATGCCGGCAACCTGGTGTCGGACGACATCCTGCTGGGCATGCTGGAGTCGCGCCTGACCCAGGCTGATGTCGCCAAGGGCTTCATCCTCGATGGCTACCCGCGCAATGTGGCCCAGGCCAATGCGATGGACGGCCTGCTGGCCAAGATCGGCCAACCGCTGGATGCCGTGGTGCAGCTGGACGTGGCCACCGAGCTGCTGGTCGACCGCATCGCCGGTCGTGCCAAGGAGCAGGGCCGCGCCGATGACAATCCGGAAGCGGTGCGCCAGCGCCTGCAGGTCTACAACGACCAGACCGCCCCGGTGGTCGATTTCTACGCCGGCCGTGGCACCCTGGCCCGCGTCGATGGCGTCGGTGAGCTGGACGAGATCGAAGCCCGCATCCTGGCGGCGATCAAGGCCTGATCCGGCTGGGCCGGAGCGAACTGCCGGCTCCTCGGGCGCAAAAAAACACAGGCCTGGTCCGCGAGGATCAGGCCTGTGTCGTTTGATAGGCGCCAGCGAAGGGCTTGCTCAGGGCCCCGCAGCATGAGCTCCCTTGGGGATGGCCTCTTGGGGAGTAGGACCGGTTCGGGTACTGCGGCTGGCAGTTCGAATTGTGTCCGGGTTCACAGAACATCGCTATCGGGAATTCCCTGACAGCTGATTGGAGTTTTCTCACATCCCGTGTAGGGGTTGTCTTACCCGGGATCGGACATTGGCCCTATACAGCCGTCATCGGTCACAATCCTCGGTCATGAGCAGCGTACATATCCTTGCAATCGCCGGTACCTTCATGGGCGGCGTGGCCGCCCTGGCGCGGGAACTGGGCCACTCGGTCAGCGGCAGCGACCAGGCCATCTACCCACCGATGTCGACCCAGCTCGAACAGCTGGGCATCACCCTGGACCAGGGCTACCGTGCCGACAGCGTGCCGGCCGGCACCGACGAGGTGGTGATCGGCAACGCGCTGTCGCGCGGCAATGCCGCGGTCGAGGCCGTGCTCGACGCCGGCCAGCGCTACATTTCCGGCGCCCAGTGGCTGTCCGAGCAGGTGCTGCCGGGCCGCGACACGCTGGCCGTGGCCGGCACCCACGGCAAGACCACCACCACCACCATCCTTACCTGGCTGCTGGAAAGCGCCGGGCGATCGCCGGGCTTCCTGATCGGCGGCGTCGCCGAGGATTTCGGTGTCTCCGCCCGCGTGGGCCAGGGCCGCGAGTTCGTGGTCGAGGCCGATGAGTACGACACTGCCTTCTTCGACAAGCGCAGCAAGTTCGTGCACTACCGGCCGCTGGTGGCCATCCTCAACAATCTTGAATACGACCACGCCGACATCTTCCCGGACGTGGCGGCGATCCAGCGCCAGTTCCATCACCTGGTGCGGACGGTGCCGGCGCGTGGCCGCCTGATCGTCAACGGCGAGGATCAGCATCTGGCCGAAGTGCTGGCGATGGGCTGCTGGACCCCGGTCGAGCGTTTCGGATTCGATCCGTCGCTGGAGTGGCATGCCGAGCTGCTGGCTGCCGATGGCAGTGCGTTCCGCGTGCACCATCGTGGGCAGGCGCTGGGCGACGTGCAGTGGTCGCTGCTGGGACGCCACAACGTGCTCAACGGCCTGGCTGCGCTGGCCGCTGCGCATGCCGTGGGCGTGGCGCCGGCCGAGGTGATCCCGGCGCTGGCGCGTTTCCGCAGCGTCAAGCGCCGCATGGAAGTGATCGGCAGCCATGACGGCATCACCGTCTACGACGATTTCGCCCATCACCCGACCGCAATTGCCACCACGCTGGAAGGCCTGCGTGCCAAGGTGGGCGATGCGCGCATCGTGGTCGCGATGGAACCGCGCAGCAACTCGATGCGGCTGGGCGCACATGCGCAGGCGCTGGCACCGTCGCTGGCGCTGGCCGATGAAGTGGTGTTCCTGCATCGTCCGGAACTGGCCTGGGATGCCGCTGCGGTGATCGCCGCGGTGCGCGGTGAGGCGCACGCGGTGCCGGACACCGATGCATTGCTGGCGCAACTGCAGACCAGCGCACGCCCTGGCGACCATGTGGTGTTCATGTCCAATGGTGGCTTCGACGGCGCGCCGCGCCGCTTCCTCGCCGCGCTGCAGGCCCGATGAGCGTCGACAGCCTGCTGCCGCTGTTTCCGCTGCACACCACCCTGGTACCGGGTGCGGCGGTGGGCCTGCGCGTATTCGAGCGGCGCTATCTGGACCTGGTCCGCGACAGCGGCCGCAGTGGTGAGGGGTTTGGTGTCTGCCTGATCCTCGATGGCGAGGAAGTCGGCGCACCGGCGACACCGGCGGCCTATGGCGTGCAGGTACGCATCGAAGACTTCGATGTCGGCGCTGATGGCGTGCTGCAGCTGCGCCTGCGCGGAACCCGCCGTTTCCACGTCGAGCGTACCCGCGTGCGCGACAACGGCCTGGTGGTGGCCGACGTGCGCTGGTGCGAGGAAGACCCCGACGACGAACTGCGGCCGCAGCACGCGCTGCTGGCCACGGTGCTGGGGCACATCATCGAACAGGCCGGCGAGGCCTATGCGCCGTCCAACCCGGCGTTGCTGGACCAGGCCAGCTGGGTCGGCTGGCGGCTGGCCGAGCTGTTGCCGCTGAGCGAGCAGCAGCGCCTGCAGCTGCTGCAGATGGACGACCCGCACCAGCGCCTGCAGCAGTTGCTGGGCTGGATGCCGTAGCAGCCTACCTTGGGTGGGTGTGCACCTTGGTGCACACGCTGGGGCATGCGTGGAATCCCATCCACGCATGGCGTGGATCTACTGTAGAGCCGAGCCTGTGCTCGGCTCTACAGTGAGTGATCGCGCACCGGTGCCGGTCAGGGCGTGGTGGTCTTCAACCGCAGCACCGGCAGCCCGGTTTCGCTGTGCACATCCTCGCGCTGCGGCAGGTCCTGCACGGCGTCCTTCACCGCGTTCAGCGCCGGGTCGACGCCACGCAGCGGGTGCCACATGCCGATCCATTCGAAATGACGCTCGTAGCGCAGGGTCTGCGCGCTGCCCAGCCATAGTGGCGTGCTGCCCGGTTGCAGCTGGGCCGGCGCCGGCCACAGGCGCAACACGTAGCGCTCATCCGGCTGCGCACCCTGGCGCACCATCAGCAGCGCTTCCACCCGTGTTTCCAGCGTGGCCGGTAGCACCGGCAGTTCGTCGGCACCGGTGTTCTTGTCCAGCATCAGCAGCGCCTCCTGCCAGCCGGCCTGTTCCTGCCGCTTCCAGCCGCGTGCTTCCAGCTGCGCCTGCAGCGGCGCCAGCGGGCCCGCCACCTGCACGTCCAGCGGCCAGCGCTGGTCGTCGTCGAACTCGTTGCGGCGCGCCGGCAGCTTCGCCCAGTCGTGCTGCCACCAGGCCTGCATGTCCATCGCCTGCGGGGCCGGCAGGGTCGGCTCGAAGCGTTCCAGCTTCACCGGAATATGGCGCGGTGCGTACCACATCGCGGCGACGGCGAAGACGCCGTAGAACAGCCAGGCCACCGGCTTCACCCAGAACGAGCGGTTGAAGCGGCGGCGGTAGGCGATGCCCAGCACCAGCAGCCAGAACGTGCCGAACAGCATGCCGCCGATCACATCGCTCAGCCAATGTGCGCCCAGGTACAGGCGCGAGAAGCCGATCAGGCTGACCACGATGCCCGATACCAGGTACGGCCAGACGCGGGTGCGGCCCGGCATCTCGCGGGCGATCAGCACTGCGAAGAAGCCGAAGGTGATGGTGGCCATGGTCACCGACACCGACGGGAAGCCGAAGCCACTGCTGGCATCGACCGGTCGCACCACATCCACGGTGGCGCCGAGCAGCATGGTCAATGCCAGGCCGAAGGCGAGGGCGGCCAGCCAGTGCGCGGCCGCCATCCAGCGCCGGCGCCAGATCAGGTAGCCCATCGCCGCCGCGGTGGCCGGCAGCAGTACCTGCCAGGCGCCCAGTGACGCCAGCGCGGCCATCGGGTAATCGGCCAGCGGGTTGCGCAGCGCAAGCATGGCCTGGTGCACCAGCAGGTCGATCGCCAGCGGTTCACCATGCGCGACCACCACGGTGAGCAGCGCGAACCAGCCCCAGCCCAGCACCAGCAGCATCAGCGCCAGCATCGCCAGCGGCACCGACTCACGTCGCTTCGGGTCCAGCACACCGACGGTATAGCGGCCCAGCGTCGGGTGGCGGTTGGACCAGTCGAGCAGGCGCGCCAGCCAGTTGTCCATGCGTGCGGCCGACCAGCGGTAGCCGTACAGCACGATCGCCCAGACCAGGCCGAGGATCACCGCCAGCAGGCCGACCACCACGACCAGTCGCCCGGCCACCGCAGCCACCGCGTCGTAGGCCTCGCCAAGCACCCAGCCCGGTGCCAGGAACAGCACCGCCCACGAAATGCTGGCGATACCACTGGCCTGCATGTAGCGGCTGGCGGGCATCTTCATCATGCCGGCGATGGCCGGCACGAACGGGCGGATGGCGCCCACGTAGCGTGCAATCAGGATGCTCTTGAAGGCATTGCGGCGGAACAGGTTCTCGCCGCGGTCGAGCAGCTGCGGGTAGCGGCTGAACGGCCACACGCCACGCAGGCGATCGCCCCAGCGGCGGCCGATCCAGTAGCTGATGCCATCACCGGCGAACGCACCCAGCGCCGCCGCCGCCACCGCATACGGCCCGGAGATCTGGCCCAGGCCGATGAACACGCCCACTGCGAACAACAGCGGCAGGGCCGGCACGATGGCACCGAGAATGATCACCGCATCGCAGAAGGCGATGAGGAAGATAACGGCACCCGCCAGCACGGGGTGAGCGGCAATCCACGCGAGGGTGGCGTCGATCCATGAAGAGTCCATTGCCCGATTATAGGGGCGTGAAGGTGACTGGTTCCCAGCCGCTTCGTGACCGTTTGCAACGGGCGCCATCGCCTAGAATGGGCACATGCCGCATTCGCCAGACACGCCCTCGCACGCCCTGAAGGCCGACAGCTTCGGTCGCATCCTCCTTGTGGAGGGGCCTGCCGGCCCCTTCGTACGCCGTGATCTGGGCGCCACGCCGCTGTGGTTGCGGCTGCCGGCCTGGTGGCTGGCCCGCCGCGAAGCACGCGCGCTGCGCCACATCCACGGCATGGCCGATGTGCCGCAGCTGCTGGCGTGGGATGGCCGTCATCTCGACCGCAGCTTCATGGCCGGCGATGCCATGTACCAGCGTCCGCCACGCGGCGACCTGGCCTGGTTCCGTTCGGCACGGCGGCTGCTGCAGCAGCTGCATCGCAATGGCGTGGCCCACAACGATCTGGCCAAGGAAGCCAACTGGCTGGTCACCGACGATGGCCGCCCGGCATTGATCGACTTCCAGCTGGCGGTGATCGGCAACCCGCGCTCGCGCTGGATGCGCCTGCTGGCCCGCGAGGACCTGCGCCATCTCCTCAAGCACAAGCGCATGTACTGCCGCGAGTCGCTCACCCCGGTGGAAAAGCGCGTGCTCAAGCGCACCTCGTGGGTGCGCGAACTGTGGTTCGCCACCGGCAAGCCGGTCTACCGCTTCGTCACCCGCCGCATCCTGCATTGGGAAGACAACGAAGGGCAGGGGCCGAAGCCGTGAGCCCTGCGCAGGTGGTGAGCGGCCCGCCGAGCGCGGGCAGCGTCCTGCGCCCACAGCTGGCCGGCGCCGACTTCGTGCACGCCTGCCAGGCGACGACCCGTCGCGATGGGCGCTCGGCCTTGCAGGCCTATCGCGACATGGCGGCGTCCATTCCCGGCTGGTTCGATGGGCTGATGGCGCTGCGCAATCGCGGCATGCGCCTGCTCGGCATGAAGCACCTGGGCTCGTTGCGTGCGGTGCAGGACATCGCGCAGCCGTGTCCGGGGCAACGGCTGGGCATCTTCACCCTGCAGTCGCTGGACGATGATGCCATCGTGCTGGAAGACGACGACCGCCACCTGCGTGTGCAGCTGGCCCTGCAGTGGCAGGGTGACGTGCTGGAAGTGGCGACGGTGGTGCATACGCACAACGCGTTCGGGTGCGTGTACATGCTGCCGGTTGCCCCCGTGCATCGGCTGATCGTGCCGCGTCTGCTGGAGAAGCAGGTGCAGGCGTACCGGTAGATCCACGCCATGCGTGGATGCATCAAGCAATTCAATGGTCGCGTGCAAGTGCCAGATGATTGCCGTTGAAGACCCCTTCCATCTGTTCGCAGCGCTCGCCTGGAATCGGGAACGAGAGAGTCGCATGGAAGCAACGTCGCGCCGTCCTGGCGCGGCTACGCATGCGGACGCGAGGGGGAAATTGTGAAGCGAGTTGCTGCTTGGCAGTGCCGTGTTGCTACGGCACTGGCGCTGTGCGTGGTCGCAGGTTCGGTCTCGGCAGTCGAGCCCTACCAGGAATACCGCAAGCTCATTGAGTCCGCTCAGAACCTGACGGCGCTGAAGGATGATCTTTTCGGCGAGAGCGTCAGCCTCTACAACGGCAAGACTGAGTTTGCCGTCACCGATGTCAGCCTGCCAGGCAACAACGCGGAGCTATGAGCGGCGGGGTCGGAGGGGCGTTGATCGGTGCCATTGGTCGAGGGACAGTTACAGTGGGTGGAGCTGTCGCGATTCAAGCGGTGACCAATGCCTTCACGGGAGCGGGCAGTGTTCTTGCTCAGAATGCCTATGAAGGAAAGCCCACGTCCGGTGCGGAGCTTGCGTCAGCGACGGCGGGTAGTGTCGGTGGCGGTCTAGTTGCGGGCGGAATTTGTGTGGCTGCTGGTGATTTTGCGGGAGCTGCGGCCAAAGGGAATCTACAAAGGATGGTCGCCTCCTCTGCACCCGGGGTGCCAAATATGGCCCATGCGACCGCGTCAACTGCAGCAGCTATTCCGAAGCAGAGCTTGGGGCAGGCCACCATGTCACAGACCGCCCAGGCATCAGCTCAGATGGCGACTGGGGCAGCACAAAAGGAACTGGAGAAAAAGAAGTGAAGACATCAACACGTTCTTTGTTGGTTTATGAGATAGGAGGGGGGCTGTTCTTTGCGCTGATCTACGTCATCCTTGACTACAGAGGAATTGGCAACGCGGCCCGAATTGCTCTTTACCCATTTCTTGTGTTTCAAGCCTTTCTACTGTTGTCATATTTTGTAGATGCCTGGAAGGGTGGATGGCGTCGCTGAGTTAGAATGCTGGCAAAATAACGGAAATGAGCAACCCAATGCGTACCGTTTCCAGCGTCGAACGAGCGTTGATTGAAGCTGTGGCAGTTCGTCTGCCTGCGGCCTCTGCTTCGCAGCTTCAAGTCGACCTGGCTTCCGCAACCGCCGTGGAAATGGGTCTTGGTGGAGCTCGGGTGGGATTCGTCATTTCCGGATATGAGCGTCCGCCGTACCAAGGCCAGCACGCGTATCCCGTCGAGCTGCAGATGCACGACGCAGATGGTGCTGAACTCACGCCGATTCTTCATGCGGACGCAAGTGGCCGCCTGCTGGAGCTGGAGATCATCCGTTGGGATGGTGCCGAGCTGATATCTCCGCAGATCGAGAGCCTGGTCTGCTATGCATGAGGTGGCGAAGAAGAATTCTGGTGACGACAAGGGCAATGTGCGGAATGCCTGCCTTGAAGAGCCACTGGACGTCGCGGAAGCGCTTGCGATGTACCAGCGCTTGAAGCTTGAACGAAGCGATGCGGCGTTCGTCGCCGACTTCATGGTGTTCTGTTGGCAGGCCGTTGATCCCGGGCGCGTCGCCGCATTGGACTTACCTGGGGACGTTGTGGATGCGTGCGCTGATCAGCTATCCCTGTTGATGCGGATGGTTGACCAGCAGGATCAGCAGTGCGGGGCACCAGCTTTCTGGAAGCGCTACATCGAGTGGGCGGACTACGCCATCGATTTCCCGCTCGATGAACGCAAGCGGTTCATTTGTGAGGCACCTGGCTACCTGGAGCCGGCATTTTCTGTATTCGTGGCCACTGGCGGCGCGGAGATGAGGTCTGAGGCGATGGAGCTCCTGGCCGAGTACTCCGGGTCTGGCAAAGCGCGGGCTGCCTATGTCAGATCGGTGATCGAGAGTCGGCTCAGCTCTGAAGGGTCATATGGTCATCAACCCGTCGGTGGCTGATGGGTGCCAAATGGGTCTGCCCATCACAAGGGAAAGTGGTCGATGTGCAACGGTCTGAATAGTGCAGGCGGTGTCGACCTGCTGTGTTCCCCGTTTCGTAGAAAGCTCGCGACATCCAGACCAGGGACAATCCGCAAGAGCATCATTGAGGTGATGTATGTGGTATTCTGCGCATGCCATTTTTTACTATGAATGCGAAGGGCAGGACTCGTTTCTTGTCCATGAAAACGTCTATCTCCTCAGTGCGGATAGCGAAGAGCAAGCTCTCGACAATGCGAAAGCGCTTGCCTCTGAGTATGAGGATCTGAGCGGCCGCCTGATGGGTGAAGACGGTAGACCGTCCCTCTATCGATTCGCAGGAATCCGCAAGCTGATATCAGTAGAGACTGATGAGGACACTGCCGAGGGACGCCTGCACTCCGGTGTGGAGGTCACGTACTCCGTCATGGCGGTGGATACGTTGGATCAGGTGAGACGTCTTGCCCGTGGTGATGGCGTGGAAGTGCTATACCAGGAGTAGAAACCTAGAGCCGAGCATGGCTCGGCTCTACAGACGCCGGTGACCTTAGGGAGTCGCCGGCACCACCTGCTGGCCGATGAAGTTGCGCTTGGCGTCGAAGTCGTAGGCGATCTGCAGTTGGCCCACATCCGGGCAGGCGTGGCAGTCGCGTAGCGGCGTGCGGTACAGCAGGCGGATGCCGCCGCCCTCCAACGGTGTAGCTCCGGCCGACTGCGCAGGCGCGAACGGCGTGGCCTGCGGGTTGGCCTTCAGCAGCTCCTGCACGGCCGGGTTTGCACGCAGGGTGTCGTCCAATTGCACGGCATCCACATCAATGCGCTTGCCGCTGGCGTCGACCAGGCGGGTGCCTTCGTTGGTGTTGGCGCGGAACGGGTATTCGACCGTGGCTACGCCAAGGCCTTCGTTCTCGTGCCAGGCGGTCACATAGGCCAGCTCGCCGCCGGTGGACAACTGTTCGGCGGCGGTGATCGCATCGGCGCTGGCGCCACCGGCGCGCATCGCATCGCGCAGGCACTCGCGGGTGGCCGCATTCTCGCCCTGGCGGCAGGCGTTGAGGTCGCCATCCCACACCACTGCCTCGCTCCAGCGCAGCTTGCCGTCGGCGGCGGCCTTCTCTGCGCTCGGCGCGTCACCGGCAGGCGGCTCCTTGCCGGGTTCCGGCGAACGGCCCTGGCAGGCGGTCAGCAGGGCAAGCCCCAGGGCAGGCAGCAGCAGGCGGGAACGGCGCATGGCGTGGACCTCGTGCGTTGACTGGAGGTCCGAGTATCGTCAAGGCCGGGTGAACTCCGCGTCGGCGCGGCATACTAGCGGCTCATTGCATACGCTGGAGTGTGGAACGTGGGCAGTCTGCAGGGCAAAACCCTTTTCATCACCGGTGCCTCGCGCGGCATCGGCCTGGCCATCGCACTGCGCGCTGCGCGCGACGGGGCCAACGTGGCGATCGCGGCCAAGTCGTCGGTGCCGAATCCGAAGCTGCCGGGCACCATCCACACCGCGGCCGAGGCCGTTACCGCCGCCGGTGGCCAAGGGCTGGCGCTGAAGTGCGACATCCGCGAGGAGGAGCAGGTACAGGCCGCAGTTGCGGCCACGGTCGATACCTTCGGTGGCATCGACATCCTGATCAACAACGCCAGCGCGATCTGGCTGCGCGGCACGCTGGACACGCCGATGAAGCGCTTCGACCTGATGCAGCAGGTCAATTCGCGTGGCAGCTTCCTGTGTGCGCAGGCCTGCCTGCCGTACCTGCTGCAGGCGCCGAACCCGCACATCCTCACCTTGGCGCCGCCGCCGAGCCTGGAGCCGAAGTGGTGGGGCGCGCATACCGGCTACACGCTGGCGAAGATGGGCATGAGCTTCGTCACCCTCGGCCTGGCCGCGGAATTCGGCCCGCAGGGGGTGGCGGTGAACGCGCTGTGGCCGCGCACGGTGATCGCCACGGATGCGATCAACATGATTCCGGGCGTGGATGCGGCTGGCTGCCGTACGCCGCAGATCATGGCCGACGCCGCGCACGCGGTGCTGGTGCGTGAAGCGGCCGGCTTCCACGGCCAGTTCCTGATCGACGATGAAGTGCTGGCGCAGGCGGGCGTCACCGATCTTTCGGGCTATGCGGTGGATCCGTCGCGACCGTTGCTGCCGGATCTGTTCCTGGATTGAGCCAGGGGATCCACGCAGGGTGTGGCTCTACTGAAACCGCACTGATTCTGTCGTAATCGGGCGCGCGGATTGCGACATGGCGTCTCCCCGGCCCCGGCCTGACAGGCTCTGGGGCCCAGGGAGTGCAGAGAATCTGGCACGGGGTGAGGATGGGGGCTTTTCTGCTACTGGAAGGATTCGTCTTGACCCTCACCGCACGCTCCGCCCCGATCGTCCTGCTTGCCGCGCTCGCAGGTCTCGCCGGTTGCAAGCCGTCGACCGCAGTGTCTGCTGCGGACCCAGGCTTGGAAAAGATCAACGCCTACATCGAGTGCTACAACGGCGTCGAACAGCCCATCCACGAAGGCTTCCAGACCTACACGGGCTGGATGAAGGACCCCAAGGCGGGGCCGACCGGCAAGGAAGCGCAGCCGCGCTCACCCGGCAAGGTGTTGTCGCACCGCGTCGAGTACTGCGGCCAGCCGCTGACCGATGCGCTGGCAAAGACGCCTGCTACCTCGCTGGATGCGCCCGCGCGGCAGTACCAGCAGGCGTTCCAGGCACTGAACACCCTGGTCGAGCGCGCTGATGGCTATTTCACCCGCGAAGATTATCGTCGCGATGGTGGTGAAGGGATGCGGAGCCAGCATGCCCCGCTGATGCAGGCCTATGCTGAGTTCTTCAAGGCCAGCGAAGCGATGGATGCGGCGCTGGAAAAGAACGAGAACGATCGTCGCGCCGCGCAGCTGAAGCAGATCGAGGAACGCGAGGGCCGCTCGCTGGCGTATTACCATCTGCGCCTTGTCGGTGACGGCAAGCAGCTGGCGATGGCGTTCCAGGGCGACGCACCGGATGTGGCGGCATTGCGCGGCCAGCTGGCCGACTATCAGGCGCTGGTGACGGAAATCCAGAATGGTGGTGTCGGCAAGGACGACCCGATGTGGGGCCATGTGCAGCGCTCGGCGGACAAGCTGGTACGCACGGCCGGGCGCGGTCTCGAGCGCCTGGAGCAGGGCAAGCCGATCACCGCCGATGCGCTGGCGGCCGAGCGCAAGGCATCGGGCAGCTGGCTCACCACCGATCCTGAGGGGGCGCAGTCGACGATTCTGGATGCCTACAACGACCTGGTGACCACCAGCAACCGCATGCGTTGAGGAGGATCCACGCATGGCGTGGATCTACCGAGGGGCGCGCCGGGCCATGCCCGGCGCGCACCCTGTTGTTTCGGTAGTGCCGGCCGCTGGCCGGCATGACCCTCAATCAATGGCTGAACGCATCCGGTAGCTCACCCCCGCACTTGCGGCAGTGGCGCGCATCCGGTTCATGCCCTTCCAGCCCGCAGTGCGGGCAGCCGCGGGCATCGCGGCGCGCGGCCAGCTCGGCTTCACGCATGGTGCTGGCCAGTTCGGCGGTGTAGATGCCGGTGGGCACGGCGATGATGCTGTAGCCGATCAGGATCAGCACCGACGTGACGAAGCGGCCGAGCACGGTCTGCGGCACGATGTCGCCGAAGCCGACCGTGGCCATGGTCACCACTGCCCAGTACATGCTGGCCGGGATGTTGGTGAAGCCGTGTTCGGGGCCCTCGATCACGTACATCAGCGCACCGGCGATGATGGTGATGGTGATCACCGTGAACAGGAACACCAGCACCTTGCGCCGGCTGCGCCACAGCGACGTCATCAACACGCCGCTTTCCTCGATGTAGCGGGTCAGCTTGAGGATGCGGAACACGCGCAGGATGCGCAGCGCGCGCACCACCAGCAGGCTCTGCGCGCCGGGGATGAACATCGACAGGTAGGCGGGCAGGATCGACAGCAGGTCGATGATGCCCCAGATGCTCACCGCGTAACGCAGCGGGCGCTTGACCACCGCCAGCCGCAGCAGGTACTCGGCGGTGAAGATGATCGTGAAGCCCCATTCCAGGATGTACAGGCCGGTGGACCATTCGGCATGCAGGTGCTGCACGCTGTCGATCATCACCACCAGGATGCTGGCGATGATCGCCACCACCAGGATCAGGTCGAAATTGCGCGAGGGCCGCGAGTCGTGGCGGTAGATGATGTCGAACCACCGGCGGCGCCAGCCGGTCTCGGTGGCGGGGTTCAGCTGGGGGGCAGAAAACGGTCGCATGGGCGCATTGTGCCGCAGGGGTTCCGGCGCGAGAATGGGGATTCCTGAACCCTGCCGACTGCCATGACCGCCGCTACCGATCCGCTGATCTCCCTTTCGCACTACTACCTGCCGGTCTACAAGCCCCGCCAGGTGGTACTGGAGCGAGGCCAGGGCGCCCGCGTGTGGGACAGCCAGGGCCGTGAGTTCATCGACCTGGCCGCCGGCATCGCCGTGTGTGGCCTGGGCCACAACGATCCGGACCTGGTGGCCGCACTGGTCGAGCAGGCCGGCAAGCTCTGGCACACCAGCAACGTGTTCTACAGCGCGCCGCCGCTTCACCTGGCCGAGGAGCTGGTGAAGGCCAGCCGCTTCGCCGAGCGCGTGTTCCTGTGCAATTCCGGCGCCGAAGCCAACGAAGTGGCGATCAAGATGGTCCGCAAGTGGGCCTCCAGCCAGGGTCGCCCGGCCGACAAGCGGGTGATCATCACCTTCCGTGGCAGCTTCCACGGCCGCACCATGGGCGCGGTGACCGCTACCGCCCAGCCGAAGTACCAGGAGGGCTACGAGCCGCTGCCCGGTGGCTTCCGCTACATCGATTTCAACGATGAGGTGCAGCTGGAAACCGCGATGGCCGCCGGCGACGTGGCGGCGGTGATGCTGGAGCCGATCCAGGGCGAGGGCGGGGTGATGCCGGCCAAGTCCGGCTTCCTCAAGCGCGTGCGCGAACTGTGCGACCAGCACAACGCACTGCTGGTGCTGGACGAGATCCAGGCCGGCATGGGCCGCACCGGCACGCTGTTCGCGCACTGGCAGGACGATGTGGTGCCGGACATGGTCACCCTGGCCAAGGCACTCGGTGGCGGCTTCCCGATCGGCGCGATGCTGGCCGGCCCGAAGGTGGCCGAGACCATGCAGTTCGGCGCGCACGGCACCACCTTCGGCGGCAACCCGCTGGCCGCTGCGGTGGCCCGCGTGGCACTGCGCAAGCTGGCCTCGGCGGAGATCGCCGCCAACGTCAGCCGCCAGTCGAAGGCGCTGCGCGATGGCTTCGCCCGCATCAATGACGAGTTCGGTGTGTTCAGCGACGTGCGTGGCCGCGGCCTGATGCTGGGCGCGGTGCTGAGCAAGGACTTCGCTGGCCAGGCCGGTGCGATCCTCGACCATGCCGCCGAGCAGGGCCTGCTGACCCTGCAGGCCGGCCCGGACGTGCTGCGCTTCGTGCCGTCGCTGAACATCACCGACGAAGAAGTGGCCGAAGGCCTGAAGCGCCTGCGCGTGGCAATTGCCGCGTTCATCGCCGCGCGCTGACACCGGCAGCGATAGCTGTAGAGCCGAGCCCATGCTCGGCTCATCGCAGTGTCAGGCAACAGCAGCCGAGCATGGGCTCGGCTCTACAGTGGTTCACGCAATCTGGTAACGCTTCAACACCTTGCCCAACCCCCGGCCATCGCGCACGGTTTCCGCGTGCAGGCCGGCAGCGCGCGCGCCACGCACATTGGCGAACAGATCATCGACGAACAGCGTGTGCGAAGGCGCCACGCCGAGTGCGTCGAGCGTGCGCTGGAAGACCTCCGGTGCGGGTTTGCGCAGGCCGAAATCGGCGCTGCAGAACACGCGACCCTGCAGGGCAGGGAACAGTTCCGGCAGCAGGGTGGGCAGCGCCTGCGCCATCAGCGCGCCATTGTTGGTCAGTACCGCCAGTGGCAGCTGCAGGGCCTGCAGTCGCTGCAGCATCGCGTACTGCGGATGGCTGGCGGCCTGGCGTGCGGCGATCCAGCTGGGTACATCGACGGTCCTGCCCAGCAACGCTCCCAGCCGCGCCAGGTAGGCCGGTCCGTCCAGCGTGCCGTTGTCATGCGCCGCTTCCAGTCCGCTGTCATACAGCGCCGCCTGCACCGCCGCAGCAGGAACCTCCAGCGCCTGCGCCAGGTGCAGCACGCGCTGCGCGCGCTGGTACTGCACCAGCACGCCATCCACATCCAGCAGCAACAGATCGATCCGCATCGGACGAGCATGCCATTGCAGTGAGTGCGCGGGAAACCCTGGAGTTGGCATGCGACAGACGGTCGCAGACGGCGCCACAGGGGCCTGCCTAGAATGGCGCTTGAATCCGCAGGAGATGCAACGATGAAGGCTTGGATGGTGGCAGTGGGACTGGGTGCGCTGATGCTGGCGCCGTCGGCGATGGCACGGGTGTGTGCGGTGAGCATCGACAGCACCGACCAGATGAGCTTCAGCAGCCGCGAGATCAAGGTCGCCGCCGATTGCAGTGCGGTGGACCTGACCCTGCGCCACACCGGCAAGCTGGCCGCCACCGCGATGGGCCACAACTGGGTGCTGACCCGCACCGCCGATTACCAGCCGGTGGCGATGGCGGGCATGCGCATGACCTTGGCCGACAGCTACCTGCCGAAGGCCGACAAGCGTGTGCTGGCACACACCAAGGTGATCGGCGGCGGCGAGACCACGCGCGTGCGCTTCTCCACCCAGGGCCTGCAGAAGGGGGGGGATTACACCTTCTTCTGTTCGTTCCCCGGCCACTTCGCGATGATGAAGGGCAAATTCGTCTTCGGTTGATGCCGTCTGTAGAGTCGAGCCATGCTCGACTGCTCTGTGCCAACCAAGGTTGGCACCTACCAGATGCGGCAGTGCCAACCAAGGTTGGCACCTACCAGAGCGGGCTCAGCCCTTGGCGGCCTTGAATGCCACGCGTGCAGCGGCGAGGGTGGCCTCGATCACGGCATCGTCGTGCGCGCTGGACAGGAAGCCGGCCTCGTACGCCGACGGCGCCAGGAACACGCCCTGGTCCAGCATCGCGTGGAAGAAGCGGTTGAACGCCGGGATGTCACAGGCGGTGGCCTGCGCATAGGTCTCCACCTTCTCACTGGTGAAGAACAGGCCGAACATCGCGCCCACGCGGGTGGTGGTCACGGCCACGCCGGCTTCGGCAGCGGCCGCTTCCAGGCCGGCACACAGGCGCGCGGTGCGCTCGGCCAGGTCGGCGTGGAAACCCGGTTGCTGGATCAGCTCCAGCATCGCCAGGCCAGCAGCCATTGCCACCGGGTTGCCGCTCAGCGTGCCGGCCTGGTAGATCGGGCCGGCCGGCGCGATCTGCTGCATCAGTTCGCGACGACCGCCGTAGGCACCCACCGGCATGCCGCCGCCGATGATCTTGCCGAAGGTGGTCAGGTCCGGGGTGATGCCGTAGTGCGCCTGCGCACCGCCGAGGGCGACGCGGAAGCCGGTCATCACTTCGTCGAAGATCAGCAGCGCGCCGTGCTTCGTGCACAGTTCGCGCAGGTGCTGCAGGTAGCCCTCGCGCGGCGGGATGCAGTTGGCGTTGCCGACCACCGGCTCGATGATCAGGCCGGCGATATCGTCACCCTGCTGCTCGAACAGGGCGGTGGCCGCTTCGAAGTCGTTGTAGGGCAGGGTCAGGGTCAGTTCGCTCAGGCCAGCCGGCACGCCCGGCGAGGTCGGCACGCCCAGGGTCAGCATGCCGCTGCCGGCCTTGACCAGGAACGAGTCGCCATGGCCGTGGTAGCAGCCTTCGAACTTCACGATGCGGTTGCGGCCGGTGGCACCACGCGCCAGGCGGATCGCCGACAGCGTGGCCTCGGTGCCGGAGTTGACCATGCGCACCATCTCGCACGACGGCACCAGGCAGGTGATGGTCTCGGCCATGGTCACTTCGGCCGCGCACGGCGCGCCAAAGGACAGGCCGTTGTCGATCGCCTTCTTCACCGCCTGGCGCACGGCCGGGTGGTTGTGGCCGACGATCATCGGGCCCCAGGAACCGACGTAGTCGATATAGCGGTTGCCGTCGACGTCATACAGGTAGGCGCCGTCGGCGCGCTCGACGAAGAACGGTTCGCCACCGACCGACTTGAACGCGCGTACCGGCGAATTGACGCCGCCCGGCAGCAGCTGCTGGGCGCGGGAGAACAGGGCGTGGGACTGGTCGTGGTTCATGCGGATTTCCTGGGCGTTACGCGAACTGGGCGAGGTAGGCGCGCTGGACCGCAACCGGGTCTTCGGCGGCGAACACGCTGCTGACCACGGCGACCAGATCGGCGCCGGCGTCGATGATGGGACCGACATTGTCCGGCGTCAGGCCGCCGATCGCCACCCGCGGCACGCCCAGTGCGGCGCTTTGCCGCAGCAGGTCGGTATGGGCGCGGCTGGTGGTGATCTTGGTGGTGGTCGGGAAGAACGCGCCGAAGGCCACGTAGCTGGCGCCGGCGGCCACGGCCCTCTCGGCATTGGCCAGCTGGTCATAGCAGGAGGCGCCGATGATGGCCTCGGGGCCGAGCAGGGCGCGCGCGCTGGGGATGTCCCCGTCGGTGCCGCCCAGATGCACGCCGGCCGCACCCACCGCCCTGGCCAGTGCCGGGTTGTCGTTGACGATCAACGGCACGCCGTGTTCCGCGCACAGCGCCCGCAGCGCGGTGGCCTGCTCCCGCCGCAGCGCGTCGCTGGCGGTCTTGTTGCGGTACTGCAGCCAGGTGGCACCCGCGGCCAGCAGCGGCGCGGTACGGGCCAGCAGGCGTGCGGTATCGGGCTCGTCCGGGGTGATCAGGTAGACGCCGCGGGGCGCCGGGGAAGCAGAAGTCATCGATGGCTACCGGTGAGTGGACCGCGATGGGACAATGGCGGCCCGTGAATCCAGCACTGATTATCCGATGAGCGATGCCACCCCCACCACCTTGCGCACCTGGATGTGCGTGGTCTGCGGCTTCCTTTACAGCGAGGCGGAAGGCTTGCCGGAGGAGGGCATCGCGCCGGGGACGCGCTGGGAGGACATTCCCGAGACCTGGACCTGCCCGGACTGTGGCGTGACCAAGGCCGATTTCGAGATGGTCGAGGTCGATTGATCGCAATGGCCGCCGGGCATGGCCCGGCGCTAGCGGTGGGTGCGGACCGTTGGGGTGGGTGCGGACCGTTGGTCCGCACACCTGACAGAATCAATGCAGCCGTGGCATCGGCCCGCCGAGGTCGATCAGCTTCTCGCGCAGCCACTGCGCATCGCTGGCTTCCGGGTTGCGCTTCAGGTACTGCCCCAGATCGTGGCGGGCACCGGCCAGGTACTCCAGCTGCAGGTAGGCCAGCCCGCGGTCACGCAGCGCATCGTCCTGCTCCGGGGCCAGCTTCAGCAGGCGGTCGGCACTGCGCGCGGCGCGGTCCCATTCGCCGGCCTCGGCATACACGCCGTGCAGGTTGCGCAGCATGCGCATCAGGATCGCGCGCGCGGGCGCCGGGTCGAGGATCTGCGCCAGCACCTGGTCGTCGGGCATCTGCCCGCCCAGGTGTGACTTGGCGCGTTCGCGCAGTTCGTCCACGTCCAGCGGGCGACCACCATTGAACGGGTCCATCACCAGGACGCCGTCGTCCACCGGCAGGCGTACCAGGAAGTGGCCGGGGAAGGACACGCCGTCGAGCGGAATGCCCAGCCGGCGCGCGACTTCCATCTGCACCAGTGCCAGCGAGATCGGGTTGCCCAGGCGACGCTCGAATACCTGGTTGAGGTAGCTGTTGCGCGGGTCGTAGTACTCGTCGTGATCGCCGCTGTAGCCCAGCTCGTCGAACAGGTGGCGGTTGATCGCCGCCATCTTCAACGGGCTGTTGTCGATGCTCTCCACTTCCGAGCGGAGGTGGTCGACGTGGCTCTGGATCAGCGCGTCGTAGGTGGACGGCTGCAGATCGGGGTATTCATCGCGCGCGATCAGCAGCGCGGTCGGCAACAGTGGCAGCGCCTCGTCTTCGAGGTCGGCCAGTGCATCCCAGTCGGGGAGTGTGATCCGGTCCTGCATGGTCACAGACTGGCGTCATTCGCAGGCGGTTTCAAGCGGTGCCGCGTGAAAAATTCAGGGGTCAGATCCCTTTCGCGTGCGAAAGGGATCTGACCCCTGCAGGGTTGCCGGCCAGCGGCCGGCACTGCCGCGGGCAGAGCCCTTGTTACTCGATGCCCGGGCCGAAGGTCAGCTGGGTGCCGTCCTTCAGCTGCAGCTTCTCGGCCTGGCCGGCGTTGAGCTCCAGCACGTACCGCGCCGGGCCACCGCTGGGATAGGGCGGGCACATGTCGCCGGCCGAGCACGGCGGGACGTCGCGCTGCTGGCTGACCAGCCTGCGCTGGCTGTCGAAGTACAGGATGTCCAGCGCGATCTTGGTGTTCTTCATCCAGTACGCCTGCATTTCTTCGCGGTCGTGGATGAACAGCATGCCGTGGTCGGCCGACATCTGGTCGCGGAACATCAGCCCGCGCGCGCGGGTTTCATCGTTGGTGGCCAGCTCCACCTGGTAGCGGGCACCATCCAGCTCGACCCAATGGCGGGCCGCGTCGGTGGCACAGCCGGCCAGGGCCAGCAGCGGAAGCATCAGCAGCGAACGCAACAGCGACATCGTCAGGCTCCTTCGTAAGGGTCAGAGCACGACCGGCGGCTCGCCGCCGACGATCACCACATCGGCGCGACGGCGCGCGAACAGGCCGACGCAGACCACGCCCGGCAGCTGGTTGAGCTCGCGCTCCAGCTTTTCCGGATCGGTGATCTGCAGGTTGTGGATGTCCAGAATCTGGTTGCCGTTGTCGGTGACCACGCCTTCGCGCCAGGTTGGCTGGCCGCCGGTCATGTCGCGGATCTGGCGGGCGGCCAGGCTGCGCGCCATCGGGATCACTTCCACCGGCAGCGGGAACTTGCCCAGCACCGGCACCTGCTTGCTCGGGTCGACGATGCAGATGAAGCGCTCACTGGCCTCGGCGATGATCTTCTCGCGGGTCAGCGCGGCGCCGCCGCCCTTGATCAGGCACTTGTTGGCATCGCACTCATCGGCGCCGTCCACGTACAGCGACAGGTTGCCGCTGTGGTTCAGCTCGATCACCTCGATGCCGTGCTGCTTCAGGCGCGCGGTGCTCTGCTCGGAGCTGGACACGGCGCCCTTGATGCGGTGCTGGATGCGGGCCAGGGCATCGATGAAATAGGCCACGGTGGAACCGGTGCCGACACCGACGATCATGCCGTCTTCGACGTATTCGATGGCTTTCTCGGCGGCCAGGCGCTTGGCTTCGGACATGGGAGAACTCTCAGGCAGGGATCAGGATTTCTTTTCCAGCGACAGCAGCAGCTTCCACTGCGCGGCGGTCACCGGGAACACCGACAGGCGGTTGCCCTTGGCAACCAGCGGGAAGCCTTCGCCCAGTTCCTCGGCGTGCAGCTTGATCTCGTCCAGCGCGATCACCTGCTTCAGCTTGCGGTCGAAGGCCACGTCCACCAGCATCCAGCGCGGGTTCTCGCGCGTGCTCTTGGGGTCGTAGTAGTCGGATTTTGGATCGAACTGGGTGTCGTCCGGATAGGCCGTGCTGGCCACCGTGGCCAGGCCGACGATGCCGGGCACCTTGGTATTGGAGTGGTAGAACAGGATGCCGTCGCCCACCTGCATGCCATCGCGCATGAAGTTGCGCGCCTGGTAGTTGCGCACCCCGTTCCAGGGTTCGACCTTGACCTTGGCCAGGTCATCGATGGAGAAGGCGTCCGGTTCGGACTTCATCAGCCAATAGCGCTTGCGGGCGGTCATGCGTTCACGGGGGCAGCGGAGGGGAACAGGGTGCCGTCTTCGGTGCAGATCGCATCCACCGGCACGTCCCACGACGCCGCCGGCAAGGACTCGACCTGCTGCACCGCGAATGCAGCACCGACCAGCCAGGGCGGCGCCGGCCGGTCGTGGCGGAAGGCGAAGCTGCGATCATACCAGCCGCCCCCCATGCCCAGCCGCCGGCACTGTGTGTCGAAGCCCACCAGCGGGGTCACCACCAGCGCCATCTGCGCCGGTTCCAGGGTGTCTTCCACGGCCACGTCCGGCTCGGGAATGCCGTAGCGGTTGCTGGTCAATGCTTGCCCCGGCCGCCACGGTGCGAAGCGCAGCACGTCGCCGGCCAGTACCGGCAGGCAGTAGGTGAGTCCTTCGGGCAGCTGCAGTTGCCAGCGATGCAGGGCGATTTCGCCATCCAGCGCCCAGTAGCCGGCCACGGTGCCTTCGCGCGGGGCGAACGGCAGGGCCAGCAGGGCATCGGCAAGCGATTCGGCGGCGGCGATGCGCTCACCGGCGGAAAGGTCGCGGCGGCGTTGCCGCAGGTCGTGGCGCAGGGCCTGGCGCGGGTCGGTCATGGCAGCGTGCGGCAAGGATCAGCCGCCATTGTGCCGGAAAGAACAAGGGCGACGCCCGAAGACGCCGCCCTTGCTGGAATATTGCATTCTCCGCAATGTCGATGCATGCGAAACGACCTTGAACCCGGGGGCTCAAGTGGGAACGCTGGAGAACCATCGGGCTTCCCGCTACAAGGCGGACCTGCACTCCCGGCGCTGTCGCGCTCCCGGTGTCGTTCTTAAGGGACAAGGCGAATGTTTGCACATGCCGTCGAGTACCGCAGAGAACGCGTGGCCATTATAGCCAGCGCGCAGGATCTGGATAGGCCGTTCGTCGGCAACAGTCCGTGCCAATTCAGATACGCGAAAAGGGGACGGAGGGAATTAAGGCGTTTCCGGCACGGAAGGGGCGAATGCGCCTTGATTCCCTCCGTCCCCTTTTTCTACGCGCCGCCGTCGATCGCGCGGTCCAGGCGCCGGTTCAGGTCGGCCAGCGTCTGCTGCAGGGCCACGGCCTGGCGGGCGTTCTCGTCGCGCAGCAGCTGCAGTTCGTGGGCCAGGTTCAGTGCGGCCAGCACGGCGACGCGGTCGACGGCGGCCATGCGGTTGCTGCCGCGGATTTCGCGCATGCGTGCATCGAGCAGGCGCGCGGCGGCCATCAGGCTGTCGCGTTCATCGCCGCCGACACCCACGGTGTATTCACGATCGAGGATGCGGACACTGACCGGTTCGGCGCTCATGTGTGCTGCTCCAGGGATTTGAGCCGGCTGATCATTGCTTCCACCCGCGAGCGTGCCTGCTCGTTCTTGGCCAGCAGCGTGGAACGCTCGGCCACCAGCTGTTCCTGCTGGTGGCGCAGGCTGCGGTTCTCCTCGGCCAGGCGCTGGTTGCGTTCAAGCAACGCTTCCACGCGGGCGGCGAAGTCCTGCAGCTGGGCAAGGGGATCGGCGGGTTCCATGCGGGCACGATAGGCAAGCCGGGTAAGGGCGGTCAAGCGTTGTCGCAGCAAGGCCTGACGGCCGCAGAGAGGATGCCGTGGGGTTGCTACACTACGGGGTCTCACGGGCGCGCGCGTGCGCGCCCCGGGTTTCCTTTCCGAACGAGCCGCACGATGACCGAACTTCCCTCCGTCGACGACGTTACCCGCGCCAGCCAGGAACTGGGCCTGGGCGCCACCGCTGCCGAGCTGCACGGCGCGCTGTGTGGCTGGCTGGCCGCCGGTGGCGCCCCCGGCAACGACTGGCCGGCGCGCGTGCTGGCCGACGACAACCTGCCTCCGGTGGCCGCCGACAGCGTGCTGGGGCAGCTGCTGCAGGCGACCATCAAGCAGCTGGAAGACCGCGACTTCGCCTTCGAACTGCTGTTGACCGACGGCGACGACGTGTCCGCGCAGGCCGATGCCATGTTCAGCTGGACCCGCTCGTTCCTGGGCGGCTTCGGCCTGGGCAGCGGCGGCCGCCGCCCGACCCTGTCCGAAGAGGGCGAAGAAGCGCTGACCGACATGGCCAGCCTGGCCCGTGCCTCCAGCGAGGATTTCGAGGCTGGCGGCGATGACGATGACGAAGCCCTGTCGGAGATCGAGGAATTCATCCGCGTGGCGGTGCTGCTGCTGCACGGTGACGTGGTGCTGGCCTCGCGCCATCGGCAGCGCCTGAACTGATGGACATCAAGCAGCGCACCGGCATCGCGGCCGGCGAGTACAAGCGTCGGCGCCGCCAGCTGATGGACATGGCCGGCGAGGACGCGATCCTGGTGCTGCCGGCCGCCGCCGAGAAGGTGCGCAGCCTCGATACCCATTACCCGTTCCGGCAGGATTCGGACTTCCAGTACCTGAGCGGCTTCCCGGAGCCGGAAGCAGTGCTGGTGCTGATCCCGGGGCGACGCCACGGCGAGGCCATCCTGTTCTGCCGCGAGCGCGATGCCGAGCGTGAGGCCTGGGACGGCAGCCGCGCCGGCCAGGAAGGCGCGGTGGCGCAGTACGGCATGGACGATGCGTACCCGATCGACGATCTGGACGACATCCTGCCGGGCCTGCTGGAAGGGCGTTCGCGCGTCTACTACCACTTCGGCCGCGACGCCGATTTCGACCTGAAGCTGATCGGCTGGGTCAACCGTGTTCGCTCGCAGGTGCGCCACGGCGCGCAGCCGCCGCATGAGTTCCTGGAGCTGGGCCACCTGCTGCACGAGCAGCGCCTGTTCAAGTCCGGTGCCGAAGTGGCGCTGATGCACCACGCCGCGCAGATCAGCGTGCGCGCACATCTGGTGGCGATGAAAGCGGCGAAGGCCGGCATCCACGAATACGAACTGCAGGCCGAACTGGAACGCGTGTTCCGCGCCAACGATGCCGTGCCGGCCTACTGCAGCATCGTCGGTGCGGGCCGCAACGGCTGCATCCTGCATTACCGCGACAACAACGCACGTTCGCGTGACGGCGAGCTGGTGCTGATCGATGCCGGCGCAGAATATCGCGGCTATGCCAGCGACATCACCCGCACCTTCCCGGTGAATGGCCGCTTCAGTGCCGAGCAGCGCGCGCTGCACGACCTGGTCGGCGATGCGCAGGCTGCGGCGCTGGCCCAGGCCAAGCCGGGCGTGCCGTACGAGGCCGGCCACCTGGCGGCGGTGCAGACCCTGACCGAGGGCCTGCTGCGGCTGGGCCTGCTGAAGGGCACGCTGGAAAAGAACCTGTCCGAAGGCCTGTACCAGCGTTTCTACCGGCACAAGACCGGGCACTGGATCGGGCTGGACGTGCATGACGTGGGCGATTACCGCCTGGCGGGCGATTCGCGCCTGCTGGAGCCGGGCATGGCGTTCACCATCGAGCCGGGGCTGTATGTCGGCGTGGACGATACGACGGTGGAACCGCGCTGGCGCGGAATCGGTATCCGCACCGAAGACGATGTGCTGATCACCGATGACGGCCATCGTGTGCTGACCGAAGGCCTGGCGCGCAGCGCCGACGAGATCGAAGCGGTGATGGCGGGGTAAGGGGCTTCGGCAGGGCTTGCAGCCCTGCACCTGCAGAGGCAACAGCTGGAGCAACAGCGACAGCAACAGCGACAGCAACAGCAACAGCAACAGCGGGCTATCCGTGGGATGGCGGGGCACTGTGGGTGTGCGGGGACGCCGTAAACCCCGCTCCGCGGTCCGGCCCAGCCGCTGGCGGCTGTGCGTTCGGGCGCTTGCGAAGCAGTGCTTCGCAAGCAAAGCGCCCTCACCCATGGGGGCTTGGTCGCGGCATCCATGCCGCTCACACCCCGCAAACCCACAGTGCCCCGCCTTCGACAGGTTCACGCGGCTGTTGGTGGGTGCCGACCGTTGGTCGGCACATCTGTCAGATATCGAATGAATCATCCACGCATGGCGTGGATCTACTGGCCACTGCGGCCGTTGGAACGGGCGGCTGTTGGTAGGTGTCGACCTTGGTCGACACAGAGCGAGCGCAGCAAGCGACCCGCTTTTTCTTTTCTTTTCTCTTTTCCGTGGTTGGACGCGCGCAGGAAACTGTCAAAGGTGGGGCGGGTGGGCCATGCAGGGGCGTTGGCGCCATGGATGGCGCCATCGAGCTTACAGGGACGTACTTGCAGCGTCCCCTGCATGGCCCACCCGCCCCGCCAAGCGCGGCTTTTGCTCCAAGCGCCCAACCACGAGGGGCTCAGCCGTTCGCCGCCGCAAACTCCGGTCGCGTCAGGTTGTCCGCTTGGCCCTCGGTGCACAGCACTTCGTCTTCGATGCGGATGCCGCCATACGGACGGAAGAAGTCCACGCGGTCCCAGTTGATCGCATCGCCATGGCCGGCGTCCTTCACTTCGTTCAACAACATGTCGATGAAGTACAGGCCCGGTTCGATGGTCACCACCATGCCCGGTTCCAGCACGCGGGTCAGGCGCAGGTACGGGTGGCCCGCCGGGCGCTCGATGCGGCCGCCTTCGTCGCTGGCCGCGAAGCCGGCCACGTCGTGCACCTGCAGGCCGATCAGGTGACCGATGCCGTGCGGGAAGAACGCGGCGCTGACGCCGGTCTCCACTGCGGTCTGCGGCGACACCTTGATCACGCCGAAGTCCTTCAGCACGCCCATCAGCGAAAGATGCGCGTCCACGTGCAGCTGCTTGTAGTCGAAGCCCGGGCGCACCGCTGCGCACATCTGCTGCTGGGCGGCGTCGACGGCGGCGATCATCGCAGCGAATTCGTCGTGGCCATTCGCAGCGTAGGTACGGGTGATGTCGCTGGCATAGCCGTGCGCGCTGGCGCCGGCATCGATCAGGAAGCTGCGCAGCGGCTGCGGTGCCTTGCGGCCCAGCTCGGTGTAATGCAGCACGGCGGCATGTTCATTCAGTGCCACGATGTTGCCGTAGGGCAGCTCGTTGGCGTCCTGGCCCACCGCCTGGCAGTACGCCATGTGGATGCTGAACTCGTCGGCGCCGTTGCGGAACGCGGCTTCGGCGGCGCGGTGGCCGCGCACGCCCAGCACCTGCGCCTGGCGCATCAGCGCGATTTCATACGGCGTCTTGCTGCCGCGGTGCCATTCCAGGTAATTCACCACCGCTGCCGGGTTGTTGGGCACGTAGTTGCCCAGCGCGCTCTGCGGCTCGCCGAGAATCGCGCAGCGCGACGGATCGGCCGGCAGCAGGGCCAGCGCGTCTTCGGGCTTGCGGATGATGTGGATGTCGAAGTGCTCCACCCACCAGCCGCTCGGCGCATCCGGCACCACGTGCCAGTAGTCGAAGGGCTGGTGGAAGATCACCGCCGGGCGCTTGCCGGGGGTGAACACGATCCAGCTGTTGGGCACCCGGGTCAGCGGCAGCCAGGCCTTGAACTGCGGATTGACCGCATACGGGTAGTCGCGATCGTCGAACACCTGGTAGTGCAGGGTGCCGCTGGGCACCACCAGGTGATCGAAGCCGCCGCGGGCCAGCGCCTGTTCGGCACGTCGGCACAGCACGGCCAGGTGGTCGGGATACAGGGCGCCGGGGTCTTGCTGGATCATTGCGGTGGCTCGACACGGAAAACGGCCCTAGATTCTGCCGCATACCGGGAAAAACCGCTGTGCTGGAACCGGCACTCAGACCGTCGAAACCGGTCCCTCGTCGCTGTCTTCGCCTACCCACTGGCGCAGCAGCTGCCGATGTTCGCGTGACAGGGTGAGGAAACGGAAGCCGGTCCAGCTCTGGCCCGGCGCATGCGCCGGTTCACTCCACAGCAGGTGCACGCCCACGTCGATGGCCTCGTGGCGGCCGTCGCCCATCGGCAGCGGGAAGCGGAACTGGTACAGCGCGTCCTCGCGCAGCGGCGTGCTGGCCAGCATCAGCATGCCGGTCTCGGAGACATTGCCAAGCCGGCCCACCACGCTCTCGCGCATCTGGTCGGTCACCGGCACCAGGTCCGAGACCTGGCGGCGCGGTGCGCGGCGGGTGTCCTGCGGCGGTTGCGTGTTCAAACGGAGGTCTCCCTGGAACGGCCGCCGGCCAGCGCACGCAGTGCACCGAGGCTGGCCTGCCATGCGCGATCGACCAGCCGGCCCTTGTCTTCGGTGACCAGCTGCGCGCGTCCGGCGCTGATCTGCCGGGCGAGCGTGTCGAGGTCGGTATCGGCGATCTTCTGCCCGCGCGGATTGACGAACAGGGCGTGGCCGGTCAGCAGGCTGTACCAGGACAGGCGCTGGCGGCGCAGGCTGCCATCTCCGGTGTCGATGTCGAACCAGCTGCCGAAGGGCAGGGTGGCCAGCTGCTGGTAGGCGGCCTCTTCGGCGCTGCTGCGCGGCGCCAGCGACGCAGGGCCGCTGCCACTGGCGGCATGCTCGCCCAGCCGTGCACGCGCCTTCAGCCGCGCGCTGAGTTCAGTGCGCGAGGTGCTTTCGTCCTCGCCACCGGGCGTGGCCAGGCGACGGGCAACGGCGGCGGCTTCCTCGGCGTGATAGCCGACCTGCACCAGCGCGGATTCGACATCGCTGGCCAGCGAGGCATCGGTACCGCCGGGGGCATCGACGGCCTGCGCGGTCACCGCAGCGATGCGCTCGGTCTGATGGAGGCGCTCCTGCCATTGCGGTGAATCGTCGCCGTGGCGCAGGCGGGTGAGGGTGAGTGCATCGGCCCAGGCCTGGCGCAGCAGCGTCTGCACGAAGCGCGGCGGTTCCTGTGCGTCGCAGCACTGGTCGATCTGTGCATTGGCCTGGCGACGCGCCAGTTCCAGCCGTTCCTTGCCACGCGCGGCCTCGACATGGCGGCGCTCGGCCAGCTCGGCGCGATGGGCCGCCGCGCGCTGGTGCTGCTGCACGTCTTCGTTGGCGGTGGCGAAGGCTTCGGGCGAGCGCGCATCCTGGCCGAGAAGGCCCTGCACGCTCTGCGCCATGCGCTGCAGCAGCTGGGGGTCCACATCATCGTCGCCCAGCCAGTTGGCGCCGACTTCGGCAATCTGGTTGAGCAGTTCGCGTGCAGGGTGTTCGTCGCGCACGAAGAAGCCGGGGTCGGCCATCGCCGCGCGCGCCAGCGGTACCTGCAGGCGCGCCAGCAGGGCGGCCGGCACCGGGTCGGGGCGCTGCTGTTGCTGCACCTGCTGCATCAGCATGCGCAGCAGGTCGAGGTTGTCGCGGTCGTGGCTGCCCAACTGGGCCTGCGCGCCGTGCTCGCTGCGCAGCTGGGCGACCACCGCAGCCTGCAGGTCGGCGACGCCGGTGGCCGCGCTGGACTGGGCCTGCAGCCGCGCGAGGACCGCATCGACGGCCGCACTGGGCACGGCAGCGGCATCCGCGGGGGGCGCCGTGGCGTGGCGCGCCTGTTGCAGCAGTTCATGCAGCGCACTGCCGGTGGACGTGGTCACGCCCGGGGCTGCGGCACCCGGGGCGACCGCATCGTTGAAGGCGTCCTGCACCAGGTTCGACCAGGAACCGGCGGGAGCGGAGCCGTTCCAGCCGGTCAACGGGGCAGCGGCACGCTTGGCAGGCTGGGTTGCGCGGCCGCCCCCCACCGACTGGGTGATGATCCGCCGGGTGCTCGACGAGCGCGCCAGGTACGGGGTGTAGACCAGCCCCGGCAGCACGCCGTGCTGGGCCAGCAGCGCATTGGCGCGGTCCAGTACATCGCCCAGGCGTTCCAGCACCTGCCGCTCGAAGCTGCGGTACAGCGCAAGCTGCACCTCCACGCCGAGTGCGTCCTGTTCGGCGATCCGGCGCACCATCGCGCACAGGGCCTGCGGTGCCAGTGGCAGGGTGTCGGCCTCGAAGGCTGGCGCCGCCGCGAGCACGCCCAGGCGCTGGCCCAGCAGGTTCAGCGTGTTGGTCGAGCGCAGCGTCTCGCGCCGGATCATTTCGGTCAGCAGCAGGTCGCGATCAACCTCATGCTCATCGACCAGCGACAGGCCGAGCATGCCCGGTAGCGGCGGCGGCGACGCATGGGCCGCAGTGGCGGTGGACGGCGCGCGCAGGCCCACCAGCGCCTCGGCCACGGCATCGAGCATGCGGTCGGCGAAGTGGCCGGCGAAGGCGTGCAGCTGGCCACGCTGGGCCATCAGGTCCGCCTGCTGCATCGGATTGCGTGCGCGGTCGGCGTCGTGCAGCAGCGTCTGCTCCAGCGCTTCGACGGTCAAGATCAGGGGCGCGGCCAGCGTTTGCCGGCACAGGCCGATCAACGCACCCAGCAGCTCACGCACCCGCGGTGGCAGGTCGCTGGCGGCCAGGCGGGCTTTGTCGGCAGAGGTGATGGAAAAGACAGCTGACATCGGCGAGCGGTACCCGGATTCCCGCGGATCGATCTTGTGAATCTACCGTGTCGGCCGCGGTCAGCGCTACTTTAGGGTGAATGCGCGTGCAGTTCGTCCGGTCATGCCCGGCGGATGAACGGTAGTGCCGTCCGCTGGCCGGCAGCGCTGTCTTTACCGGCTTGCCGGCCAGCGGCCGGCACTACCCTCTGTCACGCGAGCATCAATCTTCCAGGAACAGGCTCACCACATCGTTGGTGAACCGGCGGCCCAGCTCGGTCGGCTGCACATGCCCATCCGTCACGTCCAGCCAGCCGCGCTGCACGGCCTCGGCCAGCGGTGCGTCCAGCACGCTGCGCGGCAGCCCTGTGCGCGACTCGAAATCGCGCAGGCCGAAACCTTCGTGCAGGCGCAGCAGGTTGAGCATGTACTCGAACGGCAGGCGCTCGGGCGCGATCACATCGTCGCCACCGAACGAGGCCGGCGTGCCGGCGCTGTCCAGGTAGGCCTGCGGATGCTTCAGCTTCCAGCGGCGCAGCACGTGTTCCTCGGCGCCCGAGCTGATCTTGCCGTGCGCGCCGGCACCGATGCCCAGGTAATCGCCGAAACGCCAGTAGTTCAGGTTGTGCGCGCTCTGCCGGCCGGGGCGCGCGTAGGCGCTGACCTCGTACTGGCCGAAGCCGGCCTGTGCCAGCAGTGCCTGGCAGTGTTCCTGCATGTCCCAGGCGTTGTCTTCATCGGGAATGCCCTGCGGCGGCCGCGCGAAGAACACCGTGTTCGGCTCCAGGGTCAGCTGGTAGTGCGAGATGTGCGCAGGCTGCAGCGCGAGCGCACGTTCCAGATCGGCCTCGGCACCGGCCAGGGTCTGTTCCGGCAGCGCGTACATCAGGTCGATGTTGAAGTTGTCGTAGCCCGCGTCCTGCGCCATCTTCACCGCGCGCTCGGCTTCGCCACTGTCGTGGATGCGGCCCAGGCGCTTGAGCATGGCGTCGTCGAAACTCTGGATGCCGAAACTGAGGCGGTTCACACCGGCCGCGCGGTAGCGGTCGAAGCGGCCATGCTCGGCGGTGCCCGGGTTGGTTTCCAGGGTGATTTCGGCGTTAGGTGCGAAGCGCAGGCGCGCACTGGCCTGCTGCAGGAAGCGGTCGATCGCTTCCGGCGGGAACAGGCTGGGCGTTCCGCCACCGAAGAACACGCTGTGCACCACCCGGCCCCAGACCAGCGGCAGGTCCTGGTCCAGGTCGCGCAGCAGTGCGTCGATGTAGGCATCGAACGGCAGCTCGCCCTTGGCCTGGTGCGAATTGAAATCGCAGTACGGGCATTTGCGCACGCACCACGGCAGATGCACGTACAACGACAGCGGTGGTTGCACCAGCCGCGGCGGGCTGTCGTGGTCAGCGGAGCAGGCTTCGCCGGGCAGGTGGTTGCAGTGGTCGTGGGCGTGCGGCATGGGCTTCATCGGTAGTGCCGGCCGCTGGCCGGCTTCCCTGGTTCGATCGGGTGGCGTCAGTACAGCGTCGCCAGCTGCTGCTTGAGCTGCTGCAGGGCAATGGCACGGTGGCTGATGGCGTTCTTCAGTGCCGGCTCCATTTCCGCGGCGGTCAGGCCGTGGGTGGTGTCCAGGAACACCGGGTTGTAGCCAAAACCATGGGTGCCACGCAGTTCGCGGATGATCTGCCCTTCCCAGCGGCCTTCGCAGATCAGCGGCTGCGGGTCGGTGGCGTGGCGCAGCAGCACGATCACCGCATAGAAGCGGGCGCTACGCTGGCCATCTGGGATGTCGGCCATCGCCTCCAGCAGTTTGGCGTTGTTGGCCGCGGCGTTGGTCGGGTGGCCGGCATAGCGCGCGCTGTACAGGCCCGGCGCACCGCCAAGGGCATCGACGATCAGGCCCGAATCATCGGCCAGCGCCGGCAGGCCGGTCGCTTCGCAGGCTGCGCGTGCCTTCAGCAGCGCGTTCTCGACGAAGGTCAGGCCGGTCTCTTCCACATCGCCCAGGCCCAGCTCGGCAGCTGAAGTGATCTGCAGCGGCAGGTCGGCGAGGATCTCCTGCATCTCCATCAGCTTGCCGGCGTTGTGGCTGGCCAGTACCAGTTTCTTCATTGGCGGGGCTCCAGCAGGTCCCAGGTGTTGCCATACAGATCGCGGAACACCGCAACCGTTGCATAGAGTTCTTCGCGCGGCGCTTCCAGGAACTCGACCCCGGCGGCCAGCATCGCCGCGTGGTCGCGGTGGAAGTCATCGGTGTTGAGGAAGAAGGCGACGCGGCCACCGGTCTGGTTGCCGATACGGCTGCGCTGTTCCTCGTTGCTGGCGCGGGCCAGCAACAGGGCGGCGGCGCTGCCGTCGGTCGGGCCGACCACCACCCAGCGCTTGCTGCCCTGGTCGATGTCTTCCAACAGGGCGAAGCCGAGCTTGCCGGTGTACCAGGCAATGGCTTCGTCGTAGTCGGCCACCACCAGGGTGGTCAGGGCGATGCGGCGGTTCATGCCGACAGCGCCGCCTGCTGTGCGGCCAGCAGTTCGCCTACGCCCTTTTCGGCCAGGCCCAGCAGCGCGTCCAGTTCATCGCGGCGGAAGGCGTGGCCTTCGGCGGTGCCCTGCAGCTCGATGAAGCCACCACCGTCGTTCATCACCACGTTCATGTCGGTGTCGCAGTCGCTGTCTTCGGCGTAGTCCAGGTCCAGCACCGGAGTGCCGCGGTACACGCCCACCGACACGGCGGCCACTGCGCCCAGGATCGGGTTGCGCTTGATGTCGCCACGCTTCATCAGCACGTTCACCGCATCGACCAGGGCCACGTAGGCGCCGGTGATGGCGGCGGTGCGGGTGCCACCGTCGGCCTGCAGCACGTCGCAGTCGAGGGTGATGGTGCGCTCGCCCAGCGCGTTGCGGTCCACGCAGGCACGCAGGCTGCGGCCGATCAGGCGCTGGATCTCCAGCGTGCGGCCGCCCTGCTTGCCACGGGCCGCTTCGCGGTCGCTGCGGGTGTGGGTGGCGCGCGGCAGCATGCCGTACTCGGCGGTCACCCAGCCTTCACCCTTGCCGCGCAGGAAGCCCGGCACGCGGTTCTCGACGCTGGCGGTGCACAGCACACGGGTTTCACCGAAGCACACCAGCACCGAACCTTCGGCGTGGCGGGTGAAGCCGCGTTGGATGACGACCGGGCGGAGCTGGTCGGGCTGGCGGCCGCTGGGGCGGGAATCGGACATGGTGCGGGTTCCGTAATGGCAAGGGAGTACGCCGCCACGCCCGCAGCCTTCACGGGGCGGGCAAGGGGGCTCTGGTGAGGGCGCTAGGGTACCATTCCCCCTTTGCACGCACCGGACACAATCCATGATTCGAAGCATGACCGCCTATGCCGGCGGCGAGCGGGTCACCCCGTGGGGCACGCTGGGCTGCGAGCTGCGCTCGGTCAATCACCGCTTCCTGGAGGTCGGCACCCGCCTGCCCGAGGAACTGCGGGCGCTCGAACCGCAGCTGCGCGAGCGCATCGCCGCGCGCCTGAGCCGCGGCAAGCTGGATCTGGTGATGCGCCTGCGCGCGCCGGAAGCGGCCGCCAACCTGCAGGTCGACGAGGCCCTGCTGGGCCAGCTGGGGCGCCTGGCGCACCGCCTGACCTCCGATTTCCCCAATCTGCAGGTCAGCTTCACCGATCTGCTGCAGCTGCCGGGCGTGACCCGCGGCGAGGCGACCGACGCCGCCGCCCTGCAGGTCGAGGCACTGGCCTTGTTGGACCAGGTGCTGGACGGCTTCGTCGAGGCCCGTGAGCGTGAAGGCGGCAAGTTGTCGGCCGCCATCAGCGAGCGCGTGGACGGCATCGAACGCATCGCCACCGAAGTCCGCACGCTGATTCCGGCCATTCGCGACGGCCAGCGCGCCAAGCTGGCCGCACGCCTGGCTGACCTGCCGCACCCGGTCGATCCCGGCCGCGCCGAGCAGGAGCTGGTGCTGTGGCTGCAGAAGCTGGACGTGGATGAAGAACTGGACCGTCTTGGCAGCCATATCGTCGAGATCCGCCGCGTGCTCAAGCAGCGCGAGCCGGTCGGCCGTCGCCTGGACTTCCTGCTGCAGGAGTTCAACCGCGAAGCCAACACGCTGGGCTCGAAGTCGGTGGACAGCCGTACGTCCAATGCCGCGGTGGAGCTGAAGGTGCTGATCGACCAGATCCGCGAACAGGTGCAGAACATCGAGTGATGTTCTGCGCAATCGCCTGGGAGGATCAAAGTCCTTCCAGGTAGTCCCCGGCAATCGCGACGCAGTGGTCGAAGCCTGGCGTGTAGTCCAGCGTGTCGATGGCCTTGAACGCAATCTTCAATGTCGGATGGGGATTGCGTATCTGATCAAGAAACGTTGATCGATGGCGCACCAGTGCGTCTGCGGCGGCCGCCAGCGCGTCCGGCTCGCGTTCGATGACCAGCGCAAGATCGAACAGGTCTCGGGCCGTTGTTCGATGCCCGCGATGGAACATTTTCTTGGCGATGATTTCCGCCGACGTTTCCACGCGTATGCGCTGCCCATCGATCGTCCATTCCTCCCAGGCGTCATCGAGAAGATTGGGAGCTGCGACGAAATCCACCTCGCCTTCCTCGAACTGCAGCTTGACCCAGGCGCTGGGATCCTCGCTGTAGTCGCCGGTAAGGCTCGCGGCCACATCGCTCAAGCGGGGAGTGACGAAGCCCAGGTACTGGGGGTTCGGCACGAAGATGTCGATGTCCTTGCTGAGCCGGTGCCGATGTCGAAACATCAGTACCGTTCCGCCGCCCAACGTCCAGAACGGATCGGTGATGCCGCCGTGGCGCCGGATCTCTCCGATGAGGACAAGCGCCCGGGGCAGCAGCGCCTGCCAGGCGCCGGCAGGCAATTCGCGGTTCACATCCACAGGTCCTTGCGATGGGCAGAAAGTGTGTTGGCCATCTTCGCCACGTTGCGCCAGATGCGCCGTGGTGGCATCTGCGCGCCGATTGCAGCTTCCTCGACCGCCATCACCATCATGGCGGGAGGGGCCTCATCCAGCAGGTGCGCTATCTGCGCCGCATAGGTCGCGGGAACCTCCCCGCTGACCAGCACGCGGGCCAACTCACCGGCCGTCAGTTCGCTCGCGTAGCTCACGTTCGCGGTTCGTGCGGCCATTTTCAGGCCTTGCTTGCGCAGCCGGTTTTCGGTGGTGGGTATCGGAGCATCCAGACCGAGCACGGCCATCAACTGTCCCACGCGATTGACGCCCAGGTCACTCAGGGTGCCACCTTCCAGGCCGACCACGGTCTGCCGGGAAAGGCCGCTGAGATGAGCCAGTTGGCCTTGCGACAGGCCAAGTTCCTCACGGCGGGCACGAACCGCCTTGCCGATGTCGATCAGGTTCATGGGCTGAGTGTCCAATATTTTGGACATAAATCAAGTATCCGGGGGCGACGTGTTGGCAAACCTTCACGTCTCAAACCACGCTGACGCCCGGTGCGCCTTCGCCCAATCGCCCCACCACGGCCGCCTGGCCGAACCCCGCGTCGTGGAAGCAGGCCAGCACCGCATCCACCGCTTCCGGGGCGCACGACACCAGCAGGCCACCGCTGGTCTGCGGGTCGGTCAGCAGCGGCTGCCAGTGTGCCGGCAACCCATCGGCGAAGCACACCTCGGCGCCATAGGAAGCCCAGTTGCGGCTGGAGGCGCCGGTCACGCAGCCACGCTGCAGCAGGGGCAGCGTCTGCGGCAGCAGCGGGATCTGCGCGCTGTCCACTTCGGCGGCAACGCCACTGGCGCGGCACACTTCCAGCAGGTGGCCGAGCAGGCCGAAGCCGGTGACGTCGGTCATGGCGTGTACGCCGTCCAGCGCGGCCAGGGGTATACCCACGGTGTTCAGGCGGGTGGTTGACTCGATCATTTGCCTGTAGCCCTCGGCATCCAGCACCTCCTTCTTCAGCGCCGACGAATACACGCCCACGCCCAACGGCTTGCCCAGCACCAGTACATCGCCGCCGCGCGCATCGGCATTGCGCTTGAGTCGTTGCGGGTCGAGCACACCGATCGCGGCCAGGCCATAGATGGGCTCCACCGAATCGATGCTGTGGCCCCCGGCGACCACGATGCCGGCATCGGCGCAGGCGCGTTCGCCGCCCTGCAGGATGCCGCGGATGGTGTCCTGCGGCAGCGTGTTGATCGGCATGCCGACGATGGCCAGTGCGAACAGCGGGCGCGCGCCCATCGCATACAGGTCCGACAGCGCGTTGGTGGCGGCAATGCGGCCGAAGTCGAACGGATCGTCGACGATCGGCATGAAGAAGTCGGTGGTGGCGACGATCGCCTGCCGGTCATCGAGGCGATACACCGCCGCGTCGTCGCTGGTCTCACGGCCGACCAGCAGCTCAGCCGGTGCCGGAAGCGCTGGAGCGCCGCGCAGCAGTTCGGACAGCACGCCCGGGGCGATCTTGCAGCCGCAGCCGCCACCGTGGGCCAGCGAGGTCAGTCGTTGCGGGGCATCGGCCGTTGAAGGAGCGGGGGACTGCGCGTGCGTGGCCATGCCGACATCTCCTGCGGAAACACGAATGGCGGAAGGCAGCAGGAGTCGAACCTACCAGGGAACGATCGACGCCCCCTACTGGGTTTGAAGCCCAGCCGCATGCCCGGATGCGCATGCCTTCCGAAAGTACGGCGGTACCGGTGGGCTCAGTCGCGGGCTGCGTTCCACTGCAGGTCGCCGCGCGGCCGATGCTGGTCACCGACGCGTCGAGTGTAGCCAACGCGATTGAAGAACTCCAAGATCTGGATGCTGCGTTTGCGGCCCAGGCCGATGGCATCGCGGAAGGCCGCCGCATCCACCGTGCCGGTGGCCTGTGACAGCTGCGCGACGATCGCGGCCAGCTCGGCGATGCGGGCCGGTGCATAGAACAGGTCCGGTACCACCTGGAACAGATCGCCACGCGCGGCGGCCCGGCGCAGGACCGCGCGGATATCCTCCTCGGCCAGGCCGATATCGGCGGCCAGGGTGCGCACCCACGGCGGATCGAAACCACCGGCGTGCAGCTGCGGCAGCACACGTTCCAGCAGAAGACGTTCGCGCTCCGGTGGTGCATGGTTGTGACCGCGCAGGCGCCACCAGGAGCCCATGCGCTGCAGCGTGCCATCGGCCAGCAGGTCCTGCAGGAGGGCATTCCAGAGGCCCGCTGCAAGCGAGGGCAGGGTACTGCGCTGCAGACGGCCGCTGTCGACACCGGGTTCGTCCGGGCGTCGCTCGTGCCAGCCGCGCAGCGAGGCGATCACCTGCTCGCGCAATGCCTGCCAGTGCGAGGCGAGGATGATCACCGTGTCATCGCGGGTGACGATACGCTGTGCGTCCGCAGGCAGGTCGATCTGGTCGGCGGCGCGCCGGCAGTAGCGCTGCAACGCGGCCATGGCAATGCCGAAGGGCGCCTGCTGCAACAGCGGGCCGATTCCCGCACCCGCGGCCAGCTGCTCCAGCGCCCCAAGCCATGCGAGCCGTGCCGGGCTGCGCCGGCGCCGCTGTGGCGGGTCCGGGTCGAGCACGATGCCACCGCCCAGCGTGTGGGTCGCGGCTGAATCACGGGCGATGAAGCGGTCACCACACATCGCACAGACCGGCGCCTCGAACACCAGCTGCACCAGCTGCCCATTGCCGTGATCGTCGTCCTCCAGCAGCACCACATGGGCCTGCCGATGCATCGTGCCCCAATGGATGTGCAGCGGCGCCCAGTCGCGCAACGGTGTGGCCAGCGCGGAAAGCCTCAGCCGCACGTCGATGCGTGGGGTCGCCAGCAGGGCGCGTGGGTCGGCGATCCAGTCACCACGGCGGATGTCGTCACGGCCGATGGCCGCCAGGTTCAACGCGCAGCGCTGCCCGGCCATGGCGTGTTCGGTGGCCTGGTTCTGCGCGTGGATGCTGCGCACGCGTACGTCGGTGGCGGCGGGCATCAGCTGCAGGTGGTCGCCAACCGTGGCGACACCGCCATGCACCGCGCCGGTCACCAGCGTGCCGTGGCCGGCCAGCGAGAACACGCGGTCCACCGGCATGCGGAACAGCTCGCTGCGCAGCGCGGCCCGGTGCGCGTTGGCATCCCCTGCGGCCCATGCATGCAGGTGGGCGCGCAATGCGTTGATGCCGGCATCATCGGGTGAGGTGCTGTTGCAGGCGAATACAGGGGAATCCTGCAGCGGCGTTCCGGCCAGCAGAGCGGTGATCTCGATCTCGACCCGGGCGACGCGCGCTGCGTCCACGCGGTCGATCTTGGTCAGGGCGACCGCACCGCGATCCACGCCCAGCAACTGCAGGATCGCCAGATGCTCGCGGGTCTGCGGCATCACGCCGTCGTCGGCGGCGACGACCAGCAGGGCGACATCGACGCCGGTGGCGCCGGCCACCATCGTGTGCACGAAGCGCTCATGGCCCGGCACGTCGACGAAACCCAGCGTCGCAGAAGCATCCGCGCCCGTGCCTTCCACCGGAACATAGGCGTAACCCAGCTCGATGGAGATGCCGCGCGCGCGTTCTTCCTGCAGGCGGTCGGTCTCGATGCCGGTCAGTGCCCGCACCAGGCTCGTCTTGCCATGGTCGATATGCCCGGCGGTGCCGACGATCATGCCTGCAGCGTGCTCCATTGGGCGAGGAAGTCCGCTTCGTCGGCCGATTCCAGGCAGCGCAGGTCCAGCCACAGCGCGTCATCGGCGATGCGCCCCAGCACGGGTCGCGGCAGCTGACGCAAGTGTTTTGCCAGGCGGCCCAGTCCGCCACGGCGCGCGCTGGTAATGCGCAGCCCGGCACTGGCCAGCTGCGCCTGTGGCTGTGCACCGCTGCCGATCTGGCTGTGCATCGATGCCCGTTCAAGACCGTAGTCGGCGGCGAGCGCGGAACGCATCGGCTGCAACAGGCGCTGGGCCTGCACATCCATGTCCTCCTGCATGCGCGACAGGGTGCGCAGGGTCGGCAGCCGTTGCGCCAGCAGCTCCGGTTCGCGGTACAGGGCCAGCACCGCTTCCAGCGCGGCCAGGCCCATCTTGTCCATGCGCAGCGCGCGCTTGAGCGGGTTGCGGTTGATCCGTGCGATCAGGTCGGCACGACCGGCGATGATGCCGGCCTGAGGCCCGCCCAGCAGCTTGTCGCCACTGAATGAGACCAGGTCGGCGCCGGCCGCCAGTGTTTCCTGCACGGTCGGCTCGTGTGGCAGGCCGAATGCCGCCAGGTCGCAGAGGCTGCCGCTGCCCAGGTCCACCACCAGCGGCAGGCTGTGCTCGTGCGCGATGGCGGCCATTGCCGCCGTGTCGACCTTGGCGGTGAAGCCGGTGATCGCGTAGTTGCTGGCATGCACTTCCATCAGCAGCGCAGTGCGGGTGCCGATGGCGTGGGCGAAGTCGGCCGGGTGGGTGCGGTTGGTGGTGCCCACTTCCAGCAGCCGCGCGCCGGCACTGCGCATCACATCGGGAATACGGAAGGCACCGCCGATCTCCACCAGTTCGCCGCGCGACACCACCACCTCGCGACGGTTGGCCAGGCTGTTGAGCAGCAGCAGGACCGCCGCCGCATTGTTGTTGACCACGGTAGCGGCTTCAGCCCCGGTCAGCTCGCAGATCAATGCCTGCACCCGCGCATCGCGGTCGCCGCGGCGGCCGCGGGTGAGATCGAATTCCAGGTCAACCGGTGCGGTCATCGCGCGGGTGACGGCGTGCACGGCGGCATCGGGCAGCAATGCGCGGCCGAGGTTGGTGTGCAGCACGGTGCCGGTCAGGTTGAACATCGGTTGCAGGTCCAGCCGTGCATCGGCGGTGAGTGCGGCGTCGAGCGCCGCGACCAGTGCCGGGCCTTCAATGGCCTGGTGCAACTGCTCGGCCGAGAGCTGCGCGGCACTGATGCGTTCACGCAGCGCCTGCAGATGTACGCGCAACAACTGGGTGATGCGGCTGCGGCCGTGGCCCTCGATCAGTGCTGCCAAGGCAGGCAGGCGCAGCAACCGGTCCAGCGAGGGCAGGGCTGACACCGATGCCGGGGTGGGGGGCGTGGCTGTCATCGCCTCACTCGCCGTCGGACTGCCACAGCAGCGGATTCTGGCTGGCGCGTGCATACCCTTCCTCGCCCAGCAGCAGGTCCAGCGCCAGCGTGCCGAGGTCGTCGGCCACCGGTTCCAGTGACGGGTCTTTTTCCAGGTACAGGATCTTGCGGTAGCTGTGGCAGTGGTCGCAGGTTTCGGCACGTACCGCGCTCTCGCGCACGGCCTGACCGGTATCGCCGTCGGCATCCGCCAGCGCGCGGTAGGCGATGTCCTTGCCGGCCGCACCACACTGGCTGCACTGCACGCGCACGTAGTGCCACTGGCAGGCGCACAGCGAGCACGACAGGTAGCGGTAGGAGGCATAGGGCGGACGGGCCTGCACCACGCTGGTCACCGGCAGGGTGCCGCACAGGGGGCACAGCCCCGGCGCATCGGCCAGCGGCCTCAGCTCGGTGGGGCGGAAGCTGGCTGCGAGCACGGCCCAGTACACCTGCAATGCATTCATCACCAGCAGTGCAGCGACTGCGTCGACCGCGGGCGCGTCATCGCGTTCCAGCACGGCGTGGGCCTGTGCATCCAACCAGGCATCCTCGGCGGCGGCGACGCGCAGCAGTTCCTGCCGCGTTTCCGCCGGCAGCCCAGCCTCGTCGGCGCAGTGCCGGCACAGCGTGCGCAGCCAGTCGCGCCAGCGTCCATCCAGCTGAAGTGTGTTGGCCGGCCGCAACGGCATGCCGGCGCTGGCGGCCGCGCTGGACTGCTGCGCGCGCGCCTGCGCCTGAAGGTCCTCGCGCTGCTGCGGTGTCAGATCCTCCAGCAGCGCCTGCTGTGCATCGGCCAGCGCCGCCAGCAGCTGCAGGTAACCGCCGATGGCACTGTGCCCCGCCAGACTACGCAGCCGGTCCGCACGTGCGGCGAACAGCGACTCGATATCGGGCAGGATGATGCGCGGAACATCGCGCGAGGCCAGCGTCTCGATCTCACCGGGTTCAAGGATGCGTTGCGCCATGCAGGGCCAGCCAGAAGAACCAGCCTCCATCCTCGCCGTTGTCAGCGCTGGCGTCCAGCGTGTTCCAGGCAAAGCAGTCGAGCATGGCTCGACTCTACAAAAACCGGATTCCGTTGTTGCCGTGTTCATCGTGTCGACCAAGGTCGACACCCACCAACAGCACCGGGGAACTGTCGAAGGCGGGGCACTGTGGGTTTGCGGGGTGTCCGCGGCATGGATGCCGCGGCCAAGCCCCCAGGGACGGGTTCACGGCGCCCCCGCAAATCCACAGTGCCCCGCCATCCCACGGATAGCCGCTGTTGCTGTTGCCTTGGCTTGAGGCGGGTGCAGGGCCGCAGGCCCTGCCGCTACCCCTGTTCCCGCCGCCCGCGCAGGATGTCCCGGAACCACTGCCGGTGATGCTTGTACGCCCACCCGTAGGTCACCTTGCCCTGGGTCATCGCCCGCACCGAACCCTTGATCCAGATCGCCGCATAGATGTGCACCACGATCGCGCACACCAGCACCCAGCCGAACAGCGCATGGGCGAGCACCGAAAAGCGGATCAGCCCGATCGGGAAGAGGTGGCTGAAGTACTGCCGCCAGATCACGAAGCCGGTCAGCAGCAGCGCCGACAGGCAACCGATGATGGCCCAGAACAGCAGCTTCTGGCCGGCATTGAAACGGCCCACCTGCGGCAGCTTTTCGTCCTCGTTGCGCAGCACATCGCGCATGCCGCGCATCCACGCGCGGTCGTCCGCGCTGAGGAAGTTGTCACGCCACATCCGCAGCGCCAACAGTGCAAAGCCGATCACCATGGCCAAGCCGATGAACGGATGCAGGATGCGCGTCCACGGGCCGCCACCGAACAGCTGCGTCAACGGGAACAGGGCAGGGTGGAACAGCGCCAGCCCGGACAGCGCGGTCAGCACGAAGCAGATCGCCACGATCCAATGGTTGATACGGGTCGGCGCACGGTAGCGGATGATCTCGCGGGGGCGCGGGGCGCGGCTCATGACCGGTCCTCCTCGATCTTCTCGGCCTCATGCTCGGCGTGTTCTTCTTCTTCCTCGTCCACCGTGTTGCGGCCGATGCCGATGTAGTGCAGGAAGCCGGCGAATGCCGTAGCGGCAATCGCCAGCACACCCAGCGGCTTGGCCACGCCCTTCCAGACCTCGACCATCGGGCTGATGCGCGGGTCCTTGGGCAGGTCGGCGTACAGCTCCGGCTTGTCCACATGCTGCAGCACGTACATCACGTGGGTGCCGCCAACGCCCTGCGGGTCGTACAGGCCAGCATTCTCGTAGCCGCGCGATTTCAGGTCTTCCACGCGTCCGGCCGCGTGCTCGGTCATCGCCTGCTTGCTGCCGAAGGTGATCGCACCGGTCGGGCAGGTTTTCACGCAGGCCGGTTCCTGGCCTACCGCCACCCGGTCCGAACACAGCGTGCACTTGTAGGCCTTGTGGTCCTTCTTGGAGATGCGCGGCACGTCGAACGGGCAACCGGTCACGCAGTAGCCGCAGCCGATGCAGTTCTCTTCCTGGAAGTCGACGATGCCGTTGGCATACTGGATGATCGCGCCCGGCGACGGGCAGGCCTTCAGGCAGCCCGGATCGCTGCAGTGCATGCAGCCTTCCTTGCGGATCAGCCACTCCAGTTTGCCTTTCTCGTCCTCGTACTCGCGGAACTTCATCACCGTCCACGACTGTTCGCTCAGGTCGGGCGGGTTGTCATAGCTGCCGACGCAGCTGCCGACCTCGTCGCGCAGGTCGTTCCACTCCATGCAGGCGACCTGGCAGGCCTTGCAGCCGATGCACTTGCTCACATCGATCAGCTTGGCGACCTGACCGGTGTGCGCACCACGCGCCTCCGGCGAGGGCGTGGTGGTGGCCGAGCGGCGGATGATGTCCAGGGATTGCAGTGACATGGCGTGTCTCCTACACCTTCTCGACCTTGACCAGGATGCACTTCGATTCGGGCGTCTGCGAGTTGCCGTCACCGATGGCGTTGGTCAGCGTATTGGCGATGTATCCGGGCTTGGCTGCACCGAGGAAGCCCCAGTGGATCGGCACGCCCACCTGGTGCACGGTCCGGCCATCGATCTGCAGGGCCTTGATGCGCTTGGTCACCATGGCCACCGCTTCGATGTGGCCGCGCTTGGAACTGACCCGCACACGGCTGCCGTTGTTGATGCCCAGCTCGTCGGCCAACGCCGCGCCGATCTCGACGAACTGCTCGGGCTGGATGATGGCGTTCAACTTGCCGTGCTTGGTCCAGAAGTGGAAATGCTCGGTCAGGCGGTAGGTGGTGGCCACATGCGGGAACTCGTCCGGCGAGCCGATCTGTGCGCGATCGCTGGCGAACACGCGTGCCGCCGGGTTGTTCAGCGTCAGTGCCTGCCCCGGGCTGAGCGGGTTGCTGCGCAGCGGGGTATCGAACGGTTCGTAATGCTCCGGGAACGGGCCCTCGGCCATGCCGGCCTTGGCGAAGAAGCGGGCGATGCCTTCCGGGTTCATGATGAACGGGCCCATGCCGCCGGCGGGATCTTCGTCGGCCTTGAAGTCCGGCACGTCCACGTTGCCCCAGTTCTTGCCGTTCCAGGCCAGCAGCGTGCGGCGCGGGTCGAACGGTTTGCCGGCCACGTCGCACGACGCGCGGTTGTACATCACGCGCCGGTTGGCCGGCCACGCCCAGGCCCAGCCCAGCGTGTTGCCGATGCCGGTGGGGTCGCTGTTGTCACGCCGCGCCATCATGTTGCCGGTCGGGCCCCAGGCGCCGATGTAGATCCAGCAGCCGGATGACGTGCTGCCGTCGTCGCGCAGGTCGCCGAACGCGGCCAGCTGCTCGCCGGCCTTGCGCACCAGTTTGGTCGGGTCCTTCGGATCGAACACGTCGGCCAGCGCCTTGCCGTTGTATTCCATCGCCAGTTCTTCCGGCGTCGGCAGTTCCGGGTTGGAATACTTCCAGGCCAGGTCGCGCACCGGCTCCCACCACGCACCACCGTCCTTCTCGTACATCGCTTTGATGCGATGGAACAGCTCGGACATGATCTCGATGTCGCTGCGCGCCTCGCCCGGCGGATTGGCCCCCTTCCAGTGCCACTGCAGCCAGCGCGAGGAGTTCACCACCGCGCCGTTCTCCTCGGCGAAGGAGGTGGTCGGCAGGCGGAATACTTCGGTCTGGATCGTGCTCGGGTCGACGTCGTTCAGTGCGCCATGGTTCTGCCAGAAGGCAATCGTTTCGGTTTCCAGCGGGTCCATGCTGATCATGAATTTCAGCTTGGAGAACGCACTGATCAGCTTGCCCTTGTTCGGCGCCGAGGCCAGCGGATTGAAGCCCTGGCAGATGTAGCCGTGGATCTTGCCCTCGTTCATCAGTTCGTACGCCTGCAGCATGTCGTACGGCTTGTCGAGCTTGGGCAGGTGGTCGAAGCACCAGTTGTTGTCCGCGGTGGCGGCGTCGCCCCACCACGACTTCATCAGGCTGACGTGGAACTTCGGGTAGTTCTGCCAGAACGACATCTGGTTGGCGCGCAGCGGCTTCTGCGTGCGCTTGGCGATGTAGGCGTCGTAGTCCTGCTCGTCCTGCTTCGGCAACGTCAGGTAGCCGGGCAGCAGGTCCGACATCAGGCCGATGTCGGTCAGGCCCTGGATGTTGGAATGCCCGCGCAGGGCGTTCATGCCACCACCGGCCACGCCGATGTTGCCCAGCAGCAGCTGCACCATGGTGCCGGCACGCACGTTCTGCGCACCGATCGAGTGCTGCGTCCAGCCCAGCGCGTACAGGATGGTCATCGCCTTGTCCTTGCCGGCGGTGGACGCGATCATCTCCCACACCTGGCGGATGCTGTCGGCCGGCGTGCCGCAGATGCGTTCGACCATCTCCACGGTGTAGCGCGCGTAGTGCTGCTTGAGCAGGGTGTAGACGCAGCGCGGGTCCTTCAGCGTCGGGTCGCTGCGCACGAAGCCATCGTCACCGTACGCGTAGTCCCAGCTGGAACGGTCGTAGCTGCGCTTCTCTTCGTTGTAGCCCGAATACAGGCCGTCCTTGAAGGCGAATTCGTCCTTCACCAGGAACGACATGTCGGTGTAGTTCAGCACGTACTCGTGCTGGATGCGGTCCTCGGTCAACAGGTAGTTGATCAGGCCGCCCAGGAACACGATGTCGGTGCCGGTACGGATCGGCGCGTACACGTCGGCCACCGCGGCCGAGCGGTTGAAGCGCGGATCGACCACGATCAGCCGGGCCTTGTTGTGTGCCTTGGCCTCGGTCACCCATTTGAACCCGCACGGGTGTGCCTCGGCGGCATTGCCACCCATGATCAGGATCAGGTCGGCATTCTTGATGTCGACCCAGTGATTCGTCATCGCACCACGGCCTAGCGTCGGGGCAAGACCTGCCACCGTCGGGCCGTGTCAGACACGTGCCTGGTTGTCGAATGCCAACATGCCAAGGGAGCGGACGACCTTGTGGGTCAGCACCGCGGTTTCATTGCTGGTGGCCGAGGCGGCCAGCATGCCGGTGGTCAGCCAGCGGTTGACCGTCTGCCCGGCCTCGTTCTTCTGCACGAAGTTGGCATCGCGGTCTTCCTTCATCAGCCGCGCGATGCGGTCCAGCGCATCGTCCCAGCTCAGCCGCTTCCACTCGTTCGAGCCCGGTGCGCGGTACTCGGGGTAGAGCAGGCGCGACTTGCTGTGGATGATGTCGGCCAGGCCGGCACCCTTCGGGCACAGCGTGCCGCGGTTGACCGGGTGGTCCGGGTCGCCCTCGATGTGGAAGATGCTCGGCTCGGCGTTCTTGGCACCGTCGCCGAGGCTGTACATCAGGATGCCGCAGGCCACCGAACAGTACGTACAGGTGTTGCGGGTCTCGGTCGCGCGGGTCAGCTTGTACTGCCTGACCTCCGCGAGCGCGATGCCGGGCGCGAAGCCCATCAATGCCAGGCTGGAGCCGACCAGGGTTGTCCCGGTCACTTTCAGGAACTGGCGGCGGCTCATCGATGGCATGCCGTTCTCCTGGGATGGCGGGGAGGCGCAGGCCTCCGGGCTGTCGTTGGGTACGGCCCGGTTATAGCACAGGCCCCCGGATGCTCATGTGGCACAAGGCCCGGCGCCTGCCGGACGGGCGCGCAACGGGGCCGCTCTGGTAAAGTTGCGTGCCCGCCCCCCGGGGAAGCGTCTGCCGGGCCTGGTTCCAGGATGTTCCGCGCAGCCCCCGCCGTCCTGGCGCGATCCTCCGCGCCGGATCTGGAACATCGAGGAAAAATTTTGCGAAATCAACCCGTTGGATCCCGCGCATGAGCGCCCCGTCGAAGCCGTCGGACGCCGTTGCGCGCGGCACGCTGTACATCGTTGCCGCCCCCTCCGGTGCCGGCAAGAGCAGCATCGTCAATGCCACCCTGGCGCGTGACCCGCAGATCGCCCTGTCGATCTCCTTCACATCGCGCGCGATGCGCCCGGGTGAGGTGAACGGCCAGCACTACCATTTCGTTTCTGCGGAGAAGTTCGAGGAAATGATCGCCGCCGGCGACTTCTTCGAGCATGCCTGGGTGCACGGCGACTGGAAGGGCACCGCCCGCCAGTCGGTGGAGCCGCAGCTGGCCGCCGGCCAGGACGTGCTGCTGGAGATCGACTGGCAGGGCGCGCAGCAGGTGCGCCAGCTGGTGCCGGGCACGGTCACCGTGTTCATCCTGCCGCCGTCCAAGCAGGCCCTGCAGGACCGCATGCGCAAGCGCGGCCAGGACAGCGAGGCGGTCATCGCCCAGCGCCTGGGCGCCGCCCGCGATGAAATGCTGCACTTCAACGAGTTCGACTACGTCATCGTCAACGAGGTGTTCGACACCGCCGTGGACGAACTGTGCGCCATCTTTACCGCCAGCCGCCTGCGCCGGGAGGCCCAGAAGGTCCGCCACGCCGGCCTGATCCAGGCCCTGCTGACCCCTGATCCGGGCGCAACTGACTGATTCCAAAAGAATCGGGTAGGGGTTGGCTTGATTTTGTCCAGCCCCTGCCAGTACACTCCGTCCCCTTTCCCTCATTCGACTGAGCGGCCGACCGGTCGCCGGGAGCCCGTATGGCCCGCATCACCGTAGAAGATTGCCTGGAAGTCGTTAACAACCGTTTCGAACTGGTCATGATGGCTTCCAAGCGTGCCCGCCAGCTCGCCAACGGCGTGCAGGCCACGCTGGACAACAGCGAGACCGAGGACAAGCCGACCGTGCTGGCGCTGCGCGAAATCGCTGCCCGCAAGATCGACAACGCGCTGATCGACGAAGTCGAGAAGGCCGAGCGTGAGCGCGCCGAGCGCGAAGCGCTGGAGTGGGCCGCCGCGGAAGTGGTCGCCGACGAAGACATGTCCAAGAACGACGATTGATCGCATCGATCAACGTAATCGTTGGATGTGCCGAACAGGCCGCCCCGTGCGGGCTGTTTCGCATTCAGGATTTGCCGTAAACGTCGCGCTGGAATAGGCTGCGGGCATGAACCCAGGCCCCACTGCCAAGGTCGCCGCAGCCCCCACTGCCGCCGTACCCGACTACGTCCTCCAGCTTGAACGCGCCGCCCATTACCTGCCGCCGGAACAGCTGCCGCTGTTGCGCCGTGCCTGGGAAGTCGGAGCCGCCGCACACGCTGGGCAGACGCGCAAGTCGGGCGAGCCCTATATCACCCATCCGGTGGCCGTGGCCCAGGTGCTGGCCGAGCTCGGCCTGGACGTGGAAGCGCTGATCGCCGCGATCCTGCACGACACCATCGAAGACACCCCGCTGACCCGCGAGGCGCTGGCCGCCGAGTTCGGCGAAGCCGTGGCCGAACTGGTCGACGGCGTCACCAAGCTGGACAAGCTGAAGTTCCGCGACCGCCAGGAAGCGGCCGCCGAGAGCTTCCGCAAGATGCTGCTGGCGATGTCGCGCGACCTGCGCGTGATCATGATCAAGCTGGCCGACCGCCTGCACAACATGCGTACGCTGGGCGCGCAGAGCCGCGAAGCGCGCGGCCGCATCGCCCGCGAAACGCTGGAGATCTACGCGCCCATTGCCCAGCGCCTGGGCATGAGCCTGGTCAAGAGCGAGCTGCAGAACCTCGGTTTCAAGGCGCTGTACCCGTGGCGCCACGCCATCATCGAAAAACACATCCGCAGCCAGCCGGTGGTGCGCCGCGAAGCGATGGCGCAGGTGGAAGTGCAGTTGTCGCAGCGCCTGGCCAAGGAGGGGATCGAGCATCGGCTGATCAGCCGCATCAAGACCCCGTGGAGCATCTACAACAAGATGCGCGACGAGAACAAATCCTTCGACCAGGTGATGGATGTGTTCGGCTTCCGCCTGGTCGTGCGCAGCGTGCCCAGCTGCTACCACGCGCTGGGCTCCGTGCACGCTACCTTCAAGCCGCTGGATGGCCGCTTCCGCGATTTCATCGCCATTCCCAAGGCCAACGGTTACCAGTCGTTGCACACGGTGCTGTTCGGGCCGTATGGCTCGCCGATCGAAGTGCAGATCCGTACCGAGGAAATGGACCTGATCGCCGAACGCGGCGTGGCCGCGCACTGGACCTACAAGTTCGGTGGCGATTCGCCCAACAGCGCGCAGAGCCGCGCCCACGCCTGGATCGTCGAGCTGATCGACTCGCAGCGCGCCGCCGGTTCCTCGCTGGAGTTCCTCGACAACGTCAAGGTCGACCTGTTCCCGGACGAGGTCTACCTGTTCACCCCGAAGGGCAAGATCCTGGCCCTGCCGCGCAACTCCACCGCGCTGGACTTCGCCTACGCCGTGCACACCGACGTCGGCAACATGGCGGTGGCTTCGCGCGTGGACAAGAAACTGGTGCCACTGCGCACCAAGCTGGTGTCGGGCCAGTCGGTGGAGATCATCACCGCGCGCTCGGCCACGCCGAAACCGCAGTGGCTGGAATTCGTGGTCACCAGCAAGGCACGCACCGCCATCCGCCACCAGCTCAAGCAGCTGGAGCACGAAGACGCCGTGCAGCTGGGCCACCGCATGCTCGACCGTGCGCTGGAAGCGATGGATTCGTCGCTGGAGCGGCTGCCGAAGGGGCGCCTGGATGCGTTCCTGGCCGAACACCGCTTCCCGCGCCTGGAGGCACTGCTGGCCGAGGTCGCACTGGGCAACTGGATGCCGACCCAGGCCGCGCAGGCGCTGATGGCCTACGCCGAACTGCGGGGCGGCCCGCATTCGCGCCACCATTCGCAGGAAAAGATCCTGATCAACGGCAGCGAGCGTGGCGTGGTCACTTTCGCCGGCTGCTGCCAGCCGATTCCCGGCGACGAGATCATGGGCTACCACACCGCCGGCAAGGGCATCGTGGTGCACCGCATGGACTGCCCGAACCTGGCCGAGCTGCGCAAGTCGCCCGAGCGCTGGGTGCCGATCGGCTGGGACACCACCGTCTCCGGCGACTACGACACCTCGCTGGTGGTGGAGGTGGAGAACGGCACCGGCGTGCTGGCGCAGCTGGCCGCCGCCATCGCACAGAGCCATTCCAATATCGAGCGCGTGGACTACCTGGACCGCGATTTCAACGCCGCCGTGCTGGCGTTCAACATCCAGGTACGCGACCGCAACCACCTGGCCGAAGTGATGCGCCGCCTGCGCCGCCTGTCGGTCGTGCAGTCGGTACGCCGCCAGTAGATCCTGCGCGCACCCGGTAGTGCCGGCCGCTGGCCGGCACCTTCGCGGTGCTTCCGACGTTCATGGGGTTGCCGGCCAGCGGCCGGCACTACCGAAGCGGCGAGGTAGACCCACGCCATGCGTGGATGCAGCCCCACCCGGTACAATCACCGCTCTGTTTTCCCCCAAGCACCGGAGCGACCCATGTCCCGCCAGATCATCAACACCGAAAAGGCCCCCGCCGCCATCGGCCCGTACTCGCAGGCCGTGCGCGCCGGCAATACCGTGTATTTCTCCGGCCAGATTCCGCTCGACCCGGCCACCGGCGACATCGTCGGCGCTGGCGACGTCGAAGCACAGGCCCGTCGCGCCTTCGACAACCTCAAGGCCGTGGCCGAAGCCGCCGGCGGCTCGCTGGACAAGGTCGTGCGCCTGGGCCTGTACCTGACCGACCTGGGCGAGTTCGCCAAGGTCAACGCGGTCATGCAGGACTACTTCCAGGCCCCGTACCCGGCCCGTTCCACCATCGAAGTCTCCGGCCTGCCGAAGGGCGCCAACTTCGAGGTCGACGCGGTGATGGTCATCGACTGACCGCCACGTGGCACGCAAGGCGGCGGTCACCCCGGTCCTGTCACCGTCCGGCGAAGCATCCCTGGCGATGCTTGCGGGCGTGGGCCCGGCCGTGGCCGCCAAACTGCAGGCGCGTGGCCTGGCCACCCTGCAGGATCTCTGGCTTCATCTGCCGCTGCGCTATGAAGACCGGACCCGGCTGACCCGCATCGAAGACCTGCGCAACGGCGTGCCGGCGCAGGTGGAAGGGCGGGTGGTCGCGGTCGAGCGCGGCATGCGCTACCGGCCGATGCTGAAGGTCGCCGTGGAGGATGAAGGGCAGGGCACCCTGGTGCTGCGCTTCTTCCATTTCCGCCAGCAGCAGGTCGGCCAGTTCGCGGTCGGCAACCGGTTGCGCTGCTTCGGCACCCCCAAACCCGGCCATCTCGGCCTGGAAATCGTCCATCCCAGCTATCAGGTGCTGGGCCGCAACGACGATCCCGAACTCGGCGACCGCCTCGACCCGGTGTATCCCACCGTCGAAGGCGTTGGCCCGATGACGATGCGCAAGCTGATCGGCCAGGCCCTGGATCGCCTGCCCGAGGAAAGCACGCTGGAACTGCTGCCCAGCGGTTGGCTGGATGGCCTCGGCCTGCCGTCGCTGCGCAGCGCGTTGCTGACCGTGCACCGGCCGCCGCCGGATGCCGATCTGGCCGCCTTGGCCGCCGGCACCCATCCGGCGCAGCGTCGCCTGGCGATGGAAGAACTGCTGGCGCATCACCTCAGCCTGCGTCGCCAACGCATTGCCTTGCAGGCACACCATGCACCGCTGCTGGCCGGTTCCGGCAAGCTGGCCAAGGCGCTGCTGAAGCAGCTGCCCTTTGCGCTGACCGGTGCGCAGGCGCGGGTGTTCAAGCAGATCCGCGAAGACCTTGCGCGCCCCAGCCCGATGTTGCGGCTGGTACAGGGCGACGTCGGCTCCGGCAAGACCGTGGTCGCCGCGCTGGCCGCCATGCTGGCGGTGGAGCAGGGCAAGCAGGTCGCGTTGGCCGCGCCCACCGAGCTGCTGGCCGAACAGCATCTCAACAACCTGCGCGGCTGGCTGGAACCGCTCGGCGTGCGCATCGCCTGGCTGGCCGGCAAGGTCACCGGCAAGGCGCGCGCCAAGGTGATGGAACAGGTCGCCAACGGCGAAGCGCAGGTGGTGGTCGGCACCCACGCGCTGATGCAGGAAGCGGTGGTGTTCCAGGATCTGGCCCTGGCCATCGTCGATGAGCAGCACCGCTTCGGCGTGCACCAGCGTCTGGCCCTGCGCGACAAGGGCGCGGGCGGCAACAGCGTGCCGCACCAGCTGGTGATGACCGCCACGCCGATTCCGCGCACGCTGGCGATGTCCGAGTACGCGGACCTGGATGTGTCGGCCATCGACGAACTGCCGCCGGGACGCACGCCGGTGCAGACCGTCGCCCTCAACAATGACCGTCGCCCGGAACTGATCGAGCGCATCGCGCTGGCCTGCGAGGAAGGGCGGCAGGTGTACTGGGTGTGCACGCTCATCGAGGAAAGCGAAGAACTGGATGCCACCCCGGCGCAGGCCACCTACGAATCGCTGCAGGCACTGCTGCCCGGCGTGCGCGTCGGGTTGGTGCATGGCCGTCTGAAGGCCGCCGAGAAGCTGGCGACGATGGTGGCGTTCAAGGCCGGTGAGATCGACCTGCTGGTGGCGACCACCGTGATTGAAGTGGGCGTGGACGTACCGAATGCCTCGCTGATGGTGATCGAGAACGCCGAACGCCTCGGCCTGGCGCAGCTGCACCAGCTGCGTGGCCGCGTGGGCCGTGGTTCGGCCGTGTCGCGCTGCGTGCTGCTGTACCAGGCACCGCTCTCGCAGATGGCGCGCGAGCGCCTGCAGACCATGCGCGAAACCAACGATGGTTTCGTCATCGCCGAGAAGGATCTGGAACTGCGTGGCCCCGGCGAACTGCTCGGCACCCGCCAGACCGGCCTGGCCGGTTTTCGCATCGCCGACCTCGCCCGCGATGCTGGCCTGCTGCCTGGCGTGCATGACCTGGCCGAGCGGCTGCTGGACCAGCAGCCCGCGTTGGCTGATCGCGTGGTGCAGCGCTGGATCGGCACCGCCGTGCGTTACGCCTCGGCGTGAGTGGTGGGGTCAGACCCCTTTGCACAGCAAAGGGCTCCGACCCCATCCCCGGGACGCGCATCCACGCATGGCGTGGATCTACTGTAGAGCCGTGCTCGGCAGCCGTTCGCGCTGCGCGCGTGAGTCGAGCGTGGCTCGACTCTACAGACATCGCTTTCGATCATCTCGTGGATATGTCGACCAAGGTCGACATCTGCCAGAGCAGGATGCCGTTCCGACAGATCGCGGTGTCTGTCGACGGCGGGGTGGGTCCGGTTGCGGGGGTGTCCGCGGCATGGATGCCGCGGCCAAGCCCCCAGGGACGGGTTTACGGCGTCCCCCGCAACCGGACCCACCCCGCCATCCCCCAGAAAACCAGCTTCTGACGTTGCTGTTGCTGTTGCCGTTGCTCCTGCCTCTGCGGGTGCAGGGCGCAGCCCTGCCGAACCTCCCCCCTCCCGTACTTGCATCGGTCATCATCCCGGTCCACACTTCGTTGCCGATCTGAAGACGGCAACGATGACCCACAAGATCCCCCTGTTGATCGACACCGACCCCGGTGTGGACGACGCCCTGGCCCTGCTGATGGCCTTTGCCGATGAACGGCATGACGTGGTCGCCCTGACCATCGCCGCCGGCAATGTCGGCCTGCAGTACACCGTCCGCAACGCCCTCAAGCTCTGCGACATCGTCGGCCGCACCGACGTGCCGGTGTTTGCCGGAAGCCCGGATCCGCTGCTGCATCCCTCCGTTGACGCCGCCCACGTGCATGGCCGCGACGGCTACGGCGACGTGGACCTGCCGCCGCCGAGCCGCCAGGCCGAAGCCGAGCATGCTGCGCTGGCCATCCTGCGCCTGTCGCACGCGCATGCCGGCGAACTGATGCTGGTGATGCTTGGCCCGCTGACCAACCTGGCGCTGGCACTGAAGCTGGACCCGACCCTGCCCCAGCGCATCAAGCGCATCGTGGTGATGGGCGGCGCGGTCACCTGCCACGGCAACATCACCCCGGCGGCCGAATTCAACATCGCCTTCGATCCGGAAGCGGCGCATGTGGTGTTCACCTCGTTCAAGCACCTGCTGGTGTCGGACTGGGAGGCCACCGTCGCCCATGGCCTGCCGCTGGAGGAAGCCGAGAAGTGGCTGCAGGCCGACTCCGATCGTGCCCGCTTCTACGAGCTGATCTCGCGCAAGACCCGTGGCCTGTCCGAAGACAGCAAGGGCGGCCGCTGGTACACCGCCGACGCGGTCGCCATGGCCTGGGCGCTGAACCCGGAAGGGCAGCTGCAGGTCGAATCGCGGCCGCTGAACGTGGAGCTGAACGGAACGTTCAGCCGCGGCGCCACCATCGTCGACTGGAACCGCCAGACCGGCCAGCCGGACAACTGCGATCTGCTGATGGCCTACGACCAGCAGCGTTTCGAGGCCCTGGTGCGCCAGGCCCTGGGCGCGGACTGAAGCCGATTGACCGGCACCGGTTGCCCCGGGCGGCAACCGGTGCTTATAATGCCGCTCTTGACCACCAGCCCATTTACGGTGTGAGCCCATGAAGGCCGATATCCATCCGAACTACCGCGACGTCGTCTTCCATGACGTCACCTCCGATTTCAAGATCCTGACCCGCTCGACCATGGCGACGAAGGAAACCATCAAGTGGGAAGACGGCAACGACTACCCGCTGGTGAAGGTTGAAATTTCCTCTGCTTCGCACCCGTTCTACACGGGCAAGCACAAGGTCATCGACACCTCGGGCCGTATCGACAAGTTCCAGAAGCGCTACGCGCGCTGATCTGTCGATCCAGCTTCGAACCGACGGCCGCGCTCTGCGCGGCCGTTTGTTTTTCCCCAACGCCAACCCAACGGGCGTTTGGATGGACGGAACGCTGCGTTCGTGTGACAACGCTTTTGCCGATCCGGGCCGCTTGCTGGCCGGGTTCTGGCCGCCTGCCGTCTACGACTTCTGTCTAGCGCCGGGCAAATGCTGCTGTGCGATAATGGCGTGATCCCCGGCACAGGCCGAGGACGTCATTCACGTGCCTGACCAATGCGCTTGGGCAGGCGCCTTCCCATGAAGGAGCGCACACAGTGTCCGATCTTGATCAGGTCACGCTCAACGCCGGCGATAAGTCCGTCGTTCTGCCCGTCATCAAACCCACCCTTGGCAACGACTGCGTCGACATCGCGAAGCTGACCAAGGAAACGGGGTATTTCACCTACGATTCCGGCTTCACCGCGACGGCCAGCTGCAAGTCCGCCATCACCTACATCGACGGCGACAAGGGCGTGCTGCTGTACCGCGGCTACCCGATCGAACAGTTGTCGGAAAAGTCGAGCTACGTCGAAGTGGCCTATCTGCTGATCAACGGCGAGCGCCCGAGCGCCGAGCAGCTGAAGGCCTTCACCGATGAGCTGACCGCCGAAGCCAACGTCGATGATTCGATCAACACGCTGATCGGCAGCTTCGCCAAGGATGCCCACCCGATGGCCATCCTGGCAGCCGCGATCGCGCAGCTGTCGGCCATCTACCACGACTCGCTGGACCTGTCCGACGCCGAACAGCGCCGCCAGGCCGCCGTGCGCCTGATCGCCAAGGTGCCGACCCTGTCGGCGCTGATCTACCGCCACGGCAAGGGCCTGCCAGCCAACAAGCCGGACACCTCGCTGGACTACGTCAGCCGCTTCCTGAAGCAGACCTTCGAGTCGGCTGACGGCCAGTACGATCTGAACCCGGACGTGGTCAAGGCGCTGGACCTGCTGTTCATCCTGCACGCAGACCACGAGCAGAACGCCTCGACCTCGACCGTGCGCCTGGTCGGCTCGACCGGTGCCAACCCGTACGCGTCGGTCGCCGCTGGCGTCACCGCGCTGTGGGGTCCGGCCCACGGCGGTGCCAACGAAGCCGTGCTGAAGATGCTGGAAGAGATCGGCAGCGCCGACAACGTCGAGTCCGCCGTGGTCAAGGCCAAGGACAAGACCTCCGGCTTCCGCCTGATGGGCTTCGGCCACCGCGTCTACAAGAACTTCGACCCGCGCGCCAAGGTCATCGGCGAGATGACCAGCAAGGTGCTCAAGCAGCTGGGCGTGCAGGATCCGCTGCTGGACGTGGCCGTGAAGCTGGAACAGGCCGCGCTGCAGGACGAGTACTTCGTCGCCCGCAAGCTGTACCCGAACGTCGATTTCTACAGCGGCATCATCTACAAGGCGCTGCAGATCCCGACCGAAATGTTCACCGTCATGTTCGCCCTGGGCCGTACCTCCGGCTGGGTGTCGCATTGGCTGGAACAGCAGGTTGACCCGGAAATGAAGATCGGCCGTCCGCGCCAGGTCTACACCGGCAGCGACGTGCGCGACTACCAGGGCTGATCGCCCGCGTAGGTTGTGCCGAGAACGCCCCGCATCCGCGGGGCGTTTTTTTGTGCCCCGATCGCGCTCGACGGTTGGTGGCTGCGGACCGTCGACGGTTGGTGGGTGCGGACCGTTGGTCCGCACGGCAACCAATCATCCATCCGGCACTACACCTCCGAATACCGGCTCGGCGAACACCCCAGCACACGCCGGAATGCCGCAGAAAATGCGCTCGGGCTCGCATATCCCAGGTCCAGTGCCACGCGTGTCACTGCCTGCCCCTGGCCCAGCCGTTCGATGGCCGCCAGCAGGCACACCTGCTGCCGCCACTCGGCGAAACTCACTCCGGTATCCGTGCGGAACGTCCGCGTGAACGTACGCCGGCTCATGCCTGCATCCGCAGCCACCTCATCAAGCCCGATGGCGAGCGAGGGCGCATCGAACAGCGCCCGGCAGACGCGCGCGAGGCGTGCATCGGCAGGCAAAGGCGCATGCAGGGAAAGCATCGGCATCGACGCGATCTCCGCTACCAGCAGCTGCATCAGCTTGCCTGCACGCCCGTCCTCGTCGTACAGCGCAGGCAGGTCCACTGCACCCTCCAGCAGCTGCCGCAGTAGAGGTGAAACGGCATAGACATGGCACTGTGCCGGCATCGCCACCGCAGCGGCGGCCTCGATGGAAAGGAATGCGTTGAGCATCGTCACCGGCCCTCGCATCGTCATCTCGTGGGCCAGTCCGGCGGGTACCCAGCAGGCGCGCCCTGGCGGCACCAGCCAGCGCCCCTGCGGTGTCGTCACGCTGATGGTCCCGCGCGCGGCGAAGGCGAACTGACCGCGTCGATGGGCATGCCGGGGAAACGTGGACGCGGCCGCGTAGTCGTTCGAGGTGACCACAACATCGCGCGGCAGGTCTTCGTAGGGATCGAGCAGCGAATTGCGCATGGCCCGGATTCTATAGCGGTTGACCCACCATCGACGGCGGGCCGCGCCTGCGCTGCCTAGCATCAGTACACCTTCTGACTGTGGCAGTTCTTCATGGCCAACACTTTTCATCGCGTGGGGCAGGGGCCTCACTTCGTCCTGGTCCTGCATGGCTGGTTCGGCGACGCGCATGCGTTCGAACCGATCGAACCGTGGCTGTCGCGCGATCACTTCAGCTACGTCTTCATGGACTGCCGTGGCTACGGAGGCATGCGCGATGCGACGGGTCAGTTCAGCATCGACGAGATGGCACATGATGCGTTGGCGCTCGCCGATGCACTGCGGATCGACACCTTCAGCGTGGTGGGGCATTCCATGGGAGGCATGGCGATCGAGCGCATTGCCGTGCTCGCGCCACAGCGTGTGCGATCCATGCTGGCCATCGCGCCCGTTCCCTGCGGCGGCATTGCCTATGACGCGCCCACGCGGCGCCTGTTGGAGAGTGCCGCCGACAGCCTCGCCAACCGCCGGACCATCATTGATCGCAGCACCGGCGGACGACTGCCCGCGGCCTGGTTGGACTGGAAGGCTGGGTACTCGATGGAACGCTCCGCGCCCGGCGCGTTTGCTGCCTATCTTTCCGCGTGGGCAGATACGGATTTCAGCAGCGAGATCATCGGCGACCATCGGTTGAAGGTCGTGGTCGGCGGAAATGATCCCACCTTCAATCGTTCGCTGATGGAGAAGACCTACCTGTGCCGCTATCGCTACGCAACGCTGGAGGTCATCGAAAGTGCAGGGCACTACCCGATGAATGAGACGCCCTTGGCGTTGGTGGCGGCCATGGAGTCCTTCCTGTTGTCATTGCCCGGGAGGTAGCGTCGACCGTCAGTCGAATCGCGCGCGCAGCGCGGTAATTCGGGCACAGGCAGAAGAGCAGTCGACTAACAGTCGACTCTACAAAGGCAAAGCAATGAGGTTTGTTGAATTCAACGGATGAGGAAAATTGCATAACCCCATCCAGTAGATCCATGCCGTGCGTGGATGACCCACTGTAGAGTCGAGCCATGCTCGACTCGCACGTATGGCGCGAACAGCAGTCGAGCGCGGCTCGACTCTACAAACACTATGCAATGAGGTTTATTGCATTCAAGCAGTGAGGGAGTTTGCATAACTCTCAAACATTGAGCGCCTTCAAGGATTCTCCTTAACGTTCAACGTTTTAGGAAAGCTTGAATGGCCTGCATGGCAATGGATTCCTAACATTCTCTCCGTCGCCCGCACCCATCCCCGCGGGCGGCGCTTCCCTCCCTTTTCTCCTTGGGGAGGGGAGCTTTCAAATTCCCCCCCTTGTCCGAGAGAGACAACCCATGCACGCCATTATCAAGAAGGCCGCGCTCGCTGCAGCGCTGGCCACCGCTTCGCTGTCCGCGCACGCGCTGGAAACCAAGATCACCGTCTACGCCGACGTCGACCCGACCCTCGCGCTGCTGCTCGACGACGGCACCCCGTTGCCGGACACCGTGCAGATGACCCACGATCCGCTGCGCGGGCTGCTGCCGTCCACGCAGCAGGTGCGCATCCACTCCAATGACGAAACCGCGGACATCGAAGTTCGCCTCGGCCACGATCCGGTGCTACTCAATGGCGCCACGCGTGTGCCGCTGGCCGTCAGCCTGAATACCGACGCGCTGACCACCGCGGTCACCGAATTCAAGGCCGCTGATCTGTTCAACGGTGCCAGCTCGACGCCGGGTGCGTCCATTTCGATGCCGCTCACCATCGCCCAGGCCGGTACCGGCGGGCCGCTTACCGTACAGGGCCGCTACGAAGGCATGGTCTACATCATCATGAACCAGAAGCCCTGATTCAGGGCTTCCCCGCGCCGGCCCCGCATTCCGGGCCGGCCGCTTCTGCAGCGGTACCCCCATGACCCCACACGCCCCCGCCGTTACCCGGCTGGCGGTCGCGCTCGCCCTGGCAATGGCTGCTCCCTCGATAGCGGCCCACGGCGTCCCCGCTGGCTTTGAGGATCTGGTCGACGGCCAGACCGAACAACTCGACATCCAGCTGTTCGGCCGCTCGGCCGGGCTGTCACCGGTGCGCGTGACCCTGGAGCACGTGCAGCTGGAAGATCCCGCGCGCGTGCTGCAGGCGCTGGACCTGCCTGCGGAAGCACAGGCGGCATTGCTGCCGGCACTGTCGCAACCCCTGCCGCGCAACAGCCACCTGGCCTGCCGCTTTGGTGGCGCCACGGCCGGCTGCGGCTATCTCGATCCACCCGAAGACCCCGCAGCTGTGCGCGCGCTGTACGACGAAGGCGAGGGCGCCGTGCGCCTGTTCGTAGCGCGGCAGTGGATTCCCGGCGAGCCGGCCGCCGAGCGCTACCACAAGGTCACGGCCAACGCGGAAAACGCCTTCCTGCACCAGCAGACGCTCAATGTCAGCGGTGGTCGTGACCACCAGGCGCTGTCCGCGCGCGGTGTGGGCACGCTGGGCCTGTTCGATCGCGGCCACCTGTCCGCCGACTGGTACTACACCCAGCAGCGTTACCGCAGCCGAAGCGACGACGACTTCCAGTTCGACAACGTCTACTACCGCCATGACCTGGGGCAGGCGCACTACCTGCAGGCCGGGCGCATGGACCGCCGCAACCTGTCCAGCCCGCAGGGTGGCACTTTCAGCTTCAGCATGTTGCCGCTGGACCGTTTCCAGGGCGCGCGCGTGGGCACCACCCAGGCCTACGTGGACACCGATGCCGCCGTGCAGGCCACGCCGCTGACGGTGCTGCTGGCGCGCGACGCACGCGTCGATGTGTTCGACGGCGAGCGACTGCTGCAGACCTTCTACCTGCAGGCTGGCATCAACCAGATCGACACCCGCAATTTCCCGTTCGGCAACTACCTGGTGCGCATGCGCATCTACGAGGACGGTGTGCTGGTGCGCACCGAGGAGGCGCCATTCGACAAGGGCGGCGACTGGAGCAACAGCCAGTGGCAGTGGTTCGTGCAGGGCGGCCGCCGCAACGAGCGCCGCAGCGACCGCTTCGATGGCGAACGCGTGACGATGGCCGGCCTGCGCGTGCCGCTGGGCCGCGACGCCGCGCTTACCGCCGGTGTCGCCAACCTCGGCGGACACAGCTACGGCGAGCTGCGCGTGGACCTGCGCCGCGTGCTGGCCACGCATGAGATGCGCGCCACGCTCAGCGGCATGCGTGGCAGCGATGGTAGCAATGGCCAGCAGCATCAGCTGTCGTACCGGCGCAAGGCGTCGTGGAATCTCTACCAGCAGCGCATGCGCGGCAAGGCTTGCCAGTTCGAGGCCGATGCGCGCGACCAGCTGGGCTGCACCAACTCACTCAGCGGCTCGGTGTCGCTGCCGCTGGCCGGTGGCAACGCCTACGTGGGCTACGCCCGGCGCCAGACCTGGCGCACCGGCTGGCATCAGCCTGGATTCGAGCAGGATCCGTTCTTCGGCCTGGAGCCATTGCTGCCGCCCGGCCCGCTGGAGCCGCGCCGCGAGCCGGTGCTGAGCCGCACCTGGCAGGCCAGCTTCAGCCGCAGCCATCGCTGGCAGGACTTCAGCGTGTCCACGCGCGTCGGCCTGTGGCAGCAACGCAGCACCGACAGCGTGCGCGGCAGCAACGAGCGTGACCGCGGCATCTACTTCAACCTCAGCCTGACCCGCCTGCAGCGCAATCATGACAGCAGTGGCCAGCGCCGCTACGCCGTGGATGTACGCCAGCCCCAGCATCAGCGCCCGGCCATCGATTACAGCGTGGGCCAGAGCCTGCGCCAGGAGCGGGATACGCACTATCGGGAGCTGAACGCCGAACTGCGCGCCAACAACAATGACCGCTACAGCGCCTCGCTGAGTGGCCAGCTGCAGAACGGCATTGGCAACACCACTGCCAGCATTGCGCACTATCAGCAGCGCGGGCGCGGCGAGATGGGCTACAGCGGCAGCCACAGTTCCGGTTTCGCGCTGGGCCGTCGTGGCTTCTACTGGAGCGGCGCCAACGGCGCCGAGGCCGGTCTGGCCGTGCAGGTGGACGGTTCCGACGACGTCGACTTGCGCGGCGTAGCCGCCGAACTGCAGGTGGGCGGGCTGCGCCGACAGCGTCTGCAGATCGGCGAGCGTCGGCTGCTGCCGTTGTCGTCGTACCAGTCGCATCGTGCCGAAGTTCAGGATGCCAGCACGCTGGACAGCATCGCCGCCATCCGCGTGACCGGCGTGGGCGGCGCACGGCCGATGTTCCTACCCCCCGGCAAGCTGATGCGCATGCCGGTGCCGATCGAAGTGACCTACACCTTCATCGGCAGCGCCAAGGACCTTGGCGGCGCGCCGCTGGGCGGCGCCCGCATCCTCAACGCGCCGGTGCCCGGCACCAGCGCGAACGGCAGCTTCGTTGCCGATTTCCCGCGTCGCGAAACAACGCTGTACCTGCTGCAGGGCGACCGCCTGCTGCATTGCCCGCTGCAGGTGCGCGAGCGCCGCCAGGTGGTGCTGCTGGTCGGCGCCGTGCTCTGCGAGCCGCTGGCCGTGGCCCAGCTGCCGCCTGAGATCCGCCAGCAGGCCCGCGTCACCCGCCTGCTGCAGGAACGCGCGTTGATTGCCGCCACGCCCCAGACCGCTGCTGCAGGAGGTACGCCATGAGCCGGCGTTGGATGTGTGTGTTGATGCTGGTGTGTGCGCTGGTGCTGGTGGTGCCACGGGCGTGGGCGCAGTGGCCGCCGGAGACGCATCCGACGGACCAGAGCCGGGACATCGTGATGAGCTGGGATCGCTCGGCGGTGCCGGGTGATGTGGAGCTGTGGGCGCCGCGCACGGTGCTGGGGTTCAGTCACGATCTGGCGATGAAGTATGGGCAGATCCATGTGGTTTGTGGGTCTGCTTCTGATAGTGAGTTTGGGCGGTGTCCGACGGAAAGCGAGCTGAGCGTGTCCGGGGGAACAACAGAGATTGCGTTGCGTCTCGTTGACCTGAGGACTGGCCTGCAAACGGAGATTCGTGCGGTGGGAAGCCTGCAGCGGGTTATGTCGGGTGTTCGCTGCAATATCGATTACTGGGACAGTCAGAAGCGCATTCTGAATGAAGCGTTCTGGTACCAATGTGCATCGGACGAACCAGTCGGCACAGGTGCTGCTCTGATTGTTCCGGCATCTGAGCTTGCGAGGCTCGTGGCCGGCCGCTGGAAGGCCACGATGCGCCTGAACATCAAAGCCGATCCGAGCTTGGCTCCCGTCGCCACAGCCACTTTCAACTTCGACTTCACTGTCACCGACTACGACGCGATCTCGATCTACTTCCCCGGCTTCGATGGCATCTCACCGCTGGTCAACATGGACCTGCGCTACGACCCCATCCGCAAGATGGTCGGCGGTTACAAGGAAGTGGACATGTGCCTGTACGACGGCGTGGGCTCGCAGAGCGAGTTCCTCGGCGTCACCGTGCGCGACAGTGGTCCACGACCACCACCAGGGCGTGACTACGCAGTCTGGCACGGGGATGGCGGCAGCGATGACACCCAGCGCCTGGACTACCAGGTCGGCCTGAAATACGGCGGAAACCTGCTGGCCATGAAACACGGCGAGGAACAGCTGCTGCGCGGTATCGACAGCGCGCAGCTGCGCCTGGTGATGCTGCCGGGCATCAATCAACCCGTGTACTGCGTGCCCACGCCGCTGGTGCTGGAAACGCCGCCTACGCCCATCGCCAGCAAGCGGCCCGGTCTCTACGACGGCGAGCTGACGGTAGAGCTGCGCGTGCCGACCGCCAAACCCTGATCCCCACGGAGCCCCATCATGAAGAAGCTGCTGTTCTGTCTGCTGCCGTTGAGCGCGCTGCTGGCCCCGCCGGTACATGCCAACCTCTCGATCCATCCAATGCGTGCGGCCGTCGATGGCAAGCGCGGTACGCAAATCCGCGTCTACTCGCACTCCACCCAGCCGCAGTACGTGCAGGCACGCCTGCTGCGCATCTCGAATCCCGCGCAGGTTGGCGAGGAAGAGGTGGAAATGGAGGCGGCCGATGCCGCGGTCGCCATTACCCCCGGGAAGTTCGCACTGAGTGGCGGAGGCAATCGCCTGATCCGGGTGATTCCACTACGCAGCGTGGAGAAGGAAGTGGCCTACCGCATCTACTTCGAGGGTGTCAGGGGACCAGACGGGACCCTGCTTGAGGGTGACGAGCAGGCGGCACAGGCCAACGTCGGCGTCAGCCTGGTCTGGGGCGCGCTGGTGAACGTGCTGCCCACCAACGGCAGCGTGGATCTGCAACTGCAGGGCGACACCCTGCGCAACGTGGGGACCTTGCGAGTCGGCATCACAGGGCTGGCCGAATGCAGCGCCAGTGGTGCCTGTACGACCCACGACTTTGCCAAAAGCCTGTACCCGGACGCGGAGCTGAAGCTGCCGTTCCAGCCTCAACCGGGCAATACCGTGCAGCTGCATTACCGCCTGTCCAAGGACGGCTACCGCGAGCACACAACCACCCTGGCGCCGAGCGCCTGAACGTTCTGGCCCTGCGTCATGCGCAGGGCCTCATTTCCGATGTCCTGTTAAGGAGAGAAAGCATGAACCGTATCTATCGCCGAATCTGGAGTGCCGCCCGACAGTGCTGGGTAGTTGCCAGTGAAGTTGCCACCGCTCGAGGCAAGGCGTCGAGCGCCTCCGCGCGAAAGCTGTCAGGCGTACTCCTCCTCACCGCATGTACCAGCACCGCGAGCGCAAAGTCCGAAGTTCCTGCCAGTAGCGACCTGACCGACGAGGATGTCGTTACTGTGCTTGAGTCTGTAGCCGAAGCACCGGCGTCATTCCAACCATTTGGCCTGGTCCCGCTGGCCAGCCCCATCCAGATAGGTGATGCGGCGGTGGCGACCGGACTGGATGCCATTGCGATTGGTTATTCGGCTCATGCATTTGGCGATCAGGCCGCAGCGTTCGGGCACAGGGCAGTGGCCTCGGAGATGGGGGCGCTTGCGTTGGGAGACCGTGCATTCGCGCGAAGTGGTTTTTCCGCGGCAATCGGCAGTAATGCTCAAACGTCAGGAGCGTGGTCCATCGCGGCTGGTGCGAGCTCGCGGGCATCACTGAGTGGTTCCGCATTCGGGGTAAGCGCGGCGGCTTGGGGAGACTACTCGGTCGCTCTGGGCCGAAGTGCGAGCGCCTACAGCGAACGGGCGATTGCCATTGGCTACGGCGCCCGGACGCTGGACAGCGCGGCGGGTGTTTCCCGAATTGCCATTGGTGACAGCTCATCGGCAGGTACCGATGGGTGGACCGGAGCAACCTCCATTGGTGGATCTGCTAAAGCTTCCCACGACAGCGTAGCGATCGGCTATGAGGCAAGCACGACTGCGTCTGGTGCGGTGGCGCTGGGACGCGGGTCGATTGCAGACGAGGCAGGAACAGTCTCGGTTGGCACGGCGACATCCCAGCGTCGTATCGTGAATATTGCTGATGGCAGGTTGAATGCCACCAGCTCCGATGCGGTTACCGGCAGGCAGCTCAATACCACCAACAGCAATGTCACGGCCGCGCGCTCCGTCGCCGACGCCGCAAAGACCAATTCTGACAGCGCGCTGGCAAAGGCCAATACGCTTTCGGGTCTCCTGAGCGAGACATCTGCTTCGGGGAACGTCCGGTTGGGCGCATCCAACAGTGGCACCATCCTGGACGTGCGGAACAGCGCCAGCGCCAACCGCAGGATCACGGGTGTTGCGGACGCAACATTGTCTTCAACCAGCACCGATGCGGTGACTGGCCGGCAGCTCAACACCACCAACAGCAATGTCAGCACCGCGATGAGCGATGCCAGTTCCGCCAGGTCCACAGCGAACACCGCGCTGACGCAGGTGGGCACGCTCAACGGACTGCTGAATCAGGTCAGTGCCAGCGGCAATGTTCGCGTGGGTGAGAAGAACAGTGGCTCCGTGCTGGATGTGCGCAATAGTGCAAATGCGAACCGGAAGCTGACCGGCGTGGCCGATGGCGTGGTCAGCACCAGCAGCGACGAGGCCGTCAATGGCAGGCAGCTCAATGCCACCAATGACAGGGTGACGACGGTGGAGGGTGTGGCCAGGTCTGCGGGCGCAGACGCTGCCGCGGCGAAGACCGATGCAGCCAAAGCGTTGACCGAGACGGCGGCGCTGGGCTGGCTGGTGGCGCAGGTTTCTGCGTCCGGCGATGTGCGCCTGGGCGGGAAGAATAGCGGTGCGACGTTGGATGTGCGCAACAGCGCCAATGCCAATCGGAAGATCACTGGTGTGGCAGATGGAATCTTGAGTGCCAGCAGTGCTGAGGCTGTGTCTGGTAGTCAGCTCTATTCAACCAATTCACGCGTCTCAGATCTTGAGGATCTTGCGCAGTTTGTGAGTATCGGCTCTGCGCCCTTCAGTGAACGCGCCGAAGCAGGTGTGGCAGGCGTTGCAGTGGGGAATTCAGCAAAGACGGGACTGGAGGGGGGAACTGCGGTAGGCACATTTGCGGAGGCGATGGGCAAGAACTCCACCGCAATTGGCAGAGCGGCGACTGTCTCTGTGGATTCCGAAAATGGATTCGCAATGGGAGTCGGTGCACAGGTCGGTGGAGGCGCGGGCGGTGCGAATGAAGGCGTCGCGATTGGTGCTGGCGCAAGAGTTGGAAGCGGGGCTCACGGCTCGCTGGCACTTGGAAATAGTTCCCTAGCAGATGAAGAAGGAGTTGCGTCATTTGGGGGTGTGGGCATGCAGCGCCGCCTTGTAAACATCGCCCGAGGCACCGCCGACCACAACGCCACCATCGTCTCCCAGCTCAAGGACTCCCTCGCCACCCTCGGCGGTGGAGCAAGCGTAGACGCCAGCGGCAACATCATCGCGCCGACCTACACGGTGCAGGGTGGAACGCAGAACACCGTCGAGGACGCGCTGATGGCTCTCGATGGCGCTGTCATCACCGCAGGCCGTCGCGCGGACAAGGTGGAAGGTCAGCTCAGCTCGATCTTCCAGGATTCACCGTCGGTCCGTGCCGATGGCATGAACCAGATCGCGCTGAATGGAGTGAATGGCATGGTGCTGACCAACTTGGCTGACGGCCGAGTGGCGCCAGGAAGCCGCGATGCCGTCAACGGTGGCCAGCTGCATTCGATGCAGCAGCAGCTCAACGGCCGCATGGATGGGCTGGAGCAGCGCATCGACGATCAGCCGCAGGCCCGCGCCATGGCCGCAGCGTCCACGCCTTCGCCGTCCACCGAAGAGATCGCGCCGGCGCCGGAAACCAGCGGCTCGGCGCAGATCGCCTCTACCGGTGAAGGTGACAAGCCCACGCCGCAACCGAAGTCGAAGCAGGACGACACGCCCAAGCCGCAGGTCGACACCGCCGAGCTGGAGAAGATGCTGGCCCGTGCCAACGAGTACACCGATGGTGCGATCAGCAATTTCGAACGCCGCCTGGACAAGATGGACAAGCGCTTCAACCGCATGGCGGCAATGAGCAGCGCACAGAGTGCGATGGCGATGAACACCGCTGGCCTGGCCACCTACAACCGCCTGGGTGCGGGCGTCGGCTACAGCGAGGGTGAGTCGGCGATGGCGGTGGGCTACCAGCGTGTGCTGAACGAGAAGGGTTCGGCCACCTTCAGCCTCAATGGGGCGTTCACCAACAGCGGTGAGCGCAGCATGGGCGTGGGTGTGGGCATCGGCTGGTAAGCGATGGAGCCCTGGCGTGACGCGCGTAATCCACCCCGTCGCGCCGGGGTCCTTGCCGAGGAGATGGCCATGTACCGATGGGTGAGTCGATTCATCAGCTACCGCACGTTCTATCTGTGGCGGGCGCGGTACTTCTACTACACCCGGAATCTGGACAGCTGGGTCCTGTTCACCCTGTTGTGCCTGACCGGCATGGTGCTGGTGCTCTGGTACCACTGGCGGGTGGTGAGCGTGCCGCCGCCGCGCGTGCACCCGGAGGTGGCAGCGCTGCGCGTGGAGAACATCACCGGCGAGGCGATCCATCGCATCGTGCTGGTGCAGCATGGCGGCACCACGCCCGGCGAGCCGTTCACCACGCCGGAAGAGGTCCGGGCCGGTACGCTGCGCACGATACGGGTACGGGAGCTGCTGGACAGTGCGATGGTGTGGCAGCTGAAAGCCCATATGCTGGCCGACATGGCGGCGTACATCGAGGCCACGGGAAGCTGCTTCCCATACCCGTGCTGGCAGCTGAAGCATCGGCTGTCACTGCTCCGCGCAGCGCAGGCGGAAAACACGGCCATCAACGAGGCGCTGGCGCCGGTGCTGGAGGTGCCGCTGGACAGGATGCCCAACCTCAACGGGGGTGAGCGCGCGCGGATACAGACGGCCTGGTCCGACGCGTTCGGCGACGTCTACAACCAGACCTGGCTGTTGGCTGATCTGCAGGACATGCACGCCCGGATGATGGTGGAGTATCCACGGCGCGCGGGTGCGCCGTGGCTGGCACGCCTGCTGACCGGCGATGCCAAGGAGCCGCATGAGCTCCGGTAGGCAGGGTGAGCGCGCTTACATGTAGAGTCGAGCCATGCTCGACTGCTCTTCGGTCAGGTATCCGGACGCCTGAAGCACCGTGCGGACCAACGGTCCGCACCTACCAAAGGCAAGAGCCATGCTCGACTGCTCTTCGGTCAGGCGTACGGACGCCTGAAGCACCGTGCGGACCAACGGTCCGCACCCACCAATACCGGCGCTACCGTCACCCGCCGATATACGCGGTGATCTCCGCCTCGGCCAACACCTGCCGCAACTGCGCCACCGACGCGCGCCGCATCGGCTTCTCATCCACCGGTGACAGCGGCGCCTGGCGCAGGGCGTCGTACGGCAGCACGGCCAGGTCGAAGGTCAGCTCCTCGGCGCTGAACACCCACACCGGTACATCCAGGCAGCGTTCGCGGTCCATTCGCAACCGGCGCGTCCGCGATTCGGCGGGAATGCCGTGCTCGTCCAGGAAGCGGTGCACGGCTTCCGGGTCGTCGCTGTGCAGGTGCAGCTGTACGGGGCTGTTGGCATCGGCGGTACCCTCCAGCACCGGGCCGGCCAGCCGTGGGGCGAAGCCATGCAGGAACTCCAGCGCGCGCATCGCGGCCTCGCGTCGGCGCTGCAGTTCGTTGCCGTGCTGGGGCCCGGAGAACAGCCGCTGGTATTCGCGCAGGGCGTCTTCGATCTCGGTGTTGCGGGGCAGGGAGGCATCATCGTGGATGCCGAGCCGGCTTGCGGCCTTCAACTTGGCCTGGTGGTAGTCGCGGATGCCGCCTTCGGCCATCAGGCGGGCGGCTTCGTGGGCGAGGCGGTGACGCCGCTCGCGGGTCTGGCTGGCAGCATGCTGGCGGGCGCGGTGCATGCGATGACTCCCTGTTGCGACCTGGCTACAGACTAGCGCACGGATGTGACATCTGCGTGGGTATGGCGCGGAGATGCCAACCAACGGTTGGCACCCACCAACGCTTTGGTAGGTGCCGACCGTTGGTCGGCACGAGGCGCCAACCAAGGTTGGCCTCTACCTAGAGCCGCATTGGTGCCAACCAACGGTTGGCACCCACCGACGCTTTGGTAGGTGCCGACCGTTGGTCGGCACGAGGCGTCAACCAGGGTTGGCCTCTACCAGGGCAGCACCGGTGCCAACCAACGGTTGGCACCCACCAACGCTTTGGTAGGTGCCGACCTTGGTCGGCACGAGGCGCCGACCAAGGTTGGCCTCTCCCAGAGCGGCATTGGTGCCAACCAACGGTTGGCACCCATCAAACCGTTCCTCAGAAGATATCGAACGCGGCGGCGTCGGCCTGCGGCGTATTGAGGTTCAGGTCGTAGTCGGTCAGGCGGTCCATGTCTTCCACCTTCACCCACTCGGTCGCGCCGTTGAGGGTGGCCTGGACCATGCCGCTGGGCGGGTCGTTCTGCGCGATCGGGGTGTCCTTCAGCGCGGTGCGCATGTAGTCGATCCAGATCGGCAGGGCGGCCTTGCCACCGTATTCGCGGTAGCCCAGCGAGCGGAAGTCGTCGCGGCCCACCCACACGGTGGTCACGTACGGGCCACCGAAGCCGGAGAACCAGGCGTCGCGGTGGTCGTTGGTGGAGCCGGTCTTGCCGCCCACGTCCTCGCGGCCGAGCACCTTGGCCTGCACGCCGGTACCGCGCTGGACCACGTCGCGCATCATCGACACCAGCTGGTAGGCGGTGCGGGCATCGATCGCGCGCGGGGCGGTGCGGGCATCCGGGTTGGCCGGTGCCGCCGGGGTTTCGACCTTGGCTTCGGCCTTGGCTGCGGCGGCCGGGTCCACCTTCGGGGCCGGAGCGCCGAAGTTGAAGCCGTCCACCACCTGGTTGACCGGTTGGTCGCTGCTGCCGGCGCAGTCGCGGCAGGCCAGCGCCGGGTTTTCCTTGAACACCAGGTTGCCGTCGCGGTCATTGACCTGGTCGATCAGCCAGGTGTCCACGCGCGAGCCGCCGTTGGCGAACACGGCGTAGCCACGCGCCACCGACAGCGGGGTCAGCGAGGCGGTGCCCAGCGACATCGACAGGTTCGGTGGCAGCTCCGATTCGGCAAAGCCAAACTCGCTGATGTACTTGCGCGCGTAGTCCACGCCCATGCCATCGAGCAGGCGCACCGAGACCAGGTTGCGCGACTGCACCAGCGCCTCACGCAGGCGCATCGGGCCGCGGAAGCCGCCGCCGTCGTTCTGCGGGGCCCAGGTCTTGCCGCGGCGGTCGCGGAACACGACCGGGGCGTCCAGCACGATCGAGGCCGGGTTGTAGCCCTTGTCGAAGGCGGCCGCGTAGACGAACGGCTTGAAGCTCGAACCCGGCTGGCGGCGGGCCTGGGTGGCGCGGTTGAACTTGTTGCCGGAGAAGCTGAAGCCACCCACCAGCGCTTTCAGCGCACCGCTGTGGGCATCCAGCGAGACCAGCGCGGACTGGCCGCGCGGGATCTGGTCCAGCAGCCACTCACCTTCCTTGGCCCCGGCGCGCACACGCACGATGTCGCCGCGCTGCACCAGCTTGCCCGGGGTCTTGTTGGTCCACTTGGCGGCACCGGCCGGCAGCACGATCTCGGTACGGTTGGCGAGCACCACGGTAGCGCTGCCGTCGGCACCGGTGCTGGCGACGATCGCCGGCAGCAGGCCGGCCTGGCCGAACATGCCGCGCAGGTGCTCGGCCAGGGCGGCGGTATCGTCGCCGGCGCCCAGCTGCACCTGCTTCTCCACGCCGTGCCAGCCGTGGCGGTGGTCGTACAGCAGCAGGCCATCGCGGATGGCAAGGTTGGCGGCGGTCTGCAGGGTGGAGTCGATGGTGGTGGTGACGTGATAGCCCTTGTTGACCACGTCGCCGCCGAAGCGGGCGATCATTTCCTGGCGCACCAGCTCGGCCACGTAGGGCGCATCGACCTGCACCGGCGGCTCATGCGCGGTGGCGTGCATCGGCACGGCCTTGGCCGCGTCGGCCTCGGCCTGGCTGACGAACTTCAGGTCGGCCATGCGCTGCAGCACGTAGTTGTCGCGGCGCTGGCGGGCACGTTCCGGATTGGAGATCGGGTTGCCCGACGAGGGGAACTTGGGGATGCCGGCCAGCGAGGCCATCTCGTCCAGGTCCAGCTCGTTCAGCTTCTTGCCGTAATAGAACTCGGCGGCAGCGGCCACGCCGTAGGCGCGGTTGCCGAAGAAACTCTTGTTCAGGTACAGCTCGAAGATCTCGTCCTTGCTCAGCTCGGACTCGATCTTCCGCGCGAGCAGGATCTCGGCCAGCTTGCGGGTGTAGCTGTACTCGGAGCTGAGGAAGAACTGGCGGGCGACCTGCTGGGTGATGGTGGAACCACCCGGCACGCGCTTGTCGTTGGTGGTGGCCAGCAGCCACACCGCGCGGCCGATACCCATGTAGTCCACACCGCCATGCTCGTAGAAGCGGGCATCCTCGGTGGCCAGGAACGCCTGTTTCAGCTTCTCGGGCACGTCCTTCATGGTGATCGGGGTACGCCGGGTCTCGCCGAACACCGCCATCAGCTTGCCGTCGGCAGCATAGACGTACATCGGCTCCTGCATTTCCACGTCGCGCAGGGTCTGCACGTCGGGAAGCTTGGAGGAAACGGCATAGTACAGACCGCCCACGGCGGCCGCGCCGATCAGCGCCAGGACCAGGACAATCAGGAAGATCCAGCGCAGCCAGCGGCGGAGTCGAGTCATCGGGTTCAGATTCCGATTGCGAATTTCGTGGTCGCAGAGTATAGATTACGCAAGGTGGCGGCTGGGGTCGGCACCGGGGAGCGCAAGGGGAATTGCCAGGGGCTGCATCGTGAATCCGTGAGGGATTTCACAGCAGGGCGGTTGCCATTTGCTAAGAATACGTTATTAATGCGCGGACGCAGCTCTTGCGTCCAAGTGCCCGTCGGCAGGGGAGAAACCGTGGGGCTCATCCCAAAAAGTCAGTCGCCGCTTGTTGGCGTCGACATCAGTTCGACTGCGGTAAAGCTTTTGCAGCTGTCCCGCAGCGGCAATCGTTTCCGCGTGGAACATTACGCTGTGGAACCTCTTCCGCCGAATGCGGTGGTGGAGAAGAACATCGTTGAAGTGGAGGCCGTGGGTGAGGCCATCCGCCGGGCGATGAACCGTTCAGGCAGCAAGGCCAAACTGGCCGCTGCCGCCGTCGCGGGGTCGGCGGTGATCACCAAGGTGATCCCGATGCCGGCCGATCTCGACGAAAACGACATGGAAGCCCAGATCGAGCTGGAAGCGGTCAACTACATTCCGTATCCGATCGAGGAAGTGAACCTGGACTTCGAGGTGATCGGGTCGATCCCGAACAACCCGGAGATGGTCCAGGTGCTGCTGGCCGCGTCGCGTTCGGAGAATGTCGAGCTGCGCCAGTCCGCGCTGGAACTCGGTGGCCTGCAGGCCAAGGTGATGGACGTGGAGGCCTTCGCGGTCGAGAACGCCTACGCCCTGGTCGCCAGCGAGCTGCCGGTGTCCATCGACGGCGTGGTCGCGCTGGTCGACATCGGCGCAACCATGACCACCCTCAATGTCCTGCGCGGCGGCCGTAGCCTCTACAGCCGCGAGCAGGTGTTCGGTGGCAAGCAGCTGACCGACGAGATCATGCGCCGCTACGGCCTGAGCTACGAGGAAGCCGGGCTGGCCAAGCGCCAGGGCGGCCTGCCGGAAAGCTACGAGATGGAAGTGCTGGAGCCGTTCAAGGAAGCCACGGTCCAGCAGATCAGCCGCCTGCTGCAGTTCTTCTATGCAGGCAGCGAATTCAACCGCGTCGATCACATCGTGCTGGCCGGCGGTTGCGCCGTGCTGGGCGGCCTGCCGGAGATGGTCGAGGAACAGCTGGGTGTGCCGACCGTGGTCGCCAACCCGCTGGCGCAGATGACCCTGGGGCCGAAGGTGAACGCGCATGCGTTGGCCCAGGATGCCCCCGCGCTGATGATCGCGACCGGTCTGGCGCTGAGGAGCTTTGACTGATGGCACGCATCAATCTATTGCCCTGGCGCGCCGAGCGGCGCAAGCAACGCCAGCGCGAGTTCTACGCAATGCTGGGCATGGCCGCTGTCGGTGGCCTGCTGCTGTCGCTGATGATCTGGTTCTATTACGACCGCCAGGTGAGCGGCCAGATGGACCGCAACGCCTATCTGGAAGCCGAGATCGAGAAGGTCAAGGAACAGAACAAGGAGATCGATCGTCTCGACGCGCAGAAGGAACGCCTGCTGGCCCGCAAGAAGGTGATCGAGGAACTGCAGGCCAAGCGCTCGCAGATGGTCCACCTGTTCGACGCGCTGGTGCGCACCATTCCCGACGGCGTGGTGCTGACCGCGCTGAAGCAGGAAGGGGATGTGCTGACGCTGGAAGGCCGCACCCAGTCCAACGCCCGCGTTTCGGCCTACATGCGCAATCTGGAGACGTCCGGCTGGATGACCAACCCGGAGCTGTCGATCATCGAAGCGCGTGACCCGGAGAAGGACAAGGACGGCAAGGCCGGCCCGCTGGCCGACATCAAGGCGCTGCCCTACGTGTTCGTGGTCAAGGTGAAGCTGCCGGCACAGAGCGAAGAGGTTTCGGCGACGCCGGGCCTGAACGCCGATGGCTCGGTGGCGACGGCTGCGCCGGCACCGGTGGCTCCATTGGCCGCAGGTCCGGATGCCGCGACGCCTGCGGCTCCGGCAGCGGGCCAGCCGGCAGCGGCTCCCGCCGCACCGGCCGCTGCACCGCCGGCCACTCCGGCCAAGCCCAACCAGCCGGCCGCACCGGCCGCCACGCCGGCCCCGGCACCTGCCCCGAAGCCTGAGGGCAGCCGCCTGGCGCAGCCGCCGCAGGCCTTCAATGCGCTGCTGCAGGGGGACCGCGCATGAGCCAGAAGATCGACATCAAGAACCTGGATTTCAACGACATCGGCAACTGGCCGCAGAAGGCCAAGATCGTCTTCTGCTCATTGCTGGCGCTGGTCATCATGTTCGTGGCGTGGATGCTGCTGATCAGCGGCAAGCGCGAAGAACTGGCCGGCCTGGAATCGAAGGAAGTCGAGCTGCGCACCGAGTTCACCAAGCAGCAGGAACGCGCGGTGAACCTGGGGCCGCTGAAGCAGCAGCTGGCGCAGATGGAGCAGGTACTGCAGCAGATGCTGCGGCAGCTGCCGAGCAAGACCGAAATGCCCGACCTGATCATCGACATCTCGCAGACCGCGCTGTCCAGCGGCCTGACCAACGAGCTGTTCGAGCCGGAGCAGGAGCAGATCAAGGAGTTCTACGCCGAGAAGCCGATCAAGCTGCGCATGGTGGGCAGTTACCACCAGTTCGGCGCGTTCGTCAGTGGCGTGGCCTCGCTGCCGCGGGTGGTGATCCTGACCATGCATGACATCAACCTCAAGCCCAAGGAAAAGACCGGCGGCAACGTTCGCAGCGGTGCACTGGAACTGTCCGGTACGGTCAAGACCTACCGCTACCTGGACGAGACCGAAGTGCAGGCGCAGCAGGCGGCCGACGCTGGCAAGGAGGGCAAGAAGTGATGCGCGCGCAGACCGTACGTGGTGCGATGGTGCTGGCTGTGCTGCTGCTGGCCGGTTGCGGCCGTGGCGTGACCAGCACGCCTGGCGACGCACCTAACCTTGAGAAGTGGGTGGAAGGCGAGCGTGCGCGACCGGCGCAGCCGCTGGAGCCGCTGCCGGTGATGCAGCAGTTCGAGACCTTTGAATACTCCGCGCAGGGCATGCGCGATCCGTTCACCGATGCCTGGACCAATCCGCAGCAGGGGAATGGCGGATTGCGACCGGACCCGAACCGGCGCAAGGAGCCGTTGGAAGGCTTCCCGCTGGATGCGCTGGACATGGTGGGCACCATCGGCACCGGTGCAGGCACCGTGGCGCTGGTGATGGGGCCGGACAAGGTCACCTATCGGGTTCGCCCGGGCGGTTACCTGGGGCAGAGCGACGGGCGGGTCACGGCGGTCTTCGAAGACCGCGTGGAGCTGATCGAACTGGTGCCGGATGGCGCGGGTGGCTGGCTGGAACGGCCGGCAACGCTCTCGCTTGAAGATCAATGATCGTTTACTGGGGATAGCACGATGACCTTTCACCAAGCCAAGGGGCTGCGTCCCATCCGGCGCTCTACCTTGAACCGTGTCAGCGCGCTGGGAGTCGCGCTGATGCTGGCCTGCGCTCCGGCGCTGGCTGCCGCACCGGCGGAAAAGCCGGTGGGCGCCACCGTGGCACCGGCCGCCGCGCCGGCTGGCCTGTCGGTGGCCAAGATCGATTTCAAGCGTGGCGATGACGGCGCCGGGCGCCTGATCGTGCAGTTCGACGGACAGGGCGCGATCCCTGACCTGCGCACGCAGGGCAACAGCGTGGTGGTCGACGTCGGCAATGCCCGACTGCCGGCCAACCTGCAGAAGCCGATGAACGTCACCGACTTCGCCACGCCGGTGCAGCGCATCGACGCCAAGCCGTCCGGTGCCGGCACCCAGCTGGTGCTGAGCACTGGTGGCGCGGTGGAATCGCTGGCCTACCAGAGTGGCAACGAGTACGTGGTCGAGATCAGCCCACGTCAGGCCCAGGCCGCCGTCGGCGCGGTCACCGCCGGCAGCGTCACCCAGGCGGCCAAGGCCGTCGGCCAGCGCGGCTTCACCGGCAAGCCGGTGACCTTCAACTTCCAGGACGTGCCGGTGCGCACCGTGCTGCAGTTGATCGCCGAGGAGTCCAACCTGAACGTGGTTGCGTCCGACTCGGTGCAGGGCAACGTGACCCTTCGCCTGGTCAATGTGCCGTGGGACCAGGCGCTGGACATCGTGCTGCGCGCGAAGGGTCTGGACAAGCGTCGCGACGGCAGCGTGATCTGGGTGGCGCCGCAGGCCGAACTGGCCAAGTTCGAGCAGGAGAAGGAAGACGCGCGCATCGCCATCGAGAACCGCGAAGACCTGCAGACCGACTACATCCAGATCAACTACCACAGCGCCACGCAGATCTTCAAAGCGCTGACTGAGGCCAAGGGCATCGGCGGCAGTGCTGGTGGCGGCAGTGGTGGCAGCGGCAGTGGCAGTGCGTCGCAGGAAGACAGTGGCTTCCTGTCCTCGCGCGGCCGCATCGTGGCCGACGAGCGCACCAACACGCTGATGATCAGCGACATCCCGAAGAAGATCGCGCGCATGCGCGAGCTGATCAACGTGATCGACCGCCCCGTCGACCAGGTGCTGATCGAAAGCCGCATCGTCATCGCCACCGATACCTTCGCCCGCGAACTGGGTGCGAAGTTCGGTGTCAGCGGCAGCCGTGACAACGTGTACTTCAGCGGCAGCCTGGATGCCAATGCGAAGACCCGTGAGTCGCAGGTCACGACCGACCTGGCCAATGCCAAGGCCGAGCGTGACTGGGAAGCCGGTGGCCGGGTCGGTCCGCCGCCGGTGAAGTCCGGCTCGGCGATCACCCGCGGCCTGAACTGGAATCTGCCGGTGGCCGCCGCCAGCAATCCGGGTTCGCTGGCGCTGTCGATCCTCAATGCCGGTTACCTGCTGGACGTGGAGCTGTCGGCCATGCAGCAGGAATCGCGAGGCGAGGTGATCTCCAACCCGCGCGTGGTCACAACGAACCAGCGCGAAGCGATGATCAAGCAGGGCAAGGAGATCGGCTACGTCACCATCACCGGCGGCGGTGTCGGCGGCGTGACCACTCCCAATGTGCAGTTCAAGGAAGTAGTGCTGGAGCTGAAGGTCACTCCGACCATCACCAACGACAACCGCGTGTTCCTCAACATGCAGGTGAAGAAGGACGAAGTCGACCAGCTGATCCAGCTGGAGGGCTACGGCACCGTGCCGTCGATCAACCGTCGTGAAGTCAACACCGCGGTGCTGGTCGAGGACGGGCAGACCGTGGTGATCGGTGGTGTCTACGAGTTCACCGATCGCAACAGCATCAGCAAGGTGCCGTTCCTGGGCGACGTGCCGTTCCTGGGCAACCTGTTCAAGAAGCGCGGCCGCAACAAGGACAAGGCCGAGCTGCTGGTGTTCGTCACCCCGAAGGTGCTGCGCGTGGCCAAGCAGAACTGAGCCATCGCGCCGAAGTCTTCGAAGAAGGGCCGCCCTGTGCGGCCCTTTTTCGTTTGGGCTGGCGGTACGCACGGAGCAGGTCCAAGCCCTGCGTGGACAGCTGTTCAGCCGTTCTTGATGCCAATCGCAGGGCACCCTGCGATGATGTCGGGAACCCGTGCCGTCCTGCGCCGGTCAAAGGCCCCCATGAACCTGCCACCGCCGATGCCCGAAACCGTCTCGCCGCCGCCCGCGCCGGCCACTTCCCGCCTGCATGCGGCGTTCACCCAGCTGCGCGATGCGTTGTCGGCCGAGATCGTCGGCCAGGCGGCGCTGGTCGAACGCCTGCTGATCGCACTGTTGGCCGACGGCCATCTGCTGGTGGAGGGCGCACCGGGCCTGGCCAAGACCACGGCGATCCGTGCGCTGGCCTCGCGCCTGGAGGCAGACTTTGCCCGTGTGCAGTTCACGCCTGACCTGCTGCCGGCCGACCTCACCGGCACCGAGATCTGGCGACCGCAGGAGGGCCGTTTCGAGTTCGTGCCCGGCCCGATCTTCCACCCGATCCTGCTGGCCGACGAAATCAACCGCGCACCGGCCAAGGTGCAGTCGGCACTGCTGGAAGCCATGGGCGAGCGCCAGGTCACCGTTGGCCGCCATACCTATGCGCTGCCGCCGCTGTTCCTGGTGATGGCCACGCAGAACCCGATCGAGCAGGAAGGCACCTTCCCGCTGCCGGAAGCGCAGCTGGACCGCTTCCTGATGCATGTGCGCATCGGCTACCCGGACCAGGCGGCCGAATCGGAAATCCTGCGGCTGGCCCGCGAGCGCGCCCGTGGCGCGCTGGGCGAGGCCGCGCCTGCGCCCGACAAGATGCCGATGCAGGACGTGTTCGACGCCCGCCGCGAAGTGCTGGACCTGCACATGGCGCCGGCGCTGGAGCGCTACCTGATCGAACTGGTGCTGGCCTCGCGCGATCCATCGCGCTACGACGCCGGCCTTGGCCGCCGCATCGCCTGGGGTGCCAGCCCGCGTGGCTCCATCGCACTGGAACGCTGCGCACGTGCGCGCGCCTGGCTGGCTGGCCGCGACTTCGTCACCCCCGATGACGTGCGTGCGGTGGCCGCTGATGTGCTGCGCCATCGCGTGCTGCCCAGCTATGAAGCCACCGCCGAGGGCTGGGACGGCGAGCGCCTGGTGCAGGAGCTGCTGGCCCGGGTGCCGGCACCCTGAGCCTGCGCATGACCGATCCATCCTTGGAACAAGCACCGTCTGCGCTCGAAGGTGACGGGCTGCGCCCGCAGCTGGCCGAACTGGTCGCGCTGCGGCGGCTGGCCCAGCGTCCGCCGCCGCCGCGCCGTGGCCGCGCCGGCAACGCGGGCCAGGCACCGTCCCCGCTGCGTGGCCGCGGCATGGAGTACGCCGAGTCGCGCGAATACGTGGCCGGCGACGACGCGCGCCACATCGATTGGCGCGTGACCGCGCGCACCGGCCGAGCCCATACCAAATTGTTCCAGGCCGAGCGCGAGCGGGTCAGCCTGATCGTGGCCGATACGTCGCCGGCGCTGTACTTCGGTACCCGCGTGCGCTTCAAATCGGTGCAGGCCGCCCGCGCCGGTGCTGTTGCTGCGTGGTCGGCGCAGCGCCGTGGCGACCGCGTGGGTGCGCTGCGCGGCAGCGACCGCGAAGCGCCGATCGCCCCCGCGGGTGGACCGCGCGGTGTGCTGCGCGTGCTCGACGCGCTGACCCGCTGGTACGCACAGCCGCCAGCCGACGATCTGGGCCTGGAGCGCGCGCTGGATCATGCCGGCCGCGTGCTGCGCCCAGGGGCACGCATGCTGGTGCTGGCCGATCCGCAGCAGGCCATCCGCATTCCACCGGCGCGCTGGAGTGCGCTGGCCCAGCATCACGACCTCAGCCTGGTGCTGCTGGTCGATCCCCTGGAACTGCATCCCCCCTCGGCGGCGCTGCAGTTCCAGACCGCACAGCAGCGTATCGGTCTCGACCTGCGCCGCAGCGAAGTGCAGGCACACTGGCAGGCGCATTTTGTCGAGCCGCTGCAGGAACTGCGGCGCCAGCTCGGCGCGCGCCGCGTCGACGTGCAGGTGCTGTCCTCCGATGCGCCCAGCGACGCGTGGCTGGCGCCGTCGCCGACCGAGGTGCCGGCATGAGCGCCGCACTGCCGTTACGCGATGTGCAGCTGCCGCCGGCACCGTCATGGTGGCCGCCAGCCCCCGGTTACCTGATGATCGGCGCGGTGGTCGTGCTGGTGCTGCTGGTGATCGCCGTGGTGATGTGGCGACGTCGCCGCCGTCGCCAGCGCTGGTTGCAGTTGTTCGACCAGGAGCTGGCAGCGACCACCGACGCTGCAGCAGAACTGGCGGCGATCGCAGGGCTGCTGCGCCGTGCCGCGCGTCATGCAGTGCCGGGCAGTGAATCGCTGCGCGATGACGCCTGGTGGCAGCGTGTGGACCCGCAGGGCACGCTGCCCGCTGCACGTCGCAGCCTGCTGGCCGAAGGCGCCTATCGCCCGCGCGTCGACAGCAACGACGTGGCCGCTGTGCGCAGCTGGGCCCGCGAACGCTATCTGGCGATGCTGCTGGAGCGCCGCCGATGAACCTGTGGACGACCTACTGGCCATGGCCGGACCTGCAGCTGGCATGGCCATTGGCTTTGCTGGCGCTGCCGTTGCCGCTGCTGATGCGCTGGTGGAAGCGCCGTGCAGAACCGGGCGCCGCACTGCGTGTGCCTTATGCGGCTGCCGAACTGGAAGCGCTGTCTGGTGGTGGCCGTGTTGACGTGTCGTGGCTGCGCACGCTGCTGCTGTGGTTGGGCTGGTGTGCACTGTGCATCGCGCTGGCACGACCGCAGCAGCTGGGCGAAGCCATCACGCCGCCGCAGCAGGGGCGGCAGATGATGCTGGCGATGGATGTGTCCGGCAGCATGGGCGAGGGCGACATGGTGCTGGGCGGCCAGGCGGTCGATCGCCTCACCGCAGCCAAGGCCGTGCTGGCCGACTTCCTGGATCGTCGTGCCGGCGACCGCGTCGGCCTGCTGATCTTCGGCGACCGTGCCTACACGCTCACGCCGCTGACCGCGGACCTGGCCAGCGTGCGTGACCAGCTGCGCGACAGCGTGGTCGGCCTGGCCGGGCGCGAGACCGCCATCGGTGATGCCATCGGCCTGGCGGTGAAGCGCCTGCGCAGCCAGCCGGAGGGACAGCGCGTACTGATCCTGTTGACCGATGGTGTCAGCAATGCCGGTGTGCTGGAGCCGCTGCGCGCAGCGGAAGTGGCACGCGCCGAGGGCGTGCGCATCCACACCGTTGCATTTGGCGGCGATGGCAGCATGCGGTTGTTCGGCATTCCGATTTCCACCGACCAGGATCCGGTCGATGAGGCCACCCTGAAGAAGATCGCCAGCATGACCGGCGGCCAGTTCTTCCGTGCGCGTGACACTGCGCAGCTGGCCGGCATCTATGCCGAGCTTGATCGCCTGGAGCCAGTGGCCGCAAAGGGCCCGAGCCTGCGCCCGCGTGAGGAACGCTACGCGTGGCCGTTGGGCCTGGCGTTGCTGCTGGGCGCATTGGCATGGCTGTGGCCGGAGCGTCGCCGATGATCGCGTTTGCTTCGAATCTTCCCGACTGGAACGCGCTGCACTTCCTGCGGCCCGAGTGGTTGTGGGCACTGCTGGCGCTGCCGCTGATCATCGCGTTGGCGCTGTACCGGCAACGGCGCAGTGATGCGTGGCGGCAGGCGGTGGACGCGCACCTGTTGCCGCACCTGCTGGCCGCCGGTGCAAGGCGACGGGCACGTTTGCCCTGGGCGTTGCTGCTCGGATGGACACTGGCGTCTCTGGCCATGGCCGGGCCGAGCTGGCGCCAGCAGGCACAGCCGATGTTCCAGGCCAGCGCGCCGCTGCTGGTGGTGCTGGACCTGTCCAGCCGGATCACCGCAACCGATCTGCCACCGTCGCGCCTGCTGCAGGCGCGGGCGAAAGTGGGCGAGCTGCTGCGCGCGCGCCAGGGCGGGCAGGTGGGGCTGGTGGTGTATGCCGATGATGCCTACACCGTGGCGCCGCTGACCGACGACGGCAGCAACGTCGCGCTGTATCTGGATGCGCTGTCGCCGGACGTGATGCCGCGCGATGGCCAGCGTGCCGACCGCGGCATCGACTGGGCGACACGCTTGATGCGGCAGATCGGTGCGTTGCAGGGGCAGATCCTGCTGGTCAGCGATCAGGCGGACAGCGAAGCTGCACTGGCAGCGGCGCAGGCGCGCAGCCTGGGTCTGCAGGTGTCGGTGCTGGGACTGGGCACGCCTGCCGGTGCGGCCTACCGCGATGGCAGCGGGCAGATCCGCCAGGCTGCGCTGGATGAGGGCAGCCTGCGTGCAGTCGCCACTGCAGGGGGAGGGCGCTATGCACGCATCTCCGCCGATGACAGCGATCTGCGTGCGCTCGGTGTACTCGACGCGCGCGAAGGCACGGCGGCGCAGCGGCCGGGCGAAGGCAAGCAGTGGCGTGACGAAGGCTTCTGGCTGCTGCCGCCGGTGATGCTGCTGGCATTGCTGGCCTTCCGTCGTCGCGCGGTGCTGGCCGCGGTGCTCGCGGTCGGCCTGCTGCCGTGGATGAATGACGCGCAGGCGCAGGCCCCTGCGACGCCTGCCTCGCAGCCGGCGCAGGGCACGCTGTGGAAGCGTAGCGACCAGGTGCAGCACCAGCGCCTGGCCGAAGGGGTTCAGGCGTACCGCAACGGCGACTTCGCCACTGCACGCAGACAGTTCGAAGGCATCGACAACGATGCCGGTTGGTACAACCTGGCCAACACGCTGGCACGCGAAGGCAACTACGACGACGCGATTGCTGCCTACGACCGTGCGCTGGCACTGCATCCGGGCATGGCCGATGCGGTGGCCAACCGCGCCGTGGTCGATGCCGCGCGCAAGCGCAAGCAATCCGGTGGCGGCCAGGGCCAGGACCAGCAGAAGCCGCAGCAGAACGGGCAGCAGAAGCAACCGCAGAGCCCGCAGGGCCAGCAGAACCCACAGGGGCAGCCGCAGCAGGGCCAGCAGAATCCCGGCCAGGGCCAGCCGCCTTCGGGCCAGCAGGACCCGCCCAAGGCGGGTGACAACAACACGCAGTCGAAGCCTCAGCCTGGCGAGCGTGGCCGCGATGGCCAGCAGGCACCGCCACAGGTGGAGGATGCCAAGGCGCAGGCGCAGGCCGATGCGCAGCAGCGCCAGCGCATGCAGCAGGCAATGCAGCAGGCACGTGAGGGCAAGGGCGAACAGGACGGCAAGCCCGTGCCAGGCAGCGAGGGCGCCACCCCGCGCCAGCGCGAGGAACAACAGGCCGTGGAGGCGTGGATGCGACGTGTGCCGGATGATCCGGGCGCGTTGCTGCGGGCCAAGTTCCAGCTGGAAAACGAACGCAGGAAGAGGGAAGGGCGATGACGCGGGCGATCAACATGCACGGGTGCAGGCCACTGCTGGTACTGGCGGCACTGCTGCTGTGGCTGCCGCTGCTGGCCTGGGCGCAGCCGCGCGCCTGGTTGGACCGCGACCGCATCGCGATGGGCGATACGGTCACCCTCAATGTCGAGAGCGATCAGGGTGCCCCGGACTTCACGCCATTGCGTACCGACTTCGACCTGAGCGGCCAGACCAGCAGCCGCCAGGTGGAGTGGAGCAATGGCAGCATGCAGCAGCGCAACCTTTATGGCGTGGCGCTGACGCCACGGCGCAGTGGTGCGCTGGTGGTGCCCGGCCTGCAGGTGGGCAGTGCGCGCACCGCGCCGCTGACGCTGCAGGTCGATGCGGCCGCCGTGGCGGGGCCCGACAGCAATGCGATGGCCTTCATCGAAACCGTTGTCGATGACGATACGCCGTATGTGCAGCAGAGCGTGGGCGTGGTGGTGCGCCTGTATTTCGCCTCGCAGCTGGCCTCCGGCGAACTGGTGCTGGATACCCCCGCGGGCGCGTCGTTGCAGCGCGTAGGCGACGACCGCACCGATGTGCGCCAGGTCAACGGGCGCCGCTACAACGTGGTCGAACGGCGTTTCCTGCTGATCCCCGAGCGCAGTGGCGCGTTGAAGCTGGCCGGTGCGCGTTTCAGTGGCCGCAGCGCCGGTGGCTTCTTCGATGATTTCTTCGGTGGTGGCGACGGTCGAATGAATGCCACCAGTGCCGACCGCACGCTGCAGGTGCAGGCACAGCCGGCGCAGGCGCCGCAGCCGTGGCTGCCCCTGCAGAGCCTGCAGCTGCGCTACACCAGTGCACCGACCAGTGCCCGCACCGGTGAGGCCGCCAACGTGGTGGTCGAAGCGGTTGCCGAAGGCGCGACGCGCGCGCAGTTCACCGACCTGCCGGTGCCGGATGTCGGCGCCAATGCGCAGGTGTTCGCCGAACCGGCGCAGTACGAAGAGACCTTCAACGGCAGTACGCCGCGCCTGAAGATCACCCGCCGCTATTCGATCGTGCCGCGCCAGCCGGGTTCGCTGGTGGTGCCGGGGCCGCGCCTGCCCTGGTGGGATGTGCGTAATGGCAAGGCCCAGGAGGCGAAGCTGCCGGACCTGACGCTGGCCGTCGCGGCCGGTACTGGCACTGCCTCACCGGCACCGTTGCCGCCGATCGACACCGACGCCGCGCTGCCCGGCACCGATGGCCAGGACAGCCGCATCGCGGCGACCGATCCGCGTGCCAACGGCCTGTCCGAGCGTCCGTGGCCGTGGATGGCCGCGGCCATCGGCCTGGCGTTGCTGTGGCTGTTGACCCTGCTGTGGGGCTGGCAGCGAGGCAGGCGCCCGCGTGCCGTGGCGCCCGCAGCCGGAAAGTCCTCTGTGCCGACTGTGGCGAGCGGACGTGCCGGCCTGGCCGAACTGCGCCGCGCGCTGGATGGCGAGGGCTTCGACCAGGTGGAAGCACAGCTGTGTGCGATGGCCGGCGTTGAACGCATCGAGCAGGTCATCGCGCGGCTTGGGGATGCAGCCCAGCGCCAGGTGCTGCAGGACCTGCAGCAGGCGCGTTGGGGCGGGCAGGGTGATCTGGCGCCGCTGCGTTCGCGTCTGCGCGAGGTCTTCCGTGACGGACCGCACTGGTCGGCGGCCGCGGGCACCGCCGACACTGGCCTGGCGCCGCTGTATCCACCGCGGCGAACCTGAACCGGCGCCGCTTGCGCGCTTTGTTAGAGTGCATTCATTTTTCGAGGAAACCCGCGTATGACAGCAGCTGCTGCCGACAAGAAGAAGTTGCCCCTGCATTGGAAGATGGGCATCGGCTTTGCGATCGGCCTGGTCCTGGGACTGATCGTGCACGCCCTGGGCGGCAGCATCGATGGTCTGCAGGCCGGTGCCAAGTGGGTAATGGACTACGTCACCACCCCGGCGTCGGGCCTGTTCCTCAACCTGATCTTCATGCTGATCGTGCCGCTGATCTTCTCGGCGCTGATCATGGGCGTGTCGGAGATGGGCGACATCCGCGCCCTCGGCCGCATCGGCTGGAAGACGCTGGCCTACACCGTGCTGCTGTCCGGCATCGCGGTGGGCATCGGCCTGGTGCTGGTCAACGTGCTCAAGCCGGGCGCCGGTGTCGACCCGCAGGTCGCCGCGATGATGCTGTCGGAGAACGCCGAGCGCAGCAAGGAGATCGTCGCGGGCATCCATGGCACGCCGAAGGGCATGGACATGCTGCTGTCGATCGTGCCGAGCAACGTGCTGCAGGCGGCGTCGGACAACGGCGCGATCCTGTCGCTGATGTTCTTCGCGCTGATGTTCGGCATCGGCATGGTGCTGACCGACAACGAGAAGGTCGCCCCGCTGCGCCGCGCCATCGAAGGCGTGTTCGAAATCTCGATGACCCTGATCAACCTGGTCATCCGCCTGGCCCCGTACGCGGTGGCCTGCTTCATGTTCAACCTGGCCGCGCTGTTCGGTTTCGAGCTGATCATCCGCCTCGGGGCCTACGTGGGTGTGGTGGTGCTGGCGCTGGGCCTGCACATGATCGTGACCTACGGCACCGCGGTGTGGCTGTCCGGGCGTTCGCCGCTGTCGTTCTTCCGCGATACCCAGGAAGCGACGGTGATGGCGTTCTCCACCGCCTCCAGCAATGCCACCCTGCCGACCGCACTGCGCGTGGCCGACCAGATGGGCCTGCCGCAGCGCGTGTCGCGCTTCGTGCTGACCGTCGGCGCCACCGCCAACCAGAACGGCACCGCGCTGTTCGAGGGCGTGACGGTGATCTTCCTGGCCCAGTTCTTCGGTGTGGACCTGAGCATCGGCCAGCAGTTCATGGTGATGGCGGTCTGCATCCTTGGTGGCATCGGTACCGCTGGTGTGCCGTCGGGCTCGCTGCCGGTGGTGGCGATGATCTGTGCGATGGTCGGCGTGAACCCGCTGGGCATCGGCCTGATCCTGGGCGTGAACCACTTCCTGGACATGTGCCGCACCGCGCTGAACGTGACCGGCGACCTGGCCCTGACCACGCTGGTGGCCAAGGGCGAGTCCCATGACGGCCCGGCGCTGGGCCCGCAGCAGGACTGAGTCCGGCGCCACTGCTGGCGACCTGATCGGGGTCGGATTCCTTTCCGCAGGGAAAGGGCTCCGACCCCGTTTCACATGCGGAATCCGGCGGAGATCATGAAGTGCCGACCAGCGGCCGGCACGACCGGGCAAGGTGAACCGACCCCCTGCCCGGCGACTATGGGACAATAGGCCGCCCGCACGTCCGCGGCCGCCTCCCGATTCCGACAGAACCATGACGCAGCCTACCCGTCGCCAGTTGGCCAACGCCATCCGCTTCCTTGCCGCCGATGCGGTTGAAACCGCAAAGTCCGGCCACCCCGGCATGCCCATGGGCATGGCCGACATCGCCGAAGTCCTCTGGAACGACTACCTCCGCCATAACCCGAGCAATCCGCACTGGTTCAACCGCGACCGTTTCGTGCTGTCCAACGGCCACGGTTCGATGCTGCAGTACGCGTTGCTGCACCTGAGCGGTTACGACCTGCCGATCGAGCAGCTGAAGCTGTTCCGTCAGCTGGGCAGCCACACCGCCGGTCACCCGGAACGCCACGAGACCCCGGGCGTGGAAACCACCACCGGCCCGCTGGGCCAGGGTTTCGCCAACGCCGTGGGCTTCGCCCTGGCCGAGAAGCTGCTGGCACAGCGCTTCAACCGCCCGGAGCTGGAAGTGGTCGACCACCGCACCTGGGTGTTCATGGGCGATGGCTGCCTGATGGAAGGCGTGTCGCATGAAGCGGCCTCGCTGGCCGGTACCTGGGGCCTGCACAAGCTGGTCTGCTTCTGGGACAACAACCACATCTCCATCGACGGCAACGTCGAGGGCTGGTTCACCGACAACACTCCGGAGCGTTTCGAGGCCTACGGCTGGAACGTGGTCCGCGACGTCGATGGCCACGACCCGGAAAGCATCAAGGCCGGCATCGAGGCCGCGCTGTCGCAGAGCGACAAGCCGACCCTGATCTGCTGCCGCACCACCATTGGTTTCGGTTCGCCGAACAAGGCGGGCAAGGAATCCAGCCACGGCGCACCGCTGGGCAAGGACGAGCTGGAAGCCACCCGCAAGCAGCTGGGCTGGGAATACGGTCCGTTCGAGATCCCGCAGGCGATCTACGACGGCTGGCGCGCCAATGGCGCCGGCACCCTGCGCCAGGCCGAGTGGGAACAGCTGTTCGACAAGTACGCCAGCCAGTACCCGGCTGAAGCGTCCGAGCTGACCCGCCGTTCGCACGGCGAGCTGCCGGCCGACTTCGTTGCCAAGGCCGATGCCTACATCGCCCAGGTGGCCGCTGAAGGCCCGACGATCGCCTCGCGCAAGGCCTCGCAGCTGGCCATCGAAGCCTACGCCCCGCTGCTGCCGGAAATCGTCGGCGGCTCGGCCGACCTGGCGCACTCCAACCTGACCCTGTGGAAGGGCAGCAAGTCGGTCGCCAGCGACGACGCCAACGCCAACTACGTGTATTACGGCGTGCGCGAGTTCGGCATGACCGCGATCGCCAATGGCCTGGCCCTGCACGGTGGTTTCATTCCGTTCGACGCCACCTTCCTGGTGTTCAGCGACTACGCCCGCAATGGCGTGCGCATGAGCGCGCTGATCCCGGCCCACGCCATCCACGTCTACACTCACGACTCGATCGGCCTGGGCGAAGACGGCCCGACCCACCAGCCGGTGGAGCACCTGGCCTCGCTGCGCTACATCCCGAACAACGATGTGTGGCGTCCGTGCGATGCGGTCGAGTCGGCGGTGAGCTGGAAGGCCGCGATCACCCGCCAGGATGGCCCGAGCTGCCTGGTGTTCAGCCGCCAGAACTTGCCGCACCAGCCGCGCAACGCCGAGCAGATCGCTCAGATCGAGCGCGGTGGCTACGTGCTTGCCGATGCCGCCGGTACCCCGGACGTGATCCTGATCGCCACCGGTTCGGAAGTTTCGCTGGCCATCGAGGCCAAGGCCCAGCTGGACGCGGCCGGCCTCAAGACCCGCGTGGTCTCGATGCCGTCCACCGACGTGTTCCTGCGCCAGGATGCGGCCTACCGTGAATCGGTGCTGCCGAACGCCGTGCGCAAGCGCGTGGCCGTGGAAGCCGGCGTCACCGGTTTCTGGCGCCAGTTCGTCGGCCTGGACGGTGCGGTGATCGGTATCGACACCTTCGGTGCCTCGGCCCCGGCCGACCAGCTGTACAAGCACTTCGGCATCACCACGGCCCACGTGGTGGAAGCCGCCAAGGCGCTGTAAGCAGCCTCTCGGCGCAACAAAGGAAAGGCCGGCGCAAGCCGGCCTTTCTCGTTCTCCAGAGTAGAGAAAAAGGGGACGGAGGGGATTAAGTCGTTTGTGCACATGCGACTTAATCCCCTCCGTCCCCTTTTCCTTTGCCCGGAATGTTCCACCCGGCGGCACCAGTGTCGCGTTGGCCTCTTCATCTGACCTGCATTCCTTGCGAAAAGGAGGACCTGCCGAGGCACCCTCAGAAGTGGTCATGGACAAGAAGATCGGCGCAGAAACCCATGGTGGATTTGCGGGGTGTAAGGTGATGCCTTACACTGGTGCCGCATGATCGTCAGCTTCAGGCATAAGGGCCTGAAGGCGCTCTATGAGCGGAGCGACATGTCCGGAGTCCGTGCCGATCATGTGGCCCGGTTGCGGCGTTTGCTTCTGCAGCTGGATCAGGCCCGCGTGCCTGGGGACATGGGGCTGCCCGGAAATCGCCTGCACCCCCTGCGCGGGAGCTATAGCGGCTACGATTACCACTAGGAGTCTGCCCGATGCCGTTGCATGATCCGCCGCATCCCGGGGAATCGCTGCGCGAAGACATCCTGCCAGCAATCCGTATGTCGATCAGTGCGCTGGCGCAGCATCTTGGCTACTCGCGCGGACAGTTGTCGACGATCATCAACGGGCACGCCGGCATCTCCGCGGAACTCGCATTCCGTCTTGAGCTTGCAGGTCTGGGCAATGCCCGCATGTGGCTGGCGATGCAGGCGGCATACGACCTGTGGCAGGTCGAGCATCGATCGCATCCACCGATTGCCCGTCTGTATCTTGAGGATGCAGTGAGGATAGAGCGGTAGATCCACGCCATGCGTGGATGAGAAAAAGGGGACGGAGGGAATCAAGTCGTTTGTATACATGCGACTTGATTCCCTCCGTCCCTTTTTTCAGGCGGTGCGTGCCAGTGCCAGCCGCAGCAGGCGTGCGTCCAGGCGCTCGGCGAAATCCTTCGGGGCCTGCAGGCCCATGCGCTGCAGGTACACCGCATCGCCGTCGCCGGCAGGTTGACCCAGCGCCGCCCAGACCGTGCGCAGCTTGTCGCCGCGGGTCTGCGTGTTGGCCTTCAGCCAGCCCAGCGCCTTCACCAGGACCTGCTCGATCTCGTTGAAATCGCTGCCCAGTGGATAGTCGGGCAGGCTGCAATCGGCGCGGAATGGGGCCAGTGCCGCGGCCAGTGCCTGCGGCGTGTTGCGCTGCTGGCGCTGCGGATCCGGCTGCGTGGCCGCGAGCAGCTTGCGCGAAGCGTGTGCCTGCTGCAGCAGGCCGCTCTGGAACGGGGCCTCGGTGATCGCGGTCATCGCATGCACGCAGTCCTCGTCGGTCAGGCCGCGCAGATCGGCGATGCCGTATTCGTTGAGGTAAATGTCGCGCAGGTGGCGCGGAATGGTGGTGTGGCCGTAGTTCCAGCGCACGTTGGATTCGCGCCGGCCCTTGTCATCGCGCGCGGCGCGGAACATCAGCACGCTGCGGGCTTCCGGCAGCGCATGTGCCATCGCCACGAAGTTGTACTGACCGCCCACACCGGATACCACGCGTCCATCGTCCAGCGCATCCGACACCGCCGCGCCCAGCGCGGTGGCCATCATGCAGGAGTTGAAGAAGCGCGCATGGCGACGCTGCAGGCGCTCCAGCGTCTCGTTGCCGCCGTACAACTGGTTAATCTCACTGATCCGGCGCATGCCGATTGCGCGACACTCGTCCTCCGGCAACGTGCGCAGCCACTCGTAGAACTCGGGTGAACCCAGGTAGAACGCGCCGTGCAGGTACTCGCCTTCGGCGGCGAGGGTGGCATGGTCGATGGACAGCGTGCTGCCATTCTCGATGCGCTGCATCAGCGCCAGGTCGTCGTGCACCTTGCGCTTGATCACCCCGGTCTGCACCAGCCGGCGGAAGCCCTCGTTGAGCATCTCGCTGCAGCCGTACAGGCCCACTTCGAACGGGTCCACGCCGCCGATTTCCTGCACCAGCGGGTGGCTGGCCAGCTGCGGATCCAGCGCGTGCAGCACGCGGCGGTAGCGGGCGTTGTCGGTGTGGCGCAGCACCAGCGCATGGCTGAGCGCGTCGGCCAGCGTGCCGATGCCGATCTGCAGAGTGCCGCCGTCGCGCACCAGCGTGCTGGCGTACAGGCCGATGGCGTAGTCGGCGTCGCCGACCGGCTGCCGCGGCAGCCCGAACAGCGCCGGATACGGCGGCGGCGGGGTAATCACCAGATCGAAGAACGACACATCGACCGTGGCCGAGCCGCCCAGATAGGGCAGCTGCGGATCGATCTCGGCGATCATCAATGGGCGCGGCAGACCACGTGCGGTCATTGCATCCAGCGTGTCCTGGGTGATGTCGTTGTTGCACGACAGCGAAAGCCGGCGGTCATCCGGCCGCATCGCCACTTTCTGCACGATCACCTGCGGCGCGCGCTGCGCCACCGCATCGGCGGCGTGGGTGTAGTTCAGGCTGGTATAGCTGGACTGCGCCTGCCGCGAACCGAGCAGGGCGCCGGACTGCATGTAGAACTCTTCCACCTGCACATGTGCCGGCAGCGCGTCGCGCGCGATCGCATCGGCATAGGCCAGGCGCGGGAAATCATCGCCGAAGTGACGCTGCGCGAACGGGGCCATGAAGCGTGCTTCCAGGCCGTTGCCGCGCGCCTTCGGTGGATTCAGTGACAACGCGGTATACAGCTGCAGCGGCCGCGAAGGGTCGTGCTCGACACGTGCGTAGAGGGCATTGAGCAACCGATGCGGCTTGCCCAGTGCCAGCGGTGCCCCGATCCGCAGCGGCCCGTCCACGCGCGCAAACAACCAGTCGACGGCGGCGTCCAGGTCGGTGAGGTGTTCGGTCATGCGCGGCGGTCCTGCGTCTGGGGGAGTGCGGGCATTACAGCATGTCGGGCTTGAACCGCCGTCGACGCGAGACTTCCGCGCCGGACACCATGAACTGCCCATCGCCGCGGTAATGCACGGTGCGCGGCAGTTTCGGCCGCGGCGCCACGTGCGCACGCACAATTTCCCAGATGAACAGGTTGCTCGATTCCACCTGGCTATCGTCGTAGAGGTGGCATTCGAAGCACGAATGGCATTGTCCGACCAGCGGCGCGCCGACCTCGCGCGCGGGCAGTGCATCCAGCCCGAAACGGGCGAACTTGTCGACTTCGCGGCCGCTGCAGTTGCCGATGTCCACGACCGTATCGAGCAGCTCCACGCCGGGAACATTGATCACGCACTCGCCGCTACTACGCGCCAATGCGTGGCTGTGGTTCTCGTGCCACAGGTAGGTGGCGACCAGTGAAGGCGAGAAGCCCATCACCATGTGCCAGCCCATCGTCATCAGGTTGCGCTGGCCGCGCCACGCTGTGCTGACCAGCACGATCGGGCCGGGTTCGAGGAAGCGGCGGGCCTGCTCGACCGGGAAATCCTTCTTGGGCAGCGCTTTCATCCGGGGCCGGGGGGCGGGAGGAACCGATGCTTGCGCAGCCGGGATGAACCCGGAGTCGAGGGGCTTGACAGGGAGTCTGATTACGCGCGTAATCGAATTGTCGATTACGGATGTAAACCATGACCCCGATCAGCGAAGCCGAAGCCGTTGTGATGGAGGTGCTGTGGCAGCAGGCACCGCGCAGCGCCGATGACGTGGTGGCCACGCTGGCCCATCGCGACTGGGCCGAGCCGACCATCAAGACCCTGCTCAACCGCCTGCTGACCAAGGGCGCGATCGCCGCCGAGCGCGATGGACGGCGTTACCTGTACCGGCCGCTGCTGCAGCGACAGGCGTGGGTGGAGGCGCAGAGCCAGGACTTCATCGGCCGTGTCTTCGAAGGGCGCGTCGCGCCGCTGGTCGCGCACTTCAGCGAACGGGGCCAGTTGAGTGCGCAGGACATCGCCGAACTGAAGAAGCTGATCCAGGAGCTGGACCATGACTGAGCTGCTCGACGGACTCTGGCGGGCCAGTCTGTGGCTGGCGGTAGGCGTGCTGCTGCTGGCGGCGCTGCGACCGCTGCTGGTGAGCCTGGGCGGCGCCGGGCTGGCCTATCGCAGCTGGTGGCTGCTGCCGTTGCTGCTGGTGACCTTGTTGCTGCCATTGCCACAGGCTGCGCTGTTGCAGCACGTGCCGACAGTGCCGCTGAAAGTGGTGCCGGGGGCGGTGGATGGACTGACCGGGCAGTCGCTGCCGTGGGCCCTGCTGTTTCTGTTGGCGTGGGCGCTGGGCACGGGCATCTGCCTGCTGCGCGACCTGCGTGCGCAGCGCCGTTTCGAACGCAGCATGGGCTCACTGCGTGCGCGTGCCGATGGCAGCTGGCAGGCCAGCGGCGATCCCGGGCTGCCGGCGCTGGTCGGCCTGTGGCGGCCGCGCATCGTTGTCGGCCCGGCATTCGATCAGCAGTTCACCGCACAGGAGCAGAACCTGATCCTGCAGCACGAGCGCAGTCATCGCCGCCATGGCGATCACTGGGCCAACGGCGCGTTGCTGCTGGTCCGCGCGGTGTTCTGGTTCCACCCGCTGTTGCCGTGGGCCGCACGCCGCTTCCTGCGCGACCAGGAGCTGGCCTGCGATGCCCGCACCATCGGCCCGCAGCCTGCGCTGCGCGGCCTCTACGCCAGCACGCTGCTGAAGGCGCAGCTGGTCCACCCGGTTGCGCCCGCGGTCTGCCATTGGCGCAGCCAACCCGTGTTGAAGGAGCGTATCGCCATGTTGAAGCAGTCCAAGCGGAAGGCATTGCCGTGGGTGTCCGGGCAGGTGCTGGTGGTCGGGTTGTGCCTGGGCATGGGGGCGGTGGCGTGGGCCAGCCAGGGCGGCGCGGCCGGGAGCCCGAGGATCGGTGTCGAGCCGTTCGAGCACGCTGAAGAAGATGCGGCCAAGGCAGGGCTGGACCGTCCGATCCAGGTCGACAAGATGCCACCGCCGTCCTACCCGAAGTCTGCGATCGAGCAGCGCCAGGTGGGCGTGGTGAACCTGCGCGTGGAGGTGGATGCGCTGGGGCGTCCCGCCGATGTCCAGGTGCTCAGCGCTACCAATCCCGGCGTGTTCGATGCGGTGTCGGTGGCGGCTGCGCGCAGCTGGACCTATCGTCCGGCAATGAAGAACGGCAAGCCGGTGGCTGCTGCCGTACGTATTCCAATCACCTTTGCCATGGACGACACCGAGGACGCGAAGTGAAGTGCGCGCCGCTGTGGATGACGGCGGCGCTGTTGGCCGGATGCGCCAGCCAGGAGCGGCTGACCACGGTGGATACCCGCAGCGAGAATGTCGGCCACCAGCGCCTGCAGCCGCAGGCGGGCGGTGGCAGTGGGCAGTTGCAGGTGTATTCGCTGGGTGCGACCGAGGGTTACCGGATGCCACAGCTCTACGCGGCACCGGACCCGGAGGTCGGCGATCGTGATCCGCGCGCGGAACTGGCGCCGACTACGATCTGCCTGCAGGTGGTGGTGGATGCGCAGGGCAGCGTCGAACGCAGCATGCCGCTGACCGATCGCCAGGACTGTGCCGCAGGGGCTGCACGCGAGAATGCGCCCCTGCTGCAGGCTGCGCAGGACGCCGTGGCGATGTGGAAGTACTCGTCCGCAGCGGTCTGCCACTTCGAGGCTGGCAAGGTGCCTGCCGACCGCGGTGACTGTCGCGGCGCCGAACGGGTCGAGCCGGTGGCGGTCACCCTGCAGTACGCCTTTACCTTCGAGATCGTGAAGGGCCGGCATGTAGTGCGGACGCAGGGAAAATGAACGTCCGTGGTCCGTGATGGAAACCGATAGCGCCGGGCTTTGCCCGGCGAGCGCAGCCGCGTGCGTCAGGCCCCGCCCTGGATGTTGGCCTTCACCGCCGGCTGCATCAGCTTGGGTTCTTCCAGCGTGGCATCCCGGGCCTGGCGCACGCTGACGAACTCCGCCTCGGCCACGCCATCGTGCACGTGGATGTTGTGCGTGCGCTGTTCGCCGATGGTGGTTTCGTTGGCGAATGCACGACCACCCGGGCCGTAGTCGTGGCAGACGAACACGCGCGTCGCATCGGGCAGCGCCAGCAGGCGCTGGATTGAACGGTACAACTGCGCGGCGTCACCGCCCGGGAAGTCGCAGCGGGCGGTGCCGCCGTCAGGCATGAACAGCGAGTCGCCGGTGAACAGCGCATCGTCGATCAGATAGGCAATGCTGTCGCTGGTGTGGCCCGGCACGGCGATCACCTGGCCGCGCAGTTCGCCAAGCGCAAACGTCTCGCCATCGCTGAACAGGTGGTCGAAGATTTCATCGGCCGCTGGCAGCTGCAGGCCATAGCGCGGTGCAAAAGTGGCCTGCACCGCGCGGATGCCTTCGCCGATGGCCAGCGTGGCCTGCGGAAAGTGCTGCTTGAGCCGGCGCCCGGCCGACACATGGTCGGCGTGGGCATGGGTTTCCAGCAGCCAGCGCAGGTGCAGGCCCTGTTGCTCGATGGCCTGCAACGCGGCGTGCAACGGTGATTCGCTGCTGGCGTCGGTATCCGGGTCGTAGTCCAGCACCGGGTCGATCAGCGCTGCCTCGCCGCTGGCCGGGTCGCTGACCAGGTAGCTGAAGGTGTTGCTGTCACGGTGGAAGAACGACTGCACCTGGACTGCCATTTGCATGCTCCTCAGCGCGTGCCGAGCACGCGGTTCAGCAACTGCGCCAGGTTCTCACCGGCCAGTCGCAGCTGCGCTTCAGCCAGCGGCCGGTAGCGCTCGGTGTATTCGTCGCCGATTTTACGCGAGGCCGGATAAACGCCAGCTTGCATGGAGATGCGGCAGCTGGATTCGGCCCACGTCTGCGGGTCGCGCTGCGGGTTGGACTGGCGCGCCAGCTTCGGCGCACGCTGGCTCTGCAGCAGTGGCAGATAGCCGGCGTCGTCCAGCTTGCGGGTGTTGAGCATGCCGCTGTCCCACAGCGAGTGCAGGTTGGTACCACGGTTGCCGAACTGCAGCTGGAAATCGTTGCCGCCCTTGTCGTGGGCATAGCCGGCGTGCATCGGCTGGTGGATGTCGCCGACCAGGTGCACGACGAACTTCAGCGCCTGCAGGCGCTCGCCATCGGTCAGGCTGCGGTCGCCGAGGATGGCGCTCTGTGCCTTCAGGGCTTCGACGATGCAGTTGCCGTTTTTGCAGTGTTTCGGTGCTTCGTAATGGCAGTTGTCTTCGGCAATGTTGACGTAGTGCCAGCCGGCCGAACGACGGCCCAGGCCCGGATCCTTGGCACGCAGCTGGTCGGCCCACGGCGCGATGCTGGCCAGCGTGGCGTCCGGTTCGGTGGCCAGCAGGCGGTCCACTTCGGTGCGGGCGGTGGGGTTGAGTCGGGCGTCGGCGACTTCGGCGACCAGGCGGTGACCTTGCGCGCCCCAGGCATGAGCGGGGGCGGGAGCGGACAGCAGGGCCGGCGCCAGGGCGGCGGCGAGGAAGAAGGAGTGCAGGGCTTTCATGCGCACATTCTAGCGGGGTAGGTGGATTGAAGAGCAGCGCGTTCCTGTCTGCTGGGGGCTGGCTTCAGCGCCTGCCCCTGCAGCCCCCATCCAACATGGCCGCGGAGGCGGATGCAAACGTCAAAGGCAACATCAAGAACAAATGCAGGATTAAAATCCGCCTTCTGCAATTGCAGGCAACCATTACGCATCGGATGTACAGGCTCTGCCCTTGCCTTTGCTTGAGCTGGTACGCACGCGGTGATGGGAAGGGGCAAGGCGGGGAGCGGAGCCGGGACCGTTGGCGCCATGGATGGCGCCATCGAGCCCCCAGGGATGGGTTTACGGCGTGTCCCGGCTCCGCTCCCCGCCTTGCCCCAGCTCCGGAACCGCTTCAGTCCCAGGCACAAAAAAAGCCCCGGCAATCACCGGGGCAACATGCTGCGAGGGTTTTGCGTGTAGCGGGGGAGCGGGGGCGAAGCCCTCGCACTCAACACTCCGCTTAGAACTTGAAGACGTACGACGCGCCGTAGACCAGCGGGTCGATGTTGACCGTACCGATCTTCTCGCCGTTCAACTTCACCTTGCTGTCGATGTCGATCCAGCGCATGTCCACGCGCAGGGCGCCCTTCTCGCCGATCGCGAAGTCCACGCCGGCGTGTGCGGCCAGGCCCCACGAATCCTGCAGCTTCAGCTTGCTGCCGGCCAGCGCACCGGTGGTGTCTTCGCTGAAGAAGGTCGTGTAGTTCACGCCCGCGCCGACGAACGGCGACACCTTGCCCTTGCTGTTGAAGTGGTACTGCAGGGTCACCACCGGCGGCAGCTGCTTGGTGCTGCCGACGCGGCCCAGGCCGTTGATGTTGATGTCGTGCTTGAACGGCAGCGCGGCCAGCACTTCGATGCCCAGGTTGTCGGCGATGAAGTACTCACCGGTGATGGTCGGCTTTACGTCGTTGTCGACGTCGACCTTCAGGGTGCCGCCGGCCAGCCAGCCGTTGTTCGACTTCGGCGCCACCTGGTGCACGCCGGCCGAGATGGTCCAGTCGCCCTTGGACTGGGCCATGGCCGGGGCGGCGGCGAGCGACAGGGCGGCGGCCAGGCTGGCCACGATCAGGGGGGAACTCTTGCGCATGGGGGTGTTCTCGTTGCTGGGTGGATGGGGCCAGTGTCGGCCTCACGCCGCGCTAACGCTTTGATCCGGATCAAATCCTGTCCGCCGGCCTGCTGCCGGCCCCGGCTGGCCCACGGTGGCCAGCCCCGGTTTGCTAGACTTGTGGGCCCTATCCATCCCGCCGCACCTGTCGCGGCCGCAGGAGCTTGAGAACATGGCAATCAAGGTTGGTATCAACGGTTTCGGTCGCATCGGGCGTAACGTCCTGCGCTCGGCGGTGCTGAACTTCGGCGACGACATCGAAATCGTGGCCATCAACGATCTGCTGGAGCCGGACTATCTGGCGTACATGCTCAAGTACGACTCCGTGCACGGCCGCTTCAAGGCCGACGTGGCGGTGCAGGGCAACGACCTGCTGGTCAACGGCAAGAAGATCCGCCTGACCCAGGAACGCGACCCGGCCAACCTGAAGTGGGACGAAGTCGGCGCCGACGTGGTGCTGGAAGCCACCGGCCTGTTCCTGACCAAGGAAACCGCGCAGAAGCACATCGATGCCGGCGCCAAGAAGGTCATCATGTCGGCTCCGTCGAAGGACGACACGCCGATGTTCGTGTACGGCGTGAACGACAAGACCTACGCCGGCCAGGCGATCATCTCCAACGCCTCGTGCACCACCAACTGCCTGGCCCCGCTGGCCAAGGTCATCAACGACAAGTGGGGCATCAAGCGCGGCCTGATGACCACCGTGCACGCGGCCACTGCCACCCAGAAGACCGTCGATGGCCCGTCCAACAAGGATTGGCGCGGCGGCCGTGGCATCCTTGAAAACATCATTCCCTCGTCCACCGGTGCGGCCAAGGCCGTCGGCGTGGTCATCCCGGAACTGAACAAGAAGCTGACCGGCATGAGCTTCCGCGTCCCGACCTCGGACGTGTCGGTGGTCGACCTGACCGTCGAGCTGGAAAAGGAAGCCACCTACGCCGAGATCTGCGCTGAAGTGAAGGCACAGAGCGAAGGCCCGCTGAAGGGCATCCTGGGCTACACCGAAGACAAGGTCGTGGCCACCGATTTCCGCGGCGAAACCTGCACCTCGGTGTTCGACGCCGATGCCGGCATCGCCCTGGACGGTACCTTCGTCAAGCTGGTGACCTGGTACGACAACGAGTGGGGCTACTCGAACAAGTGCCTGGAAATGGCCAAGGTCATCGCCGCCAAGTAAGGCCGGCGCAGATCGCAGACGGACCCCGGCCTGGCCGGGGTTCGTCGTTTATGGAGGCCACCCTGTCGTAGCATGGGGCGGTCGACCGCTGCCGCTGGGGCGCGGGAACGCAATGGAAGCACGCAATGGAAGCACTGATCACCCTGGTCGTACTGGTCCTGTTGGCCATCCCGCTGCTGCTGGTGGTGGCGCTGGTGATGATCGCCGGCCTGCGTCGCCGCGTCGCTGCGCTGGAAAGCGCCATGGCCGCCGCGCCTGCCGCTGCCAGGCCGGCCGCCACCGCGCCCGCGCCTGAACGGCCTGTGGCCACGCCTGCGGCCGGCGCCGATCCACCGTTCCTGCGGCCGGTCGCCGCTGCTGTGCCGCAACCCCCGCAGCCACCGGTGCGCGAAGCAGCGCCGACCGAGGCGCCTGTTCCCCGTCCTGCCGCGCCACCGCCGGTACCACCGGTGCCGGTGCAGCCGCCGCTGCCTTCCGAACCGGCACTGCCCAACGTCATCGAGCGCGGCATCGGTGCGGTCAAGCGCTGGTTCACCGAAGGCAACGTGCCGGTCAAGATCGGCATGCTGGTGCTGCTGGCCGGTGTCGCGGCACTGCTGAAGTACGTCAGCGACCAGGGCTGGCTGGTGTTGCCGATCGAGCTGCGCCTGGCCGGCATTACCGTGGGTGCGCTGGGCCTGCTGGCCTTCGGTTGGCACCAGCGCGAGCGCCGGCGCCTGTTCGCGCTGGCGTTGCAGGGCGGTGCCATCGGCGTGCTGCTGCTGACCATCTTCGCGGCCTTCAAGCGCTTCGACCTGATTCCCCCGGGCTTTGCCTTCGTCAGCTCCATTGCACTGGTGGCCGGGCTGTGTGTGCTGGCGGTGGTGCAGAACTCGCGCACGTTGGCCGTGCTGGGCATCCTGGCCGGCTTCATGGCACCGCTGTGGCTGTCCACCGGCAGTGGCAACCACGTGGGGCTGTTCAGCTATTACGCCGTACTCAATGCGGGCATCTTCGCCATTGCCTGGTTCCGCCCATGGCGCGCGCTGAACCTGCTGGGCTTCGCCTTCACCTTCGGCATCGGCACCTTCTGGGGCGTGCTGCAGTACGCACCGGACAAGTTCAGCAGCACCGAGCCGTTCCTGGTGCTGTTCTTCGTGTTCTACCTGCTGATACCGCTGCTGTACGCGCGCCGCCAGCCGGCCGGCCGGCGCGACCTGATCGATGGCAGCCTGGTGTTCGGCACGCCGCTGGTCGCGTTCTCGTTGCAGGCGGGCATGCTGCATGAGCAGCCGATGACGCTGGCACTGTGCGCGCTGGGCCTGGCCGCGATCTACGCGGTGCTGGCGCGTGCGCTGATCGCGCGTGCGTCGTATACCGTGCTGGCGCAGTCGCATGCGGTGCTGGCGGTGGGCTTCGCCACGCTGGCGGTGCCGCTGGCATTGTCGGCGCGCGCCACCGGTGCGGTGTTCGCGTTGGAAGGTGCCGGCCTGGCCTGGCTGGGCCTGCGCCAGAAGCGCTGGCTGCCGCAGGTATCCGGCGCGTTGCTGCAGATCGGCGCCGCATTCGCCTTCGTTGCCGGTGGCGACCACTGGCACGAGGACCTGCGCTTCCTGATCAACCCGACCGCCATTGGCGCGTTGTTGCTGGCCCTGGCCGGCTTCGCGTCGGCGTGGAGCTACCAGCGCAGGCCGCGTCATGAGGTCGCACTGGTGTACTACCTGTGGGGCCTGCTGTGGTGGCTGGGCGGCCTGGTCCATGAGATCACCCGCTTCTTCCCCTATCGCACCGAAGTGGACGCGTTGCTGGTGCTGGCTGCGGTCACTGCCTGGCTGGCCGCCGAAGTGCAGCGTCGCCAGCCGGCGCGTGCGCTGGGCGTGACCGCACTGGCCATGCTCGCGCTGGGCTTCCCGCTGGCGCTGATGCAGAGCGATGCGCACCACCAGCCGTTCGCCTGCTACGGCGCGCTGGCCTGGGCGGTGTTCGCGGTGCTGGGCGTGCGTACCCTGCTGTGCCTGCGCCAGGGCGGCGACACCGTGGCCCGCATCGCGCAGTTCCTGTGGTGGCTGCTGTGGCCGTCGCTGCTTTCGCTGCTGGCTCTCTGGGGTGGTGGCGAAGCCGATCTGGCGCAGGGCTGGACTACCCTGCTGGTGACCTTGCCGTGGCTGCTGATGGCGGCGCTGTCGCTGTGGTGCTGGAATGCGCTGCGTTGGCCGCTGGGTGCAGCGTTCGACAGCGTGCGCCAGCCACTGCAGTGCGTGCTGTTCGGCCTGCTGTCTATCGGCTGGCTGTGCGGCCAGCTGCTGCCGGGTGACGCCGCGCCGCTGTTGTGGCTGCCGGTGCTGAATCCGGCCGAGATCGGCCAGTGGTTGAGCCTGCTGCTGCTGGCGCGCTGGCTGTACAGCGATGAGGGACCGCAGGCACCGCAGGCAGTGCTGAACATCCGCATGCCGCTGCTGTCACTTGCAACCTTCGTCGCGCTGACCAGCGTTGTGCTGCATGGCGTGCACCAGTGGGGTGGGCTGACGTGGAACGCGTCGATGATGCGCTTCAGCCTGGCGCAGACCAGCCTGACCGTGTTGTGGAGCGTGCTGGGCGTGATTGCCTGGGTGTGGGGTTCGCGTCGTGGCCAGCGTATGTTGTGGATGGTCGGTGCCGTGCTGATGGGCGTGGTGCTGGCCAAGCTGGTTGTTGTCGATCGCCAGCACCTGGGCAACCTGCTGGGCATCGCATCGTTCATCGCCTACGGCCTGCTGTGCACGGTCGTGGGTTATCTGGCACCGGCACCGCCGAGCGCGGCGCCGACCGTGGAGGAAAAACAATGAGGAAGTGGAGCAGGGCGCTGCTGCCGGCGATGTTCGGCATGCTGGCCGCCGTGGTGGTGCAGGCGGCCGATTACCGCACGCAGTATGCCGAGCAGTGGCCGCTGACATTGTCCAGTGCGCAGTCCGGTGCCTACCGGATCGTGCTGGAGCCGGCGATCTACCGCCGTGCCGTGAGCGCTGACCTCAGCGATCTGCAGGTGTTCAATGCGGCCAGCCAGTTGTTGCCGTCGGCACTGCTGGCGCCGGACCAGCCGCTGGCGCAGCCGCCCGTGCAGCGTGAGCTGCCGTGGTTCGTGTTGCCGCCGCTGGCCGATGCACAGCGCAACGATCTGCAGCTGCTGACCGAGCGCGATACCGATGGACGCGTGCGCCGGGTCGAAGCACGGGTGAGTGGCGGGGCAGCGGCGAACGGGCAGGGCGGCTGGCTGATCGACGCCAGCATGCTCGACCAGCAGCCGTTGGCGGCACTGGTGCTGGACTGGACCGACAGCGGCCAGCCGCTGCAGGCGCAGGTGCAGCTGGATGCCAGTGACGACCTGCAGCACTGGCGCTCGATTGGCCGCGACGTGCCGCTGGTGGATCTGCAGCGCGCCGGCAAGCGCCTGTTGCAGCGCCGCCTGCAGGTGGACGGCACCGCACGCTACCTGCGCATCCTGGCGCAGGGCGATTCGCGGCTGCCGACCCTGCGCGGCGTACTGGCGGAACTGCCACCAGCGCCGGCGACCTTGCCGTGGGAATGGCTGTCGCTGGAGCCGACGTCGAAGGGCAAGGGCGAGTACACCTTCGAGATGGATGGCCGGTTCCCGGTGGCGCGTGCCGACGTGGCCAGCACCGACAACAGCCTGGTGCAATGGACGTTGTTCAGTCGCGATGACGAGAGTGCGGAGTGGCAGCGTCGCAGTGCGCCGTGGATCGCCTACCAGGTGCAGCAGGGCACGCAGGGCCAGCGCCAGCAATCGGCGGCACAGCCGCTGGGTGGCGTGCATCGCGACCGCTACTGGAAGCTGGTGGCGAATCCGGCGGAATCCGCCACCGCGCCGACGCTGCGCCTGGGCTACCAACCGGAAGTGCTGGTGTTCCTGAGCCAGGGGGCAGCGCCCTACGCACTGGCGGTGGGCAGCGCGACCGCGCGCCGCACGGACGCGCCGATCGGGGTGCTGATCGAAGAGCTGCGGCAGCGCAATGATCCATCGTGGCAGCCGACGCTGGCGCGACTGGAAGGCAGCCCGGAACCGCTGGCGGGCGATGCGGCGCTGAAGCCGCAGCACGATTGGAAGGCGTGGTTGCTGTGGGCGCTGCTGGGTCTGGGCGTGCTGGTGGTGGGTGGGCTGGCGCTCAGCCTGCTTCGGCAGAAGCCTGCGCCTTCGGAATAGGTTCCAGCGAACGGCGCAGCCCCTCGTGGGTGGGGTTGGTCGTCTAAAGCAAATGCAAAAGCCGCGCTTGGCCGGGCGGGATGGGTTCGCGGGGGACGCCGCAAGTACGTCCTTGTAGGCTTGGCAGCCGCATCCATGCGGCTGACACCCCCGCGAACCCACCCCGCCCGGCCTCTGACAGTTTCCGGTTGCTTCCACCCACGGAAGAAAAAGAAGAAGAGCAAGAGCGGAAGCGGGTCGCTTCGCTCGACGGCCCTCGGGGTCAGATCCGTTTTCCGCAGGAAAACGGATCTGACCCCTTCTTTCTCCTTCCGACACCAGAAACCGCTCTTGCTTCCGCCTTTGCCATCCGCTCTGCCTCATGAACCTGTCGAGGCCGGGGCGGTGTGGGCTGGCAGGGGTATCCGCGCCATGGATGGCGCGGCTAAGCCCCCAGGGACGGGTTTACGGCGTCCCCTGCCAGCCCGCACCGCCTCGGCCCACCCACAGCATCACAAGGCGCCAGCGCTTTGGCTTTGGCTTTGGCTCTGGCTGTTGCTGTTGCTGTTGCTGTTGCTGTCGCCCTGCGCCTTTGCCTGCCGCAGGCATCGGCCCTCCCACCACCCGCACCCGATACAATGGCCGCCTGCCGTAGCCCGGCATCCCGTCCCTGAGCCAAAGAGTTGCCCATGTCCATCGTCCGCATGACCGACCTCGACCTCTCCGGCAAGCGCGTGCTGATCCGCCAGGATCTGAACGTGCCGATCGAGAATGGCCGCATCACCTCCGAACAGCGCATCACCGCATCGCTGCCGACGCTCAAGCGCGCGCTGGAGCAGGGTGCGGCGGTGATGGTCACCTCGCACCTGGGGCGCCCGAAGGAAGGCGTGTGGAGCGAGGCTGACTCGCTGGCGCCGGTCGCGCAGCGCCTGTCCGAGCTGCTGGGCCGCGAGGTTCCGCTGGTGCGTGACTGGGTCGACGGTGTCGACGTGCAGCCGGGCCAGTTGGTGCTGCTGGAAAACTGCCGCATGAATGTCGGCGAGGGCAAGGACGACGAAGCCCTGTCGAAGAAGTACGCCGCCCTGTGCGATGTGTTCGTGATGGATGCCTTCGGTACCGCACACCGCGCGCAGGCCTCGACCCATGGCGTCATCCGCTTCGCCCCGGTGGCGGCCGGTGGCCCGTTGCTGATGGCCGAGCTGGACGCGCTGGCGCAGGCGTTGGACGCACCGGCCAAGCCGCTGCTGGCCATCGTCGCTGGCAGCAAGGTCAGCACCAAGCTGGAACTGCTGGCCAACCTGGTCGGCAAGGTCGACCAGCTGATCGTCGGTGGCGGCATCGCCAACACCTTCATCGCTGCCGCCGGCTACAACGTAGGCAAGTCGTTGTACGAGCCGGACCTGCTGGACACCGCGAAGAAGATCGTGGCCGACGCCAAGGCGCGTGGCGCCGATATCCCGCTGCCGGTCGACGTGGTCACCGCCAAGCAGTTCATGCCGGACGCTGTTGCCGAAGTGAAGGCGGTCGACGCCGTCGCCGAGGATGATCTGATCCTGGACATCGGCCCGCAGACCGCTGCGCAGTACGCGCAGCTGATCGGGAAGGCCGGCACCGTGGTCTGGAACGGCCCGGTGGGCGTGTTCGAGTTCGAAGCCTTCAGCAAGGGCACCGAAGCGCTGGCCCGCGCCATCGCCAGCTCGCCGGCATTCTCCATCGCCGGCGGTGGTGACACCCTGGCGGCGGTGGACAAGTTCGATATCGCCAAGCAGGTCAGCTACATCTCCACCGGCGGTGGTGCGTTCCTGGAGTTCCTGGAAGGCAAGACCCTGCCGGCCGTCGCCGCACTCGACGCACGCGGCGCATGAGTGCCGACCGCAGCAAGGATGTCCTGTTCTTCGACCTCGACGGCACGCTGATCGATTCGCAGGTGGGTATCACCGCCTGCATCGCCTATGCGCTGCAGAAGATGGACCATCCGGTGCCGCCGCAGGAAACGCTGCTGGGCTGGATCGGTCCATCGCTGCGCACCACCTTCGCGCCGCTGTTCGTCGAGCCCGCGCGGGTGGAACAGGCGGTGGGCTACTACCGTGAACGCTTCGACGCCGAAGGCTGGCGCGAGCACACGGTGTACCCGCAGGTGGAAGACACCCTGCGCACGCTGCATGGCCGTGGCCACCGCCTGGCGGTGGTCACCGCCAAGAACGAGCCGCACGCGCGCCGCATCCTCGCCCACCTGCCGTTCGGCGGGCTGTTCGAGGAGATCGTCGGTTCGACCCTGGATGGCTCGCGCAGCCACAAGCCGGAACTGGTCGGCGAAGCATTGCGTCGGTTGCAGGTGCAGCCTGCGCAGTGCTGGATGATCGGCGACCGCCGCATGGACATCGAAGGCGCACGCCACCACGGCCTGCGCAGTGTCGGCGTGCTGTGGGGCTTTGGTGGTGAGGAGGAACTCACTGCCGCCGGTGCTGGCCAGCTCGCCCGTGAGCCGGTACAGCTGGAAACGCTGCTGGCCTAGCCTCCTGTGGAGCCGAGCCCATGCTCGGCTCCACAGAACTCCCTGCGCCAGCGTATGTCCGGACCATGTCCGTTCCATGACCCGCGGAGTCAGGCAGCACAAGGCTGTAACCGTATACATGCGGCGTGAAGGATGTGCTAATTTCCGTTCTTTAACGGGAGAGGCCCATCCACCATGTTCGAGCGTCAGCGTCGCACCAAGATCCTTGCCACCCTCGGTCCGGCCACTGATCCGCCGGGCGTGCTGGAGGATCTGTTCCGCGCCGGCGTCAATGTGGTGCGCCTGAACTTCAGCCATGGCGATCCGTCCGGCCAGGCCAAGCGTGCCGCCGAAGTGCGTGCTGCTGCGGCCCGCGTGGGCGTGGAAGTGGGCATCCTGGCCGACCTGCCGGGCCCGAAGATCCGCATCGAGCGCTTCGCCGAAGGCAAGGTGCAGCTGAAGGCGGGCGACCGCTTCGACCTGATCGCCAGCGAGAACGCCGGCCCGGGCACGACCAGCCAGGTGGGCGTGAGCTACCTCGGCCTGCCGCAGGACGTGGGCCCGGGTGATGTGCTGCTGCTCGACGACGGCCTGATGCAGTTGCAGGTGGTGGAGGTGCAGGGCGACCGCATCGTCAACACCGTGCTCAACGATGGCGTGCTGTCCGACCGCAAGGGCCTGAACAAGCAGGGCGGTGGCCTGTCGCTGGGCGCGCTGACCGAGCGCGACAAGGAACTGATCGGCATCGTTGCCAAGATCGGCGTCGACTTCATTGCCGTGTCGTTCTGCCGCAACGCGCAGGACATGAACGACGCGCGTGACATCGCCCGCTCGCACGGCTGCGATGCCGCGCTGGTGTCGAAGATCGAACGTACCGAAGCGATCGAGAACCTGGAAGAAATCGTCGAGGCCAGCGACGTGGTGATGGTCGCCCGTGGCGACCTCGGCGTGGAAATCGGCGATGCCGAGCTGCCGGGCCTGCAGAAGAAGATCATCAAGGCCTCGCTGGCGCAGAACAAGGTGGTGATCACCGCCACCCAGATGCTGCAGTCGATGGTGGAAAGCCCGATCCCGACCCGTGCCGAAGTGCTGGACGTGGCGAACTCGGTCATCGACGGCACCGATGCGGTGATGCTGTCGGCGGAAACCGCCGCTGGTGCCTATCCGGTCAAGGCCGTGGAAGCGATGGCGCGCATCTGCCTGGGGGCCGAGCGCCAGTTCCAGACCGAGACCGACTTCAACGCCTCGCCGCGCAACCTGGAACGTGCCGACCAGGCGATTGCCATGGCCACCATGTTCCTGTCGCAGCACGTGGGCGTGCGTGCGATCGTGGCGATGACCGAATCCGGCGGCACCGCGCGCTACCTGTCGCGTTTCCGCGCCAAGGCGCCGGTGTTCGCGGTGACCCGCCATGACGGCGCGCGTCGCCAGATGGCGCTGATGCGCGATGTCTATCCGATCAACTTCGACAGCCGCGGCCTGACCCCGCGCGAAGCCGCGCGCGGCAGCATCCGCCTGCTGGTCGAATCCGAGCTGCTGCAGGCCGGCGACCGTGTCGTGTTCACCAGCGGCGAGCACATGGAAACCCTGGGTGCGACCAACACCCTCCGCCTGCTGGAAGTGGGCGAAGATGGCCGCGCCAGCGGCCTGGGCGACCTGTAAGTAGTGTTGGCCTGGGGTCGGAGCCGCGTTGCGGATCCGACCCCGAGGTCAGATCCCCGCAGGGGCTCTGACCCCATGCCGCAGGACATCTTTTGTCCTGCGCCGGCGTGGAAGCGTTTCCATCCTGTCCTCCACGGCGAGGCAACGGGCAGCAGGGCTATACTTACATTTTTCCCGCACCCGCCACAGGAAATACATGAGCATCGAACAGCTGGCTGAAACCGCCCAGGCCATGGTCGCCCCGGGCAAGGGCATCATCGCGATCGACGAATCCACCGCTACCATCGCCAAGCGTTTTGCCGGCGTCGGTATCGAGAACACCGAGGAGAACCGTCGCGCCTACCGCGAGCTGCTGCTGACCACGCCGAAGCTCAACGAGCACATTTCCGGCGCCATCCTGTACGACGAAACCATCCGCCAGTCGACCAAGGACGGCGTGCCGTTCGCCAAGTACATGGCCGACCACGGCATGATTCCGGGCATCAAGGTGGACAAGGGTGCGCACCCGCTGGCCGGCTGCCCGGGCGAGCTGGTGACCGAAGGCCTCGACGGCCTGCGCGAGCGCCTGCAGGAGTACTACAAGCTGGGTGCGCGCTTCGCCAAGTGGCGTGCGGTCATCAACATCGGCGAGAGCATCCCGTCGGGTACCTGCATCGAGTCCAACGCCCACGCGCTGGCCCGCTATGCGGCGCTGTGCCAGGAATGCGGCCTGGTGCCGATGGTCGAGCCGGAAGTGATCATGGACGGCGACCACGACATCGAAACCTGCTACGAAGTCACCGAAGCCACCCTGCGTTCGCTGTTCGACGCCCTGTACCAGCAGAACGTGCTGCTGGAAGGCACCATCCTGAAGGCGTCGATGGTCATCTCCGGCAAGGGCTGCGATGAGCAGGCCGACGTCGAGGAAGTGGCCGAGTCGACCGTGATGTGCCTGAAGAGCACCGTGCCGGCGATTCTGCCGGGCGTGGTGTTCCTGTCCGGTGGCCAGAGCGACGAGCAGTCCACCGAGCACCTGAATGCGATGAACCAGCTGGGCAACCTGCCGTGGCCGCTGAGCTTCTCCTACGGCCGCGCCATGCAGCAGGCCGCGCTGAAGCTGTGGGCCAAGGACATGAAGGGCAACTACGTTGCTGCCCAGAAGACCGTGTACGAGCGCGCCAAGGACAACGGCCTGGCCGCGCTGGGCAAGTGGAACGGTTGATCCGTTTCCTTGCAGGATGAACAGGGCAACGCCGGCTTTACGCCGGCGTTTGCTTTTGCGGGTATCTTTTCCGCCCCCGCGTGCCCGGCCGGCATGCGGGAACCACATGGAAGGCCAAGGAGAAACAACATGCGTTTGGCAGCAATCACACTGGCCGTTGCCACGGTCCTGGTCGCCGGCGGTTGCAACCGCATCGGCGGCGGCGCGGATGCGGGCAAGGCCGCGTCGCTCGATTTCGACAAGCCGGTGTCCGGCGAGATCACCTCGCGCAGCGGCATCAACTACAACGACGGCAGCCACCACCAGCTCTACCAGATCAAGCTGGAAGACAAGCAGCTGGTCGGGCTGAAGCTGACCGGTTCGCTGAGCGGCTCGATCGCCGTGTTCAGCAACGGCAGCCTGGTGGCCAGCAGCAACACCGGCTACGGGCGCGAAGGCGACGTCTCGCTGGCCTTCCGTGCCAACGGTGGCGGCACCTACCAGGTGGCGGTCAACGCCAACGGCTCGACCGATTACGGTCCGTACCGCCTGCGCGCCGAGAAGCTGGTGCCGTACGATGGCAGGCCGCTGGCGGGCAGTGGCGAGATCGTCGACATGCTGGCCGGTGGTTCCCAGGACTACACCCTGCAGGTGGACAAGGCCGGCCTGTACGAGATCCGCCTGGTGTCGGACGTCTTCGATCCGGTGCTGAAGCTGTCGGGCCAGGGCGTGGATGCAGAGAATGACGATGGTGGCGACAGCACCAACTCGCGCCTGACCCTGTCACTGAAGCCGGGCAAGTACATCCTGACCGCGCGTGGCCTCGGCGACGGCGTCACGGGCATGTTCACCCTGTCGGCCAACCGCATCGAGCTGCCGGGCAATCTGGTCGAGCGCGATGGCACGGCGCTGCCGAAGTCGGGCAGCGTGTACACGATGCTCGACAATGATGGCCGCCGCCGCTTCCTGCTGTCGCTGGACCGCCCGGCCGATGTGCGCCTGGATGCGATCTCCAGCCAGGTTGATACCGTGCTGCGCGTGGTCGGAGGCGATGTCGAACTGACCGACGACGACGGTGGCAACGGTACCAACTCGCGCCTGGAAGAGACCCTGCCGGCCGGCCACTACACGGTCGACGTGTCCAGCCTGAACAATGGTGCGGGCATGGTGGAAGTGCGCGTGCAGGTGGATGGCGCCAGCGCCGATGGGGCTGCAGCCTCCGCGGCACGTGCGGCCGCCGACGCGGCCGCCGTGGCCGATGACGCCGCCGCGGTGGAAGCCGCCAGCCGTTGAGCGTGATCCACGCCGCGCGTGGATGAGGACAATGGTGCAACGGAAAAGGCCGGGCAATGCCCGGCCTTTTCTTTTACGTCGCGCACTGGAATTCAGTGCGCGGCGGCAAATCCCGCATCACCCAGGGGCGGCAGCATCGACACGCGCGGTTCGCTGTCCGCGCTTTGCCCAGCGGCGCTCAACGCCTGCTGGTAGGCCTTGGCCGTAGCGGTATTGAACGCCACCAGCACGATGCGCATCGGTTGCGCATGGCTGCGCTGCCAGGCCAGTGTTTCGGTGACGGCGATCTGCGCCGCCTGGTACAGCGGATAGCCATACACGCCACAGCTGATCGCCGGGAAGGCGATCGACTGCACGCCCAGCGACTCGGCCAGCTGCAGCGATTTCCAGTAGCAGTTGGCCAACAAGGCCGGTTCGTCGCGCTGGCCGTCGTGCCAGACCGGGCCCACCGTGTGCAGCACATGGCGCGCCGGCAACGCGTGGGCGGCGGTGGCGCGCACTTCGCCGGTCGGGCAACGCACGCCCGGGCGCAGCTCCGGCAACTGCTCGCACTCGGCCAGCAGTGCGGGGCCGGCTGCGCGATGGATCGCGCCGTCGACACCACCGCCACCGAGCAGTGTTTCATTGGCCGCGTTGACGATCGCATCCACCGCCAGGGTCGTGATGTCGCCCTGCCAAACTTCGATCTTCATGCGTCCGTCTCCTGCCTGTGAGGTGATCCGCGCAGCATCTGCGCCGGCTGTTCCCACGGTAGGGGACAGGGCATCGATACTGCGTCATGACCGTCTCACGCGCTGCGATCCGACGGCCTTCACGCACGATGGCGGGCGACGCCTTCACGCAGGCTGAAGCGGAAGGGGGTCAGATCCTTTTCCGCGCGAAAAGGCTCTGACCCCCGTGTTCCAGGGTGAACTGGCAGGGTCAGAGCCCTTTCCCGACGGGAAAGGGATCCGACCCTGTGGATCACGGCAGGCCGGCCAGCCAGTCGTCGTCGGAGCCTTCGTTCACATCGGCGAAAAGCGGCGTGGAGAAATAGCGTTCACCGGTGTCCGGCAGCATCGCCAGGATCACCGAGCCCGGTTCAGCGCGCGCGGCCACGTCCAGCGCACTGGCGACGGTGGCGCCGGCGGAGATGCCGACGAAGATGCCTTCCTCGGCGGCCAGGCGGCGCGCGGTGGCGATCGCGCGGTCATCTTCGACCGAGACCAGTTCGTCCACCACATCGCGGTTGAGCACATCCGGCACGAAGTCCGGCGTCCAGCCCTGGATCTTGTGCGGCTTCCAGTCATCGCCCTTGAGCAGGGCGGCGCCGGCCGGCTCGGTGGCGATGATGCGGGTCTGCGGGCGCGCGACCTTCAGCACTTCGCCAACACCGGTGAGCGTGCCGCCAGTGCCCCAGCCGCTGACGAAATAGTCCAGCCGCCTGCCGGCGAAGTCGCGCAGGATTTCCGCGGCGGTGGTGTTGCGGTGATAGGCCGGGTTGGCCGGGTTGGCGAACTGGCTGGCCAGGAACCAGCCGTGCTGTTCGGCCAGCTCGGCTGCCTTGCGCACCATGCCGCTGCCGCGCTCGGCGGCCGGGGTCAGGATCACCTTGGCACCATAGGCGCGCATCAACTTGCGGCGCTCGACCGAGAAGGTCTCGACCATGGTCGCCACGAACTTGTAGCCACGCGCGGCGGCGACCATCGCCAGTGCCACGCCGGTGTTGCCCGAGGTGGCCTCCACGATAGTGTCGCCCGGCTTGAGCAGGCCACGCGCTTCGGCGTCGAGGATGATCGCCAGCGCCAGGCGGTCCTTCACCGATCCACCCGGGTTGAATGACTCGACCTTGGCGTAGACGCTGACCTGTGGCGGTGCCAGACGCTGCAGCCTGACGATGGGGGTGTTGCCGACGGTATCGAGGATGGAGTCGTACAGGGCCATGGAAGCGCTCCGGAAACGGGGCCGCGCCGGGCTTCGGCGGGCGAAGGGGGGAGGGCTGGCTGTTCAGGCCAGCGGCTGCCGGCTGACCGTAGCGCCGGCATATGACGCCCGGAAATGACCAGATACCTTTCTTAAACAACCTTTGGTTATAAGCTGGTGACGGCAATTGACCCTAGAGTGGACCTCCGCCCCACGCCGCCTGCCTCCCATGACGCTGACCCAGCTGCGCTACCTGGTTGCCATCGCCGACGCCGAGCTGAACATCACGCTGGCCGCCTCGCGCGTGCACGCCACCCAGCCCGGCCTGTCCAAGCAGCTCAAGCAGCTGGAGGATGAGCTGGGTTTCCTGTTGTTCGTGCGCAAGGGCCGCAGCCTGGAGTCGGTCACCCCGGCCGGCACCGAGGTGATCGCCCGCGCCCGTGCGGTGCTGGCCGAGGCCAACAACATCCGCACCTACGCGGCCAACCAGCGGCGCGAGAGCCAGGGCCAGCTGATCCTGACCACCACCCACACCCAGGCGCGCTTCGTGCTGCCGCCGGCGGTGGCGGCGATCAAGCAGGCGTATCCGCAGGTGAGCGTGCACCTGCAGCAGGCCGGTGAAGCCGACGCGCTGGATCGCTTGAACCAGGGCGATGCCGATATTGCGATCATCAGCACCGCTGGCGGTGAGCCCACCGATGGCATTGCCGTGCCGCTGTTCCGCTGGCGGCGGCTGGTGGTGGTACCGAAGGGCCACCCGCTGGACCGCGCCGGGCGTGCACCGGACCTGGCCGCGCTGGCCCGGCAACCATTGATCAGCTACGAATCCTCGACCCGCCCGAATTCGTCGTTGCAGCGCGCCTTCGCCGCCAATGGGCTGGTGCCGGATCTGGCACTGACCGCGCTTGATGCCGATCTGATCAAGACCTATGTGCGAACCGGCCTGGGTGTGGGCCTGCTGGCCGAAATGGCGGTCAGTTCCAACGACGAAGACCTGAGATCGTGGCCAGCGCCGGACCCGATCAGCGAGTGCATTGCATGGGCAGTGCTGCCGCGCGACCGCGTGCTGCGTGATTACGCGCTGGAGCTGGTGCACGTGCTGGCACCGCAGATTGATCCGCGCGACCTGCGGCGGGTGCTGGATGGCAACCAGGCGGCCGCGTGGCCGGTGCCACCGACCTGGGAGTCGCTGACCCAGACCATCACGGTGTGAGGTGGGTCGAGCAGGGCTGCGCCCTGCACCTGCGGTAGTGCCGGCCGCTGGCCGGCAATCTCAGCAGCAACATCAACATCAAATGCGGGTTTCCTGTGGGATGGCGGGGCGGTGTGGGCAGGCAGGACACGCCGTAAACCCATCCATGGGGGCTCGATGGCGCCATCCATGGCGCCAACGGTCCTGCCTGCCCACACCGCCCCACCTCTGACAGATTCCGATGGCTGTTGGTAGGGTCGACCTTGGTCGACACGGTAGATCCACGCCATGCGTGGATGAAATCTGTCAGATATCGAAATACATCTGGGGTCAGATCCGTTTTCCGAAGGAAAACGGATCTGACCCCGAGCGTCGTTCCGACAGATCGCGGAAAACTGTCGAAGGCGGGGTGGGTCCGGTTGCGGGAGTGTCCGCGGCATGGATGCCGCGGCCAAGCCCCCATGGACGGGTTTACGGCGTCTCCCGCAACCGGACCCACCCCGCCTACCCACAGGAAGCCAGCTTCTGATGTTGCTTCGGCTCTTGCCGTGGACGTGGCCTCTGCGGGTGCAGGGCGCAGCCCTGCCGATAAACCCCCTCCTGCGACGGTTCGTCGCACAGGGCAACCCTGGACCCGGCTCTAAACTAACGGGGTGACCCGCCTGTCCCGCCCGCAGCGCCTCCTGCTCCAGCTCGCCGTCCTGGCTACGCTGCTGATGGTGCTTGCGCCACTGGTCAGCCGCGCGCTGCAGGCGCAGCCGATGGAGCACACCGCGATGGCCGGCATGGACCATGCCGCGATGGGCCATGACATGCACGACATGGCCATGGCCGGGCACGATCAGCACGGCACCGCGCCGGCAGAGCGCAGCCGCCCGGCCGACCCCCACGCCATGCACGGCGAAGCCTGCGAGTACTGCGTACTGGCAATGCGCCTGCTGCCGTGGCTGGCCGTGCTGGTGCTGCTGTTGCCGCTGCTGTGGCGGCCGCGGCTGGTATTCCCGTGGTCACAGCAGGTACTGCCCGCGCTGCGCTGGCCGGCGCATGCCGCGCGCGGGCCGCCGCGTTTCTCCATCGTTCGCTGATGTCCCTATCGAATCTGCCGCACGTCGCCTGACCGGGCGCCGTGCGCGCGTGCGTACCTTGGAGCTGTTCCGATGAAAATGACTTCCCGCCCCGCGGGCGCCTGTGCGCGCCTGCCGGTCGCCCTTGGCCTGGCCGTGGCCGCATCACTGGCCCACGCCGCGCCCGCCGAAGAGGCGCGCACCCTCGACACGCTGGTGGTGACCGCCGCCGCACCGTCCTCGCCGCTGCACTGGGTGACCGACCCACGCCTGCCGCGGCAGCCGGTGCCCGCCAGTGATGGCGCCGATTACCTGAAGACCGTCCCCGGTTTTTCCGCCATCCGCAACGGTGGCACCAACGGTGACCCGGTGCTGCGCGGCATGTTCGGTTCGCGCCTGAACATCCTCAGCAATGATGGCAACCTGATCGGTGCCTGCCCGTCGCGCATGGACAATCCGTTGTCCTACATCGCGCCGGAAAGCTTCGATCGATTGACCATCATCAAGGGCCCGCAGAGCGTGCGCTGGGGGGCAGGTGCCTCGGCCGGCACCGTGCGCTTCGAGCGCGATACACCGCGCTTCGAAGAGCCGGGCCTGCGTGCCGATGCCAGTGCGCTGGTCGGTTCGCGCAACCGCAACGACCAGGTGCTGGACCTGACCCTGGGCAATCCGACCGGTTACCTGCGCGCCAGTGGCAACCGTTCCGAAGCCGATGACTACAAGGACGGCCACGGCGATGTGGTGCCATCGAAGTGGCGCAAGTGGAACGGTGACGTGGCCATCGGCTGGACGCCGGATGCCGACACGCTGCTGGAAATTTCTGCCGGTGCCGGTGATGCCATCGCACGCTACGCGGGACGCGGCATGGACGGGGCTGCGTTCGAACGCACCAGCTATGCCGCGCGCTTCGAGAAGCGCAACCTGCCGGGGGCGTGGGACACGGTGCAGGCCAACGTGTACTACAACGAGGCCGACCACGTGATGGACAACTACACGCTGCGCACACCGAACCCGAACAGCATGATGCCGATGCCCATGGCGTCGAACGTGGATCGCCGTACCCAGGGCGGCCGGGTCAGTTCCGAGTGGCGCTGGCAGGACGTGCAGCTGGTGGCGGGCGTGGATGGCGAAGACAGCCGCCATCGCGGGCGCATGGGCATGGGTCGCGGCACCTATCGCCAGGCGGCGTGGGAGACCGATGCCAACTTCCGTCGCTATGGCGTGTTCACCGAGTTGACCCTCGGTGCCGGTACCGACCAGCGCTGGATCAGCGGCCTGCGCATTGATCGCGCCAGCGTGCGCGACGAGCGGCAGTCGATCCGCGGAATGATGGGCAACATGCCCAATCCGACCGCGGGCCAGCGTCGCAAGGAATGGCTCGGCAGTGGTTTCCTGCGCTACGAGCAGGATCTGGCCGACGGCCTGACCTGGTATGCCGGCCTCGGCCACAGTGAACGCATGCCCGACTACTGGGAGCTGTTCTCGCCCAACCACGGCCCGGCCGGTGCGGTGAACGCGTTTGCCGGTATCCAGCCCGAGCGCACCACCCAGCTCGACGTCGGCCTGCAGTACAAGGGGCCGCGCGTGCAGGCGTGGGTCTCGGCGTATGCCGGGCAGATCCAGGACTACATCCTGTTCACCTACCACGGCAGCGGCATGATGGGCATGAGCCAGGCCAGCAATGTCGACGCGCGCATTGCCGGTGCCGAGGCGGGGCTGGAAGTGAGCGTGGCCGAACAGTGGAAGCTGGGTGGCACGCTGGCCTATGCCTGGGGCGAGAACCGCGACCAGCAGCGTCCGCTGCCGCAGATGCCGCCGCTGGAAGCGCGCTTGAGTGCGAACTGGGAAGGCCAGCGCTGGAGTGCCGGTGCGCTGCTGCGCGCGGTGACCCACCAGCATCGTGTCGCAGATGGCCAGGGCAATGTCGTCGCGCAGGACCTTGGACCGAGCGCTGGCTTTGCCACCTTCGCGCTCAATGCCGCGTACCGTTTCAGTTCGCAGCTGCAGCTCAGCGCAGGTGTCGACAACCTGTTCGACCGTGCCTACAGCGAGCACCTGAATCTGGCGGGCAGCGCCGACTTCGGCTTCCCCGCCGATCCGGTGCGCATCAATGAGCCGGGGCGCAGCGTCTGGATGAAGCTGAATTACCGGTACTGAGGCAACGGGCAAAAAAACGGGGCCGGATCCCCGCCAGGATCCGTCCCCGCCCGACGCCCTCCGTCGGGCAGATTCGACTCTACGATGACGGCCCGGGCGGTGCACGGCTGGATACACCCCGACACACGCCGACACCGCCCGTGGCAGCCTTGCACGGAACGGGTTCAAGGCGCTATCGCGGCCTTGGTTCCACGCCGGTAAACGCTTGGCACATACCGCTTTTATGGGCACTTGCCTACACTCGGCGGCCGTGGATCAATCAGGACCGTTCATGTTGGCTCGTATCGCTTCGACCCTGGCCCTTGGCCTCAGCCTGGCCGTGCTGGCCGGGTGCGCAGGCAAACAGGAGGCCGCCGCACGTCGGCAGGGAGAAGCGGTGCCGGTCACCGCGCAGGTCGTGCAGTCCCGCCAGTGGAGCGACACCCTGCAGGCGCTGGGCACGGCCAAGGCGCGCGAATCGATCAGCGTGACCGCCAAGGTCAGCGAGATCGTCGAGAAAGTGCATTTCGAGAGCGGCCAGCACATTGCGGCCGGCGCGCCGATCGTGACCCTGCGCGGCCAGGCCCAGGAGGCCGCGCTGGTGCAGGCGCAGGCCACCTTCCACGAGGCCGACCAGCTGTACAAGCGCCAGCGTGAGCTGGCCACGCAGCGGCTGGTGTCGAGTGCCACGCTGGATACGCAGAAGTCGATCCGCGATGCCGCCGAAGCGCGCGTGGCGCAGATGCAGTCGGACATCGGTGACCGCCGCGTGCGTGCGCCGTTCGCCGGTGTGCTCGGCATCCGCCAGGTCAGCCCGGGCACGCTGCTGACGCCGACCACGGTGATCGCCACGCTCGACGACATCGAGCACATGCACATCGATTTCCAGGTGCCGGAAGTGGAGCTGGCCGCACTGGGCGTCGGTGACAAGGTCAGTGCCACCAGCGTGGCGTGGCCCGGCCGCACCTTCGAGGGCGTGGTCAGCACCATCGATGCGCGCATCGATCCGGCCACCCGTGCGGTGACGGTGCGCGCCGATTTCGCCAACGGCGACCATGCGCTGCGCCCGGGCATGCTGCTGGACGTGCGCCTGTTCCGCCCCGAGCGCCCGGCGCTGGTGATTCCGGAAATCGCCGTGGTGCAGGTCGGCCGCGATACCTACGTGTATCGCATCACCGCAGACGACAGCGTCGAGCGCGTGGACGTGGTGACCGGCGCGCGCCGTGCCGGCGTGGTCGAGATCAGGCAGGGCCTGGAAGCGGGCCAGCGCATCGTGGTCGATGGCACCGGCAAGCTGCGTCCCGGCCTGAAGGTTGCGGCGAAGGATGCGGCACCGGCCAGTGGTGCAAAGCCCGCTGATGCACCGGCACCGGTCGCGGCCGAGGGCCACGGCGGATGAAGCTGTCCGACATCTCCATCCAGCGGCCGGTGTTCGCCGTGGTGATGAGCCTGTTGCTGCTGGTGCTGGGCGTGATGTCCTTCACCCGCCTGACCCTGCGTGAACTGCCGGCCATCGATCCGCCGATCGTTTCGGTGTCGGTGGACTACACCGGCGCCTCGGCGGCGGTCATCGAAAGCCGCATCACCCAGGTGCTGGAAGATGCGCTGGCCGGCATCGAAGGCATCGATACGATCAACGCGCGCAGCACCAATGGCCGTTCGCAGGTCAGCATCGAGTTCACCTCCAACCGCGATATCGAAGCGGCGGCCAACGACGTGCGCGACGCGGTCAGCCGCGTTGCCGACCGCATGCCGGAAGAAGCGCGGCCGCCGGAGATCGCCAAGGTCGAAAGCGATGCCGACCCGATCATCTGGTTCAACATGGTCTCCTCGACCATGGACACGCTGGAGCTGAGCGACTACGCCGACCGCTACGTGGTCGATCGCTTCTCCAGCCTTGATGGCGTGGCCCAGGTCCGCATCGGCGGCCGCCAGCGCTATGCGATGCGGATCTGGTTGGACCGTGACCAGCTGGCCGCACGCGGCCTGACCACCGGCGACGTGGAAACCGCGCTGCGCAACGAGAACGTGGAGCTGCCGGCCGGCCGCATCGAGTCGACCGACCGCGATTTCACCCTGCGCGTGGAGCGCAACTACATCAAGCCCGAAGACTTCGCGACCATCCCGCTGGGCAAGGGCCGCGACGGCTACGTGGTGCGCATGGGCGACGTGGCGAAGATCGAGCTGGCTTCGGCCGAACGCCGCGCGTACTACCGCAGCAACGGCGAGCCGGGTATCGGCCTGGGCATCGTCAAGACCTCCACCGCCAACTCGCTGGACGTGGCGCGCACCGCGCGCGCTGAAGCCGAGCGGGTGGCGCTGACCCTGCCCAAGGGCACGCAGATCTTCGTCGCCTTCGACAACACCACTTTCATCGAAGCGGCGGTGGACCGCGTCTACGCCACGCTGGTGGAGGCGATGATCCTGGTACTGGCGGTGATCTGGCTGTTCCTCGGCAGTTTCCGCGCCGCGTTGATCCCGGCGGTGACGGTGCCGGTCTGCCTGGTCGCGGCATTCATCGCGCTGTATGCGTTCGACTTCTCGATCAACCTGCTGACCCTGCTTGCCCTGGTGCTGTGCATCGGCCTGGTGGTGGACGATGCGATCGTGGTGGTGGAGAACGTGCAGCGCCGCATCGACCTGGGTGAGCCACCGCTGGTGGCCTCCAAGCGCGGCACCGCGCAGGTCGCCTTCGCGGTGATCGCCACCACCGCCGTGCTGGTGGCGGTGTTCCTGCCGGTCGGCTTCCTGGAAGGCAACACCGGGCGCCTGTTCCGCGAACTGGCAGTGGCGCTGGCCGCCGCGGTGGCGTTGTCCGCATTCGTGGCGCTCACACTGACGCCGATGATGGCCTCCAAGCTGCTCAAGCCGCACACCGGGCAGGCGCCGCGGGGCCTGCACGGCTTCATCAACCGCAACCTGGAACGCCTCGCGGGTGCCTATGGGCGGGTGCTCGATCACCATGTCGACCGCACCTGGATCTACCTGCTGGTGATGGTGGCCGCGCTGGCCGCCAGCTGGGGCCTGCTCAAGCTGCTGCCGTCGGAGCTGGCGCCGGCCGAAGACCGCGGTTCGTTCCAGATCATGATCGACGGCCCGGAAGGCGCCGGCTACGACTACACCGTGCAGCAGGTGCAGCAGGTGGAAGCGCTGCTGGCACCCCATGTCGGCCCGGACAAGCCGATCGTGCGTGCCAACCCGCGCGTGCCCGGTGGCTTCGGTGCCAGCGAAGAGATGCATACCGGCCGCGTCAGCATCTTCCTGCAGCCGTGGCGCCAGCGCAGCGAGGGCACGCCGGCGGTGGCCAATGAACTGCAGAAGGAACTGGACACCATCCGTGGCGTGCGCGTGCGTACCCAGGTCGGTGGCGGCCTGGTGCGCAGTGGCGGGCAGCCGTTCCAGATCGTGCTGGGCGGGCCGGAATACGCGGAGATCGCGCAGTGGCGCGACCGCATCCTGCTGCGCATGGCCGACAACCCCGGCCTGGTCGGCCCGGACTCGGACTACAAGGAAACCCGGCCGCAGATGCGGGTGAACATCGACCGCCAGCGTGCGGCCGACCTCGGCGTGCCGGTCACCGCGATCGGTTCGGCGCTGGAAACCATGATGGGCTCGCGTCGCGTCACCACCTTCGTCGACAACGGCGAGGAATACGACGTGCTGGTGCAGGCCGGTCGTGACGGTCGCGCCAGCCCGGCCGACCTGGCCGCGATCCGCGTGCGCGCCACTTCCGGCGAGCTGGTGCCGCTGTCCAACCTGGTCACGCTGAGTGAAGTGGCCGAGGCCGGCACGCTGAACCGCTTCAACCGTCTGCGCTCGATCACCATCAGTGCCGGCCTGGCGCCGGGCTATCCGCTGGGCGAGGCCATTGCCTGGGCACAGAACGTGGCCCAGGAAGAACTGCCGCAGTACGCGCAGGTGAACTGGAAGGGCGAATCGCGCGAGTACCAGAGCGCAGGTGGCGCCGTGCTGCTGACCTTCGCCATGGCCCTGCTGGTGGTGTACCTGGTGCTGGCTGCGCAGTTCGAGAGCTTCATTCATCCGCTGACCATCATGCTGACCGTGCCACTGGGCGTGCTCGGTGCGCTGGTCGGGTTGTGGGTGAGTGGCGGTACGGTGAACCTGTTCAGCCAGATCGGCATCGTGATGCTGGTCGGCCTGGCCGCGAAGAACGGCATCCTCATCGTCGAATTCGCCAACCAGCTGCGCGACGACGGCCGTAGCGTGCGCGAGGCGATCATCGAATCGGCGATGGTGCGACTGCGCCCGATCCTGATGACTTCGATCGCCACCGTGGTCGGCGCCATTCCGCTGGTGGTGGCCGGTGGCCCCGGTTCGGCCAGCCGTGGCACGATCGGCATCGTGATCATCTTCGGCGTAACCCTCTCGACCTTCCTGTCGCTGTTCGTGGTGCCGGCGTTCTACGCGCGGCTGGCCCCGTACACCCGTTCGCCGGAAGCGGTGAAGCGGGAGCTGGAGAAGCAGGAAGCGGAATCGCCGTCGGTGGGCGGTCATGCCTGACCGGCCTGCCGACGGGGGCGAATCCCTTTCCCAAGGGGAAAGGGCTCTGATCCCAGACCTGCAGGGCGACGGTTTCCTCCTGCGTCCCTGGCGCCCGGACGACCTGGAATCCCTGCTGCGCCACGCCAACGACGCCGAGGTGTCGCGCGGCCTGCGCGACCGCTTCCCGTATCCATACGCGCGCGAGGATGGCGAGGCCTTCCTCGCCGGCCGCGTGCTGGCCCCGGGCACCCTGAACCTGGCCATCGAGATTGACGGCCAGGCCTGCGGCAGCGTCGGTGCCCAGCAGGGCGTGGCCGAGCGCGGACACATGGCCGAGCTGGGCTACTGGTTGGGCCAGGCCTACTGGGGCCAAGGAGTGATGACCCGGGTGGTCGGCCTGTTCGCCCCCTGGGTGATGGACGAACTCCGCCTGTTCAGGCTGCAGGCCGGGGTGGTCGACTTCAATCTCGGCTCGGCCCGGGTGCTGGAGAAGAACGGCTTCCAGGAGGAGGGCGTGGACCGCTGTGCGGTCTACAAGCGCGGCGCGCTGCACGACCTGCGCCGTTTTGCCCGGGTGCGCACGCAGCTGCCCTGAACAGGCGCGGGGTCGGATCCCTTTTCGCCAGAAAAGGGCTCTGACCCCCAACCCGCCAAACGGTAGAACCGGGGTCAGAGCCCCTGCGCGCTGCGCAAGGGATCCGACCCCATCCTTCTGGCGCTACCGCAGCGGCCTTCGATCAGGGAGAATCGGTCAGGTCCCTTCCAGCCGACGGGACGTCCTTACAACCCGCCGACTGGAGAGAGCGCGCGTGGAAGCAACCGTACACTTCATCAACAGCATCATCTGGAGCAAGGCACTGATCTTCGTGTGCCTGGGCGCCGGCCTGTTCTTCAGCCTGCGCACGCGCTTCATGCAGATCCGCGGCTTCCTCGAAATGTGCCGCCTCACCGTCAAGGGTGAGAAATCCGACGCCGGTGTGTCTTCCTTCCAGGCCCTGGCCATGTCGATGGCCGGCCGCATGGGCATCGGCAACATCGCCGGCGTGGCCACCGCCATCGCCTTCGGCGGCCCCGGTGCGATCTTCTGGATGTGGGTGATGGGCTTCCTCGGCGCGTCCACCTCGTACGTGGAATGCACCCTGGCGCAGATCTACAAGACCAAGGACGCCGAAGGCCGTTACCGCGGTGGCCCGGCGTACTACATCGAAAAGGCCATGGGCCTGAAGTGGTACGCGCTGCTCTTCGCCATCGCCACGATCATCGCCGCTGGCTTCCTGATGCCGGGCGTGCAGGCCAACGCCATCGCCGACAGCATCATCAATGCCTGCCGCGGCACCGCGCTGTGCGGCCCGCTCGATGGCCAGGCCTTCGGCATGGAATCGGTGCAGGCGCTGAAGCTGGCTATCGGCATCGTGGTGGCGCTGCTGCTGGGCGTGGTGATCTTCGGCGGCGTCAAGCGCATCGCCAACTTCGCCGAAGTGGTGGTGCCGTTCATGGCGGCGGCCTTCATCCTGACCGCCATCGTCATCATGATCATCAACTATGATCGCGTGCCGGAGATGTTCGGCATCATCTTCAGCAGTGCCTTCGGTACCCACGCCGCGTTCGGCGCGATGATGGGCCTGGCGGTGGAGTGGGGCATCAAGCGCGGCATCTACGCCAACGAGGCCGGCCAGGGCTCGGGCCCGCATGCGGCGGCCGCCTCGGAAGTCTCGCACCCGGCCAAGCAGGGCTACGTGCAGGCCTTCGCCATCTACTTCGACACCATGATGGTGTGCACCGCCACCGCGTTCCTGATCCTGGCCAGCGGCACCTACAATGTGTATTCGCCAGCAGGCGCCGGCGCCCCGCCGATCTTCCAGGGCCTGGCTGGCATTCCGGAAGGCGCGGGCTACGCCCAGGCCGGCGTGGAAGCGGTGCTGCCGGGCTGGGGTTCGGCGTTCGTGTCCATCGCCATCTTCTTCTTCGCCTTCACCACCATCATGGCCTATTACTACATGGCCGAAACCAATCTGACCTACGTCAACCACAACAAGAAGCGCCCGTTGACCGTGCTGGTGCTGCGCCTGGGCATCATCGCCATGGTGGTGTTCGGCGCGTTCCATAATGCAACCCTGGCCTGGGCGCTGGGTGACATCGGCGTCGGCCTGATGGCCTGGTTGAACATCATCGCCATCCTCATCATCCAGAAGCCGGCGATGCTGGCCCTGCGTGACTACGAACGACAGAAGAAGCTGGGCCTGGATCCGGTGTTCGACCCTGATGCCCTGGGCATCAAGAACGCCGATTTCTGGCGCCAGCGCAAGCAGGAGAGTGTGTAAGTGAACAACCCTTGGAACAACCGCCGCCCGTCCGCCCGTCCGCCGCGCGCAACGCCGTTGCCGCGCCCGGAGGTGCCGGCAACGGGCGGTGGCGGGCGTGGTGGCAGCGACGAGCTGCGCCTGTACGGCCTGAATGCCGTGCTGGCCGCGTTCGAAGCGCGGCCGCAGGCGCTGCGCAAGCTGTACCTGCTGGAGGCGCGCATTCCGCGCCTGCAGCCGCTGCTGAAGTGGTGCGTGGCCAACCGCGTGGGGTACCGCGTGGTTGAAGACGGCGATCTGAACAAGCTTGCCGGCACTACCCATCACGAAGGCGTGGTGGCCGATGTGCTGCGTGCGCCGGCACTGCCGCTGGCGCAGTGGCTGGAGCAGGTCGGCGACGGCCCGGCGCTGGCGCTGTGGCTGGATGGCGTGGGCAACCCGCACAACCTCGGTGCGATCCTGCGCTCGGCCGCGCACTTCGGCGCCAAGGCGCTGTTGCTGCCGGCCGGCAGCACGCTGGCGCTGTCCGGTGCCGCCGCGCGCGTGGCCGAGGGTGGTGCCGAAGCGGTGCCGCTGGTGCAGCTGCCGGAGACCGCCCAGGCGATGGCGCAGCTGCGTGCGGCCGGCTTCGGCCTGGCGGCGACTCTGGTGGAAGGCGGTGACGACGTGTTCCGCACTTCGCTGCCGGCCCGCCTGGTGTATGTGATGGGCGCCGAGGGCGAGGGCATGGACCGCTGCCTGGCGGGTGCGTGCGACCTGCAGGTCTCGATTCCCGGCAGCGGCGCGGTGGAGAGCCTGAACGTGGCCTCGGCCACGGCGGTGCTGCTGGCGCAGTGGGCGAGCCGTCGCGGCGATTGACGCCGCTGTTTCATTGCGCGGTGACTCCGAACCCGGCCCTCGTGGCCGGGTTTTTTGCGCGGATCCTGCAAGACGTCAGCATGATCACGCGGATCGCACGCGGGATGCCGCCTGCAAAGCGTGTTGATTGCGACCGATCACGATGCATCAAGCATGCTTGATGCACGCGTACGCACTTTTAGAATTTGTCTCATTGTTGAGCCGCATCCTGCATCGCACGGTGGACGTCCATCCAACGTCGAACAGGAGTGGTTCCCATGCATCGAATCCAACCCAACGCGATGCGCGCATCCCTGCTGCTGGTGCTGTGCGCGCTTGCGGCCCCCGTGGTGCAGGCCGAAGAGCGCAGCCTGGACGGCGTCAACTTCACCGGGCCGTTGATCACCCCCAACCCGGCCGGCCTGCCGCAGGGCAACTGGTACATCGAACCCTATCTGGTGCGGGTCGACAGCCGCGCCCACTACGACAACAACGGTGATCGCCGCCGCAGCGCCGAGCGCAGTGGTGCGTGGGCGACCGTGGTGCCGATCATCTACGGCTTCAGCGACCGCGTGATGGGCCAGGTCAATCTCAGTGCATCGCGCTCGGAGTCCGGCAGTGCGCGCAGCAGCGGCTTCCGTGCCGGTGACACCACCGCGCGGCTGCAGTACCTGCTGCAGGCGCCGAATGCCGATGGCACCCGTCCGGCCGTCTCGGTCGCGCTGGTGCAGCGTTTCAGCACCGGCAGCCATGATCGCATCACCGGCAATCCGCTCGATGCGCAGGGCGACGGCGTGCAGCGCACCACCGCAGCGTTGGGCGTGCAGCAGGTGGTATGGCTGGGCAATGACCGCCCCGTGCGCTGGCGCGCCCAGCTCAGTGCCGGGCCGGCACCGTCGCGCACCGCCATTTCCGGCGCCAGCGTCTACGGCACCGATGACAGCTTCCAGGGACATATCTCCCGCGGGTCGGTGCTGGGCCTGTCTGTCGGCGCCGAGTACAGCTTCAATTCGCGCTGGGTGGGCGTGATGGAGGTGGCCGCCAGCCGCGAGACCGGCCAGCGCCTGAGCGGCTTCGCACGCAACAGCAGCGGTGCGATCGAACGGATCGAAGAGCATCGCCCGGCCAGCCGCAGCGTCACCCTGGCGCCGGCCGTGGAGTACCACTTCAGCCCGTCACTGGGCCTGATCGCGGGCGTGGAGTTCAGCGTGGCCGGCCGCAACACCAGCCGCATCATCAGCCCCCAGGTCGCCCTGGGCATGTTCTTCTGAGGGGCCGCCGATGAACATCGAATCCCTCGTCAACGCGATCCTTGGCGTCGTCTGGAGCCCCTATCTGGTGGTGCTGTGCCTGCTCACCGGCCTGTACTTCAGCGTGCGCACGCGCTTCATCCAGTTGCGGGCATTGCCCGACATGCTGCGCCTGATGTTCCGCCATGAGCGCTCGGATGCCGGCGTCTCGCCGTTCCAGGCGTTGTCGCTTTCGCTGTCCAGCCGCGTGGGTGTCGGCAACATCGCCGGCGTCGCCATGGCCATCGCCTTCGGTGGCCCCGGCGCGATCTTCTGGATGTGGATCGTTGCCTTCCTCGGTGCGTCCAGTGCCTTCATCGAATCCACGCTGGCGCAGATCTACAAGGATCGCGATGCCAAGGGCCAGTATCGCGGCGGCCCGGCCTACTACATCGAAAAAGGCCTCGGCCAGCGCTGGTATGCAGTGCTGTTCGCACTGGTGACCGTACTGGCCGGCGCGATGCTGGCTGGCACGCAGTCCAACGCGATCACCAGTGCGGTGAACGAAGCCTGGGATGTGCCGGTGATGACCACCACCGCCGTCCTGCTGGTGGTGCTGGGTGCCATCCTCATCGGCGGTGTGCGGCGCATCGCGCGCGTGGACGAATGGGTGGTGCCGCTGATGGCGGTGGCGTATCTGCTGGTGGCGGCGCTGGTGATGGTGCTCAATGCAGAGAAAGTGCCGGAGGTGATCATGCTGGTGCTGCGTAGCGCCTTCGGCGTGGATGCAGCGTTCGGCGCGATGATCGGCACCGCCATCCAGTGGGGCGTGCGTCGTGGCGTACTGTCCAACGAGGCCGGCATGGGCAGCGGCGCGCATCCGGCCGCCGCCGCTGAAGTTTCGCATCCGGTCAAGCAGGGTCTGGTGCAATCGTTCTCGGTCTACATCGACACGATGGTGGTGTGCAGCGCGACTGCCTTCCTGATCCTGTCCACCGGCCTGTACAACGTCTACGATCCGGCGGTGAACGGCATTCCGGATGAGGCGCGCCTGCTGCTGGGCAATCTGCCGGGTGTGGAAGCCGGGCCACGCTTCGTGCAGCACGCGGTGGAATCGGCGCTGCCGGGCTTCGGTCGTTCGTTCGTGGCGCTGGCGATCCTGCCGTTCGCGTTTACCACCATCCTGGCGCTGTACTACATGGCCGAGACCAACATCAGCTATCTGTGCCGCGATCGGCCGACGCCGTGGGCGATGGGCGGGTTCCAGCTGCTGTTCCTGGCGGCGACCGGCTACTCGGCGGTGAACAGTGCAACGGTGGCTTGGTCGCTGGGCGACATCGGCGTCGGCCTGATGAGCTGGTTGAACATCATCGCCATCCTGCTGCTGCAAAGGCCTGCCCTGGCCGCACTGCGCGATTACGAGGCGCAGAAGCGCAAGCAGCGTGATCCGCTGTTCAAGCCGCAGACGATCGGGGTAAGCAACACCCGGGTCTGGGAGAGCTAATACGATCAGGGGTCAGATCCCTCGCCAAGGGCGAGGGCTCTGACCCCCTGTGTCACCGCATCATTCGTTCGGCGGCGTGGTCGCCTTGGCTTCGCTGCCGAAGCTGCCGTCAGCCTCCGCGGCCAGATACGCGAACACGGTGTACGCGGCCACGTTCTGTGCCAGTGCCTTCGGGTCGATCTTGTCCAGCGTGTCGTCGGCGGTGTGGTGCAGGTGGAAGTAGTCCGAGCCATCCTGCGCCAGCCACGCCCACGCACCGCCCTTGGCGGCCAGCGGGCCGACGTCCGGGCCCGGGCCACCCTTGTCGGCCTGGTACTCGATGCCCAGCGGCTTCATCACTTCGGCAATCTGCTTCGTCGCTTCGCGCGAGCCTTCCGGGTTCGGCGAACCGGTATTGAACGCATAGATGCGGCCGGCACCGAAGTCGCTCTCGGCGGCCAGCTGGTGCAGGGCCACGTCCTTGGCGTGTGCCTCGGCATAGGCCTTGCCGCCGTACAGCCCCTGTTCCTCGTTGGCGAAGGCGATCACGCGGATGGTGCGCTTCGGCGCCTGCTTCAGCTGGCCGATCAGGTGGCCGGCGGCCATGGTGATGCCCACGCCCGCGCCGTCATCCACCGCGCCGGTGCCCAGGTCCCATGAATCCAGGTGACCACCGATCACCACCACTTCCTTCGGCAGGCTGCGACCGGTGATCTCGCCGATCACGTTGTACGAGGTGGCGGTGCCATCCCAGCCGCAATCCAGCGCCACCTTCACCGTGGTGCTGCCACGCGCCAGCAGGCGGGCCAGCTGGTCGGCATCGGGTACCGACAGCGCGGCCGACGGCACCGGCGTCAGGCCATCGTCGAAGCGGGTGATGCCGGTGTGCGGCACGCGGTGCGAGTCGGTGCCGGCCGAGCGCATCAGGAAGCCGACCGCGCCCTTGCGGATCGCCTCGGACGGGCCCTTGCTGCGGATCGCGCCGCCACGGCCGTAGTCGCGGCCATCGCGGAACGGCAGCATCTGGTAATCAACGAAGGCGATCTTGCCCTTCAGCGAACCCGCCGGTGCGGCCTGCAGCGCGGCCAGGTCGGCGAAGCGCACTACCTCGGCTTCCACGGTGCCGCCCGGGCTGCCGCCCAGTGCGGTGATCTGCAGCGGCTGCGGATTCTTGCCGGTCACGGCGGCGTGTTCACTGCGGCGCTCCCACTTCGGGAACGTCACCGGCTCCTTCCACACCTTGTCGAAGCCCAGGGCCTTGAACTTGGCTTCGGCCCAGGCCACGGCACGGGCGTCGGCTTCGCTGCCGGCGATGCGCGGGCCGATCTCGGTGGTCAGCGATTCGACCACCTTCCAGCCGGTGTCATCGGCCAGCGCCTGGTCGCGCAGCTGCGCGGCGGTCGCCAGCGAGGCGGGGGGCAGGGTGGTGGTGTGCGGCGCCGCGAAGGCCGGGCCGGCCAGCAGGGCGAGGGAGGATGCGATGGCAAGGAGGCGGCGACGCATGGACAACTCCGGGAAGGGACCTAAGCCTTGGAGCTTAACAGTCGTTCAGCCCGGCGCATGGGCGGGAGGTCATGGCTGGGGCGAACGCTGTTTTCCGCCATGTCCGGCAAAGCGAAAGCCCCGCCGGGGCGGGGCTTTCGTGCAGTCGCGGTAGTGCCGGCCGCTGGCCGGCTCCCGCATGTTCCGATGTTGCCGGCCAGCGGCCGGCACTACCGTTCTGCGACCTTACTTCTTCAGGCTGTCGCGGATCTCGCGCAGCAGCACCACTTCCTCGGCCGGTGCGGCCGGGGCGGCTTCCTGCTTGCGCGACAGGCGGTTGATCGCCTTGACCACGATGAAGATGGCGAAGGCCACGATCACGAACTGGATGATCGTATTGATGAAGTCGCCGTAGCCAACCACCACGGCCGGAATCTCCTTGCCATCAGGACCCAGGTGAGCCGGCGACAGGGTCCAGGCCAGGCTGGAGAAGTCCACGCGGCCGATCAGGTAGCCCAGCGGCGGCATGATGATCTTCTCGACCAGTGCGGTCACGATCTTGCCGAAGGCCGCGCCGATCACCACGCCGACGGCGAGGTCGATGACGTTGCCGCGCATCGCGAATTCCTTGAACTCGGTGAGCATTCCCATTGTTGTTTTTCTCCGGTGGGGGAAGTGGACAGCGCGCAGGGTAGCGCAGGTGATGTCAGCCGGCGATCACGCCGTGGCGCTCGGCCACGTTTTCCAAGCGGGCACTGAAGCGGTCGCCGGGCTTCAGTGCAGCCACCCCGGACGGGGTGCCCATGAACACCAGGTCGCCGGCACGCAGCTGCCACAGCTTGGACAGCTCATGCAGGATCTCCGGCACGTTCCAGATCATCTGGTCGAGCAGCGCCTGCTGGCGCACTTCGCCGTTGACCTCCAGCGACAGGTTCAGCGCGGCCAGGTCGCCGACTTCCTCGGCGTGGACGATCTCGCTGATCGGCGCGGAGGCATCGAAGCCCTTGGCCGCATCCCACGGGTGGCCCTTGTCCTTGGCGGCGGCCTGCAGGTCGCGGCGGGTCAGGTCCAGGCCGACGGCGTAGCCATAGACCAGTGCGTCGGCATCGGTCACCGCCAGCTCGCCGGCGGGCGCATCGCGGCCGATCGCCACCACCAGCTCCACTTCGTGGTGCAGGTTGGCAGTCGCCGGCGGGTAGGGGATGGCATCGTCGTGGCCGACCACGATCGCATCGGCCGGCTTGCTGAAGAACATCGGGCGGCCGCGGTCATCGGCCGCCGGCACTGCCGCGCCCATTTCGCGGGCGTGGTCGGCGAAGTTGCGGCCGACGCAGTAGATGCGGTGCACGGGGAAACTGCCGCCACCGGCTACCGGCACACGCGGCAGGGCTACGGCAGGGATCACATCGGAGACATCGGACATGCGGGCATCCAGGAAGGGCGTGCCCGCAGTCTAGAACGCATGGCGCCCGCCGTCAGCGGGCTCGCAACAGGTGGATCAGCGCGAGGCCGGCAACACCGGCTTGCGCACCACGCGGTACTCGCCTTCGACCACGGTCGGGTCGACCGGACGGGCGACGCCCGGCTTGCGCGAGGCCAGCAGCTTCCACGCCAGGCCGACCAGGATCATTGCCGCACCGACGAACACACCGATGAACACCATCGCGGCCAGGATCGCCAAGCCAAGCAGGCCCACGGCAACGCGCACCAGCGGGTGGCGCGGCTTGCGCGGCGCGAACAGGGTGCGGAACTGGTTGAAGGCGGATGCGCGATTGAACATGGCGGCTCGATAGGCTGGGATCAGCGAAACCAGAGTATCGGGACGCGCCACTGTCATTGAGTGAAAAACTCGTTAAATATAGCCTGTGCTTATTACGGATCAATGACTTGTGTTCATGTCGCAGCCAGTCACCTGAGTGGGCGTGCGACAATGCGGGTTTACTGTCCGAGCCTTCGCCATGACTGCCGCTGCTGCCCTGATCGCCCTTGATGCCATTGCCGATGGCGCGTTTGCCGAGGTCGAAGCGGTGGTCGATGGCGATGCCGAATCGCTGGTGCTGTACCGCGACGGCGCGCAGGTGCGCGCGTTCCTGAACATCTGCCCGCACGCCGGCCGCCGCCTGGACTGGGCCCCGGGCCAGTTCCTGAAGAGCCGCGAGGGCCACCTGGTGTGCGCCGCGCATGGCGCCTCGTTCGCGCTGGACAGTGGCGACTGCATCGCAGGCCCGTGCAAGGGCGACCGCCTGCGCGCAGTGCCGGTGGACGTGCGTGATGGGCAGGTCTATCTGGCCTGAGGCCAGAAGCAGTCGAGCACGGCTCGACTCTACAAATGCCGTGTCGACCAAGGTCGACAGCTACCAGAGTGAGATCCGTGCCGACCAACGGTCGGCACCCACCACCAGCCGCGTGAAACTGTCGAAGGCGGGGCACTGTGGGTTTGCGGGGTGTGAGCGGCATGGATGCCGCGACCAAGCCCCCATGGATGGGTTTACGGCGTCCCCGCAAACCCACAGTGCTTCGCCATCCCACGGAATGCCCGCTGTTGCTGTTGCTTCGGCTTCTGCAGGTGCAGGGCGCAGCCCTGCCAACAAACCTCAACCTCAGAACATCAGGTTGATCATCAGCACCACCACGCAGGTGTAGATCAGCGACAACGGTCCGCCGACCCGCCACATCTCGCGCGGGGTGTAGTTGGCCGGCCCCGTGATCATCGAGATCACCGGGTTGGAGGCCGTCATCAGGTTGTTGGACGCCGACAGCGCCACGATCAGCGCGAACGCGGTCGGGTTGCCACCCGCCGCCAACGCCAGGTTCACCGCGATCGGCACCATCACGATGGTCGCGCCCACATGGCTGATCACCAGCGAGAACGCCGTGGTCAGCAGCGCCAGCGCCACCTCCAGCACCCACACCGGAATGCCGGTCGGCAGCTTGTCGATGGTGTGGCCGGCCACCCACGCCGCCGCGCCACTGGAGTCCATCGCCCAGCCGAGCGGAATCAGCCCGGCCATCATGAATACCGTCTTCCAGTTGATCGAGGCGTAGGCTTCGTCCATGCGCAGCACGCCGGTCAGCAGCATGCCGGCCACGCCGGTCATCAGCGTCAACGCCACCGGCAGCTTGCTGGTCAGCGCGATCAGGATGGTCAGTGCGAAGATCGCCATCGCGATCTTGAACTTGTGCGGGCGCTGCTCGCCGGTCGGGTAGTCGGTCACCACCACGAAGTCGCGGCTGCGGGCGGCCTGCGCCAGGTCGGTCCAGATGCTGTGGAACACCAGCATGTCACCGGCGCGCAGCTGCACGTCGCGTACGTCCTCGCGGATCACCTGCTTGTCGCGGTTGATCGCCAGCAGGCTGATGCCGCGCTCCTTGCGCAGGCGCAGGTCGGCCGCGCTCTTGCCGATCACGTTCGAGGTCGGCGGCACCACCGCCTCGGAAATGCCGGCGCGGCTGGGGTTGAACAGGTCACCCAGATGCTTCAGGCGCGAGGACATACGCAGGAACTGGTTCTGCGCGAAGTCGCTGATCTGTTCGCGCGGGCCCATCGCACCGAGCACGCTGCCGACCCAGATGCGCATCTCCGCCGGTGGTGCCAGGCGGGTGTCGTTGCCGGTCTTCAGGGCCAGCAGCAGCGGTGCATCGTGCAGGGTCTCGGCCTCGCCCAGGGTCATGCCGACCAGCGGGCTTTCGGCGGTCACCACCAGCTCGAACACATCGCCTTCAATGCCATAGGTCTTGGCGAAGTAGCTCTCGGTGCGCGCCGGGGTGACCCCGTCGTTGACCAGGCTTTCCTCTTCGATCAGCTTGCGGTCGCCGTAGTAGCGGAAGTACAGCAGCGAGGCGACCAGCAGCGCCACGCCGATCGGCAGCGGCGCGAACATGCGCAGCGGCTCGATGGTGGCCAGGCCGGAGGGAAGGTTGTTGTTGGCCGAGGCCAGCAGATCGTTCAGCAGGATCAGCGGCGAATTGCCGACCATGGTCAGCGCGCCGCCCATCACGATCGCCGCCGAGATCGGCAGCAGCAGGCGCTGCATCGTCAGCCCGGTGCGCGCCGCCAGTCGCGAGGCGACCGGCAGGTACAACGCCATCACCGACGGGTTCTGCATGAAGGACGAGTTCAGACCGGCGATGGCCGTGGTCATCATCAGCAGCCGCTGCTCGACACCGTGGCCGCGACGCAGCAGCCAGGCGGCCAGCCGGTTCAGCGCCCCGGTGCGGTCCAGGCCCGCACCGAGGATGGTGGTGGCGATGATGCTCATCACCGCGTTACCGGAGAAGCCGCCGAAGATCTCCTCCGGCGCGATCAGGCCGGTGACACCGAGCACCACCAGCACCACCAGCGCGACCACGTCGGCGCGGATGCGCTCGAACAGGAACATCGCCATCGTGAAGCCGACCAGCCCGAGCACGAGCTTCATGTCGTTGGTCAGCGTCAGCGCGGTATCCATGTGGGGCGCGGTGTCCTCAGGTGATCGTCAGGTGCGGTCGTACAGCAGGTCCCAGACGCCGTGGCCGAGCTTCTGGCCGCGGGTCTCGAAGTGGGTCTGCGGGCGCCAGTCCGGGCGCGGCACGCTGCCACGAGGGCCGGCGCGGTTGACCAGGCCGGCGGTGGCATCGAGCACGTCCCACATCTGCTCGGCGTAGTCTTCCCAGTCGGTCGCGCAGTGCAGGCGGCCCCCCGGGCGCAGCTTGCGCACCAGCAGGTCGGCGAACGCCGGCTGCAGCAGGCGGCGCTTGTTGTGGCGCTTCTTGTGCCACGGGTCCGGGAAGTAGATGCGCACTTCATCGAGCGCGCCGTCGGCGATCTCGTTCTGCAGCACTTCCACCGCATCATGGTGGTAAAGGCGCACGTGGTCGGCGTTGTCGTCGGCCAGCGCGTTCAGCAGCCGGCCCACGCCGGGCGCATGCACTTCGATGCCGATGTAGTCCCGCGACGGGTCGTGCTGGGCGGCGAAGCGCAGCGCGGCACCATTGCCGAAGCCGATTTCCAGCACCTTGTGCGCCGGGCGGCCGAAGGTGGCGTCCAGGTCACGCGGCTGGCCGTTGTAGTCGATGCCGAAGCGCGGCCAGCGTTCGTCGAACGCGCGCTGCTGGGCAGGGGTGAAACGGCCCTGGCGCAGCACGAAGCTGCGCACCTCGCGGCGGCCCTCGCTGACAGTGAAGGGCTTGGGCGGGGCCTTGGAACCGGCGCTGTCGAAAGGATTGGTCATCAGCCGATCAGCCCATCCACCGGGGAAGAGGCGCTGGCGTAGCGCTTGCGCGGAATGCGCCCGGCCAGGAAGGCCTCGCGGCCGGCCTCGACCGCCTTGCGCATTGCGCTGGCCATCAGCACCGGGCTGCGTGCGCCGGCGATGGCGGTGTTCATCAGCACACCGTCGCAGCCCAGCTCCATCGCGATCGCCGCGTCCGACGCGGTACCGACGCCTGCGTCGACGATGATCGGCACCTTGGCGTCTTCGATGATCTGCAGCAGGTTGTACTTGTTCTGGATGCCCAGGCCCGAACCGATCGGCGCGGCCAGCGGCATCACCGCAGCGCAGCCGATCTCTTCCAGGCGCTTGGCCAGGATCGGGTCGTCGGAGGTGTAGACCATCACCTCGAAGCCGTCCTTGACCAGCTGCTCGGCCGCCTTGAGGGTCTGCATCACGTCCGGGTACAGGGTCTTCTGGTCGCCCAGCACTTCCAGCTTGGTCAGGTTGTGGCCGTCCAGCAGCTCACGGGCCAGGCGGCAGGTGCGCACCGCGTCCTCGGCGGTGTAGCAGCCGGCGGTGTTGGGCAGGATGGTGAAGCGCTCCGGCGGCAGCACGTCCAGCAGGTTCGGCTCGCCCGGGTTCTGCCCGATGTTGGTGCGGCGGATGGCCACGGTGACGATCTGGGCGCCAGCGGCCTCGGTGGCCAGGCGGGTTTCTTCCAGGTCCTTGAACTTGCCGGTGCCGGTCAGCAGCCGCGAGCCATAGGTCTTGCCGGCGATCACCAGCGAATCGGGGGAGACATGAACGTTCATGGCGCGATTATCGCTTATCCGCCTGAAGATGGGGTCATGCAAGGCGGTGCTGTCCGCAGGAGGGCGAGGGTAGTGCCGGCCGCTGGCCGGCAGATGCAGGGTGCCTCACAGCGTCGGATTGCCGGCCAGGGGCCGGCACTACCAAGGCAGGCCTCAGCCCCCGCCCAGCGCGTGCACGATCTCCACCACGTCGCCTTCGGCCAGGACGTGCTCGCCATGGCGGCTGCGGCTGACGATCTCGCCGTTGACCTCCACCGCCACCCGGCGCTGCAGCAGCTGCTCGGCCAGCAGCAGGTCGTGGAGGGTCGCCGAAGCGGGCAGGGTACGGGGTTCGCCATTGAGCTGGATGTTCATCCGGTCATTGTCGCTGATCGTCGCAATTGCCGTCAGAACCGCTGCAATCCGCCCAGGACGCGACCGCCGGCACACTCCGCAGCGGTGGACCCGGTGACAATCCATGCGGCGGCGCAGCGTGAGCAAAACGCGGCGCAGTGAAACCATTCACCGTGCGCCGGCGTACGTCCGCCGGGTCCTCAACGATTTCCCCACAGGAGTTTCTTACATGCTGCTCAGCAAACGCCCGATCCGCTCCCTGATGGCGGCCGCGATCGCGCTGGCCGCGCTTCCGGCCATGGCAGGCGAATCCCCGTATTCCAAGGCCGTGTTCTTCGGTGACAGCCTCACCGATGCCGGCTATTTCCGCCCGCTGCTGCCGGCCGGCGTGCAGCCGGTCACCGGCCAGTTCACCACCAACCCGGGCTGGGTGTGGTCGCAGCAGGTCGCCAACTACTACGGCGTCAACGGCGCGGCCAACGGCAACGGCCAGAGCGGTGACAACTATGCGGTCGGCGGCGCCCGCGTCGGCGTGGACGTACCGAGCGCGATGGGCACCATCCCGTCGCTGAAGTCGCAGGCGGCACGCTACCTGGCCGCGAATGGCGGCAAGGCTGACGCCAACGTCCTGTACACGGTGTGGGGCGGTGCCAACGACCTGTTCGCCGCCGCCGCTGCGCCGGCGCAGGCACAGGCCATCATCGGCGCGGCCGTCACCGACCAGATCGCGCTGGTGGGCGCGCTGAAGCAGGCCGGTGCCGAATACGTGCTGGTGCCGAACCTGCCGAACGTCGGCCTGACCCCGGCCTTCCGCGGCCCCAATGCCGCCACCGCCACCGCGCTGTCGGCCGGTTACAACAAGGCCCTGTACGGCGGCCTGAAGCAGGCCGGCATCGAGTTCATCCCGCTCGATACCTTCACCGTGCTGGGCGAAGTCGCTGCCAACCCGGGCATGTACGGCTTCACCAACGTCACCAGCACCGGCTGCAAGATCGATCCGGCCAACTCGACGCAGAGCATCCTGACCTGCAACCCGACCAGCTACGTCAGCCCGGATGCGGCCAACACCTACCTGTTCGCCGATGGCGTGCACCCGACCACCGCCGGCCATCAGCTGCTGGGCCAGTACGCGGTCTCGGTGCTGGAAGCACCGCGCCTGCAGCAGGTGCTGAGCCACTCGGCACAGATCATTGGTCGCTCGCGCGCCGACCAGGTCAGCATGCACTTGGGCGGTCGTCCGGCTGACGGCCTGTCCTGGTGGGGCGGCGTGCGTGGTGACCTGCAGCGCTACGACCACGCCGACCTGTATGACGGCTTGGCCCCGGCCGGCCTGTTCGGTATCGACTGGGCACGCGACGGCATGGTGTTCGGCGGCTTCGCCGGCTTCGGCCGCCTCAACGCCGACTTCGGCAACAGCCGTGGCGACTTCACCCAGAAGGACACCACCGCCGGTCTGTTCGCTGGCTGGTATGGCGACCGCATCTGGGTGAACGGCCAGGTCAGCTACACCTGGCTGTCCTACGACGTGAACCGCAAGGTCCAGCTGGGTCCGGCCACCCGTGAGCACGGTGGTTCGCCGGACGGCAGCAACCTGACCGCCGCCCTGAACGCCGGTTACGAGTTCGGCACCGAAGGTGGCTTCCGCCACGGCCCGATCGCCTCGGTGATCTGGCAGAAGGTGAAGATCGACGGCTACACCGAAAGCGCCGCGGCCGGCACCCTGGCCACCGCGCTGGGTTACGACCGCCAGAACGTCGATTCGACCGTCGGCCGCATCGGCTGGCAGGCCCGCTTCGATGGCGGCACCGTCAAGCCGTACGCGCAGGTGACCTACGATCACGAGTTCGAGGACACCAAGCAGGCCAGCGCCTGGCTGCAGACCCTGCCGGAACTGGGCAACTACCGCGTGCCGGGCCTGAACTTTGACAAGAACTACGCCACCGTCGTGCTGGGTGCCCGCACCGAACTGTTCGGCCTGCAGAGCAACTTCGGCCTGAGTGCTTCGACCGGCCAGAAGCGCGCGCAGGACGCCACCCTGTTCGCCAACTTCAGCGGCACGTTCTAAGCAGCAACCGCCGGGGTCGGATCCCTTTCCGCGAGGAAAGGGCTCTGACCCCATTGCGGCACGTTGCCATTGCGCAACACTGGCCCCACCGCATAGACTTTCACCCGCAATGCGGGCGTAGCTCAATGGTAGAGCTGTAGCTTCCCAAGCTACTGACGTGGGTTCGATTCCCATCGCCCGCTCCAATCACGCCACGCGCGTAGACAGAAGGCCGCTCATCAGCGGCCTTCTTCATTTCTGATTAGTTTCATATCCACGGCCATCCGCGCCCGGTTAGCGTTGCCGCATTTTCTACACGGGAAGCAGCGCATGGAAACGAAGGACGACGTCGTCGGCAGTATTCACGAGATCTACAGGAACTCCGGTGCCGGCACCTCCCGGCAGCTGGAAGCACTGCGTGCATTAGGGCGCGCCGGTGGGCCGAAGGCCGCGCAGCTGCTGTGGCAGATCTATGAGGGGACCTCGGCCGGATCGGTCACGCAGATGACCTGCATCGCGGCGCTGGGTGAAGCCGCGCGCGGGTTCTAGAAGAGGAATCAGCCCGCATGCTGAAGCGAGCGTGTGGTGTATCCGGCGGCGGTTGTTCCTTTGCCGGAATCGTCGCCGCAGGAGCCGGCCACCACCGGTGCAGGCAGCGCCGGCCAGGCATCATCCACCCGCCACACGCCCGCGCTATGCTTCGCGCCTGCCGACCGATCCCACCGCGATGAAGCTCGCCATCCTGTCCCGCAACAGCTCTCTGTATTCCACCCGTCGGCTGGTCGAGGCGGCGCGCGCGCGCGGCCACACCGTGCGCATCCTGGACCCGTTGCGCTGCTACATGCGCATCGCCGCCGATGGCTTTTCCATGCACTACAAGGGCCGGCCAATGACCGGCGTGGACATGGTCATCCCGCGCATCGGTGCCTCGATCACCCGCTACGGCACCGCTGTGCTGCGCCAGTTCGAGCTGATGGGCGCACGCACGCCCAATCCGTCCGATGCCATCCTGCGTTCGCGCGACAAGCTGCGCGCGCACCAGCTGCTGGCGGCCAAGGGCATCGACATGCCGGTCACCGTGTTCGGCGACAACCCCGATGACACCGTCGATCTGCTGTCCATGCTTGGCCCGCCGCCACATGTCGTGAAGCTCAATGAAGGCACCCAGGGGCGCGGCGTGATCCTGACCGAAAAGGCCAGTGCCTCGCGCGGCATCGTCGAAGCGCTGCGCGGCCTGTACGCCAACTTCCTGATGCAGGAATTCATCGGCGAGGCCAAGGGGGCCGACCTGCGCTGCTTCGTGGTGGGCGACCAGGTGGTGGCGTCGATGCAGCGGCAGGCACCGGAGGGCGACTTCCGCTCCAACCTGCACGCCGGCGGTACCGCCGTGGCGGCCAAGGCCAGCCGTGCCGAACAGCAGGTGGCGGTGCGCTCGGCCAAGGCGCTGGGCCTGTCGGTGTGCGGCGTGGACCTGATCCGCTCCGCGCGTGGCCCGCTGGTGCTGGAGGTCAACTCCACGCCCGGGCTGGAAGGCATCGAAGCGGCCTGCGGGGTCGACGTGGCCACACGCATCATCGAGCATGTCGAGAAGATCAAAAAGCCCTGATTATTCAGTCGGTTGAGATTCTCATTGGCAAATGATCCGGGGCTTTAACGAGGCTTTAATCGGCCCCGGCGTAGGCTTCAGCGAACCGCAGCTCTGCCTCTCAGCAGGATCGGTATCGGGATACGACTTCAGGCCCAGGCGGGTGCACCGTCTGGGCCTTTTTTATGCCTGTCGGCCCTGTGCCCAAGGTCTCTTGTGGAGGCCGCGTGACGGTCGTAGAGTTGGCCCTTCGTTCCGGGATGGATCGGGAGGTTGGCGATGTACCGCATCATGACGATCGCGTTGCTGCTGGGCCTGTCTGGCGCTGTTGCCGCCAAGCCGGAGAAAGTCGCTGTACAGATGGACCGGCAGGGCTCGGTTGCCGAGCAGATGCGCCAGGTGGAGACCGCCTTGGCCGCCCCCGACTATGCCGAGCTGTCCGCCGAGGATCGCGGCCAGGTACAGCAGTCGCTGTCGCGTATCCGCCAGCACATGGGCGAACGCCAGACCGTGCAGGAGCTGCCGCCGCAGCTGCAGGCCGAGGTCTTCAACGAGCAGGAACGCATCAACACCGTGTTGGCGCGTGGCCATGAAGACAGCCGGCAGATCTGCAAGTACGAACGCACCACCGGCAGCAACATGCCCAAGAGCCGCTGCCTGACCGTAGCCGAACGGCGCCGGATCGAAGAGAAGGGCAAGGCGCTGATCAACGACCAGCGCAGCTACAACACGCTCAGCCCACCGCCCGCCGGGCGTTGACCGCACTGCCTTTCGGCCCACCGAACGTGCCGTAGCGGCGTATCGGTGGCACCGCAGGGTCGATGTTCCACTCATGGAAGAACCTGGAGGTAACGATGCAGCGCATGACCCCCTTCGCCCTGATGCTGGGCCTGGCCCTGGCCACCAGCGCCCACGCCAAGCCCGAGAAAGGGCAGGTGAAGTTCGACGCCAACGCCCCGGTGGCCGAACAGATCCGCAACGTTGAAGCGGCGATCAACACCGAGGACTACAGCGAGATCGGGCTGGAAGACAAAAGCCGCGTGCAGCAGGCGCTCGGCCGCATCAAGATCAAGATGGGCGACCACGAGCGTGTGGAGCAGCTGAGTCCGCACGACCGCACCGAGATATTCAACGACCAGGAAGTGATCAACACGATCATGACCCGCGCACACGCCGACAGCCGCATGGTCTGCCGCCGCGAACGCACCACCGGCAGCAACATGCCGCAGAGCGTCTGCCTGACCGTGGCCCAGCGCCGCAAGGCGCAGGAAGACAGCCGCAAGGCGCTCAATGACAACCAGCGCTTCAACAACTACAAGCCCTGATCGCTGCCGGACCGATCGCATGCGCCGCCATCGGTCACCCTGCCGTGCGTCCCTTGTGGACGCATTGGCAGAATCGTAAAGTCGAGGCCCTATTCATGGACGAACATGGAGCTCGTCATGTACCGCAACACTACGCTCGCCCTGATGCTGTCGCTCGGCCTGGTGGCCACCGTGCAGGCCAAGGCGCAGAAGGACACCGTGCAGATGGATTCCTTCACCCCGGTGTCCGAACAGATCCGCCGCGTTGAAACGGCCATGGGCAGCGAGGACTACAGCGAGATCGGGCTGGAGGACAAGAGCCGCGTGCAGCAGGCCTTGAACCGGATCAGGGTCAAGATGAATGGCCGTGAGAAGGTGGACGAACTGGCCCCGCAGGAGCGCAACGACCTGTTCAACGAGCAGGAGATCGTCAACACCATCATGACCCGTGCCCAGGCCGACAGCCGCATGATCTGCCGCCGCGAGCGCCTCACCGGCAGCAACATGCCGACCAGCGTCTGCCTGACGGTCGCCCAGCGTCGCAAGGCCCAGGAAGAAAGCCGCCAGGCGCTGACCGACCAGCAGCGCATCAGCCGCTGAACCAGCTGACGCGGGGGCTTTTGCCGGTGTCGCCCCTTCGGTACGAAATGTTAAGAATGGAACCTGTATCGTTCAGCAGGTAGACGTCGCGTCCACCCGCACAGGGGCATCCTGAGCGGGTGGGCCTGGCCCCCCGACGACCCTTCAAGAACCAGAGGTCCCAGTGCGCATTCTCGTAATCGAAGACAACAGCGACATCGCCGCCAACCTTGGCGACTACCTTGAGGATCGTGGCCACACCGTGGACTTCGCCGCCGACGGCGTGACCGGGCTGCACCTGGCCGTGGTCCACGAGTTCGACGCCATCGTGCTGGACCTGAACCTGCCGGGCATGGATGGCATCGAAGTGTGCCGCAAGCTGCGCAACGAAGCGCGCAAGCAGACCCCGGTGCTGATGCTGACCGCCCGCGACTCGCTGGACAACAAGCTGGCCGGTTTCGATTCCGGCGCCGATGACTACCTGATCAAGCCGTTCGCGCTGCAGGAAGTGGAAGTGCGCTTGAACGCACTGTCGCGCCGCGGCAAGGGCGTGCAGACCCGCGTGCTGGAAACCGGCGACCTGGAATACAACCTGGACACGCTGGAAGTGCGCCGCCAGGGCAAGCTGCTGCAGCTCAACCCGACCGCGCTGAAGATCCTGCAGGCCCTGATGGAGGCCGCCCCGGCCGTGGTCACCCGCCAGGAGCTGGAAACCCGCGTCTGGGGCGAGGAGCTGCCCGACTCGGATTCGCTGCGTGTCCACATCCACGGCCTGCGTGCGGTGGTCGACAAGCCGTTTGAAGTGCCGCTGATCCAGACCCGCCATGGCATCGGATACCGCATCGCCACCCCGGAAGCCTGATTCCGTGGCAACCAAGGGGGAGCGCCGGCGTTCGCCGTATCGGCGGCGCCTGCGCAGCCGCATCATCGTCTCGTTCGTGTTGTTGGGCTTCTGCCTGACGACACTGTTCGCGTTCGCCACCAACTGGGCCCGCATGCGCGTGGAAAACCAGCTGGTGGAAGACGTGATGAACCGAAACATCAACGAGTACGTGCGGCGGTTCTACGAGAGCCCGGATCGCAACCCCGACCTGCCCGTGCAGCAGATGCGCGCGCGCCTCGTCAAACCCGACAAGTTCGATGCGCTGCGCGAGGAAGAGCCTGATTGGGCAGCGTTGCCTGATGGCAACCACAATATCTCGGGCACTGACGAACGTGGGCAGCCGTACGCCTACAAGCTGGCCGTGCGCAAGACGCCCGACGCCTGGGCGTTCCTGGCCTACGACATGACCGACAGCGTGCGCGGCGGGCAGCAGCTCAACCGCGCACTGGTGCTGTCGGTGCTGGTGTTCAGCCTGTTGTCGCTGGTGCTGGGCTGGTGGTCGGCGTCGAAGGTGATGAAGCCGGTCTCGGACCTGGCCGCGCGGCTGCGTGCCTATCGCGGCGGCACCAGTGATCCCGAGCCGCTGGCGCCGCGCTTCCCCGATGACGAAGTGGGGCAGCTGGCGCAGGCGCTGGATGATTATTCGTCGCGGCTGACCGAAGTGGTACAGCGCGACCGTGAGTTCAATGCCGACGTCAGCCATGAGCTGCGCACGCCGCTGGCGGTGATCCGTGGCGCCACTGAGCTGCTGCTGACCCGGCCCGGCCTGGATGAGAAGGTGCTGCAGCGTCTGCAGCGCATCCAGCGCGCCGAACAACAGTGCAGCGACCTGATCGGCGCACTGCTGCTGCTGTCGCGCAACGAGCGCGGGCAGGGCACCAGCAACGTCGCCCGCGTGGCCGAACAGCTGCTGGACGCCCACCGCGCACAGCTGGGTGGCAAGCCGCTGGAACTGGCACTGGAAGGCGAGCGCAACCTGGTGATCGATGCACCCGAGGCGGCGTTGTCGGTGGCGCTGGGCAACCTGATCGGCAACGCGGTGAAGTACTCGCAGGATGGCGAAGTGCGCGTCTTTGTCGGCAGCAATTCGGTGTCGGTGACTGACAGTGGCCCGGGCCTGAGCGAAGAAGACGCCGCCAAGCTGTTCCAGCGTGGCTATCGCGGCACGCATGCCGGCCATTCGCAGGGCGGTGGCATTGGCCTGTCGATCGTCAGCCGCCTGTGCGATCTGTACGGCTGGCAGGTCAGCGTGCGCCCCGGTGGCGAACGCGGCGTGATCGCTACCCTGACGTTCTCGCCGAAGCCGTTGTAAGGGCCACTGCTTTGGTGGGTGCCGACCTTGGTCGGCACGAACCCTGCCGACCTTGCATCGCGCCCTGTGTCGCTTGTGCCACCGCATCATCCTCGCGGGAATGATCGGCCAGAAGCCCAACACGACATCACCGTGATCGCCGCCACGCCGCGTGCGTGCCCGCATGCACGCATTCGTGCACCCAACTGCGGCTTGAGAATTTCCTTACAGATCACGCTGCTGCGTGATGGCCAGATGGGGCGGCCGGGGCAGGTGCCCTGGCCGGGATTGGCGTCCTGAAAAAAACCAACAATTCAAAAGCTCCAGATGCGCCGCGGCCATCATGGAAAATGCATCGCCTGCCTTGTTTCGGCGGACGGTGCGTGGGGATTCATCAGAATCCGCTGGAGTCTTTTTCCTTAGCTTTTGAGTTGTTGGGTCTCCGGTACGCCAACCCGCACCGTCCGCCACCTTGCATCCGCAGGTGGCCTGCCGACTGCGAGGAGCCTCACCATGTCCGCACGCCCACTGTTCCCCCAACTGCACGCCCTGATCGGCGAAGCCGCCGATCTGCTGCCGGCCGACGTCGCTGAGCGCGTCGAAACCCTGCTCGATGACCCCAAGGATCTGCTGCCCGCGCTGCTGGCCCGCATGGACGGCCGCGATGCCGCCGACGGCCGGCGGCTGGAAGCTGCGGGCCTCAGCCCGGCCCAGGCGGCCACCATGGCCGGCCTCAGCCGCACCCTGGCCGGCTTGAATGCACTCATGCAGGTGCTGCACGCCGCCGAAGCCGCCCGCGAGCAGGGTGGTGCCCACCAGCAGCTCAGCCCGGATGTCGTCGACGGCCTGCTGCTCGGCGCCCGCGAACTGGCCCGCTACGCCCGCCTCCAGCTGGAGTAGATCCACGCCATGCGTGGATGCGCCTCGGTAGTGCCGGCCGCTGGCCGGCAACCAAACCGTCCAGTAGATCCACACCATGCGTGGATTCGCTTCGGTAGTGCCGGCCGCTGGCCGGCAGCCAGGACTCAGCCCCCAGCCAACCCCAGATAGCGCTCATGCAGCGCTCCCACCTGCGCCTGCAGGGCCATCGCTTGTGGCGCAGGTTCATGCACGCGGCTGCTCTTGTGCGAGCGCCTACTATATGAATCCGTATCCGCCACTTCTCTCAAGGCCCGAGGTCGAGTCTGCGGATATCATTGAGGTAGTGCGCGACACGTTAATCAATTGGAAGGGGCGCAGATAAGTGGTGGTCCTAAGGATATTCGGCTTTCTCGTGGGTCTATTGATGGTCGTCTATGGCGTTGCAGTCATGGACGATGCATTGATTGGGACAGGTCCTTGCCGAGCGAACTGTGGTCTCTATAGCGCCTTGATTCGTTTGTTAGGGCAGTCGGTCTATAACAAATTGATGGGCTTTTCCTGGATTGTTGCGGGAGTGATGTTCATTTTTGTTTCCGTTGTGGTTTGGCACGGAAAAGGATCCGCGGAAAGGCGTAGGCGGAAGAAGGGGCGCCTACGTCGATAGAGATGAGTGGATGGAATATCTCAGGAGATCCAAGTCATGCGCGAAAGAGCTTCCGCGCATTGCAAGCGGCTCGGTCCGCAGCGAAGCTTCGATTGCATCATTCTGGTGTTCGTATAATCCTCTGCTCTATTCGTGGAAGTTGCCAATCGTCGGTGGAAGTGATGCATCCTGAGATTGAAGTGAAATTGACGGCTTCGGTAGCTGGCTGTGCGAGCTATGACTTGATGGCGCAGCTTTCGCGCGAAGTGAATGAGCTGGATGCTGCGGATGTTCTGATCAGGAAAGTCGTTGATTGTCGCGGAGCGGCGAGCCTGGCCGACTCGACCCATCAGGCTCTTGAGGTCGATGTGCGAGTTCGGATTGGCGAGGGGGCGAGGGCGTGTCTAAACCTCTCTTCCGTAACCGTTGAAAAGATGGCGTCTATATCCGCTTCATTGAACTTCGATCCCGAGTTGATTGGAGACGACGGCGCAGATGGATTGGAATTGAAGGAGGAAAGTGCCCCATCGACGCGACCTGAGCTGGTTGTCGTTCTCGTTGGTGACTCTCCTGTAAGTGGTGAAGAAGTCATCCTTTCCAGAGTCGAGCGCCAGCAATGCAGAACTGGCGACATCCAGGGGGGAGTTCATGAAGCGTTGCAGCGCGGCCTTGAGAAGGTGGAGGGAGAGGCAAAGCTGTGGGCGCTGCAGGTGGGAGTGCGCCTATCGAGTCAGCGCGGGGTGTGGCCGGGTTTCAATCTTTCTTGTGACGTGATCAGGCTGATGGCGTCTGGTGGAGTCTCATTGGATTTCGATCCGTATGTCTAGCTCGGTCCTGTTGGTGGCCGACAGTTGGAAATCCGAATCGACCACCCCGTATGGCGCTATCCGAAGGTATGCTTGAGCTCGAGGCCCGCTCTGATCTCGTCGACATTCATGGACTTCCCTGAGTGCTTCCTATGAACTACCCGGATGGGGAAAGAGTGCTGCTTGGTGACACCGTTGATCTTGGTGGCGGAACGCGCGGGATCGTGGTTGCCGTGATCGATGATGAGTCTTATGCAGTTGGCTTTTCCGCGGAAGAGTGGCGGTACCTCGGACGAGGTGCGTTGTTGCGAGCGCCTGGATTCGGTCTACTGCATTGTCCAGATACAGAGCACGACTTCACTTTGATCGAGCGCGGTCGATCAGGAAGTCCTGAGTCGTAGAGCTTAAGAGCTTGATTCATCCGCCAAGAGATTGGAGTTATTTGCGCCCGTTGCAGAGTCTTTGGCGCCCACACAGGAAGACAGATGCTTGCCGTGCGTATTTTCGGATGTCTCGTGGGTGTGCTGATGGTCGTCTATGGCGTGGCGGTCATGGACGATGCATTGATTGGAACGGGGCCTTGCTGAGCGAACTGCAGCCTGTACAGCGCCTTGAGTCGTCTGTTCGGGCAGTCGGCCTATAACAAACTGATGGGCTTTTCCTGGGCTGTCGCGGGAGTGATGTTCATTTTTTTTCCGTTGTGGTTTGGCACGGAAAAGGATCGGCGGATAGGCGTAGGCGGAAAAGGCAACGTCAACGTCGATCGAGATGAGGGGGTGGCAATGTCGCAGTGGATCCAAGCCATGCGCGAATGCACTCCCGCGCAACACTAGGGACTCAGCCCCCAGCCAACCCCAGATACCGCGCATGCAACTGTTCCACCTGCGCCTGCAGCTCTTCCGGGTGGCCATCGTTGACCACCACATCATCGGCCAGTGCCAACCGCTGCGTGCGGCTGGCCTGGGCGGCGATCATCTGGTCGGCCAGCGCGGCGTCGATGCCGTCGCGCTGCATCAGCCGGGCGTGCTGCACGGCTTCGGGCGCATCCACCAGCAGTACCCGGTCCAACCACGGGTAGGCTTGCCGCCCACCGACCTCGGTCAGCAGTGGAATGGCGGCAATCGCATAGGGGCTGGCGGCCTGTTCGCACTGCTGTTGCATCAGCAGGCGGATGGCCGGGTGGGTGATCGCTTCCAGCGCGGCCCGTTCGGTCGGGTCGGCGAACACGTGGGTACGCAGGCGCGCCCGGTCCAGGCTGCCGTCCGTCAGCAGCATGTCGGCGCCGAAGCGCTCGGCGATGCGGCCCAGGGCTGGGCTGCCGGCAGCAACCACCGCGCGGGCGGCCAGGTCGGCGTCGGCCACCACGATGCCCAGCGCCTCGAAGCGCCGGGTCACCTCGCTCTTGCCAGCGGCAATGCCGCCGGTCAGGCCAACCACATACCAGCTCATGGGGATTCCCCTCAGCGCAGTCCGCTCAACACCAGGTACTGCTCCACCACGGGAGCGCCCCACATGAAGTACAGCCAGCCCGCGATGGCCAGGTAGGGGCCGAACGGGATCGGCGTGGCGCGATCACGGCCCCGGGTGTACAGCCAGATCGAGCCGATGATGGCGCCCAGCACCGACGACAGCAGGATGATCGGCAGGATGCCCTTCAGCCCGCACCACGCGCCGAGGGCGGCCAGCAGCTTGAAATCTCCGTGGCCCATGCCTTCCTTGCCGGTCAACTGCTTGAACAGCCACCAGACCATCCACAGCGACAGATAGCCCACCGCCGCGCCGACCAAGGCAGGCTTGGCCGGCATGTACAGGTTGTCGATGTTGCCTATCAGGCCCAGCCACATCAGTGGCAGGGTCAACTGGTCGGGTAGCAGCTGGGTGCGCAGGTCGATGCCGGACAAGGCGATCAGGAAGCAGGTCAGCACGATGGCGCCGAAGCCCTGCCAGCCGAAGCCGAACTGCCAGACGCAGGCCAGCACCAGCACCGCGGTCAGGGCCTCGACCAGCGGGTACTGCAGCGAGATCGGCGCCTTGCAGTGGCGGCACTTGCCGCCCTGGATGATCCAGCTGAACAGCGGGATGTTCTCGTACCAGCTCAGCTTGTGCTTGCAATGCGGGCAGTGCGAGGGCTCGACCACGATCCCTGGTGGCGGGGGTTCGTAGAAGTCTGGTTCTTCCAGGACCTCGCGCGCATCGCGCTTCCACTGCCACTCCAGCCGCTTGGGCAGGCGCAGGATGACGACGTTGAGGAAACTGCCCAGCAGCAGCCCCAGGGCGGCCGCGGCGGGGTAGCCGAGGCCGGGATGCTGGTCGAGAAATGCCATTGATGCCTTTAGCCGACGACGGCGCCAAGTTTGAAGATGGGAAGGTACATGCCGATGACCATACTGCCTACAACGACACCGATGAAGACCATGATCATCGGTTCGAGCAGGCTGCTCAGGGCATCCACAGCATTATTGACTTCCTGTTCATAATACTCGGCGACCTTGAACAGCATCGCATCCAGTGCACCGGCTTCCTCGCCAATGCCGGTCATCTGGATGACCATGTGCGGGAACAGTGCGGTCTGCTTCATGGCCATGTTGACGGGGTAGCCCACTGCGACATCGTCGCGCATGCGCAGGACGGCCTCCTCGTAGACCTTGTTGCCCGTGGCGCCCGCGACGATTCCGAGCGCCTCCACGAGCGGCACACCGGCCTTGAACGTTACGGCAGTTGTTCTTGCGAACCGTGCAACGGCACTGTTGTTCATGATCTGGCCGATGACGGGGATCTTGAGCACAAATCGATCAAGTGTGTGCTGCATTTTTAGGGAGCGTTTGTAGCTCATGACAAAGCCGGCGACTGCGCCCACCAGGACGAGGGCCATCAGCCACCACCATGAAACCATGAATCGCGAGAGGTCTACGATCAGCTGGGTGAAGGCAGGCAAGTCCGCACCAAAGCTCTTGAAGACCTCCTCGAACTGCGGCACCACGAAAATCAACATGATCGCACTGACCAGCAGCGCGACAACGACCACCATGGCAGGGTAGAACAAGGCCTTCCTGATTTTTCCTTTTAGCCCTTCGATGTTCTCTTTGTATGTTGCTACTGTGTCCAGCACAGTCTCCAGCACGCCGGCGCCTTCGCCTGCCCGAACCAGGTTCCGATAGAGTTCGTCAAACTGCACGGGATGCTTGCTGACAGACTCGTACAACGACGAGCCACCTTCAATGTCGGTACGGATCCCGTCGACCATCTTCTTCATGCGCGGGTTCTTGTGGCCGCTGCCGATGATGTCCAGCGCCGAAACAATCGGTACGCCAGATTTCATCATCGTCGCCATCTGGCGACTGAAGAACGCGATATCTTTGGGTGTAATTCGACTTCCCGCAGCCCCGAACAGCGGCTTCGGCTTTGGCTTTACCTGGCCTGGGCTTATGCCCTGCCGGCGAAGCTCGGCACGGAGTAGGTTGGCGTTCTTTGCCAACTGCTCTCCCTTCATCTTCACACCCCGCTTGTCGGTCCCCTCCCAGACAAACGGCTGCAGTTCCGTGGTGCTGCGCGCCACGGGCTCCTTCTTGATCGCACTGCGACTGACAGACATATCGGCTCCCCAAGACCCGCCATCCCCAGGCGGGCGTCTAGCCGTTGATGGTAGCCGGTTCACGTCCGTCTGGGCAGTTGCCAGGGGGGCCATGATGCGAATTCGTGCCGGGTGCCGACCAAAGGTGACGCACTGCGTCACATTGCCGCGTCCATCGCAGATTTGCACCCGGGGGGTTCCCATCCGTGAAATAGCTGCCATCATGGGCGCGGGGAAATCCAGGGGGAGGCGTGCCGGGGTTGGCACGCAACCTGCGTTGATCCACCCGCAGGGGGCAGGACCCGCTCAGCTGGCCGCTGGCCAGACCGATCCTGTGCTCTGAAATCAACCACCACTATCTTGGGGATGTACCAAATGAACAACCAGAAGGGCTTCACCCTTATCGAACTGATGATCGTCGTTGCGATCATCGCCATCCTGGCCGCCATCGCGATCCCGCAGTACAACGACTACACCGCCCGCGCCCAGATGTCTGAGGCTTACACGCTGGCCAGTGGTCTGAAGACTCCGGTTGTTGAAGCTTTTGCACAGGACGATGACGCCGCCAAGTCGTGCGTCGTTCCGGCCAGCTCCGTGCAGAAGGGCAAGTACGTCGCCACGGTCGTTGCCAACGGTGCGTCGCCCTGCGTTATCACTGCCACCATGGGTACCACCGGCGTGAACGCCAAGGCTTCGGGTAAGAAGGTTGAACTCACCTTTACCCCGGCGACTGGTGCTTGGACCTGCTCGACCGACGTCGACGCGTCCGTCAAGCCGAAGGCCTGCGTCTAATCGACCAGCTTCGCTGTACAGAAAGGCCCCGGCTCAGCCGGGGCTTTTTTTTACGGAGCCAGATGTGTTCTCGATGAAAGGTAAGTCTCGTCGAACATCGTTGACACTGCGCATTGGGGAGCGCATTTATGAAGAATGAAGCCGGTTTTACCTTGATCGAGTTGATGATCGTCGTGGCGATCATCGCAATTCTTGCAGCGATCGCAATACCTCAATACAACGATTACACGGCACGGACTCAACTGTCTGAGGCTGTCGTATTGATGGGTGGGCTGAAGATTCCAGTGGGGGAGCAATTCGCAAACGCGAATGATGCCAGCTCGTGCGCGTTGCCCAATACCGCCATTACGCAGGGGAAGTACGTGGCCAGCATTTCAGCCGCGGCTGCCACTCCTTGTGTCATCACTGCTCAGATGAAGGCGACTGGTGTAAACGGCAAGGTTGCTTCGGCCTCGGTTGTCATCACCTATGCACCTGCAACCGGTGTATGGGACTGCACCACCAGTGCGCCTGCCGAAGTTGCACCCAAGGGTTGCCCTCACAAGTAAGTGTTGCTGAGGTTCCTGTCGAAGCGGCGGTGGGGTACGCTTCCTGCGGGAGTAGGAGTATTTCATGAACGCAAGTATCACCGCCAATCTCGTAGGCATCACTGGTCTGGCCCGCCGCTTGGTCCAGGATGGTGCGTTGGACGAGGCCACCGCCCGCGACGCCATGGCCAAGGCCGCCGCTGCTCGACAACCGTTGCCCACCTGGTTCGCGCAGAACAAGGTGGTCGGCGCCGCGCAGTTGGCGGCCGCCAATGCGGTCGAGTTCGGCATGCCGCTGTTCGACGTGTCCACGTTCGATGCCAGCCAGAACGCGATGAGCCTGGTCAGCGAGGAGCTGCTGCGCAAGCACAACGTGCTGCCGTTGTTCAAACGCGGTGGCAAGCTGTTCGTGGGCACCAGCAACCCGACCCATTCGCTGGACGAGATCAAGTTCCACACCAATCTGGTGGTGGAGCCGATCCTGGTCGATGAGGACCAGATCCGCCGCACGCTCGAGCAGTGGCATGCCAGCCATGACACGCTGGGCGACGCGCTGGGGGGGGACGACGATGGCATCGGTAATCTGGATGTGTCCGGCGGTGACGAGGACATTTCTGGAGGGGGCGACTCCGGCATCGACGCCAAGGGTGATGACACCCCGGTGGTGAAGTTCGTCAACAAGGTGCTGGTGGACGCGATCCGCAAGGGCGCCTCGGACATCCACTTCGAGCCCTATGAAGACGACTATCGTGTGCGCTTGCGCATCGACGGTCTGCTGAAGATGGTCGCGCGTGCGCCGGTGAAGTTGAACCAGCGTATCGCCGCGCGCCTGAAGGTGATGGCGCAGCTGGATATCGCCGAAAAGCGCGTGCCGCAGGATGGACGCATCAAGCTCAACCTGTCCAAGACCAAGCAGATCGACTTCCGCGTGAGCACGCTGCCGACGCTGTTCGGCGAGAAGGTGGTGCTGCGTATCCTGGACGGCAGCGCGGCCAAGCTGGGCATCGACAAGCTGGGTTACGAACCGGACCAGCAGAAGCTGTTCCTGGAAGCCATCCACAAGCCGTACGGCATGGTGCTGGTGACCGGCCCGACCGGTTCGGGCAAGACGGTGTCGCTGTACACCGCGCTGGGCATCCTCAACGACGAGACGCGCAACATCTCAACCGCCGAAGACCCGGTGGAAATCCGTCTGCCGGGCGTCAACCAGGTGCAGCAGAACAACAAGCGCGGCATGACCTTCGCCGCGGCACTGCGCTCGTTCCTGCGACAGGATCCGGACATCATCATGGTCGGCGAAATCCGCGACCTGGAAACGGCCGAGATCGCGATCAAGGCGGCGCAGACCGGCCACATGGTGCTGTCCACGCTGCACACCAATGATGCGCCGCAGACCATCGCGCGCCTGATGAACATGGGCATCGCGCCGTACAACATCACCAGCTCGGTGACCCTGGTGATCGCCCAGCGCCTGGCGCGCCGGCTGTGCAGCAACTGCAAGCGCCCATCCAACCTGCCCGAGCATGCGCTGCTGGCCGAAGGCTTCACCCAGGCACAGCTGGATGCGGGTATCGAGCTGTATGAGGCGGTCGGCTGTGATGAGTGCACCGAGGGCTACAAGGGCCGTACCGGTCTCTACCAGGTGATGCCGATGACGGACGAGATCGCCACGATCGTGCTGGCCGGTGGCAATGCGTTGCAGATTGCCGAGGCCGCACAGCAGATCGGGGTGAACGATCTGCGCCAGTCGGCGTTGAAGAAGGCGGCTGCGGGTGTGACCAGCCTGGCCGAGATCAATCGCGTTACCAAGGATTGAGGTAGATCCACGCCGTGCGTGGATGCCGCGATGCGTGAGGTTGCCGGCCAGCGGCCGGCACTACCAGGTTCGTCGGTAGATCCACGCCATGCGTGGATGGCGCAGTGCCGACCCCGGGTTTACTCCATCCCCAGCTTCTTCAGCTTGTAGCGCAGCGCGCGGAAGGTGATGCCCAGCTGCGCGGCGGTGCGGGTCTTGTTCCAGCGGTTCTCTTCCAGCGCGCGCTGGATGGCGCTGCGTTCGAGCTGTTCGATGTACGAGGGCAGGGCGGCGCTGCCGGGCTGCAGGTCCACCACGGCTTCGGCATGTGCTGCGCTGCCGGGCGTGCGCGGGGCGTGCTGCGGCAGGCGCAGGTCGTCGGCGCCGATGCGGTCTTCTTCGGCCAGTGCCAGCGCGCGTTCCAGGATGTTTTCCAGTTCACGCACGTTGCCGGGGAAGGCGTACTGCGCCAGTGCGTCCAGTGCCGACGGCGCCAGCAGCGGCGTCGGGCGGCCATGGCTGCGGGCCAGCCGTGCCAGCACCGATGCGGCCAGTTCCGGCAGGTCCTGGCGACGCTCGCGCAGCGGCGGCACCCTCAGTTCGATCACGTTGATGCGGTAGTAGAGGTCGTGGCGGAAGCGCCCGTCCTCGACCAGTTCGGCCAGGTCCTTGTGGGTGGCCGAGAGGATGCGCACGTCCACCGGCTCCTCGTTGGCAGCGCCGACCGCCCGCACCGATTTTTCCTGGATCGCGCGCAGCAGCTTCACCTGCATCTGCAGGGGCAGCTCGGCCACTTCGTCGAGGAACAGGGTGCCGCCATGCGCGGCCTGGAACAGCCCGGGCTTGTCGGCGTGGGCGCCGCTGAAGCTGCCCTTGCGGTGGCCGAAGAATTCGCTCTCCATCAGCTCGCCGGGAATGGCGCCGCAGTTGACCGGCACGAACGGGCCGGCCGCACGGGCGCCCTGGGCATGGATGGTGCGCGCGACCAGTTCCTTGCCCACGCCGGATTCACCGAGGATGTAGACCGGCGCCTGGCTGCGCGCGACCTTGCCGATGGTGGTGCGCAGCACGTCCATGGCCGGCGAGTCGCCAAGCAGGCGCGCACCCTGTTCGGCGGCGGGGCCGGGCGCGGGGCGTTCGGTGTTGTTGAGCTCCAGCGCGTGCTTGACCAGGCCACGCAGCACGGCGATGTCCACCGGCTTGCTGACGAAGTCGAAGGCGCCGGCCTTCAGCGCTTCCACCGCCAGGTCCATGCTGCCGAAGGCGGTGATCATCGCTACCGGCGTGCGCGGGTAGTGCTGGGCGATCTCGCTGACCAGCTCGATGCCATTGCCGTCCGGCAGGCGCATGTCGGTGATGCACAGGTCGTACGGATTACTGGCCAGCAGTTCGCGCGCTTCGGCAAGGTTGGCTGCCGTACTGATGCGCAGCCCCATGCGGCCGAGCGTCAGTACCAGCAGTTCGCGGATGTCGCGTTCGTCGTCGACGACGAGGGCGCTGCGGGTTTCGTTCATGGGCGTGAAAGATAAACGAGAGGGCTGGAAGCGACAAATGTTTGACGCACGGAATCAGCTCGGCAGCAGTGTATGCGGGCCGGGCAGCACCAGGCGGAAGCAGGAGCCACCGGCCGGAACCGGGATGTAGTCGAGCCGTGCCTGATTGGCCCGGCACAGCTCGCGGGCGATGTACAGGCCCAGCCCGGTGCCATGCTCGGACGTGGTGAAGAACGGCCGGAACAACTGCGCGGCGACACTCTCGGGAATGCCGGGGCCACGATCCATCACGTCGATGACCGCACTGCGCTCGTGCTGCGCCACGCGCAGGCGCACCCGTGCCGGTTGCTGGCCGATGCGTCCGTACTTGAGTGCGTTGTGCACCAGCACGGTCAGCACCTGGTAAAGGTGCTTGGTGTCGACCTGGGCCAGCACCGAGGTGTCGTTGATGATCGGCTCGATGCTGTCGGTCTCCAGCGTCTGCCCCTGCTTGTACTCCAGCACGAAGCGGCGCACGAAGGCGGCCAGGTCGACGTTCTCGGGCGTGGCGCGCTCGCGTCGGGCCAGGCCCAGCACGCTTTCGACAATGCCATTGGTGCGCTGGCACTGCTGGCGGATGATCTGCAGCAGGCGGCGGTCGCTTTCGTTGAAGCCGGTCCCTTCTTCCAGCAGCTGCACCGCGTAGTTGATCGCGGCCAGCGGATTGCGGATCTCATGGGCGAGGCTGGCCGAGAAGCGCCCCATCGCCGATAGGGTGAGCGATTCGGCACGGCGCGAGACCACGCTGGAGTCGTCCAGGAACACCAGGGCCAGGTCGCTGCCGGCCAGCAGGCGCGCGAAGCGGGGTTGCACTTCAGGCTGGTCGGGGTTGAGTTGCAGCGGCAGTTCGTCCTGGGCCCAGCCGTTGCGCCAGCGCTGCAGGCGACGGGCGAGTTCCGGGGCGGCGCTGGCCAGGTCCAGGCGGCCGCTTTCGCCACTGCCATCGCTGTCACCGAGCAGCATCGAGGCGGCTTCGTTGGCCAGGGTGACGCGGTTGTCGGCGTCGACCACCAGCACGCCGGTACGCATGCGGCGGATGATCAGCTCGTTGATCTGGAACAGGTTGGCCACTTCATCGCCGCGCTGGTTGGCCAGCTGCTGGTTGCGGCGCGCGCGGCTGCCGACCTGGTAACTGATGAAGGCCAGCGCCAGGTAGCTGGTGGCGAACATCGCCAGTTCGGCCAGCGTACGGGTGGGATCGCCGCCTTCCAGCAGCTTCCAGGTGTACTCCACGCCGGTGGCGAGGCTGGCGGCCAGCGCCAGGCCCAGCCCCAGGCTGAGCGGGAGCAGGGTGGCGGCCGCGGCGATGTTGAACAGCAGCGACATCGAGATGCCGGCGCTGGCACCGGGCAGGGCATGTGACAGCAGGGTGGCGGCGACGATATCCACCAGCACGCCGCTGACCACGATCGGGCGCAGCCAGCGTTCGTTGCGGCCGATCACCAGGGCCAGCAGGGACAGCACCAAGTAGATGGCGGCGACGGTGTCGGCCAGCCGCGGGTGGTGCGCTTCGCCGACCATGGCCGACAGCGGGCTGTAGAGCAGGGCGGCGATGACCGAGGCGATCAGCACCCGGTACAGCGCGAAGAAATACAGCTCACGCCGCGGAATCGATTCGATGCGGTCGATCAATGAAGCACTGGGTGACACGCCGGAACTCCCCTTCTGGCTGCCTGGGTCTGGAATCTGCGGCGGGCCTGCCTGGCGTCCCCTGAAGCCGGGCGGGCACGACGCTTCGATGTGGCCTGCGGTGGAAGCCGTCGAGCTGGCTCGACTCTACACACCTTGGTTGACCAGTATAGGGCGCCCGGCACGGCGCCGCCGGAGCGGGCCGGATCGCGCATTTGGCCCGGGATGGATACCGGTGGCCAGTGGGCCCCCGGGCGCAACTGCCTGAATGACGGCGGAAATCTGGCCGGGTCTGGCGTTTTGTACAGACTTCTTTGCGCCCCGGCGCTGGCTCGGCCACAATAGTGGGCCCGCCGCGGTCCATGCCGGCGCCCCGCCGGGGCCCTGAGGAATTGCGTGCGGTCGTTCCTATTCCCACGGTGACGCATGAATTTCCACGAATACCAGTCAAAACAACTGCTTGCCGAGTACGGCATCCCGGTCCCGGCCGGCAAGGTCGCTGCGACCCCGGACGAAGCGGTTGCCGCTGCCAACTCCCTGGGCCAGGGCCCCTGGATGGTCAAGGCGCAGATCCACGCTGGCGGCCGCGGCAAGGCTGGCGGCGTCAAGTTCTGCAAGACCACCGACGACGTGAAGGCCGCTGCGGCCAAGATGCTCGGCACCAAGATGGCCACCTACCAGACCGCTGGCGTTGAACTGCCGGTCAACCTGGTGCTGGTGACCACCGCCGGCGAGATCGTCAAGGAACTGTACCTGTCGGTGCTGGTCGACCGTGGCACCAAGACCATCACCTACATCGCCTCTTCGGAAGGCGGCGTGGAAATCGAGCAGGTCGCTGCTGAAACCCCGGAGCTGATCCACTCGCTGAACGTCGACTTCGTCGAAGGCGTGCAGGGTTACCACGGCCGTGATTTCGGCTTCAAGCTGGGCCTGACCGCCAAGCAGGCCGGCCAGTTCGCCAGCATCATGGTGAACCTGTACCGCCTGTTCAACGAAAAGGACCTGGCCCTGGTTGAAATCAACCCGCTGGCCATCCTGGACGACGGCAACCTGTACGCGCTGGACGGCAAGTTCGACAGCGACGACAACGCCGCGTTCCGCCAGAAGGCCCTGGTCGCCATGCGCGACAAGACCCAGGAAGATCCGACCGAAGTGATCGCTTCGGAGCTGGACATCAACTACGTCACCATGGACGGCAACATCGGCTGCATGGTGAACGGCGCCGGCCTGGCCATGGCCACCATGGACGTCATCAAGCTCAACGGCGGCGAGCCGGCGAACTTCCTGGACGTGGGCGGCGGTGCCAACAAGCAGCGCGTCATCGAAGCGTTCAAGCTGATCCTGTCCTCGGACAAGGTTGAAGGCATCTTCGTCAACATCTTCGGCGGCATCGTCCGCTGCGACATGATTGCCGAAGGCATCATCGCCGCCGTGAAGGAAGTGGGCGTCAAGGTTCCGGTCGTGGTGCGCCTGGAAGGCACCAACGTGGAAGAAGGCAAGCAGCTGCTGCGCGACAGCGGCATGGCCATCATCCCGGCTGACAACATCAACGATGGCGCCAAGAAGATCGTTGAAGCTGTCAAGAACGCTGCCTGATTCGACACCAAGGAATTCCCATGTCTGTTTTGATTAACAAGAACACCAAGGTGATCGTGCAGGGCTTCACCGGCCAGCAGGGCACCTTCCACGCCACTCAGATGATCGAGTACGGCACCCAGGTTGTTGGCGGCGTGACCCCGGGCAAGGGTGGCACCACCCATATCGACCTGCCGGTCTTCAACACCGTTGCCGACGCCGTGCAGAGCACCGGCGCCAATGCTTCGGTCATCTACGTGCCGCCGCCGTACGCGGCTGACGCGATCCTGGAAGCCGCTGCTGCCGGCATCAAGGTCATCGTCTGCATCACCGAAGGCATCCCGGTGCTGGACATGCTGCGCGTCAAGAACGTGCTGACCCGTTCGCATCCGGACACCGTGCTGATCGGGCCGAACTGCCCGGGCGTCATCACCCCGGGTGAGTGCAAGATCGGCATCATGCCGGGCCACATCCACCAGCCGGGCAAGATCGGCATCGTGTCGCGTTCGGGCACCCTGACCTATGAAGCGGTCAAGCAGACCACCGAAGTCGGCCTGGGCCAGTCCACCTGCATCGGCATCGGCGGTGACCCGATCAACGGCCTGAACTTCGTCGACTGCCTGAAGCTGTTCAACGAAGACCCGCAGACCGAAGGCATCATCATGGTTGGCGAAATCGGCGGTGACGCTGAAGAAGCCGGCGCCGAGTACATCAAGAACCACGTGAAGAAGCCGGTCGTCGGTTTCATCGCCGGTGCGTCGGCTCCGGCCGGCAAGCGCATGGGCCACGCTGGTGCGATTGCTTCGGGCGGCAAGGGCACCGCGGAAGGCAAGTTCGCCGCGATGGAAGCCGCTGGCGTCGTCACCGTCCGTTCGCCGGGCGACCTGGGCGCTGCCATCGCCAAGCTGGTGAAATAAGAGTGTTGCCGGCCCTCGGCCGGCACGCTCTTGTAGAGTCGAGCCATGCTCGACTTGCTCCAACAGAAAGGCCGCCTCCGGGCGGCCTTTCTGCATCTGGCGTCCTGGCCATCCCGGCAAGCCCATCCACGCATGGCGTGGATCTACTGAGCCGGGGCTGTCCACGCAGCGAGCGCGCCGGGCGCGCGCATGGCGCAGCGCTACAATGGCGGCATTGCAACCACAGGCTGGATTCCCATGGCTTCGATCCGCATCGCGATGGCGCAGTTCGACTTCCCGGTCGGCGATGTCGCCGGCAACACCGAGCGCATCATCGAGATGATCGGCCAGGCGCGCGACGAGTACGGCGCCGAGCTGGTGATGTTCCCCGAGCTGGCGGTGAGCGGCTACCCGCCGGAGGACCTTCTGCTGCGCCCGGGCTTTCTGTACGAGTGCGAGCAGGCGATGGCCCGCATCGCCGCCGCCTGCCGTGGCATCACCGCCGTGGTCGGTTGGCCGCAGGCCGCCGGCGCGGTGGTCTACAACGCCGCCAGCGTGCTGCGTGACGGCCTGGTCGAGCAGACCTACCGCAAGCGCGAGCTGCCCAACTACGCGGTGTTCGACGAGCGCCGCTACTTCGACGTCGATCCGGATGGCGGCAGCTGCGTGTTCGAGGTCAATGGCATTCCTGTCGGCCTGCTGATCTGCGAGGACCTGTGGTTTGCCGAGCCGCTGGCCGACACCATGCGCGCCGGTGCGCAGCTGGTGGTGGTGCCGAATGCTTCGCCGTACGAGCGTGGCAAGCACGCCCAGCGCGACGCGGTGCTGGCCGCGCGCACCCGCGAAAGCGGGGCTGCGATCGCCTATCTCAACGTGGTCGGTGGACAGGATGCGCTGGTGTTTGACGGCGCTTCGGTGGTGGCCGACGGTGACGGCACGGTGCACCCGGCTGCCGCCGCCTTCGTCGACCAGTGGCTGGTGGTGGAGTACGACGGTGAAACCCGCCGCTTCATGCCGCACGTGTGGATGGACGATGGCGACGAGAGCATGGACGCGCTGGCCTGGCGTGCGGTGACCCGTGGCATCCAGGACTATTGCCGCAAGAATGGCTTCAAGAAGGTGTGGCTGGGCCTGTCCGGCGGCATCGACTCGGCGATCGTGCTGGCCATGGCGGTGGACGCGATGGGTGCGGAGAACGTGACCGCCGTGCGCCTGCCCTCGCGCTACACCGCGGGCCTGTCCAGCGACCTGGCGGCCGAGCAGTGCCAGGCGCTGGGTGTGAAGCTGGAGGCGGTGTCGATCGAGCCGGCATTCAAGGGCCTGATGGAAGCGTTGGCGCCGATGTTCGAGGGCACCGCGCCGGACGTGACCGAAGAGAACCTGCAGTCGCGCAGTCGTGGCGTGATCCTGATGGCGCTGGCCAACAAGTTCGGTGGCCTGCTGCTGACCACGGGCAACAAGAGCGAGTATGCGGTCGGCTACGCCACCATCTACGGCGACATGTGCGGTGGCTATGCGCCGCTGAAGGACCTGTACAAGACCGAGGTGTTCGGCCTGTCCAAGTGGCGCAACACGGTGGGCGGCGCGCCGGTGATCCCGCCGGCGGTGATCAGCCGCCCGCCGTCAGCCGAGCTGCGCGAGAACCAGCTGGACCAGGATTCGTTGCCGGCCTATGACGTGCTGGACGGTATCCTGTACCGCTACGTCGACCAGGAGCAGTCGCGCACGGAGATCGTGGCCGCCGGCTACGACGCAGCCGTGGTCGACCGCGTGCTGCGGCTGGTGCGCATCAGCGAGTGGAAGCGGCACCAGGCCGCGCCGGGGCCGAAGGTCTCGCGCCGCGCCTTCGGCCGCGAGCGACGTTACCCGATCAGCAACGGCTACAAGGGCTGAGGCAGCGGTTGGCGGGTAGTGCCGGCCGCTGGCCGGCAACCCGTACATCGCGTATCCACGTGTGGCGTGGCTCTACTGTGATCGGTAGTGCCGGCCGCTGGCCGGCAACCCCGTACACCGCGTATCCACGCATGGCGTGGCTCTACCGAACGTCGTCGAGCAGTTGTTCGAGGCCGGCTGTTTCGGTGGCTTCATCGAAGTGGCCGTCCTCCAGCCGCGCACGCACGAAAGCCAGGCCATCGGCCGCCGCTGCGTCCAGCGTACCGCGGTGATCGACCGGGTAGCGCCGGAACGCGACCGGCTCGCCGCGCACGGCCAGGCCTGCGGCGTACAGCAGGGTGGTCAGATAGGGCACGTCGCGGTCCTCGCTGCCATGGGCCAGCATCAGCGGCTGGCTGAAGCCGCGGCGCGGTACACCCAGATAGTCGTACAGCACCGCCCAGATGCCCGGCACGCTGGTCAGTGGTGCAGTAAACATGCTGCCGGTATCGGCGCCGTCCAGCGTGGCGGTCAGTTCGCTCAGGCACTGCTCGCGGGCCACTGCCACACGGGCACGACCTGCGTCGCTGAGGACGCGGTCGATCTGAGGCGCGACCTGCAGCAGGCCGTCGAGCAGATACGCGTGATATGCGTTGGGTGCGCCAGGATTGGCGGTGCGGTTGCCGGGATTCATCACCAGCGCGGTCAGTTCGACTGCGGTGGGCGTTCCGGCGGTGAAACTGCCGCGGTACTGCAGGGATGGGCCGCCATGGGAGGCGGCCAGATGGCCTGCTGTCAATGCGGCCGCGCCCCCCTGCGAATATCCGACCGAGACCCAGCGCGGCGACAATGTTGCCGTACCCAGGTACTGGCGGCTGGCCTTGACCATGTCGATGGCGTTGCGCGCCGCGGTACGCACGTGCAGGTAGGCATGATTGCCTGGGCTGCCCAGGCCCTGGTAGTCGGCGGCGGCGACGGCATAGCCCTGGGCCAGGAACACGTCCAGGAAGCGTCCGTCGCGTTCGGCATGGGTGGGGCCGGAGACCGACGGCGCACAGCGATCCGCGATGCCCTGGGTGCCATGTGCCCAGGACACCACCGGCCACCCGCCCGCAGGTGCCGCGCCGGCGGGCAGGTACAGCAGGCCAGTGCCTTCGGCCAACTGGCCGCGGTGGTCCGGGGTGCGATAGTGCAGCTTATACGCTTGGGCGGCCCTGGACGGCACCCAGGGCGCGCGATAGGGGGCGGCAGACAGCAGATCGCCCGGTGCGTCCCGCGCGGCGGCCGAGGGCGCCAGGGTCAGCGCCAGCAGGGCGCTGGCGAGAAGGCAGGACAGGAAACGGAAACTACAGGGCCGTGTCGGCATGGGGCGCTCCGTGATGGCCGGTGTGGCCGCAGCGCCGCAGTGTGGACACCCCCGCCCAGGCGGGGTGCGACCGCCGTCGCAACTGCCGGGGATTCGTAGCATTCCGAGTGTCGTGGTCCATTGGTGCACGAACCATCCACGCATGGCGTGGATCTACCGACAAAGAAAAGGCCCCTTTCGGGGCCCTCTCTTACTTCTTTTCCAGTCGTGCGTTGCGCTGGCCGGTGCTGGCGGACTTCTCGCCGGCGAACGGGTTCAGCTTGCGGATCATCCACGGGTACTTCGGCCACTTGCCTTCCAGCCACGGGTGGTCCGGCTGGTTCAGCTGCAGGACGCGACGGGCGTCGTCGGCCAGGGTCTTGTTGCCCAGGTGGGTGTAGGAATCGGCCAGCACGGCCACGGCGTCGTACTGGAAGGCGCTCTGCGGGTAGGTTTCCAGCAGGTAGTTGGCGCGGCCCACGGCCGAGACCCAGGCGCCGCGGCGCATGTAGTACAGGGCGTTGTCCAGCTCGTGCTGGGCGAACACGTCACGCAGCTCCAGCATGCGCTGGCGCGCATCGGCGGCGTAGCGGCTGTTCGGGTAACGATCAACCACGATGTTGAAGTCCGAGTACGCCTGGTGCGGCGTGGACAGATCGCGGCGGCTGGCGTCCAGCGACCATACGCGGCGCAGGAAAACCGTACTGCGGTTGGAGTTGGCCAGGCCGCGCAGGTAGTACAGGTAGGCGATGTTGCGGTGCGTCGGGTAGGTACGGATGAAGCGGTCGATGCTGGACACCGCGTCATCGTGCTTGCCGGCCTTGTACTGGGCGTAGGCGGTTTCGATCATCGCCTGCTCGGTGTAGGGGCCGTAGGGGTACTGGGCCACCAGGCGGCGGAAGCTGGCTTCGGCGCCGCTCCAGTTGCCGCCCTGCATCAGCTTGTGGCTTTTCTCGTACAGCTGTTCGACCGGCGTCCCTTCATCGGGGCGATCACCCTTCTTGGCGCCGCGATGGCAGCCGGTTGCGGCGATGACCAGCACCAGCAGCAGGGCGGTGAGGCGGACGGGCGCGGAGAGCATGGCGGAGCGTCGGATCATGGGGTCGAGGCGGGACGCGGCTGGAATACGAAGGGTCGATGATAGCCTAGTGTCCTGTCCAGCGACTGAAACCGGCCGCCGGGACCCCAAAATTTCAAAGAATGCCCCCTGCCATGTCTGAACAACCCTCTGAATCGGCCCGCCAGGCCATCGTCCCCGACACCGCTGCCGGCCGTCGTTTCGACGCCGTCGTGGCCGAACTGTTCCCCGAATACTCGCGTTCGCGCCTGACCGAGTGGATCAAGTCCGGTGACGTCCTGCTGGACGGCGCCCAGGTGCGCCCGCGCGATCCGCTGCGCGGCGGCGAGGTGGTGACCCTCCATGTGGTGCTGGAAACCCAGACCGACGCGCAGCCGGAGGACATCCCGCTGGACGTGCTGTTCGAGGACGAGCACGTGCTGGTGATCAACAAGCCGGTCGGCCTGGTGGTCCACCCCGGCGCCGGCAACCACAGCGGCACCCTGGTGAACGCCCTGCTGTTCCGCGACCCGTCGGTGGCGGTGCTGCCGCGCGCGGGCATCGTGCACCGCCTGGACAAGGACACCAGCGGCGTGATGGTGGTGGCCAAGACCCTGGAAGCGCAGACCGCACTGGTCGAGCAGCTGGCGGCCCGTGACGTGCACCGCCAGTACCTGGCCATCGTGATGGGCGCGCTGGTGGCGGGCGGTACCGCCGATGCCCCGATCGACCGCCACCCGCGCGACCGCCTGAAGATGGCGGTGCGCGAAGACGGCAAGGAAGCGGTGACCCACTACCGCCTGCGCGAGCGCTTCCGTGCGCACACCGCGCTGGAGTGCCGCCTGGAAACCGGCCGTACCCATCAGATCCGCGTGCACATGGCGCACGTGCGCCACCCGATCATCGGCGACCCGCTGTACGGCGGTGCGCTGAAGCTGCCCAAGGGCGCCAGCGACGAGCTGGTGGCCGCGCTTCGCGGCTTCAAGCGCCAGGCCCTGCACGCCGAGACCCTGGAGTTCATGCACCCGATCACCGGTGAGCCGGTGCGCAATACCGCGCCGGTGCCGGAGGACATGCTGCACCTGATGAAGGTGCTGCGCGAAGACAGCGAAGCCTTCGCTGCCCGCGAGCGGGACCGCTGGTGATGGCGGCCGCGCTGCCGTTGCTGCAGGCGGACTGGCCGGCGCCGGCAGGCGTCCATGCGCTGACCACGCGTCGGCATGGCGCGGGCATTTCGCCGGCACCGTTCGCGCAGTTCAACCTGGGCAACCGGCACGCGGCCGATGGTGATACCCCGGCCAACGTGGAGCACAACCGCCAGCTGCTGCAGCAGGGGCTGGCACTGCCCTCGGCCCCGCACTGGCTGCGCCAGGTGCACAGCAGCACCGTGCTGCGCTTCACCGCGCCGCCGGTGCCTGGCACCAGCGAACCGGTGGCCGACGCCGCAGTGACCTCGGTGCCGGGCGTGGTGCTGGCGATCCTGACCGCCGACTGCCTGCCGGTGGTGTTTGCCGCGGCCGATGGCAGCGAGGTGGGCGCGGCCCATGCCGGCTGGCGTGGGCTGGCTGACGGCATGCTGGAGGCCACGGTGGCCGTCATGCAGACGCCGCCGGCGCAGCTGCGGGCCTGGCTGGGCCCGGCCGCCGGACCGGCCGACTACGAGATCGGCGAGGAGGTCTTCCACGCTTTCGTCGGCCATGATCCGGCCGCCGAGGCGGCGTTCGTGGCTACCCGCGCCGGCCACTGGAAGGTGGACCTGTTCGCGCTGGCGCGACAGCGCCTGCAGGCGGCGGGGATGGACCCGGCGCAGGTGTATGGCGGCACGGTGTCGACCATGGCTGATCCTGACCTGTATTCGCACCGGCGCGATCGTCGTACCGGGCGCATGGCGACCCTGGCCTGGATCGCGCCCTGACCCCGCCGCTGTTCGCACGGGTGCTGGGGCCGGCCTTCGCCACCCTGGCAGCGCCGGTACAGGCCCTGCATGTCGCGCCGTTGCCCTGCCGCTACGTGGGGCAGGCGCGCATCGTGAGGGGGCGGCACTGGCTGGTGCCGCTGCTGGCCGCGTTGGCGCGGTTGCCGAAGGACGGCGACGCGCTGCCCACCGAAGTGGCGTTCAGTGCACGCGGGCAGGGCGAGCAATGGGCGCGGCGGTTTGGCCGCTGGCCGATGGTGTCGCGATTGTGGGCGCACGAAGGGTATCTGCGCGAGCAACTGGGCGCAGTGCGCTTCGAGTTCGATCTGCAGGCCCGCGACGGTGGCATCGACTGGTCGGTGCGGCGGGTCTGGGCCTTCGGGCTGCTGCCGCTGCCGACGCGCTGGTTTGGCGGTGTGCGCTGCCGTGAAGCCTGGCAGGGTGAGCGTTACACTTTCCTGGTCGATGTGACGCTGCCCTGGGCTGGAGCCCTGATTCGCTATGAAGGCTGGCTCGAACCGCAGTGATGCTGCCGCCGAGGCGGGCAGCGCGGTGATCGTGTTCGATGGTGTGTGCGCGCTGTGCAACCGCTGGGTGCGCTTCCTGCTGCGTTTCGACCGCACGGGGCGCTACCGCTTTGCGGCGATGCAGGGGCAGCAGGGCAGCGCGATGTTGCGCGCGCACGGGCTGGATCCGCAGGACCCGATGTCGTTCCTGCTGCTGGATGCACAGGGCGCCTGGACCGATACCGATGCCATCCTGCGCGTACTGACGGGCCTGGGCGGCGCCTGGCGCCTGAGCGCTGTGCTCCGGATGGTGCCGCGTCGCTGGCGCGATGCGGCGTATCGGACGCTGGCGCGCAATCGCTATCGCTGGTTCGGGCGGCATGATGCCTGCCATCTGCCTGCACCGGAACAGGCTGCGCGGTTCCTGGATTGATCGCCGGCCTTCTGTAGAGTCGAGCCATGCTCGACTGGGTTTTTTCCCCTGCCGATAGCAGTCGAGCATGGCTCGACTCTACAAGAGCCAGTCGAGCAGGCTCGACGCTACAGGCGCGGCATCGTCAGCCTTCGAGCGCGTCCAGGTAGCTGCGGCGCCAGTGGTTGATGTCGTAGGTGCGCAGGTGTTCCATCATCGCGTGCCAGCGCTCCTTGCGCCTGCGCAGCGACATCGTGGCTGCGGTGGCGATGGCGTCGGCTACGCCATCCAGGTCGTGCGGATTCACCAGCAGTGCCTGCTTGAGTTCGTCGGCGGCGCCGGCCAACAGTGACAGCACCAGCACGCCGGGATCCTCCGGGTCCTGCGAGGCCACGTACTCCTTGGCCACCAGGTTCATGCCATCGCGCAGCGGCGTAACCAGGCCGACCGCCGCCGCCCGGTAGAAGCCGGTGAGGGTGGCATGGGTGAAGTTCTGATTGACGTAGCGCAGTGGCGTCCAGTCCGGTTCGGCGTGGCCACCGTTGATGTGGCCGGCGATCTGCTCCAGCTGGCTGCGCAGCTGCCGGTACTCGGTGACATCGCCGCGCGAGACCGGGGCGATCTGCAGGTAGGTCAGCGAGCCGCGCTGGTCGGGATGGCGCTCAAGATACCGTTCGAAGCCGAGGAAGCGCTCGGGCAGGCCCTTGGAATAATCCAGGCGGTCCACGCCGATCGCCAGCTGGCGATCACGCAGGCTGGCGCGCAGGTTCTTTACGGCGGCCTTGGTGGCGGCGGTACCGGCCTGGCGCGCGATCAGCTCGGTGTCGATGCCGATCGGGAAGGCGGCCGCACTGAAGCGGCGGCCGCCTGGTGCTTCCAGCTCGCCGTTGTCGAGTACGCGACCGCCGCCGAACAGGCGCAGGTAGGTCTGGAAGCGATCCGCATCGCGCTGGGTCTGGAAGCCGACGAGGTCGTAGGCGTACAGCGCCGAGAACAACCGCAGGTGGTCGGGCATGGCCTGCAGCAGGTCGGCCGACGGCATTGGGATATGCAGGAAGAAGCCGATGCGGCAGCCGATACCACGCTCGCGCAGCAGCGCGCCGAGCGGGATCAGGTGGTAGTCGTGGATCCAGACGATGTCATCTTCGCGCAGCAGCGGCGCGAGCTTGTCGGCGAACAGCGCGTTGACCTTGTGGTAGGTCTCGCGGGTGCCCCGGTCGTAGTCGACCAGATCGAGGCGGAAGTGCAGCAGTGGCCATAGCGTGCGGTTGGCGAAGCCGTTGTAGTAGCCATCGACCTCGCGCTTGCTCAGGTCGAGGGTGACGAATTCGATGTCGCCGTCCTTCTGCGTGTGCAGCGTGCCACTGCCGTCGCGCACGCTCTTGCCGCTCCAGCCGAACCACATGCCGCCGCGTTCCTTCAGCGCGGCCAGCAGGCCCACCGCCAGGCCGCCGGCACGGTTCTCGCCCGGCACGGCCACGCGGTTTGAAACCACAACCAGACGACTCACGATGCCTCCTGCCAGGACCGCGACAGGCGCATCGCGGCGGTGATCAGGCCGACGTGCGAATAGGTCTGCGGGAAGTTGCCCCAGGCTTCGCCGCTGTCGAAGGCCAGATCCTCCGACAGCAGGCCCAGATGGTTGCGCTGCTTCAACAGCAGTTCGAACATCCCGCGTGCCTCGTCGAGGCGCCCGATGGCGGCCAGCGCATCGATGTACCAGAACGTGCAGATGGTGAAGCTGGTTTCCGGTTCGCCGAAGTCATCTGGTGCGACATAGCGGTACAGCGAGTTGCCATGCTTGAGGTCGCGGCCGATGGCTTCAACGGTGGCGACGAAGCGGGCATCCAGCGCGTCGATGAAGCCGATGTCGGCCAGCAGCAGCAGCGAGGCGTCCAGCCGATGACCACCGAAGGTATCGGTGAAGTGGCCCAGTTCTTCGCTCCAGGACTCGGCCATGATGCGCGCGTGGATGGTGTCGGCACGCTCGCGCCAGTAGCGGGCGCGGTCATCGCGCTTCAGGCGCACGGCGATCTTGCACAGGCGGTCGCAGGCGGCCCAGCACATCGCGCTGGTGTAGGTATGCACTTCGGTGCGGCCGCGGAATTCCCACAGGCCGGCATCGGGTACGTCGTGCAGGGCGAACGCCTGCTCGCCGAGGGGTTCGAGGCGGGCGAAGGTGTGCGCATCCCCCGGGTCCTGCAGGCGGCGGTCGAAGAACAGCTGGGTGGAGGCTAGCACCACGCTGCCGTAGACATCGTGCTGGCGCTGCACCCAGGCCAGGTTGCCGCGCCGTACCGGGCCCATGCCGCGATAGCCGGACAGGCTGGGTACTTCGTCTTCGTCCAGCCTGGCCTCGAAGCCGATGCCGTACAGCGGCTGCAGCGTGCCATCGGTGGTGGCCAGGTTGAAGATGTAGCCGAGGAACTGTTCCATCGTGCGTGTTGCGCCGAGGCGGTTCAGTGCACGCACCACGAACGCGGCATCACGCAGCCAGCAGTACCGGTAGTCCCAGTTGCGCACGCTGCCGGGGGCTTCCGGTATGGAGGTGGTCATCGCCGCGATGATCGCGCCGCTGTCCTCGTACTGGCACAGCTTCAATGTGATGGCACTGCGGATCACCGCGTCCTGCCATTCCAGCGGAATGGACAGGTAGCGCACCCATTCGCGCCAGTAGTCGCGGGTGCGCTGGAAGGCTTCCTGCACATAGCCACTGATCGAGCGGTTGAGCGATTCATCCACGCCCAGGATCAGGTGGATGGGATGATTGAGCACGAACGGCAGGCCATCGCGGATGAAGCGCACCGGCACGTCGGTGGTCAGCCGCAGCACGTGTTCGGGCAGGATCCAGCGCACATGGTTGCTGCCCCAGGTGGACTCGGGCACGCGCGCGCCCCAGTCCGCCAGCGGACGTGCACGCACGGTGATGCGGGGGCTGCCGGCCAGAGGGCGCACCTGGCGGATCAGGCTGACCGGGCGGTAGAAGCGGTCGTTCTGCCGCCAGCGCGGGGCGAAATCGAGGATTTCCAGTTCGCCGCCGTGCGCGTCGCGCAGCACGGTGCGCAGGATCGCGGTGTTGGTCAGGTATTCCTGCTCGCTGCTGGCGAAGTCCTCCAGCTCGATGGCGAAGTCGCCACCGGTCTGCTGGTTGGGGCCGAGCAGGGCACAGAAGGTGGGGTCGCCGTCGAAGGTGGGCAGGCAGCTCCAGACAACGCGGGCACGTTTGTCGACCAGGGCGCCGAAGCTGCCGTTGCCGACCACGCCCAGATCAAGATCGGGTTGGGTCATCACGCGGTACATCTCGGTTGCGGCCGTGGGGTGGCCGGGTCAATAGGCATTCTCACGCAGCCAGGCGTGCACGCTGCGTATGTCGGGCAGCGCGAATACCGCTTTGCTGGGTTCCCGTTCGCCCACCAGCACGCTCCAGCCATGCTGGCTGTTGGCGGCGTCGAAGCCGAACTCATCGGTGAGGTCGTCGCCGAGGAACACCGGCAGGCGGCCGCGGAACGGCAGGTACTGCATCATCCGCCGCACGGCGCGGCCCTTGTCGGTGCCGACGGGAACGAATTCGACCACATGGTCGCCGGGTTGCAGGCGGTAGCTGGCACGGCCGCGCACATGGCGGTCGGCAAAGGCGCGGACATCACTTGCTGCGTGCGGCGCGCCTCGCCAATGCAGGGCCAGGCCGACGCCCTTGTCTTCCACCAGCACGCCGGGATGGCCGTGGGCGAAGCGCATCGCCTGCTGGTGCAGCGCGTGCAGCCACTCGGCGGTGTCGTCGTCGTGTTCGTCGCGCAGCACACGACCGTCCTCGCCACGCAGTTCGTGCCCATGCAGGCCGGCGGCGGGAAGTTTCAACGGCGCGAACAGCTGGTCCAGCTGTGCAAGCGGGCGACCACTGACGAGTGCTACGGCACCTTCCAGGCGGTCGCTGATGCGGCCGATGGCTTCACGCACATCCGGCAGCAGCTGCACGGCATCCGGGCGTGCAGCGAATTCGATCAGAGTGCCGTCGACATCGAGGAACAACGCGCAGGCGTCGTCCAGCAATGGCGGTGGCGGACGCAGGGGGAGCGGTTCAGCCATGGCGCCCAGCTTGCCAGCGTGGGCGTGTACGTGGGGTCGAGGGCATGCTACGGCCCTGCTTCGGTGGGTGCTGACCGTTGGTCGGCATGGCAGGTCAGCCTGCATCGAGCTCAGGCAGTGCGGACCAACGGTCCGCACCCACCGGGAGTCATTGGTCCAATGCGATCAGAACGTATAGCGGACGCGGCCGTAGTAATACGCGCCGTTGCTGCCGATCGGCGACAGCACGTCATACGGCAGGTTGCCGAAGTAGTGGATATCGCTGTTGGATCGATCCGGGTAGTTGTCGGTCAGGTTCTGGCCGCCGATGGCCACGCTCCAGCGCGGGGTGATGCGGTACTCCACTTCCGCATCCAGCTGCCATTCGGCCTGGTAGGTCTGGCGCGGGATGTAGCCGTCACCGAAGTTGAACACGCGGGTGGCGCTGCCATAGCGGTTCACGCGGGTGCTCAGCGACCAGTGGTCGTTGCTCCAGGCGGCCGAGAAGCTGCCACGCGTACGCGGGGTGGCATCGGTGAGGGTGTTGGTCTCTTCGATGCCGAACAGCACGTAGTCCGGGTTCAGCGCGCGCAGCCGCGCCGGCGTGGCCAGCACGTTCTTCAGCGTGGTCTTGGTGTACGCATAGGTGCCGGTCAGCAGCAGCTGGCCATCGCCCAGCGACTGGCGCCAGTTGCTCACCAGCTCGGCGCCGCGGGTGCGGGTATCGGCCGCGTTGACGAAGAAGCTGGCGCTCTGCAGGCCGCTGACGCCGTAGTTGGCCGCCACGTAGTCGGTCAGCGCATCGCCGGTGATGCTCTCCGACAGCGCGATGCGGTCATCGATGTCGATCTGGAAGAAGTCCAGCGACAGGTCGAAGTGCTCACCGATGCGGCTGGTGAAGCCCAGCGAGGTGTTGATCGATTTTTCCGGCTTCAGGTTCTGCGCACCCAGGCCGCGTGCGATCGGATTGTTGACCGACAGCAGGCGGCCCTGCACCAGCTGGCCGCCAGCGTTGTAGCCGGTGGAGGTGGACTCGTAGCCGATCTGTGCCAGCGACGGTGCGCGGAAGTTGTTGGAGATGGCTCCGCGCAGCGCGAACGCCGGGGTGAATTCATAGCGCAGGCCGAGCTTGCCGGTCAGTTCACCGCCGAAGTCGTCGTTGTGCTCGTAGCGTGCGGCCAGATCGGTGGAGAACTTCTCGCCGAACTGGCTGGACAGGCTGGCGTAGGCACTGGCCACGTCGCGCGACAGGCGGGCCGCATCCTGCGGGGTCAGGCCGCCACCGGCCTGCGAGCCGGTCGGGCGATCGGTGTAGGGGCCGGCGGCGTAGCTGGCCGGGTCACCGGGACGGGTCTGGTAGCGCTCGTGGCGTGCTTCCACGCCCAGGCCCAGGGTGTGGCTGATGCTGTCGCTCTGGGTGAACACGCGGCTCAGGTCGAGGTTGCCCACGGTCTGCGCGTACTCGTAGTCGGCGGTCTTGAAGCGGGTCGGGCTGGTCGGGCCCAGCGACGCGTTGAGCGAATCACGCAGTCGGTAGGTGAAGTCGTTCTCGCCGTAATCCAGGCTGCCGTCGTAGCTCCATTCACCCCACTGGCCGCGCACACCGGCCACGGCCTGCACGTCGCGGTTCTCGCCTTCGGAGATCGGCCGGTAACCGTTCGGATAGACCTGCTTCCAGTTGGCATCGCCATCGGGATAGCGGAAGTAGTTGGCGCCTTCGGTATCCCGCTGGTTGAAGGTACCGAACGCGTAGAACGTCGAGGTCTGGCCTACCGGGATCTCGGTGTTCAGCCACAGATTGATGTCCTTGCTCTTGCCATCGCCCAGCACATAGTTGCGCTTGCCCTGCAGCGCCAGGTTGTCCGGGGTCTGGTCCCACGGCGGAATCTGGTCGAAGCCGGCGCGGTTAGTGCCGTTGCGGTGCTTGTACTCCAGGCCCACGCGCAGGAAGCCACCGTCCTCGCCCAGCGAGGTGCCGACCTTGGCGCTGATGTTGCCGGTCTGGCCGTCGGTGAGAGTGCGCCCGATCGGCTTGAGGTCGGTGTGGTTGGCTCCGTAGCTGGCCTCGATCTCACCGCCGTCGCCGCCGTTGTCGAGGATCACGTTGATCACACCGGCCACCGCATCCGAGCCGTACAGCGCACCGGCGCCGTCGCGCAGCACTTCGATGCGCTTGATCGCGCTGACCGGGATCGAGTTGAAATCGACCGGCGTGGTGCCCTTGCCGATCTTGCTGTCGGTGTTGACCAGCGCGGTGTGGTGGCGGCGCTTGCCATTGACCAGCACCAGCACCTGGTCCGGTGACAGGCCACGCAGCTGTGCCGCGCGCACGTGGTCGGCGCCACCGGAGTTGGACTGGCGCGGGAAGTTGAACGACGGCAACAGCGCCTGCAGCGCACTGCCCAGCTCGCCGTTGACCACGCCGGCCTTGCGGATGTCCTCGGCGGTGAGCACGTCCACCGGCGAGGTGGATTCGAGCACGGTGCGGTCGGCAGCACGGGTGCCGGTGACGATCACCGTGTCCAGGTTGGTGGCGTCCTGGGCCAGGGCCGGGACGGCGGCGGAGGAAAGCGCGAGTGCGATGGCGAGGCCGAGCGGCGACGCGGGCAGGCGGACGGACATGGGGGCTCCAGCAACAACGACGACGGGGAAGGGGTAGATGGTTTCACTTACATCCATCCGGATGAAGCGATATATTATCTTCGCGTGATGACCGGTGCCGATGCAAGCCCCTGCCGGTCCGGCATGAGCTGATGCCCTGTTGGCATCAGCACGCCGGGCCGGTGGCGCTGTACGCTGCCGGCTCGCCTTGTCCCCCTTCCCCGGAGCTGTACCGATGAAACACCTTGGCCTCGTCTTCGCCGTGCTGCTGGCCACCAGCGGCTGCGCCAGCCTGTCCTCGCAGGCGCCCAGCGCCTATGCCACGGCCACCACCGCCGAACTGAAGGGCGATGCCGCACGGCCGTCCGCTGGCCACGGCTGGGTGCGCAGTGAGCTGTACTTCGGCGTGGGCGAGGAGCAGGGCGCCGGCAACCGCCCGCAGGCCGACACCATCAGCGAGACGCAGTGGCGCACCTTCCTGGACAAGGAAGTCACCCCGCGCTTCCCGGATGGCCTGACCGTGTTCGATGCCTACGGCCAGTGGCTGTTCCGCGGCGATGCCTCGCCCAATCGCCTGCGCACCAAGGTGCTGGTGGTGCTGCACGAGGACACCCCGCAGCGCCGCGCCGATATCGAGGCGATCCGCCTGGCGTGGAAGCAGCAGACCAAGCATCAATCGGTGCTGTGGTCGCGGCAGCCGGTCGAGGTATCGTTCTGAGGTGAAGGTGCCAGCGCGGTGCCGCAGGGAGCGATGATGAACTACAGGGAGTGCATGCTGGGCCTGGTGTTGGCAGGCGTGGTGGCACCGGCGGCGCAGGCGCGTGGGGATGACGGCGAAACGCTGCGGTTCCAGGTGGCCGCTCACGTGCAGGCGCACGCCGATCCCCAGCAGGACGGCAGCATCGTGGTGCAGCTGTCACCGTCGGGCAAGCGCCAGACGCTGGCGGGTGCGGCGGATGCCGACGGCAATTCGCAATGGTCGCTGGAAGACGTCGATTTCGATGGCTACCCGGAACTGGTCGCGCGCGCCTCGGTAGGCATGGTCAACGAGGCGGTGGCGGTGTACCGCTTCGATCCGGCCAGTGCCGGGTTCCGCGCGTTGCAGGCCGACACCCATGGCAAGGACAGCTGCGGTGACCTGATGGGGCTGAGTGTCGACCGTCCGAGCCGCACCCTGACCAGCAGCTGCCGCAGCGGCCCGATGTGGTACACCGACCAGTACCGGTTTTCGGGTGCAACGCTCTACCTCTACCGCAGCGAGACTGTGCTGATGCTGGGCGACACGGTGAACGCCGCGCTGCATTGGGAACAGACCGACGAGCAGGGCCCGCTGGCGGTCTGGCGCACCTATGATCCTGCTGGTCGTGTGTTGGAGAGCGCCATCGGCGATGGCCTGGGCGCACCGCCGGATGGACCGCTGCGTGGTCAGCAGGCCACCGTGGTGCCCGCGCGGTTGTTCCTGTTCGATCGGCCCGGTGCTTCCAGTACGAAGCGCTATCTGGTGCAGGGCGACCGCGTGGAGCTGCTGGATGAACAGGACGGCTGGGTGAAGCTTCGGTTTCTCAATCCGAAAAGCGGCGTGGTGGTGGGCTGGATCAACGTTAACGATTGACGAGACGTCTATCCGCAGTTTGCATATCGAGGCGATGGGCAACTTGCCCACGGGGGCATCACTTCACCGGGTCTAGCCTCGGACGTTCCCCCGTTCGAGGATGTATCCGATGAGCAAGCGCGTGGCCGAAATCGTGGTGGACGCCCTGCAGCAGGCCGGTGTCCGCCGTTGCTACGGCATCGTGGGCGATACGCTCAACCATGTGACCGATGCGATGCATGGCAGCGAGATTGCGTGGGTGCATGTGCGCCATGAAGAAGTGGCAGCGTTCGCCGCCGGCGCCGATTCGCTGGTGAGCGGCGAGCTGACCGCGTGCGCCGGTTCCTGCGGCCCCGGCAGCCTGCATTTCATCAACGGCGTGTTCGAGAGCAACCGCAACCGCGCGCCGATGGTACTGATCGCCAGCCAGGTGGTGACCAGCGAACTGGGCATGGAATTCCCGCAGGAAGTGGACTTCAAAGCGGTGTACGCCAGTTGTTCGGTGTTCTGCGAGCAGGTGCACAGCGCCGAACAGGCGCGACGTGTGGTCACGCTGGCCTGCCAGGCCGCGATCAGCCGCCGCGGCGTGGCGGTGGTGATCCTGCCCGCCGATATCAGCCAGGCCGAGGTGAAGCACGATGTGCCGTTCTCGGTGCACTACACCCAGCCGGTGCTGCGCCCGTCGGATGCCGAGCTGCAGCGCATCGCTGAGCTGCTGGGGCAGGGCAAGCGCATCGGCATCTATGCCGGTGCCGGTTGCCAGGGCGCACACCCGCAGCTGCTGGAGCTGGCCCGGCGCCTGCAGGCCCCGATCGCGCACACCTCGCGCGCCAAGGACTTCGTCGAGCCGGACAACCCTTACAACATGGGCATGACCGGCATCTTCGGCATCGAATCCGGCTTCCACACGCTGATGGAGTGCGACACGCTGCTGCTGCTCGGCGCCGATTTCGCGTGGGGCCAGTTCTACCCGGACAAGGCCACGATCATCCAGGTCGACCGCGATGGCAGCCACCTCGGCCGCCGCCATCCGGTGAACCTGGGCGTGGTCGGTGACATCGCACCGACGCTGGACGCCTTGCTGCCGATGCTGCCGCCGCGCGAGGACAGCAGTTTCCTGGACGAGTGCATCGAGCGCCGTGACAAGGCGCTGAAGAAGCGCGAACAGGAAGAACAACCGGGCGAAGGCGAGTTGATCCACCCGCAGCACCTGACTGCGCTGCTGTCGAAGTACGCGACAGACGACGCGCTGTTCACCGCCGACGGCGGCTCGCCGATGGTGTGGGTGCTGCGGCATATCCGGGTGAATGGTCGCCGCCGCACGCTGACCAGCCTGCTGCACGGAACGATGGCCAACGCGATGCCGCAGGCGCTGGGCCTGCAGAAGGCGTTCCCCGGCCGCCAGGTGATTTCGCTGTCCGGTGATGGTGGCCTGGCAATGCTGCTGGGCGACCTGCTGACCGCAGTGCAGGAAAATCTGCCGATCAAGGTGGTGGTGTTCAACAACGGCTCGCTGAATTTCGTCGAGCTGGAACAGAAGGTGGAAGGCCTTCTGGACAACTACACCGACCTGAAGAACCCGGACTTCGGCCGCCTGGCCGAGGTGATCGGCTTCCATGGCCGAACGGTGACACGCAGCGAGGACCTGGAGGAAGCGGTGCAGGATTTCCTGGCGCAGCGTGGCCCGGCGTTGCTGGACGTGCACACGAGTCGCGCCGAGCTGGTGATGCCGCCGCAGATCGAGGCCAAGCAGGTGGCCGGTACAGCGCTGTATGCGGCCAAGGCGGTGTTGAACGGCCGCTTCGACGACGTCAAGCATCTGCTGGTGGACAACTTTCTGAAGAAGTGAGGGGTTGGTCGATGCAGGGCTGCGCCCTGCACCCGCCGAGGCCAATGCAACCGCCGAAGCAAGGTCAAAAGCAGGTTTGCCGTGAGTAGGCGGGGTGGGTCCGGTTGCGGGGGACGCCGTAAATACGTCCCTGTAGGCTCGGTCGCGCCATCCATTGCGCTCACGCCCCCGCAACCGGACCCACCCCGCCTTCAACAGTCTTCCGCTGCTGTTGGTAGGTGTCGACCTTGGTCGACACGGTAGATCCACGTCATGCGTGGATGAACGAAGGAACGATCTGAATGATCTTCTGTAGAGCCGAGCCATGCTCGGCTCAGAGGCTTCGCGTACAGCAGCCGAGCATGGGCTCGGCTCTACAACGAGCGCCTGCCTTTGCTTTTGATCTTTTGATTCTCTTCCGTGGCTGGCATGCGCAGGAAACTGTCAGGGGCCGGGCGGGTAGGCTGCGCAGGATCGTGAGCCGCATGGATGCGGCGACCGAGCTTACATGGATGTACTTGCAGCGCCCCCTGCGCAGGCTACCCGCCCGGCCCACCCCCTGAGGTCCGCTGTCCGAGACCAACTCCCAGCTACGAGGGGCCCCGCCGTTGGCTGGAACCCATCATTCCACGACAGAATTGGCGCGCTGGCCCCGCTGGGCCTACCATCGGCGGTCCCCACCCCCACCGCCCCTTCCATGTCCGCTCCCGCTTCCGCCGCACCGCGTCGCTGGTTCGTCGCCGGCGACTTCAACGGCTTCTTCGGCCTGGTCGTCGACAACCTCTCCATCCTCGGCTTCATCGCCATGGCCCTGGTCGGGATCTTCCAGTTCCCCGCCGACGTGGTATTCGGCCGCATGTTCCCCGGCACAGCCTTTGGCGTGCTGGTCGGCAACCTGCTGTACACCCTGATGGCGCGCCGGCTGGCTGCGCGTACCGGCCGCGACGATGTCACCGCCATGCCGCTCGGCCTGGATGCCCCCACCAGCATCGGCATGGCCCTGCTGGTGCTCGGTCCGGCCTTCATCGCCTTCAAGCAGCAGGGCATGGATCCGCATGCCGCGGGCATCGCTACCTGGCAGCTGGGCATGGCCGCGCTGGTCATCATGGGCGTGCTCAAGTTCGTGCTGTCGTTCTTCGGCGAAGCAGTCACCCGCGCGCTGCCGCGTGCGGCGCTGCTGGGTTCCATTGCCGGCATCGCGCTGGTGCTGATGGGCCTGCTGCCGCTGCTGGAAACGCTGCGCTCGCCGCTGGTCGGCTTCACCACGCTGGGCCTGCTGCTGTATGTGCTGATCGCCAAGGGCAAGCTGCCGGTGCGTGGCCCGGGCGTGCTGCTGGCCTTCGTGTTCGGCACCGTGCTGTATTACGGCCTCGGCCTGGCCGGCTTGGGCGCGCCGGGCTTCCATGTGCCGGCGTGGGTACCGCCGCAGGTGGTGCTGCCGCTGCCGACGCTGGGCTTCCTCGACGGCCTGCCCACCGCGATGACCTACCTGCCGCTGCTGCTGCCATTCGGCCTGCTGATGGTGGTCGGTGGCATCAACGTGTCCGAAAGCGCGCGCGCGGCCGGCGATGACTACCGCACCCGCGACATCCTGCTGGTGGAAGCGGTGGCCACGCTGGTGGCCGGTGTCTGCGGCGGCGTGGCGCAGACCACACCGTACATCGGCCAGCCGGCGTACAAGCACATGGGCGCCCGCAGCGGCTACACGCTGCTGACCGGCCTGTTCGTCGGCATCGGCGGCATGCTCGGCATCATCTCCGGGCTGGTGCAGTGGCTGCCGTTGGCGGTGCTGGCACCGATCATCGTGTACGTGGCCATCGACATCACCACCCAGGCCTTCCAGGCCACGCCGCGCCACCACACCGGCGCGATGGTGTTCGGTTTCCTGCCGTCGGTGGCCTACCTGCTGGCGATCAAGGCGCCGGGCTGGATCGCGCCGGACCAGCTGCCGCAACTGCTGACCAAACTGGATGGCCACGGATTGCCTGAGCTGGCGGTGATCTTCACCCTCGGCAACGGCTTCATCATCACCTCGATGCTGTGGATTTCGGCGGTAGCCGCGATGGTCGATGGCCGCCTGCGCCGTGCCTGCGGTTTCCTGCTGGTGGCCGCGGGTCTGACCCTGTTCGGCCTGATCCATTCGGTGGATCCGCGTGGTGGCATCTACCTGCCGTGGGATCTGGACGGGCTGGCGCGCATCATCAGCTGGCAGTTCGCCGGCGCCTACGTGGCACTGGCGCTGCTGCTGGGCCTGCTGTCACTGCAGAAGCAGGCGGTGAAACCGCTGGGTGAGAACAGCTGACCCCACGGTAGTACCGGCCGCTGGCCGGCATGCTCATGGACCTCGGACGCATCGTGCGATTGCCGGCCAGCGGCCGGCACTACCGTTCCGCATCCAGCTCGGGGTAGTGGCGGAAGATGCCGTTGGTGTTGAACGGCAACCGCCGCGCCGAGGCCAGATAGGCGGCAATGTTGGGTCGTTTCGCCACCCGCTCCTGCAGCGCGCGCAGCCGGGGCAGGGTGGGGCCGAGCGCCTGCATGCGGCGCGGGAACATGTAGTCCAGCCCGCTCAGCAGCTGGAACAGCGACAGATCCACATAGGAATGCTCGCGCAGCGCATGGCGGCCACCGTTGGCGGCCAGCACGTGTTCGAAGTAGCCCAGGAACTTCGGCAGTCGTTCGCTGCGCAGGGACGCGGCACGCGCTTTGGCTTCGGTCTTCTGTTCTTCGTAGTACTTCGACGCGGCGATCGGATGGTGGGTGTCGTGCACCTCGGCCACCAGGTCGGCGATGGTCAGCTGCAGTTGCAGCGCCTGCAGCCGGCGTGAGGCGGCCTGCGGCACCAGGTCCAGCGACGGGCCGAGGAAATCCAGGATGGCCGCGACCTGCGCGATGACCTGGCGGCCCGCTTTGAGGAACGGCGGTGCGAAGGGCTTCGGGCCCTCGCTGCTGCCATCCAGGAATGGCTGCATCACCGCATCGCCGTGCACCCGTGCCATGTCGATGTAGTCGGCGCCGGCATCTTCCAGCGCCAGGCGCACGAACTCGCCACGGCCCTGGATGCCGGTCCAGTAGTACAGCGCGTACTGCATGGGAGTGCCTCCACAGGACAGAACTCATAGCCTCGCGCGGGCAGTGCAAAGCAGGCGTGAGCGCGGTTCTGGTGCAGGCCTGAACCCGAACGGCAGCGGAACAGGCGGGGAACCGGCTGCAATCGATGGGGTCACACCTTTTCCATGCGTGTGAAACGAGGTGCTGCATCATGCAGAGTGGAAAGGCGGTTTGGCCCTGGGTGCTGGGCGTGGTGGTGATCGGTGGCGCGGGTGGTTGGTTGTTCCGCGATCAGCTGAAGAGCCTGGCAGACGGTGTTTCGGTGCCGGTGCAATCGACCCCCGCCAGTACCGGCGCACCGCCACAACCGACGGCAGCCGCAGAGCCCGCGTCGGCACCCCCATCGATCCGGCATCCGCTGGATATCGAGGCCGCCGCCGACCCGGCACTGCCGAAGCTGGCTGACAGCGATGCCGCTGCCTGGGGCGCGCTGAACCAGCTGTTCCAGGGCGAGGGTCCGCTGACCCTGCTGCTGCGCGATCATCTGATCCAGCGCCTGGTTACCCAGGTCGACAACCTGGACAAGCCCAGCGTGCCGCCGACCGCGCTGGCCGCGCGCCCGCTGCCGGGCAACCTGCAGGTCGAGCCGGGCGAAGGCGGTGAACGCATCGCCGCCAGCAATGCGGCGCGCTATGCGCCCTACGTGCAGGCGTTCACTGCGCTGGACCCGGTGGCAACGGCTACCGCTTACAAACGCTTCTATCCGCTGATCCAGCAGGCCTATGTCGACCTTGGGCGGCCCGAGGGCTATTTCAACGACCGCCTGGTCACGGTGATCGACCACCTGCTGGAGACCCCGGAACTGGCCCAGGCGCCGCTGGTGCAGCGCGATGAGCGCGGCCGCTATCGCTTCGTCGATCCCACCCTGCAGTCCCGCTCGATCGGGCAGAAGGCCCTGCTGCGCATGGACCCGGCGCAGGCGCGGGCGGTCAAGCAGCAGCTGCGGGCGATCCGCAGCGCGATCACCCGCTGAGTCCCTCCACCGCACGGAACTGATCGGGATCAACGCGCCGACCACACCCGTTCCGGCATGCTGGCCACAGGCTGACTGGCCTCGGGGTGCAGTCGCAGCCACCCTTGAAACGGGGTGGGGCAACCGCATCTTTCCAGCATCGCCGGCGCGGGCCGGCCCTGATGACCGATGAGGATTCGCAATGCGGATGGACAAGCTCACCTCGCGTTTCCAGCAGGCGCTGGCAGACGCACAGTCGCTGGCCGTGGGCCGCGACAACAGCATCATCGAACCGGTTCACCTGTTCAGCGCACTGCTGGACCAGCAGGGCGGCAGCACGCGCCCGTTGCTGGCCCAGGCCGGGGTGAACGTGCCGGTGCTGCGCGAGCGCCTGACCGAGGCGCTGGACGCACTGCCCAAGGTGTCCGGGCAGGCCGGCAACGTTTCGATGGGCAATGACCTGGGGCGCCTGCTGAACCAGACCGACAAGCTGGCGCAGCAGAATGGCGATGCCTTTATCGCCAGCGAGTGGTTCGTGCTGGCGGCGCTGGACGACGGCGGCACGCTGGGCATGGCGCTGCGCGCCGCCGGTGCCGACAAGGCCCGCCTGCAGGCCGCGATCGACAAGCTGCGTGGCGGCGAGAACGTGCAGTCGGAGAATGCCGAGGAACAGCGGCAGGCGCTGGAGAAGTACACCATCGACCTGACCGCACGTGCCGAGAGCGGCAAGCTCGATCCGGTGATCGGCCGTGACGAGGAAATCCGCCGCACCATCCAGGTGCTGCAGCGCCGGACCAAGAACAACCCGGTGCTTATCGGCGAACCTGGCGTTGGCAAGACCGCGATCGTGGAAGGCCTGGCCCAGCGCATCATCAACGACGAAGTGCCCGAGGGCCTGCGCGGCAAGCGCGTGCTGTCGCTGGACATGGGCGCGCTGATCGCCGGCGCCAAGTTCCGTGGTGAATTCGAGGAACGCCTGAAGGGCGTGCTCAACGACCTCGCCAAGAGCGAAGGGCAGATCATCCTGTTCATCGATGAGCTGCACACCATGGTCGGCGCCGGCAAGGCCGACGGCGCGATGGATGCCGGCAACATGCTCAAGCCGGCGTTGGCACGTGGCGAGCTGCACTGCGTGGGCGCCACCACGCTGGATGAGTACCGCAAGTACATCGAAAAGGACGCTGCGCTGGAGCGCCGTTTCCAGAAGGTGTTCGTGGGTGAGCCGTCGGTGGAGGACACCATCGCCATCCTGCGCGGGCTGAAGGAAAAGTATGCGGTGCACCACGGGGTGGAGATCACCGACCCGGCCATCGTTGCCGCTGCGACGCTGTCCAACCGCTACATCACCGACCGCCAGCTGCCGGACAAGGCCATCGACCTGATGGACGAGGCGGCCTCGCGCCTGCGCATGGAGATCGACTCCAAGCCGGAAGAACTGGACCGCCTGGAACGCCGGGTGATCCAGCTGAAGATCCAGCGCGAGATGCTGAAGAAGGAAAAGGACGAAGCCTCGCGGCAGCGCCTGGCCGACCTGGAGAACGACATCGAGGCGCTGGAGCGCGAGTTCTCCGACCTCAATGAAATCTGGAAGTCGGAGAAGGCCGCGCTGCAGGGTGCAACGAAGATCAAGGAGCAGGTCGAGCAGGCCAAGCTGGAGCTGGAATCGGCGCAGCGCCGCCAGGATTTCGCCAAGATGAGCGAGATCCAGTACGGCCTGCTGCCGCAGCTGGAAAAGCAGCTGGCCGCCGCCCAGGAAGCCGAGCACAAAGACTTCAAGCTGGTGCAGGACCGGGTCACCGACGAGGAGATCGCCGAGGTCGTGTCGCGCTGGACCGGCATCCCGGTCAACAAGATGCTCGAAGGCGAGCGCGACAAGCTGCTGCGGATGGAAGAGGTGCTGCACAACCGCGTGGTCGGCCAGGAGGAAGCGATCAGGGTTGTCTCCGATGCCGTGCGCCGTTCGCGCGCTGGCCTGTCCGATCCGAATCGCCCGGCCGGTTCGTTCCTGTTCCTCGGCCCGACCGGCGTCGGCAAGACCGAACTGTGCAAGTCGCTGGCCGAGTTCCTGTTCGACAGTGCCGACGCGATGATCCGCATCGACATGAGCGAGTTCATGGAGAAGCACAGCGTCGCCCGCCTGATCGGTGCCCCCCCGGGCTACGTCGGCTACGAGGAAGGCGGCTACCTGACCGAGGCGGTGCGTCGCCGTCCGTATTCGCTGATCCTGCTGGACGAAGTGGAGAAGGCGCATCCGGATGTGTTCAACATCCTGCTGCAGGTGCTGGACGACGGTCGCCTGACCGATGGCCAGGGCCGCACCGTGGACTTCCGCAACACCGTCATCGTGATGACCTCGAACCTGGGCTCGCACCAGATCCAGGACATGAGCGCCGACGACAGTCCGGAGGCCTACACGCAGATGAAGGCGGCGGTGATGGGCGTGGTGCAGGCGCACTTCCGCCCGGAGTTCATCAACCGCCTGGACGACATCGTGGTGTTCCACCCATTGGACAAGCAGCAGATCAAGCAGATCGCGCGCATCCAGATGCGTGGCCTGGAAAAGCGCCTGGCCGAGCGTGGCTTGAAGCTGATGGTGTCCGACGCAGCGTTCGACCTGCTCGGCAACGTCGGTTTCGATCCGGTGTATGGCGCGCGCCCGTTGAAGCGCGCGATCCAGGCGCAGCTGGAAAACCCGTTGGCGCAGAAGATCCTGTCCGGCGCCTTCGTCAACGGCGACACCATCGAAGTCGGCAACGACGGCGGCCATCTGGTGTTCGCCAAGGCGTGAGTCCATCGGGGCGCTGCCTGACCGCAGCGCCCCGTTTCCTGTGAGTAACGCCGGGCCCGGCCCGGCGCGCTCTCAGAAGCGGTGTGTGTACCCGCTCATCAGCCCGAACTGGTTGGGTTTCTGCACGATCGGGCTGTCGGCCGCATCGCCGAGCAGGCGCGTGCCTTCGGCCGAGATGTACCAGTTGCCGTTGCGGCCCGCGCGGTGGCTCCACTTCAGGCCGACACCGGCGCTGACCAGGCCGGCCTTCGGTTTGTGTTCGGCGAAGCCCGTGCGTTTGGCCTGTTCCGGGCTGACGCCGTACCAGGTCTGCATGTAGCCACGGTTGCCGTAGTCGGTGGACACGCTGCCGCTGACCACGCCTCCGGCCAGGTCGAACAGCGGCAGGGTCAGGTTCAGGTGGATCTGCTGGGTGGCCAGGCCGTTCTCGGCCTTGTCCTCGTCCTTGCGGGTGAACTGCCAGGAGCCGCTCAGCACGGCTTCGCCCAGCGTATAACCAGCCGAGACACCGACCAGGGGACGGGTATCGATATCGCCCATGCCGCGCAGGAAGTCCGAACCGCCGAGCAGCGAGTCCTTGTCTTTGCGGATGCCGCTGGCGCCGACATAGGCGCGCACGCGGGTGTGCTCGCCGAGGGCGGTGCCCCAGCCGATGCCACTGGTGCCCAGAAACCAGCCTCCCGGCGAGGTGACATCGATAGACAGCGACGGCGTCGCACGATACTCCTCGCTGCCGCTGTAACGCGGGGTCACGCCACCACCGGCGGCGAGCTCGAAGGTCCAGTGGTCATCCCTGGCGTGGGCGATCGGCGTGGCAAACAGCGGCAGCAGGGCCAGGCAGAGCAGGGTGGGGGAACGGCGAAGCTGGGACATGGAAACTCTCGGCAATGGGAGGAAAGCAGCGCGCGCATCCGGCGAGTGCTGCAGGGTCGCCAGCGTGGCCATACGCCGGCGACCGATCCGTCCGCAGTTGTGCGGGAGTTGTAATCAACTGTAATCGCGGCCCAGCGCGTTCAGCTGGCAGCCAGCGGCCAGTGCATTTCCAGGCGTGCGCCGCCCAGCGTGGCGCGACTGATGCGCAGCTCGCCGCCGTGGCGGGCTGCAATGCGGCCGACGATGGCCAGGCCCAGGCCGAAGCCGCCGGTATCACGGCTGCGGCTGTCATCCAGGCGGGTGAACGGGCGCATCACCTTTTCATGGTCGGCCTCGGCGATGCCTGGACCGTCATCGTCCACGCGCAGGCAGGCGCGTCCGCCCACACCCACCAGCGACACTTCCACCTGCGAGCGCGCGTGGCGCAGCGCATTGCCGACCAGATTGCTCAGCGCCAGCTGCAGCAGGCGTGGCTCGGCATCCACGCGCGGCAGGGCGCTGGGCTGCACGCGCAGCACCAGGCCGGCACGTTCGGCATCGCGGCGGGCATCGGCCAGGCAGTCCTGCAACCAGTCATTGGCCTCGATGCGTTGCAGAGGCTCGCCCTCACTGGGATGCTCCAGCCGTTCGTAGGCCAGCAGTTCGCTGACCAGCCGGTTGAGCTCGGCCAGGTCGCCATGCAGGCCCTGAGCCAGCCGCGCGCGGCGTTCGCGATCATCGCTGTCCTGCAGCAGGTCCAGGCCGAAGGCCACGCGCGCGATGGGCGTGCGCAGTTCGTGCGAAATGGCGTGGGTGAGGTCGCGCTGGCGCTGCACCAGCTCGGCCACGCGTGCGGCCATGCGGTTGGAATGGTCGACGATGACGCGTATCTGCGAGCGTGGCGAAACCTGCGCGCGCGCCTGCAGATCGCCGGCACCGATGCGATCGGCGTGCCGGCGCAGGGCTTCCAGATCGCGCCAGAGCAGACGTACCCAGGCATACAGGCTGGCGCCGACCAGCAGCAGGATGCTGAGGTAGGCCGCGATGGTCATGTACATCGTCATCTGTACCGCGCCGGGCAGGCGCAGGTGCAGCCAGCGGCCGCCGATGCCCTCGATGGGCAGCAGCACCTGCTGGTACTGATCGCGGACGATGAAGCCATCGGCCTGCACGGCCGCCTGTTCCTGCGGTGTGAGCGCGGGAGGATTGTCGAGCAGGGTCAGGGTGATGCCGTAGTGTGGTTGCAACTGCTGCAGGCGCTCACGCTGCTGGCCGGCGTCCAGGCCCGCAAGGTCCCTGCGCAGGGCGTACACCTGCCCGCGTACCTGCTCCACGAACACGCGATCCTGCACGGGCGTGTAGATGCCATCCAGGATGTGGTTGAGGAAGAACACCGAGACCAGGAAGCAGGCGCCGGTGACGAACCACAGCCACAGGAACAGCCGCTTCATTCCGACCAGGCCGCAGGATTGAACTGGTAGCCGCGCCCCCACACGGTCTTGATCCGCCGCGGTTCGCGCGCATCATCGCCGAGCTTGCGGCGCAGCTTGCCGATGCAGACGTCAACGCTGCGGTCCAGGCCGTCGAAGCCGATGCCGCGCACCGCCTGCAGGATCTGGTCACGCGACAGGATCTGCCCCGGCTGGCTGGCCAGCAGCCACAGGATCTCGAACTCGGTGGTGCCCACATCCACCGCCGCGCCGTGCAGGTGCACTTCACGCTGCATGCGATCGATCAGCAGTTGCCCGTGCATCAGCCGGCTGGGCGTGCCGGTGTTGCTGCTGCCGTGGCGGCGGCGCAGCAGGGCGCGCAGGCGGGCCAGCAGCAGGCGTGGTTCGATCGGCTTGTGCACATAGTCATCGGCACCCGATTCCAGGCCCAGCACCTGCTCGATGTCGTCCTCGCAGGCGGTCAGCATCAGGATCGGCACATCGGAGAAGCTGCGGATCTGCCGGCACACATCGATGCCCCCGAGACCGGGCAGCATCAGGTCCAGCACCACCAGTTCCGGGGCATGCTGTCGGCAGGCCGCACCGGCAAGGTCACCACGGGGCACGTGCTGCACGGCGAAGCCATGTTCGTGCAGGTAGTCGCTCACCAGTTCGGCCAGGCGACGGTCGTCCTCCACCAGCAGGACCGACGTGGGCGAACTGCTGGCAGGGGGTGTCCAGGGGGATGGCTGCATGCGTGGGGCCTCCGTGCCCGGGCAGGAGCGCCCGGCGGCGAAGCCTAGCAATGGCCCATGACGGCTGCCTGAATCGCGGCCAACCTGATAACCGCGGGTACGGACGTCATCGCCAGCGGCTTTCAGCGGCCGGCCCCGGCTGGCCTATGGTGGCGGTTTCCCCGGATGGAGCCTGGTGCAATGAGCGACCCGCAGTGGCAACTGGAAACCCTGGCCGTGCACGGCGGCTACCGTCCCGACCCGACCACCCGCGCGGTGGCGGTGCCGATCTATCAGACCGTAGCGTATGCGTTCGATGACACCCAGCACGGTGCCGACCTGTTTGATCTGAAGGTGCCGGGCAACATCTACACCCGCATCATGAACCCCACCACCGACGTGCTGGAGCAACGCCTCGCCGCGCTGGAAGGCGGCATCGGCGCGCTGGCGCTGGCCTCGGGACAGGCCGCGATCACCTATGCCATCCAGACCATCGCCGAGGCCGGCGACAACATCGTCGCCTCCAGCGCGCTGTATGGCGGCAGCCTCAACCTGCTGGCGCACACGCTGCCGCAGTACGGCATCCAGGCGCGCTTCGCCGACCCCGCTGATCCGTCTGCGTTCGCCGCGCTGATCGACGACCGCACCAAGGCGGTGTTCGTCGAATCGATCGGCAACCCGCGCGGCAACGTCACCGACATTGCCGCCATCGCCGAGGTCGCGCATGCCGCCGGCGTGCCGCTGATCGTCGACAACACCGTGGCCACGCCGTTCCTGCTGCGTCCGTTCGAGCACGGCGCCGACATCGTGGTGCATTCGCTGACCAAGTACCTGGGCGGCCACGGCAACAGCCTGGGCGGTGCCATCATCGATTCGGGCCGCTTCGACTGGGCCGCACAACCCACGCGCTTCGCCCGCCTCAACCAGCCTGACCCGAGCTACCACGGCGTGGTCTATACCGAAGCGCTGGGGCCGGCGGCCTATATCGGCCGCGCGCGCGTGGTGCCGCTGCGCAATACCGGCGCGGCGCTGTCGCCGTTCAATGCTTTCCTGATCCTGCAGGGCATCGAGACCCTGGCCCTGCGCATGGAACGCATCAACGCCAACGCACTGGCCGTCGCGCAGTTCCTGAAGGCGCATGCCAAGGTGGCCTGGGTGCGCTACGCCGGACTGGCCGACGACCCGGAGCATGCCGCCGCGCAGCGCTACCTGGGCGGGCATGGCTCGGGCGTGTTGACCTTCGGCCTGCCGGGTGGTCGAGAAGCCGGCGCGCGCTTCCTCGATGCACTGAAGCTGTTCACCCGCCTGGTCAACCTGGGCGACGCGAAGTCACTGGCCACCCATCCAGCCTCGACCACCCACCGCCAGCTGGATGCAGCGGAGCTGGCCAGGGCGGGTGTCAGCGAGGACACCGTGCGGCTGTCGATCGGCATCGAACACATCGGCGACCTGCGCGCCGACCTGGAGCAGGCCCTGGCCGGCGCCTGATAGCCACGCGCTTGGTCGTCATCGCCACAGGCGATCACCACCGGCGCCGCGATGCGCTACGGTGGAACTGCCTCTCCAAGGCGTGGCAACGTGGCGATCCAGATCCCCGGTCGATGCGGGTCGACCGGGGATTTTTTTGTTTCCGGGGTCAGATCCGTTTTCCTGTGGAAAACGGATCTGACCCCTCAGCAGAACGCCGTTCCGACAGATCGCCGGAATCTGTCGAAGGCGGGATGGGTCCGGTTGCGGGGGCGTGAGCCGCATGGATGCGGCGACCGAGCTTACATGGACGTACTTGCAGCGGCCCCCGCAACCGGACCCACCCCGCCATCCCACGCAATGCCAGCTTTTGCCGTTGCCGTTGCCGTTGCCGTTGTTTCGGCAGGTGCAGGGCTGCAAGCCCTGCCGCACGCACACCCCTTACACCACCGGAATGCTGTGCTGCCCCAGATTCCGGTACGGCGGTGTGGACATGATCATCTCCGCCAGCGAATACGCCAGCTCGCGCTCGGCCATCACCGTGCCATCGGCGCCGTGCTCCAGCAGATGCTTCACTTCGGCATCGCTGTGCGCACGCGCCAGCAGGGTCAGCTCCGGGTTGATCGCACGCAGCTTGGCCAGCGCCTCGCCGGCTTCCAGCGGCTGCGGAATCGCCAGCACTGCGATCTTCGCGCGCTCGGGATGGGCCTCGGCCAGTACCCGGTCGGCGGCGGCGCTGCCACGGATCGCCGCGATGCCATTGGCATGCGCACGCTCCACGTGGTCCTTGTTGTCATCGATCACCAGCACCGGCACGCCGCGATCACGCAGCACCTGCGCCAGCTCGCTGCCGACCCGGCCGTAGCCGATCACGATGGCGTGCGCGTTCAGGTCACGCGACGGGCCGATGGCTTCTTCCGGCTCGGCCGGCTGCGGCTGCTGTTCCTGCTTGGCCTGCCAACGGTCGAGCAGGCCGAACACCAGCGGGTTGAGCATGATCGACACCAGCGCACCGGCCAGCACCAGCGACTGGCCTTCCTTCGGCAGGATCTGCAGTGCCACGCCGAGGCCGGCGATGATGAAGGCGAATTCGCCGATCTGCGCCAGGCTGGCCGAGATGGTCAGCGCGGTGCTGGTCGGGTGGCCGAATGCACGCACGATGAAGAAGGCGGCGGCCGACTTGCCGAACATGATGATCAGCACGGTGGCCAGCACCTGCCACGGGTGCTGGATGAGGATGTTGGGGTCGAACAGCATGCCGACCGAGACGAAGAACAGCACCGCGAACGCATCGCGCAGCGGCAGCGAATCATGCGCGGCCTTGTGGCTCAGCTCCGATTCGTTGAGCAGCATGCCGGCGAAGAACGCGCCCAGCGCGAACGAGACGCCGAACAGCATCGCCGAGCCGAACGCCACGCCCAGCGCGATTGCCAGCACCGACAGGGTGAACAGTTCGCGCGAACCGGTACCGGCGATGCGCTCGAGGATCCACGGGATGACCCGGCGGCCGACCACCAGCATCACTGCCACGAACAGGCCCAGCTGCACGAAGGTCCAGCCGATGTCGGCCAGCACGCTGCCCAGCGAGTGCGATTCCTTGGCCGCGTCGGGCCCGAACACACCGGCCATCACCGGCATCATCACCAGCGCCAGCACACAGGCCAGGTCTTCCACGATCAGCCAGCCGACCGCGATCTTGCCGCGCATGGTCTCCAGCAGGCGGCGCTCCTCCATCGCCCGCAGCAGCACAACGGTACTGGCGGTGGCCAGCGAGAACCCGAAGATGACGCCATGGATGGCCGGCCAGCCCATCAGCGAGGCCACGCCCCAGCCGAGCAGGGTGGCCACGGCGATCTGGCCGATGGCACCGGGGATGGCGATGGCCTTGACCGCCATCAGGTCCTTCAGCGAGAAGTGCAGGCCGACACCGAACATCAGCAGCATCACGCCCAGCTCGGCCAGCTGGTTGGCCAGCGCCTGGTCGGCAACGAAGCCGGGAGTGAACGGACCTACGCAGATGCCAGCAACCAGGTAACCGACCAGGGGAGACAAGCGGAGCTTGTTGGCCAGCGCGCCGAAGATGAAGGCGAGCCCGAGGCCAACGGCAACGATGTTGATCAGGTCGGTGTCATGGTGCATCGGCACTCGCAGGAAATCGGGGGTATCCCGATTTTCACCGATGAGGCCAGATACGGCAAACCTTAAATGCGAATGGGGTCAGATCCCTTTTCCCGAAGGAAAAGGGATCTGACCCCACCAGGGGATTGCCGGCCAGCGACCGGCGCTACCACTTACCAGGTGTACTTGATGCGGCCGTACACGTACGCGCCGTTGAAGCCGAACGGCGAGTAGTTGCTGTACGGCAGCATGCCGAAGGTGGAGTTCTGCAGGTCTTCGGTGCGGTCCGGGTACTCGTTCAGCAGGTTGTCGGCACCGACGGTCAGCGTCCAGTTGCTGCTCGGCTTGTAGCTGGCCGAGGCATCCAGCACCCACTTGTCACCGTAGGTCTGGTCGCGCAGCGCGGTGGCCGAGTTGCGCACGGTGAACTTGCCGTAGCGGGTGGCGGCCAGGCCCAGTTCCCAGTGGTCCGAACGCCAGGTGCCGCTGAGGATCGCCTTGTCGCGCGGGTAGCTGTCCTCGATGCGGCCGATCTCATCGCGGCCGATCAGCGACTGGTTCAGGCCCAGCGTGCCGAACACCGCCGGGGTGCCGCCAACGCGGCGCACTTCGGTGTCGTTGTAGCTGTACGCCGCGGTCAGTTCCAGGCTGCTGGCACTGAACGGCACCGTGTAGCTGGACACGAAGTCGACACCGCGGGTGCGCGTATCCAGGCCGTTGGTGAAGTACGAGAACGCGGTCACCTGCGGCAGGCCGAGCGTGGTCAGCAGCGCGCTGCTGGCGGCATTGGTGGTGATGCTCGACGAGAGCGCGATGCGGTCGTCGATGTCGATCTGATACGCATCAACGGTGATGTACAGGCGGTCGACCGGCTGCAGCACCAGGCCCAGGCTGTAGGAGGTGGAGGTCTCGGCCTTCAGCGGCGAGGCGCCCAGTGCCTGTGCGGCCTGGCTGGTGGTCGGGAAGGTGCCGCGCTCGACGAACACGCCATTGGTGAACTGGCTGGTGACCGCCTGGTAGCCCTGCTGTGCCAGCGACGGTGCGCGGAAGCCGCTGGAGGCGGTGGCCCGCAGCGCGACCTTGTCGGTGAACGCATAGCGCGCCGACAGCTTGCCGGAGAAGCGGTCGCCGAAGTCCGAGTAGTCCTCATAGCGGCCGGTGATGCCGGCCGAGAACTTCTCGGTCAGGTCTGCTTCCAGGCCGGCGTAGACCGCGTAGTTGTGGCGGTCGGCATGCACTTCATTGGTCGGGGTGAAGCCGCCGAAGCCCTGCGCGCCACTGCCGGTGTACGAGTTCAGCTCGCCCGGTTTCTGGTCCCACTTCTCCTTGCGGTACTCACCGCCGAAGGACAGCGTGACCGGGTAGGCCAGGCCCCAGTCCAGCGACTTGGTCAGGTCGGCATTGAAGATGTCCTGCTGGTACTTCAGCGTACCGTCGTAGAACGAGCGCGGGCTGGTCGCCCCCAGGCTGTAGTTGATGCTGTTGCGGGTGTGGAAGTCGAGGGTGTTCTCGCCATGGTTCAGGCTCAGGTCCCAGGTCCAGCCGTTGTCGGTGCTGCCCTTGACCCCGGCCACCAGCGAGCGGTCCTTGGAGTACTGGTTGATCTCCGGCACGAAGCCGTCCGGATAGGTCTGCGCCAGCAGCGCGGTCTGCCCGTTGTGGTTGCGCGAGCGGTAGAACGCGAACGAGGTGATGTCGCGGTTGCTGAGCAGCGCACTGGCGTAGCCGGTCACGCGGTCGCTGAAGTCGAAGCTGGCATTGACCGAGGCGGCCGTGGCATCCACGCGCGGGTCGCCGACGATGAAGGTCTTCTGGCCGATGCTCGGGTAGTTGCCGGTGTTCGGGGTGGTGCCGCGGTACGGGCCCGCACGGTTGCTCTCGTCCTGCTGGCTGATCTGGCCGGCCACGTGCACGCGGCCACGGCCGTTGCCGAACTCGACGCCGGTATCGCCGGAAAGCTGGTACTTGTTGCCGTCACCGGCCGAGTACTGGCCGTAGTCCACCGCCAGGCTGCCGCCACTGCCGCTGCCCTTGAGCACGATGTTGATGACGCCGGCGATGGCGTCCGAACCGTACTGCGCCGACGCGCCGTCGCGCAGCACTTCCACGCGCTCGATGGCGGCGATCGGAATCGCGTTGATGTCCACCGCCGACGAGCCACGGCCGATGCTGCCGTTGACGTTGATCATCGCCGAGGTATGGCGGCGCTTGCCGTTGACCAGCACCAGCACCTGGTCCGGCGACAGGCCGCGCAGCTGCGCCGGGCGCACGCCGCTGGTACCGTCGGTCAGGGCCGGGCGCGGGAAGTTCAGCGAGGGCAGCGCGCGCGACAGCGCGGTGGCCAGTTCACTGGTGCCGGTGGACTGCAGGGCTTCGGGGGTGATGATGTCGATCGGCGACTGCGATTCGGCGACCGTGCGGTCGGCCACGCGGGTGCCGGTGACGATCACCGTGTCCAGGGTGTTGGCGGCGGTGCCGGTCTGCTGGGCAGCGGCGACGAACGGAGAGCCACCGAGTGCGACAGCGACGGCGGCGGCGATCAGGCTGGTCTTGCGGGTCATCGGGATGGGGCTCCGGTTGGCGGGGGGCGGCACCGGAATCGACATCACGGGGGTGAGGCGGACGGCGGTTGTTGCGGTGCGCAAAGCAGGAATTAACGGGATATTCAGTGGCTGTCAAATGCCGGCCATCGGGAAAAACGTTGCAGCAGCAACCATTTAGCCCGGATCGGCACTTGCGGGGAGGGGGTCCGGGAGGCGCGCGGCGAGGACGTGGGAGAGAGGAACGCCGGCCGCCGCGCATCCCGGGGCGCGTCAAGTATTCGTTAACGCTAGAATTGCGTCGCAGGAACAGTGCTCACCAGCACATTCCATTCGGTTATATGGACGCCTTCCCCCATGATTTCGCTTCGTAATTTCGCCTTGCGCCGCGGCGAGCGGCTGCTGTTGTCCAATGTCGACCTGACCCTGCATGCCGGTTACCGGGTGGGTGTGGTCGGCCGCAACGGTGCTGGCAAGTCCAGCCTGTTCGCGGCGGTGAAGGGCGAGCTGGAGGCGGACAAGGGCGATGTCGACCTGCCCGGCAAGGTACGCATCGCCAGCGTTGCCCAGGAAACCCCGTCGCTGCCCGACCCGGCGCTGAGCTTCGTGCTCGGCGGTGACATCGAGGTGGCCGCGGTGCTGGCCGCCGAGGCTGACGCAACCGCCCGCGAAGACTGGGAAGCGGTGGCCGAGGCGCATACGAAGATGGCCGAGCTCAATGCTTACGACGCCGAAGCGCGCGCCGGCAAGCTGCTGCACGGCCTCGGTTTCCCGGCCGAGACCCACCACCGTGCGGTGTCCTCGTTCTCCGGCGGCTGGCGCGTGCGCCTGAACCTGGCGCGCGCGCTGATGATGCCCAGCGACCTGCTGCTGCTTGACGAACCGACCAACCACCTGGATCTGGACGCGGTGTACTGGCTGGAACAGTGGCTGCTGAAGTACCCGGGCACCCTGCTGCTGATCTCGCATGACCGCGAGTTCCTCGACAACGTGGCCACCCACACCCTGCACCTGCACGGCGGTGGCGCCAAGCTCTACCCGGGCGGCTACACCGACTTCGAGCGCCAGCGCGCCGAACAGCTGCGCCAGCAGCAGATCGCGCACGAGAAGGAGCAGGCCGAGCGCGCCCACCTGCAGAGCTTCATCGACCGCTTCAAGGCGCAGGCCAGCAAGGCGGCGCAGGCGCAGAGCCGCATGAAGCGCCTGGCCAAGCTGGCCGGCACCGAAGCGGTGCGTGCCGAGCGCGAGTTCCGCATCGAGTTCGCGCCGCCGGCCAAGCTGCCGTTCTCGCTGATCCGCCTGAACCACGTCGAGGCTGGCTACGGCAAGGACGCGGTGATCCTGCACAACGTCGGCTTCGGCCTGGAAGCGGGCCAGCGCATCGGCCTGCTCGGCCCGAACGGTGCCGGTAAGACCACCCTGGTGAAGACCCTGGTGGGCGAACTGGCGCCGATCGTCGGCGAGCGCATGGCCCATCCGGACCTGAAGATCGGCTACTTCGCCCAGCACACGGTGGAGTCGCTGCACGAAGGCCAGTCGCCGATGGAGCACTTCCGCGAGATCGCCCCGGACGCACCGAACCAGTCGTTCCGCGATTTCCTCGGCAAGTGGAACTTCCCGGGCGACCGTGCATTCGAGCCGGTCGATGGGTTCTCCGGTGGCGAGCGCGCGCGCCTGGCGCTGGCGCTGATCGCCTGGCAGCAGCCGAACGTGCTGCTGCTGGACGAACCGACCAACCACCTTGACCTGGAAATGCGCGAAGCGCTGGCCGAAGCACTGGCCACCTTCGAAGGCGCGATCGTGATGGTCTCGCATGACCGCCACCTGATCGGCCTGGTCTGCGATACCTACTGGCGCGTGGCCGATGGCGTGGTCGAGCCGTTCGACGGCGACCTGGACGCGTACGCCGCATGGCTGCGCACCCGTCCGCAGGCGCAGGGCACCAAGGCGCGCATGGAGCAGGTGGAAGAGCCGGTGGTGGTCAAGACCGCCCCGGTGGCGCAGGTGGTGCAGAAGAAGCCGGTGAACCCGCACAAGCTGGCTGCCGCCGAGGCCAAGGTGGCCGAGCTGGAAGGCGCAGTGGCCGAGCTGGACCGCCAACTGGCCGACCCGGCCAACTACGCCGACGCCACCCGCATGGCAGTGATCGGCCGCGACCGCGAAACCGCCGCCGCGCAGCTGGAAAAGGCCGAAGCCGCCTGGATGGAGCTGCTGGAGTCCTGACTCCGCGAAAAAGGGGACGGAGGGGATTAAGTCGTATGTGCACATACGACTTAATCCCCTCCGTCCCCTTTTTGTTACGCGCCCTGGGCCTGCAGCCACTCGCGGAAGCGCTTGGCCGGCTCGCGTTCGGCGCGCGAGCGCAGCCGCGTCAGCCAGTAGCGGCCCAGCTCCAGGGTGGTGCCGAAGGGCTGCAGCAGCCGGCCTTCGGCCAGTTCCTGTTCGAACATGCGCAGGGGCAGCAAGGCCACGCCGGCCCCCCCGGCGGCGGCCATCGCCACCGTCAGCGACGAATCAAATACCGGCCCGCGGGCTTCCACGCCGCTGACGCCGGCTGCCTGCAGCCAGCGCGGCCATTCGTCGCTGCGGTAGGAGCGCAACAACGGCAGCGTGGCCAGGTCGCGCGGCTGCTTCAGCCGCCGCGCCAATGCCGGTGCGCACAGTGGTGCGAAAGGCGCATCGAGGATCGCCGTGCAGGCCTGGCCCTGCCAGTCGCCATCGCCGAAGCGGATGGCCAGGTCCAGCCCTTCGCCGGCCAGGTCGATGCGGTTGTTGTGGGTCTGCAGGCGCAGCTCGATGTCCGGGTGCGCGGCCTCGAATGCAGCCAGCCGCGGCAGCAGCCAACCGGTGGCGAAGGTGCCGACCACGCCCAGTGTCAGTACCTCGCGGGCCGGTCCGCCGGTGTAGCGCGCGATGCTGGCCGAGATGCGCTCGAACGATTCGTTGAGTACCGGATACAGCGCCGCGCCCTCGTCGGTCAGCGCCACCCCGCGCGGCAGGCGATGGAACAGGCGGATGCCGAGCCGGTCCTCCAGGCCCCGGATCTGGTGGCTCAGCGCGGCCTGGCTGACGCACAGCTCCAGCGCGGCACGGGTGAAGTTCTGGTGGCGGGCGGCGGCTTCGAAAGCGCGCAGCGCGTTCAGCGGCAGGGTCGGGTGCAGCATCGGAAAGCCGTGAGCCAGGGTGATGGCTGATCCTACCCGTTCAATGAGGAATTTCGTAAATCTCAACAAGTTGATCACGAAAGGCATGAATTCAACTTATGGCTTGCCTTGATTTTTCGCGCTGGTCGGCTACATGGGAGGCGCCAATAATCGAGCGGTCACCAGGAGAACCCCTATGCTCGCCCGTCGCCGATTCCTGCAGTTCAGTGGTGCTGCCGTTGCTTCCTCGCTGCTTGCCCCGGCGTTGGCGCGGGCTGTTGCCCCTTCGTCCGGCACACCCGCCGCCATTGCCGGCGCCGCCGATTTCGCCGCGCTGGAGAAAGCCAGCGGTGGCCGCCTGGGCGTCACCGTGCTGAACACCGGTAATGGCCGTCGCATCGGCGGGCATCGGCAGGACGAGCGCTTCCCGATGTGCAGCACGTTCAAGTCGATGCTGGTTGCCTATGTGCTGAGCCTTGCCGATGCAGGCCGCGTTTCGCTCGACACCCGCGTGCCCATCGCCGAAAAGGATCTGCTGTCCTACGCCCCGGTGGCGCGCCGCCACGTGGGCAAGGACCTGACGGTGCGCGATCTGTGCCGGGGCACGCTGACCACCAGCGACAACACGGCGGCCAACCTGCTGCTGGAGGTGGTGGGCGGGCCGTCGGCGCTGACGGCATTCCTGCGCGGGCAGGGCGACAGCGTTACCCGCAATGACCGCAACGAGCCGGACGTGAATCTGTTCGCGAAGGGAGACCCGCGCGATACCACCAGCCCGGCCGCGATGGCCACCAGCCTGGCCCGCTTCGCGGTGGGCAATGGCCTGCAGCCGGCATCGCGCCAGCAGTTCGCCGATTGGCTCATCGACAACCAGACCGGCGATGCCTGCCTGCGCGCCGGGCTGGGCAAGCGCTGGCGGGTGGGGGACAAGACCGGCAGCAACGGTGAAGACACGCGCAACGACATCGCCGTGCTGTGGCCGCATGCGGGCGGCGCAGCGTGGGTGGTCACCGCTTATCTGCAGGGCGCGTCGGTCGATGAGGACCAACGCGGAGCGGTGCTTGCGCGGGTGGGTGCGCTGGCCGACGCGATGATCGGATGAGGTAACCGGGGTCATTCAAAAATGGCTTGCCGGATCGGTCGGGCACGCGCATCCTGCGCGCGTTCGAACCCCACGGAAGACCCTGATGAGCCATGAGTTGATCTACCTGCTGCTGATCTTCGCGCTGCTGGTGATCCCGCGCGCGCTGCAGCGCTTCAGCCTGCCGGCGCCGTTGACCTGCCTGCTGTTCGGCATCATCGGCATGCTCTGGCTGGGCGACCAGGCACACGATGCGGTGATCGGCCTGCTGGCCACGCTGGGTATTTCCTCGCTGTTCCTGTTTGCCGGCCTGGAAGTGGATCTGCAGGCGCTGCGCCGTGGCATGTGGCCGCTGCTGGCGCACCTGGTGATCCGTACCGGCACGCTGTGCGGCGTGGGCTGGCTGGCCTGGCGCTACGCGGGGCTGCCGTGGCAGGCCGCCGGGCTGCTGGCGCTGGCGCTGCTGACCCCCTCCACCGGCTTCATCATGGATTCGCTGTCGCGGCTGGGCCTGAGCGAAGACGAGCGGTTCTGGGTGACCAGCAAGGCCATCGCCGGCGAACTGCTGGCGCTGGCGGCGTTGTTCATCGTGCTGCAGGCCGGCGACCCGGGGCACATGGCGCTGTCCAGCCTGGCCCTGCTGGCGATGATGGTCGGCCTGCCGCTGCTGTTCATCGCGCTGGGCCGCTGGGTGGCGCCGCACGCGCCGGGTTCGGAGTTCTCGCTGCTGGTGATGGTCGGCATGGTCGCGGCGTACATCACCTATCTGCTGGGTGTGTATTACCTGGTCGGTGCCTTCATCGCCGGCCTGGTCGCGCGCCTGCTCCACCAGCGCATGCCGCTGCTGGCCTCGCACGAGAACCTGCATGCGCTGCGCCTGTTCGCCTCGTTCTTCGTGCCGTTCTACTTCTTCAACGCCGGCACCAAGGTGCCCAGCGAAGCACTGAGCTTCGAGGCGCTGGGGCTGGGCATCGTGATCACCCTGGTGGTGCTGCCGCTGCGCATCGGCGTGGTCTGGCTGCAGCGCCGGGTGATGTTCGGCGAGAGCTTCCGCAGCAGCCTGCGGGTCTCGCTGGCGCTGGCCCCGACCCTGATCTTCACCCTGGTGCTGGCGGCGATCATGCGCGAGCGCTTCCAGATTCCGGCGGTACTGTTCGGCGCGCTGCTGCTGTACGCCGCACTGACCACGCTGCTGCCGTCGCTGGTGTTCCGCACGCCGTTCGACGTCGATCCGGTGGAGCAGGAGCCGGCGGGCGAGGGCGAGTCCGCACCGGTAGCGGCCACCGAAGTCATCCACGCCGCGCCGCTGAAGGCGCCGCTGCCACCGCAGGGCTGAGCCGCAGGCGCATGCCGCGGCTTGCACTCGCGTGCGCCAACGCAGACACTGCGCGCCCGTGAAGCGCGCCCTGTTGTGGGCGGCCACAGTCAGGAGCAACAGGCGTGACCCAGGAAAGCAACCCAGACCGCAGCCTGTTGCCGGGCAAGATCCTGTTGTGGTTCTCGGCGGTCGCGCTGCTGATCCTGTTGGCCTGCAGCTGGTCGATGCCGCCGGTCGATGCCTCCGGATTCCGTCAGACGCAGACCGCGTTGTCGATCGACTGGCTGCTGCGCGGCGGCCCCTGGCTGGACTACGTGACCCCGGTCCTGGGTGCGCCCTGGTCGATTCCGTTCGAGTTCCCGTTCTACCAGTGGTTGGCGGCATTGCTGTCCAGCATCACCGGCATGAGTGCCGACAACAGCGGGCGGCTGGTCTCCACCGTCTTCCATGTCGGCTGCATCTGGCTGGTCTACCGCACGCTGCTGGCGTGGCGCCCTGATCGCACGCTGGCGCTGTGTGTGACCGGCGCATTCGCCGTCTCGCCGTACGCGCAGTTCTGGGGGCGCTCGGTGATGATGGAGTCCAGCGCCGTGTTCTTCGGCCTGCTCTTCGTCTGGGCAATGGCACGCCTGCGCAGCCAGCCGCGCGCATGGGTAGGCCTGGTCGCCATTGTCGCAGCGGTGCTGTCGGCGGCCATCAAGGTCACCTCGTTCTTCGGCTTTGCCGCATTCGTTGCGCTGGCCTTCCTGTGGCTGGCCCTGCGCGAGCATGGCTGGCGTCCGCAGTGGCTGCAGCAGCATTGGCGCTTGATGTTCTGGGGTGGCCTGTCCGCACTTGCCGTGCTGGCCACGCTCAGCCTGTGGCTGCAGCACGCCGACGCGCTGAAGGCGCAGTCGGCGCTGGGCCGGCAGATCACCTCCGATGCGCTGTCCACCTGGAACTACGGCACCCTGCAGCAGCGCCTGGATCCGGCCACCTGGTGGGGCACGGTGTTCAAGAAGCGCTTCTCCGGTGCGATCGGCTCCAACTGGATCTTCCTCATTTTCATCATTGCCGGGCTGTGGCAGAAGCGCACGCGCGTGGCGGTGGGGATCCTGCTGCTGGCCTACCTGGCGCCGTTCCTGGTCTTCACCAACCTGCACATCGCCCATCCCTACTACCAGGCGGCCAACATCGTGTTCGCCACTTCGATCATCGGCCTGGTGCTGTGGTCGACGGTGCTGGCGGCCGAAGCGGCGGGCAAGCCGCGCCGTGGCGTCGCCCTGGCGATCTTCCTGTGCGTCCTGTCGGTGGGCTTTGGCCTGGTGAAGTCGCTGAAGGACATCAAGGAAGCACGCCAGCCGACACCGGTTTCGCAGATCGCCGAGGCCATCCGCGCCGGTACGACGGCGCAGGGCGTGGTGGTCGCATTCGGACAGGACTGGTCCTCCGAACTGCCGTATCTCTCCGGCCGCCGCGCCGTGATGATTCCGGACTGGGCATCGGACGACGTGCTTGCATCGCTGGCTGCAGATGACGCAGCACTGGGTGGATTGCCGTTGGCCGCACTGGTCAACTGCCCCAACCAGCTGGGCAGCAGCCCCGAGCGCGTGCAATGGTTGGCCGAGATCACCCGCCGCTATGCCGCCGATGGCCAGAAGCAGGAGCTGGGTGGCTGCGAGGTCTGGCTGCACCCCTGAGGTGACATGGCCGGTCCGCGCGGTTTGCGTGCTCCGGCCCGGGTGGTTAGGGTTGGGGCATGAGACTGCCTGCCGCTGTTACCGCTTCCGCCCTCCTGCTCAGCCTCGCTGCCTGCTCGCAGCGTTCCGATACGGTCGCGCATGATCTGGCGACCGCACCGGCCGATGCCTTCATGGCCGCCATCGCCGCGCATTGCGGCCAGGCCTATGAAGGCCGGGTGGTGGAGGACACGCCGGCACCGACCGGCAAGGACCCGTTCGCCGGCCAGCGCCTGGTCATGCATGTGCGTGGCTGTGCCGATCCTGCCCATGAACTGCGGATTCCTTTCCATGTGGGGGATGACCACTCGCGCACCTGGGTGCTGACCCGCACCGAAAACGGCCTGCGCCTGAAGCACGATCACCGCCATCAGGATGGCAGCGCGGATGCGATCACCCTCTACGGCGGTGACAGCACGCCACCGGGCACCGCCGAGCGCCAGCAGTTCCCGGCCGACTCCGATTCGGTGGCAATGTTCCGTCGTGCCGACATGCTGGCCTCCACGCACAACACCTGGGCGATGGAGATCGACCCCGACCAGACCTTCGTCTACGAACTGACGCGCCCGGAGGGCCGCCGTTTCCGCGTGAAGTTCGACCTGAGCAAGCCGGTCGACCTGCCACCCGCACCGTGGGGCGACGAGAAGGCGCCAGCACCCTGATCTACGGGTTGGATCCCTCCTGCGGAGGGCTCCGACCGGTCACTGCACGAACCCAAGGGTCAGGACCCTGGCCATCGGCCAGGGATCCGACCCCATGCTCAGCGCGTGCCGAAGCGTGCCCGGCAGCCGTTGCTCACCCACACCTGTCCGCGTGCATAGCCCCAGCTGCGGCCCTCCTGGCAGGCGCTGCCGGACAGCTGCTGCTGCAGCACCGGCCGACCCTGGCGCTCATCCCAGTCGCAGTTCTGCGTGCGGTTGTTGTTGCTGCTGCAGGTGATCGAGTAGTTGCTGTTGCCGCCGCCCCAACCACCACCACCACCGCCACCGCCCCAGCCGCGGGCCTCGGCGAATTCGGCGCGGCAGCCGCCACTGACCCAGATCGCGCCATTGCGCACGCCCCAGGTGCGGCCTTCGTTGCAGGGGCTGCCGGACAGCTGGCGGACCAGGCGGGCATTGCGCCAGCCGACCGGGCAGCTGCGCTCGCGGTTGTTCTGGCTCTCGCAGCGGATGGTTTCGCCGGGCCGGCCGTTGTTGCCACCCCAGCCGCCACCGTTGCCGCCGCCCCAGCCACCACGGGCCTCGACGAATTCGGCACGGCAGCCATTGGTGACCCAGATGCTGCCATTGCGGCTGCCCCAGGTGCGGCCTTCGTCGCAGGCGCTGCCGGACAGCTGGCGGACCAGCTGCGCATTGCGCCAGCCGGTGTTGCAGACCCGTTCGCGGTTGTTCTGGCTCTCGCAGCGGATCACTCCGTCCTGCGCGGCGGCCGGGGGGGAGGGCAGGGCGAGCGTGGCGATGGTGCCCAGGCTCAGGGTCACGGCCAGGCTGGCCAGGGACAGCGGTTTCATGGCGGCATCCCATACGGTGGCGGGTGCCTGACTATAGGGAAGGGGGCGATCAAGCCGGTGTGACTGGCCGGATTTGCCCCGGCCGGGGCCTCGGCCGCAGAATACGAGGCTTTCCGGCCCCCATCCGGTGCCGGCGTTCTCCAGCGGAGCTTCCCCCATGCGTACCCACTTCTGCGGCCTGGTCGACGAGACCCTGATTGGCCAGACTGTCACCCTCGCCGGCTGGACCGACGTGGCCCGTAACCAGGGCGGCGTCTGCTTCATCGATCTCCGGGATCATGAAGGCATCGTGCAGGTGACCGTAGAAGTCGACAACGCCGAAGTGTTCGCCGTGGCCGCGTCGCTGGGCTATGAGGACGTGCTGCAGGTGGAAGGCGTCGTGCGCGCCCGCCACGCGGTGAACGACAAGATGCGCACCGGCAAGGTGGAAGTGATCGCCACCGCCATCACCGTGCTGAACAAGGCCGCGCCGCTGCCGTTCCACGCCCACGAGAACCCGGGCGAGGAAACCCGCCTGAAGTACCGTTACCTGGACCTGCGCCGCCCGGAAATGCAGCGCATGCAGCGCACCCGCATCAAGCTGGTGCAGGCCCTGCGCCGCCATCTGGACGAGAAGGGCTTCCAGGACATCGAGACCCCGATCCTGACCAAGGCCACTCCGGAAGGCGCGCGCGACTTCCTGGTGCCGGCGCGCATGCACCCGGGCGAGTTCTACGCCCTGCCGCAGAGCCCGCAGCTGTTCAAGCAGATCCTGATGGTGGCCGGCTTCGACCGCTACTACCAGATCGCGCGCTGCTTCCGCGATGAAGCCCTGCGTGCCGACCGCCAGCTGGAATTCACCCAGCTGGACATGGAGTTCGCCTTCGTCCGCGAACGCGACGTGCAGGACTTCGTCGAGGACATGATCCGCGCCATCTTCAAGGAAGTGGTGGACGTGCAGCTGGATGCCAGCTTCCCGCGCATGACCTGGGCCGAGGCGATGCGTCGCTACGGTTCGGACAAGCCGGACCTGCGCATCGCGCTGGAACTGGTCGACGTGGCCGAGCTGGTCAAGGACAGCGAGTTCCCGGTGTTCACCGGCCCGGCCAATGATGCCGAAGGCCGCGTCGCCGCGCTGCGCATCCCGGGCGGTGCGTCGCTGAGCCGCAAGCAGATCGACGAGTACGCCGCGCATGCCGCCAAGTACGGCGCCAAGGGCCTGGCCTACATCAAGATCGCCGACAACGGCGAAGTCAGCTCGCCGATCCAGAAGTTCTTCAGCGAGGAATCCTTCGCTGCGCTGGTGGCCCACGTCGGCGCCGGCAACGGCGACATCGTGTTCTTCGGCGCAGGTGGCTACAACAAGGTCTCCGACTTCATGGGCGCGCTGCGCCTGAAGGCCGGCAAGGACTTCGGCCTGGTCGCCGACGGCTGGGCGCCGCTGTGGGTCACCGACTTCCCGATGTTCGAGTGGGACGAGGAAGAACAGCGCTACGTCGCCCTGCATCACCCCTTCACCGCACCTGCCGTGGACGACATCGCCGACCTGCGCGCCAACGCCCGTACCGCCGTCTCGCGCGGCTACGACATGGTGCTCAACGGCAATGAAATCGGCGGCGGTTCCATCCGTATCCACCGTCCGGACATGCAGAGCGCGGTGTTCGAGCTGCTCGGCATCGGTGCCGAGGAAGCCCGCGCCAAGTTCGGCTTCCTGCTCGACGCGCTGAACTACGGCGCGCCGCCGCACGGTGGCATTGCCTTCGGCATCGACCGCATCGCCGCGCTGATGGCCGGCACCGAGTCGATCCGCGACGTCATCCCGTTCCCGAAGACCACCGGTGCACAGGATCTGATGACCGACGCGCCGTCGCCGATCGTCGATACGCAGCTGGCCGAAGTGCACATCCAGGTTCGCCCCAAGACCAACTGATCAGGAGATCCAGGCAATGACCGAGTTTGCGTTTTCGCTGGAGTGGGAAAAGCTGGGCAATGAAGGCTCCGAGGCCACCCTGGTCACCGAGCGTGCACGCGTGTTCGGTGGTTGGCTGGTCCGCGTCGGTACCAATCCGGCGGCGATGGCCCTGACCTTCGTTGCCGACGGCGAAGGCCGTTGGGATGGTGAAGACTTCGGCGTCGAGGATTACGAGGACGACGAAGAGGAAGAGTACGACGAGGACGAGGAAGGCGAGGAAGAAGAGGACGAGGACGAAGAGGAATACGAGGAAGAGGACGAGGAAGAAGAAGCGGAATCGCCTGAAAAGGCTTGACCCGCGCTTCGCCCTGACGTCAACTTCCTGCATGTATTCGATCCGCCGCGCCACTGTGGACGACGCGCCGACCCTGTCGGCGCTGGCCGCACGCACGTTCACCGAAACCTTCGGCCATCTGTATCCGCCGCAGGACCTGCAGGCCTTCCTCGAGGAGGCCTACACGGTCGAGCGCCAGCGCGTGATCCTGGCCCACCCCGACTACGCGGTGTGGCTGCTGGAACTGGATGGGGAGGCGGTCGGCCACGCCGCCGCCGGCCCCTGTGGCCTGCCGCATCCGGATGTGAAACCCGGTGACGGCGAACTCAAGCGCCTGTACCTGATCAAGACGCAGCAGAGCTGCGGCTGGGGCAGCCGCCTGCTGGAAACCGCGCTGGCCTGGCTGGAACACGAAGGCCCGCGCACGTTGTGGCTGGGCGTGTGGTCGGAGAACTTCGGCGCGCAACGCTTCTACGCCCGCTACGGTTTCGAGAAGGCCGGCGAGTACCTGTTCCCGGTCGGTGACACCCAGGACCTCGAATTCATCCTGCGCCGCGCGCCGCGCGCGGCCTGACGTTCACCGCCGCTTGCTGCGCGCGCGTGTTCAATCACCTCACGTTCCTGCCCCGCTGACCGCCAGGCTGTTTGCATGACTCCCCCCGTATTGCTGCTGCATGGCATCTGGAATGCCCGTGCCTGGGTCGGGCCACTGGCCTGGCGCCTGCGCGCGCGTGGTTTCCAGGTGCACGCGTTCGGCTATTCCTCGGTGTTTGGTGGCCCCGACGTAGCCGTGCCGCAGCTGCTGGAACGCCTGGCCGATGCCGGGCCGTTGTCGCTGGTCGGTCACAGCCTGGGCGGATTGCTCGCGCTGGAGGCCTTGCGCCGCCAACCGCAGCTGGACGTGCAGCGCGTGGTCTGCCTGGGCTCGCCGCTGCGCGGCAGCGGCACTGCGCGTTCATTGTCCGAGCACGGGTGGGGCCTGGCGCTGGGCCGCAGCAGCGAACTGTTGCTCGATGGCCTGCCGGACTGGCAGGGCAAGGCCGAAGTCGGGCTGATCGCCGGCTCGGTGCCGCATGGGCTGGGCAGCCTGCTGGGGGCGATCGACGATGCCTCCGACGGCACGGTGGCTCTGGCCGAGACGCGCCTGCCGGGCCTGGCCGACCATTGCGTGGTGCGTACCAGCCACAGTGGCCTGGTGGTGTCGCCCGATGCCGCGCGGCAGACCGCGCATTTCCTGCGCCACGGCCAGTTCGACCACAGCCGCGACGCCGCCGCCGCATGATTGAGTGGGTGCGACCGGCCTGCCTGGGTGGGTGCGAACCGTTGGTTCGCACGCTCTCCGCCGGGCATGACCTGGCAGCATCCCTCCGCCCTAGACACGGTTGCAGCGCCCGATCAGGTAGAATCCGCGCCTTGATCCTGAAGCAGCCAGACGGTAGCACCCATGGGTAGAGGCCCCTCCATCGAAGCCCGCAAGAACGCGTCCGACGCGAAGCGCGGCAAGATTTTCACCAAGATCATCCGCGAGATCGGCGTTGCCGCGCGCGGCGGTGGAGGCGACCCCAACAACAACCCGCGCCTGCGCGTGGCCATGGACAAGGGTCTGGCCGTGAACATGTCCAAGGACGTGATCGAGCGCGCCATCAAGAAGGCCACCGGTGAACTGGAAGGCGTCGATTACGAGGAAATCCGCTACGAGGGCTACGCCCCGGGTGGCGTGGCCGTGATCGTCGACTGCCTGACCGACAATCGCGTGCGCACCGTGGCCGATGTCCGCCATGCGTTCAGCAAGTGCGGCGGCAACATGGGCACTGAAGGCTCGGTTGCCTTCATGTTCAAGCGCCTGGGCGTGCTCAGCTTCGCCCCGGGTGCCGACGAGGAAGCCATCACCGAAGCGGCCATCGAGGCCGGCGCCGATGACATCGTGGTCTACCCGGACGACGCCTCGATCGACGTGGTCACCAGCCCTGACGCGTTCAACGCGGTCAAGGACGCAATGGCCGCCGCCGGCCATGTCGCCGACCACGCCGAGGTCACCTTCCGCGCGGACAACGACATCAAGGTCGAAGGCGACGTCGCACTGCAGGTCAAGAAGCTGCTGGACATGCTCGAAGACCTGGACGACGTGCAGGACGTGTATTCCAACGCCGAACTCGGCGCCGACGCCTACGCCTGAGCCGTCCTCGACGGCCTGGGCACGGGCCGTTGAACGGTCACCGCGGACAGTCATGAGCCCATACGCCTGCCAGCGCACCCCGTTCCGCCCCGCCAGGAGTGCAGCATGACCCGCATCCTCGGCATCGACCCCGGTTCGCAGCGGACCGGGGTCGGCATCATCGATGTCGACGCCGCCGGCCGCGTCAGCCATGTGCACCACCAGCCGCTGGTGCTGCTGGGCGCCGACGACTTCCCGCAGCGCATGAAGCTGCTGGTGCTGGGCCTGGCCGACCTGTGCCGGGAATACCAGCCCAATGAAGTGGCCATCGAAAAGGTGTTCATGGCCCGCAATCCCGATTCGGCGCTGAAGCTGGGCCAGGCCCGGGGCGCGGCGATCTCGGCCGTGGTGCTGCGCGACCTGCCGGTGCACGAATACGCCGCCAGCGAGATCAAGCTCGCGGTGGTCGGGCGCGGTGGCGCCGAAAAGCAACAGGTTCAACACATGGTCGGGCTCATGCTCAACCTGAAAACCAAGCTGCAGGCCGACGCGGCCGACGCGTTGGCGGTGGCGATCACCCATGCCCACGTAAGGGCGACGGCCAACCGCCTGGGGCTCAGTGCCCGCCAGGCGTGGGGCCGCAAATGAGGAGCTGCACGCAATGATCGGTCGACTGCGCGGCATCGTCGCCTACAAGGCGCCGCCGTGGCTGGTGGTGGACGTGAACGGAGTGGGCTACGAACTGGAGGCGCCGATGAGCACCTTCTACGACCTGCCCGAGCTCGGCCGCGAGGTCACCCTGTACACCCATTACTCGCAGAAGGAAGACAGCGTCTCGCTGTACGGCTTCCTGCGCGAGGGTGAGCGGCGCCTGTTCCGCGACGTGCAGAAGGTCAGTGGCATCGGCGCGAAGATCGCGCTGGCCGTGCTGTCCGGTGTCACAGTCGAGGAGTTCGCGCGCATGGTCCAGGCCGGCGACATCACCGCGCTGACCCGCATTCCGGGCATCGGCAAGAAGACCGCCGAGCGCATGGTGCTGGAGCTGCGTGACCGCGCCGCCCAGTTCGGTGCCGGCGGCGCGCTGCCGACCGGCAGTGGCCCGGCGCCGGCCGATCCGCTGTCCGATGCCACCGTGGCCCTGCAGCAGCTGGGCTACAAGCCGGCCGAAGCGGCACGCATGGCCCGCGACGCTTTCAATGAAGGCGACGAAGTGGCCACTGTGATCCGCAAGGCGCTGCAGTCGGCGCTGCGCTGACCCGCCTCCCTTTCCCTCAACGAACCGCCTGAGCTTCGCCAGGAGTCCCATGTCCAGCAGTCAAACCCCGCACGCAGCTGCCCCCGGCGGCCACGGTCACGCCCCTCCCGCCGGAGGCATGGCGCTGATCATCGGTGCGATCGGCGTGGTCTTCGGCGATATCGGTACCAGCCCGCTGTACACCCTGAAGGAGGCGTTCTCGCCGCACTACGGGCTCAACAGTGACCACGACACCGTGCTGGGCGTGCTGTCGCTGGCGTTCTGGGCGCTGAACATCGTGGTCACGCTCAAGTACGTGACCATCATCATGCGCGCCGACAATGACGGCGAGGGCGGCATCATGGCGCTGATGGCGCTGACCCAGCGCACGCTGCGCAACGGGTCGCGCTCGGCTTACGTGGTCGGCATCCTCGGTATCTTCGGTGCCTCGCTGTTCTTCGGTGACGGCGTGATCACCCCGGCGATCTCCGTGCTTGGCGCGGTCGAGGGCCTGGAGGTGGCCGCGCCCGGCCTGCATGCCTTCATCGTGCCGATCACCGTGGTGGTGCTGCTGATGGTGTTTGCCGCGCAGCGCTTCGGTACCGAAAAGATCGGCAAGGCGTTCGGCCCGATCACCTCGGTCTGGTTCATCTCGCTGGCCGCGATCGGCATCTACAACATCGTCGACGCGCCGGAAGTGCTGAAGGCCTTCAACCCGTGGTGGGCGATCCGCTTCTTCATGGAGCACAGCTGGCACGGCATCTTCATTCTTGGTGCGGTGGTGCTGGCGGTGACCGGTGGCGAGGCGCTGTACGCCGACATGGGCCACTTCGGCGCCAAGCCCATCCGCCACGCCTGGTATTTCTTCGTCCTGCCGTGCCTGGTGCTGAACTACCTGGGGCAGGGCGCACTGGTGCTCAACCACCCCGAGGCGCTGAAGAACCCGTTCTTCGAGGCGGTGCCGCCGTGGGCGCTGTACCCGATGATCATCCTGGCCACGATGGCGGCGGTGATCGCGTCGCAGTCGGTCATCACCGGTGCGTTCTCGGTCTCGCGCCAGGCCATGCAGCTGGGTTACATCCCGCGCATGCGCATCAAGCACACCTCGCACGACACCATCGGCCAGATCTACATCCCGGGCATCAACTGGGGTATCGCGGTGATGGTGATCGGCTTGGTACTGGCCTTCCGCAGCTCGTCGAACCTGGCCGTGGCCTACGGCATCTCGGTGTCGGCCACCATGCTGATCGACACCCTGCTGCTGGCACTGGTCGCGCGTTCGCTGTGGCCGAAGGCCCGCAACTGGATCCTGCCGTTGTGCGTGGTGTTCTTCATCATCGACCTCGGCTTCGTCATCGCCAACGGTGCCAAGCTGCTGCAGGGCGCCTGGTTCCCGGTGGTGCTGGGCATCTTCCTGTTCACCATGATGCGTACCTGGCGCCGTGGCCGCGAGCTGCTGCGCGATGAGATCCGCAAGGACGGCATCCGCCTGGATACCTTCCTGCCGGGCCTGATGCTGGCGCCGCCGGTACGCGTGCCGGGCACCGCGGTGTTCCTCACCGCCGACCCGACCGTGGCGCCGCACGCGCTGATGCACAACCTCAAGCACAACAAGGTGCTGCACGAGCGCAACGTGTTCCTGCACGTGGAAACCCTGCCGATCCCGTATGCGATGGAAGGGCAGCGGCTGAAGATCGAATCGGTGGGCGACGAGTTCTACCGCGTCTACGTCCGCTTCGGCTTCATGGAGACCCCGGACGTGCCACTGGCGCTGATGCGCTCGTGCGACCACGGCGGCATCTATTTCGACCCGATGGACACCACCTTCTTCGCCAGTCGCGAGACCATCGTCGCCACCGCCAACCGCGGCATGCCGATCTGGCGTGACAAGCTGTTCGCGCTGATGCACCGGAATGCCGCCCCGGCGACGGGGTTCTTCCGCATACCGGGCAACCGTCTGGTGGAACTGGGCGCGCAGGTGGAGATCTAATCTCCACCTGCGCTACGTCCCACGATTTGCTGCGCAAACCGTGGGCCCCGCACGCATTCCACCTTATCCCCGCGCCTGTCGGCGCACCCCCTTGAAACGCAGGCGCCTTGGGCGCCGGCGTTCCGCGCATTCCACCTTATCCCCGCGCCTGTCGGCGCACCCCCTTGAACAACAAGGGGGCTCCGCTTGCGGAGATGCCGCGTGCTTGAAGCTTGGCCCACTCTGCTCTCCAGTTTCCTCCACGCCTGGATCTACCGTGCCGACCAACGGTCGGCAGCCACCAAAGCAGAACGCCGTTCCGACAGACCGCAGGAAACTGTCGAAGGCGGGGTGGGGCCGGTTGCGGGGGCGTGAGCCGCATGGATGCGGCGACCGAGCTTACATGGACGTACTTGCAGCGTCCCCCGCAAGCGGACCCACCCCGCCATTCCCCAGGAAGCCCGCTTCGGCTGTTGCTCTGGATGTTGCCGTTGCCTCTGCGGGTGCCGGGCGCAGCCCGGCCGAAACCCGCGCTTTTGCCGCATAATCAGCATATGACCGACGACCGCATCATCGGCGCCGGCGCCACCCGCGAGGATGACGCCGCCGACGCCAGCATCCGCCCCAAGCGCTTGGCCGACTACCTCGGCCAGGCCCCGGTGCGCGAGCAGCTGGAGATCTACATCGAAGCGGCCAAAGCCCGTGGCGATGCGCTCGACCATGTGCTGATCTTCGGCCCGCCCGGTCTGGGCAAGACCACCCTCAGCCACGTCATCGCCAACGAGCTGGGCGTGGCCCTGCGGGTGACCTCCGGCCCAGTGATCGAGAAGGCCGGTGACCTCGCCGCGCTGCTGACCAACCTGCAGCCGCACGATGTGCTGTTCATCGACGAAATCCATCGCCTGTCGCCGGTGGTCGAGGAAGTGCTGTACCCGGCGATGGAAGACTTCCAGATCGACATCATGATCGGCGAAGGCCCCGCGGCCCGTTCGATCAAGATCGACCTGCCGCCGTTCACCCTGATCGGCGCCACCACCCGCGCCGGCCTGCTGACCGCGCCGCTGCGCGACCGCTTCGGCATCGTCCAGCGCCTGGAGTTCTACAGCGTTGAAGAGCTGACCCGCATCGTGCGCCGTTCGGCGGCGATCCTGGCCATCGACTGCACCGCCGATGGCGCCGGCGAGATCGCGCGCCGCGCGCGCGGCACCCCGCGTATCGCCAACCGCCTGCTGCGCCGCGTACGCGACTACGCGCAGGTGAAGGCCGGCGGCCACATCGACGAGGCCGTGGCACAGGCTGCGATGAAGATGCTGAAGGTCGACCCGGAAGGCTTCGACGAGCTTGACCGGCGCCTGCTCAAGACCATGGTCGACTACTTCGATGGCGGCCCGGTCGGCATCGAATCGCTGGCCGCGGCGCTGTCTGAAGAGCGCGGCACGCTGGAAGACGTGGTCGAGCCGTACCTGATCCAGCAGGGCTTCCTGGTGCGCACCGCGCGCGGCCGCATGGCCACCCACAAGGCCTACCGGCACATGGGCCTGAAGCCGAAGAACCCGCCGCAGGACCTGTTCGCGGAGGTTCCCGATGTCGGTTGAGCCCCGATTCAGTTGGCCGACACGCATTTACTGGGAAGATACCGACGCAGGTGGCGTGGTCTACCACGCCCGCTACGTGGCCTTCATGGAACGGGCCCGGACCGAATGGATGCGTGCGCTGGGCTATGGCCAGGAACGCATGCGTGCCGAGCACGGGATGGTCTTCGCGGTGCGCTCGATGCAGATGGATTTCATCAGGCCGGCACGGCTGGATGACACCCTGCAGGTGAGCGCCCGTCTGGTCCAGCTGAAGAAGGCCAGCATGGTCTTCGACCAGCAGATCCTGCGCGACGGCGAGCTGCTGCTGTCGGCGCAGGTCCGCATCGCCGCACTGGAAGCGGCCAGTTTCCGCCCGCGTGGCATGGACGACGCCGTCCTTGCCGTGCTGCAACCCCACCTCCACCCCGAATCCGAACACTGAGGAACAACGGATGATCGCAACGCTCCTGGCCCTGCAGGCCACGGTCACCGAGGCACTGCCGGCCGACGTCAGCAACGCCGCGACACAGACCCTTGCCCAGGCCACCACCGGCGGCGGCATCAACTACCTCGAACTGATGGCCAAGGCCAGCCTGCCGGTGAAGATCATCGTGCTGCTGCTGCTGGTCGGCTCGTTCGTCAGCTGGGTGATCATTTTCCGCAAGGCCCGCGTGTTCAAGCAGGCCACCCGCGAAGCCGACGAGTTCGAGAACCGCTTCTGGTCCGGCGCCGACCTGGGCAAGCTGTACAGCTCGGCCACCGACCGCAGCCGCAATGTCGGCGGCCTGGAAGCCATCTTCGAAGCCGGTTTCCGCGAATACACCCGCCTGCGTGACAAGCGCCGCCTGGACGGTCGTGCGCAGCTTGAAGGCGCGCAGCGCGCGATGCGCACCACCTACACCCGCGAAGTGGACCAGCTCGAGCGCAACCTGGAGCTGCTGGCCAACATCGGCTCGACCGCGCCTTACGTGGGCCTGGTCGGTACCGTGTTCGGCATCATGGTGACCATGCACGACATGATCAGCAGCGGTGCGCAGGCCGGTATCGCCGCCGTCGCGCCGGGCATCTCCGAAGCGCTGTTCGCCACCGCCATCGGCCTGTTCGTGGCGATCCCGGCGGTGTGGGCCTACAACCGCTTCACCACCCGCGTGGAGCGCATGTCGGTGCGGTTCGAGACCTTCGCCGAAGAGTTCAGCTCCATCCTGCAGCGCCAGAGCGCTGGCGACGAGTAAGCGCCTGACCCGGGAGTCCAAGCCATGTCCGCTGCCATCGGTCGCCGCAAGCGCCGCAAGCTGAAATCGGAAATCAACGTCGTTCCCTACATCGACGTCATGCTGGTGCTGCTGATCATTTTCATGGTCACCGCACCGCTGCTCACCCTGAGCTTCGACGTCGATCTGCCGCAGTCCAACGCCAAGGCGCTGGAGAGCAAGCAGGACCCGGTGATCGTCTCGGTGCGCCAGGACGGCCAGCTCAGCCTGAAGCTGCCCGACGCCAAGGAACCGGCCGCCGTGTCGGCCGAGGAACTGGAAGGCCGCCTGGCCGGCATCGCCGCCCAGGACAAGGGTGTGCGCGTGATCGTCGCCGCCGACCGCGCCGTGGCCTATGAAAAGGTCATCGCCGCGATGGATGTGATCAAGCGCGCCAAGGTAGACAAGGTAGGCCTGGCCACCGATGCACGCTGACGCCCTGCCACCCCCGCATCAGCGCGAACCCGGCTGGGGCCTGCCCCTGGCGCTGGCGTTGCTGGTGCACCTGCTGGTCGCGCTGGTGTTCATCGTGGCCTGGTTCTGGTCGCCCGAGCGCAACACCGATGCCGCCGCTGGCGATCCTTCGGTCGAGGCCAGCCTGGCGCTGTCCGCGTCCGAGGCCTCCGCGGCGCGCCAGGCCCTGCGCCAGTCGGAGAAGCTGGAAGACCTGCCGCCGCCGGTTGCCGAGCCGATCCCGGTGCCGGAAGACACCATCCCGCCGCCGCAGCCGATTCCCGAGCCGCGCCCGCAGGATGCCCCCACGCCCCAGCAGCAACAGGCGCAGGAGCGTGTCGCGCAGCCGGATACCAAGGACCAGGAGGCGGTGAGTGCGCTGGCCATCTCGCAGGAGAAGGCCAAGCAGGAACAGGAAGCCAAGCGCCGCCAGGAGCAGATCGACCTGACTGAACGCAAGCGCCAGGAAGAAGCGGAGCAGAAGCTGCGCCTGGCCAAGCAGCAGGAAGCGGACGAGAAGAAGAAGCAGGCCGAGCAGGAGCGCGTGGCCGCTGACAAGGCCGAGGCCGAGAAGCAGAAGAAGATCGCCGAGATCCGTGCCCGCCGCGAGCAGGCCGAGAAGGAGGCCAAGCTGGCCGAGCAGAAGCTGCGCCAGGTCGCCGCCGCGCGCAATGCCGCCGGCAGTGCGGCTGCCGGTGCCACTGGCGCCTCCCGGCCGGCCGCCGGTGGGGGTGGCAACAGCGATGATCTGACCGCCAAGTACGCTGCGGCGATCCAGGCCAAGGTGCGTGACACCTGGACCCGCCCGGACAGCGTGCCGCTGGGGCAGAAGTGCCAGGTGACCATCACCCAGATCCCGGGTGGACAGGTGCTGCAGGCCAAGGTCGGTGCAAATTGCCCCTATGACGAGGCCGGCAAGCGCTCGATCGAGGCCGCCGTGCTCAACGCCCAGCCGCTGCCATACCGGGGCTTCGAGTCGGTGTTCAACCGCACGCTCAACCTGACCTTTACAGCGCAGGATTGATCGAGCGGGGCAGGGCGGTCATCAGGCCGCCCGCGCCCACGGCTGTCGCGCTTGCCTCTGGTGCGCTCGGTTTCGACCGGGCAGGCTGGGGCTACCGTCGAACACTGCCCGTCGGGGGCCGTGTGGCCGGGGCAAGCGGGTGCGATGTTAGCCACGACGTTAACGGTGCGTGAGAGGACGGGCTGGAACTGACCCGGAATTCACGTACCCTTGGTTCATGATTGCGAAGCGGTTCACTCCCGCTTTGTTATCCCTCGTTCCGGTTTCCCCCTATTGAGCGCTCCATGAAAAAGATGCCTCGCTGGCTTGCCGTGTTTGCGGCCCTGTTGCTGCCCTTTGCTGCCGTCGCGCAGCAGAAGGGGCTGGATATCGACATCATCGGCGGCAATGCCTCCGCCCTGCCGATCACCATCGTGCCGATGCCCTACCAGGGTTCGTCGGCCGCTCCGCAGACCGACGTCGCCGGCGTGGTCCGCGCCGACCTGGAGCGCTCGGGCCAGTTCCGCACGCTGCCGGAAGCGCAGATCGTCGAGAAGCCCGTGCGTGGCGGTGACATCCAGTTCGCCACCTGGCGCGCGCTGAAGCAGAACTACATTGTGGTCGGCCGCGTGCTCGACGCCGGTGCCGGCGCCTATCGCGTCGAGTACGAACTGTTCGACGTGCCCAAGGGCGAGCGCCTGCTGGGCCTGGCGATGACCGCCCGTGGCAACGCCATGCGCGACGTTGCCCACCAGATGGCCGACGCCATCTACGAAAAGATCACCGGTGTGCGCGGCGCCTTCTGGACCCGCATCGCCTACGTGACCGCCAGCGGCAAGGGCGACGCCATGCGCTATGCGCTGATGGTGGCCGACTCCGACGGCTACAACCCGCAGACCATCGTGCGTTCGGCCGAGCCGCTGCTGTCGCCGTCGTGGAGCCCGGATGGCAGCAAGCTGGCCTACGTCAGCTTCGAGCGTGGCAATTCGGCGATCTACATCCAGAACATCGGCACCGGCGCGCGCGAGCTGGTCACCAGCTTCCGTGGCATCAACAGCGCCCCGGCGTTCTCGCCGGACGGCCGCAAGCTGGCCCTGACCCTGTCGCGTTCGGGCAACCCGGAAATCTACGTCATGGACCTGGGCAGCAAGCAGCTGACCCAGCTGACCAACCACTTCGCCATCGATACCGAGCCGACCTGGGCGCCGGACGGCAGCGCGGTGTACTTCACCTCCGACCGTGGCGGCCGTCCGCAGGTCTACAAGGTCGGTGCAGGTGGCGGCAGCGCCGAGCGCGTGACCTTCCAGGGCAACTACAATGCCAAGCCCTCGGTGTCCTACGACGGCAAGAAGATCGCCGTCGCGCAGGGCTCGGGCAACAGCTACAAGATCGCGATGATGGACAGCTCGCTGGGTTCGCCCCGCTGGAGCACGCTGTCCCCGGGTTCGCTGGATGAATCTCCGAGCTTTGCGCCCAACGCAAGCATGGTGTTGTACGCCGCCCGCGAGGGTGGCCGTGGTGTGCTGTACGCCGTTTCCGCCGATGCGCGCGTGCGCCAGCGGTTGGTTCTGGCTGACGGAGATGTGCGCGAACCGGCATGGTCCCCATACCGTACCCAGCGCTAAAAGAGTGTTAATATTTTCGCTGTCTTGAACCCCTCATCGGCCTAGGAGCCACAAAGGTATCGCCATGAACAAGTCCACCCGCGTTCTGCTTGTTTCCCTGCTGTCTGTGGCCGTCCTGGCCGGTTGCTCGAAGAAGGTGAAGGAAGAGCCGGCAGCCCCGGTTGACACCGGCACCTCGACCACCACCCCGACCGGTCCGTCGACCTCGGGCCTGTACGGCCCGGGCGACCTGGACACCGACGCTTGCCTGCGCCAGCGCGTTGTCTACTTCGACCTGGACAAGGAAGACGTGAAGCCGGAATTCCAGGCCATCATGGCTTGCCACGCCAAGTACCTGCGTGACCGTCCGTCCTCGCGCATCACCCTGCAGGGCCACACCGACGAGCGCGGTTCGCGCGCGTACAACCAGGCCCTGGGTGAGCGTCGTGGCAACGGCGTCAACTCGGCCCTGCAGGCCAACGGTGGCTCGGCTTCGCAGCTGACCGTCGTGTCCTACGGTGAAGAGCGTCCGGTCTGCACCGAGTCGAACGAGTCCTGCTGGTCGCAGAACCGTCGCGTCGAAATCGTCTACACCGCGCAGTAATCCATGCGCATTGGCATCAAATTGATGCTGGTCGTTGCGGCAGCCCTCGTGGCTGCCGCACCGGCGCATGCACAGCGACAGAGCCTGGCCGACCGTGTTGGCGCGCTCGAGCAGCAGATGTACAACAACAGTGCCAACCAGGACCTGTTGAACCAGATCAATCAGCTGCGGCAGCAGGTCACCAGCCTGCAGGCCTCGATCGAGCAGTTGCAGCACGACAACGCCCAGCTCAAGCAGTCCGCCCAGGACCAGTACCTGGATCTGGACAGCCGCCTGAACCGGTTGGAAGGGGGTAATGCCGCCCCGGCCCTGCCGCCCGTTCCGGCGAGCGCGCCGAAGGCCGCCCCGGCCCCGGCAAAACCCGCAGCGGCGGCCACTTCCGAGCGGCCGCCTTCCGTCCATGGTGATGCCGGCAGCCTTGCCGCCACCGGCGACGAGCGCACCTCCTACAACGTCGCCTTCGAATCACTGAAGGCCGGCAAGTACGATGATTCGGCGCAGTTGTTCCTGAGCTTCCTGCAGCTGTACCCGAACGGCGTCTACGCGCCGAACGCGCTGTACTGGCTGGGCGAGAGCTACTACGCCACCCGCAATTTCCCGATGGCCGAGACCCAGTTCCGTGAACTGCTCTCGCGCTATCCGACCCACGACAAGGCCGCAGGCGGCCTGCTCAAGGTCGGCCTCTCGCAGTATGGCGAGGGCAAGGTCGACCAGGCCCAGCAGACGCTGGAGGCCGTCGTGGCGCAGTACCCCGGCTCGGACGCCGCGCGCACCGCGCAGGACCGCCTGCAGTCGATCCGCCTCGGCAAGCAGATCCGCTGAGCCGCTGACCGGGCGTACAATACGTGTCCTGTAGAGCCGAGCCCACGCTCGGCTGCTTTCGTTTCCGGCTCGGCAAACCCGCCCGGATCCGGCAGCGCCGGGCCATGCCCGGCGGCTCGCATTACCGGCTGGGCCACGCCCGACCGGCTGCTGTTGCAGCGCCGAGCCATGCTCGGCTGCTTTCGTTACCGGATGGGTTCACCCGCCCGGTTGCTGTTGTAGAGCCGAGCCATGCTCGGCTGCTTTCGTTACCGGCCACGGTAGCTCCCCCGCCACGTGTCCCTCCAAGAAGTACCCGCCATGACCGCCGTTACCCCGTCCAGCGCCGCCGCCACGCCCAGTGAGATCGTGCAGTCGCCCCTGCCACGCCTGAAGATCACCGAGATCTTCACCTCGCTGCAGGGCGAAGCCGATACCGCCGGCTGGCCGACCGTGTTCGTGCGCCTGACCGGCTGCCCGCTGCGCTGCCAGTACTGCGACACCGCCTATGCCTTCCACGGCGGCACCTGGTGGGATATCGACGACATCGTGGCCGAGGTGCTGGCCCAGGGCGTGCGCCACGTCTGCGTGACCGGTGGCGAGCCGCTGGCACAGAAGCGTTGCCTGGTGCTGCTGCAGAAACTGTGCGACGCCGGCATGGACGTCTCGCTGGAAACCTCCGGCGCGCTGGACGTCAGCGCGGTGGACCCGCGCGTGTCGCGCGTGGTCGACATCAAGACGCCAGGCTCGGCCGAAGCCGCCCGCAACCGCCTGGAAAACCTGCCGCTGCTGACCGCACGCGACCAGATCAAGTTCGTCATCTGCAACCGTGAGGATTACGACTGGGCCAAGGCCATGGTCGCCGAGCACGGCCTGGTGAAGCGCTGCACCGTGTTCTTCTCGCCGAGCAAGGGCGAGATCACCGCGCGGCAGCTGGCCGACTGGATCGTCGAAGACCGGCTGCCGGTGCGCTTCCAGATGCAGTTGCATAAAATCCTGTGGAACGACGAGCCGGGTCGATGAGCCGGCGCAGCGTTCCCTGATGTAGCTCCGGCGCGGGACAGCGTGCTGGCTTTCCCCTCCCAACCGGATGTTTTTCCCATGAAGAAGGCAGTCGTGCTTCTCTCCGGCGGCATGGATTCAGCCGCCGTCATCGCCATGGCCCAGGAACAGGGCTTTGCCGTGCATGCCCTGAGCGTGCGCTATGGCCAGCGTCATACCTCCGAACTGGATGCCGCCGCCCGCGTGGCGAAGGCCCAGGGCGTGGTCGCGCACAAGACCGTGGACGTAGACCTGCGCAGCATTGGTGGCTCGGCGCTGACCGACGACATCGACGTGCCCGAGGCCGGCGGTGCCGGCATCCCGGTCACCTACGTGCCGGCACGCAACACCATCATGCTGTCGCTGGCCCTGGGCTGGGCCGAAGTGCTCGGCGCCAACGACATCTTCTGCGGTGTCAACGCCGTGGACTATTCCGGCTACCCGGACTGCCGCCCCGAGTTCGTGGCGGCGTTCCAGGCGCTGGCCAACCTGGCCACCAAGTCGGGCGTGGAGGGTGCGGGCATCAAGGTGCACGCACCGCTGCAGTTCCTCAGCAAGGGCCAGATCGTCAGCGAAGGCGTGCGCCTGGGCGTGGACTTCGGCCTGACCGTGTCCTGCTACAACGCCGACGCCAACGGCGCCGCCTGCGGCCACTGCGACGCCTGCCGCCTGCGCGCGCAGGGCTTCGCCGAGGCCGGCGTCGCCGACCCGACGCTGTACGCCTGACCGCTTCCGGTAGAGCCGGCCGCTGGCCGGCTTCACCGTAGGTGCGAACCGTCCCCTCCCGGTGGGTGCAAGCCGCTCCCTCCCGATGGGTGCAAGCCGCCCCCACTCGGTGGGTGCGAACCGTTGGTTCGCACTCCTTGACCTACCGGGCCTGCAACCATCCCGATGCCTCGATGAAGCCGCGCACCGCCTTCGGATCGGCATAGTCCAGCTCGATCATCCGCGCGATGCCGGCCTTCTCGTCGGACTGCTGGCGCATGAACTCCTGCGCGATGCGGTAGCCCGCGTAGTAGCCCAGATCACTCACCCCGAACGGACTGCGCGCGCTGTTGTACAGCCAGTTGTCCAGGTTGTCCCCGTGCATCTCCGCAAGGAAGCGCGCGCGGATTTCCCCTTCATGCGCGGGCCCATAGGTGTACAGCGGCAACGCCGGGCGGCGACCGCTGATGCGCTCTGCCACGTATTCGGCCACGCCTTCGCGCACCGCGTACTGGGCCAGGCTGCCGGTGGTCTCGCGCTGCTGGGTATGCACGTACTCGTGCAGGTTGTTCTGCGCGTTGTTCGCACCGGGTCGGCTGTCGTAGAAGATCCGCAGCCGGCTGCGCATCGGCTCGGGCAGCTCGCTCACGTCCACACGCTCGTCGCCCAGCGCCATCTCCGCCCCGATCAGCACCTTGTCGCCCAGCGTGGTGCCGCCGGTACGCAGCACGCCAACCGCATAGGTGATGGTGGCCGGGCGCAGGGCAGGGTAGAGCGCGCGGAAGGCGGTCAGGTCCCGCTCCAACGTGGCGCTGGCCTGCTGCGCGTTGGCGGTCAACGGCCGTACCGAAGACCAGAAGCGTGGCCAGGCGCGCATGGCCTCGGCGTATTCGCGGGCGGTGTAGTTGCGGACCTGCATCAGTGCATGCAGTCCCGGGCTGCCCGGATCGATGTAGCGCTGCTGCACCAGGGCCACCTGTTGGGCTGCATCGGATTCGGCGCGCACCGCGTCATAGGTGGCCCAGAAGCGGGCGATGTCGTCGGTGACGACCTGGGACGGGGCGGCCAGAGCGCTGCAGGGCAACAGCAGGGCAGCGAGCAGGTTGAAGGGCAGGCGCATCCGAAGTTCCGCAGGGGGATCGCTGATGGGATGTGGTGGTCAAGCTTTTCTGGACACTCTCAAGGGGTGTTCAGGCTGCCTGCTCTTCGTGGAGGGCAGGCGGCACCAGGCCGTTGGCGGTGTGCAGCCGACGGTGGTTGTACCAGTCTACGAACCGTTCGATATCGGCCACCGCCTCCTGCCGCGCCGGGTACTTGGAGTAGAGCCATTCTCCCTTGAGGGTGGCAAAGGTCCGTTCCACCACGGCGTTGTCCCAGCAGTTGCCCTTACGGCTCATGCTTTGGATGATCCCGTTGTCGCGCAGGATCTCGGCCATAGCATGGCTGGTGTATTGCCGGCCCTGATCGGAGTGAAACAACAGCCCCGTCTTGGGACGGCGCTGCTTCAACGCCCCCTGAAGCGCCCTGACGGCCAGCCACGCGCCCGCTTCGTGGGAATGAGCCCAACCCACCACCCGGCGAGCAAACAGGTCCACGACAATGGCCAAATAGAGCCAGCCCTGCTGGGTCGGGATGTAGGTGATATCGCCTGCCCAAACCCGATTGGGCGCTGTCGGGTTGAACTGTCGGTCCAATACATTGGGAACCGTCAAAGCCTGTGGCCCAAGGCTGTGATACTTGTGCCGCCGGTGCTGTCGAGCCCTCACTCCAGCCCTGCGCATCAGCGTCCGAGCACGGTAGCGTCCGACTTCCAGGCCCTTGTTGGCCAATTCCTTGACCATCCTGCGGGACCCATAACTGCCGCGACTGGATTCATGAATGCGACGCACCAGTTCAACCTGGTCCAGAAACTGCTGATCGATCTGAGGTTCCCGGCGCAGCCAAGCGTAGTAGCTGCTGCGGGGATAGCCCATCAACTCGCACAGCAGCCGGATTGGAGCAGCCTTCCCCAATTCTTCGATCACTTGTTCCGGTGATCGCTGTCCCGAATGAAGAAGGCGATGGATTTTTTTAGGAGATCCCGCTCCTCCTTGAGCCGGCGGTTCTGGGCTTCCAGTTCGGCGATTCTGACCTGGGGGTCTGGCGGAGGAGCCTGGGCCTGAGGCTCATGTTTGCGGCGCCACTGCTCAATCCAGCGCCTCAATGCCGTGGGACCGACATCCATCAGTTGGCAAACGTCCCTGACGGTCTGCCCCTCCACAACGACAAGGCGAACGGCCTCGTCTCTCATGCCCTGCGTGATCTGATTTGCCATGGGTTGCCTCGATTCTCGAAATTGATCCCTATCGAGTGTCCAGGTTGATTAGACCACCACAGGATGCGTAGAGGGGGCGGAAGGTTTAAGCGGGCTGGCCCGATCGGGTAGTGCCGGCCGCTGGCCGGCAGCTTCGACATACCGTGGTTTCGCGCGACCCATCAAAGTAGGGTAGAATGCGGACCCCGCCGAAAGGCCGGGGCAATGCATCGGGCCGTTAGCTCAGTCGGTAGAGCAGAAGACTTTTAATCTTTTGGTCGAAGGTTCGAATCCTTCACGGCCCACCACTATTCAGCGCCCAACCGTTCTCGGTTGGGCGTTTTCGTTTGTGGGTTCCCCAAGCCGCGCGGGGTTCCGGGCCATTTTGCAAGTGCCAGCCGCTCCGCCCGTGAGCGGCATGACCGGCCCGGTTCGCCCCTGTTTCGCCCTATCTTCTCTCGAAACCTGCGCCAACTTCTTCGCCGTGGCACACGCAGGCGGCGTTTTCCGTCAATGGTTTGTGCGTGTGCCGGTGGGAATGGTTGGCTCGCGGGTTTGCTGTTCCAGATTGCCCGTGCAAACCCGCGAGGCCAGCCCCAACATCAGCCCTTGGGCGGGAACGGATCATGACCGTAGCTGTTGCGCTCACGGATCTGGCCGTCACGACCTTGGATGAACATCTCGCTCTGCTGGTTGATGGCGATGTCCCGCGCACGGTCAATCGCCTGTTGCTGCGTGTCGTGGACGGAGGTGAGGCGGTCGTTGCCTTCACCGCGCACGCCCCACTGATCACCGCCGTTGACGGGTACGACCCATTGGTTTTTTCTGCTCATTTCAAATGCTCCAAAAATTGAAAAGGTCAGGCTCTTGAAATCGCGCGAGCCTCGGCGCGTCGGGTGGTGTGCTCACGTCATGACAACCTCCTTTCTCGCTGCCGCACACGGCATCGCATATAGCCCCGCGCGTTGCTGCGTGACCACGAGTGCGCCGTAGGCCGCAAGCCGTGCCGCATGCAGAGGATTGCCCTTGTCTTTCGCTTTGATCTTGAACAGGTCGATGGGCTTGTCGCTCTTCTGGCCGGCGCGCTGCATGACCCTTTCGCCATCCACCTCGACGCCCTTGAGTTCCCAGAGAGCTTTGAACACGCTGGCCTGACCTTTGGTGAACTGGATCGGCGTGGCCTGAACATCCGGCAGCGTCGCCCACCTGAAGTCCGCCGAGAACGGCCCGTTCACTGGCGTGGCCGGATCGGCGACTGCTTGCGCCACGGGTGACGGCGTGGCGATGAACGTGATCCCGCCGCCATAGAACGCGAAGCGCTCCTCCAGCGCCAACCACTCGACGCCCGCGCCGAAGGGCGCTCCGCGCGTCGTGCTCGGCCTCGGCGTGATCACCCGGATGTCACCGCCCGCCACGCGCACCCGCTCCAGCAGCGCAGGTTCGTGCAGCACCCGCGTCAGATCGCGCGCCAGCAGCACCGGCGAACGCCGGGCATCGCCCAGCCGCCACGCTCCGCCGCCGAGGTCATCGATGCCATCGCGACTTTCAATACCGAGCGCGAGGCGCATCTTCTGGCGCAGCCAATCCTCATCCAAGACCAGCGCCGCACCATCGGCGGCCTCGACGGTCACTGGCCCGCAGTCCGGGCAACGGCACATCCGTCCGCCACGACCATCGCTCCACACCTGCGCCCGATGCTGTTGGCAGTGCGGGCACAGCACGAAGGACTGATCCATGACCGTCGGCTTGACCGCCTTGCCGAGTATGGACAGCGCCACTGCCTCGCGCGGCGACAACATGGCGCGCAGTACAGGCGTGCCACCCGCGAACAGGCGGCAGATCAAGGCCCAAGCGTCGTGCGTCGCCATCGTCAGTCCTCGATCACTGGGGTTGAACCAACGGCATCCGTTTCCGGCGGCATTTCGTGCGCGCTCAGGGTTTGGCCCTTCTGCAAGATGCCGACCGCGACCAGATAGCCTTCCAGTTGCGCCTGCATCTTGGCGTCGAATTTGTTGAGGTTCAGCCGCCCTTTGCTGGTCACTTCGATGCTGACCACCTTGGGCCGTGTGCGTCCTGGCTCTGGCGGGTAGTACAGATTGACCTGCGCCGCCGTCACCGCCCAGTTGCCTTCCAACGGGCCGGGCAGTTGTTCCTTCAGCAACTCATGCACCGAACGCTGCTGACTGGCCTGCATCGCGGTGCACTCGATTTTCAGATCACCGCCCGGGCTGAGGAGAGTGAGCGCCTTGAGTTGCACCAGCGAAAACCCATCCTCGAACACCTCCGGCACGTCGAAGCCGGTGCGCAACATCGACAAATCCAGGGTCGGCGGTTTGATTTTCTGGGCATGGGCTTTGACACCCAGCACATGCTCGGCGAAGGCATCGATCAGCATCTGCTGGTACTTCGCCCCACCACGCACCAGCGCGCGCACGACGCCGGTGGTCTCGGAATATTCCAGCGCCAGCGGGATGTTGGGATTGCCGATGCGGCGCGTCAGCGTCACGCCTTCGAACTCCAGCCGCAACATGGCCGAATCCTTGACGTGAACGATCAGCAAGTGGATGCCGGGCGTGCGCGTCACCAGATAGGCCACGCTGCCGTCCCCGCATTGCAGCTCGCGCTTGTAAAAGGCCGAGATGCTGTGGCGCAATCCGGCCAGCGCAGTGTCGCTACCGATGGGCTTGCGCTTCAACCCCATGTCATAGTGTTGCGCTTGTGAACCGTGGTGTTCCCAATGGTCGAAATCGCAGGCGCGCTCGAACAGCGCCGGGTGGTGAGCATAGAGCCAGAACGAACGGTGCAGATCACTGGAGCACAAGGCCAGACCGGACAAGGCGGCCGCATCATCGACGGCCGCCTCAAACATCGCCTGCTTGCCTGCCGCATCACCCAACTGGACGCTGGCATTGAGGTTGGCTGCCATGCGGTCACGGGCATCAGCATCCGGCCAAACCTTGATTGCCTCCACCAGGAACTGGCTGGTCTCTGGCGTATCGTCCCACGCGAACCCGTTCGGCACGGGCAGGCCATGTGAGGTCAGGAAGTCGCGCAGCGTGGCATCCACCGGCAGCTCGAGCATCACGTCGACAAAGGTTTTCTTCATCTTGTTCGTCCTTTCTGGATCGGCGTCGGAGGTCTGCGACCGGGGATCGGGCTGCACGGGCCAGCGACAGGGTTTCTGAACATGAGTCTCATGAAAGTAAAGCCACGAGATACAAGCGCGATTCTGTTCCCCGCATTCCCGCTTGTCAATCAATGCGGTACATCTGGCGATAACTGGTATCTTGTTGCTATACTTTCGGGCTTGTTGAGAACACCGCACTGACAGGAGGAATCGATGGCTTCGGCATTCGGGGCACGCCTGCGGCGCTTGCGCGAGGCAAAGAATCTGACGCTGCAACAGGTCGCCGACGCGGTCGGCTGCACCAAGGCCTACATCTGGGAACTGGAGATGAAGGACGGGCAGCGTCCCTCCGCCGAGCGGATTCAGAAGATCGCTCAGGTGCTCGGCGTGACGATGGAGGACGTGATGGGCACGCCCATGCAGCAGGCACCGGAGGCCAGCCCCGAGGACGTGGCCTTCTTCCGTGAGTACGCCGGGATGGCCGATGAGGAGAAGGATCGTTACCGGCAGGCGCTCAAGATCATGTTCCCCGATAAGAGCGACGGCGGGGACTGACGATTGAGCACGCCGCAAGCTCTCACTGGTTCGATTGCCGCCAGCCACGTCATCAAGTGGCTGCGGGCGTGGTACAGCACAGGCATGCCCGACGCCATCGACCTCGAGATCGTGCGGCAGATGCTGCCGAGCACGCCCTACGGCAGCGGCGTTCGGGAGATCAAACAGCCGGTGCAGTTCAACGACGATGCTTTCGAGGGGATGCTGGCGCGCGACCCCAATGACCACGAGGTGTGGGGCATCGCTTACAACGGCAAATCGCGCCCGGAACGCCAACGCTTCACCATCGCTCACGAGCTGGGTCACTTCATTCTGCATCGCGGTCAACAGCAGAACTTCAACTGCGACAAGCAGAGCGTTCACACCGGCATCGAGACGCTCCGCGACATCGAGCGGGAAGCCGACGACTTCGCCAGCAACTTGCTGATGCCTGGCGATCTGCTGCGCGCATGGATTTCCAACCAGCGCATCGACTTCCGCGTCCTCGGTGACATCGCCGAGCGTTTCAACGTCTCGCTGGAGGCGCTGTGCATCCGCTACATCAAGTTCACGACGGAACGCGCCATCCTCGTGTATTGGGACAACGGCTACATGAAGTACGAGTGGCGCAGCGGCAGCGCGAGACGGACGCGGGCGCGCATTCGGCGCAACGGCGAGCCGGTGGAACCCATGCCGGGCACGCTGGCCGCTGACGCCAGCATCGCGCAGGAGTGGGACGGTACGGAGATGTCCGCCGCGATCTGGTGCCCGGAAGAAGCGCCGCACATGAGGCTGCGCGAGCTCAAGCACACCTTCGCCGGGCGTGACCGTGTCCTCACGCTGCTTCTGCTCGAAAGCGCCGAACCGCGTTCGTGGGATCGGTCGTGGCACGATGAAGATGCCGAAGACTGCGCCGACAGATTCGCATCCAGCGGTCAGTTCCCGGTTCGATGAAGAGCGGTCTGACATGACGACATTGCCTGCCGATGATGCATTGACAGCGCAGCAACGTGAGGTTCAGCGATTTCTGGGCCGCTGCTTGCTGCGTCTGCAGCAGTACGAAAAGTTGATGAAGGCCATCGTGGCCCACCACGAAATCTCTGCCACTGGATTACCGCTGGCGTCGAATCAGGAGCAGCGCATCGCGGATGCTGCCAGCAAGACACTGGGCACCTTGGTGGGTGCGCTCTTCGGTTCCTATGTCACTACCGACGAGAGCGATGGGGCTACTTCCGAGTCAGATGAGCGCGACGACGTCATTTCGTTCAAATTCAAGATGAACCTGCGCATGTCTGTCGAGGACTACGACAGGACGCAGAGCGATCTCAAGGAGCTGGTGCTGCTACGGAACAACCTGGTGCACCACTTCATTGACCAGCACGACCTGTGGAGCTTGGACGGATGCCGCTGTGCGCAGGACACCCTGACGGCAGCCTACAGCCGCATTGATCAGCACTTCGAACAACTGCGGGGTTGGGCAGAACACATGGATCAGGCCCGGCGACTGGCAGCAGAGTTTGCCCAGTCCGATGCCTTCCGCGATCTGGTGATCCACGGCATCGCTCCGGATGGCTCAGTGGATTGGCCTTCCGCAGGGATTGTGCGCGCACTGCGGGACGCAGCTGCCGAACTGGCCATCGACGGCTGGACGCCGGTCGCTTCGGCGGGACGCTGGATCGCAGAACGGCTCCCCGAACATCTGCCCGCCAAGTACGGCTGCAGCAGTTGGCGGCAGGTCGTACACGAGTCGCGCCTGTTTGAGCTTCGATACCGTGATGTGGGCGGCCAGCGTGCGGCTTGGTATCGGGCCAAGCAGAACTGACGTCAACCCGCGCACACCCGCTAAATCACGTTACGCGAAGCGCCTTCGGTTCCTAGCATGAGCAGTGTTTTCCATCGGAACGCCTGCCATGACAGAACTCGAACCTATCTCCATTTCCCCGTCGCCTGACCAGCCTCGGCATCCGCAGCAGGAAATCGCCGACCTGCTGGCCGCTGCGTTGCTGCGCCTGCGCGCACACCCCGGACGCAACACCATCGAAAACAGCGAGCGCGTTCGCCTTGGCTTCTGCGGCCACCAGCGCGTGAATGCGAACCCCGATCACAAACACGGAGTTCGTCCATGACGGCACACGCACAACCCACCATCACCTCGGTCGCCGCCCGCGTCGCCGGACTTCCCCATTTATCGATGGGCGATCTCTGGAAGCTGTGGGATGAGCATTTCGATGAACGGCCTGCTCATCATCACCGCGTCTGGCTGGAGACTCGACTGGCCTACAAAATTCAGGAGCGCGCCTTCGGCGGCCTGAAACCTTCGCTGCGCAAGAAGCTCGAGGACATCGGCGAAACCGGCCTCCTGCCGAAGCAGTTGCGCAACGATGCTCTGCGCCTGTTACCGGGCACCATCCTGACGCGCATCTACGATGACATTGAGCATCGTGTGCTGGTGCGCGGCGCGAACGACTTCGAGTACCACGGGCAACGCTTCAAGAGCTTGTCCTCGATTGCGGGCCACATCACCGGCAGCCACTGGTCGGGCCCTGTGTTCTTCGGCCTCAAAAAGCCCGCATCGAAGAAGGTGACGACATGAGTTCACCGCGCACCAATCCGCCAGTGACGGTCACGCCGAAGAAGCGCTGCGCCGTCTACACCCGAAAGTCCACCGACGAGGGGCTGGATCAGGAATACAACAGCCTCGAAGCCCAGCGCGACGCAGGCCTCGCCTTCATCGCCAGCCAGCGGCACGAAGGCTGGATTGCCATCGGCGACGGCTACGACGACGGCGGCTACTCCGGCGGCAACATGGAGCGCCCTGGATTGCGCCGTCTCATGGTCGACATCGAAGCCGGAAAGATCGACACCGTGGTGGTCTACAAGATCGACCGCTTGACGCGCAGCCTGCCGGACTTCGCCAAGCTGGTCGAGGTATTCGACCGCAACGGCGTGTCCTTCGTCTCCGTCACGCAGCAGTTCAACACCACCACTTCGATGGGGCGACTGACGCTCAACATTCTGCTGTCCTTCGCGCAGTTCGAGCGCGAGGTCACCGGCGAGCGCATCCGTGACAAGATCGCGGCAAGCAAGGCCAAGGGCATGTGGATGGGCGGTGTCCCGCCCTTGGGCTTCGATGTCGTCGAGCGCAAGCTCATCGTCAACGAAAGTGAGGCGGCGCTGGTGCGCGACATCTTCCGGCGCTACGGCGAGCATGGATCGGCCGCGCGGTTGGTGCGCGAATTGGAGATCGAAGGCCACACCACGAAGGCGTGGCTGACGAAGGCCGGACGGCAACGTCCGGGGCGCACCATCGACCAGCAGTACCTGTTCCTGCTGCTGCGCAACCGCATCTATCTCGGCGAGATCTCCAACAACGGCCAGTGGTACGAAGGCCAGCACGAAGCCATCGTCACACCCAGCCTGTGGAATGCGGCGCATGCTTTCATCGAACGGCGCAAACAGGCACCGCGCGAGCACGCAGCCAAACATCCGGCGCTGCTGACGGGACTGCTGTTCGCGCCTGATGGCCAACGCATGCTGCATTCCTTTGTCAAGAAGAAAAACGGCAAGCAATACCGCTACTACGTTCCCTACCTGCACAAGCGGCGCAACGCGGGCGCGACCCTGTCGCCCGGCGTGGCCGATATCGGCCATCTGCCCGCCGCCGAAATCGAGAACGCGGTGCTGGCGCAAATCCATGCCGTACTGTCTTCGCCGCAGATGCTGATCGCAGTGTGGCGATCCTGCCAGCAGCATCCTACAGGCAGCCAGCTTGACGAAGCGCAGGTGGTCGTGGCCATGCAGCGCATCGGCGATGTGTGGGCGCAGTTGTTCCCCGCCGAGCAGCAACGCATCACGCGGCTGCTCGTCGAGCGCGTGCAATTGCACGACCACGGACTGGACATCGTCTGGCGCGAGGATGGCTGGCTTGGCCTCGGCCCCGACATTGGCGGGCATCCGCTGGTCGAGGAACAGATTGAGGAGACGCTGGCATGACGGGAGCGACCGACAACCCGCGCAAGCGCGCCGTCCGAATCGAAGTCGGTGCCGATGCGCGCAACTATGTCAGCGGCGGCCAGCGCGTGACACTGGTGCCGTTGACCATCAAACGCCGCCAGAACCGCAAGTTGCTGATCCCGCCCACGCCCGATGCCTATGGCGCGGTGGGCGGCTTGGATGCGCCGATGATCAAGACGCTCGGCAAGGCGTTCCACTGGAAGCGGCTGCTCGACGACGGCGAGTACCCGACGATGGTAGATATGGCGCGCGCGCGGAAACTGGAACCGGGCTGGGTATCCGAAGTGCTGCGCCTGACCATGCTTGCACCGGACATCGTCGAAGCGATTGTCGAAGGCCGCCAGCCCCGGCATCTGAACCTGCATGTGCTGCGCGGTCGTCCGGAACTGCTGCCGCGTGACTGGGCAGAGCAGCGCCGGTTCTTGGGCTTTACTGACGCCTGACGCCACCCACCCGAATTCCCGATGACGGCGAGCCATGTGCTCGCCGTTTTCGTTTGCGCGCGCGGATTGGCGAACCCGAAGTTTCAGCAAAGTTCGCCATTGCGTCCCTTCAAGGTTCGCCACCCGAAATTTGGAATGACACCTGTTCCTCAACAACGCAACAGGAGCGTTCCATGCAGACATCAGCGAGCAGAATCCCCCGGTCGTCGCAGCAGGCGATCAACAGCCTTTCACCCGGCGACCGCCGGGTGCTCAACGAAAACGAACTGGCCCAGCGGTGGGGCGTCAGCCCCAAGACACTGCAACGTTGGCGCAGTGAAGGTCGCGGCCCGCGCTACCTGAAGCTGTCCAAGCGCGTCGGCTATCCCGTCGACGCGGTCATCGAGTTCGAGCGCGACGCGCTCCACGACTCGACGTCCGAACGCGCGGCGGTTTGAGGAGCGATGCCATGAACGACATCACCCTCTTTCCCGCCGACATCGCCGCGATGTCCGTCAGCCAGTTGGCCGCACTGCCCGCCGCGCAGAAGGCCGAAATCGATAAGAACCTCGACGAAGCCCTCGACTGGCTCAAGAAGGCGCGCAGCAAGTTCGACGCGGCACTCGACGCCGCCTACGGCGAGCAGGCGCGCACGGCGCTGCGCGATTCAGGCCGCGACTTCGGCACCGCTCATCTCGACGACGGCCCGCTGCACATCAAGTTCGAACTGCCCAAGAAGGTCAGCTGGAACCAGCAGCAACTGGCCGAAATCGCCGAACGCATCGTGGCATCCGGCGAGAAGGTCGAGGGCTACCTCGACATCAAGTTGTCCGTCTCCGAATCCCGCTACACGAACTGGCCTCCGGCGCTGCAACAGCAATTCGCCGCAGCCCGCACCGTGGATTCCGGCAAGCCGTCTTTCACCCTTTCCATCGATTCGGAGTAATCACTATGAGCACCAATCTCATCGCTTCACTGCGTAAGCAACTGCCATCCATCTACGGCGAACACCTTCCCGACGAAATCCGGTATCGCCTCGCCGACGGCCAGGATGTCGTTGTCCCGTTCGATGCCGCCACGGTGGATGAACTGGCCTTCGCTATCCAGACGGCCAATGCGGAATCGCTGGCGCTCGGTCGCCGTCGCACCGCGCTGGAAGAACTCCACACGGAGGTGCGCAAGCGTGCTGCCCGTGGAGCCGACCGTATTGCCGACGTGTCGTGGGAGGGCTGATCATGAGCGCAATCATTCCTTTCCAGTTTGAAGCGCACGCCGTGCGCGTTCAGGTCGATGGCGCTGGCCTGCCGTGGTTCAACGCCAGCGATATCTGCTCCATCCTGGAGTTCGGCAATTCGCGTCAGGCCCTCGAATCCCACGTCGATGCCGATGATGTCCAGAAACTGGACGCCATCGACAACCTCGGCCGCACCCAGCGCGCCAACCACGTCAACGAGTCGGGTCTCTACGCCCTGATCCTCGGCAGCACCAAGGATGCCGCCAAGCGCTTCAAGCGCTGGGTCACCAGCGAGGTGCTGCCCGCGATCCGCAAGACCGGCAGCTACTCCACGTCCGGCGCGCTGGCAACCCTGCCTGCACCGACCCACGACCGCGTGTCCGCGATCCTGCTGATCGGCGAGGCCGTGGCGAAGGTGCCGGGCGTGAAACCGGGCATCGCGGCAGCGGCGACCCTGACCTGCATTCAGGAGAACACCGGCATCACCACCGAGGTGCTGCGCCGCGCGCTGCCGTCGGCCAACGAGCCAATCTGTGCCTTGAACGCCACGCAGTTGGGCAAGCTGCTGAACCGCTCGGCCAAGGCCACAAACCAGATGCTGGCGGCCAGTGGCTTCCAGATCCGCAACGACCGCGACGAATGGGAGCTGACCGAGGCCGGTGAAGCCTGGGCCGAGGCCATGCCGTACTCACGCAATGGCCACAGCGGCTACCAGATTCTCTGGAATCCCGCCGTCGCCGACGAGCTGAAGGAGGCCGCGTGATGAGCCTTCCCATCATCTCCGCGCAACAGCGCATGGCCGAGCGCAAGGGAGTGAAGTTGCTGATGCTCGGCAAGTCCGGCATCGGCAAGACCTCCCGGCTCAAAGACCTCGATCCCACCACCACGCTGTTCCTCGACATCGAAGCCGGTGATCTGGCCGTGGCCGACTGGCCGGGCGACACCATCCGTCCGGCATCGTGGCCGGAGAGCCGCGACTTCTTCGTGTTCCTCGCGGGGCCGGACAAGTCGCTGCCGCCGGAGGCCGCGTTCTCGCAGGCGCACTACGACCACGTCATCGAGAAGTTCGGTGACCCGGCGCAACTGGGCCGCTACCAGACCTTCTTCCTCGACTCGATCACGCAGCTGTCGCGCCAGTGCTTCGCGTGGTGCAAGACGCAGCCGGGTGCCGTCAGTGACCGTTCCGGCAAGCCCGATCTGCGTGCGGCCTACGGTCTGCTCGGGCAGGAAATGATCAGCGCATTGACCCACCTGCAGCACGCACGCGGCAAGAACGTGGTGTTCGTGGCGATCCTCGACGAACGCCTCGATGACTACAACCGCAAGGTGTTCGTGCCGCAGATCGAAGGCAGCAAGACCAGCTTGGAGCTGCCCGGCATCGTCGATGAGGTCGTGACGCTGGCCGAGATCAAGGCCGAGGACGGTAGCGCCTACCGCGCCTTCGTTACCCAAACGCTCAATCCCTACGGCTTCCCGGCCAAAGACCGCAGCGGTCGCCTTGACCTGCTGGAGCCGCCGCATCTCGGCGCGCTGATCGCCAAGTGCGCGGGCACATCCGTCATGCCCACCAGCGCCGCCACCCCGAACACCACCGAATCCAAGGAGTAATCGCCATGTCGTCCAACTATTTCGATTTTCAGGATGCTGACCCCCAACAGCCCGGCTTTGATCTGATCCCCAAGGGCACCACTGTCCCGGTGCGCATGACCATCAAGCCCGGTGGCTATGACGATTCCTCGCAAGGCTGGAGCGGCGGCTATGCCACCGAGTCCTTCGAGACTGGCTCCATCTACCTCGCTGCCGAGTTCGTGGTCACTGCGGGCGACCACGCCAAACGCAAGATGTGGTCGAACATCGGCTTGCACTCCAAGAAGGGCCCGACCTGGGGCCAGATGGGGCGCAGCTTCATCCGCGCCGCGCTCAACAGCGCCCGCAATGTCCACCCGCAGGACAACTCCCCGCAGGCCGCCGCCGCGCGCCGCATCCAGGGCTTTCATGAGCTGGATGGCATCGAGTTCCTCGCCCGCGTCGACATCGAGAAGGACGGTAAGGGCCAGGATCGCAACGTGGTCAAGGTCGCGGTCGAACCCGATCACCCCGACTACGCCCCGTTGATGGGTGTGCCGCCCAAGACCTCGGGCGGCGGCACGTCCGGCGCTCCGGCGCAGGCAGCGCCCGCATCTACGTATCAGGCACCGGCTGCGCAACGCGCACCCGTGACGGGAAAACCGTCGTGGGCGCAGTGAGGGAGGCCGATGAAATGCTGGGTCTGCAAACGACAGGCACGCGGCTACGGCCACACGGATGGTCGCTTCAAGACCGCCGATCCGCGTCGCTACGTACTCGACTGGGTGTTCTGCTCGCGCCGCTGTCAGGACGCGTTTCACGCGCTGTACGGCAACTGGCAGCGCGCCAAGGACGGTCGCATCGACCGGACGGAGGTCGCCATGATCGATCCGTCTAATGTCGAACTGGCCGCGATGCGCCAGTGCCTTAAGGCCTTCGGAGAGGCGGCGGGCGAGATCGGCTTCGGCAAACCGCTCGGCGACTACTCCGAAGCGGAAGCGCTGCGCGTTATCGACGCCATCGTCACCTGCTGGTCGGAGGCGATGGTCGCGCACCACGAAAAAACCAAGTTCCCACCCGTGCGCGGCATGCCGCCAACACCCGACCCGTTGGCTCCCGATGCGGCGAATCCGTTCGCGGATTTCAACGATGACATTCCATTCTGAGGAGGCAGCGATGCTGGATTTCAATTCATCTTCAAGCCTATCTGATCGTGTCACGACGCTGATCCACATCGGCATGCAGCACGTTCGTGGGCAGCAGGCCGCACGCGACTATCTCGGCGCGTCGCGTCTGGGCGTGGCCTGCGAGCGTGCGCTGCAGTTCGAGTACGCCAAAGCGCCGGTCGACCACGGGCGCGACACCCAAGGCCGGATGCTGCGCATCTTCGAGCGTGGCCATGTCATGGAGGACTGCATGGTGGCGTGGCTGTGCGACGCGGGTTTCGATCTGCGCACGCAGAAACCCGACGGCGGTCAGTTCGGCTTCTCCGACGCGCACGGTCGCCTGCGCGGTCACGTCGATGGCGTGATCGTCGGCGGGCCTGACGGCTTTGGCTATCCCGCGCTGTGGGAAAACAAGTGCCTCGGCGCGAAATCGTGGCGTGAACTGGAAGCCAAAGGCCTCGCTGTCGCCAAGCCGGTGTACGCCGCGCAGGTGGCGCTCTATCAGGCCCACCTGCAACTGCACGAGCACCCGGCGCTGTTCACCGCGATCAACGCCGACTCGATGGACATCTACGTCGAGCTGGTGCCCTTCGATGGCGCGCTGGCACAGCGGATGACGGATCGGGCGGTGAAGGTCATCTCCGCGACCGAGGCCGGTGAACTGCTGCCGCGCAGCTTTCAAGACCCCACTCACTTCGAATGCCGCATGTGTGCGTGGCAAGAACGCTGCTGGAGGAAAACAGCATGAGCCATTCTCCAATGAGCCAGTTGCTTGGCGAACAACTGATCGACTCGCGCCAAGCGGCGCTGATGTTCAACCTGCCGACCTACTGGTTCTCCCAAGCCAAGGAACGCCAGCAGCGCCGCATTCCGCATTACCGCGTCGGCAAGCTCGTTCGCTTCAAGCCCAACGAACTGGAAGCGTGGATCGTCGCGCAGCAGCCCTCCGGCGGGGAGTCTGCGGATGCTTGATTTCAACGACACACCGCCTCCTGTTCCTCGTGATCTCGACGCCGAACGCGAAGCGATTCGCGCTGAACTGCTGGCGCGGGTGGAATCCGTTCTGGCCGCGTTGCTCCCGGCAGGCCGCAAGCGTGGTGGCAAGTTCCTCATTGGCGACGTGCTCGGCAGCCCGGGCGACAGCCTGGAGATCGTGCTCGATGGCGAGAAAGCGGGCCTGTGGACGGATCGTGCCACGGGCGACGGTGGCGACATCTTCGCGCTGATCGCCGCACACCTCGGCATCGGCGTGCTGCACGATTTCCCGCGCGTGCTCGACGCAGCCGCCGATCTGCTCGGTCGTGCCAGAGAAAAGCCTGTGCGCAAGGCCAGCAAGAAGGATGCACCCGTCGACGAACTCGGCCCCGCCACCGCCAAGTGGGACTACCTCGACGAGGCAGGCCATCTGATCGCCGTCGTCTACCGCTACGACCCACCGGGGCAGAAGAAGCAGTTCCGCCCTTGGGACGCCAAGCGCCGCAAGATGACACCGCCCGACCCGCGCCCGCTCTACAACCAGCCGGGGATGGCCAGCGCCGCGCAGGCGGTGCTGGTCGAAGGCGAGAAATGCGCGCAGGCATTGATCGACGTGGGCATCGTCGCCACCACGGCGATGCACGGCGCGAATGCCCCGGTGGACAAAACCGACTGGTCGCCGCTGTCCGGCAAGGCCGTGCTGATCTGGCCCGACCGCGACAAGCCGGGCTGGGAGTACGCGACGCTGGCGGCGCAGGCCATTCTGTCGGCGGGCGCGAAGTCATGCCACATCCTGTATCCGCCCGAGGAAGCTGCTGAGGGCTGGGATGCGGCCGACGCCATCGCCGAGGGTTTCGATGTCGCCACCTTCCTCACCCACGGCCCACGCCTGCAGATGCACGACGTTGCTGACGACATCGATCCGGTGGTCAGCAGCGACGAATCCGTTTGGGGCACCGAGGATGCGCTGGCGCTGTCTTTCACCCGCCGCTATCACCGCGACTGGCGCTACGTGGCAGCCTGGGGCCGCTGGCTGGTGTGGGACGGGCAACGCTGGCGCACCGAGGAAACGCTCGCCGCTACCGATCTGATCCGCAGCGTCTGTCGCCAGACCGCCGTGCGCGCCGACAACCCCAAAGTCGCCGCGAAGCTCGCCAGCGCCAGCACGGTCGGTGGCGTGGAACGGTTGGCGCGCGCCGACCGCAGGCACGCGGCCACCACCGACGAGTGGGACGCCGATCCGTGGCTGCTCAACACCCCCGGTGGCGTGGTTGATCTCAAGACAGGCCGGATGCGCCCGCACGAGCGTGCCGACCGGATGACCAAGATCACCACGGCCACGCCCAGCGGCGATTGCCCGACGTGGAAGCAGTTCATCGACGAGGTCACCGGCGGCGACAAGGAACTTCAGGCTTATCTGCAACGGATGGTCGGCTACGCGCTGACCGGCTCGACGCAGGAGCACGCACTGTTCTTCCTGTACGGCACGGGCGCGAACGGCAAGTCGGTGTTCGTGAACACGCTGGCCACCATCCTCGGTGACTACGCGACCAACGCGCCGATGGACACTTTCATGGAAACGCGCACCGACCGCCACCCGACGGACATGGCGGGCCTGCGCGGCGCGCGCTTCGTCGCGGCCATCGAAACCGAACAGGGCAAGCGCTGGGCCGAGTCCAAGCTCAAGAACCTGACCGGTGGCGACAAGATCGCCGCGCGCTTCATGCGCCAGGACTTCTTCGAGTTCTTCCCGCAGTTCAAGTTGTTCGTGGCGGGCAACCACAAGCCCGCTATCCGCAACATCGACGAGGCGATGAAGCGGCGTCTGCACCTGATCCCATTCACGATCACCGTGCCACCCGAGCGCCGCGACAAGAACCTGCAGCACAAGCTGCTCGCCGAACGCGACGGCATCCTCGCGTGGGCCGTGCAGGGATGTTTGAACTGGCAGCGTCACGGTCGGCTCGATCCGCCGCAACGGGTGGTGGACGCCACCGAGGAGTATTTCGAGGCCGAGGACGCGCTGGGTCGCTGGCTCGACGAGCGCTGCGTGCGTACCGCCAACGCCAAGTCGCTGACTGCCGAACTGTTCTCCGACTGGAAGGTGTGGGCCGAGGCAGCGGGTGAATTCACCGGTTCGCAGAAGCGCTTTGCCGACCTGCTGCTCAACCGGGGCTTGGACAAATGGCGCAACGGCATGGGCTTGCGCGGGTTTCAGGGCATTGGCCTCAAGTACCCGCCAGCACCAGCCTACACCCCCTACGCCGATGACTGAAACAACCGCGTCTGACGGATCGGACGGACTACGTCGTAACTCCTACACGTGCGCGTGCGCGCGCGCCTCATGGAGACTTTCGATACGACCCGTCCGATCCGTCAGGCTCGCCAAAAACGAGGACTGACACCATGACCACCACCATTCTTGCCCTCGATCTGGGCACCACCACCGGCTGGGCGCTACGCGGCAGCGATGGCCACATCACCAGCGGCTCCGAGAGCTTCCGGCCACAGCGATTTGAAGGCGGCGGCATGCGCTTTCTGCGCTTCAAGCGCTGGCTCACCGAGATCAAGCAGTCCTGCGACGGCATCGACGCGCTGCACTTCGAGGAAGTGCGCCGCCACGTCTCGACCGACGCGGCACACGCCTACGGCGGATTCCTCGCCACGCTCACCGCGTGGTGCGAGCACCACCAGATTCCGTATCAAGGCGTGCCGGTTGGCACGATCAAGAAGCACGCTACCGGCAAGGGCAACGCGGGCAAAGGGGATGTGATCGCATCCGTCACCGCACGTGGCCACGCCCCGGTCGATGACAACGAAGCCGATGCGCTGGCACTGCTGCACTGGGCTATCGAGCAGCATGCACTGGAACGGGAGGTGTGAGATGAAGATTCCGACACCTCAATACCGCTGCCCGCTCGGACGGCTCCAGCCTGATGTCCAGGATGTGGACGCCATCAAGCAACGCGGCTGGCGCGACCAGCACATCCTGGTCGTGTCGCCCGACGATGAACGACTCGACTGGATGGAGCGCGAACTGGTACGCCAGATCGGCGAGCGCCTCTACGGGGCAGGAGGGCGGCGTCATGGTTGACCGTCACGCCACCTGGACGATTGATGACGTGGCGGCACGCTTCGAGGAAGCCGCCAGTACCGGACGACGCCTGCCACCCGTGCGTGTGCAGGGCTACTTCAACTGCTGGCCTGCCATCGTGCGCCGGGAGTGGGAGACGTTCGCTGCCGAAGAGAAGGTCTACCGCCCATTCCCGCCCGCACCGGACGCCATCGACCGGATGCTGGAGACGATGAAGTGGGTGCAGTGGCTGGAGGTCGAGCAGCGCCATCTGGTGTGGATGCGCGCCAAGCGCTACGGCTGGCGTGATATCACCATCCGCTTTGCCTGCGACCGGACGACGGCGTGGCGGCGCTGGCAGCGCGCCTTGCAGACGGTCGCCGATCAGCTCAACGGTGTCGTCGTCGCGTAGTGATTTGGCGTGATTTGGCGTGCGTGCTCGGTGATGTGCGTGGTTGCGCGTGCATCAGCGGTTTTTGCCCCTGCAACAAATCCGCCGAATCATGCGTAGTATTCATCTATCGTCTGGACAGCGGTGACGGTAAAGGACGCGGGCCATGAATCAATGGGCCCTTCCTGGCTAATAACCCATGCGGGGGGCGCGAGCGCGACGCTTTTTTAGCGTCAGGGCGCGGACAAGGTTACCAGTCGGCAGGTTACCGGCTCGGGTTACCACCCCAGGGCACGGTTACCACCTCTCCAGATTCATCATTCACCCAACCCGCCCGGTGGCAACGCTCGGCGGGTTTTGCTTTTGGGATTTCCACTTTGAACACGCTCAACGTCGAGTACCGCAAGGTCGAGGCGCTGATTCCCTACGCCCGCAATCCGCGCACGCACGCCGAAGGCCAGATCGCCAAGATCGCGGCCAGCATCGTCGAGTACGGCTGGACGAACCCGATCCTGGTCGATGGCGACAACGGCATCATCGCCGGGCACGGGCGTCTGGCCGCTGCTCGCAAGCTGGAGCTGGATCAAGTGCCTGTGATCGAACTGGCGCACCTGAGCGTCGCGCAGAAACGGGCGCTGGTGATCGCCGACAACCGGCTGGCGCTCGATGCCGGTTGGGACGAGGAGATGCTGGCGCTGGAACTGGCCGACCTGTCCGAGGCCGGGTACGACCTTGCGCTGACCGGCTTCGAGGATGCCGAGATCGAGGCACTGCTCGCCGGTGATGTGCTTGACGCCGATCCTGATACCGAGGCGGAACCAGACGCTGACGAGCCGGACGCTGCGGACGATGTGCCGGATGCACCCGTCGTGGCGGTGTCCCGCCCCGGCGATGTCTGGGCCATCGGCCAGCACCGTCTGATCTGTGGCGATGCGACCGACCGGGCCGTGGTCTCCGCGCTGATGGGCGGTGATACCGCGCGGCTGTGCTTCACCTCGCCACCCTACGGCAACCAGCGCGACTACACCTCGGGCGGCATCACCGATTGGGATGGCCTGATGCGCGGCGTGTTCGAGCACCTGCCGATGGCGGACGACGGCCAGGCGCTGGTCAACCTTGGCCTGATCCACCGCGACAACGAGGTGATCCCGTATTGGGATGCGTGGCTCGGCTGGATGCGCCAGCAGGGCTGGCGGCGCTTCGCGTGGTACGTCTGGGATCAGGGGCCGGGGATGCCCGGCGACTGGCAGGGCCGACTGGCTCCGAGCTTCGAGTTCGTTTTTCACTTCAATCGCGAGAGCCGCAAGCCCAACAAGATCGTTCCCTGCAAGCACGCCGGCCAGGAATCGCACCTGCGCGCCGATGGCTCGTCCACGGCGATGCGCGGCAAGGACGGAGAAGTCGGCGGCTGGACGCACAAGGGCCAGCCCACGCAAGACACCCGAATTCCCGACAGCGTGATCCGCGTGATGCGCCACAAGGGCAAGATCGGTCAGGACATCGACCATCCTGCCGTATTCCCGGTGGCGCTGCCGGAGTTCGTGATCGAGGCCTACACCGACGCGGGCGACCTCGTGTTTGAACCCTTCGGCGGCAGCGGCACGACGATGCTGGCTGCGGAACGCACGGGCCGCATCTGCCGCAGCATCGAGATCGCACCGGAGTACGTGGACGTCGCCCTCAAGCGCTTCCAGCAGAACCATCCCGGTGTGCCGATCACGCTGGTCGCCACCGGCCAATCCTTCGAGCAGGTCGTCGCCGAGCGCACCAGCACTGTTGATGCCGAGGTGGCGGCATGAGCTGGTTCGCCGACAAGATCGAACAGTGGCCGACCGCGAAGCTGCTGCCCTATGCCCGCAACGCGCGGACGCACTCGGATGATCAGGTGGCGCAGATCGCTGCCAGCATCGCCGAGTTCGGATTCACCAATCCGATCCTCGCGGGCAGTGACGGCATCATCGTGGCTGGCCACGGTCGGCTCGCCGCCGCCCAGAAGCTCGGGCTGGAGATCGTGCCGGTGGTCGTGCTCGACCACCTGACACCGACGCAGCGTCGCGCACTGGTCATCGCGGACAACCGCATCGCCGAGAACGCAGGCTGGGACGACGCGATGCTGCGTATCGAACTGGAAGCCTTGCAGCTTGAAGGCTTCGATCTGGACATCACCGGCTTCGATGCCGACGCGCTGGCCGAACTGATCGCGGGAGATGAGCCGGACAACGAGGGGCAGACCGATGAGGATGCGGTGCCGGAGCTTGGCGAGACGCCGATTTCCCGCCCGGGCGACATCTGGATCATGGGCAAGCACCGGGTGCTGTGCGGTGACGCCACCGTCGTCGAGGGTTACGACCGGCTGATGCAGGGCGACGCGGCGGACATGGTTTTCACCGACCCGCCATACAACGTGAACTACGCCAACAGTGCCAAGGACAAGATGCGCGGCAAGGATCGCGCGATCCTCAACGACAACTTGGGCGATGGCTTCTACGACTTCCTGCTGGCGGCGCTGACGCCCACCGTGGCGCATTGCAGCGGTGGCATCTACGTGGCGATGTCGTCCAGCGAACTCGACGTGCTGCAGGCCGCGTTCCGCGCCGCCGGTGGCAAGTGGTCGACCTTCATCATCTGGGCAAAAAACACCTTCACGCTGGGCCGCGCCGACTACCAGCGCCAGTACGAGCCGATCCTGTACGGATGGCCCGAGGGCGCGACGCGCCACTGGTGCGGCGACCGCGATCAGGGCGACGTGTGGGCGATCAAAAAGCCGCAGAAGAACGATCTGCACCCGACGATGAAGCCGGTGGAACTGGTCGAGCGGGCCATCCGCAATTCCAGCCGCCCCGGGAACGTGGTGCTCGACCCCTTCGGCGGTTCCGGCACGACGCTGATTGCAGCGGAGAAGTCAGGCCGCATCGCGCGGCTGATCGAACTCGATCCGAAGTACGTGGATGTGATCGTGCGCCGGTGGGAGGAATTCACCGGCAAGCAGGCTATCCGCGAGGCGGCAGACCAGGAGGTGTGCGCCAGTTGAATCCGCGCGCAGGTGCTTTGGCTTCTTCTTCCTCGGCGATGCGCCGCAGCAGTTGCATCGTGGCGAGATCGCGGGGCAGCGCGGCACACATCACGCGCACTGCCTGTTCGATGGAGACATCCGGACGCCGGTTGGCGATCAGCCAACGCAGCGCCTGTTCGCGTTCGGCGGCGAGGGTTTTCATCAGGCGGCTTCTTGTTCTTCGACGATGCCGCAGTGGATCACGTAGCCCGTGAGGTAAGGCAGACCGCGCGGGATGCCGTAGTCCTTGCTGGTCTGGCGACCAATCGTCCAGCCCATCCACTTGGTGGTGGCGGCGTCGATGGCGTCCTTCATGCTCTTGCCTTCAAAGAGGCCGTTGTGGACTTCGTCTGCGAAGTGGCGGCCAAAGCGGCTGTCGAGAAAGGCGCGGACGGTGTCGAGGTCTTCGCCCGTGGCGTCGGTGACGGCGGTCATGGCCAGAGGCCACGCGATGCAGGCGTGTCCGCCCATCGTGCCCCAGAAGCCCCAACCTTCGTTGCGGGTGGCGGGGATGTTGGTGTTGGTCATGGTGGTTTCTCCTTCGGGTTGATCGTTGCGACACCCGTAGTAACGCGCTGTCCGATGGAGAAGCCAAGCTGTTCCTGGCTTCTTTCTCAATCAATTTTGATCACCCGAGACGGGCCACGTAGCGGGCGTAATCACCGCCCTCCGGGTTGATGTACAGGTAGGGGCGGCCGGGCGCTGTGACCTCGACGCAGAGGAAGCCATCGCCGGTTCCGCCGCCCTTGCCACGAAGCCAGTCGCGCGACACCAGCAGCCTGCGCGCGAAGGCGTCAAATTCGGCGGCAGTGAGTTCCTTGGTTTCGGTGACGTAGACCTTGCACTGATCGCCTCTGCCCAATTCTCTTAGGTCGGCAGGCTTGCGGGCGAATGGCAGGCGGGCGCTCAACTCTTCGACTTGCAGGACGGTGTCGCCAAGCTGCAGGGTGCGCGGGCTGCGCTCGATGGTGATGATCATGGTGCTCATGGCGGTTTTCCTTATGTGGCGTCGTCAATCACGACACCAGCATGAACGCGCTGTTCAAGCAGGAAGCCAAGCTATTCCTGGCCTCCTGCTTGATGGCGTTCATTGGGTGGCGCGGGGCGCGCATCAGCTCTGCCTGCGCGGTGGCGATGATGTCCAGACGCACGTTGTTCGGGACGTAGGTGGCAAGGTGCCCAAGCGCCCAGTTGAGCACGTTGGCTTTGTCCTTGATGTCCTCCGCGTCCTCGTATCGGGTGATGTAGCGATCAAGTTCGGCCAGTGCGCGCTCCAGCGTGGCGCGGGCGTTATCCAGTGCATCGTGGCCACTGCGGGTGGCGTATTCGATCTCGTAATCGGCGTGGGATTTCATGGCGTGTTCTCCTCGGGGTGGTTGCTTGCGACACCCACATGAACGCGCTGGTGGCGAGAGAAGCCAAGCTATTCCCGGCCTCTCTCGCCATCTTTTTTCAGGCGATGCGGTAGACCCGTTCACCGCCCTGGGGCTTGTCCGACGTGATGGTCAGGCCGAGTTTTTTCTTGAAGGCTCCGGCGAAGGTGCCGCGCACCGTGTGCGCCTGCCAGCCGGTGGCGGTGCAGATCTGGCCGATGGTTGCGCCCTCGGGGCGTTGCAGCATCCGGATCACTTCGGCCTGCTTGCTGTTGTCGCGGGTGCGCGGTTTGGCCTGTGCCGTTGCGGCGTTCTTGGCCCACACGGCCTCACACGCGGCCACGTCGGCCTCCAACTCGGCGTCGGTGGTCTGCGGTGCTGCGGTGGCGTCGGGCGCGTCCTGCGCCGCTTCGGCGTTGGCAATGATCGCGTCGAGCTTGGCCTCGAATGTCGAGGGGTTGATGTGCGGGCGCTTCATGCCCAAGGCGTCGTAGCCCTCGGCGGCGACGCACCAGCCCTCACCATCGGGCGTGATCAGGGCGCGATTGAACAGGCCGTCGAGCACCTTCTTGCGCGCGCCGCCTTTGATGTTGTCGGGGAACCATTCGATCTTACCGCCGCTGGTGTTGATGGCTTTGGCGAGGATGGCGTGCTGGGCCGGGGTGAGTTGGGTGGTGGTCATTTGCTGTTCCTTCGGGGTGGTTGATGACGATGTGATGAACGCGCTGTTCGGGAGTGAAGCCAAGTGCTTTCTGCTTGGCTTCGTTGCTTCTCGATCAGTCCTTGGCGATCTCTGCTTCCGTGGGCTCGGGCAAAGAAATGCCGACCTCGATGCCCGCCTTGAAGGCCGCTTCCAGCGCGTCCCGGATGCACCAGACGGCCGTGTCGTGGAAGTCCAGGCTGTCGGCGTGGCGGGTTTCCAGGGTGTCGAGGCCCAGATGCTTCTGGGCGATCAGGGTGAGGATGGTGTCGATCTGGCTCATGGCGGGTTCCTTTCAGGATGTGGTTGGCGTGACGTGATGAACGCGCTGTTCCCGATGGAAGCCAAGCTCAATCCGCAGAAGCGACGAACAAATGATTGAAGGTGACGATGGGACTCTCGATTCGCGCCTACGCGCGCCACCGTGGCGTGTCGCACGTGGCCGTGAAGAAGGCCATCGACACCGGGCGGATCACCGCACTGCCAGACGGCACGCTTGATCCGGATGCGGCGGACGCGCAGTGGGCACAAAACACATTGCAGCCACGCCGGGCCGCTGCGCAGGAGCAGGCCAGCAGTCCGAAACCCCGGCGCGCGCCCGCGACTGCCGATGCAACGCCGCAACGTGAGGCACCCGAACCGGGTACGCCGCCGTTGTCAGCGGGCGGCACATCGCTGCTTCAAGCGCGCACAGTCAACGAAGTGCTCAAGGCCCAGCTCAACAAGGTGGAGCTGGCGCACCGCAAGAAGGAACTGGTGGATCGGGCGCAGGCCGTGGCACACGTTTTCAAGCTGGCGCGCATCGAGCGCGATGCGTGGCTCAACTGGCCCGCGCGCATCTCCGGGCAGATGGCCTCTGCGCTCGGCGTCGATGCGCACCAGATGCACGTCGCGCTGGAGGCCGCCGTGCGTGAGCACCTGATTGAACTGGGCGAACTGCGCCCCAGAGTCGATTGATCTGGGATTGATGGCGATGGACGATTACGAAGGCGCACAGGAGATCGAACGCGCGTGGCGCGACGGCTTGACGCCCGATCCGCTACTGACGGTGTCGGAATGGTCGGATCGGCACCGGATGCTTTCCAGCAAGGCGTCTGCCGAACCGGGCCGCTGGCGTACCGCCCGCACGCCGTACCTGAAGGCCATCATGGACTGCCTGTCGCCGACCTCGCCGGTCGAGCGCGTGGTGTTCATGAAGGCCGCGCAGCTCGGCGCGACCGAGATGGGCAGCAACTGGATCGGCTACGTCATCCACCACGCACCAGGGCCGATGATGGCGGTGTGGCCGACGGTGGAAATGGCCAAGCGCAATTCCAAGCAGCGCATCGACCCGCTGATCGAGGAGTCGGCGGCGCTGGCGGAACTGATCGCTCCGGCGCGTTCGCGCGATTCGGGCAACACGATTCTGGCCAAGGAATTCCGGGGCGGCGTGCTGGTGATGACCGGCGCGAACAGCGCCGTCGGCCTGCGCTCGATGCCGGTGCGGTATTTGTTTCTCGACGAAGTCGACGGTTACCCACTGGACGTCGAAGGCGAAGGCGATGCGATCTCGCTGGCCGAGGCGCGCACGCGCACCTTCGCGCGGCGCAAGATATTCATCGTATCGACGCCGACGATCTCGGGTGCGTCGGCCATCGAGCGCGAGTACGAGGCCAGCGACCAGCGTCGCTACTTCGTGCCGTGTCCGCATTGCTCGCACCGGCAATGGCTGCGCTTCGAGCAGTTACGCTGGGACAAGGGCGCGCCGGAAACGGCGGCCTACATCTGCGAGGTCTGTGACACCGCGATTGCCGAGCACCACAAGACGTGGATGCTGGAACACGGCGAGTGGCGGGCGATGGCCCAGGATGGCGGTGTCAAGACGGCGGGCTTTCACCTGTCGTCGCTGTACAGCCCGGTGGGGTGGCGCGCGTGGCGCAACATTGCCGCCGCGTGGGAAGCCGCCGTCAACAAGGAATCGGGATCGGCCGCCGCCATCAAGACCTTCAAGAACACCGAACTGGGTGAGACCTGGGTCGAGGAAGGCGAAGCGCCCGACTGGCAACGGCTGGTCGAGCGCCGCGAGGACTATCGCATCGGCAGTGTGCCACTGGGCGGCCTGCTGCTGGTGGGCGCGGCGGACGTGCAGAAGGATCGCATTGAAGCCTCGGTCTGGGCCTTCGGGCGTGGCAAGGAATCGTGGCTGATCGAACACCGCGTGCTGATGGGCGACACGGCGCGCGACACAGTGTGGAAAGCCTTGGCCGCGGTGCTGGCCGAACAGTGGACGCACGCCTCGGGCATGGCGATGCCACTGGCGCGTTTCGCGCTCGACACCGGCTTTGCCACGCAGGAAGCCTACGCCTTCGTGCGTGCCTGCCACGACCCGCGCGTGATGGCGGTCAAGGGTGTGGCGCGCGGCGCGGCCTTGATCGGCACACCGACCGCCATCGATGTTTCGCAGGGCGGCAAGAAGCTGCGCCGGGGCATCAAGGTGTACTCGGTGGCGGGTGGCATCGCCAAGTTGGAGTTCTACAACAACCTGCGCAAGAGCGCGGATGTTGGCGAGGACGGACTGACCACGGTGTTTCCTGCGGGGTTCGTCCACCTGCCGAAGATCGACGCCGAGTTCATCCAGCAGCTCTGCGCCGAGCAACTGATCACCCGCCGCGACCGCAATGGCTTCCCGGTACGCGAGTGGCAAAAGATGCGTGAGCGCAACGAGGCGCTCGACTGCTACGTCTATGCCCGCGCCGCCGCGTCCAGCGCAGGGCTGGATCGCTTCGAGGAGCGCCACTGGCGGGAGCTGGAACGACAACTGGGGATGGCCAGTCCGCCACCCCCTGAAACCACAACCGAATCGATCAACGAGGCCACCCAACGCGGTGGCCTCGCTGTTTCTGGAACCCGCAACCCCGGTCGGCGCGTGATCAAAAGCCGCTGGCTGTCCTGACATCCCAAGGAGAAAACATGAGTCTTGCTACCCGTATCGAAAGTCTGGTCATCCGCGTCGCACAGGAATTCAACGACGTGCGCGCCAAGACAGGCGATCTCGCCAACCTAACCACCACCGACAAATCGAATCTGGTCGCCGCCATCAATGAGCTGAAGGCCGCCGTGGTGTCGTCCTCGGAAATCGACGACGCCAACATCGCCATTTCCAGCACCTATTCGTCCAGCAAGATCGTCACGCTGCTGGACGCGCTCAAGTCGGAAATCTTGGGCGGTGCCGATGCGGCCTACGACACCTTGCTGGAAATCCAGCAACTGCTGCAAAACGGCACCACGGGTCTGGATGCGCTGCTCGCCGCCGTCAACAACCGCGTGCGTTTCGATGCCGCGCAAACCCTCTCGGCACCCGAGCAGGCACAGGCGCGCAGCAACATCGGCGCGGTGGCAGTCAGTGATGTGGGCGACACCGACACCGATTTTGTCGCCGTGTTTGAAGGCGCGCTGGCCTGATGAGCCTCGCATCGCGCATCACGGCGCTGGCCAGCCGCATCGGCCTGGAGGTCAAGACCAAGATCGATGCCACCCATCCCGGCTTGGCCCGGGCATGGGTGTGCTTCGGCTACGTCGGCAGCCAGATCGTCGTGCGCTCCTCGCACAACGTGGCCAGCGTCACCCGCCTTGGCACCGGGCGCTACCGCGTGACCTTCGTCAATGCGATGGCCGATGCCGATTACTGCTGGGTGGCTTCCGTGGTCAAGAACTCAACCATTCTGGGTTTGCAGCGTGTGGCCCTGGTGCGAGCCAGTGGTGACACCAAAACCGCGCAGCAACTCGATGTCAGCTGTGCGTCCTCCACGTTGGCGACCGACGCCGACGAAATCAACCTCACGGTGTACCGCTGATGGCCTACACACAAGCACACCTCGATGCGCTGGAGTTGGCGCTGGTCAAGGGCGAAAAGCGCGTGACCTTCGGCGACAAGACCGTCGAGTACCGCAGCGTCGATGAACTCATGGCCGCCATCGCGGCCATCAAGCGCGACCTGTTCGAGCAGGCCGTGGACACCGGCCTGTGGCCCGGTGCGCCGCGCCAGATCCGTGTCACCACGGGCAAGGGGTTCTGAACATGCAATGGTTTGACCGTATGCGCAGACGTGTCGGCATCAGCCTGCTGGGTGGCACGCCGTTCTACGACGGCATCGGCGGTGGCCGCCGTGCGCTGGCGTGGCAGGTCGGCAACCCCGGTGCGGTCGCGGCGCTGGCCTATACCCAGAACGAACTGCGCGCCAAGAGCCGTGATCTGGTGCGGCGCAATGCGTGGGCAGCAGCAGGCGTCGAGGCCTTCGTCTCGAACGCCATTGGTACCGGCATCAAGCCGCAGTCGATGGTGGCGGACAACACGCTGCGCGAAGCCATCCACAGCCTGTGGTGGGACTGGTGCGCGGACGCCGATGCCGCCGGACTGACTGATTTCTACGGCCTGCAGGCGCTGGCCTGTCGCGCCATGCTCGAAGGCGGCGAGTGTCTGGTGCGGCTGCGCTACCGCCGTCCCGAGGATGGTTTGGCGGTCGGCCTGCAATTGCAGTTGCTCGAACCCGAACACCTACCGGCCACGCTGAACAGCGAACGGCCCGGCGGCAACGTCATCCGCGCGGGCATCGAGTTCGACAAGATCGGTCGACGCGTGGCCTACCACCTGTACAACGCGCACCCGGGCGACGGTTCGCTGGCCCCGATGTCCGGCAACGGTGGAGTCGGCAGCAGCATCGACACGGTGCGCGTGCCTGCCGCCGAAATCGTCCATCTGTTCCGGCCCCTGCGTCCCGGCCAGATCCGGGGCGAACCGTGGCTGGCCCGGGCGCTGGTCAAGCTCAACGAACTTGACCAGTACGACGATGCCGAGCTGGTGCGCAAGAAGACGGCGGCGATGTTCGCGGGCTTCATCACGCGCCTCTCACCTGAAGACAACCTGATGGGCGAAGGGCTACCGGATGCCAATGGCGCGGCGATGGCCGGACTCGAACCCGGCACGATGCAAATTCTGGAGCCCGGCGAAGACGTGAAGTTCAGCCAGCCTGCCGATGTGGGCGCGAGTTACGCCGAGTTCCTGCGTATGCAGTTTAGGGCGGTGGCCGCCGCGATGGGTATCACCTACGAGATGCTGACCGGCGATCTGACGCAGGTGAACTACTCGTCGATCCGCGCCGGGTTGCTGGAGTTTCGCCGCCGCTGCGAGGCCATCCAGCACAACGTGATCGTCCATCAACTGTGCCGCCCGATTTGGCGCGCGTGGATGGAGCAGGCAGCACTGGAAGGCGCATTGCCGCTGACCGGATTCAGTCAAAAACGGCGCGACTACTTGGCCGCCAAATGGATTCCGCAAGGTTGGCAGTGGGTCGATCCGAAGAAGGAATTCGACGCGATGCTGACCGCCATTCGTGCCGGACTGTTGTCGCGCTCGGAAGCCATCTCGGCCTTCGGCTACGACGCCGAGGACATCGACCGCGAGATCGCCTTGGATAACCAGCGTGCCGACGAACTGGGTCTGGTCTTCGATTCCGACCCGCGCCACGACAAGCCGCCTTTTGCTGCCGTAGCCCCGGTGCCGCCGCAGCCTGACCTACAGGACAACTGACATGCCCCTCATCCATCTGGCGTCCCGCATCATCGGGACGCCGCTGCTCATTGCGCGCCCGAAACTCGACGTGATCCTCTCCGTGCTGGGTTCACGCATCGGCTTGCCCGACCGGGACATGGCCTTTCCCATCCCAGAACCCAAGCAGGCGCGGGCGTTTGCGCAGTCGGGCATCGCCGTCATTCCGGTGTTCGGCACTTTGGTCAAACGCTCGCTGGGCCTCGATGCCGCTTCGGGCCTGATGGCCTACGACGAACTGGAATCCCGGCTGGAGACTGCGCTGGCCGATCCGCAGGTGGCGGGCATCCTGCTCGATCTGGATTCTCCCGGCGGCGAAGCGGGCGGCGTGTTCGAGTTGGCCGAGCGCATCCGCGCCGCCAGCCGGATCAAGCCGATCTGGGCACACGCCAACGATGCCGCGTACTCGGCCGCCTACGCCATTGCCGCTGCCTGCCAGCGTTTGACGCTGTCGCAAACCGCCGGTGTGGGCTCCGTCGGCGTGATCGCGCTGCACGTCGATCAGGCCGTCAAGGATGCCAAGGACGGGCTGCACTACACCGCTGTTTTTGCCGGTGGCCACAAGAACGATCTCTCGCCGCACGAACCCTTGAGCCCGCAGGCGGCGGGTACGCTGCAAAGCGAAGTCGACCGGCTCTACGGAATCTTCACGACGCAGGTTGCCCAGATGCGCCAACTGGATGTGGATGCCGTGCGCGCCACCGAAGCTGCCGTGTACTTCGGCGAGAACGCAGTGGCCGCAGGGCTGGCCGACGCGGTGCTGCCCTTCGATCAGGTGCTGGCCGAATTTGCCGAGGCGTTGGCCGCCCAGCGTCCGCAGACCACGCCACAAGCCCGGTCGTCTGCCTTGCCGCGCGCTTCGCCCCCCACGCTTCACCACGCCCCTCGACCCACCTCTTTCACCTTGGAGAACACCATGACCGAACACCCGGACGAACACGCCGCCCTCGACGATCTTCACGATCCGCACGAACCACACGATCCGACCGACCCCGCCCAGCAAACCGATCCGCCGCAAGACGAAGGCGATCCGCAACCGACACCTGTCGCCAGCGCCGCACTGGCGCAGTCTTTCGCCAGTGGGCGTGGTCAGGCGCAGGCCATTGCCGAGATGTGCCTGATCGCGGGCCAGTCGCAACGCACGGCGGAATTCCTCGCCGCCGGGTTTTCCGAAGCGCAAGTGCGTCGGGCCTTGCTCGATGCCCGTGCTGACCAGCCCGAAATCGCCTCGCGCATCACCGCCGATGCCAGCACCAGCCAGCGCCCGGAAAACAGTCCCGTGGTCGCTGCCGTCAAGAAACTCACCGCCAAGGAGTAAGCCATGACCGCCATTGCACAACCGCAGACGCTGGGCGACCTGCTCAAGTACGAAGCGCCGAATCTCTACTCGCGCGAAACCGATACCGTGGCCGCCGGGCAAAAGCTCGCGCTGGGCACCGTGCTCGGGCGCGATACCACCAGCAGCAAACTCAAAGCCTTCGATCCGGATGCCACCGACGGCAGCGAAATCGCCATCGGCATCCTGGTGGGCGATGTGGACGCCACGCTGATCGACCGCGACGACGCACTGGTGATCGCGCGCCACGCCATCGTCGCGCGCGGCGCACTGGTCTGGCCGACCGGCATCACCACTGCGCAGAAGGCCGCCGCCATCGCCCAGCTCACCTTCTTGGGCGTGCTGGTGCGCGACAGCGCCTGACCCCGTCCTGACACTCCGTTTCACTCCCCCGAAAACCCGCCGCTGTGCGGGTTTCGTCATTTTTGGAGATCCCAAATGCAGAACCCCTTTGAAAACCCCGGCTTCTCGATGGCCAGCCTTACCGCCGCCATCAACCTGCTGCCCAACCGCTACGGGCGGCTGGAGCAACTGAGCCTGTTTCCAGCCAAACCGGTGCGCACCCGGCAGATCATCGTCGAGGAATTCGCCGGTCGCCTGAACCTCTTGCCCACCCGCGCACCCGGTTCGCCCGGCACGGTCGGTGAACGGGGCCAGCGCAAGCTGCGCTCCTTCGTGATCCCGCACATCCCGCACGACGACGTGGTGCTGCCCGAAGAGGTGCAAGGCCTGCGCGCCTTCGGCTCGGAAACCGAGATGGAAGCCATCGGCGGTGTCATGGCCCGTCATCTGGAGACGATGCGCAACAAGCACGCGATCACCCTGGAGCACCTGCGCATGGGCGCGCTCAAGGGCGAGATTCTCGACGCCGACGGCAGCACGCTGGTCGATCTGTTCGATGAGTTCGACATCACGGCGCAGAGCGTGCCGTTCGAGTTTTCCACCGCCACCGACAACGGCCAGCTCAAGGGCGCATGTCTCGAACTGCTGGGTCTGATGGAAGATGGTCTGGCGGGCGAGTTCTCCACGGGCCTTCACGTGCTGTGCTCGCCGGAATTCTTCCGCGCACTGACCACCCACAAGGAGGTCAAGACCGCTTACCAGAACTGGCAGCAGGGCGCGGTGCTGATCAACGATATGCGCTCGGGCTTCAGCTACAGCGGCATCACCTTCGAGGAGTACCGTGGCCAAGCCTCCTTCGTGCAGGCCGACGGCACACTGGGCACGCGCCGCTTCATCGCCGCCGGAGAAGCCCATGCCTTCCCGGTCGGCACGGTGGACACCTTCGCAACGTACTTCGCGCCCGCCGACTTCAACGAAACGGTGAACACCCTCGGCCAGCCGCTGTACGCCAAGCAGGAGCCGCGCAAATTCGACCGGGGCACCGATCTGCACACGCAATCGAACCCGCTGCCGATGTGCCACCGCCCCGGCGTGCTCATCAAACTGACGTCGGCCTGATTCGACCGTGGACGTCGTCACGTTGTACGAAGCGGCGCGCAATGCTGGACTGCTGACGCCGGTGTCCTTCGCCGGTGTCACTGTGCATTGCGCCTTCCGCGCCCCGGACGAAACCGTGCTCGATGGTTTCGCGCTGTCACGGGACTACCAGATCGACTACCCGGCGGCGTGGCTCACGCTGGCAGCCGGGGACACGGTCGAGGTGGCAGGCAACAGCTATCAGGTGCGCGACGTGCGCGCCATCGGCGACGGCACCGAGCGTCGCGCCTCGCTCTCCCAACTCTGAGGTTATCGCTATGAACTCCGTCCGCGAGCGCGTCTTGCGGGAGGTCGTCACGCGCCTGTCATCCGCGATTGCACCGACTCCGGTGTTGCGGATGCCTGCCGTGCCGGTCACCCGCGAGGCCAGTCCGGCGCTGCTGCTGTTCGTCGATGGCGACAGCATCACCGCCCACGCCAACCACCTCGTCGACCGGCTGCTGATCGTCCGGCTTGCCGTGGTGGCACGCGGTGCTGATGCCTTCGACGTGGCCGACCGGGCGCTGGTTGCGGCCCACGCGGCCTTGCTGGCCGACCCGAATCTGGGCGGCCTCGCCATCGCCGTGCGCGAGATCGACTGCGAATGGGATTTCGACGACGCCGATGCCGGGGCCGTTGCGCTGCCCGCCCGCTACGAGATTCGTTACCGCACCCACGCCATTGATCTCACCCAAACAGGATGAACCCCCAATGCACATCGAACTGCTCAAACCCCACACCCACGCAGGCCAGCGCCGCGACATGGGCGAACGCCTCGACCTTGCTGATGCCAGAGCCCGCTGGCTGATCGCGCAGGGCGTGGCCAAGGCGACAACGCCCGCCACCGACCTCAAACCCAGCCGCCGTGAGGCCACGTCCGGCAGCGCCCATATTTCTCAAGGAGACTGAACATGGCTTACTTCTCTGGACAAGGCCGCGTCTACATCGGTGCGCGCGATGACCTCGGCAACCCGGCAGGCCTCACCTTCGTCGGCAACGTGCCCGAGCTGAAGGTGTCGCTGTCGGTGGATACCATCGAGCATCAGGAAGCGCAGTCGGGCCAGCGCCTGACCGACCTGCAACTCATCAAGACCAAGAAAGGCGAATTCGCCTGCACGCTGGAAGAACTGATCGCCACCAATCTGGCGCTGGCGCTCTACGGCACCACGACCACGATTACGCCCGGCACCGTCACCGGCGAGCTGTTGCCCAACCCGGTCACACCCGGCAGCCTCTACCCGCTGGCGATGCAGAACGTGTCCGCCGTGCAGGTGCAGGACTCGGACGCCACGCCCAACACCCTCCCTGCCAGCCAGTACAGCGTCAATGCCAAGCACGGTTCGCTGGTGATTCTGGATGCCACCACCGGCGGCCCGTACACCGAACCGTTCACCGTCGATTACGCCTATGGCGCGGCGCAGAGCACGGCAATGTTCACCCAGCCGCTGCCCGAGCGCTGGATTCGCTTCGAGGGACTCAACACTGCCGACGGCAACCGCGAGGTGGTGATCGACCTCTACCGCGTGGCCATCAACCCGGCCAAGGAACTCTCGATCATCACCGACGAACTGCTCAAGTTCGAGCTGTCGGGCCAAGTGCTCGCCGACCTCACCAAGCCGGTCGGCGGCGATCTCGGTCAGTTCGGTCGTCTGGTGCTGCTGTGAGGGATGACGCGATGGATGACTTCAAAACCTTTCCACTGGCACCGGTGGTCGTGACGCTCTCCGGTACCGCGCTGGAGTTGACGCCGATCCGGCTGGGCGAATTGCCACGGCTGCTGGCCGTGGTGCGCCCGCTGGCCGAAGACATCGGCACCGACCCGGACTGGATGGCGCTGCTGGGTCGGCACGGTGACGCCGTGCTCGATTTGCTGGCCATCACCACCCGGCGCGAACGCGCATGGGTCAACGACCTGTCGTTGGAGGATGCGGTGCAACTGGTCGCTGCCGTGTTCGAGGTGAATGCGGATTTTTTCGTGGCGCAGGTCGTGCCGAGCATTCAGGGCGCAGCCGAGCGACTCGCGCCGACGCTGCGCACACTGACGAACGCGGTTGGCAGTCCTCCTGGGATAGCGCCGTCGCCCGCCTGATCCGCAGCGGCCACCGTCACCCGGACATCCTCGGGTACACGTTGGGTCAGGTGAATGCCTTTCTGGCTGTCGATAGCCGTCTCGAATTCGAGCGCCTCACCAGCCACTTGGCAGTCATGACCGCCGCCGCCCAAGGTAGCCGCGAGGGCATCCGCCAGCTTCAGGCCGAACTCCAGCAAGGAATGCGTGATGAAGATTGATCTGGTTGCCGAGGGCCTGCTGGATCGGCGGCGCTTCAACGTTTGGCAAGCCGATACCCACAAGGCCATCCACGCTGCTGTTGCCCGTGCAATGCGCGACAGCGGCAAAGACATGGCCACACAGGTGCGCGGAGAGATGCGCGCCAGCTTCCGCGCCGCCAGCCCCAAGTTCCTGCGCTCGATGCACGCCAAGGTGTTCGACCGCAAAGCCAATGCGTTTCCGGCCCTTTACCTCGGCTCGAAGGTGCCGTGGCTGGGGCTTCATGAGCGTGGCGGAACGATTCAGGGATGGATGCTGATCCCGCTGTTGCCGCAACACCAGCGCATCGGGCGCAAGGCCTTCGCCCGGGTCATCAATGCGCTGATGCGATCCGGCAACGCGTGGTTTATCGAGAAAAACGGCCAGAAGATTTTGATGGCCGAGAACATCAGCGAAAACGCCCGCTCGCTGGCCCGGTTTCGGCGTGCCGAGCGCGAGCGCAGTGGCACAAAGCGCCTTCGGCGTGGCCAGGAGATTCCCGTTGCCGTGCTGGTGCAGCGCGTGAACCTGAAAAAACGCTTCGACCTCAACCGTGCGGTGCGGGTCGAGCTTCCCCGCCTGACGGCGGCCATCCGCAAGGCAATGTCCAAGGTTTGAACGATGGCGAACAACCGTGCCCAGATCCTCATCACCGCCGTTGATCAGACGCGCCGGGCCTTCCAGTCGATCAATGGCAGTCTGACGCAACTGCGCGACCAGGCCGGTCAGGTCGGTGCCGTCCTGTCTCGTATTGGTGGAGCCATCGGCATCGGGCTGGGTGTGCGCGAGCTGGTGGCGGTCGCAGATCAGTACAAGAACCTGCAGGCCCGCCTCAAGCTCGCCGTCACCTCACAAGAGGAGTTCAATCGCGCCGACGCGGCCCTCTTTGACATTGCCCAGCGCAACCGTGCGCCACTGGCGGAAACCATCACGCTTTATGCGCGGCTGGCACCATCGGTGCAGGCACTGGGGCGTTCGCAGGCGGACGTGCTGGCGGCCACCGATGCCATCGGGCAGGCGGTGTCGCTCTCCGGTGCATCCAGCGAGGCGGCAGCAGGCGCACTGATGCAGCTCGGGCAGGCCTTCGCCTCGGGGCAACTGCGCGGTGAGGAATTCAATTCCGTCGTCGAGCAGACGCCGCGACTGGCGCAAGCCATCGCCGACGGAATGGGCGTGCCGCTGGGCTCGCTGCGGGCACTGGCGCAGGAAGGCAAGATCACCTCGGCGGCGGTGCTCGATGCTTTGCTCAATCAGCGCGAACGCCTCGCCGAGGAATACGCGAGCCTGCCCGATACCGTCGCGGGAGCGTTCACTCGCCTGAAAAACGCCTTCCAGCGCGCATTCGGCGAGCGCGATGCCAGTTCCGGCCTGACGGCAGGACTGGCGCAAGCCATCCAGCTCGTCGCCAAGCATCTGGAGCTGCTGATCCATCTGGCGGGCGTCGTGCTGGTCGCCGCCTTTGGCCGGATGGCAGGTGCCTTCGCCACCAGCATCGCCGCTGCGCGTGCCGAAGCAGCAGCGCGACTGGCCAACCTGCGCACCCTCCAAGCCGAGGCGCTGGCACGGGTACGCGTGGCCGATGCCGCCTTGGCGCAGGCGCGCGCGCAAGGCCTCGCCACCAGCGCGCTGGTCGCTGACGCGGCGAAGGCTCGGCTGCAAGCGACCGCCGCCAGTAGCGCCGTGACGCAGGCTGTTGCGTCCACCACGCTGCTGGGGCGGGCGGCAGGGTTGTTGCGCGGGGCGCTGGCACTGCTGGGCGGCCCCATCGGCCTCATCGTCACCACGGTGACGCTGCTGGCAGGTGCGCTCTATTCGGCACGCAACGCCGTGGTCGAGTTCGGCGGCAAGAGCGCGTCGATCAAGCAGATCGCCGTCGCCATCTGGGAACTGGTGGTCGAGAAAGTTCTTGCGGTCGTCGACGCCCTTGGGCAACTGGTCGGTGTCAACGATCTCTCCTGGGCTCGCGTGCGCGAGGTGATGGTCAGCGCGCTCACCACCATCGGCACGGCGATCCGCGCGATGGTCAATGGCGTCATCGGCGCGTTCAACGCGGTCGGCAGTGTCGTGGGCATCACGGCGGCCTTCTTCGTCGAGCGCTTCCGCAATGCTTTCTCCGACATCGGGGCACTGGCACAGGCCTTGGGCCAGGACGTAGCCGCTGCTTTCAGTGGTGATTTCTCCATGTCATCGCTACGCACCGTCCTCGGTCGCCGACTTGAGGAGATGCATGACTTTGGCGAGGCGCTCGCAGACACCGTGCGCGATGCGGTGACGCGCGACTACGTCGGGGAAGCCGCTCAGGCCATCGCTGGCCGCATCCGAGCCGAACAAGCGCAGCCGGGCGTCTTCGGTCGCGCACAACCGCCGACGCCACCCGCTCCCGGCAAGGGTGTGCAGGCCGACAAACTGGCCCTGGTACGGGCGCAGGCCGAGGCGGAATTCAAGCTCCTCAAGGACGCATTGGAGCGTCAATCGCGGGTGCTGGATGCCGCGCTCGAAGATCGGTTGATTTCGCTGAAGGATTACTACGCCGCCAAGACGCGGATTGAGCAGCAGGAGATTGACGCGGAAATCCGCCGCGTGCAGGCATCGCTCGCGGAACAGCAACGGCTGGTCAATACGGGCAAGGACGAATCCGCCCGCCTCAAGGCGAAGGCCGAGGTCGCCAAGGCGGAAGCCGAGCTGATCGTGCTCAACAATCGGCGCGCCGACATCGAGCAGGCCAATGCTCGCGCGGCGGCGCAGGCCGAACGCGAACTGGCTGATGCCTTGGCGCAAGCACGTGAAGAACTGGCGCAGATCACCGGCACCGCCACCGATGCCGACCGGCAGGCGGCGATTGCCCGCAGTTACCGCGATCTGCGCGCCCGCCTTGCCGCTGAAAGCGATGCCGACGGCGTGTCGCTGGTGGATCGGCTGATCGACGTCAAAGCCGCGCAAGCCAATCTGGCGGCGCTCGAAGCCCAGTGGCAGCAAGTCACCGAACGCCTGCGCAATGCACAGGAAGCCATTGGCATCCAGCAGCAGGCGGGATTGCTGACCGAAGCGCAGGCGCGCCAGCAGATCGTCGCCTTGCAGCAGCAATCGGCCAGTGAGATGGAACGTCTGCTGCCGACCATGCAGCAGGCCGCGCAGGCCATCGGCCCGGACGCGGTGATCCGCGTACAGGCGTGGCGCAACGAACTGGAGCGAACCCGGCTCACCGTCGATGAACTGGCTCCGCTGTGGAACCGCATCGGCGAGAGTTTCGGCAGCGCATTGAACGGAATGATCACCGGCGCGCAAACCTGGCGCAGTGCCTTGGCGAGCATTTTCCAGCAGGTGGCCGACGCCTTCCTGCAGCAGATCGTGATCCAGCCTTTCCAGCAATGGATGGCGATGCAGGTGCGGATGCTGGCGATGAAGCTGGGTTTCATCCAGCAGGAACAAACCGCCGACGTGGCCGCCAGCGCCGCCAAGGTTGCCCAGAAAACCACCGAGACCACTGCCGTGGTGTCGATGGATGCCGCCAAGGCCGGTGCCGGTGCGGCCGCGTCGCAGGCGTCCATTCCCGTCGTCGGCCCGGGGCTGGCCATTGCCGCAATGGTGGCGATGGTCGCTGCGGTGATGGCGCTGTTGGGCGGGATCAAGAAGTTCGCGGGCGGTGGTCTGGTGTCCGGCCCCGGCAGCGCCACCTCGGATTCGATTCCGGCGCGGCTGTCGGCAGGCGAATACGTGGTGCGGGCGGCCGCCGTGCGCCAGGTCGGTGTGGCCTTCCTCGATTCGCTCAACGGCTTGTCGGCAGGCCCACGTTTCAAGGGTGGCGAATTGGCCTTCGCAGCGGGCGGGCTGGTACCGGAGGTGAAAGTGCCGCCCGCGCAGCCGCAGATGAATCAGGCGGTGCGCATCGTCAACGCGGTCGACCCGGGCGTGACCCACGACCACCTGCAGTCGCCTGCCGGAGAGAAAGTCATCGTCAACATCATCGGGCGCAATGCACGGGCTATCCGTGCGGCGCTGCAAGGCTGAATTTTCAGAGGAAAGTCCAATGGCACTTCTGTTCATCGACGGTTTCGACCACTACGACCCGCAGTCCGTGGACAGCTTTGGCGATCCGTGGCTCGCGCGTGGCAAGGCAGCGTATCTGTCACCGCAGGCCACCCGCATCAATGGCCGTCGTCCATCGTCCTACGCCCTGCGTTTGCCGGAGGGCTCGGGCGGCGGTTACGTCAAGAACCTCGACGGTACCAAGACCAGCCTGATCGTCGGGGCAGCCGTTCGCGTGGTGCCGTACCAAAACACCTACACCGAGCCACTGCTGCTGGGCGTGCGCGATGCCAACTCGCAGGTCGCGCATCTCGTGAAGATCGGCGAGGACGGTCGGCTCAAGCTCTACCGCTGGCAATACGGCTATGACCAGTTGATCTCTGTCTCAGTCGCCAGCGCTCCGGCGCGCGGCTGGCACTACATCGAGTTGCAGGTCACGCAAGGCACCAGCAACGGCATTCTGTCAGTGCGCATCAACGGCATCCTGGCCATCCAGATGACCGCGCAGAACACCATCCAGGGCGGTGGCCAACTGCTCACGGCATTCGTGGGTGCAGTGCCTGGCCAGAACTGTCCCCTCACCATCGACGTCGACGACTTCTACATCGCCGATACCAGCGGCACGATCAACAACACCTTTCTCGGTGATGTGCGCGTCGATGCCTTGCAGGCACAGGCTGATGGCAGCCTGAACCAGTGGACGGCCAGCCCGGTCGGTACTGCTGCCTGGGAAGCCGTCAGCGACGAGGACGAATCCACAGCGATCAGTGCGCCCAACGTGGGGCTGCGCCAGTCCTTCGATGTCGAGCCGCTGCCAGTAATGGCCACGCCCGCCATCTACGGTGTGCAACTGACCATGCTGGCGCGCAAGACCGACGCGGGGCTGGGCAAGGTCAAAGGACTCGTGGTCAGTGGTGCGCAGAGCGCCGTCAGCACCGACATCATCCTGCAGGAGCAACTGGCGTGGCAGAGCACGCTGTTCGAGCGCAATCCGAACGGCAACGTGCAGTGGACGGAGGCCGCCTTCAATGCCGCTGAGTTCGGCCTGGAGTCGGCATGACGGAGCGTGTCGTCGTTCAAGACATTGCGGAGGTTTCTAGCAAGCCGACGCCGGGGAGCGAACTGCCCGCCTTCCAGGGTGAAGTGCTCTCGCGCGCCACGTTCGGGGCGAGCGCAGCCAGCTTCACGCCGGAAACAGCTGTCGCTCCGCTGCCGCCCAATCTGACGGCCAGCCTGCTGGCGGAATCCTTGGCGGGCCCCTGGCCACCCATCGATGCGCCGATCTTTCTGGTCGAAGTGTTGCGCCGGGACACGGCCTCAAGCGCCATCGTCGCCACCGGTATGGATGCCTTTGGCGACCAGCCTTGGCCGGATGCGCAACGCGGCGTGTTTGCCTTCCGTCATGATTGGATGGAGCCCCTCGTCGAACGGCTGGAGTGGCAGACCAGCGTCACGCGGCTGGCCAGTGGCAACGAATCCCGGCAGGCACGCCGACGCGTTCCTCGGCGCTGGCTCACCTACAAGGTGGGCAACGCCCGGCAGACCGATGCCCTGGTGGCCGACTGGCTGGCCGATCATCTCGGTCAAATGGCGCTGTGGCCGCTGCCGCAGTACGCGGTGCACCTGACCCAGTCCTGCGAACGTGGCGCACTGGCACTCAATGTGACGGAGGCAGATGGGCGACAGTTCGGGCCACTCTCGGCCAATGTGCATCTGACCTACGACGGGGTGCAGGGCTGGCAGGAGACAGAGAGCAATGGCCGTTGGGTGCTGATCATCGCCGCCGATGGATGGCAGATCGCCCAACTCAGCGATGTGGAAAGCGCTCTGCTGTGGCTGATGGAACCGTTGGCACGCGCCGCAGCCGTGGGCAGCACCATCATGCCCTTGGTGTGGGGCAAGGCCATCGATCCGGCGGATCTCACGCAGTGGGTACCTGGCATGGTCGGCGGCAACATCCCCACACAGATCCAACCTGCGCCACTGCCCGACCAGGATGTTCTCGATGACCCATGGCTCGACGAGATCCCGGTCTGGCCAGATGGCAACTGGCGTGACGATCCGACAGCAGCCGCGGCGGCCACGATCACCCGCCAAGACTTCTCGCCTGCAGATCCGTGGGCGCGCCGGGACGATCCGTGGGCGACGACAACTTTGCAGCGGCGCTATCTGGCCAGCTCACTCGATGAAATCGAGATCTGGCGGGCGCGGTTGTGGCGCACCCAAGGCCGTCTGGAGGCCTTCTGGCTGCCCGATGGCTTGGCTCCGATCCTGTGGGTGAACGTCGAAGCCGATCCCGATGATGGCTTCCTGCGCGTGGATGGCAAAGACATCTCCGCGCGAATCTCGGATTTTTGGCATCGCCCCGCCGCTTGCTTGATCGTGCACCCAGACGGCTATCGGCAGTACGCCCTGACGGCGGCCTGCCATCTGGATCAAGGCGGTGTGCTGGTGCTGCGCTCGGGTCTCGACGACTGGGTGCCCGCAGGCAGCCGCGTCATTCGCCTCGTGCGCTGCCGCCTCGACCACGACGCAGTCGATCTGTACTGGCACAGCCCGACGCTGCTGGAGATCACCTTGACCGCGCGCCAGTTGCCCGAACCGCGTGGCAATGACCGTCAAACCTACGAGGGAGAGTAAGCACGATGAGCCAGAACCCATTGCTGGAAGTCGAGCTATACGCATTCGCCAGCAACAGCGCGCAGTTCTATCTGACGCCGCACGAATTCGACGTAGATCTCGACGGCAATCTGTACAAGAGCTTGGCCCTTGAACGCAACGAGCTGGCGCTGGGTGCCGAAGCGGCCAAATCTGCGCTGGATCTGAAACTGCCACCGAACTGTGATTTGGTGCGCCACCTGCTCGCCAACTCGCTGACCGGCGACACTACCTCGATCACCCTGCGCATCGGACGGCGCGATACTTGGGGCGACTACTGGTGGATCTCCGGCACGCGCTGGATGGGCCGGGTGCTGGGCGTCGAAGTCGCCGACGATGTGGCTCGCGTTCGCTGCGAGTCGGCGCAAGTCAGTCTCAAGCGCATCGGGTTGCGGCGGCTCTACAGCCGCAAGTGTTCCCACGTGCTGTATTCGGCTGCCTGTGGTGCCTCACCGATTTCTGCCAGCGCCTTTGTGAGCAACAGCAATGGCCGTAACGTCGATCTCGACGGTGGCACGCCCGGCAGCGTCAGTGGTGGCTTGGCCGGTGGCTGGCTGCAAACCCCGGAAGGTGCGCGCCACATGATCGTCAATGACTACGGTGGTGGCGTCGAGTTGCTCTATCCGGTGGCCATTGAAGTCGGCACCGAGGTGCTGCTGACGGTCGGCTGCGATCACAGCACGGCCACGTGCGAGTCGCGCTTCGGCAACCTCGACAACTACGGCGGCTTTCCCGCCATCCCAAGCAAGAACCCGTTCTCGACGGGCGTGTTCTGAATCCCTGGAGAAATCGCCATGTGGTACCTCGTCGTCATCGTGGTGGCGGCGCTGGTTTCGGTCGCGCTCGCGCCGAAACCGCCCGAACCCAAACCGGCGTCCCTGTCTGACGTCGATGCCCCCACCGCAGAAGAAGGCCGACCGATTCCCGTCGTGTTCGGCACCGTGCTACTGCGCGGCTCCAACGTCGTCTGGTATGGCGACCTCGAAGCCGACCCGATCAAGAAGAAAGGTGGCAAGAAATGACCACTCAGACCGTCATCACCATCGATCACGTGCGCGCCGTGGGCCTGTGCGTGAACGGCACGCGTACATGGTTTGCGCGTCACGACCTGGATTTCCGCGCCTTCCTGCGGGATGGCTGTGACGCCGAAACCTTGCTGGCCACCGGCGATGCAATGGCAAAACGTGTGGTCGAACACGCCCGCAATCAATCCAGCCAGCGGGAGCAAGGCTGATGGGTGGCAGCAGCAAGAAGCAAACCGTCGGTTATCGCTACCGGATGGGGCTACACCTGGCCTTGTGCCAGGGACCCGTCGATGCCGTGCAGGAAATCCAGATGGGCGACCGTACCGCGTGGGGTGATGCCGACCGTGCGCCGCTGTCCAGCGGGCATGGCCTGAGCAGCCTCTCGATCAACAAGCCCACGCTGTTTGGCGGCGACGAGCGCGAAGGCGGCGTGGTCGGCACCATCGATGTGCTGTCTGGTCATGCCGGACAAGGACGCAACGACTACCTGATGAGTCGCCTCGGCGGTTCCATTCCGGCATTTCGGGGCGTGCTGTCCTTGGTGGCACGCAAGATCCTGTTCGCGGCCAACAACCCCTACATCAAACCGTGGGCAGTGCGCGTCCGGCGCTTCACGGCGGGTTGGTTCGATGCGCCATGGATGGAATGGAATGCCGAAGTCCGCACCTGGGATGAGGACGAAGGCCGTGAGATCAGCGTCGGTATGAACCCGGCGCACATTCTGGTGCAGTGCCTCACCGATCCGCATTGGGGTATGGGCTATCCGCAGAGCACCATCGGCTGGAGTTTCTGGAACGCGGCATGGGGTTTGTCGAGTGAGGGCTTCGGCCTCAATCTGATCTGGACACGGCAGCAGCCAATCGAGAGCTTCATCGGCCAGGTCATCGATCACATTGGCGGCATCCTCTACACCGACCCGGAGCAAGGCACGTTTGAGCTCAAGCTGCTGCGCGACGACTATTGGATCGACAGCCTGCCACAGTTGGGGCCTGACGAAATCGTGCGGCTGGAACGCTTCGAGCGTGCCCAGTGGGGCGAGCTACCCAATGAACTGACCGTCGTCTACACCGACTGGCAAACCGGCGGTGATGCCGCCGTTACGGTCGAGAACTTGGCCGCCATCCAGTTGCAGGGCGGCGTGATCAATCAACGCCGCGACTACCCGGGTGTTAACTACGGGCCACTGGCCGCGCGGCTGGCCTTGCGTGACCTGCGCGCCTTGGGTTCGCCGTTGGCCCGAATGAATCTGACCGTGGCACGCGACACCCTGGAACGTGCGCCTCTGCCGGGCGATGTGTTTCTGCTGAACTGGCCACGCTTGGGTGTGGATCAGATGGTGGTGCGCGTCACCGGCATCGACACCGGCACCTTGGGCGCGGCCGAGTGGCGCATCGAAGCCATGGAAGATGTTTTCGGGATGAGCAACACCGTGCTGTCGCCCCCGCCACCGCACGTCGAGGAACCGACCATCGAACCTTTGCCGCCCACCGTGGTGCTGGCCGTCGAGGTGCCGTATTGGGAACTGGCCCGGCGTTTGTCGCGTGCAGATCTGGCCTACCTGACCGATACGGACACTTATCTCGGTGCGCTGGCCGCCGCCGGGGGCACCGGGCAGTTGAATTGGCAATTGGCCACCGGCGCATCGAGTGGCGACCTCGCAGCCGTTGTGGGAGAGGACTACGCGCCACTGCTGACGCTCGATGTGGCCTTGCCTGCCAGCGAGGTCGATGCCATCGGTGTGTCGCTGACGGCCATCAGCCAGCCGGAGAGACTGGCCGTGGGCGACTACGCCTATCTGGTGGCTGCCAATGGGGCAATGGCAGAGGCCGTTGCTGTCCTGGCCTTCGATGCTGCCAACGCGACCATCGATCTCGCGCGCGGCGTACTCGACACAACACCCCAAGCACATGCCTTGGGGACTCGGTTGATCGGTGTCGGCGAATGGCTGGCATCCGAAGGTGCGGAGCGGGCCCCGGGCGAATCGGTGTTCGTGGGCGCGATTCCTCGTACTTCGACCGATCAGGGCGATCCTGTGTTGGCCGCCAATGGGCAGCCGATGGTGCTGGCTGGTCGGCAGGCTCTGCCGTATCCACCCGGTCGTATCCGCCTCAATGGTCAGACGGAGCCTGTCGTGGTGGCCGGTGACCTCACGGTTGCGTGGGCCCACCGCGACCGCACGCAGCAGACCGCCTATCTCGTGCAGCAAGACGAGGGCGACATCGGGCCGGAACTGGGCGTGACCTACACGCTGCGTATCCGCAATCGCAATGGCGTGCTGGCGCACACCGAAACGGGACTGCTCGGTACCACCTTTATCTGGACGGCAGCAGTGGCCGCGCTGGATGCCGGTGCGCTGGGCGACCGCATCACAGTCGAAATCAGTGCCGAACGCGATGGTTTGAGCAGCTGGCAGCCGCAGGTGCGGGTCATGGATCGCGCGGGCTACGGCCTGCGCTGGGGACAGTATTGGGGAGGTGTGTGATGGAGCCGCGCATCGATGTTCATCTGCTCACACTAAACGAGCCCGCCGAATGGCGGGAGGCCTGCATCGCCAGCCTCGAGGACGCACCGATCCAGTTGCACGTTTTGCCCGGCATTCCGAGTCGTATCGGTGAGGCACGCGCGGCAGGCTATGCACAAGGCACGCTGCCGCTGGTGTCCTTTGTCGATCCCGACGATTTGTACGAAGCCAGCGCCTTCACACGACTGGCCGACGCGCTGGATGCCTGCCCGCAGGCCGTGATGGCCTACACCGACGAAGCACTGACCGACGAAAACGGCCAGGACATCGCGGTACGGCGTCTGGCCTACAGCCGTTGGCAACACGCCAATAGCGCCAGCCACGTGCACGGCCTGATCGTGATGCGTCGATCCGTCGTCGAAGCCGTGCTCAAGGAAACCACCGACCTCAACAACTTCGCCGACTGGTTGCTGACCCTGCTCGTAGCCAAGCGCGGCGGCGTGCTGTACCTGCCCATCGTTGGGCGTCATTGGCGACAGCACCCGCAGCAAAGCCATCGAACAGGCGACCCGGACGCTGTCCGGCGCATTCGCCACGCATCGAATCTCTGGAGATAAGCCATGTCATCAACCGATCCGAACCTTGGACTCAACTACGGCTGGACGCTCGGTGAGAGCGGCTGGGACACCGGCATGGACGCCAACCTCAAGCGCCTCGGCGCTGTGGTCGGCCTATCCGTGAAAGACCGCGACCTGACCACGCCACCGGCCAGCCCCGCCAACGGCGACCGCTACCTCATTCCTGCCGCTGCCACGGGCGTGTGGGCAGGCAAAACCAACCAGATCGCGGTGCGAATTGCCGATGTCTGGGAGTACCACACGCCCAAGATCGGCTGGCTTTGCTACATCGAGGACGAGGCCAAGCTCTCGGCCTACAAGTCCACCGGCTGGAGCGCTGGCATCGCCATCTGATTTCCCATCTTCGTACCCACCAGAAACCCGCCCACGAGGCGGGTTTCGCATTTCTGGAGACTGCAATGACCGAACCCGAACAACAACAGCCTGCGCTCGTCGAGAACATGCTCCTCTTGCGCCGCGAGGACTTCGACGAACTGCTGGACCGCGCCGCTGAACGCGGAGCCGAGCGTGTCCTGACCCACCTTGGCCTGGAAAACGGCCACGCCGCACGCGACATCCGCGAACTACGCGACCTGCTGGAAGCCTGGCGTGATGCCCGACGCACGGCCTGGCAGACCACCGTCAAGGTCATCACCACCGGCATCCTGGCTGCACTGCTCGTTGGCGCAGCCATCAAGTTGAAACTGATGGGAGGCCCGCAATGATTGAGACACTGCTTGGTGGCCTCCTCGGCGGGGCCTTCCGTCTTGCACCTGAAATCCTCAAATGGCTCGACCGTAAAGGCGAGCGTGGCCACGAACTGGCGATGCAGGACAAGGCGCTGGAGTTCGAGAAGCTGCGTGGCGCGCAGCGGATGTCGGAAATCGGCGCGGGAGCCGATGCTGCGTGGAACGTCGGAGCCATCGAAACCCTGCGCGAAGCCGTTCGCACGCAGGGCGAGAAAACCGGGGTTCGCTGGGCCGACGCCTTGTCGATCAGCGTGCGCCCCGTCATCACCTACTGGTTCATGGCCCTGTACTGCGCAGCCAAGACGGCATCATTCGCAGCAGCTGTGACTGCTGGCGCTGGCTGGGGCACGGCCATCCTGCACGCATGGACGGAGGCCGATCAGGCTCTGTGGGCCGGGGTGCTCAACTTCTGGTTCCTCGGGCGCGTGTTCGACCGGGTGCGGCCGTGATTGAGGTACCCAAAGCGGCTATCGAGCTGGCCAAGCACTTTGAAGGATTCGAGCGCAAGGTGAAGCGCGGAATCGAGATCACTGCCGTTCCCTATATCTGCCCAGCAGGGTTCTGGACGATTGGGTACGGCCATGTCTGCGATTCCAAGCATCCACCGATTACGGAGGCGGAAGCAGAGGTCTATCTGGCGCGCGATCTCCACTCGGCACTCGCTGCCACGCTGCGCTATTGCCCGGTGCTGGCCACAGAACCGGAGGAGCGGCTCGCGGCCATTGTCGACTTCACGTTCAACCTTGGCGCGGGGCGGCTGCAGACATCAACGCTTCGGCGGCGGGTGAATCAGCTTGACTGGTTTGCTGCAGGGCAAGAACTACGCAGGTGGGTCTACGGGGGAGGTAAGCTACTGCCTGGACTAATGAAACGTCGGATAGCCGAGAGCTACTTGCTCGAGCAAAGATTACTGAGTAACTAGTGGCATCCTTCTCAATTGCGGCGTGTCGGCGCTCCGTCTGCGCATTGCACCTAACCAAGTTGGTCGAGTGATATGTCAAACAGCTATTCAGTAGTATTTAAGCCATCAACTTGGCGAGAATTTAAAGCAATGCCAAGCAAAGCACTTGGCTTTCGCTTAACTCTTGAGACAAGCCTGAAAAACGTAGAGATTGGAGATGTCTTGGTTTGCTATCTAGCAGAGAGAATGACTTGGTGTGGAGTCTTGAAGGTCGCATCAAAGCCATACAAATCACCCGAGCACATCTATGCGAAGAAGCACGGATTACCCGTAATAGTTGAGGTTGACCCAATTCGCATACTCGACGAAGAAGCAGAAATCCCGGTAAAAACGAAAGAGCTTTGGGATTCTCTAGAACGATTTAGGAATGTCGACCATCGCGTTAACGGCTGGGCGGTGAATGTCGGACTAATTCGATCCTTGCGAAAACTAAGTAGCAAGGATGCGCAAACGCTGCAATCGTTCCTACTAGGAGCATCCGAACGACTTTAATTTTGCGAATTGCTTGATCCAAGCAATTTGCCATCAATCCTGCCCATCCACGCGCCAACGATTTTTAGTATGTCTTCATGAAAATTACATTCCGCGAATGCTGTAGGGTGTGCGCTGATTAATTCAAGCAAACGTCCATCAGGCGACTTGATAGTTCTTGAGAATCCGTTCTGGGAAACAAAGGCAAGAACGCCCCAATTCGTTTCGCCGACGAGGGTTTTTTGAAAGTTTTCAAAATACCCAAGCATTTTGTATGTTTCCTCTGACCGCGTTGCCCCAACTACCATCCTGTTTTTTGCATCGATTATGATTCGATGAGTCCTATCTGCAACTACTGTTATATCCGGTATACCTCGCAGAGAGCTTCCGGTGGATTCATAAAACCAATTCGCATCATCGCTGGGCAAGGAGCATTGGAACCAAATTTCAATGCGCGTTGATGAAAAGTCAAACGTGTAAATTGGCTTTCGTCTGCTATCCGTCATCTTGCATGGGCCATCTATCAATTTCCCACCAAGCTTGATGAATGCCTGCGCGACTGAACGAATGCACCAGATTTCGTAGATCCGATCAAGAAACGATTGATCAGCCGGAAAGGATAGAAGCGAGTTGACGAACTTCTCCGAAGATGGTGACCCGGAAAATTCCTCACCAATTAAGTGCCAATCCCTTACCAAAGCTACTAAGGCTGCATAAGCCTGTTCGTTACCTGTCTGTCTTCGTGCAATTCGACGACATGCCTCCATATACAGCCTAGGCAAGGATGAGGTACAGGAAATCACACTCCATGGATCACGCTTCATTCGGCCAAGGATCCAGCTCTTATACCTCCGCCCAAGTATGGTCTCGGCGGAGTTCGGCGGAAACTGCGATATGGGAAGACGTTGAAGCAATACCCTAAAAACTCGCACTACCAGCTCATTTTCTGGCGTCGATGCGTTCTCCGTAGTTACTAGGATAGGATAGCTCTTCGGCCAAGAAAAAGACGCAGATCTCCTGGCAACGTATCGGGGTATATCGAGTCGACCGCGTATCACCCCCCTAGTCTCTGTCCGAGTGGTGTCTGTTACGCTTGACAATCCACTCTCTATTCTTTGAACTATTGGAAATAGCTCGGCACAACATGCAATGGCGTGCCTGAATCGAATGTGCTGACCAAATTCGATACTTTCTTCGTCAGCCTCCTGGCCAATAGACGCAGATGCTCCTGCAAGCCCTACGCTCTCTCCAGAGAAGTACGTCGATATAAGAGGAAGCGCCTCCTTAAGGAAACGCTTCCCAAGCTGATTGTCATTGTTCTGGGACAAAGTGCATTCCCGATGCTGCAATAATGAGCAATTGGCGCGCAAATTGATTTGAAAACGGCTGTGGTAGTGCGCTCGCAAACTTGACTAGTTGATCGGGCTCCAGAACGTCGGATTCGAACAGCGGCGCCAACTTGACTGATGCTGCCCAGTCGAGATTCAGATCAGCAGTTGCATCGACGTCCCCATCTTGTCGATGTCTTGTCAAAAAAATTTCTACAGTATCAATTAACTGAGCTGTTCCAATCGGAAGGTGTGGAACTCCTCCACCATCCGGAGCATATCTAACAGATTCGACAACCCCGAACAAAGCTGCAATACGCTCAAGGTGGGAGTTTTTCGCCTCTTGCAAAATGAGATCAGTGGTTGCAGCTGCTCGCTCCGGATTCATTGAACATTCACGACGAGCGATGCGTTGCGCAGCTCTTTGAATGACATACGAAAATTCTTTGATCGCGGGAGATGCGTGGCCTGGATCAAAACGCCACGTCTCACTCGAAGGTTTCTTGGGTGGCACGTCAAGAGAAATAAATGTAAATCGACGTCGAATAGCTTGGCTCAGACTTTGAACAAATTGCTTGTCATATGAATTAAGTGTTGCAATTATTCGAAATCTCTTTGGTATGACCAATTCCCTGTTCCCATCTTTTTGATGGGGGAGATTAATTGGTACCAGATCATCCGTACCTAGCACAGAGAAAAGCTCGCCGAATGCCTTATCAAGATGAGCGCGATTTAATTCATCAATCAATAGCCACTCCGCCTGCGGATGGCTGGGGTCATCAAAATGCTGAACAACATTATTTCCACATCGAATCACTGCCTCGGTTAGTGCGCCGTTGACCGGGGTAATTTCTTCCTTGCGGTCTTCGGTTAGCCGCAACTCAAGTCGACCAATGACATCGTAGATCGTCCAATCCTCATGTGCAGTCACTGCGAAAGTCGATGCGTTGAATGCTTTAGCTAGGGCACGTACAAGGGAACTCTTTCCTGTGCCTGGTGGCCCCTGCAACACAATATGTCCAACGCGTATTGCAGCAGCCGCTGCTCGGAGGACGTCCTCCGGTACGACCAACTGAGATGTGGCCTCCGCTAGGCGATTATCAAAATCATCAGGAAATTCAAGGTCATATTGAGCAATCTCACGCAAGCGTTCGATTGATTCGTGAAAATCAGTCGGAGGAATTGCGCCGCTATCAACTAGCTCGCTTTCATTGATATCAGACATTATTACCCCCGAGAAGTGTGCGGATTGCTTGGATATTTGATATGGGCCGTGCTCGACGAATCCTTATTCTTACAACGTGGGCATCTACCAGCTCCTTGCCCTCAACCAGATGTGTCCATTGCTCGTCATGACTCAGAATAATCCGCTGTCCACGTGCGAGTTGGCAGAGTGATGCAACAGAGCCCACAATGTGGTGTTCATCGAGGACCTGATAGTTTTCTCCCGAAGACAAAAGTAGCACTCGCTCACCCTGAAGCTCCACGCTTGAAAGGGTGGATGTTACTAGTGTCGCCATCGGTGTGACACGCGCACCAAGGTAGTCGAAATACTCCCGCTCATCAGAAAAACGAGGTGCTGCAGGCAGGCGAGCGATTGCAAGCCCACCGGTCGAACACTGATCGGATTGCCCACTGTTGGATAGCGCCTTTCTGATCATTCCCATCCAATCCCGCCGAATGAAATGCCGCCTCTTAGGTTCGGTTACACCATATGGACATTCAATGTCCTCACCACCAAGTAGCAAGTGATTCATTCCGGCGTGAACAGCAACTTGATTAAGTGAGTTATAAAAAGCACCTTGCCTTTGTGCCGCAGGCAAATTAACGTGGGCAATAAGTTCTGGATGCAACCTCAAGCTCCGGACATCCTCAATCGCATCTATTGCTTCGTTTGTAAGAAACACTCGGCACAGAATTCGTTCTAACTCAGTCCACCACACATAGCCATCCAGATCGAGTAGCGCCGCATACCAAAATCTGTATAGAAGCAGGTCGGACTCTCTGTGTGCTTCGCTTTTAGGACGGCGGGGGCCTCGTAATGGGTAGCGCAACAAAAGATTTAGCCCGATCCAGGCGAATTCGTTGCGGTCATCTCTTTCGGCGGCTTCGCGAAGCTGTATGCCTGCCGGGGTGATGGTTATGCGGTTCGAACGCGACTCTACGTAAAGAATACCGAATTCTTCAAACGTTGCTTTCCAACTTTCAACTGCATGTGAGCTTAACTGGCGAGGAGCTCCCGGCGACGACCAGTGAGACTTCAATTCGTCGTAGTCGGTAAAATCAAAAAATGAGAGCAAGGTCGTCCAAGCTTCCTGTGACTTCTCACTGTCGCTGAAGAAGCAGGGATAACCGTAGCTATTGACACGCCAAAAGTCATGCGCCCTTGATGCGCGGGGGAAAGCACTCGTCAATTTGCCACCTCATCTGCTCCTATCGTTACTTGCGGAAGTGGAAGCCGGTCCTCAACTTCCATAAGCGCAGTATCAGTTTTTTTAAGAGTAATAACCCAGTCCATCAAAATAATTCCGCCACGCCCTTTTCGTGGGAACTTCATGTAATGGCGACGAATTCGATACGCAAACGCCTTCTCAAGGTGAAGTCCTGCTGTTTTTGCAAGTCGGAGTAGGCAATCATGAACTGGTAGCACCCCTGTGGATGCCTGACTATTCCCAACTACCAAAACATACCTGGCACCATCCTTCATTACTCGAGCAGCTTCGGCAAAGTGCTTTTGCATCAGATCGAAGTAGCTCAAGGCGGCACCTCTTCGATACTCGGGAATCTGCTGTGGATCAACCAAATCCAGCAAGGCTTCATGTACGGAATGTGCTGGAGTTACAGGATTCTTCGCTCCGATTGGCGTTCTACGGCGACTGTTGTATTCAGCTCGGCTAGCCACACCAATTTGGGGACCTAGCCAAAAATACTCAAGCATAAAGTTGTACATGTAGTCCACCGAATCGAGGTACGGTGGACTAGTGACAATAAGGTCAACCGACGCGTCCTTAAGAGGAACCGACAATGCATTTCCCTCAAGAATTGTGGCCTGTCGCCCCTGCCGCGCAGATTCCAAGCTGGAAACACTGAGTAGGGCTTTCTGTAGGGCTTTATCGAATGTGGGAAACACCTCTGGGGGGCTTTTTTTCAGAGTCCCCGACACATAGGTCTTTTGAGTTTGGTCATCGGCGTTTGACACCCAACGCAGAATTGAACTAAAGACAACAAAGAAAAACGTTCTCTCACTTGGCTTGCAGTCAAGATTTTCGATGGCAGAGAAAATTCGACAGAGGTCTATCCAAGTTTTCTCTGAAAACCAGTGAGTCACATTCTTAACTCCTGCCATTGGAAGAAAGCAATCTTCCAATGGCGGCAGGCATGAAGAATCTAATTTCTCAGATAGAGTAGCCAGTCGTGACGGGTCTAAGGGGGTAGTTTTAGCGCTCGAAATCAAGCGGGCCAGAGGATCAATGTCGGTTCCGTAACTTTGTTTAACGGCGCACAACGCTTCGACCAAGCTAGTGCCTGAGCCCATAAATGGGTCCCAAACAACACTTTTATCTCCTGCGAAATTGCGAATCGCCCATTGAGGAACCTGCGGGATGTATTTGGCTGGGAAGCGGTGAAGGCCATGCGTCAGCCCAGATGTCTTAGTCGACAAAGTTAGGCTCAGTAGCTCCCCATGACTGATTTCAGTGTGCTTGGGAAACTCTTCCACTTCACGGATTACATCGTGACTCTCTTGCCCTTCTTTTCGAGTAGCAACGCCTCTTGACCGCCCAGTTCTAGGTGGCTCGACGGGCATTTTCCCTCGCTTAACATTCAAATCACTCATTCAAGTACCACTATCGATTCGCGCATGTATTTTTCGAAACCCTTCAGCATATTTCGCTGCTGTGGCGCGACGGTCAAATGCCTGGTTTCAATGATTCTTGCTTTTTTAAAGCCTGCGTTTATACCGACCATGGCTGTGAGAACGTCAGTAGGAACAATCACGCCTGCAAAGGCCGAATTTCCAACAACTACATAACACTTACCGGCCGGAAGAACACTTCGGCACTGACGAAGTACCATGCCCATATCGTGAAAATAGCCCCGCATGAGGTCTGGCACACCCATTCGCCAACTACTCGCGGAGGTATCCATCAACGAAATTAATTCCTCGAGAACAGGCAAGTTCTCTGAAGGCCTTTTATAGTCCGCGTTTAGATGCGATCTTAAGGATGCTTTTCTAAGCGAATTAAGATCTGCATAGGAGTTAACAAAGTTGCCAAACCATAGCTCAACCTTGAATGACTCAAAGTAGTCAAAACGATTCGCATATGGGGGACTGAAGATAACCGAATCGAAAGTCTCCCCCTTGAGCATTTCGCCAAGATTGAATGCACTGCCCTCTATCAGCTGCTGTCCCGTCCAATCTCCAGACTGCCATTCAACAGTGTCTTCCAGCATCATCTCTAGCTGGTGCGTAAAGGTTTTGGAGAAAAAAGCTGTTTGGTCCGCCCCGAATCTTTCCAGTTGCCATTCGCCGTCGGCGCGATTTTCGTACTTACCCTTTTGTCGCTTCTTGTTACGATACTTTATCCCGTTACCCTCTTTGAAGTAGCTGCCGACCCCTTCTAGGATGGCCAGCCAGGCAAGGAATACAAAGTTTCGTGCAAGAGGGTCGGTTTTAAATGATATTTCAATAGCTGTTCTGGCGCGCAAAACAGCATCAAGCATCTGTGGCTCAAATACTTTCTTCGATATGCTCAGTTCGGGGAGTGGCCATTGTTCACTGCTCCTAAGGAGGGAGGGCAAACTTTCAAGGAAACTCTTAATTTTGCGTATAGAAGACGGCTTCAGTGGCGTCAGCTTAACCTTTGACGAGAACGCGGCAATCGGATTTAAATCGATACCTACCGACTTTTTCCCTCTTATAGCGGCGCCAATAGGAATAGAACCACAACCACTGAAAGGGTCGAGAATTCGACTGCCCAACTGCAGCTTATCAATAAGCTCTGGCGAATATGCTTCTCGATATCTCAACCAACGATGCATGGGTGATGACGCGTTGCCTCGCCAATGCACATAGGGCCCAAGATCGAAGCGTTGCTCAATCGGATAGAGCGCATCCAGCGGCTCCAGGATTTTTGTTAGGTTTTTATGCACTTGAGCTACAACACGTTCTGGTTTTGTGTTCGAGATATTTCTGCCCACTAACTGAATACCAATGCTCTCTCGCATCGCTTCTGTGTTTAGTTGGGACATTTCATTGGTTTCGCGCAGTGACTCCATCATCCGCTCCTTTGGTTTTTGGGGGGTGTGATGAGGCCATCTGTTTCACGGAAAGCCAAGGTCATTCTTTGGTTCCACGAGCTGTGGCACCGCTTGTTAACAATGGCAACTGTGGTCCCAACTCGTCGCGACGACGCTCTAGAAGTTCTGCAACTGCTTTGCGAACCAACCACGCTACCGACACGTCGTTTTGGGCTGCAAGTTGAGCCACCTCGTTGAACATGTGCTCGTCAAGGGACACGGAGGTGCGTACGATCTTCTTGTTAAGTCGCGGTCGTGCCATCAAAGTAATGTTTTATGCACCATAAAACATCATTCTATAGTGTGTCTACCGGCCACACAAGCCCATGTAGCAGACATCTAATCAGCGGCCCGAAGGCGCAGGATTGTTCGGTGCCGCTGTTCGCCCATTCGTGCCCCCCGAACGAATGAGCAGGCCAGCGGCAAGCCTGTTGGTCACCGCCCTTGATCACGGAGGGACGCGGAAACGCCGTTGTGGGGACGATGACCCTGATGCTTCCGGATTGTTAAAGAACCATGGTCCGCCTGCGTGGACGCCGTCACGACCATCCTGTGGAAGGATTTTGCTCACTACGCCTGATTGCGCACCGTTTATTTGTCCAGCGCCACCATACGGACGATGCTGTCGAACTCGTTCAGCACGTCGGGGTGGTTCCTGGTCAGGTGACGCAAGATGGCTTCGTTCGCCATCAACTTGGCGAGATAGCCCTTGGCCAGCACCAAGTTGAGGATGTCCTGACCGTAGGTTTGCTCGGCGAGCTTGAACTGCTCTTGGAGGTTGCCCATCTCCCTCTCCATCTTGGCCATCTGGTCGGCGCTGACACCGGTCATCTTCTTGGGCTTGGCCTCGCCGACGAGCAAGTTGCTGGGTGTCGCCGCAACCAAGGCCTGGGCATAGGCGACCGTGATGTTGTTGGCACTGACCATCAGTTCGACGCACTCAACCTGACGCGTCGGCTTGAGTTTACGCAGGACAGCACCAAGGTTTGCCGAAAACGTCTGGTCGCGCAGCAACTCGGCGGCCTCCGGGCAGATCCCCTCCAGTAGGTTTAGCTTCTTGATGATGTGGCTGATGTCCACGTCCAAGGCCTTCGCCAGCTTTTCCGGGGTGACACCACGTTCGACAGCGCGACGGATCATGAGGTGCTCCTGAATACTGGAGAGGCGATTGATCCGGTTGTTGTAGGTATAGCTTTCGTCATCGGTGGCCACCAGGCAGGGAGCCTTATCGAAGCCCAACTGTTTCAGCGCGACCAATCGTGTGTGCCCGTCCAGCAAGATGTGCTGCCCCTCGCGGTTGGGTTTTCCCACCGACAGGGGTTCGATCAGCCCGACCGCCTCGATAGATGCGGTGATCTGCTTGAATTTCCGTGAGGCAAGCAAGCCTTCTGGCGTCTTGCGCGAAGGCAGGACGGACGAGAGGGACAAAATCAATGGTTCCGGCACGAAGCCCAGGGGCGGTTTGCTCATGCGCCGCTCCCTCGAGCCCAGACCCGCTCCGCCAGATACTGTGGCAGTGTGTCCAGCCCCTCCGCGCGCAGCAGGGTGGTGAAATTCTCGTCGGACAGCAGTTGGCGCAGGGCCCCGACAATGAACAGCAAATTGCGTTGAGCTGTCTCCGCCTTCCTGACCAGTAGCTTCTGTCGCTCGACTTCCCGCTGGTAGTTCCGCACCAGGCTGGACGTGGTGACATCCTCATTGGTCTTGCGGGAGGTCATCCTGCCGCCGATGGATTTGCCTTGGGTGCGGCGACGTTCGATCACACGACGGGCTTGGATCAACTGGCTGCCACGCAGTTTTCCGGTTTCGTAGGCATCTTGCAATGCGGCTTGAATGGCTTTCTCGTCGCTGCCCGCGCCTGCGATGGTGATCGCCGCATTGAGGGGGATGCGCCCGCTGCCGACGGCCATCAGCAGTCGCTGTTCACCGTTCTGCAGCAACTGCAGGATGCCCTGCACGTACTCCGGACTCAGGCCTGTCTTTTGGGCAATGGATTTTTTGTCGTAGCCCTGATCCCGCAGCTGCTCGATGCCGGACAGCAATTCCAACGGGCTGAACTTTCGCCGGGCGATGTTCTCGGTGAGGCTCATGATGAAGGCCGATTCGTCATCGACGTTCATCACCATTGCCGGGATCTCTTGATGCCCGAGCGTCTTGAAGGCTTTGAACCGCCCCTCGCCGCAGATGAGGAGATAGTGCTCGCCATTGCTCCCTGGACGAGGTGTCACGATGATGGGCTTTTTCAGGCCAATGTTCTGGATGTTGCCGACGATCTGCTCGAAGACCCGGCTGTTGCGCTCGCGGGGGTTGAGAACCTCAATCCGGTTGAGCGGAATCATCCGCAACTCCGAATGCCGATGCTCTTTGTCTTGACTCATGCGGCCCTCCGTATGCGGATGCGCCGCGCCATGCCGTAGAGGTAGTCCAGACTGTCGAAGCGATAGCACTCAAACTCGATGCCGTTGTGGTCGGCCAAATGGATACGTGCCTGACCGAAGTCCAGTCGCGGCAGCAGGTAGTAGTCCAGGGCAGCCTGGTTGCTGTCGTCCAGCCGCACGGCCACCGTGATGTCGGGCGCAAGGCTGGTGTCGAAGCGCACCTTCCAGCGCCGTCGCCCGTTGTCGAGCAATTGGCACCGCGCCAGCACCAGTGAAACGGTGAACTCGCGATTGACGGTGAGAAGGTCGGTGGCCGGGTCACGTTCGACGTTGCCGCCGACCTCGGCAATCATGCGTTCGGTTTGGCTGACGATCTCTGGATGCAGTCTGCGCAGAAACTGATTCACCTCCAGATACTGGTAGTCGCGGTCCGGGGTGAAGCCCACCGCCTGGTAGGCGCGAACCAAACTGCCGAATCGATGTGCATAGGCTGCCGCAGACGGCATGCCATCTGCCTCATCGATGATCAGGCCGGACAGGTACCCGTGGCGCTGGTACAGATTGCGCAGCTTCTCGATCAACTCCTCGTCACTGTAGCGATGCGCCCTTGCGCGCATGATCCCCTGCGCCGTGTAGAAAAGCTCCGGTGGCACGATGCCCTCGAACGCACCTTCTTTTTTGATCCACATGTCGGGGCTGTTAACCACCCGGAGCTTCTTGAGCTTGAAAGACCGACGGTTGTAGATGTTGCTGCCGATGTATTTCTCGTTGGACAGTACCTCGCGGACGGTCGCTCGCGTCCAATCCCGCCCAAGGTCAGTACGCGTTCCTTGTGCGTTCAGCCGTTCGGCGATGTCCAGCTCCGTCAGGTTGTCAGTGACAAACCAGCGGTAGATCTGGTTGACCACGGCAACCTCATCATCCGGCCCCGGCTGAAGAATGACGCGGTCGGTTTGCAGGCTCTTGTGCTCGCCACGAGCCAATTCACCTTTGAGCGTGCCGGACTGATCGATCAGCACGCGTCGCAGCCCATAGCCAGCCGGGCCACCCTGGCGGAAACCCAACTCAATCAGGCGGCACTGCCCGGCGAATACCTTTGCCGACAACTCGCGGCTGTATTCGCCAGCCATCGCACGCTTGACGCCCTTGACGATGGTCGACACAGGCGAGCCGTCGTTTTCGAACTGCTCTGCGCAGTAAGCGACCTGGATTCCGGCGCGGCGGCAAATGTATTCGTAATAGGCACTTTCATCGGCATCCTGGAACCGGCCCCAGCGGCTGACGTCGTAGACGAGAATGATCTGGAAGTCCGCGATGCCTGCCTCGACGTCCTTGATCAGTTGCTGCAGCGCCCGACGCCCATCGATGCGCAAGCCGCTCTTGCCCTCGTCGGCATAGGTGCGAACGATCTCGATGTTGCGCCGAGCCGCGTACTCGCGGATCTTGTCGGCTTGGTTTTCCGTCGAGTACTGCTGGTGCTCGGTCGACATCCGCACGTACTCGGCGGCCCGAAATGTCGGTGGCTGATCCGCCCCCGGAATGGAGAACTCTTCTGCCTGCATAGACCCGATCACTTTATGTTGTGTGAACTTGCTCTCGGGCCTGCCTTTCACCTCATTGGCATAACCGTGACCTGCACTGCGCGGCCGGAATGCACATGGTTGAAATTGTTGCCATCCAGGATGATCGAGAGCCCATTTGGGCTTGAAGTTAAGGCTGGATTCCCTGGGTGTCGATCAAGTCATCTCTTGACGCATCCATCTTGCATTCACAGGTTTCATACAGCAGCGTGATTTCAACCACCCATGAGCCCGGTGTTCCATTGGGAAACTCCGGACGTCTTGTGATCCGGTAGATACCGGAAGGCAGCGCTGACACGTCCATCTTTACCGGATCGATGACTTGCTGCCGATGGGCGGTGGTAGGTTGCTCCCCTTGATCGCCGTTGACCTGTTGTGCGTCTCGGTGATTGCGCCAATAGTCGTGATTGCGCTGTGACCACGCGCGCTGGGCCGCCTGCTGATTGATGCGGTAGTCAGGATCGGATTGGAGTTTTGCCCGCTGCCAGTCGCGCTTGCGAGCCCGCTGGCATTCAGGGGCGGAGCAGAACGCTTGGTCGGGAACCTGTGGGCGGGGTTCGAAGGGGTGGCCGCAGTGCGCGCAAAGTCGAGTAGTCATCGTGGTCTCCATGCAAAGTCCGTATGGAGACCGCCACTGACCGTGGCGAGGGGCGCGAAGCAGCTGCCCTATGAAGGGATATTCAACGAGCGACGGTGTTCAACGCGGGGGCCAATGCCACGCTCAAGCGGCCAACGATGGCGGGCAAGGGTTCTGGCGGAAGTTCGTTCTTCTTGAGAAATGCCAGCCACAGCGCCTGGCGCGAAGCGTCGTGCGCAAACTCGTCCGTCAGGCCGACTGGCAGCGCATCAGGAAGCGCCATGCCCCGTCTTTCGAACGTGGCCTTGATCGCCTGGGCCAGCAGATCAGTGTCCAGAGTTTCTCGTTCCAACAGCACAGACAGATCGAAGTAGTCCTTCAAGCGGCTGTTGGTCATGCCCAGCAACGCGATGGCGTGGAGCTTTTCCGCGATGACGGTGTACGTTGGGTAGGCCCGCAGCCGTGGCGCGGGCATTTCCTCCAGCAGTACTGGGTAGACCGAATCAACAGGCGCCGGGGTGACGGCGTCGCCGAAGCCGACATCGATTTGGGTCTTGCAGCGTGCTCTGGCCAGATCGCCTGCAATCATCACGCGAACGCCGCCGTAGCCAGCTTCCTTGCGGATCTCCTCGACCGTGACGGAGGCTGGGTCGAACATGATGCCGTCGTCGACCGGTACAGCTGCGATGTCCCGGAATACTTGGGCCACTGACTCCAGATCACTGGCACCGAAACCCAACAGATCGGCGTCGCGTGTGGCCCGGTGTGGCATGTCGTACCAGAGCGTGAACAGCAGCGCACCTTTGAGCAGAAAACGGTCCGCGTGCGGCGACTGGGTCAGCCGATAGAGGATGCGCTCCAAGGCAAAACGCACCAGCACCTGATTGAAATCGACGCCTTGCGCCTTGGCGACATTGAGCAGACGCGCACGGACGGACGCCGCAACATTTGGGGTGGCAGTACTCATCCAACGCTCTCCAGATAGGGGCGCATCACATTGGCCACGCGGCATATCTTGGCGAAACGCCAGATGTCGTCGACGGAGGCTTTGCTGCGCGCCCGGGCGTCCTTCAGCGCCTCAAGCGCCACATCCAGCCCGATCTTGTTGCGGTGCTTGAAGCAGTCCGCCACGGTCTTGGCCACGCCGTACACCCGGAGCCTGACACCGTCGCGTTCGACTTCCTCAATCCCTGCCGAGTAGGCATCACCCGTGAACTGCACCATCTTGACGGGCGGGTAGTCGACCCGGGGCGGGTGGCTGCCCCGAGGCATGGCGATCCAGATCTGACGCGGCAGCTGTGTGGTCAGCTCATGAAACTGCAGCGCCGTAAGCAGGCAGAACACCGCTTGAGGTGCCTTGGTGGCGATGGTGCCAAGGCTCTCGAATTCCGAAACCTGCGCATCCGGCAGACGGTAAAGGCCACGCCCCACCTTCTCTAGTAGACCCGCAGCGGTCAGGCGCGTCAGAACGACCCGAGGCGCACTGATGGCGTCCAGATCGCTGGCGCGCAGTAGCCCCTTCTGGCTGGCCAGATCGAGGACGCGTTGATTGTGGGTACTGGAGAGCATGGGTGGAGTATGTTCCGTTATTTCGTCGAATGCAACTTCTGGAAGACAAAACGAAACATTTAGCCCGCGTTCTCTCGTTATCGCTGTTGGCAAACGATCCGCTGGGCACGCTACAAATCGGGGGTGTTGCCGCCTCAATCGCAGCATCCCCTACACAAAAACCTTTTAAGCGAAATTATTTGATGATAGAATCCGCTTGAACGAAATCCGATGACGGAGTTGCCAATGGCCCAGCCGAACCAAGAAACGATCCATGACCTGCTCGTGAGGAATATCCCGCGTGAGCTTGTCATGGGCCTCGAAGAAGCCAAGCTGGTCGGCGCTCAACGTGCCTATGCTGCGGCCCGAGGGATGGATGACGGGCACTTGCCCAGCGTGGTGGGGCAGTTGCGCCACTTCCATATGAACGAGTCCTTCCATCGCGCTCTCGCCGTTGCAGACGCATCTCCCTCACCGCTACGCGGCAATCAGATCGTCACAGGCCGGTCTGGGATCTTCACCTTGGCACGGTTCAACACCAAGTATGGGGTCTGGAACAGCGGGCGGCGTAGCGAAACCCGAAAACAGATGTCCCTGGCGAACGCAGCCATCGAGCCACTGGTTCAACCCGGACTCTTTTCAGGCTACGTGGAGCCATCCCAAGCGGTTGTGTTCGTCGTGGCCTGCTTTGCAGGATCGCTGCACAGCCAGCCGGACACACCCGTCTCCATCGAAATCGCGGTTCCAGATCGCCACATGCAAGGCTGGCTTTTCCGGGAACCCATTGACGCATTCATCAAGCGCTACGACCAGCAGCCGACAGCGGGCCAGGACGATTTGGCTGTGCCGAAGCTGAAGAAGAACATTGGCAAACAACAAGACAAAGACGGAACAGGATCATGAGCAGGGGTGGTGTACAAGGATTTCAGAAAGATCGACTTAGCCAAATTCTTGCGGCCCGTCGTCTGACTCAAGTCCAGCTGGCCTCAATGGTCGACGTGTCTCCGGCGACCGTCAGTAAGTGGCGCGCAGGAACGCAAGCGCCCGAGCGCGACGCGCTTGAACGCCTTGCTGGCGTGGTCAACGTCACGCCGGAATGGTTTACGCGTGCGCCCGGGGCGAAGTTGTCGTTGCCGCTTTTTCGCAGCAACGCGTCAGCGCACGTCGCTGCACGAGCCATGCTGGAGGCCCGCCTTGAATGGGCCCAAGACGTGGCGGCGGCCCTGATGGAGTACGTTGACTACCCCGATGTCAACTTGCCATCTCGTGATTACACCGAGCCGGAGCAGATCACTAACGAGGACATCGAGAAGGCTGCCTGCGAATGCCGGGATCTGTGGCGTCTGGGCCGCTCGGCGATTCAAGACTTGGCACTGGCCGTGGAAGGCGCTGGGGTCATCCTCGTTCGGGAAGAAACCGGCGTGGCCCAGATTGAAGGGCTGTCGGCGTGGAGCGAGGTATTGGGCCGACCGTTGATTCTCCTGTCCGCCGACAAGGACAATGGTTACCGCAGTCGCTTCGACCTTGCCCACGAAATCGGGCATCTTGTTTTGCATCGTCACATTCAGCGCACGACTGACAGCGCACGCCACAAACTGATGGAGCAACAGGCACACCGCTTCGCTGGTGCATTTTTGCTGCCCGCCGAAACGTTCGCCAGCGAAGTTCGTGTGCCACCGACTCTGGATGACTTGTTGCTGCTGAAGCGCCGTTGGGGCGTGTCGGCAGCGGCGATCATCATGCGGCTCAAGGCACTTGAGATGCTGGATGAAGATGGTGCTCTGATGCTTTTCAAGCGTCGCTCTGCTCGGTGGGGTGCGAAATCGGAACCCGGAGACGAGGATCGTCGACCAGAGCAGCCACGCCTGCTTCGTCGCACCATTGATCTGTTGGTCGAAGAGAAGGTCATGCCTTTGGACGCCATCCCGAGGCACATCGGACTGGCTGCGGGCGACGTGGAAGCACTCGCCGGTTTGCCCGAAGGCTACTTCCAGGGCAAAACCAATGTCGTGGAGTTTGCACGACTGAAAGCAACCCAGAAGCCGATTGATGACCAACCGGCCCAAGGCAATAAGGTGGTGCCATTCCGGCCCGTCTCCAAGTCCTGATGTGAAAGGAACAGCGATGTCCAAGAACACAAAGCAGACGTCCTCACGAATTGGTCGGCTGGCGTCGGAAACGCTGCAAAGCAGCAGTTCGTCGCAAGTGGCCAAGAGTCTGGCCGCCTCGGCACTGTCTCAGCGCAGCGGCGACAAACAGACCGGTGCCCAGATGGAAGACAAGGCCGCACGCGTTTTGGCCAGCGACCGATACGCCAAAGAGACGAAAGAACTGGCGGCATCGGTCCTGTCCCAAGCCAACAAGCAGCGCTGAGCCAGAGAGTCGAGTCCCTCATGTCACAGGATCTGAGCGACTCGCAACTGAAGGATCTCTGGCGTCAGGGAAAAATCCCGGTCATCTTCAAGCGCAATAAGCCCCTCCCGGTCTTGGCGCGCATTCCGTTTGCCGAAGGGAACATGGAGTGGCTGCGGGACGGCCGACGCTTGAAGCCCGATTGGTGTGCGCAGTTCAAGGCCTGGGAAATTCCGACTGCGTGGTTCGACAGCGTGATCAAACTTGCGCTGAGGAGACACCAAGAGGTCTACGTGGTCCAGTTGTACCGGGAGCACCAGAAATGCGCTCCGGCATGCTGGAACGCTGAGGGCTTTCACTGCGAATGCTCCTGCATGGGGGAGAACCACGGCGGTGGTCATCCAGGCGGCAACTGGTACGAGGTTTCCGAAACCTTTGCCGTGTCCTGGGGGCAGCAGCGCTATTCATGCCGCCATCTGAAGGTCAAGAACCCCGGGCGCTGACCGTGGCAGCGCAAGCTATCGAATGTCGGAAATGCGCGGAGACAGCCAAAGTTCACCCGGACCTCCGCATCGTATATAATCTCGCTTACGGTGTCCTCGCCGGTGAGGCAGGAAGGTTCTTTCTAGTAGGGGACTACACCACCATTGCAGTGATGATCGAGGCGCCCATGGGGCGCCTTTTTTTATTGCCTCCTCGAAAGCACGTCTGCAATGCGCGGAAGTGCCGCAGCAACGAAGCAGTGCTGCAGGTGCCATAGGCTCCCGGGTACCGACCCAGCGTGCGGCATCAGGTCGGCAGTCGCGGGAAAGGGGCGCTTTGCGCGCGCTCCCATCACTGCTGGCGCCATGCCGTCTGCGTCAATCTCTTTGCCTAGATGGTAATGTTTAGGTAACTTTTGGTAATGAATGCGTGGCCTAAGCCGACCGTTGCCGGTCGGTCAGGACCGCCGTCAGCCGTAATGCGCGCGCAGCAGCCCGGCGTCGTGGAAGGAAATACCCTCCCGGATGCACTCCTCCGCGCGTTCCATGTCCTTGTGCAACTGGATCAGTGCGTCGTCGGCGAGCTGCTCGATGCTGACCACACCGCAACAGGCCTGGTCGATCACATGCTGCATGGGCTCGCCCCAGCGCCGGCGTACGTTGCGGATCATGCGGCAATGCCACTCGCGCATGATCGCGTCCATGCGCATCTCCCCGCGAACCACATGTGCGTCTCCCGCCACCACCCGCAGTGCCGGGGCCGGGGTGCGCTCGCCGCGCAGTTCCTGGGTCCTAGCGGCCAACCGCTGTGCGAGCTCCTCGAGTCGCGTGTGAGTCATCCTTTGCCTCCCTGATCCGTCTTGCCAGAAGCTTCGTCAGGTCGAGCACATTGTCCGGCGCAGAGGGCTGTCCGAACTCGTCCACGACCATGAATGCGGTCTCCAGCAGCACGGGATCGTAGATCCATTCCGGTGGATCGCCGACCAGCTCCAGGTAGTGCGAAAGCACCTTGACCGCAGCGCTCATTTTCGCGAAATCCAGTCCCGTAGATTGAGACTGAAGCGACACGTCTCCGTCCTGATCGACGCGATCCAGCGTTCCATGCGGAAGCTGCATCACTGATTCAAGATCGCGCGCAAGACGATGGCCGATGCTCTTCGGGTTGCTCTCGGAAATCCACTGGCTGACCTGGGGCTGCGCCCAGCGGGTGCCACCGAACAGGCGGGCCCATTCGGCCGGGCCGCCAGCGGCGGCCACGCGGAGGCGCATGTTGAGGGTGCGAGCGGTACTGGCGTCCATCTGTAGATGGTGCGCTGCATTACCAATCCAGCAAATGACCAAAACGGTATTGACTGTGCATTACCTTGACGGTAATGTGTGGGCCATGAACCTCATCGACTACGCCATCTCCCAAGGGGGCTACGGCACCCCCAGCTGCCCCGTCATGCGCCGCCTGGCCCACCAGACCGGTTGCGCGCTGCGGACCCTCTACCTGATCGCCCGCGGCCACAAGCTGCCCGGCGCGCGACTGTGCCGGCGCATCGAACTGGCCACTGCGGGCGCTGTGCGCCGCGAATCCCTGCGCCCGGATGTGTTCGGTCCGGCCCCGTCGTCCCTCAAAGGAGAAGCCCCCCATGCAGCTTGATACGTTCGGTGAGTATGTCCGCAGCCGCCTGGAGCACTGGGGCGGCGAATATGCGCTGCATCGCGACTGCGAATACCTCGGCTTCCAGTCGCGCAACCTGCTGGCGGTGCTGATCGAGCATCGTGGTGACATGCCGGGGCGGGCCCAGGGCTACAAGCCTCTGGAAACCGATCAGCTGGCGCAGCAGATCGAAGACATCATCACGGCGGTCGCGCGTGACAACGTGGCGATGGCCTGTGCGCTGCGCGGCTACTACTGCGGGCGTGGCCGACGCAAGGTCGAACGATTCGAAACGGCGAATCTGCTGCTGGCCAACAGCGGGCAGCGACCGGTATCCAACCGGCATTACCTCAACCTGGTCGAACTTGGCTTCCAGCGCGTGCGCGGTTGGATGGAGGGTATCGCCCAGGCCGCATGAGCGGCGGATCCGATCTTTCGCCCGCCTCCCGACCGGAACAACCCTCGTGCCGAGCCGGCAGCGGGGCGGGCATCTCTTCGGGCCATGTCGATGCGACGCGGCCTGCATTCCTTCCAGGACCCATCATGAAAGAAGAAATCGTCAGTACGGCCGGCGCGGCGGCCATCAAGTCGGCGCCGCCGGTCACCGTCGCCGGTGCGCTTGCAGCCGGCATCACCCTGGACCGCCTGGTCGTGGTCCTCACCATCATCTACCTGGCGGCGCAGATTGCCTATCTGGGCTGGCGCTGGCTGCGCGAATGGCGCCGCAGGGAGCGTGAATGAGCCGGCCCGGCAGCACATTGCCGGTACGCAGCCTGGTCGCCGCGCTTGCGCTGAGTGCTGCGGGCCTGATCGCCATCGTCGACCGCGAGGGATACACCGACGCCGCAGTGGTGCCCACGCGCAATGACCGTCCAACCTATGGCTTCGGCTCGACCGTCCGCGAGGACGGCACGCCGGTGAGGATGGGCGATCGCACCACGCCGGTACGCGCGCTGCATGCCGTACAGGCTCATCTGGCCCGGGAAGAAGGACAGTTCCGCGCGTCGCTGCCCGGCGTGGCGCTCAGCCAGGGCGAGTACGACGTCTATGTCGATTTCCTCTACCAGTACGGCATCGGCAACTGGCGCGCGTCATCGATGCGCCGGCATCTGCTGCAGGGTGAATACCGCCAGGCCTGTGATGCCTTGCTGCTGTGGAAGCGGGCAGGGGGCTACGACTGTTCGACCCGTGTCGATGGCCGCCCCAACACCGTGTGCTGGGGCGTGTGGGAACGCCAGCAGCAGCGCCATGCGCGTTGCCTGGCGGAGCAGTGACCCATGCCGCGCATGCTGGTGGTGATGGCGTCGCTGGTGCTGTGGTCGCTGCTGATGTTCATGACCGGCTGGCGCTGGCGCGGTGATCGCAGCGATCTCGCGATGGCGCGTGCCGATGTGGAACAACAGGCCGGAGCGGTGCAGTCCGAACGGCGGTTGCGCCGGGATCAGGAAGAACGGAGCGAGGCGATGGCCTCACTGGGGGAACAACATGAGCAAGATCGTGAGCGCGCGGCCGAGGTGGATGCCGATGTGGTGGCTGCCCTGCGCGCTGGCACTCTCCGCCTGCGCGACGACCTCGCCGCGTGCCACACCGGCCGTCTGTCCGAGGCCGCCGCCCGCACCGGCGAACGTGATGCGGGCGCCCAGTTACGAGCAGAGGTTGCGGCAGCGCTTGTTCGAATCGGACGCGATGCCGACGACCAGCTCCGTGCCTGCCAGGCCGTGATCGAACTGGATCGCCGTTGAGGGCGCCGGCGCAGTTATGCTGGCTGTCCTCTCGAAAATGGAAGTTCGCATGCGCGTCGCTGTCTTGTCCGTCTTGATCATGCTGGCCACCGCGGGGCCAGGTGCTGCCGCTGTTCCCGCCGTGCGGGCGACGTCGCCGGACCCGGTCACTGCGGCGGCACCGTTGGTGATCGGCGAGACCTTCACCATTGAATCGAAGGCGCTGGGCGAAACCCGCCGCATCAATGTCTACCGCCCGCAGCCCTGGGGACTGGACCCGAAGACGCCGCTGCCGGTGATCTACATGCCCGACGGCGGCATCGGTGAGGATTTCCTGCACGTGGCAGGGCTGGTGCAGGTGCTGAGCGGCAACGGCAGCATGCGCCCGTTCCTGCTGGTCGGTATCGAGAACACCGAGCGTCGCCGCGACATGACCGGCCCCAGCAGCGATCCGCAGGACCAGAAGATCGCGCCACGCATTGGTGGATCGGCGGCCTATCGCCGCTTCCTGCGCGATGAACTGATGCCGCAGGTACGCCAGCGCTACCCGACGACCGACGAGCGCGCACTGATGGGCGAATCGCTGGCCGGCCTGTTCGTGATCGAGACGCTGCTGCAGGAACCGGCACTGTTCAACAGCTACATCGCGCTGGACCCCAGCCTGTGGTGGAACCGTGGCGCGATGCTGGCCGGGGCGGTCAAGCAGCTACCGGCGGTGACGCGTGCACAGCCGCACGTGTTCCTGGCCAGCAGCGGGCAGCCGGAACTGGCCGCCTCCACGGCACGACTGGCTGCGCTGTTGCAGCAGGCTTCGCCATCGCCGCTGGTGAAGTACCTGCCGCTGCCGGAGGAAACCCACGCGACGATCTACCACCCGGCCGCATTGCAGGCGCTGCGCACGCTGTTCCCGGCGCCGCCGCCGGCCTCGCCCTGACCGCGCGTGGCGCGGCGCCGCGCGACGTGTGAGGATGCGGTAGCGACGCCACCCGGGTGCGTCGCCCGCAACGGGAGAGTGTGGATGCAGCGTGTGCGTGGATGGAGTGTGGCGGCCTGCCTGGCCGTGAGTGGCTGTGCGATGTCGGTGGCGCCACCGGCAACCCAGAATGAAGCGAAGGAAAGCGCGGCCACCGCCGCGCCGGGCGTGGTGCTGCCGGATACCGAGGCGCTGCGCGTGCACGATCCGGTCGGCCGCGATTACCCGATCTGGGTGGCGTTGCCGGCCGACTACGCCGCACATCCGGAAAAGCACTATCCGGTGCTGTACGTGACCGATGCGCTGTACAGCTTCCCGCTGGTGCGTAGCGTGCGCAACATGGTCGGGCAGAAGGGCGTCAACATCGAGGATTTCATCCTGGTCGGGCTGCCGCCGCAGGAAGGCCTGACGTCCAAGCAGAGCCGCTCGCGGGATTACACGCCCAGCGATCCGGCGCGTACCGATCCGCGTGACTACAGCGATGACGTCAGCTACGGCGGCGCCGCGCATTACCGCGATTTCCTCGCCGAGCGCGTGCTGCCGATGATCGATGCGCGCTATCGCACCGATCCGGCACGGCGTGCCTATGCCGGCCATTCCTATGGCGGCCTGTTCGGTGCCTACGTGCTGACCACGCGTCCGGACATGTTCCGTACCTACATTCTGTCCAGCCCGTCACTGTGGTTCGACAACCACCTTGTGCCGCGCCTGCAGGCCGAGGCCAAGGCGCCCGCGCAGCCGACCACGGTGGTGCTGTCGATCGGCAGCTTTGAAACGATCAAGCCGGAGCCGCGCTTTTTCACCCGCAACGACATGCTGCGGCACAACGCCGAGTTCGCCGAGCAGCTGCGCGGCAGTGGCCGCTCGCTGACGGTGGACAACATGGTGATCGACGACGAGGACCACTTCACGGTGTACCCGGACATGATCACCCGCGCGCTGTTGAAGGTGTTCCCGGGTACGGGGCCGTACAGCAGCGGTTGATCACAGGTTCGACCCACGCATGGCGTGGATCCCCGTCAACATCCTCGGTTCAGGCCGCGCTGGCCTGCGGCGGCGGCATCAACGTGGCGTCCGCTGCGTGGCGGAAGCACAGGCGGATGGCATCGAGCAGTTCGCTCATGCTGTACGGCTTGGGCAGGAAGTGGATGCCGGCGCGCAGCTGCGGCAGCACGCGGTGCTGGTCCATGCCGGAGGTGACCAGGATCGGCAGCTGCGGCAGGTGCTCGCGCACGCGGTTGGCGGTTTCGATGCCGCTGATGCCGCCCAGGCAGACGTCGGTGAACAGCAGGTCGAACGGTTCACCGGCGTTGAGCAGGCCCAGCGCGGCCTCGGCGCTGCTGACAGCGGTGACCTGGCAGGCCTGGCTTTCCAGGGCGAGGCGACTGAGTTCCTGGGTTTCCTCGGCGTCCTCGATCAGCAGGACGCGTGGTTCCACAAAGCGCTTGGACAGCAACATGACGCGGCAACTCCGGACAACAGGGGGAGCAAAAGGCGCGCAAGTATGCGCAAGCCGGTAGTGAGCCCGGCGTGCACGGCAAGCTAAGTGAGCGTTACAGGTGCCTCTGGCGCCGGCGACGCACCTGCCAGGCCAGGGCCGCGACCGCCAGCAGGGCGGTGCCGATGCGCAGGCTGGTGGCCTGCCAGCCCAGCGCGACGGCGCCGTCGAGGCTGAACACATTCCACGCAAGGTTCATCGAAACGTGCAGGATCAGGCCGCACCACAGGGTGTCGCCGTCGAGGTGGTCGAGCCAGGCGAAGATGAAGCCACCGAGGGCGATCACCGCACCGACGAACAGTGCGGTGCCGCCACCATCAAGCCCGCCGAATCCGAGCCAGTGCACCATGCCGAACAACAGCGCCTGCGGCAGCGCGAGCCATGGCCAGGGGGCGCGCACGATCTTCACCAGCAGCACGAAGCCGAGGCCGCGGAACAGCACTTCCTCGGCCAGTGGGAACAGTACCGCCAGCATCGTGGCGTCCAACGCGGTCAGCGCGGTGTTCGGCGTGCCGAGCAGCGCCAGGCCCAGCCAGCAGGGCACGCTGGCCAGCAGCACCCAGAACGGGCCGCCCCAGCCGTTTCCGCGCAGCCCGAGGCTGGTCGGCAGGCTCACGCCACGGGGACGCAGCAGCAGGGCCAGCAGCACTGCCACCAGTACCGCCAGTGCGTTGTCGAGCAGGCTGCCGCCGTAGGGGATCGGCAGTGCCGGGATCGGTGTGCCGATGGCTGCGGCGATATCGCGCAGGTTCAGGCCGAGGCTGACGCCCAGCAGTACCAGCAGCAGGCGCACGGCGGTGGGCAGGCGGGACAGCACAGTCATGCACGCACTTCCTGCGGGACAGGGTTTCAGTCTGCGGGGCGGCAGGGAAGAGCGCACGCGCCGGAAGTCCTTGTGCCATCGGTCATGCGTTGCCGCACAGTCATCACCGTGCGGGTACAGTCGTTGCCAGACCGACAGGAGTGATGCCGATGCTGTGCCCCGTGTGCAAGACCCAGACGCTGCAGATGGCCGAACGCCACGGCATCGAGATTGACTACTGCCCGGGGTGCCGCGGCGTGTGGCTGGATCGTGGAGAGCTGGACAAGATCATCGAACGCGCCGGCGCCGGTGCGGCCATGCCGCCGCCAGCGCCCGTGCAGGCTCAGCCAGCATCCGCGCCGCCACCGGTGATGCACCGTGATACCCGCCACCTCGGCCAGCGCTACGAGGACAACCGTGGCCACGGTTACAAGAAAAAGAAGAAGGACAGCTTCCTGTCGGAGCTGTTCGATTTCTAGGTTGCAGAGCCGAGCGTGGCTCGACTCTACATGGGGCGAATGATCACGGCCGCCGCAGGATGAACTCGCGGTCGTGCGTGTCACCGACGATGAAGTCGTACTCGCCAACCTTGCTGCAGCCGTATCGCGCGTAGAAGCGCTGCGCGCCGAAGTTCTCTTCCCATACGCCCACCCACAGGGTGCGGCGGTGCGGCTGGTCCAGCCAGGCCATGAATGCGTCCATCAGGCGTGCACCATGGCCGCCGTTCTGGTGTGCGGCCAGGATGTAGAACCGCTTCAGTTCGATGTCGCCCTCGCATGCATCCGCATGCGGCAGGGTGTTGGCACCGGCCGCCAGATAGCCGACCACGGTTTCATCGTCCATCAGCAGCCAGATGGCACTGCGTGGGTCGGACAGTTCGATGCGCTGAGGTTCGCGGCTGTAGTGCGCCTGCAGGAAATCATGCAGCTCCTGCGCCGGGTACGAGTCGCCCCAGGTTTCGTTGTAGGTGGTGATGGCGATCGCCGACAGGGCGTCGACATCGGCAAGGGTGGCGCGGCGGATCTGCAACGACATGGCGGGGCCTGCAATGGAGCGTGGCGCAGTGTAGCCGGCCCCGGCGACTGCCGGGGCTGGCCATTGCTCACGAACCGCTGCTCAGAACCACATGCGCACGCCGGCCACCCAGCGTGTGTCGCGCGCGTGGTCACCGGCGTAGTCGGCGGTGTCGCCAAACATGCGTTCGTGGCTGATGCCGATGTACGGCGCGAAGCGGCGGCTGAACTCATAGCGCAGGCGCAGACCGGCCTCCACCTTGTTCAGTCCGCGACCGATGCCGTACTCCGGTTCATCCTTGGCCGCGACGGTGGCTTCCAGCAGCGGTTGCAGGATCAAACGGTTGGTCAGCAGCACGTCATACTCAACCTCGGCCTTGGCCAGCACCTGGCCACCGGAGCCCATGTACAACGTGGCCGAGCTTTCGAACTTGTACGGCGCCAGGCCCTGGATGCCGATGGCCGCCCACGTGCGCGAGTCGGCCGGCCGGAAGTCCTGGCGCACGCCGACCAGCACGTCCCACCACGGCGATACGCTGCGACCGTACAGCGCTTCCAGTGACGATGACTCGGTGCGGCCGCGGCTGCGTTCGCCATCGGTGCGCAGCCACAGGCGGTTGATGTTGCCACCGATCCAGCCGGTGGCCTCCCAGGCCTGGCCGTTGCTGTTCTTGCCGTCCCAGTGTTCGAGGCGGTCGATCAGCAGCAGGCTGTTGATCTCCGGCGCATGCTCCATCGCACCGTGCGCGATCGGCGGGAATGCGGCAGCGCGGTCGGCATCGGTCGGCACCGGGATGGGTTCGCGCGGCTCAGTGGGTGCGGGCGCGGCGTGACCCATCGCCGCATGATCCATCTTGGAAGGGGCCATCGTGGTGTTGTCCATCGCCGCCGGTTGCATCGCGCCATGGTCCATCTTCGAGTGGTCCATGGCTGAGTGGTCCATCGCGCCCGAATCCATCTTCGGGTGATCCATCTTCGAATGATCGACCGTTTCGACCGGAGCCTTCACGGTCTTCACCGGCGGATCCATCGCGGTCATGTCATGGCCTTCGTGCGACTGCGCGAACACCGGCAATGCGGCGGCCAGGCCCAGCGCCAGCAGGCTGGGGGAAAGCAGTGAGCGGCTCATTCTTCGATCCTCACTTCGCGCATCATGCCCGCTTCCATGTGGTACAGCAGATGGCAGTGGTAGGCCCAGCGGCCGAGCGCATCGGCGCGCACGCGATAGCTGCGGCGGGTGCCGGGTGGCATGTCGATGGTGTGCTTGCGCAGCTGGAACTCGCCCTGCGCGTTTTCCAGATCGCTCCACACGCCGTGCAGGTGGATCGGGTGCTGCATCATGGTGTCGTTGACCAGCACGATGCGCATGCGTTCGCCGTAGTTCAGCCGCAGCGGTTCGGCGCTGGCGAACGGAATGCCATCGAACGACCAGGAGAACTTCTCCATGTGCCCGGTCAGGTGCAGCTCGATCTCGCGGCTCGGCTCGCGGCCATCGGGGTCCTCGAACAGGCTGCGCATCGCGCCATAGGTCAGCACCTGGCGGCCGTTGTCGCGCAGGCCGATGCCGGGATCGTCCAGCTTCGGTTCGGTGGCCGAGCTCTGCATGTCCACCAGTGGGTTGTTGCGCTCGCTGGCCGGGTGCTTCGGCGCCTTGCTGGCGGCGTCGCCGCCGGCGGGAGAGCCGTGGCCCATGCTGGCACCGCAGCCGCCTTCCATGCCCTTCATCGCGGCCATGTCGTGGCCGCCGTGGCCACCAGCGCCCATGTCGTGCCCCGACATGCCGTGGCCCATGTCGGCCATGGTCAGCAGCACGCGTGGGTCGCGCTCGGGAATCGGCGCCTGCAGGCCGTGGCGCACCGCCAGCGTGCCGGCGGCGTAGCCGGTGCGGCCCATGTCCTGGCAGAAGATGGTGTAGGCATCCTGGCCGCTCGGTTCCACCAGCACGTCGTAGGTCTCGGCCGGGGCGATGCGGAATTCATCGATGCTCACCGGATGGATGTACTGGCCATCGGCGGCGACCACGGTCATCTTCAAACCAGGAATGCGCACGTCGAAGTAGGTCATCGACCCGCCATTGATGAAGCGCAGCAGCACCTTCTCGCCACTGCGGAACAGCCCGGTCCAGTTGCCCGCCGGGGCGGTACCGTTCATCAGGTAGGTATAGGTGTTGGCGTTGACGTCGGACAGGTCGGTCGGCGTCATCCGCATCCGTCCCCACATGCCGCGGTCGGACAGCGCCGCCGACCAGCCGTCGCGCTTCACGTCGCGCAGGAAATCCGGCAGCGTGCGCATGTAGTAGTTGTCGTACGCCGCCAGCTTCTTCATGCGGCGGAACAGCGCGCCCGGGTCCATGTCGGTCCAGTCGGACAGCATGATCACGTGCTCGCGGTCGTGCCGGTACGGCGCCGGCTCGGCGGGGTCGATGATCAGCGCGCCGTACAGGCCGGCCTGCTCCTGGAACATCGAATGGCTGTGGTACCAGTAGGTGCCCGACTGCTTCAGCTCGAAGTGGTAGTGGTAGGTCTCACCGGGGCCGATGCCGTTGAAGCTCAGGCCCGGCACGCCGTCCATGTTGGCCGGCAGCAGGATGCCGTGCCAGTGGATCGAGGTCGGGTGGCGTTCCAGCGTGTTGCGCACGAACAGGTCCACGGTCTGGCCTTCGCGCCAGCGCAGGATTGGGGCGGGCAGGGAGCCGTTGACGGTGATCGCCGGGCGGGTGCGGCCGGTGAAATTGGCCAGCGATTCGCCGATGGCCAGTTCGATGCGGGTGTCGCTGAGCACGGCGGGGGCGCCGGCCAGGCGCGGGACGGCAGTGGCGGCGGCCAGCGCGCGCTGCGGCACGCCGACCGCGGCGATGCCGGCAACCACGCCACCGGCGGCCAGGCCCTGCACGAACAGGCGGCGCGACGGCATGGGCACAGCGCCCGGACCGGGGGGAATGCGGGTATTCATGGTGGTGACTCCAGACACGTAAAGATGCCGGCAGGTGACCGGCTACGGTGCGCAGGGCGCACGGTGCGTGTGGAATCAGCCGATGGGAGGGCGTGAAATCGGCGGCAGCGGCGGCGCCGGCCGGCCGGTGGCCGGCATCGGCTGCGGTGCCAGCGACAGCGCCGGCCCGGCCATGAACGGCAACGGCTGCACCACCAGCAGCGGGTGCTGGGCGCAGCTGCGTACGCAGTCCTTGATCTGGCAGTGTGCGTCGTGGGCCGGGGCCTTGGCCTGCGGGGCCGGGTCGGCCTGTATGCCGGCGTGGTGGTGGCAGTCGGGGGTGTCGCCATTAACAGCGGCGGCCACGGCGTGCGCCATCCGGCCCATGTCTTCGTGACCACTGGCCATGGCCGCGTTCAGCCCGTTGAGCAACAGGCTGAGCATGAGCACGACACGGAGCAGGGTCGAGGCCAGGGACATGGCGCTAATCTAGCTGCAAGTGGGCGCGGATGCACTTCCGGCTGAATGGCCGGTTCAAGGTTGGAGCTGCACCAATGTGGAGCCGAGCCCGCGCTCGGCTGCTTCTGCGGCAACGGCAGCCAAGCGCGGCCCCGGCTCTACTGGAAGCCCGGCGTCAACCTTCTTCGCGCACGATCTCGACCAGGCGCGGGCCGTAGCGGCTCAGCTTGGTGCCACCGATGCCGCCGACCCGGGCCAGCGCATCCAGGCTGGTCGGGCGCTGTTCGGCAATGTTGCGCAGGGTGCTGTCGTGGAAGATCACGAACGCCGGCACGTTCTGTTCGCGGGCCAGTTCGGCACGCAGGCCGCGCAGGGCGTTGAACAGCGCCAGGTCCTGCGGCAACACGGACAGCCCGGTTCGCTGCGCACTGCGCTCGCGGCCACTGGTGCTGCTGGCGGGATCGCGGCGCATGCTGATCTGGCGACGGCCGGTCAGCACGTCGCGGCTGGCATCGGTCAGGCGCAGGCCGCCGTGGCCCTCGCTGTCCACTTCCAGCAGGCTGGCGGCGACCAGCTGGCGGAACACGCTGCGCCAGGTGCGTGCATCCAGGTCACGGCCGATCGCATAGGTGCTGAGCTTGTCATGGCCCTGCTGCTTCACCTTCTCGTTCTCGCTGCCACGCAGGATGTCGATCAGGTGGCCGACACCGAAGCGCTGGCCGCTGCGGTAGACGCAGCTCAGCGCCTTCTGTGCCGGAATGGTGGCGTCCCAGGAGGCCGGCGGCGTCAGGCAGTTGTCGCAGTTTCCGCAGGGCTGCGGGTAGGTCTCGCCGAAGCCGGCCAGCAGCACCTGGCGGCGGCACTGCATGGATTCGCAGTAGCCCAGCAGGTGGTCGAGCTTGGCCCGCTCCAGCTGCTTGCGCTCTTCACCGGCCTCGGACTGCTCGATCATCTGCTTGAGCAGCACCACGTCACCCAGGCCGTAGCACAGCCAGGCCTCGGCGGCGTCGCCATCGCGGCCGGCGCGGCCGGTTTCCTGGTAGTAGCCTTCCATCGACTTCGGCAGGTCGGTATGTGCCACGAAACGCACGTCCGGCTTGTCGATGCCCATGCCGAAGGCGATGGTGGCACACATCACGATGCCGTCCTCGCGCAGGAAGCGGCGCTGGTTGTTGGCGCGCACGTCCGGCGGCAGGCCGGCATGGTAGGGCAGGGCGTTGAAGCCCTGTCCACAGAGGAATTCGGCGGTCTCCTCGACCTTGCGCCGCGACATGCAGTAGACGATGCCGGCCTCGCCACGGTGGCCGCGCAGGAAATCGGTCAGCTGCTTGCGGGCGTTGTCCTTCTGCACCACGGTGTAGCGGATGTTGGGGCGGTCGAAGGAGCTGACGAAGTGGCGCGCTTCCTGCAGGTCGAGGCGCTCGGCGATCTCGCGCTGGGTCGGCGGATCGGCGGTCGCGGTCAGCGCGATCCGCGGGATCTGCGGCCAACGCTCGTGCAGCACGGTCAGCTGGCGGTACTCGGGGCGGAAATCATGGCCCCACTGCGACACGCAGTGTGCTTCGTCGATGGCGAACAGGGCGATCTGGCTGCGCGACAGCAGCGACAGGAAGCGCCCGGTCAGCAGCCGTTCGGGAGCGACATAGAGCATGTCCAGCTCGCCGGCGAGCAGCTCGCGCTCGACGCGGCCGGCAGTCTCGGCATCCAGGGTTGAATTCAGGTACTCGGCGCGCACGCCGAGCTGGCGGAGGGCTTCGACCTGGTCCTGCATCAGCGCGATCAGCGGCGAGATGACGATGCCACAACCGTCACGCAGCAGGGCCGGCACCTGGTAGCACAGCGACTTGCCGCCGCCGGTGGGCATCAGCACCAGGGCATCGTGACCGGCAGCCACATGCTCCACGATGTCCTGCTGGGGACCACGGAAATCGTCGTAACCAAAGACGCGTTGGAGCAGGTCGTGCGCGGGACGGGAAGCCATCCGGCTAGTTTACCCCGGCGGGGGTGTCTCGGCAGGGCTGCGCCCTGCATCTGCCGAAGCCTTCAAGCCAGAGCAACGTCAAAGGCAACAGCCGGCTCTGGGGCGATCCGTAGCTTGGCGGGGCGGTGTCGGATTGCGGGGACGCCGTGAACCCGTCCCTGGGGGCTTGGCCGCGGCATCCATGCCGCGGACACCCCGCAATCCGACACCGCCCCACCCCCGACAGTTTCCCGGTGACGGTGGGTCCATCCACGCCATGCGTGGATGAAATCTGTCAGATATCGACAAACAAAATGGGGTCAGATCCGTTTTCCGCAGGAAAACGGATCTGACCCCAATGGCTTTGCCGGCAGATCGCGGAAATCTGTCGAAGGCGGGGTGGGTCCGGTTGCGGGGGCGTGAGCGCCATGGATGGCGCGACCGAGCCTACATGGACGTATTTACGGCGTCCCCCGCAACCGGACCCACCCCGCCATCTCACGGATAGCTTGCTTTTGACGTTGGCGTTGACGTTGCCGTTGATTCGGCAGGTGCAGGGCGCAGCCCTGCCGGTCATCCCAACTGCACCCGCCGTCCTTCGCG
>NZ_MOYM01000002.1:0-542087 GCF_001939825.1 Stenotrophomonas sp. TD3
AGGCGGGGTGGGTCCGGTTGCGGGGGCGTGAGCGCCATGGATGGCGCGACCGAGCCTACATGGACGTATTTACGGCGTCCCCCGCAACCGGACCCACCCCGCCTACCCACAGGAAACCAGCTTTTGACGTTGATGTTGACGTTGATTCGGCGGGTGCAGGGCTGCAAGCCCTGCCGCCCCCCCCCCTCAATCCTTACTGGAGCAGCGAGCGCAGCATCCAGGCGTACTTCTCGTGCGTCTGCAGGCGCTGGGTCATCAGATCCTCGGTCGGGGCGTCGTCACCCTTGGCCGCCACGTCCAGCACTTCACGTGCCGTACGGCAGACCGCTTCGTTGGCGACCACCAACTGGCGTACCATTTCACGCCAGTCCGCACTGTCGGTCAGGCCCGGTTCCTCGGCGATCGAGGTCAACGCAGCGAATTCCCGGTAGGAGCCCGGGGCATTGAAGCCCAGCGCGCGGATGCGCTCGGCCACGTCGTCCAGTGCAGCCCACTGCTCGGTGTACTGCGTCTCGAACATGGTGTGCAGCGAGTTGAACATCGACCCGGTCACGTTCCAGTGGAAGTTGTGGGTCTTCAGGTAGAGCGTGAACGCATCGGCCTGGAAGCGCGACAGGCCGTCGGCGATCTTCTTGCGGTCGCCCTGGGTGATCCCGATATCGATGTTCGGCGCCGACGGTGCCGCCGCTGCAAGCTTCTGCTTGCCGGTCTTGGCCTTGGTCGTGCTCTTGGTCTTCGCCATGGGGTTCCTCCTTGTGGAATCGTTGGCCTTCACAATAAACCGGTCGTGATGACTGGTCGCTTTCAAAGTTTTGAACGAACCGATTGGTGAACTCTATCGATAAAAATCCATCGCCCCGCCTGCGCCAACAGCGTGCCGCCATCGACGGCGCCATGAGCCGCGACCGGGGCCGTTTGCTGGGGATGCTCTCGCGTTGCCAGGCCAAGCCACAGGATGCGGCACTGGCCGCCACCTTCGAGCAGGCCTTGCAGGCATCGGTGCAGCGCCGGATGACACGGGCGCAGCAGCAGCCGTCCATTACTCTGGACCCGCAGCTGCCGATTGCGCGTGAAGCCGACGCCATCATCGGGCTGATCCGCGACCACCAGGTCGTGGTGATCGCCGGTGAAACCGGCTCGGGCAAGACCACCCAGCTGCCGAAACTGTGCCTGGCCGCAGGCCGTGGCCAGGCCGGCATGATCGGCTGCACCCAGCCGCGACGGATTGCCGCACGTGCGGTGGCCAGCCGCGTGGCGCAGGAACTGCAGAGCGAACTGGGCCAGCTGGTCGGCTACCAGGTGCGCTTCAACGACAAGGTCAGCGAAGACAGCCGCATCAAGTTCATGACCGACGGCATCCTGCTGGCGGAGATCGCCAGCGACCGCTGGTTGTCGAACTACGACACGATCATCGTCGACGAGGCGCACGAACGCAGCCTCAACATCGACTTCCTGCTGGGCTACCTGAAGCAGCTGCTGCGCAAGCGCCCGGACCTGAAGCTGATCGTCACCTCGGCCACCATCGACACCGAACGCTTCGCCCAGCATTTCGACAATGCGCCGGTGATCAGCGTCGAGGGACGCACCTACCCGGTGGAAGTGCGCTACCGCGCGCTGGAAGGCGAGGGCGAAGACCAGGGCGAACGCACGGTCAACGACGCCATCGTGTCGGCCATCGACGAGATCACCCGCCTGGATGCGCGCGGCGACGTGCTGATCTTCCTGCCGGGCGAACGCGAGATCCGCGATGCGCACCAGTCGCTGGAGCGCCGCAAGTACCGCAATACCGAGGTGCTGCCGCTGTACGCGCGCCTGTCCAACCAGGACCAGGACCGGGTATTCAACCCCGGGCCGAACCGGCGCATCGTGCTGGCCACCAACGTGGCGGAAACCTCGCTGACGGTGCCGCGCATCCGTTACGTGGTCGATCCGGGCTTCGCCCGCGTCAAGCGCTACAGTCCGCGCAACAAGCTGGACCGCCTGCACATCGAGCCGATCTCGCAGGCCAGCGCCAACCAGCGCAAGGGCCGCTGCGGCCGTATCGCCGAGGGCATCTGCTACCGCCTGTACGCCGAGGCCGACTTCCAGGCGCGGCCGGAGTTCACCGATCCGGAAATCCGCCGCTCCAGCCTGGCCGGGGTGATCCTGCGCATGCTGCAGCTGGGCCTGGGCCGCATCGAAGAGTTTCCGTTCCTGGAAGCGCCGGATGAGCGCGCGGTGGCCGACGGCTGGCAGCAACTGACCGAACTGGGCGCGATCGACGCCGAGCGGCGAATGACCACCATCGGCAAGCAGATGGCACGCCTGCCGGTGGACGTGAAGCTGGCGCGCATGCTGGTCGCCGCGCAGGCCGCCGGGTGCCTGCGGCCGATGCTGGTGATCGCCTCGTTCCTGGGCATCCAGGACCCGCGCGAACGTCCGCCTGAAGCGCGTGGCGCGGCCGACAGCGCGCATGCGCAGTTCGCCGATGGGCGGTCCGAGTTCGTCGGCGTGCTGCGCCTGTGGGACGCCTACCGGCAGGCCCACGAAGACCTGACCCAATCCAAGCTGCGCGACTGGTGCGGTCGTCACTTCCTCGGCTTCCTGCGCATGCGCGAGTGGCGCGAGCTGCACCGCCAGCTGCGCCTGCTGTGCGAGGAACTGGGCTGGAAGGAAGAAGCCAGTGATGCCTCGATGGCACCGCTGCTGGCCGGCAGCAGTGCACCGGCCCCGGCGCGTGATGATGCCGCCGCAGTGAAAGCCACCCGTGGCCAGCTGCACCGTGCCGCGCGGCTGGCCCGCGAGGGCAAGGCCGAAGCCGCGCCGGCACCCGTGGCCGTGCGCGCGCAGAAGGAACAGGCGCCGGCTGGCGGCGGTTTCAGCGAACGCGTGCGTGCTACCGCCTACCAGACCCTGCACCGCGCACTGGTGGCGGGCTTGCCGACGCAGATCGGCCACCGCACCGAGAAAGGTGATTTCCAGGCCCCGCGCCAGCGTCGCTTCCTGCCGTTCCCGGGCTCTGCGCTGTCCAAGCGGCCGCCGCCGTGGCTGCTGGTGGCCAACCTGCTGGACACGCAGAAGGTGTGGGGCATGACCCTGGCCGCGATCGAGCCGGACTGGGTGATCGCCGAGCTGCCGCACCTGCTGCTGCGCAAGCACTTCGACCCGCACTGGTCGCGCGCGCAGGGCCAGGTGCTGGCCTCCGAGCAGATCAGCCTGTTCGGCCTGGTGCTGGCGCCGAAAAAGCCGGTGCACTACGGCCGCATCGAACCGGGCGAAGCGCATGACATCTTCGTGCGCCAGGCGCTGGTGACCGGCGAGATCAACACCCGCGCCAGCTTCGTGGCCGACAACCAGAAAGTGCTGGAGATCGCCCGCGAGGAAGAAGCCAAGCTGCGCCGCGCCGGCATCGTTGCCGACGAGGACTGGCAGGCGCGCTGGTACCTGGACCGGGTGCCGCCGCAGATCCATTCGGCCGCGGGTCTGGATACCTGGTGGAAGGGGCTGGCGCCGGAACAGCGCAAGACCCTGCACTGGTCGCTGGTCGACCTGTTGCCGGGCGAGGGCAGCGAACAGGAGCGCTACCCGAAGTACCTGCCACTGGGCCAGGCACGCCTGCCGCTGCATTACCGCTTCGAGCCGGGAGCCGACGATGATGGCGTCACCCTGGACGTGCCGCTGCACCTCCTCAATGCGCTGGACCCGGTGCAGCTGGGCTGGCTGGCGCCGGGCTTCGTCGCCGACAAGGCCTCGGCACTGATCCGCAGCCTGCCCAAGGCGATGCGGCGCAACTACGTGCCGGCGCCGGACTTCGGCCGCGCGTTCTACGAGGCGTTCCCGCAGCCCAGCGCCGATGCCATCACCGGCGAACTGGCGCGCTTCCTGTCACGCGCCACCGGCGCCACGGTGACCGCGCTCGATTTCGAACCCGGTTCGATCGAACCGCACCTGCACATGAACCTGCGCCTGCGCGACGAACAGGGCAAGGTGCTGGCGACCTCGCGCGACCTCGATGTGTTGCGCGCGAAGTTCGGCGGCCGTGCCGGCGATGCCTTCGCTGCACGTGCCGGCCGCGAGATGGCGGCCGATGGCCTGCGCACGTTCCCGGCGACGCCGATTCCGTTGCAGGTGCCCGGTGAAGCCGGCGTGCCGGCCTATCCGGCGTTGCTGGACGAGGGCGACAGCGTGGCGCTGCGCATCTTTGCCGACCGCCAGCAGGCGCAGGAGGCCCACCCGCTGGGTGTGCGCCGCCTGCTGGAGATCGCGTTGGCCGAGAAGGTGAAGCAGGCACGCAAGCAGTTGCCGGTCGGTGCCAAGACCGGCCTGCTGTATGCCGCCATCGAATCGCAGGAGCGCCTGCGCGGTGACCTGGTCGATGCGGCGATGAACGCAGTGCTGGCCGAGGGCCTGGAAGGCATCCGCGATGCGGCAGCCTTCGAGCAGCGCCGCGAGCACGCCGCCAAGGCCCTGTTCGGCGAGGCGATGTCGCGACTGAAGCTGGCCGAAAGCATCCTGGCGCTGGTAGCGGAACTGAAGCCGATGCTGGAGGCGCCGTTGATGGGCTGGGCGCGCGGCAACCTGGACGACATGGAAGCGCAGCTGGTCGGCTTGATCCACCCCGGGTTCCTGCGTGATACGCCGGCCGATGCGCTGGCGCAGTACCCGCGCTACCTGAAGGCGATGATCCTGCGCACCGAGCGCGCCAAGCGTGATCCGCCGCGCGACCAGGCACGCATGCTGGAACTGCATCCGTTCCTGGAGGCGCTGGAGACCGGCGAGCAGCAGGGGCTGCGCGAGCGGCCGCAGTGGCAGGCCCTGCGCTGGGACCTTGAAGAACTGCGGGTATCGCTGTTCGCCCAGGAGCTGGGCGCACGTACCGGCATCTCGGCGAAGAAGCTGGCGCAGCGGGTGGCCGCACTGCGCCAGGCGTAGACGCGTGCAATGGCCGCCCCATCGGGCGGCCATTGCCGCCGGGCATGGACCCGGCGCGGCTGGAATGCCCGGGTGTTACTTGGCGCGGCGAACCTTCGGCTGCACGTTCACACCGTCCACCTTCATGTACCAGGCCCCCATCACGCCGGGGCGCATGCTGACCTTCGGGGCTTCCTTGCGGCCGCCGGAATAGTGCGTGGCATCGATCTGCTCCCACTCCTGGCCGTTCTGCAGCACGTAGCGGCGGCCCTGGCCGAAGCCACGGAATTCGCCCTGCAGGGTGCTTTCGATCGGCTCGCTGCTGCCGAAGTCGAAGAAGCCGCGGTTCTTCTTGATCACTTCCTGGCGGCCTTCTTCGCGCGCTGCGGCGACGGCCTGGGTGGTGGCCGCCTCCACTTTGCCCTGCAGCCAGCGATTGAGCGTGGCCAGTTCGTTGGCACTGAGCTTTTCCAGGCCGGCGGCCTTGAACTCGGCGGGCGACATCTGCTGCTGCAGGTCGCCCTCCACCACGCGCTGGGCCAGCGCTGGCGCGGAAAGGGACAGCAGCACGGCGGCACAGGCCAGCATCCGGGGACGGACGCGCAGGGCAATCGAAGGCATGGCAGGTCTCTCCTGGGTGTGCTGGCGAGTGTAGCGGCATGTCTTCATGCCGGGTGATGGTGGCCGCGGTGATTGTCCCTGAACGGCGCCGGCGCTAGTGTAGGGGCCTCTGTCTTGCCTGCTCGATGCTGTGAACCGCGCTTCCGTCCCTGGCCTGGATGCCTTGTTGAACCGTCCCTCGGCAGCCGTGCTGCCTGCTCCGCTGCGCCAGGCCCTGCGCGAGCATTGGGAAGCGCCGGACTGCGACCACCAGATGCGCGCCACCTGGTCGGTGCTGGGCGATACCCTCGATGCGCTGGCGATGCTCTCGGCCGACGAGGGAGCGGTGGTGGCAGCATTGCTGTTCGACCTGCCGGGCCTGCGCGCCAGCCTGGACCAGCTGCCGCTGGGCAGCCACAAGGCGGCGGTGATCGGCCTGCTCGATGGCCAGGACGCCGCCGACCCGGTGTGGGCACTGCATGCCGGCCGCGAGGCTGGACGCAACAGTGAAGGCCTGCGCCGGCTGCTGCTGGCGATCATCCGCGACCTGCGCGTGGTGCCGATCCTGCTGGCACGCCAGCTGGCGCGGATGCGCGCGGCCGACAAGCTGGACGAAGAGCAGCGTCGTGCGCTGGCCCAGTTGACCCGCGACATCCACGCGCCCCTGGCCAACCGCCTGGGCATCTGGCAGCTGAAGTGGGAGCTGGAGGACCTGGCATTCCGCCACCTGGAACCGGAGACCTACCGCCGCATCGCACGCGAGGTGGACGAAACCCGCATTGCCCGCGAGCGTTACGTCGAGAACGTCAAGAAGGTGTTGTCGCGCGAGCTGGTTGCCCAGGGCATCAAGGCCGAAGTCAGCGGCCGCCCGAAGCACATCTACAGCATCTGGCGGAAGATGCAGAAGAAGCGGCTGGCCTTCGACCAGCTGTATGACATCCGTGCGGTGCGGGTGATGGTGGACGACGTCGCCGCCTGCTACGCCGCGCTGGGCGTGGTGCACGCGCTGTGGGCGCCGGTGCCGAGCGAATTCGATGATTACATCGCCCGGCCCAAGGCCAATGACTATCGCTCGCTGCACACCGCCGTGGTCGGCCCGGAAGGGCGCACCATCGAAGTGCAGATCCGTACCCACGAGATGCACTCGCAGGCCGAGCTGGGCGTGGCCGCGCACTGGAAGTACAAGGAAGGTGGCAAGGGCGCGGAGAAGTCCTTCGACCGCAAGATCACCTGGATGCGCCAGCTGCTGGAACAGGCGCAGGACGGGCAGGGCAATGAACTGGCCGGGGCGCTCGATGCCGAGCTGACCGAGGACCGGGTCTATGCGCTGAGCCCGAAGGACGAGGTGCTGGACCTGCCGCAGGGTGCTACGCCGCTCGATTTCGCCTACCAGGTGCACACCATGGTCGGGCACCGCTGCCGCGGCGCCAAGGTCAACGGCCGTATCGTGCCGCTGACCTATCGGTTGCGCAGCGGCGACCGCGTCGAGATCCTGACCGGCAAGGAGGCCGACCCGCGCCGCGACTGGCTGATGCCGGCCAACGGCTTCCTGGCCAGCAACCGCTCGCGCGAGAAGGTACGCAGCTGGTTCCACAAGCTCGACCGCGCGCGCAACGTGCAGGCCGGTCGCGAGCTGCTCGAGCGCGAACTGAAGCGGCTGGGCCTGCAGCACTCGGACCTGGCCGTCGCCGCGAAGAAGTTCCATGCCGACAGTGTCGATGACCTGTACATCCAGGTGGCGCTGGGCGATACCGGCCCGAACCAAGTCAGCCGTACGCTGCTGGAAGCGGAGCGTGCCGCCAGCCAGCCGGCGCCCGCGCCGAGCCTGCCGCGGCCGACCGCGCGCCGCGAGAACCTGGGCAAGTCCAAGTTCACCGTGCAGGGCGTGGGCAACCTGCTGGTGCAGCTGGCACGCTGCTGCCAGCCGGTGGCCGGCGAGCCGATCGTCGGTTACCTGACCCGTAGCCGTGGTGTCACCGTGCACCGTGCAGACTGTGCCGCGCTGGCCCGGCTGGCCGCCACCAGCCCGCAGCGCATCCTGCCGGTGGAATGGGGCCAGGCTGGCGGTGGCTATGAAGTGGACGTGGTGGTGACTGCCGTCGACCGCCGCTGGCTGCTGAAGGACATCACCAACCTGATCGCCCAGGAAGACGCCTACGTGCTCGACATCCACAGTGACAACGTGCGCAACAGTGGCCGCGCCCATCTGCGGCTGCGGCTGAAGGTCAGCGACTATGGGCAGTTGTCGACCCTGCTGGGCAAACTGGATGCGCTGCCGGGCGTGAGCGAGGCGCGTCGCCTCGGCTGAGCTTCACGCTGCCCCGGCTACCCTGCACGCATGGAACGCGAGCCCCCGCATCGCCCGCATGGCGCTGAACATCCTGCGCTGGACCGCGTCCGTCGCGAGGGACGTTGGTGGTGGCTGCAGGCGCGCCATGCGCGCCGGATCTGGCGCTGGGCGCTGCTCGCAGCGCTGGCCGTGTTCGTGCTGCTGGTGCTGCTGCGCAAGCCGCTGGCCGACTGGTTCTGGGATGAGCCGCAGATCGAGCAGCTGCTGGCCGAGGGGGATCGTGCACTGGCTGCCGGTCGCCTGAGTGATGCCGATGGCAGTGGTGCGCGCGAGCGCTACCAGGCAGTGCTGGCGCTGGACGGTGATCGCCCGCAGGCGCGCCAGGGCCTGGCCAATACCGGTGCGGCAGCGCTGCAACAGGCGCGCGATCGCCTGCAGGCTGATGACCTGGACGGCAGCGCGCAGGCACTGGCACTGGCGCGTGAGCTGCAGGTGCCGCAGGGCGAAGCCGATGCGGTCGCCCGCCAGCTGCAGGCGCGACGCAGTGCCGGAGCGGGTATTGGTGCGTTGTTGGCACAGGCGCGCAACGCGTTCGCGGCCGGACGACTGGATGACGGCGACAGCAGTGCGTTGCCCTTGTTCCAGCGCATTCTCGCCTTGCAGCCGGACAACCTGCCGGCGCTGGAAGGGCGCGAAGATGCGCTGAGCGATCTGCTGCTGCAGGCGCGCACGCTGGCGGGGCGCGGAGAGCTGGCGGAGGCGGCCGTGATCCTGCGTCGTGCCCGCCAGTTCGATGCTGGTCATGCCGATCTGCCGGCCAGCGAGGAAGCCCTGGCGCGCGCGGTGGACCAGCGCTTGCGGCAGGCGCAGCGGGCACTGCAACGACAGCAGCTGGAAGCTGCGGCCAAGGGCTTCCTGGCAGTGTTGGCGGTGGCTGCCGATGATCCCAACGCCCAGCGCGGGCGTGAGCAGGCGCTGCAGGCGGTGGTGGCACGCAGCCAGAAATCCGCCGACGACTTCCAGTTCGATGCGGCCCAACGTGATGCGGCCCTGGCGGCGGAGCTGGGGGCTTCGCAGGGCATACGCCAACAACTGGCGCAGCGCCTGCAGCGTGCGCAGCAGGCGCAACAGGCCCTGCAGCAGCCCGCGATCAGTACGGCGGAGCGCGAACGCCAGCTGCGCGACCACCTGCGCAGGATCGAGCGTGCCGAGCGTGCAGGGCAGTGGATCAGCCCACCGGGGCACAGCGCGTTCGACGCACTGCGCGAAGCGCAGTCACTGGCGCCCCGCGACGCGCGGGTGAAGGCCGCTGCAGCACGCCTGCTGCCCGCCAGTCGCCGCTGCTTCGACGACAATCTGCGGCAGAACCGGGTACAGGCGGCAGGCGCCTGCCTGCAGGCCTGGCAGACGCTGTCACCGACCGCAGCGGGCCTGCCCTCGGCGCGGCTGCGGTTGGCCCAGCGCTGGCTGGCGATCGGCAGCGAACGGCTCGGCAATGGCGACCTGGCCTTCGCTGCGCACGCCGCCGAACAGGCGCGGTTGCTGCAGCCGGATCTGGCCGAACTGCCGGCGTTCGAAGACCGCCTGCGTCGCGCCGGTGGTGAGCTGCGACCACGCTGATATCGACAGGATTCGTGCAGGTCGTACTGGTCGGGTATAGTCCAGCCGCTGCATCACGCTCAAGCGGTGCAGTGAGTTGTCAGTCTTGCTGTCAATGCTATTGCTGCAGGTTTGGCGGGAGATGGCCTTCGGTCGTTTTCATCGTTTTTCACACAGCCTGCGTTCCGCAGCCAGCGACATGACGTCATGAATCCAGTGATTCCGCAGGGACCCGGTCCGGGGCCCACCTTCGATGCCTCCCTTGTCTGCGCTGTCATCGTCACCTATGGGCCCGAGCCGGACCTGTTGCGGCGGGTGGTTGACAGTGTGCTGCAGCAGGTGGGGCATCTGGTGGTGTTCGACAATGGCAGCACGGGTGTTGATGTCGACGAACTGCTGGCCGGAAAGGGTGGAATCAGCGTGGTTGCCTCAGCGCACAACGTTGGCCTCGGGAGTGCCTTGAACCGGGCCTATGAGCAGGCGCAGGCGCTCGGCTTCGCTTATGTGCTGCTGATGGATCAGGATAGTGTGCTGGCGCCAGGGATGGTGGATGTCCTGGGGACTGCACTGATCGAACTGGCCCGCGCAGAGCGCGTGGCCGCTGTCGGCCCGCAGTTCCGCGATTCGCGCAGTGGCATGCTTGCCCCGTTCGTCCGCTTTGGCTTCCCGTTCAACCACAAGTTGCGAGGGGGGGCGGGCCAGCGCATCTCCTGCGATTTCCTCATCACCTCCGGTTCGCTGGTGCCGATGTCGGCATTGCAGGCTATCGGTGCAATGGACGAATCCCTGTTCATTGACAACCTGGACATGGACTGGTGTTTCAGGGCCAAGCGCCATGGCTATTCCCTGTATGGCATCTGCGACGCGCAGATGACCCATAGCATCGGCGAGGAGCTGCTGCCATCACGTACGAAGCCGGATGGCGTGATCGTGCACAAGCCCTTCCGCCTTTACTTCATCATGCGCAATCGCGTTCTGCTCTATGGGCGTACCTATACGCCACGGGTGTGGATTGCCCAGGATGTGCCGCGCCTGTTGCTGAAGCTGGCAGGCAACGGCCTGTTCCTCGCCCCTCGCTGGATTCGGTTGCGGTTCATGTTGAGAGGGCTGTGGGATGGGCTTCGGGGCAAGGCCGGGCCCCTGCCTCCGGTAAATCACTGAACAGGCAGTTTGGTGAACCTGCCTTGGGGAAATGGGCTGGGGTAGACTCCGCTGACGCCCCTGCCATGCTTCTCCCGTGCCCCGACGCTACGATTCCGACGACATCGACGATTTCGACGACGACGACCAGCAGGACAACGGTCCGCTGTGGCGGCGCCGGCTGATCACCTGGAGCATGGCTGCGGTCGCGTTGGGATTGGGTTTCCTCATTCCCTATACGCTGTACCTGAACCAACAGGTGACCCAGCGTTTCGGTGAACTGCGCTGGCAGATCCCGACGCGCGTGTATGCGCGCCCGCTGGTGCTCACCCCCGGCAAGGCGATGGATGCGTCTACGCTGAAGACCGAGCTGGCCGCCTCTGCCTACCGCGATGACGGGCAGGGCAAGGAGCCGGCCACCTATGCGGTGAACGGCGGGCGCTTTGTCATCTCCAGCCGCGGCTACAACGACGTCGATGGCCGGGTGGCCCCGCGCCGGGTGGAGCTGTCGCTGGCCGATGGCGGCGTGGCCTCGCTGCGCGACGCTGACAACCGCAAGGCGCTGAAGGCCGCGCGGCTGGATCCGGCGCGCATCGCCACCCTGTACGGCCAGAAGCAGGAAGAGCGCCGCCTGATCCGCATGGACGAGGCGCCGGACCTGCTGGTGACCGGCCTGCAGGCAGTGGAAGACAAGGATTTCAACCGCCATCACGGCATCGACCTGTCCGGCATCGCGCGCGCGGTGTGGGTGACGATCCGTTCCGGTGGCCAGAGCCGCCAGGGCGCTTCGACGCTGACCCAGCAGCTGGCCCGCAGCGGCCTGCTCGGCATCGGCAAGGAGCAGACGGTCACCCGCAAGTTCAATGAGGTGCTGTACGCACTGATCATGGAAGCGCGTTATGACAAGCGCACCATCTTCGAGGCCTATCTCAACCAGGTCTACCTGGGACAGCGCGGCAGCCAGGCGATCCATGGCATGTCCTCCGGCGCCGAATTCTGGTTCGGCCGTGACCTGCAGTCGCTGGAGACCGAGCAGATCGCACTGCTGATCGGCCTGGTCAAGGGCCCGTCCTTCTACGACCCGCGGCGCAACCCGGAGCGCGCGCTGGATCGCCGCAACTTCGTGCTGGGCAAGCTGCACGAGGCCACGCTGATCGACGATGCCGAGTACCAGCGCGCGCTGAAGGCACCGCTGGGCGTGCCCAAGACGCCGGGCCTGGTGGCGGCCAACCGCTTCCCCGCCTACGTTGACCTGGTCCGCCGCCAGCTCGGCCATGACTATCCGGAATCGGCGCTGCAGGGCGCGGGCCTGAGCGTGATGACCGGCATGTCGCCGTCCGCGCAGGCCTATGCCGAAGGCGCGGTGACCCGCACCATCAAGTCGCTGGAAAGCCAGCGCCGCCCTGAACTGCAGGCCGGCATGGTGTTGACCGACGTGCACAACGGTGACGTGCTGGCGGTGATCGGCAGCCGCGAGGTGTCCGAGGTCGGCTTCAACCGCGCGATCGAGGCACAGCGCCCGGTCGGTTCGCTGCTCAAGCCGTTCGTGTACCTGCTGGCCCTGGCGCAGCCGGACCGCTATTCGCTGGCCAGCTGGGTGGATGATTCGCCGGTGACGGTGCAGCTCGGCCGCGGCCGCAACTGGAATCCCGGCAACGCGGACAACCGCAGTCACGGCACGGTGCGCCTGATCGACGCACTGGCGCATTCCTACAACCAGGCCACGGTGCGCGTGGGCATGCAGGTCGGCCCCGAGCGCGTGACCCAGCTGATCCACGTACTGGCCGGCATCAAGGCCGAGGCCAACCCGGCGGTGATCCTCGGCTCGACCGACCAGAGCCCGTACGCGATGGCGCAGCTGTACCAGTTCCTTGCGTCCGGCGGCGAGATCCAGCCGCTGCACGCGGTGCGTGGCGTGCTCGATCCGCAGGGCAAGCTGCTCAAGCGATACGACAAGACCCCGGCACCGGCGCAGGAAGGCGATTCGATTGCCGCCAACCTGATCAGTGTCGGCCTGCAGCAGGTGGTCGCCAGCGGTACCGCGCAGCGGCTCAATGCCGATGGCCTCGGCCGCCTGCAGCCCGCCGGCAAGACCGGCACCACCAACGATGGCCGTGACAGCTGGTATGCCGGCTACACCGGCGATCATCTGGCGGTGATCTGGATCGGCAACGATCAGAACGAGCAGGCCGGTCTGTATGGCGCCACCGGCGCGATGCGGGTCTGGTCGGGTATCTTCCAGCGCCTGCCGAGCGCGCCGCTGCGGGTCAGCAACAAGGGCCTGGACTGGCAGTCGGTGGCACCCACCGGCCTCAACAGCACCGACGAAGGCTGCCCCGGCGCGCGTCGTTTCCCGTTCGTGGTGGGCTATGCACCGGCCTATGCGCCGTGCGCACCGGCGGTGTCGCCGGATGGGCAGGGCGGGGCCGAAGGCGAGGGCGGTGGCTGGCGCAGCTGGTTCGGCCTGGACCGCAAGCCGGAAGCACCTGCCGAACCTGCCGCGGCACCCGCCGCCGCTACTCCTCCCCCGAGCCGATGATGCCGATGAACATGCGATCCCTGCTGCAGCCCCTGGCCCTGACCGGCCTCAGCCTGGCCCTGGCCGCCTGCGTGAGCAGCGCACCGCCGGTGGTCAAGCCGGTCGACACCACCACGCCGGCGCAGCGCCTGGCTGCCGTGGATGCAGCCGCAGGCCCGGACGACAAGGAACTGTCGGTGCAGCCGCTGCGTGATTCGCAGGTGGAAGACCTGCGGTTGACCGCACAGGCGCAGCGCCGGGCAAACGATCTGGCCGGCGCGGCCAGCAGCCTGGACCACGCGCTGGAGATCGTGGCCGGCGACCCGGCGGTTTTGCAGGAACGTGCCGAGCTGGCACTGCTGCAGGGCCAGTGGGCACAGGCGGAGACGTTCGCGCGCAAGGCGGTGGATCTGGGTTCGAAGACCGGGCCGCTGTGCCGCCGGCACTGGGCGACGATCGAGCAGTCGCGCCTGGCGCGGGGCGAGAAGGAGAATGCGGTGTCGGCGCATGCGCAGCTGGAAGGCTGCACCGTGCCGGGGATCAAGCGGTACTGAGGTATTCCACTCCATCGGGCGCTGCCCCCTCTGCGGCAAGCGCTCGCACTGATGGATGGTCGTGATGGGCCGTGTGGGTGGGGCGTGCAGGACACGCCGTAAACCCATCCCTGGGGGCTCGATGGCGCCTTGCTCGTGTGCGCTGTCCTGCGCACACGGCAAGACCGGGGTTGGGCGTCCTGCCCAACCCTCCCGAGGCATGCCTCGGGCCCATGGCGCCAACGGTCCTGCACGCCCCACCCACCCGGTCCGCCATACATCGCGCGGGCCGCAGGCAAGAACAAAATCAAAATCAAAAGCGGGTCGCGCGCTGCGCGCGCTCGCTGCCATTTCTTTTCTTCTTTCCCCGTTACTCCCATCGCTTCTGAGCTGCCAGTCGAGCAGGCTCGGCTTTGCGAAGTCTGTCCCTCCGTCACCGGGAAACTGTCGAAGGCGGGGGACTGTGGGTTTGCGGGGTGTCCGCGGCATGGATGCCGCGGCCAAGCCCCCAGGGACGGGTTTACGGCGTCCCCGCAAACCCACAGTCCCTCGCCAGTCCCGAGTACAACCCAGAGCCATGAACACCGCTGTTGCTGTTGCTGGTGCTCCGGCTTGAAACGGGTGCCGGGCAGCGCCCGGCCGGGTATCCTTTCCCTCTGATGTCCGACCTTGTCCATGCCAGCCGCGAAGCCCTCAGCGAAGGCGGCGCGCTCGCCTCGCACCTGGATGCCTTTGTCCCGCGTCCGGCACAGCTGCACCTGACCGAGGCCATCGCCGATGCGCTGCAGCAGCGGGACCTGCTGCTGGCCGAGGCCGGTACCGGCACCGGCAAGACCTTCGCCTATCTGGTGCCGGTGCTGCTGTCCGGGTTGCGCACCATCATCTCCACCGGCACCCGCGCGCTGCAGGACCAGCTCTACCACCGCGACCTGCCGCGCGTGCGCCAGGCGCTGGGCGTCGGCCTGCGCAGCGCGCTGCTGAAAGGGCGCGCGAATTACCTGTGCCGCTACCGACTGCAGCAGGCGCGGGGCGAACCGCGGTTTTCCAGTCCCGAGCAGGCCGCGCAGTTCCAGCGCATCCTGGCCTGGTCCGGCCGCTCGGAGTTCGGCGACATCGCCGAACTGGAAGGCCTGGCCGATGACTCGCCGCTGCTGCCGATGGTCACCTCCACCGTCGACAACTGCCTGGGTACCGATTGCCCGTTCTGGGATGACTGTTTCGTGGTGCGTGCGCGCCAGCGTGCGCAGGCGGCCGACGTGGTGGTGGTCAACCATCACCTGCTGCTGGCCGACCTGGCACTGAAGCAGGATGGCTTCGGCGAGTTGCTGCCGGGGGCGCAGGCCTTTGTCATCGACGAGGCGCATCAGCTGCCCGAGTTGGCCGCGCAGTTCTTCGGCGAAGGCTTCGGCATGCGCCCGTGGCAGGAACTGGGCCGCGACTGCCTGGCCGAAGCACGCGGCGTGGGCGGTGCGCAGTCGGCCCTGCAGGAGCCGGTCGACCAGTTGCAGCAGGCGTTGCTGGCGTTGCGTTCGGTGATGGACGGGCTGCCGCCACGTGGTACGCAGTGGCGCGCGCTGGCCATGCCACAGGTGCGCGATGGATTCGATACGGTGATGGCCGGCCTGGTGACGCTGGAGCAGGCATTGCAGCCGCTGCGCGAAGCGGCGGCGGGTCTTGATGCCTGTCATGCGCGGGCGCGCGAGGCGGTGTCGCGGCTCCAGCGCTGGCTGGGCGATGATGAGCCCACCCTCGATTTCGATACCGATCCGACGGAGACTCCCCGTGCGGCCGATGTGCTCTGGTATGAGCTCACCCCGCGGGGGTTCCGCTGCCAGCGCACGCCGATGGATGTGTCCGGCCCGCTGCGCGAGCATCGCGAGCGCAGCCGCGCGGCATGGATCTTCACCTCGGCCACGCTGACCGTGGGCGGTGGCTTCGACCACATCGCCACCCGCCTGGGCCTGGACGATCCGCACACGCTGGTCCAGCCGAGTCCGTTCAACTGGCCCGAGCAGGCGTTGTGTTACCTGCCCGAAGGGCTGCCCGATCCGGCGGCGCGCGGATTCGGCACTGCGCTGATCCAGACCTTGCGGCCGGTACTGCAGGCCTCGCAGGGCAGGGCGTTCCTGCTGTTCGCTTCGCACCGTGCATTGCGTGAGGCCGCCGAGGCACTGCGCGACGGGCCGTGGCCGTTGTTCGTGCAGGGTGAGGCGCCGCGTGCGACGCTGCTGCAGCGCTTCCGCGAATCGGGCAATGGCGTGCTGCTGGGCTCGGCCAGTTTCCGCGAGGGCGTGGACGTGGTCGGCGAAGCGCTGAGCGTGGTGATGATCGACAAGCTGCCGTTCGCGGCACCGGATGACCCGGTCTACGAGGCGCGGCTGGAGGCGATCCGCAGCCAGGGCGGCAACCCGTTCCGCGACGAACAGCTGCCGCAGGCAGTGATCGCACTGAAACAGGGTGTCGGCCGCCTGATCCGCAGCGAAAGCGACCGTGGCGTGCTGGTCTTGTGCGACCCGCGCCTGCTCAACCGTGGCTATGGCCGGGTCTTCCTTGAATCGCTGCCGCCGTTCCGGCGCACCCGCAGCCTGGCCGATGTGCAGGCCTTCTTTACGCCACAATGGCTGCCCGTGGCCGATGATGCGGCTGCCCCGGCCGCCGTTGCGGCAGGGCCGGAGCCGGCTCCCGGTGCCACGTTCCCCTTGTTCTGACCTGATCCGATGAAACTGCTCGCCTTTGAAACCGCCACCGAAGCCTGTTCCGTTGCCCTGCATGTCGATGGGCAGGTGCTGGAACGCTTCGAGATCGCCCCGCGTCGGCACGCCGAACTGAGCCTGCCGTGGGCCGAGGCGCTGCTGGCCGACGCCGGCATCAGCCGTCGCCAGCTCGATGGCATCGCGCTCAGTCGCGGTCCGGGGGCGTTCACTGGCGTGCGCCTGGCGATTGCCATCGCCCAGGGCATCGCACTGGCACTGGACCGCCCGCTGCTGCCGGTCTCGACGCTGCAGGTGCTGGCGCTGCGGGCACCGGCGGAAGAAACGCAGATCCTGTCGGCGATCGATGCGCGGATGGGTGAACTCTACGTCGCACGTTTCGAGCGGGTGGACGGCCTGCCGGTCGCGCGCGATGCCGAGCGCGTATGCGCGCCTGCCGCGGTGGCGCTGCCGGAAGGGCTGTCCGCCTACGGTGTGGGTACCGGTTTCGGCGCAGCCGAGGGCGCACTGGTGGCGCAACTTGGGGCTGGCCTGCGTGGATTCGATGCCGCCGCATTGCCGCGTGCGTCGGACGTACTGGCACTGGCGGTGCCGGCCTTCGCGCGCGGTGAAGCCATCGCACCGGAGAAGGTCGAGCCGGCCTACCTGCGCGACAACGTGGCACTGACCCTGGTCGAGCAGCAGGCGGCGCGCGAGGCGAAGGCGAAGGCCAACGGCTGAGCCCCTCGTGGCGGGGGTGGTTGCGTAGATCAAAAGCCGCGTTTGGCCGGGCGGGGTGGGTTCGCGGGGGACGCCGTGAACTCGTCCCTGGGGGCTTGGCCGCGGCATCCATGCCGCGGACACCCCCGCGAACCCACCCCGCCCGACCTCTGACAGTTTCCGTGTGCGTCCGCCACGGAAAATCAAAAAAAAGAAAATTCAAAGTCAAAAGCGGATCGCTTCGCTCGCATCCACGCGTGGCGTGGATGTGTGTCGACCAGGGTCGACACCTACCAACGGCGGAGCGGGACGCGATGCGCCGGGATCTGTCAGAGGTGGGGCGGTGTGGGCTTGCAGGACCGTTGGCGCCATGGGCCCGAGGCATGCCTCGGGCGGGTTGGGCAGGACGCCCAACCCCGGTCTTGCCGTGTGCGCAGGACAGCGCACACGAGCAAGGCGCCATCGAGCCCCCATGGGTGAGGGCGCTTTGCTTGCGAAGCACTGCTTCGCAAGCGCCCGAACGCACAGCCGCCAGCGGCTGGGCCGGACCGCGGAGCGGGGTTTACGGCGTCTCCTGCAAGCCCACACCGCCCCGCCAGGTCCGGCATCTCCGCCGCCGCTTCTGATGTTGCTTCGGTTGTGGCCGTCGCCTCTGCGGGTCCCGGGCCGCAGGCCCGGGCAACAAAACCCTACCGGTCGTCGTGCAGGGTGCCACCGGGCAGGAACACCCACGTGCGGGTGACCTGCAGGATGTCGATCTCGTCCTCGGTCTTCGGCAGCGGCGGGAACGGCTGCGCCAGCTGCACCACCCGCAGCGCCGCCTCATCCAGCAACGGCGTCCCGCTTGAACGCAGGATCCGGCTGCTTTCCACGCTGCCATCGCGGCGCACGCCCACGCTGATCACCACCTGGCCGCCGAGCCGGCGCTGCCGTGCCTCGTCCGGGTAGTTCAGGTTGCCCACGCGCTCGGCGCGGTCGACCCAGGCGCGCAGGTAGTTGGCATAGGCATATTCGCGCGTGCTGGCCGACACGAACTTGCGGTTCGGGCGCTTGGCGTACTGCGCGGAACGCAGATGCACCTCGGCCGCCAGCCGTGCCATCTCGGCGTCGCGCTGTTCGCGCGCGGTCAGCGGTGCATCCGCTTCGGGCTGCTCCGGTGTCGGCCGCGGCTGGGCCTGGGCCACCGTCTCTTCGCCATTGCGGCTGCTCACCACGCGTGCCTGCGGCGGCGGAACCGGCGCGGCCGACTGCTGCTGTTGTGGCACTGGGCTCAGCCCAGCCTGCGCCTGCGGCACGATGCCGGCCTGGTTGTCGCGCGGGCGCTGCGCACGGTCGTGCTCGCCACCACCTTCCTGGCTGGCAGCGGCAAGGAAATCGGCCTGCTTCGGCGTCAGTGCGGTGCGGGTCTGGCTGAAGATCACCTCCAGCGTCGGCACCAGCGGTGCGTCGCCCTTCACCGCAAAACCCACGCCCAGGATCAGCAGGGCGTGGACCAGCACCGACAGCGCGATGGTCGCGCCCAGCCGTTGCGCTTCGCGCGGCGGCGGGGGCAGGACGGCAGGTGCGGCCGCCATCAGCGCAGGCCGGCCTCGAGCGCGTCGAACAGGGTGCCGGCGATGTTCAGGCCGTACTGCGCGTCCAGCTCGCGCACGCAGGTCGGGCTGGTCACGTTGACCTCGGTCAGGTAATCGCCGATCACGTCCAGGCCGACGAAGCGCATGCCACGACGCTTCATCTCCGGGCCAACCTGGCCGGCGATCCAGCGGTCACGCTCGCTCAGCGGGCGCCCTTCGCCCCGGCCGCCGGCCGCCAGGTTGCCGCGGAACTCGTCACCCTGGGGAATGCGCGCCAGGCAGTAGTCGACCGGTTCGCCGTCGACCAGCAGGATGCGCTTGTCGCCGGCCGTGATGTCGGGAATGAACTTCTGGGCCAGCGCCAGCTTGCGGCCGCCGTCGGTCAGGGTTTCCAGGATCACGTTCAGGTTCGGATCGCCCTGGCCGCTGCGGAAGATCGAGCGGCCACCCATGCCATCCAGCGGCTTCAGCACGGCCTGGCCGTGTTCCAGGGCGAAGGCCTTCAACGCCTTGGCATCGCGGCTGACCAGGGTCGGCGGGCAGCACTGCGGGAACAGCAGGGCGGCCAGCTTCTCGTTGTAGTCGCGCAGGCCCTGCGGGTTGTTGACCACGCAGGCACCGGCAGCGGCGGCCACGTCCAGCACCTGGGTGTCGTAGATGTACTCGGCGTCGACCGGCGGGTCCTTGCGCATCAGCACGATCTGGCCGGGACCGAACTCGGTACGGCTGAACGCGCCCAGCTCATACCAGCCGGCCGGGTCGTCGCGAACCTGCAGCGGTGCGGTCTGGGCCACCGCCACGCCACCTTCCAGGGCCAGCCCGCCCGGCCGCACGTAGTGCAGGGCATGGCCGCGGCGCTGGGCTTCCAGCAGCATGGCGAAGGTGGTGTCCTTGGCGATCTTGATGTGGGCGATGGGGTCCATCACCACGATGACGTTCAACGGCATGGGCGCACCTGTCAGGCAAGGCGTTGATGGTAGCGGCAACGCCGGCCGCGCGCCTCCCCGCCGTACTGCAACGCAGCGTCCGCCTGCCGGCAGCGCAGTCATTGCGAACCCGGTCACGTTCAGCCGGGCGCCACCCCCTGCGCGGTAAGCCGGCCTTGAAGCGGGCGCGGAAAGTGCGATATAGATACGCTTTCGCAGCGGCTCCCGCCAGAGATTGGGCCGTGCGCTTGGGGATAGGCAATGACTGAAAACACGACTGCGGGCGGGGAACTCGCAGGACTCCGGGTGATGGTCATCGATGATTCGAAGACCATCCGCAGGACTGCGGAAACGCTGCTCAAGCGCGAAGGCTGCGAGGTGGTCACCGCCACCGACGGCTTCGAAGCGCTTGCCAAGATCGCAGACCAGCAGCCGCAGATCATCTTCGTCGACATCATGATGCCGCGCCTGGATGGCTACCAGACCTGTGCGCTGATCAAGGGCAACCAGCTGTTCAAGGCGACCCCGGTGATCATGCTGTCATCCAAGGATGGTCTGTTCGACAAGGCGCGGGGGCGCATCGTCGGCTCGGAGCAATACCTGACCAAGCCTTTCACGCGCGAAGAACTGCTGGGTGCCATCCGCACATACGTCAACGCCTGACCAGGGGGGAAAGGCACAATGGCTCGTATCGTCCTGATCGAGGATTCACCGACCGACCGCGCGGTGTTCACCCAGTGGCTGCGCCGTGCCGGCCACGAGGTGCTGGAAGCGGACAACGCCGAGGATGGCCTGCAGCTGGTCCGCGACCAGGTGCCGCAGCTGGTGCTGATGGACGTGGTCCTGCCCGGCATGAGCGGGTTCCAGGCCACCCGTGCGATGGCCCGTGATGCGGCGATCAAGCACATCCCGGTGATCATCGTCAGCACCAAGGCGATGGAAACCGACAAGGCCTGGGGCCTGCGCCAGGGCGCAGCCGATTACATCGTCAAGCCGCCGCGCGAGGATGAACTGATCGCGCGGATCAACGAACTGGTGGCCTGATGCGCTCGCCCTTCGACATCCTTGAAGCCTACGAACGGCGCAGCCTGGCCCATGCGGTGCAGCTGCCCGGGCGGCAGTTCGCCCAGGACCTGTGGCGTGGCGTCGGTTTCCGCGTCGGCCAGCGCCGGCTGGTGTCCGATTTCCGCGAAGTGGTGGAAATCGTGCCGATGCCGCCGGTGACCCCGGTGCCCTGCGCGCAGCCCTGGCTGCTGGGCGTGGGCAACCTGCGCGGCAACCTGTTCCCGGTGGTCGACCTGAAGTACTTCCTGGAAGGCACGCGCACCGTGCAGCAGGAAGGCCAGCGCGTGCTGATCATGCGCCAGACCGGCGGCGACGTCGCACTGACCATCGATGAACTGTTCGGCCAGCGCAGCTTCGAGCTGGAACAGCAGATCGAGGCTGGCGCCCTGGCCGAAGGTCGCTACGGCCATTTCGTTGACCGTGCCTTCCATGCCGACGGCCATGACTGGGGCGTGTTCTCGCTCTCGCTGCTGTCGCGCACCCCTGAATTCCGGCAAGCCGCGGCCTGAGGCCGGGCATCGCCCCCTGCATTGAAGATCGAGGTTGAACGATGAGTACTGCTTCGGACGCCACCAAGACCGGCAAGCTGCGGCTGGGCGGCAGCAACCTCTGGCTGTTCCTGCTGCTGGCATCGATGATCCTGTTCGGCGTCAACACCGGCGTCGCCACCTGGCAGGGCAGCCGCCTTGCCGACGCCGGCTCCAAGGCCGCCGACCTGCAGGTGCTGTCGCAGCAGCTGGCCAACCAGGGACGTGACGCGGTCGGCGGCAACGCCCAGGCCTTCACCGCCTTCAAGGCCACCCGCAACGCGATCGAACAGAACGTGTCGACGCTGCAGGGCCGCTATGGCAAGGAGCCGGGCGTGTCCGGTGCCATCGCCACGCTGGGCGAGACCTGGGCACCGTTGGGCAAGCAGGCCGGGCAGCTGGTGGCCAGCGAGCCCGCCGTGCTGGCGCTGGCCGGCAATGCCAACAACTTCACCGGGGCGGTGCCGGGCCTGCAGGCCCAGCTGAACGAGCTGGTGCGCGCGATGTCCGCCTCCGGCGCGCCGTCGTCGCAGGTGTACAGCGCACTGCAGCAGGTCGTGGTGGCCGGTTCGATGGCCCGCCGCGTGACCGAAATGCGTGCCGGTGGCAGCGCCGCGGCGACCTCCGGCGATGCGCTGGCGCGTGACATCACCGTGTTTTCGCAGGTGCTCGACGGCCTGCGCAACGGCAACGAGGAACTGGGCATCACCGCCGTGCGCGGTGCCGCCGCCGTGGCCGCGCTGGAGCAGTCGCAGCAGAAGTGGGAGGCGATGAAGCAGGATGCCGACGCGATCCTGGCCAGCTCGCGCCAGCTGTTCGCGGCGCAGTCCGCCGCCACCGCGCTGGGCCAGGGTTCGGCACACATGCTGGACGACAGCCGCAAGCTGTTCGATGCGTTCTCCTCGTTCGGCTCGGTGTCCGACACTCGCCTGTTCCCGAATTTCTGGATCGGCGTGGTGTCCGGTGCGCTGTCGCTGATCGCGATCATCGGCTTCGTCTCCACCAACGTGCGCAGCCGCTCGCGCGAGCAGGAACTGCGTTACCAGACCCAGGTGGAATTCAACAGCCGCAACCAGCAGGCGATCATGCGGCTGCTGGACGAAATCTCCTCGCTCGGTGAGGGTGACCTGACGGTGAAGGCCTCGGTGACCGAGGACATGACCGGCGCGATCGCCGACGCGATCAACTACGCGGTGGACGAGCTGCGCCACCTGGTGACCACCATCAACGACACCTCGGCCAAGGTCGCGATGTCCACCCAGGAAACGCAGGCCACCGCCATGCAGCTGGCAGAGGCGGCGGGCCACCAGGCCAACCAGATCACCTCGGCCTCGGACCGCATCGGCGAAATCGCGGCGAGCATCGAGCAGGTGTCGCGCAACTCGGCCGAGTCGGCCGACGTGGCGCAGCGCTCGGTGGTGATCGCCGCCGAAGGTGCCGGCGTGGTGCGCGAGACCATCCAGGGCATGGACCAGATCCGTGACCAGATCCAGGAAACCTCCAAGCGCATCAAGCGCCTGGGCGAGTCGTCGCAGGAAATCGGCTCGATCGTGGAACTGATCAACGACATTTCCGAGCAGACCAACATCCTGGCGTTGAACGCGGCCGTGCAGGCGGCGTCGGCCGGTGAAGCGGGCCGCGGTTTCGCGGTCGTGGCCGACGAAGTGCAGCGCCTGGCAGAACGTACCTCGGGTGCGACCCGACGCATCGAAAACCTGGTCCAGGCCATTCAGGCCGACACCAACGAAGCGGTCACCTCGATGGAGCAGACCACGGCCGAAGTGGTGTCCGGTGCGCGCCTGGCCGAAGACGCCGGTACCGCGCTGACCGAGATCGAGCGCGTGTCCAACGCCTTGAACACCCTTATCAAGAACATCTCCATCGCCGCCCAGCAGCAGTCGGCCGCCGCCTCGGACATCACCCGCACCATGGGCGTGATCCGGCAGATCACCGGCCAGACCTCGCAGGGTGCCGGGCAGACGGCAGAGTCGATCGGCCACCTCGCGCAGCTGGCGGCGGACCTGCGCCGTTCGGTCGCCGACTTCAAGCTGCCGGCGTGACGCGGGCAGGGCGGCGAGCAAGGAACCAGTCGATGAAGCATTTCCATTCCCCACGCCAGAACTCGCGCGGCTTCCGCGCGGCGGCGAACGGAGCGCGTCCATGAGCAGTCTGCGCGATGCGATGAGCCACGCAGCGCTGGGCTGGGTCAAGCCCGAGCTGGACGAGACCCTGCGCCAGGTGCGCAACGAGGTCGAGTACTACGCGGAAGATCCCACCGATGCCAGCCGCATGCGCATCTGCGCCGGCTACCTGCACCAGGTGCAGGGCACCCTGCGCATGGTCGAGCTGTATGCCCCGGCGATGGTGGCCGAAGAGCTGGAACAGCTGGCCAACGCCATCGGCGCTGGCCGTGTGGCCGACCGTGATGAAGCCTGCGCGACCCTGATGCGCGGCAGCGTGCTGCTGCCGGACTATCTGGAACGCCTGCAGAACGGCCATCGCGACATTCCGATCGTACTCATGCCGCTGCTCAACGAGATCCGCGCGTCGCGTGGCGAAGAGGGCGTCAATGACAGCGTGCTGCTGGCCTTTGCGCCGGACAGCGTCACCGCCACCGAGGCCGAGCTGGACCATGCCCGTGGCAGCCTGAGCGGGCGCAACCGCGAGCTGCTCGACACGGTCGGCAGCGCGGTGAAGGAAGAACTGCTGCGCATCAAGGATGCGCTTGACCTGCACCTGCGCACCGGCGGTGCGCCGGAACAGCTGCAGACCCAGGCCAACGAGCTGGGCGCGGTGGCCGATACGCTGGGCATGATGGGCCTGGGCGTGGCCCGTGGCGTGGTCGTGCAGCAGCGCGACGCGCTGCGTGGCGTGGTCGAGGGCCGCCAGCAGGTCGACGAGAACCTGCTGCTGGATATCGCCGGTGCGCTGCTGTACGTCGATGCCTCGCTGGACGACCAGGTTGCCCATCTGGGCGCCGGCGGCAGTGGTGAGGACGATCCGAGCGCGGTGGAGAACCGGCGCACGGTGGAAGTGCTGGCCCATGAAGCCATCGCCAACTTCGCCGCCGCCCGCGAGCATTTCGTCGCCTTCATCGAAACCAGCTGGAACCATGCCGAGCTGCAGGACGTGCCGCGCCTGCTGGGCGATGTGTCCGGCGCGCTGCGCATGCTCGACCTGGGCACCGCCGCCGATTACCTGCGTGGCGTGCAGCAGTACATCGAGGCCGAACTGATCGGCCGCCAGCGCGTGCCCAGCGGCCGCCAGCTGGACACCCTGGCCGATGCCATGGCCAGCCTGGAGTACTACCTGGAAGCCCTGCGCGACCGCCGCCCGGGCCGCGAGGACATTCTCGAAATCACCCGCAGCAGCCTCGAGGCGCTGCGCTACTGGCCGCTGCCCGAGCGCAATGCCGTCGCGCCGGATGCGCTGGCGGTACTGCAGGTCGAACCGGAGCCGGTTACCCTGCAGGCCGAACCGCTGCAGCCGGAACGCATCGAGATTCCGGTGCAGCCTGCCGCGCCTGCTGCCGGCGACGTGCCGACGCCGCTGCCGGACTTCACCTTTGATCCGCCGCCGGTCACCCCGGCGCCGATGGTGTCCGACAACCGCCTGATGTTCGGTGCATTGGGCACCGTGGCCGCCGTGGCCGCCGGCACCGGTGATGCCGATGCCTCGCCGTTGCCGACGCAGGATGATGCGGAGGCATCGCTGGTCTTCGCGGCGTCCAGCGCACCTGCGCCGGATGTCCCGCAGTGGGAGTTGGCGCCGTTCCATCCGGAGGCCGACGCGGTCGCGCCTGCCGATGACGAACGCAGCCCGACCTTCGCCAGTTTCGATCCGGTCAGCTTCGAACTGGCTGACAGCGGTCACTCCGATGCACCGCAGTGGTCGCTGTCCGAGGGGCCGCAGGTGCTTGAGGAAACCGCAGCGCCTGCAATCGACGAGACGACGGACGCCGTGGTTTCGTCCGCGACCGGATTCGATGCTGCACCGGTGTTTGATCCGGTAGCGGCCGAGCAGGACGCGGTTGCCGAGGCCGACGACGTGGTGTTCCGCTTCGACGCCGATGCATTGGACAACGCTGACGACGTGCTGTCGCTGCATGCGATGGAAACGCTGTCGCTGGACGATGACGCCGGGTTGCATCCGTCGCTGGAGATCGTCGATGCCGTGGCGCTGTCGCCGGCCGATGCATCGCCTGCGGCGGAGGTCGAGGTGGACGAGGCTCCGGTTGACCTGCCGGCACCGTCGATCACGCCGCCGTCGATCGAAGCGCCAGCCCCGGCAGCGGAAACCTCGGCACCGGCCGTGTCGGTGATCGATATCGACACCATCGCGCCGATTGATTTCAGCGAGGCTGATGCCCAGTTCTTTGCCGAGCTGAGTGCAGCCGCTGCCGGCTTCAATCCGCAGGCGATGCCTGCCGCGGCGGCACCGGAGGCGGTGGTTGCGACCGACACCGGCGCCAATGCCGACGCGAATGCGGGCTTCGACGCCGGCTTCGACGACGACGCCGAGAACATCGACGAGGACATCCGCGAGGTATTCCTGGAAGAGTTCGACGACGAGCTGGCCAATCTCGGCACGCTGCTGCCGGCGTGGCGCATGCAGCCGGACAACATGGACCGGCTGCGTCCGATCCGCCGCATCTTCCATACCCTCAAGGGCAGTGGCCGCCTGGTGGGCGCACGCACGCTGGGCGAGTTCGCGTGGAAGATCGAAGGCATGCTCAACCGCGTGCTGGATGGCAGCCGCGCCGCGTCGCCGGCGGTGCTGGCGATGGTCGACAACGCACATGCGGCGCTGCCACAGCTGAACGCAGCGCTGCGCCACGGCCAGCGCATCAGCGTCGACCTGCAGGCCATGCAGGCCATTGCCGATCGTGTCGGTGCAGGCGAGGAGACCTACTACGTACCGCTGCCGGTTGCCGCTGCACCGGTTGTACCGGTTGCCGAAGCTGACGGCGAAGACGAGATCAGCCGCATTCTCGACGCCGAGGCTGCCGCTTCGGCGCCGACCGATACCGTCGTGGAGGCCGAAGTCGCCGGCACGCCGGCCAACATCGACAGCGTGCTGCGCGAGATTCTCGAGGCCGAGGTGGAAGTCCACCAGGCCACCCTGCAGGACTGGCTGCGTTCGGCGCAGCAGGCACCGCAACCGGTCAGCGATGCACTGCTGCGCGCGGTGCACACCATGAACGGCGCCTTCGCGATGACCGAAGTGCCCGAGATCACGGCTGTGACCGGCGGTGCGGAGTCCTACATCAAGCGCGCACTGGCCGCCGAGGTGGTCCCGGGTGATGAAGGCGTGGCCGCCCTGGATGCGACCGCGCAGGCGATCACCGCCACCATGGAAGCGTTGCAGGCCGAACAGCCGCGCATTGCGCCGCAACAGGTCCTGGCACAGCGCCTGCAGGCGCTTGCTGGCGAGCTGCCGGAAGCGCGCTGGCCGATGGTGGGCCTGGAAGACGAAGAAGACGATCTGGCGCTGGATGACCAACCCACAGCGGAATCGGATGTGGAAGCATCGACGGCCATCGCGTCCGGAACCGATGCTGTGTCGCTTTCGCTTGTTGCACCGGAGCAGGAACCGCAGGCACATGACGATGCTGCGCAAGCTCCGGTCGCCGACGTGGCGATCGAAGCCGGGCTGGAGGTCGGTGAGCTGACGGCCAGCGACGATCTTTCGCGCTACTTCGATGCCGGATGGCCGTCCGTGCCGGGTGAGGGGGAGGCGTCGCTGCCGGTGGTCGAATCGATCCAGGTGGCCGACGATGTTCCAGGCGTTGCCGTAGCCGGCGTCGAGGTGGAGTCCGAAAGCGTGCCGCCGTTGTCCGACGATGCCGGTTTGACCGTCGTGGATGATCTGTCGCCGTATCTGGATGCCAGTGCGCTGCCGGTCGACGACCGTGACGCCGAAGAGATCCCGGCCGCTGTCGAAGCCGTCGCATCTGACCTGAATGCGCCATCGGCCGATCACGCGCACGTCGCTGATGCCGTGGCGTTCGAAACGCCTGCTGCACTGCCACTCGACAGCGAGCTGTCGAGCCTGCAGGATGAAATGGCTGCGCCGGGGTTTGCAGAACCGGTCTCGCTGGAAGCCGCGCTCGAGGCCGGCCTGCACGTGATCGACGAAGAGCAGCCCCTGGCCGACGACGGGCAATGGCCCGTGCTCGGCCTGCAGGCCAGCGAACTCGCGCCGGGCGAGGCGGAAGCCTTTGCCGAGGATGCGGACGTCGGCGGGGAGGCGGCGATCGGTGAAGGAGAGAGCGCCGATCAGCCGTCCCCGGCGACGGTGAATGAGGAGATCGCGGAGGCCGCTGCGCCGGCCACCGCCGAACCGGTGCGCTTCTTCGAACTGGAAGACGCGCCGGGCCAGGCGGACGTCCACGCCGAAGCCGCCGACGTCGATGCGGTTGCAGTGTCGGATGCCGTGGCAGCCGGTGCGCGCGAAGCCGCCGCGCCTGAAGCCGTGACACCTGACGTCCTTGCCATGCCGGTGCTGGAAGACAGTGCCGATGCGCTCGACTTCAGCGTCTACGATCGCGAGCTGGTCGACATCTTCGTCGAGGAAGGCAAGGACCTGCTCGACCACTGCGATGGCCTGATCAGCGAGCTGCGCGATGCGCCGCAGGACCGCGAGGTGCTGGCCGGCCTGCAGCGTGACCTGCATACCCTGAAGGGTGGTGCGCGCATGGCTGGCATCAACGCGATCGGCGATCTCGGCCACAGCATCGAATCGTTGCTGGAAGCCGTCGCCGCCGGTCGCACCGAGATCGAACGCCGCGATGTGCAGTTGCTGGAGCGCGGATTCGATCGCCTGCACCAGCTGCTGACCCGCACCGGTGACCACCGCGTGGTGGAACCGGCGCAGGATCTGGTCGACGCGTTCGAAGTGCGTACCACGACCGATATCGCCGCTGCGGCGGCCGCGGCAGCGGCCGCCAACGTGGCGAGCGTCGCGGAAACCGCGTCGGCACCGGTCGCCAGCCCGGCGCCGGCACTGCTCGATGCGCCGTTGTCGGCACCGCTGCCGGCCGAAGGCGTGGTCGATGAAGATCCGCTGGCGCGCCCGCAGCAGGAACAGGTGCGCGTGCGCGCGGACCTGCTCGACCGGCTGGTCAACCATGCCGGTGAAGTGGCGATCTACCGCTCGCGCCTGGAACAGCAGCTCGGCGCCTTCCGCGGCGCGATGGGCGAACTGGAGCGCACCAATGCGCGACTGCGCGACCAGCTGCGCCGCCTCGACCTGGAAACCGAAGCGCAGATCGTCGCCCGCTACCAGCGTGAGCAGGACCAGGCCGATCAGAAGTTCGATCCGCTGGAACTGGACCGCTTCTCCACCCTGCAGCAGCTCAGCCGTGCGCTGAACGAATCGGCGGCCGACCTTGGCGGCCTGCAGGGCGTGCTCGACGATCTGTCACGCCAGTACGACTCGCTGCTGCAGCAGCAGTCGCGCGTCAGCTCCGAGCTGCAGGACGGCCTGATGCGTGCGCGCATGGTGCCGTTCGATGGCCTGGTGCCGCGCCTGCGCCGCGTGGTCCGCCAGTCCGGCATGGATACCGGCAAGCAGGTGCACCTGACCCTGGAAGGCACCCACGGCGAACTGGACCGCAACGTTCTCGACCGCATGGTCGCGCCGCTGGAGCACATGCTGCGCAACTCGGTGGCCCACGGCCTGGAAACGCCGGAACAGCGTCGCGCCGCCGGCAAGCCGGAGGAGGGCGAGGTCGCCATCCGCCTGCACCGTGAAGGCTCGGAAATCGTGCTGGAAGTGGCCGATGACGGTGCCGGCCTGGATCGCGAAGCGATCCGCCGCCGCGCCATCGACCGTGGCCTGCTGGCCGCCGATGCACAGCCGAACGAGCAGGAACTGGACAACCTGATCTTCGCCTCCGGTTTCTCCACCGCCGACCAGGTCAGCCAGCTGGCCGGTCGCGGTGTGGGCATGGACGTGGTGCGCAACGAAGTGCGCCAGCTCGGCGGCTCGGTCGACATCCAGTCGGTGCGTGGCCAGGGCGTGCGCTTCACCCTGCGCCTGCCGCAGACGCTGGCCGTCACCCAGGCGGTGTTCGTGCAGATCGGCGAAACCACCTTCGCCGTGCCGGTGGCCTCGGTCAGTGGTATCGGCCGCCTGTCGCGCGAGCGCTTCGAGGCCGCCGACAGCAGCTACCGCTACAGCGGCGAAGACTATCCGCTGTATGACCTCGGCAGCCTGGTCGGGCAGGCCCCGGCACGCGCCGATGGCCAGGACCAGGTGCCGCTGCTGCTGGTGCGTGCCGGTGACCTGCGTGCTGCCGTGGCGATCGACCAGGTGCTGGGCAACCGCGAAATCGTGGTCAAGCCGGTCGGCCTGCAGATCGCATCGGTACCGGGCATCTACGGTGCCACCATCACCGGCGATGGCCGCGTGGTGGTGATCCTGGACGTCGCGCCGCTGGTGCGCCGTTTCCTGGCCAATCCGACGGCACCGGTGCTGGCCAATGCGCCGCGCGACGAACGCCAGGTGCCGCTGGTGATGGTGGTCGATGACTCGCTGACCATGCGCAAAGTGACCGGCCGCATCCTGGAACGCCACAACTTCGAAGTCAGTGTCGCCCGCGATGGCGTGGAAGCACTGGAGCGGCTGGAAGAGCGCGTGCCGGACCTGATGCTGCTGGATATCGAGATGCCGCGCATGGATGGTTACGAGCTGGCCACTGCGATGCGCGCCGACCCGCGGTACAAGGATGTGCCGATCGTGATGATCACCTCGCGCAGCGGCGACAAGCACCGCCAGCGCGCCTTCGAGATCGGTGTCCAGCGTTATCTGGGCAAGCCGTACCAGGAACTGGACCTGATGCGTAACGTGTACGACCTGCTGGGGATCGCCCGTGTCCGTGAGTGAAACCCATCCGGCCCCGGCCGTCGCCCTGCTGGCCCGCCCCGGTGCGGCGCGCGAACGCCTGCGCGAGGCGCTGTCGCATGCAGATGTGCAGCTGGTCCTGGAAGATGATCCGAACGGCCTGGAGCCACAGGTCCTGCAGGCCGCGGATCCACAGTTTGTGGTGATCGCGCTGGAAGCTGCCATCGAGGATGCACTGGAACGGCTGGAAGCCGTGCTCTCGGCACCGGGGTTGACCCTGGTGTTCGATGAGGCCGAGCTGGCCGCACGCCGCGACGGCTGGGAGGCCCAGCGTTGGGGGCGCCATCTGGCCGCCAAGCTGCATGGCCACCAGCAGGTGTTGCCGCCGGGTGCCGAGGAAGAGCCCAGCCTGCAGCTGGAACCCGGCCATCCGGCGCCCGCGCCGGCGCCGCAGGAAGAAGCCCTGCAGCCGCACCTGGAGCAGGCGCTGAGCTGGGCCGATGAGGTTCCGGCAGACGGCCTGTATTCGCCTCCGGCACACCTGCACGAACCGATCGCACTGGAGCAGGCCCTGGCGGCGCTGCAGCCGGTCGTGCCCGAACCCCTGGCGCCGCCTTCGCCGCCGCCGCAGGCGCTGGCCGAACCGGCGATGCCTGCGGCACCGCCGATCTCCTTCGATCACACTGCCTGGTCGCTGGTCGAGGAATCGATCGAAGCGCCGGTACCGGCAGAAGCCGTGGCCCCAGTCTCCGCGCCGCAGCCCTCCTTCGATACCGATCATCTGAGCCTGGTCGATCTGGATGCCGCCGCCCCGGCCGGTGCGCGCGCCGCGTCGCTGCTGGTGCTGGCCGGCATCGGTGGCCCGGATGCCTTGCGTCGCCTGCTCGGCGCACTGCCCGCGTCGTTGAGCGTGCCGGTGCTGGTGCACATGCGCCTGGATGGTGGCCGCTACGGCAACCTGGTCAAGCAGATGTCGCGCGTTTCGCCGTTGCCGGTGCAGCTGGCCGAGGCCGGCCAGCACGCCGTACCGGGCGAGGTCCACGTGCTGGCCGATGATATCGGCGTGCGCGCGGCCAGCGATGGCCTGCATTTCCAGAGCGATGCCACTGGTATCTCGCTCGCTGCATTGCCGGCCGAACACACCGCGCTGGTGCTGCTCAGCGGCGCCGACCTGGCCCACGTCGGCCCGGCGCTGGACCTGGCGGCTGCCGGTGCGTGGGTGGCCGGGCAGGTGGGCGAGGGCTGCTACGACCCGGCTGCAGCCACTGCGGTGGTTGCTGCCGGCATGGTGGCCGGTGAACCGCAGGAACTGGCGCAGGCGATTGCCGCGCGCTGGGGTGAGCAGGACGACAACGGAGAAGCACCATGAGCTACGCCAGCAATGACGAAATCCGCGGCGTCCTGATCCAGGCCGGCAACGAGCGCGTGCTGCTGCCCAATGCCACCGTGGCCGAAATGATGTCGCGCGTGCCAGTGCAGCCAGTCTCCGATGCCCCGCGCTGGCTGGTCGGCGAGATCGGCTGGCATGGCTGGCAGGTACCTCTGGTGTCGTTCGCACGCCTTTCCGGGCTGGGCGAAGAGACGGTGGCCGGCCACAACAAAGTGGTGGTACTGAAGTCCCTCAGTGGCAACGCGCAGCGCCCGTACTACGCGCTGCTGACGCAGAACTTCCCGCAGCTGATCTCGGTGCCGCGCGATGGCCTGCTGGCCGACGCCTCCGAAGAAACCCTGCCGCAGATCGTGCACATGCGCGTGCTGCTGGGTGAGCAGAGCGCGCTGCTGCCGAACCTGGATGCGCTGGAAGCGGCGCTGGATTCGCTGGCGGCCTGATCGGGAATCCGCCGGTCGGGTTCCCGGTAGTGCCGGCCGCTGGCCGGCAACCGCATGATCCCCTTGATGCCGGGCAGCGGCCGGCACTACCACGAACCAGCCCTATCCCAGGTCGCCCAACCGCGCCTGCAACGCCGCGATCGCGGCCAGTCCGGCCGTTTCCGTGCGCAGGATCCGCGGCCCCAGTTGCAGCCCCTGGAATCCCGCCGCGGCCAGTTGATCGCGGTCGCGCGGCGACCAGCCGCCTTCCGGGCCGATCGCAATCACGATGCCGCCGGTGGGAGCGGCTTGCAGCGTCGACAGGCGATGCGCCCCCTGCGGATCCAGGGTCAGCCGCAGCGAATCGGCGGGCAGCGCCGCCGCAGCCTGCGCCAGCGACAGCGGGGATCCCACCTGCGGAATGCGCGCACGCCCGGATTGTCCGCAGGCCGAGGTCACCACGTTGTTCCAGTGCGCCACGCGCTTCTCGGCCCGTGCCGCATCCAGCTTCACCTCGGTGCGCTCGGCGTTGACCGGAAGGATCACGGCCACGCCCAGCTCGGTCGCCTTCTGCAGGATCAGGTCCATCTTCTCGCCACGGGCGATGCCCTGCAGCAGGGTGATCGCCAGCGGGGATTCGGTGTCGATGGCCTGCACCGCGTCGATACGCACCTGCACCTCACGCTTGCCGGCCACGGTCAGCGTGGCGCTGTAGTCATGGCCGTCGCCATTGAACAGCACGCAGGTGTCTCCCTCGCGCAGGCGCATCACCCGCACCAGATGGTTGGCGGTCTCTTCCGGCAGGGTCACGGTCTGGCCGCTGTGCAGCGCCAGGTCGATGGGGCAGCGGGTCACGCGCATGCAATCGCCTCGTCGATGGCCGCCAGCGTGGTGTGCGCCAGCAGTTCCAGTTGTTCGTCATCCACACAATAGGGTGGCATCCAGTACAGCACGTCGCCCAGCGGGCGCAGCACCACGCCGCGCTTGAGCGCGGCCTTGTAGGCCTGCAGGCCCAGCCGCAGGCCCGGATCGAACGGCGTGCGCTTGTCGCTGTCGCGCGACAGCTCGAAGGCCACCACCATGCCGGCCTGGCGCACGTCGGCCACGTGCGGGTGGTCGGCAAACGGTGCCGCCAGCGTGCCCATCACCGAGGCGATGCCCCGGTTGCGCGCGATCACATCGTCGTCGCGGAAGATGTCCAGCGTCGCCAACGCCGCCGCGCAGGCCAGCGGGTTGCCGGTGTAACTGTGCGAATGCAGGAAGGCGCGCTCGCGCGAGTCGTCGAGGAAGGCGTCATACAGCGCCTGCGTCGCCAGCACGGCGGCCAGTGGCAGGAAGCCGCCGGTCAGGCCCTTGGACAGGCACATCAGGTCCGGCATCACCCCGGCCTGCTCGCAGGCGAACAGGGTGCCGGTGCGGCCGAAGCCGGTGGCGATCTCGTCGGCGATCATGAACGCGCCGTGGGCATCGCATAGTTCGCGCACGCGCTGCAGGTAGACCGGGTCATGCATGCGCATGCCGCCGGCACACTGCAGGCGCGGTTCCAGGATCACCGCGCAGATCTCGCCAGGGTGCTGGTCGAACAGCGTGGCCAGGCCATCGGCCGCCTGCCGCGCGCGATCGGCCGCGCTCTGGCCGGCTTCGGCCAGGTAGGCATCGGGCGAGGGTGCGAACAGGCCTTCGGCCAGCAGCGGTGCATAGACGCGGCGATACAGCGGAATGTCGCCCAGCGCCAGCGCGCCCAGGGTTTCGCCGTGGTAGCCATTCTCGAGCGCGATGAAGCGCGTGCGGCGCGGCTCTCCGCGGTTCTGGAAGTACTGGAAGGCCATCTTCAGCGCCACCTCGACGCCGGCCGAACCGTTGTCGGCATAGAACACCTTGGCCAGCGGCTCGCGGCCGGGCTGGCGGGGGGCCAGCGCCAGCAGGCGTTCGGCCAGGGTGATCGCCGGCTCGTGGCCGAAGCCGGCCAGCATCACCTGTTCCAGCTGCCCGGCCTGGGCGGCGATGGCGCCACCGATGCGTGGTTCGGCGTGGCCGAACAGATTGGTCCACCAGCTGCTCACCGCATCCAGATAGCGGTTGCCGTCGTGGTCGATCAGCCAGGCACCTTCGCCACGGGCGATCGGCACCAGCGGCAGGGTGTCCGGATGCTCACGCATCTGCGTGCACGGGTGCCACAGCACCTGCAGGTCGCGCTGCCGCCAGTGGCGGGCCAGCGGGGAGGGGGTTGGGTCTGCTAGCATTTCGGGCTCATGAACATGTTGCTGCCTGCACATTCTATCGGCCCCGGCGCAGCCGCCGGTCGCCGCGGAGATTCCGCATGAACGATGACCGTGCCGGCCGTCGCTTGCCGATCATCCATCGGATCACCGATGAGGAGAACGGCCCCTTCCAGCGCCAGCACCTGGACCTGGAGTTCTCCAACGGTGAACGCCGCCGCTTCGAGCGCCTGGTCAGCCGTGGGCACGGTGCGGTGGTGGTGGTGCCGATGCTCGACGACGAAACCGTGCTGCTGGTACGTGAATACGCCGCCGGCATGCACCGTTACGAACTGGGGCTGGTGAAGGGCCGGATCGATGCCGGCGAGACGCCTGAGCAGGCGGCCGACCGCGAACTGAAGGAAGAAGCCGGTTATGGTGCGCGCCGGGTCGACGTGCTGCGCGCGATGACCCTGGCCCCGACCTACATGAGCCACCAGTCGTGGCTGGTGGTGGCGCGCGACCTGTACCCGGAAAAACTGGCCGGCGACGAGCCCGAAGAGCTGGAAGTGGTGCCGTGGAAGCTGGCCGAACTGGACCAGCTGATGCTCCGCGAGGACTTCTCCGAGGGACGCTCGCTGGCGGCGCTGTTCATTGCCCGCCAGTGGCTGCAGGGAACGCGATGATCAAGCTGACGACGGACCTGCGCGAGACCGCCATCGCCATCGCCCAGGAAGCCGGACAGGCCATCATGCAGGTGTATGCCGATGGCTTCGACGTGCAGATCAAGGACGACAACAGCCCGGTCACCGCCGCTGACCTGGCCGCCAACCAGGTCATTGAACTGGGCCTGCGCCAGCTGACCCCGGACCTGCCGATCCTGTCCGAAGAATCGGCGCAGGTGGGCTGGGAGCAGCGCCGCCACTGGGGCGCCTACTGGCTGGTGGACCCACTCGACGGCACCCGCGAGTTCGTCAAGCGCAACGGTGAGTTCAGCGTCAACATCGCCTTGATCTACCAGGGCGCGCCGGCCTTCGGCGTGGTGCTGGCGCCGGTCACCGGCATCGTCTGGCATGCCATGCGCGGCGAACTGGCCTATCGGCGGCAGGGCCTGCACGACACCGTGCTGCGTACCCGCACGCCGGCCACTGCTCCGCTGCGCGTCGCCGCCAGCCGTTCGCACCGCTCGCCGGAAACCGAGGCGCTGCTGGCGCGCATGGGCCGCATCGAGACCATCGCGCAGGGCTCGTCGCTGAAATTCTGCCGGATTGCCGAAGGTGGCCTGGATGTCTATCCGCGGCTCGGCCCGACCTCCGAATGGGATACCGCCGCCGGCCAGTGCGTGCTGCATGCCGCCGGTGGCGCGGTGCTGTCGGCGGCGACCGGCAAGCCGTTCCGTTACAACCGCCGCGAGACCCTGTTGAACGGCGATTTCATTGCCCTTGGTGATACCAGCCTGCCGTGGCGCGACTGGTTGTCCGACTGAACCTGGAGGACGCATGAGCGCGCACGACACCCCTACCACCGGCAGCGCCGCCAGCAACGAACTGGAGCGCCTGCTGTCGATCATGGCGCGCCTGCGCGATCCGCAGGGCGGCTGCCCGTGGGACCTGGAACAGAACTTCGCGACCATCGCGCCGTACACCATCGAGGAAGCCTACGAGGTCGCCGATGCGATCGACCGGGGAGACCTGGACGATCTCTGCGACGAGCTCGGCGACCTGCTGCTGCAGGTGGTGTTCCACGCACGCATGGCCGAGGAGCAGGGGGCATTTGCCTTCGCCGAGGTCGCCCGTGCGATCAGCGACAAGATGCAGCGCCGCCACCCGCACGTGTTTGCCGATGTCAGCGTCGACGATGCCGATGGGGTGATGCGCAACTGGGAGGCGATCAAGCGCGCAGAGCGTGCCGCCAAGGGCGAGCAGGACACCTCCGCACTGGCCGGTATCTCGCGTGGCCTGCCGGAATGGCAGCGCGCCGTGAAGCTGCAGTCGCGCGCGGCCAAGGTCGGTTTCGACTGGCCGGGCCCGCGGCCGGTGCTGGACAAGGCAGCCGAGGAGCTGCAGGAGCTGCGCGAGGAATTCGAGCGCGGCGATATCGCAGGCAACAAGGCGCGCCTGCAGGAAGAACTGGGCGACCTGCTGTTCGTCTGCGCCAACCTGGCCCGGCACGCCGATATCGATCTGGGCGCCGCACTGCGGGGGGCCAACCACAAGTTCGAGCGGCGCTTCCGCGCAATGGAAGCGCAGGCCGCCGCGCAGGGCGAGGCGCTGGCCGCACTGGACCTGGATGCGCAGGAAGCGCTGTGGCAGCACGCCAAGGCAGCGGAAAAGGCGTGAAGACGCTCGGCCTGTTCCTGCTGACCGCGCTGGCCGAGATCATCGGTTGCTATCTGCCGTGGCTGTGGCTGCGCAAGGGGGGCAGCGCCTGGCTGCTGCTGCCGGCGGCGGCCAGCCTGGCCCTGTTCGCGTGGTTGCTGACCCTGCACCCCACCGCCAGTGGACGGGTCTATGCCGCCTACGGTGGCGTCTACATCGGCACCGCGCTGTTCTGGTTGTGGCTGGTCGACGGCATCCGCCCCAGCCGCTGGGACCTGTTCGGTGCAGCCCTGTGCCTGGCCGGCATGGCGGTGATCATGTTCGGTCCGCGCGCGCCTTCGGTGTAGCGTCGAGCCAGACGCGACCGCTCCCGGTCTTCTATAGCGTCGAGCCATGCTCGACTGCTCCTGCTCTTCATGTAGCGTCGAGCCATGCTCGACTGCTTCCCCGAGGGCCAGTCGAGCATGGTTCGACGCTACAAAGGCAGTGCCACCGGATCATGCAATGCCTTGTCGAAATCGGCGAGGTCGCCCAGGCCGCTTTCCCTTCCGGGAAGGCGCATGATGGCGGTGACCACGGCCCCCGGAGCACGCATATGTCCCGCTTCGCCAGCTTCCGCGAGTTCTATCCGTTCTATCTCAGCGAGCACCGCCACCCGGTCTCGCGGCGGCTGCATTTCATCGGCAGCTGCGGGGTGCTGCTGCTGGTGGCTGCTGCCGTGTTGCGCGGCCAGCCGCTGCTCCTGCTGGGTGCTCTGTTCTGCGGTTACGGATTCGCCTGGGTCGGCCATTTCTTCTTCGAGAAGAACCGCCCGGCGACCTTCCGGCATCCGCTGTATTCATTCATGGGCGACTGGGTGATGTTCGCCGACATCCTGCGCGGGCGGGTGCGCCTGTAGCAGGCGGTTGCGGGGGGCCGCAGCCATTGCCTCGCCCGAAAGGGAAAGGGTGGGGCGGGCCGCGCTTCCACTTCCACGAACCGCTGCGCTGCGGCACGCCTGCGGGCGACCGATCTGGGATAATGGGGATTCTTGTTTCCTCTGCTGCCGGACCCGGTCATGACCCAGAAGACGCTGCTCAACGATACCCACCGCGCCCTTGGCGCCAAGATGGTCGATTTCGGGGGTTGGGACATGCCCATCCACTACGGCTCGCAGCTGGACGAACACCACCTGGTGCGCCGCGAGTCCGGTGTGTTCGACGTCAGCCACATGACCGTGGTCGACCTGCGCGGTGACCAGGTCAAGCCGTTCCTGCGTCGCCTGCTGGCCAACTCGGTCGACAAGCTGAAGGTGACCGGCAAGGCGCTGTACTCGTGCATGCTGAATCCGCGCGGCGGCGTCATCGATGACCTGATCGTCTACTACCTGGGCGACGATTTCTTCCGCATGGTGGTCAATGCCTCCACCCGCGAGAAGGACCTGGCGTGGCTGCGCGAGCAGGCGGCACCGTTCGGCGTTTCCGTCGAGCAGCGCCCGGACCTGGCCATCCTCGCCGTGCAGGGCCCGCAGGCGCGCGACATCGTGATCGGCCTGGCCCGCGAAGCCGACCGTGCAGCGCTGACCAAGCTGGGCCGCTTCGCCGCCCTGCAGGCGCAGTCCGACGACGGCGTCGAGCTGTTTGTCGCCCGCACCGGCTACACCGGTGAAGACGGTTTCGAGATCCTGCTGCCGCAGGATGCCGTGGTCGCCTTCTGGAACCGCCTGCTGGCGGCAGGCGTGAAGCCGGCCGGGCTCGGCGCGCGCGACACCCTGCGCCTGGAAGCCGGCATGAACCTGTACGGCCAGGACATGGACGAAGCGATCAGCCCGTATGAAGCGGCGCTGGCCTGGACCGTGTCGCTGGACGAAGGCCGCGACTTCATCGGCCGCGACGTGCTGGAGGCGCAGAAGGCAGCCGGCACCGCGCGCCAGATGATCGGCCTGGTGATGGACGAGAAGGGCGTGCTGCGCCACGGCCAGGCGGTGACCACCGCTGGCGGCCAGGGCGAGATCCTGTCCGGCACCTTCTCGCCGACTCTGGCCAAGGGCATCGCCTTCGCCCGCGTGCCGGCCGGTGAACTCGGCGAGGTCACCGTCGACATCCGCGGCCGGCAGGTGCCGGTGCGGGTGGTCAAGTTCCCGTTCGTGCGCGAAGGCCAGGCCCAGCCCGGCGTGCTCGCCGACGCCTGATCCGAACGTGCCGGTCGTCACTGACAGCAGTGGCGGCCGGTTGGTTACACTAGCCCCGTTTTTTCCACCCCTGCATATCTCTGGAGCAGTCCCATGAGCGAGATCCCCGGCGACCTCAAGTTCCTCAAGTCCCATGAGTGGGCCCGTGTCGAAGGCAATGGCCGCGTCACCGTCGGTATTTCCGACCACGCCCAGGGCCTGCTGGGTGACCTGGTCTACGTCGAACTGCCGGAAGTCGGCGCCGACGCCAAGGCCGGCGAGCAGATCGCCGTCGTCGAGTCGGTGAAGGCCGCCTCGGACGTCTACAGCCCGATCAGCGGCAAGGTCGTCGAGGTCAACTCGGCCCTGTCCGACAAGCCGGAAACCATCAACGAAGATGCCTACGGCGAAGGCTGGATGTTCGTGGTCGAACTGACCAACGCCGAAGAGGTCAACGAGCTGCTGGACCCGGACGCGTACGCTGAAGCCCTGGAGAACGAAGACCACTGAGTCGTCGTTTCCGGATTCTGGAACGGCCACCTTCGGGTGGCCGTTTTCGTTTTGGCGACCGCGTCGGACTCATGACGCGGGGTTCGCTGCGCACCCTCGACGTGGCATCAGCCGATAGACGAACGGTGCCGATGGGCGTGCGCAGTTTTGCGCAAATCCGCGTTTCAGCCCCGCGCCGAAGCGTTCGAATGTGAAAACTTTTCGCCCCCCGTTGCGGCGCCGTTGTGCTGGCGTTGGCGGCGGTACCGGTGACCATCGACGATGCGCACACGCTGTTGTGCCCGACCTGCGCCTATCTGCGCGGAGTGCTTATTTCAAGTGTTTTTTGATCAACGCCTGCATTGGCATCGATGCAGGCAACGCGCGTGCGCGCCGCTTCGACGGTGGTTGCAGGCCGTGCAGAGTGGTGGCGCCGACGGCGCCCGGGAAGGCGCGGATGTGAAAATTTTTCGCGGGGGTTGTTGACAGTAAAAAAAACCGTGATTAGGTTTCGCCTCAGCAGACCTTGCCTGCCCAACCGAGTGCGCAGAATCAATCGTCCGATGCGAAGCAGCCCCTTCAAGACCACCGCGACCCTGATGACGGTGGACATGGCCCCGCTTCCCCCGGAGAAATGCAAGGCAACTCCCGTTCCGATGCCCGCTCCGCCGATCGAGGCGGGCATTGCCGCATCCGTAACGGCGCGCCTGACGCGCCGGCGGTCCCCGCACGCAGCATCCGCGGGTTTGATCCAACTGGGCGTTTCAACTCCCTATCACTGACGAGGAGCCATCCCATGGCAACCAAGAAAGCTGCGAAGAAGAAGCCCGCCGCCAAGAAAGCGGTGAAGAAGGTCGCGAAGAAGGCCGCTGCCAAGAAGGCAGTGAAGAAGGTCGCGAAGAAGGCGACCGCCAAGAAGGCAGTGAAGAAGGCTGCGAAGAAGGTCGCCAAGAAGACCACTGCGAAGAAGGCAGTGAAGAAGGCGGCGAAGAAGGTAGCCAAGAAGTCCACTGCCAAGAAGGCCGTCAAGAAGACCGCGAAGAAGGCCGTCAAGAAGGTAGCCAAGAAGGCCACCAAGAAGACTGCCAAGAAGGCCACGGCCCGCAAGCCGGCCAAGAAGGTCGCGAAGAAGGCGACTGCCAAGAAGGCCGTCAAGAAGACTGCCAAGAAGGCAGTAAAGAAGACCGCGAAGAAGGCCACCAAGAAGGCTGCCCCGAAGAAGGCAGCGAAGAAGGTTGCCAAGCGCAAGCCGGCCGCCCGCAAGAAGAAGGCCGCTCCGGTCGCTCTGCCGGCAACCCCGGCGCCGCTGATCTAAGTACTTCCCGATAGCCGCATCCTGAAACCCCCTTCCCTGGCTGCCCAGCGGGGAGGGGGTTTTTTTATGGGCCGTTTGTAGCGTCGAGCCAGGCTCGACTGTTTTGCTGACGGTCGGCGCTAGCCCTGCGGCGCCGCTGGAAAGCGCTCCACCAGGAAGTCGAGGAAGCTGCGCAGGCGGGTGGAGTGATAACGGTCGTGCGCATAGACCACGTGCATCGGCCGACCGGCCTGGCCGTGTTCTGGCAGCAGCTGCACCAGGCGCCCCGCCTCGACATCGGCGGCCAGCAGCAGCGCTGACTGCAGGACGATGCCCAGACCCTGCAGCGCCGCCGAACGCAGCGCTTCGCCATTGTTGATCTGCAGCCGGCCATCGGGCACGCGGTCGAGCCCGCCAGCATCGGCCCGCAGCCACTGTGCAAGTGCGCTGGGTTCGAACGACAGGCATTGATGGCCGGCAAGTGCCTGCACGCTGAGCGGCGTGCCATGCCTGGCCAGGTACGCCGGCGAGGCGCACATCATCAAGCGATAGGGGGTCAGCGCACGCGCCACCAGCATGCTGCTGTCGGCCAGCGTGCCGATGCGCAGCGCCGCTTCGAAGCCCTCTTCGGCAAGGTCGACCACGCGATCCGTCAACGTGGCGTCGACCCGGACATCCGGATGGCGCGCCATGTACTCGGCCAGTGCCGGTACCAGCGCATGCGTGCCGAAGATCACCGGTGCACTGATGCGCAGCGTACCCGCCGGTGCCAGGTGCTGGTGCTGCGCCTGCGCGTCGGTTTCCTCCACCAGGCGCAGGATCTCCCGGCAGCGGGTGTAGTAGTCCTCGCCGAACGGCGTCATGTGCTGGCGGCGCGTGGTACGGCTCAACAGCTGCATGCCCAGCCGTGCTTCCAATGCTCGCAGATGCTTGCCGGCCATCGTCGCCGAGATGTCCATCGCCGCGGCTGCGGCACTGAGGCTGCCCTTGTCCACGATCAGCACGTAGACCTGCATGCTTTCCAGCAGGTTCATCTGACACCCCGGGTGTTGAATGCTGAAACCTGCGTGGAGTTTATCAATCAGGGGTGATCAAACAGCATGTCGTGCACGGGCCGGACGTGCCGGCCATGACAGGAGAACACCATGGACTTGAATCTTGCAGGCCGTACCGCGTTGGTGACGGGCGCGGCCAGCGGCATCGGTGCCGCCGTCGCCAGGCAGTTGGCCGCCCAGGGCGTACGCGTTGCCATCACCTCGCGGCAGCAGGCACCCCTGCAGGCGCTGGCGGCGCGGATCGAAGCCGAAGGCGGCGCCACACCGGTCATCGTGGCCGGCGATGTCACGGTTGCCGGCGACGTCCGGCGCATCGCGGACGCATCCCGTGAGGCATTGCAACGTGTCGATATCCTGGTCAATGCCGCAGGCGGTTCCCGGCCGACCACGGTCGATGCCGATGATGATGTCTGGGAGGAGGCGATCGCCCTGAACTTCTCCGCCGCGCGACGGCTGACCCAGGCGCTGTTGCCCGGCATGCAGACGCAGGCTTGGGGACGGGTGATCAATTTCAGCGGTTCGATGGAACCGCGTGCGGTGAACGCCGCCACCGCGGCGAAGGCGGCATTGCACCTGTGGAGCAAGGGCCTGTCGTCGGAGGTGGCCGGGCAGGGCATCACGGTGAACGCGATTGCACCGGGGCGCATCAACAGCGCGCAGATCCTGGACCGCCTGCACCCCACCGAGGAAAGCCGACGCGCGTTCATCGCCCGCAACATCCCGATCGGACGTTTCGGTGAACCGGAGGAAGTGGCGCCGCTGGTGGCGTTCCTGGCCTCGCCGCTGGCCGCCTACATCACCGGTGCGGTGATTCCGGTGGACGGCGGCATGCACTACTTCGCGCACTAGTTCCGCATTTGTAGCGTCGAGCCATGCTCGACGGCTTCTTCGTGTCTGTAGAGTCGAGCCGTGCTCGACTGCTTTGCGCGAACAGTCGAGCATGGCTCGAAGCTACAAGAGCCAACAAAAAGGGCGGCCCATGGGCCGCCCTTCATGCTCACGGTCGAGCCCGCCTGATCAGCGCGGCGAAGCCACCGCGCGATTGCCCGAGGCGCCCTTGCCCTTGCGCTTGTCCTGCTGCGCCGGGCTGGCGCCCTCGGCCATCAGGTTGTCGCTGCCGAAGTCGGTGTCCACGTCCAGCCAGCGCTGCGCCGGCAGGCCGAGTGCCGAGTCGAGCACGGTCGGCAGCAGGCCGCTGGGCAGGCCGCTCTCGCCATTCCAGAGGATGGCGATACCGAGATCGCGTTCCGGCACCAGTGCCACCAGGCCGCGATAGCCCTGCACGGCACCGGCATGGAACACCACGTCGTGGCCGGCGTAGTCGAAGGTACGCCAACCCAATGCGTAGCCGGCCGAGTGCAGGCGCTCACGGCGCCAGCCCGAACGCATCTCGCCCGGCGTGTTGATCAGGCTCGAATGCAGGGTGGCCAGCAGCGGTGCCGGCAGCACATCGGGGCGATGGCCGGTGTGGGCCAGCAGCCACTGCGCCATGTCGCTGGCGCTGGCGTTGACGCCGGCCGCCGGAGCAACGCGGTAGTAGGTCGGCTTCGGCGTCAGCGAGACCCAGCCGTTGCGGCTGCGTACGTGCGGGCGCGCCCAGCGCGAGCTGGCCTGGATGCCGGCCAGGCCGAGGCTGGCATCATTCATGCCCAGCGGCTTGAAGATGCGGCGCTCGACCGACTGCTCGTAGAAGCTGCCGGAGGCCGCATAGACAACGTCGCCGATCAGGCTGAAGGCCACGTTCTGGTAGGCGTAGCAGTCGCCCGGCAGGCACTTCAGGCTGGTGTTGGCCAGCTTCTGGGTCAGCGAGTAGTACTCGGCGTTGCCTTCGATGTCGCGGTCGTAGGCGTTGTACGGCAGGCCGACGCGATGGCTGAGCACGTCGGCGACGGTCAGGCGGTCGGTGGCTTCCGGCGAGTTCAAGCGGAAGCCCGGCACGTAGTCGGTGACCTTGCTGTCCCAGCGCAGCGTGCCGTCGTTGACCAGCAGGCCGGCCATGGTGCCGGCGAAGGCCTTGGACAGCGAGGCCAGGCGGAACACGGTGTGCGCATCGACCGGCAGCGGGTTGTTGACGTCGGTGACGCCATAGCCGCGCGCGCTGAGGATGCGGCCGCCCTGCACGATCGCCACCGCCATGCCCGGCACGCGCTCGCCATAGGTCAGCTGCTGCGCCATCGATTCGATGTTGGCGACGTTGAAGCCAGCGGCCGGCGCCTGGACGTGCGGCACCAGACCGGTGCGGTAGGCCGCAGGCTGGGTGTGGGCGACGGTGGGAGCCGTCGCGGATTCGATGTTGGTCGGCATCGGCGGCAATGCCGGCGGTGTCTGCGCGGTGGTGGACAAGGCAACGGGCATCAACATGCCCAGCAAACCGGTGGCCGCCGAACGGATCGGACGACGCAGGCTGTTCTTTTTCATCGGTTGGACCCGTGCGCGACTGCTGATGGCGATTCTAGCGCCGCTTTTCCCCTGTGCACAAACAAAGCGAAGATGAATGCGCATCTTGTTGAAAAAGTTGGAATTTTGACGCCCCGAAAGTGTGTGTCGGAACGTGTCATCCCGGCCGATCGTCGCGTCCATCCGCAGGCGCTAGGGCGCGTCACGCTGGCGATGTTGCAGTGCATTGGCTAACGTACGCGCTTCACTGCCCCGGAGCCTGCCATGCTGCTGTCCAACCGCCGTCTGTGGGCGAGGGGCGCTGCGTGAGCGCTGCACCGGGCAAGGGGCCGCTGCAGGGCCTGACGGCGGCGCTGCGCGAGTCGCCAGCACTGTGGTGGTCGTTCCTGTACTTCTTCTGCCTGCTCAGCGGCTACTACGTGCTGCGCCCGGTGCGTGAGGCCATGGCCGCTTCGGCGGACCTGGAGACGGTGTTCCCGCCCGTGCTCATTGCCTGGTTCGCCAGCCATGGCATTGCATTGAAGGACTTCGTCCTGCAGTTCCTGTTCTCCTGCGTGTTCGTGATCATGCTGGCGCTGCAGCCGGTCTACGGCTGGCTGGTCAGCCGCTTCCCGCGGCGGGTGTTCCTGCCGGCGGTGTATGGCTTCTTCATCGTCACCCTGCTGGGGTTCTACGTGCTGTTCGACAGCGGCGTACCGGGCCGGGGCATGGCCTTCTTCTTCTGGGTCATGGTGTTCAACCTGTTTGCGGTGGCGGTGTTCTGGAGCTTCATGGCCGATGTGTTCTCCAATGCGCAGGCGCGTGCCTACTACGGCTACATCGGCGCCGCCGGTACCCTCGGTGCCTTCCTGGGCCCGTTGATCACCAGTGCGCTGGTGCAGCGCGTGGGCATCGCCAACCTGATGCTGGTCTCGGCAGGGTTCCTGGTCGTGTGCCTGTTGTGCATCTGGCGGCTGCGGCACTGGGCGGTGCTGCGCGAGCGCGAGCAGCAACTGGTCTCCGGCGAGCAGCCGATGGGCGGCAGCGTGCTCGACGGCCTGAAACTGATCGTGCGTGAGCCGCTGCTGCGTTGGCTGGCAGTGATGGTGGTGTTCGGCGTGGGCGTCGGCACGCTGTTGTACAACCAGCAGGCCAGCATCGTGCGCGCGGCCTTCACCGACCCGGCGGCCAGTACCGCGTTCTTCTCGCGCATCGACCTGGCGGTGAACGCGCTGGCGCTGCTGATGCAGGTGGGCCTGACCCGCTGGCTGCTGTCACGCCATGGCATCGCGCCGGCGCTGCTGATTCCTGGTTTCGCGATCCTGGTCGGCTTCTCGGTGCTGGCGGCCTCCCCGATGCCGTTGATGGTCGCAGTGGTGCAAGTGATGACCCGCGCCAGCGAGTTCGCACTGGCCAAGCCTGCGCGCGAGACGATCTACACCCGCGTGGACCGGCAGTGGCGCTACAAGGCCGGCGCGGCGATCGATACCGTGGTGTACCGCGGCGCGGACCTGGGGTTCACCTGGGTCCACAAGGCACTGACCCTGTTTGGTTCGCACGTGGTGTTCATCGGCGGCGTGCTGGTGGCCGGTTTCATGACCCTGGCTGCGTTCGGCGTGCTGCGCGAAGAAAAGAAACTGCCGCGCGACCGCTGACGCGGCCCCATCTTCCCGAGGAGAGAAACGATGTTGCTGATCGCGCTGCTGCTGACCGTACTGGTCGCGGTGCTTCACCTGTACTTCCTGGTGCTGGAGATGTTCCTGTGGACCCGCCCGCTGGGCCTGAAGACGTTCCGCAACACGCTGGAGAAGGCCGAGATCACGCATGTGCTGGCGGCCAACCAGGGCCTGTACAACGGCTTCCTGGCGGCAGGCATCGTAGTGGGGCTGGTGATCGATCAGCCAGTGCTGGTGACGTTCTCGCTGGCCTGCGTGGTGGTGGCCGGGTGCTATGGCGCCTACAGCGTGAGCCGCCGCATTTTCATGATCCAGGCGGTGCCTGCGATCCTGGCGTTGGTTCTTCGCGCCGTGGCGTGATTTCCAGCCAACGGCGCAGCCCCTCGTGGGGTGGTCGCGTAAAGCTTGTCATGGGGTTGGCCGGGCGGGTTGGGTTCTCGGGGGACGCCGCAAGTACGTCCTTGTAGGCTTGGCCGCGGCATCCATGCCGCGGACACCCCCGCGAACCCAACCCGCCCGGCCTCAGACAGGTTCCGTGCGCGGCCAGCCCACGGAGAAGAAAAAAGAAGATCAAGGGCAACAGCGGATCGCTGCGCTCGTGGGTTCTGTGTGCATGAAAAAAAGCGGCCGATGGGTCGCTTTTGCTTTTGCTCTTCTTTTTCTCTTCGGTGGGGGACGCCGCAGAGATCCGTCCGAGGCCGGAGGGGTGGGGCCGGGCGGGGTATCCGCGCCATGGATGGCGCGGCTAAGCCTACAGGGACGTACTTGCGGCGTCCCCGCATGGACCCAGCCCTCCGGCCCAACCGATAAACCGCTTTCGCCGTCCACCCACGAGGGGCTGCGCCGTTCGCGGGAACCTCACTTCGCCGGCGACATCCACATGTCGATGACCGCGCTGAACACCTCGGTGCCCGCACGGTCGCGCACGCTCACCGTCACCGGCAGCGCATAGCCCTCGGCCGCGACGACAATCGGCTGCGCCGGCAACGCCACCGCCCGCAGCGTGCCACGCGCCTTCGCCAGGTACTGCACCTGCATTCCCTTCGGGATCCAGCGCATGCCCTTTGGCAGCGAGGCATCGACCATCAGCCCGGCGGTCAGCTCGGCCAGGTTGCACATCGCGATCGCGTGCACCGTGCCGATGTGGTTGCGCACCTTGCGGCGGTCGGCCAGCGTGCCTTCACAGCGGCCGTGCTCAAGGTGGGTGATGCGCGGCGCGATGCTGGCGAAGTAGGGTGCCTTGAAGCACACCGCGCGCGAGAACAGCCAGTTGCCGGCGGGCCAGCGCTGCAGGCGGTGGTAGAGCGAGAGCAGGGGCGTGGACATGGTGGATATTCCGGTCGGCGGATAAAGCGACGGCGGGCCGAGGCCCGCCGTCGAGGCAACGCGTGTCGCGGGCGATCAGGCCGCCTGCGAGTGCGGATCCTTGTGCTGGCGGTCGTAGTAGCTGGCCGCGCGCAGTTCGTGGGTGTCGAAGTCGTCCACGGTGATGGTGTCCAGGGTCAGCGTGCGCAGCTCTTCCAGCAGGCTGCGCTCGTCCTGGGTGATCACGCCCTCGGCCACGGCCTCGTCCAGCTGCGCCTTGAAGTCCAGCGCCTCGATGCCCTTGCTCTTCAGCGCCTTCAGGAACTTGCGCTCCACCGGCTCGGCCATGATCGCCTTGCTCAGGTAGCTGTTGATACGGCCGCCCGGGTTGTTCTCGCACGGGGTCAGGAACACGCCGCTGGCCAGACGGTCGCGGGCTTCATTCGGCGCCATCAGCAGGGCGGCGACACGGCGACTCAGGCGGTCGCCCGGAGCCTCGGCGCGACGGCCCAGCGGGAAGATCAGCGCCCACATCAGCCAGCCGATCGGACGGATCGGGAAGTTGCGCAGTGCGGCCGACAGCGACTCTTCGATCTTGTGCACGCTGTCATGGAAGGCCCAGGCCAGCAGCGGCTGGTCGGCCTGCGGTGCGCCTTCGTCGTGGTAGCGCTTGAGCATGGCGCTGGTCATGTAGACGTGGCTCAGCACATCGCCCAGGCGGCCGGACAACGATTCCTTGAACTTCAGCTTGCCGCCGAGGGTCATCATCGAGATGTCGGCCATCAGCGCCAGGTTGGCCGAGTAGCGGTCCAGCTTGCGGAAGTAGCGGCGGGTATAGGCATCGCCCGGGGCGGCACCGAAGCGCGCGCCGGTCAGGCCGAACCAGAACGAACGCACGGCATTGGAGATGCCGAAGCGGATGTGGCCGAACAGGCTGCGGTCGAAGTCCTGCAGGCCGGCACGGGTATCCGGATCCTGCGCGGCCTTCATTTCCTTCAGCACCCACGGGTGGCAGAGGATCGCACCCTGGCCGAAGATCAGCAGGCTGCGGGTCATGATGTTGGCGCCTTCCACGGTGATCGCGATCGGCGCGGCCTGCCAGCTGCGACCGGCGAAGTTGCGCGGGCCCAGGATGATGCCCTTGCCGCCGATCACGTCCATCATGTCCGAGATCACTTCACGGCTCATGTTGGTGCAGTGGTACTTGGCAATGGCGGACGGCACCGACGGCACATCGCCACGGTCGACCGCCGCTGCAGTGGCCTGCGACAGCGCACTGATCTTGTAGGCCTTGCCACCGATGCGGGCCAGCGCTTCTTCCACGCCCTCGAAGCGGCCGACCGACAGGCCGAACTGCTTGCGGATGCGAGCGTAGGCACCGGTCACGGCGGCACCGGCCTTGGCACCGCCGCTGGCGGTGGATGGCAGGGTGATCGAGCGGCCCACGGCCAGGCACTCGTTGAGCATGTTCCAGCCCTTGCCGGCCATGGCTGCGCCACCGATCAGCTGGGTCAGCGGAATGAACACGTCCTTGCCGCGGATCGGGCCGTTCTGGAACGTCGAGTTCAGCGGGAAGTGGCGACGGCCGATTTCAACGCCGGCGGTGTCGCGCGGCAGCAGGCCCAGGGTGATGCCGATGTCGCGGGTATCGCCGATCAGGCCATCCGGGTCGTACATGCGGAAGGCCAGGCCGATCAGCGATGCGACCGGGGCCAGCGTGATGTAGCGCTTGTCGAAGGTCAGCTTGACGCCGAGCACCTGCTCGCCGTTCCACTCGCCCTTGCAGACGATGCCGTAGTCCGGGATCGAGGTGGCGTCGGAGCCGGCGAACGGACCGGTCAGGCCGAAGCAGGGCACTTCGCGGCCATCCGCCAGGCGCGGCAGGTACTGGTCCTTCTGTTCCTGGGTGCCGTAATGCACCAGCAGCTCACCCGGGCCCAGCGAGTTGGGCACACCGACGGTGGAGCTGACCACCGAAGACACCGAGGCCAGCTTCTGGATGACTTTGTGGTGGGCCAGCGCGGAGAAGCCCAGGCCGCCATATTCCTTCGGGATGATCATGCCGAAGAACTTGTTCTTCTTGATGAAGGCCCACAGTTCCGGCGGCAGGTCCGCGTGGACGTGGGTGATTTCCCAGTCGTTGACCATCGTGCACAGCTCTTCCACCGGGCCATCAAGGAAGGCCTGTTCTTCGGCGGTCAGCTGCGGCTTGGGATAGTTGAGCAGGATGTTCCAGTCCGGATCACCGGTGAACAGTTCGCCCTCGAAACCGACCGAACCGGTTTCCAGCGCGATGCGCTCGGTCTGCGACAGCGGCGGCAGCACCTTGCGGAACACCTTCATCATCGGGCCGGTCAGCAGCGGCTTGCGGATGAACGGCAGCAGCAGCGGCACGGCGATGACGGCCAACACGGCGGCCGCGACGATCGTGGCGGTCTGGTTGACGTAGGGAATGAACCAGCAGGCGGCCAGCAGGGCCACGCTGATCAGCGTCCAGGTAACCAGCCGCATGCGGTGGTAGGCGACGAACGCGCCTGCCAGCAGCAGGGCGAGGAAGGGAAGAACGATGCTCATGAGCGTGCTCCGGTGACGTGCTCGTTTGTGGCGGACGAAGCCGCAGCGTCCGCTGCGGGCAACACGTCCAGATAGTCCAACACAGTAGCGGTAAAGGCGTCGTTGTCATCGCCGGCGACCATGTGCGTGGCCTGCGGCAGCTGTACATGGCGCGCATGCGGCGCCAACGCCAGGAATTCGGCCACGGTCTGCGGCGTGACCAGGTCACTGCGTCCGCCGCTGACCAGCAGCAGCGGGCACTTCACCTGGCGCGCGGCCTCGGCCAGCGCATCCTGGTGCTGTTCGCTGTCGCGGGCCAGCTCGGCCACCAGGCGCGGGTCCCAGTGCCAGCGCCAGCGTCCGTGGCCGTCCTCCCGCAGCAGGGCACGCAGCGACTGCTCGGATTTGCGCGGACGGTGCGGCATGTACGCCGAGATCACGTCGGCGGCCTGGGTCAGCGAGGCGAAGCCGTCGGGATGGGCGGTCATGAAGGCCAGGATGCGCTCGACGCCGGCGGTGTCCCAGCGCGGGGTGATGTCGACCAGCACCATCGCCGAGAACAGGCCCGGCCAGCGTGATTCGGCCAGCAGGCCGAACAGTCCGCCCATCGATGCTGCAACCAGTACCGGCGGGCGCGGCTGCTCGCCGGCCAGCACGATCAGGTCATCGGCGAACTGTTCGCCGTGATAGGGCAGGTCGGCGGCATTCCAGTCCGAATCGCCGTGGCCGCGGGCGTCATAGGCCAGCGTCTGCAGGCCGGCCGCGTTCAGTGCGCGGGCGGTGGCATTCCAGGCGTGGCGGGTCTGGCCGAAGCCATGCGCGAACAGCACCCGGCCGCGCCGGCCATGGTCGCTGGCGGTGGCTGCCAGGCGGGCGCCATGGGCGGCGTCCAGGCGCAGGTCATGGAACGCAGCGGGAGGTGGGGACGTAACCATACTTGCTAGTATGGATCGCTTCGGGGGGAAGTCAATACTGTACGGTATGGTGCGCTGCGGAACGCGCCTGAATGGACCGCCCCGGGGGCCCTGCGACGGTTTCGACCGCAACCGCGTACTGCAACGAACCCCGGCGTATGGTTAAATCAGCCCATGAATCAACCTGACGCTTCCGCCGGCGAACCGCGCGCCGGCCGCAACAGCCGCCTGAGTGCCGAAGACTGGGCCCAGGCGGCCCTCGATCTGATTGCTGAACAAGGTGTCGGCGCCGTCGCGGTGGAGCCGCTGGCACGGCGGCTCGGCGTCACCAAGGGCAGTTTCTACTGGCATTTCCCTTCGCGCGATGCATTGCTGCAGGCGGCGCTGGAACGCTGGGAACTGTTCGAACAGGAACAGGTGTTCGGCAGCCTGGAAGACGTGCCGGATCCGCGCGTGCGCCTGCGCCAGCTGTTCCAGATGGTGGCGCATGAAGTGCAGCCGCACATCATCTACAGCGAGCTGCTGAAGGCACTGGATCATCCGATGGTGCGGCCGGTGATCGACCGCGTCTCGCAGCGCCGCCTTGATTATCTGGTCGCCTCGTTCCGCCAGGCCGGGCTCAGCTCGACCGATGCGCGTCATCGCGCACGTCTTGCCTATGCTGCCTACGTCGGCTTCCTGCAGTTGTCGCTGCAGCTGCAGCAGCCCAAGCAGGCGCGCGAGGATTTCGAAGCGTACGTCGAGCATCTGATCGAGACGCTCATTCCGAACGGATGAGCGCCCGGGAGTGATGCCGAAGCAAGGCCGCGGCGATGCCGCGGCTTTTTTTGTTGCGCGCTGGCCAGCTGTTTCCATGCGGCACAAAGAACAACGGCCCCTTGCGGGGCCGTTGCTGCATCAGCTGATCATATTGCCGATCAGAACTTCTGCTTGTACTGCATGTACATGAAGCGACCGATGTCGTAGCCACCGTAGTAGGAGTACTGCGAGTTCGGCGCCGAGTACATCTGCGGGCCGTAATGGTCGAACACGTTACGCGCGCCGACGGCGATGGTTGCATTCCACGGTGCGTTCCAGGAGACCTGGACGTCGTGGAAAGTGGTGGCGCCACGGCGGTTCATCGGCTGGTCGCGTGCCGGATCCGGCGAGCCGAAGTCAGGCAGGCTGCACTCGGTCGAGAAGTAGCACTGTTCCTTCACGCTGGAGAAGTAACGGGTACCCCAGGTGATGCCCCAATCGCCGTATTCCCAGCCCAGCACCAGGTTCGAACGCAGGCGGAAGTTGCTGCTGAAGCCATTGAGCACCGACACCGGAACCGACTCGGCATTGGTGGTCTTCAGCACGTTCTTGCTGACGTAGGTGTTCTGCAGGTTGGCGTTGAAGCTGCCCCAGCTGCTGGTTTCGAAGCGATAGGCCACATCGAAGTCGAAGCCTTCGGTTTCCTGGTAACCGGCATTACGCGGTGCGTACGTCAGGTTCGTCACGATGCCGCGGGTTGCGTCGCGGGTGAACGAGTTGCAGCGGTCGGCGATGCCGAGCACGTAGCAGTCGTTGAGCTGGGTGGTCGGATCGTCGGTGACGATGGTGTTGGTGATCTTGATGTTCCACCAGTCCAGGCTCATGTTCAGGCCCTGGGCGAAGGTCGGGCTCCACACCAGGCCGACGGTCTTGGACTTGGACTTTTCCGGAGTCAGGTTCGGGTTGGAGACGGCGTTGAACGGCACCGGGCTCTGCTCATCCTGGCCTTCCGCCGGGACGTAACCCTGCTTCAGCTGGCGGAAATTCGGGGCCAGTGCGCCCAGGGCGGCGGCGCAACGCTGGGCGGTGGCCGGATCGCTGGCAGCCAGACCGAAATCGGTATCGCACGGATCGGTGAAGTAGGCGAAGGTCTGCGAGCTGCCGCCATACAGGTTGTCGATGGTCGGCGCGCGGAAGCCTTCGGCGTAGGTTGCACGCACCAGCAGCTGGTCGATCGGCTTCCACTTCAGGCCGAACTTGTTGTTGGTGGTGTTGCCGAAGGTGTTGTACTTCGAGTAGCGCGATGCGGCGTTGAAGCTCAGTTCCTTGGCACCCGGCAGGTCAGCCAGGATCGGAACGTTCAGCTCCAGATAGACTTCGTTGACGTTGTAGCCACCGCCGGTCGGGCCAGCGGCCAGATCGGTCGAGTAGCCCGACTGCGACAGCGCATCCGGAACGTAAGTGCCCTTGTCTTCGCGGTACTCGTAACCCAGTGCGAAGCCCAGGTCGCCGGCGGGCAGGGTGAACAGGCTGCCGGCGATGTTCGCGTAGTAGGTCTTGGTGGTGACTTCACCGGTGTTCTTGGTGGTCGGGAACAGGAACTGCTGCAGGGCAGGATTGCCGGTCAGGCCGCCGTCGCCGGTACGTCCGTACGGAATGGCCGGATTCCACGGAATGCAGCCGCCCGGGCCCGGGCCATAGATCGGGTTGGTGCCTGCGGCCAGGCCGGCGGCTGTGCCGCACTCGACGCGGCCGGTGGCCGGGTTGAGGAACGACGCGCCGGTGGCCTGGGTGACCGCCAGCATGTTGTAGTTGCCGGTCTGGGTCTGCAGGTTCTCCGAATTCTGGTAGATGTAGCCGGCTTCCCAGTCGAAGTACTTGTCATTGAACTGGAAGCTGCCCTGCAGGGCGCCAGTGAAGCGGAAGGTGGTCAGCTTGTTGGTCGACAGGCGCGGCACTTCCCAGCCACGGCGGATGAAGCCCATGTCGGTGCCGAACGGGTTGTAGTAGCTGTCCTGCGAGAGCACGGTACCCAGCTGGCGCTCGTAGTCTGCCGACTGCAGCGGATAACCGGCGACCTGGGCCTGCGACTCGCGACGGGTGTACAGCAGGTCGGAGACGAAGCGGATGTTGTCGGTCAGGTCGTACTGCACGTTGGCGAACACCGAGCGACGCTTGGTCGGCGTCAGCAGGTGCATCTGCTCGTTGGAGTTGCTGACGTCACCGGTGATCGGGGTGAGGTCGGTCTCGTGATAGGCGTTCGGATCGAACGGATTTCCGCCACGGTTCAGCGTCAGCAACGGCGCTTCCGGATCATTGACGTCATAGACCGCGCCCCACTGACTGACCGGGGTCCAGCCGCGGTCCGGGTGGCGATCCGTACGCTGCGACTTGCTGAACCAGCGATCCTTGGCCCAGACAGCCTTTTCTTCGGCGTATTCGGCGCCGATGGTGACCGAACCACGATCACCGGTGAAGCCGGCCACGAAGTCGAAGCTGCTCTTCTGGCCATCGCCTTCGCCGTACTGGCCGACGTAGGCATTGGCTTCCAGGCCCTGGAAGTTCTTGCGGGTGATGATGTTGATCACGCCGGCAATCGCGTCGGAGCCGTAGATCGACGAGGCACCGTCCTTCAGCACGTCGATACGCTCGACGATGGAGGACGGAATCTGCGATACGTCCTGCAGGCCGCTGACGCTGGCGCCGAGGCGCTTGCCGTCGACCAGCACCAGCGTGCGCTCGGCACCGAGGTTGCGCAGGTCGATGTAGAAGCCACCGACGGCTTCACCGGAGGACAGCGGCTCGGAACGGCTGATGGCCGGGCTGCCGGCGGCAGAGATGTTCTGCAGGACGTCGGCAACCGTCTTGAAGCCGCTCTTCTCGATCGAAGCGCGGCTGATGCTCAGGACGGGCTGGGCGGTTTCGGTATCGACCTGGCGGATGCGCGAACCGGTGACCTCGATACGGTCGAGGTTGGTGGCTTCCTGGGCGTGGGCCGTCGCGGTGGTGGCACCGGCGACAAGCGCGATCACAACTGCGTCACGCAGCTGGCTGGACTTGAGTTTCATTGGCTCTCTCTCTCCAAGAAATCTTGGCTGGGGTTAATGCCCGGCGGGGGAGCGAAAAAGCGCTCCCAAATCGCGAGGCTGACCCGATAGTAACGGGCGTTCGCCAAGAATTAAAGCTGTGTTAATCAAGTCTGTGATTTTGGTAAAAGTGCGCTTTTTTCATGCCAATCAACAGGTTGCTGGTATGGTCATGACGTTCTGCCTCGTTTGTTAACGCAGAATGATGAAAAAAGTTTCGATTGAAATGTATCCCAATATGTCGATGCGTTATGTTTCATCTCCCAACGGCGATACCGATTCCGTCAGTGCAGGGCAGAAATGCATATGCAAAAGGCGCCTTTCGGCGCCTTTGGGAATATCGCTGCTGACGTTACGTGACCGGATCAGAGATCCTGTTCGTAACGCACATACGGCACGGTGCCGTCGTCGTTGCTTTCGTTGCGCGGGGAGAACGGATTCTTGCCGCGGCTGATCACATTCTCGGCGCCGACGGTGAGCTGGCCGGACCACGGGGTACGCCAGGTCAGGCCGATGCCCAGCCCTTCCCACTTGCCGGGCTTGCCCGGGACGTCGACCACGCGGCCGATGATGCTGCCGGTGAAGTTGCCGTAACCGGCGCCGATGCTCAGGCTCTTGCTGTCCCAGCGGTCGACGATGGCCGGCGAGGCGTCGGCCAGCGGAACCAGGCGCGCCTTGGCGTAGGTACCGGCAATGGAGACGAAGCCTTCGCGACCGATGTTCTTCTGCGCGAACACGGTCAGATCGTTCTGCTCGGCGCGCAGCGAGGGCGTCTTGTTCGGGCCCGACAACCAGGCGGGCAGGGTTTCACGGCCGGTGCCGGCGGTGATGCCCAGGCGGCTGTTGCCTCGGTTCAGCGCGGCGGTACCGCTGAAACGACGGCTGTTCAGATCATCCTCGTCGCCCAGGCTGGCCAGCATGCAATGGCTGGCCAGACCGCTGATGCTGGTACCGCTGCTGCTGTTGCAGAGCAGGCCCAGCGAATCGCCGGAGGACAGGCCAAAGGCCGCGTCCAGCGAATTGCGGCCGAAATGCCAGCGGGCGCCGGCCGCCTGTTCACCGGTCGGTTCCAGGTACAGCAGCGCCTCGACCTTGCCGCTGCCCTTGTTCCATACCGGCAGGACGGTGCGGGTGTCCTTGCTCTGCGCATGCACGCCCGTGATCGCGCCAAGGGCGATCAGCAGGGCCAGCGGTAGACGCAGGTAGGTACGCATCGGACCAGTTCAGACAGGGACGGACAACGGAAGTTCCCGTGGGGACGGGAACCTGATCCTAGGGTGTTTATGAATTCTTAACAAGCCTTGATCCTCCCCAGGTACAAGACTGCCGTTTACTGAAGTCGTTCAGGCGCCGGTACAACCCCCTGGGCGCCGTGGAACAGTATGCCGAACTCCGTCAATGGAAAGTGATACTCGCGCCCGCAGAATTCGCAACGCACCTCGACGGCGCCAGTATCCTCGGCGGCCGCGCGGGCCTCCTCTTCCCCCAGCGACTGCAGCATGCCGGCCACCCGCTCGCGCGAGCAGGAGCAGGCGAAGGACAGCGGCTTGTCGCCCAGCAGTTCCGGCCGCTCCTCGTGGAACAGGCGGTGCAGCAGCTGCTCGGCCGGGGTCGCCAGCAGCTCGGCCTTGCCCAGGGTCTCGAACAGGGCGCTGGCGCGGGCCCAGCCATCCTCGTCGCCTTCGTCGCCCGGCAGCTTCTGCAGCAGCAGGCCAGCGGCACCGTTGCGGTCGGCCGCCAGCAGCAGGCGGGTCGGCAGCTGCTCCGACTGGCGGAAGTAGTCCTCGAAGGCCTCGTCCAGTTCCGGCGCGGTCAGCGCGACCAGGCTCTGGTAGCGCTGCGGCTCGCGCGGGTCCAGGCCGGGGTTCTCGATGGTGATGGCCAGGATGGCGTCCTCGCCGAGGCTGGACAGGTCACGCGGCGCGTCGGCGCCCTCGCTGAGCTGGGCGATGCCGCGCAGGGTGCCGGCGGCGGTGCATTCGGCGAACAGGGTGCGCAGGGCGGTGCTGCTGCGCAGTTGCACCGACAGGCGGCCGTCGATCTTGGTGTGGCCGGTGAACAGTGCCGAGGCGACACAGGCCTCGCCGAGCAGCTCGGCAGCGGCGTCCGGGTACGCAGCGTGGGACAGGATTTCCTGCCAGGTGGCCTGCAGGTGCACATGCACGCCGCGGACGCCGGCGTCGGGGAGCAGGAAACGGATCAGGGAATCGGAGTTGGCGGTCATCGGCTCACATCGCGCGTAAACGGGGGCGGTTGCCGGATAATGCGCCGACAACCAGACAGAAGAAGGATGCACCAGTAATGGGGGCAGCGGGAGAGCAGCACAAGGTAGAGGCGGTGGTGGCCGCGCCGCGCCGGCGACGCTGGCGCTGGAAGCGGCTGCTGTGGCTGCCGGTGCTGCTGGCCGCCTTCAGCTGCCTGCAGGTGCTGGTGCTGCGGTTCATCGACCCGCCGGTGTCCACGGTGATGCTGTGGCGCTATGGCGAGGCGCTGGGCGAGGCCGACTGGTCCTATCGGCTGCATTACCAGTGGCGCGACCTCGACCAGATGGCCCCGAGCCTGCCGATCTCGCTGGTGGCGGCCGAGGACCAGCGCTTCCCCGACCACAATGGCTTCGACCTGCAGGCCATCGAAAAGGCCCGCGACCACAACGCCAGGGGCGGACGCCTGCGCGGCGCCAGCACGATCAGCCAGCAGGTGGCCAAGAACCTGTTCCTGTGGCAGGGCCGCAGCTGGATCCGCAAGGGCCTGGAAGTCTGGTACACGGTGCTGATCGAGGCGCTGTGGCCGAAGGAGCGCATCCTGGAGATGTACCCCAACATCGCCGAGTTCGGTGATGGTGTGTACGGCGCGCAGGCAGCAGCCCAGAAATACTGGGGCAAGGACGCGGCCCGGTTGAGCCCGGCCGAGAGCGCGCGACTGGCGGCGGTACTGCCGGCACCGCGACGCTACAACGCGGCCGCGCCGGGGCCGTATGTGCAGCGGCGCGCCGCATGGATCCAGCGCCAGGCGCGCCAGCTGGGGGGCGCGTCATACCTGTCGGAGGACTGAGACAGGCGCGGCGTGATCGACAGGCGACGGGCCGTGCGCCCGGCGGGCAACGTACAATCCGGGCATGACCCGCGAACGGCTCACTTTTGTCATCGCCGCCTATAACGAGGCCCTGGCGCTGCCGCTGCTGCATCCGCGGTTGTGCGCGGTGCTGGACGGCCTGCCCGACATCGACGGCCACATCCTCTATGTGGATGACGGTAGCCACGATCGCACCTGGGAGGTGATCGCCGGGCTGGCCCAGGCCGACGCGCGCGTCTCGGCGCTGAAGCTGTCGCGCAACTTCGGCAAGGAGGCGGCGCTGACCGCAGGCCTGGATCTGGTGCATGAGGGGGCTGCGATGATCCTCGATGCCGACGGTCAGGACCCGCCGGAGCTGGTGCCGCAGTTCGTCGCGCGTTGGCGCGAGGGCCATGACAACGTCTACGGCACGCGCATGGCCCGCGATGGCGAGGCCTGGATCAAGCGCGCCACGGCAGCGATGTTCTATCGGGTGATGGGCCGCCTGTCGCGTACGCCGATTCCGGCCGATACCGGAGATTTCCGCCTGCTGTCGCCGCGCGCGCTGAGTGCCCTGCGCGGGATGCGTGAGCGCCACCGCTTCATGAAGGGGCTTTTCAGCTGGGTAGGCTTCAAGCGGATTGCCGTGCCCTATCACCGCCACGCGCGCGTGGCCGGCACCAGCAAGTTCAGCCTGTGGCGGCTGTGGAATTTCGCCCTCGAAGGCATCACTGGGTTCTCGACCGTGCCGCTGCGGGCCGCCACCTACCTGGGCCTGGCAACCGCAGCGGTCGCGTTCGTGTTCGGCCTGTGGGTGATCGTGAAGGCGGCGCTGTATGGCGACCGGGTGGCGGGCTGGCCGACGATGATGGCGGTGATCCTGTTCCTGGGCGGGGTGCAGCTGATCGCGCTGGGCCTGATCGGCGAGTACCTGGGACGGCTGTACGAGGAATCCAAGCAGCGGCCGTTGTACCTGGTTGACGCGTGGCTAGCATCCGCCGTGGCAGACTCGGCCCTGCAACCCACCCTCGGAGGGCAGGCAGATGACGACGGTACGGCAACTGTTGGACGGCAAGTCTCCTGAAGTACATGCGGTCGCGCCGGATGCGGCGGTGATTGACGCGATCCGGTTGATGGCGGAAAAGGGCGTCGGTGCGGTGCTGGTGATGGACGGGCCGCGATTGGTCGGGATCCTGTCCGAGCGTGATTACGCGCGCAAGATCGTGCTGCGTGATCGTTCGTCGCGCGATACCGCGGTGGCGGAGATCATGACGGCGCAGGTGGTGACCGTGTCGCCGGGCGAGAAGGTGGAGCACTGCCTGCAACTGGTGACCGACTACCGCATCCGCCATCTGCCGGTGGTCGAGGGCGCGCAGGTGCTGGGGGTGATCTCCATCGGCGACCTGGTGAAGTCGGTGATCGATGCGCAGCGGCGCGAGCTGGACCAGCTGCAGCAGTACATCGTGGCAGGGTGAGTTGTTCGCTGGCGGGCCTGCGGCCCGCCGGCCCGCTTTTTGAAGCTCAAAGCCAAAGCCAAAGCCAAAGCAGCGCCTTCCTGATGCGGGGGGAGGCTGAGGGCATGGGCGTGCAGGACACGCCGCAAGTACGTCCCTGTAGGCTCGATGGCGCCATCCATGGCGCCAACGGTCCTGCACGCCCATGCCCTCAGCCTCTGGATACATTGCCGCGAGCGCGGTGAGCTTTGTTGCAGGCGATCTGCTTTTGGTAGCTGCCAACCTTGGTTGGCAACAGCTTTTGACTTTGTTTTTTCTTTTGACTTTGAATTTCCGCTCTCGTTCCGCGCGCGCGGGAAACTGTCGGGAGCCGGAGCAAGGCGGCAGGCAGGACCGTGAGGCGCATGGATGCGCCGACCGAGCCTACAGGGACGTATTTACGGCGTGTCCTGCCTGTCGCCTTGCTCCGGCTCTACGCGCGGAAAAACGAGGCGCCGCGAACACCCGCTCCTACTTCGCATACTGCCCACCGCAGTCGGCATCCTTGCCTGGCCCCAGTTCGATGGTCGCCAGCAACGCCGCCGGCGGGGCGATGCTGCCCAATGCCAGGGCCACCGCGCCGCGGATGCCCAGCGCCTTGAAGTCCGGGCGGAATGACGGGTCCTTGAAGGTGCCGGCGATGTGCAGCGGCGAGCGCAGTACCAGGATGCTCTTGTCCTTCGGCCGTGGCTTCAACAGCAGGTCCAGGGTCTCATCGCGAAGGCTGACCGTGCCCTCGCCGATGATGATCGTGTCGGTGGTATCCACCGCCAGCGCCTGGCTGGTCATCAGGCCGTCGCGCACGCCGAAGTCGGCGAAGGCGCAGCGCAGGGGGATCTGCTTGTCGCCGGTCACCAGGAATTTCAGCGACTCGGTGATGTCCAGACCGGCCAGCTCCATCACCAGGTTGCCGACATGGCCGCGGCCCATCGCCAGGCCGACCTTGCCGCTGCTGCTGCCGAGCATCGCGGCGATCGAATTGCCGCGGCCACTCAGGTCCACCTCGCCGCCGATGCCGCCCTTGGCCTGTTCGGCCAGCTTGGCGTCGGGGAACAACTGGCCGAGCTGCACGCCGCGCACGCTGGCCTTCAGCGCGGTACTGATCTGCGGCTGGCGCGCGTCCATGCGGATCGTGCTGCGGATGTCGCCGCCGGCGACGCCGAAGTTCAGCGGGTCCAGCCGCAGCACACCGTCATCCAGCAGCAGATGGGCATCCATGTCGTCCAATGGCAACGAGGGCGCGTTGATGCGATGGGCCTTCCAGCGCACGTCGGCATCCATCGCACGCAGCTTGCCGAGGTTGTAGGGCGTGTCGGGCAGCACGCGCGCACGGGCAGCCACCCGTGCGGCCTCGGCCTTCTGCTGCGCATTGGCGGTTTCGCCGCCGCCGGTTTTCGGTGGGGCGCCGACGAAGCCGGCCAGGTCATCGAAGTCCAGGCGTCTGGATTCCAGCATGGCCGTCAGTCGCGGGCGCGCGCCGCCCACTTCGAACTGCAGGTTGCCGCCGAGGTCGCTGTCGCCGACCTTGCCGGTGAACTGCTCATAACGCCAGAGGTTGTGGTCACGCTTGAGCCGACCGTTCAACGCATAGGGCGGGGACGGCGGAATGGCGATGCCGAGCAAGGGGTAGAGGTCGGCCAGGTCCTGGCCGCTGAGCGCGAACTGCAGGTCGAATACGCGCAGCTGGAAGGGGTTGGTCAATGTGCCGCTGGCGACGGCGTGGGTGGCGCCGGCGCGGCCGTCGAGGTGGATGCGGAACGGGTGATCGCTGTCGGTCAGTTCCAGCGGTGATTCAGTGCCACCGCGCAGGGTGAATGGATTGCCCTGCCAGTGTCCCTTGCCCTGCACCAGCAGCGGTGGCGCGGCGTCGGCCTGCTTCGGCTGCCCGCTGCGCACGTCCACGCGGATATCGGTGCGGCCGAGCGCATCGAGGAACTGCAGGCGACCGTCATCGATGCGCAGCCGTTTGAGCTGCGGGCTTGCCCCGCCGGCGCTGTCACCGAGGAAATCCCAGTTGCCCGGTTCGCCCTTGCGCGGGGCGGTTTCCAGCAGCACGTCCGGCCGGGTCAGGCGCACTTCGGGCAGCTGCACGCTGCCGCGCAGCAGGGGCCAGACCCGCACGTCGATCTCGACGCGGTCGGCGCTGGCCATGTTCGGCTGCTTCGCCCAGCCTGCGTTGGCGAAGGTGATCGCATCGGCGCGGATCGTACTGGTACGGCCGAGGTCGACATCCAGGTGGCCGATGTGCAGTGCGCGGCCGGTGCGGGCCTGCACTGCGCGCTCGACCGGGCCCTTGAACCAGTTCCAGTCCCACAGCGCGATCAGTACCAGCAGCGCGGCCAGCAGGAAGGTGAGCAGGGCCAACCAGCGCTGGCCTCGCGGGCCGGGGCGGCGGAGGCGCCAGCGGGGCGTGCGCTTTGCAGCAGGGGAGGCGGCAGCATTCACGTTGCCATGGTTGCCCCCTCATCGTGGACGGGGCGCGAAGCGTCCATGTGCGCGGCGTGCACACGCCATGCGCGGGCAGGTGCTACAGCACCTGCATGGTGACCGCGACGAAGTGGCAGACGCTGCCACCGATCACGAACAGGTGCCAGATGGCATGCGAGTAGGGGATCGATTCGCGGTGGTAGAAATAGGTGCCCAGCGTGTACGACAGGCCGCCGGCCAGCAGCCAACCCAGCGTCCAGCCGTCGATCGAGGCCAGCATCGGCTTGACCGCCACGATCACCAGCCAGCCCATGGCTACGTAGATGGCGGTGGACAGGCGCTTGAAACGGCCGGTGTAGAACAGCTTGAACACCACGCCGGCCAAGGCCAGGGTCCAGATCGCGGCGAACAGGCCCCAGCCCCACGGGCCGCGCAGGCCGATCAGGGTGAATGGGGTGTAGGTGCCGGCGATCAGCACGTAGATCGCGCAGTGGTCGAACACCTTGAGCCGCCCCTTGGCGACCGGGTGCTGGATGGCGTGGTAGAGGGTGGAGGCGGTGTACAGCAGCAGCAGCGCGATGCCGAACACAATGGCGCCGGCCAGCTGCCAGCCATCGCTGTAGATGGCGGCCAGGGTGATCAGCACCGCGCCGGCACCCAGCGCGAACACGGCACCGAGGCCGTGGGTCAGAGCGCTGGCGATTTCTTCGCGGATCGAAGCAACGGAAGTCGTGGACATGACGTAGGCATCGTTCGCGGGGAGGGGGACCCGCACCCCCCTATCATCGCCGCGATGGGCGACATGTGCACGCCCGTCACCGTATGGTCGGTGAATCCCTGCGTTGCGTGGATGAACCGCCCGCGACGGCTGGGGTCAGAGCCCTTTCCTGCCGGAAAGGGATCCGACCCCGTGGCATCAGCCTACCGAAACGGTATGCGCCGCTTCGCGGGTAGCCGAGAAGCGCACGTCCGGCGAGCGTTCCTGGGCCAGCTGCAGGTTGACCCGGGTCGGTGCCAGGTAGACCAGGTGGCCGGCCGCATCCAGCGCCAGGTTCAGCGCGTTCTTCTCGCGGAACTCTTCCAGCTTCTTCTCGTTGCTGCAGTGGACCCAACGCGCAGTGGTCACGCTGACCGGCTCGAAGGTGGCTTCCACGCCGTACTCGTCCTTCAGGCGGTAGGCGGCCACGTCGAACTGCAGCACGCCGACCGCACCCAGGATCAGGTCGTTGCTGGTGAGCGGGCGGAAGAACTGGGTCGCGCCTTCCTCGGACAGCTGGGCCAGGCCCTTCTGCAGCTGCTTGAGCTTGAGCGGATCGCGCAGGCGGGCGCGGCGGAACAGTTCCGGGGCGAAGTTGGGGATTCCGGTGAAGGTCACCGCTTCGCCTTCGGTGAAGGTGTCGCCGATGGAGATGGTGCCGTGGTTGTGGATACCGATCACATCGCCCGGCCACGCCTCGGCGGCGATCTCGCGGTCGCTGGCCATGAAGGTCAGCGCGTTGGCCAGCTTCATTTCCTTGCCGGTACGCACGTGGAAGGTCTTCATGCCGGCGCTGAAGCGGCCCGAGCAGACCCGCATGAAGGCCACGCGGTCGCGGTGCTGCGGGTCCATGTTGGCCTGGATCTTGAACACGAAGCCGGTCAGCTTGTTTTCTTCCGGGGCGATCTCGCGGCCGGTGGTGGAGCGTGCCTGCGGCGACGGTGCATGCTCGACGAAGAAGTCCAGCAGCGGCTGCACGCCGAAATTGTTCACGCCGGAACCGAAGAACACCGGGGTCTGCTTGCCGGCGCGGTAGGCGTCCAGGTCGAACGGGTGGCTGGCGCCCTGCACCAGTTCCAGTTCGTCGCGCAGGTCGGCCAGCATCTGTGCACCGATCTTCTCGGCCAGGCCCGGTGCATCGATGGACGGGAAGATGGTCGAGTCCTGGCGGGTGAAGTTGCGGCCCGGTTCGTACAGGTGCACTTCGCCGGTCAGCAGATGAACCACGCCCTTCAGGCGCTGGCCCATGCCGATCGGCCAGGTGACCGGCGCGCACTGGATGCCGAGCACGGTTTCCACTTCATCCAGCAGCTCGATCGGGTCCTTGCCCTCGCGGTCGAGCTTGTTGATGAAGGTCATGATCGGGGTGTCGCGCAGGCGGCAGACTTCCATCAGCTTGATGGTGCGCTCTTCCACGCCCTTGGCCACGTCGATCACCATGAGCGCCGAGTCCACCGCGGTCAGCACGCGGTAGGTGTCTTCGCCGAAGTCGGCGTGGCCGGGGGTGTCGAGCAGGTTGACGATCTTGCCTTCGTACGGGAACTGCATCACCGAGGAGGTGACGGAGATGCCGCGCTCCTTTTCCAGCGCCATCCAGTCGGACGTGGCGTGGCGGGCGGCCTTGCGGCCCTTGACCGAACCGGCCATCTGGATCGCGCCTCCGAACAGCAGCAGCTTTTCGGTCAGCGTGGTCTTGCCGGCGTCAGGGTGGGAAATGATGGCGAAGGTGCGGCGACGCGACGCTTCGTTGGCGACTTCGGACATGGCAGTGGCGCCCGCCCGGGGCGCTTTTCAAAGAGATAAGCGCCCGATTATACCGGCCGGGGCCGGTCAGCGCCCGGTACCGCCTTCGGCCTCGCCCTGGCGGGCGAACTGCAGCTGGCCCTGCTCGGCGAAGATGCGCACCGGCACCGAGCGCAGGCCCATGCCGCGGTTGACCTGCACCACGAAGTGCAGATGCGGGGCACTGCTGTAGCCGCTGTTGCCGGACAGGCCGATCGGCTGTCCGGCCCCTATCGCCTGGCCGCGACGCACGCGCATGCCGCCGGCCTGCAGGTGGCCGTACAGGGCCATGCTGCCGTCGCTGTGCAGCACGCGGATGAAGTTGGCGCGGGTACCATCGCGTTCGCGGTCCTGGCCGTTGCCACGGAAGCCATCCTGGATCTGCATCACCGTGCCCTCGCGCGCGGCCAGCACCAGGGTGCCCTCCGGCAGCGCGAAGTCGACCGCGTCGCGGTTCTCCTCGTCGTCATGGCTGAAGCGTCCCCGCGGCGCCTGGTCCACGCGCAGGCGGGCCGCATCGAATGGCAGGCGGTAGGCGACATCTTCGGCCTGTGCGGCCGGGTTGCCCGGCACCGACTGCAGGCGCAGATCGAGCATGCGGCCATCGATCGGGGCGGGCAGGTGGCCGACCACCAGGCTGCTGTCGCCCTGGATCAGCGACTCGACCGGGAGGCCTTCGACCGGGTGTCCGGGGGCGGCGCGCAGCTGGATCTGCAGCGGCCCTGCCAGCCCGTTGTCGATCCGGGCCTGCCATTGCGTACCAACAGGCTGCAGGCGCAACTGGGCCATGGGGGCGGCGCCCCCGGCGCTGCCTGGGCGGGTTGCCGAGGCAGGCGAGGCAGCCAGTCCCCAGCCCTGGCGCCAGTCGCCGGCGTGTGCGGTCGCGCTCGCCAGCAGGGGCAGCAGCAGGCAGGACAGGGGCAGGCGCGGCATCGGTGTTTCCAGCGAAAAGGACCGCCGGGACTGTAGCGGATCCTGAACCGAACGACCGGGACGGCCTTCGCATAGCGGCCCCAAAAATATTCATCGCTTTATCCGCATGAAGGGATTGACAGCGCCGGAAAGGGCTGGCATCGTGGCCCCACCATCGAGACCGGCAGAGGGACAGGCCCTTTGAAGCCGGGGCAGCCCGCAGGCGCGCAAGCGTCTGCGTAGGTGCCAAATCCTGCGGGGACCGTGGCGTCCACCGAAAGATGGTTCGAACCATGCACCACACGTGCATCTCGAACGCGGGCCCCGCGAAGGCTCGATGGCCGATTCCCCAACCGGATCCCGCCATGAGCTTCGCCGCCAGTACCGCGCTTCGCCCCGAACCCTTTGTCCCCGTCAGCGTGCCGGTCGAAGACCGCGTGCATGCCGAGCGCGGTGAGTTCGCCGCGGTGCTGTCGATGCGCCACGCCGGCCCCAGCCCGGTGCGCCTGCGCTATGAGTGGGTCGGCCCGGCCAATGCACCGGTGGTGGTGCTGGCCGGTGGCATTTCCGCCCACCGCCATGTGGCGTCCAACGCACAGTTCAGCGAGAACGGCTGGGCCGAGGACCTGGTCGGCAGCGGGCGCGCGCTGGATCCGCAGCAGCTGCGTGTACTGGCCTTCGATTTCATCGGGGCCGACGGTGCCTTGGACGTGCCGATCGATACCGCTGACCAGGCAGATGCACTGGCGCTGCTGCTGGATCACCTCGGTATCCGCGCGCTGAAGGCATTCGTGGGCTACTCCTATGGCGCGCTGGTCGGCCAGCAGTTCGCGGTCCGCCACCGCGCCCGCGTGCGCCAGCTGGTGCTGGCCAGCGGTGCGCATCGCCCGCATCCGTATGCCGCCGCCTGGCGTGCGCTGCAGCGCCGCGCAGTCGCGCTCGGCCAGCTGCAGTGCGGCGAAGACCACGGCTTGGCCCTGGCCCGGCAGTTCGCCATGCTCAGCTATCGCACGCCGGAGGAATTCGGCGAGCGCTTCGATGCTGCGCCGGAGGTCATCAATGGCCGCGTGCGCGTGGCTGCCGAAGACTATCTCGACGCGGCCGGTGCGCAGTACGTCGCGCGCACGCCGGTGACCGCCTACCTGCGCCTGTCCGAATCGATCGACCTGCACCGCGTCGATCCCACCGCGATCCTGCCGCCGACCGTGGTGGTGGCCGTGGAGGGCGACCGCCTGGTGCCGCTGGCCGACCTGGTCGGCCTGGTCGAAGGCCTGGGCCCGCGTGGCAGCCTGCGCGTGCTGCGCTCGCCCTATGGCCACGACGCCTTCCTCAAAGAAACCGATCGCATCGACGCGATCCTCGCCACCGCCTTCCGCACTTCTGGAGAGTCCGCATGAGCCTGCACGCAAACGAACCGTCCTGTAGTCGCACCACTGCCGCCGTCCGTGCGGGCATCGATCGGGACACCGCGCATGGCGCGGTCACGCCGCCGATCGTACTGTCGTCGAACTTCAGCTTTGAAGGCTTCGGCAACAAGCGCCAGTACGACTACACGCGCAGTGGCAACCCCACCCGCGACCTGCTGGGTGAAGCGCTGGCGGAACTGGAGGGCGGCGCCGGCGGCGTCATCACCGCGACCGGCATGGGCGCGATCAACCTGGTGCTGAACGCGCTGCTGCAGCCGGGCGACACGCTGGTGGTGCCGCACGATGCCTACGGCGGCAGCTGGCGGCTGTTCAATGCGCTGGCGAAGAAGGGCCACTTCGAACTGGTCACCGCTGACCTGACCGATCCGCGCGCGCTGGCACAGGCGCTGGCCGCGCAGCCGAAGCTGGTGCTGGTGGAAACGCCGTCCAACCCGCTGCTGCGCATCACCGACCTGCGCTTCGTCATCGAGGCCGCGCACAAGACCGGTGCACTCGTAGTGGTCGACAACACCTTCCTGTCGCCGGCGCTGCAGCAGCCGCTGTCGTTTGGTGCGGACCTGGTGCTGCATTCCACCACCAAGTACATCAATGGCCACAGCGATGTGGTCGGCGGTGCGGTGGTCGCGCGCGATCCGGCGCTGCACGAGCAGCTGGTGTGGTGGGGCAATGCGCTGGGCCTGACCGGTTCACCGTTCGATGCCTTCCTGACCCTGCGCGGCCTGCGCACGCTGGATGCACGCCTGCGCGTGCACCAGGAAAACACTGCGTCGATCGTTGCCCTGCTGGACCGGCATCCGGCCGTCGGCGCGGTGTACTACCCGGGCCTGGCCGATCACCCCGGCCATGCCATCGCCGCGCGCCAGCAGAACGGCTTCGGCGCGATGCTGTCGTTCGAACTGGCCGACTGCGAAGGCGATGATCCTCACGCGGCAGTGCGTGCGTTTGTCGACGGGCTGCGCTGTTTCACCCTGGCCGAATCGCTGGGCGGCGTCGAAAGCCTGATCGCGCATCCGGCCACCATGACCCATGCAGCGATGACGGCCGAAGCACGCGCGGCGGCCGGCATCAGCGAAGGACTGCTGCGCCTGTCGGTCGGTATCGAGGCCGAACGTGACCTGCTGGCCGATCTCGGTGCCGCGCTGCAGCGCGCCGAAGCGGTGATCGATGCGGCCGCGCGCCGCAAACAGGTGGTGGACGCATGAGCGCACTCGCCGCTGACATTCCTGCGCTGGGCGCGGGACGCCTGGCATTGCTCGGCACCGGTACGGTCGGTTCGGCCTTCGTGCAGCGTTACCAGGTGCTGCAGGCACGCGGATTGGAGCTGCCCAGCGTGCAGTGGCTGGCCAACTCGCGCACGGCGCTGGAGATCGATCGCGACCTGGCGCTGCCCCTGGAACTGGCACGCCGGGCACCACGCGATGGCCACAGTTCGCCACCGTGGGCGAGCGCCGAAGGACTGGAGCGTGGCGACGTGGTGGTCGATGCCACGGCCAGTGAAGACGTGGCCGCCCGCCACGTGCAATGGCTGGTGCGCGGCGTGCACGTGGTGACCGCCAACAAGCTGGGCCGAGGCGCACAGCTCGCCCGCGCGCAGGCCATTGCCGAAAGCTGTGCCGACAGTGGTGCGCGTTATGGCGACAGCGCCACCGTGGGCGCCGGCCTGCCGCTGTTGAGCAGCCTGCGCGCGCTGGTGGCCGGTGGCGATCACATCCACGCCATCGAAGGCGTGCTGTCCGGTTCGCTGGCATGGCTGTTCCATCGCTATGACGGCCAGTCGCCGTTTTCCGCTGCGGTACGCGAGGCACTGGCGGCCGGTTATACCGAACCGGATCCGCGCCTGGACCTGTCCGGCGAGGACGTGCGCCGCAAGCTGTTGATCCTGGCGCGCAGCAGCGGACTGGCACTGGATGCGTCGCAGGTGCAGGTGGATTCACTGGTGCCTGATGCGCTGGCTGCGTTGCCGCTGGAAGATGCCGTGGCTGCCTTGGAGCAGCTGGATGCGCCGCTGCAGGCGCGTTGGCAGCAGGCACGTGACAACGGTCGCGTGCTGCGTTTCGTTGGTCGTGTTGACGGCGAAGGTGCGCAGGTGGGCCTGCGTGAGCTGCCGGCCGATCATCCCTTGGCGCAGGGCGCGGGCACCGACAACCGCGTGGCCATCCACAGCGATCGCTACCGCCACCAGCCGTTGTTGATCCAGGGGCCGGGCGCCGGCGCGGAAGTCACTGCGGCCGCGTTGCTGGATGACGTGCTGCGGATCGTGGGCTGATCACACCGTTCTTGTAGAGCCGAGCCCATGCTCGGCTCTACAGAAGCGGCCGTCAGTCAGCGGGACTTCAACGCCTTCAACAACGCGGCGTTGAACTGCTTCGGGTCCTGCACCTGCGGCGAATGGCCCAGTTCGGCGAACTCGACCAGCGTCGCGCCGGGAATCGCTGCGGCCGCCGCCTTGCCGAGTGCCGGATAGTTGCCCAGCGCCGCCTTCACCGCAGGCGGTGCCTGGTCACGGCCGATCGCGGTGCGGTCCTTCTGGCCGATGAACAGTGTGGTCGGCACCTGCAGGTGCTTCAGTTCGTACACCACCGGTTGGTTGAACACCATGTCCGAGGCCAGCGCCTGGCTCCATGCAACGGCCTGCTTGCCCGGGCCTTCGTACATGCCCGACTGCATCCGCGCCCACGGTTCGTAGGCCGGCTTCCATTTGCCGTCGTAGTACACCTCCAGCTGGTAGCGGCGGATGCTGTCATAGCTGATGTTCATTTCGCCGGCGTACCACGCGTCGACGCTGCGCCAGGGGACGCCCAGCGCCTTCCAGTCTTCCAGGCCGATCGGGTTGACCAGCGACAGGCTGCGCAGGTCCTGCGGGAACATCAGCGCGTAGCGCACCGCCAGCATGCCGCCCATCGAGTGCCCGACCAGGTGCACCGGTACATCACCCAGCTGCAGTTGCTGTAACAGGGCATGGGTGTTGGCGGCCAGCTGCGCGAACGTGTACTGATAGCGCTCCGGCTTGCTGGACTTGCAGAAACCCACCTGATCCGGGGCGATCACCCGGTAGCCGGCGGCAACCAGTGGCTTGATCGATTCCTTCCAGGTGGCGGCACAGAAGTTCTTGCCGTGCAGCAGCACCACCACGCCGATGGGCGCCTTCTTCGGCGCGATGTCCAGGTAGGCCATCTCCAGCGGCTGCCGCTGCGACTCCAGCGCGAAGGTCTTCACCGGATAGCCGTAGTCGAAACCCTCAAGCCGCGGCCCGTAGGTGGGGGCGGCCAGGGCGGCCAGCGGAAGGCAGGCAAGCAGGGCGGCAGCGATCACGCGCATGGGGCAATCCGGGGTGGGGAAGCCCCGAGCCTAACCGGAACGTGGTGACGACGTCGTCCGATGTAGAGCCGGGCTCATGCCCGGCTACTCCCACCCGATCAGCCGAGCATGGGCTCGGCGCTACACCTCAGCACTCGATGACGTTCACCGCCAGGCCACCGCGGCTGGTTTCCTTGTACTTGTCCTGCATGTCGCGGCCGGTATCGCGCATGGTCTTGATGACCTTGTCCAGCGACACCTTGTGCTTGCCGTCGCCACGCATCGCCATGCGCGAGGCATTGATCGCCTTCACCGCGCCCATCGCATTGCGTTCGATGCACGGAATCTGCACCAGGCCGCCGATCGGGTCGCAGGTCAGGCCGAGGTTGTGTTCCATGCCGATTTCCGCGGCGTTCTCGATCTGGCTGGGGTTGCCACCCAGCGCCGCGACCAGGCCACCGGCCGCCATCGAACAGGCCACGCCCACTTCGCCCTGGCAGCCCACTTCGGCGCCGGAAATCGAAGCGTTTTCCTTGTACAGGATGCCGATCGCCGCCGAGGTCAGCAGGAAGTCGAACACGCGCTGCTCGTTGGCGCCGGGGCAGAAGCGGTCGAAGTAATGCAGCACCGCCGGCAGCACGCCGGCGGCGCCGTTGGTCGGTGCGGTCACCACGCGGCCACCGGCCGCGTTTTCCTCGTTCACCGCCAGTGCGTACAGGTTGACCCAGTCCAGCGTGGTCAGCGGATCGCGCATCGCCGCTTCCGGCTTCGACGACAGCTCACGGTACAGCGCCGGTGCGCGACGGCCGACCTTCAGTCCACCCGGCAGCACGCCTTCCTCGCGGATGCCACGCGCGACGCACGACTGCATCGCGCTCCAGATCTCACGCAGGTTGGCGCGGATCTCGTCTTCGCTGCGCCAGCACTTCTCGTTCTCGAACATCAGCTGGGCGATGCTCAGGCCGCTGCGCGCGGTCTGCGCCAGCAGCTCGTCGCCGCTCTTGAACGGGTAGGGCAGCGGGGTCTCGTCGGGCACGATGCGGTCATCGGCCGCGTCGTCCTGGTTGACCACGAAGCCACCACCGACCGAGTAGTAATCGCGGGTGGCGATCACTTCATCGTCGGCGTTGTACGCGGTGAAGCGCATGCCGTTGGTGTGGTACGGCAGCTTCTGGCGCTTGTTCATGCCGAGGTCGCGCTTCTCGTCGAAGGCGATCTCGTGCTGGCCCATCAGCTGGATGCGCTTGCTGCTGCGGATGCGCTCCAGGGTGGCCGGGATGATGTCCGGGTCGATCAGGTTCGGCCGCTGGCCTTCCAGGCCCAGCAGGATCGCCTTGTCGGTGCCGTGGCCGCGGCCTGTCAGCGCCAGCGAGCCATAGACATCGGCGCGGATGCGCGCGACCTCGTGCAGGCGGCCCGGATCGAGCAGCCAGCGATGGATGAATCGCTCGGCGGCCTTCATCGGCCCGACGGTGTGCGAGGAACTCGGACCAATGCCGATCTTGAAAACGTCGAACGTGCTGACAGCCATGGATGCCAAACTGCGGGTACCGGACAAGCGGCTATTCTAGCGGCTTGCCGGGCCATCCGATGGCTGCGGCGCAGCATTTCCGCCATGGGAGCCTGACTGGTGTTGACCCTGATCCAGCGTGACGATTGCCACCTGTGCGACCTGGCCCTGGCCGAACTGGCCAAAGCGCGGGCGCCGGAGTTTGAATCGGTGTTCCTGGATGACCAGCCGGCGCTGGAAGCGCGCTATGGCGCGCGGGTGCCGGTGCTGCGCGACGAGCGCGGCGAGCGCGAGCTGGACTGGCCGTTCGATGCGGCCACGGTGCAGGCGTGGTTGGCCGAAGGCGGTCAGGTAGTGCCGGCCGCTGGCCGGCAACCACCCGATATCCGTTAATGTCGGCCAGCGGCCGGCACTACCGGAAGCGTCTTATTTCGCGTCGAACTTCACGATCGTGCTGATCGCGGTGTCGTCCGGAATGGTCTTGGTGTCAGCCCAGTCACCGCCGCCGACGCCGAAGTCCAGGCGCTTGACCGTGGCCTTGCCGGTCAGCACCGGCTGGGTGCCCGGCTTCCAGGTGAAGGTCAGGGTGACCGGCTTGCTGACGCCGCGCAGTTCCAGGGTGCCATCGGCGGCGAACTGGTCGTTGCCCACGGCGCGGAAGCCCTTGGCGGTGTAACGCGCAGTAGCGAACTTGCCGACATTGAAGAAGTCGGCGCCCTGCAGGGTCGAGTCACGGTCGCTGTTGCCGCTCTTGGCGCCCGCCAGCGGAATCACCACGTCCAGCGAACCGGCGGCCGGGTTGGCCGGGTCGAAGCTGAGCTTGGTGGCGAAGCCCGGGAAGCTGCCGGTGAACACTTCGCCGTCGTATTTGGTGGCGAACACCAGGATCGAGCCGGCACCCGGGGCCTGCGCATAGTCCGCAGCGAGCGCCGGGGCGGTGGCCAGCATGCCGGCCAGGGCGGCGGCCACGGCGGCCGGAGTGGTCAGTTTCAGGTTCATCGGTCAGTCCTTCTGAGGGGAGGCGAGCCAGCCGCGCGGCAACATGCGGGACAGCGTTGCATCGCGCTGGAACAGGTGGTGGTAGAAAGCAGCGCCGGCATGCGCCAGCACCACCGCGATCAACAGCCAGAAGCCGTATTCGTGGAGGGCATGGGACACCGCGACGACCTGCGGGTCGGGGCCGCTCAGCTTGGGCACGTCGACCAGGCCGAACCAACGGAAGGGGCGCAGGCCACTGGCCGAATCGTACAGCCAGCCCGACAGCGGGATGGCGAACATCAGCACATACAGCAGCACATGGGTGGCACTGGCGATGCGCTCCTGCCAGCTGGGCACCCCCGGCACCGGCTTCGGTGCACCGGCATACAGGCGCCAGCCGAGACGGAACAGCACCAGCGCCAGCACGGTGATGCCGATCGACTTGTGCGCGGTGTAGACCCAGAAGTACTTGGGCGTCTTGGGCAGTTCGCCCATGGTCAGGCCAACCACGCCCAAGGCGAGGATCAGCAGTGCGATCAACCAGTGCAGGATCTGGCTGACACTCCCCCAGGCGGCGGGGGTGTTCTTGGCGGTCATGAAGGGTCCTTGGGGGCCGTCGTGTGGTCGGAGTGTGGGACGGGAGCGGGAGTTCCCGGGGCGTCGCTGCGGTCGAGGGTGGCCTCAGCCTCGATCCGCACCTGTACCGCGTCACCGATGACGCCCGGCCAGGCGGTGATGCCGAACGCGCGCCGGCTCAGCGTCGTGCTGGCGGAAAACCCCGCGGTGCGTCGGAAGGGAGGGAGCGGGTAGCGCTTGAGCGCGTTGAGGGTCACGTCCAGGGTGACTTCCTGGCTGACCCCGCGCAGGGTCAGCGTGCCGATCACATGCGCATGCTTGGCGTCGATCGGTTCGACCCGGCTGGAGACAAAACGCGCGGTCGGGAATCGCTCGCCGTCGAGCAGGCTGCGGGCCAGCGTGGCCTGGTTCCACTTGGCGTCGCCGAGGTCCAGGCGCGACACCGGGATGTCCACCTCCAGGGTGGCGTCGCGCCAGTTGTCGGGATCGAACAGCACGCGGCCTTCGCTGCCGGACACCGTGCCCATGGCCTGCGAGTAGCCCGCGTGGTCGATGGAGAACAGCACCCGCGTGTGCACCGGATCGAGGCGATAGGTGTCAGCGGCCGCCCAGGCAGGGGCGGTGGCGAGCAGCATCGGCAGCAGGGCCAGGCAGGGACGCATCGATGGCGGGCTCCGGAAGGGGACGCTGTGATCATACGCACAGCCCCCTGCCAACGTTGCGTGCATGGCTGCAACAGTTCGTGGTGGTGCCACCGCTGGAAACAGCCTGTTGCAGCCATGAACCCGGCCCTGTGTGACAATCGGCCCAGGACAGGGGGTTCAGGATGACGAGCGGCTGGCGCCGGTGGTGCCGTGGCATCGCAGGTATGGGACTGCTGCTGATGGCGATGGCCACGGCGGCTGCGACCCTGGACATGGCAGAAACACCACGCCTGCGCCGCTTCGGTGCCGCCGAAGGCTTGCCGTCGCGCATGGTGGTGGCGCTGGCCGAGGACCGCCAGGGCCACATCTGGGCCGCCACCGATGGTGGGCTCGCCCGTTATGACGGCAACAGCCTGCGAGTCTGGGAGCACGATCCGGAACAGCCGGGCTCGCTGCCTGGCAACGAGATCGAGACCCTGCTGATCGATCCGCTGGACCGGGTCTGGGTGGGCATCAACGGCAAGGGCGTGGCCCGCCTGGATGCCGACCGCGAGCGCTTCCGGACCTTCGACACGGTCAATTCCACCTGCCAGGGGCAGTTCTGGGCACTGGCCTATGTCGACGATGCCTTGTGGATCGGGACCAACAACCATGGCGTCTGCCGGCTTGGCGAAGACGGCAGCGTGCGCCTCTACACCCATGATCCAGCGCAGCCGGGTGGCCTGCCCAGCAACAGCATCTTCACCAGCCTGGTCGATACGCGGGGCCGCCTGTGGGTGGGCACCGAAGCCGGCGTGGCGCGTTGGAACGGCAGCGGGTTCGAGCCGGTGGCCGCGCGGGAACTGGGCACGCTGAGCGTGCTCCGGTTGAGCCGTGATGCGGAGGGTTCGATCTGGGTAGGCAGCCAGAACGATGGGCTGTACCGCATCGATGGGCAGGACCGGGTCAGTCGCCCGCGATGGGCCGACAGTGCCCAGTTGCGCTCGGCCCTGGTCCTGGCCGATCGCCAGGGGGGCTACTGGGCTGGCACCTCTGACGGTCTGCTGCGAGGGGATGCAGCGACGCTGCGCCGGCTGGAGGGCGACCGCGGCAGCGGCTTCCTGACCGCGCACAGTGGTGTGCTCGATCTGCTGCAGGACCACGAGGGCGGACTATGGGTGGCACTGCTGACCCAGGGCCTGGCCTATCTGCCACCGGACTGGCGGCGCTTCTCGATCTGGAACCAGCTCGACGGCAAGCCACTGGACAGCCAGTACCTGTTGAGCGCAGCCAGCGACGGAAAGAACTACTACGTCGGCTCGGCGCGAGGGGTGTACCAGCTGGATGCGCAGGGTACCCTGCGCCTGCTGGCCAGCGACCGGCAGCTTGGCAACGGTGTGGTGTGTGTGGTCGGTGCTGCCGCGCCCGGACGGTCGCCTGTGGCTGGGACGCGGCGGCCGCATCACCGTCTACGATCCGGCCACCAGCGCATTGCGCGATCTGCGGATCGATGGCAGTGCCGACCTGCGCCAGCGCATCGACCTGATGCGGCAGGCGCCTGACGGCACGGTGTGGGTGTCGGTGATGGGCCTGGACCTGCAGCAGCGCGATGCAGAGGGCCGGCTGCTGCACAGCTATCCGCTGGAGCACTTCCGCGGGACGGCCGATGCGCCGATCGAGCAGATCCGTTTCGACGCCCACGGCCGGCCCTGGGTGATGGGCGACATGGGCATCTGGCGTGAGCAGGCCGGACGCTTCGAGGCGGTGTCGGGCGTTTCGCGTGGCCCGATCTACGATCTGGTGTGGATCGATCCGCAGCAGTTGTGGCTGGCGCGCCAAGGCGCCTTCGAGCGCTACCAGTGGGATGGCATGAGCCTGCGCCTGATCCAGCGCATCGACGGCAGCGCGGGTGTGCCGCCGGTCACCATGGGCGGGTTGGCGCTGGCCGACAACGGCCAGCTGTGGGCCACGACGCCGCGCGGCCTGCTGCGGTGGGACCCGAAGACGCGGCGCCTGCAGCAGTTCAACGAACGCGATGGCCTGTCCGATGCGGAGTTCACCGGCCGGCCACCGGCGGTCAACGCCGATGGCCGTGTGCTGGCCGTCACCCAGACCGGGTTGGTCGCCTTTGACGTGAATGCAGACGACACCGTGCTGCCGACTTCATCGCTGGTGATCGCCGAAGTGCGGGTGCGCCGCGACGATGCACGCGGCTGGCAGCCCTTGCCGCTCACCGGCACCCTGTTGCTGGGACCGGATGACCGCGACCTGCAGATCGATGCGCGGCTGCTGTCCTATGCCAGTCCGCAGGGCAACCGTTACCGCTTCCGCGTGCAGGGTTACGACCAGGACTGGGTGGAGCAGGGCGGGGATGGCCAACGCACCCTGTCGCGGCTGCCGACCGGCAGCTACGTCATCGAGGTGCAGGCAGCGACTGCCCGGGGCGCATGGACGCCTTCGCAGCAGTTGCAGGTGAAGGTGCTGCCACCGTGGTGGCGCAGCGGCATGGCGATCTTCGGCTACATCCTGCTGGGGTCGCTGCTGCTGGTGGTCCTTGTCTGGTCGGTCCGCGCGCGGCTGCGCCGTCGTCAGCAATGGCAGCTGACGGTGCACAAGCAGCAGCTGGCCGAGCAGGCCTCGCAGGCCAAGAGCCGTTTCCTGGCCACGCTGGGCCACGAAGTCCGCACGCCGATGACCGGTGTGCTGGGCATGAGCGAGCTGCTGCTGGCCACCCCGCTGGATCCGGTGCAGCGCGGCTATGCGGGGTCGATCCAGCAGGCCGGCAGCCATCTGCTGCGGCTGGTCAACGATGCCCTCGACCTGGCCCGGATCGAAGCCGGGCGGCTGGAGCTGGACCTGCGTCCGTTCGATCTGGGGGAGCTGCTCGACCAGGTGCAGGGCCTGATGCAGCCGATGGCGCAGCAGCGCCAGCTGCAGTTCCTGCGCGGCGAAGACCCGCCCGGGCCGATCAGCGTCAGCGGCGACGAGATGCGTGTACGCCAGATCCTGCTGAACCTGCTCGGCAACGCGATCAAGTTCACCGAGCGTGGCCACGTCGGCCTGGCCGTGCGCCTGGAAGAAAAGGGCGGGCTGTGTTTCGAAGTGCATGACAGTGGCCCGGGCATCAATGCCGAGCAGCAGCAGCGCCTGTTCCATCGTTTTGAACAGGCCGACGGCCCGCGCACTGCGTCGCGCTACGGTGGCAGCGGGCTGGGGCTGGCGATCTGCCAGGAGCTGGCGATGGCGATGGGCGGATGCATCGAAGTAGACAGCCAGCCGGGCAAGGGCGCGCGGTTCCGCGTGCGCCTGCCGTTGCCCTGGACGCGCCAGGCCGCCAGCACCGCGGGCGAGGTGGCGGCCCTGCCGGAACTGCCGCCGCTGCGCATCCTGCTGGTCGAGGACGATGCCACGGTGGCCGAGGTCATCGCCGGCCTGCTGCGGGTGCGCGGGCATGAGGTGGTCCACGTGCTGCATGGCCTGGGCGCGCTGTCGGAGATCGCCACCGATGGTTTCGACGTCGGCCTGCTCGATCTCGATCTGCCCGCGCTGGACGGTACGGCCATCGCCCGCCAGCTGCGCACCATGGGCTATGAACTGCCGCTGGTGGCAGTGACTGCCCGTTCCGATGCCTACGCCGAAACCCAGGTGCTGGCCGCAGGCTTCGATGGCTTCCTGCGCAAGCCGGTGACCGGCGATCTGCTGGTGGCGGCCATCGCCCAGGCGCGTGCGAAACGGCAGGCGACTGCGTGACTGTGCCGGCGCCGGGCGTGAACGGCGCGACTTTCGGTTTACCATGCCGACGCCCGCAGCGCGGGAATCATCAGGACCAGCGTGAGGAGGCAATCGGTGGTGTATCTGCGGGCGGCGATGCTGCTGCTGGTCCTCCTGTGCTGCGCGTTGCCCGCTGCGGCACAGCCGGTGCCTCCGAGCCCGCGGCAGGTGACGGTGTTCGATGGCCTTCCGTCCAATACCGTCAACCGCATGGCCGAGGACCGGTACGGCTACCTGTGGATCGCCACCAACGATGGCCTGGCCCGCTATGACGGTCGCACCTACCGGGTGTGGCGCTCGGAGGACGGGCTGCGTGACAACCGCATCTGGACGGTGCTGGTCGATGCCCGCAACCAGCTGTGGATAGGCACCGAGAATGCCGGCCTGGTGCGGATGTCCGCCGACCGCCGGCAGCTGCACTTCTACGACCGCAGCAGCCAGCCGTTGATGGGCACCAACACGGTCTGGAGCCTGGCCAGCACGCCCGATGGCTCGATCTGGTTCGGTACCCATGAGGGCGGCCTGTACCGCCTGGACAGCCAGGACCGCCTGCAGCGCTTCCTGCCCGAGCCGAACAATCCGCGCAGCCTGCCCTCGTCGTCGGTGCCCTACCTGGCCACGCTGGCCGATGGCAGCCTGTGGATCGGCACCACGCATGGCGTGGCGCGCTGGACCGGGACCGACTTCGAGCGCGTCGGTACGGACATCATTCCCAGCCTGCTGATCAACGGCTTGACCGCCGAACCGGATGGCAGCCTGTGGATCAGCACGATGGCCGGGGCCACCGTGCGTCGCCCGGATGGCCGCTTCGAGGCACCACCCTGGAAGCTGCCGCCGGGCGAGCAGGTACTGGGCATGATGCTGCGCGACGAGCAGGGCGGGCACTGGCTGGACACGCGGACCGGGCTGGGGCGCGCGGTCGATGGCCAGTACCAGACCGTGCCGCTGTACAGCGCGATCGCGCGCGGTCCGGTGCGGCCGAACTGGACCGGTGCCTACGAGGACCGCGAAGGTGGCATCTGGTTGGCCAGCACCAATGCCGGGCTGTGGCACCTGCTGCCACGCTGGTGGCAGTTCTCGGTGCTGTCGCGCCTGGAGGACGACCCCAGCTCGCTGCGCAATGCGCTCGTGCTGGGCACCAGCCCATCCAGCAATGGCGGCGTCTGGACGGTGGGCAGCCATGGCGCACTGGATCGCTTCGATCCGAAAACCGGCAAGATCGAGCAGCACCGTACCTGGGTCAACGGCATGCACTGGCTGTCGTCGGTGCGCGAGGACCGGCGTGGCCAGGTCTGGATCGGATCGACCGATGCACTGGTGCGCTACGACCCGCAACGGCGTGAGCTGCGTCGCTGGGGGCGTGACGCCGGTGCCGATGCAGCGATGGAAGGGGTCATCGAAGCGATGATGACCTGCGACGGCGACAGCCTCTGGCTGATGCTGCCCGCGGGCCTGCAGCAGCGCGACCTCGACGGGCGCGTGCGACGCGAGCTGGACAATGGCCAGCGTGGCCTGCAGCAGGGCCAGCTCAACCTCGATGTGGAATGCGGTCCGCAGGACCATATCTGGCTGGCCAGCAGCCGTGGCCTGCTGCAGTGGCTGCCGGAAAGCGAGCGCTTCCAGCCGGTGCCGGGTGCGCCGGCAACGGCCATCCATGCGCTGCACGTGGGCCGCGATGGCCAGGTCTGGTTGTCCGAGGATGGGCGCCTGTCGCGATACCGCTGGAGCCAGGGGCGCCTGGAACGGCAGGCGGTGGTCGGTGCCGAACAGGGCTATCCGGCGATTTCCGCCTCCGGCCTGGTGGTGGACGCGCAGGGCGTGGCCTGGGCGACCAGCGCACGCGGCCTGGTCCGTGTCAGTGCCGATGGGCAGAGCGTGCGCTTGTACGGCGTGCACGACGGCCTGCCCAGCCAGGAATTCCGCGAACACACCTTGATCGCAGCCGCCGATGGCCACCTGGTGGCCGGAACGGCGGCAGGCGCAGTGGTGTTCGACCCGGAGCAGGTGCGGCCTTCAGTACGCCGCGCGCCACTGGTGATCGAGCGGGTGGAAGTGCGCCGCAACGAGCAGGTGCTGGACATGACCCACGATGCACCGTTGCAGATCGCCGATGGCGACCGCGACCTGCGCATCGTCGCGCGATTGCTGTCCTTCGCCGACTCGGCGTCCAATACCTACCGTTACCGCCTGGCCGGCTACGACCCGGATTGGGTCGAAGTCGGCCCGGCCGGCGAGCGCCTGTTCTCGCGCCTGGCGCCGGGCAGCTACCGGCTGGAAGTGCAGGCACGCTCGGCCGACCATGTTTGGTCGCGGGTGCAGAGCCTGGAATTCCGCGTGCAACCGCCATGGTGGCGCAGCCTGTCCGGCCTGCTGGTGCTGGCGTCGGTCGGGTTGCTGCTGACCAGCTGGTTCGCCTGGTTGTACCGACGCCGCCTGCAGCGGCGCCATGCCTACCAATTGGCGCTGCACAAGCAGGAACTGGCCGAGCAGGCCTCGGCGGCCAAGACCCGCTTCCTGGCCAACCTTGGCCATGAGATCCGTACGCCGATGACCGGCGTGCTGGGCATGAGCGAGTTGCTGCTGGCATCGCCACTGGATCCGCAGCAGCGCGGCTACACGCAGTCGATCCGGCATGCTGGCGAACACCTGCTGCACCTGGTCAACGATGCGCTGGACCTGGCGCGGATCGAGTCCGGGCGCCTGGAACTGCAGTCGCAGTCGTTTGCGTTGAATGGCCTGTTGCAGGATCTGGCGGCGCTGATGGGCCCGCTGGCCGCCCAGAAGGGCCTGCGCTTCACCCTCGACAACCAGCTGCCGCCGGGCCTGCAGGCCACCGGTGATGCCATGCGCGTGCGGCAGATCCTGCTGAACCTGCTGTCGAACGCAGTGAAATTCACCAGCCGCGGCACCATCACCCTGCACGCACGTTGCGATGGCGAGCTGCGCGCGCTGCATTTCGAAGTGCGCGATACCGGCCCCGGCATCAGCCAGGAACAGCAGCAGCGCCTGTTCCGCCGCTTCGAGCAGGCCGATGGTGCACGTACCGCAGCGCAGTACGGTGGCAGCGGCCTCGGCCTGGCGATCTGCCGCGAACTGGCACATGCGATGCAGGGGCGGATCCAGGTGGAGAGCCAGTTGGGCCGAGGCACCTGTTTCGGCGTGACCCTGCCGTTGCCGCTGGTGGTGGACAGTGATGCCGAGGCGTCCGCCGAGGGGCATCGCGACGAGGCGGCGAACATGCCACCGCTGCGGGTGCTGCTGGTCGAGGACGATGCCACCGTGGCCGATGTGGTGCGGGGGCTGTTGAGCGCACGCGGCCACGAGGTGGTGCATGCCGGCCATGCGCTGGCGGCGCTGCGCGAGATCAGTGCCGGCGATTTCGACGTCGGCCTGCTGGATCTGGATCTGCCGGGCCTGAGCGGCTTCGAACTGGCCCAGCACCTGCGCAACCAGGGCTACATGCTGCCGTTGCTGGCGGTGACCGCGCGCACCGATCCGGACCTTCAGCAGCAGGTGGAAGCGGCCGGCATCGGCGGCTTCCTGCGCAAGCCGGTGACCGGCGAACTGCTGGTGGAAGCGATTGCCAGGGTGATGGGCAGGTAGGGATTATTGCAGGGCTTGCAGCCCTGCACCTGCAGAATCAACGTCAACGTCAAGAGCCTGCATTCCGTGGGATGGCGGGGTGGATCCGGTTGCGGGAGACGCCGTAAACCCCGCTCCGCGGTCCGGCCCAGCCGCTGGCGGCTGTGCGTTCGGGCGCTTGCGAAGCGGTGCTTCGCAAGCAAAGCACCCTCACCCATGGGGGCTTGGCCGCGGCATCCATGCCGCGGACACTCCCGCAACCGGACCCACCCCGCCTTCGACAGTTTTCCGCGATCTGTCGGAACGACGCTCGGGGTCAGATCCGTTTTCCGAAGGAAAACGGATCTGACCCCAGATGTATTTCGATATCTGACAGATGTGTCGACCAAGGTCGACACCCACCAACAGCAGCGACCATCTGTCAGAGGTGGGGCGGTGTCGCAGTGCGGGGTGTCAGCCGCATGGATGCGGCTGCCAAGCCTACAGGGACGTACTTGCGGCGTCCCCGCGCTGCGACACCGCCTCGCCAACCCACGGAATGCTCGCTGTTGCTGTTGCTTCGGCTTCGGCCTCTGCAGGTGCAGGGCCGCAGGCCCTGCCGAACCCCTCACTCCGCGACGTGCTCGACCTGCCGTGGCTCCGGCTTGGTATCGGGCAGCTGCCAGAAGATCATCGTCGAAGTCAGCGTGATCGCGCCCACGCACAGGAACGTGGCATGCAACGCCGCAGTGGCGTCGGTGCTGTCCAGGTGGGTGCCGAACGCGGCCAGCAGGCTGCCGGCGGCTGCGGCGCCGAAACCGGCGGCCAGCATCATCACCATCGACAGCAGGCTGTTGCCGGAACTGGCGAATTCGCGATCGAGATCGCGCAGGGTCACGGTGTTCATCACGGTGAACTGCAGGGAATTGACCGCACCGAAGAACGCCAGCTGCATCAGGCGCCAGGCCAGGTGCTGGCCGGGTGTCATCAGGATGAAGCTGGCCATCGCCAGGCCGACCAGCACGGTGTTGACCATCAGCACGCGGCGGTAACCGTAGCGCTCGACCAGCTTCACCGCCAGCTGCTTGGAGACCATGCCGGCGGCCGCCACCGGCACCATCATCAGGCCGGCATGCATCGGGCCCAGGCCGAGGCCGACCTGCAGCAGCAGCGGGATCAGCATCGGCATGGCGCTGCTGCCGATGCGCGAGAACAGGTTGCCGAGAATGCCGATGCGGTAGCTGGGCACGCGGAACAGTGCCAGCGAGAACAACGGCGCAGTCGAGTTGGCGGCGTGCAGCCAATAACCCACCAGCGCGGCCAGGCCAGCCACGGTCATCAGCATCACCAGTGCGTGTGGCGTGCCGAGCCCGGAGATGCCGTCCAGTGCCAGCGACAGCACCACCATCGCAAAGGCCAGCATGATGTAGCCGCGCAGGTCGAAGCGGGTGCGATGGCTGGCGTAATGGTCGGGCATGATCTTCATCGCGGCGATGAAACCGATCACGCCGATTGGCAGGTTGATCAGGAACACCCAGTGCCATGAGGCGATCTCGACCAGCCAGCCGCCGAGTGTCGGGCCGATCAGCGGACCGACCAGCGCGGGGATGGCGATGAAGCTCATCGCGCGCAGGAAATCCTCGCGCGGCACCGAACGCATCACCGCCAGCCGACCGACCGGCAGCAGCATCGCACCGCCGATGCCCTGCAGCACGCGCGCACCGACCAGCTGGTGCAGGTGCTGGGCCAGCGCGCAGGCCAGCGAGCCGAGGGTGAACAGGATGATCGCCACCAGGAAGGTGCGCCGGGTGCCGTAGCGGTCGGCGATCCAGCCCGAGGCGGGAATGAAGGTGGCGACCGCCAGCGCATAGCTGAACACCACCGACTGCATCTGCAGCGGGCTCTCGCCCAGGCTGGCCGCCATCGCCGGCAACGCCGTGTTGACGATGGTCGAGTCGAGCATCTGCATGAAAATCGCCAAGGACACCAGCCACAGCAGGGGGCGGTGGCGGTTGTAGGTCGATGACGATGTAGGCATGGCGTGCGGCCGGTGCAGCGTGGGGGCTGCCATGATCGCGCAATGCGGGTCACGGCGCGATCAAGGTCGCGCCGTACCTGCATGCGGAATGCTCAGCGTTGACTGTGCGCGTGCACGGCGTCGACCAGCACCTGTACATGCGCAGGGTCCATGTCCGGCGACATGCCATGGCCGAGGTTGAACACATGGCCCTCGCGCGAACCGCCGTTGCCGGCCGCATAGGTGTCGAGCACGCGCGCGGCGGCCGCGGCGATCGCATCCGGTGAGGCGTACAGCGTGGTCGGGTCGAGGTTGCCCTGCAGGGCGACGCGGCCACCGGTGCGGCGCATCGCTTCGTCCAGGTCCAGCGTCCAGTCCAGGCCCAGTGCATCGGCGCCGGTCTGCGACAGCGCTTCCAGGTGCAGGCCGGTGCCCTTGCCGAACAGGATCAGCGGGGTGCGCTCGCTGCCCTCGCCACGGTCCAGGCCCTGCGCAATCCGCTGCAGGTAACGCAGCGAGAACTCGCGGTACATCGCCGGCGACAGCACGCCGCCCCAGGTGTCGAACACCTGCAGCGCCTGTGCGCCGGCCGCGCGCTGCGCGCCGAGGTAGGCGATCACCGCGTCGGTGGTGACTTCCAGCAGGCGGTGCAGGGCCTGCGGATGGTTCAGCGCCATCGCCTTGATGCGCGCGAAATCCTTGCTGCCGCCGCCTTCCACCATGTAGCAGGCCAGCGTCCACGGGCTGCCGGAGAAGCCGATCAGCGGCACCTGGCCGTCCAGCTCGCGGCGGATCAGGCGTACCGCATCCATCACGTAGCCCAGGTCCTGTTCCATGTCCGGCACCGCCAGCTTGGCGATGGCCGCTTCATCACGTACCGGATGGCGGAACTTCGGGCCTTCGCCTTCGACGAAGTACAGCTCCAGGCCCATCGCATCGGGAATGGTGAGGATGTCCGAGAACAGGATGGCCGCGTCCAGCGGGAACCGGCGCAGCGGCTGCAGGGTGACTTCGCAGGCGATCTCCGGGGTCTTGGCCATGGCCAGGAAACTGCCGGCCTTGGCCCGGGTCGCGCGGTATTCAGGCAGGTAGCGGCCGGCCTGGCGCATCAGCCAGACAGGGGTGCAGTCCACCGGTTCGCGGCGCAGGGCGCGCAGCAGGCGATCGTTGCGGAGAGGGCTGGTCACGATGGGCATTCCTTGGACGGGAGGAGCAGCGGCGTCAGTCGCCGTGCGAAAGGATCTGGAAGCCGCGATGCAGTTCGGCATCGCGGGCCTTCTCGAAGGCGTGGCGGGCTTCGTCGGCCTGCAGGAACAGCTCGCGCCGCAGCTGCGAGCGGCTGCCGACGCGGCCGCTCTCGCGCAGCAGCTCCCAGCCGCCGAACAGGTCCGGCAGCAGGCTCAGGCGCAGGAAGCGCGGTGCCTGTGCACCGGCGTCGGGATGTTGCAGGTAGACGTGCATGGCGCCGATTGTAGCGGGGCACGGGTGACCCCTGCCGCAACGTGGTAGTGCCGGCCGCTGGCCGGCAATGTCATCAATGGGGAGCCGGCCAGCGGCCGGTACTACCAGGCTGCGCGGCAGGATTGCCGGCCAGCGGTCTGCACTACCGGGTCGACAGCACCTTCAGCACCGCCGCTTCATCCACGTCCGGCACCACTTCAGCGCGGCCCATGCCACGCCACAGCACCAGGCGCAGGCGGCCGGCCACATTCTTCTTGTCCAGGCGCATGCGGCCGAGCAGGGCCTGCGGGTCCAGCCCGGCCGGGATCGCCACCGGCAGGCCGAGGCGTTCCAGCAGGGCCTGCAGGCGTGCGCGGTCGGCATCGTCGGCCAGGCCCAGGTTGGTGGACAGCTTCGCCGCCAGCACCATGCCCACCGCCACCGCCTCGCCGTGGTTCAGCGCATCACGGCCCGGGGCCGAATAGCCTTGCTCAGTCTCGATGGCGTGGCCGAAGGTGTGGCCGAGGTTGAGCAGGGCACGCTCGCCCTTCTCGAACGGGTCGCGCTCGACGATGGCGGCCTTGTGCCGGCAGCTGCGCGCGATGGCCTCGGCCAGCACCGCATCCTCGCCGGCCAGCAGCGCATCGGCATGCTGCTGCAGCCACTCGAAGAACACCGCATCACCCAATGCACCGTACTTCACCACTTCGGCCAGGCCGGCGCGCAGCTCGCGAGGCGGCAGGGTGGCCAGCACGCGGGTATCGGCGATGACCGCACGCGGCGGATGGAAGGCACCGACCAGGTTCTTGCCGGCCGGGATGTCGACGGCGGTCTTGCCGCCCACCGACGAATCGACCATTGCCAGCAGGGTGGTCGGCAGCTGCACGCAGTCCACCCCGCGCATCCAGCAGGCGGCAGCGAAACCGGCAAGATCACCGACCACGCCGCCGCCGAGGGCGAACACGCAGGCGTCGCGGGTGGCACCGAGCGCGGCCAGCGCTTCGATCGCACGGCCGAACTCGGCCAGGGTCTTGGAGGCTTCGCCGGCGGCCAGCACGTGCTCGCCGATGATCAGGTCCGGGCGTGTGGCCAGCAGCGTCTGTTTGAGCGACGCCAGATAGCGCGGGGCGACTTCGCTGTCGCTGAGCAGCAGCACATGACGGCCGCGCACGTGCGAGGCCAGCGCGGTGCCGTCGGCCTGGGCACCGGCGCCGATGGTGATGGAGTAGGGGCGGTCGCCGCCAACGGCGACCTGCAGCAGGGCGGGGGAGGTCATGCGGTTAGGTCCTGGCGCTGCCATTGCGTGGCCAGCTTGACCACCAGCTGGGCGGTCGCATCGGCAGCGGTATACGGGTCGGTGTCGAGGGTGAGGTCGGCCAGTTCGCGGTACAGCGGGTCGCGGTGTGCGGCCAGATCATGCAGCACCTGCTCGCGGTCCGGACGCTGCAGCAGCGGCCGGCCCTTGTCGCGGGCCAGGCGCTCCAGCTGTTCGGCCACGCTGACCCGCAGATAGACCACGAAGCCGCGCCGGGCGATCAGTGCGCGGTTGTCCGGATCCAGTACGGCGCCACCACCGGTGGAGACCAGCTGGCCGTGGCCTTCCAGCACCCGCGCAAGCGCCTGGCGTTCATGGCTGCGGAAGCCGGCTTCGCCGGAGTGCTCGAAGATGGTCGGAATGCTGGCGCCGGCGGCATCGACGATGGCCTGGTCGACATCGACGAAGTCCAGCGTGAAGCGCTCGGCCAAGCGGCGGCCGATGCAGGTTTTGCCGGCGCCCATCGGGCCGATCAGGATCAGGTTCGGAGCAGGATTCATGCCCTCTGATGCTAACACCTCCGTGCCCCGGCCTTTACGTTCTTCACGTCAGGGTAGGCGTTCCTGCGGGGTCTCCCGCGCCAGTCGGAGTACAGGCCATGACGGTCGCCAAGGTCATTGAAATCACCGCCTCCTCGCCGAAGAGCGTGGAAGACGCCGTACGCAGCGGGCTGAAGAAGGTCTCCGAGACGGTCAAGGGCATCCAGGGCGCCTGGGTGAACGAGACCAAGGTGGTCACCAGCGGCAGCGGCGAGATCACCGAATGGCGGGTCAACCTGCGGGTGACCTTCCTGGTGGAGTAGGCGCGCTCAGCGCACGTCCTGCACCTGGCGCTGGCCGTCCAGCACCACCACATGGTCGGCGAGGGCGGGCAGGGCGTGGAGCGCCTGCCGGCTGACCCGCTCGTAGTACTGCACGAAACGCTCCAGCTGTGGCCGGCTCATGCCGTGCCGGCCCGGCTGCGCGGCCTGCAGGTTCTGCTCCTGCTGCCAGCGCCAGCGTGGCACCACCGAGAAGTCTGGCGGCTGCAGGAACCACAGGCGGTCGCAGCGCTGCCACAGTGCCGGGTAGTCGCGGGCCAGCGCCTGGTTGCACCAGCGACGCCAGCGGCCATCGGTGTCGGCCTCGCGCTCCAGTGCGTTCAGCGGGCTGTCCAGCGCAACGTCATCCTGTGCAGGCGTGCCGAGGAACCAGCCTTCGAACACCAGCAGGTCCAGCGGTTGTTGCAGCTGCGGCCATTGCGCTTCGGGCAGGCGTTCATCGGCCAGCTTGTCGAAGCGCGGCATCGCGAAGGGCTGGCGTGCGGCCACCGCGTCCAGCACGGCGTGGGCCAGCGGCAGGTCGTGGGTGCCGGGTGGGCCGCGGGTGATCAGCAGTGGGTGCACCTGGCGGGCCAGTCGCTGGCGCTGTGCGCGGGTCAGGTAGACGTCATCGATCGACAGCGTGGCCGCGTTCAGGCCGCGTGCCTGGGCGCGCGCCACCACCTGCGCAGCCAGCGTCGATTTGCCGCTCCCCTGCAGGCCGCTGATCGCCAATACTGGAACCGCTGCACCGCTGGTCAGCGCATCGTCCAGCGCCTGTTCGGCCAATGTTTCGGGGAATCCTTTCACCTGGGGCATATACGCAGCAGCGGCCATGCAGCCACAATAGCCCAATCCGTGTGAGAAGAACGCAATCATGAGCGACCTGTACGCCGAAGCCCTGTCCACGTTTGCCGGCCTGTTCGAAGAGGCCAAACAGAGCCGCGAGGTCGAGCCGAACGCGATGACCGTGGCTACCGCCGATGCGCAGGGCCGTCCCTCGGCGCGCACCGTGTTGCTGAAGGCCTTCGACGAGCGCGGCTTCGTCTTCTACACCCACCTGGACAGCCACAAGGGCCAGGAACTGCAGGCCAATCCGCAGGCCGCACTGCTGTTCCTGTGGCGCAGCCTGCGCGAGGCTGGCATCCAGGTGCGCATCGAAGGCCGTGTCGAGCAGGTGGCAGACGCCGAGGCCGATGCCTATTTCGCCAGCCGCCCGCGCATGAGCCAGATCGGTGCATGGGCCTCGCAGCAGTCGAAGACGCTGGCAACGCGCGAAGAGTTCGACGCGCGCGTGGCCGAAATCGAAGCCCGTTTCGAGGGCAAGGACGTACCGCGCCCGGATGGCTGGAGCGGCCTGCGGGTGGTGCCTGACCGCATCGAGTTCTGGTACGGCGCGCAGTTCCGCCTGCATGAACGCTGGTGCTATGAAACCGGTGCCGAAGGGCGCTGGAGCAAGCGCCTGCTGTACCCGTAAGGCTGCCCGATGCAACGCCTGCCGCTGTACCGCGTGGTGGTGTTCGTGCCGTCGGCAGCACTGGACGCGGTGAGGCAGGGCATCCTCGCAGTGGACGCGCTGGCGGCCGGCGACTACGAGCACGGGATGTGGTGGTCGGCGCCGGGGTTCGAACAGTTCCGTCCGCGCGTGGGTGCGTCGCCCGCGCAGGGTGAGGCGGGTCGCACCGAGGTGGTCGATAGCGTGCGCCTGGAATTCTGCCTGCCTCGGAATGCGCAGCGGCTGCAGCGCATCTTCGAACAGGGCATCGTGCCGCATCACCCGTGGCAGGTGCCGGTGGTGCAGGTGGAGGAAATCGAGCTGCTGCTGGCCGACGGGCGGCTGTTGTAGAGCCGAGCCATGCTCGGCTGCTTTTGCTCTGGCGCGTAAAGCAGTCGAGCAAGGCTCGACGCTACAAGAGCGGATTGTCGCATTCGGACCCATGCGCTTCATCTGCGGGCAGGCAACCAACCGGCACACTCCAACGAATGCCCTCGATTTCCGGAGTCGCCATGTCCTCCTGGCGTTGCCTGTTTGCCGTGCCTCCACCGCGCCGCGGCGTGGAAGCCTTCCTGCTGCTGCTTGCTCGCATCGTCGCCGGCGTGATGTTCTGCGTATCCGGCTGGAACAAGGTGTTCACCGACGCGGGGCGCGAGCGCATGGTGCATACGCTGGTTGATGCAGGCATCCCGTTCCCGGTATTCAGTGCGCCGGTGCTCGGTGTGATCGAATGGATCGCCGGCGGCCTGCTGGTGCTGGGTCTGTTGAGTCGCCCCTCGGCGCTGCTGCTGGCGGGCATCTGTGCGGTGGCCGCAATGACCGATGGCATCGCACGCATTCCTGCGGGATTGAGCGTGCCCGATTGGCTGAGCTGGTTCTTCTACCTGAGCGAAGTGCCACTTGGAGTGCTGCTGCTATGGCTTGCGGCGGTAGGGAGCGGTCGGTTCGCCATCGAGGCGCGTTGGGCGCGCTCGCGCAATCTGTAGAGTCGAGCCATGCTCGACTACAGAAAGCAGTCGAGCATGGCTCGACGCTACAGATTCTCCGCGCGCAGCCAGCGCCACAGCGTAGTGCGTGAGACACCCAGCGCCTGCGCCATCCCCTCGCGATCATTGCGATGTTCCTGCAGCAGCGTCTCCAGCTGCGCACGCGGCGGACGCTTGCCGTTGCTTTCCACCGGCAATGCTACAGCGCCCTCATTCACCAGTTCGGGGGCCAACTGCAGCAGTCGCACAGCATCAATCAGGCCTTCTCTTGGCTGCCAGTGGATGCGCAGGCGATCCACCAGATTACGCAGCTCACGCACGTTGCCTGGCCAACTGGCGGCGGTCAGCACCGCCAGCGCATCCTCATCCAATGGCGCGTCGATGCCACGCAGCTGGCGGAAGAAGTGCTGCGCCAGCAGAGGAATGTCACTGCGCCGCGCACGCAGCGGCGGCAGCACGATGCGCAGTGCTGCCAGCCGATAGTAGAGGTCGCGGCGGAAGCTGCCGACGGCCGCGCGCTGCTCCAGCGACTGCAGGGTGGCGGCGACCACGCGCAGGTCCACCGGCGTCGGTTCGGTGGCACCCACGCGCAGCACTTCACGTTCCTCCAACACGCGCAGCAGGCGGGTCTGCAGCGGCAGCGGCAGTTCGCCGATTTCGTCCAGGAACAGGGTGCCGCCGTCTGCGGCTTCAACCAGGCCAACGCGGCCGCCACGGCGTGCGCCGGTGAAGGCGCCATCGCTGTAGCCGAACAGCTCCGCTTCCAGCAGTGATTCGCTGATCGCACCGCAGTTCAACGCCACGAAGCGTCCGCGACGACCGCTGGCGGCGTGTAGCTGGCGCGCCACCAGCTCCTTGCCGGTGCCGGTTTCGCCGCTGACGAGCACGGTGCTGTCATGTGGGGCGTAGAGCGCGATCTGCGCGCGCACCTGCGCCATCGCGTCGCTGCCGCCGAGCAGTTCATGCGCGTCGGCACGCGTTGCTGGGCGCCGGCGCGGGGCAGGGCGGTTGCTGCCGGAACGTGCCAGGGTCTGGGTCAGTTCCAGCGCATGTTCGAACGCCTGCCGCACCGAGTCGGCCGAATACAGCAGCACCCCGGGCAGGCCGGCCTGCTCGGCGTGGTCGATGGCCATGCCAGTGCCGACGATCACTTCGATGCCGTTGGCGCGCAGGTCGGCGATGCAGTCGCGTGCGTCCTCGCGGGTGACGAAGCGGCGATGCTCGATGTCCAGGCCGAAACTCTGCTGGAAGTTGCTGAACACCGGTACGTCGCTGGCGTGGGTGACCAGGCCGATGCGGCTGGCGATGCGGCGGGCGCGGGCCAGCGCCTCCATCAGGTCGAAGCCGTTGGCCTGGATCGGCACCAGCGGCAACTCCAGCCGGCCGCGCAGCCAGGCGGCGTTGGAGCCACCGGCGATCACCACGTCGCAGTGCTCGCGACGCAGGCGCTGGCCGATCACCTCCACCGCTTCCTCGAAGCCGAGGTTGATCTGCTCGATGCGCGCGCGGCGGTCGAACTCGGGAATGACGTCGCCGAGCAGGCCGGTCAGCCGCGAGACGCTGACCGTCCAGATCACCGGGCGGCCGGGGTCGGCATCGGCGTGGCGCAGGGGCGAGCGGGGCAGGTACATGACGGTAAGGGGCGATCAGGGTGTTTCATGATACATCTGTTTCAGTGTTTCATATGTTCCGCTGTTGCATGCCGGTCATCCCCGTGAAATCAATCGCTTGCAGCTTGGCATGGTGCTTGCGCCTACCCATCCGTTCTTCAACCTGGATTGCCGCATGACTGCTTCCGCCCCTTTCTCCGCCGGTGCCCGTTTCCGTGAGGCGCTGGCTGCCGAATCGCCGCTGCAGGTGATCGGCGCGATCAACGCCAACCACGCCCTGCTGGCCAAGCGCGCCGGCTTCCGCGCCATCTACCTGTCGGGCGGCGGCGTTGCCGCGGGCTCGCTGGGCCTGCCGGACCTGGGCATCAACACCCTGGAAGACGTGCTGGTTGACGTGCGCCGCATCACCGATGTCTGCGACCTGCCGCTGATGGTCGACATCGACACCGGCTTCGGCCCGAGCGCGTTCAACATCGCGCGCACCGTGAAGTCGCTGATCAAGGCCGGCGCGGCCGCCTGCCACATCGAGGACCAGGTCGGCGCCAAGCGTTGCGGCCACCGTCCGGGCAAGGAGATCGTCTCGCAGGGTGAAATGGTCGACCGCGTGAAGGCTGCCGCCGATGCCAAGACCGATCCGGACTTCTTCCTGATCGCACGCACCGACGCCATCCAGGTGGATGGCGTGGACAAGGCCATCGAGCGCGCCATCGCCTGTGTCGAGGCCGGTGCCGATGGCATCTTCGCCGAGGCTGCCTACGACCTGGAGACCTACCGCCGCTTCGTCGACGCGGTGAAGGTGCCGGTGCTGGCCAACATCACCGAATTCGGCGCCACCCCGCTGTTCAGCCGCGATGAACTGGCGTCGGCCGGCGTTGCCATCCAGCTGTTCCCGCTGTCGGCCTTCCGCGCAGCCAACAAGGCCGCCGAGAACGTCTACCAGGCGGTGCGCCGCGATGGTCATCAGCGCAATGTGGTGGAGACCATGCAGACCCGCGAAGAACTCTACGACCGCATCGGCTACCACGCCTTCGAGCAGCAGCTCGATGCACTGTTCGCCGCCAAGAAATAAGCAGTACCCTGCACCATCAGTTTTCGGAGGGAAAACATGAACGATACGACCGCAACCCCGACCTTCAAGCCGAAGAAGTCCGTGGCCCTGTCCGGCACCGCTGCCGGCAACACCGCGCTGTGCAGCGTGGGCCGTAGTGGCAACGACCTGCACTACCGTGGCTACGACATCCTGGATCTGGCCAACACCAGCGAGTTCGAGGAAATCGCCTACCTGCTGGTGCACGGCAAGCTGCCGACCCGCGCCGAGCTGGTTTCGTACAAGGCCAAGCTGAAGTCGCTGCGTGGCATTCCGGCTGCGGTGAAGGCGGCGCTGGAAGAGCTGCCGCCGTCGGCACACCCGATGGACGTGATGCGCACCGGCGTGTCCGTGCTCGGCTGCGTGGCGCCGGAGAAGGACGACCATAACCATCCGGGCGCACGCGACATCGCCGACAAGCTGATGGCCTGCCTCGGTTCGATGCTGCTGTACTGGTACCACTGGAGCCACAACGGCCGCGCCATCGACGTGGAAACCGACGATGACTCGATCGGTGGCCACTTCCTGCACCTGCTGCACGGCGAGAAGCCGCAGGAGTCGTGGGTGAAGGCGATGCACACTTCGCTGATCCTGTACGCGGAACACGAGTTCAACGCCTCGACCTTTACCTGCCGCGTCATCGCCGGTACCGGCAGCGACATGTACAGCGCGATCTGCGGTGGCATCGGCGCGCTGCGCGGCCCGAAGCACGGCGGCGCCAACGAAGTGGCGTTCGAAGTGCAGAAGCGCTACGACAACCCGGATGAAGCCGAGGAAGACATCAAGGCCCGCGTCGAGCGCAAGGAAGTGGTGATCGGTTTCGGCCACCCGGTCTACACCGTCTCCGATCCGCGCAACAAGGTGATCAAGGACGTGGCCCGCGAGCTGTCCGAAGAACAGTCGAGCATGAAGATGTACGACATCGCCGAGCGCCTGGAATCGGTGATGTGGGACATCAAGAAGATGTTCCCGAACCTGGACTGGTTCAGCGCCGTCAGCTACCACATGATGGGCGTGCCGACCGCGATGTTCACCCCGCTGTTCGTGATCGCCCGCACCGCCGGCTGGAGCGCGCACATCGTCGAACAGCGCATCGACGGCAAGATCATCCGCCCGAGCGCCAACTACATCGGTCCGGAAGACCGCGACTTCGTCGCCATCGACAAGCGCGTCTGATCCACCTGCTGTCCCCATCCGGCCGGCCGCGTGCCGGCCGGATGCTTTCGCCGCCGCACCGCCGGCACCCGGCCCGCCTCAAGCACTCCGCCAGCCCATGAATACCGATTACCGCAAGAACCTCCCCGGCAGCACGCTGGATTATTTCGACGCGCGTGCCGCTGTCGATGCGATCCAGCCCGGCGCCTATGCCACCCTGCCGTACACCTCGCGCGTGCTGGCCGAGAACCTGGTGCGCCGCTGCGATCCGGCCACGCTCGGCGATTCGCTGAAGCAGCTGATCGAGCGCCGCCGCGACCTCGATTTCCCGTGGTTCCCGGCGCGCGTTGTGTGCCACGACATCCTCGGCCAGACCGCACTGGTTGACCTGGCCGGCCTGCGTGATGCGATCGCCGACAAGGGCGGTGACCCGGCCAAGGTGAATCCGGTGGTGCCGGTGCAGCTGATCGTCGATCACTCGCTGGCGGTGGAGTGCGGTGGTTTCGATCCGCAGGCGTTCGAGAAGAACCGCGCCATCGAAGATCGCCGCAACGAAGATCGCTTCCACTTCATCGACTGGACCAAGCTGGCGTTCGAGAACGTGGATGTGATTCCGCCGGGCAACGGCATCATGCACCAGATCAACCTGGAGAAGATGTCGCCGGTGGTCTACGTGCAGGACGGCGTGGCCTTCCCGGATACCTGCGTGGGTACCGACAGCCATACCCCGCACGTGGATGCGCTGGGCGTGATCGCGATTGGTGTTGGCGGCCTGGAAGCCGAGAACGTGATGCTGGGCCGCGCGTCGTGGATGCGCCTGCCGGACATCATCGGTGTCGAGCTGACCGGCAGGCCGCAGCCGGGCATTACCGCCACCGACGTGGTGCTGGCACTGACCGAGTTCCTGCGCAAGGAACGCGTGGTCGGTGCGTATCTTGAATTCTTCGGCGAGGGTGCTGCGGCACTGACCATCGGTGACCGCGCCACCATTTCCAACATGTGCCCGGAGTACGGCGCGACCGCCGCGATGTTCTACATCGACGGGCAGACCATCGATTACCTGCGCCTGACCGGCCGCGAGGAATCGCAGGTGGCGCTGGTGGAGAACTACGCCCGTACCACCGGCCTGTGGGCCGATGACCTGGCCACCGCACAATACGAGCGTGTGCTGCGCTTCGACCTGTCCAGCGTGGTGCGCAACATGGCCGGCCCGTCCAACCCGCACAAGCGCGTGGCGACCGCCGAGCTGGCCGAGCGCGGCATCGCCGACGAAGCCAAGCTGGAAGCGGGCAAGGCCGAGCAGGCGCAGGGGCTGATGCCCGATGGCGCGGTGATCATCGCCGCCATTACCAGCTGCACCAACACGTCCAATCCGCGCAACGTGATCGCCGCCGCACTGCTGGCGCGCAAGGCCAACGAGCGTGGCCTGCTGCGCAAGCCGTGGGTGAAGTCGTCGCTGGCGCCGGGTTCGAAGGCGGTGCAGCTGTACCTGGAAGAGGCCGGCCTGCTGCCGGACCTGGAAAAGCTCGGCTTCGGCATCGTCGCCTTCGCCTGCACCACCTGCAACGGCATGAGTGGCGCGCTGGACCCGAAGATCCAGCAGGAAATCATCGATCGCGACCTGTATTCCACCGCCGTGTTGTCGGGCAACCGCAACTTCGATGGCCGCATCCACCCGTATGCGAAGCAGGCCTTCCTGGCCTCGCCGCCGCTGGTGATCGCCTATGCCATCGCCGGCACCGTGCGCTTCGACATCGAGAAGGACGTGCTGGGCGTGGACGCCGACGGCAACGAGGTGCGCCTGAAGGACATCTGGCCGAGCGACGCCGAGATCGACGCGGTGGTGAAGGCCTCGGTGAAACCGGAGCAGTTCCGCCGCGTCTACAACCCGATGTTCAACGTGCGCGTGGAGCACGGTGCGGCGGTCAGCCCGCTGTACGACTGGCGCCCGCAGAGCACCTACATCCGCCGTCCGCCGTACTGGGAGGGCGCACTGGCCGGTGAGCGCACGCTGTCTGGCATGCGCGCGCTGGCGGTGCTGCCGGACAACATCACCACCGACCACCTGTCGCCGTCCAACGCGATCCTGGCGTCCAGTGCCGCCGGTGAGTACCTGGCGAAAATGGGCCTGCCGGAAGAGGACTTCAATTCCTACGCCACCCACCGCGGTGACCACCTGACCGCGCAGCGCGCCACCTTCGCCAACCCGAAGCTGTTCAACGAGATGGTGCGCAACGACGACGGCAGCGTGAAGCAGGGTTCGCTGGCGCGCGTGGAGCCGGAAGGCAAGGTGATGCGCATGTGGGAAGCGATCGAGACCTACATGGACCGCAAGCAGCCGCTGATCATCATTGCCGGTGCCGACTACGGCCAGGGCAGCTCGCGCGACTGGGCCGCCAAGGGCGTGCGCCTGGCTGGCGTGGAGGCGATCGTAGCCGAAGGCTTCGAGCGGATTCACCGTACCAACCTGATCGGCATGGGCGTGCTGCCGCTGGAGTTCAAGCCGGGGACCACCCGCCTGACCCTGGGCATCGACGGCACCGAGATCTTCGATGTGATCGGCGAGCGCACCCCGCGCGCCGACCTGACCCTGGTCATCCATCGCCGCGACGGCCAGGACGTGATCGTGCCGGTCACCTGCCGCCTGGACAGCGACGAGGAAGTGGCGATCTACGAGGCCGGCGGCGTGCTGCAGCGTTTCGCGCAGGACTTCCTGGAAGGCGCCAAGGTGGCGTGATGCCGGGCTGAATGCCTGCCCCCGGCGGCCGGGGGCGGGCTTGTCCGACACCAGGGCAGGGCGCACACTGACTTGGCAAAAACTGCCAAAGGAGAGTTCCATGGCCACCATGAACATTTCGCTGACCGATCCGCTCAAGCAGTTCGTGGACGAAGAAGTGCGCGAAGGCGGCTACTCCAGTACGTCTGACTACGTGCGTGACCTGATCCGCCAGCGTCAGCGCAGCAAGGCTGAAGCGCTGCTCAAGCAGTTGATAGCCGAGGGGCTGGCGTCGGGGCCTGCCGTTCCGGTGACAGCGGCTACATTCGAGCGGATGCGTCGCGAACTGACCGAAAGGATGGAGCGTGAAGGCGATTGAATGGAGGCCCCGGGCCGAAGCAGACGCAGCCGATGCCGCGCTGTGGTTCGCACGGCAGGGTGGCCTGGTACTGGGTCGGCGCTTTCTCGTCGAGTTGGAGGCCACGCTTCAACGCATCGCGGTGTTTCCAGGCTCGGGTTCCACCCGGCACGCCGATCTTGCAGCGCAACTGCCGGTGCCTTTGCGCTTCATGCTGGTTCCGGGCTTCGAACGCTACCTCGTCTATTACCTCGATCTACCGGACCGCGTGGACATCATGCGTGTGTGGTGCGTTGATCGTGGCCTTGTCGCACTGATGCAAGACATTTCCTGAAATTCAAACGCGTGGATTCGATGATGACCTTCCTCCCGCAACTCCGTATTCCCGCCACCTACATGCGCGGCGGCACCAGCAAGGGCGTGTTCTTCCGCCTGCAGGACCTGCCCGAAGCCGCGCAGATGCCCGGCGCCGCGCGCGATGCGCTGCTGATGCGCGTGATCGGCTCGCCCGATCCATATGGCAAGCAGACCGATGGCATGGGCGGCGCTACCTCCAGCACCAGCAAGTGCGTGATCATTTCCACCGCCTCGGTGCCTGGCCACGACGTGGACTACCTGTATGGCCAGGTGTCGATCGACACCGCCTTCGTCGACTGGAGCGGCAACTGCGGCAACCTCAGTACCGCTGTCGGTCCGTTCGCGATCGCCAACGGTCTGATCGATCCGGCCCGTGTGCCGCGCGATGGCCTGTGCACCGTGCGCATCTGGCAGGCCAACATCGGCAAGACCATCATCGCGCACGTGCCGATGCGCGATGGCGAAGTACAGGAGATCGGCGATTTCGAGCTGGATGGCGTGACCTTCCCGGCGGCCGAGATCCAGCTGGAATTCATCGATCCGTCCGATGACGGCGATGCGGGCGCGATGTTCCCGACCGGCAACCTGGTCGACACCCTCGATGTCCCCGGCGTGGGCAGCTTCGAGGTGACGATGATCACCGCAGGCATCCCGACCATCTTCCTCAACGCCGCCGACCTGGGCTACACCGGGACCGAGCTGCAGCCGGCGATCAACGAGGACAAGGCCGCACTGCAGAAATTCGAGACCATCCGCGCACATGGCGCGCTGCGCATGGGCCTGATCTCGAAACTTGAAGACGCAGCGACCCGCCAGCACACGCCGAAGGTGGCCTTCGTGGCGCCGGCACAGGATTACGTGTCCTCCAGCGGCAAGGCCATTCCGGCCTCGGCCATCGACCTGCACGCACGCGCACTGTCGATGGGCAAGCTGCACCACGCGATGATGGGCACTGCCGCCGTGGCGATCGGTACCGCCGCGGCGATTCCGGGCACGTTGGTCAATCGCGCGGCCGGTGGCGGTGAACGCGAAGCGGTGACCTTCGGCCACCCCTCCGGCACGCTGCGCGTGGGCGCGCAGGCCGGCCTCGTTGACGGCCAGTGGACGGTGACCAAGGCCATCATGAGCCGCAGCGCCCGCGTGCTGATGGAAGGCAAGGTGCGGGTACCGGCCGAATAATGCTCTGGTAGATGCCAACCTTGGTTGGCAGGGTGCACGGGCAACCGTGCACCGCAACGAGGAGATCGACGATGTCCAGCAACCCCATTCCATCCAACGAGCGTGCAGCGTGGGATGCGCTGCTGGTGGATATCGTCGACTACGTGCGCGACGCGCGCATCGACTCACCCCTGGCGTTCCAGACCGCGCACCACTGCCTGCTCGACACGCTGGGCTGCGGTTTGGAAGCGCTGTCCTTCCCGGCCTGCAGCAAGCTGCTCGGTCCACTGGTGCCGGGCATCAGCGTGGTCAACGGTGCGCGCGTGCCGGGTACGCACTACGTGCTGGACCCGGTGCAGGCGGCCTTCAACCTGGGCGCGATGGTGCGCTGGCTGGATTTCAACGACACCTGGCTGGCCGCCGAATGGGGCCACCCTTCCGACAATCTCGGCGGCATCCTGTCTGTCTGCGATTGGCTGGGACGCAACGCGCAGGCCCTGCACCGCCCAGCGCCGACCCTGCATGACGTGCTGCTGGCGATGATCAAGGCACACGAGATCCAGGGCGTGCTGGCCCTGCAGAATTCCTTCAACCGGGTTGGGCTGGACCACGTGGTGCTGGTCAAGGTGGCCACCACCGCGGTGGTCGCGCAGCTGCTCGGGCTGGATCGCGAACGCATGCTCAATGCGCTGTCGCTGGCCTGGGTCGATGGCCAGGCGCTGCGCACCTACCGGCATGCGCCCAACACCGGCTCGCGCAAGAGCTGGGCGGCCGGCGACGCGACCAGCCGTGGCGTGCGCCTGGCGCTGATGGCGGCCAGCGGCGAGATGGGCTATCCCAGCGTGCTCAGCGCGCCGACCTGGGGCTTCGAGGCGGTGTCCATGCGTGGCCAGAGGCTGACGCTGGGGCGACCGCTGGGCAGCTACGTGATGGAGAACGTGCTGTTCAAGATCAGCTACCCGGCCGAGTTCCACGGCCAGACCGCAGTGGAGGCAGCGATCGCGCTGCACCAGCAGCTGCGTGCGACGGGGCGGCGGGTCGAGGACATCGCGCACATCGCGATCCGCACCCAGGAAGCCTGCATCCGCATCATCGACAAGCAGGGGCCGCTGCACAACCCGGCCGACCGCGACCACTGCGTGCAGTACATGGTCGCCATCGCGCTGCTGCATGGGCGGCTGGTGGCCGAGGACTATGAGGACGACGTGGCGGCGGATCCACGCATCGACGCACTGCGCGCAAAGATGGCCTGCCATGAGGATCCGCAGCTCAGCGCCGACTACCTGGACCCGGGCAAGCGCAGCATCGCCAACGGCCTGAGCGTGCGCTTCGCCGATGGCACCGAGCTGCCGGAGGTGTTGGTGGAGTACCCACTCGGCCACGCTCGACGCCGCGAGGAAGGCATTCCACTGCTGATGGACAAGTTCCGCCGGCACCTGGCCCACCGCTTCCCGACCGCCCAGCAGCAGCGCATCCTGGCCGCATCGCTGGACCCGGTGGCGCTGGCGGCAATGCCGGTGACCGACTACGTGGACCTGTACCTGCCGGGGTGAGGCAATCGGTAGTGCCGGCCGCTGGCCGGCAATTCCATTCAACCTGCCATGCCGGTTGCCGGCCAGCGGCCGGCACTACCCGTCCCGGGCAATTGCCGGATTCGCGTCAACACCTTGACGCGGCCTGCCTATAATGGCCGCCTCGATCAAGGAGTGACGACATGAGCGGTCCGGCACGGCGGAAGCGGTGGGGATGGGCGGCGGCGATACTGGCAGGAGGTCTGTTGCTGGGCCTGGCCGGCTGCCGCAACGACAGCGGGCAGCTGCCCAAGGCCAGTGGTGAAGCCATCACCACCAAGGCCGAGCAGGTGAAGGAGTTCACCCTGCTGCGCGCCTACCCGGACCAGAAGAATGACGGCCTGTCGCTGGCGCTGGAGTTCTCGCGCCCGCTGGTCGGCACCCAGGATTTCGACAAACTGGTGCGCTTCGAGGAGAAGGTCGGCACCGACGACAGCAGCTGGACGCTGTCCGATGACGGCCTGACCCTGCGTTACCCGTTCGTAGAGGCCGGCAAGGAGTTCAGCCTGGTGGTCTCGCCGGACCTGCTGGCCGCCGATGGCAGCCGCCTGGGCAAGGAGCTGAAGCAGAAGGTGTTCAGCGGCGAACTGAAGCCGGTGGTTGGTTTCGCGTCGCAGGGCAGCGTGCTGCCGGCCAAGGACAGCCGCGGCCTGCCCGTGGTCTCGGTGAACGTGCCGGAAGTCGACGTCGAATTCCTGCGCGTGCGCGAGAAGGACCTGCCGACCTTCTTCAGCCAGTACCAGCGCGGCGGCCGCCGTGGCAGCTGGGAACTGAGCAGCGACTACGAACGCAGCCCGATCAACAAGCTGGCCGAGCCGGTCTACGTCAACCGCTTCATCCTCGGCGGCAAGAAGAACGAGCGGGTGCTGACCTACCTGCCGACCCAGGACATCAAGGAACTGCAGGAGCCGGGCCTGTACTTCGCCCTGCTCAAGCGCACCGGTGACTACGAAGGCGAGTTCGATACCGCGTTCTTCTCGGTCAGCGACATCGGCCTGCATACCCGCGCCTACAAGGACAAGCTGTTCGTGCACACCGCCGGCCTCAAGGACGGTGCGCCGCTGAAGGGCATCGACCTGCGCGTGCTCGACGCCAAGGGCGAGGTGGTACTGAAGGGCAGCACCGACGGCAATGGCAACGCACTGCTGAACTACACCCTGGATGCCACCCACGTGCTGGTCGCCAGCAGTGGCAAGGACACCAGCTTCCTGCCGTTCAACCAGCCGGCGCTGGACCTGAGCGAATTCGCCGTGGCCGGCCGTGACAATGCCTGGTTCGACGTCTATGCCTGGTCCGGGCGCGACCTGTACCGGCCGGGCGAAACCGTGCGCCTGTCCGCGCTGCTGCGCGACAACGACGGCAAGCCGGTCAAGGCTCAGCCGGTGTTCCTGCGCCTGAAGCAGCCCGATGGCAAGACCTTCCGCGAGACCCGCCTGCAGCCGGGTGACCAGGGCTACATCAACTTCGAGCAGGTGATCCCCGCCGAGGCGCCGACCGGGCGCTGGCAGGTCGAGTTCCGCACCGACCCGGCCAGCAAGGAAGCGATCCAGGGCATGACCCTGCGCATCGAGGAGTTCCTGCCCGAGCGCATGAAGCTGGACCTGGACAGCGCGCAGAAGACGCTGAAGCCGGGTGAGGACCTGCGCCTGCAGGCCAATGGCGCCTATCTGTATGGCGCGCCGGCCGATGGCAACCGCTTCACCGCGCGCATGGCGGTGGCCGCCGAGCAGAAGCCGGTGGACGGCCTGCCGGGCTATTTCTTCGGTGACCCGACCCTGCAGCTGCCGCGCGAGGCCAAGGACGTGATCGATACCACGCTGCCGGCCAATGGCCAGCTGCGTGAGGACGTGGCGTTGCCGGAAGAGGCGGCCAAGGCCAAGGCACCGATCGCCGTGGTGCTGTCCGGCAGCCTGTATGAAACCGGTGGCCGCACTGTCACCCGTACCCTGAAGCGGGTGATGTGGCCGGCCAATGCGCTGGTCGGCGTGCGGCCGCTGTTCAACCCCGACGATGGTGCTGATTCCAATGGCAACGCACGCTTCGAACTGATGCGCGTGGATGCCGCCGGCACACCGCAACCGGCCAAGGGCCTGAAGATCACCCTGGTACGCGAACTGCGCGACTACCACTGGACCTTCAACGACAATCGCTGGGATTACGATTTCACCCGCCGTTTCGAGAACAAGGAAACCCGCACCGTCGATGCCGGCAGCAGCGCGGTCGCCTTTGATTTCCCGGTGGAGTGGGGCGAGTACCGGGTGGACGTGTTCGATCCGTCCACCGGCCTGACCAGCCGCTACCCGTTCCGCGCCGGCTGGAGCTGGGGCGATGACAACCGTGGCCTGGATGCACGCCCGGACAAGGTCAAGCTGGGCCTGGACAAGACCGGCTACAAGGCCGGTGACACCCTGGAGGTGACGGTGACCCCGCCGCACGCCGGCAAGGGCATCCTGATGGTCGAGACCGACCGCATGCTGTACGTGCAGGACATCGAGGCCAAGCCGGGCTCGACCTTCAAGATTCCGGTCACCGCCGACTGGGAACGCCACGACGTCTACATCACCGCGCTGGTGTTCCGTGGCGGCAGTGCGCCGAGCAAGATCACTCCGGCCCGTGCCGTGGGTGTGGTGCATGTGCCGATGGACCGCAAGGGCCGCACCGTGGCCGTCGGCCTGGTCGCGCCCAAGCAGATGCGCCCGGAGCAGGACCTGCCGGTAACGGTCAGCGCACCGCAGCTGGCGGGCAAGACCGCACACGTCACCGTGTCGGCGGTGGACGTGGGCATCCTCAACATCACCCGCTTCCCGGTGCCGGACGCCGGCGCGCACTTCTTCGCGCAGCGTCGTCTCGGCATTGATGCCTACGACATCTACAGCCGGGTGATCGAGAGCTTCGACGGTGGCGCGGGCAAGCTGAAGTTCGGCGGTGACATGGCCCTGCAGGCATTGCCGCAGGCCAAGCGCCCCACCGCGCGCGTGCAGACCGTGGACCTGTTCTCCGGCCCGGTGCAGCTCGATGCCAAGGGCAATGCCCGCATCCGCCTGAAGGTGCCGGACTTCAATGGCACCCTGCGCGTGTCGGCGCTGGTCTACAGCGATGACCAGTACGGCAAGCGCGACGTGGAAACCATTGTGCGCGCGCCGATCCTGGCCGAAGCCAGCATGCCGCGCGTGCTGGCCCCGGGCGACCGCAGCACGGTGACCCTGGACGTGCAGAACTTCACCGGCAAGCCGGGCCAGTTCAACGTGAAGGTGGAAAGCGAAGGCCCGTTGAATCTGGGCGAGGGCAGCCGCAGCGTGCAGTTGAATGCCGATGCCAAGACCACGCTGAGCTTCCCGCTGTCGGCGCGCGAGGGCCACAGCGTGGCCAAGGTGCGCGTGCGGGTGGATGGCAACGGCTTCAAGGCCGATCGCCGCTACGACCTGCCGGTGCGTGCGGCGTGGCCGCAGGTGCTGCGTTCGCAGGTGCGCACGCTCGATCCGCTGGCCGCGGTCAGCCTCGACAACAGCCTGACCGATGGCCTGATGTCCGAGTCGGTGAATGCCCGCCTGCTGGTCAGCCCGCTGCCGCCGATCCCGTTCGCCAGTGCGCTGCAGGGCGCGCTGAACTACCCGTACGGCTGTGCCGAGCAGACCACCAGCAAGGGCTACGCCGCGCTGATCCTGGACCAGGCGACATCGTCGATGCTCGGTGCCGACGGCCTGGATGCCAAGACCCGTCGCGAACGCATGGAAGGTGCGTTCGGTCGCCTGGCGTCGATGCAGGTGGCCAACGGCAACTTCTCGATGTGGGGTGACGACGGCTACGTGAACCCGTGGCTGACCCCGTACATCACCGAGTTCCTGCTCGATGCCAAGGACGCCGGTTTCGCGGTGCCGGACAACGTGCTGCAGAAGGCACTGAACCGGCTCAGCGAGGACCTGCTGTCCGGTGGCAACCAGTTCTACGGCCAGGACGACCGCGAGAAGCTGAAGTTCGCCAACCAGGCGTATTCGGGCTACGTGCTGGCCCGGGTCAACCGTGCGCCGCTGGGTACCCTGCGCACGCTGTACGACAACGAGCGCAGCAAGGCGGTCGGTGGCCTGTCGCTGGTCCATCTGGGCGTGGCGCTGTCGTTGCAGGGCGATGCCAAGCGTGGCCAGGCCGCGCTGGCGGCGGCCTTCGCCAAGTCCAGCAGCGAACGCCCGTCGTACTTCGGCGACTACGGCAGTGCGATCCGTGATGACGCGCTGATGATCGCGCTGACCCACGAAAACAAGCTGGCCAAGCCCGCGTGGGACGCGCGTGCGGTCGATCTCGGCCGTGGCCTGGATGCCCGCCGCAATGCCGGCTGGATGTGGCTGAGCACGCAGGAACAGGTGGCGATTGCCCGCCTCGGCAAGGCGCTCGCCGCCAACCAGAAGGCGCTGGTGGCCGGTGAGCTGGTGATTGGTGGCAACACCGAAGCCATCGGCGAGCGCAAGCTGTTCGGCCGCAACTTCAGCGCCAGCGAACTGGCCAGCGGCGTACGCTTCACCCCGCAGGGCCAGCCGCCGATGTTCGCCAGCATCGACGTGGCGGGCATCCCGCGCAGCGCACCGGCGCCGGACAACAGTGTGCTGGGTGTCGAACGCAGCTACTACGGCACCGATGGCAAGCCGTGGTCGCCGCGCCCGCTGAAGGAAGGCGAAGCACTGATCGTGCGCGTGACCGTAACCGCCGACACCACGATGCCCGATGCACTGCTGACCGACCTGCTGCCGGCCGGCCTGGAGATCGAGAACTTCAACCTGGGCGACGCCAAGCAGTGGGCCGACGTGGTGGTCGATGGCATCACCATCAGCGACCGCGGAGAAGCTGCCGATACCAAGCACGAGGAGTTCCGCGACGACCGCTACGTGGCCGCGCTGAAGCTCTCGCGTGGCAGCAAGGCCAACGTGTTCTACCTGGTGCGTGCGGTGACGCCGGGAACCTACTCGGTGCCGCCGCCGCTGGTGGAGGACATGTACCGGCCGCAGCTGCGTGGCGTCGGCCGCAGCAACCCGACCACGATCACGGTGGTGCAGCCGTGACCGCGCGGACGGGCCGCGACGGCGCGGCCCGTCCCGCTGGCAAGCTCCAATCCGGCACGCTGCAATGAGAAACACGACGACGACCCGGCTGGCGGCCCTGCGCCGCCGGCTGCGGCCGCTGTGGCCGTGGCTGCGCTGGGGCACGGCCGCCGCGCTGGCGCTGCTGCTGGTGCTGGATTTCGCCTTCCCGCCGCCGCTGCCGAAGCAGCGCGATACCAGCACCCTGGTGGTGGCTGCCGACGGCACGCCATTGCGCGCGTTTGCCGATGCCGAGGGCGTGTGGCGCTACCCGGCATCGATCGACAGTGTCTCGCCGCTGTACCTGCAGGCGCTGCTGACCTACGAAGACCGCTGGTTCTGGCGTCATCCGGGCATCAACCCGCTGGCGATCCTGCGTGCCAGCGGCCAGCTGCTGCGCGGCGGCCGCATTGTTTCCGGTGGCTCGACCCTGACCATGCAGGTCGCCCGCATCCTCGACCCGCATACGCGCACGCCCTGGGGAAAGCTCAAGCAGATGCTGCGCGCGGTGCAGCTGGAAGTGCACCTGAGCAAGCAGCAGATCCTGGCCCTGTATCTGGAGCGCGCGCCGTATGGCGGCACCATCGAGGGCGTGGAAGCGGCCAGCTGGGCCTATCTGGGCAAGCCGGCGGCGCAGCTGTCGCATGCCGAAGCCGCGTTGCTGGCGGTGCTGCCACAGGCGCCGAGCCGGCTGCGCCCGGACCGCCATCCGGAAGCCGCGCAGAAGGCGCGCGACAAGGTGCTGTCACGCATGGCCGAACTGGGCGCGTGGACGCCGGAGGAAGTGGAGGATGCGCGCATCGAGAACGTGGTGGCGCGCTCGCTGCGGCCGCCACTGCATGCCGCACTGCTGGCGCAGCGACTGCACTCGGCGTACCCCGGCCAGGCACGCATCCAGAGCAGCATCGACATCGGCCTGCAGCGCACGCTGGAAGAACGCGTGGCCAGCTATTTCTCGACGCTGCCCGAGCGCACCTCGGCCGCCTTGCTGGTGGTCGACAACCGGACCCTGCAGGCGCGTGCCTATGTCGGCACCTTGGCGTTCGGTGACCGCCAGCGGCTGGGCCACGTGGACATGGTGCAGGCCTGGCGTTCGCCGGGCTCCACGCTCAAGCCGTTCCTGTATGCAATGGCGCTGGACGATGGCCTGATCCATTCGGAAAGCCTGCTGGTTGATGCGCCGCAGAGTTTCGGCAGCTACCGCCCCGGCAACTTCGACATGGCCTTCAACGGGCCGATTGGCGCCTCCAGCGCATTGCGGCTGTCGCTCAACGTGCCCTCGGTGGACCTGCTGCAGCGGGTTGGGGCCGCGCGCTTTGCTGCGCGGCTTTCGCACTCCGGCATCCAGCTGCGCTTCCCACCGGGCAGCACGCCCAACCTGTCGCTGATCCTGGGTGGCACCGGTGCGCGCCTGGAGGACCTGGTCGGCGCCTTCGCCGCGCTCAACCGCAACGGCATTGCCGGCCGCGTGCGCTACACCGACGACGAGCCGATGATCGAGCGGCGCCTGGCCTCGCCGGGCGCTAGCTGGATCGTGCGCGAGATGCTGGAATCGAACCCGCGCCCGGGCTACAGCGTCGGCACCTTCGATGTCGGTGGCCGCCCGCGCGTGGCGTGGAAGACCGGCACCAGCTATGGCTATCGCGATGCGTGGGCGATCGGCAGTACCCGCCATTACACCGTGGGCGTGTGGGTGGGCCGGCCGGACGGCACGCCGTTGCCGGGCCAGTACGGCGCGGTCACCGCACTGCCGCTGATGTTCGAGGTGGTGGACAGCCTGCCGCGCCAGCGCGGCGATTCTGCGGCCGCACCGATGCCGGCCAGTGTCAGCCAGGAAGACATCTGCTGGCCCACCGGCGAACGCGCCGAGGGCCTGCCGGCGGCGCTGTGCCAACGTCGGATGTCGGCCTATCTGCTGGACGGCGCGGCGCCGCCGACCTTCCCCGAGCGCGAGGCGCGGCGCTGGCAGCCGGGGCGGCAGCGTTACCTAGCCGACGCGCGAACCGGTCTGCGTGTATCCGCTGATTGCCGTTTGCCGCATGAGGAAGTCGCGCGAGAGATCGCGCGCTGGCCGGCGTTGTTGTCCCCGTGGCTGCCCAAGGCCACGCGCGAGGCTTCGCAGTTGCCGGCGCTGTCACCGGACTGCCGCGACGATGGGCGCGAGGCCAGTGTCGCGCTGCATGTGGACGGCCTCAATGATGGCGCCACGCTGGCGCGTGCGCCGAATTCGGAGCATGGCGTGCGCCTGCAACTGCGCGCGCTGGGCAGCGAGCAGGCAGTGGACTGGTTGCTGGACGGACGCTGGATCGCGCAGACCCACGGCGCGCAGCTGATGCAGCGCGAATTCGCCGAGCCGGGCGCACACACCCTTACCGCGCTGGCGGCAGATGGCGCGTGGACGCAGGTGCAGTTCAATGTCCTCCGCTAGCGCCAGGCCCTTGTAGAGTCGAGCCATGCTCGACTGCTTCTCCCGAGTCGAGCATGGCTCGATTCTACAGGGAGCGTTACAAGCCTATTCCCCGATCCACCCGTCCAGCAGGTCGGCGAACTCGTCGGCGTGTTCCTCTTCCTGCGCCAGGATCTCTTCAAGGATGCGCTTGGTGGTGGTATCACGGTCGCCGATGAAGTTGATCATCTCGCGGTAGCTGTCGATGGCAATCCGTTCGGCCACCAGGTTCTCGCGGACCATGTCGCGCAGGTCGCTGCCTTCCTTGTATTCGGCATGCGAGCGCGCGGTCAGCGTATCCGGGTTGAGGTCGGGCTCGCCGCCAAGCTGGACGATGCGCTCGGCCAGCTTGCCGGCGTGCGCCTGCTCCTGCTGTGCATGCTCGAGGAACTCGGCCTTGACCGCGTCGGCCAGCATGCCCTTGGCCATGAAGTAATGCCGGTAGTAGCGCAGCACGCATACGTACTCGGTGGCCAGTGCATCGTTGAGCAGCTTGATCACCACCTTGCGGTCGGCGCTGTAGCTGTCGGTGATAGCACCGTCTTCGATGTTGCGCCGGGCGCGTTCGCGCAGGGTCTTGCGGTCGCTGATGCCGGGAACCCTGGCGGCGGGCTTTGCGGCTTTGGCTGGCTTGCTGGACATGGCTGGCCGTTTCCTCTTGCGGTGGGGAATCAGGTAGGCAGGTGCTCCAGCACGTACTCGGCCGAAGACACCTCGAACTGGCCCGGCTGCTCGATCCAGGCCGCACGCACCACGCCATCGACCACGTACAGCGCGAAGCGCCGCGAGCGGATGCCCATGCCCGAGGTGCTGGCGTCGAGCTCCAGGCCGAGCGCGCGGGTCAGTTCGGCATTGCCGTCGGACAGCATCAGCAGGCCGTCGGGCACGCTCTGGTCGGCAGCCCAGGCCTTCATCACGAACGGGTCGTTGACGGCCATGCAGTAGACGTCGATACCGCGCTGGCGGAACGCCTGGAACTTCTCGACGTAGCCGGGCAGGTGGCGCGCCGAACAGGTCGGGGTGAACGCGCCGGGCACGGCGAACAGCACCACCTTGCGCGCGTCGAACAGCGAATGCGTATCGAGCGTTTCGATGCCCTCGCGGATGCGCTTGAGGGTCACTTCCGGAATGCGGTCGCCGACATGGATGGTCATGGGGAACTCCTTGCTGGGGCAGGCTAGTGGGCCGGATGGGACAGGGGCGTCAAGACATTGGAAAACCCGTGTGCAGGCCCCATCTTCAGGCTTTGCGGCGGGGGCTTCCAGCCACAGCCTGGGGCATCGGGATGGCAGCCGCATTGCGCAGGATCAGTCGGCCTCACCGGGGCCGCACGAGGGGCGGCGTAGCATCGCCGGCGCGTAGAATGAACCCGGGGCGGCGCCACCGGCGCGGCCGAAGCAGATCGAGGTAGCTGGATGGAATTCAAGGATTACTACGCCACCCTGGGGGTGGAACCGAGCGCGGGCGAGGCGGAGATCAAGACCGCCTACCGCCGGCTGGCACGCAAGTACCACCCGGACGTCAGCAAGGAGGCCGGGGCGGAAGACAAGTTCAAGGCGGTCAACGAGGCCTACGAGGCACTGCGCGATCCGGAAAAGCGCGCGGCCTACGACCAGCTGCGCGCGCAGGGCTATCGCCCGGGCGAGGAGTTCAACGTGCCACCGAACTACGGTGGCGCCGGTGGTTTCAATTTCGAGGAAGTGTTCGGCGGTGGTGGACCCAACGGCGGCTTCAGCGACTTCTTCGAAAGCCTGTTCGCGCGCCAGCGTGGCGGTGGCGGTCCGGGCCCGGGCTTCAGCAGCCAGGGCCACGCACCCAACCGCGACACCCGCGCCAAGCTGTCGGTACCGCTGGAAGCGGCCTACAGCGGCGACAGCCTGCGCATTACCGTCAACGGCAAGCAGCTGGACGTGCGCGTGCCCAAGGGCATCCGTCCGGGCCAGGTGATCCGCCTGGCCGGGCAGGGCAACCATGGCGGCAACCTGCTGCTGGAAGTCGAGTACGCCGCCCACCCGCAGTTCGAGGTCGATGGCCGCAACATCCTCTATACGTTGCCGGTGACGCCGTGGCAGGCCGCGCTGGGCACCAGCCTGAGCGTCCCGACGCTGGGTGGCACGGTGGAGCTGAAGATTCCCGCCGACTCCGATGCCGGCCGCAAGCTGCGCCTGCGTGGCCGTGGCCTGCCGGGCAGCCCGGACGGCGACCAGATCGTCGAGATCGAGATCGTGGCCCCGGCTGCGACCGACGAGGCGCAGAAGAAGGCGTACCGGAATCTGGCCAAGGCGTTTGGCGAGTCAATCTGAGCACGCCTTGCGGTAGTGCCGGCCGCTGGCCGGCAATTTCATGACCCGGAACGGTGATGCGTGGTTGCCGGCCAGCGGCCGGCACTACCGCGCGCATCTCAGCCCTGCCCGGCGAACACCCGCTCCAGCACCTCGGACAGCTCGTCTTCCGAGAACGGCTTGGTGATGTAGGCCTTGGCGCCCTGGCGCATGCCCCACATGCGGTCGGTGTCCTGGTCCTTGGTGGTCACCAGGATCACCGGGATATGCCGGGTCGCCTCGTCGCGGGCGAGGGTACGGGTGGCCTGGAAGCCGTTGAGGTTGGGCATCACCACGTCCATCAGGACCAGGTCGGGCAGCTCGGCCTTGGCGGTTTCGACCCCGGCGGCGCCATCGGTCGCGGTCAGGATCTGGTGCCCGAGCTTCTCGACGATGCGCTGTATCCCCAACAGCTGCGACGGTGAGTCGTCGACGATCAGAATGCGTGCCATGTTGTTCCCCATGTAATGCCCGCAGTGTAGTGCGGGCTCATTACCGGCGGGAGGGGGGCATCTGCCGTCCGTCGCCTGCCTGCGACGTTCAGTCGATCCGCACCACGGTGCGGCCGAGCGATCCACCCGCCAGCATCCGCTCGAACACTGCCGGCAGGCCATCAAGGCCAACCTCGGCGGTGCAGATGCGGTCCAGGTGCTGCGGCTTCCACTCAGTGCCCAGGCGCGACCACACTTCTTCGCGCAGCTGGCGCGGTGCATTGGCCGAAGACACTCCGAGCAGCGACACACCACGCAGGATGAACGGCATCACCGTCATGTCCAGCGTCGGGCTGGCCGCCAGGCCTGCGCTGACCACGCTGCCGTAGGGCACGGTCTGCGCCAGCAGGCTGGCGAGCATGGCGCCGCCGGCATTGTCGAGGCCCCCGCCGAAGCGCGCCGACTGCAGCGGGCCGGTGTCGGCCAGCGCCTCGCGCGGCAGCACCTCGCTGGCACCGATGGTGCGCAGGAAGCCGGTCTGGTCCGGCTTGCCACTGACCGCGTGCACGGCGTAGCCGGCACGGCTGAAGATCGACAGCGCCAGTGCGCCGACACCCCCACTGGCGCCGGTGACCGCCAGCGGGCCGAGCTCCGGGGTCTGCCGGTTGTCCTGCATGCGCAGCAGGGCCAGCGCGGCCGTGAAGCCGGCGGTGCCCAGCACCATCGCCTCGCGCGGGCTCAGCCCGGCCGGCTGGGCAATCACCGCACGCGACTCCAGCCGCACATACTGGCTGTAACCGCCGTCACGGGTCTCGCTGAGGCCACAGCCGGTGGCCAGCACCGCGTCGCCTTCACGCCAGTCCGGGTCGGTGCTGGCGACCACGGTGCCGGCCACGTCGATGCCACCCACCAGCGGGAAGCGGCGCAGGATCTTCCCTTTGCCGGTGCCGGCCAGGGCGTCCTTGTAGTTGACCGAGGACCAGTGGGCGCGGATCAGCACCTGTCCAGGGTTGAGGTCGTCCACCCTGAGCTGGGCCAGGCCGCTGCGGTAGCCGGCGTCGTCGTTTTCGATGCGGAAGGCGGTGAACGGGGTGGTGGGGGCCATCGGCGTTGCCTGACTTCGAGGAAAACGCCACCTTACCCCGTCGCCCCCCTTTCGATCCTGCCGATCCGCCCCATCTTGTATGATCGGTAATGGTTTCACGGCTGGCGCCGCGGGAAGGGCCCGCGCCGCAGCCCACATCTTGATGGAGCGTGCATGGCCTGGAATACACCCGGCGGCAACAAGGGCGGACAAGGCCCCGAGGACAATCGACGCGGGCCGTTCGGGTCGCGCGGCGGTGGCAATGGTGGTGGCTGGGGCGGACTGCCCGGGCCGCTGAAGGACCTGTTCGACGGCGGCATCATGCGTTGGGTGGTGGCAGCCGTGGTGCTGCTGGTGCTGTTCTCCAGCTTCCAGCTGATCGGCGAACAGCAGCGTGGCGTGGTGCTGCGCTTCGGCCAGTTCTCGCGCATCCTGCAGCCCGGCCCGAACTTCAAGCTGCCGTGGCCGATTGAATCGGTCACCAAGGTCAACGCCACCGAGATCAAGACCTTCTCGATCCAGGTGCCGGTGCTGACCCGCGACGAGAACATCGTCAACGTCTCGCTGAACGTCCAGTACCGCATCGACGACCCGCAGCAGTACCTGTTCGGCACGGTTGATGCCAACCAGGTGCTGGAGCAGTCGGCGCAGAGTGCGGTGCGCGAGGAAGTCGGCCGCGCCGACCTCAACGCGGTGCTGAACAACCGTGGCCCGCTGGCCGTGGCCGCCGAGGAGCGCCTGCAGGCGCTGCTGAAGGCGTTCAAGACCGGCCTGACCGTGACCGGTCTGACCCTGCAGGACGCCCGTCCGCCGGAGGAAGTGAAGCCGGCCTTCGACGAGGTCAACGGTGCGCAGCAGGTCAAGGAACGCCTGATCAACGAAGCCCAGGCCTACGCCGCCAAGGTCGTGCCGGAAGCCCGAGGCCAGGCCTCGCGCGCCCGTACCACCGCCGAAGGCTACAAGCAGGCTGTGGTCTCCAAGGCCGAGGGTGACGCGCAGCGCTTCAGCCTGTTGCAGGCCCAGTACAAGGACGCCCCGGAAGTGACCCGCAAGCGCCTGTGGCTGGAGACCGTGCAGCAGGTGCTGAGCGAGAACCGCAAGGTGATCGGTGGCGATGGCCGCCAGCTGATCTACGTGCCGATGACCGGCGACACCCGTCCCACCACCTCGGCCCCGGCCGCAGTGGCGAACCCGGACGTGGTGATGCCGTCGCTGCCGGGTGCAGCGGTGGAAGCTTCCCGTGATCCGGGCCGGCCGGTGGGCCGCCCGACCGGGCGACCGAGCGGCCGTGAGGAGGGCAGCCGATGAAGAGTCCTATCTGGATCGCCGTGATCGTGGCGGTGGTGCTGGGCCTGCTCGGCTCGGTGTACGTGGTCCGTGAGGACCAGACCGCCATGGTGCTGAACCTGGGCAAGGTGGTGCGTTCGGACATCAAGCCGGGCCTGCACTTCAAGGTGCCGGTGGTGGAAACGGTGAAGGTCTTCGACCGCCGCTTCCAGGTGCTCGACACCGCGCCGGCGCGCTACTTCACCGCCGAGCAGAAGGACGTCAGCGTCGACTTCTTCGCCATCGGCTACATCTCCAACGTGGGTGACTACTTCCGTGCCACCGGCGGCGATCCGCGCATCGCCAACGCCCGCCTGGCACCGATCATCACCGACTCGCTGCGCAACCAGATCAACTCGCGCACCCTGCAGCAGCTGGTCTCCGGCGACCGCAGCGAGCTGATCGCCGAGCAGCTGAAGGGGATCAACGAAGCGGTGGCTGGCCTCGGCATGCAGATGATCGACCTGCGCATCAAGCAGGTGGACCTGCCGACCGACAGCCAGGTGATCAACGACGTGTACGAGCGCATGCGCGCCCAGCGCAAGCAGGAAGCCGCCAAGCTGCGTGCGGAGGGCGAGGAGCAGTCGCTGACCATCCGTGCCCAGGCCGACCGTGACAGCACCGTGCTGATCGCCGAGGCCGAGCGTGATGCACAGCGCCTGCGTGGTGAAGGCGATGCCGATGCGGCCCGCATCTACGGCAAGGCCGGCTCTGCCGACCCGTCGTTCTATGCGTTCTACCGCAGCCTGGAGGCCTACCGAGGCTCCATGACCGACGGCAACGGCGTGATCGTGCTCGACAAGAACGACCCGTTCCTGCAGTACCTGAAGAACGACCGCTGAGGTCGCAGGGCAGTACCCCACGGGGCCCGGCCAGTTGCCGGGCCCCGTGCTTTTTCCGGAGTTCCCCATGAAAGATCTGTTCGCCGCCGTCTGCCTGGTCGCGGTGCTGGAAGGCCTGTTCCTGTTCGTCGCGCCGCTCGCCTGGAAGCGCATGGCCGAACGCCTGCTGGACCTGCCCAGCCCGGCCCTGCGCAGCTTCGGCGGACTGGTGCTGCTGGCCGGCCTGAGCCTGCTGTGGTGGGTGCGCCACTAGAAGGGTAGTGCCGGCCGCTGGCCGGCAACCCGGGATTGCCGGCCAGCGGCCGGCACTACCGGGCGGGGCGGCTGACCGGCCGGTGAAGCCGTCCGTCGGAAAGGTGGCAGCGGACCCCGGAAACCCGGATAATGCACAAAAGCCGGACGGGCCTCCCCGTTCGGCTTTTTCCGTGTCTGGGCCTTCCATCGCCGGCCGCTCCCCGTTTGGAGCCGCCTTGCAGGTGCTGGCCAGCCCCGCCACGGTTTACCCGTCCGCGGCCCCGATGGCCGCAACAAATCGAGGAGCCCGTCATGGGTCAGTCTGTCGTAGTGTTGGGTGCCCAGTGGGGCGATGAAGGCAAGGGCAAGATCGTCGATCTGCTCACTGAGGAAATCGGCGCCGTCGTGCGCTTCCAGGGCGGCCACAACGCCGGCCACACCCTGGTCATCAACGGTAAGAAGACCGTCCTGCACCTGATCCCGTCGGGCATCCTGCGTGACGACGCGCTGTGCCTGATCGGCAACGGCGTGGTGATCTCGCCGGCCGCGCTGCAGAAGGAAATCGCCGAGCTGGAAACCTCCGGCGTGGAAGTGCGTTCGCGCCTGAAGATCTCCCCGGCCGCGCCGCTGATCATGCCGTACCACATCGCCCTGGACCAGGCGCGCGAGCGCGCTGCCGGTGGCAAGGCGATCGGCACCACCGGCCGAGGCATCGGCCCGGCCTACGAAGACAAGGTGGCGCGTCGCGGCATCCGCATCGCCGACCTGCATTACCCGAAGCAGCTGGAAGAGCTCCTGCGCACCGCGCTGGATTACCACAACTTCGTGCTGACCAAGTATCTGAACACCGATGCGGTCGATTTCCAGAAGACCTTCGACGAAGCGCTGGCCTTCGGCGAATACGTGCAGCCGATGAAGTCCGACGTGGCCGGCATCCTGCACGACCTGCGCAAGCAGGGTAAGCGCGTGCTGTTCGAAGGTGCGCAGGGCGCACTGCTGGACATCGACCACGGCACCTACCCGTACGTCACCAGCTCCAACACCACTGTTGGTGGTGCGCTGGCCGGTTCCGGCGTCGGCGCCGATTCGATCGACTACGTGCTGGGCATCGCCAAGGCCTACGCCACCCGCGTCGGCGGCGGCCCGTTCCCGACCGAGCTGGACGACGAAGTCGGCCAGGGCATCCGTGACCGCGGCGCCGAGTACGGTGCCTCGACCGGCCGTCCGCGTCGTTGCGGCTGGATGGACATCGTCGCGCTGAAGCGCGCCGTGGCCATCAACGGCATCAGCGGCCTGTGCATCACCAAGCTGGACGTGCTCGATGGCATGGAAAAGCTGAAGGTCTGCATCGCCTACGAATACAACGGCAAGCGTACCGAGTACGCGCCGCTGGACGCGCAGGGCTGGGAAGACTGCACCCCGGTGTACCTGGAGTTCCCGGGCTGGAGCGAGAACACCCACGGCATCACCAACTGGGACGACCTGCCGCCGGCCGCTCGTGCCTACCTGCGTTCGCTGGAGGAGCTGGCCGGCTGCCCGATCAGCATCGTCTCCACCGGCCCGGACCGCGACCACACCATGGTCCTGCAGGATCCGTTCGCCTGAGGTAGCGCCGGGCGCTGCCCGGCGTAGGTGACAGGAAAAGCCCCGCCCAAGCGGGGCTTTTTCGTTACTGTGTCGCCAGGGCCAGCGGGGAAGCGACGCAATGACCAGGATGTCAGCGTGAAGGGCGAGACGGTCGTGCGGATCACCCTGTGGGTGCTGTGGAGCCTGTGGGGCATCGCCTGTCTGGTACTGCTGCTGGGTGCGGCTGCCAATACCCTGGCTTCGCGCACGCAGACGGTGCCGCTGGTGCTGAGTCCTGGCGCAACCGCCCAGATCACCGTCTACCGCCTCATCGATGACCAACTGCGGCTGCGCCTGCGCTATGCCGCGGACGGTACGGAGGCTGACCCCGAGGTGCTGCTGCGCATCGAAACTCCGACCGATCAGGGAGACTTCCGTGCAGGGGAACGTTCGGGAGTGGCCGGGCAGGGCATCAATCGCGCGCTGGCTTCGGTTGAGTCCAGCGGCCTCACGGCGTTCTACTTTGGCTACGGCCGCGGTGACGCATTGCCACGCGGCCGCTCATGGCTACGGGTAACCGTGCTGGAGGTGGACCCGGCCCTGGCCGGGCACGCGGCAGACATCGAGCTGCAGCCACCGCTGGACCTGCTGAAGCTGACCGACCTGGATTACATCTGGCTGTGGCCGTTCTTCTTCTGGAAGATGGCGGCGCTGTTCCTGCTGATTCCAGGGGCCGCGTTGGCTGTCTTCACTCTGGTTTTGCGGCGCTGGCAGCGCCGGGCATCAGCGCCGCCGACTTCAGCAGGGGATAGGGATTGATCGACTCTCCCTTCCACCACTGTTTTTCCGCTCCCAGCACGTGTACTTCGAAATGCAGATGCGGCGCATCGGCACTGGCGTTGCCGGTGCTGCCCACGTAACCGATCACCTCTCCGCGCTTGATGACCTGCTTCTCGGCCAGGCCATCGGCATAGCGCTGCAGATGCGCGTAGTAGTAGCACCAGCGTCCACTGGGCTCGAACTGGTAGATCGTCAGGCCACCGCGCTCGCTGTCGAACAGCTTCTCCACCGTGCCATCAGCCACCGCGAGTACCGGCGTACCGGCATCGGCCATGATGTCGATGGCATCGTGCACGCGGCCCTGGCTGCGTGCATCGGTGAAGGTATCGCGCAGCTGGGAGGCCTGGATGCCCTGCACCGGCAACAGCAGGCCGGGCGGTGCAGCCGCAGCCTGCGAGGCTGACGGCGCGGCGATGGCGGGAGGCGCGGTTGCGGGTGGCGCTACAGATTCCTTCGCCGGCGCAGTGGCTACCGTCGATGGCGCTGCCGGCAGCGAGGCGGCCACCGGCTCATCCACACCGCGGTGCAGCCACCAACCAGCACCCAACCCCAGCAGAACACCCAGCACGATCAGTTGCGAAAGACGCATAGGCTCACTCCTGCATCACCACGGGTACCGAGGTATCCACCGCATCGGCCACACGCACTGCATCCCAGTTGGTCATGCGCACGCAGCCATGCGATTCGGTTTTGCCCACGTGGCCGGGTTCAGGCGTGCCATGCAGGCCGTAATGCGGTTTGGACAGATCGATCCAGACCCGGCCGACCGGGTTGTTCGGACCGGGCGGCAGCGTGGCCTTCCTGTCGCCCTTGCGCGCATCCCAGAACAGCTTGGGGTTGTAGTGGAACGGCGGGTCGCGATACACGCCAAGAATCTTCCATTCACCGATCGGCAGCGGATCGTGCTGGCTGCCGGACGAGACCGGCACCTGCGCGATCACCTTGCCCTGCGCATCCAGCAACTGCAGAGTGGAATCGGACTTGTCGACCACGATCTTCGCAGCCTTCGGCAATGCCGCCGGTGCGATGTTGGGTACCTGGATGCGGCTGCCAGCCTCGGTCAGACCCACGCCGGGATTGAGCACCTTCAGCAACTCAGGCGAGGCATGGAAGCGCTCGCCCAGGGCTTCCTCCACACTGCCGTAGCCCAGCGATTCCAGCTTGGCCTGGGCGGCGGGCCCTTTCGGTGTGGCCTGGAACGGACCGGCAACATCCTCAGCAGTCAGCGTGTAGCTGGCCAGCGGCGCGATCGTATCGGCCTGCAGAGCTTTCCAGGTAGCGTCATCCAGTTCACCGGTTACGGTCAGCCCATGCGCCGCCTGAAAACCCGACACCGCGCGTCGCTGGTTGCTGCCCACTTCGCCATCGATCTGGCCAGGGGAGAAATTTGCGCGATCCAGCAGCACCTGGGCGTGCAGCGGCGAGCGCGGGGCGATTTCCGGCCCGGCCCTCTCAGCGATCGGTGCGGGTAGGTCGGACGGTGTAGCCTGGGCGAACGCGGGGGATGCAAACAGCAACAGCACAAGCAAGGAAGGGCGGAATGCCGGCATACATGGCTCCAGTGGCTAGCGCCCTCACCTTGCCTGATGTCCTCGCCGCCGGTCCGTGAAAGCAGGTTGATGGCGTGATGAACATCGCTCATGCACAGGCTGTAACGCGGTGGTCAGACGCCAATCAATCTTTTGAATGATCTGACACTGCTACCGGGATTTCCGGAAGGCGAGTTGAGAAGCCCAGGGACGATCATTTCCCTCAGAAGCTTGGTATCGCGAAGATTGAGAAGGCCGCGATTTCGGGTAAGGCAGTTGCCAATGAGCATCGCCTCCAGCTGTTGGATATCACGGTGCGTGTTCCCGGTCGGATTGACCAGCTTTGCACCGTTGGTGTACTTGGGAATCAACGTGATTTCAGGTGTTCCCCGCCGGCTCGCGATCGCATTGTTGTAGTGATTTATTTTGTGCGGAGTGAAGCACTCCTTTCGAAACGACTGCTTCTCTGCCATTCCCACATACCATGGCAGGGAACCCTTGCCGGCGCGGATCGAAAAAATGTAGCAGCCGATGGAGCCGGAAAGCCCCGGTTCCGTTGCCTCATCGATGTCATTCCAAAGCTTGGCCAGGGAGGCCTTGTCGGTGGCAATCAAGCCATTGGTCTGCTTGGTCAGTGGCCACGGTGCAAGAGGCATGAAGTTCATGGAAACATCCATATTCAGGAAGTTGGGAAGCATGCCTGAGAGACAGACGCAGATAAAGCTGAATGCCACTGCACTCCCTGGCGAAATTCGTCACCTGTCTGAACCCACCCCAGCCCGCATCGCCAGTCGCTATCAAGATGCTGGGTCTCGCGGCCGATAAGGGCGCATCCCCCCCGTTTTGGATACCCCCATGAACTACTTGAGGAACGTCAGGGTTGCCTGGCGTCTTGGGCTGGGCTTTGGCCTGTTGCTGCTGCTGGTCGCCGCCGTGGTGGCCACCGGCGCCACCGCCAGTGTCGTGCAGAAGCGCGCGATGCAGCAGGTGGTCGACGTCAGCGTGGCCAAGGTGCGCCTGCTGTCGCAGATGCTCGATGCCAACAACCAGATGATGGTCGTGCGCCGCGAAATGCTGATCCGCCAGGGCGAAGACCGTGGCAGCGACGAGAAGCGCATCGCCGACCTGGTCAAGCGCTATGAGGCCAGTTGGACTGCCTACCAGGCGCTGCCCAGCGACGCCGACGGCAAGGCCATCGCCGAAAACATCGCGGCCAAGCGTGCCATCGCGCGCCCGCTCAACAAGCAGACCAGCGAACTGATGGAGCAGGGCGACTACCCGGGCGCGGTGGCGCTGACCCTGGGCCCGGTGCAGGAAGCGGCCAACGGCTGGAACAAGGCACTGTCCGATGGCGTGGACTTCGAAGAGAAGGAAAGCCGCAAGGCCGCCGCCGAGGCGATCCGCCTGGGTGAGCGCAGCCTGCTGCAGCTGCTGGTGCTGGGCGGCGTCGCGCTGCTGGTGGGCATCGGTGCCTCGGTGATGATCGGCCGCAGCCTGACCGGCCCGCTGGCCCGCGCGGTGAACCTGGCCGAGCGCCTGTCCAAGGGCCAGCTGGACCAGGAGTTCCGTCTTGGCGGCCGTGACGAACTGACCCAGCTGGGCGAGGCAATGGCCAGCGTCCGGCAGAGCGTGCAGGCGGCGATCGGCGCGCAGCTGCAGATGGCCGAGCAGCACGAAGCGGGTGCGATCCGCTATCGCATGGACGCCGGTGCATTCCCGGGCGACTTCGGCCGCATGGTGCAGGCGACCAACAGCCTGGTCGAATCGCACGTGCAGGTGGAACTGCTGATGGCCGAGGTGATGCAGCGCTACGCCATCGGCGACCTCAGCCGTGACCTGCCGGACTACCCGGGCGAGAAGGGCACGCTGACCCGGACCCTGGCCGCGGTGAAGCAGAGCCTGATGGCGATCAACGCGCAGATCGACGAACTGGCCCGTGCGGCTCGCGCCGGTGACTTCAGCATGCGTGGCGATGCCGCTGCGTTCCAGTACCAGTTCAAGGCGATGGTCGAGCACCTCAACGGCATGATGGCCAGTTCGCAGGCCAGCATCGCCGATGTCTCCGACGTGCTGCGCGCGATCTCGCACGGCGACCTGACCGCACGCATGGACGGCGAGTACGACGGCGTGTTCGCCCGTATGCGCGACGACGCCAACACCACCACCGCGCAGCTGACCGGCATCGTACGGGGCATCCAGGTGGCTGCCGACAGCATCAACAACGCGGCGCAGGAACTGGCCGCCGGCAACAACGACCTGTCGCGCCGCACCGAGCAGCAGGCGGCCAACCTGGAAGAAGCCGCTGCATCGATGGAGGAACTGACGTCCACCGTGCGCCAGAACGCCGAGCTGGCGCGACAGGCCGACAGCGAAGCGCATGCGGCCGGCGCCGCCGTGCGCGAGACCGAACAGGCGATGGCACAGATGGCCTCGGTGATGGGTGAGATCGACCAGTCGTCGGCACGCATCTCGGAAATTTCCACGGTGATCGACGGCATCGCGTTCCAGACCAACATCCTGGCGCTGAACGCGGCGGTGGAAGCCGCACGTGCGGGCGAGCAGGGCCGTGGCTTTGCCGTGGTCGCCAGCGAAGTGCGCACGCTCGCACAGCGTGCCGGTGTCGCCGCCAAGGAGATCAAGGAGCTGATCGAAGACGCCGCTGCCAAGGTGAAGAGTGGCCTGGCGGTGACCGTTGAGTCGGAAGCCGCGATCGCGCGCGTGGCCCAGGCCAGTTCGCGCACCACCCAGCTGATGAGCGACATCGCCGCGGCCAGCAAGGAACAGGCCGCCGGCATCGAGCAGGTCAACCAGGTGGTGGTACAGATGGACCAGGTGACCCAGCAGAACGCCGCGCTGGTGGAAGAAGCCACCGCCGCCAGCCGCGCGCTGGAAGAACAGGCGCATGCACTGACCACGTCGGTGTCGGTGTTCCAGCTGGAGCAGGGGGCGCGCAAGATCATCGTGCCTGCACACGCGGCGTAAGCCAACGGAAGCGCGATGTTGGATGGTGCCCTGCATGCGATGACCCGCATGCAGGGCGTCGTTGCACGCAACGGTTGGGTGCCGCTAGCGCCCGCGCGCGGAACGCTCGATCAACCAACCGGCCGCGTACAGCAACAGCAATGTTGGCGGAACCAGCATCGCATACGCGGTCGACCAGGGCTTGCCGTACAACAGGCTGCCTGCGCCGACGGCATCAAGCGCGGCAGACTGCAGGGTGATGGGGAGTGCCATCAGGATGTAGGTACCCTTCGGGTCGGTGTCCGTCTGCGCGCCGTGGACCAGCCACGCGGTAAACAGCAGGTAGGCCACGCACAGCGCAAGGCCGGTCCAGCTGAACAATCGTCGCATCTTCATCTGCAGGCCTTCCTTCAACGGACGTCGAAGCGCGCCTGCAGTGGCTGGCTCACACCCCGCAGCAGATCCTTGACCACCACCTGCGCGGTCCACGTACCTTTCGGATCGCCGGGCTCGGCGACGAATTTCAGCTGCGCGTTGGTCATGTACAGCAGGGTGGGTGGACCCGGCAGACGGGCGGTGAAGCAGGGGACATCGCGCTCATCCACGCTGGCACTGTCGTCCGGGCGCAGCATGCGCACGTCGCAGTGGACCTTCGCTGCACCATCCTCGCCCAGCTGCGGGTTGGACAGGAACGTCAGTACGAACAACTCTCCACCCAGTTGGACTTCGCTGGCCTCGGTGAAGTCCGGCGTGGTGTCCGCTGGGGATTCCCACTTGGCCCGCCAGTCGGCGTCGGAGGTGACCAGCAGCGATGCCGCAAAGCCATCGCTGGCAAAGGTGGTGAGTGGCAGCATCAGGGCCATCATGGCCAGTGCGTCGGTCCATCGCATCAACAGCTCTCCCTGGTAGCCACATCCTGCGGCGAAGCCGGCAGTATCGCGCAACCTTGACCGGCACAGCAGGGGAGAACCAAAGAAGAGGTTCCCTCGCCTGCCGATCCAGGCGATGCTTGCCAGCAAAGGAGCTGGCATGGGAACCGGACGCGAGGAAAAACAGGGCTGTGATGCCACGTCGGTCCCGCCGCCGCACGTACTGATGCTGCCAGGCCTGGATGGCACCGGCAGCATGTCGACCCCGTTGCTGTCCGCACTGCAGGCTCATCGGCTGACGACGCAGGCGCTCGCGCTGCCTGCGCAGGGCCGGCAGGATTACACCACGCTTGCGAGATGGCTTTGGCCGCAGCTGCCCCACCACCCCTTCATCCTGCTTGCCGAGTCCTTCTCGGGCCCGTTGGCGGTTGAACTGGCCACGCGACAGCCCGCCGGGCTGCGCGGACTGGTGCTTGCCGCGACCTTTGCGCGTCGGCCGGTGCCATTGCCGGCAGCCAGCGCAGCCCTGCTGACGCCGGCCTGGCCTCTGCCTCCCGTGGCGTTGCTGGCGCGCCTGCTGCTGGGGCGGTGGCGCACCCGCGAGCACATGTCGATGCTGTGCGATGCGTTGGCCCAGATTCCAGCGACCACGTTGCGGCAACGCGCCGCAGCGACCCTGCGGGTCGACGTACGCGCATTGCTGCCGGGAATCGAAGTGCCGACGCTGTGCCTGCATGCCCGGCAGGACCGCCTGCTGTGGCCGCCCAGCGTGGCCGAGCTGCAGGCCCTGTTGCCCGAGGCCCGCCATGTGTCGTTGGAGGGCCCACATCTGCTGCTGCAGGCGCGCGCTGATGCAGCGGCAGCCGAAGTTGCCGCGTGGATGACGACGTTGTCGCACTGAACGATGCGTTCAGCCGCGCGCGCGGGTGCGCGCGGCTTTCTTCGCCGCCACCTTGCGCACGGTCTTCTTCGCCGCACGGGTCTTCGCCGCCTTCTTTGCGGCAGCGCTGCGTGAGGCGATGGTGCTGGCCTTCGTGGCCACCGTCTTCTTTGCTGCCTTCTTCGTGGCCACCTTGCGCCCTCTACCACTGCGCTTGCCACCACCGTCTTGCTTGTTCACTGTGGCCCAGGCGATGCGCTCTGCGGTGCTTTCGCTGGCGCCGCGCTCGCGCTCGCTCTCTTCGATGTGCTCGGCCTGACGCTTCTGCTTTTCGGTATAGGCGGATTTGTCACCGCGGGGCATGGCCGGTTCTCCGGTGGGGGCTGGCCCCCACGGTGGGCCTGGCGGCGTTAAGCGCAAGTCCCGCAAGGGTGATCGCACCGGCAAGGGGCCTCGGCTATGCTTGTGGCATGCGAGTCGAGCCCGCCGACATCGAAGCCCTGTTCGACGCCATCCCGGATGTGCTGTTCTTCATCAAGGACCGCCAGGGGCGTTACACCCACGTCAACCAGACCATGCTGCGGCGGCTGGGCCTGCGCGCGCGCAAGGACGTGATCGGGCGTACCGCGGCCGAGATCTACCCGACCGGCCTCAGCGCGGACTATGTCGACCAGGACGCCCGCGTGCTGTCCGGCGAGGTGATCGAGAACCTGATGGAGCTGCACCTGTTCGCCAACCGCGAACCGGGCTGGTGCCTGACCTGCAAGCGCCCGCTGGTGGTCGATGGGGCCATCGAGGGCCTGATCGGCATTTCCCGCGACCTCGGCCAGAAGGACAGCCTCGGCACCCAGTACGAGCAGCTGCGGCTGGCGCTGGCCCACCTCAACGCGCACTACGCCGAGAACGTGCGCATGCAGACCCTGCTGGACATCACCGGTTTCTCGCTGTCGAAGCTGGAGCGCAGCTTCCGCAAGGTGTTCCAGATGACCCCGCAGCAGGTGCTGACCCGGCTGCGGATCCAGATGGCCATGCACCTGCTGCATGGCGACGACAGCATCGCCTGCATCGGCCAGGCCTGCGGTTTCAGCGACCAGAGCGCCTTCACCCGCAAGTTCAAGGCTGAAACCGGTTTCTCGCCGCGTGCCTATCGTGCCCGTATCGGCGGGAACGTCGGCGAGCCGGCGCTGGCCTGAGCCGACTGCTGCGCTGTGCCTATCCCCGTGGGCACGGGACAGGGTAAGGTGTCGCCCCTGTAGCCCGCCGCCAGCCCCGCCGATGCCCAACTCGATTCCGACCGCTTCGCCGTCCCGCCTCGGACATTCGCTCAAGCCCCGCCAGCTGATCATGATGGGCCTGGGCAGCGCCATCGGCGCCGGCCTGTTCCTCGGCTCGGGCGTGGGTGTGCAGGCGGCCGGCCCGGCGGTGCTGGTGTCGTATCTGGTCGCTGGTGCGCTGGTGATCATCGTGATGAACGCGCTGGGTGAGATGGCGGCGGCCAAGCCCACCAGTGGCGCGTTCTCGGTGTATGCAGCCGACGCCATGGGCGCTACCGCCGGTGCCACCGTGGGCTGGCTCTGGTGGGTGCAGCTGGTGATCGTGATCGCCGCCGAAGCAGTGGGTGCAGCCGGGCTGCTGGCCACGGTCTGGCCGGCGATACCGGTACCGCTGGCGGCGCTGGCCTTCATGCTGTTCTTCACCGCGATCAACCTGCTCGGAGTGAAGAACTTCGGCGAGTTCGAATTCTGGTTCGCCATCCTCAAGGTGGCGGCGATCCTGGCCTTCATCGCCATTGGCGTGGCGCTGCTGATGGGGTGGCTGCCGCAGGTGGCCTCGCCGGGCCTGAGCAACTTCACCGAACACGGTGGCTTCGCACCGAAGGGCCTGGCCGGGATCGGTGCGGCGCTGCTGGTTGTCGTTTTTGCTTTCGGTGGCACCGAGATCGTGGCCGTGGCGGCGGCCGAAACCGAAGACCCCGAGCGTAGCATCGCCCGTGCCATCCGCACCGTGGCCTGGCGCATCCTGGTGTTCTACATCGGCTCGCTGAGCGTGATCATCGCCGTGGTGCCGTGGACCAGCGAGGCGCTGAAGTCGCCGTTCGCCGCCGTGCTGGACATCGCACGCATCCCGGGCGCCGGTACCGCCATCACCCTGATCGCCGTGATCGCGCTGCTGTCGGCGCTCAATGCCAACCTCTACGGCGCCTCGCGCATGATGTATTCGCTGGCGCAGCGCCGCGAAGCGCCGGCTGTGCTTGGCTGGACAGACCCGCGCCAGGTGCCGGTGATCGCCGTGCTGGCCAGCGTGCTGTTCGGCTTTGCCGCCACGGTGATGGAACTGCTGTTCCCGGACCGTGTGCTGCCGGTGCTGCTGAACATCGTCGGTTCCACCTGCCTGCTGGTGTGGACGCTGTCGCTGGTCTCGCAGCTGGTGCTGCGCCGGCGCGCGGATCGCCTGGGCACCCGCCTGCCGTTCCGCATGGCCGGCTTCCCGTGGCTGACCTGCTGTGCACTGGCGATCCTGGCGCTGATCTTCGGCCTGCTGCTGAGTGAGTCGCACACCCGCCTGCAGTTCCTGTCGATGGTGGCGTTGACCGCCACGATCGCCGCCAGCAGCGCCATCGCACGGCGCATGCGCGAGGCCTGATTGAAGCTGCCGGCCAGCGGCCGGCACTACCACGGGGGCTGCACATCCGCCGTGCCATCCTGATCGCGTGGGCCGTCATCGGCCCGTCGACCAGGAGCACCGCATGCTGCGCAGCCGTCCCTTCCTGATGTTCACCGGCCAGGCCGAGGCCGCCTTGGCCCTGTACGCCGAAGCCTTTGCCGATTTCCGCCTGCTGGCCCTGCAACGCCACCCCGAGGGCGCCGGCGCCGGCGTGCCCGGGCAGGTCCGCCAGGCCATCTTCCTGCTCGGTGGCACCCACTACCTGTGCTTCGACAGCCTGGACGTGCACGATTTCACCTTCTCACCGTCGATCTCGCTGTTCGTCGAGTGTTCCGGCGCCGAGCAGTTCGAACGTGCCGCACGCGTACTGGGCGAGGGTGGCCATTGGTTGATGCCGGTGGGCGACTATGACTTCAGCAACCGCTACGGCTGGGTGCAGGACCGCTTCGGCGTGTCGTGGCAGTTGAGCCTGGGGCAGATGCCGGACCCGTGACCGGATGTGTGTGGGTGTGGACCTTGGTCCACACGCCCTTATGAAAACGGCCCGCTTGCGCGGGCCGTTTTCTTTACCGATGCAGTGAGGAATCAAGCCTCGACTTCATCATCCTTGTAGGCATCGACCGGGATGCAGGCGCACATCACGTTCTTGTCGCCGTACACGTTGTCGACACGCGCCACCGGCGGCCAGTACTTGCTCTGCTTCAGGCTGGCCAGCGGGAAGGCGGCCAGTTCGCGCGGGTAGGCGTGGGTCCACTCGCTGGCGGTCACTGCGGTGGCAGTGTGCGGCGCGTTCTTCAGCGGGTTGTCCTCGCGGTCCAGGCGGCCGTCTTCGATCGCGGTGATTTCCTCGCGGATCTGGATCATCGCGTTGATGAAGCGATCCAGTTCGTGCAGCGATTCGCTCTCGGTCGGCTCCACCATCAGCGTGCCGGCCACCGGGAAGCTCAGGGTTGGGGCGTGGAAGCCGAAGTCGATCAGGCGCTTGGCCACGTCCTCGGCACCGATGCCGCTGGTCTTCTCCAGCGGGCGCACGTCCAGGATGCACTCGTGCGCCACCAGGCCATTGCGGCCGGTGTACAGGGTCTTGAAGTGCGGGGCCAGGCGCTTGGCGATGTAGTTGGCGTTGAGCTGCGCGACCTGGGTGGCCTTGCGCAGGCCGTCGCGGCCCATCATCGCGATGTACATCCAGCTGATCGGCAGGATCGAGGCGCTGCCGAAGCTGGCCGCGCTGACCATGCCGACTGGGCCGTTGTCACCCAGCTTGCCCGGCAGGAACGGGGCCAGGTGCTCCTTGACCGCGCACGGGCCGACGCCCGGGCCGCCACCGCCGTGCGGGATGCAGAAGGTCTTGTGCAGGTTCAGGTGCGAAACGTCCGAACCCCACTTGCCCGGCTTGGCCACGCCGACCAGGGCGTTCATGTTGGCACCGTCGGTGTACACCTGGCCGCCGTGCTTGTGGATGATCTCGCAGATCTCCACCACCTCTTCCTCGAACACGCCGTGCGTGGACGGGTAGGTCATCATGATCGCGGCCAGGCGGTCGCTGTACTTCTCGGCGTTGAGGCGGATGTCCTCGACGTCGACGTTGCCGTTGGCATCGGTCTTGGTGACCACGACCTTCATGCCGCACATCTGCGCCGAGGCCGGGTTGGTGCCGTGCGCCGAGTCCGGGATCAGGCAGATGTCGCGGTGGTCTTCGCCGCGCGAGCGGTGGTAGGCGCGGATCGCCAGCAGGCCGGCGTACTCGCCCTGCGCGCCGGAGTTCGGCTGCAGGCTGACCGCGTCGTAGCCGGTGCATTCCACCAGCATCGCTTCCAGCGTGTCGATCAGTTCCTTGTAGCCCAGCGCCTGGTCGGCCGGCACCAGCGGGTGGATCTGCGAGAACTCCGGCCAGGTCACCGGGATCATCTCGGCGGTGGCGTTGAGCTTCATGGTGCACGAGCCCAGCGGGATCATCGTGCGGTCCATCGCCAGGTCCTTGTCGGCCAGCGAGCGCAGGTAGCGCAGCAGTTCGTGCTCGCTGTGGTGGGTGTTGAACACCGGGTGGGTCAGGAACGCGGACTGGCGCAGCAGGCCGGCCGGCAGCGCATCGGCGGTGCTGGCATCCAGCGCGTCGACGTCGGCCTGCGCACCGAACACGGCGGCCAGCGCGACCACGTCGGCGCGGGTGGCGGTCTCGTCCAGGCTGATGCCGACCGAGTCGCTGTCGATCGCGCGCAGGTTGTAACCGGCGGCGCGGGCCTTGGCGTGGATCTCATCGGCGTGCACGCCGGTGACATGCAGGGTGTCGAAGAAGTCGCCACCGACCTGCACGCCGGCCTTGCGCAGCGCCGCGGCCAGGATCGAGGTCAGGCGGTGGGTGCGGCGGGCGATGCGGGTCAGGCCTTCCGGGCCGTGGTAGACGGCATACATCGAGGCCATCACCGCCAGCAGCACCTGTGCGGTACAGATGTTGGAGGTGGCCTTCTCGCGGCGGATGTGCTGCTCGCGGGTCTGCAGGGTCAGGCGATAGGCCGGGTTGCCCTGGGCATCGACCGAGACGCCGATCAGGCGGCCCGGCATCGAACGCTTGTAGGCGTCACGGCAGGCCATGAACGCGGCGTGCGGGCCGCCGAAGCCGAACGGCACGCCGAAACGCTGGCTGTTGCCGACCACGATGTCCGCACCCCATTCGCCCGGGGCGGCCAGCAGGGTCAGGGCCAGCAGGTCGCTGGCCACGGCCACCAGGCCGCCGCTTGCGTGCACGGCATCGACCAGCGCCTTGTAGTCGCCGACCTGGCCGAAGGTGTCCGGGTACTGCAGCAGCAGGCCGAAGGCTTCCGCTTCCAGTGCCTCGGCCGGGGTGCCGACGCGCAGCACGATGCCCATCGGCTCGGCGCGGGTGCGCAGCAGTTCCAGCGTCTGCGGGTGCACGGCGTCGTGCACGAAGAAGGTGTCCGACTTCGACTTGGCCGAACGCTTGGCCAGGGTCATCGCTTCAGCGGCGGCGGTGGCTTCGTCCAGCAGCGAGGCGTTGGCGATTTCCATGCCGGTGAGGTCGGCGCACAGGGTCTGGAAGTTGATCAGCGCTTCCATGCGGCCCTGCGAGATTTCCGCCTGGTACGGGGTGTAGGCGGTGTACCAGGCCGGGTTTTCCAGGATGTTGCGCAGGATCACGTTCGGCGTGTGGGTACCGTAGTAGCCCTGGCCGATGAAGCTGCGCAGCACGGTGTTCTTGTCGGCGATCGCACGGATCTTCGCCAGTGCCTGCACTTCGGTCATCGATTCCGGCAGTGCCAGCGGTGCCGGCGACTTGATCTTGGCCGGTACGATGGCATCGGTCATCGCGTCCAGCGATGCATGGCCGACGACGTCGAGCATCTGCGCGATCTCGGCATCGTTGGGGCCGATGTGGCGCTCGACGAACGCATTGTGGTGCTCGAGCTCACGCAGGGAAGGGGTGTTCTGGGACATGGCGAAGGATCCGTCAGGAAAGGGCACACGCACGGGCACAAGCCGCCGGTCGGCGGTCTGCGGGGCGCCCCTCTGTCCTTTTGCCTGAGAGTTTGGAAGCGCGGAAAACCGCGGCTTCGTGCCCCTTCGGCGCCGGATCGAACCGGTCTCTCCAGAGTTGTGTTACGGGTGGTATCGGGCCTGAGCGATTACGGGCGTTGCGCCTTCGGCAGCGGTGTTCCGCTTCTCCCACCGTGTTGCCCGCCGATTATAGCCCGTTGCGGACGCGCCAGCCGCCTCCGGGCCCGGCCGCGGCGCCTGAATGGCCGATGGCCCGTCCGTATGTTTTGTGCACTGCTGCATGGCATCAGGCGCAATCCCCACCTATGATGGGCGGATACCCGAATTCATCTGGCGCCGTCCCTGCTGCAGGGGGACCGGCGCCCGCCGTGCGTGCCGCGCATGGCCCTGCCGGACGCCTTCTCCATGACCGCCGCTGTTGCTCCTTCCACCCGCCGCATGGCCCTGCTGCTCGCCGGCCTCGCCATGTTCGGTCCGTTCTCGATCGACACCATCTTCCCGGCTTTCCCGCAGCTGGCCCAGCGCCTGGCGGTGGACGAGGTGGCGGTGCAGCAGACCATCAGCGTGTACCTGCTGTTCTACGGCCTGATGAGCCTGGCACACGGCCCGCTGTCCGATGCCTGGGGCCGCAAGCGGGTGATCCTCGGCGGCCTGGTGGTGTTCGTCGGCGCCTCGGTCGGCTGTGCGCTGTCCACCGACCTGACCACGCTGCTGGCGTTCCGCGCGCTGCAGGGCCTGTCCGCGGGCGTCGGCATGATCGTCGGCCGCGCGGTGATCCGCGACCTGTACCACGGCCACGACGCGCAGCGGCTGATGAGCCAGGTGTCGATGCTGTTCGGCATCGCCCCGGCCATCGCGCCGATCATCGGTGGCTGGATCCTGCTCAGTGGCGCGGGCTGGCCGCTGATCTTCTGGTTCCTGGTGGTGTTCGCACTGGTCCTGCTGGCAGCCACCGCACGCTATCTGCCGGAAACCCATCCGGTCGAGGCTCGGGTGCCGCTGTCGCCGCGCGTGCTGATGCGCGACTACGTGCGCATCGGTTTCAATCCGCGCTTCCTGCGCCTGGCGCTGGCCGGCAGCATCGGTTTCGGCGGCATCTTCCTGTACATCTCCTCGGCGCCGGTGTTCGTGATGCAGCACCTGCACCTGGGCGAGGGCGGCTTCGCCTGGCTGTTCATCCCCACCATCGGCGGCATGACCACCGGCTCGTTCCTGTCCGGGCGCATGGCCGGGCACGCCACGCCCACCCGCCAGGTCGCCATCGGTTTCGGCCTGTGCGCGCTGTCGGTGCTGCTGAACGTCGGTTACGTGGCGCTGGCGCCGCAGTTCGTGCTGCCGTGGGCGGTACTGCCGATCTTCCTGGGCGGCATGGGCATGGCCTTGATCTTCCCGATCCTGGCGCTGGCGGTGCTGGACATGTACCCGCACCAGCGCGGCCTGGCCTCGTCGCTGCAGGCGTTCGTGCAGCTGATGATCAGCACCGTGGTGGCCGGCGTGGTGTCGCCGCTGCTCAGCGCCAGCCCGCTGCACCTGGCGCTGGGCCAGGCGGCGTTCTTCGGCGCCGGCTTCGTGTTCTGGTACTGGGAACACCAGCGTGAACGCACGGCGCAGGCAGCCTGCACGGGTCACTGAGCAGCGTGCAGGGGTAGGGCGGGCCGCGACGCCCGCAGCGCTTGCGACGGGAATCCACCGGACTAGGCTGGGCACTCCAGCCAGCCGGTGCACAGGTGCACGACAGCCAGCCGATCCGATGTCGTTGCATGAGGTTCCCCCATGGCTGCGCAGCAGACCTACCGCCTGTTCGAGGTGGCGCTGAAGGAGCGCCGCGTTCTTTCCCCTTCCCTGGACCGCATGGTGTTCACCGGTGCCGACGTGGCGCGGATGAAGACCGAAGGCCCGGACCAGCGCATCAAGGTGTTCTTTCCCTTGCCCGGCCAGGAGGTGCCGCAGGTCCCCAGCGGCGACGACTGGTATCCACGCTACCGGGCCCTGCCGGACGATCAGCGCCCGCCGATGCGCACCTACACCATCCGCCAGCTGCGAGCGGAGCAGGGCGAGGTCGATGTCGATTTCGTCATCCACGGCGTGACCGGTCCCGCCTCGCGCTGGGCCATGCATGCCCGGCCGGGCGACCGCGTGGTGCTGCTGGCCCCGGATGCCGACTGCGCCGACAGCAGCGAGGGCTGGGAATGGAAGCCGCCGGCCTGCGTTGGCCAGGTGCTGCTGGTGGCTGACGAGACCGCGTTGCCGGCAGTGGCCGGGATTCTCGAGGAACTGGCGGCCATGGTGGATCCGCCGCGCACGCTGGCCCTGCTGGAAGTGGCGCAGGCCGGTGATGCGGTTCCCCTGAAGGCGCCGGCCACGGCCGAGCTGGTCTGGTTGCCGCGCGGGCAGGCGGCGTACGGGCAGCCCCTGCTGCAGGCAGTCCAGGCAAGGTTGGCGGCGGCCTCGGGTGTGGCTGCCGGCGATGCGCTGGAAGAGATCGACGTCGATACGCAGATCCTCTGGGAGCAGGCCGATAGCCGCGTGGCTGGGCCGCTGTACGCCTGGGTCGCAGGTGAGGCCGGGGCCGTGATGGCGATCCGTCGCCATCTGGTCCGTGACTGCGGGCTGGACCGCCGCGCGATCACCTTCATGGGTTACTGGCGCCACGGCAAAGTGCTGGACTGAGGCGACGTGAAGCAGCGCTGCGGGCGGGGTGCGCTATCCTTGCGCCCCCCTCGCAGCGGTACCGCACCATGTCCACCAGCTCCAAGACCCGCCGCGACCAGCGCCGTCGCCAGGAAAAGCAGGCCGCCAACAAGGCCGCTGCCCAGGCCTCGCCGGTGGAGCCGCATGCCGAACTGCGCGACGCGCAGCGCACCCTGCTGGCCGGTGTCGTGCGCCGTGATGGCGAATGGGTGCTGGGCATGGATGGCCGCATCGCGGGACACAGCGAGAGCGCTGCGCAGGTGCTGGCGCTGATCATGCAGGCCGGTGAACTGCACGAACGCAACGGCACGCCGGTGCGCCTGATGTACTCCGACGCGCTGCGTGATGCGGCGCAGGCCGAAGCAAAGGAGAAGGGCCAGACCTTCGAGGAATTCAAGGCCGAGCTGGCTGCAGCGATGGCGGCGAAGAAGAACAGCTGACAGGCACTTCGGTAGAGCCGGCCACTGGCCGGCTGCCCGTTGGCTCTTCATCGCGTGGTTGCCGGCCAGCGGCCGGCACTACCAGAAAGGGGCGGATCCTCGCGGATCCGCCCCTTTTTTCATTTCGCCGCCGGTGCCGCGTTGGCCTGCCAGCCGCACATCTGGCCTTCGTTCTGCTGCTTCAGCCACTCGTTGACCGGGGTGAAGTACTCGATCATCGGGCCGGCATCGAGCTTGTCGGTGCCGGTCAGCTCCTTCAGCGTGGCCTGCCACGGCTGGCTGGCGCCCTTGCTCAGCATCGCCCAGTACTTCTGGCCGGCTTCCTTGTTGCCGTAGAAGGTGCACTCATGCAGCGGGCCCTTGTAGCCGGCCGCGTCGCACAGGCCCTTGTAGAACTGGAACTGCAGGATGCGCGCCAGGAAGTAACGCGTGTACGGGGTGTTGCCCGGCACGTGGTACTTCGCGCCCGGGTCGAAGAATTCTTCGCCACGGGTGCTGGCCGGCGCCACGCCCTGGTACTTGGCCTTCAGGTCCCACCATGCCTTGTTGTAGTTGTCGGCGGTGATCGAGCCATCGAACACGCCCCAGCGCCAGCGGTCGATCATCAGCCCGAACGGCAGGAACGACACGCCCGACAGCGCCATGCGCATCTGGTTGTTGATGACCGCTTCGCGGCTCTCGGTCGGCGCGTCGACCAGGCCGATCGAGCTGAGGTACTTGGGCGTCATCGCCAGCACGATGGTGTCGCCGATCGCTTCATGGAAGCCATCGTTGGCACCACCCTGGAACAGCGGCGGCAGCGGGTTGTAGGCCAGGTCGTAATAGATGTGGCCCAGCTCGTGGTAGATGGTGGTGAAGTTCTCTTCGTTCGGCTTGATGCACATCTTGGTGCGCACGTCGCCTTCCATGTTCATGTCCCAGGCGCTGGCGTGGCAGACCACGTCGCGGTCGTCGGGCTTGATGAACTGGGTGCGTTCCCAGTACGACTGCGGCAGCGACGGCATGCCCAGCGACACGTAGAAGTCCTGCGCGCGTTCGGTCATCTGCTTGGCGGTACGCAGTTCGGCCTCGCGCTGCGCCTTGTACTGGGCGGCTACGTTGGCGTCCTTGCCGGCCTTGGCCAGCGCTGCGCTCAGGTTGGTCTGGTACTGCTTTTCCAGCGCCGCAGTGATGTCCAGGCTGCCGGCACCCGGGTACGGTTCCAGCTGGTCCCACAGGTTCGACCAGTCCTGCTGCCACATGTTGCCGAGCAGGTGTGCGGCGATCAGGCCATTGCCCACTTCCGCCTTGTCCTTGCCATAGGTCTTGTCCAGCTTGCCGCGCGCGTAGCAGTGCAGCTGCTCGTACATCGGCTTGACCTGTTCCCACAGGCGGTCGGTTTCCGGGCCGATCTGTTCCGGCGGCATGTCATAGCCGCTGCGCCACATCTGGCCGGCATCGGTGAAGCCCATGCCCTTGGCGCCTTCGTTCACCAGGCCGACGAACTTCTGGTAGTCGCCGCGCATGCTCTTGGTGGTGCTGTGCCAGCCCTGCCAGGCGTCGAGCTGCTTGTCGTAGTCGCGGCTGCGTGCCAGCACCTGCTCCAGCTCTCCCAACTGGCGGCAGGAGTTCGGGTCGTTGGCATCGGTGCAGTACTTGCCGGCGCCATAGCTGCCTTCCATGCGCGTGGCGATCTGGGTCAGCTCGGCCAGCTTGGCCGGGTCGCGCGGTGCCGGCATCGACGACATCAGCTTCAGCAGGTGGATCGCGCGCTTGCTGTCCTCGCTCATCGGCTTGCCGTCGAACGTGGCCGCCTGTTCGATCCAGCTGTTGAGCTGGGTCAGCGAGCGCTCGTTGGCCTTGGCCGCGATGCGTTCCGAATCACTGTTGATGTAGGTGGAGGACAGCCACTGCGCCGAGGTCATCTCCGGGTAGGCGGCCTTGAATTCGGCATTGATGCGGGCCACGAACTGGTCGGCGGTTTCGCCGGCCGGGGCGCTGCTGCTGGCGGTATCGGTGCCTGGGGCAGCTTCCTTCTTGCAGGCGGCCAGGGCCAGCGTGGCGGCGGCGATTGCCGAGGCCAGCAGGAGATGACGGTGTTTCACGGGCGGTCCTTGGGTGGTGAACGACGGCCGAAGGCTAGTGGGCAGTCGCTGCCACCGCAAGTGGCGGAAGTCGGTTGGGTTCGGCAGGGCTGCGCCCTGCACCCGCAGAGGCCCTCAAGCAAGGGCAAAGGCCGAAGCAACAGCAACAGCGTGCATTCCGAGGGATGGCGGGGCGGTGCGGGCTTGCAGGACACGCCGTAAACCCATCCATGGGGGCTCGATGGCGCCATCCATGGCGCCAACGGTCCTGCAAGCCCACACCGCCCCGCCTCTGACAGATCGCTGCGGCTGTTGGTGGGTGTCGACCTTGGTCGACACATCTGTCAGGTATCGACAATCAAAATGGGGTCAGATCCGTTTTCCTCCGGAAAACGGATCTGACCCCAAGGTCGTTCCAACCGATTGCGGAAAACTGTCGAAGGCGGGGTGGGTCCGGTGGCGGGAGTGTCCGCGGCATGGATGCCGCGGCCAAGCCCCCATGGATGGGTTTACGGCGTCTCCCGCCACCGGACCCACCCCGCCTACCCACGGGAAACCAGCTTCTGCTGTTGCTGTTGCTGTCGAGGCTGCCGGCCAGCGGCCGGCACTACCGTGGGTGCAGGGCTGCAAGCCCTGCCGAACAACCCTCAACCTTCGCAGCTGGCGAACACGTCGCGGTCGCGCTCGTACAGCGAGGTCTTCACCTGCATCAGGCCCAGCACCGACGGGAACAGGTTGTCATGGTCGGTGTACGCCGCCGAACGCTTGCGCACGCACTGAAGGTCCAGCCCGCGGCTGCTGGCAAAGCCCGGCGAGAACCACATCGTCATCGGTACCCGGGTCTGCTCGGCCGGGGCGATGGCATAGGGCACGCCGTGCAGGAACAGGCCCTTCTCGCCCAGCGACTCGCCGTGGTCGGACAGGTAGATCATCGCCGTGTCGTAGTCCTGCATGCCCTGCAGCGTGCCGATGGTCTTGGTCAGGAAGTGATCGGTGTACAGCACGGCATTGTCGTAGCTGTTGGTGATCTCTTCGCGCGAGCAACGGCCGATGTCACGGGTATCGCAGGTCGGGGTGAAACGGCGGAACGCGGGCGGATAGCGCTCGAAGTAGGCCGGGCCGTGGTTGCCCAGCTGGTGCAGCACCACCACCCGGTCACCGGGCCTGGCACGCACCTGGGTGGCCAGGTCCTGCAGCAGGATCTCATCCATGCAGCGGCCATCGGCACACAGGCCCGGCGTGGTGGCATCGGACAGCGACTGGAAGTCCAGGCCTTCGCACACGCCCTTGCAGCCGGACTGGTTGTCACGCCACAACGGCGCGATGCCGGCGCGGTTCAGGACGTGCAGCAGCGACTGGTGCGCGCGGATCTTCTTTTCGTCGTAGTCGTGGCGACCCCATGGCGAGAACAGGCACGGCAGCGAAACCTCGGTGCTGGTGCCGCACGAGTGCATGTCCGGGAAACTGATCACGCTGGCCTGCGCCAGTTCCGGGGTGGTGTTGCGGCCACCGTTGAGCCCCCAGTTCTGCGCGCGCACGGTCTCACCCATGACGATCACCAGCAGGCGCGGCTTGCTGGCCGGCGCGCGCGGGGTGGCCTTGGCATCGGTTCCGATCGGCAGCTTCGGCGCGCGCTGCACCGGGTTGTCACCACGCAGTGCACGCGGCATGCCCAGCAGCACGTTGGCCGGTGTCGCGAGGTAGCGCACTTCGCGCTGGTTGCGCATCAGTGCCGAGACATCCTGGAACGAGATCAACGCGCCGCCGACCGCAGTCACCGCCGCCACCACCAGGAAGCCCAGCCGCCACAACAGGCTGCGGCCCCAGCTGCGGCGACGCAGCTGCACACGCCACAGCACGATCATCGGCAGCACCGCCAGCAGCAGTACCGGCCACAGCAGTGACACGGTCATCAGCTCGCGGCTTTCCTTGGGGTCGGTCGCCAGCACGTTGCGCAGCATGTCCGCATCCAGGTAGATGTGGTAGCGGCTCATGTAGTGCGCGGCGAATGCGGTCACCAGCAGCAGCAGGCTGATCACCACCTTGGCGTTCCAGCGCCAGACCAGGATGCCCAGCAGCACGCCGTGCGCACCCAGCAGCAACAGCAGCAGCGACAGCGCGTAGCGCACGCTGCCCGGATGGCTGGCCATCGCGCTGTGCCAGAACAGGCCATTGCCGGCCACCGCGAAGAACAGGCTGGTCAGTGCGATCAGTGCTTCGGTGGACAGCTGCGGCCGCCAGCGGCGAAGACTCGCCAACGCGGGAAGGCGGGCGGGGCGTTGGACCGATGCACTCATGCGTTTGCCTCCTGGCGGTTGGGACGGTCCAGCTGACGGCGGATCAGGACATACAGGCCGAGCGAAAGCAGCCAACATATCAATGCAGTGGCAACGTCATGCGAAAGGAAATGCGCGCCCCGGAGCTGCTGGCTGATGCCGAACACCAGGCCGGTGCCAAGGCCGATCCACAACCCGGCCCAGCGCCACGACGGGCGCCACAGCAGGGCAAAATAGTACAGGCACAGCCAGGCATAACCAGCACTGGCGTGGCCGGCCGGGAAGCAGGCCCGAGCGGCCATACCTTCGGGGCGCAGCGTGAACAGTCCGATGAAGGGCTCATGGCCGCCGTAGCGCAGCAGATCCCACGGGCATTCCATTGGCACCAGCGCCTTCAGCAGGGAGATCACGCCGGTGCCCAGTGCCATGGCAATCACGACATAGAGCAACGCCCATCGCAGGGTGCGATCGCGTCCTTTGCGCCAGTGGTGGAAGCACAGCAGGATCGCCACCAGCGCCGCTGCCGTGCTCAGCCATTTGCCCACCTTGTGCACCACCGTGCGGGTGATCCAGGCGTCCTGCAATGCCCAGTGGCCACCTTCAAGGCGGAACAGGTGATCGGCCACCCATTGGTCGCCGCCGAAACCCATCAGCAGCGTAAACACGGGTAGACCGATTGCGACAGGCAGCCAAAGGTGGGTTACGGCAAATCTTGACGCCAGTGGTGATGTCGCAAGCGGCGCTACCGAATCAATGGGACGAACGGGCATGCTGGGAAGGGGCGGTTCGGGAATCCGCGGTCATGCTCGTCACCTGGATGTCGGAGAAGGGTCGGACGCTCGTTCGTGCCGGGTTAATGTTTGCCCGGCACGTGTCAACGTTCAGTCTTCTTCGGCGGTCGATCCTGTCCGCTCGGCGTGGCATTCCGGGTCCCAGGCCGTACCGGGAAGCAGTTGCCAACGATTCCTGTTGGCAATGCCGATGTCGATCACCTTGGCCGGGTCCACGCAGGGGCTCATCGCATCGTCCAGCACCAGCAGCCAGCGCTTGCCCGGTGCCTCGGCCAGCCACGGGCCGGCGTCATGCCACTGCTCGGCCCACGGGCGCTTGAAGCCGAACTCGCGCACCGGCCGATCTGCCTGCAGCAGGTTCTGTTCGCGCCAGGCGACCAGTGCCAGCTCCGCGTCCGGGCCGATCCGCGCGCCCACCCGGCGCATCACCGCCGACGCTGACGCATACGGATCCAGTGCCGGGATCAGCACCAGGCCGTAGAGCATCCACAGCATGCCGTGGGTCAGCAGCACCAGCGTTGCGGCACGGCGCACCCGCAGCCACACGATCAACGTGGCCAGGGCAATGGCAAAGGTCAGCAGGCCATCCCCCAGCACCGGCAGCAGCGAATCGGGCATCGCACGCCGTTCCAGCTGCGCCACGGCCCACGGATGCTCGGTCATCAGCATCACGCCGAGCACGCCGGTGGCCAGCATCAGCACCACGCTGTAGCCGAACAGGTAGCGCCGCACGCACAGCCGGCGCAGCAGGCCCGGCAACAGCGGGGCCACCGCCAGCGCCATCGCCGGCAGCATCGGCAGCACATAGACCTCGCGCTTGCCGGGGCTGGCACTGAAGAACACCAGCACCAGCAGCGCCCAGCCCAGCAACAGCCACTGCCGGCGGTCGCCACGGCGGATGCGGCGCCACCAGGGTTTGAACAGCATCGGCAGCAACAGGCTGCCCGGCAGCCACAAGGTCAGGATCACCTGCAGGTAGTACCAGACCGGCTGGCGGTGGTGCCAGGCGTTGGCATAGCGGGTGCCGGTCTGCTTGAACAGCAGTTCGTGGGCATAGGACTGCAGGGACGCGCTGGGCTCATGCAGCAATGCCCAGCCCAGCGGGGCAAGCCACACCGCCACGCCCAGCAGGAAGGCCGGGATCAGCCACAGCAGCGTTGCCGGGTGCGGACCGTCCACGCTGCGCCCGCGGCGGCGCTGGTACAGCCACCAGCCGAACCACGGCAGCACCATCAGCAGCGGCAGGAAACCCACGCCCTTGGTCACCGTGCCGAGGCCAGCGGCGAAACCGGCCAGCCACAGCGCGGGCAGATTGCGGCGCTCGCACAGGTGGCGCATCAATCCCCACAGGGCCACCGTGGTCATGCCGACCAGCACCATGTCGATCTGCGCGCGCTTGGCCATCAGGCCGAACTGCAGGGTGCAGAACAGCGCCGCCAGGGCGTACAGGGAATGCCGCGGTGACCACAGCCGGCGTGCCAGGTCCGAGACCAGCCACAGGCTGAGCAGGGCGCCCAGCAGCGACGGCAGCAGGAACGACCACTGCCAGCTGCCGACGATCTCGTAGGCGGCCGCCTGCAGCCACATGAAGACCGGCGGCTTCTCCGCGTACAGCTCCACGCCCCGGTGCGGCAGCAGCCATTCCCCGCTTTCGACCATGGTGCGGGCCGCCAGCACGAAGCGCGGCTCGTCCGGCGGTTGCGGCTGGCGCAGGCCGATACCGGCCGCCAACGCAGCGATGATCAGCAGCCACAACAGGGGCAGGCGCCAATGACGGGGCAGGGCTACGGGCACGGCAGGCTCCGGGAGCAAAACGGCCACTCTGACGTGGCAGGGGTAGGAAAGGCGTCGGAGCGGGCGCACGGCGACCGCATTCCGACATGGTCGGCGCTACCATGGTACGAACTTCCGTGGATCTTTCGTGCATGCGTCTGTTGGTGATCGAGGACAACCGCCAGCTGGTGGCCAACCTGTTCGACTATTTCGAGTCGCGCGGGCACGTGCTCGACGTGGCTCCGGATGGCATCACCGGCCTGCACCTGGCCGGCAGCCACCCTTACGATGCGGTGATCCTGGACTGGATGCTGCCGCGCATGGAGGGGCCGGAGGTGCTGCGCCGCCTGCGCGCCGAGCACGCGTCGGAGGTGCCGGTGATCATGCTGACCGCGCGCGACGAGCTGCCGGACAAGATCGCCGGCTTCCGTGCCGGCGCCGACGACTACCTGACCAAGCCGTTCGCCCTGCCCGAGCTGGAGGTGCGGCTGGAGGCGCTGCTGCTGCGTGCGCAGGGCCGCAATCCGCGCAAGCGCCTGCAGGTGGGCGACCTGGTGCTGGACCTGGCGACCCTGGAGGCGCAGCGCGGCAGCCAGGTGCTGCATCTGTACCCGGCCTGCCGCAAGCTGCTGGAAGTGCTGATGCGCGCCAGCCCGGGGGCGGTGACCCGCCAGCAGCTGGAATTCGCCCTGTGGGGCGACGAGCCACCGGATGGCGACCTGCTGCGCTCGCATGTCTACGAGCTGCGCCGCAGCGTTGACGGCCCGTTCGCCGACAAGCTGATCCACACCCTGCCGCGGGTCGGTTATCGCCTGGCGGTGACCGCGGCCAGCGACGCAACCCGGGAAGACGATGAAGGCGCGTAAGCCGGGCCCGCTGTACCGGCGCGTGGTGTGGTGGTTGCTGGGCTACCTGGCCCTGCTGTCGATTGCCGTGTTCAGCGTCGGCAACTACGTGCACGAACACGCCGAGCATGCCGCCTGGCGCGCGCTGCTCAATTCCGAACTGGACAGCATTGTCGACCACACCGAGCACGAGCCGCATTACCGCTGGCAGGATTCCGACACGCTCAGCCTGTTCCGCTTCGACGAGGGCAACATGCCCGAGAGCGTGCGCACGCTGCATCCCGGGCTGCACGATGGCGTGCCGATCAAGGATCGGCAGACTGCGGTGATGGTGCGTGACACCGGCTCGATGGGGCGGGTGGCGCTGGCGCTGGACATCTCCGATTTCCATGACCTGGAACAGTTCGCCACACGTTGGGTGATGCTGGCCGGGGTGATCATGATCTTCGTCACCGTGCTGATGGCCTCGTTCGGCATGGAGCGGATGGTGCGTCCGTTGAGCCTGCTGGCACAGCACATTGCCGGGCTGCGGCCGGGCGTGCAGGGCCAGCGTATCGAGGTCGATCCGCGCGGCAGCTCAGAGCTGCATACCATCGCCGGTGCGTTGAACGACTACCTGGACCGCAACGAGCAGTTCGTCGAGCGCGAGCGGGTCTTCATCAGCACCGCCAGCCACGAACTGCGCACGCCGATCGCGGTGATGACCGGTGCCGCGGAGCTCGCGCTGGAGCAACCGGGCCTGCCCGAGCGTGCCCGCCAGCAGATGCAGCGGGTGTTGCGCACGGCGCAGAGCGTGGAGCAGCTGATCGAGCTGCTGCTGGTGCTGGCGCGTGATCCGGCGCGCCTGGCTGCGCGTGCCGAGCGCATCGCCCTGGACCAGCTGCTGCCGGAGATCGTCGACGACCATCGCCACCTGCTCGGTGACAAGGACCTGAGCATCGGCATCCAGGCGGCGCCGGTGGATATCGTTGCACCGATGGCGGTGGTGCAGGCGGCGATCGGCAACCTGCTGCGCAATGCCATCGAGAACAGCGGTCGCGGCCATATCGAGCTGCAGCTGGATTCGTCGGCGGTGCTGACCCTGCAGGATCCTGGGCATGGCATGAGCCCGGAGGAGATCGCGGCCATCCACGCGCGCATGGCCCGCGGCGAGCGCGCCGATCGTGGCGGTGGCATCGGCCTGGACCTGATCGCGCGGTTGTGCGAGCACCTGGGCTGGACCCTGCAGCTGCAGCCCTGCGAGCCGCGCGGGACACGCGTCACCCTGGACTTCGGCGCCTCGCGCCCGGCCTGACCGGCATCCCAATCTGCTCCGCGCTGCGGCATGACCCGGCGTGAAGACAATGTTAATCTCGACCTGCGCCGCTTTATGCGGCGCTTTTTTTTCTCCGCTCTTTCGATCGACAGAGGATCCCATGCCGACCGAACCCGCTACTGCCCTGATCAGCAACGACATCGTTGGACTGGGCCTGATTGCCGCCACCCTGGCCCTGATCTTCTGGGCCGCCAGTGGTCCGACCCCGTTGTTTAAGAAAATCTTCGCCTGGGTGCCGGCACTGCTGCTGTGCTACTTCATCCCCGCCATCTACAACACCGCCGGTGTCATCGATGGCCACAACACCTCGCTGTACAACCCAGTCGCGCGCGACGTGCTGCTGCCCGCCGCGCTGGTCCTGCTGACGCTTTCGATCGACCTGAAGGGCGTCATCAAGCTCGGCCCGAAGCTGCTGGTCGTGTTCTGCGCCGGTACCGCCGGCATCATGCTCGGCGCCATCGTTTCATTCCAGCTGATGAAGCTGATCCATCCGGAAACCGTGGCCGGTGATACCTGGGCCGGCATGGCCGCGCTGGCCGGCAGCTGGATCGGCGGCGGCGCCAACATGGTCGCCATGCGCGAAGTGTTCGGCACCGATGCCACCACCTTCGGCCAGTTCGCGGTGGTCGACGTGGCCTGCGCCAGCCTGTGGATGGCGATCCTGCTGTTCCTGGCCAACCGCGCGCAGCAGATCGACACCCGCAACGGTGCCGACACCCGTGCCATCGACGAGATGAAGGCACGCATCAGCGCCTACGAGGCACAGAACGCGCGCATTCCCAGCATGACCGACCTGATGGTGATCGTTGGCGTGGCCTTGGGTGGCGTCGGCCTGGCCCACGCCATCGCCGCGCCGCTGTCGGGCTGGTTCAAGGCCAATGTCAGCTGGGCCAGCCAGTTCAGCCTCGACAGCCAGTTCGTCTGGGTGATCCTGCTGTCCACGGCGATGGGCCTGGGCCTGAGCTTCACCCGTGCACGCCGGCTGGAAGCGGCTGGCGCTTCGCGGCTGGGCACGGTGTTCCTGTACTTCCTGATCGCCTGCATCGGCATGCAGATGAACCTGCTGTCGCTGCTGGATCGGCCGTGGCTGTTCCTGCTGGGCGCGATCTGGATGGCCACGCATGTGCTGGTGCTGTGGGTGGTGGCCAAGCTGCTGCGCGCGCCGCTGTTCTTCTTCGCGATCGGTTCGCAGGGCAACATCGGCGCGGCCGCCTCGGCCCCCGTGGTGGCCGCAGCCTTCCATCCGACGCTGGCCCCGGTGGGCGTGCTGCTGGGCACGGTGGGCTATGCCACCGGCACCGGCCTGGCCTACGTCACCGGTTTGATCCTGAAGTGGATGGCGACCGGCTGAGTTCGGGCCGTCCTGGCGTCACGCTCCCGTAGATCCACGCCATGCGTGGATGCATTTCATGGGTCTCCATGAACAAGGAAGGGGTCGGATCCGTTTCCCGGAGGAAACGGATCCGACCCCGGATTCAACTCGATGTCTGCCAGGTTTCATCCACGCATGGCGTGGATCTACTCAACGTCAATCGAGAGCTGTTGAACCCAACCCTCAACAGCAGCGTCCACCGTTGCGCCCGCCGTATCGCGCTTCCTGGCGCTCGCGGAAGAACGTCTTGTAGTCCATCGGCTCCTGGTCCGGGTGCTTTTCCAGCATGTGCCGGACGTAGTTGTCGTAGTCAGGAATGCCACAGCACAGCCGTGCGGTCTGCACCAGGCGCCGCCAGATGCGGCGGTGCGCCTGGTATTGGCCGGCGGGAACCAGTTGCGTGCTCATCACAGATCCACCATTTCATGCGGCTTCAGCGCCACGTACGGGGTCTCGCGGTCGGTACGCTGCGGGTTGCGGCGTGCCGCCAGGATGGTCTTGATCGAATACACCAGCACCGCGCCCACCACCAGCAGGAACAGTGCGGTCAGGCCGGTGTTGACGTAGGCGTTGACCACGATCTGCTTCATCTGCGCCACCGACTTGGCGGGTGCGGTGATCGTATCGCTGGCGAGCGCAGCCTGGAACTTGTGTGCCTGCGCCAGGAAACCCTGTGCCGGGTTGCTGTCGAAGATCTTGATGAAGCCGGCATAGGTGGTGCAGATCAGCAGCCACACCGCCGGTACCGCGGTGACCCACGCATAGCGGTCACGCTTCATCTTGAACAGCACCACCGTGCCCAGCATCAGCGCGATGCCAGCCAGCATCTGGTTGGAGATGCCGAACAGCGGCCACAGCGTCTGGATGCCGCCGAATGGATCGACCACGCCGGTGTAGAGCAGGTAGCCCCACAGCGCCACGCAGCCGGCGGTACCGATGATGTTGGCGGTCCACGATTCGGTCTTCTTCAGCGCCGGCACGAAGTTGCCCAGCAGGTCCTGCAGCATGAAGCGCCCAGCACGGGTACCGGCGTCCACCGCGGTCAGGATGAACAATGCTTCGAACAGGATCGCGAAGTGGTACCAGAACGCCATCATCGCGTCGCTGCCACTGGGAATCGCTTCGTGCAGGATCTGCGCGATGCCCACCGCCAGCGTCGGTGCACCACCGGCGCGGTGCAGGATGGTCGGTTCACCGATGGCGGCCGCGGTCGCGGTCAGCTGCTCGGGCGTGATGGTGAAGCCCCAGGTGTTGGTGATGTAGTGCGCCGCGGAAGCCGCATCGGCACCGATCACCGCCGCCGGGCTGTTCATCGCGAAGTAGATGCCCGGATCGATGATCGAGGCCGCCACCAGCGCCATCACCGCCACGAACGATTCCATCAGCATGCCGCCGTAGCCGATGTAGCGCATGTGCGCTTCATTGGCCAGCAGCTTCGGCGTGGTGCCGGACGAAATCAGTGCATGGAAACCGGAGACCGCACCGCAGGCGATGGTGATGAACAGGAACGGGAACATGCCGCCCTTCCACACCGGGCCATCGCCGCTGGCGGCGAACTGGGTCAGCGCCGGCATCTTCAGTTCCGGCATCACCACCAGGATGCCGATGGCCAGCGCGATGATGGTGCCGATCTTGAGGAAGGTCGACAGGTAGTCGCGCGGAGCCAGCAGCAGCCACACCGGCAGCACCGAGGCGACGAAGCCGTAGCCGATCAGCATCCAGGTGATCTGGGTGCCGGTGAAGGTGAACGCCGGGCCCCAGACCGGGTCGGCGGCGACCTTGCCGCCGTACCAGATCGCGGCCAGCAGCAGGATCAGGCCAACCACTGAAATCTCGCCGATCTTGCCGGGGCGGATGTAGCGCATGTACACGCCCATCAGGATCGCGATGGGCATCGTCGCGATCACCGTGAACATGCCCCACGGGCTTTCGGCCAGCGCCTTGACCACCACCATCGCCAGCACCGCCAGGATGATGATCATGATCAGGAACGCACCGAACAGGGCGATGGTGCCGGGCACCTGGCCCATCTCCTCGCGGACGAGGTCACCCAGCGAGCGGCCGTTGCGGCGGCTGGACAGGAACAGCACCATGAAGTCCTGTACTGCACCTGCCAGTACCACACCCACCACCAGCCACAGCAGGCCGGGCAGGTAGCCCATCTGCGCGGCCAGCACCGGGCCGACCAGCGGACCGGCACCGGCAATAGCGGCGAAGTGGTGGCCGAACAGCACGTGCTTGTTGGTCGGCACGTAGTCCAGGCCATCGTTGTTGATCACCGCCGGGGTGGCCCGGGTCGGATCCAGCTGCATCACCTTGTTGGCGATGAACAGGCTGTAGAAGCGGTAGGCGACCAGGTACAGCGAAACCGCTGCCACCACGATCCACAGTGCGTTGATGTGTTCACCGCGGCGCAGGGCCACGGTGCCCAGACAGAATGCGCCGAGCAGGGCGAGTGCCGCCCAGCCCAGTTTGGAAAACCCTTTCATGAGGTGCTCTCTCCCGGAAAGACAGTCAAAGAGTCCTGCTTGCCCACGACAGGGTCAATTGGCACAGGACGAATCTGCGGTAGTACTTTGGTCGTACGGCGGTTGCGCTGACGTGCAGCGAACATCAGGGATGGAACAATCGGTTGCGGTGCCATCCATTGGCGTACGGCCATGTGGCGTCCATCTTCACTGGCATCCATCCAACAGGAGTCGCCATGAGCTTTCCCGAACCGGTCCGCGTGCTGCGGACCATCCGTGGCATGCCCACCTCCGACGGTGCCGGCGTGCGCCTGACCCGCGTCATCGGCGGCCCCACGCTGCCCGACCTGGATCCGTTCCTGCTGCTTGATGAGTTCGGTACCGACCGCGCCGAAGACTACATCGCAGGCTTCCCGGAGCATCCGCACCGCGGCTTCGAGACCGTCACCTACATGCTCGACGGACGCATGCGGCATCGCGACAACCACGGCAACGAAGGCCTGCTGACCCCGGGCAGCGTGCAGTGGATGACCGCCGGCCGCGGCCTGGTGCATTCGGAGATGCCCGAGCAGGAAAGCGGGCAGATGCGCGGCTTCCAGCTGTGGGTGAACCTGCCGGCGAAGGAGAAGATGACCGAGCCGAAGTACCAGGAGTTCGCGCCCGAGCGCATTCCCGTGGTGCAGCCGGACGCCGGCGTGGAAGTGAAGGTGATCGCCGGCACGGTCGACGGCACCCGCGGCCCGATCGTGCAGCCGGCCACCGAGCCGCTCTATCTGGACATCACGCTGGCGCCCGACCGGGCCTGGACCTACACGCTGCCGGAAGGCCACAACGCCTTCGCCTATGTCTTCGAAGGTGCGCTGACGGTGGGTGAGCAGGATGCTGCGCGCGATGTCGCGCGCCAGGAACTGGCGGTGCTGGGCGGCGGCGAACAGCTGCATGTTTCGGCCGGCGGCGAAGGCGCGCGGCTGATCCTTGTAGCAGGCCGTCCGCTGCGTGAGCCGGTGATGCGCCACGGTCCGTTCGTGATGAACACGCGGCAGGAACTGATGCAGGCCTTCGTTGATTTCCAGGAAGGCAAGTTCTGAGGTAGTGCCGGCCGCTGGCCGGCAGCAGCCTCGGACGAAGGCGGATCGGGGTGCCGGCCAGCGGCCGGCACTACCGTCGGATCGGGTCGCGTTGCGGGGATGCTGCCAGGCAGTCATCCCCATCACCGTCAGCGCCCGGCGGCCACGGCCGACGGGGTCAGGCTCATGCCCTGCGCCAGTTGTTGCAGTGAGCCCAGCTCCTGCGCGCTGTCCGGATACAGCGAAATCTGCGCGTAACGCCCTTTGTCGATCTTGACCACGCTGATGCGCCGTTCGGCATACCCCGGCGGTTGCTGGCCGCCCAGGTCGGGCTGGTACCAGTACAGTGATTCACCGCCGAAACTGCCTTTTTCCTGGCGCAGCGAGCGACTCAGCGGAATGGCGGGATCACGCGCGCTGAGCATCAGGCTCAGCACTTCGCGGCCATCCGTGGTGCTGGCGCGGCAGACCAGGAAATCGGCCTGCACCTGCTGCTGCCACTGCAGGCCACTGCTGGCTGGCAGCGAAGGACATTCGGACGGCGCCTGCGCGGCGGCCTGGGCCGCGGCGAACAGCAGGCTCGACAACATGACAGGCACGAACTTCATGCATCCCCCAAGGTGATGAGTTGTTTGGCTCCGCCGGCAGGGCCGGCGGCCATGGCATCCCATCCCCGGATGCCGCCCCATCCGGCATGTGCACGGACGGTCAACTCAACCTTAACGGAACGTGAGCGATCGCACAATTCGCGGTTACAGAAGTAACCATTGCGGCCGAGGGTCGGCCGCAATGGGTGCCGCGTGGATCAGCGGTCGCTGCCGATCCACTTGTAGATGATGCCGCCGATCGCGCCGCCCAGCAGCGGGGCGACCCAGAACAGCCACAGCTGGCTGACCGCGCCACTGCCGGCGAAGAATGCGACGGCGGTGGAGCGGGCCGGGTTCACCGAGGTGTTGGTGACCGGAATGCTGATCAGGTGGATCAGGGTCAGCGACAGGCCGATCGCCAGCGGTGCGAAACCGGCCGGCGCCTTGCCGTGGGTGGAACCCATGATCACGATCAGGAACACCGCGGTCAGCACCACTTCGCACAGGAAGGCGGCCGCCACGCTGTAGCCGCCGGGCGACAGCGCGCCATAGCCATTGCTGGCGAACGCGCCGGCCTGGCTGCCATCGATGGCGAAGCCACTGGCGCCGGAAGCGATCTGCAGCAGGATGAAGCCGGCCAGCAGGCCGCCGGCGACCTGGGCGATGATGTACGGCACCAGGTCCTTGGTCGGGAAACGACCGCCAGCCCACAGTCCGACGCTGACCGCCGGATTGAAGTGCGCGCCGGAGATATGGCCGAACGCATAGGCGCCGGTCACCACGGTCAGGCCGAAGGCGAGCGCCACGCCGAGGAAACCGATACCCAGCGGATTGCCGTCACCACCGAACTTGGCGGCCAGCACCGCACTGCCACAGCCACCCAGAACCAGCCAGAACGTGCCGAGGAACTCGGCGGACAAGCGTTTACCCATGCTCATGTGTTGCACTCCTTTGACGGTCGAAAGTGTGATTTATGTCACATTTCAATGATCAGCGGGTGACTGTAGTGTCAACGCCGGGTGCAGGGATACACCTTCGGATGTGTGCAACACGCGATGTTCAGTACTGCGGCAGGGGAATGAATTCCTTGTCATCGCCGGGAATGGTGCCGAAGCGGCCGGCTTCCCAGTCGTGCTTGGCCTGCTCGATGCGCTCCTTCGAGCTGGACACGAAGTTCCACCACAGGTGGCGCGGGCCATCCAGCGGTTCGCCACCGAACAGCATCGCCTTCACTGGCGTCTTCGCGCGCAGGCGGCCACGTGCGCCGGCTTCGGGGATCACCAGGTGCTGCGCGGGAATATCCACGCCATCCAGCTGCGCCTCGCCTTCGAGGATGTACAACGCGCGCTCGCGGTGGCCGTCGTCGATATCGATCTCCGCATCCGGGTCGAGATCGATCGCCACGTTGAGGGTATCGGCGAACACCTTCACCGGCGACTCCTCGCCGTACGCACGGCCAGCGATCACCCGCAGCCACGCGCCGTTGCGACGCTGCTCGGGCAGGGTGGCAGCGGCATGGTGGTAGAACGCCGGTTCGATCTCTTCATGCGACTTCGGCAGCGCGACCCAAGTCTGCATGCCGTGGATGGGGTTGTCATGGTCGCGGTCCGGCTGCGGCGTGCGCTCGGAATGGGCGATGCCGCGGCCGGCGGTCATCCAGTTGACGTCACCGGGGCGGATCACCTGATCCGAGCCCAGGGTGTCGCGGTGGCCGATGGCGCCCGACCACAGATAGGTGACCGTGGCCAGGCCGATATGCGGATGCGGGCGCACGTCGATGGCGGTGCCGGGGTGCATGAGTGCCGGGCCCATCTGGTCGACGAACACGAACGAACCGATGCTGCGAGCCTGCAGGGTAGGGACGGCGCGACGGACTTCGAGGCCGCCGATGTCGTGCACGCGCGGGGCGATGATGGTGGTCATGCGGGCGTTCTCGCTGGCAGGGATCAGGTGGTCAGCATCGCATGCAGCTGTGACGGGGACATGCCCCGTATGGGTAACAGGTTGTTCCAGCCAACGGCGCAGCCCCTCGTGGCTGAACGATCGGTAGAGTCGACTGTTAGTCGACTTGCGCTTGGCCGGGCGGGTGGGTTGCGCAGGACACGCCGTAAACCCATCCATGGGGGCTCGATGGCGCCATCCATGGCGCCAACGGTCCTGCGCAACCCACCCGCCCGGCCTCTGACGGTTTCCGTGTGCTGTCCAGCCACGGAGAAGAAAAAAGAAAATCAAAATCAAACGCCGGTCGCTTCGCTCAGGTGTCGACCAAGGTCGACACCTACCGGGTTTGCTGTTCGCTCACCGTCATCGGGAAACTGTCAGGGGTGGGGCGGTGTCGGGTTGCGGGGTGTCCGCGGCATGGACGCCGCGGCCAAGCCCCCAAGGATGGGTTTACGGCGTCCCCGCAACCCGACACCGCCCCGCCCACCAAACAGAAAAGCCAGAGCCGGCTGTTGCTCCGGCTCTGGCTTTGGCTTGAAACGCGGGTGCCGGGCCGCAGGCCCGGCCGATCACACCACCGGTTCGCGCAGGGCGGGGTTGTCCCAGCCCGGGCGCGGGGCGAAGCGGTCACCGTGGCGCTGCTGCAACGCCTTCAGTCGTTCCACGATGGCATCGGCACCGACCGCACGGATGTGCTGGATCGGACCACCGCGGAACGGGGCGAAACCGGTACCGAAGATCACGCCGGCATCCAGCAGGTCCGCGTCGGCCACCACGCCTTCGTGCAGGCAGGCCACTGCCTCGTTCAACAGCGGCAGGATCAGGCGGTCCTCCAGATCTGCCGGTGCCTGGTAATCGCTGGCCACGTCCGGCTTCTTCGGCTTGCCGTTCTCCCAGGTGTAGATGCCCTGGCCATCCTTCTTGCCACGCTTGTCCGGTTCCACCGTCTGCAGCGCCGCCGGAATCTGCAGGCCCAGGAAGGGCGCCAGTTCGCGACCGACGCCGGCGGCCACGTCCAGGCCGACGGTGTCGATCAGTTCGATCGGGCCCATCGGCATGCCGAACTTCACCGCAGCCTTGTCGATCACCGGGCTCGGGATGCCTTCGGCGTAGGCAGTGGCGGCTTCCAGCATGTACGGGAACAGCACGCGATTGACCAGGAAGCCCGGGCTGCCGGCCACGGGCACCGGGAACTTGCCCAGCGCCTTGCAGAATGCGGCCAGGCGGCGCTCGGTCTCCGCCGCCATGCCGTCGTGATGGATGATCTCCACCAACGGCATCTGCGCGACCGGGTTGAAGTAGTGCAGGCCGGCGAACTGTGCCGGGCGCTGGATATGGTCGCGCAGTTCCACCAACGGAATCGACGAGGTGTTGGTGGTCAGCAGCGCGTCCTGCTTCATCTTCGGTTCCAGCGTCTGGTACAGCGCACGCTTGGCCTCCGGGTTCTCGATGATCGCTTCGATCACCAGGTCGGCCTCGGTCACGCCGTTGCCTTCCAGGTCGGCACGCAGGCGCGCGGCCACGGCGGGACGCTTGCTCTCGTCGCGCACCTTCTTGGCGAACAGCGCCTGCGCGCGTTCCATGGCCGGGTCGATGAAGCGCTGCTCGCGGTCCTGCAGGGTCACCTCGAAGCCCTTGTAGGCGGCCCACGCGGCGATGTCGCCACCCATCACGCCGGCGCCGACCACGTGCACGTGGCGGATGCCGGAATCACCACCGCCGAGGCCCTTCAGGCGCTCGGTCAGGAAGAAGATGCGGATCAGGTTGCGCGCGGTCGGCGTACTGGCCAGCTTCACCACGGCCCGCCGTTCGGCGTCGAGGCGTGCCTGGATCGGCTTGCCGCCGCTGCGCTGCCAGGTGCTGATCAGCGCGTATGGCGCCGGGTACTGGTCCTTCTTGGCCTTGCGGGCGACCTGCTTGACCATCTGCGGTGCCAGCAGCGTGCGTGCCAGCCAGGTGTTGGTCGCCCAGGCCGTCGCGCGCTGCTTGAACGGGCGGGTGGTGCCGGACAGCGCCAGTGCGACGGCGGTGTCGAGCACCACTGCCGGTGCCACCACCTTGTCGACCAGGCCGATGCTACGTGCGGCCGAGGCCGACAGGGTGCGGCCGGTCAGCATCATGTCCATCGCTGCCGGGGCGCCCACCAGTTGCGGCAGGCGGGCACTGCCACCCCACCCGGGGAAGATGCCCAGCTGGGTTTCCGGCAGGCCGATGCGGGTGCTGCTGTCATTGGAGGCCACGCGGTAGCGGCAGGCCAGGGCAAGTTCGGTGCCGCCGCCGAGGCAGTGGCCGTGGATGGCCGCCACGGTGGGGCAGGGCAGCTCGGCCAGCTTCTGGTAGGTGGCCTGGCCGCGACGGATCGCGTCGTTGACGGTGCCGCGACGGTCGAATTCCTGGAACTCCTTCAGATCCGCGCCAGCGATGAAGCCGGCCTTCTTCAGCGACTGGATCACCACGCCCTTGGGCGGGTCCAGCGCGATGCGCTCAAGCAGGTCGCCCAGTTCCAGCAGCACATCCTGCGACATCGCGTTGACGCTGCTGTCCTGACGATCCAGGGAGAGAACCACCACGCCGTCGTCGCGGATCTCGGGGTGCCAGTGGCTGAAGCGGAGACCATCGAAGCCTGAGAGCATGGACGTTCCATCCGGTTGTGTATGGAGAAGCGGCTATGATCCAGAGGTTGTTTCCCCCGCGTCAAATCCCAATAGCAGGGGAGTGGCGCCCCCGGATCCATGGCCGTGGACCGGGACGCTAACGGAACGGTGGTTAAAAGCTGGTGCGGCGCCAGGTGATCGGCGACTGAACTTTTCCCGGGATTGGCAGTCTCATTGCCCGACGTCGGTTGGGCTGACAGGAGTGCGGCCCCTCATGGCCGATGTTGATACACCTCAGGAGCTGGATCTGGAGCTGGTCCGGCGCGTGCAGCACGGCGAGAGTGCCGCGTTCGATGTCCTGGTGCGCAAGTACCAGCATCGGGTCGTGGCCCTGGTCGGTCGCTACATCGCCGACTGGAGCGAATGTCAGGACGTCGCCCAGGACACTTTCATCCGTGCCTACCGCGCGATCGGAAGTTTCCGTGGCGATGCCCAGTTCTCAACCTGGTTGCATCGAATCGCCGTGAATACCGCCAAAAACTACCTGGCTTCACACAATCGACGTCCGCCGACCGATGACATCGACATCGGTGACGCCGAGCAGTTCGACAGCGGTACCCGCCTGCGCGACACCGACACGCCCGAGCGCGAGTTGATGCGCCAGGAGCTGGAACAGACGGTCATGAAGGCCGTCAACGCGCTGCCGGAAGAACTCCGGTCGGCGATCACCCTGCGCGAGGTGGAAGGCCTGAGCTACGAGGATATCGCGCAGAAGATGGGGTGCCCGATCGGCACCGTGCGTTCACGGATCTTCCGGGCGCGCGAGGCGATCGACACCGAACTCCGGCCGCTGTTGGACATCGGCAGCGCCACCCGTGAGAAGAGCCGCGTATGACCAGTAATCCGTTCAACGAATCGCAGAACCATCAATCGCCCGCCGGGCAGCGCCTGGACCAGCGCCATCGCGAGCAGCTGTCGGCCCTGGTCGATGGCGAGCTGGGCGCCGATGAAGCGCGCTTCCTGCTGCGCCGGATGGAGCACGACCCCGAACTGGCCGGCTGCCAGGAGCGCTGGCAGCTGCTGGGCGACGTGATGCGCGGGCAGGCCTCGGCATTGGCACCGGCCGGTTTCAGCGCCGCCGTGGCCGCCGCTGTTGCCGCTGAGCCCGTGCCGCAGGCCGAGCCCCGTCGCCAGGTGCGCCGCAGCGGTTGGCGGGCCTGGGGCGGTGGTGCCGCATTGGCCGCCTCGGTGGCGGCCGTGGCGCTGTTCATGGGCGGCGAGAAGCTGCAGGAAGCCACGCCGGGCGAGCCGCTGGCACCGCAGGTGATCGCCAGTGAGGCCCAGCTGGCGCCGGCACCGACCCAGCCGGCGCCGGTCACCGAGGCATCGGTGGATACCGCGGCAATGGCCGTGGTGGCTGCGCCGGCCGTGGCGATGGCGGCCAGCCGCCGCCAGGATGCCCGCCGCGCCAGTGCCACCCGCAGCCAGCAGGCCGCGCGTGCCGCCCAGCGTGACGATCTTCCGCAGCGTGCCGTGGCATCCACGCAGGCACCATTGACCCCGACCGTGCCGGCCAACGCCAACCGCAACCTGCCGTTTGGTGAGGTCGGTGGGCTGCAGGCCCGGCCATGGCCGCGCTCCAGCCTGGCGCCCGCCGCCGGTGGTGCGCTCAATGCCAGCTTCCCGGCCCATGCCGGTGGTGCCGCGTTCTACCCGTTCGAGCCGCGCCTGCAGGACGACCTGCCGGTGCCGCCGCGCCCGCGCGACTGAGCCGGGCGCCTTCACGCCCCGCCGTCGGCGGGGCCCGTATTCCTCTTTCCATCCGACCCGGAGGTTGCCGTCCGATGACTCCCCGACTCCGCACGCAGGCCATTGGCCTGCTGGCCCTGACCCTTCCCCTGATGGCCTGCGCGCAGGCGCCGGCGCCTGCCGCCCAGACCCAGCCTGCGCCGGCCGCGGCACCGCGGGCTCCCGCGCAGCCGCTGGTCAGCGGCCTGCCCGACTTCACCAACCTGGTCGAACAGGTTGGCCCGGGCGTGGTCAACGTCGACACCACCATCGTCCGCAACAACCGCCAGGCCTCGCGGGGCCCGATGGGGGGCGACGATGACATGCCGGAATTTTTCCGCCGCTTCTTTGGCCCTGACTTCCCGATGCCGGGGCAGGGGCCGGGTGGGCAGGATGGCGGTCCCAGCATCAAGGGCCGTGGCATGGGTTCGGGCTTCATCATCTCGCCCGATGGCTATGTGCTGACCAACTACCACGTGGTGGCCGACGCCAGTGACGTGAAGGTCAAGCTGGGCGACAGCCGCGAGTTCACCGCCAAGGTGGTGGGCAGCGACCAGCAGTACGACGTGGCCCTGCTGAAGATCGACGGCAAGAACCTGCCGACCGTGCGCGTGGGTGACTCCAACACCCTGAAGCCGGGCCAGTGGGTTGTCGCGATCGGTTCGCCGTTCGGCCTCGACCACTCGGTCACGGCCGGTATCGTCAGCGCGCTGGGCCGCAGTACCGGCGGTGCCGATCAGCGCTACGTGCCGTTCATCCAGACCGACGTGGCGATCAACCAGGGCAATTCCGGTGGTCCGCTGCTGAACACCCGCGGCGAAGTGGTCGGCATCAACTCGCAGATCTTCTCCGCCTCCGGCGGCTACATGGGCATCAGCTTCGCGATCCCGATCGACCTGGCGATGAGCGCGGTCGAGCAGATCAAGAAGAGCGGCAAGGTCACCCGCGGCCAGCTCGGCGCGGTGGTCGAGCCGATCGATTCGCTGAAGGCGCAGGGCCTGGGCCTGCCGGACAGCCGTGGCGCCCTGGTCAACCAGATCGTGGCCGGCAGTGCGGCCGCCAAGGCCGGTGTGCAGGTGGGTGATGTCATCCGCTCGGTCAACGGCAGCGCGGTCAACAGCTGGTCCGACCTGCCGCCGCTGATCGGTGCGATGGCACCGGGCAGCAAGGTGAACCTGGTGGTGTACCGCGACGGCAAGCCGCATGACCTCAGTGCCACGCTGACCGCCCTGAGTGAAGACGGGCAGGCCAATGCCCGCGGGCCGTCGGCCGGCGGTGCCGAGGCGGCTCCGCAGACCGGCGCCGTTGCCCTGCTGGGGCTGGACGTCAGCGATCTGAACGCGGCCCAGCGCAAGCAGTTCGGGCTCAACGGCAACGAAGGCGTGCGCATCACCGGGGTCAAGGGCCAGGCGGCGCGCGATGCCGGCCTGTCGCCGGGCATGGTGATCCTGCAGGTCGGCCGCGTCGCGGTCGGCAGCGTGGATGCCCTGAACCGGGCGCTGTCCAGCTTCAAGAAGGACGACGTGGTGATGCTGCTGGTCCGCACGGCCAATGGCAACAGCGCCTTCGTGGCGGTCAAGGCCGGCCAGTAAGGCCTGCCAGGGGGCGCTGCGGCGCCCCCTGCGTCTCCCCCGAAGCCCCGCCCCGGCGGGGCTTCGGTCGTTCAGCGTCCGGCCCGATGAGGCAGTTTTCGCGGCAGGGCGCCGGGCGTGCGATAATCGACCGTTACCCTGACGACGCCGCGCGCCGCCGCCACCTATGTCTTCTGATTCGATGCGGAACATCCGCAACTTCTCCATCATCGCCCATGTCGACCACGGCAAGTCCACGCTGGCCGACCGCATCATCCAGCTCTGCGGTGGCCTGCAGGCCCGCGAGATGGAAGCGCAGGTGCTCGATTCCAATCCGATCGAGCGCGAGCGTGGCATCACGATCAAGGCGCAGTCGGTGTCACTGCCGTACGTGGCCAAGGACGGGCAGACCTACCACCTGAACTTCATCGATACCCCCGGCCACGTCGACTTCTCCTATGAAGTCAGCCGCTCGCTGGCCGCCTGCGAAGGCGCGCTGCTGGTGGTCGACGCGGCCCAGGGCGTGGAAGCGCAGTCGGTGGCCAACTGCTACACCGCGGTGGAGCAGGGCCTGGAAGTGGTGCCGGTGATCAACAAGATCGACCTGCCCACCGCCGACATCGAGCGCGCCAAGGCCGAGATCGAGGCCGTGATCGGCATCGACGCCTCCGACGCCGTGCCGGTCAGCGCCAAGACCGGCCTGAACGTGCAGGACGTGCTGGAAGCGATCGTCCATCGCATCCCGCCGCCGGCACCGCGCGACACCGACAAGCTGCAGGCGCTGATCATCGACTCGTGGTTCGACAACTACCTGGGCGTGGTCTCGCTGGTGCGCGTGATGCAGGGCGAGATCAAGGCCGGCGACAAGCTGCAGGTGATGTCGACCGGCCGCAACCACCAGGTCGACAACGTTGGCGTGTTCACTCCGAAGCGCAAGGTGCTGCCGGCGCTGCGTGCCGGTGAAGTGGGCTGGGTCACCGCCAGCATCAAGGACGTGCACGGTGCGCCGGTCGGCGACACCCTCACCCTGGCTGGCGATCCGGCGCCGAAGCCGCTGCCGGGCTTCCAGGAAATGCAGCCGCGCGTGTTCGCCGGCCTGTTCCCGGTCGATGCCGAAGACTACCCGGACCTGCGCGAAGCGCTGGACAAGCTGCGCCTGAACGATGCCGCGCTGCGTTTCGAGCCGGAAAGCTCCGAGGCGATGGGCTTCGGCTTCCGTTGCGGCTTCCTTGGCATGCTGCACATGGAAATCGTGCAGGAGCGCCTGGAGCGCGAATACAACCTGGACCTGATCAGCACCGCGCCGACGGTGGTGTATGAAGTCCTGAAGACCGATGGCTCGATCATCAACATGGACAACCCGGCCAAGCTGCCGCCGGTGAACCAGGTCGAGGAGATCCGCGAGCCGATCATCCGTGCCAACGTGCTCACCCCCGAGGAGTACATCGGCAACATCATCAAGCTGTGCGAAGAAAAGCGCGGCAGCCAGATCGGCATCAACTACCTGGGCAGCCAGGTGCAGATCAGCTACGAACTGCCGATGGCCGAGGTGGTGCTGGACTTCTTCGACAAGCTGAAGTCGGTCAGCCGTGGCTATGCCTCGCTGGACTACCACTTCGTGCGCTTCGACGCGGGCCCGTTCGTGCGCGTGGACGTGCTGATCAACGGCGACAAGGTCGATGCGCTGTCGCTGATCGTGCACCGCAGCCATGCCGATCGCCGCGGCCGCGAGCTGTGCGAGAAGATGAAGGACCTGATCCCGCGGCAGATGTTCGACGTGGCCATCCAGGCCGCCGTCGGCTCGCAGATCATCGCCCGCACCACGGTCAAGGCCATGCGCAAGAACGTGCTGGCCAAGTGCTATGGTGGCGACGTTTCGCGCAAGAAAAAGCTTCTGGAAAAGCAGAAGGAAGGCAAGAAGCGCATGAAGCAGGTCGGACGCGTGGAGATTCCGCAGGAAGCGTTCCTGGCCGTCCTGCAGATGGACAACAAGTAAGCCCGCACCGGCCCCGCGGGGCCGGTCGTCTGGTGACGTTGCAAAGGACCCTGAATGAAACTGTTTGAGATCCTCCTGGTCGTGCTGACCCTGGCCTCGGGCCTGATCCTGCTCGCGGACAAGCTGTATCTCGCCAAGCGTCGCGCACAGCGCGCGGGCCTGCTCGATTCCGAGCCGGTGCTGGTGGATTACTCGCGTGCGTTCTTCCCGGTGCTGGCGATCGTGCTGATCGTGCGCAGTTTCATCGCCGAGCCGTACAAGATCCCGTCCAGCTCGATGATGCCGAACCTGCTGATCGGCGATTTCATCCTGGTCAACAAGTTCTCCTACGGCCTGCGCCTGCCGATCAGCAACACCAAGATCGTGCCGTTCGGCGAGCCGTCGCGCGGTGACGTGGTGGTGTTCCACTTCCCCGGCCACAGCGACAACGACCCGGCCAAGGGCGAGAACTTCATCAAGCGCGTGATCGGCGTGCCGGGTGACACCGTGGTCTTCGAAGGCGACGGCGTGATCCTCAACGGCGAACCGCTGAAGTACGACAACAAGGGCATCTATGCCGGCCACAAGGGCCAGGGCGAGGGCGCCAACCTGCTGGTCGAGCACCTGCCGGGCCGTACCCACACCGTGCTGGAGACCGACTACCCGCGTGGCCAGGGCCAGTGGACCGTGCCGGCCGGCAAGTACCTGGTGATGGGCGACAACCGTGACAACAGCGACGACGGCCGTTTCTGGGGCCTGCTGCCGGAAGAAAACCTGCGCGGCAAGGCCTTCCTGATCTGGCTGAACTGCCAGGGCTGGTTCTGCAAGGATGGCTTCGAGCCGTCGCGGATCGGCTCGAGCATCAACTGATCGGGCATCAACCGAGTATTTTCACATCCAACGCGTATCTGGGGAGAACGCAATGAAGACGATGAACACGCAGCGTGGCATGACCCTGACCTCGTTCCTGGCGGTCCTGATCGTGGTCGGTTTCTTCCTTTACATCGGCATGAAGCTGTTCCCGATGTACCAGGAGTATTACGCGGTGCGCTCGGCGATGAAGAGCCTGGCCAAGGAGCCTGGGGTGGGCAGCATGGAGCCGGCCCGGATCCAGGATCTGTTCTTCAAGCGCCTGTACATCAACTACTCGGAAAACGTGAAGCCGGCCAACGTGAAGTTCGACCGTCGCGACAATGGCTGGACCCTCAAGGTCAACTACGAAGTGCGCCGTCCGCTGGTCGGCAACCTGGACGTGGTTGGCAAATTCGATTCATCCCAGGACCTGACCCGAAGCGGTGCCGAATAAACCTTTCCAACGTGGTGACCTGATCGGTCATCCCTTCCGCGACCCGGCGCTGCTGAAGCAGGCGCTGACGCATCGCAGTGCCGGTGCGCCACACAACGAGCGCCTGGAATTCCTGGGCGACAGCATCGTCAACATGATGGCGGCCGAGGCGTTGTACCGACGCTGGCCCAAGGCTGACGAAGGCGCGATGACCCGTGCCCGCGCCGAGCTGGTGCGTGAGGGCGCGCTGGCGGTGATTGGACGTACCCTGGAACTGGGCGATCGACTGATCCTGGGCCCGGGCGAAATGAAGTCCGGCGGCCATCGTCGTGATTCGATCCTGGCCGACGCGGTGGAAGCCGTGGTGGCTGCGATCTATCTGGATGCCGGCTTCGAGGCCTGCCGGGCGGTGGTACTGCCCTGGTTCAGCGCTTCGATCGAGGCATTGCCGGCCTCCGGCCGGCCCGAGAAGGACCCCAAGACCCGCCTGCAGGAATGGCTGCAGGCCCGACAGAAGGCGTTGCCGCAGTATGAACTGGTGTCAGAATCCGGTGACGACCACGCCAAGCACTTCCGGGTACGCTGCAACGTAGCCGACCCGGCCGCCAGCACCGAGGGCGAAGGCGCCTCGCGGCGGCTTGCCGAACAACAGGCGGCTGCGGCCGTCCTAGAACAACTGGATTCCAAGTGAGCGAACAAACTCCCCATCATTGCGGCAGCGTGGCCGTCATCGGCCGCCCGAACGTGGGCAAGTCGACCCTGACCAATGCCCTGGTCGGCGCCAAGGTCAGCATCGTCTCCAACCGTCCGCAGACCACGCGCCATCGCCTGCTGGGCATCGCCACCTATCCGGAAGGCCAGCTGGTGCTGGTCGACACCCCCGGCCTACACAAGGTGCAGAAGCGGGCGATGAACCGGGTGATGAACCGCGCCGCGCGCGGTTCGCTGGAAGGCGTCGATGCCGGCCTGCTGGTGATCGAAGCCGGTCGCTGGGATGAAGAGGACAGCCTGGCGTTCAACGTGCTGCGCGACGCCGGCATCCCGGTCGTTCTGGTGGTCAACAAGATTGATCGCCTGAAGGAAAAGGGCGCGCTGCTGCCGTTCCTGCAGCAGGTGACCGAAGGTCGGGATTTCGCCGCCGTGCACCCGATCTCCGCGCAGAAGCGCAACGGCCTGGAAGCGCTGGTGCGCGACGTGCTGAAGCTGCTGCCGGAAGCCCCGCCGATGTTCGGCGAGGACGAGATCACCGACCGCAGCCAGCGTTTCCTGGCTGGTGAACTGGTGCGCGAGCAGCTGATGCGCCAGCTCGGCGAGGAACTGCCGTACGCCACCACCGTCGAGATCGAGCGCTTCACCGAGGATGGCAACCTGCTGCGCATCGGTGCGGTGATCTGGGTCGAGCGCGAGGGCCAGAAGGCCATCGTGATCGGCAAGGGCGGCGCCCGCCTGAAGGAGATCGGCGCCAAGTCCCGCCTGCAGATGGAGCGTCTGTTCGGGGCCAAGGTGTTCCTGGAAACCTGGGTGCGCGTGCGTGAAGGCTGGTCCGACGACGAGGCCGCGCTGAAGGCCTTCGGTTACGAGTAACGCGTTGCGGTCGCTTCGATGATGATCGAGGACGACACCGGCTTCGTGCTGCACGCACGGGCCTACCGCGAGACCAGCCTGCTGGTCGAAGTGTTGAGCGCGCAGCATGGCCGTATCGGCCTGCTCGCGCGTGGTGTGTCCACTGCCAAGGGCCAGGTACTGCGTGCTGCCCTGCAGCCGTTGCAGTGGATACGCTTCAGTGCCCAGCAGCGGGGTGAACTGGCCCAGCTGCGTGGTGCCGAGGCGTTGGATGCCGCGCCACGCCTGGTCGGCCAGGCGATGCTGGCCGGCTTCTACCTGAGTGAACTGACCCTGCGCCTGGCCCCGCGCCAGGACCCGCTGCCGGAGCTGTACCTCGCCTATGGCGAGGCACGCGCGCGTCTGGCGGTGGGCGCCGGCCTGGCCTGGACCCTGCGCCGTTTCGAGCGCGAACTGCTGTCCGCACTGGGGCTGGGCTTCGAGCTGGACAGTGCCAGCGATGGCCAGCCGATCGACCCGGCGGCGCGCTACGAACTGGATCCGCAGGAGGGCGCGCAACGCTTGTTGAGCGAGCGCGGCGGGGAACGCCGGGCAGCAGCCACTGGCTCGGCGCTGCTGGCTTTGGCGGCAGATGAAGAGCCGGATGCCGCCGACCTGGCCAGCCTGCGCCTGCCGATGCGGCGGGTGCTGGCCCATCACCTGGGGCCGCGCGGCCTGAAGTCCTGGGAAATGCTCGAGCAGCTCGCGCCCAGGCGTTGAGGGGTGTTCGGCAGGGCTTGCAGCCCTGCACCCGCTGAATCAACGTCAACTGCAAAAGCTGGCTATCTGTGGGTAGGCGGGGTGGGTCCGGTTGCGGGAGACGCCGTAAACCCCGCTCCGCGGTCCGGCCCAGCCGCTGGCGGCTGTGCGTTCGGGCGCTTGCGAAGCAGTGCTTCGCAAGCAAAGCACTCTCACCCATGGGGGCTTGGCCGCGGCATCCATGCCGCGGACACTCCCGCAACCGGACCCACCCCGCCTTCGACAGTTTCTCGCGAGCTGTTGGACGTGCCGACGGGGTCGGATCCGTTTTCCGAAGGAAAACGGATCCGACCCCAATTTGGAATTCGATATCTGACAGAGATTCATCCACGCATGGCGTGGATCTACCAGCCGTCACACGGAATCTGTCGGGGGTGGGGCGGTGTGGGTTGGCAGGACCGTTGGCGCCATGGATGGCGCCATCGAGCCCCCAGGGACGGGTTTACGGCGTGTCCTGCCAATTCACACCGCCCCACCCAACAAGCAGAAAGCCAGAGCCGCTCTGGCTCTGGCCTTTGGTGTTGCTCTGGCTTGAACGCCTCTGCAGGTGCAGGGCGCAGCCCTGCCGAACACCCCTCAGTGCAGCAGGGCAGCTACCGCGTCGCGGAACCCCGCCTGGGCCTGCCCGGACTCGGGCGCATGATGCAGCTGGCGCACCGCCCGGCCCAACCGTGCCGCCCCCACGAAGCCGCAGCTCGCCTGCAACCGGTGCAACTGGCTGCGCAGCTGGCGCTCGTCGTGCTGGTCCACCGCCTGCTCCACCGCATCACGCACGCCCGGCAACTCGGCCAGGAACAGCTCGCGCAGGGCGATCAGGTGATTGCGCTGGCCATTGAGCGCGGCCAGGGCTGCGGTCTCGTCCCAGTCCTGCACGGCCAGCTCGACCGCGGCCGGGGCCTGTGCCACGAAGATTCCCGCCGGGCTGTTGACCAGCGCACGGCGCACCGCCTTCAGCAGCTGGTCGCGGCCCAGCGGCTTGACCAGGGTGTCGCTGAAACCGGCTTCGCGCAGGCGGGCGTGGATGGAGGTATCGCCGTCGGCGGTATGTGCCAGCGCCGGCGTGTCGGGGTGTGAACGGCGCAGCTCACGCAGCAGCTGCGCGCCATTGCCATCCGGCAGGTTGACGTCGATCAGCCACAGGTCGTGCGCGCCGGGTTCGGCACTTGCCAGGGCGCTGGCCAGCGAATCTGCGGTGTCCACATCCGCCGGTAACGTTTCCAACGCCGCCTTGAAAAAACCGCGGCTGATGATGTCGTCCTCGACAAGCAGGAAGCGGGGCCGTGCGGCCCGCGGGGTCATCTGCATCAGGGCTGCCTCCATGTCAGCTGTCCCAATCATCAAGCACGGCGGCCACGGGCGCAAGCGGGTCCGGGCCCCGCCGGTCAGGATCTGCGACAATACGCCCCCATTTTTGCCCGCAGCCTGTTGCCACGTGGCCCGATCCCGTTCCCGCACCGACCGTACCCCATTCCAGACCGAGATCCTCGACCTCAGCCATGATGGTCGCGGTGTCGCCCGCCGTGAAGGCGAGGGCGGCAAGGTCACCTTCGTCAGTGGCGCGCTGCCCGGCGAGGTGGTGATGGCTGAACAGACCGCCCGCAGCCGCCATTTCGACGAGGCGCGCACCGTGGAGGTGCTGCAGGCCTCGCCGCAGCGGGTGACCCCCAAGTGCCCCCATTTCGGTACCTGCGCCGGTTGCGTGCTGCAGCACCTGGACGAGGACCAGCAGATCGTCGCCAAGCAGCGCGTGCTGATGGACAACCTGGAGCGGATCGGCCATGTGAAGCCGGGCACCGTGCTGGCGCCGCTGGTCGGTGAGAGCTGGGGCTACCGCCGTAAGGGCCGCTTCTCGGTGCGTCGGGTCGAAAAGAAGGACAAGACCCTGGTCGGCTTCCGTGAACAGGATCCGCGCTTCGTCGCCGACCTCAGCCAGTGCCTGACCGTGATCCCCGAGATCGGCACCAAGGTCGAGGCGCTGTCCACCTTCATCGAATCGCTCGATGGCAAGCGTGACATCCCGCAGATCGAATTCATCGCTGGCGACCAGGCCGTGGTCCTGACCGTGCGCCACCTGCAGCCGCTCAGCGATGCCGACCGCGTGGCCTGGGCGGCCTTCGGCCAGCAGCATGGCTTCGTGATCTACCTGCAGTCCGGCGGCGTGGACACCGTGCAGCCGCTGGACGGGCAGGGCGTGCCGCTGTCGTTCCGTCTGGCGCCGTGGGATGTCGAACTGGCGTTCCGCCCGCTGGACTTCATCCAGGTCAATGCCAAGCTCAACGAGAAGATGATCGCCCACGCCCTGGACCTGCTGGAACCGGGCGAGGACGAGCGCGTGCTGGACCTGTTCTGCGGCCTGGGCAACTTCACCCTGCCGCTGGCCCGCCGCGTGCGCGAGGTGGTCGGTGTGGAAGGCGATGCCGGCCTGGTGGCGCGTGCGCGTGAGAACGCCGAGCGCAACGGCCTGGCCAACGCGCAGTTCTTCAGCGCCGACCTGACCCAGGACCAGCGCAGCACCGCGTGGATGCGCCAGGGCTTCGACAAGCTGCTGCTGGACCCGCCGCGCTCGGGTGCGATCGAAGTGCTGCAGCAGCTGCCGCTGAAGCAGTTCAAGCGCATTGTCTACGTCAGCTGCCACCCGGGCTCGCTGGCGCGCGATGCCGGCTACCTGGTCAACGAACAGGGCTTTACCCTGGTCAGCGCCGGTGCCATGGACATGTTTCCGCATACCGCGCACGTGGAAAGCATCGCGGTGTTCGAGAAGCGCTGATCGGCTGTCATGCCCATCGCGCATAATGGCGCGATGGGCATCGAAATCGAACGCAAATTCCTCGTCAGCAGTGATGGCTGGCGCACCGCCGCGCACCGGGTGATCCCGATGGCGCAGGGCTACATCAACGACATGGGCGCGCTCGACCGCGGCACCCAGAACGCCTCGGTGCGCGTGCGCATCGAAGGCGACCACGCGGCGTTGAACCTGAAGTCGCGCACCATCGGCCATACCCGCCAGGAGTTCGACTACCCGATCCCGGTGGATGATGCGCGCGCGCTGCTGGCGTTGTGCGTGGGGGGGCTGATCGACAAGCGCCGCCATCTGGTCGAACACGCAGGCCTGACCTGGGAGGTGGACGAGTTCCTCGGCGACAACGCCGGCCTGGTCGTGGCCGAAGTCGAACTGGACAGCGCCGATCAGGCCATCGACCTGCCGGACTGGGTGGGTGCCGAAGTCACCGATGACGCGCGCTACTACAACGTCGCGCTGGCCAGCCATCCCTATTCACAGTGGTGAAACCCCAAAAAGGGGACGGAGGGGATTAAGTCGTCTTTACCCCAGCTGTGCTGGAGACGACTTAATCCCCTCCGTCCCCTTTTTTCGAGGGAGGCGGGCCCCATGTCGTGGAGATGAGAATCGACATCTACTCCGACGTGGTCTGCCCCTGGTGCTGGATCGGCAAGCATCGCTTCCAGCAGGGTGTGCAGTTGCTGGGCGCCAATGCGCCTGAACTCGATATCCACTGGCAGCCGTTCCAGCTGGACCCGGACGCGGACGACACCCCGGTGCCGCTGCGCGAGGCCTATGTGCGCAAGTTCGGTGGCGTCGAGCGCACCGAGCAGATCCTCGGCCAGACCCAGACCACCGCGCGGGCCGAGGGCTTGCCGATGGATTTCAGCCAGGGCCAGGTGCGGGTGACCACGCTGCCGGCCCATCGGGTGTTGTGGCTGGCCAGCCAGCATGACGTGCAGGATGCGGTCGGCGAAGCACTGTTCCGTGCCCACTTCGAGCATGGCCAGAATCTGGCCGATACCGCCGTGCTGGTGAAGGCCGGTGTGGCGGGCGGCCTGGACGGTGGTGAAATCGCGCAGATGCTGGCCTCCGACCGCGGCCTGGCCGAGGTCGAAGCCAAGCTGGCGCAGGCCCATGCACTGGGTATTTCCTCGGTGCCGACCTTCGTCATCGATGGGAAGTGGGCCATTTCCGGGGCCCAGCCGCCGGAAGCGTTCGCCCAGGCCCTGCAGCAGATCGCGGCCGAACAGGGCGCCCCGGCCACCCCGGCTGACGGTGACGAGGCCTGCGGCCCGGACGGCTGCAAGGTCTGAGCAGATCGGGGTCAGAGCCCCTGCGGGGATCCGACCCTGGGGTCAGATCCCCGCAGGGGCTCTGACCCCACACCTCCCTTTTGCCTTGACCACTGCGCCTGTCGGCCGGTTCTGCGACAATGCGGCACTGCGCCATCCGGGCGCGCGTTGTGGAGATCGACCATGCTGCTGATCGGCGTTGCCGGCACCGAACTGACCGCCCAGGAACGTGACTGGCTGCAGCACGATGCCGTGGCCGGGGTGGTGCTGTTCAAGCGCAACTTCGCCTCGCGCCAGCAGGTGACCGATCTGAGCGCGGCGATCCGCGCCGCCGCCCCGCGCCCGCAGCTGATCTGCGTGGACCAGGAAGGCGGTCGCGTGCAGCGCTTCCGCGAGGGCTACAGCGAGCTGCCGCCGCTGCAGGACATCGGCGCGCTGTACGCCACCGACCCGCAGCAGGCGCTGGCCCTGGCCGAGCAGCATGCCTGGCTGATGGCCAGTGAAGTATGTGCCAGCGGCCTCGACCTGAGTTTCGCGCCGGTGGTCGACCTCGGCCGTGGCAACCGCGCCATCGGCAACCGTGCCTTCAGTGAAGACCCGCAGGTGGTGGCGGCGTTCACCGCCGCCTATGTGCGTGGCATGCATGCGGTCGGCATGGCCGCCACGCTCAAGCATTTCCCCGGCCACGGCACCGTGCTGGAAGACACCCACGTCGATACCGCGATCGACCCGCGCGCGCTGGACGAACTGCGTACGCAGGACCTGGTGCCGTTCCAGGCCGGCATCGCCGCCGGTGCCGATGCGGTGATGATGGCGCACGTGATCTATCCGCAGGTGGCACCGGAGCCTGCCGGCTACTCGCCGCGCTGGATCCAGGACATCCTGCGCGGCGAGCTCGGCTTCCGCGGCGTGGTGTTCTCCGATGACATCGGCATGGCCGCCTCGCACAGCGCCGGTGGCGTGCCGGCACGCGTGCACGCGCACCTGGATGCCGGCTGCGACGTGGTGCTGGTCTGCCACCCGGAACTGGTCGATGAAGCCCTGCACGCGGTGCAGGGACGCTCCCTCAATACTGCTGCGCTGCTCGGCCTGCTGGGCCGCGGCGCGCTCGGCTGGGACGGCCTGCTGGCCGATGCCCGCCATGGCGACACCCAATCCCGTCTGCTTGAAACCCTTGGAAGAACCGTCTGATGCCCAACCTCACCATTTCCCAGGCCCTGGCCCAGGCTGACCTGCTGGTCGACCGCCCCACCATCGACAAGGCCATCGCAGGTATCGCCGACGCCATCGCGCGCGATTACAAGGGCGAGGTGCCGCTGTTCCTGTCGATCATGCATGGTGCGCTGCCGTTCGCTGGCCAGCTGGCGCTGGAACTGGGCGCGCGCGGCCAGGACGTGCAGTTCGATTACCTGCACGCGACCCGCTACCGCGGTGAAACCACCGGCGGTGACCTGGTCTGGAAGCACAAGCCGGCCACCTCGCTGTTCGGCCGCCGCGTGCTGCTGATCGACGACATCCTCGACGAGGGCTACACCCTGCAGGGCGTGCGCACCTGGTGCCTGGAACAGGGCGCGACCGACGTGCGCATCGCCGCGATGACCGTGAAGAAGCACGACCGCGCACTGCCGGACGTGACCGCCGACTACGCCGGCATCGAGCTGCCGGACCGCTACGTGTTCGGCTTCGGCATGGACGTCAACGAGACCCTGCGCTGCGTGCCGGCCATCTACGCAATGAAGGAATAACGGCGCAGCCGCCCACAGAGCGTCTTTTTCCATCGCCGGCATCCTCGGGTGCCGGCGTTCGTCTTTTCATGGAGTGCTTCGAATGCAACAGATCGCCCTGGCCGTGATCGGCGGTACCGGTGTCTACAACCTGGCCAAGCTTGACGACGTGCAGACCCACGAGGTCGACACCCGCTTCGGCCGCCCGTCCGGCCCGGTGCGCGTGGGCACGCTGCTCGGCCATCGCGTGGCGTTCCTGGCGCGGCATGGCGAGGGGCATTCACTGCCGCCGCACAAGATCAACTACCGCGCCAACCTGGCCGCGCTGCAGCAGTTGGGCGCGCAGCGGGTGCTGGCATTGAACACGGTGGGTGGCATCACCGAAGACTTCGGCCCGCGCGTACTGGCCTGCCCGGACCAGATCATCGACTACACCTGGGGCCGCATCAGCACGATCTGTGAAGAAGAGGGCACCGACGTGGTCCACGTCGATTTCGGCCATCCGTACACGCCGATGCTGCGCAGCAAGATCCTGGCGGCAGCCAAAGTGACCGGTGTCGCGGTCCATGACGGTGGCTGCTACGGCGCAACGCAGGGCCCGCGCCTGGAGACCATCGCCGAAATCGCCCGCATGCGCCGTGACGGCTGCGACCTGGTGGGCATGACCGGCATGCCGGAGGCTGCGCTGGCACGCGAGCTGGGGCTGGATTACGCCTGCCTGGCGATCATCGCCAACTGGGCCGCCGGGTGCGGTGATGGCGAGGAGATTACGATGGCCGAAGTACTGGCCAATGTGCAGGCGGCAAGCAACGGACTTCCGGAACTGGTGGGCGAATTGGCGCGGGGGTGATTGTCTTCCCCGAGCAAGCTTTGCATACTCAGCTTGTGCGCGGGTTCAGCGTACACCACCCATTCATTGCATAAGGTCTCGCATCACCATGCCGAACGGTACCGTCAAGTGGTTCAACGACGCCAAGGGATTTGGCTTCATCTCGCCGGAGGATGGCAGCGCCGACGTGTTCGCGCACTTCTCCGCCATCAACTCCAAGGGCTTCCGCAGCCTGCAGGAAGGCCAGCGTGTCACCTATGACGTGACCCAGGGCCCGAAGGGTGCCCAGGCTTCGAACATCACGCCGGCCGAGTGATCCACTCGACAGTGCGTTGAAAACCCCGCTTCGGCGGGGTTTTTTTTGCGCAGTAGATCCACGCCATGCGTGGATGCCGTGCGTGGCCTCCCTTCTCCATTCGCAACCCACCTCGGGCACAATGCGCCCATGAAGGAACGACTGCGCATCGCCGTGATCGGCTACGGCACTGCTGGACAGGCATTGTCCATCCTGCTCTCCCGTGATGGCCACGAGGTGGAGATATTCGAACGCGTGCCCACGCCGGGGCCGGTTGGCGCCGGCTTCCTGCTGCAGCCCAGCGGCCTGCAGGTGCTGTGGCAGATGGGCCTGCTTGATGCCGTGCGCGCGCATGCGGCGCCGGTGCACCGTCTGTATGGCGATACGCCGTGCGAACGCACGGTGATGGACATGCGCTATGACGGTCTGGATGCGCGCCTGCACGGCCTCGGCATGCAGCGTGGGGCGCTGTTCTCGCTGCTGGACGAGGCGCGTGCGGGTGCGGGCCAGCTGCATGCCGGCGTCACCATTGCTGCAGTGGATGCAGAGCAGGGCCGCCTGCGTGACAGTGAGGGCCGCATGCATGGGCCGTTCGACCTGGTGGTGGCCGCCGATGGTGCGGCTTCGACGCTGCGCGGCTCGATCGAAGGCGGTACCGGGCTGGACCGCGTGTATCCCTGGGGCGCGCTGTGGTGCCTGTTGCCGGCCGAGGACTGGCCGCACCTGCAGGAGCTGCGGCAGCGCTACGTGGCCGCGCGCAAGATGATCGGGCTGTTGCCGGTCGGTACGCGGCCCGGTGACGACACACCGCGCCTGAGTTTCTTCTGGAGCCTGCCACGCGCCGACTTCGAACGATGGCAGGCCGATGGCATGACGCCCTGGCTGGACGAACTGCACGCGCTGTGGCCGCAGGCCAGTGCACGCTTCGCGCATCTGCATGATGCCGGCCAGCTGGCGCGCGCGGTCTACCGTGACGCTGTGATGACGCGCTGGCATTGCGGCCGCATGGTGCTGGCCGGCGATGCCGCACATGCGATGAGCCCGCAGCTGGGGCAGGGCGTGAACATGGCGCTGCTCGATGCGCTGGCACTGCGCGATGCCGTGCGCGCGCAGGGCGGTGGTGCCGCTGCATTGCAGGCCTACCAGGCGCAGCGCAGGGCACACGTTGCGGTCTATCAGCGCTGGAGCCGTTGGCTGACGCCGCTGTTCCAGTCCGACCGCGATGCCTGGGCGAAGGCGCGCGACGTGCTGCTCGGCCCGATGGGGCGCCTGCCGGGTGGGCGTGGCCACATGCTGCGCGTGCTCAGCGGTACCCAGCATGGCTGGTTCGGTTCGCTTGCGCTGGATCCGGCTTTCATCGATGCGCTGGCCACTGCGGCCGAACCGCCGCGCGCGCACGTGGCTGCGGCAACGGCGTGAAGCACGCCGTCACGTGAATTAACGGTTGCCTCACTGCGGATATGCGAGAAGAGGGGAGCACGCGACAGCCGCGTCGCCCGTTTTCCTTTCCGTGATCAACATCGCGCATGGCCCCGGGCGGCCCTGCCGTCGCCGCCTGCTGCGGCCCGGATGAGCCGCTGATGTTGAAGAGGAGGACGCCATGTTGTTCGCGGTCGAGGAGCTGGAATCGGAAATCTGCAAGCTGCGCGGTCTGCTGCGGATGCTGCACGAGGACCAGCCCGACGTACTGGAGGATGTGTTCGAGTTCCATGTCGGCAGCCTGATCAGCCATGCCGCCGATGAGCATCACGGCTATATCCGCCGATGTGCAGCGCAGATGCTGCAGGAACTGCCGGTGACGGCCAGTACCGGCGTTGATTTCAGCCTGATGCCGGTGGCATTGGCCCGCGGCGGCTGAACACGGCCTCGTCGCGGTCTGCGGCAGAATCGGTCATCACCTCTTCGTGCAGGATGCGCCGATGACCGCAGCAGGCAATGCGATGAATGCCCCCTTCGAGACCCACGTGGTGCTTAACCAGCCGCCGCCATTCGCGGGGCGCCAGTTGTGGACCGATGACGTGGCGCTGATGGAGGCGGTGCAGCGCGAAGGTGCTGGCAGCTTCGCGCCGCGGCTGGCGCTCTATGGCGCGCTGGCGGGTGACGAGCTGTACCGGCTCGGCTTCGATGCCAACCGCGATCGGCCGCGCCTGCGCACGCATGATGCGCAGGGCCATCGCATCGATACGGTGGAGTTCCATCCGGCCTATCACCAGTTGATGGGCACGGCGAAATCGCACGGTGTCGCCGGGTTGTCCTGGCACGAGCCGCAACCCGGCGCGCATGTCGCGCGTGCGGTGTTGAGCTACCTGCACCACCAGGCCGAGGCCGGCACCAGTTGCCCGTTGACGATGACCCATGCGGCAGTAGCGGTGCTGCACACGCAGCCGCACCTGGCCGAGTGGGCACGCAAGGCCGCAGCGCCGGTCTACGACCCGCGCGATGTACCGGTGGCGGACAAGGCCGGCATCACGTTGGGCATGGGCATGACCGAAAAGCAGGGAGGCTCGGATGTGCGCGCCAACAGCACGCGTGCCGAACCGATCGATGGCGAGCGCTATCGCCTGGTCGGTCACAAGTGGTTCTTTTCCGCACCGATGTGCGATGGCTTCCTGGTGCTGGCGCAGGCGCCGGGAGGACTGACCTGCCTGCTGATGCCGCGCCGGTTGGCCGACGGTGACCGCAACGCCTTCCGGTTGATGCGCTTGAAGGACAAGCTTGGCGATTGGGCCAATGCCTCCAGCGAAGTCGAGTTCTGCGGGGCGCAGGCGTGGCGCGTGGGCGAGGAAGGACGCGGCGTGGCCACCATCATCGGCATGGTGATGATGACCCGCCTGGACTGCATGCTGGGCGCGGCGGCGGAAATGCGCATGGCGCTGGCGCAGGCACTGCATCACGCGCGGCATCGCCGCACGTTCGGCAAGCTGCTGGTCGAGCACCCGTTGATGACCAATGTGCTGGCCGACCTGGCACTGGAGTCGGAAGCGGCCACGGTGCTGTCGATGCGCATCGCGCGTGCGGTGGACCGGGCCGGCGTGGATGCCAACGAAGCCGCGTTGGCGCGTGTGGGGACGGCGCTGGGCAAGTACTGGCTGTGCAAGCGGGCGCCGGCCTTCGTCAATGAAGCACAGGAATGCCTGGGCGGTGCGGGCTATGTGGAGGAATCGATGCTGCCGCGGCTGTACCGGCAGGCACCATTGAATTCGATCTGGGAAGGAAGCGGCAACATCCAGTGCCTGGACGTGCTGCGCGCGCTGGCGCGCGAACCGGAGGCGCTGGCGGCGCTGCGCGCTGAGTTGGCGGCGGTGGCTGATCGTGATGCGCGCTACGCAGCGGCTTTGCGGCGTTGGGCAGCGGCGCCACCACCGGATGAGTCGCAGGCGCGGCTGTTCTGCGAGCGCACTGCGCTGTTGTTGCAGGCCGCGCTGCTGTTGCGTGCGCGGAGTCCGATGGCGGAGGCGTTCGTGCGCAGCCGGCTGCAAGGGGAGCATGGGCTGGTGTTCGGGACGCTGCCGGCGGGCGTGGATCTGTCGGCGATGCTGGTGCGCGCGCTGCCGTAGGAGGTGGCCAACGGCGGAGCCCCTCGTGGTGGGCGGCGCGGAGTCTGCGTCGTGAGCGGGCCGCGCGGGTGGGTTGCGCAGGGGGCGCTGCAAGTACGTCCATGCAAGCTCGGTCGCCGCATCCATGCGGCTCACGCCCCTGCGCAACCTACCCGCGCGTCCTTGGACACTTTCCGTACGCGTCCACCACGGAATCAACAGAAAGAGCAGAGAGCGAAAAACAGAAAAGCCGCGGCAGTGCCGCGGCTTTTCCTGTGGCGCCGAGCCGATGCCCGGCTGCCGGTAGGGCTTAGTGCTTGGCTTCTTCCTTGGCAGCGTTCGCCTTCGCGTCATTGGCGACGTCGCGGGCCTTGTCGGCCACCTTCTGCGCGGCGTTGGCGGTGGCGTCGCTGGCGTGTGCAGCGGCGTCGGTTGCGGCGTCCTTGGCCTTGTCAGCGGCGTTGGCGGTGGCGCTGGCGGCCTTGTCCAGCGCCTGCTGGGTATCGGCGGCGGCCTGCTCGGAGGCTGCAGCGGTCTTGTCGGCGGCGTCACGGGTGGCTTCTGCCGCCTTGTCGACGGCATCGCGGGCAGCTGCGCCGGCGCTGTCAGCGGCCTGCTGTGCGTCCTGCTTGGCCTGTTCGGCTTCCGGGCCCTTGCAGGCGGCCAGGGCCAGCAGCAGGGAGGCGGCCAGCAGGGTGGTGGTGATCGGGCGAATCTTCATGGCGGTCTCCGGTACTGCAATGGATGGGGACGCCAGCCTATTCATGCCGTTGTGAAGACGGGGTCGCGATGCCTGCGCTGTGCGGTGGCATCGGTGCAAAGAAAAAGCCGCTGGCGAACCAGCGGCTTTTCCAGAACAGCATGAAGAAAGAAGTTATTACTTCTTGGCTTCTTCAGCAGCGTCCTTGGCCTTTTCGGCGGTGCCTTCGGCAGCCTTGGCAGCGTCGGCAGCAGCGCCGGCAGCAGCGTCGGTGGCAGCAGCGCCAGCCTGGGCAGCGGCGTCGACCGAAGCGTCAGCAGCGGTGGCGGCGGTGTTGGCAGCCTGCTGGGCAGCGTCGGCGGTCTGGGCGCCGGCAGCGGCGGCCTGGTCGGCAGCAGCCTGGGCTTCGGTGGCGGCTTCGTTGGCCGAAGCAGCGGCGTCCTGGGCAGCTTCCTGCTTCGAGCAGGCGGCCAGGGCCAGAGCCAGGGACATCGCGACCAGCAGCTTGTTGATGCTCATTGTGTAAATCCTCGTCGTTAGAATTAGGCAACGCGCATGCTGCGCGCCGACAACATGATGACAAGCCAAGATTGGGTGTCAAGCGATCCCGCATTCATTTTTGCGAAATCATCGTTAAATCTTTTTAAATCAATTCGATGGCGATTGCCGTTGCTTCGCCGCCACCGATGCACAGGGTGGCAATGCCGCGCTTGCCACCGCGCGTGCGCAGGGCGTTGACCAGGGTCACCACCAGACGTGCACCGGAGGCACCGATGGGATGACCCAGCGCGCAGGCACCGCCATTCACGTTGAGCTTGTCGTGCGGGATGCCCAGCTCACGCATCGGCGCCATTGCCACCACGGCAAAGGCTTCGTTGATTTCGAACAGGTCGATCTGGTCCAGCGACCAGCCGGTCTTGGCCAGCAGCGTGTGGATCGCGCCGATCGGGGCGGTGGTGAACCACTCCGGTTCCTGCGAATGGGTGGCGTGACCGACGATGCGGGCCAGCGGGGTGATGCCACGTGCGGCCGCGTCTTCCTCGGTCAGCAGGACCACCGCGGCAGCGCCGTCGGAGATGCTGGAGGAACTGGCTGCGGTGACGCTGCCGTCCTTCTTGAAGGCCGGGCGCAGGGTCGGGATCTTGGCGATGTCCGAGCGCCCCGGCTGTTCGTCGGTGGCGACCTCGACGTCACCCTTGCGGGTGGCCACCTTCACCGCGACGATCTCGTCGGCGAACGCACCGTTGGCCTGTGCGGCCTGCGCGCGCTTGACCGATTCGATCGCGTAGGCGTCCTGCTCCTCGCGGCTGAACTGGTACTTGTCCACGGCGCATTCGGCGAATTCACCCATGGCCTTGCCGTCGTAGGCGTTGACCAGGCCGTCGTGGGCCATGTGGTCGACCGCCTGGAAGTTGCCGAAGCGGTTGCCGGTACGCGAGTTCGGCAGCAGGTGCGGGGCGTTGGACATCGATTCCATGCCACCGGCGACCACGATGCTGGCCGAACCGGCCTTGATCAGGTCATGGCCGAGCATGATGGTCTTCATGCCCGAGCCGCACACCTTGTTGAGGGTGGTGGCACCGGTCGACACCGGAATGCCGGCGGCGATCGCCGCCTGGCGGGCGGGCGCCTGGCCGAGGTTGGCCGGCAGCACGCAGCCCATGAGGACCTCGGAGACGTCGCTGGCCGGTACGCCCGACTGTTCCAGGGCGGCAGCGATGGCGGCCGCGCCGAGGGTGGGGGTCGGCACGCCGTTGAACTGGCCGAGGAAGGAGCCGATGGCGGTGCGCTTGGCGGCGGCGATGACGATGTTGGACATGGCAATCTCGTTGATGCGTAAGCAATGTTCGGAAAGGAGACCGCGGACGTTGGAAGCGCCCCGGTTTCCCGGCAGACTGCGTGGGGGTCGGCCCAAGTATAGAGGGTCGGGGAGGGCCGCCGCTGGGCGGCACCGCACGCCTGCCGGGATGTAGGCAGGCCAACGTTCATGGGAAGGAATCGATGGAACGCACGATGATGGTGAGGTCCGCGCTGGCAACGGCGCTGGCGATGGCAATGACGGCATGTGGCGGTGGCGGAGGCGGCGGCAATGTCCGCATCGATCCCCCCCCGACCACCCCGACACCCCCGACCACGCCCCCTCCGACGACACCGCCGCCGGCCAAGCCGCAGGAGCCGGCCTTCGACGCGCACCTGTCAGTGACCAATGCGCGTGCCGCACAGGCCGCCGGTCTGACCGGGCAGGGCGTGCGCATCGGCATCGTCGACTCGGGTGTGCAGCGCAACGCCGCGGCGCTGAACGGGCGCGTGATCGCCAACCTCAACTACATCGATCCGGCGCGCAACAACCTGCTGGTGGACGACGTGGTGGGCCACGGCACGGCGGTCGCCAGCCTGGCTGCCGGCGCGTCGGTGGGATCCTGGCCGGGTGGCATCGCCCCCGGTGCGCAGATCGTCTCGGCGCGGATCATCGCCGACAAGCCGCCTGTCGATGACGGCAGCGGCAAGGGCAATTCCTTCAGTGGACCGCTGGGCGTGGCGCAGGTCCACCAGGACCTGATCAGCTACAACGTGAAGGTGATGAACAACTCGTGGGGTGGCCTGTACTGGACCGACCTGCCGACCACCGCGCAGGTGGCGGCCGAGTACCGTCCGTTCGTCATCAACCATGGCGGCCTGGTGGTGTTCGCGGCCGGCAACGATGCGCGCACCGAGCCGAGCAGCCTGGCCGCCCTGCCCAGCCAGCAGGGCGTTGCCGGCTCGTTGCCGGCAGCCGACCTGGAGCGCGGCTGGCTGGTGGCGACCGCGGTGGATCCCTATGCACCGGGCACCCTGGCCAGCTATGCCAATGCCTGCGGCCAGGCAGCGCGCTACTGCCTGGCGGCGCCGGGCAGCGCCGTCTATCCCGATGCCAATGGCAGCACCTACTACTGGAACTACGGGACGTCCTTCGCCGCCCCGTTGATCTCTGGTGCCGCTGCGCTGGTCTGGCAGCGCTACCCGTACTTCGACAACAACCTGGTGCGGCAGACCCTGCTGGGCACCGCCAAGGACATCGGCGCGCCCGGCGTGGATGCGGTGTTCGGCTACGGCCTGCTCGACATCTCGCGGGCGATCAAGGGCCCGGGCCGCTTCGACTGGGGCGATGTGGTGGCCAATGTCGATGCGCCATCGAGTGGCTCGCTGTGGAGCAACGACATTGTCGGCAGCGGCGGACTGGTCAAGCAGGGCGGGGGCACCCTGGTGCTCGCGGGCAACAACAGCTACAGCGGCGCCACTCGCATCGAGCGCGGCATCCTGTCGCTGCAGAACGGCGGTGTCATCCGTTCCAACGTGACCATCCTCGGCCAGCCCGATCCGGATTCGACCGGCCTGCAGTTCAATGGCGGTACGCCCCGCGTGATCGGCAACGTGGTCAACGGCAGCAGCGTGTTCCTGACCACGGGCAGCACCACCGGCACCATCGAGGGCAACTACACGCAGCAGGCTGGTGGCCAGCTGATGATCGCGCTCGGTGCCAATGCGCTGCAGGTGACCGGCACCGCCTCGATCAATGGTGGCGTGCGCGTGCATGGCTTCGTCTCCGGCTATGTGCCGCAGAACGGCAGCCGCCAGGATCTGGTCCATGCGGCCGGTGGCCTGAGCGGCACCTTCAGCAGCCCGGCCACCTCCAGCGGCCTGCAGGGCCTGTCGCTACTGCAGAGCAGCTATGGCTATGACAGCAACAATGCCTGGTTGAACCTGACCCAGGTCAGCGTCACTGCGGCGGCGACCGGGCTCACGGCCTCGGCGCAGTCCGCGGCGCAACGACTGGAAGGTGCGTTCAACGCACTCGATGGCAGTCCCGCCCTGCAGGGCTCGGTCTTCGGCGCGGCGGCCGGTGCGCTGCAGTGGACCGGTGGTGGCAGCGAGGGCCTGGCAGCCAGCCTGCAGAGCCTGTCCGGGCAGGCGCATGCGCGTGCCGAGTCGGCCACCTTCGACAGCATCGACATGTCACGCCGTGCCATTGCCGAGCGTTTCGATCGCGTGCAGGCGGCGCCGCGGCTGCGCGGGGCCTGGCAGAGCGCGCTCGGTGAGGCCGGGCAGGGCAGTTTTGCCGGCAATGCCGCCGACAGCCGCGGTTGGATGGCCGGTCAGGACCTGCCGCTGGGCAGCAATGCGTTGATGGGCGTGGCCTTTGGCGAGACCCGCAGCAATGGTGGCAGCAGCTTCGGCGGTGATCGTGGGCGTGATCGCCAGGCGCAGGCGCAGCTGTACGCCGGCTGGAACCTGGGCCGGGGCTATGCGCTGGCGCAGGTCGGCAGCGGCCAGTTCACCCGTGCGCTGGATCGCCAGTTGCTGCTGGGCGCCGGTGCCTACGGTGTTTCCGCACGTTATGGCGGACGCTCCAGCAGTGCCAGCGTCGAAGGCGGCTATCGTTTCGGCCGCGCGGGCGCGTCGTTGACACCGTATCTGGGTGCCAGCACCACGCGCGTGGATACCGACGCCTTCAACGAGCTGGGTGGTTTCGGCTTCGGCCTGCGTGGCGATGCCAACCGCGTGCAGCGCAGCCAGATGCTGGCCGGTATCCGCGGCGAACGCGGTTGGGGGCGCTGGACACTGCGCGGGCATGCCGAGTGGCAGCAACGGCTCGACGGTGCCGATGCGGGCTGGCAGGCCAGCTTCGTTGGTGTCGATGCCTGGGCACCCCTGGCGGGATGGAACGCGCCGCGCGGCAGTGCGCTGTTCGGCGTGGCGCTGGAGTCGTGGTGGGGCCGCAATGGCCGCCTGAGCCTGGGCTACGACCAGCGCGTCGGTGGCGAGGGCGCGCGCCAGGCGGCGCTGCGCTACAGCACCGGGTTCTGAGTGGGCGGTCGCGCCGGGACGTCAGCCCCGGCGCGACATCGCAGGCTCAGCCGCCGCGCAGGTTGCCCAGGCGCGGGGTACTGCGGCCCAGCGGCATCTTCAGCTTGCCGATCGACAGGATGCGGCTTTCGGCGATGCGGTCGGCCGCACGCTGCGGCGCGATGTTCTCGCGCTGCGACAGTTCGAAGATGCGGGTGAGGTTGTGATAGATGCTGCGGATCAGGCGCATCGCGCGTTCGCGGTTGTAGCCATCGATCTCCAGCGACACGTTCATCACGCCGCCGGCGTTGACCGCATAGTCCGGTGCATACAGGATGCCGCGCGCGTGCAGTTCATCGCCGATTTCCAGGCTCGACAGCTGGTTGTTGGCGGTGCCGCAGATGATCTTCGCCTTGATCCGCGGCAGGGTGTCGGCGTTGATGGCGCCTTCCAGCGCGCACGGTGCGAACACGTCGGCGTTCACTTCGTGGATCTCGTCGGGCTTGACCGCTTCGGCGCCGAAATCGCTGACCGCGCGATCGACCAGCGCGCTGTCCAGGTCGGTGACATACAGCTTGGCGCCGCGGTCGCGCAGCAGCTTCACCAGCTCCATGCCGATGTGGCCCAGGCCCTGCACCGCGATGCTGGTCTTGCCCACTTCCTCATGGCCGAACTTGAAGCGCATCGCCGCCATCAGCGCCTGCAGCGCACCGTAGGCGGTGAACGGGGCCGGATCGCCGGAGCCGCCATGGACCTGGTGCACGCCGGTCACGAACTGGCTCTCCAGGTAGATGTTCTCCATGTCGTTGACGTCGGTGCCGACGTCTTCGGCGGTGATGTAGCGGCCGCCCAGCGAGTCGACGTAACGGCCGAAGGCCCGGAACAGCACCTCGGTCTTGTCCACCTTCGGGTCGCCGATGATCACCGCCTTGCCGCCACCGACGTTGAGGCCGGCCAGCGCATTCTTGTAGGTCATCGTCCGGCTCAGCCGCAGCACGTCGGCCAGTGCCTCGTCGGTGCTGGCGTAGGGGCGCATGCGCACGCCGCCCAGGGCCGGGCCCAGGGTGGTGTTGTGGATGGCGATGATCGCCTTCAGGCCGGCATCGTGGTTGTGGCAGAACACCACTTGTTCGTGGCCGGTGGTGGCGAGGGTTTCGAATAGCATGGCGTCTCCGATGGCGCGAACAGCGGCGAACTGCAGCGAACGGCCAGTGAACGGTAGGGTCCCAAAACAAAAAAAGCGACGTCGTCATGGCTGGGGGACGGGTCGCGCGGCGCCATTCTAGTCCATTCCCCCGGCCGGTGCCGTCGACGTTGGCGGCCGTCCGGTTAAAGAAGATGAAAGTGCGGCCGATGCTGCGACGACGGCGGGTGGCCGGATGGGCGTGAAGAGGCAGGGCGGTCAGTGACGGCAAGGGCATCACAACGACAGGACGGGCGGCGATGACAGCGGCCTGGTGGCGCTCGCTGCGCGGCTGGCTGACACGTTCGACCGGGACGGCACCGGCGCGGCTGGTTGCCGCGTCCCGCCAGGCGGTGGCCGCCGCAGCCGCAAGCCTGCAGGGCGAGGCGCTGCCCTCGGCGGAGATCGCCGCTCACCTGCAACGCGGGCTGCATGCGCTTGCCTTGTACCCACGGCTGGCCGGCGAGCCAACGCCGGTGCAGGACCCCGGCCTGGGCGAGGCGGTGGCACGCGCGCTGCAGGACCGCGACTGGGCGGCCAGGCAGCTGCCCCGCCGGCCGCAGCTGCTGCCGCAGCTGATCCAGACCGTCAACGACGATGCCGCCTCGGCCCGCGTAATGGCCGCGATCATCGGCCAGGACCCGGTGCTGACCGGCAACCTGCTGCGCATCGCCAACAGCCCGGCCTACAAGGTCCACGAGCGCCCGGTAGAGAGCCTGCAACGGGCGGTGACGCTGGTCGGCACCGAGGGCGTGCGCCAGATCATCAGTGCGGTACTGGTGCAGCCGGTGATGCAGGTGCAATGCGAGGTATTCCCGCAGTTCAGCGCGATCATCTGGGAGCACGCGCTGCTGGCATCGCGTGCAGCAGCCGACCACGCACGCACGGTCACCTTCGGCGATGCCTTCGCCGCGCAGTGGCTGGGCCTGGTGCAGGGGCTGGGTGCGGCACTGGTGATGCGTCAGCTGCTGCAGGAGGCGCAGGCCCGTGGCGAGGCCGTGGAGCCGGCCCTGGCCCTGCAGCTGCTGCAGCAGTGGTCGTTGCCGCTGGCGCAGCGGGTCGCCGCCGCATGGGAGTTGCCTGAGCCGGTTCACCAGGCCTTGGCGGTGGATGCGGAAGGACCGTTGGCCGACAGCCTGCGCCTGGCCAGCGCGGCCGCAGCGGCCAGCCTGTTGTGCCGCCATGGGCATGCCAGCCAGAGCCGCATGCTGGCCCTGCTGGAGCAGCTGCCTTCGGCACCGCCGCATGCATTGCGCTGGATCTGGCGGCGCCTGCATGGACGTAACGTGGAAACGCTGGATGAGGCCGGACAGGACGAGGCCAGTCCGGCGTCCTGAGCGCTACAGCTGCGATTCCACCGGCAGCCAGCTGATCACCCGCGCAGTCCAGCGCTTGCCCAGGCTCGCCCCGGGTTCGGCCTCCACCCAATGCGGTGGCGGCTGCCGCTGCAGCCAGCGCAGCCCATCATCGCGCCCCAGGGCCAGCCACCAGCTGTGTTCCGGACTGGCCAGTCGCAGGTACTCGTCGCGCAGCTGCGCGCCCAGCACCGGATCGTCGAACAGCACGCCCATCTCGGTGTTGAGGTAGGCCGAGCGCGGGTCGAGGTTGAACGAGCCGACGAAGCCGCGGCGACCATCGACCACGAACGCCTTGGTGTGCAGGCTGGCGCCACTGCTGCCGAACAGGCTGGTATCCAGCTGGCCGTGCGCCTTCAGTTCGTACAGCTGCACGCCGGCCTTCAGCAGTGGCACGCGGTAGCCCATGTAGCCGCCGTGCACTGCCGCCACGTCGTTGGCGGCCAGTGAGTTGGTCACCACCCCGACCTGCGCACCGCGAGCGGCCAGCGCCGACAAGCCTTCAACGCCTTCGCTGCCAGGGACGAAGTAGGGCGAGATCAGCAGTGCGCTGTGACGGGCGGTTGCCAGCTCGTCGCTGAGCGTGTTGACCAGCCAGTTGCGGCGATCATCGTCGCGGTGCTTCATCGGCGGATCGGAGGCGATGCGCACGTTCGCGCTCCAGTGCAGCGGCTCCGGGCTGGGGCGTTGCAGGCGGCGCGACTCTGCAACGCGCTGCAGGTAGGGCTGCGCCCTGGCATGCATCGCATCCAGGTCCGACTGCCGCACGAGTTGCCGCAGCTGTTCATCGCTGTACGAGGCCAGCGCGGAAATCGGGATTGCCGCGCTGCTGTTCCAGTAGTCGTCGAAGATCCGGTTGGCCTGCTGCACGGCGGGGCCGGCCACCACCAGGTCCAGGTCCTGGAAGTTCACATCGTCGCGCGCGCTGAAGTACTCCTCGCCGATGTTGCGGCCACCGACGATCGCGACGCGGCCATCGGCGATCCAGCTCTTGTTGTGCATGCGGTGGTTCACGCTGAAGGCGCGTTGCACCAGTTCCAGCGTGCGTGCGATGCCGCTGCGGTTGCGGAACGGGTTGTACAGGCGGATCTCGATGTTCGGGTGCGCATCGAGTGCCATCATCAACGCATCCTTGTCCTTGGCGTTCATGTCGTCGAGCAGGATGCGTACGCGCACACCGCGCTCGGCGGCGTCATACAGCGCCTTGGCCATCAGGTGGCCGATCAGGTCGTCGTGCCAGATGTAGTACTGCAGGTCCAGGCTGCGGCCGGCGTAGGTGGTGATCAGCGCGCGCGCGGCGAACGCATCCATGCCATCGCTGAGGAACGCCACGCCCGACTGGCCGGGATGGGCCTCCTGCAACGGCACGATCTGCTGGTCGATACGGGTCTGCGCGGGTTGTAGTGGCAGCACCTGCGAGGGCGCGCCGTGCGCCTGCGGCGTGAGGTGGTCGGCCAGCAGCAGGCCGGACAGGACCAGCAGCAACAGTGCGGCGATGACGATCGCAGCGACGCGCAGCAGGCGTCGCCACAAGGGTGTGGGCAGGCTCATGCCCCGATGGTAGATCCACGCCATGCGTGGATGAAAGCCGACAGACCCATTGCTGTGGATGCACGCCATGCGTGGATGGGGGCAGAGCCCTTGCCCGCGGAAAGGGATCCGACCCCGAGGGTTGAAGGGTCAGAACCGCTCGTCGCTGCCCAGATAGCGCCACTGCGCCGGCGGCAGCGGCCCAAGCGCCACGCGCCCGATACGCAGGCGGCGCACGGCCGTGACCTGCAGGCCGGCGGCGCTGACCGCTACACGCAGCCCCTTGGCCGTCAGGCCCTTGCCGGCGAAACGCAGGCGCTGCTCGCTCTGCCAGCTGACCTTGGCGCCGCCCGATTCCTGCTGCAGCCGCGCCATCAGCCAGGGGCCGCGCTCGGGACCGCCTTCGGCCACTTCGATCAGGTATTCCTGCTCGGTGCGGCCCAGGTTGCGCTGCAGGTGGGCCAGCGTGGCCGGATCCTGGCTGACCACCACCAGCCCGCTGTCGCTGGCCGGAAGCGAGGCGGCCAGCTGCAGGCCGTGGAAGTGACGCTGCAGCGGGCGGATGTCGCTGGCATCAAGTTCGCTGCGGCTGTCACTGCTGACCAGGGCACACAGGGTTTCGGCGGCGACACCGGCCGGCTTGTGCAGCAGCATGCTGACCCGCTCGGCCTTTTCATCACTGGCCTGTTCGGCCACCACGATCACCGCGCTGTCATCGACCGGGCGCTGCGGCTGTTCCACCACCTCGCCGTTGACCGTGACCCAGCCGCCTTCGATGTAGCGCCGCGCTTCGCCGCGCGGGATGCCGAGCAGGGCGGACAGGCGTTTGTCGAGACGGATCGGTTCCATGGCAGGCAGGTCGGGCAGGGGGCGCGCAGTGTAGCTGCTGCGGCCGGTCAGCGCTGGCCGCGGTTGGCCAGCTCGGTCAGGTACAGGCGGGTATCGAACTCCAGCTGCAGGTAGTCCGGCTCCATGTGCTGGCACAGCTGGTAGAAGGCCTTGTTGTGGTCGGCTTCCTTCAGGTGGGCCAGCTCATGCACCACGATCATGCGCAGGAACGCCGCTGGCGCCTGGCGGAACACGGTCGCGATGCGGATCTCGCGGCTGGCCTTGAGGCGGCCGCCGTGCACGCGGGAAATCGCGGTATGCGTGCCCAGTGCGTGCTTGATCACTTCCAGCGTGTTGTCGTAGCAGACCTTGTTGAGCGGCACCGACTTGCGCAGGTAGCGGTCCTTCAGGTCCTGGGTGTAGTCGTACAGCTGGCGGTCGCTGCGCACCTCGTGCGGGTCCGGGTAGCGCTGTTGCAGCCAGGGGCCCAGCTTGCCCTGCGCCAGCAGTTCGCTGACCTGGGCGACCAGGGGTTCGGGATAGCCGGTGAGGTACTTCAGGACTGCCATGCAGGGGCGGCGGGGCGTCGGTAGAATGGGGACATCCAAGATTACACGCGGTACGCACCGACCATGGCAAAGCCCAACGCGCTGCAGGAACAATTGCTCAAGGCCGGCCTGGCCAAGAAGTCGCAGGCCAGCGCTGCCGCGAGCGCGCAGGCCAAGGCCCGCCAGGGCAAGGCCGAATCGACCTCGGCCGAGGTCCAGCGCGAGGCTGAACGTGCCCGCGCCGAGAAGGTCGAGCGCGACCGCGCACTGGCCGCCGAACGCAATGCCCAAGCCAGGCAGGCTGAACAGAAGGCCCAGGCCAGGCAGATCATCACGGCCCACGCCGTACCCCACAAGGGCGACGACGAGTACCGCTTCAGCGACGGCGCGGCGATCCGTACCCTGCTGATCGACCCCAAGCTGCGCAAGGCGCTGTCGGTGGGCGTGCTGGTCATCGTTGCCCATGGCGAGGGCTACGCCCTGCTGCCGCGTGCTGCCGCCGAGAAGGTGCGTGAGCGCGCGCCGCAGGCGATCATCGTCGATCACGGCCAGCCGGGCTCGACCGCCGAGATCTCCACCGGCAACGCCGAGGACGACGCCTATTACGCGCAGTTCCAGGTGCCGGACGACCTGGTCTGGTAAGCAAAAAGGGGACGGAGGGGATTAAGCCGCAATCGGCCTGATCGGACCCGTCCTCTTTCTGCTCGGCCTGCTGAAGGCCCACCGGGCATGGCTCGGCTCGCCACAGGTCTGCGCCTTTGTGCGCAGGTGTATCGTCCCCATATCAGGCGACACACCTGCGGAGGATGGCCATGGCCACCGGTTGGGCGGGAGACGGCGCGGTCCAGGACCAGATCGACGCCACCGTCGACGACGCGATCGCCCGCGCGCGGCGCCAGCTGCGCGAGGGTCCGGGTCTGGAGCACTGTGAGGAATGCGATGCGCCGATCCCGTTGGCGCGGCGCCAGGCCGTGCCGGGTGTTCGACTGTGCGTGGCGTGCCAGCAGGCACATGATGATGAAGCGCAGGCGCATGCCGGCTACAACCGGCGTGGCAGCAAGGACAGCCAGCTGAGGTAAGGGTTGTTCGGCAGGGCTGCGCCCTGCACCTGCAGATGCCTTCAAGCCAAGGCAACATCAACAGCAAAAGCTGGCGTTCCGTGGGGTGGCGGGGTGGTGTCGGATTGCGGGGACGCCGTAAACCCGTCCATGGGGGCTTGGCCGCGGCATCCATGCCGCGGACACCCCGCACTCCGACACCGCCCCACCTTCGACGGGTTCACGCGGCTGTTGGAACGCGCGGCTGTTGGTAGGTGTCGACCTTGGTCGACACGATTTTGCTGTCAGATATCGAATGAATCATCCACGCATGGCGTGGCTCTACTGAGTCGACCAAGGTCGACACCTACCAGAGCGGAACTCCGTTCCGGCAGATCGCGGGAAACTGTCGAAGGCGGGGTGGGTCCGGTGGCGGGAGTGTCCGCGGCATGGATGCCGCGGCCAAGCCCCCATGGATGGGTTTACGGCGTCTCCTGCCACCGGGCCCGCCCCGCCATCCCGCAGGAAGCCAGCTTTTGCCGTTGCTTCGGCTGTTGCTCCAGCTCGTAGCGGGTGCAGGGCGCAGCCCTGCCGAAAACCACCCTCAGCCGTCGCCCTGGATGCCACCGGGGGCCTGCGCCGGGTCGCGCCAGCGGCGCACCGTGCGCTGGAAGAACAGGTTGTTCGGCAGCTGCAGCACCGTGCCCTCGTGGCCGTCGCCGGTCTCCTGCAGCGTGGTGTAGATCAGGTTCACGTCGATCACCCGGCCCTTCAGGCCTGGCTTCTCACCGTTTTCCAGCACCTCGATGTAGTCGTGCAGGCGGAACGGACGGGTGGTGAAGATCAGCAGCGTGCAGAAGATGTTGGACAGCACGCTCCAGGCGGCGAAGAACGCGACCGCGCCCACGGCCGCGAAGCCGGTGAAGGCGGTCCACAGGACCGATGGCGATGCGCCGAGCAGGCTGAGGATGTACAGCAGGGCACTGAAATAAACCACGAAACTGGTGATGCGGCGCGCGCCCATCGCCATCTCCGGTGGCAGCGTGTAGTGCTCGGCGAAGCGGCGGATCAGGCGCCGCGCCAGCACCCGCAGCAGCCAGGCCGCCAGCAGGGTCAGCAGGATCTTCACGGCGATGCCCACGTCATTCAGCCAGGGGTGGGTCCAAGGCGGCAGGTGATCCTTCAGCGACAACATCATGGGGTGACTACGGAGGGGGAAACGGCCCCCGATGTTACCCGGCGCGTGACCCGGATTCGACCGCCGGTGCCCAGGCCAGACAGACCAGCTCCTGGCGATGCTGCTGCAGGCAGGCGCGGCCGTTGTCGGGGCGCAGCTGCAGCGACAGGCCCAGCGCCTGCAGTACGACACAGGCGGCGATCACCAGCAGGGCGGCGCAGGATGGGCTGGACATGCAGGAACTCCTGGACGGCAATTTCGCGAAGGACCTTCCATGGATGCAGCAGCCATCAAAAAGGTTGCATGGCAGAGATCGTCGTCCGGCTCTAAACCTTTTCCCGGGCCGCCGCATCCAAGCGATATGCTCGACACCACCATGCCCGCGCCGCCTGCCGCCCACGACGCCGTCGATGAACCCGCCCTGGTGCGGGCGGCGGCCGCCGGCGATACCTCGGCCTATGAACTGCTGTACCGGCGGCATGCGCCGCGCGTGTTCGCCGTGCTGTGGCGCCTGTGCGGGGGCCAGCAGGCGCGTGCCGAAGATGCCTTGCAGGAAGCCTTCCTGCAGGCGTGGAAGGCGCTGCCCGGGTTCCGTTTCGAGAGCAGCCTGTCGACCTGGCTGCATCGCCTGGGCGTCAACGCTGCGCTGATGGAACTGCGTGGGCGCGCCGCCGGGCAGGACCACGACAGTCTTGAGGATGTGGACGGAGGACTGCAGGAACTGGCGGTGCATGACAGTTGTGCCGGCACCGAACGCGACCTCGAACGGGCGCTGTCGACGCTGCCACCACGGGCGCGCGCGGTACTGGTGCTGCATGACATCGAAGGCTGGAAACACCACGAGATCGCCGAGCAGCTGCAGATGGCCGTCGGCAGTTCCAAGGCACAGTTGCATCGTGCGCGCGGTCTGTTGCGCGCACGGCTGGGAGACATGACATGAGTACACACGAACACGATTCCGACCACGATCTGGCGGCCCGCCTGCGCGCGCTGCCACCCGAACGCAGCCTGCCCGCCGATGGCTGGGCGCGGTTGGCGGCGCAGCTGCCGCCGCGTGAACCGCAGGCGGCGCCTGTGCCGGCCGACAACGTTGTGGCGCTGCCTGCACGTTCGCGCCGGCGCTGGTGGTTGCCGGTGGGGACCGCACTGGCCGCAAGCCTGGCGCTCTACGCGGTGGCGCCGTGGCGCCATGCGCAGCCGGACGCGCCGGTGCCGTCTACCCTGCAGCTGCAGGCCGCGGCGATGACCGCGCAGTACCAGCAGGCAGTGGCCTCGTTGCCCGCAGGCCGGGCGCCGGAATGGCAGCCGGCGCTGCACGAACTCGATGAAAGCGCGGCACAGATCCAGGCCGCGCTGGCGCAGGATCCACGCGCGCCGCATCTGCTTGGCCAGCTCAAGCGCACCTACGCGCTGCGGCTGGAATTGACCCGGCAGGCGGCCTATGCCGCCGAGTCCGGCCTGACGACCTGAGGAGACCCCTGATGACACGATCCCTGATGACCTGCTGCGCCGCGCTGTTGCTGCTGCCGGCGGTGGCCCTGGCTGACACCCAGATCGACGAGCGCCACAACCTGGCCGCCGGTGGCCGCATCGAACTGAGCAACGTGGCCGGCAAAGTGACCGTGCGTGGCTGGGACCGCAATGACGTGCAGCTCACCGGTACGCTCAGTGATGGCCTGCAGCTGCGCCAGGAGAAGAGTGCCAACCGCGTGCGCTGGGAGATCGAGTACCCGCGTCGCAACAACAACGGCGGCGCGACGCTGGTGCTGAACGTGCCGCGCTCGGTGGAACTGCTGCTGAGCACGGTCAGTGCCAGCCAGGACATCAGCGGCATCGATGTGCGCCGCCTGCAGGCCGACACGGTCAGCGGCAGCCTGAGCGCCTCCGGTCGCAGCGGCGACAGCAAGCTCAATACGGTCAGCGGCGGTGTCATCGCGCGCCTGCAGACGCCGAAGCTGGACGTGAACACGGTCAGTGGCCGCATCGAGGCCGGCGGCGGCGTGTCCGGTGACATCGGTGCGCAGACGGTATCCGGCCGGGTCGAGGTCGATGCCGGGCGGGTGCAGCGGCTGGCGGTGGAAACCGTGTCGGGCAGCATCGACCTGTCGGCGGCCGGGCTGGCACCGGGGGGCCGTATCAATGTCGAATCGGTGAGTGCGTCGGTCAACCTGCGGCTGCCACGCACGGTCTCGGCGCAGCTGTCGGTGAACAGCTTCAGCGGGTCGATCAACAGCGATGCCGGCCAGGTGGAGCGGCCGCGCTACGGCCCCGGCAGCCATCTCGATACACGGCTCGGCAATGGCGACGGTGACATCCGCATCCAGTCGCATTCGGGCAGTGTCCGGGTACGCCTGGATCGCTGAGCGCGATCCGGCAGGCCGCGGCGGCAGCGCCGCCGCGGTCGGAGCTGGGTCAGCTGGCTTTCTTCAGCGCCCAGGTAGTGCCGAGGACTTCGATCTTGCCACCGGCCTTGCGGAACGCTGCCAGGTCCGAAGCGATGGAATCGCTGCTGACCACGGTGCTGGCGGCCGCGCCCTTGCGTTCGCTGCGGATGCTGTTGCTGGCCTTCGCGGGGGTCTTTGCCTTGCGGGGCATGGTTGCTCCTGTCAGGTGGAAGGGGAGGAAAGCGCCCAGGCATCGGCCTGGCGCAGGTAGTCCTGCCGCTCGCGGCGGCAGTCATCGCCGCCCATCGAAAACTGGCGGCAGATCGCCGGGCGCTGCGAATAGATCGTGCAGCGCAGGTGATAGGGATCGATCGCCGCGCACCAGCCTTCCTCGTTGCGCGCCATCACGGCACGGCCGTGGGTGTCGCGTGACAGGAACTGGCCGGGCACGTGGTCGCCGGGCTGCAGCAGCACGGGCAACCGGCAACAGACCGCGTCACAACGGCGGCAGTCGATGGGTGCAGGTGCTGCGTCAGGTTGTAAGGCCTCAGGGGCCTGGCGGGTGCCCAAAGCGGGTCTCGATGGCGGCTCAGGTGCTGCGCGGACCATGAACGAGCCAGGAAGGCATGGCCGCTAGGCCCGCTGGGCGGGCCAGGCTGCACCGTGGACACACACCGGCGTGGCCAGTGGAAGGTGCAGCAGGGTTCTAGCCGACCAAGAGTAACTTAGACCGCGTAACGTTTTGTTAATCCTGGCTGGCTGCCGCCAGCGCAAGGCCCTGGACCACGCCCAGCGAGGGCTCGCCGTGGACCATGCGGGCGCCCGGGAAGGCGGCCGCTACCGCCTGGCGCAGGTAGCCGGCGCGGGACATGCCGCCAGTCAGGAACACCGCATCCGGGTCGCCGCCGATGTCGCTGCGGACCTGGGCCAGCAGCTCCCGGATCTGCTCCAGGTAGCCATGGGCGGCGGCGGCCAGGCCGTCGGCGCTGCTGTCGGCATGCAGGTCGCGGGCGATGTAGTCCAGCGTGCTGCGGTGCTCGCTGGCAGCGCTGAGGGCGATCTTGGCGCGTTCGACATCGCGGTACAGGCGGGCGGTGTTGCCGGTGTCCTGCAGGGCCTGCAGGCGGTCGCCCCAGGGCGCGTCCACATGGTCGTACTTGTGCAGGCGGAAGTCGCGCTGGCGGGTCATGTCCTGCACCGTGGCCGCTTCCACGTAGTGATGGGCGGGCACGCGGGTGATGCCGCGGCCGAACAGCGGCATGTAGCTGGACAGGCTCAGCGCCAGGTCGATATCGGTACCGCCGCGGGCGATACCCCAGGCGCGGTGGATGCGCGGGGCGTCGTCGCCGCCGACCTCGGCATGGGCGATGTCGGTGGTACCGCCGCCGATATCGACGATCACCGCCTGGTGCCGCTCGCGGCTTTCGGCGTGGTAATGCATGGCCGCCGCGGCCGGTTCCTCGAGGAAATCGATCTGGTCGAAGCCGGCCTGGGTGGCCGCTTCGCGCAGGATGTCCAGCGCCTGGTCGTTGCCGGCTGCGCCGATCGAACTGCGGAACTGCACCGGACGCCCGAGCAGGGCGGCGCGCAGCGGCTGGCCGAGCTGGGCGCTGGCGGTCAGGCGGATGTGTTCGAGGATGTGCGCGGCGATGCCGGTGATGGTCTGCTTCGCGCGCGGGTGCAGGTTGTAGCCGAGCATCGACTTCGGGCTCTGCACCAGGTTGCCTTCGTGTTCCTCGAAATAGGCTTCCAGCGCTTCGTCGCCGTAGACCGCGTTCTGCAGCAGGTCGTTGGCGCTGCGTTCCTTGCCAGCGCGGGCTTCCATCCATTCCCGGCGCAGCGCGCGCAGGGCTTCGCGGCGCAGCGCCTGCGGCGTGCGTTCCTGGCCGGCGGCGCGCGCCGCGCGCGCGGCGCTGTCGATCATCTGCTGCAGCTGGTGTTCCTGGCCGTCGTCGAGCTGGAAGTCGTCCGGGTCGGGCACCACGCCGGGGAAATACACGCTGGTGCGGAACTGCTCGGCGTCGCCGAAGCGGATCGGCAGCAGTTTCCCCTCATGCACGATGGCGGCGGCGGAATTGCTGGTACCGAAGTCGATGCCGAGGCGCATGGGGAGTTCCGGGGGCGATCAGGGGCCGCGCACTCTGCTGCAGTTCGCTGCCGACTGCAAGTTCCCGCGGCCTCCCGATCCGGATCGGGGTTCCGGATCGGGTCATGCGGTCCGCCGGGCGCCTCCCGGAAAAGGGCAGGGGAGCCGGGCGGTTACAATGGCGGCTGTTGATTCACTTTGAGGTACTTGCTGATGTCTTCTGCCCCCGCCTGCCCGCAGTGCACCCTGGAAAACACCTATGCCGATGGCGCGCTGTGGATCTGCGCCGATTGCGGCTTCGAATGGACCGCCGAGGAAGGTGCCGGTTCGACCCTGGTCGTGCGTGACAGCAACGGCAACACCCTGCAGGCCGGTGACACCGTCACCGTGATCAAGGACCTGAAGGTGAAGGGTTCCTCGATCCCGCTCAAGCAGGGCACCGTGATCCGCAACATCCGCCTGGTCGAGGACGATGCCGAGCACATCGAAGGCAATTCGGACAAGATCAAGGGCCTGGTCCTGAAGACCTGCTTCCTCAAGAAGGCCTGACCGGCTTTCAGCGCCTGGCCTGCTGCTGCGCGCGCCAGCGGGCCAGGCTGTCCAGCTTGGCCTGGTAGCGCGCCTGCTGCGGGGCACCGCCCAGCTCCTGCGCGCGCAGCAGTTCACGATCGGCGCGCTTGAGTTGGCCGGCCAGGAAATAGGCCCGCGCCAGCCCGAAGTGGAACTGGTGTGCGGTGTCGTACAGGCGCACGGCCTGCCGGTAATAGCGGATCGCCTGATCCAGTTGGCCGGCGCGTTCGGCCTCGGCGCCGAGCATGTACTGCGCGAACGGATCCTCGCGCTGCACCGACTGCAGCCGCTGCTCCAGCGCCTGCGCCTGCACGACCATGCCCAGCTTTCGGTACAACGCGCTGGCGTTGGTCAGTGCAGCGTCCTGGCGGCCGTCCAGTCGCAGCGCCGTTTCCAGTGCCCGGCGCGCGGCGGCGGCATCGCCCGTACGGTTTTCCAGCACGCCCAGGTTGTTCCAGGTGGCGGCGAAGCTGTTGTCCTGTGCCAGCGCGGCATTGAAGAAGGTGCGCGCACCCACCAGATCGCCGCTGGCCATGCGTTCGGCGCCGCGGTTGTTGTAGAAGTGTGCCAATGCCCGTGCCTGGCTGATCGGCAGCGGCCCGCGGCGGTCGTACAGCACGTTGCGATCCAGATCGACGGTGGCGAAGCGGCCGGCGAAGCCGACCCCGGCATTGACGTGGCCAACGCTGTAGACCAGGCCCTGGGCCTGGTCCTGGTACCACGACACCACCTGGCCGACTTCCTGCACGCGTGCCTGGATGCCGGCTTCGCGTGCCAGCGCGACGAACATCAGGGTGAAGGCCAGGCAGTTGGCGCGGCGCTGCTGCCAGATCTCGCTGACGGTGAGGGTCGCGTCGGCGTCGTACTGCAGGTCCAGGCCGTGGCGGTCGAAGATCATTTCCACCAGCGCCTGCAGGCGCTGCTCGCGCGAGTAGCTGCGATTGATCACCTGCGTGCGCAGCATGTCGAGCATCGCCGGCGGAATCGCGAATACCTGCTGCGGCGTCGGAATCGTCGGCGCGGCGTTGCTGGCAACAACTGCGGGGGCTTCGGTCGCGGCAGGGTTGAGTGCGATCGCGGACGGTGCCGCCAATGCGGCCAGTGCGAGCAGAACGGATCGGGCGGCAGGACGATACATGACGGCTCCCGGCAGCGGCGGGCGCTCCCGCCTGAGGCGAGTGTAGACCTGTGCGCGCACCGCTGCAGCGACCGTTGGTCGGTCCGCACGTTCATCCACAACCGGTGTGGACCAGCGCTCGACAAAGCTGTGGACAACCACGTTGCGGCCTGGTGCGAAGGGCGTTGTGAGGGTGTGGTGAAAAAAGTGACAGCTTGCCCGCCACCGGCGCAGGCGGGATGATCCGCGCATGGACTTTTCCCCGCTGACGCTCGCTCCAGTGCAGTGGCAGGCGCTGCAGGACAGCTACGCAACGCCGCCACGGGCCTACCACCACTTCGGCCACGTGCGCGCGGTGCTGCAGCACTGCCAGGAGGTTGCCGACGGCCCCGGCTGGCAGCAGCCGGCCGAGGTCTACCTGGCCGTGCTCTACCACGATGCGATCTACGAGGCGGGGCGAAAGGACAACGAGGCGCGTTCGGCGCAGCTGGCCCTGCAGGCGATCGCGCAGGCGCCGGAACTCGCCGCCGTCGATGCGGCCCGGATCGAGCAGCTGATCCTGCTGACCGCCCGCCATGGCGCGCTCGGCCCGGACGATGTCGATGCCGAGGCCGCATTGTTCCTGGACTGCGACATGGCGATCCTGGCCGCGCCGGAACCGGTGTTCGCCGCGTATGACCGTGGCGTGGCCGAGGAGTACAAGGGCGTGGTGCCGGGCTTCCTGTATCGCGCCGGTCGCCGCCGTTTCCTGCAGGGCCTGCTGCGCGCACCGCGCATCTTCCTCAGCGAATTCTTCCATCAGCGCCTCGACGCGGCCGCGCGCGACAACCTGCGCCGCCAGCTGGACCACTGAGCCAGCCCGGTACACTGGGGCCTGTTTCCACTGATCACCGCTTCCAACCGTGTCCGTCCCTGATCCCGATCCCCGTCCGCTGCCGCCGGAAGAGCCCGGTCCCAACGAATGCTGCGGCAGCGGTTGCCCGTTGTGCGTGCTGGATCTGTATGCCGATGAGCTGCAGCGCTACCGCAAGGCGTTGGCCGAATGGCAGGCGCGGCACCCGGAGGCCTCCGCATGAGTCGCGCGCGTCCGGCGGCGCTACTGGCGCTGGCAGCCCTGGCTCTGTTCCTGGCCACCGCGCTGTGGACGCAGTTCGCGCGCACCGACCTGGACTGGGTGCGGGCCACGCTCAGCCTCTACCTGCACGGGCCGTGGGGGCTGGCGTTGCGCGCAGCCTACTGCCTGCTGGCATTGGCGATCGCCCTGCTCGGCATCGCCCTTTATCGCGGCAGCATCGGCCCGCGGCGCAGCGCGGCGGCGCCGCTGCTGTTCACGGTCTCGGCGCTGGGCCTGGCCACGGTCGCCATCGGTGACAGCTGGCTGCCCGAAGCCACGCCGCTGCTGGCACCGTTCATCCATGGGCTGGCGGCCAACACCGCGTTCCTGTGCGCCAGCGTCGGCATGCTGCTGCAGGCCTGGTACCTGCGCCGCGAACCGGGCTGGCAATCCGCCGCCGGCCTGCTCTGGGGCTGGGCCTGGCTGGCCTTCGTGCTGCTGTGGCTGCACGTGCTGTGGCGTGGCGGGCCGCCGCGCGGGCTGGGGCAGAAAGTGGTGATCGTGGTGATCGTGGGCTGGCTGCTGTATCTGGCACTGGCGCTGTATCGACGCAGTCGTCGCGCCGCGGCCTGCTGAAAGCCCAACGGCCTGCACCGGTACGTGCCGTGCACGTGGAGGCAGCGTATCGTGTGCGCATTCCATCGGGGCTGCGATATGACGCGTGCAGGGCTGGTCAGGGTAATGGGTGTGGTGCTGGCGCTGGCCGCACTGCCGGCAACCGCGGCAGCGACCGTGCAGCAGTTCAGCCACGGACGGTTCGAACAGATTCCGGTGCACATGCCATCGGGAACGCCGCAGCGGGTGGTGATCTGGTTCCATGAACCTTCTGCCGGCGGCGATACCAGCCGTCTGCCGATCGAGGCCCTGCGTGCCGATGGCGCGATGGTCGCAGCCGTGGACATCGCGCACCTGCGCGGGGTGCTCAAGCGTGAGGGCGACCCCACCTGTTCATTCGGTTCCGGCGACGTCGAGAACTTCTCGCGCTGGCTGCAGGCCTCCCTGCATCTGCCCGGCTACCACCTGCCGCTGGTCGGCGGCGATGGTGAAGGTGCAGAAATGGCCTACTCACTGGCCGCGCAGGCCGACACCCAGGTGTTCGCCGGCCTGCTCACCACCGGCTTCTGCCCGGACCACAACCACGAGCGCATGGTCTGCGGCGATGGCGTGAAGCGCAACAAGCTGCAACCCGCCGAACTGAACTTCCCGTGGTTGAGTGCAGCCGGTGATCACGGTTGCAAGGTGGGTGAGGCCAGCGGGTTCGTGCAGCAGGTCGCGATGGCGCGCGAGTTCAAGCGCACCGCGCGTGGTGATGCCTCACCGGGCCTGGTGGCTGCCGCGCGGGTGATGGGTGCGCAGGCGGGCGTCAGCCTGGCACCGCCGCCGGCCGCGCTGAAGGGCCTGCCGGTGGTGGAAGTACCGGCGACCGGCAACGGCGACACGCTGGCCGTGTTCGTTTCCGGCGATGGTGGCTGGGCCGGCCTGGACAAGGACGTGGCGTCGTCGCTCAACGAGCATGGCGTGGCCGTGGTCGGCATCGACTCGCTGCGCTACTTCTGGAGCGAGCGCACGCCGAAGGGCTTCGCTGCTGACCTGCAGAAGATCATCGACCACTACCGCCAGCAGTGGCACCGCGACAAGGTGATGCTGATCGGTTTCTCGCAGGGCGCCGACGTGCTGCCGGCCACCATCAACCAGCTCGATGCCGATACCCGTGCAGCGCTGGACCGTATCGTGCTGCTGTCGGTAGGCAAGAAGGCCGACTTCGAATTCCACGTCAGCAACTGGCTGGGCGGTGGCGGCGACGGCCTGCCGATCGCGCCGGAAGTGGCCAGACTCCCGACTGGCAAGACGCTGTGCGTGTACGGCCAGGACGACGATGACGCGCTGTGCCCCGGCCTGCCGGCCAACGACGGCGTGCAGAAGGTGAAGCTGCCCGGCGACCACCACTTCAATGGTGATTACGACCGCCTGGCCGAAGTGATCCTCAAGGGCGGGGCGTGAACCGGAGAGCGTGCGAACCAACGGTTCGCACCCACCAGAACGAGCCGCGGTAGCGCCGGGCATGCCCGGCGGTATGGGCGTCAATTACGTCGTGGGTCCAACGAGATCAGGCGCGTGGCGTCCAGCAGCGCGGCCGGCAGGTGCATGCCGCCTGGCGCAGCAAGATAGCGTGGCCGCCACTGCGGATCGAACTTCGACTTGAAACGGCGCAGGCCACTGAACCCGTAGAAGCGTTCGCCGTGCCGCGCCAGCAGGCCGGCCAGGCGGTTCCAGCGGCCGGCCAGGCGATGCTGTGCCAGCCCGGACAGTGGCGCCATGCCCAGCGAGAAGCGTGCATAGCCCTGCGCGCGGCCCCACAGGAACAGTTCGATGAAGAGGAAATCCATCGTGCCCTTTGGCGCCTCGTTGACGTGTCGCATCAGGTCCACCGACAGCTCGGCACCGGCCGGTGCCTGCCACAGGTTGGCGAACGCCACGATCTGGCCTTCGGCCTCGACCAGCGCCACCGGGAAGCGCACCAGGTAGTCCGGGTCGTAGCTGCCCAGCGAGAAGCCCTTTTCGTCGCCGGCCTTGTCTTCCAGCCACGCGTTGGAGATCGCGTGCAGGCGTGGCAGCAGGCTGGGAATCTCTTCCACTTGCGCCACGCGGAACGACAGGCCGCTGCGCTTGCCGCGGTTCCAGGCCTGGCGCAGGTCGGCGCGTTCGCGACCTTCCAGGCCGAAGTCGTGCAGCGGCACCATCGCTTCTTCGCCCAGCTTGACCAGCCCCAGGCCGAGGTCAAGGTAGGTCTGCCAGTAGGTCTCGCCGACCTGGTAGAAGACCGGGCGCAGGCCGAGCCGGTCGGCTTCCTCGCGGAAGCGCCAGATCAATGCGCGGGCGACCTCCGGCGGGCCGACCGGATCGCCCATCGCGATCAGCGAACCGCCATAGCGCTGCATCATCACGAAGCCCTGCTTTGCATCATCACGCAGCACCGCCTTGTCGGCGGTCAGCACCAGGCAGGCCTGGGTATCGGTAGCGCCGGCCAGCACCGGTGCCAATGACTGCAGCGTGGCCTCGTCGGCGGGTTGCAGCGGGCTGCGCGTGCTGTGCAGCAACCGCGCCAGGCCGAACATCACCAGCGCGATGGCCACTACCAGCAACGCACGCAACGCGCGCGGTGCGTTGCCCGACACCGCGAACTGCCACCACAGCTCATTCTGGTATTCGACATGGCTGTAGGTGAAAAACAGCAGCCAGGTGACCGCGACCAGCACCAGGCCGAGGTTGCGCAGCCACGGCCACGACCAGGCTTCGTCCAGCAGCGCGCCCTGGCGGTAGAACTCGCGCCGGGCGGCCCACAACGCCATCGCCACCAGCAACGCGGACACCGCGATCAGCGGCTGGCCGCCGCGCAGCCACAGCGGCAGTGGGGTGATCACGCACACTGCCATTGCCAGCATCCACGCCGCGTGGCTGCGCCGGGCCAGGCCCTGGCCAATCAACAGCAGCGCGACGCCACTGAGGCTGCCGATCAGGTGCGAGGTTTCCAGAATCGGCAGCGAGGCGTTCACCAGGTGACGGCGTGGCGTCGGCAGCGTGCCGTCGATGACCAGCGCCGCGCCGATGCTGAACACCGCCAGCGCGATGATCTGCGGCAGCCATGGGCGCAGCGCATTCCAGCCGGCGCGGGTTGCCCCGGCGCTGGCCTGCAGCGGCTGGCGCAGGGCAGGCGCGAGGGCGAGCAGGGTGGCCAGCACCAGCGGCAGCACGTAGTAGGTAACGCGGTAGATCAGCGCCGCCGCCAGCACCGCTGCCGGTGCCACCTGTGGCAGCAGCTTCAACAGGCTCCACTCGAACACGCCCAGGCCGGCCGGCACGGTCGAGACCAGGCCGGCCAGCACCGCCACCAGGTACAGGCCGACGAAGCCGGGCAGGCCGGTCGGCGTGGAGTCCGGCAGCAGCACGTAGAAGGCGGCACTGGCCAGCACCAGCTCGATCACGCTGAGCACGGTGACGCCGATCATGGTGCGGCGGTCGGGCAGCCACAACGCATGGCCGAACACGCTGAACTGCCGGCCATCGCGGCCGACCAGCAGCACGGTACCCAGATAGGCGAGCAGGGCGACGATGCCGACGATGCGCACGGCATCGGGATTCAATGGCAAGGCCAACGCCGCTGCCGCCGGTTCCATGCACAACGCCACGCTGATCAGCAGCCACGCACCGAACACGAATCCGAGCGTGCTCATCAGCACCACCTGGCCGATCTGCGCCAGGTCGAGGCCGGCGCTGCGGTAGCCGCGCAGGCGCACTGCGCCACCGGTCAACGCGGCAAAGCCCACGGTCTGGCCCAGCGTGTGCGCGAGGAAGGCGGTGATGCCGATGCGCGCCGGATGCACGCGGATGCCGCTGCGGCGCAGGCCGATGGCATCGAAGCCGATCAGGCAGGCGTAGCTGGCCAGGCCGAGTACCACAGTGAGCGCGATCTGGGCGCCGCTGAGCTGGCGGAACGCCTGGCGGATGGCACGGTAGCCGTGCTCATCGAATTCACTGGCCAGGCCATGCAGGGCCAGCGAGAGGATCAGCAGGGGAACGACGATGGTGAGGACCCGCTTCCATGCCGGGGTGGAGGAAGCGGTGGCGGGGTCGGTGGCTGGGGTCATCGGCGCAAGGGTGCGTCAGGAGGGGCGAGGGCAGTGTCAACGCGGGGCGTGGCGCATCGTGCGCCTGTCGCGGTCATTTGACCAGCAGGCGTGTCGGAGCCGGGTAGTGATGTTGCGCGACGGTTCCCCCTGCACCCACCGTTGACCGGTTTGGAGGACAATGCAGGCCTGATCACCCGCAGGAGCCACGCCCATGATGGAGCGTTACGACGTCGGACCGCGCATGTCCGAAATGACCGTGTACAACAAGGTCGCCTATCTCTCCGGCCAGATTCCGGAAGACACCAGCCAGGACATCACCGGGCAGACCCGGCAGGTGCTGGCCGAGATCGACAAGCTGCTGGCGCTGGTCGCCAGTGATCGCCAGCACGTGCTGCGCGCCGAAGTGTTCCTGGCCGACATCGCCGACTTCGACGGCATGAACAAGGCATGGGACGAGTGGGTGGTCGAGGGCGCGACCCCGGCCCGCGCAACGTTCGAAGCCAAGCTGGCCCACGCCGAGTGGAAGGTCGAGATCGTGGTGACGGCAGCGGTGCCGTAATCATTGAACGGGGTCAGATCCCTCTCCGTTGGAAAAGGGATCTGACCCCTTCTGCAGACCCCGTTACAGGGGCAGCATCTCGATGCAATCCACCGGGCACGGTGGTATGCACAGCTCGCAACCGGTGCACAGATCGGCAATGACCGTGTGCATGTACTTGGCGCCGCCGACGATGGCGTCCACCGGGCAGGCCTGGATGCACTTGGTGCAGCCGATGCAGTCGGCTTCCACGATCAGCGCCACCTGCGGCGCCTTGTGTTCGCCACGCGAACGATCAAACGGAACGGCGGGTACGCCCAGTACCTGCGCCAGTGCGCGCGCGCCGGCATCGCCGCCCGGCGGGCAGCGGTCCACGCCCACCTCGCCGCGCGCCATCGCCTGCGCGTACGGGCGGCAGCCGTCGTAGCCGCATTGCCCGCATTGGGTCTGCGGCAGCAGGCGGTCGAGGCGTTCGGTCAGGGGCGGGATCAGGCTCATGCGTGGCGAAGGCTGCGCGTTGGGATTACTTCAGGGGTTTGCCACGGAACCAGCGCTCGTGCGCCAGCGCCAGCATCGGCTTGTCTTCTGAACTGTCACCGTAGGCATGGATGCGTACGTAGCGCGACAGATCGAACTGGCGGCGGATGTGCTCGACCTTGCGCGGGCCGCAGTCGCCGCCGGCATAACGACCGGTCAGGCGGCCGTCCTGGCTTTCCAGCCGGTTGCAGATCAGCTGCAGGCCCAGCTGCTCGCACCACGGCCGCAGGTACAGGTCCAGCGAGCCGGACACGATCACCACGGTGTGCTGCTGTTCCTTGTGCCAGCGGATCTGTTCCAGCATTTCCGGGCGCACAACCTCGGGCAGGAACTCACGCGAGAAGCCGGCCGCCAGCGTGGTGATGTCATCGCTGTGGCGGTCGCTGAAGGTCAGGCGGGTGACGCGTGCACGGATGCGTTCGGCCGAGATCAGTTTCAGCTTGTATGCGGCCAGCCACGGGCCGACCTTCCACCACGCCTGCGCCAGCTGTTCGGCCGTGGCCACGCGGCGCAGGAAACGGCCATAGGTATCGCAGGTGGTCACGGTGTGGTCGAAGTCGAACAGCGCCAGTTCCATTCCGTTGCTTCCCATCGCGTTGCCTCCGGTGGCCGGTGCTGCCGGCGGGCGCGGGGATAACCGCGCCCGCTGCGGGCATCAGCGGACCGGCATGCCCGGCTGTGCGCCGCTGTCGGCGTCCAGCAGCGCCAGCGCGCCGCCGTCGAAACCGGCCGACAGGATCATGCCTTCGCTCAGGCCGAAGCGCATCTTGCGCGGGGCCAGGTTGGCGATGAACACCACGCTGCGGCCGACCAGGGCTTCCGGCTCGCCGTAGCTGCCACGGATGCCGGAGAAGATCTGGCGCTTGCCCAGTTCGCCGGCGTCCAGCTCGAAGCGCAGCAGCTTGTCCGAGCCTTCCACGAACTCGCACGCCAGCACCTTGCCGATGCGCAGGTCGAGCTTGGCGAAATCGTCGATGCCGATGTAGGCCGGCGCATCGGCGCTCTTTGCGTCGTCCTTGGCCGGGGCCGGTGCAGCCGGTTTGGCGGCGTCGGTCTTGGCGGCGGGGGCGGCAGCGGCGGCCGGCTGCAGGGTGTCCTTGGAGGCGTCGATCATGGCGTCAATCTTCTTCGGGTCGATACGGGTGAACAGCGGGGTGTAGTCGGTGATGCGGTGGCCCAGCAGCGGCTGCGCCAGGTCGGTCCAGTCGTTCACCGGCGCCGTCAGGAAGGCCTCGGCCTGCGCGGCGGTGGCCGGCAGCACCGGCTTCAGTGCGGTGACCAGCACACGGAACAGGTTCAGGCCCTGGCTGCATACGGCCTGCAGCTGTGCGTCGGCACCTTCCTGCTTGGCGATGACCCACGGCTTGACGTCGTCGATGTAGCGGTTGGCTTCGTCAGCCAGGGTCATGGTCAGGCGGATCGCCGCGGCCGGGTCATTGCGCTCGTAGGCTTCACGGATGGGCGCCAGGCCATCGACGAAGCGCTGGTACTGCGCCGCATCGGGCAGCTGCGCGGCCAGCAGGCCGTCGAAGCGCTTGCTGATGAAGCCGGCGCAGCGGCTGGCCAGGTTGACGAACTTGCCGACCAGATCGGCGTTCACACGGGCGATGAAATCACCCAGGTTCAGGTCGAGATCGTCGACGCCGCCGCCGGACTTGGCGGCGTAGTAATAGCGCAGCGCTTCCGGCTCCAGGCCGGCATCGAGGAAGGTACGGGCCATCACGAAGGTGCCACGCGACTTGCTCATCTTGGCGCCGTCCACGGTCAGGTAGCCGTTGACGTGCAGGCGGGTCGGCGCGCGGTGGCCGGTACCGTGCAGCACCGCCGGCCAGAACAGGCCGTGGAAGTTGACGATGTCCTTGCCGATGAAGTGGTGCAGCTCGGTGCTGGTGCCGGCACGCAGGTGCGCTTCGAAGTCTTCGCCGAGCTTGCCGCACAGGGTCTGGAAGCTGGACAGGTAGCCGATCGGCGCATCCAGCCAGACGTAGAAGTACTTGCCCGGCTGGCCGGGAATCTGGAAGCCGAAGTACGGCGCATCGCGCGAGATGTCCCACGCGCGCAGGCCACCTTCGGCATTGAGCCACTCACCGAGCTTGGCCTTCACGCCCGGCAGGGCGACATCGCCGGCCAGCCATTCGCGCAGGAACGCATCGAAGTGGCCCACCTCGAAGAAGAAGTGCTCCGAATCGCGCATTTCCGGCGTGGCACCGGAGATGACCGAACGCGGCTCCTTCAGGTCGGTCGGCGCATAGGTGGCGCCGCAGACTTCGCAGTTGTCGCCGTACTGGTCGGGGCTGCCGCAGTTCGGGCAGATGCCCTTGACGTAGCGGTCGGGCAGGAACATGCCCTTGGCCGGGTCGTAGAACTGCGCCACCGAACGGCGGCTGATGTGGCCGGCCGCTTCCAGCTTCAGGTAGAACTGCTCGGTCAGCGCCTGGTTGGCCGCCGAGTTGGTCGAGTCGTAATGGTCGAAGGCCACGCCGAAGGCGGCGAAGTCACGTTCGTGGCTGGCCTGGATGTTGGCGATGAAGGTTTCCGGGGTGACCCCGGCCTTTTCCGCAGCCAGCATGATCGGCGTGCCGTGGGTGTCGTCGGCGCAGACGAACCAGGCCTTGCCGCCGCTCATTCGCCGCGCACGCACCCAGATGTCAGCCTGGATGTAGCCGACCAGGTGGCCCAGATGCAGCGGGCCGTTGGCGTAGGGCAGGGCGGTGGTGACGAGCGCGGTACGGGTCATGGTCGCGGGGTGAAGCCGAGGGGAACCGCAGAGTATCGCATGCCCGCAACGACGTGACCCGGCCGGGGCCGGGTCACGGGGATGACGCGGGGGCCGGGGCGCTTATTCGCGCTGCCAGGTCTGCGCGCGGCAGATGAAGGCGATGCAGCCGGATACGTCCAGCTTGGTGCCACCCGGCTGCAGCTCCATCTTCGACTTGTAGGTCTTGCCGTTGGCCGGGTCGAGGATGGTGCCGCCGGACCACTTGTTGGCGCCGTCGGCCTTCAGGTTCCAGAGGATGGTCATGCCCTTCACCGGCTTGTTCTTGTTGGCGCCTTCACATCCATCGCAGACCGGGTTCGGGCCCTTGTCCGAGTGCAGGATGTCGACCACTTTGCCGGTCAGCGTGCCGTTGGCGGCCTCGGTGATCTCGACGATCGACTTCACCTTGCCGGTCTTGTCGTCGATGGTCTTCCAGCGGCCGGCGGCGCCGTCGGCGGCCTGGGCCGACAGGGCGGCCAGGCACAGCGGCAGTGCCAGCAGCAGGGTCTTGAAGGTGTTGCGCATGGTCCCCTCCCAGGGTTCATTCCGGCACGCTGCCGGCATGGGTCGACTGTATACCCATTCGGCGGGGTATGGGGAAGAGGGGCTTTGCAGGGCTGCGCCCTGCACCCGCGGTAGTGCCGGCCGCTGGCCGGCAACCTCAACGGCAACGGCGGGATTCCGTGGGATGGCGGGGTGGGTCCGGTTGCGGGGGACGCCGTGAACCCCCAGACCGGCCCAGCCGCTGGCGGCTGTGCGTTCGGGCGCTCGCGAAGCAGTGCTTCGCAAGCAAAGCGCCCTCACCCCTGGGGGCTTGGCCGCGGCATCCATGCCGCGGACACCCCCGCAACCGGACCCACCCCGCCTTCGACAGGTTCCGTGTGCTGTGGGTAGGTGTCGACCTCGGTCGACACGGTAGATCCACGCCATGCGTGGATGGCGTTTCCGGTGACGGCGATTGGGTCAGATCCCTTTTCCGACGGAAAAGGGATCTGACCCACGGGGGCGTCAACCGACCTCGTACAGCTCCAGCGGCAGGTCGTCGGGGTCGGCGAAGAAGGTGAAGCGGCGGCCGGTGTATTCGTCCACGCGGATCGGTTCGCACGCCACGCCATGCGCGGCCAGGCGCTGGATGAATGGCTCCAGCGCGGCCACGCGGAACGCGAGGTGGCGCAGGCCCTGGGCTTCCGGGCGGCTGGGCCGGGGCGGCGGGGAGGGGAAGGAGAACAGTTCCAGCTGCCCGCCGTCGGGCAGGGCCAGGTCCAGCTTCCAGGAATCGCGCGCGCTGCGGTGGTTCTCGGCCAGCACGCGCAGGCCGAGGATGCGCACGTAGAAGTCCTTCGAGCGTGCGTAGTCGCTGCAGATCAGTGCGGCGTGGTGGATGCCCAGCAGGGCGTCGGCATCGCGGGTCATTGCAAGGTGTCCAGCCAGCGCTGGGCGATCTTCAGCGCCAGCGGATAGGGTTCGGGGTCGTTGCGGTTGGTCAGCACGATCACGGTCAGGTGCTTCTCCGGGTGGCGCACGATCACGTTGCGGAAGCCGATGCTCTCGCCGCTGTGCCATTGCACCGGGCCATTCAGGCGCCAGCCGAAGCCGTAGTGCGGCACGTCCGGTTCGGGTGTTGCCGTGGCCGGGCTGAACATCGCGCGGCGCGAGGCCTTCGAGAGCAGGCGGTCGTCGTACAGCGCCGCATCCCAGCGGGCCAGGTCGTCCAGCGAGGAATAGATGCCGCCATCGCCGAGCACGGCGCTGGTGGTGCTCTGGTCGGTGCGTTGCCAACGGCCATCGATCCAGCTGTAGCCATAGGCGCGTGCGGCGATGGTATCGACGCCGTCCTGGTGGGCCACGGTGTGGGCCATGCCCAGTGGGCGGAAGATGCGCTGCTGCAGGAAGGCTGCGAAATCCTGGCCGGAGGCGCGGCCGACGATCAGTGCCAGCAGCGCGTAGCCGCTGTTGCTGTAGTGGTACTGCGTGCCGGGCGCGAAGTTCAGCCGGTCCTGTCGCGACAGCAGGATCAGGACATCGGCGTCGTGCACCTGGCGGCTGTCGGCCGGGTCCATCAGGTCTTCGTAGTCGAGCAGGCCACCGGTGTGCGAGAGCAGCTGGCGGATGGTGATGGCGGCGGCAGCCGGTGGCAGTTCGGGCAGCCATTGCCGGGCAGGTTGATCTAGCCCGAGCCGGCCATCTTCCACCAGCAGCAGCACCGCCGCAGCGGTGAACTGCTTGCTGACCGAGGCCAGCCGGAAGTTGCTGGCCGCGGTGACCGCGGTGCCGTCCTCGACCACCGCCAGGCCATAGCCGCGGCGGAATACCGGCTTTCCGTCATGCAGCACCAGTACGGCGGCGCCGGGCACCTGACCGTCGTAGGCCTGCATCAGGCCGTCGATGCCCGCATCCGGTGGGGTCAGCACCGGAGCGGCGGAGGTGGCCAGCGGCAGCAGGCCCAGCACGATGGCGAACAGGGCGACGGCAGGACGCATGGCGGCTCCGGAAGGGTCAGGGTGACGGGGCGGGCGTGGCGCTGGCCGGCTGGGCCATCCAGCGTTCCATCTTGCGGTCCAGCACGTCCAGCGGCATCGAGCCGTCCTTCAGCAGTTCGGCGTGGAAGCGGCGCACGTCGAAGGCGGCGCCCTGGCGCGCCTTGGCCTTGTCGCGCAGGGCCACGATGGTGGTCAGACCGGCCACGTTGGACAGCGCCTGACCGGGCTGGGCCATGATCCGCTCGACTTCGGCGTTGGCATCGTCGCTGCTCATGTCCACGGTCTTCTGCAGGTAGGTGACAGCCTGCTGCTTGCTCCAGCCCTGGGCGTTCACGCCGGTATCGGCCACCACGCGGGCGGCGCGCAGCAGGCGCGAGTACAGGTAGCCGATGCGGTCGTAGGGATCGGTGTAGACGCCAAGGTCCTCGCCCAGCGTCTCGGCGTACAGGCCCCAGCCTTCGACGAAGGCGAGATCGCCACCGAGGCGGCGGAAGCGCGGCAGCTTGGCCAGCTCCTGCTGTAGGCCCAGCTGCACGTGGTGGCCGGGGATCGCTTCATGCAGGTACTGCACCGGCACGTTCCAGCGCTTGCGGCTGGGCAGGTCGCGGGTGTTCACGTACAGCACCGCGGATTGCCCGGGCAGTGCCGGCTGGTAGGCCGCGGCAGCGGCGGTCAGTGCGCGCTCCGGTTCCACCGCGCGTACGTCCAGCGGCGCCTTCGGCATCGTATCCAGCACCTGCGGCAGGCGTGCGTTGACCTGCTGCTGCACCTGGCGGTAACGGTTGATCAGCGCGTTGGCATCGCCGTACTGGAACTGGCGGTCGTTGCGCATGCTGCGCAGCAGCTTGGTGGGGGTGCCGCGCAGCTTGGCATCCTTCATCACCGTGGCGATCTGGGCCTGCAGTTCCTGCACGCGTTGTTCTCCCAGCGCGTGCAGCTGTGCGGCGGTCTGGTCGCTGGCGGTGGTCTGCACGATCAGGTTGGCGTACCAGGCCTGGCCATCGGGCAGTGCGCCCAGGCCGCTGCTGGCGCGCGTGGCGGGAAGGTATTCGGTGGCGATGAAGCCGCGCAGGGCGCGGTAGGCCGGCATGATGCGCAGTTCGATCATGCGCTTGTACTCGGCGCTGATGCGCGCCTTGTCCTCAGCCGGGATGGTGTTCGGCATGGTACGGATCGGCGACCAGAAAATGCTTTCCTCGGCGGTCGGCTTGATCACTGCATCCAGCTGCGGCAGCACTTTTTCCATCAGGTCGCGCGGCTGTACCACGCCGGCCTTCATGCCCTGGCGCATGTTGTCGATGGCCTGGTCGAACAGCTCGGGAATGCCCAGCGAACGGCGCGACCAGGTGTCGTAGTCCTGCACGGTGTTGAACGGCTGCGCGCCGGCACCGGCACCGAGAATCGCCATGATGCTGCCGATGTTGTAGTACTGGCTGATCGGCATCATCCAGCTCGGGTAGCGCTCGGCGGCCAGCGAGGCGCGTGCGTCGCGCACGAAGATCTCGTAGCTGAGCAGGTCCTGGCCCTGCAGGCCGTCACTGCCGAGCTTCTCGACCTTGCCCAGCCATTGCGTGGTGAAGTCGTGCGACTGCTGGCGCCAGGCGGCGGACAGGATGTTGGGCAGCTGGTCGTTGTAGCGGGGTTCGCCCTGGAAGGTGGCCTGCAGCGGGTTCAACCGCATCGAGGCATCCCAGTATTCGTCGTACAGGCGCTCCAGCTGTACCTGCTTGGGTACGGCACGGGCCGGCGCGACCGGGCGCGGCGCGGCGCGGCGTGCCGAGCTGCCACGTGCCGGCGCGGTGGCGCGGGCGGGCTTGGCCTTGGGCTTGGCAGCCTGGCGGGTCTGCGCGGCGGCAGGGCGGCTGGCCTTCTTCTTCGCTGCTTCGGCCGACGGCACGGCACTGAACAGGAACAACGCGGCGATGGCGGCGGCCAGGGCGCGGGTGGGATGCGGCATCAGGAGCTTCCGTGGAACACAGACCGTGGAGCTTGCACGATCCGGCCGCGTACGGCCAGCGTGAAGGCGCAGTCAGCTTACCGTCGCTGGGGCTTCAGTCAGCCGCCGCCGCAGCGCGCAACGCAGCGGCCCTGTCTGCGCCCAGATAGCGGGTGATCGCACGCCGCATCAGGTACAGCAGCGGAATCAAGGCAATCGCAAAGCCCATCTTGTAGATGTAGTTGACGCTGCTGACGGCCAGGAACAGCGAGGTCGGCCAGTGCTGCGGTCCGAGCACGAAGGCAATCCAGATCACCACGAAGCTGTCCACCACCTGCGAGATCGCGGTGGACCCGGTCGCACGTAGCCACACGTGGCGCTCGCCGGTGGCCTGGCGGATGCGATGGAACACCGCCACGTCGATCAGCTGGCCGAGCAGGAAGGCCACCAGCGAACCGGCGATGGTCCACATGCCTTGGCCGAACACCGCTGCGAATGCCGCCTGGTAGTCCGGCACGCCGTGGCCGTCCATCGAGGTGACCCACCAGCTGGCCGGTGCCAGCGAGATCGCCGCGAAGGCGAACAGGAAGCCATAGGCGATCAGCACCACGGCCAGCCACGAGATGAAGCGCACGCCGCGCTTGCCGAAAAACTCGTTGATGGTGTCGGTCATGATGAACACCACCGGCCACAGCAGGGTGCCGGCGGTGAAGCTGAGCGAGCCGGTCTGGCCGAACAGGTTCCAGTTCAACGGATCGATGCCGAGCGTGTCTTCCAGCGCGAAGATCTTCACCCCGATCAGTTCGGCCAGCACCGCGTTGCCGCAGAAGAACGCGGCCAGCACGATGAACAGCAGGACCGCGCGGTCCTGCAGCGGGCGCTCGATCGGCGCCGCGGTCATTCGCTGCGATCGCCGGCGCGCGTGAACGGAACGCTGGACGGCGCGACGGCGCCGCCGGAAATGATGAAGCTCATGGCCTGGTCGACGGTCCAGTCGGTCGGGGTCAGCAGCTCCACCGGCACGATTTCCAGGTAGCCCGACGTCGGGTTCGGCGTGGTTGGCACGTACACCGCGGCCAGTTCACGGTCGGTGCCGTGTTCCTTGATCACGCGGGTGACCAGCCCGACCGACTTCATGTCGCGGTGCGGGAAGTCGATCAGCACCACGCGCTGGGTGCTGCCCGGTTCGGTCTGCAGCATGTCCAGCAGCTTCTTGGCGCTGTCGTAGATGATGCTGGCCAGCGGAATGCGCTTGATGACCGCGCCCACCCAGCGCAGCAGGCGCTGGCCGAGCACGCGGCGGCTGGCCACGCCCACCGCCAGGATCACCAGCAGGGTGGCCAGCAGGGCGATGGTGTCCTGGATCCACTCGGCACGGACCCAGCCGAGGTAGTGCGGAAAGCTTGTCGCGATCTGCTCGGAAAGCGGCACCACCAACGGGCTGGAAATGCCCGACAGCAGCACGAACACGAACTTGACCACGACCCAGGTCAGCCAGATCGGCAGCAGGGTGAGCAGGCCGGTCAGGAACAGGCGCTGCAGGGAGGGGCGGGGGACCAGGGCGGGGGCTTCGAGCGACATGTGCGCATTGTAGCGGTCACGGCCGGTCGATTACGCTGGGGAATCGACTGCGGCAACGGCACATGGAAGGGAAGCTGTGTTGAAGATTCTGCGCGGACTGGGTTGGACCCTGTCAGGCCTGCTGGTGCTGGCCATCGTGGTGTGGTGCGCCTCGCGCATGTGGCCGGTGCCGGAATCGCGGCTGCAGGCCCAGCAGCGGCTGGAGGCACGCCTGCCCGTCCACGGCCACAACGGCTTCGCGCTGCTGTGGACGCTCGCGTTCGACGATCTCGACACACGCCAGCGCGAACAGGCGTTGGCCGCGGATGTACAGCGTTGGGAGGCGGATCCGCGCGGCAATGGCGGCGCCGGACCGCAGCTGGCGGAGGACCACGACGAGCTGCGATCGCGGCCGGCGGCCAGCTGCGGACCGACCGCCAGCGACTGCCTGGGCCAGGTGCGCGCCGATCCGCAGCGCTTCATTGATGCCCACGCTGGCCACCAGCAGCTGCATGCGCGCCTGGACCAGCTGGCCGATGCGGACCACTTCGCATCGCCGTTCCGGCCCAAGGGCGATGGCATCCTGGTGCCGCTGCCGACCTATGGCCTGATGATTGATGCCACCAGCGCGCGCGCGCTGGCCTATGTGCAGGGCGATATCGATGGCGCCCTGCGTGGCAGTTGCCGTGGGCTGCAACTGGGCCGCCGGCTGGTGACGGGCGGCAGTTACCTGGTGGAGAGCATCATCGGTGCCAGCCTGGTGCAGGCCAATGCCCAGCTGCTGGCCGACATGCTGGTCGAGCTGCCGGCCGACCATCCGCTGCCAGCGGAATGCGAGCAGGTTATGCAGCCGATGCTGGCTGCCGATCAGAGCCTGTGCCGTGCGATGCAGGGTGAGTACGCGATGAGCCGGGCCGCGATCGAAACCTCGGCGCAGGAATTCGGCGGGGTGCTGGTACTCGATCGCAGCAGCACCCTGGCGCGTGCGGCGGGCAATCTGGGCTGGGCCTGCGGCTCGGCGGCGATGGCCGCGCTGGAGGCGGATCGCCCGCTGCCGGTTCCGGCACCGCCGCAGCATGACTTCGGCTGCCTGTCGAACATCATGGGGTGCGTGCTGACCGATATCGCCCGCCCGGTCTATCCCGCCTATTCGTCACGGACCCAGGATGCCGCCGCGATGGTGCGGCTGATCGGCGCGCAGCGCTGGCTGCGGCAGCAGGCGGAGGAGCCGGTGGATGCGTTGCAGCGCCTGCCTGCCCAGTTCCGCTCGCCGGTGCGGGCACCGCAGCTGTCGGCCGATGGTCGCCGCCTCCAGGTGCCGCGGCGTTCACCGTCGCGCAGCACCGACGAGAGCCCATGGCTGTCGGTGCCGCTGGTGATGGAGAACGCCCCGGGCGCTGCTGCGCGCGACTGATCTGCGGCTCAGTCGCTGCCCGCCAGCGGATCGAATGCCCAACCATCACCGATGGTCTGCAGTGTCCAGCGGCGACGGCTGTGCAGGGGCTCCCAGCGCACGCTGTCCTTGTCGTCCTCGATGCTGCCTTCGCTCCGCTTTACCTTGCGGGTGGAGAAGTTCACGCTCACCGATTCGGTCTGCCCGGAATTGCGCATCACCGAGTTCTGGTCGTAGCCGATCAGCACAAAGGCATCGTCCTGCCAGCGGAAGGTGAAGGCGGTCGTGCCCATTGACCAGCTTCCCACGCTGGCGAATGAGAACAGCGCGACCTTCAGGGTGCCGCGCTGGATGCTGACGTTGCCGTCTTCGAGCGGGTCGCTCATCACCGGATTGTCCGGGCGCGGTATCAGCTGGTGGTCCTGCACCGCCAGCACATAGCCGGAGGGGCGCGACCACGCCACGGCGAGAATGCGCGGGTTGCTGTCGTACGGCGAGGGGCCGAAGCCATCGTGCTCGATGACGTTGCGTGGCTCCTGCTGGCGCAGCACCAGCACCAGGTCCGCGCGGCCATCCTGGTCGAGATCGCCTTCGACACTCGATTCAAGTGTCCAGCCCTGGGGTACGAAACCGGCGGCAGTGGCCGCCTGGGCTGGCAGCGTCGGATACCGCACCGGTGGCAGGTCGAGGGCGTGGGCGCTGAAGGACAGGGTGGTCAGCAGTGTGGCAAGTGCATACGGGCGCATCGGAGCCTCCATGGCAGGGAGGCAGAGGATAGCGCCCGCGTGCTGGATCAGCGTGCGTGCGGCTTCAACCGCAGGTAGACCTGCTTGCGTACCTGGGCGACCACCTCGCCGCTTTCGTCGACGACATCGTTGCTGAACCAGCGCAGCACCTTCTCACCGCCAGCCGCTTCGGCACGCAGTTCATCCAGCAATGCATCGTCGATGCGGAACGAGGTGCGCACCGTGCCCCGGCCAGGCTTGAGGAAATCGATCGCGCCGGCCCGGTCCCACACGTAGTAGTCACGGCCCAGGATGTGCAGCAGGCCCAGCATCCAGAACGGATCGGTCATCGCGAACAGGCTGCCGCCGAAATGCGTGCCCACGTAGTTGCGGTTCCAGGGCCGCATCCGCAGTGCCACGTCGATCTGCCGGTAATCGGGCGTGATCCGGGTGACGTGGATGCCGGTGAACAGGAACGGCGGCCAGAGGTTGATGCCGAAGCGGAACAGGCGGGCGTTCATGCGGGTCCGGGGCGCGAGGCGAGGTGCCCAGTCTAACCATTCGCATGCGTATGTTGCACCCCGGGGGTTCACGTCCCGCCGTCGATCATGTACCCGTCGCGGCCGTTGGCCTTGGCCTGGTACAGGGCGGTGTCGGCGCCCTCCACGAAATGGTGCGGTTGCAGGTCACCGTCGGGCACGCGGGTGAATACACCGATGGTGAGCGTGACGCCGTCATCGCTGCCATCGCCCGGCGCCGGCAGTGCACGCACGCAGGCAATCAGGTCCTCGATCACCCGGCGCGCGCCCTCGGCCGGCGTATCCGGCAGCACCAGTGCGAATTCGTCGCCACCGTAGCGCGCCGCCATGTCGCGCGGGCGACGGGCATGCGCGCCGATCAGGCGGGCGACATCACGCAGCACGCGGTCACCGACCTGGTGGCCATGGCGGTCGTTGTGGCGCTTGAAGTGGTCGACGTCGATCAGCGCCAGGCTCAATGGCTTGCCACTGCGCCGCGCGGCATCGCATTCCTGCTGCAGTGACTGCTCGAAGCGCAGGCGGTTGCCCAGGCCGGTGAGGGCATCGCGGTTGGCCAGGCGGTGCCAGGCGGAGATCCGCCACACCGCCCAGACCAGCAGTGCCAGCACCACGCCCAGCATTGCGCTGGCCGGTGCCCACCACAGGTCTCCCGTGCGCAGCAGCAGCCAGCTCAGCAGCGGTGGCATCGGCAATGAACACAGCGCGGCCAGCCAGGGCAGGCGCAGGCCGAGCAGGATCACGCACAGCGCCACCAGCACGCCGCTGATGGCGTGCTGCCACGCGTGCGGCAGCACATCGATCTGCTTGTGCTGCAGCAGCATCGAGGTGATGTTGGCCTGGTATTCGCTGCCGCTCATCCAGAATTCGCGGGTGGTCGGGGTCAGCAGGCGAGGGGCGATGCCGCTCGCCGTCATGCCGACCACGATGCGGCGGCCATGCAGCATCGCCATGTCCACGTGGCCATCGAGCACGTCCGCATAGGACACCTGCGGCAACCGCTCGGGCGGGCCGGCGTAGCGCACGCGTACGTAATCGTCGCGACGCCATTGATAGGGCGAGCCCAGCGCCGGGTCGGGGTCGGGCAGGCCGCGTACCGCACCCGCAGGCAGGTCGGCCAGTGCCAGGCCCAGTGCCGGCCAATGCGGTTGGCCGATGCCGGCGTGCAGATAGACGCCGCGGGCGACGCCGTCGCCATCCACCTCGACATCGGTGTGGCCGATCGCGGCGGCACTGGCGGCGATCTGCGGGATCGGCAGCATTTCCTCGGCCATGCGGTCGCCGGCCGCCGGTGCCGCCAGTACCGGCAGCACCACCCGGCCATTGCGTCGGATCGCCGCCGCCAGCTCGTCATCCTGGCGGCTGTCGCGACGGTCGGGTTCGGACAGCATCAGGTCCAGCGCAACGCGTTCGGCGCCGGCATCGGTCAGGCGGTCCAGCAGGCGGGCGTGCACCGAGCGCGGCCAGGGCCACTGGCCGATACGCTGCAGGCTGCCTTCGTCGATGGCCACGATCAGCACGCTGGGGTCGGGGCGGTAGTCCCAGTTGCCGACCAGCGCGTCATAGGCCGCCTCGTCCTGCCGCCACAGCCATTGGCCCTGGCTGGCCACGATGGTCAGCACGCCGGCAAGCAGGGCCAGCAAGATCCGCTTCGACCATGGCAGCGGCGAACGCCTCACAACAACAGCCAGAGCAGCAGCGCACCGCCACCGGCGCCGTAGCACAGGCGGCATGGCAGCGGGATCTGTTGGGCCGGGGAGAAATCGCCGGCGTGGCCGTCATCGTCGACGTACTGCACGCGTACGTGCAGGGTGCCGCTCCACGGGCGCTTGAAGCTCACCTGCGGCTGGGCCACGGTCTCGTCGACCAGCGGCGCCTTGAAGTCACCGCGGCGATCCACCTGCACCCGGTAGCGCTGGCCTTCGCTGCCGGCCTGCCAGCGCAGCGTCAGCTCGCCGTGCGCGGCCTCGGGCGGTTGCAGGGCCGGGTCCACCGGCTCGTTGCTCAGCTGCAGCGGCAGCGCCTGGCCGTAGCGGCCCTGGTGGCCTTCGGCGTCGCGCGAGGCCACGCGCCAGTAGTACTGGCCGGGCGGCAGCGGTTGTGCCAGGCGCAGGTCGGTCGCATGGGTGGCCTGCTCCTGCAATGGCTGCTGGAAGCCGGGTTCGGCGGCGATCTGCAGCACGCTGCTGCGCGCACCGGGGGCCTGGCTCCAGCGGAACCGCGGGCGGTCGCTGTTGATCGTCTGCCCATGCAGCGGCGATACGGTCAGCGGCGGCGGTGGCTGGTCGCTGAGTTCGAAATCGGCGCTCGCATCCAGGCCTTCGACGCCCTGTGCGTCGACCGCGCGCAACAGGATGCGCAGCTGGCCGGGCGGCAGGTCGCCGATCGCCAGCCGGGTGTCGGCGGTGGTGGCGGCGAACAGCAGGATCTCCGGCGTTGCCGCCTGCACCACTTCCACCCGGTAGTGATCGGCGCCAGCGACCGGTTCCCAGGCAAGCAGGGTCGGCAGCGGCGCCAGGCGCAGCGCGTCATTGCGCAGCGCCGGCGCCGGCAGCAGGGCCGAGACCGCGGCGGGGGCCGCATCGGCGCTGCTGCTGCGGGTGGCCTGGCCCGGCCGGACCAGGCGCTGGCCATGGGGGTTGCCGACCTGCACCTTGCCCTGCAGGACCTCGGTGGCGCCGACGTGCCCGGTATCCCCGGCGCTGACCCGGAACACCGTACCGCGCACGCTGCTGGTCGCGGTGGGCGCATCGATGATGTAACGCGAGGCCGGACCGCGCGCCGGCGTTACCCGGTTGCTGGCACGCCCCTGCTGCAGGCGCAGGCGGGTGTCGACCATGCCGGTGTGGCCGTAGCGGCTCAGCTGGTCCAGGCGCAGGCGCGAGTACTCGCGCAGCTGCAGCCGCGAGGCATCGGCGAATTCCAGGGTGATGCTGGAATCGCCCTCGGTTTCCACGGTGTCACCGATATGCAGCTGCTCACCAGCCTGGAGCGCACGGGTCGCGGTGCCATCGGCACCGGACAGCTCGACCTTGCCGCGCACGGACAGCACCCGGGCCGGTGCCGGTTCGGTGCGCAGCCAGCTGATCGGGAAGCGCAGCAGCTGGCCCGGCGGCAACTGGTAGGGGTTGTCGATGCGGTTGTGCTGCTGCAGCTGCTGCCAGCGTACCGAGGGTTTCAGGTACAGCCCACCCAGGTCCCACAGGGTATCGCCGGGCCGGACCCGGTAGTTCCAGTCCTGGGCGCCGGCGATGGCAGGCAGCAGGAAGAGGGCGCAGAGCAGGGCGCCCGTTAAACGCATGGCGAACGACAGAGAGCGGACGACGGTCACAGTTTGCAATCCCGGCAATGCGGGGGTGCAGCTGCAAGACCCCATGGCCCCGACCTCATCCCCCCGAACGGATCGCGGCGACCGCAAGGCCGCCAGCGCGCGCATTATTGCCCGCGTTCAGTGCAGGGATTCTGAACGGAGCAGGCTCCCGTTCAGAACAGCAGCGACGCCATCCTGCGGCGGTACTGGCCCACCAGGTCCTCGTCGGAGATCACATTGAAGGCGTCGATCAAGGCTTTGCGTGGCAGGCCTTCCTCGAATCCACGGTCGATCCGCAGCATTTCCAGGAACTGCGCCAGTGCGGCCTCGTCATGGCCGCCAAGCAGCAGCTGCACGCCGCGCAGGTGGCGGGCCTTGAGATCCTTGCCATCAGCGGCGATGCGGGCTTCCAGCACCTCGGCCGCCGGGGCATCCTTCAGTGCGGCGGCGAAGGCCAGGCGGGCGCGGGCGCGCACGGCGCGGTCGTCGGTGGCCAGATTGGCCGGCAGGCCGTCGATCAGGGTGCCGGCCTCGTCCACGCCGCCGATCTGCAGCAGGGCCAGGGCGAGGTCGAGCTTCAGCTCATCCTTGTCCGGCTCGGCGGCGATCTGCGCGCGCAGTACGTCGACCTGCGCCTGCGGGTCCAGCGGGGCGTCATCTTCAGGGGCGGCATCGCCGACATCGGCCGGCACGATGCCGTGCTGGGCCAGGAACTCACGCAGCTGGCCTTCCGGAATGGCACCGGGGAAGCCGTCCACCAGCTGGCCGCCCTTGACCAGGAACACGGTGGGCACCGAGCGGATCTGGAAGGCCGCAGCGATCTGCTGTTCCTTGTCGACATCGACCTTGGCCAGCTCGAAGGCACCGTTGTACTCGGCAGCCAGCTTTTCCAGCATCGGGCCCAGGGTCTTGCACGGCCCGCACCAGGTGGCCCAGAAGTCGACCAGCACCGGCGTCTGCAGCGACTTCTGCAGGACTTCGGCCTCGAAGGTCGCAGTGGTGGCGTCGAATACGTAGGTCGTCTCGGTCATGGGGGAGGCATCGCTTGGCATCTGGAGACCGATTCTATGGTGACGATCGATGTCGGTCTCAACCCTGCCATCACGGAGTACGCCCCCGAGGTGGTGTTGGCGGGCCCGCAGGCCCGCCGTGACAGCCTTATGAGCGCGGCACGCAGTACAGCTCGTGGATCACCCACTGGCCGGAGGCGACAGGCTTCGACGCCGAGGCGCGCTTGCGGCATGGCGGAACTGCCATGCCCCGAGCATCACGGTTGGCGCAGCGGGCGGACATCGAATTGATCTGAAATGCGTCATGCTTGGCGCATCGCGTCGCTGCCGCGACAATGCGGTGATCCATTCCTTTCCGGGTGATTGCGCGTAATGTCCGTGGTCCGGCTTGATCGTTGGTTGGGGCTGCTTGCGGCCGTCGTATTCGTCCTGGCCGTGGCCGGCTTCGGTGCCGGCCTGGAGGGTTATGCGCAGGCCCGCCACCCGGTGGCGTTGCTGGGCGCGCGCGGTGTGCCGCATGCGCTGCCCTTCAATCTGCTGGGTTTCGTGCTGACCGGCCTGCTGGCGGCAGTGGTGGCTGAGCGCCTGCGTCGCGGCCTGCCCACCACCGCCGGCTGGGCGCCGCGGGTCGGCAGCCAGATGCTGCTGTTGGCCGGTCTGGCCTTTGCCGCGATGGGGCTGCTGCCACTGGACGTGGACGACCTGCACGGGCCCGCCAGCCAGCTGCATGCCAGCGCCTGGATGATCTGGGTGCTGGGTTTCGTCGCCGGCACCGTGCTGCTGGGCGTGTCCCATCTGCGCCAGGCGCATGGCCGGGCACTGGGCGCATTGGCCCTGGGCTGCGGCGTGCTGGCCGCGCTGGCGGCGTTTGCCCTGCAGGGCACGCTGCCGGCGCCGATGGCACAACGGCTCGCCTTCGCCTGCTGGCTGGTCTGGCTGGCGGCGGCCCTGCCGCTGTCGCGACCGCGCTGAGACGCCTCCCCGAGCGCCGCGGCGCCGGCGTCCGGCAGGCAGGATTGGAGCCATTTGCCGCACTGCGGTACGCTGTACCGCTTTGCCGCCGCATCCGCGTGTTCCATGACCAGCGCTGAAACCAACGCCTACGACCCGCAGCAGGTTGAATCCGCCGCCCAGCAGTACTGGGACGCCACCCGTGCCTTCGAGGTCGACGAGACTTCGGACAAGCCGAAGTACTACTGCCTGTCGATGCTTCCGTACCCGTCCGGTGCGCTGCACATGGGCCACGTGCGCAACTACACGATCGGCGACGTGATCAGCCGCTACAAGCGCATGACCGGCCACAACGTGCTGCAGCCGATGGGCTGGGACGCGTTCGGACTGCCGGCGGAAAACGCTGCGATCAAGAACAAGACCGCGCCGGCGGCGTGGACCTACAAGAACATCGACCACATGCGCAGCCAGCTGAAGTCGCTGGGCTACGCCATCGACTGGTCGCGCGAGTTCGCCACCTGCCGTCCGGACTATTACGTCCACGAACAGCGCATGTTCACCCGCCTGATGCGCAAGGGCCTGGCCTATCGCCGCAACGCGGTAGTGAACTGGGACCCGGTCGACCAGACCGTGCTGGCCAACGAGCAGGTCATCGACGGCCGCGGCTGGCGTTCCGGCGCGCTGGTGGAGAAGCGTGAGATCCCGCAGTGGTTCCTGCGCATCACCGACTACGCCCAGGAACTGCTGGACGGCCTGGACGAGCTGGAGGGCTGGCCGGAATCGGTCAAGACCATGCAGCGCAACTGGATCGGCCGTTCCGAAGGCCTGGAGATCCAGTTCGACGTGCGCGATGTCGATGGCAGTGCGCTGGACCCGCTGCGCGTGTTCACCACCCGCCCGGACACGGTGATGGGCGTGACCTTCGTGTCGATCGCCGCCGAGCACCCGCTGGCGCTGCATGCGGCGAAGAACAACCCGGAACTGGCGGCGATGCTGGCCGACCTGAAGCAGGGCGGCGTGTCCGAGGCTGAACTGGAAACCCAGGAAAAGCGCGGCATGGACACCGGCCTGCGCGCGCTGCATCCGGTCACCGGCGAGCCGGTGCCGGTGTGGGTCGCCAACTTCGTGCTGATGGGCTACGGCACCGGCGCGGTGATGGCCGTTCCGGGCCATGACCAGCGCGACAATGAAGTGGCCAACAAGTACGGCCTGCCGATCAAGCAGGTCATCGCCCTGAAGGATGCGCGTACCGAAGAGGAGCGCAGCTGGGACGGCAGCCGCTGGCAGGACTGGTACAGCGACAAGAGCCGTGCCTTCGAGCTGGTGAATTCGGCCGAGTTCGACGGCCTGGATTTCCAGGGCGCTTTCGAAGCGCTGGCCGAACGTTTCGAGCGCAAGGCCCAGGGCCAGCGCCGCGTCAACTACCGCCTGCGCGACTGGGGCGTGAGCCGCCAGCGCTACTGGGGCTGCCCGATTCCGGTGATCTACTGCGCCAAGTGCGGCGCGGTGCCGGTGCCGGAAGAACAGCTGCCGGTGGTGCTGCCGGAAGACGTGGCCTTCGCCGGTACCGGCTCGCCGATCAAGACCGACCCGGAATGGCGCAAGACCACCTGCCCGGACTGCGGCGGCGCGGCCGAGCGCGAGACCGACACCTTCGACACCTTCATGGAGTCGAGCTGGTACTACGCCCGCTACACCTCGCCGGGTGCCCGTGATGCGGTCGACAAGCGTGGCAACTACTGGCTGCCGGTCGACCAGTACATCGGTGGCATCGAGCACGCGATCCTGCACCTGATGTATTTCCGCTTCTACCACAAGCTGCTGCGCGACGCGCGGATGGTGGACAGCAACGAGCCGGCGCGCAACCTGCTGTGCCAGGGCATGGTGATCGCCGAAACCTATTACCGCCCGAACCCGGACGGCTCGAAGGACTGGATCAACCCGGCCGATGTGGAAGTGCAGCGCGACGAGCGCGGCCGCATCACCGGTGCCACCCTGATCGCCGACGGCCAGCCGGTGGTGGTCGGTGGCACCGAGAAGATGTCCAAGTCGAAGAACAATGGCGTGGACCCGCAGGCGATGGTCGGCAAGTACGGCGCCGACACCGTGCGCCTGTTCTCGATGTTCGCCGCGCCGCCGGAACAGTCGCTGGAGTGGAACGAGGCCGGCGTGGACGGCATGGCCCGCTTCCTGCGTCGCCTGTGGGCCCAGGTGCAGAAGCACGCCGCCGACGGTGCCGCCCCGGCACTGGATGCCGCGGTGCTGGATGCCAACCAGAAGGCGCTGCGCCGCAAGACCCACGAAACCATCGGCAAGGTCGGTGACGACTATGGCCGCCGCCACAGCTTCAACACCGCGATCGCGGCGGTGATGGAGCTGATGAACGCGCTGGCCAAGTTCGAGGACGGCAGCGAGCAGGGCCGCGCGGTGCGCCAGGAAGCGCTGCAGGCCATCGTGCTGCTGCTCAACCCGATCACCCCGCATGCCAGCCACGCCCTGTGGCAGGTACTGGGCCATGGCGAGACGCTGCTGGAAGACCAGCCGTTCCCGCAGGCCGACAGCAGCGCGCTGGTGCGCGATGCGCTGACCCTGGCGGTACAGGTCAACGGCAAGCTGCGTGGCACCATCGAGGTGGCGGCCGATGCCGCGCGCGAGCAGGTCGAGGCGCTGGCCCTGGCCGAGCCCAACGCGGCCAAGTTCATGGAAGGCCTGACGGTGCGCAAGATCATCATCGTCCCCGGCAAGATCGTGAACATCGTCGCTGCCTGATGTCCCCCGCACCGGTCACCCGCGCGGTGGCCGGTGCCTTTCCAGAAGCAGGGCCGGGTGCCTGATGGCCCTGCATTCACGCGGCTTCGGGCACGCTGTGTGTTGCCGTGATCGCCCGGCTCCGCCAGACTGTCTCCATGACCCGAATCCTGCTTGCCCTCGTTCTTGTCCTCGGCCTCGCCGGCTGCGGTTTCCATCTGCGCAACAAGCTGATGCTGCCGACCGACACCGCCCCGGTGAAGGTGGTCTCCACCGCCCCGTACAGTGAACTGGTCAAGCTGCTCAACCGCAGCCTGCTGGCCTCCGGTGCCAAGCTGGCCGATGAGGACAGCAAGGAACCCAGCGCCCAGCTGCAGGTGCTGTCCGAGCGCTGGGGTGACCTGCCGATCGCCATCGACTCGCAGGGCCGTGCACAGGAATACAGCCTGCGCTACGCCGTGATCTTCATCTTCCGCCGCGAGGATGGCAGCGAACTGGTGCCTCAGCAGGTGATCGAACTGTCGCGCGACTATGTGTCGCCGCCGACCGACGCCACCGGTACCACCACCGAACGCGAAATCCTGGCCACGGAGCTGCGCCGGGAAATGTCCGCCTCGATCATCCGCCGTATCGACAGCGTGGTCCGCGCCGAGATCGAGAAGGGAGGCAGCCTGTCCGCGCCGAAGGCCAAGCCGATCGAGGGTGCGGTGCCGGCCGCGCCGGCCGCCGCCGTCAAGCACTGAGCGGCAGCGACGATGGAACTGCGTCCGGAGCAGCTGGCAAGCCAGGGCGCTGACACCCCGTTGGCGCCGGTGTACCTGATCGCAGGCCCGGAAACGCTGCGCGTGCTGGAGGCGGCGGATGCCGTCCGCGCGCGCGCGCGCGCCTCGGGCATCGGCGAACGCGAAGTGTTCGACGCCGACGGGCGAGATTTCGACTGGAACCAGCTCGACGCCAGCTTCAATGCGCCCAGCCTGTTCAGCGCCCGCCGCCTGGTCGAGGTGCGCCTGCCCAGCGGCAAGCCTGGCAAGGACGGCGCCGAGGTGATCAGCCAGTTCTGCGCCAATCCGGCGCCGGACGTGGTGCTGATGATCACCGCCAATGAATGGAGCAAGGCCCATCAGGGCAAGTGGGCCGAGGCGGTCAGCCGCATCGGCGTGCTGTCGGTGGCCTGGGCGATCAAGCCGCACGAACTGCCGGACTGGATCGAGCGCCGCCTGCGCGGCAAGGGCCTGCGTGCCGACCCGGCCGCCGTGCAGCGCCTGGCCGAGCGGGTGGAGGGCAACCTGCTGGCCGCCGCCCAGGAAATCGACAAGCTGGCGCTGTTGGCCGATGGCCAGCCGCTGGATGTGGAGCGGATGGAATCGCTGGTGGCTGATGCTGCCCGCTACGACGTGTTCCGGCTGGTGGAGGCGACGTTCTCCGGCCAGCCACCGGCCGTGCTGCGCATGCTGGCTGGCCTGCGCGGCGAGGGCGAAGCGGTGGCCGCACTGATGCCGATCGTGATCCGTGAACTGCTGGCCGGTGCCGGCCTGGCCCGGGTACAGGCCCGTGGCGGCAACCTGGCCGCCGAAATGAAATCGCGTGGTATCTGGGAATCGCGGCAGGCGCCCTACAAGCGCGCGCTGCAGCGGCACCCGGAAGGCAAGCGCTGGGAACGCTTCGTGGCCGAAGCCGGTCTGGTCGACCGCATCGCCAAGGGGCGGGCCGACGGCGATGCCTGGCTGGCGCTGGAGCGCCTGCTGGTGGCCGTGGCCGAACCGCGTGCCGTGCGCCTGCTGGCGCGGGCCTGAGCGATGAGCCTGCGGATCTATTACGGGGGCACCTTCGATCCGGTGCACCTGGGGCACCTGGCAATCGCGCGGGCCGCCCGGGACGAACTGCAGGTAGCCGTGCGCATGTTGCCGGCAGGCGATCCGCCGCACCGTGCGGTGCCCGGCGCCACCGCCGAGCAGCGCTGCACCATGTTGTCGCTGGCCATCGGCGACGAGCCGGGCCTGCTGCTGGACCGCCGTGAACTGGACCGTGCCACGCGCTATCCCGGTCGTCCGTCCTACACCGTCGATACCCTGCGCGAGCTGCGTGGCGAGCTCGGCCCGAGCCGGCCGCTGGCCTGGCTGGTGGGCGCCGACAGCCTGCTGGGCCTGTCCGGCTGGCACGAATGGGAGGCCCTGTTCGGGCTGGCCCACTTCGTGGTGGCCGAACGGCCGGGCAGCCCGTTGCAGGCGTCGATCGACGGCGAACTGGGGCGTGCCCTGCAGGGGCGCTGGGCCGACAATGAGCAGGCCCTGTTCGCCAGCCCGGCCGGGCGCATCCTGCGCCTGCACCACCCGCTGCGCGAGGAGTCGGCCAGCGCCGTGCGCTCGCAGATCGCCGCCGGTGGCCCCTGGCGCGCCCTGCTGCCGCCGGCCGTCGCGGACTACGTCGCTGCACACGGGCTGTACCGCCCGGCCACAGCGTGAATGGCGCGGCCGCGCCATCCCCGTATAATCGCCCCCACGTTTATCGAGTCGATCCACTTTGAGCAACCAGACCCAGCCCCAGACCATCAAGGTCGATCTGCCCAGCCCGCCGCCGTCCGTGCCGGAACTGCTGGCCAGCGTCCGCCAAGCCACCGAAGACCTGAAGGCCAAGGACCTGGTCGAGATCGACGTGCGCGGCCGGTCCAGCGTTGCCGACTACATGATCGTCGTTTCGGGCACCTCGACCCGCCACGTCAAGTCGATCGCCGATGAAGTCGTGCGCTTCGCCAAGAACATCGACGTGATGCCGCTGGGTGTTGAAGGCGAGCGCGAAGCCGAGTGGGTGCTGGTCGACCTGGGCGACGTGATCGTCCACGTGATGCTGCCGCGCGTGCGTGAGTTCTACGCCCTCGAGCGCCTGTGGACCGTTGGCGACCAGCCGCCGTCCAGCGACGACGAAGTGGCCTGAGCCGCACGTTGATGCATCCCTTCGACGGCGCCGATGGCGCCGTCGACGTTTTGGAGGACCGTGTAGATGAAAGCCCGCCTGATCGCCACCGGTGAACGCGCACCCAGCTGGGTCGCGCAGGGCTTCGCCGAGTACCAGAAGCGGCTGTCGCACTGGCTGCCGTTCGAGCTGGTGGAAATCGAGCCCGGCCTGCGCGGCAAGGGGCGTGATCCGCGCCGCGCCACTGAAGATGAAGGCAAGCGGGTCATCGCCGCGCTGCCGAAGAACGCCTATGTGGTGGCACTGGATGTGCCGGGGCGGCAGCTGAGTTCCGAACAGCTGGCACAGCGGCTGGAGCATTGGCGCGGGCAGGGCCGCGACCTGGCGATCCTGATCGGTGGCCCGGAAGGGCATTCGCCGGAGGTGTCCGCGCTGGCCGATGAGAAGTGGTCGATCGGACCGCTGACGCTGCCGCACATGCTGGTGCGCCTGGTGGTGGCCGAGCAGTTGTATCGGGCCGCCGCAATGATTGCCAATCACCCCTACCATCGCGCGTGAAGAGTGGTTATACTAGTCGTCTGCCCGAATAGCTCAGCCGGTTAGAGCACTTGACTGTTAATCAGGGGGTCGTTGGTTCGAGTCCAACTTCGGGCGCCACCTTGAAAAACCTGCATCGCGAGATGCAGGTTTTTTTTTGCCGTTTGTGGCGTCGCGCTGCGGCAGTCGTGCATGGCTCGACTCTACAATGCAGTGTCATCGACTACGGATGTTGATTGTGCGCGCACGCCTGCTCATGGGTTCCCTGCTGCTTGCGATGGTGCCGTTTGCCACAGTGAAGGCCGCGCCTTCCACCTGGCATCCGCCACAGGGCACGACCGAGCTTCCACTGTGGCCGCAGGGCACGGTGAGCGCGCCGCCGAAGTTGAAGGGCCCCGAGCAGGTCAGCGACGTGACCTCCGAAGCCAGTGGCGAACACTGGATGATGCTGCAGAACGTCGCGGTGCCGACCCTCACCGTGTTTCCGCCGAAGGGGCCGGCCACCGGCACCGCGGTGATGGTGGTGCCTGGCGGAGGCTATCGGGTGCTGGCGATGGACCTGGAAGGCAGCGAGATCTGCGACTGGCTGGTCGCACAGGGCATCACCTGTGCATTGCTGAAGTACCGGGTGCCAGCCTCCGGCCCGAACTGGGACCCCGAGTGCAACTGCCGCGACATTCCAAAGGTGCCGATGGCCCTGCAGGATGCACAGCGTGCAATGGGCCTGCTGCGCGCACAGGCCGGGCGCTGGTCCATCAATCCGAAGCGGATCGGGGTGATCGGCTTTTCCGCCGGTGGTCACGTGGTGGCGGGACTGAGCACGCACGCGCTGCGCAGCTACGCGCCGGTCGACGCGGCGGATGAGCAGCCAAGCCGCCCAGATTTCGCGATGGTGATGTATTCCGGGCACCTGTGGGCGGGGCACGGAAAGGGGTTGTCGCTGGTCAGGGACATCACCGTGGATGACAAGGTGCCGCCGACGTTCATCGCGCAGGCCACCGACGATCGCACCGACGACGTGCGCGAATCACTGGCCTATTACCGTGCCCTGGTCGACGCGGGCGTGCCGGTGGAAATGCACCTGTTCGCACGCGGCGGCCATGCATTCGGACTGCGCATGAAGGATGCACCGGTCGCGGCGTGGCCGCAGCTGGCCGAGCGCTGGATGCAGGATATCGGCATGCTGGCGGAACGCCAGTTGTAGAGCCGAGCCATGCTCGGCTGCCTGTGTGAAGCCGAGCGTGGGCTCGGCTCTACAATGCCAGGTCACCCTTGCAGAACGCCACCAGCGTGGCGATCGCCACCGCCAGGATCGCGCCGAACAGGACCCACTCCCAGCGCGTGAATACCTGCTCGCCGCGCTGGCGCCGGGTCAATGCGAACAACACCACGCCGGGCACGTACAGCAGTACCGACAGCAGCAGGTTGTCCAGGCCGCCGGCATACACCAGCCACAGCGCATAGGCGCTGGCCAGCAGTGCGACCACGAAATCGCGCCAGCGCACGCCTGGTTCACCGGCATAGGCCTGCCCACGCCAGGCCAGTTGCACGCCGAACGCGGTGGACAGGAAGTAGGGCACCAGGCTCATCGACGCGGCCAGCAACACCAACCCGGTGTAGCTGCCCGAATTGACCAGCACCAGCAGCAGGAACAGCTGGATCAGGCCGTTGCTCAACCAGAGCGCATTGGCCGGCACGCCGCGCGCATTCTCGCGGCCGAGGAAGGCCGGCATGGTGCCGTCGCCGGCCGCGGCGTACAGCACTTCGGCGCACAGCAGCACCCACGCCAGCAGTGCACCGAGTACTGAAATGATCGAACCGATGATGATCACCGTTGCGCCCCATTCGCCGACGATGGCGCGCAGCACATAGGCCATCGACGGATTGGGCAGCCCGGCCAGTTCGGCCTGCGACAGCACGCCCATCGACAGCAGGCTGACCAGTACCAGCAGCAGCCAGACCCCCAGGAAACCGATTACCGTGGCACGGCCGACGTCGGCACGTCGCGCGGCACGCCGCGAATAGATGCTGGCGCCTTCGATGCCGATGAACACCCACACTGTCACCAGCATCATGCCGCGCAGCTGCTGCCCGAGGTCGCCGAGTGCGGGCGTGCCGAGGAAGTCGGCGCGGAACACGTCCATGCGGAACGCGCCTGCCGCCAGGATCAGGAACAGCGCGATCGGCAGCAGCTTGGCCACGGTCACGAGGCCGTTGACGATGGCGGCCGTGCGCAGGCCGCGCAGCACCAGCAGGTGCACGGTCCACAGCAGCAGTGACGAAGCGGCCACGGCGGCGGGTGTATTGCCTTCACCGAAGACCGGCATGAAGTGGCCGAGGCCACTGAAGATCAGCACGAAGAAGCTGGCGTTGCCGAGCACCGACGCCACCCAGTAGCCCCACGCCGCAGAGAAGCCTATGTAGTTGCCGAAGCCCTCGCGCGCATAGGCGTAGATGCCGGTATCCAGGTCGGGGCGACGATTGGCCAGGGCCTGGAACACGAAGGCCAGCATCAGCATGCCGGCGCCACTCACCGCCCAGCCGATCAAGGCGGCGGCCGGGCCGGCGCTGCGCGCGACGTTCTGCGGCAGTGAAAAGATGCCGGCGCCGACCATCGAGCCGACCACCAGTGCAGTCAACGCGGGCAGGCCCAGCCGTTGCGATGTCGCGGCCATGGAGTTCCCCTGCGGCGCGGATGCCGCGAGCACACGGTAGCCATGTACTCGTGAACATGTCCGCAAGAGGCGTGCAGGAACCGGCGCGCATGAAAACGACGAAGGCCCGGGCAACGGCCCGGGCCTTCGAGGGTGACGCTGCAACCGGTATTACTTGAACGTGTACTTGAAGCCGACGGTGTAGTAACGGCCCAGCGCACCGGAGAAGTGCATCGGGTTGTAGTTCACCGCACCGTAGGTGGTCGGGTCGAGCGGGGCAATGCGGTCGAACACGTTGGCCACCGAGGCGTTGAGTTCGAACGAATCGTTGATGCTCCAGCGACCGGACAGGTCCATCGTGGTGAACGAGGAGATCTTCTTCACCGGCGTGCCGTCAGCGTAGAAGGCCAGGTAGCTGCCACCACGGCTGTCGATGTTGTCCATCTTGCTGATGTAGTTGACGATGCCGCTGACGCTCCACGGGCCCTGCTTCCAGGTGGTGCCGAAGTTGACCTTGTCCTTCGGCGTACCGATGCAGTTGGTGACGTCGCAGTTGCCGTGGGTACCCACGTAATCAACCGTGTCGCCGCCTTCGGTGCGCTCGAACTTCAGGATGTGGCTCCACTGCAGGTCCAGTTCCAGCTGGCCCGGGCCGATCTCGAAGGTCTGGCGGATATCGGTATCGATACCGCGCACGCGCGAGGAGCTGGCATTCACGTAGCCGGTGTTGACCGCCAGGATGGTGCCGCTGTTGGCCACGCCATTGAGATTGTTGCTGTCGCGCAGCACGTTGCCGGCGAGGATCGCCGCCGCCGTGCTGCCCTGCACGATCTCGTTGGTGCGCTTGATCTGCCAGGCATCGACGGTCATCGAGGTGGTCGAAGTCGGCTGCAGCACGATGCCGACCGAGTAGCTCTTGGACTCTTCCGGCTTCAGCAGCTTGTTCGGCTTGGTGATGATCGCCACCGAATTGGCGCCACATTCGCTGGCCGCGCCGCCGCTGATCTGGCAACGCACCGGATCGACAGCGGTGGAGAAGGCGGCCAGGCCACCGTCACCGTTCTCGGCCGGGTTCGGCGCGCGGAAACCTTCGGCGTAGCTGGCGCGCAGGGCGATCCAGTCGGCCGGGGTCCACTTCACGCCCAGCTTCGGCGTGGCCTTGCCTTCACCGCTTTCGTACTTGTCGTAGCGCAGGGCACCGGACAGTTCCAGCTGTTCCAGCACCGGTGCCGACAGTTCGACGTAGCCGGCGTAGACGTTCTGGGTGCCGTCATAGGCCGAGTAGCCCAGGCCGATGATGTCGCCCTGATCGGTGTAGGTCTGCGGGGTCAGGCTGTTGCTGGTCTTGCGCCATTCGGTACCGATCGCCAGGCCCAGCGGGCCGCCCTTCAGGTCCATCAGGCTGCGCGACACGGTGAAGTCGAACATGTCCAGGCTGGACTTGGCGCGGGCGCTGATCATCGGCGAGATGTAGTCGTACAGCGCCTGCGAATTCTTGCCCGCATCGTCACCGATGCGCCACACACCACCGGCGCAGTTGGCATTGCCCAGTGCGCACTGTACGGCGCTGTAGCGCAGGAAGCCGGTGCGCTTGTTGGTCAGGTCGGTGCCCGAATGCAGGTAGGCGGTGTCGTAGCTCCAGTCGCCCCAGTTGCCCTTGATGCCCACCAGGAAGCGGTTGAACTCATTGGTGTTGTCGGTCACGCGCGGGCCGACATCCCAGGCGGAGTAGCGCACGCGGACCGGAGTGGCGCCCGGCTGCCCGTAGAACGGGTTGTCCGGGTGGTTGGCACCCAGCACGGTGGCACCCGGGCCGGAGTTGGCATTGACCGGGCCACCCGGGTAGCCCCAGCCACCGGACACGCCGGACGGGGTGTTGCTGAAGATGGTTTCCTTCTTCGAGTAGCCGATCTCGGTGTAGATCTCGCCGCCCTCACCGAAGGCGAAGCTGGCGCGGCCGAACACGTTGACGTACTTCTCTTCCGGAATCAGGTCGCGGTACTGCTGCGCCGGATCGAACAGGCAGCCGTCGGCGGCGATGCTGGCCGGAGTCTGCCCACCAATGGTGGTCAGGCCGGCACAGCCCGGCAGCGGAACCAGGTGGCCGGTAGCGTCGAGGTAGGAGCCGTTGGGGCCGGAGCCGCCGGAGGTGCCGCCACGGGTGTAGGCACCGCCGAGGAACTGGGCGGTCTTGTCGTAGCCCCACGGGCGGGTGTCACCGGTTCCGATCCACTTGCGGTTCTTGCGGTCGCTGATCTTGATCGCGTCGGTCTTGCCGACGTCCAGGCTGAAGAACGCGTTCCAGCCATCGGTGGCCAGGTCGCCGGTACCGGCGGTCAGGGTCGCCTTCCTGGCGTCGCCATCGCTGTCACCGGACAGGCCGTAGGAGCCACGCAGGATGGCGCCCTGGAAGTCGCTGCGCAGGATGATGTTGACCACGCCGGCGATGGCATCGGAGCCGTAGATCGCCGAGGCGCCGTCCTTGAGCACTTCCACGCGCTCGACGGCATCGAGCGGAATGGTGCTGAGGTCGGTGAAGACCTTCTGGCCGTCATCGGCCAGGCCATAGGTGGCCATGCGGCGGCCGTTCAACAGCACCAGCGTCGAGCCGGCGCCCAGGCCGCGCAGCGAGATGCCGGCGCCACCGCCGGCGAAACCGTTGCCGAAGGTCTTGGGAATCGAGCCGGCGCCATCGGCGGTGATGGTCTGCAGGTACTCGGCCAGCGAGGTCTTGCCGGTGCGGTCGATTTCCTGGCGGGTCACCACCTGCACCGGCGACGGTGTCTCGGTGTTGGTGCGCGGGATGTTGGAGCCGGTGACCGTGATGCGGTCGAGGTTGGTGGCCTTTTCCTGCGCGAAGGCGGAGGAGGAAGCGACGGCGCCGGCCAGCAGCAGGGCGCCGCCGGTGAGGATGTGGGTGATGGACGATGCCAGGGTGCTGCGGCGGCGGCTGGCGGGCCGTTGGATCGGGTGTTTCACAGCTTCTCTCCTAACTGGAAAACCGTAGCGTTGAGGGCTGTCGCCGGATCGATACCGGGACGCGCCAATCTAGGTTTCCAGCAGGTGACGAAGTCGTGAATTTTTGCTTAATCGGTAACGCTTGGTCCTCGACTGTCCGCATTCCCCATGGCTGAGGCAGGGGCCGGCCCGGCGCGAGGCCGGGCCGGTGGGGCGCTCAGTCCGGCAGCGAGAACTGCACCGGCACCATGCCGATGGCCGGAACCGCCACGCCGTCACGCTGGGCAGGCTCGAAGCGCCAGTGCTTGAGCACCTGCTGGCGGGCGGCCTGGTCCAGGTTGCGCGAGCCGCTGCTGCGCTCGACGCTGACGGCGACCGGCTGGCCACGGGTGTCCACTTCCACCCGCAACAGCACCGTGCCCTGTTCGTGGTTGCGCAGGGACTGGATCGGGTAGGTCGGCGGCGGGGCGCTGCGGTACTGCAGCTGGGCGCCAGCCAATGGGGTGGAGGTGTCGATGCTGGGCGCCAGCTGCGGCGGAGCCGGTTCGGCGGCCGGCAACGCGATGCCCTGCGTCTCTTCCACGGTCGCGGTGGGGGCGGGCAGTGGCGGTACCACCGGCTGCGTCCGCGGTTTCGGCACCACCTGGACGATCTCTTTCGGCGGGACCGGGACCGGCGGTGTCGGTGTCGGCGGGATCTTCTCGATCAGCCTGACCGTGGTCTTGTCACGGGGGACCTGCACGGCCTGGTAGGTCGCAGGGATGAGCAGCAACAGGAAGGCCAGCAGGTGCAGGGCGATCGCCGCGCTCCAGGCGGCTACGCGGGCGGGGTCGAAGTGCGGGGATGCAACGGGATACGTACGAACCATGATCCACCTCCATGCCAGTGACGAAGTCCTCAACGCACCAGGGCCCGTGGCGGGGTTGCCGCACGCGGCTGGCAGTCCATCAGTAGCGCGGCTTGGCGGCTACTGCCTAGAGGCAGGGGCATGAGCGTTGGGCTGGCCTTCAGCCAGCGCCGGCAGCGCGCATGAAAAAGGCGGGCCCCCTGCGGGACCAGCCTGTGCCGGCAGTGGCGGACGCGATCAGCGGCCCAGTTCGAACACCACGTCCAGGTTGACCGAGACGGTCGACTCACCCGGTGCGACCGGGGTGGCCTTGTCCATCGCCGCACCGGCCGACATGGTGCGCATCATCTGCATCGGGCGGAAACCGCCGTTGCTGTTCTCGGAGATGCTGACGATGCGGCGCACCTGCAGGCCCAGCGACTTGGCATAGGTCTGGGCACGGGCCTGGGCTTTCTTCAGGGCAGCCAGGCGGGCTTCGTCATAGACCGGTTCCGGCTGGTCGATCTCGAAGCTGGGGCCGTTGATCTGGTTGGCGCCCTGCGCGGCCAGCGCATCGAGCACCTTGCCGAGCTTGGCGATGTCGCGGACCTTCAGGCTGACCGTATTGCTGGCCTGGTAGCCGGTAATCTTCGGTGCTTCATTGTCGGCATAGCGGTACTGCGGGTTGAGGCTGACGCCGCTGGTCTGCACATCGCGTTCGGCGATGCCGGCGGCCTTGATCGCGGCCAGCACCTTGTCCATCTGCTGGGCGTTCTGGCGCATGGCGCTGTTGCCGTCGGCGGCCTGGGTGACCACGCCGGCCGACAGGGTGGCGACGTCCGGCACGCGGGTCGCCTCGGCGTTGGCCGAGATGTTCAGCAGGGTGCCTTCGGCCGCGGCGGCGATCGACGGCGACGACGGAGCGGCATGGGCGGTCATCGAGGTTCCAAGGGCAAGGGACAGGGCAAGCAGCAGCGGGGTGGCGGTCAGGCGCATGGGATCTCCTTGTTGTGGCAGTGAGGGTGGTGTCGTAGCGATGAACGCGCTGTGAGCCTGTTCGGGGTTGTACGCGTTCCGTAACGGGTTGCCGACGATTCAGGTGGCGGCCTCAGGTTATGCTGTGCCGATGCTCTATCTTGCTTCCCGCTCCCCCCGACGCAACCAGCTGCTGGCCCGACTCGGACGCCCCTTCCAGGCCCTTGACCTGGAGGTCGTCGAGCAGCGCGCGGCGACTGAAAGTGCCGAGCAGTACGTGTGCCGGGTCGCTGCCGACAAGGCGCGCGCCGGCCTGGCCCAGGTGCTGGCCGACGACCCGCAGGCGCGCGTGCTCGGTTCGGACACCGAGGTGGTGCTGGAGGGCGAGGTCTTCGGCAAGCCGGCCGATGCCGCCGACGCGCGGGCGATGCTGGCGCGGCTGGCCGGACGCACCCACCAGGTGATGACCGCGGTGGTGGTGGTCGATGCCACCGGCCTGGACAGCGAGCTGGTCATATCCGAGGTGACCTTCGCCCCGATCGACGCCGCCGACATCGCCGCCTATGTCGCCACCGGCGAGCCGCTGGACAAGGCCGGTGCCTACGCCATCCAGGGCGGGGCCGAACGCTGGATCGAACACCTTTCCGGCAGCTACTCCGGCGTCATGGGGTTGCCGCTGCTGCACACCGATCGTCTGCTGGCGCGCTGCGGCGTGCCGGCCCCCACTGCCGATGCCGCCAGGGAGGCTGCCGATGTCTGAGGAAATCCTGGTCAATGTGACCCCGCGCGAGACCCGGGTCGCGGTGATCGAAAATGGCATGCTGCAGGAACTGCACATCGAGCGCGGTTGGCGCCGTGGCGTGGTCGGCAACATCTACAAGGGCAAGGTGCAGCGGGTCATGCCCGGCATGCAGGCCGCCTTCGTCGAAGTCGGCCTGGAGCGCGCCGCGTTCCTGCACGCCAACGACGTGGTGCGCCCGGCACCGGTGGCCAGCGCCGACACCGAGAACACCACCCTGCCGCCGCCGGCCAGCGTGCCGATCGTCGAGCTGCTGCGTGACGGCCAGGACATCGTGGTGCAGGTGGTGAAGGACCCGATCGGCACCAAGGGCGCACGCCTGACCACGCAGATCAGCATTCCCTCGCGCTACATGGTGCTGCTGCCGCAGTCGAAGGTGGTGGGCGTGTCGGCGCGCATCGAGGACGAAACCGAGCGCGCCCGCCTGAAGGCGCTGGTGACTGAGCTGTCGGCGCAGCATGGTGGCTACGGTTACATCGTGCGCACCAACGCCGAAGGCCAGCCGGCCGAGGCCATCGCCGAGGACATCGCCTACCTGTCGCGCGTATGGAACGTGGTCGAGCGCCGCGGCCGCGAAGCGCCGTCGTGCAGCATCATCTATGAAGACCTGAGCCTGCCGCTGCGGTCGGTGCGCGACCTGATCCGCAAGGACGTGGACAAGGTGAAGGTGGACTCGAAGGAGACCTTCAGCCAGCTGCAGGCCTTCGTCGCCAAGTACATGCCGGTGCTGGCCGAGAAGCTGGAGCTGTATTCCGGTGACCGCCCGATCTTCGACATGTTCGGCGTGGAGGACGAGATCGGCCGCGCGCTGGACAAGCAGGTGCCGCTGAAATCCGGTGGCTACCTGGTGATCGACCAGACCGAGGCGATGACCACCATCGACGTCAATACCGGTTCGTTCCTCGGCCAGCGCAACCTGGAAGAAACGGTGTTCCGCACCAACCTGGAGGCGGCGCAGGCGGTGGCGCGGCAGCTGCGGCTGCGCAACCTGGGCGGCATCATCATCATCGACTTCATCGACATGGATGATGCAGAGCATCGCCGCCAGGTGCTGCGCACGCTGGAGAAGGCGCTGGCCCGCGACCATGCCAAGACCACGGTCTATGATTTCTCGCCGCTGGGCCTGGTGGAGATGACCCGCAAGCGCACGGTGGAAAGCCTGGAACGCCAGCTGTCGGAGACCTGCCCGCAGTGCAGCGGCCGCGGCAGCATCAAGACCACCGAGACGGTGACCTACGAGATCTTCCGCGAGATCACCCGTGCCGTGCGCCAGTTCGATGCTGCGCGCCTGCTGGTGATCGCATCGACCAAGGTGGTCGCGCGCATCACCGATGAGGAATCCTCGGCGGTGGCCGAGCTGGAAGAGTTCCTCGGCAAGAGCATCCGCTTCCAGGCGGACGAGCAGTACCTGCAGGAGCAATTCGATGTCGTTCTGCTCTGATCCTCGCCGGCTGCAGGCCGGCGGTGGCCGATGAGCGCGCCGCCGCGCCTGCGACTGCGAAGGATCCGCCGTCATTTCATTGCCGCCTGTGCGGTGGGCCTGGTCGGGCTTGCACTGCTGGTGGGCACGCTCAGCCAGCTGCTGCCGCTGGCCGAGCGTCATCCCGACAGGATTGCCGCCTGGCTGAGTGAGCGTGCCGGCCAGTCGGTGCGTTTCGACCAGTTGCAGACGGCATGGACCCGTCGTGGCCCGCTGCTGCAGCTGAAGGGCCTGCGCATCGGCGCCGGGCAGGGCCTGGCGATCGGCGAGGCCGAGGTGCTGGTATCGATGTACAGCGGGCTGCTGCCCGGGCGCTCGCTGACCGAGCTGCGCCTGCGTGGCTTGGCGCTGGACCTGCAGCAGGGCGAAGACGGACGCTGGACGGTGCGGGGGCTGCCGCAGTCCGACAACGGCGGCGATCCGCTGGACGCGCTGCGCCGGCTGGGCGAGCTGCAGGTGATCGGGGGCCGTTTGGGCGTGCACGCGCCGGCCTTGGGCATCGACACCACGCTGCCGCGCATCGACCTGCGCATGCGGGTCAATGGCGATCGCCTGCGCGTGGGTGTACGCGCCTGGGCGCAGGCCGAAGCGCTGCCGCTGACCGCGGTACTGGACGTGGACCGCATGCGCGGCAACGGCCAGGCCTGGCTGGGTGCCGACCCGGTCGATTTCCATGCCTGGTCGCCCTTGCTGGCGGCCGGCGGTGTGCGCCTGCGCGAGGGCAAGGGCGAGCTCAACCTGTGGCTGACCCTGCGTGATTTCGCGCCGGTGGCGCTGACCACCGATTCGGACCTGAGGGACGTGCGTATCGATGGCGCCCCGATGCCCGGCGTGGCGGCACCCCAGCTGCAGCTGCAACGGGTGCAGGCCCGCCTGCGCTGGCAGCGTCAGGCCGACGGCTGGGCGCTGCTGGTGCCGCGCCTGCGCCTGAAGACCGAAGACGGCGAACAGCAGCTCGATGGCCTGCAGCTGCAGGTCGGCCAGCAGCTGCGGGTGAATGCCGGTGCGGTGCAGGCCGGTACCGCGCTGCGCGGGCTGGCCCTGAGCAATCTCCTTGAGCCGGGGCTGCGGCGCTGGCTGTTCCTGTCCAAGCCACAGTTGGACGTTCGCGAGCTGCAGCTGGCAGGCAAGCGCGATGGCCCGTTGTGGGCACAGGGCGAGCTGCAGTCGCTGGGCTTTGCCAGCGTTGGCGATTCCCCGGGCCTGCGCGGCCTGGGCGGGCGTTTCGAAGGCGATGCCGATGGCTTCAGCCTGCAGCTGCTGCCGCAACGCCAGCTGCAGTTCGATTGGCCGACCGGCTTCGGCGTACGCCATGACCTGCACCTGGCCGGACAGATCGTGGGCTGGCGCGACGAGGGTGGCGGTTGGCGGATCGGAACGCCGGCCATGCGCGTGGAAGGCACCGACTACGCGGCCGACGTGCGTGGCGGGGTCTGGTTCCAGGGCGATGGCACGCGGCCGTGGCTGCAGCTGGCCGCCAAGCTGGACGACGTGCCGATGACGGCGGCCAAGCGTTTCTGGATCCACTCCAAGATGAGCAAGGGCGCCACCGACTGGCTGGACATGGCGCTGGCCGGCGGCCAGGTACGCGGTGGTGTCGGCTTGGTCACCGGTGACCTGGACGACTGGCCGTTCGACAACAACGATGGCCGCTTCGAGGCGACCGGCCACATCACCAATGGCGACATCCGTTTCCAGCACGACTGGCCGCTGATGAGCCAGGTCGATGCCGATATCGCCTTCATCGGTCCTGGCTTCGACATGCGTGGACGGGGCGACCTGGCGGGCGTGGCGGTGCAGAAGTTCGAAGCCGGCATTCCGGACTTCGGCCACCAGCCGCTGTATGTGCGCGCCGATGCGCCGAGCGAGGCCGGCAAGCTGCTGGCGATGCTGCGCCAGAGCCCGCTGCACAAGGACTACGGCGATACGCTGGACAATCTGGTTGCCAGTGGTCCGGCGCATGTGACCTTCGACCTGCTGCAGCCGCTGCACCTGGATGAAGGCGAGGGCCACCTGCAGGGAACGGTCGACCTGGCCGGCGTGAAGCTGGTCGACAAGCGCTTCCAGCTGACCTTCGACAACATGCATGGGCAGGCGCGCTACAGCAACGGCGGCTTCGGCGCCGAGGACCTGGCGGTGCGTCACCTCGGCCAGGACGGCCGCCTGAGCCTGCGTGCCGGCGGCTACGTGCACGACAGCACGCGGGCCTTCGAGTCGCAGCTGACGGCCCATCTCGATGCTGGCGTACTGATTGACCGTGCTCCGGAAATGGCCTGGCTCAAGCCTTACATCTCCGGCAATTCGGCGTGGACCATCGCGGTCAACCTGCCCAAGGTGGCCCCGGGCGCGTCGGCGCCGCCGAGCGAGCTGCGGTTGAGTTCGGACCTGGTCGGCACCCGGTTGGACCTGCCGGCGCCGCTGGACAAGCCGGCCTCCGAGCCGCTGGCGACCACGGTGGCCGCGCAGCTGCCGATGGGGGCCGGCCGCATCGATGTGGCCTTCGGCCAGCGCCTGGCCCTGGCCGCACGCAGCCACAACAACCAGACCGGTGTGCAGGTCACCCTGGGCAGCGATCATGTCGACCGAGAGCCGCCGCCGAGCGGACTGTCGGTCAATGGCCGCAGCCCGACCCTGGATGCGCTGGAGTGGATCAGCCTGGCGCGCGGCGGCGGTGACGACGATGCCATGCCACTGCGCGCGGTGGACGTGCAGGTCGGCCAGCTGAAGCTGATCGGCGGTGTGTTCGAGCAGACCCGGCTGCAGCTGCACCCGGGCCCGCAGGCACTGGATGTGCGCCTGGACGGCCCGTCGCTGGCCGGGCGCCTGACCGTCCCCAATGCCGAGGGCGGCACGATCAGTGGCCAGCTTGACCGCGTGCACTGGCAGTCACTGCCGGCGGCACCGGGTGCGCCGGCCGCACCGGCGCGGGTACAGGCCGGTGCCAATGACATGGATCCGGCCAAGCTGCCGCCGTTCGCGCTGGACATCGCCGACCTGAAGTTCGGCAAGGTGGTGCTGGGCCAGGCGGTGCTGCGCACGCGCCCGCTGGCCAATGGCCTGAACGTGGACGAGCTGCGCTTCCGTGCGCCGGACCAGGAGATCGACATCAGCGGTCGCTGGCTGGGCCGGACCGGTGGGGCCCGTACCGAACTGACCGCGCAGGTGCGCAGCGAGGACCTGGGCGGGTTGATGCAGAACCTCGATTACGGTGGCCAGCTGCGTGGCGGTTCCGGCCAGGCGCAGCTGCAGGCCTCGTGGAGCGGTGGTCCGTCGGACTTCCAGCTGGGCAACCTGCAGGGCAGCCTCGACCTGCACGCGCGCAATGGCCAGCTGCTGGAGCTGGACCCGGGCGCCGGCCGCGTGCTGGGCCTGCTCAGCGTCGCGCAGCTGCCGCGGCGGCTGATGTTCGATTTCCGCGACTTCTTCTCCAAGGGCTTCGCGTTCAACCAGATCGACGGCAGCATGCAGTTCGGCCAGGGCATGGCGCGCACCGACAAGGTGCTGATCGAAGGCCCGGCGGCCAACATCACCATCCGTGGCCAGGCCGACCTGCGCAACCAGCAGTTCGACCAGAGCATCGACGTCAACCCGCGCGCGGGCAACCTGCTGACCGTGGTCGGTGCGGTGGCCGGTGGCCCGGTGGGCGCCGCGCTGGGTGCGGCCACCAATGCGGTATTGTCCAAGCCGCTGGGCGAGATTGGCGCCCGTACCTACAAGGTGACCGGTCCATGGAAGGAGCCGAAGGTGGAAGTGATCGAGCGCAGCCGCGACAAGACCCCATCACCGCCCGTGCCGGCACCTGCACCGGCCATTCCGCCGACCGTCACCGACCTGCCGCGCTCGCGCTGAGCGCGGTTCCCTGTTCACGGGGCTTGCCTGAGCGCCCCCGCACCCCCAGATCGAGACCATGACTGATATCGCCCTGACGCTTGCCCAAGACCGCCTGCTGCGCCCCGGCGGCCTGGATACCGCTGGCCTGGAGCGCACCTTCGGCCAGCTGCTCGGCCCCGGTGTCGACTTCGGCGACCTTTATTTCCAGCACGCCCGCCGCGAGAGCTGGAGCGTGGAAGACGGCATCGTCAAGGACGGCGCCCATTCCATCGAGCAGGGCGTGGGCGTGCGGGCGATTTCCGGCGAGAAGACCGGCTTCGCCTACTCCGACGACATCCATGCCGAAGCGCTGCTGGCGGCGGCGCAGTCGGCGCGCGCGATCTCACGCGAGGGTGGCGCCCAGTCCGGGCGATCGCTGCTGCGCGGCAATGCGCGCGCGCTGTACCCGGCGCTGGACCCGATCGACGGCATCGGCAACGAGGCCAAGGTCGAGGTGCTCAAGCGCCTGGATGGCTACCTGCGTGCCGCCGACCCGCGCGTGAAGCAGGTGATGGTCAGCCTGTCCGGTGGCGTCGACACGGTGCTGATCGCCCGCAGCGACGGCGTGCTGGCGGCCGACGTGCGCCCGCTGGTGCGACTGAACGTGCAGGTGATCGTCGAACACAACGGCCGTCGCGAGTCCGGCTATGCCGGTGGCGGTGGCCGCTATGGCTACGAAGACCTGTTTGCCAGCGGTCGCCCCGAAGCCCTCGCCCAGGAAGCACTGCGCCAGGCGCTGGTGAACCTGGACGCGGTGCCGGCGCCGGCCGGCATGATGCCAGTGGTGCTCGGCCCGGGCTGGCCGGGCGTGCTGCTGCACGAAGCGGTCGGCCACGGCCTGGAAGGCGACTTCAACCGCAAGGGCACCAGCGTCTACGCCGGCCGCATTGGCGAGCGTGTGGCGGCACCGGGGGTGACCATCGTCGACGACGGCACGCTCGATGGTCGCCGCGGTTCGTTGAACATCGACGACGAAGGCCACCCGAGCCAGTGCACCACGCTGATCGAGGACGGCATCCTGGTCGGCTACATGCAGGACAGCCTCAATGCGCGGCTGATGGGCATGGCGCCGACCGGCAACGGGCGCCGCGAATCCTTCGCGCACCTGACCATGCCGCGCATGACCAATACCTACATGCGCGCCGGCCAGCATGACCCGCAGGAGATGATCCGCTCGGTGAAGAAGGGCCTGTACGCGGTCAACTTCGGCGGTGGCCAGGTCGACATCACCAGCGGCAAGTACGTGTTCTCGGCCACCGAGGCCTATCTGATCGAGGATGGCCGCATCACCACGCCGGTGAAGGGCGCGACCCTGATCGGCAACGGCCCGGAAACCATGCAGAAGGTGCGCATGGTCGGCAACGACCTGGCCCTGGACGAGGGCGTGGGCATCTGCGGCAAGGACGGGCAGAGTGTGCCCGTGGGTGTCGGCCAGCCCTCGCTGTTGATCGAGGGCATCACCGTCGGCGGTACGCAGGCCTGAGCATGGCGATGGCCGCGGCCACCGCCCTGGCCGGCGCGGACTCAGTCCTCGTCGGCCTCGTCGACCGGATCGCCGGCGTGTTCGTCGCCCGCCGTCTTCAGGCCCAGCGCCGCCGGCAGCATCAGCGTACGCAGCACCTGGAAGATCTCGCGGTAGGCGCGCGGCGGCTTGTTCTTCGCCTTCTCGGTCTGCGCGTTGCGCAGCAGGGTGCGCAGCTGCTGGCGGTCGGCCTGCGGGTAGTCGTCGAGCAGGGCGGCCAGCGCCTTGTCACCCTCGGCCAGCAGGCGATCGCGCCAGTCTTCCACGCGGTGCATCATCGCCACTTCGCGGCGGCCGGTTTCGCTGTTGGCGTCCAGCGCATCGCGGATCGCGTCCAGCGTGGCGTCTTCCTCGCGGCGCATGTGCTTGGCCAGGAACGCCAGCTGGCGCTTGTGGGCGATATGGGCAGTGATGCGCTTGCACTCGGCGATGTGCGGCAGCAGGTCTTCCGGAATCGGCAGGCGCGCCAGCTGGGCCGGGGTCAGCGACACCAGCTTCTCGCCCAGGGCCAGCACGTCGAGTGCGTCGCGCCGGTTCTGGCTGCGGCTCTTGTCGTGGAATTCACCGGTTTCTTCGTCGCGTCCGCGCATCGTCCCTACCTGATCTCAAAAAAAGTCGCCCGGCGTGATGCCGGGCCCAACCCGTACAGGATAAAGCATTGAACGTGATCGCCCCTGAAGTGGCTGTCGGCGACGACAGCCCGGCCCGGCTGGAACGGCTGGCCGACCTCTCCCAGCAGTTGCTCGACCGCGCCCGTGCGCTGGGCGCCAGCCAGGCCGAGGTCAGCTGCAGCGAGGACCGCGGCCTGGAGGTCAATGTCCGCCTCGGTGAGGTCGAGACCGTGCAGTCCACGCGTGACCGCGGCATCGCCGTGACCGTCTATTTCGGCCAGCGCAAGGGCAGTGCCAGCACCGGTGACCTGAACGAGGCCAGCCTGGCCGCTACGGTCGAGCAGGCCTGCGCGATTGCCCGGCATACCGAGGATGACCCGGCCGCCGGCCTGGCCGAGGCCGCACTGATGGCCACCGACTTCCCGGAGCTGGACGGTTGGCACCCGTGGGCGCTGCAGGCCGATGAGGCGGTGGACCTGGCCCTGGCCTGCGAGGCCGCCGGCCGCGAGGCCGATGCGCAGATCCGCAATTCCGATGGCGCCTCGGTGTCGAGCATGCAGAGCCTGTCGGTGTACGCCAATTCGCACGGCTTTTTCGGCCGTGAGCGCGGCACCCACCATTCGGTCGGCTGCGCGCTGATCGCCGGGCAGGGCGATGGCATGCAGCGCGACGGCTGGTACACCAGCGCGCTGGCCCGGGAGGACCTGGAAGACGTGGGCCTGGTCGGCCGTCGTGCCGCCGAGCGCACCGTGGCCCGCCTGCAGCCGCGTTCGCTGGCCACCGGCAGCATGCCGGTGCTGTTCGCCCCGGAAGTGGCACGCAGCCTGGTCGGCCACCTGCTGTCGGCGGTGTCCGGCGGCGCCTTGTACCGCCAGGCCAGCTTCCTGCTGGACAGCGTCGGCCAGCGCCTGTTCCCGGAATGGATGCAGATCGACGAACTGCCGCACCTGCGCCGCGGCCTGCGCTCGGCCGCGTTCGACGGCGATGGCGTGGCCACCCGTACTTCGGCGCTGGTCCGTGACGGCGTGCTGCAGCGCTACGTGCTGGGCAGCTATTCGGCGCGCAAGCTGGGCCTGCAGACCACCGCCAATGCCGGCGGCGTGCACAACCTGCAGCTGGCGGCCAATGCCGGCCCGCTGGAGGAGATCGCCCGGCAGATGGGCGACGGCCTGCTGGTGACCGAGCTGATGGGGCAGGGCGTGAACGGGGTGACCGGCGATTACTCGCGGGGCGCGGGCGGCTTCCGTGTCGAGAACGGCGAGATCCAGTACCCGGTGGACGGCGTCACCATTGCCGGCAATCTGCGCGAGATGTTCAGAAGCATCGAGGCGGTGGGTAATGATGTCGACCCGCGCTCGCACGTCCGGACCGGCTCGATCCTGCTGGGGCGGATGACCATCGCCGGTAATGATTGATGGCATTGATGGCGTAAGCTATGCCCGCCTGACGCAACCAGCTTGGTGCTGGTGGGTCAAGACCACCCAATGAAAAGGAGTTTTGTCGTGAGCGAATTCGATAACGTCCCGCCGCCGCCGCCGGCCACCACCGACGTGCCGGCCGACCAGCGCACCATGGCGCTGGCTGCGCACCTGCTGGGCATCTTCACCGGCTTCATCGGCGCGCTGATCATCTGGCTGATCAACAAGGACGACGCTGGCAAGGCCTTCGTGACCGACCAGGCCAAGGAAGCCCTGAACTTCCAGATCACCGTGACCATCGCGATGGTCATCAGCATCATCCTGATGATCGTGATCATCGGTGGCATCCTGGCCCCGATCGTCGGCGTCATCAACCTGGTGTTCTGCATCATTGCCGCAGTGAAGGCCAACAACGGCGAAGCCTACCGCTACCCGTTCACCCTGCGCCTGATCAAGTAAGACCGGCTGCATGCGGAACTGAAAACGCCCGGCATTGCCGGGCGTTTTCATGTGCGGGGAGCGACGGGCGGTGCCCGGCGAGCGAGCGGCGATCAATGATCGCGTTCGACCGCCAGCGTCGCCAGCGCACGCAGTGCATCGGCCTCTTCGCCGTATCCGGCCAGGATCGCCTGCATGCGCGCTGCGAGCTCGTGCAGCTGGGCCTTCGCGCCGTCCATGCCGAGCAGCGCGGGGAAGGTGCTCTTGTCCTGGGCCTGGTCCTTGCCGGCGGTCTTGCCCAGCTGTTCGGAACTGGCTTCGACATCGAGGATGTCGTCGCGCACCTGGAAGGCCAGGCCGAGCGCGTCGGCGAAGCCGTCCAGCTGGGCCAGCTGCGGTTCGTGGGCCTGGCCACACAGCGCCCCCATGCGCACCGCTGCACGGATCAGCGCGCCGGTCTTCAGTGCATGCATGCGGGTCAGTGCCGCCAGGGTCTGCTGCTGGCCGGTGGCATCGATGTCCAGCGCCTGGCCGCCACACATGCCGGAGGCACCGGACGCGTGGGCCAGGGTCTGCAGGCAGGCCACACGCAGCGTGGCCGGCAGCGGCGCATCGGCCAGCAGGCCGAAGGCACGGGTCTGCAGGGCGTCGCCGGCCAGGATCGCGGTGGCTTCGTCGAAGGCGATGTGGGTGGTCGGCTTGCCGCGTCGCAGGGCGTCATCGTCCATCGCCGGCAAGTCGTCATGCACCAGCGAATAGGCGTGGATGAGCTCGACAGCCATCGCCGCCGCATCCAGGTTTTCAGGCTGTGCGCCGAACAGGTGGCCACTGGCGTACACCAGCAGCGGGCGCATGCGCTTGCCGCCGCCCAGCACGGAATAGCGCATGGCCTGGTGCAGGCCCTGCGGTGCTTCGGCAGGCGAGGGCAGGGCAGCGTCGAGCTGGCTTTCGATACGGTCGCGCCAGCGCGCGAACAGAACCTCAGCCGTCATGGCTGGGCGGATCGAAAGGCTCGGCCGTTTCCGGCTGCGCCGGATCGCTGAGCAGGCGTACACGCAGTTCTGCCTGCTCCAGCGCCTGCTGGCACTGGCGGTACAGACCGACGCCACGTTCGTAAGCACTGAGCGACGCTTCCAGGCTCAGCTCGCCGGTTTCCATCTGCTCCACCAGCTGCTCCAGCGATTCGAGCGACTGCTCGAACTGGGCGACCGGGGAGGCGTTTTCGGGGGACTTCTTGGCCATGCGGCAAGTGTGGACGGGCTGCGCGCGGGGGTCAATTCACCAGCCGCCGGGACGCCACTGCAGCTGCGCGTCGTGGGCCTGCAACCAGGCCTGCAGGGGAGCTGCAATGACTACGTCGGCGGCGGCGAGCAGCTGTGGTCCATCGAAGACCAGCGGCAGCTGGGCGCGTCGCCAGGGGGCAAGGTGTTCGCGTTGCAGGCAGTCCTTCAGCGCATGCGAATGCTGGCGACCGGGCAGCAGGATGCGTTCGCCGCCCACACGCGCACGCACCTGGAGCGGGCGTTCGAAGGCCACGGCGCCCTGCAGGCGCAGCTGACCGCCATCGGGCAGCGCCAATGGCGCGCGTCCATCCCATCCGGCCTGCCAATCATGGGGAAGCGCCGGCAGCTGCGCGGGCAGGAGATAGGCATGATCGCGCCATTGCTGGATCGCATGATCGTGCCAGCGTACCCGCGCCTGGCGATCGTTGCCGGCCGGCAGCAGCTCGTCCAGTGCCTGCTGCAGCACGGTGGCCGGCAGTGGCGCGGCCCCATGGCCGATCACCCAGGCACGGAGCACGCGCGCCGCGCGGCCCGGTGACACCTGGCGCAGCAGCTGCAGCGACAGCACGCGCGGTGCCACCTCCAGGTGCGCGATCAGCTCGGCGTCTTCCTCGTCCAGCAGCTCGCGGGTCTGCCGGCAGTGCAGGGCGCTGCCCGCCAGTGCCGCGGCGGCATGCGGCCAGCGCTGGCGCAGCAACGGCAGCACCTGCAGGCGCAGGAAGTTGCGATCGGCGTGATCGTCGGCGTTGCTGGAGTCTTCGATCCAGCGCAGCGCGTGCTGGCGTGCGTAGTCGAGCAGTGCACTGCGTGGCACCGCCAGCAGCGGCCGCCATAGAGGCTGTTCGCCAAGGCAGCTGTGCGCGGACATCGCGGCAAGGCCATCGACTCCGGAACCGCGCAGGGCCCGCAGCAGGAAGGTCTCGGCCTGATCGTCCTGGTGCTGCGCCAGTGCCAGTGTTTCGCCGTCGTGCAGTTCGGCGGCGAACGCGGCACGTCGTGCCTGGCGCGCCGCGCCTTCAAGGCCAAGGCCCGCGCTGTTGTCGACCCGCACGTGATGCACGGCCAGTTCGATGCCCAGTGCTGCGCATTGTTGTTGGCAGTGCAGCACCCAGTCGTCCGCATCGGTGTGCAGGCCGTGGTGCACGTGTACCGCGCGCAGCGCAGTGCCGGAGGCCTGGGCACAGCGCCACAGCCAGTGCAGCAGCACGGTCGAGTCGACACCGCCGCTGTAGCCCACCAGCAGCGGCGCATCCAGCGGAACAAGGGCAGGGAAGGCAGTCACAGCGGCAAGTATAGGGTTGCTCGGCAGGGCTGCACCCTGCACCCGCAGACGCGCAAGCAACGGCAACGGCCGAAGCAACAGCAGAAGCGGGCTTCCTGAGGGTAGGCGGGGTGGGTCCGGTTGCGGGGGGCGCTGCAAGTACATCCATGTAAGCTCGGTCGCCGCATCCATGCGGCTCACGCCCCCGCAACCGGCCCCACCCCGCCTTCGACAGTTTCCTGCGAGCTGTCCGGCATGTTGATGGGGTCAGATCCGTTTTCCGCAGGAAAACGGATCTGACCCCGGATTCAATTCGATATCTGACAGATTCGATCCACGCAAAGCGTGGATGGTCCAACCGTCACCGGAAATCTGTCGGGGGTGGGGCGGTGTGGGTGGGCAGGACCGTTGGCGCCATGGATGGCGCCATCGAGCCCCCATGGGTGAGGGCGCTTTGCTTGCGAAGCACTGCTTCGCAAGCGCCCGAACGCACAGCCGCCAGCGGCTGGGCCGGACCGCGGAGCGGGGTTTACGGCGTGTCCTGCCCACCCACACCGCCCCGCCCAACCAACGGAAATCCAGAGCCGCTTTGGCTGTTGCTGTTGCTCTGGCTTGTAGCAGGTGCAGGGCGCAGCCCTGCCGAAAAACCTACTTCACCCGACGGCCAGATCGGTCGATGCGGAACCGCTCTCCGCCTTCCATCGGCGTGTGACCATCGGCATCCGGCGTGCCGCGCCGGCAGCCGTTGCAGACCTCGGCCACGCCATCCCGGAACGGCCAGCCGAAATCGAAGGTGCCGGGCACCACCTGGCGGAACTTCAGGTCGAAGTAGGCCACGCGATTGCCGACGCGCCCGCGCAGCAGGCCTTCCTCGGGTGTCTCCGGGCCGTTGTCCCAGGTCAGCACCGGCAGGCTGCGGCCCTTGCGGTCGACGTAGTGGAAGCCCTGGTCGGCATACACCACGGCCAGGCCGTGGTCGTCGTAGTTCAGGTCCTTCAACGTGTCGGCGCTGATCTTCGGCCGGTGATCGACCACCTCGCAGTTGGGCAGCGGCCACAACCCGTGTTCGTCGGTCAGCAGCTTGCAGGCCGGTGCCTGCGCCAGCGTACTGGAACTGGCCAGCGCGCCGAGCAGGGCCAGCGACCGTGCGAAACGGCCGCGGGCGGGGGCAGGGCGGGCCTGCCGCACGATCACTTGGCCTCGGCCTTGCGCTCGAAGGCCGTCGGTGCCGGCAGCTGCACCGGCACGCCCTTGTCATCGCAGGTGCCGGCCTGGCACAGGCGCTCGCGCAGCGCCGGGGTGGCCTGCACGATCATGTGGTAGATCGCGTTCTGTTCCAGCGTGCCGCGGATCGCCTTGCTGCCCGGGCCGCGCGCCCAGATGCCGACGTCTTCACCGCCGTGCGATTCGGCCTTCATCGGCACCAGCGCTTCCTGCATGTAGTCCGGATGCTCGGTGTCGACCTCGCGCAGGTTCGGGCGGCCGTTGGCGGGCTCGAAGCTGCTCGGGTTGTGCGGGTAGCGCTTGGCGCCGGCCGGCTGCTGGTTGCTGGCGCCGGTGTGTCCCGGGCCATTGGCGTAGGTCAGGGTGGTGTACGGCTGGCCGCTGCCGTCCAGTGCATAGTCCAGCTTGCCGGCGCCGTCTTCGCCGCCCTTGTCCTTCACCTTGCCCAGGATCGGGTTGCCACGTGCCGGGTAGCCGACGAAGTTCAGCGTATGCGAGTGGTCGGCGGTGACGATGATCAGTGTGTCGTCGGCCGAGGTCAGCTCGTTGGCCACGCGCACCGCGTCGGACAGTGCCACGGTCTCGGTCAGTGCACGGTAGGCGTTGCCGCTGTGGTTGGCGTGGTCGATGCGCGCGCCTTCGATCATCAGCACGTAGCCTTCCTGGTGCTTGGCCAGATTCTTGATTGCTGCGGCAGTCAGTTCGGCCAGGCTCGGCTCACCGCCCGGATCCTGCGGGCGCTCGTACTCGTAGCGCATGTGGTCCGGCTCGAACAGGCCAAGGATGGCCGGCGCGTTGGCGGCGGCGGCCAGCTGCTTGCTGTTCCACACGTAGGCACCCTGCGGGTGCGCCTGCTGCCATTCCTGCACCAGGCTGCGGCCATCCAGGCGCTGGCCGACCTTGTCGTCGTATTCCGGATCGCGTTCTTCCACGGTGGTGAATTCACCGCGACCGCCGCCGAGGGCGACCAGCGGGCCACGGCCATAGCGCGAGGTCGACAGCAGCTGCTGGGCGATGTCCTTGCAGCCGGCCGCCTTGGCGGCTTCAGTCAGGTCCGTGTCGTTTTCCCAGTTGCGCTCGGGCGAGTGCGCGTAGGTGGCGGCCGGGGTGGCATGGGTCAGGCGTGCGGTGGACACCACACCGGTGGCCAGGCCGGCGCTGTCGGCCAGCTGCAGCCAGGTCAGCAGGCCCTTGGACAGGCTGTCGGCGCAGTCGGTGCGGCTGCCGGCGCTGACGCCGATCGCGCCCATGTGGGTCTTCACGCCGGTGGTGATGGCGGTCATGGTGCCGGCCGAATCCGGGGTCTGCGAATCGGTGTTGTAGGTCTTGCTGAACGCCGTGGCCGGGAAGCGCTCCCAGGACAGCAGGTTCTCTTCACCTGAGCCGCCCTTCTGCTGGCCTTCGTAGATGCGCGAGGCCGCCACGGTGGTCAGGCTCATGCCGTCGCCGAGGAACAGGATGACGTTCTTGGCCTTGCCGGACATCGCACCGTTGGCGGCGGCCTGGGCAGCGCCGCTGCGGTACCACCACGGCGGGGTCTCGCCGGCCGGATGGGCGACGGGATCGACGGTGACCTTCAGGCCGGCCGGGGCGGACGCGGGGGCGGTGCTGGCGCAGGCGCCCAGCAGCAGGGTGGTGGCGCAGGCGGCCAACAGGGAGACGGAACGGCGCATGGACGCTGGGATCTCACAAACTGTAACGGGACGTTCATTATGCCCGCCCCTGCAAGGCACGCCGATGACACACTGATTTGCCGGCCGGGCGGTCGTTCTGCGGGCCGCCTTGGGCTATCGTGCCAGCATCCCTTCCTTCCCCTCTGGATTGCCTATGAAGCTGGTCTCTGCCTGGCTGCGGATTCCATTCTGGCAGCGCGTGGTCGGCGGCTTCGTGCTCGGCGCGCTGGCCGGCTGGGCGCTTGGCCCGGCCGCGGAAACGTGGTTCGGCCCGCTCGGTGAGCTGTACGTCACCCTGATCAAGATGATCGCCGTGCCGCTGGTGTTCTTCGCGGTCATCAACGCGATCTCGTCGCTGCATGGCCAGAAATCGGTCGCCGCGCTCAGTGGCCGCACCTTCCTGTGGTTCGTGATCACTGCTGCATTGGCGGTGTGCGTCGGCCTGGGCGTGGGCACCGTGCTGCAGCCCGGCGCCGGTGGCCTGCAGCTGTCGATGGCCAGCAACTACGTGCCGCGCGAAGTGCCCAGCGTGGTGCAGGTGCTGCTGGACGTAGTGCCGGCCAATGTCTTCTACGCGCTGTCCGGCATCGGCACCAAGGTCAACGCGGCCGGTGAGACCGTGCTGGCTGCCGGTCGCGGCTCGATCCTGCCGGTGATCTTCTTCGCCGGCCTGGTGGGCTTTGCCATCGTCAAGCTGGGCGAGAAGGTGACCGAGGCGCGCAAGCTGGTCGGCCAGATGAGCGACATCATGATCCAGGTGACCCGCTTCGTGCTGGAAGTCACCCCGATCGGCACCTTCGGCCTGATCGCCGGCCTGGTCGGCAGCTATGGCTTCGAGAAGCTGCTGCCGCTGGGTCATTTCGTGCTGGCCCTGTACGTGGCCTGCGCGCTGCACATCGTGGTGGTCTACAGCGCACTGCTGCTGGCGCACGGCCTGAACCCGCTGAAGTTCTTCCGCGGCGCGGCGCCGGGCATGCAGGTTGCGTTCGTCAGCTCGTCCAGCTTCGCCGCGATGCCGGTGGCGCTGCGTTCGATCACCCACAACCTGGGCGTGAACAAGGACTACGGTTCGTTCGCGGTGCCGCTTGGCGCCAGCATCAAGATGGACGGCTGCGGTGCGATCTATCCGGCGCTGTGCGCGGTGTTCATCGCGCAGTACAGCGGTGTGCCGCTGACCCCGGAACAGTACGTGGTAGTGCTGATCGCGTCGGTGCTGGGCAGCTTCGGTACCGCCGGCGTGCCGGGTACCGCGGTGATCATGGCCACGGTGGTGCTGAGCGCAGCCAATCTGCCGCTGGAGACCATCGGCTACCTGTATGCCATCGACCGCATCCTGGACATGATGCGCACGATGACCAATGTGACCGGCCAGATGCTGGTGCCGGTGATCGTGGCCAAGGAAACCGGGCTGCTCGACCAGGCGGTGTATGACAATCCGTCCAGCAATGTGGGTGTGGACGATCCTGATCCGACTCCGCCACGCGGCTGAGGTTGCGTGGAGATGAAAGGCCCGCCCTGACCGGCGGGCCTTTTGTTTGGGAGATGGCCGACGCGGTACCGGCCGAGGCGGGCACCTGGTAGATCCACGCCATGCGTGGATGAAGGCAGTGCCGACCAAGGTCGGCCGCTACCCACCCATTGCACGGGCCCAACAAGAAAGCCGCTGCAGGGCAGCGGCTTTCTCGTGTCAGGCGGCGCGGTAGCGCCAACCGGTCAGATCAGAGATCGACCCGACGGGCCTGCATGAACTTGTTGCCCCAGTAGCCGCTGAGCAGGGTGTCCACGCGGACGTCCTTGCCCGAGCTCGGCGCGTGCAGGAAGCGGCCGTCGCCGACATAGATGCCGACGTGGTCAACACGGCCCTTGCGGCCGAAGAACACCAGGTCACCGGCAGCCAGCGCGGTGCGGTCGTTGATCAGTTCGGCGTTGTCATCGTGGGCCATCTCGCGCGAGACGCGCGGCAGCTCGATGCCCAGAGCCGAACGGAACACATAACCGACCAGGCCGCTGCAGTCGAAACCGCTGTCCGGGTTGCTGCCACCCCAACGGTACGGGGTGCCCAGCAGGGTCATCGCGCGGCGCAGCAGCGACTGCACCTTGCCGTTGTCGGCGGCGGTACCGACAACGCTGCCATTGGCGGCGCTGCTGGTGTCGTAGTTGGCGAGCAGGCGGCTGAGGTCGCCGGCCACCACGGCCGAGCGGTCCATCAGCGGAATGGTGTCGTTGGCGGCCAGGTGCGGCAGCAGGGCGGCCAGCGTGGCGCTGGCGGCGGCATCGACGCGGCTGCGCTGCGGAGCGGCAGCCTCGGCCTTGGCGGCCGGTCGGGTGGTGTTCTCGGCCACCGGGGCCGGGGTCACATCGGAACGGTTCGGAGCAGTCTGCGACCAGGCCGGAAGGCTGGTCAGACACAGTGCCAGGCCAAGCAACAGCGGGCGGGCACTACGTGAAGATACGGAAGTCTGGCCTTCGCTTTTCAGGTCGTCAGTCGTCACGCGTCGGTCACAAGAAAAAAACGATGGGGCATCATGCCCTGTAAAAGCGGCAATAAGTTAAAAATTCCGTTAGTAAACCGTTAGTTTCAGGGTGATGTCCGTCACAGTTTTGAACATATCGCCTGTTCATTTTAGCGAAGGACACGTTTCGCGCCGGTGTAGTGGTCCTTCCAGTAGGGGCCGCTGAGCGAGTCCAGGCGCACGGTGCCGCCGGTGCTCGGCGCGTGCACGAAACGCCCTTCACCTACATAGATGCCGACATGGGTGACGCTGCCGCGGCTGCCGAAGAACACCAGGTCGCCGGTGGCCAGGCGCTGCGGGTCGATCTTCGGGCCCTGTACCGCCGCAAGGTCGCGCGAGGTGCGCGGCAGCCGCAGGTCCAGCATCTCGCGATAGACATAGGCGACCAGGCCGCTGCAGTCGAAGCCCGAATCCGGGGTGTTGCCGCCGTAGCGGTAGGGCGTGCCGACCAGGCTGATGGCGCGCATCAGCACCGAGTTGGCAGCCTCGGGGTTGTCCGGCACGGTCTTTGGCCAGTTCGCCGTGGGCGGGGGCGGCGCCGGGCGGGTGGCCTTGCCACCGCCACAGGCGGTCATCAACAGGGGCAGGGCCAGCAGCAGGGCCGGGGCGAGGAACCGGCGCGGGCCGGACGAAACTGGCGTGATGTGCATGATCTCCGGATAATGCGCCACCTTGGATTGGCCGTCATGATGGCGGCGTCCCCGTCGGGCGACAACCCGCCCCAACCCGCCTGCCTCCGGCAGATCCAGACAGAGTTGCGCATGAAGATCGAAAAAGACCGTGTTGTCCGCTTCCACTACACCGTTTCCGAAGTCGGCCAGGAGCCGATCGAATCGTCCAAGGACCGCGGCGAGCCGCTGGCGATCCTGATCGGTCACGGCAACATCATCCCGGGCCTGGAAAACGCCATGATGGACAAGGAAGCCGGTGCGACCTTCAACGTCGACGTCAAGGCGGCCGATGCCTACGGCGAGCGTCGTGAGGGCCTGTCCCAGCGCGTGCCGAAGAAGCACTTCGGCAACACCAAGCTGGCTCCGGGCCAGCAGGTCGTGCTGCAGACCAACTTCGGCCCGCGTGCGGTGACCGTGCAGAAGGTCGGCATGAGCGTCGTCGACGTTGACCTGAACCATCCGATGGCCGGCAAGGACCTGCACTTCGACGTCGAAATCGTCGACGTGCGCGAAGCCGGCAAGGAAGAGCTGGACCACGGCCACGTCCACGGTGACGGCGGCCACCAGCACTGATCGCAGTGCGATCGTGATGGCAGCAACGGCCCGCTTCGGCGGGCCGTTGCGTATGTGGAACACGGCGCGGCCATCCATGGTGCACGGGCCGGCGGCATAATGGCGGACCTGCCTGACGGACCCCCCGTGAACGCCGCTTCTCCTTCCCTGCAGCCGGTGGCTTCCGGCGAACGCATCGCCGTGCTGGACGTGCTGCGCGGTGCCGCGTTGCTGGGCATCCTGCTGATGAACATCGAGGCCTTCAGTGGCCCGCTGGACCTGGCCTTCACCGGCATCGACGTGCACTGGCGGGGCATCGATTACTGGGCCGACGCCTTCGTCTACGTGTTCGTGCAGGGCAAGTTCTTCACCCTGTTCTCGCTGCTGTTCGGCGCCGGCTTCGCGGTGATGGCGCAACGCGCCGAGGTGGCCGGGCGCGACTTCACCCCGTTCTACCTGCGCCGCAGCGCCGGCCTGCTGCTGATCGGCCTGTGCCATGCACTGCTGGTCTGGTCCGGCGACATCCTGGTGATGTATGCACTGATCTCGCTGCCGCTGCTGGCCTGCCGCGAGGCGCCGCGCAGCTGGCTGCCGTGGATGGGCGTGATCGTCTACCTCGGCGGTGTAGCGATGATGCTGCTGGTGGGCGCGATGGTGTCGATGGCTTCGGCCGAAGAGGTGCGGAGCATGCTGGCCGAGGCGCAGCAGAGCATCGACCTGCAGCGGCAGGTGTACGGGCAGGGCAGCTGGGCGCAGGCCAATGTGCAGCGCCTGAGCGAGTTCGGCACCTCGATGGGCGCGCTGCTGATCACCGGCCCGGAAGTGCTGGGCATGTTCCTGATCGGCAGCTGGTTCGCCGGCAGTGGTGCGCTGGCGACGCCGGAGCGCTTCCCGCGGCTGTACGCGTCGCTGCGCTGGATCGCACTGCCGCTGGGCCTGCTGGTCACGTTGCTGGGGGTTGCCTGGAAACCCTACCTGGCACCCGGTGCGTACAACCTGCCGGTGACGGCGGCGATGGCCCTGGTCACGATTGGCGGACTGCCGATGTGCCTGGGCTACCTGGCGTGGATCGTGCACTGGCGCACGCGGCTGGCGTGGCTGGCGCCGGTGGGGCGCATGGCGTTGACCCACTATCTTGGCCAGTCGCTGCTGTGTACCTGGACCTTCTACCACTATGGCCTGGGCAGGTTCGAGATGATGCCGCGCAGCGTGCAGCTGCTGTTTGCGCTGCTGCTGTTTGCCGCGCAGGTGGTGATTTCGCACCTGTGGCTGCGCCGTTTCCGCTTCGGCCCGATTGAGTGGGTATGGCGTGCGATGACCTATCGGCAGTGGCCACCGATGCGGCGTGGGGCCGGGCAGGGCTGATCGATGCAGGGCGCACACGAGGATGTGATCGTGGTCGGCGCCGGTGCCATTGGACTGGCCGCCGCGCTCGCGCTGCGTGCGCAGGGGCGGCAGGTGCGGGTGATCGATCGCGGGCGCGTCGGCGGCGCGACGTCGCATGGCAACTGCGGCACCGTCACGCCCAGCCATGCGCCACCGCTGGCGGCCCCCGGCGTGCCATTGCGTGCGCTGCGCTGGATGCTCGATCCGCGTGCGCCGTTGTACGTGCGTACGCGGCTGGATCCGACGCTGTGGCGTTGGTTGCTGCAGTTCGGGTCGCGCTGCAATGCGCGCGACTGGCTGCACTCCACACGGGCACGCGGCGCGTTGTTGAATGATTCACGGCTGCGCCTGGCCCATTGGGTGCATACGCATGCGCTGGACTGCGAATTCGCTGCACACGGGCTGGACTATGTGTTCGGTGACGCCCGCAACTTCGACCATCATGCGGCCGAGTGCGAGGCACTGAACGCGCAGGGTATTGTCACGGCCTGCATCGATGGCGGCGACTATGCGCGCGACAATCCGGCGTTCCATGATCGCCTCGCCGGTGCGATCCACTTTCCTGGCGATGCGCAGCTGCGTCCGGACCGCTACACCGCTGAGCTGGCGCGCGTGCTGCGCGCGCAGGGCGTGGTGATCGACGAACAGGTGGACGTGCAGGGATTCAGTGACGATGCGCAGGGCGTACGCGTGCAGGCCGGCCTGCAGACCGTGCGGGCGCGTGAGCTGGTGCTGGCCACTGGCCCGTGGTCGCGCGACTGGGCACGGCAACTGGACCTGCGCGTGCCGATCCAGCCCGGCAAGGGCTATTCGCTGACCTGGTCGCGACCGGAGCTGGTGCCGCAGCGTCCGGTCGTGCTGAAGGACCATTCCGTGTTCGTGATTGCCTGGCGCGACGCGCTGCGCCTGGGCGGCACCATGGAGTTCGCCGGCGCCGACCCGCAGCTGCGCACGCGCCGCCTGCAGGCCCTGCAGGAGGCCGCCGACCACTACCTGCGCGCGCCGCGCGGTGCGCAGCTGCAGGAGCAGTGGTGCGGGTGGCGCCCCATGAGCGTGGACGACGTGCCGTTGATCGGCCGCGCGCCCGCGCATCCTCACGTCTGGCTTGCAGCGGGGCATGGCATGCTCGGCATCAGCATGAGCGCCGGCACCGGCCAGCTGATCGCCGATCTCGTCTGCGGCCGCACGCCAGCGATCGATCCTGCCCCTTACCGACCCGAGCGATTCCGATGAGCACTGCATCCTATGATTACGACCTGATCGTCCTTGGCGGCGGCTCCGCCGGCCTGGCCGGCGCGATCCGCGCCGCGCAGCACGGCAAGCGCGTGGCCATGCTGGAGCCCGGTGAGCTGGGTGGGACCTGTGTCAATGTTGGCTGCGTGCCGAAGAAGGCGATGTGGCTGGCGGCCGACCTGCACGAGCGCATCGGCCTGGCCAGTGCGATGGGCTTCGATGTTCAAGCGCGCCCGGCGCTGTCGTGGAAGGAACTGGTGATCCATCGCCAGGCCTACATCAGCAACATCCATACCAGCTACCACAAGCGCCTGGACGAAACCGGCGTGGTGCGCATTCCGGCACGTGGTCATCTGCTTGATGCGCACACCGTGGCCTGCAGTGATGGCGTGCGCTACAGCGCCGAGCACATCCTGATTGCCACCGGCGCGCATCCGCTGCGCCCGGACATTCCCGGCGCGGAACTGGGCCTGGTCTCCGATGATTTCTTCGACCTGCGTGCAGCGCCGGCCGAGGTGGCGATCATCGGCGGCGGCTACATCGCGGTGGAACTGGCTGGCCTGCTGCAGGCGCTCGGCAGCCGCGTGAGCCTGCTGGTGCGCGGCAAGCGGCTGCTGGAGCGCTTCGACTACGAGCTGACCGATCAGTTGGCCGAGAACCTGAAGCAGCAGGGCGTGCGCATCCATTTCGACTACCGCCTGCGCGAGCTGCAGCGCGATGGCGAACGCGTGCGTGCGTTCGGTCATGACGGCCCGCTCGACAACGTGTTCGACGCAGTGTTCTTCGCGACCGGTCGCCGCGGCAACAGTCGTGACCTTGGCCTGGAAGCGCTCGGCATCGGCATCGGCGAACACCAGCAGGTGCAGGTGGACGAATGGCAGACCACGAGCGTGCCGAGCGTGCATGCGGTGGGTGACATCGCCGGCAAGGTCGGGTTGACGCCGGTGGCCGTGGCCGCATCGCGGCGGTTGATGGATCGGCTGTTCGGGGGGCGCCCGCAGTCGAAGATGGATTACGGGAACGTGGCGAGCGTGGTGTTCTCGCATCCGCCGCTGGGCGCGGTGGGCATGAGCGAAGAGGAAGCGCGCGCGCGCTTCGACCAGGTGAGCGTCTACCACAGCCGTTTCCGCCCGATGCTGCAGGCGCTGGCCAACGGCACCCAGCGCAGCCTGTTCAAGATGGTCTGCGCCGGCCCGGACGAACGGGTGGTGGGCATCCACCTGCTGGGGGAAGCGGCCGACGAGATCCTGCAGGGCTTCGCGGTGGCGGTGAAGATGGGGGCGACCAAGGCCCAGTTCGACGACACCGTGGCGATCCACCCGACCTCGGCCGAGGAAGTGGTGCTGATGCGCTGACCTGCGGTTGTAGAGTCGAGCCATGCTCGACTGCCGTGCGAAAGCAGTCGAGCATGGCTCGACTCTACAGAAGGCGGCATTCGGGCACGCTCAGCGCTACCGGGGCGGGCACCGGACGCCCCCATGCGACAATGGCCGCCCCCACGCTTTCCCCAGCCGCTCCGCGCGGCCCGCCGTCGTCCCGATGTCCAACACCGCTTCCCGTATCGCTACCGCCTCCCCTCGCATCGCGCTGGGGGGGATCGGCCTGGCCGCGATCGGCGCCATCGCTGCTTCCGGCAAGGCGATCATCGTCAAGCTCGGTCTGCGCCATGGCGTGGATGCCACCACCTTGCTCGCCCTGCGCATGCTGATGGCGCTGCCCCTGTTCGCGTTGATGGCCGTGTGGGCCGCGCGGCGGGCCGAGCCGCTGTCCTGGGCTGACCGCGCCCGCGTGCTGTGGCTGGGGTTCACCGGCTACTACCTGTCCAGCCTGCTCGACTTCCAGGGGCTGCAGTACATCAGCGTGACCCTGGAACGGCTGATCCTGTACTTGAACCCGACCCTGGTACTGCTGATCAACGTGCTGCTGGCGCGCCAGCGACCGGGCCGCTGGCAGATCGGCGCGCTGGTGCTGAGCTACCTGGGCGTGCTGCTGGCCTTCGGCCATGACCTGCAGCGCGAGGGTGGGCAGATCATCGTCGGCAGCCTGCTGGTGCTGGGCAGCGCGCTCAGCTATGCGCTGTACCTGTTCGGCAGTGGGCAGGTGGTCGCGCGCATCGGTGCGGTGCGGCTGACCGCCTACGCCAGCTGCGTGGCCAGCGTGCTGGTGCTGCTGCATTTCGCGGTGACCCATCCGCTGCCACTGCTGTGGCAGGCACCGGCGCCGGTGCAGTGGTTGTCGCTGGTCAATGCCACCGTGTGCACGGTGCTGCCGGTGCTGGCGATCATGCTGGCAGTGCAGCGCGTGGGTTCGTCGCTGGCCGCGCAGGTCGGTATGCTGGGCCCTGTTTCCACGATCGTGATGAGCCTATGGCTGCTCGACGAACCGATGGGGCCGGCGCAGATCGCCGGCACCGTGCTGGTGCTGATCGGCGTTCTGCTGGTGACCCGCCTGCGGCGCTGACGCCGGAGCAGGCGCGTGCGCGCATCCTGGCGGTGATCCGCGCGATCCCGGCGGGGCAGGTGATGGGCTACGGCCAGGTGGCGATGCGTGCGGGCCTGCCCGGGCGTGCACGCCTGACCGCGCGTATCCTCGGCCAGAACGACGACCCGGACCTGCCCTGGCACCGCGTGCTGCGCTCGGATGGGCGCATTGCCATGGAAGAAGGGTCGGCCGGCTGGCGCGAGCAGTCACAGCGGTTGCGCGCCGAGGGCGTGCGGGTGGAGAACGGCCGGGTACGGATGCCGGCGACCGATCCGGCGGCGGCGCTGGACGCGGCCGTGTGGGGCCCGGGCTGAGCATCGCTGGCGACTGAACAGGCCAGACCCGCGGGTCGCCAACAAGACACGATGCTGCGGCTATGATGGAGGCCGTTCCATGCCGGTGCTCCCATGTTCCCGCGACTGCCAACCGTCACCAAGGCCCTGCTGATCGCCAACGCGATCCTGTTCCTGCTGCAGCAGCCGTTCCTGCTCGGCATGCAGACCTTCGAGCCGTTCATGCTGCAGCCGTTGCAGCAGGGCTTCGACGCATTCTCGCCGGGCGGCAACTTCCAGCCCTGGCAGCTGCTGACCTACGGCTTCCTGCATGGCAGCTTCGGCCATCTGTTCTTCAACATGCTGGCGGTCTTCATGTTCGGCGCGCCGCTGGAGCAGACCTGGGGCGAAAAGCGCTTCCTGCTGTACTACCTGGTGTGCGTGGCCGGCGCCGGCGTCTGCCAGCTGCTGGTGGGTACGCTGCTGGAAAACCCGGCCACGGTGCTGGGTGCTTCCGGCGGCGTGTTCGGCCTGCTGCTGGCCTACGGCATGCTGTTCCCCAACCAGCGGGTGATGCTGCTGTTCCCGCCGATCCCGATGAAGGCGCGTACCTTCGTGATCCTGTTCGGCGTGGGCGAGCTGGTGCTGGGCATGACCGGCTGGCAGCCGGGCGTGGCCCACTTCGCGCACCTCGGCGGCATGCTGTTCGGCTGGTTGCTGATCCGCTACTGGCGTGGGCAGCCGCCGTTCAACAAGCGCCGCCCGCCCGGCCCACCGAAGCGCCCGAACCATCTGCGCAGCGTGAAGTGAGGCGCGATGCGCCTCGCTTCACGCGGGTAGGTGCCAACCTTGGTTGGCACGCTTTAGATGGGATCATTTGACGCGGTAGGTGCCAACCTTGGTCGGCACACCTTGTCCCACGCGGGTAGGTGCCAACCTTGGTTGGCACGCTTTGAATGGGATCATTTGACGCGGTAGGTGCCGACCGTTGGTCGGCACGCCTCTACAGATCCCGCAACACCACCTGCGCGGCATTGTGCCCGGGCGCACCGGTGACGCCTCCACCGGGATGGGTGCCCGAACCGCACAGATACAGGCCGGGCAGGGCGCCGCGATAGCCGGCCTGGCCGACCATCGGCCGTGCCGAGAACAACTGGTTGGCACTGAGTGCACCGTGGAAAATGTCGCCACCGATCAGGCCGAAGATCCGTTCAAGATCCAGCGGTGACAGCACCTGGCGGCCCAGCACGCTGCCGGCGAACCCAGGCGCATAGCGTTCGACGGTGGCGATCATCAGGTCGGCCACGGTCTCGCGGTGATCATCCCAATGGCGGCCCTCGGGCAACACCGGTGCCACGTGCTGGCAGAACAGGCTGGCCACATGCTGCCCGGGCGGCGCCAGCGAATCGTCCAGCGTGCTGGGGATCAGCATCTCCACGATCGGTTCGTGCGACCAGCCGTCGCGGCGCGCGTCCAGCCAGGCGCGGTCCATGTAGTCCAGGCTGGGTGCCATGATGATGCCGGCGCTGAGGTGATCGCCGGGGCCGGGCAGGGCGCTGAAATCCGGCAGCCGCGACAGCGCCAGGTTCATCCGGAACGTGCCCGAACCGCAGCGCCAGTTCGCCATGCGTTCGCGCGTTGCGTTGGGTACCTGTGCCGGTTCCAGCAATTGTTCGTACAGCAGCTTCGGATTGACGTTGGCGACCACCGCGCGTGCGCGCAGGATCTCGCCGTTGGCCAGTTCCACACCCACCGCGCGGCCCTGTTCAATCCGCACGCGCTGTACACCGGTCTCCACGCGCAGTTCCGCACCGGCCTCGCGTGCCGAGGCCGCAATCGCCTGGCTGATCGCGCCCATGCCGCCGATCGCGTGGCCCCATGCACCTTTCACACCATTGCACTGGCCGAATACGTGGTGCAGCAGTACGTAGGCACTGCCCGGTGTATACGGGCTTGCGTAGTTGCCGACGATGCCATCGAAGCCGAACAGCGCCTTGATCGGCTCGCTCTCGAACCAGCGATCCAGGTACTCGGCCGCCGACAGCGTGAACAGGTCCAGCAGTTCCTGCCGCAGCGAGGCATCCAGCGTCGCCAGTTCACGACCGAGACGGCCCATCTGCCACAGGGCGGGCAGGGCACGCCAACCGCCTGCTGCACCCAGGTCCGGCGGCGTGCGCAGGGCCCATGCGCGCAGTACGTCGGCGAAAATCCCCAGGCGTGCCTCGTACGCGGGCAAGCGCTGCGCATCCCGCTCGGAGAACTTCGCCACCTCGGCCTGGGTGCGGCCTGGCGCGGACAACAGGTGGCGGCCGTCCGGCAACGGCAGGAAGTTGTTGGCCGGACGCGCGACGATGCGCAGCCCATGCGCATGCAGCTGCAGGTCGTCGATCACCTTCGGCTGCAGCAATGACACCGTGTACGACGCCACCGAGTTGCGGAAGCCGGGATGGAATTCCTCGGTGACTGCGGCACCGCCGAGAACGCCACGACGTTCCAGCACCAGTACCTTCTTTCCAGCGTGCGCCAGATAGGCCGCGCAGACCAGGCCGTTGTGGCCACCGCCAACGACGATCGCATCCCAGGTCATCAGCACCTCGCGAAAAGGGGACGGAGGGGATTAAGTCGCAATCTGCATCTGCACACAGGGGTGGGGAGAAACGACTTAATCCCCTCCGTCCCCTTTTTTGATTGCCGCTTCGATGGTGGCGATGTCGATCTTCTTCATCGGCATCATCGCGTTGAAGGCGCGCTTGGCCAATGCCTTGTCATTGCTGGTCACCGCTTCGATCAGCATGCGCGGGCTGATCTGCCAGGAGATGCCCCAGCGGTCCTTGCACCAGCCGCATTGGCTCTCCTGGCCACCGTTGCCGACGATCGCATTCCACAGGCGGTCGGTCTCGGCCTGGTCCTCGGTCTGGATCTGGAAGGAGAAGGCTTCGCTGTGCTTGAACGCGGTACCGCCGTTGAGGCCGACGCAGGGGATGCCGCAGACCGTGAACTCGACCGTCAGCACGTTGCCTTCCTTGCCATCCGGGAAATCACCCGGGGCGTGATGCACGGCGGTCACCGCGCTGTCGGGCAGGATGCTGGCGTAGAAGGTGGCGGCCTCGAGCGCGCCGTTGTCGTACCAGACACAGATCGTGTTCTTGTGTGCCATGTCGGGGCTCCGCGATGGACGAAGCCGCAGCGATAGCACGGGCGGTGTTAACCCGGGATCGTGCTGCACCCGCAAAAAAGGGCGCCCGAAGGCGCCCTCTGCATTACGGGTACTGTGGTTGGCTCAGCGCCAGACCTTGATCTGGTCGGCTTCGCTGCGCTGCATCGGCTGGCCGGCCTTGCAGCTGAAGGTGGCACCGAAGGCCGGCAGATTGGCCAGCGTGCCATTGCTGCGCCACAGGCCCGGCGCGCGGATGTCGGCGGTCAGGCGGCGCACCGCTTCGTTCGGCGACAGCTGCTGTGCCCACAGGGTCGACCAGGCGCGGAAGAAGCCCTGCTGCTGCGCCTGCTTGGCCTTCGGCTCCTGCGCGGTATAGGCCGCCCAGGCCAGCTCCAGGCCGGCGATGTCGGCCAGGTTCTCTTCCTGGGTGAGCGTGCCGTTGACCTTGGCACCCTTCACGCCCGGGAAGTCGTAGGCGCTGTACTGCGCGGTCACGCGGTTGCCGAGCAGGGTCCAGGCGGTCTTGTCGGCCGGGGTCCACCAGCTGCGCAGTTCGCCCTTGGCGTCGACCAGCGCGCCCTTGGCGTCGATCGCACGGGTCAGCTCATGGCCGACCAGGCCACCGAAGCTGCCGAACTTGTCGGCGGCGTCGGCCTTGGCGTTGAACACCGGGCCCTGCAGGATCGCGGCGGTGACGATCAGGCGGTTCTGTGCCAGGTCGTAGGCCAGCGACGGCTGCTGCGGCAGCACATCCCAGCGGCGGTCGGCGTTGCCCTTGCCGATGCGCTTCATTTCCTCGCGGTGGCGCCAGGTCGAAGCGATCAGCATGTTGCCGCCGAACGAGCCGCGGCCCATCGGCTGCACGCTGTAGTCGAGGTCGCGCAGCGGCGTGCCGATCTCGATCTTCAGCGCGGCCAGCTTGGCCTGCGCTTCGGTCTTGGCTTCGGCGCTCATCCAGCTGTTGTTCTTGACCGCCTCGATCTGCACTTCGCGCAGCTTGTCGACGATCCACGCCGCCTGGCGACGGTCTTCGGCCGACAGGTAACGGGCCGCATATTCACGGCCGACCATCGGGCCGGCGGCCACGTTGATCGCGTCCAGCACATCCTCCCAGCGCTGCGGCGGCAGGGTTTCGCCGCGCAGCACGCGGCCACGGAACTCAAATTCTGCGTCGCGGTAGGCCTTGGACAGGTACGGCGCCATCGAGTCGCCCACGCGCCAGCGCAGGTAGGCCTTCCACTGGTCCGGCTTGAGCTTGGTGACCATGCCATCGAGCTGCTTGAACAGGCCCGGGTCGGCCAGCGAGACCAGGTCGTCGTCCACGCCCTGTGCCTTCAGGAACGCGTCCAGCTGCAGGTTGCGGTAACGGCTGTTGAGCTCCTTGGTGGAGATCGGCGCGTAGTTGTTGAACGGGTTGTTGATGCCGGCCAGCGACTGCGCATTGCGCGCCAGCTCGGTCTCCAGCGCGATGACCGACTGCGACTCTGCATCCAGCTTGGCCGCCGGGGTGCCGGTCAGCGCCAGGATCTGCTTGACGTAGTTGCGGTAGCGGCCCATCAGCGCCACGGTGTCGGCGTCGGTGCGGGTATAGAACGCCGGATCCGGCAGGCCCATGCCGCCCTGCATGAAGTAACCGATGTGGCGGTCCAGTGCCTTCAGGTCGACGTCCGGGCCGAAGTTGAAGGCGACCGGGATGCCGACCTGGTGCAGCGCGGCGATCGAGGCCGGCACATCCTTGGCCTTCTTGATGGCGTTGATGCGGGTCAGCAGCGGCGCGATCGGGTTGGAACCGTCCGCTTCCACGGCGGCTTCGTCCAGGCCGCTGGCCCAGAAGTCGCCCAGCAGCTTCTGCACGTTGCCCTGCGGCGACTTCATCGCGGCGTCGAGCAGTTCGCGCTGCTGCTGGCGGCTGCGGTCGACCAGCTGGCCGAGCGCGGTGGTGGCACCGGTCTGCGGCACCGGGTTGGCCTTCAGCCAGCCTGCATTGGTGGCGTCGTAGAAGTCGCTGCACTGGGCGCTGACGGCCGGGGCGCGCGCGGCCTTCTTCTTGGCGGCGGCGAACGCATCGTGGGTCGGGACCAGGGTCGCCAGGCTGATGCCCAGGGCGATGGCAAGCGGACGGAAATTGGGCATGTGGAACGAATCCGTGATGGATTGAGGGCGCGCGCACTATAGCAAGCCGCGCATCGACGCGGCATGCACGCATCACGCTGCTTTCGCCGACCAGGGTCGGCCGCTACCGGGGAGTGCCGAGATCAGTAGATCCACGCCATGCGTGGATGAAAAACACCCCGGAAAAACAAAGGCCCGGGAATTCCCGGGCCTTTGCAGGTCTGCCGCAGCGTCAGCCGTGGCTTACCAGATCACCACCTGCTGCTCGCCGGTGCGGGCCATCGGCGAACCGGCCTTGCACTGGAACGCGGCAGCGAAGGTCGGCAGGTTCGACGGCGCACCCATGGCGCGGAACTGCGCCGGGGCGTGCGGGTCGGTGGCCAGGCGGACCTTGGCGTTTTCCGGGGTGTACTTGGTGCGCCACACGGTGGCCCAGTTGAAGAAGAAGCGCTGGTCGCGGGTGAAGCCGTCGACCTTCGCATCTTCCTTGCCGGCGGTGGCCTTCTGCAGGGCGTCGTAGGCGGTGGCCAGGCCGCCCAGGTCGGCGATGTTCTCGCCCAGGGTCAAGTGGCCGTTCACTGCCTGGCCGTCGACCTTGTACTGGTCGAACTGCTTGACCAGCTTGCCGGTGAGGCCTTCGAAGTTCTTCTTGTCGGCCGGGGTCCACCAGTCTTCCAGGTTGCCGGTCGGCCCGAAGCGTGCGCCCTGGTCGTCGTAACCGTGGGTCATCTCATGGCCGATCACCGCACCGATGCCGCCATAGTTCAGCGCGTCGTCGGCCTTCGGATCGAAGAACGGCGGCTGCAGGATGGCGGCCGGGAACACGATCTCGTTCTGCAGCGGGTTGTAGTAGGCGTTGACGGTCTGCGGGGTCATGCCCCACTCGGTCTTGTCCACCGGCTTGCCGATCTTGGACAGGTTGAACTTGTAGTTGAACTCGTTGGCCGCGCGCACGTTGCCCAGGTAGCTGTCGCGCTGGGTCTGCAGGCCCGACCAGTCACGCCACTTGTCCGGGTAACCGATCTTCGGGGTGAAGGTTTCCCACTTGGCGATGGCCTTGGCCTTGGTTTCCTCGCTCATCCAGCTCAGGCCCTGGATGCGGTCCTTCAGCGAGGCGGCCAGGTTCTTCACCAGTTCTTCCATCTTCGCCTTGGCTTCCGGCGAGAAGGCAACCTTCACGTACAGCTGGCCGAAGGCTTCACCGGCATCGTTTTCGATGGTGCCCAGCACGCGCTTCCAGCGCGGCTTCTGCTCCTTCTGGCCGTTGAGGGTCTTGCCGTAGAACTCGTAGTTCTCCTGCACGAAGGCGTCCGCGAGGTACGGCGAGGCGCTGTCCACGGTGTGGAAGCGCAGGTAGGCGCGCCACACCGACGGATCGGTGTCGGCCAGCGACTTGCTCACTTCCTCATGGAAGGCCGGCATGGCCAGCGAGAACTTCTCCGGCGCGGCCACGCCCTGCGACTTGAAGAACTCGGTCCAGCTGAAGTTCGGGGTCAGCTTGTCGGCGTCGGCCAGGGTGACCGGGTTGTAGTACAGCTCGACGTTGCGCGACAGCTCCACGCGCGACTTGGAGGCCTTGGCCAGGCGGGTTTCGAACTTGACCACGTCCTCGGCCTGCTTGGCCGCATCGGCCGCGGCCACGCCGGACAGTTCCAGCACCTTGGCGACGTGCGCCTGGTAGGCCTTCAGCTTGTCGGCGTTCTTGGCATCGGTGTAGTAGGTGGTATCCGGCAGGCCCAGGCCGCCCTGGCTGGCATAGGCCATGTTCACGGCGGAGTTCTTGAAGTCCGCTTCGGCGCCGAAGCCGAACAGGATGTTGTCACCCTTGGCGGCGCTGGTGCGCAGGTAGTTGGCGATGGCCGCCTTGTCCTGCAGGCCGTCGATCGCAGCCAGGTCGGCCTTCAGCGGCTCGATGCCCTGGGCATTGATCTTGGCTTCGTCCATGCCGGTGGCCCACAGGTCGCCGACGATCTTCTCGATGTGGTTCGGGGTCTTGACCTGCGCGACCTGTTCGGCCAGCTGGTGCTGCACGGCCACCGAGCGCTCGTCGAGGATGGTGAACGCGCCCCAGCTGGTGCGGTCGCCCGGGATCTCATTGGCGGCCAGCCACTTGCTGTTGACGTAGTCGCCGAAGGCGGTGCAGGCGTCCTTGGTGGTGTCCAGGTCGCTCGGCTGGAAGGCGTTGTAGGCCGGCAGCTTGCTGTCGTCCAGCTTGTAGGTAGTGGCTTCGGCGGTGGCCGGGGCGGGGGTCGCGGCATCCTTGGCCGGGGTTTCGTTCTTGCCGCAGCCGGCCAGCACGGCCGACACGGCCAGGCTGAGCAGGACGATCTTGGGAGTGCGCGTCATCACTATTCTTGGCCTCCAGGCCGAGTGAGTCAGGGAGTAGCCGCAGGTACGGCCGTGGGCCGAACGATACGCCGCCGGCCTGGCCTGCAAGGGTGTCGAAGGTCATGGCCGGGCGCAAGGGCCAGAACGTGCAAGGGCGCCCGATGGGCGCCCCTGCAGGAAGCGGTGCGGCTTACAGGCCGCCGCCGCCGCAGCCCTTGCCCAGGTAGTCGTCGATCAGCCTGAGCTGGTCGCCCATGATCGCGCGGGTCCAGGCGGGACCATGCGCGTAGTCGGCGATGGCGTGGAACTCGACCGGCTGGCCCGAACTCCTGGCCTTGTTCACGAACCACTCCGACTGCTCGATCGGCACCGTGCGGTCGCGGTCACCGTGGTAGACCATCAACGGAATCTTCATTTCGCCGGCCTTGTCGACCGGATTGAGGCCGGCCACGGTCGGCGCCTGGGCCTGGCGGAAGAACGGGTTGGTATAGAAGCGCGACCAGATCTTCTTGATGTCCGAGACGCCGGCACCGGCGATGGCGCACTTGTACAGGCCATTGGGACGCACCGAAGCCGCGAACGCCGAGTAGCCGCCATAGGAGAAGCCGAACATGGCGATGTGGCCGGGCTGGGCGATCTTCTGGTCGATCATCCACTGCGCGCCATCGTCCTTGTCGTCCTGCATCTTCTGGCCCCATTCGGCATCACCGGCCATCCACAGCTTGCGGCCCCAGTCGGCCGAGCCGCGGAACTGTGGGCGCAGCACCGCCATGCAACGCGATGCCATCAGGGGGACCCACATCGAGCCATCGAAGTCCATGCCGTCGCGTGCCCACGGGCCGCCGTGCGGATGCACAACGGCTTTCCAGGGACCGGCACCGCACAGCTCGGTGTTGGGCGTGGTCAGGAACGCCGGAATGTCCAGCCCGTCGCGTGCCTTGTAGTAGACCAGCCGGGTGGTGCCCAGCGCGGCTGGCTGGATCTGCGGATAGGTCTTGGCCAGCAGGGTCAGCTTGCCGTCGTGCAGCAGGTGATACTCGGGCGGGTTGGAAGGGCCGGAGGTGGCGACCAGCACATTGGAAAGATCGGCGGTGTAATCGACGATGCGGTAGCTCAGGCCGGTATCGTAGTTGGCGGTGTAGCGCTGGCCGTTCGCGGTATCGACCATCGCCAGCGGCTCCTGGCGGATGCCAAGTGCCTGGCGCAGCCCCTGGTCCAGTGCCTTCATGCGCGGGGAGGTCCACTGGATGTCGTCACCGCGCGGACCGGCATAGCCGATTCCCATGATCTCGCCGAAGGGTACTGCACCGCTCCGGTGGCGGTTGATCAGCATCGAGCTGGCGTTGAACAGCTTGTGCTCGAACAGCACTTCCTTCTGCTTGCGCGCCGCGATGTCGTACTCGTAGACGATCGCCTTGTCGCGACCGACGTTGCTGAGTACGAACGCGATGTTCGGATCATCGGCAAAGCCGATCACCTGGTTGACGTCGCGGTTCTTCACGTAGGAGCGGAAATGCTCCTCCCAGGCACCGTTGGCAGGCGAACGGAACTCGGTAGCGACGTAGGCGCCGGTACCGTCGACGTCCTGCCGCAGGCGGGCGCGCAGTTCACTGTCGAGGTCGGTGATATAGCCCGCCACGCGCTCTTCGGTCTTCTGGATGCGCTGGGAGGTGAAGTTGCGCAGGTCGACCTTGTAGACGTCACCGGAACTGCTGCCCGAACCGTTGACCACCAGAATGTGGTCGGGATCGTTGGGCAGGGTGTCGAGCACCGTGGCGTTGGCCAGTGCCTGCTCGAGTTCTTCGCTGCGGCTGGTCGCGCGTGGCGGCGTGATCGGCTCCTTCCACTGCTTGCCTTCGATGTCGGTGATGAAGAACTTGCTGACGAAGGTCTTGGTCACCCGGTCGGCGCGCAGGTCATAGGGCTGCCACAGCACGACGGCCAGCTGTCCGTTCTTGATGAACGAAACGCTCTGGAACTTCATGCGGTTGGCGCCGATCACCGTCGGCGGCTTGTCCAGTGCGTCGGTTCGCCACACTACGATCACGCGCTCTTCGCCATCGGCGCGAAGGCCGGCGATATGTCGCCCATCCGGCGACAACGACAGGCTGGAGATGGCCGGGAAGGCGGCCATCTGTTCGATGGTGGGCGCCGCAGGCTTGGCATGCAGCAACGGTGAAAGGCTGGCCAGGGCAGCCAGCAGCAGGGCTCGCTTCATTGCAACCTCGGAATGCGTTGGCACCGGTCAGCGGAAAATCCGGTGCCTGAAATGGAACCGCCGCCCAGAAGGGCGGCGGTTGCAGGGGGTTGGATCAGAACGAACGCGTGATGTTCAGGAAGTAGCTGCGACCGAAGTAGTCGAAGCCGCTGTACAGCAGCGCGTTGCCGACGGTGCTGTAGACACCCTGCGAGATGGTCGGCGGCTTGCGGTTGGCGAAGTTGCGCACGCCACCGGTAACCGACCACTTGTCCGCTTCATACTTGACCGAGAAGGCCTGCAGGAAGTAGTTCGGGGTGTACAGCTTGTACGCCGAGGTGGCCGGGTCGAAGTCACCCGGGTTGCGCTCCTCGTAGTACGCGTAGCTGTCCATCTTGTCGATCCAGTCCAGGCCGTAACGCACCTGCCAGTTCTTCCACTTGTAGCTCAGGTCCAGCGAGGCGGTGTTTTCCGGACGCGACAGCATGCCGTTGTAATCCACCAGCGGATCGTCGGCGAAGACCTTGCTGGCCTGTTCCAGGTAATGGGTGAACTGCAACGTGGTGCGCAGGGTGCCCGGGCCGATTTCACGGACATAGCGGGTGGTGAAGTCCATGCCCCGAACCTTGTCGGTGGACAGGTTGATGAAGCCGTTGGTCACCACCAGCTGGTTGTTGACCGGGTTGCGGGCCACCAGACGGCACAGGCCCGAGCCGGCGGCGAAGTCGGCACTGCCGCTGTCGTAGCAGCGCGACAGGATGTTCGCGCCGCCAGCGCTGTCGACGCCGTTCTTCACTTCGATGTCGAAGTAGTCAGCCGCGAAGGACAGGTCACCGAAGCCGCTGCCGAATTCCGGCTGGATCACCACGCCCAGGGTCTTGGCCTTGGAGGTTTCGGCTTCCAGGCCGGCCTCGGCACCGCCCTGGGTGACCACGGTCACGCCCTGGGTGGCCAGGTAGTCCGGTGCCAGGCCCAGCGATGCGCAGTTCTGGTAGCGCGGCGAGCTCGGGTTGCGATCACCGTACTCGTTGCAGGGGTCGGCGCTGCTGCTCAGGAAGCCGGTGGTGCCGCCCAGGAACTGTTCGAACAGGGCCGGTGCGCGGTAGGAGGTGCCGTACGAAGCACGGAACGACAGCCACTTCACCGGGGTCCAGAGCGCGCCGATCTTGTAGGTCTCATCCGAGCCGTAGGACTTGTAGTCGGTATAACGGCCGGACAGGTTGACCGTCAGTTCCTCGGCAGCGGTGACGCCGGACAGCAGCGGCAGTTCCAGTTCGCCGTAGGCTTCGAACACCGAGTCCGAACCGCGGGTCGGAGTGGCGTTGGTCAGGTTGTACAGGTCGGCATTGATCGAGTACGGCGAGGGCGTGTCGTCGATGCGGGCCTTGCGGTACTCGACGCCGAACGCACCACCGGCCGAGCCGTACGGCATGTCGAACAGCGGGCCGTTGACGTTGAAGTTGACCGTGGTTTCCTTGTACAGCGTGTTGCCGGTGACCGGCACGAACACCCAGTCCTTCCAGTCCTGCGGCAGCTTGCCACCGATGGTGTTGGTGTTCAGCGCCGGTGCGGCGATGCAGCCGTTGGAACTGTCGCGGCAGACATAGCCACCGGCACCGTTGGAGACCACATCCAGGCTCTGGCGCAGGCGGCTGGTCAGGAAGCTCTCGAAGGTGTAGTCGGCGTCGCTGCGCGAGTGCATGACGTTGAAGTCATAGTTCCACTCCGAGCTCAGGTGACCACGCAGGCCGGCGTTGAAGCGCAGGAAATCGACGTTCTGCTTGTTGGTGTCGTTGCCGAAACCGATGAACGCACGCACGCCCAGGTTCTTGCCGCTGGTCTGGTCGGTGGGTGCGCCGGCAACGCTGTCACGCAGGTTGGCCGGGATCAGCGGGCTGCCCACAGCATAGTCCAGGGTCAACTGGCGATAGCCGGTCTGGGTCGACTTGCGCTTGTTGCCCAGGAACTCGTAGTACAGCTCGGCATCGCCCAGCGCGTTGAGGTCGAAGCCGCCCTGCAGGTACAGGGTGTGGGTCTTGGTCGGCGAGATCAGCGACTCGTTGCGCATCGCCGGGTCGAAGGTGTCGCGGGTGTTCAGGTCCACGCCTTCGTAGCCCACCAGGCCGGTGGTGATGGCTGCGTTCGGGCGCCAGCGGTTGAAGCGGGTGCCGGAGCCGCCCGGGGCCGCAACACCGGTACGGGTGTTGGTGCCGATGGTGTTCAGCGTGGTGCCGCCGGCATCGAGCGACCAGCACTTCGGCTTGCCGGTCAGCGGGTCGATGAAGTCGCCGCTGCCCCAATAGTTGCCTGCGTCGATGTCGCGGTACATGTCGGTCGGGCAACCGCCGGCCCAGCTGCGATCAGCCAGGGTCAGTTCGTTGCGGGTGTAGTACTCATAGGAGCCGGAGAAGTGCGAGCGCTCGCCGGTGGCACCGAACATGATGGAGTAACGGCGCTCTTCACCGCCGCCGCCATCGGTGGCGTTGTGCTGTGCTTCGAAGGTGACGCCGTCGACCTTCTTCTTGGTGATGATGTTGATTACGCCGGCAACGGCGTCGGAGCCATAGATCGAGGACGCACCGTCCTTCAGGATTTCGACGCGGTCGACGATCGAGTTCGGCAGCACGTTGAGGTCGGTCGAACCCACCGAGCCGCGGGTACCGGCCGGCGACACGCGGCGGCCGTTGAGCAGGATCAGGGTGCGGGTCGGGCCGAGGCCGCGCAGGCCCAGGGTGTTGGCGCCGGGGCCACCGTCGGTGACGTAGCCGCCATAGGCGTTGTTGATCTGCGCCGCGCCAGCGGTGACTGCCGTGCTCTGCAGGGCCGCCGTGGTCGAGTTGAAGCCGGCCAGGGTGGTTTCTTCACGGGTCACAACCTGCACCGGCGAGACCGAGTTGAACACGTCGCGGCTGATGCGCGAACCGGTGACGGTCACCGTATCGAGATTGGTGGCCTTGGACTTGGATGCCTCTTCGGTGGTCTGGGTTGAACCCGAGGCGTCCTGTGCGATCGCCGGGGCGGCTGCAGCGAGCAGCACGGCGGAGGCGAGGGCGAAGCTCAGCGGATGCTTGCTGAGCGACTTGCGATTGATCATCTGAAATCCCCTTGAATCGAATGATTGCGTCGTACACCGGGACAGGTCCTTGCCGGCGTCTCCGTGTGCCCCTTGCCCGGTGTCGGCAGCGTGCTGCCACCCGGCGCTGGTACCGGCTTCACGTGCCGATGACTCGAGATTAACACGGCATTAACCGAGCCTGTCAAACGTTCACGAAGTAGTCATGTTTTTATGGGTTTCTTGCCGTTCAAGCGCGGGAAGTCAGCTTGTTTCAAGTGCAAATTATTGATTTGTAATAAATTGTTTCATTGTGTGTCTTTTCTGTCTGGATGGTGAATGCGGCTTGAGGTGGCGCCGTTGCCCCAAAAAAAAGGCCCCGCCGAAGCGGGGCCTGGTCCAGACACGGAGTCCGGAGTACGACGGGATTAGAAGTCGTACTTGACCTGGGCCGAGATCTGACGGCCGTAGACGCTGTAGAAGCCGTCGTTGAACGGGGTCGATTCGTTGCCCGGGTAGTTGTAGCGCTGGCCTTCCGGCAGCTTGTTGAACACGTTGTTGACCATCAGCGACAGGGTCAGATCGTCCTGCGCCTGGTAGTTCAGGCTCATGTTGTACGTGGTGTACGAGCCCCACTTGCCGGCCTTGGCGCCGGAGGAGTGGACGTAGTCATAGCTGCGGCCGGTGTAGGCCAGGTAGTTCGGGGTGCTGCCGACGTAGTTGGCGTACACGGTGGTGGTGAACTTGGAGATGGCCCAGCCCACCGACACGTCGCCACGGACCTTGGCGAAGTTGTCGTAGTACCACATGTTGTACGGATCGCTCAGCAGGTCCAGCTTCTGCGCACCCGGCAGGGCCACCACTTCACGCTTCAGCATGTTGGTGTAGTTGCCGGAGAACATCAGCGAACCGAAGCGGCCCAGGTCCTGCTGGTACTTGGCACCGACGGTCACCGCTTCCAGGTTCTGGCTGGCCACGTTGAGCTTCGGGGTGTACACGCGGGTCAGGTTGCCACCGGCGTCGCGGGTCACCCAGTCGGTCACGTTCTGGCAGCTGGCCGAGGTGTTGTTCGGCAGGCCGTTGTGGCACTGGTACTCGGCCAGCAGCAGCTGATCGGTGCTCAGCGTCTTGACCTCGTTCTTGATCTTCCAGTTGTAGTAGTCGACCGACAGCGAGAAGTTGCTGACCGGGGCCCACACCACGCCTGCGCTCCACACGTCGGCGGTGATCGGCTTCAGGTCCGGGTTGCCGGACTTTTCGCTGTACACCGAGGTGGTCTTGTAGAACGAGCAGGCTTCGTCACGCAGGGCGTAACCCATCTGGCTGCAGCGGTAGTAATCGTTCTGGCCGGAGGCGAACGAGCCGCTCATGCCCTGGAAGGCATCGGACAGGGTCGGCGCGCGGAACGCGGTGCCGTACTTGCCGCGCAGCAGCAGGCTTTCAACCGGGCGGTATTCCAGGCCGATGCTGTAGGTGGCCTTGTCGACGGTCTTGTCGGCGATCTTGAAGGCGTCATAGCGGCCCGAGGCGCTGATGGTCAGCGATTCGAACACCGGCATGCGCAGTTCGCTGGTCACCGCGTAGTTGCTGCGGTGGCCGGCACCGGCCACGGCGCTGGCGCCCCAGGCGTTGCCATCGATGAAGGCCTGGTCGGGCGAGTAGTCCCAACCTTCGCTGCCGCCTTCCAGCACGACGGCCAGGCCGGCGTCGCCGCCCGGCAGGGAGAACAGCGAACCGTTGGTTACCTGCACGCGACCCAGGTTCTGCCAGGTCTTGCTGCGGTGGGTGCCATAGCCGGTGAAGCTGGCGAACTGGTCCGGGGTGATCGGCGAATAGAACGCGGCGTAGTTCGGGTTGTAGATGCCGAAACCATCAGCGGTGGTGCCCAGGCGCGGGCCCAGCACGGTGTCGCCGAAGAAGCCTTCGATCTTGTCCTTCCAGCGCGCGAAGCGGTTCTGGTCCAGGCGGTATTCGCCGCGGGTGAAGCTGGCGCTGTAGTCCCAGTCGCCGACCATGCCCTTGCCGCCCAGGGTGACCTGGTAGGAACGGCTCTCATCGGAGTTCAGGATGTTGTTGTAGTGGCCCGGGCCGATTTCTTCCGGCGCGAACGCGCGCTGCAGGTTCACGACCTTGCCCAGGCCCTGGTCGTAGAAGCCGCCCATCACCGACTTGGTGCCCCACCACAGGGCGCTGGAGCCGGAGGTGAACTCGGTCTTTTCCTTGCTGTACAGCACGTCGGCGAACAGCTGGAAGTTGTCGTTCACGTCGAAGGTCATCGACGAGTAGAACTGGCCGCTGTTCTTGCCGTTCTTCAGGGTCTTGTAGCCGGCGCTGTACACCGAGCCGCACGATTCGCCCGATGCACGCTTGCCGACGGTGGTGGTGCCGTCGTACAGGCCTGCCACGTTGGCGCAGCGGGTCGGGTCCATCATGTACAGCTTGTTGTCGGCGTTGCCGATGACGGCAAAGTCGTTCGACGGCAGCTGCGCGGTGTAGCCGACCGGGTTGTTCTGCTTGGTGATGTCACGCTGGTAGCCCCAGATCGGGCTGCCGTTTTCGATCTGCACGTTGACCAGCGCGTGGAAGCGGTCGTCGAACGCGTTGAAGCCCTTGGCGGCGCTGAAGCGGATGTTGCTGCCACCACCTTCGGTGTAGGTGCCGCCACGGATCGACATCGTGCCGCCGTCCATGCGTTCCTTCAGGATGATGTTGACCACGCCGGCGATCGCGTCCGAACCGTACAGCGACGACTGGCCGCCCGGCAGGACTTCGATGCGCTCGACGATGTCGATCGGGATGCCGCTGATGTTGTTGAACGACTCGCTGCCGTTGTACAGCGCCGGATACGAGAGCATCGGGCGGCCGTTGATCAGGTACTTGGTGTAACCCGGGTTCAGGCCGAACATGCCGGCGGCTTCGGCGCCCTGGGTGAACGCACCCGAGGTCTGGCCGCCCTGCAGGCCGCCGGTGGTCAGCGACGACTGCTGCAGCACTTCAGCAACGCTGCTGAAGCCGCGGGTCTGGATGTCTTCGGCGGTGATGGACATCACCGGGGTCTGGGTTTCAACCTGGGTCTGCGGGATCAGCGAACCGGTGACGGTGATCTTGTCCAGGTTGGTCGCCTTGTCCTGGGCCATTGCCGGGGCGGCGGCCATCAGAGCGGAAATCAGGGCGACGGCGAGCGTGTTGCGACGTGCGGTATTGCTGACGTGTTTCATGTAGTTCCATTGAAGAGCAAAAACAAAAACGGCACTGCGCATGCGCCATCGCGCGGGCCGGAACAACCGGCTCCACAGCTCAAAACAGTGCTTGTCGAACGTAACATGAACTTAACAATCTGTGCACGAATCTGTCGCAATCCTGAATTTCAGTCAGGTTACGTCCAGCTTGTATGATGTCGGGTTATCCCCCTGACCCCGCCGGTGCTCGTTGTGAACAGTTCTCCCCGCCGTCCCCATGTCAGCCAGGTCCAGAAGGGACTTACGCCGCATGCCCGCATCCGCAACGTGATCGCGGTCGGTTCGGGCAAGGGCGGCGTCGGCAAGTCCACCACCTCGGTGAACCTGGCCGTGGCGCTGCAGCAGCTCGGCGCGCGCGTGGGCGTGCTCGACGCCGACATCTATGGCCCCAGCGTGCCGGCCATGCTGGGCCTGTCCGGCCGCCCGGAAAGCCCGGACAACAAGAGCATCGAGCCGCTGCGTGCGTTCGGCGTGGACACCATGTCCATCGGCTACCTGATCGAAGAGGACACGCCGATGATCTGGCGTGGCCCGATGGCCACCTCGGCGATGACGCAGCTGTTCAACGATACCCTGTGGGACGACCTGGATTTCCTGCTGATCGACCTGCCGCCGGGCACCGGTGACATCCAGCTGACCCTGACCCAGAAGATTCCGCTGGCCGGTGCAGTGATCGTCACCACGCCGCAGGACATCGCCACGCTGGATGCGAAGAAGGCGTTGAAGATGTTCGAGAAGGTCGAGGTGCCGGTGCTGGGCATCGTCGAGAACATGGCCGTGCACACCTGCAGCAGCTGCGGGCACATCGAGCACCTGTTCGGCGAGGGCGGTGGCGAGCGCATGGCCGCGCAGTACGGCGTGCCGCTGCTGGGTTCGCTGCCGCTGCAGATCGGCATCCGTGAACAGGGCGATGCAGGCACCCCGATCACCGTCGCCCAGCCGGATTCGGCGCCGGCCCAGGCCTACCGCCATGCCGCACAGCGCCTGATCGAGGAAGTCGGCAAGCGCCCACGGGCCTCGATCCCGATCCTGTCGTCGCTGTTGTAAGTGCGGGTGCAGGGGCCGCCGGCCGAGGCCGGGCCCCTGCTAGAATCCTCGCGCCCCCTCGTACCCCCAGGACAAAGCATGAGCATCAAGAGTGACCGTTGGATCCGCCGCATGTCCGAGCAGCACGGCATGATCGAGCCGTTCGAGGCCGGGCAGGTGAAGCAGGCCAACGGCCAGCGGATCGTCAGCTATGGCACGTCCAGCTATGGCTACGACGTGCGCTGCTCGCGCGAGTTCAAGGTGTTCACCAACATCAACTCGACGATTGTCGACCCCAAGCACTTCGACTCGGGCAGCTTCGTCGACATCACCGCCGACGAGTGCATCATCCCGCCGAACAGCTTCGCGCTGGCGCGTACCGTCGAGTACTTCCGCATCCCGCGCGATACCCTGGTGGTGTGCCTGGGCAAGAGCACCTACGCGCGCTGTGGCATCATCGTCAACGTGACGCCGCTGGAGCCGGAATGGGAAGGCCACGTCACCCTGGAATTCAGCAACACCACGCCGCTGCCGGCGCGCATCTACGCCAACGAAGGCGTGGCGCAGATGCTGTTCTTCCAGGCGGCTGCCGATGACGTCTGCGAGACGTCGTACCGAGACCGTGGCGGCAAGTACCAGGGCCAGACCGGCGTGACCCTGCCGCGGACCTGATCGCTTGCATCACCACCCATCGAAAACGCCGGGGCATACCCGGCGTTTTCGTTTCTGGCGCGTGCCCGGGCATGGCCGGGCACTGCCTTATTTGCCGCGACCGAACAGCATCGCGATGCCGACACCCACCAGGGCCACCGGCCACCAGGTCAGCAGCAGCTTGGACAGGTTCAGGTGCGTCCAGCCGAGATTGCTGGCGAGCATGAACAGGCCGATCAGGATCAGCAGGACGGCGGCAACGAGGTTGAATCGCATCGGGTCGGCGAAGGCTCAGGACTGGGCCGGATATCCTAGCCGTTCCTTCCAGTAGGCGACATGCTGGTCCAGCGCCGCCGGCTCGTAACGGTGCGCCGGGCCGCTGCCCCAGACCGGGCCCGGCCAGGCCGGATCACCGTCATGGCGGCCGATGACATGGAAGTGCAGCTGGCGCACGATGTTGCCCAGCGCCCCGATGTTGATCTTTTCCACCCCGTCGGAGCCCTTCAGGGCCTTGCAGGCGCGGTTGAGCTCGGTGCGCAGCTTGTCCTGCTGCTCGCCGTCCAGCTCGATCCACTCGGTCACCCCGGCCAGGCGCGGTACCAGCACCAGCCAGGGGAATCGTTCGTCGTTCATCAGCCGCACTTGCGACAACGGTCCTTCCGCCACCAGCACGCTATCGGTGGCCAGGCGTGAATCGAGTTCGAATTCGCTCATCCAAGATGCTCCGAGAAGAAGTCCAGGGTGCGTTGCAGCGCCAGGGCGGCGCTGTCTGGATCATACGCATGTCCGACCTCCCGGTTGAAGGCGTGGTCGGCCGGGTAGACATAGGTGGCCATCTGCGGCAGCTTCTCACGGTGGGCCTGGACCGCTTCCGGCGGGATGCTGCGGTCCTGGGCACCGAAGTGGAAGATCACCGGGGCCTTGGGCATTTCGTCGAGGAACTGCACGTTGCGCGCACCGTAGTAGCTGACCGACGGCAGCCCCAGGCGCACTGCGGACAGCATCGCCACCGTGCCGCCCCAGCAGTAGCCGACGGTGCCGACCTTGCCGTAGGGGGCCAGCCGGGTGGCCGCCGCGCGCACGACCTCCAGCGGCCGTTCCATGCCCAGCGCACCGACCCGCTCCAGGCCCTGCTTCACGCCCTCGGCGTCGTAGGGCAGCGCGTCCGGATCGGCGTCGGCGCCGTCGAGCAGGTCGAAGAACGAGGGCGCCAGCACCGCATAGCCTTCAGCCGCGAAGCGCTCGGCCACGCTGCGGATGTGCGGATTGGCGCCGAAAATTTCCTGCACCACCACCAGGCCGCCGCGCGCGGTGCCTTCCGGCAGGGCCTGCCAGGCCCGTACCGGGCCGTGATGCGTATCCAGGGTGATCCACTCGGCCATCGTCATCTTCCTCGTTGCTGGGAACAGAGCTGCATTGTCGGTGCTGCGCCGGTTAGCGCGGCGTCAGCGGCTGTGCCGGATCGGGCGGCTGCGGGCGTGCCGCAGTGCGTTCCCAAGGCGGTGCAGAGGGCTGTTTCTGCATTGACCGGTGCACACCCGCAGCCTAGGCTTTCAGCCACGATGACATACAAGCCTCCGGCGCGAGCCGGGGGCTTTTTTGTTGTCCGCGTGTTGCCGATCGCAACACGCAACTGGTGGCTGTGACGGGCCAGCCACGATGACCCACTGCAGGCAGCCCCGAGCCTGATCACCCCGAACCCCAGCCGCCGCAAGGCGGCTTTTTCATTTCCAGGAGATTCAACACCATGTCCATCAATCAAGCCATTTCCGCCCAGGACTCCGCGCTGTACGTGAAGGCCGGCACCGCCCCGACCGCGCCGAACAACCCGGCCGGCTATACCGAAATCGACGGCCTGACGGCCTTCCCGTTCGGCCGCGGCCAGGCCAACACCCTTGATGCCACCAACCTGCGTTCCAAGCAGATGGAGAACATCGCGGGTCTGTCCGGCGGCCAGGCCGTGCAGGTGTCCGGCCACCGCTGGCCGGTCGGCAGCTCGGCAGGCCAGGAGATCCTGCGCGACGCTGATCCGGATGCCGACCTGCATTTCCTGATGGTGCTGCCCACCGGCGATGCGGCCACCTTCGTCGCCAAGGTCGCCGCCTTCAACGTGGCCCCGGGTACCAACCAGGTGCTGACCTTCACTGCGGACCTGCTGCCGCGTGAGTTCGCGCTGGTCACCGTGGCCGCTGGCGGCACCCCGTGATGCTGTTGGGCAAGCAGCAGATCCTGGACGCGCAGGATCGCCGGCACGAGGACGTCGCCGTACCCGAATGGGGCGGCAGCGTGCGCGTGGCGATGATGTCGGCCCGTGACCGTGATCGCTGGGAGCAGGACACCTATGGCGGTGACACGCCCAAGGTGGATGACTTCCGTGCGCGATTCGTCGGCCTGTGCCTGGTCGATGAAATGGGCGAGCGCCTGTTCTCCGACCATGAGGTGGCCCAGCTGGGTACCAAATCGGCCGCGGCGCTGGATCGCGTGTTCCGTGTCGCACAGACGCTCAATGCGCTCGGCGATGCGGCCGTGGGAGAGCTGGAAAAAAACTGATCCGCCGGCCTGAGCGCCGGCTTCAGTTCCGGATCGCGTGGAGGCTTGGCCTCCCGCATCCGGACCACCTGCTGGCGGGAGTGACCTCCCGCCAGCTCTCGGAGATGTATGCGTTCGCACGCCTGGAGCCGCTGGACCAGCCCTTGCAGGGGATGCTCGCCCAGCTGACCAGCGTGCTGGCGCAGGTGCATGGCAATACGACCACTGCCGAAGACTTCCTGCTGGTGCGTCCCCGCACTTCGCCGGAGAAGGCGGCAAAGGAGCGCTCGCAGCAGCTGCTGGAACTGTTCGGCAGCGCATCGCGACGCAACGCTGCGGCGTGATTCCGGGCGGGGCAGGGCAGTGCTTCTCCGATGTGTGGCATGCAATCGAACCTGGGGCCCTGCGGGGCCCCTCATCATTCTTGGAGGAACGCGTATGGCGTCCACTAACCAGAATCTAGACGTAGTACTGCGGGTCAATACGACGGGCTTCCGTACCGCAATGGCGGAGGCCAGTCGCCTGGCGACGCAGAATCTCAAGACACTGCGCGCGGAGGCCGATCGGACGGCCGCCGCGCTTGCGCGCGTGCATGCGGCACCGGAGGGCGCAACCGGCAAGGCCGGGACAAAGGCAAAGGCCAACGTCGGCGGCGATGCCCTCGGCAGCGGTTTGAAGGAGCTGGGCAGCGGCCTGCTGACGGCCGCCGGTGGCCCATGGGGCATCGCCATCGCGTCGGTGCAGAAGCTGGGCGAAGCGTACCTGGACATGGTCAAGGCGTCCGAACGTGCGCGCAGCGAGTACAAGGAGCAGATGCAGTCGCTGCAGCAGATGTCGTTCTCGATGGACCAGGCCGGCCTGGGCATGGGAGCGGGCACGCTGCCCCTGGAGCAGGCGGTCGCCACGCTGCATGAGCAGGCCAAGGCGCTGCGCGAGCTGGAGGCACGCGAGAAGGCGCTGCAGGGCTCGGTCGTCCATTGGGAAGGTCGAGTGAGTTATGGCCAGCGATCAGGACGGGAAGGTGCGGGCCTGAGTGCAGCCTCGGACTACGCCGAGCTGGAGAAGGCCAAGGCGAACCTGGAAGCGTTCCAGGCGGAGGTCGCGCCGGTCCAGGAGAAGTTCCGGGGCCTGAAAGAAACGATCAGGGGCTCCCTTGACGAGAAGTTGTTCAATGCGATTGCCACGGCCATCCAGAACGTGGACAACCAGACGCTTGACCAGCTCATCGCGTCTCTGGGTGCGACGGAATGGAACGCATTGAAGGCAACCGATGCCTTCAACGGCATGCTGGGCGCCATGCGCGGAGAGGCGTGGCGGGACGAGGTCGAGTGGATCCGGCTGACCCGTGGCGAGTACGCGGCCTGGATGGCTGAACGCGGCGCGGAGATCAACGCAAGAGGCGGCCCGGACAAGATGGACCCGGTCCAGCGCGCCGAGTTCAACAGGGACGCCGCGCGCAAGAAGGCCGACATCGAACGCAAGGCCCAGTTCCGCGAACAGCAGCAGGCCGCCCACCAGTCGGTCAGGGGTGTGAACGAGCAGGCTGATGCGTACGCCGGGCTGATGGATCGCATCGAGAAGCAGATCGCCCAGGACCGGGTGCGCCAGAAGCTGAAGGAGGGGATGACAGAGGCGGAAAAGCTGCAGGTCACCCTCCTTGACGAGATGGAGCATGCCGAGAGGAAGCTCAGCGAGCAGAAGCAGCTGCGGGTGAAGGCCTCGCTGGATGCCGCGGTGGCCCTGGCCAAGGAGGCGGCAGCCGCTGAAGCGTCGAAGAAGGCGCAGCAGGACCTGCTGAAGCTGCAGCGGGAGCTCCAGCAGGCGGCGAATGTACAGCAGCGCGGCAATGACCAGGCACTGTTCGGCATCGGCCACGGCGCAGCGCGCGTGGATCGCATGCAGCGCCGTTCCGCACTGGATGAGGACCGGGACAATCGAAAGCGTGCGCTGGACGACGAGTCGCGTGGTGAAGACGGCAAGGTCATCGAGTCGGCCGGTTACAAGAGCAAGCTCGCCGAACTGGACGCATTCCATGCGGAGTCGTTGCAGCGTGAGGCTGATTTCCAGCAGGCGAAGCAGGCGCTTGAATCCGATTGGAGTGCCGGCGCCACCAAGGCGTTCGAAGACTATGCAGCGAGTGCGGCCAATCTGGCCGAGGCCAGTGGTGGGCTGTTCACCAACATGTTCTCGGGCATGGAGGAGAGTCTGGTGAGGTTTGCCCAGACTGGAAAGCTGTCGTTCTCGACGATGGCCAATTCCATCATCGCTGATCTGGCAAGGATTGCCGCCAAGCAGGCGATCGTGGGCATCTTCAACACGTTCTTCAACCAGCAGATTGGCCCGGTGAAGAAAGAGGCCATCGACATAGTGTATTCCGCCGGCGGCTATACCGGCCCGGGAGGCAAGTACGAGCCGGCCGGCATCGTCCACAAGGGCGAGGGCGTGCTCAGCCAGGAAGACATGGCTGCGCTCGGCGGCCCATCGGCATTCTTCGCCCTGCGCACGTCGCTGCGAACCGGCAATGGCCTGTCTGGTGGTGACAGCGGGGGTTATGTGCAGGTGCCGATCGCCCGTGCCGGCGAGGGTGGGATGAATGTGGAAATCAACAACTACGGCGAAAGCCGGGTCAACACCCGGGAAGAGCGGCAGCGCATGCCCGATGGCAGCGAAGTGCGGCGACTGGTGATCGACATCGTGGGCGACAGCCTCAACGGTGGTGAGCTGGGCGCCATTGGACGGGCCCGATACGGATGGACGGAGGCAGTGGGATGAGCAGTTGGCCAGAGTATGCAGAAATCCGCTTTGCGGATTACGGCGAGGAGATCGTCGCCTCGGAAGAACGGACCGAGATGGAGCGCGGCCCCAGCAAGATGCGCGCGCTCAACAGCCGGGTGATGAAGAACGTGTACGCCTCGGTGCAGTTCCGCACCGCGGCTGACGCCGAGGCATTCGAAGAGTGGTACCTGCACGATGTCGGTCGCGTCGGCTGGTTCACGATGGAGCACCCGCGGACCGGGCAGCCGATCAGCGCCCGCTTCCCGCAGGGCATCGGCCGCCTGGTGCCACTGAACACCCGGTTCCGCTTCTCCAAGCGCGATCTTGTACTGGAGTACATGCGATGAGTTCGTTCCATGAGCGCCGCCAGCGCCTGGCCGACCCCCAGGGACCGCTGATGCTGCTGGAAGTGTCGGCACCGTCGATGCCGGAGGTGCTGCGGATCGTCAACGACAACGTCAACTGGACCAGCAACGGCAGGGAGTTCATTGCCGCACCGTTCGGCTTCCAGCTTCCCGACGATGTCAGTGGACAGGCACCGCGCGCGCAGCTGGTGATCGACAACATCGGCCGCGCACTCACCGAGGACCTGGAAGGGCTGGCCCCCGGAGAGATGGTGACCGCACGGTTGATGCTGACCGATCGCGCCGATCCGGATGCCATCGAGGCCGAGTACGACCTGCCGATGACCCAGGTGTCGGTCAACACGCGCACGGTCAGTGCCCAGTGTGGTGTCGACTTCCTGATGCGCCAGCAGGCCGTGCTGCTGCATGCCAATCCGTTCACGTTGCCGGGAATCTTCTGATGCGCCTGGTCGACGTCGAGCGATGGGTGGGCATCCCCTATGACGAAGCGGCGTACGACTGCGCCGACCTGGTGATGCAGGTGCAGCGAGCGCTGTTCGCCCGTGAAGTGGCACTGCCCGGACGCCGGCCGCGCGGGCGGCGCGGCTCGGCCGGGCTGGGCGCATTGTCGCGCGCGCAGGCGGTACCTCGCGAGGGCCCTCCACAGGACGGCGACCTGGTACTGATGATCGAACGCGGACAACACAACCCCGGCCACGCCGGGGTTTTCTTTTTCCTGGCCCATGAGGGCTGGGTCTTGCACAGCAACGAAACGAACGGCTGCAGCGTGCTGCACCGCGTTCGTGACCTGCCCGGATTTGGGCTGAGGATCGAGGGATACTACGCATGGAACTGACACCACAACCGGCGGTCGACGGCCGCCTCATCATCACCCCGCACCCGGTGCTGCTGGATGGCCAGCGCAACGTGCCGGTCGACCTGCGCCCGGGTGAAAGCCTGTACGCGTTCCTCATGCGCCATGTAGACGGGCTCGATGGCCGCGCATGGCAGGTCTGCGTGGACGGGCTGGAGGTGCCGCGCGAGCAGTGGATGCAGGTGCGACCGCGCCATGGCCAGCTGATCGAAGTGCGCAGCGTGGTGGGCAAGGCCGTGATTCCGCTGGTGGCGATGATCGCGCTGACCTATTTCACCTTCGGCATCGGCACGCTGGTGGCCGGTTCCGCCTGGGGCGCAGGCGCCATCGCAGGCACGTACGGCACGCTGGCTGCATCCGCGGTCTACGTGGCCGGCAGCGTGCTGATCAACAAGGTTCTCACGCCGAAGCCACCCAAGCCCGGTGGTGGCGGTGTCGCCGACACTGCGTATTCCCTGGCAGCGCCGCGCAACCGTGTGCGCGCCTATGAACCGCTGGGCCTGCTGTTCGGTTCCACGCGCCTCGCTCCGGACCTGATCAGCCGCCCCTATACCTGGTTCGAGGGCGATGAGCAGTACGTCGGCCTGACCCTCAGCCCGGGCATCAACGTTGGCCGGGTAGAGGCCCTGCAGAACGGTGATTCGGCGCTGTCCAGCTACGAGGGCGTGCGCACCTGGTTCCGCGGCTTCCCGCAGATGCCTGACGAAGCGATTCCGCTGTACAGCAACGCCGATGTGATTGAAGGTGCGCAGCTGCTCGATACTGGCAGCGATGCCAAGCACGTGGCCAGCCCGTGGGTGGAACGCACCAGCTCCGCTGAATCACTGCGCCTGCAGGTGAACATCGAGTTCCGGCTGTGGGATACCACGTCCAAGGGCAAGGACAAGGACAACCGCGAGCAGATCCAGATCCAGTACCGGCCGGTCGGCGCCGATGCCTGGCAGTCGTTCGGCAATTACAGCGTAGTGGGGCGCACGCAGAAGGCGCGCCGCGTCAGCTACGGCCGCGACGTGGAGCTGGGCCAGTACGACGTGCGCGTGCGCGTGGCCGGGCAGAACACCGACGGCAGCGGCGCGCAGGCGAATTTCACCTGGACCACGCTGGTCAGCGTGCAGCGCGACGATGCCAGCCATGCCGGCATTCCTGCCATCGGCCTGCAGATGAAGGCGTCCGGTCAGCTCAACGGCACCCCGGATGAGATCCGTTGTGTGGCCCATGCGCGACCGATTCCGGTGTGGAAGGGTGAAGCGGCCGGCTGGGTGACCGAGGAAACCAGCAACCCGGGTGCGCAGATCCTGGCCTACGCGCGTGGCATCCATGATGAGAACGGTAAGCGCATCGCCGGCCTGGGCATGGCCGACCGGCGCATCGATATCGAAAGCCTGAAGGCCTTCATGCTGCATTGCGCGGACAACGCGCTGGGTTACGACTACTGGCTGACCGAGGTGCGCAGCCACCAGGCCGTGCTCGACGCCATCGCGCTGGCCGGCTTCGGCCAGGTGACCTGGGCCAAGGGCCGGCTCGGCGTGGCCTGGGCGGCTGACGAGCAGCCCCTTTCCGGCGTGGTCAACATGGCCACGATCAAGAAGGGCCAGTTCCAGGTGGACTACACCCTGGCCAATGCTGCCGACGGCATCGAGTACAGCTATCTGGACCGCCGCACCTGGAAGGCGGCGACGCTGCGCGTGCCGGCGCCGGGCGTGGAGGTGATGCTCAATCCGGCCAAGATCACCGGTGAGGGCGTCAGCTCCGAAGCCCATGCTGCGATGTTGGCGCGTTGGCATCTGGCGCAGAGCGTCTACCAATACAAGTCGATCAGCTACAGCACCGACATCGAGCATCTGGCCTACTCGCGGTTGTCAGTGCTGGCGTTGCAGCACGACCTGACCCAGTGGGGCTTCGGTGGCCGCCTGATTGGTGCCGCCGTCGACACTGCAGGCGTTGCCACGCTGCAACTGGACGAGACGGTCCCGGCACCTTCGCTGGGCAGTGCGTTCATCGGCCTGCGTATTCCAGGCGAACGTGTCTACCGCGTACTGCGCGTGGTTCCGGGCACGGAGCCGAGTGACAGGCTGGTGCTGGCCGATCCGTGGCCGGCAGATGCACCACTGCCGGGCCACAACGACGGCAATCCTGCACACGACACGATCTGGATCTACGACTTCAAGCAGACGCCGGGTACCCGCGTGCGCGTGACCGGCATCCGCCCGGAAGGTGACCTGAAGGGTGCCGCTGTGGAGGTGGTGCAGGAGGGGCCCGAGTTCTGGCACTACGTGCGGACCGGCCAATATGTGCCGCCGTCGAATGAATCCTCGCTGCAGACCCGGCCGGTGGCCAGCAATCTGAAGGTGGTCGAGCGCCAGGTCAGCCGCGGTGGCAGCATGCACACCGAGCTGCAGGCCAGCTTCGATATCAGTGGCCCGGCCGGCGAAACGCGGGTCCTGTCCGATCCAGACGGCAATGCTGCGCTGGAGGAAGTGGCTCGCACCACCACGCGGTCGGCGAGCTGGGCGATTCCCGGTGCGGGCACCTATCCGGTGGTCGTTCGTCCGTACAGCCCCGATGGCCGCGCCGGCGTTGCGGTGTCCACCCAGTACACCACGCTGGGTGCTGATGCGCCGCCGGTCCTGGTCGATCTGTTCGACATCGAAGAGCTCAGCGGTGGCGTGCGCCGCTATGTGTGGGGCTTCTCCAGCGACACCGTGCAGTCGGCTGATTTCGCCGGCGTGGAGATCCGTTATACCGCCGGCAGCATCGACAATCCGCTGTGGGAGCACATGACCCCGCTGGGCGATGCCGGTGGCTTCTTCACCTCCGCAATCGAAGCCGTACTGCCAGAGGCGGGCAGCTGGACGTTTGCCTGCCGCAGTCGCAACACCGCCGGCGTGCTGTCCGTCGGTGCCCGCTACCTGCGGCGCGCGCTGGGGCGTAACACCGGGCAGACGCTGGAGGGAATCGGCGGTGTGGTCGAATCGGTCAAGCAGGACCTGGGCAAGGAAATCAACGCCCGCATCGACAGCGACCTGGCCGCCGCCACCCGTGCCGCCGAGGCGCTGCGCAGCGAATCGCTGCGCCTGCAGGATCAGATCACCGCCAGCGCCCAACGGCTTGCCGGCCAGGCCGAACGGCTGGACCAGCAGGCCCTGGCGCTCAAGGCCAGCACCGATGGCCTGGCACGCGAAGTGTTGGACCGCGCCGCCGGCGATCTGAATACCCGCACCGAGCTGTCCACGGCGGTGACCCGCGAAACCAGCGAACGCCGGTCGGATGTGGAGAACCTCACCCGCATGGTGAGCCAGCTGTCGGCGGGCAGTGGCGTGCAGTTCGACAGCAAGCGCATCTGGTATTTCGACAGCAGCGTCGAAGGGTGGGGGGCGAACGGCGGCAGTCCAACGCTGGTGGAGGGCTGGCTGCGCCCGGCCAACCATGCCAGTGATGCCTTCGTGACCAGCCCGCGCGGCCAGGATGTCCAAGGCGCGGCGCATCGCTTCGTCAAGCTGCGCATCCGCAAGGTGGGCAATCCTGCCTGGGACGGGCGCCTGCTGTGGAACGGTCCCGGCCAGTCGTGGGACAACGCACGCATGGTGCAGTTCGCGGAGCCAAGCTATGACAGCAACGGCATCGCGACGCTGGATGTGGACAACATTCCGTGGAACGGTACCGTCGTCGACCAGATCCGCTTGGACCTGTCCAAGGCGCAGACCGACGCCCACTACTTCCTGCTGGACTGGGTGGCGATCGGTCGCCCGACGCCGGGTGCGTCGGTGGCCATGCTGCAGGACGAAGCCACTGCACGCGTCGCGGCAGACAGCAGCGAAGCGGGCCGGCGCGAGTCGCTGGCCGTGCAGATGCGCGGCAGCTACGAGGGCGGTGACCTGGCGGGGGTCAGCCAGGGCCTGATTGCGGCCGAGAAGACCGCGCGGCTGAGTGGCGACCAGGTCAACGCGCAGTCGATCCAGGCACTCCAGGCGCGCATGCCGGCAGGCACCGGCGCGCTGGCCACCAGTGCCAGTGTCAGCAGCCTGCAGCAGGCGATGGTGACCGCTGACACGGCACTGGGGCGGCGCGTGGACAGCCTCGATGCCACGATGGGGGACAAGATCGGATCCAGCGCCTTCAATGCACTGAAGACCGAAGTCGGGCAGCTCGATGGCCGGGTCACCAGCAGCAGCCAGGACCTGGTGCAACTGAAGAGTCGCATGGAAGCGGTGATGGGCGCGGGCAGCAACCTCGCGCTCAATGGCGACTTCAACCTGGGCGCTGGCACCGGGTGGACGTTCTTCAACACCACCGCAGCATCGGTGGTGCGCGAGGGGCGCGGCAACAGTCTGTGCTGGAAGGCGGAGCCCTACGCGGGGGGAAGCAGTACGGTGGTCAGCGCCGCGGTCAATGAGGGGCGCGTCATCGCCCTGACCGCCGGCCGTCGCTATCGAGTGTCGTGCTGGACGCGGACCAGCGAGGACTTCGACGGCACCGCCGACAACACCAAGCTGCGCGTCGCCGACCACAACGGAAACCTGATGGGTGGCGCCACGCAGTCGTTCCCGAAATCGGCTGACTGGGTCAAGACCGAGACCTTCGTGACGCTGTCGCCCACGGGCACGGTGCAGGGCATCAAGGTCACGATCAATCGCAATGGTACGGCCGGCACGTTGTGGCTGGACGATCTGTGGGTGGAGGATGTAACCGATGTCGACGCGAACGCTGCGGCGGTCAGTGGCCTGTCGACCAAGGTGGAACAGATCGATGGCAAGCTGAGCAGTGCCGCCGAGGACGTCACGCGGCTGGCCTCGGGCATCGGCAACATGGTGGGCTACAACATCATCGCCAACGCGCATATCGCCTCCTCACCCACGGGTGGTCCGCGCGCATCGGGTGTATACCGCGCCAATGGCAGCATCGTGCCTGGCATGGGCGCCAACCGGGGGCTGCGGGTCGGCATCATCAATGCGGACAACAGCATCACCGATACGGCGGTGTTCGATACCCATGGCAACCTGCAGAGCGAGTCGGCCCGTTTCAACACCTGGTACGACCAGACACTGAAGGACAACCAGTACTTCATTGCCTACACATCCGACGCAGTCGGGGCGATCAGCAGTGCCAGCAACACCGACACCGGCGGCCTGCGCACCCGCCTGCTGGATGCGGGCCTGTCACAGGAGAACCTGGCGGCCCTGTCGGGGTCGCGGATGCTGGTGATGATCGGGCGGCGCAGGAGCGGTGCCGGCGGTGGCAGGCAGATCCTGTCGCCCTTGCCGGAGACCGGCCGTACCGGCATGTGGGTGGAAATGACCGTCACCGTGCTCAATGGCGTGCCGACCGGATCGCAGGATTCGTCGATGCTCGATCGTGCGGCGCGGAGCAATGCGGAAGCATTGACTGGGCTGCGCACCGACGTCAGCAAGCTCGGTGCCGACCTGGTGTCCGCGGCCGACAGCCTGACCAGCCTGGCCGCGCGGGTGGAGACCTCGGTGACCAGCAGCGACAACGTGCTGCGCAACAGCTCCTTCGCTGGCAGTGCCGCCTGGTGGACATTGACCCGCACCGTGTCGGCCAACACCGTGGAGTGGGTGAAGGCATCGGGCCAGAGTGGTGACGCACTGTTGATGACGCATGGTCCCCAGGCCGGGCAGAACCCCTTCATCACGGCCAATGATGCGCGGTGGTTGCCGGTGGTTGCCGGCAGGTCGCGGCGGTACCGCCTGGTGATGATCGCCCGCGCCTTCGACAATGCGACGGCCACCCTGGTCTGCCGGCTGCGCGTGCGGACCAGCGGAGGGGGCGAAAGCCATGCCGACGTGACGCTGAACCTGTCCGATGCGGCCTGGAAAACCTACACGGCCGAATGGTCTGCCGCGCAGGATCGCAACGAGATCATGCCGCAGGTGCACCTGACCAACGCAGGCGGCAAGGTGCTGTTCGACCGGGTCGAGCTCTACGACATCACCGATGCGCAGGACATCGCCGGCAACGCGACAGCCATCGCCAACCTGCGCAGCGACGTAGTGCAGCTTGGTGATCGTGTCACCAGTAGTGCGTCCAGTGTGATCAAGCTGCAGTCGGACGTGCAATCGGTCCTCAATGGCAGCGACAGCCTGTTCCCGCTGGGTGCGTTCGAAACGTTCCAGGACGGCCAGCTGCTGGGCAGTGCGGCGGGCACGATCTACACCGCCCGCGCCGATGCACGCCGGACCGGCGAGCGCGGCCTGGATGTGAATGTCGCGGCCAATACCAGCCCGAACACCAATGCGGACATGTACTTCGGCCAGTGGACCCCCATCACCGGCAATCGCCGCATCTATGTGGAGTACTACGCACGCCTGCATCCGGACAGCATCCAGCCGACCGGTGGCTCGATCCGGGTGGGCTGGCAGACCACGAACGAAGCCAACGCGGAGAATTCGTGGCCCTTGCAGGCTTACGCACTGGCCTCGCTGCGCAAGGATGGTTGGACCAAGGTCAGCGGCTACATGAATACCGCCGCGTCTGCGGCGAAGTGGCGGATGCTGGTCAGCATCCCGGGTGGAAGCGGTGCGCGCGAGGTGGGCGTGCGCGTGCAGGTGGATGACATCCGCATGATCGATGTCACCGACGCCTACGCCGCGCAGCAGAGCGCCGCTGCCACGGCCACTGCAGTGACCGCGCTGACCACCAGGGTTGATCAGCAGGGGACGAAGGTCGATGCGCAGGCACAGCAGATCACCGACCTGTCCAGTGGGCTGAAGGGCGTACTCAACACCGGCAGCGGCCTGCTGCCCAATCCCGACTTCGCCGAAGGGCTGGGTGGCTGGACGGCATCGGCGGCCGCCAATGGCGCGGTGTGGAGCACGGTCAACGGTGATGGACGCCCAGGTGTGCTGCTCAACCGCTACACGAACGTGAATCCGACCCTGCAGGCCAACGGTGGCAAATGGGTGCCGATCAACGGCGCGCGCCGCCTGCGGGTGATCGTCCGCGCCTGCGGTGCTGGCGGTGCCAACAATCTGCTGGTGCGGATCTATCGCAAGAATGCGGCCGGCCAGCAGTCCTACCAGGATCTGCGTGCGGTGTTCGCAGTGGAGGCGTTCGAGACCCGATCGTTCGACTTCGATGCCTTCAACAGCGGCATCGATGCCTGGCGTTTGAACATCTATGTTCACCCCGACAACGGCCAGGTGCGGGTGGACAGCGTCCAGGTCTACGACATCACCGACCAGGTGGCCAACGATGCCAATGCCTCGGCCATCAGTGGACTGAGCACCTCGGTAAGCCAGCAGGGCAGCAAGCTGGACACCACGGCGCGTGACCTGACCCAGCTCAAGACCCAGGTGGGCGACGTCTCCGCCAGCGGCTTCTCGCAGCTGAAGAGCCAGGTCAGCCAGCAGGGTACGCAGCTGACCGCACTGTCCGGGCGGGTCGACGGCGTGCAGGCCTCACTGGGCGGCAAGGCGGACGCTGCCGTAGTGACCAGCATGCAGGCGCAGGTCAAGAACCTGGGCGCCGGCGGCAACCTGCTGATGAACACCACGTTCCCCTTCTGGCAGCGCTCGGGGTGGGGCTGGGGAAGCAATCCGAACGGCCGCTGGTCCGAGCTGGGCAATCCCACCGGCGATGACAGCTGGCATCCGAAGGGAATTTTCGGGCTGGGCGCGGTGACGCCCGGCGTCGTCGCAGCAGGCGAAATGGCGTGGTGGGGAACCGAGTACGACATCGCCATCGAGGGCGGCAAGACCTATTGCGCGTCCGCCTGGATCAATACCCATCGCGTTGAAGCCAAGCTGGAGATGACCTTCTTCGATGCGGCCGGCAATCACCTGGGGCTGGTGCACAGCCCCGGCGTGAGAAGCGATACCGGAACGCCGATCACGCTCGACCGCTTGTCGCGGGCGTTCTTGATCACCAAGGCACCGGCAAACGCAGCCTTCGCATACTTCCGCGTCATCGTGATCGGTACCGGTGGAGACACGCCCTATTTCTGGATGTTCCGCCCAATGCTGAGCCAGGTGGATGCGTCGGCAACCGCCCCCCCCACCTGGTCGGCCGGAGGCACCGAGTCTTCCGCGCAATGGTCGGTGAACGTTCGTGCCGATGGCCGGGTCGGCGGCGTGCAGCTGGCATCCAGTGGCCAGGTTTCGCGTTTCGATGTGGTGGCCGATGCGTTCAGTGTCAGTGCGCCCGGTGGCGGGCGCCGCACCGAGTACAGCGATGGCAACTGGCGGGTCTATGACGAAGCCGGACGCCTGCGTGTGCGCATGGGCGTGTGGTGAACCGCGCGCCTGCCCCTCGCGGTGGGTGCCCTGCATGAAAACCGTTCGGGCCGCCGGTGGATGCGGCCCATTTTTTTTGGAGATCCAACATGAAGTTCAACGCACGTCTCGTCCTGCTGACCCGCGCAGTGGAGCAGTCGGGGGTGGTCAATCTGCATTTCCGGCCGGAGGGCGACAACCTTCTTCCGCAGATGGTGATCCCGGTATCGCCGCTGGATGCGTACGCCTTGAAGTTTGGCGCGCTGTACCGCTTTGAAGCGATCGAGGTGGACGAAGCGCTGCCCATTGAAGCGGCCGCTGGCTGAGACCGGGCGGTTGTCAGGCGGCGGGTTGCCGCCGCCCGTTTCAGGGGGCCGCCTGCGGCCCCGTGTTTTCAAGGAGAATGAAAAATGCCCGCGGGATTGCAGACATGGGACGCTGCCGGCCAGCCGGAGATCGACCTGGCTACTCGCGTTTTCCGCACGTTGCAGGTTATTCCCATCGGCATGGGACCAGGGCAGATCGAGGTCAATGCCAGCGGCCAGGGCACGATACGCGCCTTCATCAATGCCGGTGGATTCACCGGAAGCTCAAGTTCCAGGAGGGTCGTCACGATCAGTGGCAACCGGGTTTCCTGGTCCGCCGGCGACGGCGCCTATCTCTATCTTGTGGCCTGGTGATGGCGTACTTCCAAACAACCCTCGACGATGGCAATGGCATCCAGATCAGCGATGATTTCTCGTGCCTGCGGCTGGTGGATTACGAGCCCAGGTGGCCACAGGTCCATCTGGTCGCGAGCAGTCATGACCGCAGCTACCACTTTGCCGATGATCGTGTGATTCCCACAGAGGCCCGTGCAGGCCTGCAGGTATTCAACGACGCCGGGCAATGTGCGTTCTGGTCCGGCTTCAAGTACGCGCGTGTGGTCGAGCTGATCGAGTACACGAACTCCTACGATTGGATCTATCGGATCATTCCAGTACCCGCCGGTCGAAAGTATGCTGTCGCGTTCCTGGTGGCGCCCTGGCAGGAGCTGGTCGAGAACCAGAGCGTGCACGGTGGATGGCAGGCCCGATGGATGACGCGCAATGCCGGTGTGATCTCCGGTGACAGCAGTCACCTGAAGCTGGGTTTCATCAATGGCATCTGGAGCGACTGGTCGATGATGTTCGAGACGCCGCAGCCGGGGCGGCCGGACTTCCGCGACCTGGTTGCGGTGGTGCTGGACGTGACCGGGTACTGACCCTTCACGGGCCAGGCGCCGCAGGCGGGAGCGGCGATTCAGGGCGCTGGCCCGAACCCCGGTATACTGGCGCCCTTTCAGGCCCCGGCCCCCAGGAACCCCTGCCATGCCGGCAGGGGCCCAGGCCCCCAGAGTCCCGCGATTCCATGTCCCAGCTGAACCCCAAAGTCGGCTTCGTCAGCCTTGGCTGCCCGAAGGCCCTCGTCGATTCCGAGCGCATCCTCACCCAGCTCCGCTCGGAGGGATACGACATCGTCCCGTCCTACGATTCGGCCGACGTGGTGGTGGTCAATACCTGTGGCTTCATCGATTCGGCGGTGACCGAGTCGCTGGATGCCATTGGCGAGGCGATGAACCAGAACGGCAAGGTCATCGTCACCGGTTGCCTGGGCAAGCGCCCGGAGCAGATCCGCGAGGCGTACCCCAACGTGCTGGCGGTGTCCGGCCCGCAGGATTACCAGAGCGTGATGGAAGCGGTGCACGAAGCGCTGCCGCCCAAGCACGATCCGTTCGTGGACCTGGTGCCCGACTACGGTATCAAGCTGACGCCGCGCCATTACGCCTACCTGAAGATTTCCGAAGGCTGCAACCACAAGTGCAGCTTCTGCATCATTCCGTCGATGCGCGGCAAGCTGGTCTCGCGCCCGGTCGACGAGGTGCTGCGTGAAGCCGAGCGCCTGGTGCGCGGTGGCGTGCGTGAGCTGCTGGTGGTTTCGCAGGACACCTCGGCCTACGGCGTGGACGTGAAGTACGCCGAGAAGATGTGGCGCGACAAGGCCTACCAGACCCGCCTGAAGGCGCTGTGCGAAGGCCTGTCCGAGCTGGATGCGTGGGTGCGCATGCACTACGTCTACCCGTATCCGCACGTGGACGAAGTAGTGCCGCTGATGGCCGAGAACCGGATCCTGCCGTACCTGGACATCCCGTTCCAGCACGCCAGCCCGCGCATCCTGCGCCTGATGAAGCGTCCGGGCGCGGTCGAGAAGACCCTGGAACGCGTGCAGAACTGGCGCCGCATTGCGCCGGACATCACCGTGCGTTCGACCTTCATCGTCGGCTTCCCGGGCGAGACCGAGGCCGAGTTCGAAGAGCTGCTGTCGTTCCTCGACGAAGCGCAGCTGGACCGCGTGGGCGCGTTTGCCTATTCGCCGGTTGAGGGTGCCACCGCCAACGATCTGCCCGATGCTGTGCCGGAGGAAGTGAAGCAGGAACGCCTGGCCCGCTTCATGGAGAAGCAGGCGCAGATTTCCGCCGCACGCCTGGAGGCCAAGATCGGTACCGTGCAGCAGTGCCTGGTCGATGCCATCGAAGGTGATATCGCCGTGGCCCGCTCCAAGGCGGATGCGCCGGAGATCGATGGCCTGGTGCATATCCAGAATGCCGACCAGGTGCCGCTGCGCGTGGGCGAGTTCGTCGACGTGGAAATCACCGAGAGCGACGAGCACGACCTGTACGGTGACGCGCTGCCCGCCGCTACCCGCCCGGCGTTCGATCTCAAGATGCTGTGACCGCAGCGACGACCGCCGCCGGTGACGGGGGCGGCGTCCGCCGCTTCGTACCGCCGCCACGTGCGGCGGTCGATCCGCAGGTGTTCGGGCAGCCGCTGTTCGCCGGGCTGCAGGACGTCCGTGATCTGCTGGTTGGCCCCGATTGGCCGTCCATCGCGGCACTTGACGCACGCCTGTCCCTGCCGGGTTGGCAGCTGGTCGAACAGGATGCCGCGCTGCTGGCCGATGGCCTGCACTACGAGGCCCGCATCGCGCAGGGGCGCATCGCCACCCGTGCCGACAACTGGCATGACCTGTTCAATGCACTGGTGTGGGCATCCCACCCGCAACTGAAGCGGGCACTCAACGTGCAGCAATGTCGGCATATCGAGGCCATGCCACCCGGACAGCGCAACCGCGCGCAGGCCGCCTTGACCCAGTTCGACGAAACCGGCGTGATTGTCCGTGTGCGCGATGACACATTGCTGCGCGCGTGGGATGGGCATGACTGGCCTGCGTTGTTCGAGCCAACGCGTTGGCAGGGCGGTGACATCGCCATTGCCGCGGTATTCGGGCATGCGCTGATGGAACAGGCGCTGTTGCCGGGGCGATTGCTGGTCGGCAAGTGCGTGGTGGTGCAGGGTGATGCCGATGCTGCCTGCGTTGACGCGGTGACCGCGGCCATTGCCGAGGGCAGGGCAGTGACCGATCCGCTGCAGCTGCGGCCCCTGCCATTGGCCGGTATTCCCGGCTGGCACGACGTGCAGGATTCCGCCTTCTATCGCAATGCCGACTATTTCCGCCCGCTGCGTGCAGGACGCGCGTACCCGCCGCCGTTATTGCTTCCGTAGCGTCGAGCGATGCTCGACGCTACACAGGCTCGTACTCCACCCCGATCACCGCAAAGGTGAACTGGCCGCCGGGCAGCTCTACCGAAAACTCATCGTCCAGCCGCTTCTTCAGCAGCGCACGCGCCAGGGGGGAATCGATGCTGATCCAGCCCAGCCCGGCATCGGTCTCATCCGGCCCGACAATGCGATAGCGGCTGGTGTCGCCGCTGTCCACGTTCTCCAGTTCCACCCATGCGCCGAAGAACACCGCCCGCGGATCGGTTGGCGTGGTATCGACCACGCGCAGCGATTCCAGCCGCTTGGTCAGGTAGCGCACGCGGCGGTCGATCTCGCCCAGTTGCTTCTTGCGGTAGGTGTACTCGGCGTTCTCGGAACGGTCGCCCTCTGCGGCAGCGGCGGCCAGCGCCTTCACCACTTCCGGGCGGCGCACGCGCCATAGCTCATCCAGTTCGGCCTTCAGTCGCGCATGCCCGGAGGCGGTGATCAGGGCGGTGCTTTTCTCTGCAGGGGGGCGCCAACGGGACATGCAATACGACTTCTTTTCTGGATGACGAACGGGGAAGCGGGGTCGGGGCCCTTCCTGGCGGGAGGGCTGCGACCCCAGGGTCAGATCCCTTTCCAGCGGAAAGGGCTCTGACCCGGGTAGTGGCAGCTCAACGCTTGCCGCCGAAGATGCCACCGAGGATGCCGCGCACGATCTGGTTGCCCAGCTTGGTGCCGACGGTACGCGTGGTCTGCTTGGCCATGGTTTCGATCATGCCCTGGCGGCGCTTGGTGCCGAAAATCGCATCCTTGATCGCCTGGCCGAAACCGCCTTCCTGCGCTTCGTCCTGCTCGCGGCTGCGCGCGGCCGGCGCCTGCGCCTGTTCGACGGTCTTCTGTGCGCGCTGGGCCAGCAGTTCGGCGGCCGACTCGCGGTTGATCGCGGTGTCGTAGCGGCTGCCGACCGGGCTGCCGGCACGCACCTGGGCACGCTCGGCGTCGGTGATCGGCCCCATCCGGCAGCGCGGCGGCGCGATCATCGTCTGCTGTACCGGCATCGGTACGCCCTTGTCCTGCAGCGTGGAGACCAGGGCCTCGCCGGTGCCGAGCTGGCTCAGTACCTTGGCCACGTCCAGCTTCGGATTTGGTACGAAGGTTTCGGCCGCGGTCTTCACCGCCTTCTGGTCGCGCGGGGTGAACGCACGCAGCGCATGCTGCACGCGGTTGCCGAGCTGGCCGAGGATGTTGCCCGGCACGTCGTCGGGGAACTGCGAGCAGAAGTACACGCCCACGCCCTTGGAACGGATCAGGCGCACCACCTGTTCGATGCGCTGCACCAGCGACGGCGGTGCATCGTCGAACAGCAGGTGCGCCTCGTCGAAGATGAAGACCAGCTTCGGCTTGTCCAGGTCGCCCACTTCCGGCAGCTGCTCGAACAGCTCCGACAGCAGCCACAGCAGGAAGGTGGAGTACAGCTTGGGCTTGAGTACCAGCTGGTCGGCGGCGAGGATGCCGATCACGCCGCGGCCGTCGTGGTTGACCCGCATGATGTCGGCCAGCTCCAGCGCAGGTTCGCCGAAGAAATTCTCGCCGCCGTCCTGTGCCAGGCGCAGCACCGAACGCTGGATCGCGGCGATCGACTGCGCACTGACCAGGCCGTACTCGGTGGAGATGTCCTTGCGCTCCTCGGCGACCAGGCCGAGCAGGGCGCGCAGGTCGTCCATGTCCAGCAGCAGCAGGCCGCGATCGTCGGCCAGCTTGAACACGATATCGAGCACCCCGGCCTGGGTGTCGTTCAACTCGAGAATGCGCGACAGCAGGGTCGGGCCCATTTCGCTGACGGTGGTGCGCACCGGGTGGCCCAGCTTGCCGTACAGGTCCCAGAAGATGGTGGGGCTGGCGGCCGGCGCATAGTCGGCCACGCCGATCTCGGCGGCGCGCTGGAGCAGGTTCTCGGCGCCGCTGCCGGGCACGGCCAGGCCGGAGACATCGCCCTTCACATCGGCCAGGAACACCGGCACGCCCAGTCGCGAGAAGCCCTCGGCCAGCGTCATCAGGGTCACGGTCTTGCCGGTACCGGTGGCGCCGGCCACCAGGCCGTGGCGGTTGCCGAGTTTCGGCAGCAGGGTGACGGCAATATCGTCGGTAATGCCTTTGCCGAGCAGAATCGGATCCATGGTCCAGCCCTTGTGATGAATAGCCCAATGTTAACCGCCGGCAGTGACGGTCCGAAGGTCGGCTTGCCCGGACCTTGGCGGCGCCGCTACTCTGCCTGCCTGTTTCGCACACAGTGCCATCAATGCCCGTTCCTGTCCTGATTTCCCGTGGTTGGCCGCTGCTGGCCCTGGCCGGCCTGGTTTCCCTGGCGCCCGACGCCCATGCACAGCGGGTTTCGGCCCGGGACAAGGTGAAGGTGGATGCGCTGCAGCAGCGCATGACCGCCGCCGAAAAGCGCTACAGCGACGCCCTGCTGCTGGTCGCCAATGCCGATCCCAAGGGCAGCAACGAGGCCGATGCCGCGCTGGAGGACATGGAAGATGTCCTCAACGACTGCGTGAAGCAGAAGGGCTGCCAGATGGGCACCCTGCTGGCCAGCTACAAGCGCCTGCTCAAGCACGACGCTGATGCGGCCGCCAGCGATGACGTGGCCGACGAGGGCGGTGACCGCCTGGAAGCCGACCCCGACCACATCGGCCCGCTGACCGCGGACGTGCCCGAGGCCGCGCGCGCAGCCGCGCTGTTGAACGACAAGCGGCACGCCTTCGACAGCATGGTCGAGTACAACCCGGCAGTGCAGGCCGGCATCCGTCGCTGGCTGACCGACATGCGCCCGGCGCTGCTGACCAGCTACGAGAATTACCAGAACCTGCGCGCGGTGATGTGGCCGGAGTGGGAGAAGCGTGGCCTGCCCGAGGCACTGCTGTTCGGCATCATGGCCAAGGAATCCAACGGTCGCGTGCATGCCTCCTCGCGTGCCGGCGCCGCCGGCCTGATGCAGTTCATGCCGGCCACCGGCCGCCGCTTCGGCCTCGGCCCGGACGGCACCGGCTTCGATACCCGATTCGACGCACGCAGCGCGGCCGAGGCCAGCGCCAGCTACCTCAACGAGCGCCTGCGCGAACTGAACAACAACGTGGAAATGTCGGTGGCTGCCTACAACGGTGGCGAAGGCCGTGCCGCACGCGTGTTCAAGCAGAGCGCCGGCCAGAGCTTCTGGACCGACAGCGTCTACAACCAGTTCCCGGGCGAGACCAAGGACTATGTGCCGATGGTGATCGCTGCGGCCTGGATCTTCCTGCACCCGCAGCAGTACGGCGTGGAGTTCCCGAAGATCAGCGCGCAGCCGGCCACGCTGCGCCTGGCCAAGTCCACCACCATCTACGAACTGACCATCTGCCTGGGCAGCCACGGCACCCGTGATGGCTACATGCGCGCGCTGCGCAACCTCAACCCGCGCTATGAAGCCGATGGCTGGATTCCGGCCGGCACCCTGATCAACGCCACCACCCGCATCGCCGGCCTGTACCAGCGCAACTGCGTCAGTGGCCCGCGTGCCGACCTGGCCCGCACCCTGATCACCGCCGATCTGAACGCGGCGATCAAGCGCCCGACCGCGGCCAGCTACACCGGCAGCGTGGCGGTGGGCGGTGTGGTACCGGTGGCCGATGCCGCTGCATCCACCAGTGTGCCGACCACGCCGGTGGCGGCGGTGGCAACGCCCCGCCCGGCGCCGGCCGCGCGCCCGAAGCCGGTGCGCAGCCACAAGGTGGGCAAGGGCGAGACCCTGGGCGCCATCGCGGCGAAGTTCCAGTGCGACGTGCCGACCCTGGCCCGTGCGAACGGCCTGAAGGCCCCTGCCTACAGCCTGCGCCACGGCCAGACGCTGAAGCTGCAGGGCTGCGACAAGTAATCCCCCCGACCCCTGGAACCCGCATGGACCTCGAAGCCACCCGCAACCTGTTCGCCAACCTCCGCGAAAACACCGACTGGGACATCAACGGCCCGTTGCTGTGGGGGTATTTCTTCGTCCACTCCAGCGCCGAGCCGCTGCAGGCACTGGCGGACCACCTGCAGGCGCAGGGCTATGCCTTCGTGGAACTGTTCGAGCAGGAGCCGGAAGAGGGCGACGCGCCGTTCCACGTGCTGCACGTGGAGCGCGTGGAGATCCACGACGAAGCCTCGCTGGACCGTCGCAACCAGGAATTCGCGGCGCTGGCCGCGGAGAAGGGCGTGGAAGACTACGACGGCATGGACGTCGGCCCGGCCCCGGCCCTGCAGTAACGCGAAAAAGGGGACGGAGGGGATTAAGTCGTTTATGCATAAACGACTTAATCCCCTCCGTCCCCTTTTTGTCAGCGCAGCTTCGCCAGCGCCTGGCCCAGCTGCACCGGGCTTTCGGCGCCCAGCTGCGGGGCGAACTCGGCCACGCCGGGCGGCAGCAGCACGATCACGGTCGAACCGTAGTTGAAACGTGCCATTTCGGCGAAACGCTCCAGCTTGATGCCCTGGCCGCGGTAGTCCTTGCGGGTGATGCGATCACCGTAGGCCGGGATCTCCTCGCCGCTCCACACGGTTTCCACGCCGGACACCAGCAGCGCACCGACCATCACACTGACCATCGGGCCGAAGCTGGTGTCGAAGTGGCAGACCAGGCGCTCGTTGCGCGCGAACAGGCGCGGTACGCCGTTGACGGCGGCCGGGCCGACGCTGAACAGGCGCCCCGGCACGTGCACCGTCTCGCGCAGGGTGCCGGTCCACGGCATGTGCACGCGGTGGTAATCGCGCGGGGACAGGTACACGGTGGCGTACAGGCCATCGTTGTACGGCTTGGCATCCTCGTCACTGCCCAGCAGCTCGGCGGCGGTGAACGACTGGCCCTTGGCCTGGAAAATGCGGCCGGCCTCGATCCTGCCGAGCTGGCTGATGCGGCCGTCGGCCGGCATCACCAGGCTGCGCGGATCGGCATCGGCCGCGCGCGCGCCCGGCTTCAGTGCGCGGGTGAAGAACTGATTGAAGGTCGCATAGCTGCGCGGGTCCGGGTTGGCCGCTTCGTCCAGGTTGACGTTGAACTTGCGGGTGACCGTGTCGATCAGCCAGCGCGACACGCGCGGATCGTCCGAGTACGCCAGCGAGCGCGCCATCGAGGACAGCAGGCGATGGGGCAGGGCGTACGTCAGGGCGGTGGTGAGGCTCATGGGGCGGTTTTCTCGGTCAGCTTCTGCAGGTCGCGGGCAATCGCCGGCGCGTTGAACGGGGGGCGCACCAGGCCGGCAAGACGGCCCTGCGGGTCGAGCACGGCCAGGCTGGCCGAATGCTCGACGGTGTAGTCCTCGGGGTTCTCGTCGAAATGCTTGCCCGGCACTTTCTGGAACACGAAGCCCAGCGAGGTGGCGAAGCGCTCCAGCGAGGGGATATCGGCGGTGGCGGCCAGGGTGTCCTTGTGGAAGCCGTGCACGTACTCGCCCAGGCGGGTGGCGCTGTCGCGGTCCGGGTCGACCGAGATGAACAGCACGCGCGGGCGCAGGCCATCGGGCAGAGCCTCCCACTGGTTCTGCGCGCCGGCCAGCTCGGCCAGCGTGGTCGGGCAGACGTCGGGGCAGAAGGTGAAGCCCAGGAACACCAGGGTCCAGTGGCCCTTCAGTTCGCCCGGGATCAGGCGGGTGCCATCGGACTGGGCCAGGTTGAAGTCGGGCAGTTCACGCGGGTGCGGGTACAGGGTGATCGCTTCGGTGGCCGGGGCGTTGGCCGGCGGCTTCGGCGCGAACACCTGCTGGGCGGCCAGCAGGCCAAGCCCCGCCGCCAGGGCGATCAGCAGGATGATGCCGGCGTTGCGATTGAACATGGGGGCTCCCGCGCGAAATGGGCTCCATCATACCGGCTGCGGCCCGATCGTTTCCGCCGCAACGGATGCCGCCGCGGGCGCCAGCCCCTATAATCGGGGGCCACTTTGCCCGCAGTACCGCCATGACCGCTGAAACGGCCGCCGAACTCCACACGATCATCGATCTGATCCGCTACGGCACCAGCCGTTTCAACGAAGCCGGGCTGACCTTCGGGCACAGCTACGACAACGCGCTGGACGAGGCCACCCAGCTGGTGCTGCACAGCCTGCACCTGCCGCACGACCTCGGCCCGGCCTACGGCCAGGCGCGCCTGCTGCAGGCCGAGAAGCTGCGCGTGCTGGAGCTGTTCCAGCGCCGCATCGACGAACGCATCCCGGCCGCCTACCTGACCGGTGAAGCCTGGTTTGCCGGTCTGAGCTTCAAGAGCGACAAGCGCGCCCTGGTGCCGCGCTCGCCGATCGCCGAACTGATCGAGTGCGGCTTCGAGCCCTGGCTGGCCGGCCGCGACGTGTACCGTGCGCTGGACCTGTGCACCGGTTCGGGCTGCATCGCCATCGCCATGGGGCACTACTACCCGAACTGGCAGGTGGACGGCGTCGACCTGAGCGACGACGCGCTGTCGCTGGCTGAAGAAAACCGGGAGCGGCTGCAGGCGTACAACGTCAACCTGATCAAGTCGGACCTGTTCAACGGCCTGTCCGGCCGCCACTACGACCTGATCGTCACCAATCCGCCGTACGTCACCAACGACGAGACCGATGCGCTGCCGAAGGAATACTCCTACGAGCCGGAAATGGGCCTGCGTGCCGGCGACGACGGCCTGGACCTGGTGCTGAAGATCCTGCGTGACGCGCCGCTGCACCTGAGCGAAGACGGCCTGCTGATCTGTGAAGTGGGCGAGTCCGAACAGCATCTGATCAAGCTGCTGCCGGAAGTCGATTTCGCCTGGATCGAGTTCAAGGTCGGCCAGATGGGCATCTTCGCGGTCGAATGCCGCGAGCTGATCGCCCACAGCGCGCGCATCACCGAACTGGCGGCGCAGCGCCCGTGAGCTCCAATTCGTTCGGCAAGCTGTTCACCGTCACCACGTTCGGCGAGTCGCACGGGCCGGCCATCGGCTGCGTGATCGATGGCTGCCCGCCGGGGCTGGCGCTGGACGCGGCCGAATTCGCCCACGACCTGCAGCGCCGCGCCACCGGCAAGAGCCGGCACACCTCGGCGCGGCGCGAGGCCGATGAGGTCGAGATCCTGTCCGGCGTGTACGAGGGCCTGACCACCGGCACCCCGATCGCGCTGCTGATCCGCAACACCGACCAGCGCAGCAAGGATTACGCCAACATCGGCCAGCAGTTCCGGCCGGGCCATGCCGACTACAGCTACTGGCACAAGTACGGCATCCGCGACCCGCGCGGTGGTGGCCGTTCCTCGGCGCGCGAGACCACCATGCGCGTGGCCGCCGGCGTGGTCGCCAAGAAGTGGCTGGCCGAGCGCTTCGGCGTCACCGTGCGTGGCTACCTGTCGCAGCTGGGCGACATCACCCCGGCCGGTTTCGACTGGTCGGCGGTGGAAGACAACCCGTTCTTCTGGCCGCACGCCGCACAGGTGCCCGAGCTGGAGGCGTACATGGATGCGCTGCGCAAGTCCGGAGATTCGGTCGGTGCGCGCGTGGACGTGGTCGCCGACAACGTGCCGCCGGGCTGGGGCGAGCCGATCTACGGCAAGCTTGATGGCGAACTCGCTGCCGCGCTGATGAGCATCAACGCGGTGAAGGGCGTGGAAATCGGCGACGGTTTCGCCAGCGCCGCGCAGAAGGGCACCGAGCACCGCGACCTGCTGACCCCGCAGGGCTTCGCCAGCAACCATGCCGGCGGCATCCTCGGTGGCATTTCCACCGGCCAGCCGGTGGTCGCCTCGATCGCCCTCAAGCCGACCTCCAGCCTGCGCCTGCCGGGCCCGTCGCTGGATACCGCCGGCAACGTGGTGGAAGTGGTCACCACCGGTCGTCACGACCCCTGCGTCGGCATCCGTGCCACCCCGATCGCCGAGGCGATGGTGGCGATGGTGCTGATGGACCAGGCGCTGCGCCACCGCGCGCAGTGCGGCGATGTCGGCACGATCACCCCGCGCATTCCCGGGCAGATCGATGGCTGACACGCGGCCGACCGTGTGGGTGAGCCAGCCGCTGATCGACGCGGCCATCGCGCCGCTGCGCGATCGCGTGCAGCTGCGCAGCACCGACACGGTCACCGCTTGGTCGCCCGACCAGATCGCCGAACAGCTGGCCAGCGCCGATGGCGCGATCATCACCCTCAACGAGCGCATCGGTGCGGCCCAGGTGGCCGGCGCCGCGCAGCTGCAGGTGATCGCCAATGTCGGGGTGGGCTACAACAACCTGGACGTCGACGCGCTCAGCGCGGCCGGCATCCTCGCCAGCAATACCCCGGACGTCCTCACTGAAACCACCGCCGATCTCGGTTTCGCCCTGTTGATGGCGACCGCGCGCCGCATCACTGAATCCGAGCGCTGGCTGCGCGAAGGCCAGTGGCAGCAGTGGTCGTTCCAGACCATGCTCGGTGCCGACATCCACGGCAGCACGCTGGGCATCCTCGGCATGGGCCGCATCGGCCAGGGTATCGCCCGCCGCGGCGCGCACGGTTTCGGCATGAAGGTGCTGTACCACAACCGATCGCAGCTGCCGGCCGCGACCGAGGCGGAAGTGGGCGCCACCTATGTGGACCTGGATACGCTGCTCGCGCAGTCAGACCACCTGCTGCTGGTGCTGCCGTACACGCCGGCCTCGCATCATCTGATCGATGCCGCCGCGCTGGCGAAGATGAAGCCGTCGGCGACGCTGGTGAACATCGCCCGCGGCGGCCTGGTCGATGAGATCGCGCTGGCCGATGCGTTGGCCAACGGTCGCCTTGCTGCAGCGGGTCTGGATGTGTACGAAGGCGAGCCAAAGGTACGCCCCGAACTGCTGGCGCTGCGCAACGTCGTGCTCACTCCGCACATTGGCAGTGCCTCGCTGGCCACGCGCACGGCGATGGTACAGCTGGCCGTCGATAATCTGGTCGCCGGGCTCGGCCTGGACGGCGGCCCGTCGCGCATGCCGAGCGCGATCAACGCTGACGCGGCGATGGCCGCGCGCGTGACCCTGGGCAAAAAAACCGGGAAACGATAGGGAACCTCCGCGCGCCCCGCTTGAGGAGGTTCCCCGAACCCAGCTGTCGTGCGTGTTTTTTCCCATCCCCGTTTTCGTGAGAGTTTCCCCCATGAGCAATGCACAGCGCAGTTTCCACGTCGCCGTCGTTGGTGCCACCGGCGCCGTCGGCGAGACCATGTTGTCGATCCTGGCCGAGCGTGACTTCCCGGTCGGCACCCTGAGCGTTCTCGCCTCCGAGCGTTCGGCCGGCGGTGAGATCGAGTTCAACGGCCAGAAGGTCACGGTCCAGGACCTGGCCACCTTCGATCCGACCGGTGTCGAGATCGCGCTGTTCTCGGCTGGCGGCAGCGTGTCCAAGGAATACGCACCGAAGTTCGCCGCCGCCGGTGCGGTGGTGATCGACAACTCCTCGGCCTTCCGTTACGACGATGACGTGCCGCTGGTGGTGTCCGAGGTCAACCCGGAACAGGTCGCCAACCGTCCGCGCGGCATCATCGCCAACCCCAACTGCTCGACCATGCAGATGCTGGTGGCGCTGGCACCGCTGCACCGCAAGTACGGCATCGAGCGCATCAACGTCTCCACCTACCAGTCAGTGTCCGGCGGTGGTCGTTCGGCCACCGAGGAGCTGGGCAAGCAGACCGGTCAGCTGCTGAGCTTCCAGGAGATCGATCCGCAGCGCTTCCCGGTGCAGATCGCCTTCAACCTGATCCCGCACATCGACGACTTCCAGGACAACGGCTTCACCAAGGAAGAGATGAAGCTGATCTGGGAAACCCGCAAGATCCTTGGCGACGACAGCATCCTGGTGAACCCGACCGCGGTGCGCGTGCCGGTGTTCTACGGCCACTCCGAATCGGTGGCGATCGAGACCCGCGACAAGGTCACCGTGGCAGAAGCACGCGCGCTGCTGGAGCAGTCGCCGGGCATCGAAGTGGTGGATCGCCACGAGGCCGGTGGTTACCCGACCCCGGTCACCCACGCCTCGGGCACCGACGCGGTGTATGTCGGCCGCATCCGTGAGGACCTGTCGCACCCGCGCGGCCTGAACCTGTGGATCGTGTCGGACAACGTGCGCAAGGGTGCTGCCCTGAATGCCGTGCAGCTGGCTGAGCTGGTCGCCGCCGAGCAGCGCTGATCACTGCGGTTGCCTCACCGGTCGTGCCGGCCGCTGGCCGGCATTGCCCTGAGCCACCGGCCGAAGGGATTGCCGGCCAGCGGCCGGCACTCCCTCAAGGGTCTTTCCGGTGGGTGCGGACCCCGGTCCGCACGCTTTATAGTGTCGCCCATGAATAAACGGGCCAGGGGCGCAAAGCGCCCGCTCCTCTATCTTTCCACCGCGCTGCTGGCCCTGGCCAGCAGTTCGGCGCTTGCCCTGGGTCTGGGCGACATCCGTGTCCTGTCCAAGCCGGGCCAGCCCCTGTTGGCCGAAATCCCGGTGGTCTCCGCCGATCCGTCCGAGCTGGAGAACCTGCGTGTCGCGTTGGCCTCACCGGTCACCTTCGAGCGCGTTGGCCTGCAGCGGCCGACCGGGCTGGTCGGCGAACTGCAGTTCGAACTGACCCGCAATGCGCAGGGCAGGGCGGTGGTGCGGGTAACCTCGCAGACGCCGGTCGAGACCCCGTCGCTGAGCTTCCTGATCGAGGCCGACTGGGGCCAGGGTCGCCTGGTGCGCGAGTACTCGGCGCTGGTCGATGCACCGTCCAGTGCACTGGCCGTGGCCGAGCCGGAAATCGTTGCACCCGCAGGTACGCTCTCCAACACCATCGCCCGTGAGGCCACCCCGTCGCCCGCCGCTGCGGAGAGCGCGAGCGCGCCTGCGGCGTCCACCGCCGCCACGCCGGCACCCGCACCGGCCCGCCCGCGTGCAGTGGCTGCACCCGCTGCCGCGCCGGCAGCCGATGGCAGCGTCACCGTCCAGCGTGGGCAGACCCTGTCGCAGATCGCCAGCGCGGTGGCCCGCGGCAACCAGGTCAGCCGCGACCGCGCCATGATCGCGCTGCTGCGCGCCAACCCGGAGGCTTTCATCCGCGGCAACGTCAACCTGCTCAAGCAGGGCGCCGTGCTGCGCATGCCCGGCAGCGATGCACTGGCGGCGGTCGATGCCGCCGAGGCCGCAGCGCTGGTGCGTGAGCATGCCGCACAGTGGCGGCAGGCACGCACCGTGCCGCAACCAGCGGGTACCGTGGCCCCGGTCGCCACGGCGGCAACCACGAACGCTTCTTCCCCGGCTGCGGCCAATGGGGCACGACTTGAAATCGCTCCGGCGCTGGCCTCCGACGCCGCGCACGCGGGCACAACCACCGGCACTGGAGCCGGCAGCGAGGGTGACATGCTGGGCAACGAACAACTGCGCCAGGCACGCGAGGACATCGCGACCCGCGATGCCGAGATCGGCGAGCTGAAGCAGCGCGTGGCCGACCTGGAAAAACTCAAGGAACAGCAGCAGTCGCTGATCGCGATGAAGGACAACGACCTGGCCGCCGCGCAGCAGCGCCTGGCGCAGGCACCGGATGCCCGCGATGCGGCCACGCCGTGGTACTGGCTGGGTCTGCCGGTGCTGTTGCTGGCGGCCGGCGCGGCCTGGCTGCTGCGTCGTCGCAAGCCGTCGCCACTGCCGCCGCTGCGCGAGGAAGGCGATGCCGCCGGCCTGGCCGCTGCGGTACCGGCGGGCGCGGCGCTGGATACGCTGGCCGAGCAGTCTTCGTGGTCGACGGCGGTGTCCGACAGTGGCCGCCAGGAGCCGGCGATGCCGGCCTGGGCGAGCGAAACCGAGGTGCAGGATGACGTGGCTGCCGAAGCGGTCGCCGACGTCGCCGCCCAGGCTGACTGGCAGGCGCAGACGCTGCGCGATGACGAAGTGGTGCAGCTGCCCGAGGCCGTGACCGACCTGCCGAGCTGGGACGAGCCAGTGACTACGCAGGACACCCCTGTGCCGGAAGCCGTGCAGGATGAGCCGGTCGCGCAGGCAGTCCCTGACGAGATCGCAGTGCCGGACTACGCGCTGCACGCCGAACAGCAGCCTCAGTTCCGCGGTGTGTTCGACCTGCCGGCCGAACACCATGACAGCGGGGATTCAAGCGCAGTGCCGCACGACGCGCTGGCCTCGGCCGCGCATGAAGAAGGCACCGCGGCACTGGCCAGCGATGCCGGCTGGGCGCCGCGCGCCGGGCAGGAACGCCTGGAGCTGGCCATCGCCTACCTCGATCTGGGCGATGCCCAGACCGCCCGTACCTTGCTGCAGGAAGTGGCCGAGGGCGGCGACCTGCACTGCCAGGCCCAAGCTCGCGAACTGCTGGCCCGCCTGCCGTGACCGACCCCGCCGACAAGGACCGTGCCATGAGCCGCGAGCGCCGCATCGACTACGTTGAATTCGCCTCCAGTGACCCGGCCGCCAGCCGCGCCTTCTTCGAAAAGGTGTTCGGCTGGTCGTTCGTCGACTACGGCAGCGACTACACCGCCTTCGACGATGGCCGCCTGCAGGGCGGCTTCTTCCGCGGCCAGCCGCAACGGGCCAGCGACAGCGGTGCGCCGCTGCTGGTGCTGTATGCCGACCAGCTGGCGCCGATCGAAGCGGCGGTGCGCAACGCTGGCGGTGAGGTCGTGCGGCCGGTGTTCTCTTTCCCCGGCGGCAGCCGCTTCCAGTTCGTCGAGCCCGGTGGCAACGAACTGGCGGTCTGGTCCGAACGCGATCCGGCCTGAGCGCCGCCCCACCCGCAACATCGAGGTAGCACATGCGTTACGCGCTTGGCGTCGAATACGACGGCAGCGATTTCAGGGGCTGGCAGAACCTGGGCGAGGGCGGCCCCAGCGTGCAGGCCAGCCTTGAGCAGGCCCTGTCGTCGGTGGCCGATGCGCCGCTGCAGGTGGTCTGTGCCGGCCGCACCGATGCCGGTGTGCACGGCCAATGCCAGGTCGTCCACTTCGATACCGACGTGGTGCGCGATCCGCGCGCCTGGATGCTGGGCACCACCACCCGCCTGCCGCGCTCGATCGCGGTGCGCTGGTGCGTGCCGGTGGCCGATGATTTCCATGCCCGTTTCTCGGCGCGTGCGCGCCGCTACCGCTACCGCCTGCTCAACCGCGAAGTGCGGCCGGCGCTGCAGCGGCAGACCCTCAGCTGGGAGCGCCGTGCGCTGGACGAGACCCTGATGCATGCCGCCGGCCAGGCCCTGCTCGGCGAGAACGACTTCAGTGCGTTCCGCTCGGTGCAGTGCCAGGCGCTGCATGCACGGCGTGAACTGCAGTCACTGCAGGTCAGCCGCCAGGGTGAGGTGATCGAGGTCGCCGTGCAGGGCAATGCATTCCTTCATCACATGGTCCGCAATATCGTCGGATCGCTGATCCTGGTGGGCAGCGGCGAAAAACCGGTGGAATGGATCGCCGAATTGCTGGCCGGGCGCGATCGCACCGTAGCCGGTCCCACCGCACCGCCGCAGGGCCTGGTGTTCCTTGGGCCCCTGTACCCCGACAACTGGCATCTGCCCGCCGAGGTCACGCTATGAGCCGCTCCTACTACCGCACGCGCATCAAGTTCTGTGGCATGACCCGGGCCGGCGACGTCCGCCTGGCCGGTGAACTGGGTGTGGACGCGGTGGGTTTCATCTTCGCCCGTGAAAGCAGCCGCCGGGTTGCCCCGGCCGAGGCACGCGCGATGCGCCAGGCGATCGCGCCGATGGTCGACGTGGTGGCGCTGTTCCGCAACAACAGCAAGGAAGAGGTGCGCGAGGTGCTGCGCACGGTACGACCGACCCTGCTGCAGTTCCACGGCGAGGAAGACGAGAGCTTCTGCCGCAGCTTCAACATGCCGTACCTGAAGGCGATCGCCATGGGCGGGCGTGAAGAGATCAACGCCCGCACCCTGCAGCTGCGCTATCCCAGCGCCGCCGGCTTCCTGTTCGACAGCCATGCGCCGGGCGGCGGTGGCGGCACCGGCGTGGCCTTCGACTGGGGGCGGATCCCGACCGGCCTGCATCGCCCGTTCCTGCTGGCCGGTGGCCTGAACCCGGAAAACGTCTACGACGCGGTGCTGGCCACCCTGCCGTGGGGCGTGGATGTCTCCAGCGGCATCGAACTGGAACCGGGCATCAAGGACGGCTACAAGATGCGCACCTTCGTCGAGGAAGTGCGCCGCGCCGATTGCACGGTTCTCGAGTGATTCGCGTCACTATTTGCCGTGATTTGGACCTGGATTTGAGCCTGCACGCATTCTTCACATAGGATGGTCCCAAGCGCGCCTGCCATGAGGGCTGGCGCGGGGATCGACGGGACGCGCTCGGCGCGCCCCGAACGGGCGGCCGCCGCCCATAGCCCAGGAAGGCAAGCGATGCAGGAGTTTCTCACCGTCGTACTCGGTTACCCGACGCTGCCGTACAGCATTCTGCTGTTGGTGTCGGTGATGTATTGGGCGGTTGCGGCGTTCGGCCTGGTCGATGACGGTTTTGGCGATCTCGGCGCCGATGGCGCGCTCGAGGCGGGGACCGACCTCAGTGGCCTGTCGGCCATGCTGGCGCGCTGGGGCCTGGGCGGCGTCCCGATCATGGTGGTGGTCACCCTGCTGGGCTTGTTCGGCTGGCTCATCACCTATTTCATCCATCTGTTCGTACTTCTGCCGCTGCCGGACCTGCTGCGCTGGGGCCTGGGTACGCTCGTGGCGGTGCTGGCACCGCTGCCTGCGGTACCGGTCGTCGCGCTGATCCTGCGCCCGGTCCGGCGCTTCCTGCTGCGCCTGCGTCCGGTGCCGCAGGCATCGCTGCTGGGCCGGATCGGCGTGGTCGCATCGCCGAAGGTGGACGCACGCAGCGGTCATGCCACTGTCGATGATGGCGGCGCCGGGCTGGTGCTGCAGATCCGCAGCGACATCGAACTGCAGCGTGGCGAGCGCATCGTGCTGGTCGAGCACATGGCCGAACAACACTATTACCGGGTGGTCCGCGCCGATGCGATCGCCCTCGATTTCCAGGACAACCTGCTTCCGGGCAACAAGGAGAATCATCAATGACGTTGGCATCCCTCTTACCGATCCTGGCCGTTGCCGGCGGCCTGCTCGTCCTGCTGCTGGGCGTGGCCGGGCTGTTCAAGGCCTTCTACCGCAAGGTCGACCAGGGCGTGGCCCTGATCGTCAACGACATGAGCTCCACGCCCAAGGTGCACTTCACCGGTGCGCTGATCATCCCGGTGCTGTACCGCGCCGAGCTGATGCGGATCAGCCTGATCACCCTGCAGATCGACCGCCGCGGCAAGGAAGGCCTGATCTGCCGCGACAACATGCGTGCCGACATCGCCGTGGCCTTCTACCTGCGGGTGAACGAGACCCAGGCCGACGTGCTGCGCGTGGCCAAGGCGATTGGTGCCGACCGTGCGTCGGACAAGCATGCCGTCGATGAGCTGTTCAACGCCAAGTTCTCCGAAGCGCTGAAGACGGTCGGCAAGAAGTTCGACTTCACCGAACTGTTCGAGAAGCGCCAGGAGTTCCGCGACGAGATCATCGCGGTGATCGGCAACGACCTCAACGGCTATGTGCTGGAAGACGTGGCGATCGATTACCTGGAGCAGACCCCGAAGTCGCTGCTGGACCAGTTCAACATCCTCGACGCGCAGGGCATCCGCAAGATCACCGAGCTGACCGCCGCGCAGAACGTGGTGACCAACGAGCTGGAGCAGAACGAGAAGCTCGCCATCACCAAGAAGAACGTGGAAGCGCGTGAGGCGCTGCTGGCGCTGGAACGCCAGCAGGCCGAAGCCGAAGCACGCCAGAAGCGCGAGATCGAGACCATCCGCGCGCGCGAGGAGGCCGAGACCGCCAAGGTGCAGGAAGAGCAGCGCCAGCTGTCCGAGAATGCCCGCATCGAAGCACAGCAGCTGATCGAGATCCGCGACCAGAACCGCCTGCGCGAAGTGGAAGTGGCCGAGCAGAACCGCCAGCGTGCCGTGGCCATCGAGGCCGAGCGCGTGGAGCGCGCACGCCAGCTGGAGCAGGTCACCACCGACCGCGAAGTGCAGCTGCAGGGCGTGGAGCGCGACAAGGTGGTCGAGCAGGGCAAGATGGACGTGGCCAACATCACCCGCGAACGCATCTCCATCGACAAGACCGTGGCGCAGGAAGAAGAGCGCATCAAGGAAGTGCGCGAGGTCTCCGAGGCCGACCGCCAGAAGCAGGTGCTGATCCTGGAAGCCGAGGCCAAGGCGCAGGAATCGCTGGTGCGCGAGGTGAAGGAAGCGCAGGCACGCGAGACCGCCTCCAAGCATCGTGCGGTGGAACTGACCACGCTCGCCCAGGCCGAGCACGAAGCAGCCGGCAAGCAGGCCGAAGCCAAGCGCCTGCTGGCCGACGCGCTGCGCGCCGAGCAGGCGGCGCCGGGCCTGGCCGAAGCGCAGGTGCGTGAAGCTTCGGCACTGGCCATCGAGAAGGTCGGCATCGCCGAGGCCCGCGTGATCGAAGCCAAGGCCGAAGCCAGCCTGAAGCAGGGCAGCAACGAAGCCCGTGTGCTGGCCGAGACCCTGCAGGCGCAGGCGCAGGGTGAGGAGAAGATGGGCCTGGCCCGTGCCACCGCCACCGAATCGCTGGGCAACGCCGAAGCCGGCGTGGTGCAGAAGAAGCTGCTGGCGGAGGCCGAGGGCCTGGTGCGCAAGTTCGAAGCCATCGCCTCGCTGAGCGACCAGGCGCGTGGCCACGAAGAGTTCCGCATGATGCTGGACAACAGCCTGAAGCAGGCGCTGGCCTCGATCGAAGCCGGCAAGGAAGTCTCGCGCGAGAACGCCAATGTCATCGCCAGCGCGCTGCGCAACGCCGACATCGACCTGGTCGGTGGCGACGGCGGCATGTTCGAGAACCTGGTCAAGGCGGTGTCGCTGGGCAAGTCGATCGAAGGCTTCGCCGGCAAGAGCCCGATCGTGCAGGAGTTGATGCAGCGCTACCTGGGCGTGGCCGTGGCCGAACCGGCACCGCGCCAGATCGCCGAGGATGCCGAAGCGGTGCCGACCGTGTCGGCCACCGTGGTCGACAGCGCCCGTTGATGCATCGGGCGATGGCTGCTGCGGCCATCGCCCGCCCGCGCCGGCCGCAACCGCGGCCGTCCGCCCGTGAGCCGGAAGCCTGCTGATGTCTGATACCCATCCGTCCGCCGAATCTACTGCACCGGAGGCCGGCGGCACTACCGTCGACCAGGCCGTTGCCCAGGGCGGCGCCTACGAAGTCCTGCGCCGCCGCCTGGCCGAGCAGGGCCAGTGCCTGCAGGGCCTGGCCGAGACGCTCAACCGCCAGCGCCTGGCCGAGTTCGGCGACAGCCGCCTGGAGGTGGTCGGGCGCTTCCGCATCCGCAGCGAGAACAACTGCGTCGGCCGTGACATCGTGCAGGTCGGCCCGGACCGCCTGCTGTTCGGCTACAACGTGTTCATCGGGCTGAAGACCCAGACCCGCATCGAGGACGTGTTCGGCCTGTACCGGCTGGTGCAGGGCAGCGACGGCTACGACGTGGCCGCGCTGGAGCTGAAGGGCAGCTTCCTCGACCAGCCCGGCTTCGTGCACGACTTCAATGAGCTGTACGCCTACTACAAGCACGCACGCCTGCTGCAGCTGATCGTGGTGGGCGACAAGCTGCTGGCCTCGTTCCAGATCGGTGAGCGCAGCAGCGACGTGCGCGTGTTCCGCTGGGCGCTGTCGCGCGATGGCGAACTGGCCTATCTGGATGCGCGCGGCGAGCGCGATATCGCACTGCCGCCGCCGTTCGACTTCGAATGGACCAGGGCGACCCGCGACTTGGCAGTCAATGGACGCCATTCGCACCTGAACATCCTCGACACCCTGTTCGTGGAGACCACCGGCGGCGACCTCACCATCAAGGTCGAGAACAACACCGAGACCGGGCAGGGCATCTACAGCGAACCGGTGGAGGACAGCACGCAGTCGCTTGACGACGCCCAGTTCGAATTCGCCCGGGTCGGCTCGCTGGTGCTGCTGAAGGTGCTGCCGTACCGCGAGACGGAGTGGCGCGGCCTGATCTACAACACGCTGACCGGCGGCATCGTGCGCAACGATGCGATCGTGCAGGCCTGCGTGCAGCTGCCCGAAGACCACGGCGTGATCTTCCCGGGTGGGTATTACCTGCAGGGCGGCGAGCACAAGGCATTCGACGCCTCGATGGCCGGCATGCAGTTCAAGCGCAGCATCCGTTCGCCGAACGGCGAGGACGTGCTGTACATCTTCTACGAGCGCGAAGGTGGGCGCTCGGCACTGTTCGTCTACAACACCATCCAGCGCGTGCTGCAGAACCCAGTGTTCGGCCATGGCTACGCCTTGATGCAGGACGGGCGCATGGTGCTGTTCCATGCCGAAGGCAGCGAACCGACCCGCATCCATCCGATGCAGGTCTGGCAGACCCCGTTCAGCAGTGACGAGTTTGCCGCCAGCCGACCGCCCGGCAACACCTTCATGGGCCGCATCGGCAACGCCGAGCTGGTGCGCGGCATTTCCAACCTGTTCAACCTGGCGCGCGAGATCGAAGGCCAGGACGTGTCGGTGCAGCGCTACCAGCGCCTGGTGGCCGACACCCGGCGCCTGTTCGATGCCCACCACTGGCTGGGCGACGCGGCCTGCGATGGCGCCGAGGCGCTGCTGCGGCAGATCAGCGCCACCGGCGAATCGGTGCTGGACGAATACGAGAAAGTGCAGTCGATCCGCCAGCAGTCGGCGCAGGCGATGGTCGAGGCCGAGGCTGCGCACAAGGCGCTGCTGGGCCGGCTGCAGCCGCAGAACTGGAACGAGGTGCAGGCCTTCGTCGAGGCGCTCAATGCGATCACCGCCTTGCGTGGACGGCTGTTGACCATCCGCGAGCTGCGCTACATCGACACCGCACGTATCGAGGCGATGACGGCCGAGCTGGTGGAGGCGCAGGACCATGTCGGCGCCGCCACGGGTGACTTCCTCGCCGGTGATGCTGCGCTGGCGCCACTGACCACGCGCCTGCAGGCGCTGGATGAAGCGGCCCAGCAGGCACAGAGTGCCCGCCAGCTGGACGAGCAGCTGGAAGGGTTGCGTGGCATGGCCGCCGACCTGGACATGTTGTCCGAGTTGATGGCCGGCCTGAAGGTGGACGATGCCACCGCCCGCACCCGCGTGGTCGAGTCGATCTCGGTGCTGTACGGCCGCCTCAACCAGGCCCGTGCGCGTGCTGATCAGCGTCGCCGGTCGCTGGGTTCGGCCGAGGCCGTGGCGCAGTTCGCCGCGCAGTTCGCGCTGTTCTCGCAGTCGATCACCAGCGCGCTGGCGCTGGCCACCGATCCGGAACGCGCCGACGAGCAGCTGTCGCGCCTGCTGGTGCAGCTGGAGGAGCTGGAGAGCCAGTTCGGCGAGCACGAGCAGTTCCTTGGCGACATCCTGAGCAAGCGCGAAGAGCTGGTTGAAGCCTTCGAAACGCACAAGCAGGCACTGCTGGATGATCGCCAGCGCAAGGCACGTTCGGTTCTGGACGCGGCCAGCCGCATCCTCGATGGCCTGGCCAAGCGCACCGAGCGCTTCGCCACCGCCGATGAGCTCAATGCATTCTTCGCCGGCGATCCGCTGATCCTCAAGCTGCGTGAGCTGGCCGAACGCCTGCGCGCGCTGCATGACAACGTCAAGGCCGACGACATTGAGGCGCGCCTGAAGGGCGTGCGTGACCAGGCGGTACGCCAGCTGCGCGACCGCAGTGATCTGTACGAAGCGGGCGGCAACGTGGTGCGGCTGGGGCCGCGCCATCGCTTCAGCGTCAACACCCAGGCGCTGGACCTGACCCTGCTGCCGCGTGGTGACACGCTGGCGATCCATCTGACCGGCACCGACTTCCTGGAGACCCTGCACGATCCGGAGCTGGATGCGCTGAAGCCGTTCTGGCCGGTCACCCTGGACTCGGAATCACCTGCGTTGTATCGCGGTGAGTATCTGGCCGGCAGCCTGCTGATGGCCGCGCAGGAGGGGAGCGACGGCCTTGACCTGGCCACGCTGCAGCACGACGTCGCCACGCCCGAAGCACTGGACCAGCGCGTGCGTGCGTTCGCCGCACCGCGCTACCGCGAAGGCTACGAGCGCGGCATCCATGACCATGATGCCGCGCTGATCCTGCGTGCATTGCTGCCCTTGCAGCAGGCGGCCGGCAGCCTGCGCCATGCACCGCGGGTGCGTGCGCTGGCACTGCTGTTCTGGGCCGCCGAGCAGCGGCGCGAAGCGGTGGCGCAATGGCCGGGCCGACAGATGGGTGCCGAAGCGCTGGCACGCCTGCTGGGGTCCGACGAAGGGCGACTGGCGTTGCGTGCGGAAATGGCCGAGGCACTGCTGGCGTATGCGCAATCCCACGCGTTGCCGTTCGATGCCGATGCCGCAGAGGCCGCGGCCGCCTATCTGGGCGAAGAGCTGGCGACCGGCGAGCCGGTGTTCAGCAGCAGTCGCAATGCGCTAGCGCTGCTGGATGCGCTGGCGCAGCAGCTGGAACAGGCCGGGCAGCGCGAGGCGGTCGAACGCGCGCTGCAGCGCAGCCAAGATCCGCTGGCCACGCGCTGGGCGCTGGCCGGGCAGTGGCTGAGGGCGCTGGCGCGGATGCCGGCGCATGCGCTGCATGCCGGCTACGTCGACGAGGCCGCGGCACTGCTGCTGGTGCAGCGCCAGCTGCGTACCCGTGCCAGCGACACCGCGCTGCAGGCGGAGGTCAATGGCCTGCTGGGTGAACACGCACGCATCAGCAACGGCACGCTGGTGGTATCGCTGGATGATTTCCATGCGCGCCTGACGCAGCACCTGCGTCATTTCGTGCCTGCGTTCCACGCCTACCAGGCGCTGCGCCAGGGCATCATCGGGCGCGAGCGCGAGACCCTGCGGCTTTCCGAGTTCAAGGCGCGGCCGCTGTCCTCGTTCGTGCGCAACAAGCTGATCAACGATGTCTACCTGGGCATGATCGGTGACAACCTGGCCAAGCAGATGGGCACGGTCGGCGAGAACAAGCGCAGCGACCTGATGGGCCTGCTGATGATGATTTCGCCGCCGGGCTACGGCAAGACCACGCTGATGGAATACGTGGCGCACCGCCTGGGCCTGGTTTTCATGAAGATCAACGGCCCGGCGCTGGGGCATGAGGTGCGTTCGCTGGACCCGGCCCAGGCGCCGGACGCGACCTCGCGGCAGGAGCTGGAAAAGCTCAACCTCGCGCTGGAAATGGGCAACAACACCATGCTGTATGTGGACGACATCCAGCACACCCATCCCGAGTTCCTGCAGAAGTTCATCTCGCTGTGCGATGGCACCCGCCGTATCGAAGGCGTGTGGCGCGGTCGCACCCGCACCTACGACATGCGCGGCAAGAAGTTCTGCGTGGTGATGGCCGGCAACCCGTACACCGAGTCCGGCGAGGTGTTCAAGATTCCGGACATGCTGGCCAACCGTGCCGACATCTACAACCTCGGTGATGTGCTCGGTGGCATGGAGGCGACCTTCACCCTCAGCTACATCGAGAACAGCCTGACCTCCAACCCGGTGCTGGCGCCGCTGGCCACGCGCGACATGGCTGACCTGTACGTACTGGTCGATCGTGCGATGGGCAAGGAGGTCTCGACCAACGGCCTCAGCCATGCCTACAGCAGCGCGGAGATCAACGAGATCACCGCCACCCTGCAGCGCATGCTGCGCGTGCGCGACGTTGTCTACCGGGTCAACCAGCAGTACATCGCCAGTGCCGCACAGGACGATCGCTACCGTAGCGAGCCGCCGTTCCGGCTGCAGGGCAGCTACCGCAACATGAACAAGCTGGCAGAGAAGATCTCGCCGGTGATGAACGAGGCCGAGCTGCAGCAGTTGATCTCCGACCACTACCTGGGCGAGGCACAGCTGCTGACCACCGGCGCCGAAGAAAACCTGTTGAAGCTGGCCGAGCTGCGCGGCGTGCTGGACGACACGCAGGCGCAGCGCTGGGCGCAGATCAAGCGCGATTTCCTGCGCAACAAGGCCATGGGTGCCGACGACAGCGATGTCGGCGGGCGCGTGGTCGCGCAGCTGGCCGACATCGCCACTGCCCTGCAGCTGCCACCGCCGGCGCCGGAAGCGATTGCCGTTGCCGACCCGGCACCGTGGCCGGCGTTGCTGGAGGCCTTGCATCGCCTTTCTGAAACACGTCCCGCCACCGCGGCGCCGGAGCCGGTCGCGGCGGCCTCCAGTGTGCCGGCCACGGTCCTGGCCGACGACCTGCAGGCTGGCCTGGCGCCATTGGTGGAACTGTTGGCGGCATCGCAGGCGCAGCAGGTACAGGTGTCGCAGACCCTGGCCGCGTTCGCCGGCTGGGCGCGGCAGCAGGTCGAGCGTGGCGTGCCGAACAGTGCGGTGGCGCAGCGTGCGCGTGTGCGCCGTGCCACGACGCCGGAGGAGCGCGCGCTGGATGAGGCCCTGATGCGCCACTTCTATGGCGAGTCGTTGCCGCCGGACGACAGTGAGGACATTCCGGCAACGACACCGAAGCCGCCGCCGCTGCCGTGACCACGCAGGCGCCACTGCCGCCACCGAGCTTGCCGGACACGGCCGATGTCGCCGTGCTGGCCGACTATGGTGCGCCGTTGCTGCAGGCACTGGCGCGGCGCGAAACACCGTTGCCGCCGGGTGCGGGCGAAGGCCTGGTGGCCGCACTGGCACGCATCGCGCTGGCCCTGCAGGCCGCCAACCCGGCGCAGATCCGGCAGCAGGAGAGCTGGTGGGGCCGCCTGCTGGGGCGCGATGTCGCTCGCGAGGCAGAAGGGCGTGCGCTGCAGTCGCAGCTGGGCGTGCTGGCCCTGCAGGCGCGCGAACAGGCCCAGCACCTGCAGCAGCACCTGCAACTGCGGGCCATGGCCATCGCCGGGCATTCAGCGGCGGCCGCAGCGCTGGACGCCTGGGTCGAGCTGGCTGCGGCGCGGCTGGCGTCGCTGGATATCGCCGGCCAGGCCGCGCTGTCGCAACGGCTCGATCATCTGCGCCGGCTGGCCATGCTGCGCCGTCTCGAGGCCGGCCAGTGGCAGCTGCTGCAGGACCAGGACAACGTGCTGCTGCAACGCTTCGCGCGCATCCATGACGTCCTGTTGCCAGCCTGGCGGCAGGCCGCCGTGGCGGGCCAGCCCGCGGCCGGCGCCACACTGGCGGCGAAGGCCGCCATGCTGCACGCACAGATCGATGACGAGGTCGCGGCAGCTCAGGCTAGACTGCCTTGAGCCGGCCGCCGCTGCCGCTTACCCAACTGCAAGGAGACTGCCCGATGACCCAGGACAGCCAGACCCCCGGTGCCCTCGTGCCCGGCACGACCACCGCCGCAGCGCTCGATGACGGCGCACTGCAGGCCCTCGGCCTGGTCCGCGAGGATCTGCCGCGCATCGCCGAGATCCGGCTGGAGCTGGATGACCTGCGCCCGGGCAACCTGCAGGTGTTCGGTCGCGAAGCGGCCACGCGCACCGCAGCGTTCTCCAGCCAGTTGCTCGACCAGGTGCGCAATCGTGACCTGGATGCCAGTGGCGAGAAGCTGGGCGAAGTGGTGCGCATCGCGCGCAGCCTGAAGCTGGACGGCTTCGCCCAGCGGTCGAAGGTGCCGGTGATCGGTGGCCTGATCGACCGCCTGCGCGTATCCAAGGGCGAGCTGGTGCAGAAATTCAGCGACACCAACGCGCAGATCGAGCAGCTGCTGGGCGATGTCGGTGTGCAGCAGGCGTTGATGGGCAAGCGCGTGGGCGAGTTCGACCGCATGCATGACATCGTCCGAGAAGAACGCCATGCGCTGGGCCTGTATGCTGCCGCCGGCAAACAGCGCCTGGCCGAACTGCAGGCCGAGCAGCAGGCCGGGCAGGGCAGTGAGGATCCGCAGCAGCGCATCCGCCAGGGCGAAGTCGACAACGCGATCCGCCTGATCGAAAAGCGCGTGTCCGACCTGCAGTTGATGCAGCATGCGGCCGATCAGTCGCTGCCGATGATCCGCCTGATCCAGGCCAACGCGCTGCAGCTGATCGAGAAGTTCAACACGGTACGCGAGATCACCATCCCGTCGTGGAAGCGCCAGTTCGCCATCCAGCTTTCGCTGGGTGAGCAGAAGGCCGCGGTCGAGCTGTCCACCGCCATCGACGATGCCACCAACGAGCTGATGCGCCGCAATGCCGATCTGCTGCGCCAGGCCTCGGTGGATACCGCGCGCAGCAACCAGCGCGGCGTGATCGACGTAGCCACGCTGCGCCACGTGCACGACCAGTTGATCGCCACGGTCGAGGAAGTGCGTAGCATCCATCGCGAAGGCATGCAGCAGCGGCAGCAGGCCGAAGTCGAGCTGTCGCGCCTGCGCGAAGACCTGCAGCAGCGCCTGGCCACTCCAACCGCCAGCTGAAAAAAGGGGACGGAGGGAATCAAGTCGTTTGTGCCACTTGCGACTTAATCCCCTCCGTCCCCTTTTTGTTGTCAACGGAGTTGCTGGCCCAGCCAGTCGGCCAGCGCATCCACGCGCGCATCGGCCGGTCCGTCCGGTCGCGCCAGCACCCAGAAACCACCGGTGGCGGCAAACCCCCACGGCGCGACCAGTCGCCCGGCGGCCAGGTCCTCGGCCACCAGCGGCTCGGGTGCGATCGCTGGGCCCAGCCCGGCTACCGCTGCCTCCAGCAGGTAGTACAGATGCTCGAAGGCAGTGCCCAGCTGCAGCTTCGCGGTGTCCAGAGCGTGCGCCTGCGCCCACGCCGGCCACGCCTGCGGCCGTGAGCTGGTGTGCAGCAGGGTCTCCTGCAGCAGCGCCGAGGGCGGTACATGCCGCAGGCGCTGCGCGGCCGGATGCGAGGGGGCCACCACCACGCCGACCCGTTCCGGCGCCAGCTCACGCACCTGCCAGCCCCGGGGCCACGGCCCCTGCGCCAGCAGCAGGACCGCATCCAGTGCGGCCTGCGCCTCGGTGAAGCTGCCATCCAGCGCCGACCACTGCAGGCGCACGCCGGGCAGGGCGGCCTGCAGCGCAGGCAGGCGCGGGATCATCCAGCGCGCCAGCACGCTGCCGCTGCAGCCCAGCACCAGCGCCGGGGCCGCCGTCGGCCGCCGCAGTTCGCGCACGCAGTCTTCGATGCCGCTGAAGGCCTCGCTGCACGCTGCCTGCAGGCGCGTGCCCGCAGCGGTCAGGCGCAGGCCGCGACCGGCACGCTGGAACAGTGCCAGGCCGAGGTGGTCTTCCAATAGCTTCAGCTGGCGGCTGACCGCACCGTGGGTGACGTGCAGGTCCTGCGCGGCGCGGCCAACCCCGCCCAGGCGGGCGGTGGCCTCGAACGCGCGCAGCGCATTGAGTGGTGGCAGCAGGGAACGGCTCATGTGAGATTTCCTGACGATATGCGCCAGATAATATCCATTTTCCGGTCACGACCCGTGCGCTAGAGTATCCACCTGTCTCGAACCAGCGGTCGCTTCCATGTCTGCCTCCCCCATTGCCGACTACCACGCCTTCCCGGATGCCCAGGGCCATTTCGGCCGCTACGGCGGCAGCTTCGTTGCCGAAACCCTGGTCGGCCCGCTGCAGGAACTGGCCCAGGCCTATGACCAGGCCCGCCAGGACCCGGCATTTCAAGCGGCCTATGACCGCGACCTGGCCCATTACGTGGGCCGGCCGAGCCCGATCTACCACGCCCAGCGCCTGAGCGACCATGTCGGCGGTGCGCAGATCCTGCTCAAGCGCGAAGACCTGAACCACACCGGCGCGCACAAGATCAACAACACCATCGGCCAGGCGCTGCTGGCGGCGCGGATGGGCAAGAAGCGCATCATCGCCGAGACCGGTGCCGGCCAGCACGGCGTGGCCAGCGCCACCGTTGCCGCGCGGCTGGGCCTGGAATGCGTGGTGTACATGGGCGCCACCGACATCGAGCGGCAGAAGATCAACGTCTACCGCATGAAGCTGCTCGGCGCGACGGTGGTGCCGGTCACCTCCGGCTCGGCCACCCTGAAGGACGCGCTCAACGAAGCGATGCGCGACTGGGTGACCAATGTGCAGGACACCTTCTACATCATTGGTACGGTCGCCGGTCCGGATCCCTATCCGCGCATGGTGCGCGATTTCAATGCCATCGTCGGCCGCGAAGCGCGCGAGCAGATGCTGGCCGAGTACGGCCGCCTGCCCGATGCGATCACCGCCTGCGTCGGCGGCGGCAGCAATGCCATCGGCCTGTTCCATGCCTTCCTCAATGATCGCCAGGTCGAGATCGTCGGCGCCGAAGCCGCAGGTGATGGCATCAGCACCGGCCGCCACGCCGCGTCGATCGCCGCCGGTCGTCCCGGCGTGCTGCATGGCAACCGCACCTATGTGCTGTGTGACGACGACGGCCAGATCATCGAGACCCATTCGGTGTCGGCCGGCCTGGACTATCCGGGTGTCGGCCCCGAGCACGCATTCCTGGCCGATACCGGCCGTGCGCGCTACCTCGGCATCACCGATGAAGAAGCGCTGCAGGCCTTCCACCTGCTGGCGCATACCGAGGGCATCCTGCCGGCGCTGGAGTCCAGCCATGCGCTGGCACAGGCGATCAAGCTGGCGCGTGAGCGTCCGCGTGACCAGATCGTGCTGTGCAATCTGTCCGGCCGTGGCGACAAGGACGTGCATACCATCGCTGCGCGCGAAGGGCTGGTGCTGTGAGCGCGCTGCTGCGCAACAGTGGCGTGCTGCTGCTGGCGCTGGGGTTGGCCGCATGCCAGCCGCCGGAGCCGCCGCTGCTGGCGCCGGCCGCCAAGGCCACCACGCAGCCGGCACAGCAGCCGGCCGCCAACGATGACCTCGACCCGATGGCGCGTGCGCCGATCGTCGATCCGCCGTCCATGGAAGATACGGACAGCGATGGCGCGCCCGCGGTGGTCTCGGTGGCGCTGGACCATGCCGGCGAGGTGCTGATCGGCCAGCATATGACCGATCTGAAGGCACTCGGGCCGTGGACCGCGCAAGGGGCGGTCGAAGCCATCGGCGGCAGTTGCGAGTACTACGACGGCAAGGGGCTGCCGCCCGGCGTGTCGATGATGACCGATGAAGATCGCGTCGTCCGTTTCGATCTCGGCCTGGATCCGGAGAGCGGGGCGCCGACCCAGCAGCCCGGTCCGTTCGGCCTGCGTGTCGGCATGACCCGCGCCCAGGCCATGGCCCAGTTCCCGAAGCCGCCGGTATCCAGCCCGCATGCCTACGACGGTGACCAGGGCGAGTACCTCACCTGGCAGGACCCGGGTTCGGACCTGGGTATCCGCGTGGAACTGTTTGAAGGGAGGGTCACCCAGATGTACTGGGGAACCAGCGATGCGATTGAACTGATTGAAGGATGTGCCTGAAATGTCCGTATCCCGACTCGATGCCTGTTTCCAGCGTCTGCGCGAACAGCAGCGCAAGGCGCTGATCCCCTTCGTCACGGCCGGTGATCCCTCGCTGGAAGCCACCGTGCCGGTCATGCACGCACTGGTCGATGCCGGCGCCGACGTGATCGAACTGGGCGTGCCGTTCTCCGACCCGATGGCCGATGGCCCGACCATCCAGCGCAGCTCCGAGCGCGCGTTGGCGCGCGGTGCTGGCAGCCGCTACGTGCTGCAGGCCGTGGCGCAGTTCCGCGAGCGCGATGCGCAGACCCCGGTGGTGCTGATGGGCTACCTGAACCCGGTGGAGATCCACGGCTACGTGGCCTTCGCCAAGGCCGCCGTGGACGCCGGCGTCGATGGCGTGCTGCTGGTCGACCTGCCACCGGAAGAAGCGGGCGAGGCCCAGCAGGCGTTCGACGCAGCCGGCCTGGCGCTGGTCCTGCTGGCGTCGCCGACCACCAGCGAGGCGCGCGCCGACAAGCTGCTGGCGTTGGCCCGTGGCTATCTCTACTACGTCAGCTTTGCCGGTGTCACCGGTGCGTCCGAGCGCCTTGACAGCGATGCCGCCAGTGCCCGCCTGCAGGCGTTGCGCGCGCGTGCGTCGGTGCCGGTGGTGGCGGGCTTCGGCATCAAGGATGCCGCCAGTGCCGCGGCCATGGCCCGCCAGGCCGACGGCGTGGTGGTGGGCAGCGCGCTGGTGGCGGCGCTGGCCGAAGCGGGCTCGGCGGAAGAGGCCGCGCAGCGCGCCCGGGCCTTCCTTGCCCCGCTGCGGGAGGCGCTGGACGCGTAACGGTGGTGCCGGCCGCTGGCCGGCATCCTCCGTACCCGCCAGCGTGGAAGGGCTGCCGGCCAGCGGCCGGCACTACCCCACACCTAAACGTACGTCCCAGCATGGTTTTTTCCGGCGGCCCCGTGGCTGGCAAGGGGGTGCACGGGCGGGGAAAGCGGAGCTAGACTGTCCGCCTTTGCGGCCCCTGGGCCGCCCTGAACGGAAGTGTCCTCCCGCATGAGTTGGCTCAGCAAGTTGATGCCGTCCGGCATCCGCACCGACAACACCCCCAGCAAGAAGCGCAGTGTCCCCGAGGGCCTGTGGGAAAAGTGCAGCAACTGCGGCAGCGCGTTGTACCGTCCGGAACTGGAAGAGAACCTGGAAGTCTGCCCGAAGTGCGGCCATCACATGGCGATCCGTGCGCGTGCGCGCCTGGCGGCCCTGTTCGATGCCGACAGCACCACCGAGATCGGTGCGCGCCTGGGCCCGACCGACCTGCTCAAGTTCAAGGACCAGAAGAAGTACAGCGAGCGCATCAAGATCGCGCAGAAGAACACCGGCGAGTACGACGCGCTGATCGCCATGCGCGGCCTGCTCAAGGGCCGTGCGCTGGTGGCATCGTCCTTCGACTTCGCCTTCATGGGCGGCTCGATGGGCTCGGTGGTCGGCGAGCGTTTCGCACTGGCCGCGGAGACCGCGGTCGAGATCGGTGCGCCCTACGTGTGCTTCTCGCAGAGCGGGGGCGCGCGCATGCAGGAAGGCCTGTTCTCGCTGATGCAGATGGCCAAGACCTCGGCTGCGCTGGGCAAGCTGCGTGAAGCCGGCCTGCCGTACATCTCGGTGCTGACCCATCCGACCACTGGCGGCGTGTCGGCCTCGTTCGCGATGCTGGGCGACATCAACATCGCCGAGCCGCAGGCGCTGATCGGCTTCGCCGGCCCGCGCGTGATCGAGCAGACCGTGCGCGAGAAGCTGCCGGAAGGCTTCCAGCGCTCGGAGTTCCTGCTGGAGCACGGTGCCATCGACCAGATCTGCGACCGTCGCGAAATGCGCGACCGCCTGTCCGATCTGCTGGCGATGCTGGGCCGTCAGCCGGCGCCGGAGGTGGCTTGATGGGAGGCCGCAAGTACTTCGGTACTGATGGCATCCGTGGACGGGTCGGCCAGGGCGTGATCTCGGCCGACTTCGTGCTGCGCCTGGGCAACGCCCTGGGCCGTGTCCTGGTCGCGCAGCGCGGCCAGGACGGGCGCCGGCCGATCGTGGTGATCGGCAAGGACACCCGCATTTCCGGCTACATGTTCGAAGCGGCACTGGAAGCCGGCCTGGTCGCCGCCGGTGCCGACGTGCAGCTGCTGGGGCCGATGCCGACCCCGGCGGTGGCGTTCCTGACCCGCACGCTGGGCGTGGATGCCGGCATCGTCATCAGCGCCTCGCACAACCCGCACTATGACAACGGCATCAAGTTCTTCTCCGCCCAGGGCGAGAAGCTCGACGATGCCACCGAGCTGGCCCTGGAAGCGGCGCTGGACGTTCCGTTCACCACCGCCGAATCGGAAAAGCTGGGCAAGGCGTCGCGTGCGCGCGAGGCGGTCGGCCGCTACATCGAGTTCTGCAAGGCCAGCGTGCCGCGCGCGTTCGACCTGCGTGGCGTACGCCTGGTGCTGGATTGTGCGCACGGCGCCACCTACCAGATCGCACCGCTGCTGTTCCGCGAGCTGGGCGCCGAGGTGATCGGCATTGGTGCCGAGCCCAACGGCGTCAACATCAACGCCGGTGTGGGTTCCACCCATATCGACAACCTGGCGGCCAAGGTCCGCGAAACCCGCGCTGATCTCGGCATCGCCTTCGATGGCGATGGTGACCGCGTGCTGATGGCCGATGACCAGGGCAATCCGGTCGACGGCGACGACCTGCTGTACATCCTGGCACGCGCCTGGAAGGCCGAAGGCCGCCTGCGCGGCCCGGTGGTCGGCACGCTGATGAGCAACTACGGTGTGGAGAAGGCATTCGCCGACCTGCAGATTCCGTTCGTGCGCAGCAATGTCGGCGATCGCTACGTGCACCAGGCTCTGATGGAAGGCGGCGGCGTGCTCGGCGGCGAAGCCTCCGGCCACCTGCTGTGCCTGGACCGGGCCACCACCGGTGACGGCATCGTCAGCGCGCTGCAGGTACTGGTGGCGCTGCGCAACAGCGGGCAGACCCTGCGCCAGGCGCTGAAGGGGCTGGTGCGGGTGCCGCAGAAGACGGTCAACGTGCGGCTGGGCAATGTCTCGGCCAAGGCCACGGTGCAGGCCGACAGCGTGCAGGCCGCGCTGGCCGTCGCGCAGCAATCGGTGGCTGGCCGTGGTCGTGCATTCCTGCGCCCGTCCGGTACCGAGCCGGTGGTGCGGGTCACGGTCGAGGCCGATGATGCAACGCTGATGCAGGACACGCTGGACCGCCTGTCCGCCGCGGTGCGCGCCGCCGCCGCCTGAGGCTGGCGACGGTACAACCTGGCACCCCGACATGGCCGCTTCTGCGGCCATGTCGCTTTCTGCCTGTCGCGTGCACCGTGCCAGGATGAACCGCGTGACACCGGTCACGTACGCGCTGGGACGTTCAGCTGGCGCTGGCCGCTTGCAGACATCGGCTACACGCAGCAAGGGGTATTCCCGCAGTCAGGATCCACGGTTCCAGCCATGCCAGGGATGGACCGGGGATCGGGTCGGAGCAGCTGTTCTTCTTCCATCACTGTTGCAAGGACAATGGCCATGAACACTTCACTGCGCCTCAGCCGCTATCTGCTGGGAGGGGCGTTGGTGGTCCTGCCGCTGCTGGGCGGCATCTCCACCGCCAGCGCCGAACGTCATCCGGGAGGCGGGCCGCACATGGGCGCGGTCCGCGAGGAACCGATGCGCGCGCCACTGGGCTACACCCGCATGGAGCGGCCGCGCGAAGTCAACAATGCGCGCCCGCAGTTCCGTGATGAGTACAGGCACAACTTCCGTGCCGACCATGCTTTCCGCATCGGTCCGTACCATCCGCCGGTGGGCTTCGAATACCGCCGCTGGCACTACGGTGAGATCCTGCCGCGGCCGTTCTGGGTGGGCAACTACATCCTCAACGACTTCTGGCTGTTCGATCTGGATTTCCCGCCCATGGGATACGAATGGGTGCGTTTCGGACCGGACGCACTGCTGATCAATACCGCCAACGGCGAGATCGTGCAGACCGTCTACGGTCGCTTCATCTGATGTCCCCGCTGGTCGCAGGCCTGCCTAGCCTGCGATGAGCGGCTGCAGCAGGTAAAGGCAACAGGTTGTTCACCCCGCGCCTCCCCGGCCACCATCGGGGAGGCGCGGGCGTGCCAGGGGATGCCGGCAGTGGAGAGTGCCAATGCATGCAGAGGTGACGCCGCCTGCGACGCGGCGGGGCAGCAGGAGCGTCTGGACATGGGTGCTGGTGGCCGCGGTGGCCCTGGCGATCGCGCTGCTGGCCCGATGGCTGGCGGGCCATGGCGCTGGCGGTGGCGGTGGACGCCCCACTGCATCGGTGAGTGTCGAGAAGGTCGCACGCATGGATGTTCCGGTGACGATCACCGCAATCGGAACGGTCACGCCACTGGCGACGGCCACCGTGCGCTCGCAGCAGTCCGGTGTGCTGGGGCGCATCCTGTTCCGCGAGGGTCAGCAGGTGCAACAGGGGCAGGTACTGGCCGAGGTTGATCCGCGGCCGTTCCAGGCGGCGCTGGCCCAGGCCCGGGCCGACCACGCGCGCGACCAGGCCCAGCTGGCTGCGGCGAAGGTGGATCTTGCACGTTACCGCACCTTGCTTGCGCAGGACTCGATCGCCAGCCAGCAGGTTGATACCCAGGCGGCGCTGGTCCGCCAGCTGCAGGGCACGGTGCTGGCAGATGCGGCGGCAGTGCAGACTGCCGAACTCAACCTCGGCTACACCGCCATCCGCAGCCCGGTGGCTGGCGTGGTGGGCCTGCGCCTGACCGACATCGGCAACTACGTGACCGCCCAGGACGCCACCGGCATTGCCGTGGTCACCCAGCAGGATCCGATCGACATCGCCTTCGCCATCCCGCAGGGCCAGCTGGGCCTGCTCGGCGCGCGTGGCGACGTGCAGAAGGATGCGCTGGTGGTACAGGCACTGGCCCAGCAGGGTGGGGCAGTGCTGGCCGAGGGTCGCCTGCAGGCGCTGGACAACGTGATTGATATCAGCACTGGCACGGTCAAGGCCAAGGCGCGCTTCGCCAACCCGGACGGCACGTTGTTCCCGAACCAGTTCGTCAATGCGGTCCTGCAGGTCCGCACCCTGCCGCAGGCGATGGTGGTGCCGGTCAGTGCGGTGCGGCACGGTACGCCGGGTGATTTCGTGTTCGTGCTGCAGCCCGGCCAGAAAGTGCACATGCAGGTGGTCACCACCGGTCCGATGGTGGGCCAGAAGATGGCCATCCTCAGCGGATTGAAGGGCGATGAGTCGGTGGTCACCGCCGGTGCCGACGGCCTGCAGGACGGCTCGCAGGTGCGGGTGGGCGGGGCGCCCGTCAGTGGCACTGGCAAGGCGCGGGGCCAGCACAAGGGCGGGCCTTGATGGACGGCGCGGCGGAGACCGCAACGGAGGTCGCAGGAGGGCCCTCGCGCCCCTTCATCCTGCGCCCGGTGGCGACCACGCTGATGATGGTGGCGATGCTGCTGGCCGGCCTCATCGCCTGTTTCAACCTGCCGCTGTCGGCCTTGCCGGAAGTCGACTATCCCACCATTCAGGTGACCACGCTTTACCCGGGCGGCAGCCCGGAGGTGATGGCGCTGACCGTGACTGCACCACTGGAGCGCCAGTTCGGGCAGATGCCCGGCCTGGCCCGGATGACCTCGACCAGTTCGTCGGGGGCATCGGTGGTGACCCTGCAGTTCAACCTCGATCTCGACCTGGATGTGGCCGAACAGGAAGTGCAGGCGGCGATCAATGCAGCGACCACGCTGTTGCCCACCGACCTGCCGGCGCCGCCGATCTACGCCAAGGTCAATCCGGCCGATGCGCCGATCCTGTCACTGGCCGTGACCTCGCCGACGCGCACGCTGGGTGAGGTAGAGGCGATCGTCGAGCGCCAGTTCGCCAACCGCATCGGCCAGGTCAATGGCGTTGGCCTGGTCTCGTTGTCCGTTGGCCAGCGCCCGGCGGTGCGCATCCAGGCCAACATGGCCGCGCTGGCATCGCGCGGCCTGACGCTGGAGAGCATCCGCACCGCCATCGGCAACGCCAACGTCAATGCCGCCAAGGGCAGCTTCGACGGGCCAAGCAAGAGCTGGACCATCGATGCCAACGACCAGCTGGCCAATGCCGCGCAGTACGCGATGCTGGTGGTGGCGTACCAGAATGGAGCGGCAGTGCGCCTGGGTGATGTGGCCAACGTGGTCAGCTCCACCGAGAACACCCGCCTGCGCTCGTGGATGAACCGCGAGCCGGCGATCATCCTGGATGTGCAGCGCCAGCCCGGAGCGAACGTCATCGCCACCGTGGATGCCATCCGCCAGGCGCTGCCGGGCCTGGAGGCGCAGCTGCCGGCCGATGTGCACGTCACCCTGTTGAGCGACCGCACCGAGGGCATCCGCGCCTCGGTGTCCGACGTGTGCTTCGAGCTGGTGATGGCGGTCTTGCTGGTGACGCTGGCGATCTTCATGTTCCTTGGCTCGTGGCGGGCCACGTTGATCGCCTCGATCGCCGTACCGCTGTCGTTGATGGGGGCGTTCGCGCCGATGTGGGCGATGGGCTTCTCGATCAACAACCTGACCCTGATGGCGCTGACCATCGCCTCCGGTTTCGTTGTCGATGATGCCATCGTGGTGCTGGAGAACATCTCCCGCCACGTCGAGAACGGCATGCGCCCGTTCGAGGCGGCACTGAAGGGCGCGGGCGAGATCGGCTTCACCATCGTGTCGTTGACGGTGAGCCTGATCGCGGTGCTGATCCCGTTGCTGTTCATGGGCGATATCGTCGGCCGCCTGTTCCGCGAGTTCGCGGTGTCACTGGCCGCAACCATCCTGCTGTCGGCGGTGGTGGCGCTGACCCTGGTGCCGATGCTGGCCGCGCGCTGGTTGCGCCCGCAGGAGCAGGAGCACCCCTCGCGGATCAGCCAGTGGACGGTGCGCCGGTTCGAACGGCTGACCGCGCTCTATGCACGCGGACTGGACTGGGTGATCGGCCATGCACGACTGACGCTGCTGGCGTTCGTCGCGACCCTGGGCCTGACCGGACTGTTGTTCGCCGTGGTGCCCCGCAACCTGTTTCCCGAGCAGGACACCGGCCAGATCGCAGCCACTACCCTGGCCACGCAGGACCTCAGTTTCAGCGCGATGAGCCAGCTGCAGCAGCAGGTGGCATCCGCCCTGCTGGACGATCCTGCAGTGGCCAGTCTGTCATCGAGCATCGGTGTGGATGGGCAGAATCCGGCCCTGAAGCAGGGGCGGCTGTCGATCAACCTCACCCCGATCGGGCAGCGCCCGCATCTGGACGACGTGTTGTCGCGACTGCGCCAGCGTACCGCGGACATCACCGGCGTACGCCTGTTCCTGCAGCCGGTGCAGGACCTGGTCATCGATACCGAACCGGGTATCACCGGCTATCGCCTGGTGCTGCAGGGCGCCGACCAGACGCTGGTCGACCAGTGGGGCCAGCGCCTGGCACAGGCGCTGGCCGAGCGCGAAGAGTTGCGTGATGTCACCCCGGCCAGCCTGGGCGAGGGCAGTTCGGTGATCGTGGACATCGACCGCGATGCTGCGGCGCGCCTCGGTGCCAATGCACTGGCCGTGGACAACGCGCTTTACGATGCGTTCGGCCAGCGCATCGTCTCCACCATCTACACCGCCTCCAGCCAGAACCGGGTGATCCTCGAGGCCAGCCCGGACATGCTCACCGGACCACAGGGCCTGCAGCATCTGTACGTGCCGGCCGGCAGCACGGTGGTACCGTTGACCGCGCTGGCGACGATCCGCAACGGTACCGCGCCCCTGGTGATCGCCCACGAAGCCCAGTTCCCGGCAGCCAGCATCGGCTTCAACCTCGCGCCTGGCGTTCCGCTGGGAACGGCGATGAAGGCGATTGCCCGGGTCCAGCAGGACATCGCCCTGCCGACGTCATTGAACACGCGCTACTCCGGTGCCGCCGGCGCCTTCCAGGATTCGCTGGGCAACGAAATGCTGCTGATCCTGGCGGCGGTGGTGGTGGTCTACATCGTGCTGGGCGTGCTCTACGAGAGCTTCGTGCACCCGTTGACGATCCTCTCCACGCTGCCATCAGCCGGTGTTGGCGCGCTGCTGGCGCTCGGTCTCAGTGGCTGGGGCCTGGGGGTGATCGGCATCATCGGCATCGTGCTGCTGATCGGCATCGTCAAGAAGAACGCGATCATGATGATCGACTACGCGTTGATGGCGATGCGCGAGGAAGGCAAGGATGCGGTGGCGGCGATCCGGCAGGCGGCCCTGCTGCGCTTCCGGCCGATCATGATGACCACGTTCGCCGCGTTGTTCGCCGCACTGCCGCTGATCTTCGGCAGCGGCATGGGCCATGAGCTGCGGCAGCCGCTCGGCATTGCCATCGCCGGTGGCCTGATCCTCAGCCAGGCACTGACCCTGTTCACCACGCCGGTGATCTTCCTGATGTTCGAGCGCCTGCGGGAGCGCCATGCGCGGCCGGCTGCGGCTGCGGCGGCGGGAGACGTGGGGTGAACCTGTCGGCTCCCTTCATCCGTCGCCCGGTCGGCACACTGCTGCTGGCCGTGGGAGTGATGTTGGCCGGTATCGCTGCGTATCCGCAGCTGTCGGTGGCACCGTTGCCACAGATCGACTTCCCGACCATCGTGGTCCAGGCCAGCTTGCCCGGTGCGAGCCCGCAGACCATGTCGACCACCGTGGCCTCGCCACTGGAGCGGCGCCTGGGCGTGATTGCCGGGGTCAACGAAATGACCTCGCAGTCGGGCGTGGGTTCGGCGCAGGTGACGCTGCAGTTCGACCTGTCGCGTGATATCGACGGCGCCGCGCGCGATGTACAGGCCGCGATCAATGCCGCGCGCGCTGACCTGCCGACCACGCTCAAGAGCAATCCCACCTATCGCAAGATGAACCCCGCCGATGCACCGATCCTGATCCTGGCGCTGACCTCGGCCACGCGCAGGCCCTCCGAGATCTACGACGCGGTCTCGGCCACGGTGCAGCAGCGCCTGCTGCAGGTGCAGGGCGTCGGCAACGTCGAGTTGGGCGGCGCCGCATTGCCCTCGGTGCGGGTTGAGCTGGACCTGTCGGCCCTGTCGCAGTACGGCATCGCGCTGGAGGACGTGCGCACGGCGCTGTCTTCGGAGAGCGCCAATCGTCCGCGTGGGGTCATTGATGGCGATGGGCGTGCGTTCCAGGTCTATACCAATACGCCAGGACTGCATGCGGTCGATTATCGCGACGTCGTGGTGGCCTGGCGCAATGGCGCGGCAGTGCGCCTTCGCGACGTCGCCTCGGTGCAGGATGGGCCCGAGGACGTGCGCACGATGGGCCTGTTCAACGGACAGCCGTCGGTGTCGGTGATCATTTCCCGGCAGCCCGGCGCCAACATCGTCGACACCGTCGATGCGATCAAGGCCCTGTTGCCTGCCCTGCAGGCCAACCTGCCCGAGGACGTGCATCTGGCCGTGGCCAGTGACCGCACCCTGACCATCCGTGCGTCGCTGCGCGAGGTGGAAACCACCCTGGTGATCGCAACGCTGCTGGTGGTGCTGGTGGTCAGCCTGTTCCTGCGCAGCTGGCGTGCGACCCTGATTCCAGCAGTGGCCGTGCTGGCCTCGCTGCTGGGTACCTTCGCGATGATGTACCTGCTGGACTTCTCGCTGGACAACCTGTCCTTGATGGCGCTGACAGTCGCCACCGGCTTCGTGGTCGATGATGCCATCGTGGTGGTGGAGAACATCAGTCGCCACATCGAGGCGGGCATGCCGTCGCGCGCGGCGGCCCTGCTCGGCGCCGGCGAGGTGGGCTTCACCGTGCTTTCGATCTCCACCAGCCTGATCGCGGTGTTCGTGCCGCTGATTTTCATGGGGGGCCTGATCGGGCGCATCTTCCGCGAATTCGCGCTGACGCTTTCGATTGCGGTGGCGATCAGCCTGCTGGTGTCGTTGACGGTGACCCCGATGATGGCATCGTTGCTGCTGGTTCCACCGCGCCAGGTCGAACAGCAGGGACAACTGATGCGCACGGTGCAGCAGGGTTTCGAATGGATGCAGCGTCGCTACGTGCGTAGCCTGGACTGGGCGCTGGCCCATCGCGGCGTGATGCTGTTGTCGCTGGCGCTGGCCATCGCGCTGAACGTCTACCTGATGATCGTGGCGCCAAAAGGGTTTTTCCCGGCGCAGGATACCGGCGCCCTCAATGGCGGGATCCGTGCCGACCAGAGTATTTCCTTTACTGCACTGCGCGATGGGTTGGCACAGGCAGTGAAGATCATCCGTGCAGATTCCGCAGTGCAGGACGTTGTCGCGTTCTCCGGAGGCAGCCGTGCTGGCGGTGGTTTCTTGTTCGTGGTGCTGGTGCCGCGTGGGCAACGCCCCCCGGTGGCCGAGGTGGTGGCCCGGCTGCGGCCGAAGTTGGCGGGTATCGAAGGGGTGGCGACCACGCTCAATCCGGTGCAGGATCTCAACGTCGGTGGGCGGCAGACCACCTCGATGTACCAGTACGTGCTCAAGGCTGAAGATTCCGGCCAGCTGCAGCAGGCCTCCACCCGCCTGCTCGCCGCGCTGAAACCGCACAGCGATGTGCTGGTCGATCTGAATGTCGACCAGCAGGATGCAGGTGCCAGCACCTATGTCGACGTAGACCGCGATGCAGCGGCACGGTTGGGGGTGTCGATGCAGTCGGTGGACAACGCGCTCTATGACGCCTTCGGGCAGCGCCAGGTCGCCAATCTGTATTCGGGCCTGAACCAGTATCACGTGGTGATGGAAGCGGCCCCTGGCTTCAACGGATCACCGCTGGCGCTGGCCGATATCAAGGTGCCGGCCGGCACGCTGGTAACCAGCGTGACCGGCACCACCGCGCTGACAGCGGCAGCCGCCGCGACAGTTGCGCCCAGCACGACAGCGGAATCCGCGTCGGCCGCAGCGTATGCCGCGCCGACGCGCACGCTGGTGCCCTTGTCTGCCTTCGCGCAGTGGTCCTCGCAGTCGGCTCCTGCTCGACTCAATCACAGCGATGGCGAGCCGTCGGCCACGGTCTCCTTCAACCTGCCCAGCGGCGTCGCGCTCGGCCAGGCCGCGCAGCTGATCGACCAGGTGCTGCAGTCCCTGCATTTCCCGGCCAGCGTGCGTGGCGAGTTCGGTGGCACGGCACGGGTGTTCAACCAGTCCCTGGCCACCCTGCCACTGCTGATCGTGGGGGCATTGCTGGCGATCTACGTGGTGCTGGGCATCCTCTATGAAAGCGCCATCCATCCGTTGACCGTGATGTCGACCCTGCCGGCGGCCGGCGTCGGCGCGCTGCTGGCGCTGATCGTGACCGGCAGCCAGCTGGACCTGATCGCGCTGATCGCGATCATCCTGTTGATCGGCATCGTCAAGAAGAACGCGATCATGATCGTTGACTTCGCGCTGGACGCGCAGCGCAGCCGCGGGTTGAGCGCATTGGAGGCGATCCGCGAGGCCTCGATCCTGCGCCTGCGGCCGATCCTGATGACCAGTCTGGCCGCCGGGCTGGGCGCACTGCCACTGGCGATCGGCTTCGGCGACGGTGCCGAGCTCAGGCGACCGCTGGGCATTGCAATCATGGGCGGGTTGCTGGTCAGCCAGTTCATCACCCTGTTGACCACGCCGGTAGTGTTCCTGGCTCTGGATCGATCCGGTCATGCGCGCCATGGCGGCGATGCAGTCGCACCTGCGATGCTCTCTGGAGAACTGTGATGAGACCGATCACTGGGTTGTCACTGCTGTTGCTCAGCAGCCTGCTGCCGGGCTGCTCGCTGGCACCGGCCTATCACGGCGTGGCCCTGAAGGCCTCACCCGATACCTTCAAGGAAGCGCCAGGTTGGTCCGTGGCGGTGCCGTCCGACGCGGTCGGCAAGGGGCAGTGGTGGACCCTGTTCAATGATCCGCAACTGGATGCCCTGCAGGCACGCGTGGCGGTGGACAACCAGAACGTCGCCCAGTATCGGGCGGCATACAGCGCTGCCCGTGCGCTGGTCCAGCAGCAACGCGCCGCGCTCTGGCCGCAGGTGAGCGCGCAAGGCAGCGGAACGCGCAGTGGCGGACAGGGCAGCGACACCAGCGGCAATGCCGCCGGTGGCCGGCGCTACTCGGTCCAGGTCGGGGCCAGCTGGGAGCCGGACCTATGGGGGCGGCTCGGAAACAGCGTCAGCCAGGCGCGGGCCGAAGCGTCCGCCAGCGCGGGGGATCTGGCCAATGCCACGCTCTCGGCGCAGGGTGAGCTGGCCATCGACTACCTGCAGCTGCGGGGGCTCGATGCGCAGCGCCAGGACCTGGTGCAGACTGTGCAGGGCTACCAGCGCTCGCTGACCATCACCAGCAACAAGTACGCGGTGGGGGTGGCCGGTGCCGCCGACGTCGAGCAGGCCCGCTCCACACTGGCCAATGCGCAGGCCCAGGTGCGCGCGCTGGAGCTGCAGCGCGCCCAGCTGGAACACGCCATCGCGGTGCTGGTCGGTGAGAATCCCTCGACCTTCAGCCTCGCCGTTTCAGACTGGAGCGAAGTCGTACCGCAGGTGCCGTCCAGCTTGCCGTCACAGGTCCTGCTGCGGCGTGCCGATGTCGCCGCAGCCGAGCGCCGGGTCGCGGCGGCCAACGCCAACTTCGGCATCCAGCGCGCAGGTTACTTCCCGCAGTTCACCCTCAGCGGTGATCGGCAGAGCAATGCGACCGCCTGGGGGCAGTTGTTCAGCGCCTCCACCAGCTTGTGGACGTTGGGCATCAGCGTCATGCAGACGATTTTCGATGCGGGTGCGACCCGCGGACGGGTCGCGCAGGCGCGGGCGGAGTTCGAGCAGGCGGCGGCGGTCTATCGGCAATCCGTGCTGGGGGCGTTCCAGCAGGTCGAGGACAACCTCGCGGCCGTGCAGGCCTTTGCCGATGTCAGCCGGTCCCGCGAGCAGGCCGAGGCCGCCGCGAACCGCGCCGAGGCCATCCTGCACAACCAGTATCGTGCGGGGACGGTCGACTACACCTCGGTGGTGGTGGCACAGGCCACGGCCAGCAGCGCACGCCAGGCGCGCATCCAGGGGGTAGTCGATCGGCAGACGGCGATCGTAGCCCTGGCCCAAGCCATCGGTGGCAGCTGGCTGGAGACCGGAGCCGGCGCTGTTACGGGCCCGGCACCATCTTCTTCTGCCGGGCCTTGAAGCCGTTGAAGATCGGCGCAATCAGTGGGTTGTAGCTCCATGCGATGCGTTTGCGCAGCCAGCTGGCCGGGCGGTTGCGGATCGCGAAGCGGTAGATGCGCTCCGGATCTCCACCGACCACGTTGCGCCCGAACGGGTGGGTGGTGTGCAGGTAGCGGAAGCCCTGTTCGCGCGCCACCTCGATGTAGTCATTGTCGAAGTCGCCATACGGCCAGCACAGCGTGTCGGAGACTTCGCCGAGCTTCTCCAGCAGCGTCTGCCTGGCCATCGCCAGGTCACCGCTGATGCCTTCGCGGCGCTGTGCACGATCGAGGTCGTCACGCTTCAGCCAGCGGGTGTGGCTGTGGGTGTGGCAGTGGACCTCGAACGTGCCGGCTTCGATCGCCGCGCGCGCTTCGCTCCAGCGCATCATCACTTCGTCGCTGCGGCCCTGCTTGTAGATCAGGTCTTCGCAGGCACGGTGCTCCGGCGTTGCCGGCAGCTGGGCGCCTTCGATGCCGGCGTGCGGGCGCACCGGGCCTTCGTGCATCCAGCCGGTGACCACGAACACCACCGCGTGCATTCCGTACTTCTGCAGGATCGGATGGGCGTAGACCCAGTTGTCCAGGTAACCGTCATCGAACGTGATCACGATCGATTTGCGTGGTACCGGCTTGCCGGCCAGGAAGTCCGCGTACTGGTCCAGCGTCAGTGACGTCCAGCCGGTACGGGCGAGCCAGGCGATCTGGCTCTCGAAGTTCTCCGGGGATACGGTGATCATGCCCGGCGAATTGCTGACGTGGTGGTGCATCAGCACCGGTACGGTTCTGGCATTAGCCATGACCCAGCTCCTTCAACCATTGGAGGTAATAATTTTCGGTGGCCTCGCCATGACCGGCTGCGCTGAACCGCGCAGTGCTGCGGATCCAGTCCCAACCGGCACGGCCCATCTGCCGCCGCCGTTCCGGATCGTCCACCAGCAGGCGCAACGCGCCGGTGAGGGCGGCGTCATCGCCCAGCCGGGTGAGGATGGCATTGCTGCCTTCCACCAGCATTTCAGGTACGCCGCCAACGCGGTGCGAGACGATCGGCAGCGCCGCCTGCGCGGCTTCGAGGAAGACCGTGCCCGAAGCCTCCTTGTGGGTCGCCAGGGCAAAGATGTCGAAACCGGCCATCAGCCGGTGGGCGTCACTGCGGAACCCGAGCAGGTGCACCTGCTGTTCCAGCCCGAGTTCGCTGCGCAGCGCCTGCAGGCGCGCCATCACCGGTTCGCCATCACCGACCACGGCCAGATGCAGGTCGGGATTGGCCTTGCACAACGGGGCAATGGCATGCAGCAGCTCGGCATGGCCCTTGGGTTCGCGCAGCACGGCCACGCAGCCGACCACGATGTCGCGCTCGGCGAAACCGAGTTCTGCGCGCACCTGGGCGCGGGTGTCCTGCAGTCGGGTCCACGGATCGGCCTGCCCGGAGGCATCCCAGCGTGGTGGCGTCGCCATGGGCGGCACGATGCCGATGTGCTCTGCGGCAATGCCACGGTCGACCAGCAGTCGCTTGACGAAATCACTGACAGTGATGATCCGGTGCGGCAGGCCGGTATAGGTCAGCAGCGAGTTGACCGGGCTCATCAGGTGGCGCGAGCGCACCACCAGCGGCGTGCCGCCCAGGCGTGCGCCGGCGGCGGCGATCAGCGCGTCACGGCGGCTGGTGGTGTTGACCACGTCGTAGCGCTCGCGACGCACCAGGCGCGAGACCGACCAGATGCCGTACAGGAGGCGCAGAAGACCGCCCATGCGCAGGGTGTGCACGGTGAAGCCATCGTCGCGTGCCAGCTGGGCCAGTCGCGCTTCGGGCTGACACAGCAGCGCCATCTCGTGGCCACGCGCGCGCATCACCTGCATGTGGCGGAAGATGTAGATCTCCTGCCCACCCATTCCCTTGGCGGCTTCGGAGTGCAGGATGCGCAGCGGACGGTTCATGCAGGATCGATCCTTGAGGGTCAGCGGTTGCGGAAGCGGGTCAGCGCTTCCCATGCAGTACGTACGGCGGCCGCGTCGGGCGCCTGCTGCGGCAGTGGGCGGTAGTGCAGGTCCAGGGCGGTGGCGTTGCCGAACTTGTCGAACACGTAGATGGCATCGCCATGGCGCACCGCGCGCTGTGACCAGCTTTCGACCACCAGCGCACGCGTGCCCTGCGGCTCGGCCAGCAGGTCCTGGCCGGTGCTGTAATCGGTCAGTGCGTTCTCGCAACCCAGCGCGTGGCGCATCAGTGTCGGCACCCAGTCTTCGTGCGAGCTGGTGCGTGCGTCGTGGCCAGTGGCCTTGCCCGGCCAATGCAGCACGAACGGGACCCGCAACTGGTAGTCGGAGAAGTTGCCGTTGTGGCCCCAATAGTTCAGCTTGAGGTCGTTGAACTCTTCTGCATGGTCACCGGTAACCAGCACGATGGTGTCCTCGGCCAGGCCCTGTGCGCGCAGGTCGTCCAGCAGCGAGCCGATCAGGCTGTCGGCGTAGTGCACGGCAGTGCGGTAGCGATTGAGTTCCGGCGTCGGGTCATGCTCCGGGCCGAATTTGAGGAAGTCGATGTCCGCAGCCATCGGCGTCGCCACCGGCGGGTAACCGTCGGGCATGTGGTAGGGCGCGTGGGTGGAATCGAGGAACACGAAGCCGAACCACGGGCGCTGCGCGGCCTGGCTGGCGCGGATGTCCTGCTGCAGTGCGCTGATGATCGCGCGGTCGCGGCCGTCGGACTTCAGTGCCGATGGCCCCTGGTGCAGCTGGTCGCGCACATCGGCGAATACGGTGCGATCGAATTCCGGGCTGTACAACGGCGCACTGCCATACAGGTGCAGGTCGTAGCCCTGCTGGCCCAGCACCTGGAACAGCTGCGAGCCGCGTTGCTCGTCGAGCATGCTTGGCCAGTAACCGCCGGGCAGGCCGTACAGCAGCCCGAACAGACCGTAGCGGGTGGCGTTGCCGGTGCTGAAGTGGTGATCGAACACGCGCGCGTCCTGCGCCAGCGCCGACGTGTTGGGCATCAGTTGCGGTGTCAGCACGTCCTGGCGCAGCGATTCCAGCACCACCATCAGTACATTGGGGCGATGCGGGTTCTGGCATCGCAGCGGGTGCAGCGGGTACAGCAGTTGTGCATGGCGTGGGTCGGGCAGGCCGGCCTGCTGTTGGCTGACCACGCCCAGGCGCCGCATGAAGCTCTTGGCCGTGATCGGTTGCGCCCATGGCAGGTAGTTCCATTGCGCGATCACATCTCGGTCGCCGCGGGCGTCGTAGTAGGCCGTGGCGACCTGGCCGCCGCCCATCAGCAGCGCGACCACTGCCCAGGCCTGCAGTACCCGTCGCCGGCGCGGCGCGGCCGGCAGCAGTTTCCAGCAGGCCCGGGCCAGCAGGCCTTCGGCGGTGAAGACCGCAGCGACCAGCAGCGCGACCTGCAGCCAGGTCTTCCAGGACAGGGCGACCTGGTCCTGCAGGGCGCCGCCGAACACCATGTTCACGACCATGGCGTTGAGGTGGAAGCGGTACAGGGTGAAGACCTTGGCGTCGACCAGCAGCAGGCACAGCCACAGGCCCTGCAGCAGTACGGCGCTGATGCTCAGCGTGCGCGCACTGCGCGGCCACAGGCCCAGCAGCAGCGGCAGCAGGCCGGCCAGCGCGCCGAAGGCGAGCAGGTGGCCGGGCAGGGCGATCGCTAGGTAGGCCAGGCCCGCGCCGCCGCCCGGGTTGTCACGCAGTGGCACGTTGCTCAGTGCGATCGCCGCAGCCAGGGCCGCATTGCCAGCGACGAACAGCGACCACCAGGCCAGCCGGCGCCAGCGCCGGGCGGAACCTTCATTGTCGGGGGTGGCAGAGGCGGCTGCGGGCATGTCGGGGCGGATTCAGGGAGCGCGGGGAAAGGGGCGGGGCCGAACGTGACGGAAGCGTTACGGCGCGCGCGGGTCGCGCATTGTATCGGTTTGTTTCTTCGTATCGAGTGGCGTCCCCCGGGCGATCTGTCACAATGTTCATGCGGGCCATGAATGCGCTGGCCCCCTCAGACCCAACGACAAGCCAGGAACCGCTGTGAGCCAGATCCCCACCCTCGATATCACCCGTTTCGACAGCGACCGCGAGGCCTTCGTGGCCGAGCTGGGCGCGGCCTATCGCCAATGGGGATTCGCGGGCATCCGCAACCACGGCATCCCGCAGGCCGACATCGACGCGGCCTACGATGCCTTCAAGGCCTTCTTCGCCCTGCCGGAAGAGGTCAAGCGCAAGTACCACGTGGCCGGCAGCGGCGGCGCCCGCGGCTACACCCCCTTCGGCGTGGAGACTGCCAAGGGCTCCAAGCACTTCGACCTGAAGGAGTTCTGGCACATCGGCCGCGAGATCGCCGACGACTCCAAGTACCGTGACGTGATGGCGCCGAACCTGTGGCCGACCGAGGTCGAGGGCTTCCGCGAGCGCGGTTACGGCCTGTACCAGGCGCTGGACAACCTGGGTTCGCGCGTACTGTCGGCGCTGGCCCTGCACATCGGCCTGCCAGAGAACTTCTTCGCCGACAAGACCAACTTCGGCAATTCGATCCTGCGCCCGATCCACTACCCGCCGATCACCACCGACGACATTCCGAACGTGCGTGCCGGTGCCCACGGCGACATCAACTTCATCACCCTGCTGGTCGGTGCCAGTGCCGCGGGCCTGGAAGTGCAGTCGCACGAGGGCGAATGGGTGCCGTTCACCTCGGACGCGGACACCATCGTGGTCAACATCGGCGACATGCTGCAGCGCCTGACCAACCACGTGTATCCGTCGACCATCCACCGCGTGGTCAACCCCCCGGGTGACCTGGCACGCCAGCCGCGCTACTCGGTGCCGTTCTTCCTGCACCCGAACCCGGACTTCCTGATCGACGTGCTGCCCTCGTGCATCACCGCGGAGAACCCGAGCCGGTACCCGGAGGCGATCACCGCCCACGGCTTCCTCGAGGAACGCCTGCGCGAGATCAAGCTGAAGTAATAAGAAGTGAAGGCCGCCGAAAGGCGGCCTTTTTCTTTGTAGGGCTGCGCCCTGCACCCGCAGAGGCCGAAGCCAAAGCGGCTCTGGGTTTCTACTGGTTGGGCGGGGCGGGGCGGTGTGGGTTGGCAGGACACGCCGTGAACCCGTCCCTGGGGGCTCGATGGCGCCATCCATGGCGCCAACGGTCCTGCCAACCCACACCGGCCCACCTCCGGCAGTTTCCCGTTGACGGTGGGTAAATCGCGATTTCCGGTAGGTGTCGACCTTGGTCGACACGGTAGATCCACCCCATGCGTGTGGGGTAGGGGTCAGATCCCTTTTCCGCAGGAAAAGGGATCTGACCCCGGCAGCTACCCGCAATGCCGCTTTTGCTTTTGATCTTCTTATTTCTTTCCGTGGCGGGCGGAGCCGCCGGAATGTGTCAGAGGCCGGGCGGGTGGGGATGGCGGGGGTGTCCGCGGCATGGATGCCGCGGCCAAGCCCCCAGGGACGGGTTTACGGCGTCCCCCGCCATCCTCACCCGCCCGGCCAGTCCCCCAAAACCCAGCCGGGCTCTCTGCGACCAACCAATCCCACCCCGCCACGAGGGGCTGCGCCGTTGGCTGAAAATCCATGTAACCGCTTACACGGAAACGGATTTTTGCCGTAACGGGTATCATGCCCGGCTGACTTCACACAGGAGCCACCCGCTCATGCGCCGCAAGATCGTCGCCGGAAACTGGAAGCTGCATGGCAGCCGTCAATTCGCCAATGAACTGCTGGGGCAGGTGGCCGCCGGGCTGCCGCTGGAGGGGGTGGACGTGGTGATCCTGCCGCCGCTGCCGTACCTGGGCGAGCTGGTCGAGGACTTCGGCGAGACCGGCCTGGCCTTCGGCGCGCAGGACGTGAGCAGCAACGAGAAGGGCGCCTATACCGGCGAGGTCTGCGCGGCCATGCTGGTCGAGGTCGGGGCCCGCTATGGCCTGGTCGGCCATTCCGAGCGCCGCCAGTACCACCATGAAAGCAGCGAGCTGGTCGCGCGCAAGTTCGCCGCCGCCCAGCATGCCGGCCTGGTGCCGGTGCTGTGCGTGGGCGAGACCCTGGAGCAGCGCGAGGCCGGGCAGACCGAAACGGTCATCGCCAGCCAGCTGGCGCCGGTGCTGGAGCTGGTCGGCGCGGCCGGTTTCGCCAAGGCCGTGGTTGCCTACGAGCCGGTCTGGGCCATCGGCACCGGTCGTACCGCCAGCAAGGAGCAGGCACAGCAGGTGCACGCGTTCATCCGTGGCGAAGTCGCGCGTATCGATGCTAGAATCGCTGATTCACTGCCCATTGTTTACGGCGGTAGCGTGAAGCCCGACAATGCCGGGGAACTGTTCGCGCAGCCGGATGTCGATGGTGGGCTGGTCGGCGGCGCCTCCCTGGTGGCCGCGGACTTCCTGGCCATCGCACGGGCGGCGGCCGCGAACTAATCCTAGAAGTATTGTCCGAGGGCGGTTTCCAATGCTGATGTTGATCCTCAATGTCGTCTACGTGCTGGTCGCTGTGGCCATGATCGCGCTGATCCTGATGCAGCGTGGCTCGGGTGCGGCGGCGGGTTCGGGCTTTGGTGCCGGTGCCTCGGGCACGGTGTTCGGTGCGCGCGGCGCCTCGAACTTCCTGTCCAAGTCGACCAAGTGGCTGGCTGTCGTGTTCTTTGGCATCAGCCTCTTCATGGCCTGGTATGCCGGTCACGGCACCCGCCCGGCGGCTGACCAGGACCTGGGTCTGATGTCCGCCCCGGCGGCGACCGCTCCGGCGGCTCCGGCGGGCGAACTGCCGGCCGTTCCGAAGGCCGATGCGGTCCCGGCCGCCCCGGTTCCGGCCGCGAATGTGCCGGCTAAGGCGGAATCTTCGGTTTCTGGTGAAGAAAAGCCTTCGGAAGGCTCCCAGAAAGACTGAAGCCGGTTACAATACGCGGCGCATCGGGAACATAGTCTGATGTGATCGTTTGCCCAGGTGGCGGAATTGGTAGACGCACTACCTTGAGGTGGTAGCGACGCAAGTCGTAGGGGTTCGAGTCCCCTCTTGGGCACCATTTGTAAGTAAAGCGGGTTCGTCTGGCGCGCAAGGCGCCAGGCAGATTCCCGTCCACTCCCCCATGCCAAAGCGCCTGCAGGCGCAGCGGCAGAGGCAAGAGAGAATCGCTGTGCTGGCCGAATATTTGCCGTCTCTGCTGTTTCTGATCGTTGCCACCGGTATCGGCATTACGCTGATGCTGGTTGGTCGATTCCTCGGTCCCCGCCGCCCCGATCTGGAAAAGCTGTCGCCGTACGAGTGCGGCTTCGAGGCCTTCGAAGACGCGCGCATGAAGTTCGACGTGCGCTACTACCTGATCGCGATCCAGTTCATCGTCTTCGACCTGGAAATCATCTTCATCGTGCCGTGGACCCAGGTCTTCATGGAACTGGGCGCCCGTTCGCTCATCACCATGGGCCTGTTCGTCGGCATGCTGTTCCTCGGTTTCATTTACGTCTGGAAGAAGGGAGCGCTGGAATGGGAGTGATTCAGACTCTCGATGGCCTCATGAACAACCCGTCGCCGGAAGGCCGGGTTGATGACATCCTGCGGCCGGAAGGCGACAACCCGCTGCTGGAAAAGGGCTTCGTCACCACCAGCGTCGACGCACTGCTGAACTGGGCGCGCACCGGCTCGATGTGGCCGATGACCTTCGGCCTGGCCTGCTGCGCGGTCGAGATGATGCACGCCGGCGCCGCGCGCCTGGACCTTGACCGCTACGGCGTGGTGTTCCGCCCGTCGCCGCGTCAGTCCGACGTGATGATCGTGGCCGGTACCCTGGTCAACAAGATGGCCCCGGCGCTGCGCAAGGTCTACGACCAGATGCCGGACCCGAAGTGGGTCATCTCGATGGGTAGCTGCGCCAACGGCGGCGGCTATTACCACTACTCCTATTCTGTCGTGCGCGGCTGTGATCGCGTGGTGCCGGTGGACGTCTATGTCCCGGGCTGCCCGCCGACCGCCGAGGCGCTGGTGTACGGGATCCTGCAGCTGCAGAAGAAGATCTGGCGTACACAGACCATCGCCCGCTGACCCCTTCACCTGACAAGAGCGCGCCAAGCCCCCATGGCAGAGCAAGCATCCTTCATCGACCGACTCTCCGCACGTTTCGCAGGTGCGAAGGTCATCGTGGTCGAACCCCGCGGCGAAGTGACGCTGGAAGTGCCTGCCGCCGAGTGGCACGCCACCGCCCTGGCGCTGCGTGACGAGTTTGGTTTCGAGCAGGCCGTGGATCTCTGCGGCGTCGACTACCTCGGTTATGGCTCCGACGAATGGGACACCGCCGACGTGTCCTCGCAGGGCTTCAGCCGTGGCGTCGAAGGCAAGGCCCAGGGCCGCTTCGCGTGGGGCGAGTTCCCCACCGAGGAAAACGGTGCCGACGGTGCCCGCCCGCAGCACATGCCGACCCAGCGTTTCGCCGTGGTCGCCCAGCTACGTTCGTACCAGCACAACCTGATGATGCACCTGCGCTGCTTCGCCCCTGACGAAGCGCTGCCGGTGGTGTCCTCGCTGACCGGCATCTGGCCGGGCCTGAACTGGTTCGAGCGCGAAGCGTTCGACCTGTACGGCGTGATCTTCGAAGGCCACCCGGACCTGCGCCGGATCCTGACCGACTACGGTTTCGTCGGCCATCCGTTCCGCAAGGACTTCCCGCTGATCGGCAATGTCGAAGTCCGCTACGACGAAGAAAAGAAGCGCGTGATCTACGAACCGGTCACCTCGGTGGAGCCGCGTGTCGGCGTGCCGCGCGTGATCCGCGACGACGCCCGTCTGCAGACCGCAGAAGGTGAGCGCGCGCAGGAGGCAGTGAAGTGAGCCACGTACACCAGGCCGGCGAAGCGTTCGCCAGCAACGCCGCCGAAAGCCGGCAGGAAATCCGCAACTACACCATGAACTTCGGCCCGCAGCATCCGGCCGCTCACGGTGTGCTGCGCCTGATCCTGGAAATGGACGGCGAGACCATCATGCGCGCCGACCCACACGTGGGTCTGCTGCACCGTGGTACCGAGAAGCTGGCCGAGTCCAAGCCGTTCAACCAGTCGATCGGCTACATGGATCGCCTGGACTACGTGTCGATGATGTGCAACGAGCACGCCTACGTGCGCGCGATCGAGACCCTGATGGGCATCGAGGCGCCGGAGCGTGCGCAGTACATCCGCACCATGTACGACGAAATCACCCGCATCCTCAACCACCTGATGTGGCTGGGCTCCAACGCGCTCGACCTGGGTGCGATGGCGGTGATGCTGTACGCCTTCCGCGAACGCGAAGAGCTGATGGACTGCTACGAAGCGGTCTCCGGCGCGCGCATGCACGCGGCGTACTACCGTCCAGGCGGTGTCTACCGCGACCTGCCGGACCACATGCCGAAGTACAAGGAATCGCGCTGGCACAAGGGCAAGGCGCTGAAGCAGCTCAATGCTTCGCGCGAAGGCTCGCTGCTGGACTTCCTGGAGAACTTCACCGTCGAGTTCCCCAAGCGCATCGACGAATACGAAACCCTCCTGACCGACAACCGTATCTGGAAGCAGCGTACCGTCGGCATCGGCGTGGTCACTCCGGAACTGGCCCACCAGTGGGGCATGACCGGCGTGATGCTGCGCGGTTCGGGCATCGCCTGGGACCTGCGCAAGAAGCGCCCGTACGCCAAGTACGATGCCGTCGATTTCGACATCCCGCTGGGCAAGGAAGGCGACTGCTACGACCGCTACCTGGTCCGCGTTGCCGAAATGCGTGAGTCCAACCGCATCATCAAGCAGTGCGTGGCATGGCTGAAGGCCAACCCCGGCCCGGTCATGGTCAAGAACTTCAAGGTCGCTCCGCCCAAGCGCGAGGACATGAAGGACGACATGGAAGCGCTGATCCACCACTTCAAGCTGTTCAGCGAAGGCTATTGCGTGCCGGCCGGTGAAACCTACGCGGCAGTGGAAGCGCCCAAGGGCGAGTTCGGCTGCTACCTGGTCTCCGATGGCGCCAACAAGCCCTTCCGCGTGCACCTGCGCGCACCGGGCTTCGCCCACCTGTCCTCGATCGATTCGATCGTGCGCGGCCACATGCTGGCCGACGTGGTGGCGATGATCGGTACCTACGACCTGGTGTTCGGCGAGGTTGACCGGTAATGCCGTCCGCCACGCCAACGCCCGCTGCAGGCAGCCGGCGCAAGCCGGCGCCGCAGTTTCTGGAATTTCACGTTATGCATTTCGCTGAGGTCGGCCGATGAAGGCGACAGGTAATTTCGAGGCGGCGCGCGACGTCGACCCGATGGTGGTGCTGAGCGACAAGACCCGCGCTCACATCGATCACTGGCTGTCCAAGTTCCCGCCGGACCGCAAGCGCTCTGCCGTGCTGCAGGGCCTGCATGCGGCCCAGGAGCAGAACGAGGGCTGGCTGACCGACGAACTGATCGCCGGCGTGGCCAAGTACCTCGACCTGCCGCCGGTGTGGGCCTACGAGGTCGCCAGCTTCTACTCGATGTTCGAGACCGAGAAGGTGGGCCGCAACAACGTGGCCATCTGCACCAACATCAGCTGCTGGCTCAATGGCGCCGAGGACATCGTCCGCCATTGCGAGAAGAAGCTGCGCATCAAGCACGGTGAATCGACCCCGGACGGCCGCGTCTACCTCAAGCGCGAGGAAGAGTGCCTGGCCGGCTGCGGTGGCGCGCCGATGATGGTCATCAACGGTCACTACCATGAGCGTCTGACCCTGGAAAAGGTCGACGAGCTGCTGGACGGGCTGGAGTAAGGGCATGGCACATCACCACGAATCCAAGGGTCCGGTCGGCCCCGCGCCGCTGCCGCACCAGGTGGTCTACACCACCCTGCATTACGACACCCCGTGGTCGTACGAAAGCTACCTGAAGACCGGTGGCTACGCCGCCCTGCGCAAGATCCTCGAAGAGAAGATCCCGCCGGAGCAGGTCATCGAGATGGTCAAGGCCTCGGGCCTGCGCGGCCGCGGTGGCGCTGGCTTCCCGACCGGCCTGAAGTGGTCCTTCATGCCCAAGGGCAACATGCAGAAGTACATCCTCTGCAACTCGGACGAATCCGAGCCGGGCACCTGCAAGGACCGCGACATCCTGCGCTACAACCCGCATTCGGTGGTGGAAGGCATGGCGATCGCCTGCTACGCCACCGGTTCGACCGTGGGTTACAACTACCTGCGGGGTGAGTTCCACCACGAGCCGTTCGAGCACTTCGAGCAGGCCCTGGCCGACGCCTATGCAAATGGCTGGCTGGGCAAGAACGTGATGGGCTCGGGCGTGGACATCGACATCTACGGTGCGCTGGGCGCCGGCGCGTACATCTGCGGCGAAGAAACCGCCCTGATGGAATCGCTGGAAGGCAAGAAGGGCCAGCCGCGCTACAAGCCGCCGTTCCCGGCCAACTTCGGCCTGTACGGCAAGCCGTCGACGATCAACAACACCGAAACCTACGGTTCGGTGCCGGCGATCATCCGCAACGGTCCGGAGTGGTTCAAGGGCCTGAGCCTGACCGCCAACGGCGGTCCGAAGTGCTTCTCGGTGTCCGGCTGCGTGCAGAACGGCGGCAACTTCGAAGTGCCGCTCGGCACCAAATTCCACGACCTGCTGGAAATGGCCGGTGGCCTGCGTCCGGGCCGCACCCTCAAGGGCGCGATCCCGGGCGGCGTGTCGATGCCGGTGCTGACCGCGGCCGAGCTGAAGGATCTGCCGATGGACTACGACACCATCCGTGCGCTGGGCTCCGGCCTGGGTTCGGGTGCGATCGTGGTGCTCGACGACAGCGTCTGCTGCGTCAAGTTCGCCTGCCGCATCAGCCAGTTCTTCCACAAGGAATCCTGCGGCCAGTGCACCCCGTGCCGTGAAGGTACCGGCTGGATGCACCGCGTGCTGGAGCGCATCGTCGCCGGCAAGGCCACGATGGAAGACCTGCACCAGCTGAAGGCGGTGGCCGGCCAGATTGAAGGCCACACCATCTGTGCGTTCGGCGAAGCGGCTGCATGGCCCATCCAAGGCTTCCTGCGCCAGTTCTGGGACGAGTTCGAGTACTACATCGTCAACGGTCATTCGATGGTTGACGGCAAGAAGGTGGAGGCAGCCGCCGCATGAGCGCGCAACCCGTAAATCCGAGCGTCCCACCCGATCACGTCACCATCGAGATCGATGGCAAGTCGCTGGTCGTGCCCAAGGGCTCGATGATCATCCAGGCGGCCGACAAGGCCGGCATTTCGATTCCGCGCTTCTGCTACCACGAGAAGCTGCCGATCGCCGCCAACTGCCGCATGTGCCTGGTGGACGTGGAGAAGTCGCCGAAGCCGGCGCCGGCCTGCGCCACCCCGGTGATGGATGGCATGAAGGTCGCCACCCGCAGCGAGAAGGCACTGAAGTTCCAGCGCTCGGTGATGGAGTTCCTGCTCATCAACCACCCGCTGGACTGCCCGATCTGCGATCAGGGCGGCGAGTGCGAGCTGCAGGACGTGTCGCTGGGCTATGGCCGCTCGGTCAGCCGCTTCAACGAGCGCAAGCGCGTGGTGCCGGACGAGGACATGGGCCCGCTGGTCGCCACCGAGATGACCCGCTGCATCCAGTGCACCCGCTGCGTCCGCTTCACCGCTGACGTCGCCGGTACCTACGAGCTGGGTGGCATGTACCGCGGTGAGAACCTGCAGATCGGTACCTTCGACGGCAAGCCGCTGACCACCGAGCTGTCCGGCAACGTCGTCGACGTCTGCCCGGTCGGCGCGCTGACCAACAAGGTGTTCCAGTTCCGCGCCCGCCCGTGGGAACTGACCGCGCGCGAATCGCTGGGTTACCACGACGCGATGGGTTCGAACCTGTTCCTGCACGTGCGTCGCGGCGAAGTGCTGCGCACCGTGCCGCGCGACAACGAAGCCGTGAACGAGTGCTGGCTGTCCGACCGTGACCGCTACTCGCACCAGGGCCTGTACAGCGAAGACCGTGCGGTCAAGCCGCTGCGCAAGGTCAATGGCGAGTGGAAGGAAGTGAGCTGGGCCGAAGGCCTGGCCGCGGCCGCCGAGATCCTCAAGGCCAACCAGGGCGACAACCTGGGCGTGCTGGTGCACCCGTCGACCTCGAACGAGGAAGGCGCGCTGCTGGCCCGCCTGGCCAAGGGCCTGGGCTCGAGCAACATCGACCACCGCATCAACAACCGCGATTTCTCCGACGCTGCAACCGCCGAAGTGTTCGGCCTGCCGCTGGCTGAGATCGAAGGCGCTGACCGCATCGTCGTTCTGGGCAGCAACATCCGCCACGAACTGCCGCTGCTGCACGTCCGCCTGCGCAAGGCGCAGACCACCAACGGCGCGAAGATCCACGTCGTCAACCCGGTGGACTTCGACTTCGCCTTCAGCATCGCCGGCAAGCAGATCGTCGCGCCGTCGAAGTTCGTCGACGCGCTGGCCAACGCCGAGCTGCGTTCGGCGGTGCAGGGCGGCAACAACACCGTGCTGATCGTCGGTGGCATCGCCGAAAACCACCCGCAGGCTGCCGCGATCCGCGCCGCCGCGCGTGACTTCGCTGCCGCCACCGGTGCCAAGCTGTGCCGCATCCCGCAGGGCGCCAACGCCGTTGGCCTGACCCGCGCTGGCGTGCTGCCGGCCGGCAAGGACGTCGCCGCGATGCTGGCGCAGCCGCGCCAGGCCTACGTGGTGTACGGCCTGGAGCCGGGCCTGGACTTCGCCGACGCTCCCGCCGCGCGCAAGGCGCTGGCCGGTGCCCAGGTGGTGGCCTTCAGCCAGTTCGCCTGTGCTTCGACCCGCGACGTCGCCGACGTGATCCTGCCGATCGGCGCGCTGCCGGAAATCGACGCCACCCTGACCAACCTCGATGGTCGCGAGCAGTCGGCCCGTGCCGGCGGCAAGCTGCCGGGCGAGGCCCGTGAAGGCTGGCGCGTGCTGCGCGCCCTGGGCGGCGACCTGGCTGTGGCCGGTTTCGACTTCACCGACCTGGCCGGCCTGCGCGCCAGCCTGGCCCCGGTGTCGGTCACCGTTGCCGCCTCGGCACAGCCGGTGGTTGCCGGCGAAGGCCTGGAAGTGGCTTCGACCGCCGCGATCTACCGCACCGATGCGGTGGTCCGTCGCGCCCCGGCGCTGCAGTCGCATCCGCTCAACAACGCCCCGCGCATCGTGCTGAACGCTGAAGATGCCGCTCGCCTGCAGCTGCAGGAAGGGCAGATGGCCAAGGTCGGCACCGATGCCGGCAAGGCCACCCTGCCGGTGGTGGTCGACGCCCGCGTCGCTGCGGGTTCGGTCTGGATTGAATCGGGCCACGGCGCGACCGCGCCGCTGGGTGCCGCTCGCGTAACGGTGGTGGCTGCATGAACGAATTGCTGTTGAACGCGGTCGACCCGCTGCACCAGTGGCTGCTTGGCCTCGGTGACATCGGCGCGCTGATCTGGATCATCCTGAAGATCCTGGTGATCACCGTGCCGGTGATCATCTCGGTGGCCTTCTACGTGGTCTGGGAACGCAAGCTGATCGGCTGGATGCACGTCCGCCACGGCCCGATGTACGTGGGCATGGGCATCTTCCAGGCCTTCGCCGACGTCTTCAAGCTGCTGTTCAAGGAAGTGGTCCAGCCAAGCAGCGCCAACAAGGCGATCTACCTGCTGGCCCCGCTGATCACCCTGGCACCGGCCTTCGCGGCCTGGTCGGTGGTGCCCTTCGATTCGCAGATCGTGCTGTCCAATGCCAACGCCGGCCTGCTGTACCTGCTGGCGATGACCTCGCTGGGCATCTACGGCATCATCCTGGCCGGTTGGGCGTCCAACTCGAAGTATGCGTTCCTGGGTGCGATGCGCGCCTCGGCGCAGATGATCAGCTACGAAATCGCCATGGGCTTCGCCCTGGTCGGCGTGATGATCGCGTCGGGCAGCCTGAACCTGAGCAACATCGTGATGGCGCAGGCCGGCAGCTCCGGCTTCTTCGACTGGTTCCTGCTGCCGCTGTTCCCGCTGTTCGTCATCTACTGGGTGTCGGGCGTGGCTGAAACCAACCGCGCGCCGTTCGACGTGGTGGAAGGCGAATCGGAAATCGTCGCCGGCCACATGGTCGAATACTCCGGCGGTGCGTTCGCCCTGTTCTTCCTGGCCGAATACGCGAACATGATCCTGATCAGCTTCCTGATCTCGATCTTCTTCCTCGGAGGCTGGCTGAGCCCGGTGCAGGGCTGGGTCAACTTCGGCGACGTCTCGCCGCTGGTCGACTGGATCTGGAAGGGGGGTGCGCCGTGGCTGTTCGTCAAGGTGTTCTTCTTCGCCAGTGCCTACATCTGGTTCCGTGCCAGCTTCCCGCGCTTCCGCTATGACCAGATCATGCGCCTGGGCTGGAAGGTCTTCATCCCGCTGGCCATTCTGTGGATCGCGGTTACCGCCGTCATGGTGTTCTTCGGCGTGATTCAAAAGGGCGTCTAAAGTGATGAACAGGATTACCCATTACTTCAAGAGCCTGCTGCTGCTCGAACTGCTGGCCGGTCTCTGGCTGACGCTGAAGTACAGCTTCAAGCCGAAGTACACGATGATGTACCCGATGGAGAAGTTCCCGCAGTCGCCGCGCTTCCGTGGCCTGCACGCCCTGCGCCGTTATCCCAACGGTGAAGAGCGCTGCATCGCCTGCAAGCTGTGCGAAGCGGTGTGCCCGGCGCTGGCCATCACCATCGACTCGGCCAAGCGCGAAGACGGCACCCGCCGTACCACGCGCTACGACATCGACCTGTTCAAGTGCATCTTCTGTGGCTTCTGCGAAGAAAGCTGCCCGGTGGACTCGATCGTCGAAACCCACATCCTCGAGTACCACTTCGAGAATCGTGGCGAAAACATCGTTACCAAGCCGCAGCTGCTGGCCCTGGGCGACCGTCTCGAAAACGAGATCGCCGAGCGTCGCGCCGCCGATGCCGCTTACCGCTGAGGTCGAGAGATGGATTGGGTAAATATCGCTTTCTGGGTGTTCGCCATCGCGGCAACGGTTTCGGCCGGTGCGGTGATCAGCGTGCGCAACCCGGTTCACGCCGTGCTCTGCCTGGTGCTGACCTTCTTCTCCATCGCCTGCGTGTGGCTGCTGGTGGGCGCCGAGTTCCTCGGCGTGGCCCTGGTGCTGGTCTACGTCGGCGCAGTGATGGTGCTGTTCCTGTTCGTGGTGATGATGCTGGACATCGACCCCACCAAGCTGCGTGAGGGCTGGGTGCGCTACCTGCCGGTCGGCCTCATCGTCGCGGTGGCCATGCTGGCGCAGATGCTGATCCTGATCGGCGTCAAGGCCCGCTCGGTCACGCCGTTCCCGGCCGACAACGCTGCAGCGGTCGCCGCCGACAGCTCCAACGTCACCTGGCTGGCGCGCACGCTGTTCACCGAGTACCTGCTGCCGTTCGAGTTCGCCGCCGTCATCCTGACCGTGGCCGTGGTGGCCGCCGTGATGCTGACCCTGCGCCGCCGTACCGGCGTGAAGAGCCAGAACCCGGGCGAGCAGACCATGGTCAAGGCCGGCCAGCGCCTGCGCATGGTCAAGATGGGCGCCGAAGCACCGGTCGTGCACAGCAACAGCAAGCCGGCCGCCGGCGAGGAGACCCAGCCGTGATTACCCTTGGCCACATGCTTGCGCTCGGCGCGGTGCTGTTTGCCATCAGCATGGCCGGCATCTTCCTCAACCGGAAGAACGTCATCGTCCTGCTGATGTCGATCGAACTGATGCTGCTGTCGGTGAACATCAATTTCGTCGGCTTCTCGCGTCAGCTGGGCGATCCGTCCGGCCAGCTGTTCGTGTTCTTCATCCTGACCGTCGCCGCCGCGGAAGCCGCCATCGGCCTGGCGATCCTGGTGACCCTGTTCCGCACCCGCCGCACGATCAATGTCGGCGAAGTCGATTCGTTGAAGGGCTGATCCACAGATGGAAATCACTCTCTCCAAGAGTCTGTTGATCGCAGTGGTGCTTGCACCGCTGTTCGGCAGCATCATCGCCGGCCTGTTCGGTCGCCAGGTCAAGCGCGTCGGCGCGCAGACCATCACCATCCTCGGCGTCGCGGTTGCCTGCGGCCTGTCGATGTACACGCTCTACCAGCTGCTGTGGGGCGGGGCGCAGCCGTTCAACCAGAACATCTACACGTTCTTCGAAGTCGGCCAGTACTCGGCCCACGTCGGTTTCATGGTCGACAAGCTGACCGCGATGATGATGGTGGTGGTGACCTTCGTGTCGCTGCTGGTCCACATCTACACGATCGGCTACATGCAGGACGATCCGGGCTACCAGCGGTTCTTCAGCTACATCTCGCTGTTCACCTTCTCGATGCTCACCCTGGTGATGAGCAACAACTTCCTGCAGCTGTTCTTCGGCTGGGAAGCGGTGGGCCTGGTGTCGTACCTGCTGATCGGCTTCTGGTTCAAGCGCCCGACCGCGATCTTCGCCAACATGAAGGCGTTCCTGGTCAACCGCGTCGGTGACTTCGGCTTCCTGCTGGGCATCGCCGGCGTGCTGTGGGTGTTCGGCACCCTGGACTACTCGCAGGTGTTCTCGCAGGCCGGCATGCTGGCTGACCCGCGCGCCCAGCTGCAGATCTGGGACGGCACGATCCTGGGCATGCAGCTGCTGAACGAGCCGGTGATCTGGTCGATCGCCACCGTCATCTGCATCTGCCTGTTCATCGGTGCCATGGGCAAGTCGGCCCAGGTCCCGCTGCACGTGTGGCTGCCGGACTCGATGGAAGGCCCGACCCCGATCTCGGCACTGATCCACGCCGCGACGATGGTGACCGCCGGTATCTTCATGGTCACCCGCATGTCGCCGCTGTTCGAGCTGTCGCAGACCGCGCTGAACTTCGTGCTGTTCATCGGTGCCACCACCGCGTTCTTCACCGGCCTGATCGGCATCGTGCAGAACGACATCAAGCGCGTGGTCGCGTACTCGACCCTGTCGCAGCTGGGCTACATGACTGTCGCCCTGGGCGTGTCGGCCTATTCGGCCGCCGTGTTCCACCTGATGACGCATGCGTTCTTCAAGGCCCTGCTGTTCCTGGGCGCCGGCTCGGTCATCATCGCGATGCACCACGAGCAGGACATGCGCAAGATGGGCGGCCTGCGCAAGTACATGCCGATCACCTTCATCACCATGTGGATCGGTACCCTGGCGCTGGTCGGTACGCCGTTCTTCTCCGGCTTCTACTCGAAGGACACCATCATCGAGGCCGCCGAGCTGCACGCGCACCTGTCCAACAACTGGGTGGCCACCTATGGCTACTGGGCGGTGCTGGGTGGCGTGATCGTCACCAGCTTCTACAGCTTCCGCCTGCTGTTCCTGACCTTCCACGGCAAGGAGCGTTTCCGCGACGCGCACGATGATCACGGCCATGGCCATGACGATCACCACGCCGCCGACGCCCACCACGGCGATGCGCATCACGACGACCACGGCCATGGCCACGGTCCGCACGAGCCGCACGAAACCCCGTGGGTGGTGACCCTGCCGCTGATCCTGCTGGCCATCCCGTCGATCGCCATCGGTTTCTTCAGCATCGGCCCGATGCTGTACGGCACCGACTGGGCCGGCAACCATGCGCACGATGCCATCAAGGGCCAGGCGCATACGTTCTTCACCGGCGTGGTCGACTTCTACGATCCGGCCAAGAACACCATCGGCTTCCTGGGTGAAGAGTTCCACGGCCCGGTCGCCTTCGCGCTGCACGGCATGATGGCTCCGGCGTTCATGCTGACCGTTGCGGGCTTCCTGCTGGCCGCACTGTTCTACCTGTGGAAGCCGGACCTGTCGGGCAAGGCTCGCAAGACCTTCGCCCCGCTGGTGTCGGTGCTGGAAAACAAGTACGGCTTCGACAAGCTGTGGATCGATGGCTTTGCCGGTGGCAGCGTCAAGCTGGGCAAGGTCTCGCGCTGGATCGACAGCAACATCGTCGACGGCGTGGTCAATCTCTCGGCACGTGTTGTGGACGTCGCAGCCGGCGTGCTGCGTCGTACCCAATCCGGTTTCCTCTATCACTACGCCTTCGCGATGATCATCGGCCTGATTGCCCTGCTGGGCGTGCTGATGCATTACCTGCGTTGATGACCTGTACGGAATAAGAAGACGTGTCGAACTGGCCTCTACTCAGTGTCCTCATCTGGCTGCCGATCCTCGGTGGCGCCCTGATCCTTGCGATCCGTGATGCGCAGACCGCCCGCTGGGCGTCGCTGGGCGTAGCGGTGCCGACGTTCGTGGCGAGCCTCTCGCTGCTGAGCGGCTACAACGCGGGCATCGACGGTCTGCAGTTCGTCGAGACCCATGCCTGGATCCCGGCGTACAAGATCGGCTACAACCTGGGCGTGGACGGCATTGCCGTGGCGCTGATCCTGCTGACCACCCTGGTCAGCGTGCTTGCCCTGATCGGCGCCTGGAGCGCCATCGACAAGCGCGTGAACCAGTACGTGGCGGCCTTCCTGATCCTGGAAGGCGTCACGGTCGGTATCTTCTCGGCCACGGACGCGATGCTGTTCTACGTGTTCTTCGAGGCGATGCTGATCCCGATGTTCCTGATCATCGGTGTCTGGGGTGGCCCGCGCCGCATCTACGCCGCGCTGAAGTTCTTCCTGTACACCTTCCTCGGCTCGGTGCTGATGCTGGTGGCGCTGATCTACCTGTACCTGAAGGGCGGCAGCTTCCAGCTGGCCGACCTGTACGCGCTGCCGCTGTCGGCCAAGGAACAGACCTGGATCTTCTTCGCCTTCCTGATCGCCTTCGCGGTCAAGGTGCCGATGTTCCCGGTCCACACCTGGCTGCCGGATGCCCACGTGGAAGCACCGACCGCCGGTTCGGTGATCCTGGCCGCCATCGCCCTGAAGATCGGTGGCTACGGCTTCCTGCGCTTCAACCTGCCGATCGTCCCGGACGCATCGCAGGAATGGGCCTGGCTGGTGATCGCGCTGTCGCTGATCGCCGTGATCTACGTTGGCCTGGTCGCCCTGGTGCAGGACGACATGAAGAAGCTGATCGCCTATTCGTCGATCGCGCACATGGGCTTCGTCACCCTGGGTACTTTCATCGCCCTGTGGCTGGTGCGTGAAGCCGGCAACGCCGATGCCGCCCGCCTGGGCCTGCAGGGCGCCATGGTGCAGATGATCTCGCACGGCTTCGTATCCGGCGCGATGTTCTCCTGCGTCGGCGTGCTGTACGACCGCATGCACAGCCGCCGCATCGCCGATTACGGCGGCGTGGTCAACGTGATGCCGTGGTTCGCCACCTTCGCCATGCTGTTCTTCATGGCCAACGCGGGCCTGCCGGGTACCAGCGGTTTCGTCGGCGAGTTCATGGTCATCCTGTCGGCCTTCCAGCGTAATCCGTGGATCGCACTGGGCGCGGCCACCACCCTGATCATCGGCGCCGCCTACACCCTGTGGCTGTACAAGCGCATCTTCTTCGGTGAAGTGGCCAACAGCCATGTTGCCGAACTGAAGGACATCAACGGCCGCGAATGGCTGGTGCTGGGCGTGTTCGCCATTGGCGTGCTGGCGCTGGGCATCTATCCCAAGCCGCTGACCGACCTGATGGAGCCCTCGATCGCGAAGCTGGCGATGCAGATCGCATCCAGCAAGCTGCTGTAATTCCAGGATTTGATGATGACCACCTCGCCGCTGCTGCCATTGACCGCCGCTGACCTGCCACCGCTCGCTCCCGAGCTGGTGCTGATCGGCAGCGCCTTCGCCCTGATGATCCTCGACCTGTTCGTCAGCAACCGGAACAAGATCGTCACCCACCTGTTCTCGCTCGCTGCGCTGGCCGTGGTGCTGTTCATGCTGGCCACCGGCGTGGGCGGGCAGGGGGAGGTCTTCCATGGCATGTTCGTGCGCGATACCGCCGCGGACGTGATGAAGACCGGGATCGTGCTGCTCAGCGGCCTGACCCTGGTCTACGGCTGGCGCTACCTGCGTGACCGCAACCTGTTCCAGGGCGAGATCCCGGTGCTGATCCTGTTCGGCACCGCCGGCATGATGATCCTGGTCTCGGCCGGCAGCCTGCTGATGGTCTACCTGGGCCTGGAACTGCTGGCGCTGTGCTCCTATGCCCTGGTCGCCAGCAACCGCGAAAACGGCCTGGCCTCGGAAGCGGCGATGAAGTACATCGTGCTGGGTTCGCTGGCCTCTGGCCTGCTGCTGTACGGCATGTCGCTGATCTACGGCGCCACCGGCAGCCTGCACCTGGACGTCATCCGCGAGGCCATCCCGCACTCCGAAGAGCGCGTGCTGCTGATCACCGGTGCGGTGTTCATGATCGCCGGCGTCGCCTTCAAGCTGGGTGCCGCGCCGTTCCACATGTGGCTGCCGGACGTGTACCAGGGTGCCCCGGCACCGATCGCACTGTTCATCAGCTCGGCACCGAAGCTGGCCGCCTTCGGCATGGCGTACCGCCTGCTGGAAATGGGCGTGGGCCCGCTGTCGACCGAACTGCAGCTGCTGATCGCCGGCCTGGCCGCGGTCTCGCTGGTCATCGGCAACCTGATGGCCATCGCGCAGAGCAACCTCAAGCGCATGCTGGCGTTCTCCACCGTCTCGCACATCGGCTTCCTGCTGATGGGCATCGCTGGTGGCGGTTCGCAGGGCTATGCCGCCGCACTGTTCTACGCACTGGCCTACGCCATCATGTCGACCGCCGCCTTCGGCGCGATCATCGCGCTGTCGCGTGCCGGCTTCGAAGCCGAGAACATCGAAGACTTCAAGGGCCTGAACGCCCGCAACCCGTGGATGGCCGGCCTGGTGCTGTGCATCATGGCGTCGCTGGCCGGCATCCCGCCGTTCCTGGGCTTCTGGACCAAGCTGGCGGTGCTGGGCGCGGCCGTCAACGGCGGCCTGCTGTGGCTGGCCATCCTCGGCGTGCTGTGCGCCGTGGTCGGCTGCTTCTACTACCTGCGCGTCATCAAGGTCATGTACTTCGATGAGCCGGTGGGCGAGGCCATGCCGCGCAGCAACGACCGCGTGCTGGGCGTGGTGCTGGGCGTGAACGCGCTGGCACTGCTGGCCCTGGGCCTGGCCTGGAACCCGATCATGGTCTGGTGCCAGCAGGCATTTGCGCATCTTGCATAAAAGTTGACACAAAGCTGCGCGATTCGTGTAATATGCGCAGCCTGAGTTGTCACTGCAGCGGTTCAGCCAGAACATCGTTGCGGTAGCCCACCTCGAAAGAGCAGGGCAGCAGTTCAAACACTTCCGGTGCGGGGTGGAGCAGTCTGGCAGCTCGTCGGGCTCATAACCCGAAGGTCGCAGGTTCAAATCCTGCCCCCGCTACCAACTTCATATCGGCGCCAACCGGTTTGATGAATGAGGGAAAGCTTGCATGTTTTGAAGCATTCGCTCATAATTCCGCTTCTGATGCGGGGTGGAGCAGTCTGGCAGCTCGTCGGGCTCATAACCCGAAGGTCGCAGGTTCAAATCCTGCCCCCGCTACCAAGTAAAGAGATCGCCTTCGAAGTCCTGCTTCGAAGGCGTTTTTCTTTGGGGTCTGCGTCGTTTCCGCGTGATCGGGGTCAGATCCCTTTTCCCGTGGAAAAGGAAACTGACCCCGGGTCCGCACCTTGCACCAGCGCGGTGCAGTCGCTATCATCAGCGGCCTAGCAGTACCCCTGAAGGCGGCCTCCCAGCGGGAGTCCGGACCCGGAAGGAGGGCCGCAACCGGCAGGCAATGCAGGTTGCAACCGGAATCCAGTCACCGGAGTCTTTCCGGAAAAGGGGCCCAACGGGCCCTTTGTCGTTTCCGGGGCGTCATGTTTCCACGCCGGCCAAGGCCGGCACCCAACCATAGAGATCAAGGCAGGCTGTGAGCGACAAGGCAACCGACATCGCGAATCTGCTCGCCCCGACCGTTGTGTCGCTGGGCCTGGAGCTGCTGGGCGTTGAGTATCTGCCGGCCCCCGGCGGTGCGACCCTGCGCCTTTACATCGACGTGCCGCTGGCTGAACAGCCCGAGCGCATCATCAATGTCGACGACTGCGAGCGCGTCAGCCGTGAAGTGTCGGCGCAGATGGACGTCGAAGACCCGATCAGCGGCAACTACACGCTGGAAGTGTCTTCGCCGGGCGTCGACCGTCCGCTGTTCAACCTGGAGCAGTTCGGCCGTCACCTCGGCGAAATGGCCAAGGTCACGCTGAAGCTGCCGCAGGACAACCGTCGTCGCCTGCAGGGCCGCATCGAAGCGACCGACGAGGCCGCGGATACCATCACCTTCATCGTCGACAAGGCCGAAGTGGTCGTGTCGGCCGACAACATCGACAAGGCACGGATCATGCCCGACTGGGTGGCGCTGGGGCTGGCCCCGAGCAAGCCGACCGGTCCGGCACCGAAGCGTCCGAAGCCGAACAAGAATTCTTCTTCCAACGAGCCGGCGGCAAAGAAGCCGCGCGCGGAGTGAGCCAATGAGCAAGGAACTGTTGCTGGTAGTCGACGCAGTCGCCAACGAGAAGGGCGTGCCGCGTGAAGTGATCTTCGATGCCATCGAGGCCGCCCTGGCCTCGGCAGCGAAGAAGCGCTATCCCGACGAGGAAGTGCTGACCCGCGTGGTCATCGACCACAAGGACGGCAGCTACGAAACCTTCCGCCGCTGGGAAGTGGTGGCCGATGACGTGGTCATGGAATCGCCGGACCGCCAGATCCGCCTGATGGACGCCGTCGATGAAGCCGAAGGCGTGGACGTCGGCGACTACATCGAAGAGCAGATCGAGAACCCGGACTTCGGCCGCATTGCTGCCCAGGCCGCCAAGCAGGTCATCGTCCAGCGGGTGCGCGAAGCCGAGCGCCAGCAGGTCGTGGATGCGTGGAAGGATCGCGTGGGTGAGCTGATCACCGGCGTGGTCAAGCGCGCCGAGCGCGGCAACATCTATGTCGACCTCGGTGGCAACGCCGAAGGCTTCATCCCGAAGGACAAGGGCATTCCGCGCGACGTGCTGCGTGCCGGTGACCGCGTGCGCGGCTACCTGGCCGAAGTGCGCTCGGAGCCGCGTGGCCCGCAGCTGTTCATCAGCCGTGCCGCCCCGGAATTCATGATCGAGCTGTTCAAGCTGGAAGTGCCGGAAGTCGGCCAGGGCCTGGTGGAAATCAAGGCCTGCGCCCGCGATCCGGGCGACCGCGCCAAGATCGCCGTGCTGGCCCACGACCAGCGCACCGATCCGATCGGTGCCTGCATCGGCATGCGCGGTTCGCGCGTGCAGGCCGTGTCCAACGAGCTCAATGGCGAGCGCGTGGACATCGTGCTGTGGAACGACAACCCGGCCAACTTCGTCATCAACGCGATGGCGCCGGCCGAAGTGCAGTCGATCATCGTCGATGAAGACAAGCATTCGATGGACCTTGCTGTTGCTGAAGACCGCCTGGCCCAGGCGATCGGCAAGGGCGGCCAGAACGTGCGCCTGGCCAGTCGCCTGACCGGCTGGCAGCTCAACGTGATGACCCAGGACCAGGTCACCGCCAAGTCGGAAGCCGAGCAGGCGTCGGCCCGCCAGCTGTTCATGGACAAGCTGGAAGTGGACGAGGAAATCGCCGGCATCCTGGTCAGCGAAGGCTTCGGCACCGTCGAGGAAATCGCATATGTCCCGGTCGGCGAACTGCTGGCCGTGGAAGGTTTCGACGAAGACATCGTCGAAGAGCTGCGCGCCCGTGCCCGCGATGCGCTGCTCAATGAGGCCCTGGCAGTCGAGGAAGGCCTTGAAGACGGCCAGCCGGCGCAGGACCTGCTGTCCCTGAAGGGCATGGACGAAGCCACCGCATATGCGCTGGCCGGCCACGGCGTGCGTACCAGCGAGGACCTGTCCGACCTGGCCGCCGACGAGGTCATGGACTTCGGCATCGAAGGACTGGATCAGGCGCGCGCCGCTGCGCTGATCCTGGCCGCCCGTGCCGAGGAGATCGCCCGACTGGAACGCGGCGAATGAGCCGGCAATGAACAGGGCCCTGAGCCGCTCAGGGCGTAGAATCCGCGCCACCTCCAGATGCGGGGGGGCGCCCACAAGATCATAGGATCCGAATGTCGCAGCAAACCACCATCCGCAAGCTTGCCGAACTGGTCAACACGCCGGTCGAAAAACTGCTGGAACAGCTGGCCGGTGCCGGCATGAAGTTCAGCGGTCCCGACCAGGTCGTGACCAGCTCCGAGAAGGTTAAGCTCCTGGGCTTCCTTCGTCGTTCGCACGGCAAGCCCGAGCAGGCCCCGGAAGAGACCGATCAGTCTGCAAAGAAGATCACGCTCAACCGCCGGAAGCAGCAGGAAGTGACGGTCAATTCCGGTCGCAGCAAGACGACCGTGAATGTCGAGGTCCGCCAGAAGCGTACCTACGTCAAGGATGGTGCTCGCGCCATGACCCCGGACGAAGAGCGCGCCGACATCCTGCGCAAGCTGGAAGAGTCGCGTGCCCGCAACCTTGCCGAACAGCAGGCCCTGGCCGAGAAGGATCGTCTGCGCGACGAGGCCATCGTCCGCGCCCGTGAGGAAGAGGTTGCCGCCAAGGAGCGCGCCGAAGCCGAGAAGAAGGCGGCCGAGGAAGCTGCGGCTGCCGCCAAGGCGGCCGAGGCGCTGGCTGCCAGCAAGCCCAAGCGTGCTCCGATCGACGAAACCGCGCCGCGCCCGCCGCGCGCCCCGGCCGCAGCCCCGGCTGCGCCGCGTGGTGCGCCGCCGCCGCCGCGCAGCGACGACCGCAACAACCGCAGCGCGCCGCGCAACGAGCGTGGCCCGGGCGATCGCTTCGCCGGCCAGATGCACCTGTCGGCTGCCGACCGTGCGCGTCGTGGCAACAGCAACAACAGCAATTCCCGTGGACGTCCGGGTGGTCGCAACCAGTCCGGTGGCCGTCGCGACATGTCGCGTGGTGGCAACAATGCCGGTCCGCACGCCTTCGAGCGTCCGACCGCACCGGTGGTGCGTGAAGTGGCGATCGGCGACACGATCACCGTGGCCGACCTGGCGCAGAAGCTTGCGCTGAAGGGTGGCGAGGTGGTCAAGGCGCTGTTCAAGATGGGCGTGATGGCCACCATCACCCAGTCCATCGACCATGACACCGCCGCGCTGGTGACCGAAGAACTCGGCCACAAGGCGATCCGTGCCAACGACAACGACGCCGAAGACGCACTGCTGGCCTCGACCGGTGAAAACCAGGGCGAAGCCACCCAGCGTCCGCCGGTGGTCACCATCATGGGTCACGTCGACCACGGCAAGACCTCGCTGCTGGATTACATCCGCCGTACCAAGGTCGCCACCGGCGAAGCTGGCGGCATCACCCAGCACATCGGCGCTTACCACGTCGATACGCCGAAGGGCGTGATCAGCTTCCTGGATACCCCGGGCCACGCCGCGTTCACCTCGATGCGTGCGCGCGGTGCCAAGCTGACCGACATCGTGGTGCTGGTCGTGGCCGCCGATGACGGCGTCATGCCGCAGACCAAGGAAGCGATCCAGCACGCCCGTTCGGCGGGTGTGCCGCTGATCGTGGCGATCAACAAGATCGACAAGTCCGATGCCGATCCGATGCGGGTCAAGAACGAACTGCTGTCCGAGCAGGTCGTGGCCGAAGACTTCGGTGGTGACACCCAGATGGTGGAGATCTCGGCCAAGACCGGCCTGGGCATCGACGACCTGCTGGACGCCATCTCGATCCAGGCCGAACTGCTGGAACTGAAGGCCGTCGACGAAGGCCGCGCCTCGGGCGTGGTGATCGAGTCGTCGCTGGACAAGGGCCGCGGCCCGGTCGCGACCGTGCTGGTGCAGCAGGGCCGCCTGAAGAAGGGCGACTACCTGGTGTGCGGCATCCAGTACGGCCGCGTGCGTGCGCTGTTCGACGAGACCGGCAAGCAGCCGGAGTTCGCTGGCCCGTCCATCCCGGTGCAGGTCCTGGGCCTGTCCGGCGTGCCGGAAGCCGGTGACGACTTCGTGGTGGTCGAGGACGAGCGCCTGGCCAAGGACGTTGCCCAGCAGCGTGAGACCAAGCGTCGTGAATCGCGCCTGGTCGCCACTGCGGGCAGCCGCATGGAAGACATCATGGCGACCCTGGGCAAGGGCGAGGGCCAGCAGGTCCTCAACCTGGTCATCAAGGCCGACGTGCAGGGTTCGGTGCAGGCGCTGAGCCAGGCACTGGTCGCGCTGTCCAACGAAGACATCCGCATCAACGTGATCCACTCCGGCGTGGGCGGCATCACCGAGTCTGACGCCAACTCGGCGGCCGCTTCGAAGGCCACCGTCATCGGCTTCAACGTGCGTGCGGATGCTTCGGCCCGTCGCATCATTGAATCCAACGGCGTCGACCTGCGCTACTTCTCGATCATCTATGACGTGATCGACCAGGTGAAGCAGGTGGCCTCCGGTCTGCTGGGCGTGGAGATCCGCGAAGAGATCATCGGTATCGCCGAGGTCCGCGACGTCTTCCGCAGCTCCAAGCTGGGCGCCGTCGCCGGCTCGATGGTCATCGAGGGCGTGGTCAAGCGCAACAAGCCGATCCGCGTGCTGCGCGACAGCGTGGTGATCTTCGAGGGCGAACTGGAATCGCTGCGTCGCTTCAAGGAGAACGTCGAGGAAGTCCGCAACGGTACCGAATGCGGTATCGCCGTGAAGGCCTACAACGACGTCAAGCCGGGTGACCAGATCGAGTGCTTCGAGCGTATCGAAGTGCCGCGCACCCTGTAATGTGATGTGGCCCGACCAACGGTCGGGCCCTACCATGGTAGAGCCCGGTCGGGCCCTGCCATGCTGTAGAACCCGGCCAACGGTCGGGTACCATGTAGATGCAGCGCCCGACCGTTGGTCGGGCGACAACTGAACCAAGAGCTCCTCGTGCCCAAGACTTTCCATCGAACCGACCGTGTCTCCGCCCAGCTGCGCCGTGAACTCGGCACCCTGGTGCACAACGCCGTGCGCGAGCACGGGTTGCCCTCGGTGAGCGTGTCCGACGTGGAAATCACCCGCGACATGGCCCATGCCAAGGTGTTCGTCACCGCGCTGATGCCGGAACGTTCGGCTGAAGCCGTGGCCGGCCTGAAGGAACTGGGCTACCGCCTGCGCATGGACCTGGCCCGCGCGATGAAGCTGCGCCACGTGCCGGAGCTGCATTTCCACTACGACGACTCGGTCGACCGTGGTGAGCACATCGACAACATCCTGCGCGACCTGCCCGATACGCTGGCCGCCGAGAAGCGTCGCGAGAGCGACGAAGAATAAGGTAGCGCCGGGCCCATGCCCGGCGTCTTTCCATTCCGGCAACGCGAAGCCCCTGCGGGCCGCGCTGCGGCAGCCGAGCACGGCCCGGCTCTACACACTCCTGTCATGACCCGAATTCAGTTCCGCCGCCTGGATGGCATCCTGCTGCTCGACAAGTCGACCGGCATGAGCTCCAACGCTGCCCTGCAGGTGGCGCGCCGCCTGTTCCGCGCCGAGAAGGGGGGGCATACCGGCAGCCTCGACCCGCTGGCCACCGGCCTGCTGCCGCTGTGTTTCGGCGAGGCGACCAAGATCGCCGGCCTGCTGCTGGGTTCGGCCAAGGCCTACGACGCCGAGATCGTGCTCGGCCAGACCACGGATACCGACGATGCCGAAGGCCAGGTGCTGCTGCAGCGCCCGGTGCCGGCGATCAGTACCGAGGCCCTGCAGGCTGCGCTGGCGCCGCTGACCGGCAACATCCGCCAACGTGCCCCGATCTATTCGGCGCTGAAGCAGGGCGGTGAACCGCTGTATGTGAAGGCTCGCCGCGGTGACGCCATCGAAGCGCCCGAACGCGAGGTGCAGGTGCACGCCATCGAGGTGCTGGAGCAGCAGCCGGAACGGCTGCGGTTGCGCGTGACCTGTGGTTCCGGCACCTATATCCGCAGCCTGGCCCGCGACCTCGGCGAAAGCCTGGGCTGTGGCGCCCACATCAGCGCGCTGCGCCGGCTCTGGGTCGAGCCGTTCCGCGAGCCTGCCATGGTCACGCTGGACCAGCTGCGGGCGATGGTCGAGGCCGGTGACGAGGCCGGCATGGATGCGTTGCTGCTGCCGTTGGCGGCCGGCCTGGCTGAATACCCGAGGGTCGACCTGGACGCCGACCAGGCCCATCGGTTCTGTGTCGGCCAGCGCCAGCGCGACCTGTCCTGGCCGCGCGGCCTGGTGGCCGTGTTCGGTCCGGACGATGCTGTCCAGGGCCTCGGCCAGGTCGACGACAGTGGCCTGCTGGCCCCGCAGCGCCGTTTCAACCTCTGACCGGGGCCTGCCGGTTCAGCCCCGGTCCTTGTCCCGGAAGCCCCCGACCGTTACAATTTCGCGGCCGTTTTCCGGCAGCCTGCCTCGCGCAGGTTTCATCCTCGTAGTCCACGGCGAGCCTGGCGGTGCGCGAAGCGCGTTCCTGCCGGCCACGCATCACAGAGAAAAAAGAAATGTCGATCGACACCCAGAAGGTCATTGAAGACAACAAGCGCAGCTCGGCTGACACCGGCTCCCCGGAAGTCCAGGTTGCACTGCTGACCGCCCGCATCGAACTGCTGACCGGCCACTTCAAGACCCACAAGAAGGACCACCACAGCCGCCGCGGCCTGCTGCAGATGGTCAACCGCCGTCGCAGCCTGCTCGACTACCTGAAGAAGAAGGACGTCGAGCGTTACAAGGCCCTGATCGAGAAGCTTGGCCTGCGTCGCTAAGCAACGAATCCCCCGCGGCGCAGCGATGCGCCGCGGTTTTGTTTTGTAGCACCGCAATCCCCGATTCAGGCCGGAACGATCCGGCCACCCGCTGGCGGCAAGGGTCGCCGACGGTCCAAATTCGCAGACAGCATCCCCAAGGACACCCTCCGTGGCAAAAATCACCAAAACCTTCCAGTACGGCAAGCACACCGTCACGCTTGAGACCGGCGAAGTCGCCCGTCAGGCCAGCGGCGCCGTCATCGTCAAGATGGACGACACCGTACTGCTGGTCACCGCCGTCGCCGCCAAGAGCGCGCGCGAAGGCCAGGACTTCTTCCCGCTGACCGTCGATTATCAGGAAAAGTTCTACGCCGGCGGCCGCATCCCGGGTGGTTTCTTCAAGCGCGAAGGCCGTGCGACCGAGAAGGAAACCCTGATCTCGCGTCTGATCGACCGTCCGATCCGCCCGCTGTTCCCGGAAGACTACAAGAACGAAGTGCAGATCATCGCCACGGTGATGTCGCTGAACCCGGATGTGGACGGTGACATCCCGGCCCTGATCGGTGCTTCGGCTGCCCTGGCCCTGGCTGGCACCCCGTTCATGGGTCCGATCGGCGCGGCCAAGGTCGGCTACAAGAACGGCGAGTACATCCTGAACCCGACCGTCAGCGAACTGGCTGACTCGCAGCTGGAGCTGGTCGTCGCCGGTACCTCCAACGCCGTGCTGATGGTTGAATCCGAAGCCGCGCTGCTGTCCGAAGAAGTGATGCTGGGCGCCGTGACCTTCGGTCACCGCGAAATGCAGAAGGTCATCAACGCGATCAACGAGCTGACCGTCGAAGCCGGTACCAAGCCGTCGACCTGGGAAGCCCCGGCCAAGAACGACGCGCTGATCTCCGCCCTGAAGGAAGCCATCGGCCCGCGCCTGGGCGAAGCCTTCCAGGTGCGTGACAAGCTGCAGCGCCGCGATGCCATCTCGGCGATCAAGAAGGACGTGGTTGAAACCCTGGCTGGCCGCGTGGCCGCTGAAGGCTGGAACCCGGCCGAGCTGTCGAAGGAATTCGGCGAGCTGGAGTACCGCACCATGCGTGACTCCGTGCTGGACACCAAGGTCCGCATCGACGGCCGTGCGCTGGACACCGTCCGCCCGATCGCCGTGAAGACCGGCGTGCTGCCGCGCACCCACGGTTCCTCGCTGTTCACCCGTGGCGAAACCCAGGCCATCGTGACCATCACCCTGGGCACCGCCCGTGATGGCCAGGTCATCGATGCCGTTGCCGGTGAGTACAAGGAAAACTTCCTGTTCCACTACAACTTCCCTCCGTTCTCGGTGGGTGAGTGCGGCCGCATGATGGGCCCGAAGCGCCGCGAAATCGGCCACGGTCGCCTGGCCAAGCGCGGCGTGCTGGCTGTCATGCCGTCGCTGGAATCCTTCCCGTACACCATCCGCGTCGTCTCGGAAATCACCGAGTCGAACGGTTCCTCGTCGATGGCCTCGGTCTGCGGTTCGTCGCTGGCCCTGATGGACGCCGGCGTGCCGGTGAAGGCGCCGGTGGCCGGTATCGCCATGGGTCTGGTCAAGGAAGGCGAGCGCTTCGTCGTCCTGTCCGACATCCTGGGTGATGAAGATCACCTGGGCGACATGGACTTCAAGGTGGCCGGTACCGCTGAGGGCATTTCCGCCCTGCAGATGGACATCAAGATCGAAGGCATCACCGAAGAGATCATGAAGCAGGCTCTGCAGCAGGCCAAGGCTGGCCGTCTGCACATCCTGGGCGAAATGGCCCACGGCCTGACCGCTCCGCGTGAAGAGCTGTCCGACTACGCGCCGCGCCTGCTGACCATCAAGATCCACCCGGACAAGATCCGCGAAGTGATCGGCAAGGGTGGCTCGACCATCCAGGCCATCACCAAGGAAACCGGCACCCAGATCGACATCCAGGACGACGGCACCATCGTCATCGCTTCGGTCAATGCCATCGCTGCCCAGGCCGCCAAGGCCCGCATCGAGCAGATCACCTCGGACGTCGAGCCGGGCCGCATCTACGAAGGCAAGGTCGCCAAGATCATGGACTTCGGTGCGTTCGTCACCATCCTGCCGGGCAAGGACGGTCTGGTCCACGTGTCGCAGATCTCCAGCGATCGCGTCGAGAAGGTCGGCGACGTGCTGAAGGAAGGCGATGTGGTCAAGGTCAAGGTGCTGGAAGTCGACAAGCAGGGCCGTATCCGCCTGTCGATGAAGGCCGTGGAAGAAGGCGACGCCGTCAGCGCCGAGTAATCGGTACTGCTGATTGTGCGGTGGGTGGGGACCGTTGGTCCTCACGCTTTCGCAAATGAAAAAGCGGGCTTCGGCCCGCTTTTTCTTTGCCTCGACGCAACCAGGAGCCGCTCATACAGGTCGCTGCATGTCCTGCTGCAGTGCGTGAGCGCCAGCAGGTGGCCATCGTTCTGTCACGGTTGCGCGGATCGCGCCTGTCCACGGGACGACATGCCGCGACATCCGTACCACAGGCACATCGGTTTGCTAACGTGGCTGCGCCTTCGAACCGGGAGATCCCATGTTCCGCCAGACCGTGGCCGTCCTTGCCGTGCTGATTGCCGGTGCCTTGCCCATTGCCGCGCATGCCGCGCCCGCGCAGCCGCCGATCTTCGGCGCCTATTACCCTGGTGGTTCGGCCGAGCGCTATCCAGTCTCGAGCATTCCTGCCGAGCGCCTGACCCATCTGTTCTATGCGTTCTCCACCATCGAGGACGGGCGCTGCACGATCGGCGCGGAAGCGCCGAAGAATTTCGCGGCGCTGGCCGAGCTGAAGAAGGCGCACCCGCACCTGCGCACGCTGATTTCGATCGGTGGCTGGGGTGCGGGTGGGTTCTCCGATGCAGCGTTGACCGAGGCCAGCCGCAAGCGCCTGGTGGACTCATGCATGGCACTGTTCTTCGATCGCCATGCCGGCAGCTTCGATGGCGTGGATATCGACTGGGAATTCCCGGTCAGTGGCGGCCCGAAGGAGTTGGCGCATCGCCCGCAGGATCGCGCCAATCTGACCAGGCTCGCACAGGCGTTCCGCGTGGCGCTCGACGCGCACGGGCGCAAGGCGCGACAGCCGATGCTGCTGACCGCCGCGCTGGCCGCCGGTCGCCTGCAGACCGACGGTCCCTATGATCCGGCGGCGAGCTACGACCTGCCGGCGCTGGCCAAGGTGTTCGATTTCATCAACCTGATGAGCTACGACATGGGCACCGGCTTCTCATCGGTATCGACCTTCAATGCGCCCCTGCATGAAGTATCGACCGATCCGCTGGCACCGGAGCTGCGACGCTGGAACAATGTGGCCGGCGCAGTGCAGTACTACCGCGAGCACGGGGTGCCGGCCAGCAAGCTGGTGCTGGGCGTGCCGTTCTACGGGCGCGGCTTCAAGGTCACCGGTAATGCACCGGATGGCCTGTATCAGCCCTACAGCGCACCGGCAGACGCCGGCGACTGGCGGGTGATCAAGGCGCGCTATCTGGACCAGCCGGGTTGGACGAAGCACTGGCAACCACAGGCGCAGAGCCCGTGGCTGTACAACGCCGGGCAGAAGGTTTTCATCAGCTATGAAGACCCGCGCTCGATCGGCCTGCGTGCGCAGTTCGCCCGCGAGCAGGGCCTGGCCGGGGTGTTCATGTGGGAGCTGACCGGCGACGACGAGCAGGCCAGCCTGCTCAACGCGATGCTCGGCCCGTGGCAGAAGGCGCGCATCGGCGATTGAGCGGCATCAGGCGATGTCCGGCGCAATGCCGCAACGCCATCGGCCGAACCCCGTACAGCATGTCCACGCCCGCAGCGTTACGCTGCGGGCATGATCCATCTCGAACGCCTGGACCACCTAGTCCTCACCGTCGCCGACATCGAACGCAGCTGTGATTTCTACCAGCGCGTGCTCGGCATGCAGGTCGTGCGCTTCGGCGCGGGCCGTACCGCGCTGCAGTTCGGCCAGCAGAAGATCAATCTGCATCCGGCCAGCGCGCCACTGCAGCCGCATGCGCTGCGACCCACGCCGGGCAGTGCCGACCTGTGCCTGGTCACGCGAACGGCAACGGTCGATGTGCTGGCGCACCTGCAGGCGCAGGCCATTGCGGTGGAGGAGGGGCCGGTGGCACGCACCGGTGCGCTGGGGCCGATCGAATCGGTGTACTTCCGCGACCCGGATGGCAACCTGATCGAAGTGAGTCGTTACCCGGGCGAGGAACACCCGCAGCGGTAGCGCCGGGCGATGCCCGGCGAACGCTCAATCGGCCCAGACGCTGTTGGGATCCCCGTTGCGGGCGCGGCGCTGGCTGGCGACGGCCAGGCGGGCGAAGCCGAAGGCCATGGCCAGCGCGATGGCATCGACCCAGAACAGCGGCCAGTGGCCACGCGCCGCCGCGCGCCACAGCCAGTCACCATTGAGTGCACCGTGCAGGACCGGCACCAGTGCAGTGCTGATTGCTGCGGCCCAAAGCAGCTCGCGCGCGGCCTGCGCGGGTCGGCGCAGTGCAGCCCACAGCGCACAGGCTGCCCAGCTGCCGAAGCAGGCCCAGCGGATGCCGTGGTCGACCGCCGACGGTGCCAGCCGCTCCAGCACCAGTGCGGTGACGAACGCGACCGAGATCGCCACGCACAGGCCGATGCACACGCCGACCGTGGCGCGCGCCATGTTCACCCCGGCACGCGGCTGTTGCGGCTGGCGACGCTTGCGTCGCGACTCGATCCACAACAGGTTGCCGGAGTAGAACAGGAACGCACCGCCGAGGCCGAGCAGGAAGTACAGCCACACCACCACGCCGTTGCCGAACTCGCCGAAGTGCAGGGCATAGGCGGCGCTGAGCGTGGCGTGGTTGGCATCGCGCTGGCCCGGCAGCTGGGAGGCCAGGACGCTGCCGGTGGCCACGTCCAGGGCCACCGAGCCGAGCGGGCCGAGTGTGCCGGTGGATTCACCAGTGATCTCGATCGTGGCGTTGGCATCGCCGGCGTTGGCCAGCTTCAGGTAGGCCGGCTCGAAGTTGGCCACGCCCTGTGCGCGGGCCACTTCAAGCGCACGCGCATGCAGCAGGCGCAGGCTGCCCGGCGGTGCCGGGATGCCGCTGGCGTCGCGCACCGGCGCGGTGTCCATTGCAGTCGGTACCGCCTGCAGGGCCTTGCCGTCGTAGATCAACGGATTGAGCAGGGCCATCTGCACGAATACCAGGCAGAGCAGGGCGCCAGTGACCGCGAACATGAGGTGGAAGGGCAGGCTGAGCACGCCGATCACGTTGTGCGCGTCCTGCCACAGTTGCTTCAGGTTGCGGCCCGGGCGCAGCGCGAACAGGTCGCCGAACAGCTTTGGCAGGTGGATCACCAGGCCGCTCAGCAGCGCCATGCCATACAGCAGGCTGACGATGCCCATCACGTAGATGCCGGCCACCGGCAGGCCGAGGCTGTAATGCAGTTCGTTGACCAGTTCGGCCAGCCCGGTCTGTGGCGGCGTCGGGCTGCCGGCGATCTGGCCCGGCCAGGCATAGCGCCAGCTGCCGTCATCGGCCTGCCAGTAGGCCAGTGGTTGTGGATGTTCGGCGCCGGGGAAGGTCATGCCGACGTGGCGGCGGGCTTCCGGGTGTGTCGCCAGCACGTCTTCCAGCAGGTACTGCGCGTCGTCCAGGCCCGCCGGCAATGCGGTGGCTGCACCCGGGGTCTGCCACAGCGGCAGGTCGTGGTGGAACAGGGTCAGCGCACCCGCGTAGAAGGCCACGAACAGGCCGAAGCCGGCAACCAGGCCGACCCAGGTGTGCAGGGTGGTGAACGTACGCAGGGTCTGCGAGCTGAACTTCATGGGGTGGGTCTCATTGCACCGCGCCGGTCAGGCGCAGCAGCGTCAGCACGGCGAAGCCTGCCGCAGCGCTGCCGGCCAGTGTCACCCAGGCGCGCAGTGCGCTGCGGAAGCTGAACGCCCACAGGGCAGCCAGCATCCACAGCGGGATGAACGTGATCAGGCTGGGCACCAGCGCGTTCTGCCAGGGTCCTGGCGGCAGCCAGGTCACCAGCCCGGTCACGGCAGCGGCCAGGAAGAAGCCGGCCACGATGCCGGCGAAGGCGCGCGGCCACATCAGGGCGACTCCGTGCCCGGGCGATGCCAGGCGGCCAGGGCTGGCAGCAGCATCGCGGCCAGCATCCAGGTGCACAGCATCGCCACCAGGCCAGCAGCAAAGCCGAGTTCGGCCATCCACAGCCACAACGCGGCAGCGGCGGCGACCAGGCCGATCTGGCGGCCGAGGCGGCCGGCGCGGCGCAGGCGCGGCCAGCGGCAGTGCGGCGAGGCGGCATAGAACGCCAGCACCGAGAACATCGCCGCCAGCATGCCCAGGCTGCAGAAGCCCAGCGTGGAAAGGCCGACGGTGATCATTGCGGGCGGCCGCCTTGGCAGCGGGCCGGCGAACGCGGGGCACGGGCGGGGCCGGCGGGAGCCGGTCGGAGCGGGTGGCGCATCACGAGGTCCTGGGGGAAAGCGGGCAGGCTGGCACGGGGCGGGCTGCGCGGACATGGTAATCATTGCGTTTTCACGCCGCCAGCGCTGGCCATTCAGCGGACCGTACGGTAGCCCTTGGGCTTTCCGGTGCGCTGGTTTAAGATCATCGCAGAACCCTGACTGGAACAAGGTGGCCCGCGCCCAGCGCCGGCCGAGCGTGCGACATGAGCACTACCACCGCCCACTGTTGACCTGCCCCCGAAGGCCCTGTGTTCCAGGCGCCCTCGCGGCGCTTTTTTATTGCCCGGGCAATGGCCCGGGAATGCTTTCCAGCCCGCCCCGCGGGCCCCGCACGAAACCAATGCGATGATCAACATTACCCTTCCCGACGGCAGCCGCCGCGAGTTCGAAAACCCCGTCAGCGTCATGGACGTCGCCCAGTCGATCGGTGCCGGCCTGGCCAAGGCCACCATCGCCGGTTCGGTCGATGGCGTGCTGGTCGATGCCAGTGACGTCATCGACCACGATGCCAGCCTGCGCATCATCACCGCCAAGGACGAGGAGGGCGTGGAGATCATCCGCCACTCCTGCGCCCACCTGGTCGGCCACGCCGTCAAGCAGCTGTACCCGGACGTCAAGATGGTGATCGGCCCGGTGATCGCCGAGGGCTTCTACTACGACATCTACTCCGAGCGCCCGTTCACCCCGGATGACATGGCCGCGATCGAGAAGCGCATGGGCGAGCTGATCGCCCAGGATTACGACGTCATCAAGAAGGTGACGCCGCGTGCCGAAGTGATCGAGATCTTCAAGGCCCGTGGCGAGGACTACAAGCTGCGCCTGATCGAAGACATGTCCGACGACATCCAGGCGATGGGCATGTATTACCACCAGGAATACGTGGACATGTGCCGCGGCCCGCACGTGCCGAACACGCGCTTCCTGAAGGCCTTCAAGCTGACCCGCATCTCCGGCGCCTACTGGCGCGGCGACGCGCAGAACGAGCAGCTGCAGCGCATCTACGGCACCGCCTGGGCCGACAAGAAGCAGCTCGAGGCGTACATCAAGCGCATCGAGGAAGCCGAGATGCGCGACCACCGCCGCATCGGCAAGCAGCAGGACCTGTTCCACCTGCAGGAAGAGGCCCCGGGCCTGGTGTTCTGGCACCCCAAGGGCTGGGCGCTGTGGCAGGTGGTCGAGCAGTACATGCGCAAGGTGTACCGCAAGACCGGCTACGGCGAAGTGCGCTGCCCGCAGATCCTGGACGTGAGCCTGTGGCAGAAATCCGGCCACTGGGACAACTACCAGGACGCGATGTTCTTCACCGAATCGGAGAAGCGCACCTACGCGCTCAAGCCGATGAACTGCCCGGGCCACGTGCAGGTGTTCAACCAGGGCCTGCACAGCTACCGCGACCTGCCGATCCGCTACGGTGAGTTCGGTGCCTGCCACCGCAACGAGCCGTCCGGCGCGCTGCACGGCATCCTGCGCGTGCGTGGTTTCACCCAGGACGACGGCCACGTGTTCTGCACCGAAAACCAGGTCGAGGCGGAAGTGACCGCGTTCCACCAGCAGGCGCTGGCGGTTTACCAGCACTTCGGCTTCGATGAGATCCAGGTCAAGATCGCGCTGCGTCCGGAATCGCGCCTGGGCGACGACGCCACCTGGGACAAGGCCGAGGGCGCGCTGCGCTCGGCACTGTCCAGCAATGGGGTGGAGTGGCAGGAGCTGCCGGGCGAGGGCGCCTTCTATGGCCCGAAGATCGAGTACCACCTGAAGGACGCGATCGGCCGTACCTGGCAGCTGGGCACCATGCAGGTCGACTTCATGATGCCGGGCCGTCTGGGCGCCGAGTACGTGGATGAGAACAGCCAGAAGAAGCACCCGGTCATGCTGCACCGCGCCATCGTCGGCTCGATGGAGCGCTTCCTGGGCATCCTGATCGAGCACCATGCCGGCCAGTTCCCGGCCTGGCTGGCGCCGACCCAGGTGGTGGTGGCCAACATCACCGACGCCCAGGCCGACTACGTCTCGGGCGTGACCAAAACCCTTGCGGAGCAAGGCTTCCGCGTCAGCTCGGATTTGCGTAACGAGAAGATCGGCTATAAAATCCGCGAGCATACGTTGCAGCGCGTGCCCTACCTGCTGGTCATTGGTGACCGCGAGAAGGAAAATGGGGCTGTGGCGGTGCGTACGCGTTCTGGCGAAGACCTGGGCAGCATGAGCCTGCAGGCCTTCATCGAGCGGCTCCACGCCGAGGGCGCGTAAGCAAAGGTCCGGTCCGGGGGCACAGGCACCCGGACCGGTTCGATACCCTTGGGAGAACGTAATATCAGCACCCCTGACAACAAACAGAACCGCAAGAATCAGGAAATCCGTGTGCCGCGCGTCCGCGTGATCGGCAGTGACGGAGAAATGATCGGCGTGTTGTCGCGCGACGAAGCGCTGTCCATGGCCGAAGATGAAGGCCTGGACCTGGTCGAAATCCAGCCGCAGGCCGATCCGCCGGTCTGCAAGATCATGGACTTCGGCAAGTTCAAGTTCGAAGCGCAGAAGAAGGCCAGCGAGGCCAAGAAGAAGACCAAGCAGGTCGAGATCAAGGAAGTGAAGTTCCGTCCGGTCACGGACGAGGGCGACTACCAGATCAAGCTGCGCAAGATGCGCGGGTTCCTCGAAGATGGTGACAAGATCAAGGTCAACATCCGTTTCCGTGGCCGTGAAATGAGCCACCAGGAACTGGGCCGCGAAATGGCCAACCGGATCGAGACCGATCTGGGCGAGGACATCGTCATTGAATCCCGTCCGCGCCTGGAAGGGCGTCAGATGGTCATGATGATCGCGCCGAAGAAGAAGACCTGAGGCCTGACGGGCCGCCTTCCGGGGCGCCTGGCTGAATGGTTCAGGGTAAAGGGACGCCGTGGGCGTCCCTTTGCTTTTGCAGGAAGCCGGTGAATTGCCGGCGAAAGGGTTGCAGGGGCTGGTGGCAGGGCGGTTTTGCCTGTATCATGCCCGGCTCGACCCACCCAGGACGGGTCGTACGCCGATCATGGCAGGACGGAAAGAGCGGCCCAGGCCGCCGCCAGATCAGTCAGAAACCAGGGTCATATCCCATCAAGGACATTGCAATGCCCAAGATCAAGACCAACCGGGCAGCGGCCAAGCGTTTCCGCAAGACCGCCTCGGGCAAGTACAAGTGCGGCCACGCCAACCGTAGCCACATCCTCACGAAGAAAGCGACCAAGCGTAAGCGTAATCTGCGTCAGACGGGCCATGTCCGTGCAGAAGACGCAGGCCGTCTGGACCGCATGCTCCCTTACCTCTGAGGAACTGAAAAATGGCACGAGTTAAGCGTGGCGTACAGGCGCGTCGCCGCCACAAGAAAATTCTGGATCTCGCCAAGGGCTATTACAACGCCCGTCGCAAGGTCTTCCGCGTCGCCAAGCAGGCGGTCATCAAGGCACAGCAGTACGCCTACATCGGCCGTAAGCAGAAGAAGCGCAACTTCCGTTCGCTGTGGATCACCCGTATCAATGCGGCTGCCCGCATCAACGGCCTGAGCTACAGCCGCTTCATGAACGGTCTGCTGAAGGCCGGCATCACCCTGGATCGCAAGGTCCTGGCTGACATCGCCGTGCACGACGCAGCTGGTTTTGCTGCGCTGGCCGAAAAGGCCAAGGGCGCGCTGGCGGCATAAGTCCTTCCCGATGCCGTAACCGTTCACTCGGAACGGTGTCAGGTCAAGGCAATGCATGGGGAAGGGCGCAAGTCCTTCCCCATTCTTTTTTGGGTCCCGGCGCGGCCACAGCGGCAGCGCGGGGACGGCGGTGGCGACAGGGGTCGGCCCTTCGCGCATCGCGATGGCAGATCGACTGGAGTTCCGGCCCCCCATGAGCGACATCCAATCCCTCACCACCCAGGCGCTGGCCGATGTGGCCGCCGCACAGAGCCCCGACGTGCTGGAACAGCTGCGCGTGGCCCTGCTTGGCAAGAGTGGCAGCATCACCTCGCAGCTCAAGCAGCTCGGCGCCCTGCCGGCCGACGAGCGCAAGGCTGCCGGTGAAGCGATCAACCAGGCCCGCGACGCGCTGACCCGCGCGCTGGGCGAGCGCAAGGCGCTGCTGGAAGATGCGGCACTGGATGCACGCCTGGCCGCCGAAACCATCGACATCACCCTGCCGGGCCGCAATGGCGATCGTGCCGGCCTGCATCCGATCACGCGCACCCTGGAGCGCATCACCGGCATCTTCGGCCGGCTGGGCTACGAGCTGTCGGAAGGTCCGGAGATCGAGGACGACTGGCACAACTTCGAGGCGCTGAACTTCCCGCCGCACCATCCGGCGCGCGCCATGCACGATACCTTCTACTTCGGCGACGGCCGCCTGCTGCGCACGCACACCTCGGGCGTGCAGGTGCGCTACATGGGCGACCACGCGCCGCCGCTGCGCATGATCGCCGCCGGCAAGGTGTACCGCAGCGACAGCGACCAGACCCATTCGCCGATGTTCCACCAGGTGGAAGGCCTGCTGGTGGACGAGCATTCGACCTTCGCCGACCTGAAGGGCACGCTGGCCGAGTTCGTGCGTGCGTTCTTCGAGCGCGACTTCGAGATGCGCTTCCGCCCCAGCTATTTCCCGTTCGTTGAACCGGGCGCGGAAGTGGACATCGCCTGGCAGCAGCCCGATGGCAGCACCCGCTGGCTGGAAGTGCTCGGCTGCGGCATGGTCCATCCGAACGTGCTGCGCAACGTCGGCATCGATCCGGAGCGCTACACCGGCTTCGCCTTCGGCATGGGCGTGGAGCGCTTCGCGATGCTGCGCTACGGCGTCAACGACCTGCGCGCGTTCTTCGAGAACGACGTGCGGTTCCTGAAACAGTTCGCGTAAGCCGCAACCGTGTAGAGCCGAGCCATGCTCGGCTGCTTTTCTGGATGGACGCCTCCTTGCGCATGCGCTGGGCGACCACAAAAACCGCAACGGGAGGCGCGCCTCCCACCAGGGTGACACCATGAAATTCTCCGAAAACTGGCTGCGCAGCCACGTCCCGACCGGCGCCTCGCGCGATGAACTGAGTGCGGTGCTGACCGCCATTGGCCTGGAAGTGGAAGAAGTGACCGCGCTGGGCGAGGGCCTCGAGCACGTGGTCGTGGCACGCATCGTCGAAGCTGTACGCCATCCGGAAGCCGACCGCCTGCAGGTATGCAGGGTCGATGCCGGGCAGGGCGAACTGCTGCAGATCGTCTGCGGCGCCCCGAACGCGCGCCCGGGCCTGGTGGCGCCGCTGGCGATGGTCGGTGCGCAGATTGGCGAACTGAAGATCAAGCCGGCCAAGCTGCGCGGCGTCGAGTCCAACGGCATGCTGTGCTCGGCCAAGGAGCTGGGCCTGGACAACGATGCCTCCGGCCTGCTGGAACTGCCCGATGACGCCCCGGTCGGCCAGGCCCTGGTCGACTGCCTGGGCCTGCCGGACGCCAGCATCGAGATCAAGCTGACCCCGAACCGCGCCGACTGCTTCAGCCTGCGCGGCATCGCCTACGACGTCGCCGCCGCCACCCGCAGCGAAGTGCTGGCGTTCGCCGCCGACGCCATTCCGGCGGCCGGCAGCCGTGAGCTGAGCATCCAGCTCGACGCCGGCGCCGAAGCGCCGCGTTACCTGGGCCGTGTCATCGAAGGCGTCAACGCCGCTGCCAGGACCCCGTTGTGGATGGCCGAACGTCTGCGCCGCAGCGGCGTGCGCCCGGTCTCGCTGCTGGTCGACATCACCCAGTATGTGATGTTGGAACTGGGCCAGCCGATGCACGCCTACGACCTCGGCACCCTGCAGGGCAGCATCGCCGTGCGCCGTTCGCGCGCTGGCGAGAGCCTGAAGCTGCTGGACGGCCGCGATGCCGCGCTGGACGACAGCTTCCTGGTGGTCACCGACGCCGATCGTGCGGTCGGCCTGGCCGGCCTGATGGGCGGCTTCGACACCCGTGTTACCGACGCCACTACTGCCGTGTTCCTGGAAGCCGCGCATTTCGCGCCGGCCGCGATCATGGGCCGTGGCCGCAAGCTGGGCCTGCACACCGATGCCGGCCACCGCTTCGAGCGCGGCGTCGATCCGGCGCTGCCGCGTACCGCGATCGAGTACGCCACCCGCCTGGTGCTGGACCTGGCCGGCGGTACCCCGGCGCCGGTTACCGAGGCCGTGCGTGAAGCCGATCTGCCGCAGCCTGCAACCATCGTGCTGCGGCGCGCCCGCATCACCCGCGTGCTCGGCATCACCATCGATGATGCGGAAGTCGAGCGCATCCTGCGCGCGCTGGGCATGGACGTGGTTGCCACCGCCGATGGCTGGCAGGTGGCCGCGCCGAGCCGCCGCTTCGACATCGCCATCGAAGAAGACCTGATCGAGGAGCTGGCCCGCATCCACGGTTACGAGCAGATCCCGACCACGCTGCCGGGCGGCGCCTCGCGTGTGGCGATGCCGAGCGAAACCCAGCTGGACGCGCTGAGCGTGCGTCGCCAGCTGATCGCCCGTGACCAGCAGGAAACCGTGAATTTCGCCTTCGTCGACGACGCGCTGCTGACCCAGTGGCAGCTGCGCGACGGCCTGGTGCCGCTGGCCAACCCGCTGTCGGCCGAACTGGCGGTGATGCGCCCGTCGCTGCTGCCGGGCCTGGTTGCCACGTTGGGCCGCAACGCCGCCCGCCAGCTCGGCCGCGTGCGCCTGTTCGAGCTGGGCCGCGTGTTCGCCCAGCAGGCCGGAGACGGCCAACCGGCGCCGCTGGAAACCCCGCGCGTGGCCGCTGCGGTCTGCGGTGACGCGCAGGCGGTGCAGTGGGGCCTGCCGACCCGCAAGGTCGATTTCCATGACCTGAAGGGCGACCTGGAATCACTGGCCGCAGCCAGTGGCGCGCAGCTGGAGTTCCGCCCGTCGGTCCGTGCCTACGGCCATCCGGCGCGTTCGGCCGAAGTGTTCCGCGATGGTGTGTCGATCGGCTGGATCGGCCAGATCCACCCGCGCCTGGCCAAGGCGATGGAGATCGAAGCCGACGTCTATGCCTTCGAGCTGGACCTGGAGCCGCTGAACGCCCGCCGCCTGCCGCGTGCCGGCGAACTGTCGCGCTTCCCGGCGGTGCGCCGCGACCTGGCGTTCCTGGTGCCTGAACAGGTGGCCTGGGCCGATCTGGCGGCCACCGTCCGCCAGGCCGCCGGCCCGCTGCTGCGCGACCTGAACCTGTTCGACCGCTATGTCGGCCAGGGCGTCGAGCCGGGATTCAAGAGTCTCGCTATGGGCTTGATTTTGCAGGACAAGTCGCGCACTCTGACGGACCGCGACGTGGATGCGGTGGTGGCCGAGGCGGTCACTGCCATCGAGCGTGAACACCACGCCCGGATCCGCGGCTGAGCGGGCAGCACTCGGGGGTAGCAGGCAATGGCATTGACCAAGGCGGAGATGGCGGAAAAGCTGTTCGACGAAGTCGGTCTGAACAAGCGGGAAGCCAAGGAATTCGTCGACGCGTTTTTCGATGTGCTGCGTGAAGCATTGGAACAGGGACGTCAGGTGAAGCTGTCGGGCTTCGGTAATTTCGATCTGCGGCGCAAGAACCAGCGCCCGGGTCGCAACCCCAAGACCGGCGAGGAAATTCCGATTTCCGCCCGTACGGTGGTCACCTTCCGTCCGGGCCAGAAGCTCAAGGAGAGGGTGGAAGCTTATGCTGGATCCGGGCAGTAACCGCGAACTACCGCCGATCCCGGCCAAGCGCTACTTCACCATTGGTGAGGTCAGCGAGCTGTGCGACGTCAAGCCGCACGTCCTGCGCTACTGGGAAACCGAGTTTCCCAGCCTTGAGCCGGCCAAGCGCCGAGGCAACCGCCGCTACTACCAGCGCCATGACGTGCTGATGGTGCGGCAGATCCGCAGCCTGCTGTACGAACAGGGCTACACCATCGGTGGTGCACGCCTGCGTCTGGACGGTCCCGATGCCCGCGAGGAATCGGCGCTGAGCAACCAGATCATCAAGCAGGTGCGCATGGAGCTGGAAGAAGTGCTGCAGTTGCTGCGCCGCTGATCCCATTTCCATCGTAATCCGCTATACTTCACGGCCCGCCGCACTGGCGGGCACATCGCAGCATCAGTCGGGGCGTAGCGCAGCCTGGTAGCGCATCTGCCTGGGGGGCAGAGGGTCGTCGGTTCGAATCCGGCCGTCCCGACCACTGTGATGAATCAAGAAGCCTGCGCAGCGATGCGTGGGCTTTTTTGTGCGTGCGGTGTATGCTGCGCGCCACTCGTACTACCGCGGCTGCTGAACCCGGTACTCACGAGAACACATCATGGAATCTGCAAGAAACCGTGCCAGGCGTCGCAGCCAGGCTCGCACCCGCGGTGGCGACCGCGCCACGACCGCCTACAGCTACAAGCCTGAAAAGAACTGGAAGCTGTTGTATACGCGCGATGCCAAGCTCTCGCGTGCACGCCAGCTGGGCTTCACCTATCCGGTCCTCAGCGCCCGCCAACTGCAGGAACAGGAATGATCAACCTGCTGTTCGTCTGCAGCCGCAACCAGCTGCGCAGCCCGACCGCCGAAGCCATGTGGCGACGGCGGCCCGGCTTCACTGCGCTGTCGGCCGGCACCAGCCCGCATGCACGACGCCCCATCGGCCCGGCGGACATCCGCTGGGCCGATGTCATCTTCGTGATGGAGGCCAAGCACCAGCATCGCCTGCAGGCCGCGTACGCGCGCCTGCTGGAACACAAGCGCCTGCATTGCCTGGACATCCCCGACAACTATCGCTGCATGGATCCGCTGTTGATGGACCTGCTGGATGCCAAGGTAACTACGTATCTGGATCAGCTGCCGGCAAAGCGGTAGATCAGCTCCGGATCCCCTTCGTCCAGGCCATGCACGATGCCGCTGTCGATGAAACCCGAGGCGGCGAGCAGGCGTTGCATGCCGGTATTGGAGGCATTGGTCGAAGTGAACAGCTTGCTCTGGCCCTGCAGCGCGATGGCATGGCGCAGCAGCGCGGCGCCGACGCCCTGGCTGCGTTGCTCGCGCGCCACCATCAGCATCTCGACGAAGGCTTCGCCGAAGAAGTGACGATGGATGACCAGGTAACCGGCCAGCTGGCCGGCCCGTTCGGCCACGTGCATGCCACCGTTGGCCTGCCAGTCGCTGATCTGCCGTGCGCGTTGTGGATCACGGGCCGCAACGCTGTCGAGCGCGATCAACGCCGGAACGTCGGCAAGCATTGCCTTGCGGATGTGCAGCATTGTCGCGGAGGGATCGGGCGGCACCATCGAAGGCTCCTGGGCTGGGTGCGCCCAGTCTATCGATCACCTCGGCGGCGCCTGCCGATCCGCCGCAGCCAGCGTGTGGACGGCAGTCAATACACACGGAACTCTGCGCGGCATCCATCGCTGACCCACACGCCGCGTCGGTCCCAGCCCCAGTTGCGGTCCTCGATGCAGGGGGTCACCGATTTCTGCTTGACCAGGCGCACCTCGCGACGCACGCGGATGCGGCATTCCTTGTCCTTCTGCTCGTAGGACTCGCAGACCAGGCGCTCGCCGTCGTCCTCCCGGTCACGATCCCGGCCGCGCCCTGGCCAGCGGCCGCGTCCATGTTCGTCGGCCACGAACTCGGCGCGACAGCCGTCGGTGACCCAGAGCATGCGGCGGCTCTGGCCCCAGTTCCTGTCCTCGACGCAGCGGGTGACCGACAGCTGCTTGGCCAGGCGCATGCGGCCTTCGATCGGGCACTGCTGGGTCTTGTTGAACTGCGACTCGCAGCGCAGCGGCGGAATGTGATCGCTGTCGTAATCCTGGGCGGCCACCGTGGTGGCGGCCAGCAGCAGGGCCAGGGAAGAGGCGGCGATCGGCAGCAGCAGGCGATGGGTCATGGAGAGCCTCGGCAGGGGAACGGGCCGCAAGAATGGACCAGCCCGAGGCTGTCGGAACGGATCGTTCCGGCGCTGGCTCAGTGGGGATTTAGTAGTGCGCACAGGCCCATGCAGGGCCTTACATCCCTTATCATCGCTGCACATCCGATCGCATCGGCTTACACCTTCTTACATGTCTCCCACGCTTGCCGGCACCGCCTGTGGTTGCCGTCACTGGCGTGCAGCCGGCTTGTGGAGGAGGATGCGCGGACCACGACGACCACAGGGGGTTGCGTTGATCAGCAGTACCGTCATTCATCGCTCGGCTGGCGCAGAGGCCGGGCAGGTGCGTGTCCTAGACACCACGTTCAAGGGCAAGCATGTGTTCATTGCGTGGGGCCTGCGCGGGCCGGAACTGACCCGCAGCGCAGACCCGGCCGCCACCGTGGCTGCGCGCAAGGCGCTGCATGCCGTGGCCGGCCACAGCGAGGGGCCGCGCAGCCCGGAAGTGTTCATCGCCAACCAGTCGGCGGTGGCGATCACCGTCTATCGGCTGCTGACCGAAGCGCGCTCGGGCGATGCCATCTTCTTCCTGTGTGATTCACAGGCGGTGGTCGATTGGCTGATCACCGCACTGGAAGTGCAGGGCGAGGGCTGACCGCGCGCAGGGTCAGGCCAGCGCTGCGTCCACCGCCGCAAGCGCGTGCAGGGTGGTGGTGTCGAACAGCGGCACCGCACTGTCTTCGGGGCGCACCAGCAGCATGATCTCGGTACAGCCGAGGATGATCGCCTCGGCACCGCGCGCCACCAGTCTCGCGATCACGCCGGCGTAGACCTGTCGTGAGTGTTCGCTGACCACGCCGGCGATCAGTTCCTGGTAGATGATGTCGTGCACGCTACGGCGATCATCGGCTTCGGGAACCAGTACCTCCAATCCGAAGCGATCCTGCAGCCGATCGCGGTAGAAGTCCTGTTCCATGGTGAAGGCGGTGCCGAGCAGCCCCACCTTGCGGATGCCAGCCTGGAGGATCGCAGCGGCGGTCGGGTCGGCGATATGCAGCAGAGGCAACGGGCACTCGGCTTCGATCCGAGCGGCCAGCGTGTGCATGGTGTTGGTGCAGATCACCAGCAGCTCAGCGCCACCGGCCTGCAGCCGACGTGCGCCATCGAGCATGTGGTCGCCCAGCGCACCCCAGTCGCCGTCGTGCTGCAACTGCTTGATCGGGGCGAAGTTCACCGACCACAGCAGCAGCTGCGCCGAGTGCGCGCCACCGAGGCGATGCCGCACCGCCTCGTTGATGAGCCGGTAGTACTGCGCCGAGCTTTCCCAGCTCATGCCGCCGATCAGGCCGAGGGTCTTCATGCACTGCTCCATGCCAGAGGGGGCCATTGCAGCACAGATGGCCATGGCAATGCCGTGCACGGCTGCCGGCATCTGTAACCGTCGCATCCACCGCATGCTGTATGTGCCGCATCGCGGGCGAGCGCCGTATGCTGGTGCCGTCTTCTGAAGTGGAAACCGGCATGGCCCTGCATACCTGGTGGTGGTTCCTGGCCACGGTCTTCGTGCTGTGCGGGACGCCCGGGCCGAACATGCTGCATATCCTTGGCCGCAGCGTCGGGTTGGGGTTTCGTGGCAGCGTGCCGGCCATGGCCGGCTGCCTGCTGGCGATGCTGCTGGTGCTGGCCGCTTCCGCTGCAGGCCTGAGCGCGTTGCTGCATTCTTCGCCGATGCTGTTCGAGGTGCTGCGCTATCTCGGCGTGGCCTACCTGGCCTGGCTCGGCATCAAGGCGTGGCGTGACAGCACCCGGCCGGCACCGCCGGTGGCCAACGATGCAGAGGTCGTGCTGGCGCCGGTGCACGGCGCGGGCACGGTGTTCCGCGGCGGCCTGTGGGTTGGCTTGAGCAACCCCAAGTTGTTGTTGTTCGCCGCAGCGTTCCTGCCGCAGTTCGTCGACCCGTCGCGCAGCCAGGCCGTGCAGTACAGCGTGCTGGTGGCGACCTTCGCGACCTGCGAACTGTTCTGGTACGTGATGTATGCGGCCGGTGGCCACGGCCTGCGCCGTTGGTTGGCCAAACCCTTCGCACGGCGCTGGTTCGAGCGGCTGGTGGGGAGCGTGTTCCTGGCCTTCGCGGTGGCCCTGCTGCGCTTCCGGCCGCGCTGATTCACGCCGCGCACGCGGCCTGTTCACGACTGCCGCATCGGCGGCGGCCTAGCCTGATCACACCGTTTGCATTCCCTGCGGGGAAAGGACTGACATGATCAAGTGGGCCATCATCTTTGCCATCATCGGCATCATCGCGGGCGTGCTGGGCTTCGGCGGCATCGCCGGTGCCGCCGTGGGCATCGCCAAGTTCCTGTTCTGGGCCGGCATCATCATCGCCGTGGTGCTGTTCCTGATCGGCATGAGCGTGGCCAAGAAGGTCAGCTAGCGCCTGTCGCGCAGCAGCGGGTTCAGTGCGCGCTGCTGCGCGAGAACAGGTTGATCACCAGCACGCCGGCACAGATCAGGCCGATGCCGATCAGCGCCGGTGCATCCAGGCGCTGCTTGAATACCACCAAGCCGATCAGCGAAATCAACACGATGCCGACGCCGGACCAGATGGCGTAGGCAATGCCGGTCGGTATCGATTTCATGGTGACTGACAGCAGGTAGAAGCACAGTCCGTAGCCGACCAGCGCGCCCAGTGTCGGCCACAGCCGGCTCATGCCGTCTGAGGCTTTCAGCAGCGACGTGGCAATCACTTCCAGCACGATGGCCGCAGCCAAGTAGATATAGGGGTTCATCGCGGGCTCCGGGTCACTGCGGGTCGCACAGCTTGAGGGCCTGCTCGGCCATGGCCAGTGCATTGAGGCGTTCTTCTTCATCCAGCGGACGACCGTAGGCGGTGGCCCAGTAGCCGTCGGCTACGCAGCGCGCTGCATACAGGCGCGGGTCGGAGGCTTCGTCCGGGAATTCGGCCAGCATGCCTCGCAGCCATGCGCCCCACTGGGCAAGCAGGGCAGGTTCGAGCATGTTGCCCAGGGTCAGGCCGATGTCGTTGTCCCGCTCCTGCTGCAGCAGGTGATCGAAGTTGGCGCGTACGTAGGCGCGGCTGAAGCAGCCATGGCGGGGGCTGCCTTCCATCAGGCCGCGCACCTGCGCTTCGAAGTCGGCGATGAGTGTGGCGATGGCTTCATCGACCAGCGCCTGCTTGCTGCTGAAATGGTGGAACAACGCGCCTTTGCTGACCCCGGCCGCGCGCGCGACATCCTGTACGGTCAGTGCCGCCAGTCCATGCTGGCCGATCACTGTGATGGTGGCCTGCAGCAATGACTGGCGCACGCTGTCGGGCGCCTTGCGGCGCGAACGGGAAGTTGAAGCGGACATGGGCGGGAAGAAACCGACTGGACGGTACGATTGTAGCGCAGGCCTGCCGCCGCGCCGTGGCTGCCGACCCGGGCCGGCAGCACGGATTCAACCGTCGATGCGTGCGAAGCGGGGTTGTGGGCCGTGCTCGCCGGGCACCTGTTCGATGAACATCGGGTAAGGGCGTACCCACAGGCCACCTTCGCCATACAGGGCGCGATACAGCACCAGCGGTTCCAGCGTCTCGCTGCTGCGGACGATGTCGATCACTTCGTACTCGCCCCCCTTGAAATGGCGGTAGCGCCCCAGGGCGAGTACGGGGAGCGGGCTCAGCTCAGTCATGATGCGCGCGACTCACTTGCGCGCCGGGCTGGCCGGCGTGGCGCAGTATGCGTCGATGGCCTCGGCGGTGTTGGCCAGGCCCTGTGCCTGTGCAAGTTCCCATGGGCGTTCGCAGCGCTGGCTGTGCTCGCACCACTGGTAGCCGGCCGAACCAATGCAGCCATGCGCATCGCGATCACCACCGACTACGGGTGTGGCTGTCGACGTCGCGCTGGCATCGGCACGCGCGGTCGCCGCCGTGTCCGGGCTGGCACAGGCGGACAGCACCAGCAGGGCGGGAATCAGAAATAGCGCTTTCATCGGGCGGGCTCCGTGCCTAAAGCAACAGTGTCCGCCGCAGCCCTCCCGACGGCAAGCGCTCAGTGCACGGCGGCGCGGACCAGCTCTTCGATCAGGATCAGATAGCTGGCCACGAAATAGAACTTCAGCAACGTCCAGCGCTGCTGTGAGAAGAAGGTGCGCATGTGGAAGGGGCCCCTGTTGATGACGATAGTGTGAAGCCAGGCTGACTCCGTGACAAGGATCACGGAATGAACGGGCTAAACGGACTCAGGGATGTGAGGGAGCAAAGAGCCGACCCGAAGGCGCGGCATTTTCGTACAAGTCTGATGGGCCAACCCGGAGGCGGTCGCTAGCCTGATGGTGTACCGGCAAGCGGCCCGTCTGCCTGCCACTGCATCCTTCCATCTGCAGGAGCCTCCTGATGATCATTACCGTCCAATGCGTTGCCCAGCGCTGGTCCGTGCTGCATCCGCAGGCGAGCGCCGCCGCTGGCTATGCCCGTGGTGCCGACGCCTTTGACGCCGCCGCAGCGCTCGCCGTGGAGCATCACCGCCGCACTGGCCAGCGTAGTACGGTGCGTGTCGAGGCGCTTGGCAACACGGTAGACGCGCTCCACGTCGGAGAGTGACGCCACCAGCCGTGGCGCAGTCAGCCACGGTTGCGTTGTTTGAATGGGGAAAAACTGCCGTTGCGCCCCCCTCTGTGCGGCGGGCCGTGAATCCCGGATGCTTGCGCCATCGTATTCATCTGGAGATCTCGATGGGCAAGGCACTCACCTGGCGCACCCTGGCCTGCACCCTGTTGCCGATGCTGGCGGCTGCCGGTGGCGCTCAGGCGCAGAGCTATGGCTACGGCTATGACGACGACCGCTATGGTGGCCGCGATGGCAGTGGCATCGTGCGCTGCGAGTCGGTCAAGAACCGCAGCAATGAGTGCCGCCTGGACGGCCGTGCGCGGTTGATCCGCCAGCTGTCCGGTTCGCCCTGTGTGGAAGGCGAAACCTGGGGCCAGTCACGCAATGGCGTCTGGGTCACACAGGGGTGCCGTGCCGAATTCGTGGGTGAGTACCGCCGCGGTGGCGGCTGGGGCGGCAATGGCGGCGGCTGGGGCAATGGCAATGGCAATGGGTGGGGCGGCGGCGACGTGGTCACCTGCCATTCCAATGGTCATCGCCAGGAGTACTGCGATGCCCGCATCCGCCGGGGTGTCCGCCTGATCCGCCAGGACTCGCGCAGCGCCTGCATCGAAGGCCAGAGCTGGGGCTGGGATCGCCGTGGCATCTGGGTCAGCGATGGCTGCCGGGCGCAGTTCCAGGTGAACTGAGCATTACGGGTCTGACCCGTGAAAATCAGAATAATCTGATACAGCTCACATTTTGAACGCCGTATCGTCTGCGATCAGGGCACGTTGCGTGCCCTGAATCCCAGCGGTGTCGTGTGCCCTAGCCGGCATGCGCATCGCGCCGCCGCCATCGATACGCTGCCTCAAGGAGTGAGCTGCATGTTGATCCGCCTGCAATGCGAACAGCGCCAGTGGCGCGTGCTGCATCCGGACCGGCCGGAGCCGATCGAGTTCCGCGATGGCGCCCGTGCCTATGACTTCGCCGAGACGCTGGCCCGCCTGCACTTTGTCGACACCGGTCAGCGTGCGGCCGTGCGCGTGGAAGCCAGCGGCGCATTCGTCGAAGCGGTAAGTTACGGCTGAGGGCGGGTGCCTGCCGAGGCAGGTCTCCGGAGTTCCGCCATCCACGCATGGCGTGGATCTACGCGTTTCGATCCTGAAGGGTGCGGACCCTGTCCGCACCCATTGCGCCCTGTGTGGATCTACCGGGTGGTGATCGGCCTCAGCCTGCCGCGCTGAGCGGCGGGGTGCCCGCGGCCAGCTGCGGCCAGCGCTTGAGCACAGCGGCGCGGATGCCGGCCGCGTCGATGCCGGCTTCGGCCAGCAGGTCCTCGCGGCTGGCGTGGTGCTGGTAGCTGTCGGGCAGCCCAAGGTGCAGGATCGGGCGCAGCACGCCTTCGGCATTGAGCAGTTCACCAACACCGGACCCGGCACCACCGGCCACCACGTTGTCTTCGATCGTCACCAGGCCCTCGTGCTGGGCGGCCATGGCCAGCACCAGCTCGCGATCCAGTGGCTTGATGAAGCGCATGTTGACCACGCTCAGGCCCAGTTCGCGGCCGACCTGCTCAGCGGCGGCCACGGTGCTGCCGAAGGCGAGCAGGGCGATGCGGCTGCCCTGCAGGCGCAGCTCGCCCTTTCCGATCGGCAGGGTCGACAGGTCGGTACCGGCCGCAACGCCGGTGCCGGTGCCACGCGGGTAGCGCACGGCGGCCGGGCCCGGGTGCTGCAGGCCGGTGCTGAGCATTTGCCGGCACTCGGCTTCATTGGACGGTGCCATCACCACCAGGTTCGGCACGCAGCGCAGGAAGCTCAGGTCGAGGTTGCCGGCGTGGGTTGCGCCGTCCGGGCCGACCACGCCGGCGCGATCGATCGCAAACAGCACGTCCAGGTCCTGGATCGCCACGTCGTGCACCAGCTGGTCGTACGCGCGCTGCAGGAAGGTGGAATAGATCGCCACCACCGGCTTGCCGCCCTGGGTGGCCATGCCGGCGGCGAGGGTGACCGCGTGCTGCTCGGCGATCGCCACGTCGAAGTAACGCTGCGGGTATTCCTTGCTGAAGCGCACCAGGCCGGAGCCTTCGCGCATTGCCGGGGTGATGCCGTACAGGCGCGGCTCGGCGGCGGCGGCATCGCACAGCCAGTCGCTGAATACATCGGTATAGGTCGGCTTCTTGGCCCCGGCCTTGGCCACCAGGCCCTTGTCCGGATCGAACGGGCCCACGGCGTGGTAACCGATCTGGTCGCCTTCGGCCGGCTCGTAGCCCTTGCCCTTGGTGGTCATCACATGCAGCAGCTTCGGGCCCTTGGAGGCGCGCAGCGTCTTCAACGTGGACAGCAGGGCAGGCATGTCGTGGCCGTCGATCGGGCCGGTGTAGTGGAAGCCCATTTCCTCGAACATCGTGGAGGGCACGAACATGCCCTTCCAGTGTTCTTCCCAGCGCTTTACGAAGCGCGCGGGGTTGTTCTTCTTGTCACCGAGGATCTTCTTGCCGCCTTCGCGCAGTGCGTTGAGCGTGCGGCTGCCGGTGGCGCGTCCCAGCATCTTGGTCAGGCCGCCCACGGCCTCGGAGATCGACATGTTGTTGTCGTTGAGGATCACCAGCAGGTTCGGTTCCGGCTCCATGCCGCCGGCATGCATCAGTGCTTCGAACGCCATGCCGGCGGTCATCGCGCCGTCGCCGATCACCGCCACGACCTTGCGGTCGTCGCCTTCGGACTGGCGGGCGATGGCCATGCCGAGTGCGGCCGAGATCGAGGTCGAGGAGTGGCCGACGCCGAAGGTGTCGTACTCGCTTTCCTCGCGCTTCGGGAACGGCGCGACGCCGTCCTTCTGCTTGACGGTGTGGATCTCGTCGCGGCGGCCGGTGAGGATCTTGTGCGGGTAGGTCTGATGGCCGACGTCCCAGACCAGCTGGTCGTGCGGCGTCTGGTACAGGTAGTGCAGGGCCACGGTGAGTTCGATCACGCCCAGGCCGGCGGCGAAGTGGCCGCCGCTCTTGCCCACCGATTCGATCAGGTAGGCGCGCAGTTCGTCGACAACCGCCCTCAATTCGGATTCGTCGAACGTGCGCAGGTCATCCGGTGTCTGGATGCGCGCGAGGCGGGGATAGCGGGCAGAGTCGATCATCATGTTCGCACTTTTTCTGAACGCCCATTTTCGCCCTCAAACGGGGGTGGGGCAAGCAAACGCCGCCGTCCGTGACAGGACGGTGAGGGTTGCATTTTCGGGCGTTCAGGTGCTCAGTTTCGAGCGCTTGGGCAATTGCGCCTTCAGGAAGGCCATCTGGTCGGCCAGGATGTTGCGGTTGGACAGGATCAGGTGCTCGATCCAGCTGGGTCGGTAGGGCACCGCCAGCAGGGGCATGCCGGCCTGCTGCGGGGTGCGGTCGCTCTTGCGCGAATTGCAGTGGAAGCAGGCGGTGACCACGTTTTCCCAGCAGTCCAGGCCGCCCTTGGACAGCGGCATGACGTGGTCGCGGGTGAGCGTGGGGCGGCTGAACTGCTGGCCGCAATACATGCACAGATGGGCGTCGCGGGCGAACAGGGCCTGGTTGGTCAGGTTCGGCGTCGGGTCGATCGCGCGGGAGCGGGCGTGGCCGCGGGCGGCGATGATCGGGTGCAGGTCCATGCCGCTCTGCAGGCCGCTGAAGCGGTTGGTGCCGCCGTGGATGTGCAGGCAGGGATCGCCGAGCGTCCAGGCCACCGCCTCGCGGGCGTAGAGGCAGGCCGCATCCTGCCAGGTGATCCAGTCCAGTACGCGTCCGTGGGCATCAAGCGAGAGCAGCCGGACCGAACCGGGGCGATGCAGCGTCGTGGCGTTGGGCGATGCTTCGGCGCCCGGAGCAGAAAACGGAGCTCCGGCTTCGATCAGACCCAAGCGTGTAGTGTCTGTCTCCATCGGGAGAACAGCTTATACCTGAATGTTGACGATTTGTGTATCGCCGACAGGCGATACACAAATCGTCAACATTCAGGTCCGCGCATTCGGCATCCCAGCCCGCCGTCGGCGGGCTGGGATGCCCACGCATTCTTCCTATTCCCCGCGCCTTCGGCGCGCCCCCTTTAACAAAAGGGGGCTTTTCTCCAGAGAGGTGATCGAGGCTGTCAGGCCGGGGTCGGATCCCTTTCCGCAGGAAAGGGCTCTGACCCCTTATCCACGCGTGGCGTGGATCTACTGTGTCGACCAAGGTCGACACCTACCAACAGCAGCAGAAATCTGTCGAAGGCGGGGTGGGGCCGGTTGCGGGGGCGTGAGCCGCATGGGCTCGAGGCATGCCTCGGGCGGGTTGGGCAGGACGCCCAACCCCGGTCCTGCCGTGTGCGCAGGACAGCGCACACGAGCAAGCGGCGACCGAGGCTACAGGGACGTACTTGCGCCGTCCCCCGCAATTGGACCCACCTCGCCATCCCGCAGGAAGCCGGCTGTTGCGGTTGCCGGCCAGCGGCCGGCACTACCGCGGGTGCCGGCCGCAGCCCGGCTCAGGCGCCGAAGCGCTCGTCGTCCATCGTCATCAGCGGGGCGGCACCGGACTGGATCGCGGCGGCGTGGCTGAGCGTGCGCGGCAGCACACGGGCGAAGTAGAAGCGTGCGGTTTCGCGCTTGCCCTGGGCGAAGGCGGCACCGTGCGCGCTGGCGTCGGCGGCGGCCACGCTGCGGGCCCACCAGTAGGCCAGCACCACGTAACCCGAATAGAACAGGTAGTCGTAGCTGGCTGCGCCCAGTTCGTCCGGATTGCCGGCCGCGCGCTGCAGCACGTCCAGGGTCAGCTTGCCCCATTCGGCGGCCTTGGCGCGCAGCGGGCCGATGAACTCGGCCAGCGCTTCATTGCCCTCGTGTTCCTTGGCGAAGGCTTCGATCTCGGCCAGCATCAGCTTCAGGCCGGCGCCCTGGCTGGACGCGGTCTTGCGGCCGATCAGGTCCAGCGCCTGGATGCCGGTGGTGCCTTCATACAGCGTGGTGATGCGTGCATCGCGGGCCAGCTGCTCCATGCCGTGCTCGCGGATGTAGCCGTGGCCACCGAAGCACTGCAAGGCGTTGTAGGTGTTCTCGATGCCCCATTCGGTCTGGCAGGCCTTGGAGATCGGGGTCAGGAAGCTCACCAGGGTGTCGGCGCGCTCGCGCTCGGCGGCATCCTCGGCGTGGTGGGCGACGTCGATCAGGGTGGCCGCGTGCAGGGCCAGCAGGCGGCTGCCTTCGACCAGCGACTTCACCGTCAGCAGCATGCGGCGCACATCCGGGTGGACCAGGATCGGATCGGCCGGCTTGTCCGGGAACTTGGCGCCGCTCAGGGCGCGCGACTGCAGGCGCTCACGGCTGTACTTCAGTGCGTTCTGGTAGGCGCGCTCGGACAGGCCGATGCCCTGCAGGCCGACGCCCAGGCGCGCGGTGTTCATCATGGTGAACATCGCCTGCAGGCCCTTGTGCGGCTGGCCGACGAGGTAGCCCTGCGCACCATCGAAGTTCATCACGCAGGTGACCGACCCCTTGATGCCCATCTTGTGCTCGATCGAGCCGCAGCGCAGTGCGTTGCGCTCGCCGACGTTGCCCTCGCGGTCGACCTTGAACTTGGGGGTGACGAACAGCGAGATGCCCTTGGCGCCCGGAGGGGCGTCGGGCAGCTTGGCCAGCACCAGGTGCACGATGTTGCCGGTCAGGTCATGCTCGCCGGCGGTGATGAAGATCTTGGTGCCGGTGATCGAATAGCTGCCATCGGCGTTCGGCTCGGCCTTGGTCTTGAGCAGGCCCAGGTCGGTGCCGCAGTGCGGTTCGGTCAGGCACATGGTGCCGGTCCACCGGCCTTCGATCAGCGGCTTCAGGAAGGCCTCGTGCTGCCAGGCCTCGCCGTGCTGCTTCAGCGCTTCGATGGCGCCATGCGAGAGTAGCGGGAAGTTGCCCCACGCCAGGTTGGCGGCGTTGATCATTTCGTTGAGCGGCACGCCCAGGGTGTGCGGCAGGCCCTGGCCGCCCAGCTCCGGTGAGGCGGTCAGGCCGGTCCAGCCACCATCGACGAACTGGTCGTAGGCCTGCTTGAAGCCGGGCGGGGTGGTCACTTCACCGGTGGCCTGGTCGAGCACGCAGCCGATCTCGTCGCCGACGCTGTTGAGCGGGGCCAGCACGGTGGCGCTGAAGCGGCCGGCTTCTTCCAGCACGGCATCGACCACGTCGGCGGTGGCGTCGGTGAAGCCCAGGCGGGCGAACAGGGGTTCGACCTTGAGCACGTCGTGCAGGGCGAAACGGAGGTCGGAAAGCGGGGCGGTGTAGCTGCTCATCGGTACGTCTCGATTTGATCAGGGCAGGGGAGAGCGGCGCCGGGCGCCGCGACGAAAGGCGGGTTCAGCGCAGCACGCCGGGCAGGCCGGGGGCCTGGTTGAGGGTGCTGCGGCTGCTGATGTCGAAGCTGCGCTGCTTCTTTTCCTGCGGCGTGGCCGCCACCGTTCCCTTCAGGCCATAGGCCAGGGTGCGGTTGCTGGCCAGTGCGTCGGCCACCACCAGGCGCGCGGCCGAGCTGGGCACGAGGTCGACATTGATGACATCGGCGGAGGTGCCGCCGATGGAGATGCCGGGCTTGACCTGCAGGGTGCCGGCGTCGTTGTCGCCGACGGTCAGCGCCAGCGAGACGTCATCGAAGGTCATCGGCATCGAGCTGAAGTTCTGCAGGCGCAGGGCCACGGTCCAGTTGCCGTCGGCGCGCACGGTCAGCTGCTGCAGGCTGGCGGCCGGTTCCGAAACACGCTTGACGATGCCGTTGTTGCAGGCAACAAGGGCGAGGGTGCACAGGACGATCAAGGCGGTGCGGAAACGGTGGAGCATGGGCGCAAGTCCTCTGGAGGGGGTGCGTTGGGGTAAGCATACTACGGCGTATGGTTTTGTGGATCGCCTGTGGCGACCCGTCGCAGAGGGTAGCGCGTGAAGATGGCGGCCGGGCGTGCGCAACGCTGGATCGGGCACGCCGGATGCCCCCGATGCGGGGCGGTTCAGTCGGCGGGCGTATCGCGCAACGGTGCCATCAGCCGCAGCGGGCCGAGGTCGTAGCCCATGGCCTCGGCCTTGGCTTTCAGCTGTTCGAACCGGGCGCGATCCATTTCCGGCAGCCGCGAGAGGATCCACAGGTACTTGCGGTCCGGTTCACCAACCAGCGCCCATTGATAGTCCGGGTCCAGCGCCAGCACCCAGTAGTCGGCCCAGACCAGGGGGACCCAGCTCAGCCAGTCGGGCACGAAGCGCACCTGCAGCTGCCCGGGGTGTCCGGCCACCGGGCGTGCCACGCCTTCGGCGACCACGCGTTCGCCCTCGCCATTGCGGCAGGCATTGGTGACGCTGATGCGGCCGTCGCGGCGCAGCCCGTAGTTGGCGGTGATCTCGCCAACGCACTGCTTCTGGAACGACACCGGCAGGTGCGCGATTTCGTGCCACTGGCCTGCGTAGCGGTCGATGTCCAGCGTGTCGACTGCGCGCACCGGTTCGGCGGCGATCACCGGGGAGGCGGCCAGCAGCAGGCAGGCGAGCAGGGCGGGGCGCAGAGGCATCGGCAGGCTCCAGGCAGGAGTCTGGAGCGTAGGTGCCGCCGCGCATGCCGGTGTAAATGTTTCGTCAACCGGGCGGCGGTGGCCGCCGCTTGCGCGGAGCGCGAATAAAAAAAGACCTGCATTTCTGCAGGTCTCTGAAGATGGTGGCCGAAGACGGAATCGAACCGCCGACACGGGGATTTTCAATCCCCTGCTCTACCAACTGAGCTACTCGGCCAAATTGTGTGGCTACCGCGGTGAATGCGGTTTCCGGAAAAAAAAGACCCGCATTTCTGCAGGCCTTCGAAAATGGTGGCCGAAGACGGAATCGAACCGCCGACACGGGGATTTTCAATCCCCTGCTCTACCAACTGAGCTACTCGGCCACATGTTTCGTTGCAGCGAGGTCGCTGCCAAGGACGCGTATATTACGGAGGTCGGCTGCCTTCGGCAAGCGTTTTGCCAAGATTTCTTCACATTGCCGTCTGCGCGCTCGCAAGTGCTTGATCCTCCGTTGTGGGGCGGGGCGTGGCCAGTCGATCATCGTCTGCGGCGGAAAACAGCAGGCCATCGTGAGCGGCAAAGCTGCAAGGGCAACGGTTGCGCCGGACCCGCGCGGGTCCGGGCAATGGAACGCTGTTTTCGTGGCCGCCATCGGGGATGGCTGCGGCGTAGTGTCGGCAGTCCTTTCCTGATGCTGGCAACAGCAGAGACCTGGCCATGTCCGATCCCTCCACCACCTCACGCATCGTGCTTGCGTCGCGTCCGCAGGGGGCGCCAAGTGCAGCCAACTTCCGCCTGGAGCAGGTTGCGTTGCCGGCATTGGCGGATGGCGAAGTGCTGCTGCGCAACCGCTACCTGTCGCTGGACCCGTACATGCGTGGACGCATGGACGAGGGCCCGTCGTATGCCGCGCCGGTGGCGGTAGGGGCGGTGATGGAAGGCCAGACCGTGGCCGAAGTGCTGCGATCCAACGCCGACGGTGTGACGGTGGGAGAGCTGGTGCTGGCGCCGGGTGGCTGGCAGACCCACGCGGTGCTGCCGGCCAAGGCGCTGGGGCGTCGTCTGGATGCGGCCGGACTGCCGCTGAGTACGGCGCTGGGGGTGTATGGCATGCCGGGTTTCACCGCCTATTCCAGCCTGCATGAAATCGCACGCCTGAAGCCGGGCGAGACGCTGGTGGTGGCTGCCGCGACTGGGCCGGTGGGCGCGACCGTGGCCCAACTGGCCAAGCTGCAGGGCGCGCGCGTGGTCGCCATCGCCGGTGGCGAGGCCAAGCGTGCCTATCTGCAGACGCTGGGCGTGGACGTGGCGCTGGATCATCGCGCCGCTGATTTCGCCGCCCAGCTGCGCGCGGCGGTGCCCACGGGTATCGACGTGTATTTCGAGAACGTGGGCGGGCACGTGCTGGATGCAGTGCTGCCGCTGCTCAACGACTTCGCCCGCATTCCGGTGTGCGGCACCATCGCCACCTACAACGAGCGCGGCGTCGAGCAGCCTGGCCCGGACCGGTTGCCGGCACTGTTCAGCCAGATCCTGCGCCAGCGCCTGACCGTGCGTGGTTTCATCGTGCACGACTTCAACCACCTGTGGCCGGACTTCGAACGCGAGATGCCGCAATGGCTGCGCGAAGGCCGCATCCAGTACCGCGAGGATGTGGTGGAAGGGCTGGAGAAGGCGCCGGAGGCGTTCTTCGGGCTGCTGAAGGGGCACAACTTCGGCAAGCTGGTGGTGAAGCTGGATTGAGGGCCTGGCGGTGTGCCGACCAAGGTCGGCACCCACGTCAGGCAGTCGAGGCCTTTTCCCGGCGCAGCAGTTCGCGCTTGCGTGCCACGCCCCACGCATAGCCGGACAGGTCGCCATCGCGGCGCACCACCCGGTGGCAGGGCACCGCCACGGCCAGCGGATTGCTTGCACAGGCGCGTGCCACCGCGCGGCTCGATCGCGGCGCGCCGATATGCGCGGCGATATCGGCATACGAGGCCGTCTGGCCGCGCGGAATCTGCTGCAGCGCCTGCCATACCCGTTGCTGGAAGGCGGTGCCGCGGATATCCAGCGGGAGCGTGGCGCCTCGCGAGGGATCCTCGACCAGGCCCACCACCTGTGCCACCAGTTGCTCATAGCCGTGGTCAGCGCCGACCAGTTCGGCCTGGCGGAAGCGCTGCTGAAGTGACTGCAACAGCGTCTCCGGATCATCGCCGAGCAGGATCGCGACCACGCCGGTCTCGCTGCTGGCCACCAGCACGCTGCCCAGTGAACTTTCGGCGATGGCGAAGTGGATGACTTCGCCGCGGCCACCTGCGCGCCATTGCTTGGGCGTCATGCCCAGCAGCTTCGGTGCGTTCTCGTAGAAGCGCCCGCTGGAACCGAAGCCAGCATCGTGGAAGGCATCGGTGATGCGCTCCTGTTGTTCCAGGCCGGTGCGCAGGCGGTCGGCGCGCAGCGCGGCGGCGTACTGCTTTGGGGTCAGTCCGGTCGCCTGCTTGAACAGGCGATGCAGGCGCGTCGGGCTGCAGCCGGCGATGTCGGCCAGATCCTGTAGCGAGGGTTCGTCGAGGCTGGTCTGAAGGTGGCGGCAGACGCGTTCGACGCGGGCATCGAGGGCGGTGGTGGCGGTACTGTCCATGGCCGGATTCTGGCACGTGCCGGTGCTGCGGAAACTCCGTTTCCTGCACCCATCTGTGAGGCCCGGAAACGGAGTGTTGGCGGGCCGAAGGCGCGGCATCGTGGCGGCCACTTCACAACCGGCACCGCGACCATGCGCCTGAATAACAAGATTGCTCTCATCACCGGTGCCAGCGCCGGCATTGGCCGCGCCAGCGCGCTGCGCTTTGCCGCCGAAGGCGCAAAACTGGTGCTCAACGCGCGGCGGCTGGAGCCGCTGCAGGCGCTGGCCGAGCAGATTCGCGCCGCCGGTGGCGAAGCCGTGGTGCATGCCGCCGACGTGGCCGACCCGGGCACGGCGCACGTGCTGGTCGATCTTGCCCAGCAGTCCTTCGGTGGCCTGGACATCGCGCTCAACAACGCCGGCATGCTCGGCCCGGGCGTGCCGACAGCGGAGTTCCCGGTGGACGCCTGGCGCGAAGTGATGGCCACCAATCTGGATGCCGCCTTCCATGCCGCACGCGCGCAGTTGCCGGCATTGCTGGCACGCGGCGGTGGCTCGCTGGTGTTCGTCGGCACCTTCGTCGGCCATACCGTGGGATTCCCGGGCATGGCGGCCTATGCGTCGAGCAAGGCCGGGCTGATCGGCCTGAGCCAGGTGATCGCCGCCGAATACGGGGCGCGTGGCGTGCGCAGCAACGTGCTGCTGCCCGGTGGTACCGATACCGAGATGGGCCGGCAAGCGGCACCGACCGGCGATGCCCGCGACTTCGTGCGCTCGCTGCATGCGCTCAAGCGCCTCGCCGAGCCGGAGGAGATCGCCAATGCGGCGTTGTTCCTGGCCAGCGATGAAAGCAGTTTCGTTACCGGCAGCGCGATGCGCGTGGAGGGTGGGGTGTCGATCACCCGTACCTGAGTGCGGTCACGTGCGTGGCGAGTAGCGGATGCCGCTGCTGGCCATGAAGCCTTTCGGGTCGAACCGGGCCCAGGCCTCGCCCCAGCCGAAGCGGGCGTGGCCGCCGGCCAGTTTGCGCCCGAGTGCCGTAGCCAAGGTGCGGCGCATGAAAGCGACTTCGGCATCGATTGCTGCCTGGGTCGGCCAGCCGTCTTCCAGTGTTGCACCGGGCAGATCGACGTTCATCGTCACCATGTCGAGCCGTTGCCCGTGGAAGCACAGGCTGATGCCAGCGGGCGCACCGCCCAGGCTGAGCCGGTGCAGGCTCAGCCAGCGGTAGCCGGTGCCGACATCGCGCTCGTCACGCACCAGCGCGGCAAAGGCGACACGCGCTTCATCCCGAGACAGGGTGGGGCCGATCAGCGTCGGCAGGTGGCCGAGCTGGATGCTGCCGTCCGCTGGATCGAGGCGCATTGGCAGCGTGCGCGCGGCGTGCTGGGCGGGAGGTGACATCGCGGACTGGCTGGGCATGTTGGTCCGGATTCTGCAGAGCCGTGAGCTGCGGCGGCAAGCGGAACTGCACACGCTGTTCGCGCGGGCCTGACCTGCGGATCACTGCGCAGCCTCTAGCGTGAAGTCCTGATCGGCCTTCGCCGGCACAGGAGACTTCGATGAGCGAGCGCGACAAAGACCCTGGCGATCCGAAACAGGGCGTACAGGAAAGCCGTCAGGACAGGGCGCAGGAGGACGTGGCAAAGCAGCGGCCGGGGCAGCGCGATCAGCAGGTGCGTGATACGCATTCGCGTGGTCCACGCCGCAAGGACGGGGATCAGGAACCTGCCTGACTCGTGATCGATGCAAGAAAAAACCCGCAGATCGCGACGATCGGCGGGTCTTCTTTATGAGTGGTGGAGCCAAGGAGGATCGAACTCCTGACCTCGTCATTGCGAACGACGCGCTCTCCCAGCTGAGCTATGGCCCCACGGCAGGGCTTCAGTGTAGCCAACTGGCTGCGCCTTGCCAAGCCGACCCAGGATGTGCCGGACGGCGTGGCATGAAGGCGTGCACTGTGCCGAAACCGTCCGGTTTGTCGGGCCCGGATGCCGCGCAACGAAATCGTAACAATTTGGGGGATAATGGCGGCTTGCGCAGTATTCCTCCTATTTGCCGCCCGGCTCGCGCAGGCCGCACGGACGCCTCCTCAGAGCATTCCATGCCCTCCCATTCCGATTCCCGCCGCCTGTCGGGTATGTCGTCTTCCTTCGTTTCCTTCCGCCGCCACCCGCTGGCCCTGGCCTGTGCTGGCCTGGCCCTGGTCGGCAGCTTCGGCGCCGCCGCGCAGGACAGCGCGCCGACCCCGACCGGGCTGGACACCATCACCGTGACCGCCGAGCACCGCGAGCAGAACCTGCAGGAAGTGCCGGTCTCGGTCGGCGTGGTGCAGGGCGGGCGCATGCGCGACTTCACCGCCGGCGGCGACGACACCCTGCTGGCGCTGTCCGGCCGCGTGCCGAGCCTGTATGCGGAAACCACCACCGGCCGCATCTTCCCGCGCTTCTACATCCGCGGCCTGGGCAACATCGACTTCTACCTGGGTGCCTCGCAGCCGGTGTCGATCATCCAGGACGACGTGGTGCTGGAACACGTGGTGCTGAAGTCCAACCCGGTCTATGACGTGGACCAGGTGGAAGTGCTGCGCGGCCCGCAGGGCTCGCTGTTCGGCCGCAACACCACCGCCGGCATCATCAAGTTCGACACCCTGAAGCCGACCCAGGACTACACCGGCCGCGTCAGCGCCAGCTACGCGACCTACAACAGCGTGTCGATCGACGGCGGCTTTGGCGGCCCGATCAACGACATCGCCTCGTTCCGCGTGTCGGCCCTGTACCAGCACCGCGACGACTATGTAGACAACACCTACAAGGGCCCGAGTGCCGACGGCACGGTCAGCCCGAAGAAGAACGCCATGGGCGGCTTCGATGACCGCAACGTGCGCGCGCAGCTGCTGCTGACCCCGAGCGACCAGTTCTCGATCCTGGCCTCGGCCCATGCCCGTGACTACGAAGGCACCTCGACCCTGTTCCTGCGCGGTGCGCTGACCAAGGGCTCGAACAAGACCGACGTGCCGCGCGACAAGGTCGCCTACGACGAAGCCGACAACAACCCGCAGGCCTACAAGACCTACGGCGGTTCGGTGAAGGCGCGTTACGACTTCGGTGCGATCGACTTCACCTCGATCACCGCCTACGAAACCACCTCCGGCTACAGCCGCGGCGACACCGACGGTGGTGCAGCGGTGAACTTCCCGGTGAACGGCGTGCCGAATGGCTACGGCCAGTCGATGGGCCGCATCCGTGATCTGGACCAGTGGACCCAGGAATTCCGCCTGGCCAGCCATGACGACAGCGCCCTGCAGTGGCAGGCCGGTGCGTTCTACTTCAACGGCAGCGACACCACCGACTTCTACCAGCGCGCATGGTTCCTGCAGGGCGCGGCCCGCAACCCGAACAACTGGGTGCGCCTGCGCAACAAGAACACCTCGTGGGCCGGTTTCGGCCAGATCAGCTACGCCTTCACCGACAAGTTCACCGTTACTGCTGGCCTGCGCCAGACCAAGGACGAGAAGCACACCCGCCTGCTGAAGACGGCTGACACTGCCGCCGGCGTGGTCACCTACAAGGGCCGCACCGACGTCAAGATGTCCGACACCACCCCGAGCTGGGATCTGAGCGCGATGTATCAGATCACGCCGGACGTGAGCGTCTACGCCAAGGTCGCACGCGGCTTCCGTGGGCCGACCATCCAGGGCCGTTCGGCGGTGTTCAATGCCGACTTCACCACCGCTGATTCCGAGACCATCCTGTCCTGGGAAGCAGGCGTGAAGAGCAGCCTGTGGGACAACCGCCTGCGCCTGAACGCCACCGCGTTCACCTACACCGTCAACGACATCCAGCTCAACGGCAACGATTCGGACGGCAACGGCGTGCTGTTCAACGCTGACAAGGCCAAGGCCTACGGTTTCGAAGCGGACATGGAACTGCGCCCGATCCCGAACCTGACCCTGAGCGCCGGCCTGAGCCTGCTGCACAGCGAGATCAAGGACAAGCGCGTCTACGCGCAGGTCTGCGGCCTCAACGGCCAGGTGGTGTGCACCGTGAATGACCCGACCATCAAGGTCGGTGCCAACACCTTCGCGCAGATCGACGGCAACCCGCTGCCGAACGCGCCGAAGTACAACGTCAACCTCGCAGCACGCTACGACTTCCCGGTCAGCGATGCCGGCACCATGTTCGTCTCCACCGACTGGAACAAGCAGGGCTACACCAGCTTCGTGCTGTACGACAGCAAGGAGTTCAACTCCAAGGGTGACTTCGAGGGCGGCCTGAAGATCGGTTACTCGGGCAACTACGGTGCCTACGAAGTGGCGCTGTTCGCGCGCAACATCACCAACGAGAAGAACCTCAAGGGTGTGATCGAGAACTACATGGCCGCGGTCTACAACGAGCCGCGCACCGTCGGTGTCTCGCTGAACATGAACTGGTAATGCGCTGACGCGGTGGCGGGTCGTCCCGCCATCGCGCTGCTGGAATGCAAAGGGCGGCCCGGATTAACGGGCCGCCCTTTTCGTTGCTTCAGACCGCGGTGAGGTCGCTGTCCTGGCTGCGCTGGCCGAAGGTCAGGGCCCAGGTCGCACTGTCCACCTGCTGGCGGTCCTGTTCCTGCTGCTTGCGTGCGCGACTGGCACCGAACCAGCGACCCTCGCCGTTGATCAGCGGCGCCATGCGCACCACGTCCACGTACTCCGGATCGATCTCGCTGGCACGCTGCAGCCAGGTCAGGGCGAGGAATGCATTGGCCGGCACGCCGTTGCCGACGTGGTAGATGTCGGCCAGGTAGCCGGCGGCCCACACCTTGTCGTCGTCATCGCCGCGCCACCACAGTGGGATCAACGCGCGCTCGACCGCTTCGCGCTTGTGCGCATCGTTCTGGCCATCCAGTGCCAGGCAGGCCAGGTTGCGGCAGGTCGGACCCCATACGCGCTCACCGGCCTCGGCTTCATCCAGGCAGCGCAGGTACAGCTCGCGCGCACGTGCTTCATTCTCTGCGCCACCGGCAGCGACCAGGCGTACGCCGAGGTTGTAGGTGGCGATCAGGTCGCCGCCCTCCACCGCACGCTCCTGCCAGTACGCGGCCTTCCCTGCATCAACGAACTGCGGCTGGTCACGGCCACCGAGGCGGCCCTTGTACAGGTCGCACAGTGCGGACATTGCGCCTGCATCGCCCGCTTCAGCCATGCGCTGCAGCAGCGACAGGCCGGCAGCCTGCGAGACATCACAGAACAGGTTGGCCGCGAAGGTGACCGCAGAGGTGTTGTCCTGCTGCGCAAGCTTCAATGCGCGCTGCAGCAAGGGCGCAGCGCGTACCGGATCGGCTTTCTGGCCAAGCAGCCCATGCTCGATGGCCGTCGCGGCCCAGAGCAGGCCGATCGCCGAATCGCCCTCGCGCGCGGCGTAGTCCACCACCTGGGCGAACAGCGCTTCGGCACCATCGACGTGGGCAAACCAGGTGCAGGCCTCGAGATTGCTGAGGCCTTCGTGCAGGACCATGTCGCGGTCCAGCGCCCAGGCCTGCTGCAGGTCCTCGAACAGCGCCTGCATGTGCTGCGCATCCCACTGCACATCGTCTTCGACCTCTTCGATGCGGCCGAGCCGATAGCGCAGTCCGGCACGCTGGGTCAGCACCTCCGCGCGCAGGTTGCGGTCCAGGTGCCAGTCGAGAATCTGTGCGTATGCGCGCTCGTGCGCGGCTACGGTTTCGTTGTCATCGCGCTGTGGCGACTCGGCCAGCCAGTCCTGTGCCTTGCGCCAGCGCAGCGCATTGCTCTGCGCCAGATCGAGGCCGCGGCACCAGCTGCCTTCGATGAAGTCTTCCATCGCCTCGTGGCTGCCGCCCCAGCGCGGGTACAGGAAGTACAGAGTGTCTTCCAGCGTGCTCAGGTCGTCGGGGCGCTGTTCCAGCACCAGGCGCATCCAGTAGGCCAGCGGCGCGTCGAAGTCGTCCTGGCTGCGACCGCGCAGCAGCGGCGGCAGGCTGTCGGGCAGGTCCTGCAGCGGTGCACCGAAGCGCGACAGAAGCTGCAGTGCCTGCGGCCACGCCTGCGGATAGTGTTCAGCCAATGCGGCATCGTCGGACTGCGCTGGCTGCCCGGCCTGCAGGGCGAGCAGCCAGTTCGGCTCGCGCAGGTAGCTGGTGATGCGCTTGATGCCATCCAGTGCCAACGCCGGCCGCGGCGACAGCGGGATGGCCTGCAGGTAGGCGTACACGGCGTGGTCGCTGGCCAGCTGCGCGGCCAGCCATTGGCTGTCCTCCACCAGCGCGGCCACGTCGGCGCTGCGCAGTTCGCCGGCGGCGTCCTGCCAGCACGCACCCAGGCGCAGCCAGGCGTAGTAGCTGTGCGGTGCGGCGGCGACCCAGCACTGTGCCTGCTGCAGGCGCTCATCCAGCGTCAGGACCTTGTCCTGCAGGTTGCGCAGGCGCCAGCGGATGCCGGGCAGCGCCCGCGCCCCGTCCAGCCAGGCTTGTTCGTGGGGCGCCAGCAGTGCATCCAGCGCTGCATGGTCGTGTTCCTGCAGCGCGGTGCGCGCCCGCGTGCGCCAGGCCAGGTCCTCGACGGAGAGGCCGTCCTTCGCAATTCCATTTGTCATCTGATGCCATCCAACAGTAGCGGGGCCGCTATTGGACAGGCCCGCGCCCGTGTCGGCAAGCGTGGCAGATGCTCATTCCGATGTTCGCAGGCGCCGCGGCAACGCCCCGGCGCGCTGTGATATCAGGCCGCGGGCAGCAGGGCCTGCAACCGCGACTCCAGCTCCTGCTGGCGCCAGCCGGCCAGTGCGGCCGGCCACTGGCGGCGTTCCAGATAACTTTCCAGATGCTTGCGCGAGGCCAGCACGCCATCCGGCAGGCCCAGTTCGCGGCTGCGCTCGGCGACCGCATCCTGCAGTTTCTTCAGTGCCTGCTTGCTGCTGTCGTTGGCCGGCAGCGCCAGCGGTGCCTCGGCCTCATCGGCCAGCGGCGTATCCAGCGCCTGCCACACAGCGCCCGCGAGCTTGCGCGGAGCCTTCGGGAACTGTTCGAACAGCTTGCCCAGTGCGGCGGCATCGGCCGGTGGCGTGCGTGCCAACGTGGCGGCCAGTTCGTTGTCCAGGATCCAGCTGCGCGGGCGGTCGCTGCTGCGCGCCTGCACATCGCGCCAACGCAGCAGGCGCAGCAGGCGGTGCTGTGCGGCGGCGTCGAGGAACTGCGCCGAGCGCATCGCCAGGTGCGGCCAACGGTCTTCGTCGTTGGCAACGCTGGCCAGCAGGCGCTCGCCGTCGTCGTGCAGCCACTGCTGGCGGCCCAGCGCCTGCAGCCTGGCATCGATGGCGTCGTGCAGCGCGAACAGGTGCTCGACGTCGTCGGCGGCGTACTGCAGCTGCGACTCGGACAGCGGGCGGCGCATCCAGTCCGAGCGGGTTTCGCCCTTGGCCAGTGCCACGCCGGTGATTTCCGCGACCAGCTTCTGGTAGCCCATGCCGCCGCCGATGCCGGCCAGCGACGCGCCGATCTGGGTGTCGAACAGCGGCCGTGGCAGCACGCCGCAGGCCCACTTGAAGGCGACCAGGTCTTCGCTGGCGCTGTGCATCACCTTGATGATCGATTCATCGGCCAGCCAGGGCGCCAGGGCCTCGGTCATGCCGGGAATCAGCGGATCGATCAGCAAGATGTCCTGCCCGACCGCCATCTGCACCAGGGCCAGCTGCGGCCAGAAGGTGCGTTCACGGATGAATTCGGTGTCCAGGCCGATGCGGGCCGGGCGCTGCTGGAAGTATGCATCCAGCTCGGCGGGGGTGGTGATCCAGGTTGCCACGGGTCAGGGCCTACTACTCGGGTTTGCTCAGGCAGGGGAGAATAGCCTAACGTCGGTCCGCATCCGTGCTGAAGGAGATCCTGCTTGCGTTTTCCGCTGTCGTCCGCGCTGTGCACCGCCCTGGCCGTGGCCCTGGCCGGCTGCACGCCGTCGCCCTCGGCGACGCCGGAGCCGGGCCCGGCTGCTGGCGAAGACGCACGGCCGCAGGAAGGTTCGCAGGCGGACGCGACGCCGGAGGCGGGGCAGGGCAGCGTCACCATTGCCGGTGAGGATGCCGCCGAGGATGTGCAGCGGTGGACGCCACCGCGGGTCGATCGGCAGGGGCGCAGCCTGGCCCAGCTGCGTCGCGCGGCCGAGAAGGCATTCAGCGAAGGGCACCTGTACGAAGACGCCGACGCGGCGGTTCCGCTGTGGCTGGCGGTGCAGGAGGAAGACCCGGATGACCGCCAGGCCCGCAACGGCCTGCAGCGCGCACGCCAGCGCCTGCAGCAGCAGGCCGACGCCCTGCTGGTCCGGCCGCTGCAGCAGCGCGAGGCGCTGGCCGAGGCCAGCCGCCAGGCACTGGTGCTGCTGACCCTGGCGCCGAAGGATGAGAAGGTGCGCGCGCTGCAGGGCCGGGTGGAGCTCGCCCAGCGCGTGGTGGCCTACAACCGTGCCGGCGAGGAAGACCTGCGTTCGGGGCGGATCGGTGAAGACGGTGACGGTGCGATCGGCAACTTCCGTGAAGCGCTGGCCCTGGATGAACACAACAGCCGGGCACGGCAGGGCCTGGCGGCGGCCGAGAGTGGCCTGATCCGCCGTGCCGAGGACGCAGCGCGGGCGCGTGACTTCACCAGCGCCGGCACCTGGCTGGCCGAAGCCAGCAAGGTCCGTGACTCGTCACCGACCATTGCCGATGCCTTCGAACGCATCGAACAGATCCGCGCGGCCGCGCTGCTGCAGCTGCGCGATGATGGCCTTCGCGAGCTGGCGACGCCGCAGGGCCTGAAGCCGGCGCGCGAGAAGCTGGCCGAGGCCCTGCGCATCGCCTTGCCAGGGGATGCGGTGGTGGCCCAGTTGCGCGAACGCATCGACCTGGCCACCCATTACGGCAGCTTCCGTCCCGGGCAGGTGTTCAGCGACGCCATGCGCGATGGTGGGCGCGGTCCGCAGATGGTGGTGGTGCCGCATGGCGGCTTCCAGATGGGCGCGGGTGATGCCGAGCCCGGTGCCACCGACGCCGAGCGGCCCTCGCATTACGTGCGCTTCGACCGCGGGTTTGCGATGGCGATCACCGAGGTCACCGTCGGCGATTTCGAGCGCTATGTGAAGTCGACCAATGCGCGGCCGCGGGCAACCCGGCGCGGCCACTCGGTGGTGTATGACGAGCGCAGCGGCAATTTCATCCGCCGCAGCGGTGTGGACTGGCGTTCCGATTACGATGGCGCGCGCGCACTGGGCAATGCGCCGGTGATGCATGTGAGTGTGCGTGATGCCGAAAACTACGCGGCGTGGCTGTCCGAGCAGACAGGACGCAGCTACCGGCTGCCCAGTGAGGCCGAATTCGAATATGCGCTGCGCGCTGGCAGCAGTGGCCGCTATCCATGGGGCGACGCCGGCACGCCGCCGCCCGGCACCGGCAACTTCACCGGCAGCAAGGATGTTTCGCCTTCGGGACGGCACTGGCACAACGCCTTCATCGGCTATGGCGATGGCTGGTGGGGACCGGCACCGGTGGCCAGTTTCCAGGCCAATGCCTTCGGCCTGCACGACATGGCCGGCAATCTCAGCGAATGGGTGGCCGACTGCTGGCATGCCAGCTACCGGCGTGCGCCCTCCGATGGTGTCGCCTGGTTCAACCCGGGCTGCCGGTCACGGGTGATCCGGGGTGGCAACTGGGCCAACGCGCCCGAGCAGACCCGTGCGGCCTGGAGGCAATCGCAGGATTCGGACACCACCAACGCACGCATCGGCTTCCGCTTGGTGCGCGGCATCTGAGCGGCCCCGGCTTCACCCGCTGCGGGCATCGGCGCACTAAGATTGCGCCGTGCCCGCCAGCCGGCGGGACCTGCCGGAAGACCGCCTGATGCGCAACGATCCCTTCTCCCGCTCGTCGCAAGGCCCGCAACGGCGCGGCCTGTTCGGCAACATCCGTTGGTGGGTGCTGCTGCTGGCGGCCGGCTATGCGGTGTTCTACTGGTTTTCCAACCGCACGGTCGATCCGTATACCGGCGAGAAGGTGATGATCGACAGCAGCCTGGATGCGCGCCAGGAAACCGCGCTGGGGCTGCAGGCCTACCAGCAGATCCTGTCGCAGGAACGGCCGATGGATCCGAATGCACCGATCGCGCGCGATGTGCGCGATATCGCCCAGCGGCTGATTGCCAAGGTTGACGTGGTGGAGACCGCGCTGGCGCAGGAGCACGGCGTGCAGCCGGCGCATTTCGCACGGGATTTCCAGTGGGAAGTGAACGTGATTCCGTCCGAACAGGCCAATGCGTTCTGTCTGCCGGGGGGCAAGATGGCGGTCTACACCGGCCTGGTGCCGGTGGCGCGTACGCGTGATGCGATGGCGGTGGTGATGGGCCACGAGATCGCCCATGCACTGCTGCGCCATGGTGCACAGCGGATGGCGCAGCAGAAGCTGACCCAGATCGGGCAGATGGCCGGCGCCGCCAGCGGCATGGACGCGCAGCAGCAACAGATGATGATGTCGGCGATGGGTTACGGCTACCTGCTGCCCTACGCGCGCAGCCACGAGACGCAGGCCGATGAAGTGGGACTGATGCTGGCCGCAGCGGCGTGCTTCGATCCCCGCGAGGCGGTGCCGCTGTGGCAGCGCATGGGCCAGGCCAGTGGGGGGCAGTCGCCGCCGGAGTTCGCCTCCACCCATCCGAACCCGGGCACCCGCATCCAGAACCTGCAGGCGCTGATGCCGAAGGCGCTCGAGTACCGGCAGAAATTCTGCGAGCAGGCAAAGTAGGGGGTGTTCGGCAGGGCTGCGCCCTGCACCTGCCGAAGCCAGAGCAACAGCAACAGCAACAGCGTGCATTCCGCGGGATGGCGGGGTGGGTCCGGTTGCGGGGGGCGCTGCAAGTACGTCCATGTAAGCTCGGTCGCCGCATCCATGCGGCTCACGCCCCCGCAACCGGACCCACCCCGCCTTCGACAGATTTCTGCTGCTGTTGGTAGGTGTCGACCTTGGTCGACACGGTAGATCCACGCCATGCGTGGATGCTTTTCGATCTCGATTCGAAATATTCGATTTCGATGGAGATTCATCCACGCATGGCGTGGATCTACCCGATCGCGGAAAACTGTCAGAGGTGGGGCGGTGTCGGAGTGCGGAGTGTCAGCCGCATGGATGCGGCTGCCAAGCCCCCATGGACGGGTTCACGGCGTCCCCGCACTCCGACACCGCCCCGCCATCTCACGGAATGCCTGCTTTTGACGTTGACGTTGCCTTGGCTTGAGGCCTCAGCGGGTGCAGGGCGCAGCCCTGCCGAACACCCCTTTACTTGACCTGCACGTCGATCACGCCGTCGCCGACGCGGGCCTGCAGGGCGTCACCCGGTTGTACCTGATCGAGCTTCCGCACCAGCGTACCGTCATCGCTGCGGGTCAGGATGCTGTAGCCACGCGCCACGGTCGCCAGCGGGCTGACTGCTTCAAGTGAACGCGCCAGCCCTCGCAGGCGCAGTGCATCGCGCTCCAGCAGGCGCTGCATCGCTGCCTGCGGCCGCCCGCGTAGGGCAGCCAGACGACGCTGCATCGCATCGAGCTGGCGCTGCGGATGGTGCCCGCGCAGCACCGCCGCGGCATGGCGCAGGCGCGCGGCACGGCGTTCCTGTTGCTGGTTGAACGCGGCATGCAGGCGCCGGCCCAGGTCCAGCTGGCGTCGGCGCAGCAGGTCCAGCCGCGCCTGCGGGCTCTGGGCGTTCAGGCGCAGCAGGGCGCGGTCGGCACGCTGCATGGCCTGCTGCATCGCATGCCGTTGCAGCTGCACCATGCGCGCGGCCGTGCGGCGCAGGCGCAGCGCCAGTTCGCGCTGGTCGGGCACCAGCAGTTCAGCGGCCACCGACGGCGTCGGCGCGCGCAGGTCGGCGGCGAAGTCGCTGAGGCTGAAGTCGGTTTCGTGGCCGACCGCCGAGACCACCGGGGTGCGGCTGGCGGCGATCGCACGGGCCAGGGCTTCGTCGTTGAAGGCCCACAGGTCCTCCAGCGAACCGCCACCGCGGGTGAGCAGAATCACGTCGTAGCGGCCACTGGCATCGGCCGCCTGCAGCAGGCGGGTGATCTGCGCGGCGGCGCTGCTGCCCTGTACCAAGGTCGGCAGCAGGTCCACTTCCAGCAGCGGAAAGCGGCGGCCGAGCACGCTCAGCACGTCGCGCACGGCGGCGCCGGTCGGCGAGGTGATCACCGCCAGTCGCTGTACGTGTGCGGGCATCGGGCGCTTGCGTGCCGGGTCGAACAGGCCCTCGGCTTCCAGGCGTGCTTTCAGCTCCTCAAAGGCGCGGCGCAGTGCGCCTTCGCCGGCTTCCTCCATGTGGTCCAGCACCATCTGGTACTCGCCACGGGCGTCATACAGGGTCACCTTGCCGCGTACCAGCACGCGCATGCCTTCGCGCGGCACGAATTTCAGGTACTGCGCCTTCATCCGGAACATGGCCGCACGCAGCTGCGCGCGCGCGTCCTTCAGGGTGAAGTAGAGGTGCCCGGAGGCTGGGCGCGCCACGCTGCCCAGCTCGGCCTCGACCCAGATCGCCGGGAAGCTGCCTTCCAGCAGGTCGCGGGCCAGGGTATTGAGCTGGCTGGGGGTCAGGATGTCGTTGTTGCGTGGTTGCATGGAACAGCGTGCGGCGGGCGGAACGGGAGCTCAGGATCGCACGTCAGCGCGCCGTGTGCTGGCCCAGCGCCCATTGCACGTGTTCACGCACCAGCGGCGAGGGATCGTCGACGCGGCTGTGCAGGGCGGCCAGTGCTTCGGCCGAGGACGGTGCATTGCCCAGCGCCACGGCGATGTTGCGCAGCCAGCGCTCATGCCCGCTGCGGCGGATCGGGCTGCCCTCGGTGCGGCGCAGGAATTCGGCCTCGTCCCAGGCGAAAAGCTGGTCCAGGCGCGCCGTATCCAGATTGTTGCGGGCGCGGAAATCGGCTTCGTCGGTGCGCTTGGCAAATTTGTTCCAGGGGCAGACCAGCTGGCAGTCGTCGCAGCCGTAGATGCGGTTGCCCATCAGTGGCCGCATGTCTTCGGGAATGGCGCCGTCGTGCTCGATGGTCAGGTAGGAAATGCAGCGCCGCGCATCCAGCCGCTGCGGGGCGATGATGGCCTGGGTCGGGCAGACATCGATGCAGCGCGTGCAGGTGCCGCAGTGCGCCGTGGCGGGCGTATCGATCGGCAGCGGGATATCGATGTAGATCTCGCCGATGAAGAACCAGGAGCCACCATGGCGGTCGATCAGGCAGGTGTGCTTGCCGATCCATCCGAGGCCGGCATTGCGTGCCAGTGCACGTTCCAGCACGGGGGCGGAGTCGACGAACACGCGATAGCCCAGCGGTGCCACCTCATCGTTGATCTGCGTGGCCAGCTTCTGCAGGCGGTTGCGCATCAGCTTGTGATAGTCGCGGCCCAGCGCGTAGCGGGCCACGTAGGCGCGGCCCGGATCGGCCAGGGTCGCCCAGGCTTCGGTATCGTCCTTGTGGCTGTAGTCCATGCCCACTGAAATCACGCGCACGGTGCCGGGCAGCAGCTCGGCCGGGCGCGCGCGCAGCGTGCCGTGGCGCGCCATCCAGTCCATCGTGCCGTACAGGCCCTGGCCCAGCCAGTCGGCCAGATGCGCTTCATCCTCGCCCAGTTCGATACCGGCGATGCCGCAGCGCTGGAAGCCATGCGCACGCGCCAGTTCGCGGATGCGCTGCACGGCCTGGGCCGGATCGACAGGGGTGGGGGCGGGGGACATGTGCACCAGTATAAAATCCCTGCATGGCCAACCTTGCCGATCTGTTCGATTCCGCTGCCGCGCGTGCGCTTGATGTGCAGGCCTCGGCGCTGGCCGCTGACGGCGGCTGGGGCCTGATGGCGCAGGCCGGCCAGGCCGCCTGGCAGTGCCTGTTGCAGCATTGGCCGCAGGCGCGGCGGATCGGTGTGGTGGTCGGCGCTGGCAACAATGGGGGCGACGGCCATGTGCTGGCCCGTCACGCGCTGCAGGCCGGGTGCGAGGTGACGGTGATCGCCCTGCCGGGCAGGCCGCCCTCGACCGCGCTGGCACAGCGTGCGGCGCTGGAGTTCAGGTCCGCAGGCGGCGCCAGCGCCGATTTCGACGGCGCACTGCCCGGGGCTGACATCTGGGTCGATGCCCTGTTCGGGCTGGGCTTCGATCGCGCGCCGGAGGGTACGGCGCAGGCGCTGATTGCCGCGCTCAACGCGCAGACAGCGCCAGTGCTGGTGCTGGATGTTCCCAGTGGTGTCGATGCCGACCGTGGGGCGGTGCCGGGCGAGGCGGTGCGTGCCACGCTGACCCTGCAGTTCATCGTGGCGCATCGCGGGCTGTATTCTGGCGATGCGCTGGATCATTGCGGGCAGAAGGTCCTGGCGCCTCTGCAGTTGCCCGCGGCGGCCTGGCAAGGCGTGGTACCCGCTGCGGAGCACTGGACGCAGGTGCGGTTGCGGGCCCTGTTGCCACCGCGCCGCGCCAATACCCACAAGGGTGAATCCGGGCACGTGCTGTGCGTCGGCGGCAACCATGGCAGCGGCGGCGCCATCGCGATGGCGGCCGAAGCCGCCTTGCGCGCGGGTGCGGGGCTGTTGAGCCTGGGCACCCGCCGCGACCACGTCGGTCCACTGCTGGCCCGGTTGCCCGAGGCCATGACCCATGCACTGGAAGACGGCGATGTGCTGCCGGCGCTGCTGGACAAGGCGAAGGTGGTGGCGATCGGGCCCGGACTGGGCCAGGACGAATGGGCACGCGCCTTGTTTGCGCGGGTGCTGGCCAGCACCAAACCATTGGTGGTCGATGCCGATGCCCTGAACCTGCTGGCGCAGGATCCGCGCGCGTTGCCCGATGCCATTCTCACCCCGCACCCGGGCGAGGCCGCACGCCTGCTCGGCTGCAGCACCGCTGAAATCCAGGCCGATCGCTATGCCTGCGCGCAGCGGCTGGCCGAACGTTTCCACGCCGTAGTGGTACTGAAGGGCGCCGGCAGCATCGTGGCGGCGCCTGGGCAAGCGCCCCGGTTGATCGCCGCCGGCAATCCAGGGATGGCCGTGGGTGGCATGGGTGACCTGCTCACCGGCATCATCGCCAGCCTGCGTGCGCAGGACCTGATGGCCTTCGATGCCGCGGCCGCGGGTGCGTTGCTGCACGCGCTGGCCGGCGACGTGGCTGCCGCTGACGGAGCGCGCGGCCTGCTTCCTACTGATCTGCTGGTGCCGCTGCGGCGACTGGCCAACCCGGACCTCTCCCCATGACCGAATTCTTCCTTGCCGACAGCGACGCTACCGAACTGCTCGGGCAATGGCTGGCGGCCACCCGGCCGCCGCAGGCGCTGATCGAACTGCGCGGCGACCTGGGTGCCGGCAAGTCCACCACGGCCCGTGCGCTGCTGCGTGCGCTGGGCGTGCAGGGTGCGATCCGCAGCCCCACCTACACCCTGGTCGAGCGTTATCCGCTGGCCAGTGGCGGTGAGGCGTGGCACCTGGACCTGTACCGCATCGGGCAGGCCGGCGAGCTGGATTTCCTCGGTCTGGACGAGGGCAGCGCGGTGCTGTGGCTGGTCGAATGGCCGGAACGGGGGGCCGGCGCGCTGCCGCCGACCGACCTGGTGGTGGCGCTGGAGATCGAGGGGCAGGGGCGTCGCGTCCGTCTCACTGGGGCCAGCGACGTAGGACATGAATGGCTGGAACGGCTGCCCCAAGGGGGCGACTTGCAGGCCATTTCTGTCGGCTGACGAGAACAAACACCGGCAGGTTACGGATTATTAAGGAAAAAGGTGTTGCATTCCGTTCAGCGCGGTGATTGAATCCTGAGCCATGCGCCCGGGGAACCGTCTCATCGCCATCTGTGCCGCCGTCGGACTGGGTCTGGCGAGCGTCAGTGCGTGGGCGGGTGAAGTCCGCCAGGTCCTGCTGAATACTGGCGCGACCGGCACCCGTGCCGAGATCTCGCTGGTCGGCAGTGGCGGCTACAAGACCCTGTCGCTCGCCGGCCCGAACCGCCTGGTGGTCGATTTCCCCGACTCCAGCGCCATACGCAACCTGAAGATGCCGGCCGCGCAGGGCGTGGTCACGGCGGTGCGTACCGGACAGCCGGTCCCGGGCACGTTCCGTGTCGTTTTCGACCTCGCCGAATCGGTGGCGCCGTTCCGCCCGCAGATGCAGCGCGAGGGCAATGAATCCAAGCTGGTGATCGAATGGCCGGGTGATGGCCCGGCCGTGGCCGCCAACCGCCCGGCGACGCCGCCGGTCGTGCAGCCGCAGGCACCCGCTGCGGGTGCCTCGCCTGCGCCCACGCCGGCCGAGAGCGCGCAGTCGCGCACCGATGCCGCGCGTGCCACGGCGCTGCTGACCGCACAGGTACAGCAGCAGGCCAGCGCCTCTGCCGCCGCACCGGCGACGCCGACCCCGGCACCGACCACCGCGCCGGCCCAGGTCGCTGCGGCCGGCGTCACCGCAAGCAGCACTCCCTCGTCCTCGCCGGCCGCAATCCTCGCCGGCCAGCGCACCGCAGCGGTGGTGACCACGCCGCCGGCCACCGTGCCCACACCGGCACCGGCACCGACGCCGGCGGAGCCGCCGCGTCCGGCCATGCCCAGCGATGCGTCGCGTATCCGCATGCAGGCCGGCATGCGCCACCTGGTGGTGGCGATCGATCCCGGTCATGGCGGCCAGGATCCGGGTGCGATCGGCCCGACCGGCAAGCGCGAGAAGGACGTCACCCTGGCAGTGGCGCGCGAGCTGGCCCGCCAGGTCAACGCCACGCCGGGCCTGAAGGCCTACCTGACGCGCGACAGCGACGTGTTCATTCCGCTGCCGATGCGTGCGCAGAAGGCGCGCGCGAACAAGGCGGACATTTTCATCTCGATCCATGCCGACGCGGCCGAAAACCGTTCGGCCACGGGCTCGTCGGTCTACGTGCTGTCGACCAAGGGTGCCTCTTCGCAGCGCGCCCGCTGGCTGGCGGACAAGGAAAACGCGGCCGACCTGGTGGGTGGCGTGCGCCTGCAGCAGACCGAAGGCACCCTGGCCAACGTGCTGCTGGACCTGGCGCAGAGTGGCTACATGAAGGCGTCTGAAGACGCGGCCGGCCACGTGCTGGGCGGCCTGAAGCGGATCGGCAACAACCACAAGCCGAACATCGAGCGCGCCAACTTCGCGGTGCTGCGAACCTCGGACATGCCGGCGATGCTGGTGGAAACCGCGTTCATCTCCAATCCGGATGAAGAGCGCCGCCTGATGGACCCGGCGTACCAGCGCAAGATCGCTGGCGCCGTGCTGGATGGCGTGCACACCTTCTTCAGCCGCCAGCCGCCGCCGGGCACGTTGTATGCCGCCCGCGCCCAGGCTGAGATCGACGCGGCCGGCACCATGGCCGGCGGCAGCAAGTAACCCGCCGAAGGTGGGTTGCTGCTTTCTGTAGAGTCGAGCCGCGCTCGACTGGGCCTTGTCGGCAGCCCGTCAGTCGAGCATGGCTCGACTCTACCCTCGGCCGCTCCGTTATCATCCCCGCATGACGTCTGCTACCCATCCGCGCCCGATCCGGCCGTTGCCGGAGATCCTCATCAACCAGATCGCTGCCGGCGAAGTGGTCGAACGGCCCGCGTCGGTGGTCAAGGAACTGGTCGAGAACGCGATCGATGCCGGCGCCAGCCGCGTCGACATCGACCTGGAAGAAGGCGGTGTACGCCTGATCCGCATCCGCGACAACGGCAGCGGCATCGCGCCCGAACAGCTGCCACTGGCGGTGTCGCGCCATGCCACCAGCAAGATCGCCGATCTGGACGATCTTGAATCGGTGGCCACGCTCGGTTTCCGGGGGGAAGCGCTGCCGTCGATCGCATCGGTCAGCCGCTTCACCCTGTCCTCGCGTCGCGCGCACGACGAGCATGGTTCGGCATTGCAGATCGAAGGCGGCAAGATCGGCGAGGTGACCCCGCGCGCGCATGCGCCGGGCACCACGGTGGAAGTGCGCGAGCTGTTCTACAACGTGCCGGCGCGGCGCAAGTTCCTGCGCGCCGAGCGCACCGAACTGGGCCATATCGAAGAGTGGCTGCGTTCACTGGCGCTGGCACGGCCGGATGTCGAGCTGCGCGTGTCGCACAACGGCAAGGCCTCGCGGCGCTACAAGCCGGGCGATCTGTATTCCGATGCGCGCCTTGCCGAAACGCTGGGCGAGGATTTCGCCAACCAGGCCGTGCGCGTGGACCACAGCGGTGCCGGCCTGCGCCTGCATGGCTGGATCGCGCAGCCGCATTATTCGCGGGCCAGCGCCGACCAGCAGTACCTGTATGTCAATGGCCGTTCGGTGCGTGACCGCAGCGTTGCACACGCAGTGAAGATGGCCTACGGCGATGTGCTGTACCACGGCCGCCAGCCGGCCTATGTGCTGTTCCTCGAACTGGACCCGACCCGCGTCGACGTCAACGTGCATCCGGCCAAGCACGAGGTGCGCTTCCGTGATTCGCGGTTGGTCCATGATTTCGTCTATCGCACGCTGAAGGATGCGCTGGCCGATACCCGTGCCGGCATGTCGGCGCAGGAGATCGGTGCTGGCCCGGTGCATCCGGCGGATGCCGCGGCTGCAGCCACGGCATCGAGCGCGGGCGCCTCCGGTTTCGGGCTGGTGCGCGGTCCGGCACCCGGTGCCGGCTCCGGCGGTGGTGGTGGATTCTCGGGGTGGCGACCGCAGCAGCCACTGGGCTTGCAGGTGGCCGATGCACCGGCTGCCTATGCCGCGTTGTATGCCACGCCGGCCGGTGCCGAGCGTGCAGCGGCACTGCCACCGATGCCGACCGAGAACGGGCTGCCGGTGACCAGCGCCGACGCGGGCGTGCCACCGCTGGGCTACGCGATCGCGCAGCTGCACGGCATCTACATCCTGGCCGAGAATGCCGAAGGCCTGATCGTGGTCGACATGCATGCGGCACACGAACGCATCGGCTACGAGCGCCTGAAGAATGCACACGATGGCATCGGCCTGCAGTCGCAGCCGCTGCTGGTGCCGATCACGCTGGCGGTAGGCGAGCGCGAGGCCGACACCGCCGAAAGCGAAGCCGAAACCCTGGCGGCGCTCGGCTTCGAGGTGACCCGTGCCGGCCCCGGTTCGCTGCACGTGCGCAGCATTCCGGCACTGCTGGCGCATGCCGAACCGGAAGGGCTGCTGCGCGACGTGCTGACCGACCTGCGCGAGCATGGCCAGAGCCGCCGCGTGGCCACTGCACGCGACGAACTGCTGTCGACCATGGCCTGCCATGGCGCGGTGCGTGCCAACCGGCGCCTGACCGTGCCGGAAATGAACGCGCTGCTGCGCGACATGGAAATCACCGAACGGTCCGGCCAGTGCAACCACGGCCGACCGACCTGGGCCCGTTTTTCGCTGGCGGAGATCGACCGCTGGTTCCTGCGCGGACGTTGAGGGGAGCATCGATGCGTTATCGGGGAATGGCGGGCCTGCTGGCCGCCGTGGTGTTGGCCGCCTGCAGCCCGGCAACACCGCCGGCGCCTACGGCCGCTGAAGATCCGGCCTACGCGGCCGCGCAGCAGCAATGGCGTGTAGCGCGCTACCAGGACCTGACCCGGCCCGATGGCTGGACGGCCCTGGTCGGTCTGCACTGGCTGCAGAACAAATCCCATTTCGTTGGCAGCGGCGCCACCAACGGCATCCGCCTGACGGTCGGCCCGGACAAGCTGGGCCTGCTGCGTCGCGAAGGGACGCAGTGGTGGTTCACGCCCGAAGACGGTGTCGATGTCAGTCATGATGGCCAGCCGGTGCGCGGCCGCATTCGCGTCGACACCGACAAGGACGCGCAGCCGACGCTGCTGGCCTTCGATGGCGGCAAGGGCCAGCTCAGCATCATCCGCCGGGGGGCGCGTGACGCGCTGCGGGTCAAGCATGCCGATGCGCCTGCGCGGCGTGATTTCGCCGGCCTGCAGTACTGGCCGGGCGGCGCGGACTGGCAGGTGCAGGCGCGCTTCATCGCGCACCCGCCGGGCAAGACCCTGCCGATCGTCGACATCACCGGCCTGACCACCGAGATGCCCAATGCCGGCGCGGTCGAGTTCCAGCGCGACGGCCGCAGTTGGCGGCTGGAAGCGATCGGTGCGCCCGGGCAGCCGCTGTTCCTGATCTTCGCCGATCGCACCAGCGGCCGCGGCAGCTATCCGGCCGGGCGCTACCTGGATACCGATGCGCCCGCTGCAGACGGCACCGTGCGCATCGATTTCAACCATGCCTACAACCCGCCGTGCGCGTTCACCGCCTACGCCACCTGTCCGCTGGCGCCACCGGAAAACCGGCTGGACCTGCGCGTGGAAGCGGGCGAGAAGGCTTACCACCTGCCTGAAGGAGAAGGCTGACCATGCCGATCAAACATCTGTTCCGTGCCGCGCTGCTGATGGCGGCGTGCGCGATGGCACCACTGGCCACTGCCCGCGATGCGCCGGGCGCCACGGCTGCGGCCGCGACCGCCGCGGCGGCCAAGCCGCCCGTACCGTTGTTGTGGAAGGTCACCGGCCCGGGCGATGCACGCGTGTACCTGCTGGGGTCGTTCCATCTGCTGAAACCGCAGGACTACCCGCTGTCGCCCGATGTCGAACAGGCGTTCGAAGCCTCGCAGCGGGTGGTGTTCGAGCTGTCGCCGGAAGACATGCAGTCGCCACAGCTGGCCAGCCGCATGGTGCAGGCCGCGACGCGCACCGATGGCAGCGAGCTCAAGCGTGATCTCGATGCGGCGACCTGGCAGAAGCTGCAGGCCTTTGCCACCGAGAACAAGCTGCCGCTGGCACAGATGCAGGGCATGAAGGCTTGGTTCGTCGGCCTGAGCATTTCGGTCGGGCAGATGCAGAAGCTGGGCCTGGACCCGGCGCTGGGCCTGGACCGCCACTTCATGGAGCGCGCGCAGAAGACCGGCCGCAAGACCGCTGGCCTGGAGGACATCGATACCCAGATCGGCATGCTTGACGGGATGACGGTGCAGGAACAGCGGCAGATGCTGGCCGAAGCGCTGGACCAGGCAGGCAAGGCCGATGAGCAGGCGCGGCTGCTGCATGATGCATGGCGGCGCGGCGACGAACGCCTGCTGTGGACCAAGATGGCGGCGGAGATGCGCCAGCAGTATCCGCAGCTGTATCAGCGCATCAACACCGGGCGCAACGATGCCTGGGTACCGAAGCTGCAGCCGTACCTGCAGGCCGGGCAGGGCGGTACGCTGGTGGTGGTCGGCACGCTGCACCTGCTGGGCAGTGATGGCGTGGTCGAGAAGCTGAAGGCCAAGGGCTACAAGGTCGAGCGCGTGTGCACGGGGTGCAAGGCGAAACGCTGACGCATCGTTGGCGCGATGCCAAACAAAACGGCGCGCCAGGGGCGCGCCGTTTTCGTATCAGCCGTAGCTGCCGCTCAGCGGCGGGTCTTGCCGCCGGTGCCGGTGCCGGTGCCCGGTTCGCCGGGCTTGTTGCCGGTGCCGGTGCCCGTTCCGGTGCCGCCCGGGCGCGGGCCACCGAAACCGCTGCCCATGCTGCGCTGGAATTCCTGCCACAGCTCCAGGTTGCGCTCGGTCAGCTGGTTCATCATCGCCCACGGAGTCTGGCCCAGCAGGTTGCCCATCTGCTGGCGGAACTGCTGCTGCTGGTCGAGGAAGACCTGCATGCTGCGCTCCAGGTAGTTGCCCATGAAGCCCTGCAGGGAATCGCCGTAGAAGCGGATCAGCTGGCTCAGCAGCTGGGTGGACAGCATCGGTTCGCCGTCCTGTTCCTGGTCGGCGATGATCTGCAGCAGGACCGATCGAGTGAGGTCGTCGCCGCTCTTCGCGTCGCGGACTTCGAAGTCTTCACCGTCCAGGATCAGCTGACGCACGTCCTCGATGGTGATGTAGCTGGAGATCTCGGTGTCGTAGAGACGGCGGTTCGGATACTTCTTGATGATGCGGGTCGCAGCCATGAAGCGGTACTCGTCACAGTAGACGCGCAGCATGGCGCAGTGCAGCAGCGGTTGCAACCGCCCCAGCCCCCGCCAGGCTTGGCTTTCAGGGGCGATCATGTTGCGCAACAAGGGTTTGCGTGCTGCGCAGCATGACTCTTGGCAGGGGCCGGCGGTGATCGCCGCGAGGGCCCCCTGCGCGGCTCACCAGCCCATGTGGTGGCCGCCGTTGATGTCCAGGTTGCTGCCGGTGATCCACGAGGCTTCCTCGGCCACCAGGAAGGACACGCCATAGGCGATTTCCTCCGGCTTGCCGAGGCGTCCGGTGGGGATGTCGGCGATGATCTTGGCGCGCACGTCCTCCGGAACCGCCATCACCATGTCGGTGGCGACGTAGCCGGGCGAAATGGTGTTCACGGTGATGCCGAAGCCAGCGTTCTCGCGCGCCAGCGAGATGGTGAAGCCATGCATGCCGGCCTTGGCCGCGGCGTAGTTGGCCTGGCCGTACTGGCCCTTCAGGCCGTTGATCGAGCTGATCTGGATGACCCGGCCCCAACCGCGGCGGCGCATGCCTTCGATGACCGGCCGGGTGACGTTGAACACCGAGTTGAGGTTGGTGTTGATCACATCGTGCCACTGGTCCGCGCGCATGCGGTGGAAGGTGGTGTCACGGGTGATGCCGGCGTTGTTGACCAGGATCTCGACCGGGCCCAGCTCGGCCTCGACGGCGCGCACCAGCGCTTCGGCGCTGTCCGGATCGGAGACATCGCCCGGAAAGATCGACACGCTGTAGCCGCGTTCGGTCATCGCCTGCTGCCAGGCGCGGGCCTTGGCCTCGTCGCGGTAATTGGTGGCGACCCGGTGGCCCTGGTCGGCCAGGCGTTGGCAGATGGCGGTACCGATGCCGCCGGTTCCGCCGGTGACCAGTGCGACGCGAGATGTCATGGAATGCTGTCCGGGTATCAGGTGGGGGAAGGGGGATTCTGCAACATCGGCGCGGAAAGTGCGCCGGCCGGCAGCAGGATGTCGGCGCGCGGCAGCTGGGCGGGATCGAAGGCCTGTCGAGCCGCGGCCAGCAGTGTGTCCAGATCGTGTGCCTGCGCCAGCGCCTCAGGGGCTTGGCCGAGCAGCTGCCAGAGCTGGCGAAGCACCGGCAGCGGGCGTGCGCTGTCCACCGGCAGCGCCGCCAGTGACTTGGACAGTTTGTGGCCCGGCGCATCCAGCAGCAGCGGCAGGTGCCAGTAGCGTGGCACCGCCAGGCCCAATGCCTGCTGCAGCAGGATCTGCCGCGCGGTGGAGTCGAGCAGGTCGGCGCCGCGCACCACTTCGGTCACGCCCTGTGCGGCGTCATCGACCACCACGGCCAACTGGTAGGCCCAGCAGCCATCCGCACGGCGCAGCACGAAGTCGCCAACCTCGGCATGCACGTCCTGGTGCTGCGGCCCGCGCAGGCCATCATTGAAGTGCACGATGCTGCCGCGCGGCACGCGGAAGCGGACGGCAGGGTCCGGTCGTGGCTGTCGCGCGACGCAGCGGTGGTGTATGCCGCCGCTGGCGGCCAGTTCGCTGCGGCTGCAGTGGCAGACGAAGGCCAGGTCGCTGGCCAGCAGCACGTCCAGGGCAGCCTGGTAGGCCTCGCCGCGTGAACTCTGCCAGAGGATCGGGCCGTCGTGGACCAGGCCGAACGCGGCCAGTGCTTGAAGTTGCGCATCCGCTGCGCCGGGCACGGTGCGCGGCGGATCGACATCTTCAACGCGCAGCCGCCACAGGCCGCCGTGATGGCGGGCGAGCAGCCAGCTGCCGAAGGCGGCAAGCAGGGATCCGGGGTGGAGCAGGCCGGTCGGTGAGGGCGCGAAGCGGCCGCAGGGAATGGGGGAGGTCATGCTGGCTGAATCGTCGGTCAGGTTGGCGCTTGAATTCAAGCTGACCACACCGCAAATTGACCGGTATCGACCCCTTCCAAGCCGGATTTTCCCATGTTTACCCGCATTGCCCTGTTCCTGGCGACCAACTTCGCGGTCCTGATCCTCGCCAGCATCGTGATGTCGTTGCTGGGGGTCAATCCGAGCCAGATGAGCGGCCTGCTGGTCATGGCCGCGATCTTCGGCTTCGGTGGCTCCTTCATCTCGCTGCTGCTGTCCAAGTGGATGGCCAAGCGCTCCACCGGTGCGGTGGTGATCACCGAGCCGCGCAACCAGACCGAGCGCTGGCTGCTGGCCACCGTCGAGCGCCAAGCCAAGGCGGCCGGCATCGGCATGCCGGAAGTGGCGGTCTATGACGGCCCGGAGATCAATGCCTTCGCCACCGGCGCCAACCGCAACAACGCGCTGGTGGCAGTGTCCACCGGCCTGCTGCACAACATGAGCGAAGACGAGGCCGAAGCGGTGCTGGGCCACGAGATCGCCCACGTCGCCAACGGTGACATGATCACCATGGCACTGCTGCAGGGCGTGTTGAACACCTTCGTGATCGTGCTGGCCCGTGTGGTCGGCGGCATCATCGACAGCGCGCTGTCGGGCAACCGCGAAGGCGGCGGCCGCGGCTTCGCCTACTACATCATCGTGTTCGTGCTGGAGATGGTGTTCGGCCTGTTCGCCACCATGATCTCGATGTGGTTCTCGCGCCACCGCGAATTCCGTGCCGATGCGGGTGGTGCCTCGCTGGCCGGCCGCCAGAAGATGATCGCCGCGCTGGAGCGCCTGCAGCTCAACCACGGCCAGAGCACGCTGCCGACCCAGATCGCGGCGTTCGGTATTGCCGGTTCGACGGCGAAGAAGCTGTTCATGAGCCACCCGCCGCTGGAAGAGCGCATCGCGGCGCTGCGGGCATCGACGGCGGCGTAAGCCTCCATACTTCCACGGTAGTGCAGGAACGCCTGGCCTCGTGCCGGGCGTTTTTGTTTGCGCGCCGACGCATCGGTGGCGCCCGATCGTTTCCGCGCCCGCGGAGAGGTGTCACTTTCTTTGCGCGCAAAGAAAGTAACCAAAGAAACGCTCCGCCAGCCGCGAGCCGTCGCTACGCGCCGGTACCCTGCGCTTCTCGGCGAATCAGGGGACGGCGCCGAACTCGCTGCGCTCAAACACCGGCGCCTCTTCGCCCCTGATTCCCCTGCGATGCTCGGCTCGCTCAAGGCGGACTGGAAGGTCAAGATCAACGGCAACAGCATCCACGCATGGCGTGGATTTACTGGGTGCAGCTGTGGCATTTGACCTTGGGTCCGCCTTGAGCGAGCCGAGCACCGCAGGTCCGGCGAGGGCGAAGAGGTGCGGGTGTCTGAGCGCAGCGAGTTCCCGCACCGTCCCTCGACGGACCGAGGAGCGCAGGGTACCGATGCGCAGCATCGGCTCGCGCCCCGGCGGCGTGTTTCTTTGGTTACTTTCTTTGCACGAGCAAAGAAAGTGACACCCCTCCGCGGTCGCGGAAACGAATCTCCGTGCGCGCAAACGAAAACGGCACCTTCGCAGGTGCCGTCTCCATGAACCGCGACTACGCGCAGATCAGAACTTCGCGTCGAACTCGGCGGCGTAACCGGTGTTGACCAGCACCTTCTGCAGCGACTCGGCCACCTTCAGGTTGCCGGCCACGATCTGGTGGGTCTCCGGGCCACGGTTGTCCATGCGGCCCAGGGTCGCGCCCTTGAAGTCGCAGACCTTGCCACCGGCCTCGCGGACCAGCAGCAGGCCGGCGGCGATGTCCCACGCCTTCACGCCAGCTTCGAAGTAGGCGTCGGCGCGGCCGCAGGCCACGTAGGCCAGGTCCAGCGCGGCCGAGCCGGTGCGGCGGATGTCCTCGCCGTGCACCAGCAGGGCGTCGACCGCCTTCAGCTGGGCGCTGGCACGGCTGCGCTCGCGCGGGGCGAAGCCGGTGTGGATCATCGTGCCTTCCAGGTCCTTGCGGTCGGCCACGCGGATGCGGCGGTCGTTCAGCACGGCGCCGGCGCCACGGCTGGCGGTGAACAGTTCATTGCGCAGCGGGTCGAAGATGACCGCATCGGTCGGCTCGCCATTCTCGACCAGGGCGATCGACACGCAGTAGTGCGGCACGCCGCGCAGGTAATTGCTGGTGCCGTCCAGCGGGTCGATGACCCACATCTGGCGGCGCTCGCCCTGCACGCCACCTTCTTCGCCGAAGATGCCGTAGTCCGGGTAAGCGCGCTTGAGTTCCTTGACGATGACCTTTTCCGCGTCCGCATCCACTTCGCTGGCGTAGTCCATCCGGCCCTTCTGCACCACGTTCAGTGCCTCGAGCTTGTTGATGTTGCGCAACAGGACGTTGCCGGCGAGGCGGGCGGCCTTGACCATGACGGTTACGGCGGGTTTCTGCATGGCGTGGGCTCCCGGAAAGGCAGAAGAGAAGGACTGGCGGGGGAAAAGAGCGGGTCCGGCGCAGTGGCCGGCCGCACAGTTTACCATTGGTCATCGTCCAGCTCGACCTTTTCCCTGTTCATGTCCCAGTTTCCCGCCGCCACCCGCCTCCGATTCGTCCTGGTCGGTACCCAGCACCCCGGCAACATGGGCGCTGCTGCCCGTGCCCTGAAGACCATGGGCCTGGCCCGCCTGGTGCTGGTCGCCCCCGAAAAACCGCTGGACGAGGAGGCCTTCCGCCGCTCGGCCGGTGCCGAAGACGTGCTGGGGGACGCCCCGGTGGTGGCCACCCTGGCCGAGGCCGTGGCCGATTGCCGCCTGGTGCTGGGCTGCACAGCCCGTGCCCGCCGCGTCCAGCTGGAGGAGTACCTGCCGGCCGATGCCGCCGCCCGTGCGGTGGCCAAGGCCGGCGAAGGGGCCGAGGTGGCGCTGGTGTTCGGCCGTGAACGCACCGGCCTGACCAACGAGGAACTGCAGCTCTGCCATGCGGCGGTGCATATCCCGTCCGACCCGGAGTTCAGCTCGCTCAACCTGGCTGCCGCGGTGCAGGTGCTGGCCTATGAAACGCGCATGCAGCTGCTGGGCGCGCAGCCGGCCGCCGACGCCGAACCGGGTTTCCGCGAACAGGCGGCCAGCCACGAGCAGATGGAGAGCTTCTTCGCCCAGCTCGGCGACACGTTGGACGAGATCGATTTCCACAAGGGCCGCGCGCCGGAATCGGCGATGCGCAAGCTGCGCCGCCTGTTCCTGCGCAGCGAGCCGAGCGAGCAGGAAGTGCGCCTGCTGCGCGGCATCCTGGCCGACACCCAGCGCATGGCGCGACTGGCACAAGCGCGCAACAAGGACAGCTGACGACGTTCTCATTTTTTCGGGTAGTCTGTCTGGATACCCAGGGGGGATGAAGCCTGTGTCGGGTCTGCGAAGGGCAGTGCAGAGGGGACTGCTGAGCCTGGTCATGATCCTGCTGGCCGGGACGGTGCATGCAGCACCGGACCCGGTGCTGGTGCTGGGCCGGATCAGCGATGATCCCAAGGCCCATTACGAGCAGCTGCAGCCGTTGCTGGACTATGTGGTGGCACGCATGCATGACGTTGGCATCAAGGAGGGGCGGATCCTGATGGCGCGCGACCCGCAGCAGATGGCCAGCTATCTGCGGCGGGGGCGGGTCGACTGGGTCACGGAAACGTCGGGCACGGCGGTGGCGCTGGGCCAGCGCAGTGGCGCGCGGCCGCTGCTGCTGACCGAGCGCAACGGCGTGCGTGAGTACCAGACCGTGTTCTTCGTGCGCCGCGACAGTCCAATCCAGCGGATCCAGGACCTGCGCGGGCATCGCCTGGCGCTGCAGAACACGGCGTCCACCAGTGCCTACCTGGTGCCGGTGATGACGCTGCTGCAGGAAGGGTTGTCACCGCAGATCCTGGCGGGTACGTGGGATATGCCGGGCCGGGACAGCGTGGGGTATGTGTTCGCGCGCAGCGAGTTGAACATCGCTACGTTCGTGCACAAGGGCGTGGTCGAGGTGGGGGCGGTGAGCAGCGTGGACTGGAACGACGAGCGACGGGTGCCGGCGGCATTCCGGCGCGACTTCCGCGAGCTGCTGCGCACCGAACCCTACCCGCGGGCGGTGGAGATGGTGCGCGCCGACCTTGACCCGCGGGTGCGCGACCGGCTGCAGGAAGTCCTGCTGCAGGCGGCCAGTGACCCGCAGGCGCAGGGGGCGTTGCATCGGTTTTTCGGCACTTCCGGTTTCCACCGCGTCGATGCGCATGCGCAGCAGCGGCTGGATGAATTGAAACAAGGATTGACGCGCGTGCGGATGGAAGTGGAATGAAGTGGCTCGGCTCGGGAATGCAGGCCCGGTTCCTGCTCGCGATGGGCGGGGCGATGGTCGTGGTGGTGGCGATCCTGGCGGTATTGCTGGGGCGTCAGGCGGCAATGCAGGGCGAAGTGCGCAACCTCAGTGGTGGCGTCATCCATGAACTGTTCGACCGCAGCGTGCGCAGCCGTGGCGAAGCGATGGCGCGCGAGCTGTCCGACGCGCTGGCCAACCCGTTGTACTACCGCGACCTGGACCAGGTCGGTGCGCTGGTGCGCAGCACCGCACGGCAGCCGGTCGTGCGCTATGTACTGGTGTTCGACGAACGCGGCCGGCTGGTGCATGACGGCTCGATCGAGGTGTCCGGCTTCGGCCAGCCGATGGCCGATCCGTTGGCGCCCAAGGCCGCGGTGGCGCAGGCGCTGGTGGTGCAGGAATCGCCCAAGGTGCTCGACAACACCATGCCGATCATGGTCGGCAACCAGCGCATCGGCGGCGTCCGCGTCGGCATGGCGCTGGACGAGGTGCAGCAGCGCGAACAGGCGGCCAATGCCACGCTCGGCGAGCGCCTGCAGCAGGTCGGCAGCCGCCACCTGGGCTGGCTGCTGCTGATGCTGGGCCTGCTGGTGGTGATCGGCGTGGTGGTGATCCTGTACGTGCAGCGCACCCTGGTTGCGCCGATCCGGGACCTGGCTGCCGCAGCGCGCCGCATCGAGGCCGGCGACTACCAGGCGCCGCTGGCTGAGAACACCCGCGACGACGAGGTCGGCGAGCTGGTGCGCGGCTTTGCCCGGATGCGCGATTCCATCGCCCGCCATGACCGCGAGGTTCGGCGCATGGCCTATACCGATGCGCTGACCGGGTTGACCAACCGGCTGGCGTTCCGGGAAGCGCTGGACCATCGCCTGATGGCGGCGCGCGCATCCAATCATCGGCTGGGCCTGCTGTTCGCCGATATCGACGATTTCAAGCGCGTCAACGACACCCTCGGCCATGAGGCCGGTGACGAGGCGCTGTTGCAGTTCGCGCAGCGCATCGGGCGCGCGGTCACCGAGGCGGGCGGCGATGAGGCGCTGCTGGCCCGCTTCGGCGGCGACGAGTTCGTGATCCTGGTCGGTGATGGCGACGTGGCCGCCAACGCGCGGCTGCTGGCCGAGGTGCTGGTGCGCGAACTGGGCAAGCCGCTGGTGGTGCAGGGCAGGGAGCTGTTCCTGGGGACCTCGATCGGCGTGACCCTGTTCCCTGACGATGCCGCCGATGCAACCACGCTGCTGAAGAACGGCGACATCGCCATGTACCAGGCGAAGATGGCTGGCAAGAACTGCTACCGCTATTACAGCCGGGCGATGGACCATGCGGTCGAGCGCCGCGTGCACATGGAGCAGGAACTGCGCGGGGCCTGGGAGCGCGGCGAGCTGCGCCTGGCCTACCAACCGATTTTCCGCATGCGCGACCGCCGCATGGTCGGCGTCGAAGTGCTGCTGCGCTGGCAGCACCCGACCCTGGGCACGATTCCGCCGTCGGTGTTCATCGAAGTGGCCGAGCAGAGCGGGCTGATCGAGATCATCGGCCCGAAGGTGCTGCGTGCGGCCTGCATGGAAGCCTCGCAGTGGCCACGGGGCGCGGGCGGCGACGATCTGTTCGTGTCGGTGAACGTATCGCCGCGGCAGCTGCGCGGCGGCGAGCTGCCGGCGCTGGTTGCGCAGTGCCTGCACGAGTCCGGGCTGCCGGCCTCGCGCCTGCACCTGGAACTGACCGAAACCGCCGTGATCGGCGACGAGATGGTCGCCGCGCAGCTGCTGGACAAGCTGCACCGCACCGGCGTGAAGGTCTGGCTGGACGATTTCGGGACCGGCTTCTCCGGTCTCAGCCATCTGCGCCAGGTGCCGGTGGACGGGGTGAAGATCGACAAGAGCTTCGTGGCCGACATGCAGCGCGATCCCGACGACCTGGCACTGACCACGGCGATCATCGCCATGGCCCACGCGCTGGGCATCACGGTGGTGGCCGAAGGCATCGAGCAGCAGGCACAGTTCGAGCTGCTGGCCCAGCGTGGTTGCGACCTCGGCCAGGGCTACTGGCTGAGCCACCCGGTGACCGCCACCGAAGTGGTGCGGATGATCGAATCGGGCGTCTGACCCCCAAAAAAGGGGACGGAGGGAATTAAGTCGCAAATGCATAAGCGACTTAATTCCCTCCGTCCCCTTTTTTGTTACACCGGGCGCTTGCTCGGGTCGCCGGGCAGTTCGCGCACCAGCTTGGGGATCAGGTAGCCGGACAGGCGTGCGGTCAGGCCGGCAATCAGCGCCTTGGCCTGGCTGTCGTCCACTTCGAAGTGGGCCACGCCCTCGACCCGGTCCAGCTGGTGCAAGTAGTAGGGCAGCACGCCGGCGGCGAAGCTGCGCTCGCTCAGGTCCTGCAGGGCCTGCACGCTGTCGTTGACCCCGCGCAGCAGGACGGCCTGGTTCAGCAGCTGGGCACCGACACCGCGCAGGCGGCCCATCACCGCGTCCACGCTGGCGTCGAACTCATTGGCATGGTTGGCGTGGACCACGATCGCCAGCGGCCACGGCAGGCTGCCCAGCCAGGCCAGTAGCTCCTCGTCCACGCGCTCCGGCAGCACGATCGGCAGCCGGGTATGGATGCGCAGGCGGCGGATGTGCGGGATCGCGCGCAGGGCGTCGGTCAGCTCCACCAGCTTGTGCGTGGCCAGCGACAGCGGGTCACCACCGGACAGGATCACCTCGTCAATGTCCGGGTCAGCGGCGATGGCGGCTACGGCCTCCTGCCAGCCGCCCCTGGCGGCGTTTTCCGCGCCATAGTCGAAGTGGCGGCGGAAGCAGTAGCGGCAGTTGATCGCGCAGCTGCCGGTGGCGACCAGCAGGGCGCGACCGCGGTATTTCTGGATGACCCCGGTGGCCTTCCTGGCGGCACCATCGCCCACCGCATCGAAACTGAACCCGGGTGCCGGACGCATTTCCTCGTCGACCGGCAGCACCTGGCGCAGCAGCGGGTCGGCCGCATCGCCCACGCGCATGCGCGCCACGAAGCCCTCGGGCACGCGCAGCGCGAACTGGGCGATGGCCGCCTCCGAGACGCCCAGCGCGGCCGGGTCCAGCTGCAGCCGGGCCAGCAGCGCGTGCGGGTCGCGCAGCGCCTGGCGCCAGAGCTGCTGCCAGCGCGCGGGCGCGCCTGGCGACTGGGGCCGGGGGAAGGCGGAAAGCTGCATGGAGAGGGGGCCTGCGGTTATCATGGGGGCAGAAAAACAGTCGCCCACCGGCATCCGGTGGGCTTTCCATTCTAACGGCTCGCCGCACCCGCGGCGTTTTTGCCACTCAGGAGTTTACGCATGGCCAGCTACGGCATGAACGACGTCAAGAACGGGATGAAGATCCTGGTCAACAACCAACCGGCCGTCATCATCGACACCGAATACGTCAAGCCGGGCAAGGGCCAGGCCTTCACCCGCGTGAAGTACCGCCTGATCAAGGACGGCCGTACCCAGGAAGTCACCATGAAGTCGACCGACTCGCTGGATGCAGCCGACGTCGTCGATACCGACATGAACTTCATGTACAGCGACGGCGAGTACTGGCACTTCATGGACCCGGAATCCTTCGAGCAGGTCCAGGCCACCAAGGCCGGCATGGGCGGCGCCGAAAAGTGGCTGAAGGGCGAAGAGTCCTGCGTGGTCACCCTGTGGAACGGTGAGCCGATCTTCGTGCAGCCGCCGAACTTCGTCGAACTGAAGATCACCGAAACCGATCCGGGCGTCCGTGGCGACACCTCGGGCGGCGGCGGCAAGCCGGCCACCCTGGAAACCGGTGCCGTGGTCCGCGTGCCGCTGTTCGTCAACCAGGAAGAAGTGATCCGCGTCGACACCCGTTCGGGCGAATACTCCGCACGCGTCAAGTAATCCGGCGCAGCCGGATTACGGTAGTGCCGGCCGCTGGCCGGGTACGCGCCATCGCATTCGCGCTGGCGCTCCCATGATCTGCTTCGGCAGATCATGGGCCCCGCTTCACGAGTCTCCAGACCCCGCCGCTTCGCGGCAGCCCCTGACTCAGGGGCGTGTCCCCCAGAAGTATCTCGCCGCCCCCCAGCCAGTGAGCCCGCATGAGCGATAGCCCGCACCTCCCCGAAGCCTGCGACCTGCTCATCGAAGCCGGTTACGTCGTTCCGATCGAGCCGCACGCGGTGGTGCTGGAAGACCATGCCGTTGCCGTGCGTGGCAGCGAGATCGTGGCCATCCTGCCGCGTGCCGAGGCGCGCGCACGGTTCCGCGCCACCCAGGTGGTGAGCCGCCCCGAGGCTGCGCTGATGCCGGGCCTGGTCAACGCGCACACGCACAACCCGATGACCCTGCTGCGCGGCGTCGCCGACGACCTGCCGCTGATGACCTGGCTGCAGCAGCACATCTGGCCGGTGGAAGCGGCGGTGATCGGCCCCGAATTCGTTGCCGACGGCACCACCCTGGCCATCGCCGAGATGCTGCGCGGCGGCACCACCTGCGCCAACGAGAACTACTTCTTCGGCGACGTGCAGGCCGCGGTCTACAAGAAGCACGGTTTCCGCGCGCTGGTCGGCGCGGTCATCATCGATTTCCCCACCGCCTGGGCCAGGACCGACGACGAATACTTCGCCAAGGCCGGTGAACTGCACGACCAGTGGCGCACTGATCCGCTGATCGGCACCGCGTTCGCGCCGCATGCGCCGTACACGGTCAGCGATGCCAACTTCGAGAGGGTGCGGATGCTGTCCGACCAGCTCGACATGCAGGTGCACCTGCACACCCACGAGACCGCGCAGGAGATCAACGATTCGATCAAGCTGCACGGCCAGCGCCCGCTGGCGCGGCTGGACCGGCTTGGCCTGGTCAACGACCGCCTGATCGCGGTGCACATGACCCAGCTGACCGATGCGGAAATCCACCTGTGCGCCGAACGTGGCGTCAGCGTGGTGCATTGCCCGGAATCGAACCTGAAGCTGGCCTCCGGTTTCTGCCCGGCCTGCGCCCTGCAGCGCGCCGGCGTGAACCTGGCGATCGGTACCGATGGCTGCGCAAGCAACAACGACCTGGACATGTTCAGCGAGAACCGCACCGCGGCGATCCTGGCCAAGGCCGTGGCCGACGATGCCACTGCACTGGACGCGGCCACCACGCTGCGCGCGTCCACGCTGGGTGGCGCGCGCGCGCTGGGCTTCGGCGACCGCATCGGCTCGATCGAAGTCGGCAAGCAGGCCGACCTGGTCTGCGTCGACCTGTCCGCACTGGAAACCCAGCCGCTGCACAACGTGCTGTCGCAGCTGGTGTACGCCACCGGCCGCCAGCAGGTCAGCGACGTCTGGATCGCCGGCAAGCCGAAGCTGGTGCAGCGCGAGCTGGTCGGCATGGACCTGCCGGGCATCATCGCCAACGCGCGCCAGTGGCGCGAGCGCATCCGTCATATCCGCGCCTGAACCCTGGCGCCGCAAGGACTCCCTCATGACTGCCCCCCACGCTTCCTCCAATTTCGATCAGGCCGAGCTGGACAAGTTCGCCGCGCTGGCCAACCGCTGGTGGGACGCTGACGGCCCGCAGAAGCCACTGCATGCGCTGAACCCGGTGCGCCTGCAGTACGTGGCCGACCGCGTGCCGCTGCGCGGGGCACGCGTGCTCGACATCGGCTGCGGTGGCGGCCTGTTGAGCGAAGCACTGGCGCAGGCCGGTGCGGACGTGACCGCCATCGACCTGGCCCCGGAACTGGTCAAGGTCGCGCGCCTGCATGCGCTGGAAAGCGGTGCCAAGGTCGACTACCGGGTGCAGGCCGCCGAGGACCTGGCCGCCGAGCAGCCGGGCAGTTTCGACGTGGTCACCTGCATGGAAATGCTTGAACACGTGCCGGACCCGGGCGCGATCATCGAGGCCTGCAAGCGCCTGCTGAAGCCGGGCGGTCACCTGTTCCTGTCGACCATCAACCGCACCGCTGCCGCCTTCGCGGTGGCGATTGTCGGCGCCGAGTACGTGGCGCGGCTGCTGCCCAAGGGTACCCACCACTATCAGGAATTCATCAAGCCGGCCGAGCTGGCGCGCTGGCTGCGCGAGGCCGACATGCAGCTGGTGGATGTCAGCGGCATGGCCTACGAGCCGTGGCGCAACCATGCCCGCCTGAGCAGCCGTACCGACATCAACTACCTGGCCTACGCGGTCAAGCCGGCATGACCGCGGCCCGCTTCCCGCGCGCGGTGCTGTTCGACCTGGATGGCACGCTGCTGGACAGCGCACCGGACTTCGTCGCCACCTGCGACGCGATGCTGGCCGAGCGCGGTCGCGCGCCGATCGATCCGGCGCTATTGCGCCCGGTGGTGTCGAAGGGCTCGCGGGCGATGGTCTCGGCTGCGTTCCCGGAACTGGATGTTGTCGCACGCGATGCGCTGATCCCGGAATTCCTGCAGCGCTACGAAGCGTTGATCGGCCAGCACGCGGTGCTGTTCGATGGCGTGGCCGGCATGCTTGCCGCGCTGGATGACGCCGGCACCGTGTGGGGCATCGTCACCAACAAGCCGGAGTACCTGGCGCGCTTGATCCTGCCGCAACACGGCTGGCAGCAGCGTTGCGCGGTACTGGTGGGTGGTGACAGCCTGGCCGAACGCAAGCCGCATCCGCTGCCGCTGCTGCACGCCGCACAGGTCATCGGCATCGCCGTCGAAGACTGCGTGTACGTGGGCGACGACGAGCGCGACATCATTGCTGCGCGCGCCGCAGCGATGCCGTCGGTGGCGGCACTGTGGGGCTACCGCCTGCACAGCGACGACCCGCTGGCCTGGCAGGCCGACGTGCTGGTCGAGAACGCCGAACTTCTGCAACTGGCCAGTCTGTGGCCGACCCGGCCGGCAGCCCCGGCCCAGCCGTAAGGAATCACGTAGTGAGCAGTACCGCGCTGGACAGTTTCCTCGACAAGTGGCGCAGCCGTTGGCCGGAATGGTCGGTGGCCGCCCCGTTCGTGGCCGAATCGCAACGCGAGCTTGCGGTGGCGTGGTTCGCGCTGCTGCAGGAGTTCGACGACATGCTCAACACCGGCGGCGACCCGTTGCCGGCCGACGCCAAGCTGGCATGGTGGGGCGAGGAGCTGCGCAGCTGGGCCGCGCATCGTTCGCGCCATCCGCTGGGCCGCCTGCTGGAGCCGGTGCGTGCGCCGTGGGCGCAGCTGGCCGAAGCACTTCCGGATCTGGTTGAAGCGCGCACGGTCGCGCTGGATGCGGCCGGCGCCGAGCGCGCGCTGGCGAACTACGCCGAGGCCGTGGCCGCGGTGGAGGCGGCCTTGTTCGCCGACAAGCCGCGTACCGGCGCCGGTCGTGCGGTGCAGCTGCAGACCCTGGCCCAGCGCCTGCAGGATGCGGGCGTGGCCGGTGTGCCGCGCAGCCTGCTGGACGAAGACGCCAGCAATGCCGCACAGCGCTGGGCGCAGCATCTGTTGAAGGGGTGGGGCACCCGCGTGCCTGGCCCGCGCCCGCGCCGCGTGTGGTCCAGCCTGGCGCGTGCGCGCGTTGCAGCGCAGGCCGCAGGCAAGCCGATCGAAGCCACGCCGGTGCGCACCCTGCTGCGCGTGTGGTGGGCCGCGCGCGGTTGATTGATTCCGGTGGGTGCGGACCTGGGTCCGCATGCTCTGAGGGATTGTGCCGACCAAGGTCGGCACCCACCAAAGCGCATTGCGCGCGTTATTTGCGCTCCAGCACCAGCAGCGGGTCGATACGGGTATCGAACCAGTTCATGCCCCAGTGCAGATGCGGGCCAGTGGCACGGCCGGTGGCGCCGACCGCGGCGATCACCTGGCCCTGTTCCACACGGTCGCCGACCTTTACGTCGATGCGCGACAGGTGCAGGAAGTTGGAGCTGACGCCGAAGCCGTGGTCGAGCAGCAGGGTGCCACCGGTCAGGTACAGGTCCGGGCCGGCGAAGGTGACGATGCCGGCGGCCGGTGCTTTCACCGGCGTGCCGGTCGGCACCGCGATATCCATGCCGGAATGACCGGCGCCGGGCTGCCCGTTGTACACGCGCGCATTGCCGAAGCGGCCGCTGATGCGGCCCTGTACCGGCCAGATGAAGGTCTGGGTGAAGTCGGTACGGTCGTCATCGCGGGCACGCGCGGCAGTCACCTGCGCCTGTTCGCGCTTGATCCGCTCGGCAATCGCCGGCGGCGGATTGACCGTCTTCGGCGGCACGCCGTTGACCCGCTCGGTCGGCCAGTCACGCGGGGTCACCGCAATGGTCGCGGTCTCGCTGCCACCATCGGGGCGCTGCACCTGCACGCGCAGCGGGCCCTTCTCGTCGCGGCCGATGCCGAATACCACGCTGCCATAGCCGCTCACCCGCAGCTGGCGGCCGGCGTACTGCACGCGGCTGCCGGCGGGTACCTTGCCGATCACCAGCGCGCCCTGCGACGCGCTGGCCGGGAACACCACGCGGCTGTCGATCAGGCTGCCGATGCCGTCCTGCGCCTGCGCCGGGGATGAGGAAAGCAGGGGCGCGGCCAGCAGCAGCGCCCCGATCAGAAGTGCGGAGCGCATCAGCGGTCGTAGGTCATGCGCTGACCGGCGGGTTCACCCACCAGCGTGCTGCCGTCCCACACCTGCTGGCCGTTGACCCAGGTGGAGGCGATGCGCGAACGGAAGGTGGTGCCTTCGAACGGCGACCAGCCGCACTTGGACAGCACGTCTTCGCGCTTGACCGTGAACGGCACGTCCTCGACCAGGACCAGATCGGCGAAGTAACCCTCGCGCAGGAAGCCGCGCTCTTCCACGTCGAACAGCTGCGCCGGGGCGTGGGCGAACTTCTGCACCACCTGTTCGCGGGTCAGCTTGCCTTCGTGCACGCGCTCCAGCGCGGCCACCAGCGCGTACTGCACCAGCGGCAGGCCCGACGGCGCCTGCGCGTAGGGCTTCTGCTTCTCTTCCCAGGTGTGCGGCGCGTGATCGGTGGCCAGCACGTCCAGCACGTCATCGGCCAGCGCGGCGGTGATCGCCTCGCGGTCGGATACTTCCTTGATCGCCGGGTTGCACTTGATCAGGTTGCCCTTGGTCGCATAGTCCGGGCGCGCGAAGTGCAGGAAGTGCACGCAGGTTTCGGCGGTGATCTGCTTGCGGCTGCCGTCGGCGCGGATCAGCGGGCCCTTCTCGAACAGCGCCAGTTCGTCGGCGGTGGAGATGTGCAGCACGTGCAGGCGGGTGCCGTGCTTGCGCGCCAGCGACATCGCCAGGCGGGTCGACTTGATGCAGGCCTCGCGCGAGCGGATGTCCGGGTGCATGTCCGGGGTCAGCGCGTCGCCGTACTTCTCCTGGAAGGCCTTCAGGTTGGCATCGATCATCGGCGTGTCTTCGCAGTGCGTGATGATCGGGGTCGGGCATTCGCGGAAGATCGCGTCCAGCGTTTCCGGGTTGTCGACCAGCATGTTGCCGGTCGAAGCACCCATGAACACCTTCACGCCGGGCGCCTTCTTCGGGTCCAGCGCACGGATCGCTTCCAGGTTGTCATTGCTGGCGCCGTGGTAGAAGCCGTAGTTGGCCCAGGCGCGGCCGCGCGCGAGCTCGTACTTGGCTTCCAGGATGGTCGAATCCAGTGTCGGCGGGTTGGTGTTGGGCATGTCCATGAAGCTGGTCAGGCCACCGGCCACGGCCGCGGCCGATTCGCTGGCGATGTCGCCCTTGTGGGTCAGGCCCGGTTCGCGGAAGTGCACCTGGTCGTCGATCATGCCGGGGAGCAGCCAGCGCCCGGCTGCGTCCACCACCTGCTCGCCGTCGCGCGGCGCCAGCCCGCTGCCGATCTGCGCGATGCGGCCGTTCTCGATGCGCAGGTCGCCGTCGAAGGTGCGGCCTTCGTTGACCATGCGGGCGTTGGTGATGAGGGTGGAGGACATGTCAGTGTTTTCCTGTGCAACGGCAAGAGGGGGCGTTGGGGGACTCGGGCACGGGGTCGTAGCCGCCGGGATGGAACGGGTGGCAGCGGCCCAGCCGGCGCGCAGCCAGCCAGCTGCCGCGCAGCGGGCCGTGCCGCGAGATGGCGTCCATCGCGTATTCAGAACAGCTCGGCACGAAACGGCAGCGTGGCCCCAGCAAGGGGCTGATGAAGCGCTTGTAGAAGCGCAGCAGGGCGATGAGCAGGCGCGAGATCACCCAGTCATCTTATGCCAGTTGGCATGAAGGCCGCATTTGTGCAGGATGGGCCGTTGGTCGCATGTCGCCGATGGCCTGCGACCGGTACCAGCACCTTTGGGTGCTGGCCAGGTTCCGTACCGCGCAAGGCGGTCCGTGTTCGTCGGACTGCCCCTTGGGCGCCTTGACTCCAGGACTGAATGGAGCAGGGTGCCGAGGTTGCTGCTGCGGGTCGGGTAGGCTATAAAGGCCCGCTTTCCCGGGCCCCGGGGAATCCAAGGAAGAGCGTTTCGTGGCTGCTAAAAAAACTGCAAAGAAGGCCGCAACGGCCGCCAAGAAAACCGCCAAGCCTGTTGTGAAGAAGTTGGCGGCAAAGCCCGTTGCCAAGAAGCCGGCCAGCAAGCCGGCGACCAAGGCAGCGTCCTCGCAACCGGCGGCCAGGAAGGCCACCGCAAAGAAAACGCCGGTGAAGGCAACCAAGCCGGTGGCGAAGAAGGTCGCTGCGCCGGCCAAGGCCAAGCCTGCCGCCGCTGGCAAGAAGGCGCCGGTGGTGAAGAAGGCTGCCAGCAAGGCCGCGCCGGTGAAGAAGGCCGCCGCCAAGCCGGTAGCGAAGAAGGCAGCAGCCAAGCCGGCGCCGAAGGCGGTGGTGAAGAAGGCTGCCGCCAAGCCCGCCGCCAAACCGGTGGCAAAGAAGGTTGCGGCGGCCAAGCCGGTCGCCACGCCTGCCGCTGTAAAGAAGGTTGCCAAGAATGTTGCCGCGCCGGCCGTAAAGCCGACACCGGCCCCAGTAGTGAAGTCCGCACCGAAGCCTGCTGCCAAGCCGGCTCCGGCCAAGCCTGTCCCGGCCAAGACCGTGGCAGTGGCAGCAGCCCAACCGGCCTCCAAGCCGGCCCCGGCCGCCGCTCCTGCCGCCTCGAAGGCCCCGCAATCCAAGAATCCCGTGCCCGTTTCGAAATCGCCTGCCAAAACCGCCGTGAAATCCGATTCCGCCCCGAAGACCGTGTCGCGCCCTGTCGGCAAGGTTGCCGTGGCCGTCGCCGCCCGTTCGGCGGCACCGGCCCCGCGCAGCAAGTACAAGGTGGTCGAGTACAAGACCGACGAGGCCACTGGCCGCCCGATCCTGCCGGCTGGCTACAAGCCGTCCTCGGAAGAGGAATACATGAGCCCGCTGCAGCAGGAATACTTCCGCCAGCGCCTGCAGAACTGGCGCGCGGACCTGGTGGAAGAGTCCAAGCAGACCATCGAGAACCTGCGCGAGGAAGTGCGTGACATCGGCGACGAAGCCGAGCGCGCGACCCGCGAGACCGAGAACTCGCTGGAACTGCGTACCCGCGACCGCTACCGCAAGCTGATCGGCAAGATCGACAGCACCCTGAAGCGCCTGGAAGCCGGCGACTACGGTTACTGCGTCGACACCGGCGAAGAAATCGGCCTGGAGCGCCTGGAAGCGCGCCTGACCGCCGAGCGCACCATCGACGCCCAGGAGCGTTGGGAGCACCTGCAGAAGCAGCAGGGCGACTGATTCCCGATCGTTGTGATGTCATGCGAAAAACCCGGCCTCGGCCGGGTTTTTTGTTTGGGTGATCGTCTTCTGTAGAGTCGAGCCATGCTCGACTGCTTTTCAGGGGCGCCAGTCGAGCATGGCTCGACTCTACAAAACAGCTATTGCAGGTCGCGAAGATTCAGTTTCCGCAACGTCGGGTTCTTCCACGCGGTGATCCCGGCCACGCTCAGCACCGCAAACCCGCCCAGCACCACTGCCGGCACCAGGCCGAGCAGCTTCGCCATCGTGCCGGCATAGAACGCGCCCAGTTCGTTGGACGAACTGATGAAGATGCCGTTGATCGACGACACCCGGCCGCGCATTTCCTCAGGCGTGGCCAGCTGCAGGATGGTCGAGCGGATCACCACCGAGACGCCATCGAAGGCCCCGTAGAACAGCAGGATCAGCGCCGACAGCCAGAAGTGCTGCGACAGCCCGAAGCTGATCACGCACAGGCCGAAGCCGGCCACTGCGAACAGCAGCACGCGGCCGGCATTGCGGTGCAGCGGGTGGCGGGCCAGCCACAGGCCCACGCAGACCGAGCCCAGCGCCGGCATTGCGCGCAGGATGCCCAGGCCTTCCGGGCCGTGGTGCAGGATCTCGTGCAGGAACGCCGGCAGCATCGCCACCACGCCGCCCAGCAGCACCGAGAACATGTCCAGCGCCATCGCGCCGACCATGATCCGGTTGCCCACCACGAAGCGTGCGCCTTCAGCGATGCTCTTGAAGATCGGGGCGGCCGGGCCGGTATGCACCGGTTCTTCCACCTTCAGCGTGGCCAGGCAGGCCATCGCCACCAGCGCGAAGACGGTGGCCACGGCATAGGACAGGCCCTTGCCGCCGAAGCCCACCAGCACACCGCCCAGTGCCGGGCCGGCGATCATGCCGGCCTGGAATACCACCGCGCCCAGGCCGGCGCCCCGCGCGAACTGGTCACGGGCCAGTACGCGGGCGAACAGGGCGTTGTAGATCGGCGACAGGAAGGCGCGGACCATGCCGGTCAGCGCGATGGCTGCGTAGATCGGCCACACGCCGTCGATCGGCAGCCAGCCCATGGCCACGCTGGTCAATACCAGTGCGGTGGCGATCAGTCCGCAACAGGCGACCATGCCCAGCCGGCGGCGCGGCAGGTGATCCACCAGGTAGCCGGCAAACGGCGCCACGCAGAAGAACGGCACGACCTCGGCCAGGCCGATCAGGCCCAGCGAGAACGGATTGCGGGTGACTTCGTAGATGTGCCAGCCGACGGTGACCGCGACCACCTGGTAGGACAGCATCGCGAAGATGCGGTACGCCAGCAGCCTGGCGAATCCGGGCCGGGACAGCAGGCCCAGCGCGCTGTCTTCGGCTGTGGCAGGTTCGCTCACGACGGGTCGCGCTGCAGCTGCGCCTGCGCGGTCTCGCGGATGAAGGCCAGCATCGCCGCCACGCCGTTGCTGCGGGTGGGCGAGAGGTGGCGGGCCAGGCCGATGTCCTGGATGTAGCTTGGTTCGGTGGCCAGGATCTCCTGCGCCGAGCGCCCGGAGTACACGCGCAGGGCCAGGAAGATCAGTCCGGAGACGATGGCCGAATCACTGATGGCGTGGAAGCGCAGCGACTGCGCGTTGCCTTCGGGCACGATCCAGACCATCGACTGGCAGCCGAGCAGGCGATGCTCTTCGGTCTTCCATTCTTCCGGGAAGGCCGGCAGCTTGCGGCCAAGGTCGATCAGGTACTGGTAGCGCTCGGACCAGTCACCGAAGAAGCCGAATTCCTCAGCGATGGCGGTCTGGGCCTCGGCGGCGGTGGGTTCAAGCGGGAACGGGGAGTCGGTCACAACAGTCTCTACGGTGGGGGCGTGGCCGGCGTACCGGCCACGGGGCAGGGCGGGTCAGCTGCGCTTGCGCGACCAGCGCACGCCCTGCGGGGTGTCTTCCAGCACGATGCCTTCGGCGGCCAGCTGGTCGCGGATGGCGTCGGAACGGGCGAAGTCGCGCGCCTTCTTGGCAGCGGCACGCTCATCGATCAGGCCCTGGATGCGGGCATCGTCGCCGTCTTCGCTGGCCGCAGTGCCAAACCACTGCGCCGGGTCGGCCTGCAGCAGGCCCAGCGCCAGGCCGGCGCCGAGCAGTTCACCCTTCAGGCGCGCCTGCTCGGCCGGGTCGGTGGCACGACGCGCATCGGCGGCGATGCGGGCCACTTCGGCCAGCGCCTGCGGGGTGTTGAGATCGTCGTCCAGGGTCGCCTCGACCGTGGCCGGGATCGCCACGACCGCCTCGACCGATGCCAGTTCGCGCAGGGTGCCGTACAGGCGGTCCAGGGTGCGCACCGATTGCTCGATCAGGCCATCGGACCAGTCCAGCGGCTGCCGGTAATGGGCCGACAGCAGGGCCAGGCGCAGCGCTTCCGGCGGATGCTGGCGCACCAGGTCGTGCACGCGCTCGATGTTGCCCAGCGACTTGCTCATCTTGGCGCCGCCGAAGTTGAGCATGCCGTTGTGCAGCCAGAAACGGGCGAAGATCTTGCCGCCATGGGCGCATTCGCTCTGCGCCAACTCGTTCTCGTGGTGCGGGAACTGCAGGTCGACGCCGCCGGCGTGGATGTCGATGGTCTCGCCCAGGTGGGCGGCAGCCATCGCCGAGCACTCGATGTGCCAGCCAGGCCGGCCCCGGCCCCACGGCGATTCCCAGCCGGGCAGGTCGTCACTCGACGGCTTCCACAGCACGAAATCACCCGGGTCACGCTTGTACGGGGCGACGTCGACGCGGGCACCGGCCAGCATTTCGTCAGGATCGCGGCGCGAGAGCTTGCCGTAGCCGTCGAAGCTGGCCACCGCGAACAGCACGTGGCCCTCGGCGGCGTAAGCATGATTGCTGGCAATCAGCTGCTCGATCATGGTGACGATCTGCGGAATGTGCGCGGTCACTTCCGGCTCGATGTCCGGCGGCACCACGCCCAGCGCGGCCATGTCTTCACGGTAGGCGGCGGCGAACTTGTTGGTGATGGTGCTGATCGGCACGCCCCGCTCACGCGCGGCGGTGTTGATCTTGTCGTCCACGTCGGTGATGTTGCGGGCGTAGCGCAGCGCGCCGAAACGGCGCCGCAGCAGGTCGGCCAGCACCCCGAACACCACCGGGCCACGGGCGTTGCCGATGTGCACGTAGTTGTAGACCGTCGGGCCGCACACATACAGAGTCGGACAGGCCGGATCGAGCGGGGTGAACGGTTCGAGCTGGCGAGTCAGGTTGTTGTGCAGGCGCAGGGTCATGGGGCTGTGGCTGGGGGACAAGCCTGTGATTTTAGAACGTGTCGGCCCCCTTTGGGGGCACCCGTTGCCACCGGTGGACGCCGGGTCCACCCCGGGTGGGGTGGGCAGGAGCGGCGTGGACGGGTAATGTTCAGCCCCTTGCGCTCGCCACTGCCTACACTATTGCCGTGTCCTTGCTCCCGTCGCCAATGAAATCCACCGCGTTGCTGACCCTGGCCTGCCTGTCGGCGCTGCCCGCCGTGGTGCTGGCGCAGGAGGCCGAGCCCCGCAACCGGGTGGTGATCGTGGAGAACGTGAAGTTCGACTACGCCCAGGTCCTGAACGTCGAGCCGGTGTTCCAGACCCTGCGTGCGACCCGCACCGAGGAGCACTGCGAGCCGGTGTCGACCCGGACCCTGGCCCCGGTGAACGTGACGGGCGAGGAGCCGGTTGAGGACAAGGGCCGGATCAGCCGCTTCTGGGACTCGGTGCGCTCGATGTTCAAGCGCAGCGACGAGGAAGCCGTTGAGGAGACCGGAGCCGAGACGCCGGCCCCGGCGCCGGCCAACACGGGCCCGATGCTGACCCGCGACTGCCGCATCGTGCCGGTGGGGCGTGAATTCCGCCGGCCCATCGCCTACGACGTGGATTACGTCTACAAGGGCACCAAGTACCGCTCGCGGCTGCCGGAAGACCCCGGCAACCGGCTCAAGATCCGGGTGTCGATCACTCCCTGGGTCGGCCCCGAGCAGGGCACTGCCAGTAATCCCTGATTCTGCGACCCCGGCCCCTTGCGCCGGCCCCGGGCGCATGCAAAGATATTTGACCATGAAGCTCACCGACTTCCAGCACGACAGCAGCGCAGCCCGACAGGCGTCTGGCATGACCTCGCGTGCGCGTCGACCGGAACCCCACATCCTCGCTGGGTAACCGGAGCTTTTTGCTGTTCGTCCGAAAAAAACCCAGCCCGCCGGCTGGGTTTTTTCGTTTCTGCGTTCTGAAAGCTGCAACTGCAACCTTTTCGCTCCACCTTTGGTTCCTGCTTTTCCCTTCCACTGCGTCGAACCCGGCGCCGCCACGCAAGGAAAGATGATGTCCCCCAAGCACTTCCTGAACACCCAGGACTGGAGCCGCAGCGATCTCGACGCGCTGCTGACCCAGGCAGCGCTGTTCAAGCGCAACAAGCTCGGCGACCAGCTCAAGGGCAAGTCGATCGCGCTGGTGTTCTTCAACCCGTCCATGCGCACCCGCACCAGCTTCGAACTGGGCGCGTTCCAGCTCGGCGCCCACGCGGTGGTGCTGCAGCCGGGCAAGGATGCGTGGCCGATCGAGTTCAACCTCGGCACGGTGATGGACGGCGATACCGAAGAGCACATCGCTGAAGTGGCCAAGGTGCTGGGCCGTTACTGCGACATCATCGCCGTGCGCGCGTTCCCCAAGTTCATCGACTGGGCCTACGACCGCCAGGACATCGTCCTCAACAGCTTCGCCAAGTACTCGCCGGTGCCGGTCATCAACATGGAGACCATCACCCATCCGTGCCAGGAGCTGGCCCACATCATGGCCCTGCAGGAGCACTTCGGCACCCAGGACCTGCGCGGCAAGAAGTACGTGCTGACCTGGACCTACCACCCCAAGCCGCTGAACACCGCCGTTGCCAATTCGGCGCTGACCATCGCCACCCGCATGGGCATGGACGTGACCCTGCTGTGCCCGACCGCCGACTACATCCTCGACGACCGCTACATGGGCTGGGCCGAGCAGAACGTGGCCGAGAGCGGTGGCTCGCTGAAGATCAGCCATGACATCGACAGCGCCTACGCCGGCGCCGACGTGGTCTACGCCAAGAGCTGGGGCGCGCTGCCGTTCTTCGGCAACTGGGAACCGGAAAAGCCGATCCGCGACCAGTTCAAGCACTTCATCGTGGACGAACGGAAGATGGCGCTGACCAACAACGGTGTGTTCAGCCACTGCCTACCGCTGCGCCGCAACGTGAAGGCCACCGATGCGGTGATGGATTCGCCGCAGTGCATCGCCATCAACGAAGCCGAGAACCGCCTGCACGTACAGAAGGCGATCATGGCCGCAGTTGCCGGGCGCTGAATCAAACAAGGGGGTAGAGCCGACCGTTGGTCGGCTGCTCCCGCAGAGGCGCATCCAACATATCAGCCGACCAGCGGTCGGCTCTACCGAATTCCCATCCCCCAAGTGGACCTGATCCCCATGAGCAACAAAGACGTCGTTCTCGCCTTCTCCGGCGGCCTGGATACCAGCTTCTGCGTGCCGTACCTGCAGGAGCGCGGCTACAACGTGCACACCGTGTTCGCCGACACCGGCGGCGTGGATGATGAAGAGCGCGATTTCATCGAGAAGCGCGCCGCCGAGCTGGGCGTGACCAGCCACGTCACCGTCAACGGTGGCCCGGCCATCTGGGAAGGCTTCGTCAAGCCGTTCGTGTGGGCCGGTGAGGGCTACCAGGGCCAGTACCCGCTGCTGGTCTCGGACCGCTACCTGATCGTCGATGCCGCGCTGAAGCGTGCTGCCGAGCTGGGCACCAACATCATTGCCCATGGCTGCACCGGCATGGGCAACGACCAGGTCCGCTTCGACCTGGCCGTGAAGGCACTGGGCGACTACCAGATCATCGCGCCGATCCGCGAGATCCAGAAGGAACACACCCAGACCCGCGCCTACGAGCAGAAGTACCTGGAAGAGCGCGGCTTCGGCGTGCGCGCCAAGCAGCAGGCTTACACCATCAACGAGAACCTGCTGGGCGTGACCATGTCCGGCGGCGAGATCGACCGTTGGGAAGCCCCGGGTGAAGGCGCGCGTGGCTGGTGCTCGCCGCGCAGCGAATGGCCGGAACAGGCGCTGACCGTGACCCTGAAGTTCGTTGAAGGCGAAGCCGTCGAACTGAACGGCAAGGCGCTGCCGGGCGACCAGATCCTGGCCCAGCTCAACAAGCTGTTCGCCCCGTACGGCGTTGGCCGCGGCGTCTACACCGGCGACACCGTGATCGGCCTGAAGGGCCGCATCGTGTTCGAGGCCCCGGGCCTGGTCTCGCTGCTGGCCGCGCACCGCGCGCTGGAAGATGCCGTGCTGACCAAGCAGCAGAACCGCTTCAAGCCGGACGTCGCACGCAAGTGGGTGGAGCTGGTGTACGAAGGCTTCTACCACGACCCGCTGAAGACCGACATCGAGGCCTTCCTGAAGTCCTCGCAGGCCAAGGTCAACGGTGAAGTGGTGCTGGAAACCCGTGGTGGCCGCGTCGATGCGGTGGCGGTGAAGTCGCCGCACCTGCTCAACACCAAGGGCGCCACCTACGCGCAGTCGGCCGACTGGGGCGTGGAGGAGGCTGAGGGCTTCATCAAGCTGTTCGGAATGAGCTCCACTGTCTATGCGCAGGTCAATCGCGGTTGACCTGTGACGGGGGTGCCGGCCGCTGGCCGGCGCCTCGCAACGTCAATGGAGGGTAGTGCCGGCCGCTGGCCGGCTCGTGGCACGGCTGGATCATTGCGGAGCCGGCCAGCGGCCGGCACTACCGATTTCGAACCCTACGGATATTCAGACACATGCTTGAACAGACGCTCGATCACCTGCAGGCCCTGGTGTCCTTCGACACCCGCAACCCGCCGCGTGCGATCACCACCGGTGGCATCTTCGATTACCTGCGCGCGAACCTGCCCGGCTTCGACGTCGAGGTGATCGACCATGGCGCCGGTGCGGTCAGCCTGTACGCGGTGCGCGGCACGCCGAAGTACCTGTTCAACGTGCACCTGGATACCGTGCCGGACTCGCCGCACTGGAGTGCCGACCCGCACGTGATGCGCCGCCTGGACGACCGTGTGGTCGGCCTGGGCGTGTGTGACATCAAGGGCGCCGCCGCTGCACTGGTGGCGGCGGCCAATGCCAGCGATGGCGACGCCGCCTTCCTGTTCTCCAGTGACGAGGAAGCCAACGATCCGCGCTGCATCGCCGCGTTCCTGGCCCGTGGCCTGCCGTATGAAGCGGTGCTGGTGGCGGAGCCGACCATGAGCGAAGCGGTGCTGGCGCATCGTGGCATCAGTTCGGTGCTGATGCAGTTCGCCGGCCGCGCCGGGCACGCTTCGGGCAAGCAGGATGCGGCCGCCAGCGCGCTGCACCAGGCCATGCGCTGGGGCAACCGCGCGCTGGACCATGTGGAATCGCTGGCCTCGGCCCGCTTCGGCGGGCTGACCGGCCTGCGTTTCAACATCGGCCGCGTCGAAGGCGGGATCAAGGCCAACATGATCGCGCCGGCTGCCGAGGTGCGCTTCGGGTTCCGGCCGCTGCCGTCGATGGACATCGACGGGTTGCTGGCAACCTTCGCCGGTTTCGCCGAGCCGGAAGCCGCATTGTTCACTGAAACCTTCCGTGGCCCCAGCCTGCCGGCCGGTGACATCGCCGAGGCCGAGAACCGCCGCCTGCTGGCGCGCGACGTCGCCGACGCGCTGGAGCTGCCGATCGGCAACGCGGTGGATTTCTGGACCGAGGCTTCGTTGTTCTCGGCCGGTGGCTACACCACGCTGGTGTTCGGCCCGGGCGACATCGCCCAGGCCCACACCGCCGATGAGTTCGTGACGCTGGAGCAGCTGCAGCGCTACACCGACGCCGTGCACCGCATCATCGCCGCCGGCGCCTGATCGACCCCACAACGCCGCCCGGCCCTGGCCGGGTGGAACTGCAACGCGGCGACCGCCGCCTGTGACGAAACCGAAATGTCTCCTGCCCTCCAGCCTCACCGCCAGACCCGCCAGACCATCGTGCGCCTGCTTTCCAGCATGGCCAGCGCGAAGGAGATCAGCCAGTACCTCAAGCGCTTCTCGCAGCTGGACGCCAAGCGTTTCGCCGTGGTCAAGGTCGGCGGCGCGGTGCTGCGCGACGACCTCGACGCGCTGACCTCTTCGCTGTCGTTCCTGCAGGAAGTCGGGCTGACCCCGATCGTGCTGCACGGCGCCGGCCCGCAGCTGGATGCCGAACTGTCCGCCGCCGGCATCGAGAAGCAGACCGTCAACGGCCTGCGCGTGACTTCGCCGGAAGCGCTGGCGATCGTGCGCCGGGTGTTCCAGCAGTCCAACCTGCGCCTGGTCGAGGCGCTGCAGCAGAACGGCGCGCGCGCCACCTCGATCACCGGCGGCGTGTTCGAGGCCGAGTACCTGGACGTGGACACCTACGGCCTGGTCGGCGAGGTGAAGAAGGTCAACCTGGCACCGATCGAGGCCAGCCTGCGCGCCGGGTCGATCCCGGTCATCACCAGCCTGGGCGAAACCGCTGGGGGCCAGATCCTCAACGTCAACGCCGACTTCGCCGCCAACGAGCTTGTACAGGAACTGCAGCCGTACAAGATCATCTTCCTGACCGGCACCGGCGGCCTGCTGGACGAGCAGGGCAACGTGATTGATTCGATCAACCTGTCCACCGAGTACGACCACCTGATCGCGCAGCCGTGGATCCACGGCGGCATGAAGGTGAAGATTGAACAGATCAAGGATCTGCTCGACCGCCTGCCGCTGGAATCGTCGGTGTCGATCACGCGCCCGGCCGACCTGGCCAAGGAACTGTTCACCCACAAGGGGTCGGGCACGCTGGTGCGCAAGGGCGAAAAGGTGCTGCGCGCCACTGCCTGGAACGAGCTGGACCTGCCCCGCCTGAAGGGCCTGATCGAATCCAGCTTCGGCCGCACCCTGGTGCCGGAGTACTTCGAAAAGACGAAGCTGCTGCGTGCCTATGTCAGCGAGAACTACCGCACCGCGGTGATCCTCACCGACGAGGCCGAGGGTGTGTACCTGGACAAGTTCGCCGTGCTCGACGATGCGCAGGGCGAGGGCCTGGGCCGCGCGGTCTGGAACGTGATGCTGGAGGAAACCCCGCAGCTGTTCTGGCGTTCGCGCCACGGCAACCCGATCAACCACTTCTATTACGCTGAATCCGACGGCTGCTACAAGCAGGACCACTGGAAGGTGTTCTGGTTCGGTGCCGATGGCATCGACCGGATCAAGACCTACGTCGACCATTGTGCCCGGCGCGCGCCGAGCCTGCAGGGCTGAACACATGAACCATGCCGATTGGACCAAGGTCCCCACGCTGGCGGGTACCCATGCGCGGCTGGAGCCGCTGCAGATGGGACATATCGATGGCCTGCGCGGCGCGCTTGGCGATGGCGCGCTGTCCAAGCTCTGGTACACCCAGGTGCCTGATGCGAAGACCATGGCCGGCTACGTGCAGGCAGCGCTGCAGGCGCAGGCCGAAGGCAAGGTGCTGCCGTTCGTGGTGTTCGATGCCAACGACCAGATTGTCGGCACCACCCGCTACTACGATCTGCAAGCGGACGTGCCGCGCCTGAGTATCGGTTACACCTGGTATGGCGAGTCGGCGCAGCGCACCGGGATCAATACCGAGACCAAGCTGATGCTGCTCAGCCACGCGTTCGAGCGCTTGGAGTGCCTGAGCGTCGTGTTCGAGACCAGCTGGTTCAACTTCACCTCGCGCACCGCCATCGCCCGCCTTGGCGCCAAGCAGGATGGCGTGCTGCGCAACCACAAGCGGCACGCCGACGGCACGCCGCGCGACACCGTCATCTTCTCCATCATCGATGCGGAATGGCAGGGCGTGAAGCGCCACCTGCAGTACCGCCTGGACAGTCACGCATGAACGATTCGACTTTCACCCTGGGCATCGTCGGGGCCCGTGGCCATACCGGCGCCGAGCTGATCAAGCTGGTGGCCGCCCACCCGCGCCTGAAACTGGCCTTCGTCTCCTCGCGCGAGCGTGCCGGGCAGCGCCTGTCCGACCATCACCCGGAATTCCAGGGTGAGCTGCAGTACGAGAACCTGGACGCCGACGCGGTGGCCGCCAAGGGCGTGGACGCGGTGATCCTGGCCCTGCCCAACGGGCTGGCCGCTCCGTTCGTGGCGGCACTGGAAGCGGCGAAGCCGGACACTGTCATCGTCGACCTGTCGGCCGACTACCGTTTCGACAACAGCTGGTACTACGGCCTGCCGGAGCTGACCCGCGGCCGCTACAGCGGCCAGAAGCACATCAGCAATCCGGGCTGCTATGCCACGGCGATGCAGCTGGCGGTGCATCCGCTGCTGGACCTGCTGGCCGGCCCGCCGCAGTGCTTCGGTGTGTCCGGCTACTCCGGTGCCGGCACTACGCCGTCGGACAAGAACAACGTCGAACTGCTGGCTGACAACCTGATGCCGTATGCGCTGACCAACCACGTGCACGAGCGCGAGGTGTCGGTGCAGCTGGGCGTGGCGGTCGAGTTCATGCCGCACGTCGCGCCGCATTTCCGTGGCATCACGCTCACCGCCAACCTGTGGCTGAACCGCGTGCAGACCCGCGAGCAGATCGTCGAGCGCTTCCAGCAGGCCTATGCCGGCGAACCGCTGATCGAGGTGGTGGATGAAGCACCGTGGGTCAGCCGCATCGCCGGCCGCCACGGTGCCCAGGTCGGCGGCTTCACCCTGGCCCCGGGCGGCAAGCGGGTGGTGGTGGTGGCGACCCTGGACAACCTGCTCAAGGGCGCGGCCACCCAGGCCATGCAGAACCTCAACCTCGCGCTGGGCATCGACGAACTGACGTCGATCCCGCACTGAACACGCATTCCGGAGCCCCCATGGCAGACCTTCTTTGGCAGAAGCCCGGCGTCGCTGTCGACGCCCAGATCCAGACCTTCCTCGCCGGCGACGACGTCATCCTCGACCGCGAGTTCTTCCTGCATGACATCGCTGCCAGCGCCGCGCATGCGCAGGGCCTGCAGCACATCGGCATCCTCAGCGCCGACGAGCTGGCCGGCCTGCTGCGCGAGCTCGACGTGCTGGCGCAGGACTTCCGCGAAGGCCGCTTCGTGCTGGATACGCAGTACGAAGATGGCCACTCGGCAATCGAAGCACGTTTGACCGAACGCCTCGGTGATGCCGGCCGCAAGATCCACACCGGCCGCAGCCGCAATGACCAGATCCTGGTCGCCACCCGCCTGTGGCTGAAGGAGAAGCTGCTGCGCGTGGCCCAGCTCAGCGCCGACGTGGCCAAGGTCGCGCTGGACCGTGCGCAGGCCGAGAAGGACCTGCCGATTCCCGGCTACACCCACATCCAGCGCGCCGTGGTCTCCTCGGCCGGCATGTGGTGGGCCGGTTGGGCCGAGGCTTTCATCGACAACGCCATCCGTGCCCGCGACACCCATGCACTGGTCGATGCCAATCCGCTCGGCACCGCCGCTGGTTACGGCGTGAACCTGCCGCTGGACCGGGAGCACACCACGGCGGCGCTGGGCTTCGCGCGCATGCAGGTCTCGCCGATCTACGCGCAGCTGTCGCGCGGCAAGTTCGAGCTGGCCGCGCTGGAAGCGCTGGGAGGCGCCACGCTGGACCTGCGCCGCATCGCGTGGGACCTGTCGCTGTTCACCAGCGCCGAATTTGGTTTCGTGGCATTGCCGGCGCAGTACACCACCGGCAGCTCGATCATGCCCAACAAGCGCAACCCGGACGTGATCGAACTGATGCGTGCGACCCACGCCAGCGTCGCCGCCGCACGCACCGAGATCGAGCAGCTGCTGTCGCTGCCGTCCGGCTATCACCGTGACCTGCAGTCGTCCAAGGGTGCCATCTTCCACGGCTTCGGCCGTGGCCTGGCCGCGCTGGAGCTGCTGCCGGCGCTGCTGGCCAACCTGGAATGGCGCGACGACAGGCTGCGTGCGGCGATCGATTCGGGCATGTATGCCACCGACGTGGCCGTGGAAGCGGCCGTGGCCGGCGTGCCGTTCCGCGAGGCCTACAAGGCCGCCGCGGCGGGCGCCGACAGCGCAGGGCAGGGACGCACGCCGGAAGGCAGCCTGGCCGCACGCGTGTCGCCGGGGTCGGCCGCTGACCTGCGCCTGGATGAACTGCGTGCACGCTGGCAGGCGTTGTCCTGATGGCGGCCACGATGTATCTGGTGCTGGCGATGCGCCGCCCCGACTTCACTGCCGCGGCGGTGCAGCCGCACCGTGATTTCCTCGACGCGTTGCAGGCACAGGGCAAGCTGCAGCTGACCGGCGGTTTCGCCGATGGCAGCGGTGGTGCCTATGTGCTGTGCAACGTCGAGAGCCTGGAGCAGGCGCAGGCCATCGTCGCCACCGATCCGCTGGTGACGATGCACGCTTCCGAGCTGACCGTGCACGAATGGAATACCCGCTGAGGCCCTGACCGATGACCCTGCACGCCGCCAACGTCGCCTCGCCGTTCCCGCAACAGGCGCTGCCGCCGTGGCGGCGTGCAGTGCTGAAGGTCGGCAGCAGCCTGCTGGCGGCCGATGGTGGCGGCCTGTCGCCACGCCACGCGCTGGGCCTGGCCCAGTTTGTTTCCGCCAACGTACTGGCCGGGCGCGAGGTGGTGATCGTCTCCTCCGGTGCGGTTGCGGCGGGGCGCGCGATCCTGCCGCGGGCCGATGAACCCGGTGCGGCGATGGCGGCGCGGCAGGCGCTGGCCGCGCTCGGCCAGGCGCAGCTGATCGGGCTCTGGCAGCGCTTCTTCGAGCGCCCGGTGGCGCAGGTGCTGCTGACCCACGACGACCTGCGCAACCGCCGCCGCTACCTCAACGCACGCGCCACGCTGAGCGAACTGCTGCGCCTGGGTGCGCTGCCGGTGGTCAACGAGAACGACACCGTGTCGGTGGACGAACTCAAGCTCGGCGACAACGACAACCTTGCCGCGACCGTGGCCGCACTGGTCGATGCCGATGCGCTGTTCATCGCCACCGACATCGACGGCCTGTACAGCGCCGACCCGCGCACCGTGGCCGACGCGCGGCCCCTGCACGACGTGCCGGAACTGAGTGACGATGTGCTGGCGATGGCCGGCGGCGCTGGCTCGCGCGCTGGCACCGGCGGCATGCGGACCAAGCTGGAGGCGGCGGCCAAGGCTGGCCGTCTCGGCATCGAGACCTACCTGTTCAACGGCCGCAGCAGCGACGTGGTGCGCGCGCTGGCGCAGGATCGCCTGTTCGGCACCCGCATCCATGCCGCACGCAGCCGCGAGGCCGCCCGCAAGCACTGGTTGCGGCACGCGCCGCTGGCCGAGGGCGCGATCGTCATCGATGCCGGTGCGGCACAGGCGATGCGCGAGAAGGGCGCCTCGCTGCTGCCCGGTGGCATCACCGGTGCGGAGGGCGCGTTCCGCCGCGGTGACATGGTGCAGGTGTGCTGGATCGCGCCGCAGGGGCGTGTCTGTGTCGCCCGCGGCGTCAGCCAGTACGCCGCCGATGACGTGCGCCGGATCGCCGGCCACCATTCGCGCGACATCCAGGCCGTGCTCGGCTACAACTACGGCGGCAGCGTCGTCCATCGCGACGACCTGGTGCTGCCATGAACGGTTTGAAGGACACCCCGATGAGCGAAATCGAAGCGCAGGTGCGCGCCTGCCGCGATGCGGCGCAGATCGTTGCCGGCCTCGACAGCGCGGCGCGGCGCACGCTGCTGCTGGCGATGGCGCAGGCACTGGAAGTGAATGCAGGCCTGATCCTGGCCGGCAACGCGCGGGACCTCGCCGCCGCTCGCGACAAGGGCGTTGGCAGTGCCATGCTCGATCGCCTGGCGTTGGACCCGGCACGTCTGTTCGCGATGGCCGAAGCGGTGCGCGAAGTGGCGGCACTGCCCGACCCGGTCGGCCAGGTCACCCGCGACGACGTACGTCCGAACGGCATCCGCGTGCAGAAGGTACGCGTTCCGCTGGGGGTGATCGCGATGATCTACGAGGCGCGCCCGAACGTGACCGCCGAAGCGGCCGCGCTGTGCCTGAAGGCGGGCAATGGCGTGATCCTGCGCGGTGGTTCCGAAGCGATCCATTCCAACACGGCCATCGCCCAGGCGCTGGCCGGTGCATTGAAGGCCAACGGCGTACCGCCGGCGGCGGTGACCGTGCTGACCGACCTGCGCCGCGAAGCGATGCTGGAACTGCTGCAGCTGCATGAGCTGATCGACCTGGCGATTCCGCGTGGCGGCGAAGGCCTGATCCGCTTCGTCGCCGAACACGCGCGCGTGCCGGTGATCAAGCATTACAAGGGCGTCTGCCACCTGTTCGTGGATGCCAGTGCCGACCTGGGCAAGGCCATCGACCTGCTGGTGGATGGCAAGTGCAGCCGTCCTGCGGCCTGCAATTCACTGGAGACGCTGCTGGTGCACCGCGACCTGGCCGAAGCGTTCCTGCCGCGCGTGGCGCAGGCGCTGGGTGAGCGCGGGGTGCAGCTGCGCGCCGATGCGCAGGCGCAGCCGTTGCTGCCGGGTAGCACGGCGGCCACCGAAGAGGACTATGCCGCCGAATTCCTCGATCTGGTACTGGCGGTGCGCGTGGTCGATGATCTTGATGCGGCCATCGCGCACATCCGCGCCTATACCTCCGACCACACCGAAGTGATCGCCACCGAGGACGCCGGCCACGCCGAGCGCTTCGTCAGCGCACTGCGCTCGGCGGTGGTGATGGTCAACGCTTCGTCGCGCTTCTCCGATGGTGGCCAGCTGGGCCTGGGCAGCGAGATCGGCATTTCCACCACGCGCCTGCACGCCTACGGCCCGATGGGCCTGGAAGCGCTCACCGTCGAACGATTTGTCGTGCGCGGGGAAGGGCAGACGCGCAAGTAGATCCACGCCATGCGTGGACGCTCTTCGCGGTAGACCCCGGTGCTGACCAAGGTCGGCACCCACCAGAGAGAACGCCGACCAAGGTTGGCAGCCACCGGAGAGAACGCCGACCAAGGTCGGCATCTACCAAAGCAAGTGCCGACCAAGGTCGGCACCCAGGGGAATCGAGTTACACCACCTCGCGGCGGATGCCGACCGGCCGCGCATGCTCATCCATGTGCAGCGTGGCGGCCTTGCAGCCCATCAGGCGTTCGGCCAGCCCGGTGCTGGCGCCCAGATCGGCGGCCACCTCGTTGAGGCTGGCCAGGGGCCGCGGCAGGCGGCGCTCGCGGCCACGGAAGCGGGCGCGGTTGTACTCGGCCCAGCCGATCAGCAGCACGCTGGCGCACAGCAGCATCAATGGCAGCGCGACCAGCACGTACGGGTCGAACTGGTTCTGCCGTTCGTAAAGTTGCCGCCAGGCCAGCTGGCCACCGATCAGCCACGAAAGCAGGGTCACCAGGGGTGCCCACAGGTAGAAGTAGAAGCCCCAGAACGCCAGGGTGACGAAGCCCCAGGCAGTGCGCTGGAAGCGTGGCTGGCGGTGCGGCTTGCGGATCATCCGCGAGTCGAAGCGGTTGGACGGGCGTTGCGCGTTCATCGGATCCCCCGGTCAGGGCTGGTCCAGGTGGCGCGCTTGCTGCGACGGCGCAGCAGCGTCTTCGGCAGCGCCACCAGGGTGGTGGAAAGGCTGATCAGCCAGTACGCCATCGGGTACCAGATGACCCAGAAGTAATTGCGTCCAATCTGTGTTTCGTAACGCCGGTCGATGATCAGGCTGCTGGCGAACTGCAGCAGGCAGACCAGCGCCAGGATCACGCCATGCCATTCCGGCAGCAGGCTGGCGATATGCAGCTGCGGCGGCAGCTCGATGAACTTGCCCAGTGCCCACAGCAGCACGATGAACAGCATGGTGTAGGCCCAGACCACGCTCAGCACGTATTCCAGCAACACGCCCCACATGCGGCGCTCTTTCCAGTGCAGCAGCGAGCGGGCGTGGCGCAGCATCACTTCCACGCCGCCCTGGGCCCAGCGCAGGCGCTGCCGCCACAGGCCCTTGAGTGTCTCCGGCATCAGGATGAAGCACAGCGCGTTGGGTTCGTAGCGGATATCCCAGTGCGCGCGCTGCAGGCGCCAGCTGATGTCGATGTCCTCGGTCACCATGTCATCCGACCACCAGCCGACCTGATGCAGGGCGGTGCGGCGGAAACCGGCGATCACGCCGGAGATGGTGAAGATGCGGCCATACACGCGCTGCGCCCGCTTGATCATGCCGATGATCGAGGAGAACTCCGCCACCTGCAGGCGTCCGAGCAGGGTGGAGCGGTTGCGGATGCGCGGGTTGCCGGTGACCGCGCCGACCCGGTTGCCACTGACCAGGTGCCAGACCATCCAGTGCAGTGCATGCTCTTCCAGCATCGCATCGCCATCGATGCACACCAGGTACTCCGAGCGTGCGGCCAGCGCGCCCATGCGCAACGCATTGGCCTTGCCCAGGTTGCGGTCCAGATGCAGCACGCGCAGCCGTGGATGCTTTGCCGCCAGCGCGTCCAGTCGCGCGCCGGTGTCATCGCTGCTGCCATCGTCGATGGCGATCACTTCGTAGTCGGCGGGGTAGCGCTGGGCCAGCGCCGCAGTGAGCGTGTCGTCCAGGTTGTCCGCTTCGTTGTGGCAGGGCACCAGCAAGGTCGCGAACGGAGGGTCGATCATCAAGGGCGGATCGTTGCGCGGACGCGAGTGGCGCTCGCGCCGGAAGTAGTAGTACAGGCCACCGGACATCCAGAAGAACGCCATCACCATCGGGTAGTAGAAGGCGAACTGGAACAGGACCTGCAGCAGCGGATGCATGTCCACGTCACTTCTCCGGGTACGGGAAGTTGCCGGCGGACATTGCCGCGCGGGCATCGCGGGTGGAGGGCTGGTCGGCGATGAAGTCATCCGGGTACCAGGCGAAGTGGTGCACGCCCTGCGCCTGCAGCTGGCGGATCTGCGCACGCAGGCGCTCGGCGGGAATCGGCTGCCCGCTGCGCCAATCGACGGTCTGCAGCTCGAACAGCGTGTGCTGAAGCTGCGGGTCGTGTGCGCGTACCGCGGCCAGCAACTGATCGAGCCAGCGCTCGGGGTGCTTGCTGCCTTCCATCCACGGCATCGCCATCAGAGCCGTCTGGTCGTAGGCCTTGTTGAACAGGTCCAGGCGCTGCGCGAACCAGGCTTCGCTCTGCGGGCGGAGTACCGGCTCGGCATACAGGTTGCGCACCGTTGCCAGTTTCGGCCGCCAGCGTTGGGCGCTGTCGCGCAGGGCCAGGGTGAAGTCGATCAGTGCCTGGGTACGTGCGCTGCCATCCTCGCCGGCCGCCAGAGCGGGCAGCTCGGTGTCGCGCAGGTAACCGTCGTCATGGAACAGCAGGCCTTCGAAGTAGGAATTGACCGCCAGATCCTCGTAGATGTCGAGCATGATCTGCCTGGCCTTCGGGTTGGTGAAATCCAACCGGTACATGCCGTCGGCATCACCATTGCGGATCGCCAGCGCCTTGCGCTGCACCGGGTCGGGCAGCTCGAAGCCGAGCACCGGCAGCCACGCGTAGACCTTCACCCCGGCGCGGGATTTCAGCTGCCAGGCGACGCGGCTGAACAGGTCCGCGCGCATTGGCATGTGCCGGTTCGGGAAATACAGCGCATCGGCGGTGTTGTTGCCGTCCGGGTCGGCGAAGGCCTGCAGATAGACATGGGTCGGCGCGATGCGCTTGACCCGCTCGATCAATGCATCGAGATTGCGTGCCTGCTGCGCCGGATCCGGGTCATACACATCGTCCAGGTCGATCTGCAGGGCGCGGATGCCATCGAGCGCAACATCACGGCGCAGTTCATAGGCCAGGCCTTCCACCGTCGGGTTGTCGCTCACCAGCAGCCGCGCCAGCCCGTGCAGGTCGCTGGCCACCGGGGTGCTGCGGCCTTCCAGGTCGAACGAGACCGGCATGCCCAGCTGCTCGGCGATGTCGTTGCTCAACTGGTTGTAGGCCGCGTACGGCCAGACGATCGCGCGCGGACGTACTCCGAGATGCTGTTCGATGCGCTGCACGCTGCGTGCGAGGTCGGTGCGCAGGCGCTGCTCATACTGCGCCTCGCTTTCGTAGCTGTGCGTGGCGGGGGTGTAGATGCGGGTGACCACGGCGGGTGTGGAATTGCCCTGTGGATTGGCGAGCACGCCGTGGTGCAGGTCGTCGGTATGGCTGGCCACTTCGATCAGGCCGCTGTCGTGCATCTGCTTCAGCTGCGCCCAGGTGACGAAATCATCGTGGCCGAACGGGCGGTAGCCGTAGTCGATGGTGCGGCCCGGTGCCATGTCCACGTAGTCGGTGATCACCGCCACCAGGGCCGGGTAGTGGTAGGCCTGCAGCAGCGGGAAGGCCTTGTCGTAGACGCTGCGCAGGCCATCGTCGAAGGTCAGCAGCACCGGTTTCGGCGGCAGCGTGGCACGGCCCTGCGAGGCTTCGATCACCTGCGACAGCGAGACCGGGTGGTAGCCATGCGCGCCCAGCCAGTCCAGGTGCGCGGCGAAGTTCTGCGTGCTCACCGCATAGGTATCGGCATCGCCCTTGGCGGCCACCTGGTCGCGGATGTCGTGGTAGCTGAGGATCAGCAGGCCGTTGTCGATCGCATCAAGATGCAGGGGTTGCTGCGCGAACGCCGGCGGCACGCTGGCCAGCAGCAGGAGCACGATCAGTCGCAGGATGCGGGCCATGTCAGTCTCCCCAGCGCAATGCGGCTTCGAAGCCGATATGGCGTTCGCGATGGCCGTCGTAGACCGGCCGTGACCAGCGCACGCCGTACTCGAACACGCGGCCGGGGCCCAGCTGCCACTCATGCATGTAGGACACCGACGGCACCAGTGCGCTGCCGAAGCCGTCCTGCCAGTAGTCGCCCAGCGAGACGGTCAGCCGGTGCCGGAAGTGGCGCTCGTAATGCCGCCACAGCTGCTGGTCGATGCGCAGGCCGATCTCGACCATGCGGTCGCGTTTCGGGTTGAAGTAGGGCGCATCGTCGCGGCTGCCACGACTGGTGTAGGCGCTGGCCAGGCCATCGATCAGCCAGCGGGGGCGGGTCAACAGGCGCTGTTCCAGGCTGCTGCTGAACAGCTCGCGATGGTTGCCATCGTCATAGCGGAAGCGGCTGGCGCCGAACATCCAGTGGGTGAGCTCGCTGCGCCGGTAGTCCACCTGTGCGCTCACGCTGTCGGCGGTGATGCCGGCAGCGCGCGCCTGCATCGAGGCGTCCGGATCATTGCGCGCGGCCACCACGCCGGCATGCCAGTAGTCGTTGAACTGCCAGCCGACACCGGCGCGCAGGCCGGTATCGCCGATGTGGTCGTTGGCGCGTAGTACGGCTGCTTCTGCGTCCAGCCGCCCGAAGCGGTAACGCACGCCAGCGCCCAGCCACAACGGATCGATGCGCTGGTCCTGGAAGTCGGTCGAACGCCGGTCGGCGAGGGCGAACAACCGCCAGCGGTCATCAAGGATCGGCGTCTCCACTTCCACGCCGTAGTGGCGATCGTTGTTGCCCAGTGGCGAGGTGCCACCACCCCCGGAGCTGTGGCCGATGTCGGTCCATGCCTTCAGCTGCCAGCCGCGATGCGCACGCCAGGCCTGGTCCATGCGTTCGACCGCCGGCTGGGTGGGATAGCGCGCGACCAGGTCATCGTGCAGCGGTCGCGCCAGGTCGTCGCGCTGCAGGGCAACGTAGGCTTCTTCCATGCCCAGTCGCGGTTCGATGTCACGCGGGTCCAGCGCGTGCGCCATCTGCTGGCGCTGCAGCGCCCTGCGTGGCCAGCCGCGCATCATGTAGACGCTGCCCAGCGCACTCTGCAGCCCGCCGTTGCCGGGTGCGATCTCGACCATCGACTCCAGGTCGTGCTGCGCGGTGTGCAGGTCACCGCTGTAGGCGCGCACCATCGCCAGGTTGAGGTCGGCCTCGTAGCGCGACCAGTTCGCGTAGGGCGACTTGCCGTTGCTCCAGCGCCAGGCCGGCTCTTTGTCACGCCATGCCTGCAGCAGGTCGATGGCCTTTTCCTGCTGCTCGCTTTCCAGGTAGGCGTAAGCCAGTTCCGAATGCGAGGCGTCGCGTGTCGGGTCGCCGGCCACGGCGGCCTGCAGCACCGGAATGGCTTCCTCCGGGTGCAGGGTGCCCATCAACGAATCGCCCACTGCGGGCAGCACGTAGTCGGGCAGGGTGTGGCCTTCGGCCTGCAGGGCCCGGGCTTCCTCGCGGACCTGTGCATGGCGGCCCAGCCGGTTGAGCAGGATCAGGCGGTCCATGCGGATCCGCAGCGGTGCCTGCGCGGGCGGCGTGCCTTCGCCGCCAAGGTAGCGCTGCATGCGGGCCAAGGTCGATTCGGCCTCTTCCAGGCGGCTGTCCTCGCTGCTGCTGTAGGCCAGGCTCCAGACCACCAGCTTGGCCAGGTAGTCGCCTTCCAGGCGCTGCTTCTGCGCATCGTCGAAGAGTTGCGGGCGCTGCTGGTACAGCTCCCACGCGCGCCAGGCGTTGCCGATGTCACCCAGCGTCAATACGCGCAGTTTGAACAGCAGGTCGTCGTTGGGTTGCTGCTGGCTGGCGCGCTCGATCGCGCCCAGGGCGTCCAGCCAACGCGCCTGGTCTCGATAGCGGCCGATCTCGGCCAACGCCGCGTCGCGGTCGGGCGGGGCAGCGCTGCTGGCCCAGGCCAGGGCGGTGCAGGCAAGGCCGACGCAGAGCGCCAGCCGGCGGTGGACAACCATTGGGGACCCCCTTGGCTTCCGAACCAGACAACCTGTGAAAATGTGACGCACATCACATGCCAGATTCTGGGATGGCCGTGGCCTGCGTCACTCCCTTCGTGCATGCCGCCCAGCAAGGGCGGGTACAACCCGGACAGCGACCTGCAATGTCTTGTCTGAAACGAAAGTCCCCCGCACACCGAGTGGTGTTCCGGGCGGCGACGCCGCCCCCATGCCCGATGCCGGCACGCGGCAAGGATGGGCATTCACCGGCACTATCCGCCCGGAATTGTCAGTCCAGCGTCAAGATGCGTGTGAAGACGGATGGCGGGTCGACGAGGCCGGCAGGCGGCCCCGGCCGCTTACCAGAGATCTTCCAGCTTGCGCGGCTTGCAGGCCACCCACGAGGCGCACAGCATCAGGGTGGCGCAGCCGAACAGGAAGCTGAACGGGAGGGTCCAGCCGTCGCTGACCGTGTGCAGCCAGCCCACCAGGAACGGGCCCAGGCAGCTGAAGCTGTAGCCCACGCCCTGCATGAAGCCGGACAGCGCCGCCGAGCCGGTCGGGGTGCGCGTGCGCAGGTTGATCAGGGTCAGTGCCAGCGGGAAGGTGGACGGGCCGACGCCGAGCAGGCAGGCCCATAGCAGTGGCGCCTTCATCGGTGCCAGCAGCAGGCCGGTGAAGGCGATCACGAACGAGAAGAAGCCGATCAGCACCAGCGGGAACGGGTTCTGCAGGCGCACCGCCATCGATGGAATGACCAGCGACGGCAGCAGGCCCAGCGCCGAGAACACGGCGACCATCACGCCACCGAACGCCGGCGTGCCACCGGCCTCGACCACGATGCGCGGCAGCCAGGTGAACATCGAGTAGGTCATCAGCGAGGTCATGCCGAACATCAGCGTCATGCTCCAGCCCAGCGACGTGCGCCAGACCTTGCCGTGCGGCTGCGCGGTCGGATCGGACGCGTCGGTCTGCGGCTTCGGCGCGCGCGTGGCCAGCACCAGCCACGGCAGTGCGGCAGCCAGCGCCAGCAGCGCCCACATGCCCAGCGAGACGCGCCAGCCTGCGGCGTTGGCCACCGGTACCGCCAGCAGCGCGGGCAGCATCGTGCCCAGCTGCAGCACGCTGATGTAGAGCGTGCTCATGGTGCCGACCTTGTTGGCGAAATAGCGCTTCACCAGCGGCGGCACCACCACGTTGCCGATGCCCATGCCGGCCAGTGCCACCACCGAACCCAACAGCAGCGTGCCGACGTTGCCGGCGCTGGAACGCAGCAGCAGGCCGGCCATTGCCATCACCATCGCCAGCAGCGTGGTGCGCTCCAGCCCGAGGCGCCGCGCCAGCGCCGGCGTGGCGACGCCGAACAGCGCGAACGAGGCGGTCGGCAGCATGCCCAGCACGCCGGTCATGGTGGTGCCGAAGCCGAACTGCTGGCCGAGCACGTCCAGCAGCGGGGTGATCGAGGTGACCGCGGTGCGCAGGTTGATCGCTGCCAGCAGGATCGCGGCGAACGCGAGGACGCGCCCGTGCAGCAGCGACGGCGAATCGGAAGTGGAGGAACTCATCGGTGGTCCTTGCAGGTGTCGCACGCCGGGGCAATGGCATGCAGCGCCGGCATCGGTCTACGCCGAAGCGGCAGGTGGGGGAGGGGCTGCTGGCGGGCCGGCAGCGCGGCCATTGTACGTGCGGGCTCCGGCAAGGTCCCGTCACGCGGGCGGCCGTGTGCCTGATACAAAAAAACCCGGAGGACAGTGATGTCTTCCAGGCTTCTTGGTGACCACCGAAGTGGTCGGGGAGACAGGATTCGAACCTGCGACCTCTACGTCCCGAACGTAGCGCTCTACCAGACTGAGCTACACCCCGAAGGGAGCCGCCTATTCTAGCGATTTACCCCGATGGCGGCAAGGGGTAAATGCCGTTTTCTTCACACTGCCGAAGCAGTGCCACTTCAGGGAACAAAAAAGCCTGGACGACTTCACCAGGCTTCAATGTGACCACCAAAGTGGTCGGGGAGACAGGATTCGAACCTGCGACCTCTACGTCCCGAACGTAGCGCTCTACCAGACTGAGCTACACCCCGAAGGAGCCGCCTAAGATACCGTGTGAAGGCCAGGGCGGCAAGGTTTTTTTACAGCTCAGCGACGATTTTCTTTCTCGATGCGGTTCTGCTCGCGGGCTTCGAACCACATGCCGTTGAGGATGGCCACCGTCGAGGCGAGGCCGGCGCCGAGAATCCAGGCGAAATACCACATGATCAGTCTCCTTCATTCCGGGTAGGTGCCGACCGTTGGTCGGCACACGTGCAGGCGATCAATACGCGTTCGGGTTGTTGCCCATCTCTTCGGTGGTGGTCTTGCCCTTCAGCACGCGGTACACCCAGGTGGTGTAACCGATGATGATCGGCAGGAACACCGCCGTGGCCAGCAGCATGATCCACAGGGTCAGGTGGCTGGACGAGGCATCCCACACGGTCAGGCTGGAGGTGGGCTGGCTCGAGGACGGCAGCAGGAACGGGAAGATGGCGAAGCCGACGGTCAGGATGATGCCGGCGATGGCCGCACCGGAGGCGATGAAGGCCAGGCCGCCGCGACGGGCACGCAGCAGCACCGCACTGGCCAGCAGGCCGGCCAGGCCGAGCAGCGGGGCCAGGATCGTGGCCGGCATCGTGCTGTAGTTGCGCATCCAGCCACCGGCGGCGCCGAGTTCGGCGGTCTTCAGCAGCGGATTGGTGGCGCCATCGGTGACCACCTGCGAGGTGATCTGGTAACCCGGCAGGCCGAAGGCCACCCAGGCGCCACCGACGGCGAACAGCACGAAGGCGATGACCGCGGCGATGCTGCCGAAGCGGGCCGCACGCTCGGCCACCGGGCCATCGGTCTTCAGCACCAGCATGGCAGCACCGTGGGCGACCAGCATCGACACGCTGAGCAGACCGGCCAGCAGCGCGAAGGGCATCAGCAGGCCGAAGAACGAGCCGGTGTAGAAGATGCGCATGCTGTCATCGAAGTGGAACGGCACGCCCAGCACCACGTTGCCCACTGCCACGCCCATGATCAGCGCCGGGATGAAGCCACCGATGAACAGCGCCCAGTCCCAGGTGTTGCGCCAGCGTTCGCTGGGCATCTTGCTGCGGAACTTGAAGCCGACCGGACGCAGGATCAGGGCGAACAGGATCACGAACATCGCCAGGTAGAACCCGGAGAAGCTGACCGCATACAGCGGCGGCCAGGCGGCGAAGATCGCACCGCCACCGAGCACCAGCCATACCTGGTTGCCTTCCCAGACCGGGCCGATGGTGTTGATCACCAGCCGGCGCTCGGCATCGTTGCGGGCGACGAAGGGCAGCAGGGTGCCTACGCCCAGGTCGAAACCATCCATCACGGCGAAACCGATCAGCAGGATGCCGAGCAGCAGCCACCAGATCACGCGCAGCGTGGTGTAGTCCAGAAGAATGAAATCCATCTTGGTTCTCCTGCCTCAGGCCTGGCCGGCGGCCGGCGCCGAGGCATTGTGGGAAGCATGCGGCTGGGGAGACTGCAGCGACGGCAGCACCTCGTCCGGACCCTTGCGGATCGCCTTGAGCATCAGCTTGATCTCGACCACGATCAGCGCGGTGTAGATCGCGGTGAAGCCGGCCAGGGTCAGCACGATTTCATGCAGGGCCAGGCCCGATGCCGCATAGAAGGTCGGCAGCACGCCGTCGACCGCCCATGGCTGGCGACCGTATTCGGCCACGAACCAGCCACATTCGATCGCGATCCACGGTGCCGGCAGCGTCCACAGGGCCAGCTTGAGGAACCAGCGCTTGTCCTGGAAGTTGTTGCGGCAGGAGTAGTAGAAGGCCAGCGCGAAGAAGGCGATCAGGTAGAAGCCCAGGCCGGCCATCACGCGGAAGGTCCAGAACAGCGGCATCACGCGCGGCACGGTGTCCATCGCCGCCTGCGAGATTTCCTGCGGGGTGGCGTTGAGGATGTCATCGCGGTAGCGCTTGAGCAGCAGGCCATGGCCCAGGTCCTGCCAATGGCGGTCGAACATCTCGCGCGCCTCGACGTCGTTCTTGTTGGCGCGCAGGCGTTCCAGTGCACCGTAGGCCAGCTGGCCACCGCGCACGCGGTGCTCGGCACGATCGACCAGTTCCAGGATGCCCGGGATCGGCTGGTTCAACGAACGGGTGGCGATCAGGCCCATCAGGTACGGGATCTTCACCGCGTAGTCGTTCTGGTGGGTTTCCTGGTTCGGGATGCCGAAGGCGGTGAAGTCGGCCGGTGCACGCTCGGTCTCCCACATCGCTTCGATCGCGGCCAGCTTCATCTTCTGGTGTTCGCTGGCGGCGTAACCGCTCTCGTCACCCAGCACCACCACCGACAGCGACGACAGCAGGCCGAAGGCTGCGGCTACGGCGAACGAACGGCGGGCCAGGTCCTTGTGCTTGTTGCGCAGCAGGAACAGGGCGCTGATCGCCATCACGAACACCGCACCGGTCACGTAACCGGCGCTGACGGTGTGCACGAACTTGGCCTGCGCCACCGGGTTGAACACCACGGCCATGAAGTCGACGACTTCCATGCGCATGGTTTCCGGGTTGAACACCGCACCGGTCGGGTTCTGCATCCAGCCGTTGGCGATCAGGATCCAGATCGCCGACAGGTTGGTGCCCAGCGCCATCAGCCAGGTCACCATCAGGTGCTTGACCTTGCTCAGGCGGTTCCAGCCGAAGAAGAACAGGCCGACGAAGGTGGCTTCCAGGAAGAACGCCATCAGGCCTTCGATGGCCAGCGGCGCACCGAAGATGTCACCCACGTAGTGGCTGTAATAGGACCAGTTCATGCCGAACTGGAATTCCATGACGATGCCGGTGGCGACGCCCATGGCGAAGTTGATGCCGAACAGGACGCCCCAGAACAGGGTCATCCTGCGCCAGATCTCCTTGCCGGTCATCACGTACACGCTCTCCATGATGGCCACCATGAAGGACAGGCCGAGGGTGAGCGGTACGAATAGGAAGTGGTACATCGCGGTCAGCGCGAATTGCAGCCGCGACAGTTCTACGACTGTCTGATCAATCATGGCCTGGCTACCTCGTGGATAGTGCCGTTGCAGGTGGCGGGAAGGGTGGTCTACGACGTGAATGATGTGACCGACTACTTCAAACAGCCTTGATCCAGATCAATGTATGAACAGGTGTGCGAAGGGATGGTATGCGAACCTGATGAAGACTGCGACCGCCGGCCGCAGGGGCGGGCTATTGCCTGCGCCTACAATGCCGTGTCTCCCCCGTTGCCCGTGAAGACCTCTTGAGCGCTGCCGAAACGACCCCTGACGGCCTGTCCCCGGAAGCTGAAACCGCCCGCCAGCGGCGTGTGCGCACGGCCTGGCTGGCTGATCTGGCACGCTCGGCCCGGGGCCGCCAGCGTCTGGCCGCGCTGTGCATCAGCCTGTCCGGCGCGCTGTTGATCGGCCAGGCCGCCGCCATCGCCTGGCTGGTGCAGCAGGTGCTGGTGGAGCGCGCGTCGCTGTCCTCGGGGCTGCCGGTGCTGGCGGGACTGGCGGTGATCCTGGTGCTGCGCACCTTGCTGGGCAGCGCCACCCAGGCCGCTGCCGGTGACGTGGCCGATGCCGCGCGCCTGGCACTGCGCGAACGCGTGTTCGCGCGCCTGCTGGGCCATGGCCCGCTGTGGCTGCGGCAGCGCCGCACCGGTGAACTGGGCGAACTGATGCTGCATCACGGTGATGCGATCGAGAGTTATTACAGCGGCTTCCTGCCGGTGCGCACCGAAGTGGTGGTGGTGCCGCTGCTGATCCTGGCCGCGGTGGCCTGGGTGGACTGGGTGGTGGCGCTGATCCTGCTGTTCACCGCGCCGCTGGTGCCGTTCTTCATGATGCTGGTGGGCTGGGGCGCCGAAGCCGCCGGGCGCGCGCAGCTGGGTGAACTGGCGCGCATGAGCGGCCATTTCGCCGACCGGATCAAGGGCCTGGGCCTGCTGCGCCTGTATGGACGCGGTGACGCCGAGCTGGAGGGCATCGAGGCCGCCGCCGAAGGCGTGCGCGTGCGCACGCTGAAGGTGCTGCGCATCGCGTTCCTGTCGTCCACGGTGCTGGAATTCTTCGCCTCGGTCAGCGTGGCGATGGTCGCGCTGTACCTCGGTCTGAGCTATCTGGGCATGATGTCGCTGCATGCAGCGGTGCCGACGCTGGGTGCAGGCCTGTTCTGCCTGCTGCTGGCCCCGGAGTTCTATGCGCCGCTGCGACGGCTGGCCGCGCACTACCACGATCGTGCCAATGCACTGGCCGCCGCCGCCGAAGTGGAGCGCCTGCTGCAATCGCTGCCGGACGAGCAGGGCCTGATCGAGAACGAGGTTGCACCGCTGGCGGTGGAGCCGGCCGAGGCCGCCCTGCCGCCGCTGCAGGCACAGGGGCTGGTGCTGCGCCCGCTGGGTGCGCCGCAGGACGTGCTGCAGGATCTGGACCTGCTGCTGGAGCCGGGCCAGCGCCTGGCCCTGGTCGGTCCCAGCGGGTCCGGCAAAAGCACGCTGCTGGAGGCGCTGGCCGGCTGGCTGCCGCCGCGTGCCGGCAAGCTGCAGCTGCGGCCCGGCATGCAGGTGGCCTATGCCAGCCAGCGACCGTACCTGTTCCACGGCAGCATCGCCGACAACCTGCGCCTGGCCGATCCCGGTGCCAGCGATGCACGGCTGCGCGCGGTGGCCGAGGCCTCGCAGGTCCTGCAGTTTGCCCAGCGCCTGCCGCAGGGGCTGGACACGGTGATCGGCGAGCGCGGCTTCGGCCTGTCCGGTGGCGAAGCCCGCCGCATCGGCCTGGCCCGCCTGTTGCTGCGTGATCCGCAGGTGCTGCTGTTGGACGAGCCCACCGCATTCCTCGATGCCGATACCGAAGCGGCCCTGCTGCGCAGCCTGGCGGCGTATGCACGCGGGCGCAGCGTGGTGGTCGCCACCCACAGCCCGGCGGTGATCGCGTGGGCTGACCGTTGCCTGCTGTTGCCGGAAGGCCGCCTGGTGGAACCGGCACAGGCGGTGCGCGCATGAGCCGCTCGCCTGATTCGCTGCGCGCGGTGTTCCTGCGCCACCGGCCGCGCCTGTTGCTGACCATGCTGCTGCTGTGGACCACGATGCTGGCCGGCACGGCGCTGCTCGGCCTGTCCGGTGGTTTCCTCACGGCGGCTGCGCTGGCCGGTGCGGCCGGCCTCGGCCAGGGCTTCAATTTCTTCTCACCCTCGGCCGGCATCCGTGGCCTGACCATGGCGCGCATCGTGTCGCGCTACTTCGAAAAGCTGGTCGGCCACGATGCCACGCTGCGCATCGCCCGCGACCTGCGCGTGTGGTTCTTCCGCCGCGCGCTGCCACTTGCCCCGGCACGGTTGGGGGCCACGCGTACCGGCGAGTTGCTGGCGCGGCTGCTGGGGGACATCGGCGAAGTGGATGGACTGCTGGTGCGTGCGATCGGGCCGCTGGTGGCGCTGGGTGCGCTGTCAGTGGTGGCGGTCGCCTCGGCAGCGCTGATCCTGCCCGCGGCAGCGGTGCTGCTGGCGGTGCTGGCGCTGCTGATCGCCTTCGGCGTGCCGTGGCTGGGCGTGCGTGGCCACGAGGACGAAGAGGCCGATCGTGCCGCGCATCGTGCCGCACTGCGTACCGCCGCGTTCGAAGGGCTGGAAGGGGCCGGTGATCTGGCCGCGCTGCATGCCGATGCGGCCTGGCAGCTGAAGGTGCGCGTGGCCGCCAAGCAGCTGGCCTCGCGTGATCGTCGTCGGCGTTGGCGCCTGATCGCGGCCTCGACCCTGCACGGCCTGGTCGCCGGGCTGGGGCTGGTGGCGATGCTGGCGCTGGCGCTGCACGCCGCCGAACAACAGCGCATCGCGCCGGAGATGGCCGCGGGCCTCGTGTTCCTGACCGTGGCGCTGATCGAGCTGTGGGCGGGCATGGGCCTGGCCTGGCAGTCGCTGCAGTCCGGGCGCATTGCGGCCGATCGCCTGCAGGCCATCGTCGAACAACCGCCGACGGTGCAGGATCCGCAGGCGCCGCAGCCGGTGCCGCAGGCGGCGCGCGTGCATTGGGATGACGTGCATTTCCAGTGGCCGGGTGCCGCGCGGCCGGTGCTGTCCGGCCTGCAGCTGACCCTGGCGCCGGGCGAACGCATCGCGATTCGCGGCGACAGCGGCAGTGGCAAGACCACGCTGTCCAGCCTGCTGTTGCGGCTGTGGGATCCGCAGCAGGGGCGAATCACCTATGGTGGCCGCGACCTGCGCGACGTCGCCCAGGCCGAGTGGCACCGCCAGCTGGCCTGGCTGCCGCAGAACGCACCGGTGTTTGCCGGCACGGTGGCCGAGAACCTGCGGCTGGGTGATCCCGACGCCAGCGACGCCGCGTTGTGGGCGGTGCTGCGCCGCGTTCGCCTGGGTGACTGGGCCGAGCACAACGGTGGCCTGCAGGCCTGGGTCGGCGAGAACGGCGCGACGATGTCGGCCGGCCAGGCGCGACGGCTGGCGCTGGCGCGCGCGCTGTTGCGCGATGCGCCGATCCTGCTGCTGGACGAACCGACCGAAGGCCTGGACGTGGATACCGCACGCGCGCTGCTGCAGGACCTTTCCGGATTGCTGGACGGGCGCAGCCTGCTGATGATCACCCACGACGACCTGCCCGACGGCGTGGTCGATGCGCAGTACCGGTTGCGTGATGGGGTGTTGGAGCGCGAAGCGTGAAAACATCCCGGTAGTGCCGGCCGCTGGCCGGCAACCTTATGGCGTTTCACGCGGATACGTGATTGCCGGCCAACGGCCGGCACTACCGATTGCGAGGGTTACCGCGAGAACTCGCGCAGCATCACCGCGATCGAGGCGACGTTGGCCAGCACGCACAGCCAGAACACCCACTGGAACTCGGCTTTGCGGTGCTTGTGGCGGAACAGCGCCTGACCCAGCAGCGCGCCGGGCCAACCGCCGGCGAAGGCGAGCAGCTGCAGGGTGCGCTCGGGAATCCGCCATTGCTTTCGCTGTGCCGCGCGCTTGTCGTGGCCATACAGCCCGAACGACACCGCGCTGGCCAGCAGGCACCAGCCACCCAGCCACAGCGGCAGCACACCGCTGATCATCAAGGCGGCCAGCGCGCCGAATGCGGCCAGCGCGAGGTTACGCCGCCACGCCACTTACAGCGCGTCGAGGAAGCCGCGCACGGCCGGGCCGAAACGCTCGAAATCGACGAGGAAGGCATCATGGCCCTGCGGCGATTCCAGCCCGACGAAGCGCGCATCGGCACCGCCGGCACGCAGGCCGTCGGCGACCTGTTGCTGCTGCTGCACCGGGAACAGGATGTCGGTGTTGGCGCCGATCGCCAGCGCCTTCTCCACCCGGATCTTCGCCAGCCCGGCCAGCACGTCGCCGTCGGCGTACTCGGCCAGGTCGAACCAGTCCATCGAGCGGCTCAGGTACAGATAGCAGTTCGGATCGAAGAAGCGCACGAAGCGCCGTGCGTGGCCTTCCAGATAGCTTTCCACCTGGAATTCGAGGCCGAACGGATCGTCGTCGGCCTGGTCCGAATCCAGCCGCACGCGGCCGAAACGGCCATCCCATTCCAGTGCCGAGCGGTAGGTGATCACGCCGAGCTTGCGCGCCATGCGCATGCCGGACTCGGGGTACTCGACATCGTCGTAGCGACCGCCATTCCAGCGCGGATCGAGACGGATCGCCTCGCGCTGCAGCGAGCGGATCGCGATCGAGAACGGCAGTGCCTGCGCACTGCCGGAAATGTTGACGTGGCTGCGCGCGATGCCCGGATGCAGCATCAGCACCGCCAGTGCGGTCATGCCGCCCATTGAATTGCCGACCACGCAGGCCAGCTGTCCGATGCCCAGTGCACGCACGACTTCGATCGCGGCGCGTGCGCCGTCTTCGATCGACAGCTCGGGGAAGTCCAGGCGATAGGGCTCACCGCTCGCCGGATTGAGCGAAGCGGGGCCGGTCGAGCCCTTGCAGCTGCCCAGCGAGTTCACGCACACCACGAACCAGCGATCGGTATCGATCGGCTTGCCGGGGCCGACCATGCCTTCCCACCAGCCCGGTGCCGGGTTGGCCTCGTTGGCCGCTGCATGCGCGTCCGGCGACAGGCCGGTCACGATCAGGATCGCATTGCTGGCGTCCGCCGCCAGCGTTCCCCAGGTTTCATAGGCCACGCGTGCGCCATGCAGGGCGCCACCGCGCTTGAACGGGAATGGCGAGGGCAGGGCGTGGAAGCGGGTGCCGGGCGGGATGAATTCGGTCATGCAGTCATTCTAGCGGGGCCGCATGTGGAGCTGGCGACACGCTGGTTTCCATCGACGATGCACCCGGTAGTGCCGGCCGTTGGCCGGCAACCTCATGAACCTTGATGCGCCCGCGTGGTTGCCGGCCAGCGGCCGGCACTACCTGCGGAGCGTCAAGGGAACCGCAATTCCACCACGCCTTCATGCGGCAGGCTCACCTTCACCGGAACGCTCTGCAGGTCGTCCTCGCTGCGGTTGGCGCTGCCGCTGCGCGAGATGCGTGCCAGCACTTCCACTTCGCGATGGGCCGACAGCGGTGCGGTTGGCATCGGGCTGTCACCGTCGCCCAGCCCGACCGTGGCCGGGAAACCGGCCAGGGGCAGCTTGCGTGCGGCCACTGGCATCGGCGGTCCGCCTACGGCGCGGGCCAGTACGAACACCTGGGTGCTGGCGGGCCACTCGGCGTTCTTCAGCGCAGGCAGCTGCACACGCACCTGCAGCAGCGCTGGTGGCGCCGCAGCGGTAGCATTGGGCGCCTGGCCGGCGGCCTCGCGGGCGATGGCGATCTGTGCCTGCAGCGCCTGCGCGGCACCCGGTTCCAGTCGTGGCAACAGGCCGCTCCACACATCCGCGGCCTCGGCATTCTTTCCGCGCTGGCGCAGCGCGATGCCCAGCAGCCAGCTGGCGCGCTCGGCATCGGGTGCCTGCGCACGGGCCTGCTGCAACCAGGCCATCGCGGTGTCATCGAACTGCTTGCCGGCATCGGCCTGCGCGCGCGCCTGCGCGGCTTCTACCAGCACGCCCGGATCGTCCGGTGCCAATGCGGCGGCCCTCGCGAAGGCGTCTGCCGCGGCCGAGACATTGCCCAGTTCGGCCTGCGACCGGCCCAGCAGCGCCCAGCCATCAGCCCGCTGCGGGTCGCGCTTCAGTGCCTCCTGCAGGGCCTGCACGCCATCGCGCAGGGTGGCTACCGATGGCGTCGGTTGTACCTGTGCTGCACGCGGATCACCGACCAGCAGATACAGGCAGGCACCGGCCACGCCCAGCGCGAGCACGCCCACCACGAAACCGCGGCGCCCATGCTGGCGCAGTGGCCACAGCACGAGCGCCGCCATCAGCGCGGCCACCAGCCCAGCCAGCATCGGCAGCCAATGGCTCACCATCCGTCTCCCTCATCGGCCTTGCTGGCCGGCACGGCGGCGACCGCGCGGCCACGGCGGCGGACGATGCCCAGCACCACCAGTGCGCCGGCGCCGAGCACCAGCAGCGGGCCGCCCCACAGCAGCCAGGTACCCGGTTGCAACGGCGGCTGGTAGAGCACGAACTCACCGTAGCGGGCGACCAGGAACTGCTTGATCTGCGCGTCGTCGTGGCCCTGCTGCATCAGCTGCAGCACCTCGCGACGCAGGTCCTGGGCGATCTGCGCGTTGGAGTCGGCCAGCGACTGGTTCTGGCACTGCACGCAGCGCAGCTGCGCGGCCAGGTCATGGAAGCGGCGTTCTTCGGCGCCATCGCGGAACTGCAGCGGCTGCGGATCGTGCAGCGGCTGCTGGGCCAGCACGGCCAGCGGCAGCATCAGGAGCAGCAGCGCCAGCAGCCAGCGCATGGGCTCAGGGCGCCGTATGCAGGGTGTTGCCGGCACTGGCCTGGGCCTTCTCGATCTTCTGCAGCGCCGGGATCAGCTTCTCGTCCACCACGCGCTGGGTCATCGCACCGCTGTACTTCCAGCGCACGATGCCGCTGCCATCGACCAGGAAGGTCTCCGGTGCCGCGGTCACGCCCCAGTCGATCGCGGTGCGGCCTTCAACGTCGCTGAGCACCACCATGAACGGGTTGCCCAGCTGTTCCAGCCAGTGCAGCGCGTCGGTCGGGTCGTCCTTCCAGTTGTAGCCGATCACGCGCACGCGCTTGCTCTCGGCGAAACGGGTCAGCACCGGGTGCTCCTCGCGGCAGGCCGCGCACCAGCTGCCCCACACGTTCAGCAGGTAGGGCGCGCCGCGCAGGTCGTCGCTGTGCACGATCATTTCCGGGTCGTGCAGCACCGGCAGCGCGAACGCCGGCGCCGGCTTGTCGATCAGCGCCGACGGCAGCACGTCGCGCTGCGGATCACCCGATTTCATCACCCCGTAGATCATCAGCCCGAGCAGGCCGAAGAAGAACAGCACGCCGATCACGATGGCTACCGGCGGCAGCGGGCGGGAGGGGCGCGGGGCGGGGGACTCGGACATGGGAACTCCTACGGACGACGGAAACGGCGGTCGGCGGCGGTGATGAATCCGCCCAGGGCCATCAGCAGCGCGCCCAGCCAGATCCAGCGCACGAACGGCTTGATGTGCACCCGGACCGCCCATGCATTGTTGCCCAGCGGCTCGCCCAATGCCACGTAGACATCACCATCGAAGCGTGCATCGATGCCCGCCTCGGTCATCACCTGGCCACCGCTGGCGTACTGGCGCTTCTCCGGGTGCAGCAGCGCCAGCTCGCGGCCGTTGCGGAACACGCGCAGGTGCCCACGGTCGGCGATGAAATTCGGCCCTTCGCGATGGTCCACGCCCTCGAAGCGCACTTCATGGCGGCCGATCACCAGCTGCTGGCCCGGTGCCAGTGCCACCTCGCGCTGCACGTTCAACGCTTCCACCAGCAGCGCGCCGGCCAGGAACACGGCGATGCCGGCATGGGCGACGATCATGCCGAGCATTTCGGCGGTGAAGCGGCCATTGCCGCGCAGGCGCTGCCAGACGAAGCGCGCGGTACCCAGCCCGACCCACGCCGCAGCGGCTACGCCGATGCCGGCCTTCCAGCCGTTCTGCGGCGCCTGCCACCACGCCAGCGCGCCCAGCAGCAGCGCCAGGCCCAGCCACGGTGCCAGCAGCGCGAACGCGCGCGAAGGCTGGTCGCGCTGCCACTTCACCAGCGGGCCGAACGGCAGCAGCAGGATCATCGGCGCCATCAGCAGCAGGAACAGGCTGCCGAAGTAGGGCGGTCCGACCGAGATCTTGCCCAGCGACAGCGCATCGGCCAGCAGCGGGTACAGCGTGCCGAGCAGCACCATCGCGCAGGCGGTGGCCAGCAGCAGGTTGTTGGCCAGCAGCAGGGTCTCGCGCGAGGTGGCGGTGAAGCCACGGCGCGGATCGTCGGCGTCCACGCTCAGCTGGCTGGCACGCAACGCATAAAGCAGCAGGCTGCCGCCCACCAGCACCGACAGGAACACCAGGATGAACAGGCCGCGCGAGGGATCGGCGGCGAACGAATGCACGCTGGTCAGCACGCCGGAGCGCACCAGGAACGTGCCCAGCAGCGACAGCGCGAAGGCGGCGATCGCCAGCAGCAGGGTCCAGCTGCCGAAGGTGCCACGCTTTTCGGTGACGGCCTGCGAATGGATCAGCGCGGCGCCGACCAGCCAGGGCATGAAGCTGGCGTTCTCCACCGGGTCCCAGAACCACCAGCCGCCCCAGCCCAGCTCGTAATAGGCCCACCAGCTGCCCAGCGCGATGCCCAGGGTCAGGAACCCCCAGGCGACGTTGGTCCACGGCCGCGTCCAGCGCAGCCAGCGTGCGTCGACGCGGCCTTCCAGCAGTGCGGCAACCGCGAATGCGAACGGCACCGCGAAGCCGACATAGCCCAGGTACAGCATCGGCGGATGGATGATCAGCCCCGGGTCCTGCAGCAGCGGATTGAGGTCGCGGCCTTCCAGCGGCGCCGGGTTCAGGCGCAGGAACGGGTTGGAGGTAAAGATCAGGAAGGCGAGGAAGCCGACGCTGACCACGCCCATCACCGCCAGTACGCGCGCCTGCACCGGCGCCGGCAGGTGCCGCGAGAACAGCGCCACCGCGCCGGTCCACAGCGCCAGCACCAGCGCCCACATCAGCAGCGAGCCCTCGTGCGCGCCCCAGACCGCCGAGTAGCGGTAGACCATCGGCAGCAGCGAATTGGAGTTCTCGGCCACGTAGCGCACCGAGAAGTCCTGCTGCACGAACGCGGCGGTCAGCACCGCGAACGCGCCGGCGACCAGCAGCAGCTGCGCGAACGCGGCAGGTCGTGCCACCGCCATCCACGCGGTGTTGTTGCGCTGCGCGCCGACCAGCGGCAGGCCGGCCTGCAGCAGCGAGGCCAGCAACGCGCACAGCAGCAGGATCTGACCCAGTTCGGGCAACACTCAGCGCACCTCGGGTGCCGTCACCGGCACGTCGTGCTTGCGATGGGCGTCGCCCATCTTGTCGGCCACTTCCTTCGGTACGTATTTTTCATCGTGCTTGGCCAGCACTTCGTCGGCGACGAAGGTGCCGTCCTGCAGGCGGCCGCTGGCGACCACCGCCGTGCCTTCGGCGAACATGTCCGGCAGGATCCGCGACGTGGTCACCGCCAGTTGCGCGTCGCCGTCGGTCACTTCAAAGCGTGCCTCCAGCGAGCCGACCGGTCGGTTGAAGGAGCCTTTCACCACCATGCCGCCGAGGCGGAAGCGCGATTGCGCATCGACATCGCCGCGCAGCACTTCCGAAGGCGTGTACAGGTAGGCGATGTTGCGCTCCAGTGCCATCGCCACCAGCGCGGTGGCCAGGCCGGAGGCGAGCAGGGCCAGCAGCACCCACACCAGGCGGCGACGCTGTACCGGGGTCATCGTTCCAGCTCCGTCGACAACGGCGCCGTTGCGTCCTGCCTGCCGGCGCGGGTCTGCTGCCGCTGCTGCCGGGCCAGTGCCAGCCGACGCGCCACGCGCAGGCGCAGCCACGAACCGATGGCATCGGCGCTGAGCACCAGCACGAACACGGCGTAGGCGCCGATCACATAGGGCAGGTGGGTCATGGCTGGGCCTCCCGGGCCGGGCGTTCGGCATCGACGCGGCCGCCGACCCAGGCCTTGCCGGCCTCGCGGTCGAGATTGTCGGCGCGGGCCTTGGCCAGCACCGAACCGGCGAACCAGAACTTGGTGCCGATCACCATCCACCACAGCGGCGCGATCATCGCGCTGCTGATCGCCGATTCACCGAACACGCTGATCGACTGGCGCTGGTGCAGGCCGCCCCACCAGTCCACCGAGTAGCGGATCACCGGCAGCAGGCTGACGCCGACGATGGCCAGCAGGCCCGCCGCGCGCGCGGCGCTGCGGCGGTCCTCGATGGCGTGGTACAGGCCGATCACGCCCAGGTACAGGAACAGCAGCACCAGCTCGCTGGTCATGCGCGGGTCCCAGTCCCACCAGGTGCCCCAGGTGCCCTTGCCCCAGATGCTGCCGGTCAACAGGGTGATCAGGGTGAAGCCGGCACCCATCGGCGCACAGGCCATGGCCAGGATCTCGCAGACCTTGATCCGCCAGATCAGTGCGATGGCCGCATACAGCGCCATCAGCGCGAACACGAACAGGCTCATCCAGGCACTGGGTACGTGGATGTAGAGGATGCGGAAGCTGTCCAGCTGCTTGGCTTCCGGCGGTACCACCAGCAGCGCCTGCCACATGCCGACCAGCAGCACCGGCACCGCCGCGAGGTAGAACACCCGCGACCAGCGGGCAGCGAAACGGTCGAACGTGGGGGGCGAACCGAGTTGGTGGAACCAGCGGACAATCGGATTCATGCGTGGCGGCTATCCAGCAGGGGTGGATTGGCTCTCAGCTCGGTCAACTCAGAGAAATACGTATTGCAGCGGCGGTGGCCAGCGGCGCCAGCACCAACGCGACCAGCAGGCCGGCGCCCAGCATCAGCAGCGCACCGACCGGATCCTGCCCGCGTCCGGCTGCCGCCAGGCTGCCTGCGCCGAACACCAGCACCGGCACGTACAGCGGCAACGACAGCAGCGCCACGAGAATACCAGAGCGTCGGATGCCTACGGTCAGCGCGGCGACCACGCCACCGATCAGGCTCAGCAATGGTGTTCCCAGCAGCAACGATGCCAGCAACATCGGCAGCTGGTCATGCGGCAGATGCAGCATTTCGGCCAGCAGCGGGCTGACCACGATCAGCGGCAGCGCGGTGGTGGCCCAATGCAGCAGCACGCGCACCAGCACCAGCCAGGCCAGCGGCACCGGCGCCAGCAGCCATTGTTCCAGCGAGCCGTCCTCGGCGTCGGAACGGAACAGCGAATCCAGCGACAGCTGTCCCGCCAGCAGCACGGCCAGCCACAGCACCGCACCGGCGGTGGCGCCCAGCAGCTGCGGCTCGCGGCCCTGGGCCAGCGCGAACAGCACCACTACCAGCAGGGCGAACAGCAGCGGCTGCAGCGCATCGCCGCGGCGGCGCCAGAGCAGGCGCAGGTCGCGCTTGAGCAGGGCGCCCGCGGTCTGCCACAGGCCCGGTTCCGTACCCGGCGCGATCATGCGGCACCGCCGAGGTCGAGCTGGCGGGTACGCACCGGCGGTGCGGCATAGGCGCCATGGGTGGTGACCAGCGCAGCGCCTCCGGCGCGCAGGTGCGCCGAAATCATCCGGTTGACCAGGGTGATGCCCTCCAGGTCGAGGTTGGCATAGGGTTCGTCGAGCAGCCACAGCGGCGCCGGCGACAGCCAGATGCGCGCCAGTGCCAGCCGCCGCTTCTGTCCGGCCGACAGATGCCGTACCAGGGTGTCCTCGTAACCGGCCAGGCCGACGATGGCCAGTGCGTTGCCGGGCATCTGCCGCGCACGCCGTCCGTGAAGGCCACACAGGAAATGCAGGTTTTCCAGCGTGCCGAGGTCCGGCTTCAGCGCCGGCAGGTGGCTGAGGTAGGCGACATACCGCGCGCGCTCGGCATTGCTGGCCGGCTTGCCGTCGATCCGCACCTGGCCAGCACCGGGCCGGGCCAGGCCGGCCAGCACGCGCAGCAGGGTGGTCTTGCCGGCGCCATTGCCGCCCTGCACCAGCAGGGCTTCGCCGGCATCCACATGGAAGTCCAGCGGGCCGAACACCGGCTCGTCATTGCGGGAGAAGCTCAGGCCGCTGGCGGCCAGCAATGCAGGGGTGTTCAAGGGGCAAAGGTCTTCATGCCGGAGTGCGGCGGCAATTGTAGCGGTGAATGCCTGCGGTAGTGCCGGCCGCTGGCCGGCAATTCCCCAGGGTGCCAGTCGCGTGGGCCGAGGTTGCCGGCCAGCGGCCGGCACTACCGTCGCGCGGATTGCGTAAACTCGGATCCCTTGTTCCCCCACAGCCCAGGCCGATGCAACCCACCACCAAGCTGCCCAAGGTCGGTACCACGATCTTCACCGTGATGTCCCAGCTCGCCGCCGAACACGGCGCGGTCAACCTGGGCCAGGGTTTTCCGGATTTTTCGGCGCCGCAGCGCCTGATCGACGAGACCGCCAAGGCGATGGCCGCCGGGCTGAACCAGTACCCGCCGATGACCGGTGTGGCACCGCTGCGCCAGGCCATCGCGCAGAAGGCGCTGGACTGCTACGGTGCGCAGGTCGACGCGGACAGCGAGATCACTGTCACCAGCGGCGGTACCGAGGCCATCTTCAACGCCATCCACGCCGTGGTGCGTGCGGGCGAGGAAGTGATCGTGCTCGACCCGGCGTATGACTGCTACGAACCGGCGATCGACCTGGCCGGCGCCAAGGCCGTGCATGTGTCGCTCGATCCGCAGACGTTCGCGGTCGACTGGGATCGCGTGCGTGCAGCGATCACCCCGCGCACCCGCATGCTGATCGTCAACACCCCGCACAACCCGTCCGGCGCGATGCTGTCGGCGCAGGACATGCAGGCGCTGGCCGAGCTGCTGCGCGGCACGCAGATCTACCTGATCTCCGATGAGGTGTACGAACACATCATCTACGACGGGCGCCGCCATGAATCGGCGCTGCGCTACCCGGAACTGCGTGAGCGCGCGTTCGTCATCTCCAGCTTCGGCAAGACCTACCACTGCACCGGCTGGAAGATCGGCTATGCGATCGCCCCGCCGGCGCTGACCGCCGAGTTCCGCAAGGTGCACCAGTACAACACCTTCACCAGCTTCGGCCCGGCGCAGTATGGCTTCGCCGCGATGATCCGCGACGAGCCCGAACACCACCTGGAGCTGGGTGCGTTCTACCAGGCCAAGCGCGATCGCTTCCGCGAGCAGCTGGCCGGCACCCGCCTGAAGGCGCTGCCGGTGCCGGGCGGCTACTTCCAGCTGGTCGACTACTCGGCCATCAGCGACCTGCCGGACCATGAGTTCGTGAAGTGGCTGACCATCGAGAAGGGCGTCACCGCCATCCCGCTGTCGCCGTTCTACGAGAACCCGCCGGCCGGCCAGCGCCTGGTGCGGCTGTGCTTTGCCAAGAACGAAGCGACCATGGACGCGGCGATCGAACGCCTGCGCCTGCTGTGAGCGGAGGCACGGACATGCAGGACCTGCGCATTTCCCTCGTCCAGGGCGACACCCGCTGGCATGACCCGGCGGGCAACCGCGCCTACTACGGTGCGTTGCTGGCACCGCTGACCGGCACCACCGACCTGGTAATCCTGCCGGAGACCTTCACCAGTGGCTTCTCCAACGACGCCATCGCCCAGGCCGAAGGCATGGATGGCCCGACCGTGGCCTGGGTGCGTGAACAGGCCCAGGCCTTGAACGCAGCGGTGATCGGCAGCGTGCAGCTGCGCGAGGGCGACGGCGTCTACAACCGCCTGCTGTTCGCCACGCCCGATGGCGAGCTGCAGTACTACGACAAGCGCCACCTGTTCCGTTACGGCGGCGAGCACGAGCGTTATGCCGCCGGCCGTGAGCGCCTGAGCGTGGAATGGAAGGGCTGGCGGATCAATCCGCAGGTCTGCTACGACCTGCGTTTCCCGGTGTTCTGCCGCAACCGCTTCAATGTGGAGCGTCCGCAGCAGCTGGATTTCGACCTGCAGATCTTCGTTGCCAACTGGCCGTCGGCGCGCGCCTATGCGTGGAAGACCCTGCTGCGTGCGCGGGCGATCGAGAACCTGTGCTTCGTGGCGGCGGTGAACCGCATCGGCGTGGATGGCAACCAGCTGCACTACGCCGGCGACAGCGCCGTGCTGGATTTCCTTGGCCAGCCGCAGGTGGAGATCCGCGAGCGCGAACAGGTGGTCACCACCACCATCTCGTCCGAGGCGCTGGCCGCGCACCGCGCGCGCTTCCCGGCGATGCTCGATGCCGATGCCTTCCACCTGGACGAGCAGGCCTGAACGTCGCCGCACCAGCGTGCGCGCCTGCATCCAACGTGCACGTGCGCGCTGCTAGATTCGCCGGCAGTCCGACCGAACTGGAAGTCCTGCCATGAACAAGCCCCTCGCCCTGCTGCTGGCCCTGTCCGCTGCAACGCTGGCCCCGGCCGCGCACGCTGCCGGCAACCTTGATTGCCAGCTGCGCTATAACCTGTCCGGTTGGTCACTGATCTACAAGACCGCCTCCGGCAATGGCACGGTCAGCTGCAGCAACGGCACCAGCCTGCCGGTGCGCATCGAAGTGAAGGGCGGCGGCCTGACCGTGGGCAAGTCGAAGATCACCAATGGCCGTGGCAGCTTCACTGGTGCCGTGAGCGTCAACGAGCTGCTGGGCACCTACGCCTCGGTGGGCGCGCATGCGGGCGCCGTGAAGTCCAGCAATGCGCAGGTGATGACCAAGGGCGACATCTCGCTGGCCCTGTCCGGCACCGGCAAGGGCTGGGACCTGGGCGTGGACGGCGCCGCCTTCACCATCAGCCGCCGCTGACAACAAAAAAGGGACGGAGGGGATTAAGTCGTTTGTGCCTTTAACGACTTGATCCCCTCCGTCCCCTTTTTGTATCAGATGCCGTCGGTGTTGGTGCGCACGATCAGCTTCCAGCGGATGTCGCCCTCGTGGGGCGCGTGCTGGTGATGGGATTGGGGCGGGAATGGATCGTTCTTGTTGCACGTCACTTCACGCTTGCAGCCCTTGCACCGATAGATGCCCGAGACCTGGACCTTCTCAGCCGGGCCATGCGTGTCAGTCCATACCTGTGTGACCTTCTCTGCCTGCAGGTGCGCTGCTACGGTGTACCACGCCATCGTCACTGCCTCATGTTGGGGATGAGGCTTCACGATAGGCGTTCATCGCGTTGCTCGCGTCGACCTATGGCACTAATTGCACGTTTTCAAAGAATTCCTAGTTCACGCTTTTCATCCGCGCATGGCGTGGGTCTACCAACGGATCGACCCACCAGACAAAGAAAAACCCCGGCCTGCGCCGGGGTTTTTCATGTCAGCGTGGCTGCCGATCAGCCGCCGCGCGGGCCGCTGCGGCGCGGGCCGCCCGGACCACGATTGCCGCCGGGGCCACCCGGGCCACGGTTGCCACCCGGACCACCGGGACCACGGTTACCGCCCGGGCCACGGTTGTTGCCACCGCCCGGACCGCGACCGCCCGGACGGGCGCCCTGTGCCGGCTTCGGGCTGCCATACGGGTTGAAGCCCGGCGTGGCGTGGTCGGACGGGAAGCTCGGGGCGTTGCCCGGATGACCGTACGGGTGCTTGTTGCCCTGGCCCTGCGAGCGGTTGCCGGCACCGGCCGGACGACCCTGGCCGCCTGCGCCGCCACGGCCTTCACCACCGAAACCGCCACGGCCCTGGCCGCCACCGGCGCCAGCGCCCGGACCCTTCGGCTTGCCGTACGGACGGCCCTGGCCGCCTGCACCCGGACCACGGGCACCGGGGCCGCGTGCGCCCGGACCGGCGTTGCGATGGCCGCTCGGGCCGGTGCTCACGCCATCCGGCACGTACCAGGTGCGGAACGCGGCCGGGTTGCCTTCCGGCAGCGAACGATCGTTCTTCTGGGCGCGCTGCTTGAACGGCTTCTGCGACTGCTTGGCTGCCGCTTCACCGCTGACCGTCAGGCCGCCCTTGAAGCCGCCACCCTTGCCGCCGCGACCACGGCCGCGATCTTCGCGGACGTTGTCGAAACGACGCAGCTCGCGGCCTTCGTCAGCGGTGTTGTGGCCGTTGACGTAGGCGTTGCCACGGCCACCTTCGCGCACGCGCACGGTGGTCTTGGCGGCGCGGCGCTGGCCGATCACCGGCTGCAGCGTCAGTGCCGACGGTGCGCCTTCTTCCAGCTTCAGCTGCGCGCGCAGGGCTTCAACCTGCGCGGTGCCCAGTTCCACCGAATGGCCGCGGGCCAGTTCGCGCGGCAGGCTCACCTTGCCATAGCGGGTGCGCTTCAGGCGGCTGACCTGGCAGCCCTGCGATTCCCACAGGCGGCGCACTTCGCGGTTGCGGCCTTCCTTCACCACGACGCGGAACCAGTCGTGCGAATCGGTGCCGCCGATGCGTTCGATCTCATCGAACTTGGCCGGGCCGTCTTCCAGCGCGACGCCACGGGTGAGGCGGTCGACGATGGCGTCGGAGACCTTTTCCTCGCCTTCCGGCGCACGCACGCGCACCACGTACTCGCGCTCGACCTCGAACGACGGGTGCATCATGGCGTTGGCCAGCTCACCGTCGGTGGTGGCCAGCAGCAGGCCGGTGGTGTTGATGTCCAGGCGGCCAATGGCGATCCAGCGCGCGCCCTTCAGCGGCGGCAGCGATTCGAATACGGTCGGGCGACCTTCCGGATCATCGCGGGTGGTCACTTCGCCTTCCGGCTTGTTGTAGACCAGCACGCGCGACGGCTCGGCCAGGGCGGTGGCGACGAAGCCGCGGCCGTCCAGCTCGATCTTGTCGCCGCTCTTGACCGACATACCGGTCTGCGCGACTTCACCGTTGACCTTGACCAGGCCTTCGGCGATGCGCTGTTCCAGCGCGCGGCGCGAGCCAAGGCCGGCCTGGGCCAGCACCTTGTGCAGGCGCTCTTCCAGCTTGAACTGTTCGGAGGTGGCTTCGCGCTTCAGCGAGAGCTTGTTACGGGGGGTGTCACTCATCAGTTTTGCTCCGGCCGACGGTTTCGAGGTCGGCCTCTGGTTCGGAATCGGCTTGGTCAACAGCCACGGTCGTCATCGCGACGGCGTTGTCTTCGCGTTCGTTCACTGGCACCGCGCGCTCGCCCGGCGCGGAATCGGGGTGCCCATCATCGAGGGGCGAAGGTGCTTGCTCATCGGTGGCCGACGCAGGGGCTGCATCGACGGAATCAGGGGTGTCACTGCCGGCCAGGCCGGTGTCATCGTTCGCGGCAGCGCCATCGGCGCCGGCCGAGATGTCCGGGCCCTCGGCACCGGCGACGGCAGGTGCATCGCGGTCCAGGGACAGCTGCGGTTCCAGCTCGCCCAGGTCCTTCAGTTCCGACAGTGGCGGCAGTTCGTCCAGCCGCTTCAGGCCGAAATAATCCAGGAAGCCCTTGGTGGTGCCGAACAGGGCAGGCTTGCCAGGCACGTCGCGGTGGCCGACCACGCGGATCCATTCGCGTTCTTCCAGCGCCTGGATGATGTTGCTGCTGACCGCCACGCCGCGCACCTGTTCGATCTCGCCGCGGGTGATCGGTTGCCGGTAGGCGATCAGCGCCAGGGTTTCCAGGGTGGCACGGGTGTAGCGGGTCTTGCGCTCGGTCCACAGCCGGCTGATCCAGCCATGCACTTCGCCGGTGACCTGGTAGCGGAAGCCGGAGGCGACCTCGACCAGTTCCACGCCGCGGCCTTCGCAGGCTTCGCGCAGGCGTTCCAGCGCGCGTTCGATGCTGCCCGGCGGTGCCGGTTCCTCTTCCGGGAACAGGTCCTTCAGCTGGGCCAGGGTGAGCGGCTGGCTGGAAGCCAGCAGGGCACCCTCGACAATGCGGTTGATCAGCGATTGATCCATCGGCAGTCAGCGCTCACTCGTCTGCATTGGCGGCGTCGTTGTCGTCGAACTCGCTGCTGAACTGCAGCGGGGCGTTGGTGTTGCCGGCCGCCAGCGACTTCACGTAGATCGGCGCCAGCGGTTCTTCCTGGACGATGTCCAGCAGCTGTTCCTTGGCCAGTTCCAGCACCGCCAGGAACGTGACCAGCACGCCCAGCTTGCCTTCTTCAGCCGTGAACAGCCCTTCAAAACGATAGAACTTGCCGTCTTCCAGGCGTCCCAGCACTTCGCCCATGCGTTGCCGCACGCTCAGTGCCTCACGCTTGATGGCGTGGCCGCTGAACAGCTCGGCGCGCTTGAGCACGTCGTGCAGGGCCAGCAGCATTTCCTTCAGGTCCACCGGCGGCGGCAGCTTCACCGTGGTGCGTTCGGGCATGAAGGCGTGTGCCAGGCTGGTGTCGCGGTCCTGGCGGGGCAGGGCGTCGATGTCCTCGGCGGCCTGCTTGAAGCGTTCGTACTCCTGCAGCCGGCGCACCAGCTCGGCGCGCGGGTCGGCCTCGTCGCCTTCCTCGCTGACCGGGCGCGGCAGCAGCATCCGCGACTTCACCTCGGCCAGGATCGCGGCCATCACCAGGTACTCGGCCGCCAGCTCGAAGCGCAGCTCACGCATCACGGTGATGTATTCCACGTACTGCCGGGTGATCTCGGCGACGGGAATGTCCAGCACATCCAGGTTCTGGCGGCGGATCAGGTACAGCAGCAGGTCCAGCGGGCCTTCGAAGGCATCCAGGATGACTTCCAGCGCGTCCGGCGGAATGTACAGGTCCTGCGGAATCTGCAGGACCGGTTGCCCATGCACCACGGCCAGCGGCATTTCCTGCTGCTGGGGGGCGGGCGGCCGGGTTGGCGGGTTCGCGTCGAGCGCGAGTTCGGAAGTCATCTAATGGAGATCAGGATTGCAACGGACCAGTCGCGGCACCGGGTTCGCCGGGCCAACGCCACGGAGCCCCAGGGCACCAGACACGCCGGGATCGGCGCGATTCCACACATATCAAACAGCAGGACGCGCCGCAGTAAACGGCAGCGACAGAACTACGGGGAGGTCGTCTACGTGGCCCGGCCGGGTGGTCCGGTTTGAAGCAGCGGGACGGTCGTCGGGGGCTGCGTTGGCCGCAAAAACCGACGGGCTGCTGCATCCAGCCACGTGCAATGGAGTCTAGGGTAAGCCTTTGCCGCGCCAGTGTCCAGCCGGGGCCGGGACAGGGCCGGCATTGGCTAGAATCTGCGGACCCGACAACGCAAGCGAGGAAATGCCGGTGTGGTATGTGATCGAAGGGTATGACGGCCAGGATGTGCTGGCGCAGCGGCTGCAGGCGCGGCCGGAACACCTGGCGCGGCTGCACGCGCTGCGCGACGAGGGACGCCTGCTGCTGGCCGGGCCGTGCCCGGCGGTGGACAGTGAAGACCCGGGCCCGGCCGGTTTCAGCGGCTCGGTGGTGATCGCGCAGTTCGAGTCGCTGCCGCAGGCCCAGGCCTGGGCGGATGCCGACCCGTACGTGGCTGCCGGCGTCTACACCCGCGTGCAGGTACGCCCGTTCCGCAAGGTCCTGCCGTGAACGCGGAACGGATCGAACGGATCCGTGATGCGCTGCAGCAGGCGCTGGCGCCCAGCGTGCTCGAGATCGAGGATGACAGCCATCGCCATGCCGGCCATGCCGGTGCCCGCGACGGGCGCGGTCATTTCAACGTGCATGTGGTGAGTGAACGCTTCGCCGGATTGGCTCCGCTGGCCCGGCATCGCGCGGTCTATGCCGCGCTGGGGTCGATGATGGACACCGATATCCACGCGCTGTCCATCCGCGCACATACCCCGTCAGAACAGGGCTGAGCCCTTGTCCCGCACTGTCCTGGCCGGTCCCTACGGGCCTCGCCACGGACAGATTTTCATGTCCATTTCGGGACATTCGCCTAACGGACTGTTTACAAGCCCAGATGGAAACGCTTACATTCCGCGCCAATGCTGGTAGGTCCAAGCCGTGGAGGGCGGCTTCGTGAACAAGGCAGCTATCACAATCAAAGACGTCGCACGCGAAGCCCGGGTCTCCGTGGCCACGGTTTCCCGCGCGCTCAACGGGCATGAAAATGTCGCCGAACCGGTCCGCCAGCTCGTGCTGGAGGTGGCCGCACGGCTGCGTTACACCCCGCACGCCGCCGCCCGCAGCCTGAGCAGCCGCCGCACCAATACGGTGGGCGTGGTGCTGCCTGACCTGTACGGCGAATTCTTCTCCGAACTGATGCGCGGCATCGACGGCGTGGCCCGCAACCGCCGCCAGCACCTGCTGGTGTCCAGCTACCACGGTGACCAGGAACAGCAGGGCGCGGCCCTGCGTGCCATGCGCGGCCGCGTCGACGGCCTGCTGGTGCTTTCGCCCTATGCCGAGAGCCCGGGCTTCCTGACCGACAACCTGCCGCAGTCGTTGCCGACGGTGTTGATCAACACCTATCTGCCCGGGCAGGACCATCCGGTGCTGAGCATCGACGACCACGCCGGCGCGATGGCGATGACCCGCCACCTGCTGGACGCCGGCCACCGCCGCATTGCCTTCATTTCTGGCCCGGACCTCAACTTCGACGCGCGCGAGCGCCTGCGCGGCTTCCGTGACGCGCTGGTGGCTTTTGGCAGTGGCGCCGAGGGCATCGAGCTGCCCGGTGATTTCGACGAAGCTTCCGGCCATCGTGCCGGTCAGGAGTTGCTGGCAGCCGGAGCGCTGCCCGATGCCGTGTTCGCCGCCAACGACATGATGGCCCTGGGCTGCCTGTATGCGTTCACGCAGGCAGGGGTCCGTGTCCCGGCCGATGTGGCCCTGGCGGGTTTCGATGACATTCCACTGGCGCGTTTCGTCCACCCGTCGCTGACCACCATGCAGGTCAGCATCGCCGAGCTCGGCGACCGGGCCATGACGCGCCTGCTGCAGTTGATGGACGGCACCTCCACGGATGGGACAGGGGACAAGCAGACCCTGGTTCCCCGCTTGATAGTTCGCGATTCCACCACTCCGCCATCGGGCCGTTGAAGCCAGAGGCGTTCCTTCTTTTTTGATTGATCGCAGGGACCGCGCAAGCGGTTACCGCCACCCGGAGATTGAGTTGATGATGCATACCACCTTCCGCACGCCGGCACGCCGGCTGCTGAGCACCGCGCTGGTCAGCTGCCTGATGCTGGCTGCTGCTCCGAACGTCATGGCGCAGTCGGCCAATGCCAGCCTTCGCGGCCAGGTTGCCGGCGCGCAGGCAGGCACCGAAGTCACCGCCACCAACGTGGCCACCGGTACCGTCCGTCGCGGCACCATCCGCGCCGATGGCAGCTATTCGCTGATGGGCCTGGATCCGGGCACCTACGACGTGGTCGCCAATGGCCAGACCCAGAAGGTCACCGTCACCGTGGCATCGACCGCCACCCTGAACTTCGCCGGCGCGGCCAGCAGCACCCCGGGCTCGACCGCGGCCACCAACCTTGACACCGTCAACGTCGTCGCGCCGACCCTGCTGCAGGAAGTGCGTACCTCCGAAGTCGGCAAGACCGTCAGCCTGCAGCAGATCCAGACCACCCCGCAGGTCTCGCGCAACTTCCTGGAGTTCGCTGACGCGGTGCCGGGCCTGATCTTCACCCGCGATGCCAAGGGCAACACCTCGCTGCGCGGCGGTGCCACCAACTCCGATGGCACCAATGTGTACATCGACGGCGTGGGCCAGAAGAGCTACGTCAAGGGCGGCGGCGTCGCTGGCCAGTCCGGCAGCGCCGGCAACCCGTTCCCGCAGCTGGCCATCGGCGAGTACAAGGTCATCAGCGGCAACTACAAGGCCGAGTACGGCCAGGTGTCCAGTGCTGCCGTCACCGCCGCGACCAAGTCCGGTACCAACGAGTTCAAGGGTGAAGCGTTCTACCGTTACACCAATGACAGCATGCGCGCGATGACCCCGGCCGAGCGCCAGCCGAACAAGGGCAAGGAGGATTCGGCCGAGAAGGAATACGGCTTCGCGCTGGGTGGCCCGATCATCCAGGACAAGGCCCACTTCTTCGTGACCTATGAAGCCAAGCGCTTCGACCTGCCGGTCACCATCGCGCCGGACGGTGCGGTCACCGGTGCTGCCGGTCTGCTGCCGCCTGCCGGCGCCGCCGGCCTCGGCCCGGCCAGCCAGCCGTTCCAGCAGGACCTGATCTTCGGCAAGATCGACTTCGAGCCGACCGACAATGATCGCATCGAGCTGACCTTCCAGGACCGCGACGAAACCCAGTCGCAGTTCAGTGGCCAGACCTCGCCGGAAGCCGGCCGCGAAGTGGTCAACACCGACCGTCGTTACGCCCTGCGCTGGAACCACAGCGGTGAGCGCTACTACAACGAGTTGATGCTCACCCACGAAGATTCGTTCAACAACCCGACCCCGCTGACGCTGGCCAACGGCATTACCTACACCGCACCGGACGGTCCGGAAGACCGCACGGTGGTGAAGATCGGTGGCGCCTCGGCTCTGGACTCGCAGGTGAAGGGCCAGAAGGGCTGGTCGATCGAAGACAACCTGACCCTGGATGGCATCCAGTGGGCCGGCGATCACACCATCAAGATGGGCGTGAAGTACAAGGCGATTGATCTGTACGCGTCCGATGCGGCGCAGATCAATCCGACCTTTACCTATTCGCTGGGCGATCCGGACTTCCCGGATTCGATTCCGTACAAGGCGCAGTTCGTCAAGCCGGTGACCGGCGTGTCGGGCGTGTCCGGTGAAGTGCGTTCGAAGTCCAAGCAGTACGGCGTGTTCATCCAGGACGACTGGCAGGTCAACGACCACCTGCAGCTCAACATCGGCCTGCGCTGGGACTACGAAAAGACCCCGTCCTACCTGGACTTCGTGACCCCGCAGCAGGTGGTCGACGCCATCTATTCGCAGGACCCGCGCGCGCCCGCCGGCCAGACCTACGCCGATTCGCTGGCGCTGGGCGGCCTGGACATCGGCGACTACATCAGCAACGGTCACAACCGCAAGGCGTTCAAGGATGCCTGGCAGCCGCGCCTGGGCTTCTCGTATGACATCAACGCCGACGAGCAGCACGTGATCCACGGTGGTGCCGGCCGTTCCTACGACCGTGACCTGTTCGACAACCTGCAGCTGGAAACCACCAAGCTGGCCCTGCCGCAGCCGACCATCTACTTCCGCAACCCGGCCACCGGCGCCTGCATCAACGGCCAGGCCGCCTGCTACGACTGGAACCCGAACCTGCTCAACGGCATCGGCAACCTGCAGTCGCTGGTCGGTGCGACCAGCAATGCCGGCCTGGAAGTGGACCTGCTGAACAACAAGCTGAAGGCTCCGTATTCGGACCAGTTCAGCCTGGGCATGAGCAACCAGATCGGCGACTGGCTGACCGACGCCACCATCGCCCGCACCCTGAGCTACGATGGTTTCGCCTTCACCCTGGGCAACCGTTACCCGACCGGCCAGTTCTTCGATGATCCGCGCCTGTGCGGCGGCACCGACCCGGGCCTGAGCCAGGCCTGGAGCTGCAACGTGCCGGGCTTCGGCAGCCTGATCATTGGCCAGCAGGGCATCAAGACCCGTGCCACCCAGGTCCTGCTGTCGGCGCAGAAGCCGTTCACCAAGGAAAGCGGCTGGGGCACCTCGATCGCCTACACCTGGACGACCGCGCGCCACAACCGTGACATCAACGAGAAGTACGCCTTCGACCGCGGCCTGATCGGCGACTACCCGACCATCCGCTCCAACGGCGCGCCGCGTCACCGCCTGGTGGTGACCGGTTCGTACGCGGGCTTCTGGGGCATCACCTTCGGCGGCAAGATCACCCTGGCAACGCCGACGGCCGTCAACGACTGGTACCCGGTGATGCAGGCCAGCGGCTATACCCTGCCGACCCCGCAGGCCGCCGTGCCCAATGCCACCGGCAAGTTCCTGGTGGGTGGCAAGATCTTCGGCTACCGCTCGGTCGACCTGCAGGCGACGAAGACGTTCAAGATGCCGGGCGATACCGAGCTGTACGCGCGTATCGACATCATCAACGTGTTCAACTTCGACAACTTCTCCACCTACAACTACGTCAAGACCAACGGCAAGCTGCAGGCCAGCTACAACGAGACCGGCGAAATCATCGGTACTCCGCGTCAGGTCAAGGCCGAAGTGGGTTTCCGCTTCTAAGCCCGGATGTCGATGTACGACCCGATGCCGCCGCTCCGCCAGCGGCATCGGGCGCGTGAAAACGGCAATGGCCGGCCCCGCGCCGGTCCATTGCCCACGCCGCTGCCGGGCAGGGGGCAGCGGCGTGGGCAATGATCGCGGTGTCAAACCACGTTTTTCGTGGTTTTTTCAGGACGCACCTTGTAAACGATTTCAGATCATTGGACGTTATGCTTTCCCATCGATCAGACCACCGGAGGAATCGCGCCATGCAGGCACGCCATCTGTTGTCCGCCGCGGCGTTGAGCCTGGCCGTTGCTGCCTGCCAGCCGGCCCAGCAGGAGCCTGCCAAGCCTCGCCCGCCGGTGATTCTGATCGAAGCCGACGCACCGCCACGGCCGATGAAGCCGGAGCTGCCGCCGCTGTTCGATGACATCGAGCGCCGCACCTTCCAGTTCTTCTGGGATACCACCAACGAGATCAACGGGCTGACCCCGGACCGCTACCCGTCGCGGCCGTTCGCCAGCATCGCCTCGGTCGGCTTCGCGCTGACCGCCTATCCGATCGGCATCGAGAACGGCTGGGTCAGCCGCAACCAGGCGATCGACCGCACGCTGACCACGCTGAAGTTCTTCCGCGACGTGCCGATGGGCCCGCAGCGCACCGGCAAGGCCGGTTACAAGGGCTTCTACTACCACTTCCTGGACATGCAGGAAGGCCGTCGCTACGACAGCTGGGTCGAACTGTCCTCGGTGGATACCGCGTTGCTGATGATGGGCGTGCTGTTCGCGCAGTCGTACTACGACGGTGACGATCCGCGCGAGAAGGAAATCCGCCAGATCGCCGATACGTTGTACAAGAAGGTCGACTGGCCGTGGCTGCAGCAGCGTGCACCGCTGATCTCGATGGGCTGGTTCCCGGAGAGCGGTTTCATCGACCACGACTGGATGGGCTACAACGAGGCGATGATGGTCTACATCCTCGCCCTGGGCTCGCCGACGCACCCGGTCAGCCCGGACGCGTGGACGGTGTGGACGCGTACCTACGACAACGACTGGGGCGTCTACCAGGGGCAGGAATACCTGTCCTTCGGCCCGCTGTTCGGCCATCAGTACAGCCACGTCTGGATCGACTTCCGCGACATCCAGGACGCGTACATGCGCGAGCGTGGCAGCACCTACTTCCTCAACAGCCGCTCGGCCGCGCTGGCCCAGCGCGAGTACGCCATCGCCAACCCGATGCAGTGGAAGGAGTATGGCGAGAACGTGTGGGGCCTGACCGCCAGCGATGGTCCGCAGAACACCACGCAGGACTACCGTGGCGAGCAGCGCCAGTTCCGCCACTACTCTTCGCGCGGCGCCGGCCTGCGCGAGAACTTCGATGACGGCACGATCGCCCCGACCGCCGCGATCGCCTCGGTGGTGTTCGCCCCCGAGCAGGTGATCCCGGCCACGCTGGAGATGCACAAGCGCTTTGGCGATTACATCTATTCCAGCTACGGCTTCCTGGATTCGTTCAACCCCAGCTTCAACTACGACATCCCGATCAAGACCGGCCGCCTGGTTCCGGATCGCGGCTGGGTCGCCAGCGACTACATCGCCATCGACCAGGGCCCGATCCTGACCATGATCGCCAACTACCGCGATGACTTCGTCTGGGAAGTGATGAAGAAGAACCCGTACATCCGCAAGGGCCTTGAGCGGGCCGGGTTCAGCGGTGGCTGGCTGGCGCCGGAAGGCTCGTTCCAGCCGCTGGAACTGCAGAAGGACGAAAAGGCCGCGGCGGCACGCGCGGTGGGTATCGCCGAATCACGCGCGGCTGCCGCGCAGGAACAGAAGAACAATGCCAACCGCACCACAGGCCAGGGCAAGTAACCCGATGCCGAACTGGATCGACCGCCTGCGCCGCTGGGCGCTGCCTGCCCTGGCCGCCCTGGCCGTGGCCGGCTGCGCCCGTACCGAACCGGGCACCACCACCGTGCGCTTCTGGGCGATGGGCCGCGAAGCCGAGGTGGTCAGCGAGCTGATCCACGAATTCGAGGCCGAAAACCCCGGCATCAAGGTGGATGTGCAGAACATCCCGTGGACCGCCGCGCACGAGAAGCTGCTGACCGCGTTCGCCGCCGACGGCCTGCCGGACGTGTGCCAGCTGGGCAACACCTGGGTGCCGGAGTTCGCCGAACTCGACGCGCTGACCCCGCTGCAGCCGTTCGTGCAGCGCTCCACCGTGGTCGACCCGAAGGACTACTTCCAGGGCATCTGGGATACCAACGTGATCCACGGCGAGCTGGTCGGCGTGCCGTGGTACGTCGATACGCGCCTGATCTACTACCGCAAGGACCTGCTGGCCAAGGCCGGCTACGACCACCCGCCGCGTACGTGGCAGGAATGGGAGGAGCAGATGGCGGCGATCAAGCGCATGCAGGGCCCGAACCGCTATGCGGTGCTGATGCCGATCAACGAATTCGAGCAGCAGCTGTCGCTGGCCCTGCAGCAGCCCGACCCGCTGCTGCGCGACGACGACACCCGCGGCAATTTCGCCAGCCCGGGGTTCCGCCGCACGCTGGCCTTCTACGCCAACATGTTCGAGCAGGGCTGGGCGCCGAAGATGTCCGAAACGCAGATCTCCAACGTCTGGGACGAATTCTTCCGCGGCTTCAACGTGTTCTACATCTCCGGCCCCTGGAACATCCGCGAGTTCAAGAAACTGCAGCCGAAGGAACTGGAAGGGCAGTGGGGCACCGCCGCGCTGCCGGGGCCGGACGGCCCGGGCGCGGGCATCGCCGGTGGTACCAGCCTGGTGATCTTCCGCAAGTCGCAGCAGAAGGAGGCGTCCTGGAAGCTGATCGAGTTCCTGTCGCGGCCGGAGATCCAGGCGCGCTTCCATTCCATCATCGGCGACCTGCCGCCGCGCCGCAGTGCCTGGAACGCGCCGTCGCTGGCCAATGATCCGCTGGCGGCCGCGTTCCGTGATCAGCTGGAGCGGGTCAAGCCGACGCCGAAGGTGCTCGAATGGGAGCGCATCGTGCAGGAAATGCGCATCGTCACCGAGAAAGTGGTGCGTGGTGGCCTGGCGCAGGACAAGGCCGTGGAAGAGCTGGACCAGCGCGTGGACAAGGTGCTGGCCAAGCGCCGCTGGATGCATGAACAACAACGCCTGCAGGAGCGCGCGCCGTCGCCGCAATCGAGCAGCGCCGTGGCCGCCGGGAGCGCGCAATGAAACGTACTTCGCTGGCCGGCTGGATCTTCGCCGGCCCCTCGCTGATCGTGCTGGGCGTGTTCTTCGGCCTGCCGGTCGCTTCGGCGCTCGCGCTGAGCGTGACCGACTTCGACCTCTATGCGCTGGCCGACAGCAGCAACCTGCGCTTCGTCGGCCTGGGCAACTACATCGACCTGCTGCAGACGCCGATGTTCTGGAAGTCGCTGTGGAACACCACCTACTTCGTGCTGATCGGCGTGCCGTTGTCGATCGGCGTGTCGCTGGGCGCGGCGATGCTGCTCAATGCGCCGGCCGCGCGCTTCAAGGCCCTGTTCCGCACGGCCCTGTTCGCGCCGGTGGTGACCACGCTGGTGGCGGTGGCGGTGATCTGGCGCTACCTGTTCCATACCAGCTATGGCCTGGTGAACTATGGCCTGGGCCATCTGGGCATCAGCCCGATCGACTGGCTGGGTGATCCCAACTGGGCGATGCCGACCATCATGCTGTTCGCGGTGTGGAAGAACTTCGGCTACAACATGGTGATCTTCCTGGCCGGCCTGCAGGCGATCCCGCATGACCTGTACGAAGCGGCGCGCATCGACGGCGCCTCGCGCTGGAAGCAGTTCCTGCACATCACCCTGCCGATGCTCGGCCCGGTGCTGCTGGTGGTCGGCGTGATTACCGTGTCCGGCTATTTCCAGCTGTTCGCCGAGCCCTACGTGATGACCCGCGGCGACCCGCTGCAGAGCACCGTCAGCGTGCTGTATTTCATGTTCGAGGAAGGCTTCAAGTGGTGGAACCTGGGACGCGCCTCCGCCGTGGCGTTCCTGCTGTTCCTGATCATCCTGGCGGTGACCACCGTGATGCTGCGTTTCGGCCGCAAGAGGCAGTTGGTATGAGTCGTGAAATCGGCCAGTCGCGCTGGTACCCATGGATGATCAATGGTGCGTTGCTGGTGCTGGCCCTGGTCAGCCTGGCACCGCTGCTGTGGATGGTCTCGGTCTCGTTCATGCCGCAGGGCGAGGCCAGTCATTTCCCGCCGCCGCTGCTGCCGTCGAGCGTCACCACGCACAACTATCATGAGCTGTTCGCGCGTACCGGCATGGGCGGCAACTTCGCCAACAGCCTCCTGGTGTCGCTGGGCATCACGATCGGCTCGTTGCTGCTCAACACCATGGCCGGCTATGCGTTCGCCAAGCTCAATTTCGTCGGCCGCGAGCGCTTGTTCCAGGTATTGATGGCGGCGCTGGTGATTCCGGCGCAGGTGGCGATGCTGCCGCTGTTCCTGCTGATGAAGCAGCTGGGGCTGGTCAACAGCTTCGGCGGCGTGATCGTGCCGGCGCTGGCCAGCGTGTTCGGCATCTTCCTGGTACGCCAGTACGCGCGTTCGATCCCGGACGAGCTGCTTGAAGCGGCGCGCATCGACGGGGCAGGGGAGCTGCGCATCTTCTTCCAGATTGTGCTGCCGATGCTCAAGCCGGTGCTGGTGACCCTGGCGATCTTCACCTTCATGGGCGCATGGAACGATTTCATGTGGCCGCTGATCGTGTTGACCGACCAGGAGCACTACACTCTGCCGGTGGCGCTGGCCACCCTCTCGCGCGAACACATCATGGACGTGGAAATGATGATGGCCGGCGCGGTGGTCACCGTGGTTCCGGTGCTGGCGCTGTTCCTGGTGCTGCAGCGGTACTACATCCAAGGTCTGTTGCTGGGGAGCGTCAAGGGATGAAGCGAGCGATCGCCGTTGGACTGGGACTGTTGTGGACCTCCCTGGCGATCGCCGCACCACCGGCACTGCCGGCGCCGAAAGTGCTGGACGACTTCGACGATATCGGCGCCTGGAAACTGGTGCTGTCCGACCAGGTCAGTGGTTCGCTGCGGCCGGTCAGCGGCGCCGGCGGTGGCCGCGCGCTGTGCCTGGACTACGATTTCCACAAGGTCTCCGGCTACGTCGGCATCCGCCGCGCGCTGAACATCGACTACCCGGTCAACTACCGTTTCGGCTTCCAGCTGCGCGGTGATTCGCCGGCCAACGACCTGCAGTTCAAGCTGATCGACGCCAGCGGCGACAACGTCTGGTGGGTCAACCGCCCGGGCTACAGCTTCCCCAAGGCGTGGACGCCGGTCGAATACCGGCGTCGCCAGATCGACAAGGCGTGGGGGCCGTCGCCCGAGAAGGAGATGGCACGCAGCGCCGCGGTCGAGTTCACGATCTACAGCAAGGTTGGTGGCCGCGGCACGGTCTGCTTCGACAAGCTGACCCTGCAGGGCCTGCCGCCGCAGGATGATTCGCCGCTGGTGCCATCGGTGATCGCCGACACCGCCACCGCGCTGCAGGACCGCATGATCGATGGCAAGGGCGACACGTTCTGGATCAGTGGCGGGGTCAAGCAGCAGACCATCAGCCTGGATCTGCACAAGAGCCGCGAGATCGGTGGTGCGGTGATCGACTGGCTGCCGAACCTGGAAGCCAACCGTTACACCGTGCGGACCTCCGAGGATGGCCGGGACTGGCGCACTGTGCGCGAGGTGACCGGCGGCGCGGGAGGCCGCGACTGGCTGGCGCTGCCGGACACCGACGCGCGCTACGTGCGCTTCGATCTGCTCGATGGCCCGAACTGGCGCTATGGCATCCGTGACATCACGCTCAAGCCGCTGGCCTTCGCCGCCACGCCGAACGCGTTCCTGTCCTCGGTGGCGGCCGACCTGCCGCGTGGGTCGTTGCCGCGTGCGTACGTGGGCGAACAGCCGTACTGGACCCTGCTCGGCCTCGATGGCGGCCAGGAACAGGCGCTGATCAGCGAGGACGGTGCGCTGGAGCCGGCCAAGGGCAGCTTCAGCATCGAGCCGTTCATCCGTCTCGACGGCAAGCTGCTGGACTGGTCGAAGGTGGCCATCACCCAGTCGCTGCAGGATCACTACCTGCCGATCGCCAACGTCGACTGGGTGCACGAGAAGGCCGGCCTGGCGGTGACCAGCTTCGTGCAGGGCACGCCGGAGCGCGCGCAGTTGATCGGCCGCTACCGGCTGAGCAATCCGGACAAGGTGGCGCACGAATACACCCTGGCGCTGGCGATCCGCCCGTGGCAGGTCAACCCGCCGACCCAGTTCCTCAACACCGTTGGCGGCTTCAGCCGCATCGATGCGCTGGATGTGGGTGAACAGCTGGTGCGCATCAACGGTGAGCCGCGCATCTACCCGCTGCAGGTGCCGGATGCCCGCTTCGCCAGCACGTTCGATGGCAAGCTCGATGCGATGCATCTGGCGTCCGGAAAGTACCCGGCCAGCACGGCGGTGAAGGACAGCACCGGCATGGCGTCCGGCGCGCTGCTGTACACGATCAAGCTGGAACCCGGCCAGAGCCGCGAAGTGGCGGTGGTGCTGCCGCAGACCGGCGGCTGGGCGCCACAGGTACTGGACGTGGCCAAGGCGCAGGCGCAGGTGGCCGAGCAGTGGCGGCAGAAGCTGGGCGTGGTCTCGTTGCAGGTGCCGGCGGCGGGCCAGGCACTGGTCGACACCCTGCGCACCGCAGTGGCGCACATGCTGATCTCGCGGGTTGGCCCACGCCTGCAGCCGGGCACGCGCTCGTACGCGCGCAGCTGGATCCGCGATGGCGCGATGATTTCCGAAGGCCTGCTGCGCATGGGGCGCAGCGATGCCGTGCGTGACTACATCAACTGGTATGCGCCGTATCAGTTCGAGAACGGCAAGGTGCCGTGCTGTGTCGATGCACGTGGCAGCGACCCGGTGCCGGAGAACGACAGCCATGGCGAGCTGATCTACAGCATTGCCGAATATGGGCGTTATACCGGTGACAGCACTTTCGCCGAGCTGATGTGGCCGCATGTGCAGGGCGCCTACAGCTACATGGAGCAGCTGCGCGCCAGCGAGCGCACGGACGAGAATCGTGCGCGCAATCCGGCGTTCTACGGGATGATGCCGGCCTCGATCAGCCACGAAGGCTATTCGGCCAAGCCGATGCATTCGTACTGGGATAATTTCTGGGCGTTGCGCGGCTACAAGGACGCGGCATCGCTGGCGGCCCAGCTGGGCAAGGTCGAGGCGATGCAGATCGCCGAATCGCGTGATCAGTTCCGTGATGACCTGCAGGCTTCGCTGCTGTCGGCGATGCAGCAGCACAACATCGATTACCTGCCGGGTTCGGCCGAGCTTGGCGATTTCGATGCGACCTCGACTACCATCGCGCTGGCCCCGGGCGGTGAGCAGGGGCGCCTCCCGCAGCAGGCGTTGGACGCAACCTTCGAGCGCTACTGGAAGGAATTCGTGGCGCGTCGCGATGGCAAGCGCGAGTGGAAGGACTACACGCCCTATGAGTGGCGCAACGTAGCTGCCTTCGTCCGCCTGGGCTGGCGTGATCGCGCCTGGCAGGCGACCGAGTTCTTCTTCAAGGACCGTGCGCCGCAGGCCTGGAACCAGTGGGCCGAAGTGGTTTCGCGCACGCCACGCAAGCCGTTCTTCGTCGGTGACCTGCCGCATGCCTGGGTGGCCTCGGACTTCGTGCGCTCGGCCTTGGACATGTTCGCCTACAGCCGTGACATGGACGATGCACTGGTGCTTGCCGCCGGCATTCCGACCGCCTGGCTTCAGGGCGAGGGCATCGCCGTGCAGGGACTGCGCACGCCGCAGGGCCAGCTCAACTACCGCCTGCAGCGCAGCGACAAGCAGCTGGTGCTGGAGGTGCAGCCGGGCCTGGTGCCACCGGTCGGTGGCGTGGTGCTGCCGTGGCCGTATGCGGGCGATCCGGGCGAGGCGACCATCAATGGCGAAGCGGCCGAGTGGGTCAACAAGGAACTGCACGTGCACCAGCTGCCGGCGCGGGTCGAGATCGACGTACCGAGCGCGGTGCGCCGCGCCGAACGCAAGGGGCAGTAGCGATGAAGCAACAGGGGGCAGGGGTGCGCGCGACGGTGCGCGCCCTGGGGCTGGCCATTGCATTGGCATTGCCGGGCGTGATGATGGCGGCCGAACCGGCTGCGACGACCGCGGCGTCCGACGTTGCCAGCGCGCCGGGCATGAGCATGGTCACCTTCAACCTGCATCATGACCGCGAAGACTGGCCGAGCCGGCGCCGCACCATCCTGGCCGAGCTCAAGCGCCTGCAGCCGGATGCGGTTGCCCTGCAGGAGGTGATCCAGCGCCGTAACGTGCGCAACCAGGCGCAATGGCTGGCCAGCCAGCTCGGCTACAAGTATGTGTTCGTGTCCACCGATCCGGTCGGGGCACCCAAGCGCTACGGCAACGCGCTGCTGAGCCGCCGCCCGATCCTTGCCGAGGGCGATCATCTGCTGCAGCCATTGAATGATTACCGCACGGTCGCTCACCTGCGCATCGACGTCGACGGCACGCCGGTGAACGTCTACGCCACGCATCTGAACGAGCGCAACGACGAGAGTGGGCAGCGCATCCGTCGCAGCCAGGTCGAGGACCTGCTGCGCTTCATCACCGCTACCTCGGCCGGCGCGCCGGTGGTGATCGCCGGCGACTTCAATGCGCTGGTGGACGCAGGCGACCTGAGCGAGCTGCGCAGCCATTACGGCGACAGCTATGGCAGCGTGCACGTCAACACCGACCTGACCGGCGTCAGTACGTTGAACCGGCACTATTACCAGGCGCCCTCGCGCATCGATCACATCTTCTTCCAGCAGGACCGGATGGTCGCGCGCGAGGCCAAACTCCTGTTCGACCAGCCCGATGACAGCGGTCGCTGGGCGTCGGATCATTACGGGGTCTGGACCCGCCTGCAGTTCGCCCCGGCGCGCTGACGCCGCGGGGCGTCATGCTCTGGTAGGAGCCAACCCTGGTTGGCACGGGCGTGTCCGCATGCGTTGAATCAACGGCGCCAACCAAGCTTGGCCTCTGCCAGAGCGCTGCACGCGCCCGACGCACAAACAAGAACGGCGGGGATCATCGATCCCCGCCGTTTCGCTTTCTACGCGATCAAAGCGCGATCAGTTCGCCGGCGGCGTGCGCTTGGCGGCGTCTTCGTCTTCTTCCTCGGCCTTGGCTTCAGCGGCCTGCGCGGCGGCGTCGGCGTGGCCATCGGCGACCGGATCGATCGACGGCGTCACCACCGCCTCGGCGACCGGGGCCGCAGCTTCCACCGGCGCAGCTTCGACCGCCACCGGAGCGACCGGCTGTTCGGCGACCGGGGCGGTCTCGACGATCGGCTTGGCTTCAACCGCGGGAGCGGCCTCCTCCACCGGGGCAACCTCGACCGCCAGCGGCTGGGTTTCAACCACCGGGGCCGCTTCAACAACCTGCGGCTTCGATTCCACGATCGGAGCAGCCTCGGCCACGACCGGCTTCACTTCGGCCACCGGAGTGGCTTCAGCGACCGGGGCAACCTCAACCACCACCGGCTTCGCTTCGACCGCCGGGGCTGCGGCTACCACCGGCTGGGCCGGGGTCGCAGCGTCGATGGCATCGAGCATGCTGGTCTGCACCGGCGACGACGCCGGTTCGGCCTTGGCCACGGTTTCGACCGGGGCCCGTGCCTCGGCCACGACCGGCGCAGGGGCATCGACCACCGCGCTGCTCACCACCGCGACCGGTGCGGCGACAACAGCGGCGGCGGCGCGGACCGGCTTCTCGGCTTCGGCAGCGGCCGGTTCGGCTTCGTCATCGAAATCGAATTCCGGCTGCGAACGGGCCGGCTGCGCAGCGGCGACCGGAGTGGCCCCGGCAGCGTTGTCGTTGCTTGGCTCGGCGACATCAGCAACATCGGTGTCATCACTGTCGTCCGCGTCATCCTGGTCATCGCCCAGGCCGTCGTTGCCGGCAGCGTTCTCGGCGCCACCACGGCGACGGCGACGGCCACCACGACGGCCACGGCGGCGGCGGGTCGCGCCTTCACCGGCCTGCTCGCCGTTGGCGTCGAGGGCAGCCTCTTCACCGGTCACGGCATTCGCCTCGGCCTCGTTGCCGGCGTTGGCAGTGGTGTCGGCCGGTGCGGCGGCCTCCGGCGAAGCGGCAGCCACCGGTGCAACCGGCGCCACCGGCGCGGTCGCTTCCTGAGCGGTCACCACGTTGGCGGCGACCGCCGTGGCGGCCACGGCGGCAGCCGCGGTCACGGCCTCGGCCGGTGCCTCGGCGGCGCTGCGCTGCGGCTTCTCGGCCGGCTTGTCACCGTCCTGCTGCTGGCGCGGCTGCTTGGGCTGCTTCAGCTTCGGCTGCTGCTGGTTCTGGTTCTGGCCCTGCTGCTCGTTGCGCGGCTTGTTCTGCTGCTGCGGCTGCTGGCCGTCCTTCTGCTGCGGCTCCTTCTGCTTGCCCTGCTGCGGCTGCTGCTGGGCATTGCCGTTGTTGCCGTTGCGGCCGTCCTTGCGCTGCTCACCGCGCTCCTTGCGGTTGCCGCCATCCTTCTGCTGCTGCGCGTTGCCGTTGCCGCCGTTGCCACGGTTGTCGTCGCGGCGCTCCTTGCGGTCCTTGTTGCGATCCTTGTTGCGGTCCTTGCGGCCGCCGTCCTGCTGCTGGCGGGCGACAGGGGCCGCCGGTGCCGGTGCCGGTGCCGGTTCGCCACCGAACACGCGCTTGAGCCAGCCGATCACGCCGCCGCTCGGGGCCGCTGCAACCGGCGCTGCCACGACCGGGGCCGGGGCCGCTGCGGCCGGCTCCACTTCCTCGCGCACCGGGGCGGGGGAGGTGTGCTTGACCTGGGTCACCGCCGGCGGCGGGATGTTCAGCTGGCCCTTGGTCAGGGCGTGCACCGGCAGCTTGCGCGGGGTGCCGCGCTGGTAGCTGGGCTTGTTGCTCTCTTCACCCAGCTCGTTCTCGCGCAGGCGGGTGACGGTGTAGTGCGGGGTGTGCAGCTGCTCGTCGGCGACGATCACGATCGGCGCCTCGTGGCGCTGTTCGATCTCGCGCAGGGCGCTGCGCTTTTCGTTCAGCAGGTAATTGGCGATCTCCACCGGGGCCTGCACCAGCACCTGCCCGGTGTTCTCCTTCATCGCGTGCTCTTCGGCAACGCGGATGATCGACAGCGACAGCGACTCGACGCTGCGCATGCGGCCGTGGCCGTCGCAGCGCGGGCAGACGATCTGGCTGGATTCACCCAGGCTCGGGCGCAGGCGCTGGCGGCTCATTTCCAGCAGGCCGAAGCGCGAGATGCGGCCGACCTGCACGCGGGCACGGTCGTACTTCAGCGCGTTGGCGAGGCGGTTCTCGACCTCACGCTGGTGCTTGTTGGAGGCCATGTCGATGAAATCGATCACCACCAGGCCGCCCAGGTCGCGCAGGCGCAGCTGGCGGGCCACTTCCTCGGCCGCTTCCAGGTTGGTCTGGAAGGCGGTGTCCTCGATGTCGCTGCCCTTGGTGGCGCGCGAGGAGTTCACGTCGACCGCGGTCAGCGCTTCGGTCTGGTCGACCACGATCGAGCCGCCCGACGGCAGGCGCACGTTGCGCTCGTAGGCACCTTCGATCTGCGATTCGATCTGGAAGCGGTTGAACAGCGGGATGTCGTCCTTGTAGTGCTTGAGCTTGCGCAGGGTCTGCGGCATCACCTGCTGCATGAACTCGCGGGCGTGCTCGTACATCTCCTCGGTGTCCACCAGGATCTCGCCGATGTCGGCGCGCAGGTAGTCACGCAGAGCGCGCACGATCAGGCGCGATTCCTGGTAGATCAGGAACGGGGCCGGCTTGCTCAGCGCGGCTTCGGCGATGGCGCGCCAGACGTTGAGCAGGTAGTCCAGGTCCCACTGCAGCTCTTCCGCATCGCGGCCGACGCCGGCGGTACGGATGATCACGCCCATGTCGTCGGGGATGTTCAGCTTGTCCAGGGCGTCCTTCAGCGCGGCCCGGTCTTCGCCCTCGATGCGACGGGAGACACCGCCGGCACTGGGCGAGTTCGGCATCAGCACCATGTAGCGGCCGGCCAGCGAGATGAACGTGGTCAGGGCGGCGCCCTTGTTGCCACGCTCTTCCTTGTCCACCTGGACGACGATCTCCTGGCCTTCCTTCAGCAGCTCGCGGATGCCGGCCTTGTTGTGGTCGACACCGGCCTGGAAGTAGTCGCGGGAGATTTCCTTCAGCGGCAGGAAGCCATGGCGGCCACCGCCGTACTCGACGAAGGCGGCTTCCAGCGAGGGCTCGATGCGGAAGATCCGGCCCTTGTAGATGTTGGACTTCTTCTGTTCCTTCGACGGCTGTTCGATGTCGATGTCATACAACGACTGGCCATCCACGATGGCAACACGCAGCTCTTCAGCCTGCGTGGCGTTGATCAGCATTCGCTTCATTGTTGCGTTCCTCGCAAGCGGCTACCGCGCGGAACGCCATGGGGTTTCGCCTCTGGACACGGTTCGCCGCCCATTCGCGCAAGCGCGGGGAGGGCGGCTTGGGTTTCCAGCGCTACGACACCACGGCAGGCCGCGGGAGCGCTTCACTCTTATGGGTTTTGGGGTGTTACAGGCCGCAGGCAGCTGTCAGCCAGGCTGGAGCGCCACGCGGGACATGTTCAGCACGGTTGCGTGTCAGGCATCCGGCGATGGCCGGGAAGGCCGGTGAGCCGCTAACATGGCCGCCCCGCGGGCGGTGGTCGCGCACTGTGCCGGATTCGTCGGAAGCTGGGCTTCTGGCCCTGAGTAACTTCCAACGAAATCAATCCCTTATCTCGCCCCCCGAGTGTAACAGAATAAACAGCCTGATGACTGCCCAAGACCCGACCAAACCCGCTGGCGACAAGCCCTCCGTGCGCATGATCACCGTTCCCGCCGACCGCGCCGGCCAGCGCCTGGACAACTTCCTGCTCGGCCAGCTGAAGGGTGCCCCGCGCAGCCTGGTCTACAAGCTGGTGCGCAGCGGCCAGGTACGGGTGAATGGTGGCCGCGCCAAGGCCGAACGCAAGCTCGAGGCGGGTGATGAGGTGCGTGTGCCGCCGGTTCGTCTCACCGAAGAGGGAGACAAGGCCGGTCCGCCGGAGGCGTTCATGCGCCGCCTGGAGCAGGCCATCGTCTTCGAGGATGCCCGCCTGCTGGCCCTGAACAAGCCGACCGGCGTGGCCAGCCACGGCGGCAGCGGCATCAGCTTCGGCGCCATCGAGACCCTGCGCGCGCTGCGCCCGGGGCAGACCCTGGAGCTGGTCCACCGGTTGGATCGCGACACGTCGGGCCTGCTGATCGTCGCCAAGAAGCGTTCGGCGTTGAGCGAGCTGCAGGCGCTGCTGCGTGAAGACCACGGCGCCGGCATCCGCAAGCGCTACCTGACCCTGCTGGCCGGGCGCATGCCCGACGGCGTGATGACGGTCGATGCGCCGCTGCACGTGGGCCTGCGCCAGGGGGGCGAGCGCCATGTGCAGGTCAATGCGATCGGCAAGGAATCGATCAGCCACTTCCGCGTGCTGGAGCGTCGCGGCGGTCATTCCTACTGCGAAGTCCGCATCGAGACCGGTCGTACCCACCAGATCCGCGTGCATGCCCAGCATCTGGGGCATCCGGTGGCCGGTGACGATAAATACGGCGATCCTGCGGTCAACAAGCGGCTTCGTGAGCAGATCGGGCTGAAGCGCCTGTTCCTGCACGCGGCCTCGCTGGAGTTCGCGCTGGACGACGGCAAGAGCCCGTACGTGCTGAACGCGCCGCTGGCCGATGAGCTGGTCGAGGCGCTGGACCGGCTTCGCTGAAGCTGGCGCCGGGCCATGCCCGGCGCTCCCGTTGTAGAGTCGAGCCATGCTCGACTGGCTTTTCGCGCGCCCCGGCCGAAGAGCAGTCGAGCATGGCTCGACTCTACTGGGCGGGTCGCCGACCCCTCACCACTTGAACAGCACCAGGCTGATCGCCAGCGTGCCCATGCCTGCGACCAGCCCGTACACCGTCTCGTGGCCCTTGGCATAGCGCTTGGCCGCGGGCAGTAGTTCATCCAGCGCCAGGAACACCATCACGCCGGCGATCAGCCCGAACACCCAACCGAACGTGGCGTGCGACAGCGATCCGGACAGCAGCCAATAGCCGAGCGCCGCGCCCACCGGTTCGGCCAGGCCCGACAGCAGGCTGGCGCTGAACGCGTAGAACTTGTTCTGGGTGGCGAAGTACACCGGCACCGCAATGGCGATGCCCTCGGGGATGTTGTGGATGGCGATGGCGAAGGCCAGCGGCATGCCCACCGACGGGCTCTCCAGCGTCGCGAAGAAGGTTGCGAGCCCTTCCGGGAAATTGTGCGCGGTGATCGCGATCGAGGTCAGCAGAGCGACGCGCTTCAGGTACTCGCGGCTGTTCTCGCGGAACGCCGGGTCCTGCTTGTCCAGGCTGTCATGCGGGTTCGGAATGAAGTGGTCGATCAGCACGATCACGATCACGCCCAGCAGGAAGGCCAGGGTGCCGTAGGTGAAGCCGGTGCGCTCGCCATAGGCCAGGGCGAACGACGCAATGGACTTGTTGAGGATCTCCGACAGCGACACATAGACCATCGCGCCACCGGCGAAGGCCAGGCCGAAGGCCAGCAGGCGCGGATTCGGCCGGCGCGAGAACAGCACCAGCAGGCTGCCGATCGCGGTGGCGAGGCCGGCCGCAAGGGTGACCGCCAGCGCGATCCAGATGTTTTCGGGGGGAATCTGCAGCATCTACCGACGCGGTCCTGGTCAACAGACAACCGCCCCGGGCAGTGCCGGGGCGGCGAGGGCGAGGCGGGCGTCGGCTGGCCTCGTCGGGGTGCGCGCGATCAGCCGCCGCGGCGCAGGCGTTCTTCGATGGCGAAGCACTGGTCCGGCTTCGGCTGCGGCGGGTTGAAGCTGACCGGCACCTGGATGGTGGCCGGCACCGGCTGGCCGTTGCGGGTGGCGGCATTGAACTGCCAGCCCTGCACGGCGGTCTTGGCCAGTTCGTCCAGCTGCGGGTTGCCGGCGCCTGTGAGCAGCGCCACTTCGCTCGGCTTGCCGTCGGTGCCGATGGTCACCTTGAAGGTGCTGGTGCCACCCACGCCCATGCAGGCCAGTTCCAGCGGGTACTGCGGCGGCGGCGTCTTCACCGCGGCCACTTCGGTCGGCGGCGGCGGTGGCGGTGCCGGCGGTTCGGACGTGCCACAGCCGGCCAGGCCGGTCGCAGCGATCAGGGACAGGCTCAGCAAACGTACGTTCATGGCAGTTGCTCCGTCAGGGCCGAAGTCTTTGCCGCGCAGATGAAGTCGTTCTCGCTCAGGCCGCCCACATCGTGGGTGGAGAAGCGCACGACCGCGCGGTCGTAGTGCACGCCCAGGTCCGGATGGTGGTCCTCGCGGTGGGCAATCCAGGCCAGCGCGTTCACGAAGGCCATGGTGGCGTAGTAATCCTTGAAGCGGAAGGTGCGCGACAGGGCCTGACCACCCTCGCTCAGCTCCCAGCCGGGAATCTGCGGCAGCAGTTCGGCCAGGCGGGCTTCGCCGAGCTTGTGGTCGCTGCCTTTGCGTGGCACGCAACGGGCCTGGGCCAGTGGAATCAGGTCGGCCATGGGAATCTCCACCTCGTGTTGACTGAACAATGCGCCGGACGGTGTATAAACCGAATGAGCGGCTGACGCTTACTTGGCTAGAATAGCCTGATGATCCAGATCTCCGACACTGCCCAGACCCATTTCCGCAAGTTGATCGAACGCGAGGGCGTGCCCGGCATGGGCGTGCGCCTGAGCGCGGTCGACCCCGGTACGCCGCGCGCCGATGCCCGGCTGGAATTCGCCGAACCGACCGACCTGCTCGGTGACGAGTGGGCGGTGGACTGCGATGGTTTCACCCTCTATGTGGACGCCGGCAGCGTTGGCTGGCTCGATGGCGCCGAGATCGACATCGTCGCCGGCACCGCCGGTGCCCAGCAGCTGACCATCAAGGCGCCGCGCATCAAGGGTGAAGCGCCCGGTGACGCCGCCTCGCTGGTCGAACGCGTGCACTGGGTGGTGGAGAACGAAGTCAATCCGCAGCTGGCCTCGCATGGCGGCAAGGTGGCCGTGCAGGAAGTCTCGTCCGACGGCGTGGTGCTGCTGCGCTTCGGTGGTGGTTGCCAGGGCTGCGGCATGGCCGACGTGACGCTCAAGCAGGGCATCGAAAAGACCCTGATGGGCCGCGTGCCGGGTGTGACCGCCGTGCGCGACGCGACCGACCACGACAGCGGCCACGCGCCGTACATTCCGCGCGGCAACGTCGCCTGATCGCTGACGCGTGCCTCTGACCCGGGCCGAGCAACTCATTGACCTGCTGCTGGCGCGCCAGCAGCCCCGCGCCGTCCTCGAGAAGACCACGCGCCTGCCCTATGGCTGGGCGCTGTGGCTGCGCTCGCTGGGGCCGCTGCCGCGGCCGTTCCATGCCCGCGACGTGATCGCAGTTTTCCTGCCGCGCCCGCTGCCGGGCCCGCCCGGCCAGTCGCCGCGGCTGTCGCCGTGGCAGGCGCTGCGCCGTTTGTTCTGGCAGGACTGGGACGCCGCGCCGCGCGACCAGCGCTGGATGCGCTGGACCTCGGCACTGGTCAGTGCACTGCTGCACCTGCTGTTCTTCATGCTGCTGCTATGGGTGGCGGTGATCCGTACCACCGCGCCGGACGAAGAGGGCGCCGAGGGCGAGCGCGTGCAGGTGGAGTTCGTCGGCCGCGCCACGCAGGAAGGCGGTGGCGATCAGCCGGGCGCCGAAGCGGCTGCGGCCGCGGCGGCGGGTCGGGTTGCGACGGGCCAGGAGGCGGGCGCTGCCACGGCCCCTGCGCCGCGTCCGGTGGCTGCCGAAGCCGCCGCCTCATCCCCGGCATCCGCGCCGACCGCCAGCGTTCCACCGCCGCCGGCCGAAGCCGAGCCCGCGCCGGTTGCCGCGCCGCCGCCTTCGCCCGTCCAGGCCACCGAAGTGGCGCAGGCCAGCACGGATTTCGTGGTGCCGCCGGTCAGTGTGCCGCGTACCGAAGTCAGCGTCGTGCCGCGTGACAGCACGCCCAGCGTGCGCGAGCGCAGCGTGCAGCCGGTGCAGGCGCCGCCGACGCCAAGCCAGGTGCGCACCCCGGAACTGGCCGTGCGCACGCCGCAGGTGCGTGACATCCAGGTGCGCGAACGCGAAGTCAGTACGGTCGATGCGCCGGTCGCACCACAACCGTTGCGCAGCGCGGAAATGCAGGTGCGCGTGCCGCAGCAGGACGTGCAGGTGCGCGAACGTGAAGTGCAGGCCGTGGCCGATCCGCAGGTGCGGATGGCGGCGGTGGCCGGGCGTGAGCCCGCCGTACGCGCGCCCACCGGCCGCGACGTGCAGGTGCGCGAACGGGAGGTGGCCTCGGCACCGGTAACAGCACCGGCATCTTCCAGTGGCAGTGCCACGGCGGCGCCTGCAACTGCGGCCCAGGGCAGCGCGACGCAGGCGAGCAGCAGCACGCGTCCGTCAGCGTCCAGCAATACACCGGCGAACGCAGGAGCGCGCCCGGCGCCCGATCCAGGCAACTGGGCGACACCTGCCAAGGGCGATGACTGGGGGTCTTCCAGCCGCAACCGTGACGGTGCCAGCAGTGGCGCCCGCCAGGCCAGCACTGCCGGCAAGGGCAGCGGCCTGTTCAATGCCGATGGCAGCGTGCGCGTGCCGGGCCGGGAAGGCGATGGCCACGCCGAGCGCGGTGCGCCCGGTGGGGCCAACGACGGCTGGAGCAAGGAGCGCATCGCGCAGTCCGGCACCTGGCTGAAGCGCCCGCCGTACGACTACACACCGACGTCGTTCGACAAGTACTGGGTGCCGCAGGAATCGCTGCTGGCCGAATGGGTGCGCAAGGGCGTCAAAGCGATGGAGATTCCATTGCCGGGCACCAACACAAGGATCTCCTGCGTCATTTCGATCCTGCAGGCCGGTGGGGGCTGTGGCCTGACCAACCCCAACATGCAGGACCAGCCGGCCGTGGCACGACCGCCGCCGGACATTCCGTTCAAGAAAGAGCTGCAGGAAGACAACGGCAGCCGGTAGGACGGCGCATCCACGCATGGCGTGGATCTACTGTGCATCCAGCTGCGCCGGGTAGATCCACGCCATGCGTGGATGATCCATGCGGGGACACGCCCATGCCGACCAAGGTCGGCCTCTACCAGGGCGCTGACCTTACGCGCTCTGCGACAGGAACACCCAGAACGGTACGTCGCGGCCGACCCAGTCGCGGCTGGTTTCGTCCATCACGTCCAGCAGGGTGTCGAAGTCCTTCTGCGCACCGGCGCGCAACGTGTCCACATCGGCCAGGAACAGCGCGTAGCCATTGGCCGGCAGCCATTGCAGGTCGCGCAGGTTGTCCGACAGCGCATCCCAGTTGCCGCCGAAGCCGGCCGGGAAATCCAGCTGTGCGGCCAGCCGGGCGAGCAGGGTGCGCTTGTCCGCGACACCCTCCAGATCGATGCGGATCACCTTCAGGCCGGCATCGCGCATCGCCGCCGCCAGTGCGCCGATGTCATCGCTGTCGATGGCGTAGACGCCGGCATTGTTGATGTCGTGCAGGCCGAGGCCGAAATCATCGTGGCTCATCACTGCGCTCCCTGGGCCGGTACGGTGAAGCTGCGGAATGACGCGTAGTGGTCGTCGGTGTAGTACCACGCTTCCGGCGGATCGCCGCCGGTGACGATGCGGCGCGTGCCGCGGGTACGCGCGCCGGGGGTATCGACGGTGTATTCGCGGTAATAGCCGCGTGCGCGCTGCGGCAGTTGCTGCTCGCGGTTGCCGAAGGTGCTGCCGTCCTGGCGGTGCGGGAACGGACCGCCACGCTGGATCAGGGCGATGGTCGCGCGCGCTTCGGCGGGCAGGAACGCGGGAAGTCCGCTGTCCTTGCCGGGCGAGGCGGTGGCCGGCGCGCGTGCGACGGGCGTGCCCTGCAGGTCGGGCGCGAACTGCGGCGCCGGCGGCCGCTGCAGGAAATGGTTGGCGACCAGGCCGAGCAGCAGCAGGGCGATGGCGGTGATCAGCAGCCGGGGGTTGCGCATGGGCAGGGGCGGGCAAGGGTAGTGCACGCACTGTAGCGCCTGTGCGCTGCACGGTGCATGAGGAGAGCGCTGCGTCACTGCTGCGTAACAATTGCCGTCGTGCTCACTGGCAGGACGCAATTTCCTTTACATCCCCCTTGGTAATCTGGCGGTCTGTCCCCATCATTCACCGCGCACCGCCCGACACCGTCGGGTGCCCTCGCAATCAGGAGATGCATCATGGCCTACACCCTGCCCAAGCTGTCCTACGCCTACGACGCGCTGGAACCGCATATCGATGCGGCGACGATGGAAATCCATCACACCAAGCATCACCAGACCTACATCAACAACGTCAACGCGGCGCTGGAAGGCACCGAGTACGCTGACCTGCCGGTCGAAGAGCTGGTGAAGAAGCTCAAGTCGCTGCCGGAGAACCTGCAGGGCCCGGTGCGCAACAACGGTGGTGGCCATGCCAACCACTCGCTGTTCTGGACCGTGATGGCCCCGAATGCCGGCGGCAACCCGGTGGGCGACGTGGCCAAGGCCATCGACAAGGACCTGGGCGGCTTCGACAAGTTCAAGGATGCCTTCACCAAGGCAGCGCTGACCCGTTTCGGCAGCGGCTGGGCGTGGCTGAGCGTGACCCCGGACAAGAAGGTCGTGGTCGAGAGCACCGGCAACCAGGACAGCCCGCTGATGGAAGGCAACACCCCCATCCTCGGCCTGGACGTGTGGGAACACGCGTACTACCTGAAGTACCAGAACCGCCGCCCGGAATACATCGGCGCGTTCTTCAACGTCATCGACTGGAACGAAGTCGAGCGCCGTTACCAGGAAGCGATCGCCTGATCGCGGTAGCGGGATGAACTGAAGAGGCCGGGGGAGACCCCGGCCTTTTTTTGTTGCAGCAGTCATTCGGTAGTGCCGGCCGCTGGCCGGCAACCGTGTGGTGCCGGGGGAGCCGGCCAGCGGCCGGCACTGCCTATTCCGCGGTGGCCGTATCGCCCTGCAGGCGCAGGGTGGCCAACACGCCCAGGCGCAGGCCGGGCAGGTCGCCGTCGGCCGGCAGCAGGATCGGTTGCTGGCGGATGCCGCCGAAGTGCTTGACCTGGAACAGCACGTCCAGGCCGTGGCCGCTGCTGCCCCCCCCACTGGCCGCCGGCGCTTCGGCGCGGCCGCCGGGATTGCGCCGGGCCGGCTGGAAACCCGGTGTGCTGCGCACCAGTTCCACCGTGTTGGCCGAGAAATCGCCGGCAATCAGGCTGGGCATGCCTTCGGCGGTGGCGCCGATCCAGGTCATCAGGTCGCTGGTCTGGTGCTGGCGGGCGGTGGCCTCGTCCGGGTCCGGGCGCAGCCGCGCCACATAGATGTTGACCAGCGCCTCGCCCAGCTTCAGCCGCATCATGCCGGCCGCGCTGAAGGTGCCGGGAGGGTGCAGCAGGGTCACGCCGTCCTCGCTGACCGGCAGCCGGGTCAGCATGGCGTTGCCATGCCGCAGTGGCTGGCTCGGCGGATCGGCGGTAACGAAGTCGCAGCTGTAGCGCAGCCGGCTGGCCAGCCAGCAGGCCGGGTTGCGGCCCTGCTGCTGCAGCACCTGCTGCACCGAGATCACGTCCGGTTGCAGCTCGGTCAGCAGCTGTGCGACCTGCTCGCGGCGCTGCTTCCATTGCGCGTCATCGCGGCTGGGCAGTTCCAGCGCGGCCACGGTCAGTTGCCGGGGCTCGCTCTCGCTGGCGGCGGCCGGCGCCTGCGGGCGGGCCTGTGCCTGCAACGCCAGCAGCAAGAGACAGCTGAGCAGGAGGCGGGCGTGGGCGAGGGGGCGCATAACGATAAGTTTACGCTTTTGTCGTGCAGGTGCCGTGACTTCCGGCACGGCCGGGATGGCCTGCCATGGATTGGCACCGTTGTCATGCAGCCCTGCAGCGTGCTTCGCAAGCCCCGGTTCCGGTAACCTTGCGCCTTTCGCTTTGCAGGAATGCCTTACAGGATGAGCCACGACGCAGTCGCCCCCATCGCCGGCCAAGGAAAGATGCCGCGCCAGATTCCGTACATCATCGGCAATGAGGCCTGCGAACGGTTCAGTTTCTACGGGATGCGCAACATCCTGGTGCAGTTCCTGATCACCTCGCTGCTGCTGCAGGAAATCACTGCAGAAGGCCGTGCCGGTGAAGCCAAGGACATCATGCACAGCTTCATGATCGGCGTGTATTTCTTCCCGCTGCTCGGTGGCTGGCTGGCCGACAGGTTCTTCGGCAAATACCACACCATCCTCTGGTTCAGCCTGGTCTACTGCGCCGGCCACCTGTGCCTGGCGCTGTTCGAGAACAGCCGCGAAGGCTTCTTCCTCGGCCTGGGCCTGATCGCGCTCGGCGCCGGTGGCATCAAGCCGCTGGTGGCCTCGTTCATGGGCGACCAGTTCGACCAGAGCAACAAGCACCTGGCCAAGATCGTCTTCGACGCCTTCTACTGGATCATCAATTTCGGCTCGCTGTTCGCCTCGCTGCTGATTCCGCTGGTGCTGAAGAACTGGGGCCCGCAGTGGGCGTTCGGCATCCCGGGCATCCTGATGTTCATCGCTACCTTCGTGTTCTGGCTGGGCCGCAAGCGCTACGTGCTGGTGCCGCTGCCGCCGAAGGATCCGCATTCGTTCGCCAACGTGGTGCGCACCGCGCTGACCGCGCGCGTGGCCGGCCAGGGCCGTCCGGGCCTGGTGATCGCTGTGCTTGGCCTGGTGCTGGCGGTGGCCTCGTTCGGCCTGGTTGGTTCGCTGGGTATCGTGATCTGCCTGTGCCTGGCGCTGGTGGCCATCCTTGCCGGCATCGGTGGTGGCACCTGGCTGCAGCTGGACCGCGCCCGTGGCCAGCATCCGGCCGAAGCCGTGGAAGGCGTGCGCTCGGTACTGCGCGTGCTGGTGATCTTCGCGTTGACCACGCCGTTCTTCTCGCTGTTCGACCAGAAGGCCTCGACCTGGGTCCTGCAGGGCCAGCAGATGCAGATGCCGAGCTGGTTCACCGCCTCGCAGATGCAGGCGCTGAACCCGCTGCTGGTGATGATCCTGATTCCGTTCAACAACCTGGTGCTGTACCCGGCCCTGCGCCGCTTCGGCTTCGAACCGACCGCGCTGCGCCGCATGACCGCCGGCATCGCCTTCAGTGGCCTGGCCTGGATCGTGGTGGGTGGCATCCAGGTGGTGATGGACGGCGGCAATGCCATGTCGATCTTCTGGCAGATGCTGCCGTACGCGCTGCTGACCTTCGGTGAGGTGCTGGTCTCGGCCACCGGCCTGGAGTTCGCCTACAGCCAGGCGCCGCAGGCAATGAAGGGCGTGGTGATGAGCTTCTGGAACCTGACCACCACCATCGGCAACCTTTGGGTGCTGCTGTCCAACGCGGCGGTGCGCAACGACACGGTGACCCACCAGATCGCCGGCACGGGCCTGAGCGAGGCGGCGTTCCTGATGTTCTTCTTCGCCGGCTTCGCCTTCGTCGCGGCGTTGGCCTTCGGTTGGTACGCGAAACGCTATCGTATGGTCGACAACTACCGTAGCGCCTGAGCCTGACATGACCCCCGTCAATCTGCTGTTGATCGCCATCACCGCCATCCTGTCGTGGATGGCGTTCAACAACCGCAAGCTGGCCGACCGCCTGATCCTGTGGCCGCCGGCCATCGACCGTCACCGCCAGTACGACCGGCTGGTGACCTATGGCTTCATCCACGCCGACTGGTCGCACCTGATCTTCAACATGATCACCCTGTTCTTCTTCGGGGGATTCATCGAGAGCGTGATGGTGCAGCTGACCGGCAGCTACCTGACCTACCCGGCGTTCTACATCGGCGCGCTGCTGGTCTCGATCCTGCCCAGCTACCTGAAGAACCAGAAGAACCCGAACTACCTCAGCCTCGGGGCGTCCGGGGCGGTGTCGGCGGTGCTGTTCGCCTTCATCCTGATCAAGCCGTGGTCGATCATCCTGGTGTTCTTCATCCCGGCACCGGCGATCATCTATGCCGCGTTCTACGTCGGCTACAGCATCTGGATGGACAAGCGCGGCGGCGACCGCATCAACCACAGCGCGCACCTGGCAGGTGCGGCGTTCGGCGTGATCTTCATGCTGGCCATGCAGCCGAGCATCTTCAACCACTTCCTGCGCGAGCTCTCCAACCCGACCTTCCGCCTCGGCGGTTGATGCAGGTAGCGGGGCGGATCGGGCCCGATCCGCCCCGGCCGGGTCAGGCTGCGGTCTGCTGGCCGTAGGTATCCAGCAGGCGGGCGAACACTTCCTCGCCGATGCGCTGGAAATCCTGATCCTCGGTCTGCCCTTCCACCGCCAGTTGCAGCAGGCCCTCCAGCAGGGCGCGGTCGGTATCGGAATGGGAATTGCTGGCGTGCATGGGAGCCTCCACGGTGGTGCGCATGGTCAACGGTCGCAAGGGTCGTGCCAGCCTGGCCGTACCCCTCCATAGGCGATAGCGGCCGGCCCGCCTCCAGCTTGAGGGGCGAAAACTGACGTGAATGGACTGGACTTGCCCCTGTTCAGGCTTCACGCGATCATGGCGCCCGGCTGCGCACCATCCACGCAGTCGCCGCAGGAGACAGTTCCATGGCTTCGGTCACGCCCCCCGGTCTGGCCTACGAGGTCGAACACGACCTGGCCAACCACCGCTTCACCGCCCGTGTGCGAGGACAGCTGGCGGTGCTGGACTACCAGATCAAGCGCAAGCGCATGGTCATCACCCACACCGAGGTGCCCGAGCCGATCGCGGGCCGTGGCATCGCCGGTGAGCTGACCCGTGTGGCGCTGCGTTTCGCCCGCGAGCAGAAGTACAAGGTGGTGCCGGCATGTTCCTACGCCGAGGCTTTCCTGCAGCGGCACGAGGAGTACCACGACCTGCTCGTTGGCTGAATGCCAGCGGGCCACGCTTCAGCCATGGCAGGCGATGATGTACAAACATGAACAGGGGATCCCGATGAAGATTGGAAACAACCGGCCACTGCACGGCAGCGTGCTGGCCGGCGTGGTGGGCGTGCTGTTGCTGGCCGGTTGCCAGCGTGAAAGCGAGCCGGCACCGGCGACCGACGCGGCGCCCGCCGCCGAAGCCACCGCCGCAGGCGAAACGCCGGCCACGGACGCGCCGCTGGACCTGCGCGACGTGATCGAGAACAACGAGCGCGAAGTGGTGGGCATCAGCTACCCGGCCGGCATCGACCGTTATCCGGGCCTGGCCCGCGCGCTGCAGAGCTATGCGACGAGCGCGCGCAGCGACCTGCAGCAGGCGCTGGACGGGCTGGGCAACGACAAGCCGACCATGCCCTACGAGCTGTCGCTGAGCTTCGAGAAGCTGCTGGAAACCCCGCAGCTGGTGGTGGTCAGTGCCGATGGCAGCCGCTACACCGGTGGCGCCCACGGTGAACCGCTGGTGGCCCGCTTCGTGTGGCTGCCGCAGCATCAGCAGATGCTCCGCGCCGAAAAGCTGGTGGCCGACGCCAAGGGCTGGAAGGCAATCAGCGATTTCGTCGCCGACCAGCTGCGCGAACGTGTGGCCACGCGCCTCAGCGGCGAGGACATGGACCCGGCCCAGCTGCAGGAATCGCTGCGCAATGCATCGCGCATGATCGCCGACGGTACCGGCCCGCAGGCCGACAATTTCAGCCAGTTCCAGCCGCTGACCGACGACAAGGGGCAGATCACCGCGCTGCGCTTTGTTTTCCCGCCGTACCAGGTGGGTCCATACTCGGACGGCACCCAGACCGCCGATGTACCGGCGGCGGTGCTGTTGCCGCACGTGGCCAAGGACTACGTGGAGCTGTTCGCACGCGGTTGACCGCAGTCGAGGAGGTGGCGTGGATACAGGGTTGCAGGAGCGGGTCGCCGGCCTGCTCCACGAAGCCGGGGTCCGCATCGGCGGCACCCAGCCACAGGACATCCAGGTGCATGACCCGCGCTTTTTCGCGCGGGTCATGGGCCACGGCTCGCTCGGCCTGGGCGAGAGCTACATGGAAGGTTGGTGGGATGCCAACGTTCTGGATGAATTCCTCGTCCACCTGATGCAGGCGCACCTGGATGAGCGGGTGCACGGCTGGCGCGAAGTGGCAGACGCGCTGAAGGCGCGCCTGTTCAACCTGCAGGCGGGGCAGGGCAGCTACGAAGTCGGTCGCCGCCATTACGACCTCGGCAATGATCTCTACCAGGCCATGCTCGGCCAGCGCCTGGTCTACAGCTGCGGCTATTGGCGCAACGCTGATGACCTTGATGCAGCGCAGGAGGCCAAGCTCGACCTGGTCTGCCGCAAGCTGGGCCTGCGCCCGGGCCAGCGCGTGCTGGATATCGGTTGCGGCTGGGGTGAAGCGCTGAAGTTCGCCGCCGAGCGCTATGGTGTCAGCGGAGTAGGCGTGACCATTTCGCAGGAGCAGGCCGAGTTCGCCCGCGAACTGTGTGCGGGCCTGCCGATCGAGATCCGCCTGCAGGACTACCGCGAGCTGGACGAACCGTTCGATGCGATCTTCTCGATCGGCATGTTCGAGCACGTCGGTGACAAGAACTACGGCAGTTTCTTCGAGGTGGCCAAGCGCTGCCTGTCACCGCGCGGCCTGCTGCTGTTGCACAGCATCGGCACCAACATCTCCCGGCATCGCACCGATCCGTGGATTGCGCGCTACATCTTCCCCAACTCGATGCTGCCATCGGCGGTGCAGATCACCAGGGCGTTCGAAGGCCGTTTCGTGCTGGAGGACTGGCACAACTTCGGCACCGACTACGACCTGACCCTGCAGGCCTGGCGACGCAACGTGGAAGCGGCGTGGCCACGGCTGGATGCGCACTACGACGAGCACTTCCGCCGCATGTGGCGCTTCTACCTGGCCGGGTCGATGGCCACCTTCCGTTGCCGGCACGCGCAGCTGTGGCAGCTGGTGCTGTCGCCGGAGGGCGTGCCCGGTGGGTACGTGGCACCGCGCTGACAGCCAGTAGATCCACGCCATGCGTGGATGGACGATACCGGGGTTCATGGCCCGGAAGGATCGCGCCGACCAACGGTCGGCACCCACCCGTAGATCCACGCCGTGCGTGGATGGTCCACAAAAAAAAACCGCCCGGTCTCCCGGGCGGTTTTCGTTTCAGGCGACTGCGCGGGCGATCAGTTGCCGGCGCCGGTCAGGCCACGCTTTTCCAGCAGCGGTTCGATCTGCGGCTCGTGGCCGGCGAAATCGCGGAACAGCTGCATCGCGTCGACGCTGCCGCCCTTGGACAGCAGGGTGGCGCGGAAGTGGTCGCCGTTCTTGCGGCTCAGGCCGCCGTTGTCCTTGAACCACTTCTGGGTGTTGGCGTCGAGCACTTCCGACCAGATGTAGGCGTAGTAGCCGGCCGAGTAGCCGCCCATGATGTGGCTGAAGTACGGAGTCTTGTAGCGCGGCGGAACCGGCGCATAGTAGATGCCGTCCTTCTCCAGCGCGGCGCGCTCGAAGGCCATCACGTCCTTGGCCGCCGGCACCTGGTCCGGGCCGATCTGGTGCCAGTTCTGGTCCAGCATCGCCGCACCCAGGTATTCGGTGGTGGCAAAGCCCTGGTTGAACTTCGATGCGGCAATCACCTTGTCCAGCAGCGCCTGCGGCATCGCCGAACCGTTCTGGTAGTGCTTGGCGTAGTTCTTCAGGATGACCGGGTTGTCCGACCACATCTCGTTGACCTGCGACGGGAACTCGACGAAGTCACGCGGCACCGAGGTGCCCGAGAAGTACGGGTACTTCACGTTGGAGAACATGCCGTGCAGGGCGTGGCCGAACTCGTGGAAGGTGGTGTTCACCTCATCCCAGGTCAGCAGGGTCGGCTGGCCGGCCGGCGGCTTCGGGATGTTCAGGTGGTTGGCGACCACCGGCTTGAAGCCGGTCAGCTTGGACTGCGAGACGTAGGAGTTCATCCACGCACCGCCACGCTTGGAGGCGCGCGCATACGGATCGAAGATGAAGATCGCCAGCTGGCTGCCGTCGGCGTCGAACACGTCGTAGACGGTGACGTCATCGTGGTAGACCGGCAGGTCGGTGCGCTGCTTGAAGGTCAGGCCGAATTCCTGGCCGGCAGCGTAGAACACGCCGTTTTCCAGCACGTTCTTCAGTTCGAAGTACGGCTTCAGCTGCGACTCGTCGAAGTTGTACTTGGCCTGGCGCACCTTCTCGCTGTAGAAGGCCCAGTCCCACGGTTCCAGCTGGAAGGTCGGCTTGCGCGCGGCCTTCTGTTCCTTGTCGATCATCGCCTGCAGGTCGGCGGCTTCGCGCTTGGCATTGGCCACCGCGGCCGGAGCCAGCTTGCCCAGCATCGTGTTGACCGCTTCCGGGGTCTTGGCGGTCTGGTTGGTCAGGTTGTAGGCGGCGAAGTTCGGGAAGCCCATCAGCTTGGCCTTGTCGGCACGCAGCTGCATGATGCGTGAGACCAGCGCGGTGTTGTCGAACTCACCGCCGCGGCTGCCGCGGGTGGTCGAGGCTTCGTAGATCTTCTGGCGCAGGGCGCGGTTGGCCAGGTTGGTCAGCGGCGGCTGGCCGGTGGTGTTGAGCAGGGTGATCACGTACTTGCCTTCCAGGCCACGGGCCTTGGCGGCTTCGGCGGCGGCCGCGATCTGCTCCTTGGACAGGCCAGCCAGCTCCTTGACGTCGTCGACGGTGATCGCCGAAGCGTTCACTTCCGACTGCACGTTCTGGCTGAACTTGGTGCCCAGGTTGGCCAGCTCGGCGTTCATCGCCTTCAGCTTGGCCTTGTCGGCCTCGGACAGCTTGGCACCGGCGCGCACGTAGTTGTCGTAGTACTTCTCGACCAGGCGCACGCCTTCGGCGTCCAGGCCCAGCTGGCTGCGGGTGTCGTACAGCGCCTGGATGCGGGCGAACAGCTTGCCGTTCAGCGCGATCGCATCGCTGTGCGCAGCGAACTTCGCCGAGTAGTCGGCCTGCAGCTTCTTGCGGGTGTCGTTGGTATCGGCGCCGACCAGGCTGAAGAACACGGTGGTCGCACGGTCGAGGATGTCACCGCTCTTTTCCAGGGCGATGATGGTGTTGTCGAAGGTAGGCTTGGCCTTGTTGTTGGCGATGGCCTCCACTTCCTTCAGCTGCTGCGCCATGCCGGCGTCGAAGGCCGGGGCGAAGTCGCTGTCCTTGATCTTGTCGAACTGCGGGAAGTGCAGCGGCAGCGGGCTTTCGGCGAAGAACGGGTTGGCCTGCTGGGCGGTGGTGCTGGCGGCCGGGGTGGCGGCGCCGGCCGAGAAGGCGGGCAGGGCAAGGCCGAGGGACATGGCCACGGCAAGGGCAAGTCGAGTGGTCAAGGTAGAAGCTCCGGTAAGGCAAACAAGGGCCCGAGGGTAACCCGGCCGGCGGCGCCTGCACTTGTGTCAAAAGGCATGTTGCCGGGGCCGGGCGCGGGTACCATGCAGTCACCGCCCACGGCCCGCCATCATGACCACCGCCTACGATTTCAGCTTCCGCGACCTCGACGGCCAGCCGCAGGCGCTGGCCCGGTACCAGGGCCACCCGTTGCTGCTGGTGAACGTCGCCAGCCGCTGTGGCTTCACCCCGCAATACACCGGGCTGGAACAGCTGTGGCAGGACTACCGCGAGCGCGGCCTGGTGGTGATCGGCTTCCCGTGCAACCAGTTCGGCGCGCAGGAACCCGGCGACGCCGCACAGATCCGCCAGTTCTGCTCACTGGACTATCCGGTCAGCTTCCCGCTGTCGGAGAAGATCGAGGTCAACGGCGACGGTGCCGACCCGCTGTGGGCGTGGCTCGCGCGCGAAAAGCGTGGCCTGCTCGGCAGTGCCCGCATCAAGTGGAATTTCAGCAAGTTCCTGGTCGACCGCCAGGGGCGGGTGGCGTCGCGGCATGCGCCCACCACCAGGCCGGAGCAGCTGCGCGGCGAGATTGAAGCGCTGCTGTGAGATGAACCGAAAAAGGGGACGGAGGGGATTAAGTCGTTTGTGCACAAACGACTTAATCCCCTCCGTCCCCTTTTTGCTTACTTCTCGACGAACGCGCGCTCGAACACGTAATGGCCCGGCTGGCCGATGCGCGGCGAAACCTGGAAACCACGGGCATCGAGCACAGCGCGCAGGTCGGCCAGCATCTGCGGGCTGCCACAGATCATCGCGCGGTCGTTTTCCGGGCTCAGTTCCGGCAGGCCGAGGGTGCGCTGCATCTCGCCGCTTTCCATCAGCGAGGTTAGGCGGCCCTGGTTGGCGAACGGCTCGCGGGTGACGGCCGGGTAGTACAGCAGCTTGTCGCCGATCATCTCGCCCAGGAACTCGTGCTCACGCAGTTCCTTCTCGAAGTAATCGCGGTAGGCCAGATCCTTTTCGTAGCGCACGCCGTGGCAGAGGATCACCTTCTCGAAGCGCTCGTAGGTTTCCGGGTCCTTGATGACCGACAGCCACGGCGCCATGCCGGTGCCCGTGCCCAGCAGGTACAGGTTCTTGCCCGGGTGCAGGTCGCTGATCAGCAGGGTGCCGGTGGGCTTCTTGCCGACCAGCACCTTGTCACCCGGCTTGATGTGCTGCAGTCGCGAGGTCAGCGGGCCGTCCTGCACCTTGATGCTGAAGAACTCCAGGTGCTCTTCCCAGTTGGCGCTGGCGATGGAATACGCGCGCAGCAGCGGCCGTGTCTCGGTTTCCAGCCCGATCATCACGAACTGGCCGTTCTCGAAGCGGAAACCGCTGTCGCGGGTGAGGGTGAAGCTGAAGTAGGCATCGGTCCAGTGACGGACCTCAAGCACCGTTTCGGCGCCAAAAGCGGAGGACATGGGCGTATCTATCGGAAGTCGTCGGGGGTGATTCTATCTCAAATGAGACAGGTTCTCATTAGGCGGAACGAGAGGCGTTCTCAGCGGTAACCGGCCGCCTGCAGTTCGAACAGCTCGGCGTAGCGGCCGCCCTGTGCCATCAGCTGCTCATGGGTGCCGCTGGCCTCGATCCGGCCATCGGCCAGCACCAGGATGCGATCGGCCATGCGGACCGAGGAGAAACGGTGGGAAATCAGCACTGCGGTGCGATTATCCGCCAGTTCCCTGAACCGCTGGAACACCTCGAACTCACTGCGCGCATCCAGCGCTGCCGTTGGCTCATCCAGGATCATCACCTGCGCATTGCGCATCCATGCGCGGGCGATGGCGATCTTCTGCCACTGGCCACCGGACAGGTCCACGCCCTGCTTGAAGCGGCGGCCGATCAGCTGGTCGTAACCGCCGGGCAGGTCGTCGATCACTTCCTCGGCCATGCCGCGCCGTGCGGCGTCGGCGATGCGCGCCTGATCGGCCATCGCCTCGACCTGGCCGACGCCGATGTTCTCGCCGGCACTGAGGTTGTAGCGCACGAAGTCCTGGAAGATCACCCCGAGGTTGGCGCGCAGGTCGTCCAGGTCGTAGTCGCGCAGATCGCGCCCATCGAGCAGGATGCGGCCCTCGTCCGGTTCGTACAGCCGCGCCAGCAGCTTCACCAGCGTAGTCTTGCCGGCGCCGTTCTCACCGACCAGGGCCAGCACTTCGCCGGCCTGCAGTTGGAAATCGAGGTGGCGCACGGCCCATTGCTCGGCATCCGGGTAGCGGAAGCCGACGTTCTCGAACACGAAGCCCTCGCGGATCGGCTGCGGCACGCGCACCGCACCTTCGCGCGAGTGGATTTCCGGCTGGATCTGGAAGAACGAGAACAGGTCATCCAGGTACAAGGCCTGGCTGGCCACCTGCGAGAACCCGATCAACAGGCCTTCCAGCAGCTGGCGTAGGCGCAGGAAGCTGCCGGCGAGGAAGGTCAGGTCGCCGATCGAAAAGTCGCCGCGCACCGTGCGCCACGCGATGTAGGCGTAGGCGGTGTAGTAACCCAGCGTACCCAGTGCGGCCAGCAGCGTGCCCCAGAACGCGCGGCGCCGGGCCAGGGCGCGGTTGGCCTGGAACAGCGCCACCGACAGCCGCCGATAGCGCTCCACCAGGAAGCGGTGCAGGTTGTAGATCTTCACTTCCTTGGCCGTTTCCACGCTGGCGCCGAGCTGGCGCAGGTAGTCGAGCTGGCGGCGCTCGGGCGTCCACTGGAAGTTGAGGCTGTAGCCGGCCGCGTTGAAGTGCGATTCGCCGATGAAGGCCGGCACCAGTGCCAGCGCCAGCAGCAGGATCAGCCACGGCGCGTAGACCAGCAGGCCGACGGCGAGGCTGGCCACGGTGATCGCGTCCTGCACCTGGCCGAACAGCTGGCTCATCAGGTTCATCCGGCCCATGGTCTGGCGTCTCGCACGGTCCAGCTTGTCCTGCAGGTCCGGGTCTTCGAAGTCCTCCAGGTCCAGCGTTGCGGCGTGTTCCATCAGCCGGATGCTGGTGACGTTGGCGAACAGTTCCGAGAGCAGCGCATCGGCGTAGCTGACCAGGCGGCCGAGCAGATCCGAGGCGATGGCCAGGCCGAATTCCAGCGCCAGCAGGCCCAGCAGTGGATTGAGCACGCCACTGGACAGTGCCTCGCCCAGCGGCGGGAAGCCCGTATCGTGCTGGCTCAGGTGCAGGGCGCTGTCGATGATCAGCTTGCCGACGTACAGCATCGCCACCGGCAGCAGTGCACGGATCAGGCGCAGCCCCAGGCTGGCCAGGGTGAGCGCGGGGCTGGTCTGCCAGACCATGCGCAGGAACGGCGGCAGGTTGCGCATCGCCTTGAAGCGCTGGCGCAGGCTGGGTTTCTTCGCGGCGGCAGCGCCAGCGGTGGGGGTAGCAGGCATGCGCGTATTGTGCGCGCCTGATACGTGCAGATGGGGTCAGTGCAGCCGTGTGGCCGCGCCGGGGTCAGATCCCTTTGCAATGCGAAAGGGGGCGGCCCACCACATCCACGCCTGGCGTGGATCTACCGTGTCGACCGAGGTCGACACCTACCAACAGCACCAGGGAACTGTCGAAGGCGGGGTGGGTCAGCTCGCAGGGGCGTGAGCCGCATGGATGCGGCGACCGAGCTTACATGGACGTACTTGCAGCGTCCCCTGCGACCTGACCCACCCTGCCAACCCGCAGAAGAGCCAGCTTTTGCCGTTGCTCCAGCGGTTGCTCTGGCCTCTGCGGGTGCCGGGCGGCAGCCCGGCCGCCCCCCTTTTACGGCAGCGGCGGCAGCAGCCCCGCACCCAACCGGTTCCAGGCGTTGATCACCGCGATGCCCATGCTCAGGTCGCTGATGCCCTTCTCGTCGAAATGCGGTGCCAGTGCATCGAACGCCGTCTGCGACGGTGCACCGTCGGTCAGCCGGGTCAGTGCCTCGGCCCAGCCCAGCGCCGCGCGTTCGCGCGCATCGAAGAAGCGGCTTTCGTGCCAGGCGGGCAGGGTGTCCAGCTTGCGCGGCTCGATGCCGCCCTTGCGCAGCGCGGTGCCGTGCATGTCCATGCAGTAGCCGCAGCCGTTGAGCTGCGACACGCGCAGGAACAGCAGTTCCATCAGGGTCGGATCAATCGAGCTTTCATGCACCGCCTTGCTGGTGGCCAGCAGGCCCTTGAAGGCCTCGGCGGCCAGGCGGGTATAGGGAACGCGGGGAGAGGCGTGGTTCGACATCGTGGGCTCCACGGCGGCCACGATGGCCGCCTTTCACTACAAGGACGCCGCACCGTCATCGCGCGTGACAACACCCGGCAGCTTTTCCGGATTCAACACGCTGTACACGTTGGCGATGCGGCCATCGACCACCTCGATGGTGGTGACCGAGTGCAGGCGATCACCGACAAAGCGCAGGATCGCCGGCTCGCCGTTGACATAGCCCAGCTGGGCCGGATGCACCGCGCCGCGGCGGGCGATGGCCCAGAACAAGCGGCCGATGCGTTCGGCACCGAGCAGGGGCCGCACCGCCGCAGTGACCACGCCACCGCCGTCGGAAACCAGTACGGCGTTGGCGTGCAGCAGGGCCTGGATCGCTTCGCTGTCGCCGCGCTGCGAGGCGTCCATGAAGCGTGCGAGCAGCTGCCGGTGCTGGCTGGCGTCGGCGTTGAAGCGCGGCCGCCCGGCCTGCAGGCGCTGCCGCGCGCGGTGCACCAGTTGCCGGCAGTTGGCCTCGCTGTGGCCGAGCAGGTCGGCGATCTCGCGGTAATCGTGATCAAAGGCCTCCTTCAGCAGGAACGCGGCGCGTTCCTCAGGGCCGAGCTGTTCAAGCAGGGTCAGGAAGGCGACCGAGACGTCGTCGGCCAGCGCATGCAGCTGCGCCGGGCCGGGTGCCGGGTCGGGCTCCAGGCTGACCGCCAGCGGTTCGGCCAGCCATGGGCCGACGTAGTGCACGCGCTCGCGTTTGGCCGCGCGCAGCCGATCCAGGCCGAGCCGGGTGGTGGTGGTGACCAGCCAGGCTTCGGGGTCGCGGACGCTGGCCGGGTCGGCGCCCGACCAGCGCAGCCAGGCGTCCTGGACCACGTCTTCGGCGTCGGCGCGGCTGCCGAGCAGGCGGTAGGCGAGGGCCATCAGGCGCGGACGGTGGGTCTGGAAAGCGGTTTCAGGGTTCATGTCGACCAGGACGCCGGGAAGGGAGCACGCGTGACAGGGAGTGTGGGGTCAGAGCTCCTTGCAGGGGATCCGACCCCGAGATTGTGATCCTGCGGCCGGGGGAGGGGGTAAAATGGGCGGATTACCCCCGCCAGCCTCCAGCAAGCGAGCAAGTCGTGACATCGATCAAGCAGGAAGACCTCATCCAGTCCATCGCCGACGCGCTGCAGTACATCTCGTACTACCACCCGGTCGATTACATCAAGAACCTTGCCGCCGCCTACGAGCGCGAGGAGTCGCCGGCCGCGAAGGAAGCGATGGCCCAGATCCTGATCAATTCGCGCATGTGCGCCGAAGGCCACCGTCCGATCTGCCAGGACACCGGCATCGTCACCGTGTTCCTGGAAATCGGCATGGACGTGCGTTGGGACGACGCCACCATGGGCGTGGAAGACATGGCCAATGAAGGCGTGCGCCGCGCCTACATGCACCCGGACAACAAGCTGCGCGCCTCGGTGCTGGCTGATCCGGCCGGCAAGCGCATCAACACCAAGGACAACACCCCGGGCGTGGTCAACGTCAAGGTGGTGCCGGGCAACACGGTCGATGTGATCGTCGCCGCCAAGGGCGGTGGTTCGGAAGCCAAGACCAAGTTCGCCATGCTCAACCCGTCCGATTCCATCGTCGACTGGGTGCTGAAGACCGTGCCGACCATGGGCGCCGGCTGGTGCCCGCCGGGCATGCTCGGCATCGGCATCGGTGGCACCGCCGAGAAGGCGATGCTGCTGGCCAAGGAAGCGCTGATGGAGCCGATCGACATCACCGAGCTGCAGGCTCGCGGTGCCTCCAACCGTATCGAAGAGCTGCGCCTGGAGCTGTACGAGAAGGTCAATGCGCTGGGCATCGGTGCGCAGGGCCTGGGCGGCCTGACCACCGTGCTCGACATCAAGATCAACGACTACCCGACCCACGCGGCCAACCTGCCGGTGGCGATGATCCCGAACTGCGCGGCCACCCGCCATGCGCACTTCACCCTGGATGGCAGCGGCCCGGTGATGCTGGACCCGCCGTCGCTGGAAGACTGGCCGAAGCTGACCTACGACGCATCCAAGGGCACCCGCGTGGACCTGGATACGATCACCCCCGAAGACGTGGCCAGCTGGAAGCCGGGCCAGACCCTGCTGCTCAACGGCAAGCTGCTGACCGGCCGCGACGCCGCGCACAAGCGCATGGTCGACATGCTCAACAAGGGCGAGCAGCTGCCGGTCGATCTGAAGGGCCGCTTCATCTACTACGTCGGACCGGTCGATCCGGTGCGTGACGAAGTGGTGGGCCCGGCCGGCCCGACCACGGCGACCCGCATGGACAAGTTCACCCGCCAGGTGCTGGAGCAGACCGGCCTGCTGGGCATGGTCGGCAAGGCCGAGCGCGGCCCGGCGGCGATCGAAGCGATCCGTGACAACAAGTCGGCCTACCTGATGGCCGTCGGTGGTTCGGCCTACCTGGTGTCCAAGGCGATCAAGGCGGCCAAGGTGGTCGGCTTCGCTGACCTGGGCATGGAGGCGATCTACGAGTTCACCGTGCAGGACATGCCGGTGACCGTGGCCGTCGACTCCACCGGCGAATCGGTGCACAAGACCGGCCCGCGCGAATGGCAGGCCCGCATCGGCAAGATTCCGGTCGTGGTGGAGTAAGTCCTCCCGCTCCGTCTCAGACAACGGCGCCTGTGTGGCGCCGTTGTTGTGTGCGGGCCGGATCAACGATCCTGCCATCGTCTGCCTGCTAGTCTCGGCGCGACCTCACACAGGACGTGTCGATGACCCTGCTTCGATACATCATGGTTGGCGTCGTGATGGCGCTGGCCGGCTGCAGCACCCCGGCATCGTACGAAGGTGCGGATTTTTCCGCGTCCTCGCAGTGCCGAATGCAGTGCCAGGCAGGCTACCGCAGTTGCATGGCACAGGGCGATTCCATCGGCGGCCGCCAGAGCAGCTGCGAACAGCAGCTGGTGCCAGCACCAGACAAGCGCTGCAAGGACGTTGCCAACCCCGAGCTGCGCCGCGCCTGCGAGCTGAAGGCGCATGACTGCACGATGCGCGCGCCGATGATGTCCTGTGGCGAACGCCGCGATACCTGCATGAGCAGCTGCGGCTGAGCAACGGCCCTCGCACGGGCGCATAATCGGCCGGCCCACCTGCACAGGATCCGCCGCATGAGCACCACGCTGTATGGTTCGACAAGCACCGCCGCCCTGGTGGTGCACTGGCTGCTGATCGAGCTCGGCATCGAGCATGAGTTGGTGCTGCTGGATTTCGACGCGCGCGAGCACAAGTCGGCGGAATACCTGGCACTGAATCCCGCCGGTGTGGTGCCGACGCTGCTGATCGATGGCCTGGTAATGACCGAAGCGGCGGCGATCGCACTGTACCTGGCCGACCGCCATCCGGAGGCCGGCCTGCTGCCTGAGGTGGGCACGCCGCAGCGCGCCGATGCCTACCGCTGGATGTTCTGGTGTGCCAATACGTTGCAGCCGGCCTATCGCGCCTGGTTCTATCCGAACGAGATGGCGGGTGAGGCAAACGTGGAGGCCAGTCGCGAGATGGCGCGGCAGCGCCTGGAAGCGGCCTGGCAGCATGTGGCCACGCACCTGCTGGCGCATGGGCCCTACCTGCTGGGCGCAACGCCCTGCGTGGTCGACTACATGCTGGTGATGCTGATGCGCTGGTCGCGCAACATGCCCAGGCCCAGCGACACCTGGCCGCCGCTCAAGGCGCATGCCACGGCGATGAAGGCCCGCCCGGCGTTCGCAGAGGTGTACCGCCGCGAAGGCATCACCGACTGGCGGTAACCCCAAAAGGGGACGGAGGGAATCAAGTCGCTTGTGCACAAACGACTTGATTCCCTCCGTCCCCTTTTTGGGGGTTACAGGATCTCCAGCACCGTTTCCGGTGGGCGGCACAACCGCGTGCCCTTGGGGGTGCGTACCACCGGACGGTTGATCAAATGCGGGTGTTCGGCCATCGCGGCCAGCAGGGTGGCATCGTCGGCATCTTCCAGCCCGAGTTCGGCGAACTGGGCTTCCTTGCTGCGCACCAGATCGCGCGCGCTCAGTGCCGACTCGGCCAGCACCTGGCGCAGCGTGGCCGCGTCGGGTGGGTTGCCCAGGTACTCGATCACCACCGGATCGAAGCCCGCATCGCGGATCAGCTTCAGTGCGCCGCGTGAGTTGCTGCAGGCCGGGTTGTGCCAGATCGTCACGTCCATCAGAACCACTCCAGCAGCGACACGCCCACGCCCACATAGGTGGCCTTGTGGTTGTAGTCGATCATGCTCTCGCCATAGCCGTCGAAGATCTGCACATGGCCACGCAGCAGGTTGCTGATCGGGAAGCCGTAGTCCAGCTGCAGTGCACCGTGGGAGCGGCTGCCGGTGCGCAGCGAATGGCGTGCCATCAGCGCGACCTCATGCCCGTTGCGGTTCCAGATCAGGGTCGCGTCACCACGGCCCATGTAATCCTCGATGTCCGGATTGTTGTCTTCGCTGCGGCTTTCCGGGATGCGGTACCACGGGCGCAGCACCAGCGCCCAGTTCTCGCGATCCAGGCCGATGTTGAGCATGACCCGGTTCCAGCTGCGCGAGAGCGGATCGGCCCGTCCGTTGGACTGGTGGTTGAGGCTGATGCCGGTCATGCGCCCGCGCCAGCCACCGATCGAGTAGCCGTTGCGGAACACCATCATCACTTCCGGTTCGTAATTGGTTTCGCGGAACGGGCGCGAATCCTCGCTGTTGTAGGCCTGCCAGCGCGAACTCTGGGTGTAGCCCGCCCAGATGTCGCCGTTGTCGCCGAACAGGTTCTCGGCGATCTTGGTCTTGAAGCTGATCTGGAACTTCAGCTCGGCACTGTCGAGCACCTGCGGGGTCGTCACGCTGTTGGCCGGGTTCGGCGAGTGCGGCATGGTGTTGCGGTCGCTGGTCCAGAACGCGGGCAGCAGGTACACCGGTTTGTAAGCGCGCAGCTGGAACGGGCCCAGCTTGGAGTCCTCGGCCAGCTCCCAGCGGCTATCCAGCAGCGAACCGCGGCCGGCGTTGGCCAGCGCGCTGTCCGGTGCCGCCGGGCGGAACAGATCGCTGACCCGTTCGCGCAGTTTCTCTTCGCCCTGGCTCACGCGTGCGGTCTGGCGCTCTTCGCGACGGGCCTGCGCGGCTGCCTCGGCAGCGGCGTCGGCAGCGGCGGTGGCCTGCGGGGTGTGCGCGAACAGGCGGTCATAGCAGGCCAAGCGCGCCGCGTCGGTGGTGATCGCCGCGCAGGCGGCCGGCGAGGTGTCGGTGCTGGGCACGAACTCCTGCGCGGCCAGCGGTGCACTGGCCAGGGCAAGCGCCAGCGGCGCCAGACGGGGAAGCAGCGTGGGGAGGGTCATTGCAGCAGGCCCTTCGGTGGATACGGGAATCGCACAGTGTGGCGGCTGCACCGGATCGCGGCCAGCCCCACGGTTTATGCACGGCCACGGCGTGCGCGTGGCGTGAAGGCCAGGTGGCTCAGAAGAGCCAGGCGAACGCGAACAGGCCCAGCATCGCGATCACCACCGCCAGTTTCAGTGCCAGGCCGAGCAGGATGCCGAGCCAGGTGGCCAGGCCGACCTTGGTCGAGCGGCCGAGTTCGCGGGTGTGCCAGTACTCGCCGAGCAGGGCGCCGATCAGGGGTCCGGCAAACAGGCCGATCGGCATGAAGAACAGGCCGACGATGCTGCCGACGAAGGTGCCCCACAGGGCCTTGCGGCTGGCGCCGACGCGCTGCGCGCCGACCACGGTGGCCAGCACGTCCACCAGCAGTGAAAGCAGGGTCAGCACACCCAGCGCGACCAGGGTCGGCCAGCCGACATGGGCGAAGCCGTCGGCCCAGGCCGCCAGCAGCAGTCCGATGAACACCAGCGGGATGCCTGGAAGGGCTGGCAGGACGATGCCGGCGATGCCGATCAGGACAAAAATGACCGCTAGCAGATGTAAGATGAATGAGAGTCCCATGCTGTCCCGTATGGTGTCCGTTTTGGGGTTGACAGTGAAAGATTTTGCCAGTTGCTTTTTCGTTTTGGGCGGGTTAAGTTGCAGTCGCTGAGCTTGGCAAGGTCACCGTGGATCGTGGCCTGATGAAGCAAGATCTTTCCGATCCGCTGCATCGATGCACCTCGCTTCCCCCTTGCTTGTCAGCCGCCCACCGGGCGTTTCCAACAACAAGAGAGAGTCAAAGGGAGTTAGTGAGATGGCTGAGCGCGAGACCGGTACCGTAAAGTGGTTCAATGATGCGAAGGGCTTCGGCTTCATCAGCCGGCAGAATGGCGAGGACGTGTTCGTGCACTTCCGCGCCATCGAGACCCAGGGCTTCAAGAGCCTCAAGGAAGGCCAGACTGTGAGCTTTGAAGTCGTGCAGGGCCAGAAGGGCCTGCAGGCTGACAAGGTGCAGCCGGTGTAATACCCGCCGCCCGTCGGCATGAAAAAGGCCCGCGCAAGCGGGCCTTTTTCTTTGCCGTTGGCCCGGTGCAGGTCAGCGCAGGATGACCTTGCCATTGACCACGCGCACGTAGGTGTTCTCGCGGATGCCGCCGAGATCGCGCTGGTTGACCACGATGGTACGGCCATCATCCATGCGCACGCTGATGTCATAGGTATCGCTGGTGACATTCTTCTGGATCTGGTTGCCGGCCAGGGCGCCACCGACCGCGCCTGCAGCGGCGGCGATGTTCTTGTTGCCACGGCTGCCACCGGTGTGGTCGGAGATTTCATGGCCGGCCACGGCGCCGACGATGCCGCCGAGGATCGCGCCGGTCGCGCTGGGCGCGGTGCGGCCCGAGGGCACAGTGTTGATGCGGGTGACGATGCCGCAGTCGGCGCAGCGGCCCTGGTTGTAACCGCCATTGTTGCCGTAGCCGCCGTTGTTGTAGCCGTTGTTGTAACCACCGCCGCCGTAACCGGGCGAGGTGGCACAGCCAGCCAGCGCGAGGGTAGCGATGGCGCTGGCGGCGATGAGCTGGATCTTCATGGGGCGTCTCCTGGCCGTGAAGGCGGGTGTGTTGGGTGGTACTGCGTCATGCAGCAGGGTGGAGGAATCCTCTCCTTTCGAACGTGAACAACGCGCCAACCGTGCGCGCGATGCCCGGCTGCAGGATGAATGCGCCTCAGCGGAAGTCCTGGTGGCAGGCACGGCAGTCCGCCTGCAGTGTTTCCACCACCTGGGCGAGGGCCTTGCAATCGCCTGGCGGTGAGGCCAGCGCCGTGTTGAGTTTGCCACGCAGCTGGCTGGCGTGCTGCTGGAACTGCGCACTGTCCTTCAGCCCGGGAAAGGCCAGATCCAGGTCATTGGACAGCAGGCGCAGCGCCTGCAGGCGCGGCACGCTGTCGGCCAGGCTGCAGCGGTTCTGCTGCTGGGCCTGCTGCAGCAGCTGCGACTGCCGTTGCATCACCTGCATGAGGCTGTCCGGGAACGGGTCACGGCGGGCCTGCAGGGCACGGCTGACCATCACCGTGGCGATCAGGCCGATCAGCAGGCCCAGGCAGAGCACGAACAGGTAACGATGGGCGGTGGACAGGCGGCGGGGCGGGCTGGCATTCATGCGGGCTCTCCGGGCATGCAACGGTGGGTTCGATGCCGGCGTACTGCGGGCGCCGGCACCTGCACGTTAAAATAGCCCGATGAACGAACAGGTCAAACAACGCTTCGCCGGCATCGAACGGCTGTATGGCGTGGGCGCGCTCGAGCGCCTGCAGGGCAGCCGCGTGGCGGTGGTCGGCATGGGCGGCGTCGGCTCGTGGGTGGTGGAGGCGCTGGCCCGTTCGGCGGTCGGCCACCTGACCCTGATCGATGCCGACGATATCTGCGTGTCCAATACCAACCGGCAGCTGCCGGCGATGGAAGGCAACTACGGCCGCAACAAGGCCGAAGCAATGGCCGAGCGCTGCCGGGCGATCAATCCGGACATCGAGGTCGACGCCGTGCAGGCGTTCCTGACCGTGTCCAACATGGCCGAGCTGCTGGACCGGGGGTTCGATCTGGTGATCGATGCCTGCGACAGCTTCCGGGTCAAGGTCGAGACGATCGCCTGGTGCCGCCGCCGCAAGCTGCCGTTGCTGACCGTTGGCGCCGCCGGTGGCCGTACCGACCCGACCCTGGTGCGCATCCGCGATGTCTCTCGCACCGAGCACGACGCCATGCTGGCGCTGATCCGCAAGAAGCTGCGCAGCGAATTCAACTTCCCGAAGAACGCCAAGCGCTATTTCGGCGTGCCGGCGGTGTATTCGCTGGAGAATGTGAAGTACCCGCAGGCCGATGGCAGCGTCTGCGGCATCCGACCGAACCTGGGCGCTGATGCGGCGTTGAAGCTGGACTGCGGCGCCGGCCTCGGCGCAGCAACCCACATCACCGGCGCGTTCGCCTTCGCGGCGGTCGGCAAGGCGCTGGAGATGCTGCTGGAGCCGAAGAAGGTGAAGGCTGAAGTGGTCGAAGATCACGCCGACGCGTGACGCTAGCGCCGGCCGCTGGCCGGCAACGCCGGAATGTATGAATCAGCGCAGATGCCGGCCAGCGGCCGGCGCCTACCGTTACATTGCCGGCAGCGCGAACAGCCGCCGCGCATTCTCTGTCGTGGCCTGGGCCACGGCGTCCAGTTCCATCCCGCGCAGCGCGGCCACATGGCGGGCAATGGTCGCCAGCCGCGCCGGTTCGTTGCGCTGGCCGCGGATGCCGGCGTCGGGCTGGTCGGGCGCGTCGGTTTCCAGCAGCAGCTGTTCCAGCGGCATTTCGCGCACCAGCCGCTGCAGTCGTTGCGCGCGGTCGTAGGTCAGCGGACCGCCGAGACCCAGCAGGAAGCCCTGCCGGTGCAGTTGCGCGGCCTGTTCGGGGCTGCCGGAAAAGCTGTGCACCACGCCGCGCAGGCCGCCGATGCGGCGGATGGCGGCGATCACCGCATCCACCGCGCGTCGTGCGTGCACGATCACCGGCAGCTCGAATTCTCGGGCCAGTTCCAGCTGGCCGATGAAACACGCCTGCTGAGCCTCGGCATCCAGTCCTTCGACGAAGAAGTCCAGGCCGCATTCGCCGATCGCGCAGGGGCGCTCGCGTTCGATCCACTCGCGCAGCAGCGGCAGGTGCCCAGGCTGGTGCTCGGCCAGGAACATCGGATGCAGGCCGTAGGCCGGGTAGAGCCCCGGCGCCTGCCAGCAGACCTCGCGCAGCTTCGGCCAGCTGGCTGCGGTCACCGCCGGTACCACCTGCAGGCGCACCCCAGCCGCCTGCGCACGCTCGACCACGGCGTCGCGGTCACGGTCGAACTCGCTGGCGTCCAGATGGCAGTGGCTGTCGACCAGCACGCTCAAGGCTGTTCCAGCGGCGGAGGCGTGACCGTGTTGCGGCTCTTCCAGTTGGCCAGCAGCAGGGTGCCGAAGCCCAGCACCAGCTCATCGACGAACGGGATCGGGTCCGGGATGAACAGCGTCAGCACGAACAGGCCGGCAGTGAGCTTGAACAGGGTCGGGTAGCGCAGCCGGCGGGCCCATTGCAGTACCGGCAGCAGCATCGGGTTGGCCAAGGCGGGAATCCTCGTGGGGAATATGCAAACGCTACCACGGGCCCAGCATTTCCCGATGCTGAATGGGTTACAGGAATGAGCAGGAAATGTGGAGATTCCGTTCAGGCAGCGCATGCTGCAATCTGGCCCGAGAACGTTGCGGATGGTCCGCAAGGAGCAGGTCATGAAAAGCACAACTACAACTGTCCTGGTCGCAGCGGGCGCGCTGCTGGTCGGTGGCATCGCCACCGCCGCCTTCATGAAGAGTGGCGACAAATCGCCCGATTCCATCAGCGCCGCAACCCCCAATGGCGAGTCGCGCCTGGTCGATGGCAGTGCCACCGACGATGGCGCGCGTGGTGACAAGCTCGACCCGTCCGCGCCGCGCGGCCTGGAGTACGCCGATGTGCTGAAGGTCGATCCGATCACCGAAAAGCAGAAGGCGTACGCCACCGTGATCGGCACCGATCCGGTGCGTGAGACCTCCACCACTCAGACCCCGCATGAGGTCTGCGAGGACGTGACGGTGCAGGAACGCCTGCCGGAGCGTGATGGCAATGTGGGCGGCACCGTGGTTGGCGCTGTGGTCGGTGGCCTGCTCGGCAACCAGGTGGGTCGTGGCAATGGCCGCAAGGCAGCGACCGCCGCCGGCGCCGTCGCCGGTGGCTTCATCGGCAACGAGATCGACAAGCGCCATGTGGGTGGCCGCGTGGTCAACCGTACCGAGCGTCAGTGCCATACCGAGACCGCCACCTCCGAGTCGAGCCGCGTCACCGGCTACAACGTGACCTATCGCAACGAGGACGGCACCACCGGCACCATGCGCATGGCCAGCAAGCCGGGCAACCGCATCGCCATGGGCAACACCGATGTGGTCAAGGGCTACAACGTGACCTACCGCTATGACGGCGCCGAGAAGACCGTGCGCATGGACAACAAGCCGGCCAGCGATCGCCTGCCGGTGGTCGATGGCCAGCTGGTCACGCAGACCGCTGCCGCCGGTGCCACTGCCGCAGCCACGCGCCAGTAATCCCGGCGCAGCACGCAGTACCTGACGGGCCGGCGCATGCCGGCCCGTTTCGTTGCGGCCGGCGATATTCATCCGCGCAGGGAAGCAATCCTCCATCATGGATGCCCCTTCGACATGGAGCCGGCATGAGCATCTTCGACCTGCGCATCGAAACCGAGCGGCTGATCCTGCGCCCGCTGCTGCGCGAGGACTACGAACCGTACCTGGCGTTCTGCGCCGACGAGGACACGATGCGCACTCTCGGTGGCGTGCAGCCGCCCTCGGTGGCCTGGCGCGGCTTCTGCAGCCTGGCCGGCGCCTGGCAGCTGTTCGGCTTCTCGATGTTCAGCGTGATCGAGAAATCCAGCGGCGACTGGATCGGGCGGATGGGACCGTGGCAGCCGCAGGACTGGCCGGGTACCGAGGTCGGTTGGGGCATCCGCCATGCCAGTTGGGGCAGGGGTTATGCGCCGGAGGCGGCGGTCGCGGCGATCGACTGGGCTTTCGACACGCTGGGCTGGGAGGAGGTGATCCACACCATCGCCGAGAACAACGACAACTCGCGGGCCGTGGCACGCAAGCTCGGCAGCACCCTGCTGCGCATGGGGGAGTTGCCGGCGCCGTACAACGACAAGCCCATGCAGATCTGGGGCCAGTCGCGCGAACAGTGGCGGCAGCGCACACGCTGAGCATTGCCAGGTAGTGCCGGCCGCTGGCCGGCAATCTCCTTGCAGCAGGATTCATGCGATTGCCGGCCAGCGGCCGGCACCACGGTGTAGCCATGCTGCACCCGCGCTTGGCATTCACCGGCGTGCTTGCCAGACTGCATGCAGCCGGCCGCCGGCCGGATCCGAGGGAGCAGGCAATGGTGGAAGAGCGCGTCCCGTTGACGGTGCACGGCATGTCGGTGTCAGGCAATTGCCACAAGGTCCGCCTGCTGCTGGAGCAGCTCGGCAGCCGCTACCGCTGGGTGGAAGTGGACAGTGCCCATGGCCAGACCCACACCCCTGAGTTCCTCGCGCTCAATCCCAATGCGAAGGTGCCGCTGATCGTCCGCGACGATGGCCGCGTGCTGACTGAATCCAACGCGATCCTGTTCTGGCTGGCCGAGGGCACGCCCTACCTGCCCACCGATGGCTGGGAGCGTGCGCAGGCACTGAGCTGGATGTTCTTCGAGCAGTACACGCACGAGCCGTGCGTGGCGGTCGCGCGCTTCATCCGCGGCTGGACCCCGCCTGAGTCGCCGCGCCGTGCCGAACTGCCACGCCTGCACGAGCGCGCCGCCGCCGCGCTGGCGGTGATGGAGCAGCATCTGCGTGAAGCGCAATGGTTCACCGGCAGCGGGTACGGCATCGCCGACATCGCGCTGTTCGCCTACACCGACGTTGCAGGCGAGGGTGGAATCAGCCTGCAGCCATTCCCGGAGGTGCGTGCCTGGCTGCAACGGGTGCGCGGGCAACCGCGCTTCCTGCCGATGCCGGCGGTGACCGCCGAGGTGCGCGCACGCTTCGAGGCCGCGTGACTCTCACCAAGGTGGCCCCCACAGAGTAGCGCCTGGCCAACGCCGGGCGGAATACAGCAACGACACGGAGGGTGTTCGATGTTCGCTGTGGTTCCAGATCCGATTCCCGCACGCATGCGCGTGCTCAACCGCGCCGACGTGTGCGACGCCAATTTCCTCGACGCGGTACGTGGCTGGCGCGGCACCCCGCGTCCGCGCCCGGCGCCGGATGCGCCGATCCTGCCGGGCAGCACGCTTACTGCCGGCGCGTTTGGCGAGCTGTTCGATTCGCAGCTGGCCAGCCGCCAGCTGGACCTGATGGCGCGCGTGCTGCGAGTGCAGAACAAGGTCTTCTACACCATCGGTTCGTCCGGCCACGAGGGCAACGCGCTGCTGGCGCGGGCCTGCCGGCATACCGACCCGGCATTCCTGCACTATCGCTCCGGAGCCTTCATGGCCGAGCGTTCGCGCCAGGTGCCGGGGATCGACCCGCTGCGCGATGCCGCGCTGTCCTTTGCTGCCAGCGCCGATGACCCGGCCAGCGGGGGGCGCCACAAGGTGTGGGGCAGCAAACCGTTGTGGGTGCTGCCGCAGACCTCGACCATCGCCTCGCATCTGCCGAAAGCGCTGGGCACCGCGCTGGCCATCGAAAGTGGCAAGCGGCTGGGCCACGAACTGCCGATTCCGGCCGACAGCATCGTGCTGTGCTCGTTCGGCGACGCCTCGGCCAACCATGCCACCGCGCAGACCGCGTTCAATACCGCGATGTGGTCGGCCTACCAGAAGCTGCCGGCACCGGTCCTGTTCGTCTGCGAGGACAATGGGCTGGGCATCTCGGTGAAAACGCCTGAAGGCTGGATCGCCGAACGCTTCAGCCGCCAGCCGGGGCTCGACTATTTCTTCGCCGATGGTCTGGACCTGGCCACCGGACACGCCCAGGTGCAGGCTGCGGTGGAACACTGCCGGCGCACGCGGCGGCCGACCTTCCTGCATCTGCGTACCACGCGCTTGATGGGGCACGCCGGCACCGACTTCGAGGTGGAATGGCGCGCGTTGCCGGAGCTGTGTGCGGCCGAGGCGCAGGATCCGCTGCTGCGCTCGGCACAGATCGCGATGGAATCGGGCTGGATGGATGCGGCTGCCATCGAGGTGGCCTACGAGACGATGCGCGCGCGCTGCATGGCCGCCGCCGCCGATGCTGAAGGACGCCCGAAGCTGCAGTCGCTGCGGGAAGTGATGGAGCCGCTTGCGCCCTATACGCCGGCTGCAGTGCAGGCCGAAGCACGGCGCGAGGTGCCCGCCGGGACGCGTGAAGCGCTGTACGGCGGTGCGGAGGCCCTGCCCGAACGGCAGGCGCCACGCCACCTGGCGATCCAGATCAACCATGCCCTGCAGGAACTGCTGGCGAAGTATCCGCAGAGCCTGCTGTTCGGTGAGGACGTCGCACAGAAGGGGGGTGTCTACACCGTCACCAAGGACCTGCTGCGTCGCTTCGGCCCACGCCGGGTGTTCAACACCCTGCTGGACGAGACCATGATCCTGGGCATGACGCAGGGCCTGGCCAACCTGGGCATGCTGCCGATTCCGGAGATCCAGTATCTGGCATACCTGCACAACGCCATCGACCAGGTGCGCGGCGAAGCGTGTTCGCTGCAGTTCTTCTCCAACGACCAGTACCGCAACCCGATGCTGGTGCGGGTGGCCGGGCTGGGCTACCAGAAGGGCTTCGGTGGCCACTTCCACAACGACAACTCGATCACCGCGCTGCGCGACATCCCCGGGCTGGTGGTGGGCTGCCCGTCGCGTGGCGACGATGCGGTGATGATGCTGCGCACGCTGGCCGCACTGGCGCGGGTCGATGGGCGCGTGGCGGTGTTCCTGGAGCCGATCGCGCTGTACATGAGCAAGGACCTGCACGAAGCGGGTGATGGCCAGTGGCTGTTCGACTACCCGGCACAGGGCCAGGCGCTGGTGCCGGGCGAGGGCCGGGTCTATGCGCCGGAGGCCGGCGACCTGGTGATCTATACCTATGGCAACGGCGTGCCGATGGCATTGCGCGCATCACGGGCGATCGAGCAGCAGCTGGGCTGGCAGGTACGGGTGGTCGACCTGCGCTGGCTGGTGCCGCTGGACGCCGGCTTCATCGCCGCCCAGGCTGCCAGCGCTCGGCGGGTGCTGGTGCTGGACGAAGGGCGCCACAGTGGCGGGGTGGGGGAGGGCGTGGTCACCGCGCTGGTCGAGGCGGGATTCGGCCATCTGCCGTTGCGCCGGGTCTGTGGTGCCGATACCTACACGCCACTGGCGGGGGCAGCAATGTTCGGGCTTCCAAGCGACAATGCGGTGATTGGCGCCGCCCTCGACCTGGCGCAGGAACCCTGATGCATGTGTGGATTGGCGGGAATGTTGTTGCCGGCGCCGCTGGCGTCGGCCGAGGCGCTGCAGGCGCAGGCCCTGGCCATGGGCCAGGCGCTGCACCACCGCGGGCCCGATGATGGCGGCAGCTGGGTCGATGCCGAGGCGGGCATCGCGCTGGCGCATCGGCGGCTGAGCATCCTCGACCTGTCCCCGCTGGGCCACCAGCCGATGGCCTCGGCCGACGGCCGCTACGTGATGGCCTACAACGGCGAGGTCTACAACTTCGCCGCCCTGCGCGAGGAACTGGAGCCGCTGGGGCATGCCTTCCGCGGCCATTCCGACACCGAAGTACTGCTGGCGGCGATCCTGCAATGGGGCGTGGAAGACACCCTGCAGCGCTGCAACGGCATGTTCGCCATCGCGCTGTGGGACCGCCACGAGCGTTGCCTGTGGCTGGCCCGCGACCGCGTCGGCAAGAAGCCGCTGTACTACGGCTGGGCCGGCGACACGCTGGTGTTCGGTTCGGAACTGAAGGCGCTCTGGCAGCACCCGGCGTTCGACAACGACATCGACCGCGATGCGCTCACATTGCTGCTGCGGCTCGACTACATTCCCGCGCCGCACAGCATCCACCAGCGCTGCTACAAGCTGATGCCGGGTCGCGTGCTGCGCCTGGACGCGGCGGCTGTGGCTGCAGGTGCCGCAGCACATCGCCCGGAACAGGCACAGCGCCCGTACTGGGATGCGCGCGCGCGCATGCAGGCGGCGTTGGCCGCTCCGTTCCAGGGCCGTATCGAGGACGCTGAGGAGCAACTGGACACGCTGCTGCGCGATGCAGTGGCGCTGCGCATGGTGGCCGACGTGCCGGTCGGCGTATTCCTGTCCGGCGGTACCGACTCTTCACTGGTGGCGGCGCTGATGCAGGCCCAGAGCGGGCAGCCGGTGCACAGCTTCAGCATCGGCTTCACCGATTCGGGGCATGACGAAGCGCCGCTGGCGAGGGAGCTGGCGGCCCACCTGGGCTGTGATCACACCGAGCTGTACGTCAGCGGCGCCGATGCGCTGGCGGTGGTACCGCAGTTGCCGGCGATGTTCGATGAGCCTTTTGCCGATGCGTCGCAGGTGCCGACCGCGCTGGTCGCCCGGCTGGCACGGCAGGGGGTGACCGTGGCGCTGTCCGGCGACGGTGGCGATGAGCTGTTCTTCGGCTACACCCGGTATGTACGCGCGCTGCGCAACTGGCAGATGCTCGGCCGCGTGCCGGGGCCGCTGCGGCGCTGGATGGGCGCACGCGCGCAGCAGCAGGGCGAGGCCTCGCGGACCGGTGGCCTGGCCGCGCTGCTGGCCGAGACCGGCGCACGTGGCATCGGCGACGTCTATCGCAACCGCATCTCGCGCTGGCGCGACCCGGCCGCGGCGGTGCCCGGCGCGCAGGCCGCCGGCAGCTTCTACGACCTGGCTGATCCGCTGCACGGCGCGGGTACGCCGGCCGATGCGATGATGCTGGCCGATTTCGTGACCTACCTGCCGGACGACCTGTTGTGCAAGGTCGACCGGACCTCGATGGCGGTCAGCCTGGAGGCACGCGCGCCGCTGCTGGATTGGCGCGTGGCCGAGTTCGCGTGGTCGTTGCCGTTGGGCTTCAAGCGCAGCGAAACCACCAGCAAGGTGCTGCTCAAGCGCGTGCTGGGCCGTTACGTGCCGCATTCGATGGTGCATCGTCCCAAGCGCGGCTTCGGCGCACCGGTCAGCGATTGGCTGATGGGTGACCTGCGGCCCTGGGCCGAGGACCTGCTGCAGCCGGCGCGGCTGGAGCGTGAGGGCGTGCTGTCGGCGGCGGCGGTGCAGCCGTTGTGGCAGCAGTTCCTGGGAGGGCAGCGCAAGTGGCATACCCATCTGTGGAACGTGCTGATGTTCCAGGCCTGGCAGGCGCATTGGCGGCAGGTGCGCGCAGGCGTTGCGGGCGGTTGATCTTCACCGGCCTGCACGGGCCCGGCGACTAGGCTGGGCCTCCCGCACCGTGAGGAGTATGTCCCGATGTCCGTCCCCACCATCGCCGTGTTCGTCGGCAGCCTGCGCAAGGACTCCTGCAACCGCAAGCTGGCCCATGCGCTGGAGAAGATCGCCGGCGATCGCGCGCGCTTCCAGTACGTGCAGATCGGCGACCTGCCGCTGTACGACCAGGACTTCGACGCGCACTATCCGCCGCAGGGTACCCGGCTGAAGGACCAGGTGCGCGCCGCCGACGCGGTGCTGTTCGTGACCCCCGAGTACAACCGGTCGGTGCCGGGCGTACTCAAGAACGCCATCGATATCGGCTCGCGCCCCTACGGTGACAGTGCGTTTGCCGGCAAGCCGGCGGCGGTGATCGGCGCCTCCATCGGCCAGATCGGTACCGCCGTGGCCCAGCAGCACCTGCGCAACAGCCTGGCCTTCCTGGACATGCACGTGCTGGGCCAGCCCGAGGCGTTCATCCACTTCAAGGATGGACTGATCGATGCCGACGGCACGATCCACAACGAGGGCACGCAGAAGTTCCTGCAGGGCTACGTGGACCGGTTCCTGGCGCTGATCGCGGTGCACGTGAAGGGCGACTGAGGCCGATGGGGTCAGCGCCCTCTGCTTCGCAGAGGGATCCGACCCCACGTCCAGCTGAGCGGGCCAGAGCCTGTACGTTGCACGGGATCCGACCCTGGTCGCCTGATCTGCGATAATGCTCTGCTCGGGCGCCGCAATGGCGCCTGTCGCAGGCAGTGCGACGCCCCCACGCCAGTCTGGCCAGGCGCCGGCGGATATCCCCCGTTTCTCCACGGCTTATCCACAGGCTTGTCCATGGCCGCCGGGGTCGGCGCATGCCTACACTCGTCTGGCCCACTTTTGCAGGAAACACCGCAGCATGTCCGCTCGTCCCGGCTTCCGTTCCAACCGCAGAGAGCGCGGTGATGGCTTCGATCGCGATCGCGACGAGTCGCGCATCGACCAGTTGCGGGTACCACCCCATTCGGTGGAAGCCGAGCAGGCGGTGCTGGGTGGCCTGATGCTGGCGCCCGAGGCGTATGACCGGGTCAACGACCAGCTGACCGAAGGCGACTTCTACCGTCGCGATCACCAGATGATCTACCGGGCGATCCGCGAGCTGTCCGAGCGCGAACGGCCGTTCGATGCGGTGACGCTGGGTGAGTGGTTTGAGTCGCAGGGCAAGATGGAACTGGTGGGCGACGGCGCCTACCTGATCGAACTGGCCAGTACCACGCCGTCGGCTGCCAACATCGTGGCCTACGCCGAGATCGTGCGTGACAAGGCGGTGCTGCGGCAGCTGATCCAGGTCGGCACCGACATCGTCAACGACGGTTTCCAGCCCGAAGGGCGTGACAGCAGCGAGCTGCTGGCCTCGGCGGAAAAGAGCGTGTTCGCCATCGCCGAACAGGGCGCGCGTGGCCGTACCGATTTCGTGGCCATGCCTGGTGCGCTGAAGGATGCCTTCGAGGAGCTGCGCAACCGCTTCGAGAACGGCGGCAACATCACCGGCCTGCCGACCGGTTACAACGATTTCGATGCGATGACCGCCGGCCTGCAGCCGACCGACCTGATCATCCTCGCGGCGCGCCCGGCAATGGGCAAGACCACCTTCGCGCTGAACATCGCCGAGTACGCGGCGATCAAGTCGAAGAAGGGCGTGGCGGTGTTCTCGATGGAAATGTCGGCATCGCAGCTGGCGATGCGCCTGATTTCCTCCAATGGCCGTATCAACGCGCAGCGCCTGCGTACCGGCCAGCTGGAAGACGAGGACTGGAGCCGCGTCACCAGCGCGATCAAGATGCTGAAGGAAACCAAGATCTTCATCGACGATACGCCGGGCGTGTCGCCGGAAGTGCTGCGCTCCAAGTGCCGCCGCCTCAAGCGCGAGCATGATCTCGGCCTGATCGTGATCGACTACCTGCAGCTGATGAGCGTGCCGGGCAACAGCGAGAACCGCGCGACCGAAATCTCGGAGATCTCGCGTTCGCTGAAGGGCCTGGCCAAGGAACTGAATGTGCCGGTGATCGCGCTGTCACAGCTCAACCGCTCGCTGGAAACGCGTACCGACAAGCGCCCGGTGATGGCCGACCTTCGTGAGTCGGGCGCAATCGAGCAGGATGCGGACATGATCGTGTTCATCTACCGCGACGACTACTACAACAAGGAAAACTCGCCGGACAAGGGCCTGGCCGAGATCATCATCGGCAAGCACCGTGGTGGCCCGACCGGTTCGTGCAAGCTGAAGTTCTTCGGCGAGTACACCCGCTTCGACAACCTGGCCCACGATTCGGTCGGCTCGTTCGAGTAACGGTGATGCCGGCCACTGGCCGGCAATCACCTACCGGCCGACAAACCATTCGGAACGCAAAAATTCCGTATGTGGCGTGTAAATGACATGTAACGCGCCGCTTCTACGATTCCGCCGCTGCTGCCCTTCGACGCCGCCCTTCGGCGTCCAGCGTGCCCAAGGAATCCGCCTTCATGTCGTCCCACGCTCCGCTTCGCCGCAATCTGCTGGCCCTGCTGGTCTGTGCTTCGCTGCCGTCGCTCGCTGTCGCTGAAACCGCCCCCGACGCGCAGTCGGCGACCACCCTCGATTCGATCTCGGTGATCGGCCGCGGCGAAGCCCGCCAGGTGCAGCGCGTGACCGCCGAGGACATGAAGATCCTGCCGCCCGGTGCCAACCCGCTGAAGCTGCTGGCCAGCAAGCCGGGCGTGCACTTCGAGTCGGCCGATGCCACCGGCGCCTACGAATGGTCCACCACCATCAGCCTGCGTGGCTTCAACCAGAACCGCCTGGGCTACACGCTCGATGGCATCCCGCTGGGCAACATGGCCTATGGCAACAGCAACGGCCTGCACATCAGCCGTGCGGTGATCAGCGAGAACCTGGGCGGTGCCGAGGTGTCCACCGGCATCGGCGCGCTGGGCACGCCGTCCACCAGCAACCTCGGTGGCGTGTTCCAGTTCTATTCGATCGATCCGTCCACCGAGTACGGCGTGGTGCTGGCGCAGGGCTTCGGCAGTGACAGTGCGCGACGCAGCTATGCGCGCCTGGAGACCGGTGAGCACCAGGGCTTTGCTGCCTACCTGTCCGGCGTGTACTCCGAAGGCGACAAGTGGAAGGGCAAGGGCTCGCAGGAGCTGAAGCAGTTCAACGGCAAGGCCACCTACAACTTCGGAACGGACAGCAGGATCACCGCGCTGTTCAACGCCTCGCGCCGCGTCGAGGCCGACTATCAGGACCTGTCGCTGGAGATGATCGGTCGCCTCGGCTGGGACTGGGACAACTACGCGCCGGACTGGGATCGTGCCGTCGCCGCCGCGCGCGGCAAGTTCAGCGGCGGCGTCAACAGCCCGTGGGATGCGTACTACTCCGGCCACGGCCTGCGCAATGACGACCTGTCCAGCATCGCCGGCGATTTCGGCCTGAACGAGTCGATGCGGCTGAAGGTCAACGTCTACAACCACAGCAACCGTGGCCAGGGTCACTGGTTCAGCCCGTCAAATCCGTCGAATCCGGGTACCAGCCGGGAGATCCCGATCTCGATCCGCACCACCGAGTACGCGATCGACCGCACTGGCGTGACCTCGGCGTTCACCTGGAACGTCGGTGGCCACGAACTGGAGGCCGGCCTCTGGTACGAGGACAACGGCCACAGCGTGCAGCGCAACTTCTATTACATCGATGGCCCGATCACCGACGACTTCTTCCTGCGCAACCCGGACCAGCGCGTGTGGCACCAGCGCTACACCACCATTACCCGCCAGTTCTACGTGCAGGACCGCTTCCGCCTGTTCGATGACCGCCTGACCATCGACATCGGCGCCAAGTCACCGCACACCCGCACCAGCGTGCGCACGCCGCTGGGCAGCTATGCCAACAACAGCAGCCTGACCTCGAAGAAGGGCTTCCTGCCGCAGGCCGGCTTCAACTTCAAGCTCAACGAAGGCAACGAGATCTTCGGTTCGTTCGCCAAGAACATCGCGGCCTATGCGCTGGGCGTGGGCAGTCCGTTCAACGTGCCGCAGGCCGCCTTCGATGCCAGCGCGCAGAACCTGAAGCCGGAACAGTCGCGCACGATCGAGCTGGGTTGGCGTGGCTACGGCCGTGGCTATGAAGCCTCGGTTGCGGTGTACGACGTCAAGTTCGACAACCGCCTGCTGGCGATCGCACAGTGCGTGGGCATCCTCGGTTGCCCGGCGCTGTTCTCCAACGTGGGGTCGGTGACCAGCCGTGGCGCCGAGGCGACGCTGCAGCTGAAGCCGATGCAGGACCTGTCGTGGTCCAACGCGCTGTCCTGGAATGACAGCACCTACGACAACGACTACGTGAACAACGGCGTGGTGCCGACCCGCGGCAAGAAGACCGTCGACACCCCGGAATGGATGTTCGCCAGCACCCTGGCCTGGACCCCGGGCCCGTGGGACATGCGCCTGTCGGCCAACCACGTGGGCAAGCGCTACGTGACCTACACCAACGATGTGTCGGTGCCGAGCTACTGGCTGGTCAACGCTTCGGTGGCCTATGACTTCGGCAAGCTCGGCCCGGCGCAGAACCTGACCGTGGCGTTGAACCTGACCAACCTGACCGACAAGCGCTACCTGTCCTCGATCAACACCAACGGCACCTACGCCGCCGACCCGACCCGCAGCCTGGCGACCATGCAGGTCGGTGCGCCGCGCCAGGTGATGGCTACCGCAACCGTGCGCTTCTGATGCGCGGGCCTGTCGATCCGGAACGCCGTCGTCGCCTGCTGCGCATGGCGTGGCAGGGCACGGGGGCGGCGATCGCGCTGGCGGCGATGCCGGGGCTGGCCACGGCCGGCCCACGGCCGCGGCTGGGGCGTGATCCGTTCACCCTCGGTGTCGCCGCCGGTGATCCGGATCCACAGGGGGCCGTGTTGTGGACGCGGCTGGCACCGGACCCGCTCAATGGCGGCGGCATGCCGTCGCGGGCGGTGCCGGTGCGCTGGTTCGTGGCCGAAGACCCCGGCATGCGCCGGCTGGTGCAGCGGGGGACTGCGGCCGCGGTGCCCGAGCTGGCCCACTCGGTGCACGTGGAGGTCAACGGCCTGCGCCCAGGCCGCGACTACTACTATCGTTTTGCCTGCGACGGCGATGAGGAAAGCGCGGTCGGCCACTTCCGCACCGCGCCGCTGCTGGACACGCCGCTGCAGCAGCTGCGGCTGGCCCTGTGCACCTGCCAGGCCTGGAACAGTGGCTACTACCCGGTCCTGCGCGATATCGCGAAGAGTGATGTCGACCTGGTGCTGCATGCCGGTGACTACCTGTACGAGTACAGCCCGCTGCAGAACGCGCGTGGTCTTACGCTGGATGCCGAGCGCTTCAGTGGCGAGACCGTCAGTCTGGAGCGCTACCGTGACCAGTACGCGCTTTACAAACTCGATCCGGATCTTCAGGCCGCGCACGCCGCACACGCGTTCGCGGTGATCTGGGACGACCATGAAGTGCAGAACGATTACTCCGGCATCCACCCGGAAAAGCCGGGCGTATCGACCGAAGATTTCATCGTGCGTCGTGCGGCAGCCTATCGCGCGTTCTACGAACACCTGCCGATGCGCAGCTCGCCGGTGGGCAATGGCGGCCTGCGCGTGCATCGGCGCCTGCGCTATGGCGACCTGGCACAGCTGACGCTGCTCGATTGCCGTCAGTTCCGCCCGGCCAATCCCTGTGGCGTCGGCGAGTCGCCACGCTGTGATGCCGCACTGGACCCGCGCATGAGCATGCTCGGCGTGGGGCAGGAAGCGTGGTTCGCGCAGTCGATGGCCGCGGCGCAAGGCATGCGCTGGAACGTGGTGGTGCAGCAGCTGCTGATGGCGCAGCTGCGGCTGGACGGCGGCACGCCACGCGAGCGCTTCTGGAATGACGCCTGGGATGGCTATCCCGCCGCACGCAACCGGTTGCTGCAGGCGATGCAGGCGGGCGGGCAGGGCAATGCCATCGTGCTGGGCGGTGACTGGCATTCCTCTTTCGTCAACGATCTGAAGCTGGATTTCGACGCGGCCAGTGCGCCGGTCGTGGCCACCGAATTCATCGCCCCGGCGATCAGCAGTGGCGGCGACGACACGCCCTACGGGCCGTACTACGGGCCGTCGATTCCGCAGAATCCGCATATCCGTTATTTCGACGGCGACCGCCGTGGCTGGTGGAAGCTGCAGCTGAACCGGCAGACCGTGGACGCCGAGCTGCGCTTCGCCGACAGCGTACTGCGCCCGGATGCGGCGGTGCATACAGCGGCGCGTTTCCAGGTGACCCACGGCCGCCCGGGCGCACTGCCGGTGTGAATCCGTTCGGTAGTGCCGGCCGCTGGCCGGCAACCTCCTGAATCTCCGGTTTCCCCACCATCGGTTTCATCGCTCCCAGCCCGGGTTTCGTCGCAAACCGTTTGCGGGCGGCCAGGGTGGGGCGCCAAGGTGTCCGCAGGCGGCAGGGTGCCGCCCCAAGGAGACCGTGATGAAGACCCTGTTCGCGCTCGGTGTGTGGTGCCTGCTGTTCGTGCTGTGCTGGCCGCTGGCGATCCTCGCCCTGATCGCCTGGCCGTTCGTGTGGCTGCTGAGCCTGCCGTTCCGCCTGGTCGGCATCACTTTCTCGGCGCTGTTCGCCTTCCTGCGCGCGCTGTTCATGCTGCCGGCACGCCTGCTCGGTGGCCGGGCGGTGGCTGCATGAGGACGGTGCTGCTGGTCGGTCTGGTCCTGCTTGCGGGGCCGGTACTGGCCGCGCCTCCAGCGCCGCCCTCGGTGTGGCTGGAACGCCAGCAGACCGCCGCGGCTGACGAGGCGAACGCTGCAGCGGTCTCTGTGCAGAAGGCCAAGGAGCGCTGCAGGGTCGCGAAGGAATGGAAGGTCGGCGATACGGTTGTGCAGCACAGGGTCTGTGAGGATCCACCGAAGAAGCCAGCCGGAAAGGTGTAGCGCCGAGCCTGTGCTCGGCTCTACATCACGCTGCCTCTGCGCGCAACGCCGCCTGCACGGCCGGTCGCGCGTTGATCCTGCGGACATAGGCAGGCAGCGCCGGCCACGCCGCCAGCTCGATGGAGAAGAAGCGGCACCAGCCAAGCACGGTGAAAAGATAGGCATCGGCGACGCTGAAGTCTGGTCCCATGAGGAAGTCCTGCGTTGCCAACGTCTCCTGCAGCAGGTCGAAACGCTTGAACAGCTTCTGCCGGAAGAAGGCCTTGGCCGCTTCCGGCAGATCGGCATTGAACAGCGGCGCCGAGCCGGCGTGGATCTCGCTGGTCACGAAGTTCAGCCATTCCTGCAGTCGTACCCGCTCCCAGCTGCCGACGGGTGGGGCCAGCGCGCATCCGGGTTTCAGGTCGGCCAGGTACTGGACGATGGCCGGGCCTTCGGTCAGCACCTGCCCGTCATCCAGTTCCAGCGCCGCGACATAGCCTTTGCGGTTGATGGTGCGGAAATCGCGGCCATCCGCGGTCTGCTTGGTGGTGTTGTCGACCTTGACCAGCTCGAAGGGCAGGCCAAGCTCACGCAGCACGATATGGGGCGACAGCGAGCAGGTGTAGGGCGCGTAGTACAGCTTCATGGACGGTCTCGAGGGAGAAAGGACGGCCGGGTCAGCCGGTACGAGGCAGTCTGCTGTGCGAGCTGTATCCGGTAAAATCAATCTTCGATTTTCCTCCCATAAGCTGGGCTACTGCCTGTCATGATGAATCTTGCCCACTGGCGCCTGCTGGTTGCGGTGGCCGACGAGGGAACCATCTCGCGTGGCGCTGGCCGGGTCGGCATCAGCCAGTCCGGTGCCAGCCAGGCTCTGGCCCAGCTGGAGTCCTCCCTGGGGTTTGCGGTGTTCGTGCGCGAGCGGCGCCAGGTGGAGATCACCGCGCTTGGGCAGCGGGTGATCGAACACGCACGCATCATGCTGGGCGGCCTGCAGGCGATCCGTGCGCTGGCCGATGACAGCCAGGGGTTCAGTGGCGCACGCATCCGTCTGGCGACCTTCCCGTCACTCGTTTCCAGCGTGCTGCCAGCGCTGCTGCGGGATTTCCAGCGCCGCCACCCGGGCATCGAGGTGGTGATCGTGGAGGGTACGGACGAGGAGGTCGAGCGCTGGCTCGAATCGGGCACGGTCGATGCCGGCGTGGTGATGAACCCCGCTGCCGATCGCGTCCCGTTGATGCTGGGCAGCGATGGGTGGATGGCGGTGCTGCCGCAGGCGCATCCGCTGGGGCGTCGCGCCACGGAAAGCGGTGTGGCCTTGAGCGAGCTGGCGGGCGAACCCTTCATCCTCGCAACAGGGGGCTGTGCGGTGAACGGTCAGCGCCTGATGGCGGACGCTGGTCTACAGCTGAGCGACGTACGGGTGACCGTGCGCGACTGGGCCAGCGCGTGCGTGCTGGCGCGCGAGGGACTGGGCGTCTCGCTGGTGCCGGAATCGACGTTGCCGGATGATCTCCACGGTCTCCACGGTCTGCGCGTGCTGCCGGTGAAGCCGGCCATCCGTCGATTGTTTGGCCTGGTCTGTTCGCCGGCGGGTCGCGCATCGCGTGCAACGCAGGTCTTCATGCAGGAGCTGGCCACGGCCGTTGCGGGCAGTGCGACTGGATCAGCGTGAGCCCGCTACCGGCGGGGAGCCCGAGCGTGGGGGCGTCAGCTGCCCGGCAGGGTTGCGGGCAACAAAAAACCCCGCCGAAGCGGGGTTTTCTGTTTGCAGGAGTGTGCCGACCAACGGTCGGCACCCACCTGGGTGCAGATCAGTTCGCCTTGTGGATGGCGCGCTTGCTGACCGCCATCGCCGCGTCGTGGATCACTTCCGACAGCGACGGGTGGGCGTGGCAGATGCGGGCCAGGTCATCGGCCGAGCCGCTGAATTCCATGGTCAGCACGCCTTCGTGCACCAGCTCGGAGACGTTGGCGCCGACCAGGTGCATGCCGAGGATGCGATCGGTCTCGGCATGGGCCAGGATCTTCACGAAGCCTGCCGGCTCGATCATCGCCACGGCACGACCGTTGGCGGCGAACGGGAAGCTGCCGGCCTTGTACGGAATGCCTTCGGCCTTCAGCTGGGCTTCGGTCTTGCCGACCCACGCCAGTTCCGGTTCGGTGTAGATGACCCACGGGATGGTGTCGAAGTTGACGTGGCCCGGCAGGCCGGCGATCAGCTCAGCCACCGCGATGCCTTCCTCGAAGCCCTTGTGCGCCAGCATCGGGCCGCGCACGCAGTCGCCCACTGCCCACACGCCGTTGACGCCGGTGTGGCAGTGTGCGTCGACTTCGATCTGGCCGCGCTCGTTGATCTTGACGCCGGTGCCTTCGGCCAGCAGGCCCTTGGTGGCGGCGCGACGGCCAACGGCCACCAGCAGCTTGTCCACGGTCAGGGTCTTTTCGCCTTCGCTGTCGGTGTAGGTGACAACGACTTCCTTCTTCTTGCCCTTGCCGGTGATCTCGGTCTTGGAGACCTTGGCGCCGAGGCGGATGTCCAGGCCCTGCTTCTTGAATTCCTTGGCAGCGGTCTTGGCCACTTCGGCGTCGGCCACGGCCAGGAACTCCGGCAGTGCTTCCAGGATGGTGACTTCAGCGCCCAGGCGCTTCCACACGCTGCCCAGTTCCAGGCCGATCACGCCGGCGCCGATCACCGCCAGGCGGTTCGGCACTTCGGTGAAGTCCAGGCCGCCGACGTTGTCGACGATGGTCTCGCCGTCGAACTTGGCGAACGGCAGTTCGATCGAATCCGAACCGGCGGCGATGATGACGTTGGTGCCCTTCAGCTCGACGATGGAACCGTCATGCTGGGTGACCTTGACCACGTTGCCCGGCTGCAGTTCGCCAAAACCATAATAGGCAGCGACCTTGTTGGCCTTGAACAGCATGCCGATGCCGCCGGTGAACTGCTTGACGATCTTGTCCTTGCGGCCAACCATCGCCTCGACGTCGATCTTGGCATCCTTGAAGCTGATGCCGTGGTCGCCAAAGATGTGGCCCATGTTCCAGAACTGGCGCGAGGAATCCAGCAGCGCCTTGGACGGGATGCAGCCCACGCGCAGGCAGGTGCCGCCCAGCGCCGGCTTGCCGTCCTTGCCCAGCGCTGCGTCGATGCAGGCGGTCTTCAGGCCCAGCTGGGCCACGCGGATGGCAGCGTGGTAACCGGCCGGGCCGGCACCGATGACGACGACGTCGAATTGTTCAGCCATTGAATTATTCCTTGATGCATTACCAGAACCCCTCCGCGCAGGCGCGGAGGGGCGGGAGGTTTCTTACAGGCCGAACAGCATGCGGCCCGGGTTTTCCAGCTGGTTCTTGATGTCCACCAGGAACTGCACCGAGTCCTTGCCGTCGATGATGCGGTGGTCATACGACAGCGCCAGGTACATCATCGGCGCGATCACGACCTGGCCGTTCTGGGCGATCGGACGCTCCTTGATGGCGTGCATGCCCAGGATGGCGCTCTGCGGCGGGTTGATGATCGGGGTCGACAGCAGCGAACCGAAGGTGCCGCCGTTGGTCACGGTGAAGGTGCCGCCCTGCAGTTCTTCCAGGCTCAGCTTGCCGTCACGGGCCTTCTTGGCGTAGTCGGCGATGGTCTTCTCGATGTCGGCGAACGACATGCGCTCAACGTTGCGCAGCACCGGCGTGACCAGGCCCTTCTCGGTCGACACGGCGATCGAGATGTCCGAATAGCCGTGGTAGATGATGTCGTCGCCGTCGATCGAGGCGTTGACCAGCGGGAAGCGCTGCAGCGCGTTGGCAGCGGCCTTCACGAAGAAGCTCATGAAGCCCAGCTTGATGCCGTGCGCCTTGACGAACTCGTCCTGCAGTTCCTTGCGCGCCGCCGAGACCTTGGACAGGTCGACTTCGTTGAAGGTGGTCAGCATGGCGGTGGAGTTCTTCGACTCCATCAGGCGCTCGGCGATGCGCTTGCGGATGCGGGTCATCGGCACGCGTTCTTCCGGACGTGCGCCACCGGCCTTGCCGGCGCCGCCGTTGCGGGCGAAGTTGACGATGTCTTCCTTGGTCACCGCGCCGCGACGGCCGGTGCCGTCGACGTCGGCCGGGTTCACGCCTTCGGTGATGGCGGTGAAGCGGGCGCCCGGCGGCAGCGCGTCGGCGGCCGACTTGGCAGCCGGGGCCGGAGCAGCGGCAGCGGCCGGAGCCGCGGCGGCCGGGGCAGCGGCGGCAGCCGGAGCGGCTTCAGCGGCCGGAGTCGGGGCAGCAGCGACGGCGCCTTCCTCGATGATCGCCACGACCTGGCTGGAGGTCACGGTCGAGCCTTCGGCGAACTTGATTTCCTTGAGCACGCCGTCGACCGGCGACGGCACTTCCAGGACGACCTTGTCGGTTTCCAGGTCAAGCAGGTTTTCGTCGCGCTTGACGGCGTCGCCCACCTTCTTGTGCCAGGTGGCGATGGTGCCGTCGGCGACGGATTCGGGCAGTACCGGGGCTTTGACTTCGGTGGCCATTGCGGGAGCTTCCTGGTTTGTCTTCTAAATAGGGGGAGGATTATTCAGCGAACGTGTCGTTGAACGGGTTGACCAGTGCATCGGCGACCAGCTGCTGCTGTTCGCGGACGTGGTCAGCCATGTGACCGGCAGCCGGCGAAGCCGAACGTGCGCGACCGGCGTAGTGCAGGTTCTGGCCATCGGCCAGGCAGAACTGCAGGTGGTGGCGGATCTGGTACCACGCACCCTGGTTCTGCGGTTCTTCCTGCGTCCACACCACGTCGGTGGCCTTGCCGTACTTCTTCAGTTCGGCAGCCAGCAGCGCACGCGGGAACGGGTACAGCTGCTCCACGCGGATGATCGCCACGTCGTCCTGGCCACGCTTGGTCTGGTCTTCCAGCAGGTCGTAGTAGACCTTGCCCGAGCACAGCACCACGCGCTTGACCTTCTTGGCGTCCGCGTTGGCGTCGCCGATCAGGTGCTGGAACTCGCCGTTGGCCAGTTCGTCCAGGGTCGACACGGCCAGCTTGTGGCGCAGCAGCGACTTCGGCGACATCACCACCAGCGGCTTGCGGGTGGTCAGGTGCAGCTGGCGGCGCAGCATGTGGAAGGCCTGTGCCGGGGTCGACGGCACCACCACCAGCATGTTCTCCAGAGCGCACAGCTGCAGGAAGCGCTCCAGGCGCGCCGAGCTGTGTTCCGGGCCTTGGCCTTCATAGCCATGCGGCAGCAGCAGGGTCAGGCCGGAGATGCGGCCCCACTTGGCTTCACCGGCGGCGATGAACTGGTCGATCACCACCTGGGCGCCGTTGGCGAAGTCGCCGAACTGGCCTTCCCAGATGCACAGCGTGTTCGGATCGGTGGTGGAGAAACCGTACTCGTAGGCCATCACCGCTTCTTCGCTCAGCAGCGAATCGATGACGGTGGCCTTCTCTGGCGAATCCACCAGCTGCCGCAGCGGCATGTAGTAGTTGTCGGTCTTCTGGTCGTGCAGGATCGCGTGGCGGTGCGTGAACGTACCGCGGCCCACGTCCTGGCCGACCAGGCGCAGTGCATGGCCTTCGTCGAGCAGGGTGGCGTAGGCCAGGTTCTCGGCAAAGCCCCAGTCGCCCGGGATCTCGCCGGCGGCCATCTTGCGGCGGTCGTCGTAGACCTTGGCCACGCGCGAGTGCAGCTGCACTTCGTCCGGAATGGTGTTGATCAGCTTGGCCAGCTCGACCAGCTTGTTCTTCTCGACCTTGGTCGAGACCGGGTCGGACAGCTTGCCTTCCAGCAGCTTCGGCCAATCGACGAACAGCGGGCTGGTCGGCGGGGTCTTCTCGACCTTCGCCAGCTCGGTGGTCACTTCACCGGCGTCCAGCTTCTCGCGGTAGGCATCGACCATCGCCTTGCCGGCGCCGGCGGCGATCACGCCCGCCTTTTCCAGCTGCTCGGCGTACATCTCGCGGGTGGTGGCGTGCTTGCGGATCACCTGGTACATCAGCGGCTGGGTGATCGCCGGTTCGTCGGCCTCGTTGTGGCCCCAACGGCGGTAGCACATCAGGTCGATGACCACGTCCTTGGCGAACGTCTGGCGGAACTCGAAGGCCAGCTGTGCGGCGAACACCACCGCTTCCGGATCATCGCCGTTCACGTGCAGCACCGGTGCGGCGATCATCTTCGCCACGTCGGTGGCATAGCGCGTGGAACGCGTATCCAGCGGGTTGGAGGTGGTGAAGCCGACCTGGTTGTTGACCACGATGTGCACGGTGCCGCCGACGGCGAAGCCGCGGGCCTGCGACATCTGGAACAGTTCCATGACCACGCCCTGGCCGGAGAAGGCCGCGTCGCCGTGGATCAGGATCGGCATGACCTGCTTGCGTGCGGTGTCCTTGCGGCGCTCCTGGCGCGAACGCACGGAGCCGGCCACGACCGGGTCGGCGATTTCCAGGTGCGACGGGTTGAACGCCAGCGCCAGGTGCACCGGGCCGCCATCGGTGGCGACGTCGGCGGAGAAGCCCATGTGGTACTTCACGTCACCGGCCGACGCGTGCTCGTCGTGCTCGAACTTGCCTTCGAATTCGTCGAACAGCTTGCGCGGGTTCTTGCCCAGGGTGTTGACCAGCACGTTCAGGCGGCCGCGGTGGGCCATGCCGATCACCACGTCCTTGACGCCATCCTTGCCGGCACTGCGGATGATGGTGTCCATCATCGGGATCAGCGAGTCGCCGCCTTCAAGCGAGAAGCGCTTCTGGCCGACGTACTTGGTGTGCAGGTAGCGCTCCAGGCCTTCGGCCGCGGTCAGGCGCTCCAGGGTGCGGCGCTGGGTGTCAGCGTCCAGCTGGTAGTTGCCACCGGCCGCTTCCAGCTTCTTGTAGATCCACTGGCGCTGCTCGACCTCGGAGATGTGCATGAACTCCGCACCGATCGAGCCGGTGTAGGTCGCCTTCAGGCGCGCCAGCAGGTCGCGCAGCTTCATGCGCGGCTGGCCGCCGACGCCGCCGGTGCTGAACTCGCTGTTGAGGTCGCCATCGGACAGGCTGTGGAACGGCAGGCCCAGGTCCGGGGTGTTGACCGGCGCGGCCAGGCCCAGCGGGTCGAGGCGGGCGTCCAGGTGGCCGCGCGAACGGTAGGCGGTGATCAGACGACCGACATTGCGCTCACGCTCGTCGCCCGCACCGTTACCGGTGCCGGCTTTCAGCGCATCCTTGGCCGCGTCCGCGATGTGGGAGATGACGGCCGAGTGCGGAATGTCACCTGCTTCGCGGCCCTTGAAGCCGTCGAAGTAGGTTTTCCATTTGGGATCGACACTATCCGGGGAGACCAGGTACTGCTCGTACAGGTCCTCGACATAGGAGGCGTTGCCGCCGGCGAGTTGCGAAGATTGCGCAAACTGCTTCAGTTGATTGTCCACGATGGAGGGTGTTGATTCGCTTTGTGGGGTATGGCTTCAGAAGGACCCGGCAGGAAGATGAATAGCCCTGCGCGGGCGCGTTCAAACAGCCAAATTGTACCCCCAACCGGACACGAAGGGGCACCACCACAGGCATCCCGCGTCCGCCGGTGCCGGTTCCAGACAGGTTGGGTCAGCCGTGCCGACTCAGATGCCGAGCGCACGCAGTTCGCTGCAATCGCGCGAACGGTCCCAGACACGCTGCAATTGCTGCTCGAACGGCTGCGAACGTGCTGGCAGCGCGATGCCGGCCTCGCCGTCGAGGCGATGGCCGATCAGACGAAAGTAGAAGTCGCCCGCATCGTTGAGCAGGCAGGCCGAGGCCAGCGCGCGGTCGACCGGATCGCTGACCTCGCGGAACTGGATCACGCTTGGCAGGCGCTGGGCCAGCGCCAGCAGCGGCGCGCCGGCAGCGGCGATCGCGGCGGCGTCGTGCACGATCACCCGCAGCTGCTTGTCGTGGCGGGCGGTGACGAAGCGGCGCAGGGCGGCCTGTACCGGGGGCGCGTCGAGCAGGCCCGGGTCCAGCTGGCGGCTGTGCAGCCACAGCTTGCGACGGGCGCGGTGGATGATGGCCGTGGTGATCGCCGCCGCCTCGGCGCGGCTGTCGATGGCGCTGGCCGCGCCCAGCCGGCGGCGCATCTGCTGGTGCCCGATGCCGGCTTCCTCGAACACCTCGCCCTCGGGCAGGAAGCCCTGGCGTGCATAGAAGTCGCGGGCGGGCAGCTGGGCATGCAGGTGCAGCTCGGCCAGGCCGAGCCGGCGCCCGGCTTCGACCAGTGCCGCCAGCAGGGCCTCGCCGACCCCGTTGCTGCGATGGCTGGCCAGCACGGCCATACGGCCGATGCGGCCGTCCGGGGCCAGCCGGCCGGTGCCGACCGGCTGGTCGTCACTGTCCAGCGCCAGCACATGGGCGCTGACCGGGTCCAGTGCATCGCGTTCCAGCTCGGCGGCGATGCCCTGCTCCTGCACGAATACGCGTTGGCGCACCTCGTGGATGGCGGCGTGGGCATCGGCGTGGCTGACCTGCTGGACCCGGATCATGGCGGTGGCTCAGGCCCGGCCGGCGCTGTCGTCTTCTTCGTCGTCCTCGAAGTTGACGATGACCTCGATACCGTCGTCGTGCACGGTCACGGAGTGGACATCGTCGGACATCGCTTCAGCGTCGATCGCATCCACGCGGTCGCGGCCTTCGACGACCTCGCCGAGCACCACGGCATCCTCGCCGTCTTCCTCGTCTTCGGCCTCGTATACCTCATTCGGGTCGATCAGCTGGAACACACCACCGACCAGCAGTTGCTGGACCACGGCACGGCCCTTGTCGGACAGGCCGCGATAGGCGGCGGCGTCGAGTTGCTCGGCACCGGCCAGGCGCTGCGCGTCCTTCACCGGCAGCGCGAAGTCCTGGCCGCTGACGTAAAGGCTGGCGCCACGCTTGGCCCGGCGCCAGGCCAGGCGGGCCCACGGGTGGCGCTGCAGCAGCAGGCCCGAGGCCAGCGCTTCGACCACTTCCTCCGCGGCCGGTGCGGCCTGGTGGGCCATCACTTCGCCGGCAGCGCGGTAGGTGGTGATGAAGCGGCCGAACCAGTCGCCCAGCTTGTCCGGGTCGTTCATGCGGATGGCGTTGAGGGCGGTGATCACCCGTGCCATCGCCACCGTGTCGATTTCGTTCGGGTCGGCCGGCACCTTCAGATCGGCATCCTGGTAGCGGATGTTCTCGTCGGCATCGGCGATCAGGGTGTCCAGGTAGTCGCTGATCAGCTCGGCCGACGCCGGTGCGCGCATGCCGAACGAGAAGGTCAGGCAGGGATCTTCGGCGACACCGTGGTGCGGCACGTTCGGCGGCAGGTACAGCATGTCGCCCGGCGCCAGGACCCAGTCGTGGGTCGGCTTGAACACCTTCAGCAGCTTCAGCTCCACGTCCGGTCGGAAGCCCAGCGGCGGCTGCTTGCCCTTGATCGATTCGCTGGCGTCGATCTGCCAGCGGCGGTGGCCGTGGGCCTGCAGCAGGAACACGTCGTACTGGTCGACATGGGCGCCGACCGAGCCGCCGGTGGCGGCGAAGCTGATCATCACGTCATCCATGCGCCAGCGCGGCAGGAAGCTGAAGTGCTCGATCAGGGCGCGCACGTCCGGGTCCCACTTGTCCACGTCCTGCACCAGCAGGGTCCAGTCGTGGTCGGGCAGGGCGGGGAACACGTCTTCCTGGAACGGGCCGGTACGCACGCGCCAGCCGTCCTGGGTCTTGTCGTGCTCGATCAGGCGTGCCAGCACGCCTTCTTCGCAGGCCAGTCCGGCCAGGTCTTCCGGCTGCACCGGGGTCTGGAAGTCCGGGAAGGCATTGCGGATCAGCAGCGGGCGCTTCTGCCAGAAGTCGCGCAGGAAGGTGGCCGGCGCCATGCCCAGCGGCTGGCCGGGGCGGGCGGTGACTTCGATCAGGGGGGCGGAGGACTTGCGGGCGGCCATGGGGGAATCCTTGCAGCGGAAAGCGGGAGGGGCGGCACGGCGGGCCGCCTGAGATCTCCATTGTCCGCCGTTCGTGGGGATTGCGCACGTGCGCGGGATTGTCGCGGGGTGTCCGGCCAGCGGCGGACCCTCTCGTGGCGACATCTTGGTAGGGTCGACTGTTAGTCGACCGTCTTCATGAGCTGGGCCGGGCGGGTGGGCCATGCAGGGG
>NZ_MOYM01000003.1:0-719928 GCF_001939825.1 Stenotrophomonas sp. TD3
GCCCGGCCCCTGACAGTTTCCTGCGCGGCCCGCCACGGAATGGAAGAAAAAAAGCAAGGCAAAAGCGGGTCGCGCGCTGCGCTTGCTTATGCTCCTGTAGAGCCGAGCCCATGCTCGGCTTGCTGTTGGAACAAGCAGCCGAGCATGGGCTCGGCTCTACAATCAGCCAAAAACAACAGAGGGACGCGGCGAAGCCGCGTCCCTCTTTCAAATTCCGTCCCGACAACCCACCGCTCTTCGATCCGTCACCGGAAATCTGTCAGAGGTGGGTCGGGATGGGCCAGCGGGACCGTTGGCGCCATGGATGGCGCCATCGAGCCCCCAGGGATGGGTTTACGGCGTGTCCCGCTGGCCCATCCCGACCCGCCCAGCTAGCAGCAATCCAGAGCCGCTCTTGACGTTGCTGTTGCCGTTGCCGTTGCCGTTGCCGTTGCAGTAGAGCCTGCCGCAGGCAGCGCCCGCGGCCGCCGCCGCAAAGGAAACCCTTAAATCTTCTTCGCCAGCGCCTCGGCCAGGCCGGTGTAGCTGCCCGGGGTCATCTCCAGCAGGCGCTGCTTCGCATCCGCCGGCAGCTCCAGCCCCTGCACGAACGCACGCATCGACTCGGCGGTGATGCCCTGGCCACGGGTCAGCGCCTTCAGCTGCTCGTACGGGTTCGGCAGGCCGTGGCGGCGCATCACCGTCTGCACGGCCTCGGCCAGTACTTCCCAGGCCGCGTCCAGATCGGCGTCCAGGCGCTGCGGGTTCACTTCCAGCTTGCCCAGCCCCTTGGCCAGCGAATCCAGTGCCACCTGGCTGTGGCCGAACGCGGTACCCAGCGCACGCAGCACGGTGGAATCGGTCAGGTCACGCTGCCAGCGGCTGATCGGCAGCTTCGCGCTGAAGTGCTCGAACAGCGCGTTGGCGATGCCGAAGTTGCCTTCCGCATTCTCGAAATCGATCGGGTTGACCTTGTGCGGCATCGTCGACGAGCCGACTTCGCCTTCCTTCAGGCGCTGCTTGAAGTAGCCCAGTGAGACGTAGCCCCAGATGTCACGGGCCAGGTCGATCAGGATGATGTTGGCGCGGCGTGCAGCGTCGCCGATCTCAGCGATGTTGTCGTGCGGCTCGATCTGCGTGGTGTACGGGTTGAACACCAGGCCCAGGCCGGTCACGAAGCGCTCGGCGAAGGCCGGCCAGTCCACGTCCGGGTAGCTGGCGATGTGGGCGTTGTAGTTGCCGACTGCGCCGTTGATCTTGCCGGTCAGTTCGACGGCGGCGATCTGCCTGCGCTGGCGCTCCAGGCGGGCGACCACGTTGGCCAGTTCCTTGCCCAGGGTGGTCGGCGAGGCGGTCTGGCCGTGGGTACGCGACAGCATCGGCTGGCCGGCCTGGGCGTGGGCCAGGCTGCGCAGGGCGCTGGCGATGCCGTCCAGGGTCGGCAGCAGCACTTCGCGGCGCGCCTGTTCCAGCATCAGGCCGTAGCTGAGATTGTTGATGTCTTCGCTGGTGCAGGCGAAATGCACGAATTCCAGCGCCGGGGCCAGCTCGGCGTCATCCTTCAGCTGTTCTTTGATGAAGTACTCCACCGCCTTGACGTCATGGTTGGTGGTGCGCTCGATCTCCTTTACGCGCGCGGCCTGGGCCGGGCTGAAGCGGGCGGCCAGCGCGCGCAGGCGGGCGATGGCGGCGTCGGAGAACGGCGCCAGTTCGACGATGCCCGGCTCGGCGGCCAGGGCCAGCAGCCATTCCACCTCGACCGTGATGCGGGCCTTGATCAGGCCGTACTCGGAGAAGATCGGGCGCAGGGCGTCGACCTTGCCGGCATAGCGGCCATCGAGCGGGGACAGGGCGAGCAGGGCGGAATCGGACATGTCGGCAGGGCTGGGACGAGCGGCGGGGCCGATATTCTACGACGTGCCGGTGAGGTAGTGCCGGCCGCTGGCCGGCTACCACGCCCGGCCCACGATTCCATGGAGTGCCGGCCAGCAGCCGGCACTACCCCTTGCGCGTGCAGGACGGCCGTGCAGACGGAACGATCTGGCCCGTCCTCGTCATCCCACGCTACCGGCAAGGGAGTATCGTTGGCACAGCCGCCAGCCCGGGAAGCGACACCCTGCCAGCCGCCGCTTCCCTTTCCCCAACTGAAGTAGTGCGGAGTAGATGCAATGAGCAAAGCTGCAAGCAAGGGTGCCACCCCGGGATTCCGGATCGAACATGACAGCATGGGCGAGCTGCAGGTGCCTGCCGACGCCCTGTGGGGCGCGCAGACCCAGCGTGCCGTGCAGAATTTCCCGGTGTCGGGCCAGCGCATGCCGCGCGGTTTCATCCGTGCACTGGGCCTGGTCAAGGGCGCTGCCGCCGGCGTCAACGCCGAGCTGGGCCATCTGCCAAAGACCGTGGCCAAGGCCATCCAGACCGCTGCCGCTGAAGTGGCCGCCGGCAACTGGGACGCGCAGTTCCCGATCGACGTCTACCAGACCGGTTCGGGCACCTCCTCGAACATGAATGCCAACGAGGTCATCGCCACCCTGGCCAATCGTGCTGGCAAGGCCGGCAAGACCGCGGTGCACCCCAATGACCACGTCAACCAGGGGCAGAGCTCCAATGACGTGATCCCGACCGCGTTGCGCGTATCGGCGGTACTGGCGGCGCATGAGCAGCTGCTGCCGGCGCTGGTGCACCTGCGCAAGACCCTCGACAAGAAGGGCCGCAGCCTGCGCAAGGTGGTCAAGACCGGCCGCACGCATCTGATGGATGCGATGCCGCTGACCTTCGAGCAGGAGTTCGGCGCGTGGTCGGCACAGCTGGCCTCGGCACAGGAACGCATCGAAGACAGCCTCAAGCGCGTGCGCCGGCTGCCGCTGGGCGGCACCGCCATCGGTACCGGCATCAATGCCGACCCGCGCTTCGGCGCGCAGGTGGCCAAGGCGCTGAAGCAGCAGACCGGTTTCAAGTTCGACAGCGCCGAGAACAAGTTCGAAGGGCTGGCCGCGCAGGATGATGCCGTGGAACTGTCGGGCCAGCTCAATGCACTGGCCGTGGCGCTGATCAAGATCGCCAATGATCTGCGCTGGATGAATGCTGGTCCGCTGGCCGGGCTGGGCGAGATCGAACTGCCGGCGCTGCAGCCGGGCAGCTCGATCATGCCGGGCAAGGTCAACCCGGTGATTCCGGAGGCGACGGTGATGGCCTGCGCGCAGGTGATCGGCCACCACACCGCGATCACCGTGGCCGGGCAGACCGGTAACTTCCAGCTCAATGTCACCCTGCCGCTGATCGCGGTGAACCTGCTCGATGGCATCGGCCTGCTGGCCAATGTGTCCCGTCTGCTGGCCGACAGCGCGATTGCCGGGCTGAAGGTGCGCGAGGACCGCGTGGCCGAAGCGCTGGCGCGCAACCCGATCCTGGTCACGGCACTGAACCCGATCATCGGCTATGAGAAGGCCGCGGCCATCGCCAAGCGTGCCTACAAGGAACAGCGCCCGGTGCTGGACGTCGCGCTGGAGGACAGCGGCCTGGACGAAGCCGAACTGCGCCGCCTGCTGGATCCGGCCGCGCTGACTGCCGGTGGCATCCAGGCGGGGGGCGGTGGCGCCGGCGGTTGATCGAACGGCGTGCGGACCAAGGTCCGCACCCACCACACGCAGGAACGCCGCCCTTGGGCGGCGTTTTTCTTCAGCGACGGTCGGCGACGATGTTGCCGAAGGTGTCGGTGTAATCCTTGAATTCCGGGATGCGCTGGATCAGGTCGGCCGGGATCACTTCCATGCCCTCCGGCGGCTGGATCTTCACCGGCTGCATGTTGGGATCGGCCGGGGCGGCGACCAGGGTGTTCTGGCGCAGCACCTGCAGCTTGCCGAACATGGTCTGCAGCATCTGCTTCTGTGCCTCGTCCAGCGGGATCTGGATCTCGTCCACCTTCATCGAGCCATCGCCGAGGATGATGATGTTCGGCGCCGGCGGGCGACGCACGGTGACCATGCCTTCGCTGACGGAAATCTTGGGCTTGCCGCGCTCCGCGCGGTGGTTGCGGTAATCCTTGTCACAGCCGACCAGGCCCAGGCAGAGCAGGGCGGCCAGCAGCAGGAACAACTTCTTCATGGCATTCGGTTCGGGGGCGTCCGGGGCCGCCATTGTAAGCCGGTCGGCGCACTGCGGCCGGCAGCAGGGCGCCGCTGCCGGCCGGGTGCGCTGATCTGTCACAGGCCTAGCGCTGGACCACGGTGTCCTTGCCGCAGTCGTCGACGTCGCTCTGGTCCATCGTTGCGTAGGGCTTGAACGCCGGCAGCTCGCGCGCCAGTGCCTGCTGGCTGGCCAGCATTGCCGGCATGCGGTTGCAGATGCGCTTGGCCTGGGCCTCGATCTTCTCGGCCTCGGCGTTGATCCGCTTTTCGATGCCTTCGCTGTCGCCGCTGAAGATGCCCTTCAGTGCCTCTCCGGCAGCGTTGGCGCCGAGCTTGGCGCCGGCCAGGCCGACATCCATGCCGTCCATCGCAATGGCGACGACGTGGCCGCGGTACTCCAGCAACCGCCGGCGCTGGGCCTCGTTGGCCGGTACGTCCTTGCCGTCGATCAGCAGGTGGCCATCCGGCGTGATCTCCGCACGCGGTTGCTTGTCGGCAGAGATATTGATGTTGCCCTGGGTGATGTCCTTGCGGGCATCGACCATGGCCTCCTTGACGGTCTGGCCGACGCCGCTGGTGGCCTCGGCGACGCTCTTGCCGACGGTCTTGTCGGGCGTGGAAGAAGTGCCGCCGCAGGCGATCAGCGGCAGGCACAGCAGGGTGGCAGGCAGCAGGCGCAGCAGGTTCATGGCAGTTCCCTCGAATCGGTCCGGTGGCGGTTACTTGTTGCGGGGCAGGGTGACCGTGCCGCTGACGTTGCGGTGGCCGACATCGCCGCTGCCGCTGTGGTCGACGGTCAGGCTACCGCGCACGCCGTCGACCTGGATGTCGCCCGAACCATGGCTGCGCACATGCACATTGCCGCCGATGTCGGACAGATCGACATCACCGGAGCCGACCACGCCGACGTCGACGTTGCCCTGCACGCGCTTGAACCCGATGTCGCCGGAACCGACGGTGTCCAGTCGTGCGTTGCCGCGGACATCGCTGATTTTCAGGTCACCCGAACCGACAGTGCCGGTGACCGCATCGCCGCCGATGTTGCGCGCCTTGACGTCGCCGGAGCCGAGCGACAGCAGGTTCAGCGAGCCGCCGCCGTCGATGTCGAGGTCACCCGACCCCACCGCTGCGTGGATGCTGCCGCGGGTGCCGCGAACGATCGCGTCGCCCGAGCCGACGTCCACGCTCAGCGACTGGGCGTTGTCCACGCTGGCATCGCCGGAGCCGACCTTGAGCTGCAGTGGCAGGTTGTCCGGCACGCTGCCGCGGATGTCCAGCCAGGCATAGCTGTTGCCCAGGGTGATGCCGCTGTGGCGGCCATCGCGGCGCAGGCTGACGACCAGCTTGTCGCCTTCCCTGCGCTGGTCCAGTACCAGCTGGTCCAGCCATTCCTGGCTGGAGGCACAGGCGCGGCCATCGAGCTGGCCACCGCCCTTGCTGGCGACGACCTTCAGGTCATGCTGGTTCACCTCCAGCACCACCGCCTTGGCACCGGCCACGTCCAGCTTCATCGTGCGGGCGGCGGTGAACTTGCAGTTCGGAGCATCGGCGGCCAGCGCCGACAGCGGCAACAGCAACAACGCAGAACAGGCGAGCAGGGAACGCATGGGTGGTGTCTCCGGGTGGATGGAATCAGATCTCGCCGGCGCGCTTGCGCAGGCGGATGGCGAGGACGATGAACACGACACCGACGGCGGCACCGATCCACAGTTCCGGCATCGCCAGTGACTTCAGCTGCGAGGCCGGCGACATCAGGCTGACCACCGATTCGAGATCGCGACGCGTGCCTTCCTCGGCGCTGAGGCGATACACCAGGTCAGTGCCCGGCACGCCGCCCAGCAGCAGGCGGCCGACGATGTTCTGCCAGAACCAGCCGGTGGTCAGGCCGATCAGCGGCATCACCTTGGTGGTGCTGACAATGACGCCGGCGAACAGCGGCAGCATCACTGCCCACAGGAACGGCTTGGTACGGGCCCAGGCCGAGCACAGCAGCAGCCAGCCGGCGGTGGGCAGGGCCCACAGGGCGTAGACCGGGATCCAGGCCAGGTGACCCGCGGCCAGGGTCAGCGGGCTGGCCGGGCCCCAGATCAGGGTCATCGGGCTGCCACCGTGCATCAGCGCGACGATGCTGATCACCAGCATGAAGCCGAACATGGTGATGATGCCGGCGATCACCGCGATCAGCGGGGCCACGACCAGTGCGCTGATCACCTTGGACAGCACGGTCTGGGTGTCCGACAGCGGCAGCGACTTCCAGAACAGGATGCTGCGGTCGCGACGGTCGTCGTACAGGGCGCCCAGGCAGTAGAAGAACACCACGAAGGCCAACACCAGGAACGGCCAGGCCGAGCTCAGCACCAGGGTCAGGTCGAGGCCGTTGCCGAGGTCGGTCAGGTCCTTGGCGCTGATGTCGCGGGTCAGCAGGGCCAGGTCCAGGCCGTTGATGTTCACGCTCTCGCCGTCAACATGCAGTGCGCCGTTGCGCGCTGCACGGTTCAGCGCAAACAGGCCGAAGGCGATGCCGACGGTGCTCATCACCAGCGAGATCAGGCCGGCGATCAGCGGCGCATACAGGAAACCGCCACGGTTCTCCCAGTACTCGCGCTTGAGCAGCCAGCGCAGGGTGCCCATCGGGCTGACGGGGTGGTTGACGGCATTCATGCGTAGGTCCCCTTCATGATGGCGACGAACAGGTCGGCCAGGCCCGGGCTGCGGGTCTCGCCAAGGGTGGAGAGCTGGGTGCGCGGCACGCCATCGAACAGCATCACGGTCTTGCCGAACGTCAGGCTGCGCTCATCGATCGGCTTCAGCGCCCGCGCGGTCTCCAGCTGGTCGGCGTTGACCAGCAGTTCGGTGTAGCGCTGGCCGACATCGTCCATTTCTGCATCGAGCACGATGCGGCCATCACGGATGAACATGACGTCGCTGAGGATGTGCTCGATCTCCTCCACCTGGTGGGTGGTGACGATGATGGTCTTCTGTTCGTCGAAATAGTCTTCCAGCAGGCGCTGGTAGAACTCCTTGCGGTACAGGATGTCCAGGCCCAAGGTGGGCTCGTCCAGCACCAGGATGCGGGCATCGATGGCCATCACCAATGCCAGGTGCAGCTGCACGATCATGCCCTTGGACAGTTCGCGCACGCGCTGCTTCGGCTGCAGCTTGGTATTGGCCAGGAAGCGCTCGCAGCGGGCACGGTCGAAGCGCGGGTGCACGCCGGCCACGAAATCGATCGCCTCGCGGACCTTCAGCCAGCGCGGCAGCACGGCGACGTCGGCAATGAAGCAGATGTCGTTCATCAGCTCGTCGCGGTGCAGCCGCGGGTCGCGGCCGAGCACGCTCAGCTCACCTTCCACCGAAGTCAGGCCGAGGATGGCTTTCAGCGCGGTGGTCTTGCCGGCGCCGTTGGGCCCGATCAGGCCGACGATGCGCCCGCTCGGAATGCTGAAGCTGGCATTGTCGAGGGCAACGGTGGTCTTGTAGGCCTTGCGCAGGCCTCGGGCGGTGATGACCGGTTCACTTGCAGTGCTATTCATCAGACTTTCCCCTGGGGCAGCAATTCGTCGAGGCTCAGGCCCAGGCGCTGGATGCGCTCCAGCACCGCCGGCCATTCTTCGTTGAGAAAGCGCTCGCGCTCGCTGCTGCGAAGCTGCGTGGCCGCCTGCTCGGTCATGAACATGCCCAGGCCGCGGCGCTTCTCGACCAGGCCTTCATCGGCCAGTTCCTGGTAAGCGCGCGAAACGGTGATGGGGTTGAGCTGGTAGTCGGCGGCCACCTGGCGCACCGAAGGCAGGGCATCGCCTGGCTTGAGGATTCCGTCGAGCATCATGGCGATCACGCGCTCCTTCAACTGACGGTAGATGGGAGCGCCGTCGCTCCACTGGATGTCGCTCATATTCAGCTCCGTGGGGTCAGCGGCTGTGCGAACGAGAAATACGGCATGGACAGGGAGCTGTGCAGCCGACGCGGGGGAGGGGGGGAGGGATCGGCGTTACCGGCCGGTGAAACGGATGCGTCCTGCGCACTGTCGGCGGAGGCGGGGGCGGTTGGCATGGCCAGCCAGGCCAGCACGATCAGGGTCGAAACAGCAGCGGCCGCGGGTGCGGTGAGGTTGCGACGGATCCGGGCGTTCATGGCTTCCCCCTGTCTCAGGTGACTGGTGTTGTATGCAACTATAACACCGGCACGCCTACGTGCAACCCCCTGCCGTCCCCAACTGATGGCATGGGTGGTCAAATCGCTGAAATATCCCGTTATCTATTTGATTGAAAAGGGAAATAAAATTGTCGTGCGGGCCGATCAAGCCCTGCCTTCCATTCAGCGTTGTCCATGCTATGTCATCCCTGCGCCGTTGCTGGTGGGTCCTGCCGGGAAAGGCCACGCCACGCAAAGCCGCCGGCGCCCGCCGCAACAAGGGGGAACGAAGCCCGGTGCTATAGTTCAGCCGATTCCCGGCCGCTACCGGCCGGCCCTGTGAATGGCTACTGCGGACTGCTCTCGATGCCCCTGCCGACCGTTATCCCGCGCCGCCTGCGCGGCCTGTCCCTGCTGACCCTGCTGGTGGCCGGCCTGGCCGGTTCCGCCCATGTGCTGGCGGCCGATCTGCTGGACCTGGAGTACCGCCCGCTGGCCGGCAAGCAGCAGGTCAACCTGCAGCAGCGCTACCACGGGCAGGTACTGCTGGTGGTCAATACCGCAAGCAAGTGCGGCTATACCCCTCAGTACGAAGGCCTGGAAGCGCTGCAGAAGCGCTATGCCGGCCGTGGTTTTGCCGTGCTCGGTTTCCCGTCCAACGATTTCAAGGGCCAGGAGCCCGGTGACGAGAAGCAGATCCAGGATTTCTGCACGCTTACCTATGGCGTCAAGTTCCCGATGTTCGAGAAGGTGCACGTCGTCGGTGCGGAGGCCACGCCGCTGTACCAGCGGCTGACCGCAGCCACCGGCGTGGCGCCGGGCTGGAACTTCCACAAGTATCTGGTCGGCCGCGATGGCAAGGTCATCGCCCAGTTCGCCAGCAAGGTGACGCCGGACGATCCACAGCTGACCGCGGCGATCGACAAGGCGCTGGCCGCCGCCGCTACGCATTGATATCCGGCACGGATGCCTCGACATCTCGGGCATGCGTGCGACAATGTTTCTTTTCGCGCCGACGTCGGCGCCCAGACACTTCCAGGAATGCAGCGAATGAAGATGGGAATGCGCGGCGCCGCGGCGTCGGTTCTGATTCTGGCGATGGGCACTTCGGGTGTCGCTCTGTCGCAACAACCGGCTGCCCCCGCGGCCGCCAAGGAGACCGCAACCTTGAATTCCCCCAAGCAGAAGCTCGGCTACGCCATCGGCCTGGATGTCGCCAAGTCGTTCACCCCGATCGCCGATGAGATCGATGTGGCCGCGCTGCGCACCGCCGTGGAGCGTTCGTTCGAAGGCCTGCAGCCGCAGATCACCCAGGAACAGGCCAAGGCCACCGATGCCGCGCTGCGCCAGGTCGTGATGGCCCGCAGTGGCCAGCAGGTGCCGGGCATGGCGCCGGGTTCGCAGCCGCCGAAGGTCGATCGCGTCAAAGTGTCGCAGATGATCGGTTCCTACTCGGTCGGCCCGTCGCTGGCACAGCTGAAGGACGACATCGACGTCGCCTCGCTGTTTGACGCGATCAGCACCGGCCTGAGCAAGGGTCAGCCGAAGATGACGGAAGCTGACGCGACCGCCACCATCCAGGCCTTCATGGGCAGCAAGCAGGCCGAAATGCAGGCCAAGGCCGCTGCCGCCGCGCAGACCAACCGCGAGGAAGGCAATGCGTTCCTGGCCAAGAACAAGACCCAGCCGGGCGTGGTGACCACCCCGTCGGGCCTGCAGTACCAGATCATCCGCCCGGGTAGCGGCGAGCGTCCGCTGCCGAGCAGCAAGGTGCGCGTGAACTACGAAGGCAAGCTGCTCAATGGCACCGTGTTCGACAGCTCCTACGGTCGCCAGCCGGCCGAGTTCGGCCTGGACCAGGTGATCAAGGGCTGGACCGAAGGCGTCGCGCTGATGCCGGTCGGTTCGAAGTACCGCTTCTGGATCCCGGGCGAGCTCGCCTACGGTGAGAACGGTACCCCGGGTGGCCCGATCGGTCCGAACGCGACTCTGACGTTCGACGTCGAGCTGCTGGGCGTCCTGCCGTAAGCGACCACGGAGCCTGCACGGACATGCGCGTTGCGATTTTCGGTACCGGTTATGTAGGGCTGGTGACCGGTACCTGCCTGGCCGACGTCGGCCACCAGGTGGTCTGCGTCGATATCGACCAGGCCAAGGTCGATGGCCTCAACCAGGGCATCATCCCGATCTATGAGCCGGGCCTGGAACCGATGGTGAAGGCCAACCACGCCGCGTCGCGGCTGGCGTTCACCACCGATGCCGCGGCCGCGATCGGCCACGGCCAGGTCGTGTTCATCGCCGTCGGCACGCCGCCGGACGAGGATGGCAGCGCCGATCTGCAGTACGTGCTGGCCGTGGCCCGCACCATCGGCCGGCACATGAGCGTGCCGACCGTGGTGGTCAACAAGTCGACGGTGCCGGTGGGCACCGCCGACAAGGTACGTGCCGCCATTGCCGCGGAGCTGGCGGCACGTGGCGCCGACATCGCCTTCGACGTGGTGTCCAACCCGGAATTCCTGAAGGAAGGCGACGCCGTTGCCGACTGCATGCGCCCGGATCGCATCATCATCGGTGCGACCAGCGCCGAGTCGGTGGCGGTGATGCGGCGCCTGTATGCACCGTTCAACCGCAACCACGACCGCGTGGTGGAAATGGACGTGCGTTCGGCCGAGCTGACCAAGTACGCCGCCAACGCGATGCTGGCGACCAAGATTTCGTTCATGAATGAAATCGCCAACATCGCCGAACGTGTTGGCGCCGATGTCGAGCAGGTCCGCCAGGGCATCGGCTCGGATCCGCGCATCGGCTGGCATTTCATCTATCCGGGCGCTGGCTACGGCGGCTCGTGCTTCCCCAAGGATGTGCAGGCGCTGGCCCGCACCGCGCAGCAGGCCGGCCTGGAGCCGAAACTGCTGAACGCGGTGGAAGCGGTCAACGATGCGCAGAAGGGCCATCTGTTCGCCCTGATCCAGCGCCATTACGACAAGGGCGAGGACGAAGGCGTGCGTGGCAAGACGTTTGCCGTGTGGGGCCTGGCGTTCAAGCCGAACACCGACGACATGCGCGAAGCCTCCAGCCGTCGCCTGCTGGCGCAGCTGTGGGAAGGCGGTGCGACGGTGCGTGCGTACGATCCGGAAGCGATGCACGAGTCGCAGCGCATCTTCGGCGAGCGCGACGACCTGGTGTTCTGCAACAGCGCTGATGAAGCGCTGCAGGGTGCCGACGCACTGGTCGTGGTGACCGAGTGGAAGCAGTTCCGCAGCCCCGATTTCCAGAAGTTGCGTGAGCAGCTGAAGGACGCGGCGGTGTTCGATGGCCGCAACCTGTACGAACCGGCGGATGTGGAAGCGGCGGGCCTGGCGTATTACGGCATTGGCCGGGGGCGCTCGCTGCATGTCTGATCTGCTGCCTACCGAACGCGAGCAGGCGCTGGAAGCGCGCCTGGTCGAACTGGAAATGCGCGTGTCCTTCCAGGAACAGGCGCTGGCCGAACTGAGCGATGCGCTGGCCGATGCCCGCATGCAGGGCATGCGCAACGCCGACGTGCTGCGCGTGCTGCTGGAAGACCTGGGCAAGGTCCGCAACGCGCTGAATTCTTCCGATCCGGCGAGCGAACCGCCGCCGCCGCACTACTGATCCGAATCCTATGAGCGATACCCTCCGCGACCAGCTGATGGGCCTGGGCTTCAAGCCTGCGCCCAAGCCCGAGCGCAAGAATGATGGCCCCCGCCGTGATGGCCGCCCCCAGGGCAAGGGTGGCAACGGCAATGGAAAGCCGCAGGGCGCTGGCAAGGGCGAGCACAAGCCCGGCGAGCGTCGTGGGCATGGCCATGGCGGCCCGGGCAAGCCCGGCCAGTCGCGTGGCCCGGGCCAGCAGGGCCCGCGCAAGCCGCGCAGCGCCGAAGAGATGGACCTGGCCAAAGCCTACGCCATCCGCGCGCAGAAGGAAAAGGAAGAGCGCATCGAGACCGAGCGCCTGAAGCAGGAAGAAGCGCGTGTGCGCCGCGAGGCCAAGGCCAAGCTGGAAGAACTGCTGAAGGACAAGGGCCTGAATGCCGAATCGGCGGACATTGCCCGCCACTTCCCGTACGGCGGCAAGATCAAGCGCATCTATGTGACCGCCGAACAGCTGACCGCGCTCAACGCCGGTGAGCTGGGTGTGGTCCAGCTCAATGGCCGCTACCTGCTGGTGACCGCCGAGGTGCTGGCGCAGTCCGAGGCGGTGTTCGCCGCATCGGTGGCGCTGAAGGTCGATCCGAATGCGCCGGCCGAGGAAGATCCGTACGCGGACCCGCAATACCAGGTGCCGGACGACCTGGTCTGGTAAATGCGTGACCGCCGCGGGCGCGCTGCCGTCGCGGCCGTGGGGGAAGGGATGACCGCTGATCCAAGCCGCGGCTACGTGCCGCACATTGACGGCCTGCGCGCGATCGCCGTGCTGGCCGTCATCGTGTTCCACCTGGACCCGGCCTGGTTGCCAGGCGGATTCACCGGCGTGGATGTGTTCTTCGTCATCTCCGGTTTCGTGGTCAGTGCGTCGGTACACCGGTTGCCGCCGCTGTCGCTGGGGCAGTCGATGCTGCGCTTCTATGCGCGCCGCATCCGTCGCATCGCGCCGGCACTGCTGGCCTGCCTGTTGCTGACTGCCGTGGCGAGCGTGCTGTTCATTCCCGAGTCCTGGCTCAGCGAAGCCAGTGACAAGACCGGGCTGATGGCGTTCTTCGGCTTCAGCAACTGGGTGCTGGCGGCGATCGGCAACGATTACTTCGCACCCAAGGCCGAGTTCAATCCCTACACCCATACCTGGTCGCTGGGCGTGGAAGAGCAGTTCTACCTGCTGTTCCCGCTGCTGTTCCTGGCCTGGGCGCGTGGTGCACGCGGGCGCTGGATCAGCCTGGCACTGTTCGCACTGGTCAGCATCGCGTCGCTGCTGCACGCCGCGGTGCTGGGCCTGCGCGAGGCGCCGCCATCGTGGGCGTTCTATGCCACCAGCACCCGTCTCTAGCAATTGGGAGTGGGCGTGCTGCTGTTCCAGCTGCTGCATGTGCGCGAATCGCTGCACCCGGCAACCGGCCAGGTACTGAAGCGCGCTGCGCCAGTGTTCTCCCTGCTGGCCATGGTGGCGCTGGGCCTGCTGGGGTGGGCGCTGTGGTCCGCGCGTACAGGGCGTTCGCCGTGGCCTGATGGCCTGCTGCCGGCCTTCGCCACCGCGGGCCTGCTGTGGGCGCTGCATCATCATCCGCAGGCATGGGTGGCGCGCCTGTTGGCCAGCACTCCGATGCGCCGCATCGGCCTGCTGTCGTACTCGCTGTACCTGTGGCACTGGCCGGTGTTCGTGCTGATGCGGTGGACCGTGGGCCTGCAGACTCCCTTGCAGATGACCGCTGCGATGGCGTTGGTGCTGCTGCTGTCATGGCTGTCGTGGCGCTGGGTGGAACAGCCGTTCCGCGGCACGTTGGCGCAGCGCCTGCGTCCCGGGCGTTGGGTACTGGCCGGCGCGGGCGTACTGCTGTGCGCCGCTGGCATCCAGACCGTGCTCTACCTGCAGGCGCCGCGGCTGTCGCTGAGTACGGTCAGCCGGCATCCGGCCGATTGGTACCCCAATGGCAAGAGCGTGGCCGGTGACTATCCCGATTGCGCACTGGTGGCTGCCAAGCATCGTTTCGAAGGCGGCAGTGCGCGCACCTTTGCCCGCGGAAACTGCGACCGCCCGCTGCCGGTCGGTGCGCCGAAGCGGGTGTTCGTTGCCGGTGATTCGCATGCGATGGCCTACATCGAGCTGCTGCAGCGGCTGGCGCTGGAAGCCGGCTCGGAGGTCTCCCTCTATGGCCGCGGCGGATGCCCGCAGGTGAGCCTGCAGAAGTGGCGCGGCGCCGGTGCCGGTTGCGCTGATTTCGATGCCGCGGTGTTCGCCGACATCGCGCGGCGTGCGCAGCAGGGGGATGCCGTGGTGCTGGTGTCGTTGCGCGTACCGCGCCTGTCCGATCAGTTCGTGCTGTTCGATGCGCAGGCGCAGCTGGCGGGTGAGCGGACTGCGGAAGCGGCGGCAGGGCGCCAGGCCGAAGTGGCCGAGGCCATCACGCAGTGGAGGCCACTGGCCGAGCGCGGAGTGCGCATCGTGCTGGAGGCTCCCAAGCCGGTGTTGCCGGCGCCTCCCTATCGCTGCTCGGACCGCTTCAACGCCCGCAACGAGGTCTGCCGCAACGGCCTGGACAGCACGCGGGAGGCGATGGAAACGCTGCGGGCACCGATGCTGGGCAGCCTGCAGCAGGTGGTTGATGGCCTGCCAGGCGGCGTGCTGTGGGACCCGATGCCGGTGCTGTGCGACGACGCGCTGTGTCCCGCGCAACGCGATGGCCGCCCGCTGTTCTTCGATGGCGATCATCTCAGTGCGCATGGCAATCGGGTGCTGCTGCCCTCGCTGCAGCAGGTGCTGTTGCGGCGCTGAACCGGGAAGGGATCAGCGCGCGCGGCTGTTCCGTCGCGCACGGATCAGCGGCAGGCTCAGCGCGAAGAAACAGAGCAGGGCGCCAATCAGGGCGAAGCCGCTGCCGGCCAGGAACGCGGTGCGACCGTCGTCGATCTTCCACAGTTGGCCGGCAATGAGTGCGCCGAGGACACCGCCGACACCGGACGAGAATCCGTACAGCAGCCCCTGGCCATGCCCATTGAGACGACCGGGGAAGTAGGTCGCCAGCATCTGCATCGCTGCAGCGAAGAACGCCGCAAAGCCCAGCGCGTGCGCGGTCTGCGCCAGCAGCATCACCGGCAGGTTTTCCGGGAACAGTGCGGTCACGGCCCAGCGCAGGCAAGAACTGACCAGCGCGATCAGCAGCATCCAGCTGGCGTCATAGCGGCGGAAGAAGCGGCCGATGGTGAAGAACACGCCCACTTCAAAGACCACGCCGATGGTCCACAACAGGCCCAGGGTGGAGGTGCGGTAGCCGTGATGGTCCATGTAGACCGAGAAGAACGTGTAGTACGGGCCGAAAGACAGCTGCTCCATGAAGGCGGCCAGGAAGAACGCCAGCACCGGCGGTCGGCGCACGATCTGCCAGAAGCCGCTGGCGTCGCCGTCGGTCTTGCCGATACCGCGCGCGTAGTGGTTGCTGAAGGCCGATGCGACCAGCAGCGCGAACAGGGGCAGCATCATCCACGGCAGCAGCCCGGCGCGGCTGGCCGTGCCGTCACCTTCGATCAGCCAGCCGAACAGGGTCACGACGGCGATGAAGCCGAGCGAGCCCCAGACCCGGATCAACCCGTAGCGATGGCTGTCATTGCCGAGGTGGGTGAGGGTGATCGACTCGAACTGCGGCATCACCGCGTTGTAGAAGAAGCAGAACACCACCATCGCCGGGTACATCCACGGCTGCGGCAGCGGCAGCAGGAATACCGCGAAGCTGAGCAGGGTCAGCACGCAGCCCGCGCGCAGCAGGCGGATTGGTCGCGGTGATGCGGCCGCCAGCGAAGTCCAGGTGCTGGGGGCGATCACCCGGGTGGCGTACCACAGGCCCATCATCACGCTGATGGCGGTCACGCTCATGCCGCGTGCGGTCAGGAACAGGCTCCAGTACGGGGTGAACGCACCGAGCGCCGCGTAATAGAACAGGTAGAAGCTGGAAAGGCGGGCAACGGGAACGGTCATCGCGGAATGATGAGGCAAAAAGGGGACGGAGGGGATCAAGTCGCTTATGCACAAACGACTTGATCCCCTCCGTCCCTTTTTTGTGTCATTCGGGGTCGTAGTCGAGGTTGGAGGCCAGCCAGCGTTCGGCCTGGGCACGGTCCACGCCCTTGCGGCGGGCGTAGTCGCTGACCTGTTCGCGGCTGAGGCGGCCGACCACGAAGTACTGGCTCTGCGGATGGCTGAAGTAGTAGCCCGAGACAGCGGCCGTAGGCAGCATCGCGAAGCTCTCGGTCAGTTCCATGCCGGCGTTCGCTTCGGCCTGCAGGAGGTCGAACAGGCGGCGTTTTTCGCTGTGCTCCGGGCAGGCGGGATAGCCCGGTGCCGGGCGGATGCCGCGGTACTGCTCGTCGATCAGGGCTTCGTTGTCCAGCGTCTCGGCGCGCTCATGGCCCCAGAACTCGGTACGCACGCGCTGGTGCAGGCGTTCGGCCAGCGCTTCGGCGAAGCGGTCGGCCAGTGCCTTCAGCAGGATCGCGTTGTAGTCGTCGTGGTCGGCTTCGAAGCGCGCCACGTGCGCGTCGATGCCGATGCCGGCAGTGACGGCGAACGCGCCGATCCAGTCCTGCTTGCCACTGTCGGCGGGCGCGATGAAATCGGCCAGGCAGAAGTCCGGGCGCTCGGCCGGCTTGTCCACCTGCTGGCGCAGGAAGTGCAGGGTGGTTTCGCCCTGCGGGTGCTGCACGCGCACGTCGTCGCCGATGCTGTTGGCCGGCCACAGGCCGAACACGGCCTTGGCGGTCAGCCATTTCTTATCGACGATGCGCTCGAGCATCGTGCGGGCGTCCTTGTACAGTTCGCTGGCCTGGGTGCCGACGATCTCGTCGGTGAGGATGGCCGGGAACTTGCCGGCCAGCTCCCAGGCCTGGAAGAACGGCGTCCAGTCGATATAGTCGACCAGTTCGGCCAGCGGGTAGTCGCCGAATACGTGCAGGCCGGGCTGGTCCGGTGCCGGTGGCGTGTAGCTGTCCCAGTCGCCCTGGAATTTCTGCCCGCGCGCATGTTCCAGCGTCACCAGGCGCTTGGCGTCGCCGCGATTGCGGTGGCGTGCGCGGATTTCGGCATAGTCGGCTTCGTTGGCGGCGACGAAGGCCTCGCGCAGGTCACGCGAGATCAGCGACTGGGCGACGCCGACCGCGCGCGAGGCATCCTTCACCCACACCGTGGGCGCCTTGTAATGCGGGTCGATCTTCAGCGCGGTATGCGCGCGCGAGGTGGTGGCACCCCCGATCAGCAGCGGCAGGTCGAAGCCCTGGCGCTCCATCTCGCGGGCGACGTGGCTCATCTCCTCCAGCGACGGGGTGATCAGTCCGGACAGGCCGATCAGGTCGGCGTTGTGCTCGCGGGCGGCATCGAGGATCTTCTGTGCCGGCACCATCACTCCCAGGTCGACCACCTCGAAGTTGTTGCAGGCCAGGACCACGCCGACGATGTTCTTGCCGATGTCATGCACATCGCCCTTCACCGTGGCCATGATGATCTTGCCATTGCTCTTGGCGGTATCACCGCTGCGTGCTTTCTCCGCTTCGATGTACGGCAGCAGGTAGGCCACGGCCTTCTTCATCACGCGTGCGGATTTCACCACCTGCGGCAGGAACATCTTGCCGGCACCGAACAGGTCGCCCACGATGTTCATGCCGTCCATCAACGGGCCCTCGATCACGTCCAGCGGACGGCTGGAGGCCTGCCGGGCCAGCTCGGTGTCTTCTTCGACATAGGCATCCAGGCCGTGCACCAGCGCATGTGCCAGGCGCTGTGCAACCGGTTTTTCGCGCCAGGCGAGGTCTTCGGTCTTCGCCGCGCCCTTCCTGCCCTTGTAGCGCTCGGCGATCTCCAGCAGGCGCTCGGTGGCATCGCTGCGGCGGTTGAGGATCACGTCCTCGACGCGCTCGCGCAGCTCCGGCTCCAGTTCGTCGTAGATCGGCATGGCGCCGGCGTTGACGATGCCCATGTCCATGCCGGCGGCAATGGCGTGGTACAGGAACACCGAGTGGATGGCCTGGCGTACCGTTTCGTTGCCGCGGAACGAGAACGAGACGTTGGAGACGCCGCCGGAGACGTGGCAGTGCGGCAGCGTCTGCTTGATGATGCGGGTGGCTTCGATGAAGTCCACCGCATAGTTGTCGTGCTCTTCGATGCCGGTGGCGACGGCGAAGATGTTCGGATCGAAGATGATGTCCTGGGGCGGGAAGCCGATCTCGTCGACCAGGATGCGGTAGGCGCGGGTGCAGATCTCGACCTTGCGCGCACAGGTGTCGGCCTGGCCGCTTTCGTCGAAGGCCATCACCACCGCGGCGGCACCGTAGCGCAGCACCTTGCGCGCGTGCTCGCGGAACAACGCCTCGCCTTCCTTCAGCGAGATCGAATTGACCACGCTCTTGCCCTGCAGGCACTTCAGGCCGGCTTCGATCACGCTCCACTTGGAGGAGTCGACCATGACCGGGATGCGGGCGATATCCGGCTCGGACATGATCAGGTTGAGGTAGCGGGTCATCGCCGCTTCCGAATCGATCAGGCCCTCGTCCATGTTGACGTCGAGGATCTGCGCGCCGCTGGCGACCTGCTGGCGGGCCACGTCCACCGCTTCTTCGTAGCGGCCTTCCTTGATGAGCTTGCGGAACTGCGCACTGCCGGTGACGTTGGTGCGTTCGCCGACGTTGATGAACAGCAGGTCCGGAGTGATGACCAGGGGTTCCAGGCCGGACAGGCGGGTAGGGCGGACAGGCGTCATGGCAGGCGTCGGCTCAACAGCGATAGGGCGGGAAGTGTGGAACGGTGGCGGCGACATTCATGCGGCCTGCTCCTGGACACCGGGCAGGGCGCGCGGCGGCAGCCCGGCCACGGCCTGGGCGATCGCACGGATGTGGTCGGGGGTGGAACCGCAGCAGCCGCCGACCAGGTTCAACAGGCCATCCTCGGCGAAACCACGCAGGGTGCCGGCCATGTCCTCGGGCGTCTCGTCGTACTCGCCGAAGGCATTGGGCAGGCCTGCGTTGGGATGTGCGCTGACGTAGCAGTCGGCGACCTGCGAGAGGGTTTCCACGTGCGGGCGCATCGCATCGGCGCCCAACGCGCAGTTCAAGCCGATCGACAGCGGGCGCGCATGCGCCAGTGACGCATGGAAGGCCTCGGCGGTCTGTCCGGACAGCGTGCGCCCGGAGGCATCGGTGATGGTGCCGGAGATCATCACCGGCAGGCGTGCGCCACGCGCGTCGAAGGCCTCCTCCAGTGCATACAGCGCGGCTTTCGCGTTGAGGGTATCGAAGATGGTCTCGACCATGAGGGTGTCGGCGCCGCCGTCGATCAGGCCCTCGATGGCTTCGCGATAGGTGTCGCGAAGCTCGTCGAAGCTGGTGTTGCGGAAGCCGGGATCATTGACGTCGGGGCTGATCGAGGCGGTGCGGCTGGTAGGGCCGATCACCCCGATCACGAAGCGCGGTTTGGCCGGCGTGGTCGCGGCCACGGCATCGCAGCAGGCGCGTGCGACCGCGGCCCCGGCCTTGTTCAGCTCGTACACCAGGTGTTCGAGGTGGTAGTCGGCCTGGCTGACCGAGGTGGCGTTGAAGGTGTTGGTCTCGACCAGGTCCGCGCCGGCGTCCAGGTAAGCGGTATGGATGTCGGCGATGACCTGTGGCCGGGTCAACAGCAGCAGATCGTTGTTGCCCTTCAGGTCATGGCCTTCTGGCGCGCCGTGGTCGCAGCCGGGGCCGTGCGCATGGTCATAACCACCGGCGAAACGCTCGCCGCGGTAGTCGTCTTCCTGTAGGCCATGGCGCTGGATCATGGTGCCCATCGCACCGTCGATGATCAGGATCCGCTCGCGCAGGGCGTCGAGCAGGGCATTGGCACGATCAGGATGCAACCAGGGCAGGGCGGGCATGGCGGTCTCGGGCTCAGGGCTTGTTGGCGATCAGCGAAATCACTTCGAAGTGCGGCGGACGCTTCTCGCGGGTGACCGTCTCCAGGCTGGACACCTGCAGGCCGGCCTTGTCGACGAACTTGCGCAGCTCCTTGTCGCTGAAGCCGAGGTTGACGTGGCCGTAGGCCTCCACCGCCGCCTTGTGCTCGTGGCGGGCCAGGCTGCACAACAGCAGGCGGCCGCCCGGGCGCAGCACGCGCGCGGCTTCGGTTACGGCCTGCGCCGGTTTGCTGGCGTAGGTCAGCGCGTGCATCAGCACCACCAGGTCGAAGCTGCCGTCCTTGAACGGCAGGGCATGCATGTCGCCCTCGCGTACCTCCACATTGGGCAGCCGGCGCAGGCGCTCGCTGGCGGCCGCGACCACGCGCGCGCTGGTATCGATGCAGATGTAGCGCTTGGCGTGGGGGGCGACCAGTTCGGCCAGCACGCCGTCACCGGAGGCGATGTCCAGCACGTCGCCGGTCTCCAGCAACGGCAAGGCGGTGCGCGCCAGCGCCTCCCAGGTACGGCCCGGAGAGTAGTGGCGCTCCATGTCGCCGGCCACGCTGTCGGCCCAGTTCTGGTCCGAGGCGCGGTGGGCCAGCACTGCAGCCACCCGCTCGGCATCCTGCCGCAGCAACGGGTCGTCGCTTCCGTTGCTCAAGGCATGCCACAATGCACGCTGCGCCGGGTCCAGCTGGGCCTCGTCGAAGCGGTAGTAGGCCGACACGCCGGCACGGCGGTCGCGGACCAGGCCGGCTTCCTTCAGGCGCGCCAGGTGGGTGGACACGCGCGGCTGCGCCAGCCGGGTGATCGCCGACAGTTCGGCCACGGTCAGTTCCTCCTGCTCCAGCAGCGCCAGCAGGCGCACGCGGGTGGCATCGGCGAACACCTTCAGGCGGGTCGACCAGTCTTCCAGATCCATAAATATCTACCTATCGCGATATAGAGATATATTCGCTGAGAAGGCCTGCCGCGGTCAAGTCGCCAGCGTACGGAAGCAGCCGGGCCCCGGTACAATCGGGGCACCTGGGCGCGCCGTATGCGGCCCATAACTTCATGTACCCGGGAGGGTGTTGTGGATTTCAGCTTTACCGAAGAGCAGTTGATGCTGCAGGACGTGGCGCGGCGCATCGCGCAGGAAAAGATCGCCCCCAGCGCGGAGCACCATGACCGCACCGGCGAGTTCCCGCTGGACAACATCCGCCTGCTGGGCGAGAACGGCCTGATGGGCATCGAAGTGCCGACCGAATACGGCGGTGCGGGCATGGACCCGGTTGCGTACGTGCTGGCGATGGTGGAGGTCGCCGCCGCCGACGCAGCCCACTCGACCATCATGTCGGTCAACAACTCGCTGTTCTGCAACGGCATCCTCACCCACGGTACCGAGGAACAGAAGCAGAAGTATGTGCGTGCCATCGCCGAAGGCGAGGCCATCGGCGCGTTCGCGCTGACCGAGCCGCAGTCCGGTTCGGACGCCACCGCCATGCGCTGCCGTGCAGTGAAGCAGGCCGATGGCACCTTCGTCATCAACGGCAAGAAGAGCTGGATCACCTCTGGCCCGGTGGCCAAGTACATCGTGCTGTTCGCGATGAGCGAGCCGGACAAGGGCGCGCGCGGCATCACCGCCTTCATCATCGATACCGACAAGGCCGGTTTCGGCCGTGGCAAGACCGAACCGAAGCTGGGCATTCGTGCCTCGGCCACCTGCGAGATCGAGTTCAACGATTACGTGGCGCAGGCCGAAGACGTGCTGGGCCAGGAAGGCGAGGGCTTCAAGATCGCGATGAGCGTGCTCGATGCCGGCCGCATCGGTATCGCCTCGCAGGCCATCGGCATCGCCCGTGCTGCCTATGAAGCGACCCTGGCGTACGTGAAGGAGCGCAAGGCGTTCGGCGCGGCCATCGGTACCTTCCAGATGACCCAGGCCAAGATCGCCGACATGAAGTGCAAGCTGGACGCAGCGCTGCTGCTGACCCTGCGCGCGGCATGGGTGAAGGGCCAGGGCAAGCGCTTCAGCACCGAAGCGGCCGTGGCCAAGCTGACCGCCTCGGAAGCGGCGATGTGGATCACCCACCAGGCCGTGCAGATCCACGGCGGTATGGGCTATTCCAAGGAGATGCCGCTGGAACGCTACTTCCGTGATGCCAAGATCACCGAGATCTACGAGGGCACCTCGGAGATCCAGCGCCTGGTGATCGCCCGCAACGAGACCGGGTTGCGCTGAGTTGCATGGCCGCGCCGCTGCAAGGGCGGCGCGGCCAGTCGCTCCCTGCCACGCAGGGATGACGACATCACACCGGCAGCGCGTCAGCGCGGCACATCGCACTGGAGCTGCCTGCCATCCCAGCGGCAGATGGGGCCGGACGGCGCTGCGCCCGGATTGACGATGATCTGCACGCCATACAGGTGCGCTGAATCCAGCCAGTTCTGGTAGCTCTGTTCGTCATTGAAGTGATAGGCGCCAGAGTAGCCTTCACCGGTTTCGGCATTGGATGCCGCGCCATCGGGAATGCGGTTGCCGCTGGCATCCACGCTTTCGCCGGAAACGTATCGGGCCCTGTCGACGGAGTCCGGTGAGATCACCAGCCTGGTCCGGGAGCCATCGCGCCAGGTGATGACATAGGTCACCGTCTGCACCCCGAACAGCTTGCTGACCCAGCTCAGGACGATCGAAGAGAGGGTGGTGGCCAGCGAGTTCCACGCCGCGTGTTCGCTGTTGGCGCCGCTGAAGGCCTGGCCAACGGCGAGTTCCAGCTGGCTGCGGTAGGTTGCCGAATGGACCACGTCATAGGCGTTGAGGTCTTTCATTGCTGGTGGGAAGGTGATCCCGTTCGCGCTCTGTGGATCGTCGGGATGGATGGGGACGACGACGCCGCTGCCGAAGGCTTGCGGGACGAACTGTGTCCCCGATGCAATGTGGCCCTGCGGCAGTGCAAGGATCCGCCTGAATGTCGCGGTCACTTCCGCCGGGACCGCTGTGGGAACGGCACGATAGCGCCGCAGCTCGCGGTCATATTCCACGGTGTAGCCATTGAGCCGACGCTGGTCCGGGTCGACCACGACCGTCAGGCCCACTCCGGACTGGAGTGCGGCCGAGCGCGGGTCGGCGCAGGGACTGCAGGGCACGACGCCGCCCGCATGGGCGGGCGATTGTGAGGCGATGGCAGCTGCAAGCAGGAGGCAGGCGGCGAGCCGCTGACTGCGAGGTAGTTCACACCTTCTTCGGTCGTGTTGGCAGGCGTCAACGAACGCCGCAGATGACCTGGACGAGCCGGCACGCGCCGACAGCCGCTGTCTGGCAGCGTTGAAGTGGCTGGCCGGCACTGGATGATCACGACAGCGTTGGCCTTCCCACTACAATGCCCTCCGCTTTCACGGAGAACGTGCAGATGATCTACCGCGGTTGGGGAATCATGACGCTGGTGACGCCGATTGCAGCGATCCTGCTGCTGGCGTACTTCTTCCCGCATGACGGCCCCAAGGGCAATATTCCGCTGCAGCAGGTGCTGCTGGGGGCAGGTATCGGCGCAACCGTGAACGTGCTGCTGGGCCTGTGGCTCAATCGTGCGCCCCGGCAGAAGGGCGAGGCCGCGCGCCATCATTTCTTCTTCGTACCGATGCAGTGGGCCGCGCTGGTTCTGGTGGCGGTGTGCGTGGTGGTCGCACTGCTGCGCTGAGGCGTAGCGCCTACAGCTCTGGTAGGTGCCAACCTTGGTTGGCACGAATCGAAGAGCGCCAACCAAGGTTGGCATCTACCAGACAGGAAAGAAAAAAGGCCCCGGATCACTCCGGGGCCTTTTCGTTTCAGCGCACTGACGGATCAACGATCCGGGCGGTGTGCAGCATCCGCGTCGCGCTGGCGTTCCATGAACTCCTTGGACGGTTCATCCAGCTTGTCACCCAGCATGCGGCGCACGACCACGAAGAACACCGGGATCATCAGCAGGCCGAGCAGGGTGGCGAACAGCATGCCGCCGATCACGCCGGTACCGATGGCGTGGCGGGAGTTGGCGCCGGCGCCGGTGGAGATCGCCATCGGGATCACGCCCATGATGAACGCGAACGAGGTCATCAGGATCGGGCGGAAGCGCAGGCGGGCCGCTTCGATGGTGGCATCGCGCAGGTTCCTGCCGGCTGCGCGCTGCTCCACCGCGAACTCCACGATCAGGATCGCGTTCTTCGCCGCCAGGCCGATCACGGTGATCAGGCCGATCTTGAAGAACAGATCGTTGGGCAGGCCGCGCAGCATCGACAGGCCGAGGGCACCGAGCACACCCAGCGGCACGACCAGCAGCACCGCCACCGGGATCGACCAGCTTTCGTACAGGGCCGCCAGGCACAGGAACACCACCACGATGGACAGCACCAGCAGCAGCGTCGCGGCGTTGCCGGCCAGGATTTCCTGGTAGGACATGCCGGACCAGTCGTAGCCGAAGCCGGCCGGCAGGTCGTCGTTGACGATGCTCTCCATGGTCTGCATCGCTTCACCCGAGCTGGTGCCCGGGGCCTGCGAGCCGACGATGTTGATCGCCGAGTAGCCGTTGTAGCGGCTCAGCGACGGCGGTGCCGACACCCATTCGGACTTGACCACGGTGTTGAGCGGGATCATCGAACTGGTGCCGTCGGCATTGGTGGTCAGGCTGGACGGGCTGTAGAAGCTCTTCAGCGATTCCTGGCCGGTGCGATACGGGCCATCGGCCTGCATGGTCACGCGCTTGATGCGGCCTTCGTAGAAGAAGTCGTTGACGTACACCGGGGCCAGCATCAGCTGGATGGTGCTGTACACGTCCGACACCGACATGCCCATCGACTGCGCCTGCACGCGGTCCACGTGCAGCTGCAGCTGCGGGGCGTTTTCCAGCCCGTTCGGACGCACGCCGACCAGTGCTTCGGGCTTCTGCGCAGCCTTGCCCAGCAGGATGTTGCGCGCCTGGGTCAGCTGTTCGTAGCCGGCACCACTGCGGTCCTGCAGCCACATGTCGAAGCCGCCGAACTGGCCGAGGCCCTGCACGGTGGGCAGGTTGACCACGAAGATCTGCGCTTCCTTGATGCCGTAGAACGCGCCGTTCATGTTCTGGATGAACTCGGGCGCGGTGAACTTGCGTTCCTCCCACGGCTTCAGGCGGATGAAGCCCATGCCCACGTTCTCGCCGGAACCGACGAAGCTGAAGCCGGCCACCTGCAGCATGCCTTCATAGCCATCCTGCTTTTCCAGGATGCCGCGCATCTGCGCGAACACTTCGTTGGTCTGGCCCTTGGTCGAGCCCGGCGGCAGCTGCACGATCGCCAGCGCATAGCCCTGGTCTTCTTCCGGCAAGAAGCTGCCCGGCATGCGGGTGAACAGGAAGCCGCACAGCGCGGTCAGCACCACGAACAGGATCATCCAGCGCGGCGCATGGCGCACCGCCGAGGTGATGTGGCCCACGTATGTGTGGCTGATCTTGTCGTAGTACTTGTTGAAGGTGCGGTAGACGATGTTCGGGTTGTCGTTGTGCGTCGGCTTGAGGAAGGTCGCGCACAGCGCCGGGGTGAAGCCCAGCGCCAGGAACGCCGAGAACGCCATCGAGATGGCGATGGTCAGCGCGAACTGCTTGTAGATCTCACCGGCGGCACCACCCTGCAGGGCGGACGGGATGAACACCGCGGCCAGCACCACGGTGATCGCCACCACCGCGCCGGTGATCTGGGTCATCGCCTTCTGCGTGGCCGGCTTCGGCGCCAGGCCTTCCTCGGTCATGATGCGTTCGACGTTCTCGATCACCACGATCGCGTCATCGACCACGATGCCGATCGCCAGCACCATCGCGAACAGGGTCAGCTGGTTGATCGTGAAGCCGATCATCCACATGCCCAGGAAGGTACCGAGCAGGGCCACCGGGATGACCAGGGTCGGGATCAGGGTGGCGCGGAAGTTCTGCAGGAAGATCAGCATCACCAGGAACACCAGGAACACTGCTTCAAACAGTGTCTTGACCACTTCCTGGATGGAGATCTTGACGAAGGTGGTGCTGTCGTACGGCGAGAACCAGGTCACGCCGGACGGGAAGCTGGGCTGCAGCTCGTCCATCTTGGCGCGCACCGCATCGGCCACGTTCAGGGCGTTGGCGCCCGGCAGCAGCTGGATGGCGAAGGCGCCGGTCGGCTTGCCGTTGTACTGGGTGTCGAAGCCGTAGTTGTTGGCACCGAAGGCAACGCGGGCGATGTCCTTCAGCAGCACGCGCGAGCCGTCAGCGTTGGCGCGCAGGATGATGTTCTCGAACTCCTGCGGCGAGCTGAAGCGGCCCTCGGCCGAGACCGTGGCGGTGAAGTGCTGGCCTTCCGGCGACGGGTCCGAACCCAGCGCACCGGCAGCGAACTGCACGTTCTGCGCACGCACCGCGGCCAGCACCTGGCTGGCCGACAGGCCGTAGCCCTGCATCTTTTCCGGGTTCAGCCAGATGTTCATGGCGTACTCGGAACCGAACTGCTGGGTGCTGCCGACGCCGGGGATACGCGAGACCTGGTCGAGCACGCGCGAACCAACGATGTCGTTCAGGGCGTCACGGTTGATGGCCGGTGTATCGGACTGCAGCGCAATCACCATCAGGAAGCCGGCGTTGGCCTTGGCCACCACCACGCCCTGCTGGGTCACTTCCGAAGGCAGTCGTGGCGTGGCCAGCGAGACCTTGTTCTGCACCTGCACCTGGGCGATGTCCGGATCGGTACCGGTCTCGAAGGTCAGGGTGATCTGCGCACGGCCGTTGGAGGCTGACGAGGAACTGAAGTACAGCAGGTGATCGATACCGGTCAGCTGCTGCTCGATCACCTGGGTGACCGATTTCTCGGTGGTGTCCGCACTGGCGCCCGGATAGGTCGCCGAGACGGTGACCTGCGGTGGGGCGATGTTGGGATAGGACTCCACGCCCAGGTTGAGGATCGCGATCACGCCGCTGAGCGAGATCAGGATCGCAACCACCCAGGCGAAGACTGGATGCTCGATGAAAAATTTAGGCATGACGGAAGGTTCCCGTTACTGCTTGTTCGAATCGGTGGCGGCCGGCTTGGCCGCATCGGCCTGCTCGGGCTTGGCCGCGTCGGCCGGTGCTGCGCCCGCCGGAGCGGCGCCGCCTGCGGCAGGCTTGCCGTTGGCGTCCTGCCCCGGGGTCCACGGCTTGGCGACTGCCGGTGCACCTTCCTTGACCTTCTGCACGCCGGCCACGATCACCTTGTCACCGGCGGCCAGGCCATCGCTGACCAGCCAGTTGCCGTTCTGCGCGCCATCGGTCTTCACGTTCTTGCGCACGACCTTGCCGTCGGCACCGACCACCATCACGTAGCCGCCGGTGGTGTCGCGCAGCAGGGCCTGCTGCGGCACCAGGTAGGCGTTGTTGCGCTCGCCCAGGTTGGCCTGGAAGCTGACGAAGGCGCCCGGCAGCAGGATCTGCTGCGGGTTCGGCAGCAGCGCGCGCAGCGACACTGCGCCGGTGGCCGGGTCGACCGTGGTCGAGGAGAAGTCCAGCGTGCCCGGCTCACCATAGGTGCTGCCGTCGGCCAGCTTGACGTTGACCGTAGCCTTGCCGTCACCGGACAGCGCCAGCGCGCCCTTGGCCTGCTGCGCACGCAGCTGGGTCAGCTCATCCACGCTCAGCGAGAAGTTGACGTACAGCGGGTCGAGCTGGTCGACGGTGGTCAGCAGGGTCACATCGCCCTGGCCAACCAGCGCGCCCTCGGTGACCTGCTGCTTGTTGGCCACGCCGCTGATCGGCGCGGTCACTTCGGTGTAGCCCAGGCTGATGCGCGAGGAGGTCACCGATGCTTCGGCCTGCTTGACTGCGGCCAGCGCGGTGCGCTCGGCCGATTCGGCATTGTCCAGGTCGGCCTTGGAGACAAACTGCTGCGGGGCCAGCGAACGTGCGCGGTCGGCGGCGACCTTGGCGTTGGCGTAGGTCGCGCGGGCCGAGGCCAGCTGCGCCTCGGAGGCATTGAGCGAGGCACGCAGCGGCGCCGGGTCGATCAGGAACAGGGTCTGGCCCTGCTTGACCTGCGAGCCTTCCTGGTAGACGCGCTTGAGCAGCACGCCGGGCACGCGTGCGCGGACGTCGGCGCTGCGGAACGGCGACAGGCGGCCGACCAGCTCGCGCTGCAGCGGCAGGGTCTGCGGCTTGGCGTCGATCACGCCCACCTCCGGCGGCGGGGGCATCTGCTGTTCCGGCTTCTTGCAGGCAGCCAGAGCGACAGCAACGGCGCACGTCAAGGCAAGGGTGCGGAGTGGGGCGGTCATCAGGAGGAACTCCGGGGTTGGTTTGTAGACGGGGCCGGCGACGGCTGTGGCGCGAACGCGCGCAGGAAGCTGTCGACGGAGAACTCTGCCCAGCGCCGACGCAAGAGCGCGTCATCACGATGGGGGGTATGGAAGCGCTGTTTGTCGAAATCCTGACCGGCGATCATGCTCAGCAGCAGTTCGGCCATGAAGTGCGGGTCGTCATGCCGGAGCTGGCCTTGCATGCAAACGGTTTCAATCCATTCAGCAAGATGAAGCGTCAGCGCGCCGGCACCATGCCGGTACAGCGTACGCGCCTCTTCGGGAAACTGGGCCGCCTCGGCTGCAATCAGCCGGCAGGCCTGTCCTACGTGCGGTTGGTTGAAATGCTCCAGGAAGTCGGTGGCGAACTGGAGCAGGCTGGCACGCAGGTCGTCACCGCGGAGTGCACGCAGCATGGCCCCGGTGGCGTGGCCGACGTGGCGCTGCATCACCCGGCGCAGCAGTTCCTGCTTGCTGCCGTAGCGCGAGTACAGGGTCTGCTTGGAGCAGCCGGCATGCTGGGCCACCGCGTCCATGCTCATCTGCATGCCCTGCTGGGCCAGCAGTTCGCGCACGGCATCGAACACGCGCTCATCGCGCGCGTCGAGGGCAACGGGGAGGTAGGCCGGGTTCACGCGGTGGACTATACCGTCCAGTTCAGGATTGTGGAATCGAATTGGCGTCGCCGCGTGTGTCTTCCGGTAACACGCTTTGCCGATCCTGTCGGCAGTGCTGAAGCAGGCGCCAGCTCCATACCGGAGCGAACTGAATAGGCGTCTAAACCGCAGCAAACCCGAATCTGGTTATTCCGTCCTGCAGCAAGGCCTTTTCGTGCGGTAGGGCTACAATTTCATTTTCCCAACTGAGCAAGCGCATCGCTCTGCCATGAAACCGCAAAAAACCGCAGCCAAGACCGTGAAAAACAAGACCAAACCAGCAGAGTCGGAGGTCGCAGTGACCGCTGGTTTCTCCCTGGAGCCGGTGTACACGGCATTGCGCAAGCGTTACCCCGCGGCCGCACAGGCCGAAGCGGTGGCCTTCGCCACTGACTTCTACAAGCGCATGGAGTCGGACGAGTTCCCGCACCACAGCGCTGAAGAGTGGGCCGCGCTCGCGGCTGAGACGCTGGAATTCGCCCGGACCCGCAAGGCCGGCAAGGCCAACGTCCGCGTGTTCAATCCGACCGCGAAGGCCAACGGTTGGGAATCGCCGCACACCGTGCTGCAGATCGTCAACGACGACATGCCGTTCCTGGTCGACACCGTCACCATGTCGCTGGCCGAGCAGGGCGTGGGCGTCCACGTGCTGGGCCACCCGGTGCTGCGCTTCACCCGCGACAAGGCCGGCAAGCTGGTCAAGGTCGGCGAAGGTGACACCGAGTCGGTGATGCTGCTGGAAATCGACCGCCAGCCGGCCGAAGCCATGGCTGCCATCGAGCAGGCCATCAACAAGGCGCTGGACGAAGTGCGTGCGATCGTGCGCGACTGGCAGCCGATGAAGGACAAGGCGCTGGCGCTGGCCGACGACCTGGGCAGCCGCCAGCTGCCGGTCGACGACGCGTCGCGCAAGGAAGCACAGGAGTTCCTGCGCTGGGCCGCCGACAACCACTTCACCTTCTTCGGCTACCGCGAGTACCGCGTCGAGAAGCAGGGCAAGGAAGAAGTGCTGGCGCCGCTGAACGACACCGGCCTGGGCCTGATGCGCGGCAAGGACAAGTCCGCTGCCCGTCCGGTCAAGACCCTGGCCGCGCAGGGCCTGAACACCACGTCCGGTCTGAAGGACGCGCTGATCCTGACCAAGACCAATGCCCGTTCGCGCGTGCATCGCGCCGGCTACATGGACTACATCGGCGTGCTGGAATTCGACGCCAAGGGCAAGATCATCGGCGAGCAGCGCTTCCTTGGCCTGTTCACCTCCAGCGCCTACAACCGCCGCCCGTGGGAAATCCCGCTGGTGCGCCAGCGCCACGAGCACGTGATGAAGCAGTCGGGCCTCGCCCCGGCCAGCCACAGCGGCAAGGCCCTGCGCCACATCCTGGAAACCCTGCCGCGCGAAGAACTGTTCCAGTCCAGCGAGGACGAACTGTTCCGCACTGCGATGGGCGTGCTGGGCCTGCAGGAGCGCGTGCGCAGCCGCCTGTTCCTGCGCCGCGACAAGTACAGCCGTTTCATCTCCGCGCTGGTCTACCTGCCGCGCGAGCGCTTCAACACCGACGTGCGCCTGCGCATCGAAGCGATGCTGAAGGACGCGCTGCACGGCGAGTACGTCGACAGCTCGGTGGTGCTGGGCGAATCGCCGCTGGCCCAGGTGCACCTGATCGTGCGCCCGAAGCCGGGTGAGATGCTCGACGTCGATACCGCCGAACTGGAGCAGAAGCTGGCCCAGGTGCTGCGCAACTGGCAGGACGACCTGCGTGAAGCGCTGGTGACCCGCCATGGCGAAACCGAAGGCCTGCGCATCGCCGCCCGCATCGGCAAGGCACTGCCGGCCGGCTACATCGAAGACAACAGCACCGCCGTTGCCGCCAACGATGTCAGCCAGCTCGATGCGCTGACCGGCCCGGACGACCTGCGCCTGAGCCTGCAGGCCGTGCCGCGCGAAAGCGGCGATGGCCTGCGCCTGAAGCTGTATCGCCAGCTGGACGACATTCCGCTGTCGGACGCGCTGCCGATGATGGAAAACATGGGCCTGCGCGTGATCGCCGAGCGTCCGTACCGCCTGTCGGTCGACAACGCCCCGGTGTATGTGCAGGACTTCGAGGTCGAGTCGACCGCCGGCGCGATCGATGCCGCCAGCGTCGATGAAGCCTTCGGTGAGACCTTCGCCCGCGTCTGGCACGGCGATGCCGAGAACGACGGCTTCAACCGCCTGGTGCTGGCTGCCGGCCTGCACTGGCGCCAGGTCGCCATGCTGCGTGGCTACTGCAAGTACCTGCTGCAGACCGGCGTACCGTTCTCGCAGGCCTACGTGGAAGGCACCTTCGCGCGCTACCCGCTGCTGGCCCGCCTGCTGGTGGAGCTGTTTGAAGCCCGCTTCGATCCGGCCACCGGCCACGAAGGCAAGGACGACATCGCGGCTGGCCAGGCCCAGCTGAAGGCCCACTTCGACGTGCTGGCTGCTGGCGACGACGCCACCCTGAAGGTGCTCAAGACCGTGGTCGACGCCCGCAAGGGTGACCGCGACGCGCAGATGCAGGCCGCGCGCGATGCGCTGCTGAAGCTGATGGACCGTGTGTCCAGCCTGGACGAGGACCGCATCCTGCGCTCGTTCATGGGCGTGATCGACGCGACCCTGCGCACCAGCTACTACCAGACCGATGCCAACGGCCAGCACGGCCATGTCATCAGCTTCAAGTTCGATTCGGCGCTGGTGCCGGACCTGCCGAAGCCGCGCCCGTACCGCGAAATCTTCGTCTACGGCCCACGCGTGGAAGGTACCCACCTGCGCTTCGGCGCGGTCGCCCGTGGCGGCCTGCGCTGGTCGGACCGTCGTGAAGACTTCCGTACCGAAGTGCTGGGCCTGGTCAAGGCACAGATGGTCAAGAACACCGTCATCGTGCCGGTCGGCGCGAAGGGCGGCTTCTTCGCCAAGACCCCGCCGGTGAACGGCGACCGTGATGCGATCTTCGCCAACGGCGTGGCCTGCTACAAGCTGTTCATCCAGGGCCTGCTGGACATCACCGACAACATCGTCAACAACAAGATCGTGCCGCCGGTGGATGTCGTGCGCCACGACATGGACGATCCGTACCTGGTGGTGGCCGCCGACAAGGGCACTGCGACCTTCTCCGACATCGCCAACGGCCTGGCCATCGCGCACGGCTTCTGGATGGGCGATGCGTTCGCCTCCGGTGGTTCGGTCGGTTACGACCACAAGGGCATGGGCATCACCGCACGCGGTGCGTGGGAGTCGGTCAAGCGCCACTTCCGTGCGCTGGGCCGTGACAGCCAGAGCCAGGACTTCACCGCGGTCGGCGTCGGCGACATGTCCGGCGACGTGTTCGGCAACGGCATGCTGCTGTCGCGCCACATCCGCCTGGTCGCTGCGTTCGATCACCGCCACATCTTCCTGGACCCGAACCCGGATGCGGCCACCACGTTCGTTGAACGTGAGCGCCTGTTCACCGTGCCGCGTTCGAGCTGGGCGGACTACGATGCCAAGCTGATCAGCAAGGGCGGCGGCGTGTACCCGCGGACCCTGAAGTCGATCGAGATCACCCCGCAGGTGCGTGAAGCGCTGGGCCTGGACGAGAACGTCAAGGCGCTTTCGCCGAACGACCTGATGAGCGCGATCCTGAAGGCGCCGGTCGACCTGCTGTGGAACGGCGGCATCGGTACCTACGTCAAGGCCGCCAGCGAGCAGCACAGCGATGTCGGCGACCGTGCCAACAACGCGCTGCGCGTGAACGGTGGCGAGCTGCGCTGCAAGGTGGTGGGCGAGGGCGGCAACCTGGGCATGACCCAGCTGGGCCGCATCGAAGCCGCGCAGGCCGGCGTACTGCTCAACACCGACTTCATCGACAACTCGGCCGGTGTCGACACCTCCGACCATGAAGTCAACATCAAGATCCTGCTCAACGATGTGGTGCGGGCCAAGAAGCTGACCGTCGAGCAGCGCAACAAGCTGCTGGCTTCGATGACCGATGAAGTCGCCGAGCTGGTGCTCAACGACAACTACCGCCAGAACCAGGCGCTGAGCCTGATGGAGCGGATGGCGGTCAAGCGCTTGGGTTCCAAGCAGCACTTCATCCGTACCCTGGAACAGCAGGGCCTGCTTGATCGCCAGATCGAGTTCCTGCCGTCCGATGCCGAGCTGTCGCAGCGCAAGGCACGCGGCCAGGGCCTGACCCGTCCGGAACTGTCGGTGCTGCTGTCCTACTCCAAGCTGGTGGCGTTCGCCCAGCTGCTGGATTCGGACATCCCGGAAGATCCGTACCTGTCCAAGGAACTGCAGCGCTACTTCCCGACCCCGCTGCAGAAGAAGTACGCCGACGCGATGGAGCGTCACCGCCTGAAGCGCGAAATCATCGCCACGGCCGTGACCAACCAGACCATCAACCGCATGGGCGCCACTTTCCTGATGCGCATGCAGGAAGACACCGGCCGCTCCATCGCCGAGGTCGCCAAGGCCTACACCATCAGCCGCGAAACGCTGGATGCACGCGCGCTGTGGGCGCAGATCGATGCCCTCGACGGCAAGGTGCCGGAGTCGGTGCAGATCGATGCGCTGGAAGTGATCTGGAAGCTGCAGCGCTCGTTCGTGCGCTGGCTGCTGTCGCGCCCGGGCGCGATGCCCGGCATCACTGAAGCGGTCAACCGCTACCAGGGTCCGTTCAACGACATCCGCGTTGCTTCGGGTGTGCTGCCGGATTCGCAGCGTCCGACCTACGAAGCTCTCGTGGCCGAGTGGAAGGAAAAGGGCCTGCCGTCCGCACTGGCGCAGCAGCTGGCCGAGCTGCACTTCCTGGAGCCGGCGTTCGACATCATCGAACTGGCGCGCACCCGCAAGCTGAAGCCGGTGGACGTGTCCAAGATCCACTTCCGCCTGGGCGATGCCCTGCAGCTGCCCTGGCTGTTCGAGCAGGTCGACGCGCTGGAGGTCAACGGCCGTTGGCACGCCGTGGCGCGTGGCGTGCTGCGTGACGAGCTGGCTGCCAATCACCGCAACCTGGCGGGCCAGGTGCTGGGCACCAAGGGTGGCAGTGCTGAAGCCAAGGTGGCGGCCTGGATGGGCCGCGACGACAACAGCCTGCGCTTCACCCTGGCAATGCTGGCCGAACTGGCCGAGCAGAAGACCCTGGACTACCCGACCGTCTCGGTCGCAGTCCAGCGCCTGGGCCAGCTCGCTGCCCACGGCGCGTAAGTGAAGTAGTGCCAGGCCATGCCTGGCATGAGTAGAACAGAACGGCCCCGCGAGAGCGGGGCCGTTCTGTTTCTGCCCTTGACCTTTGCGACCACCTGACCCGACGCCGGCCGTGAACCTGCCAGGTGGATGACCGGCATATCCGCCGGGACCGTGAGCGCCATGGATGGCGCGATCGAGCCCCCAGGGATGGGTTTACGGCGTGTCCCGGCGGATATGCCGGTCATCCGCCCCACGGGGTCCAACTCCCGGCGCTCGGTTATGCTCTCCATCAAACCCACCCGGATCCACCGATGAGCGACACCCCCCGCATCGCCTTCCTGGCCAGCGCCACCGAACCTGCACAGATGGCCCGCGCGGCGATGGTCTCGCGCTATGGCGATCACGCGCCGGAGCAGGCCGACGTGCTGTGTCCGCTGGGCGGCGACGGCTTCATGCTGCAGACCCTGCACCGGCATGGGCACCTGGGCAAGCCGGTGTTCGGCATGAAGCTGGGCACCGTCGGCTTCCTGATGAACCAGTACCGTGGCGACGACGACGTGCAGGCGCGCATTGCCCGTGCCGAACCGGCCAACCTGCGCCCGCTGGAAATGGTGGCGCTGACCGAGTCGGGCACCAGTACCGGTTCGCTGGCTTACAACGATGTGTCGCTGCTGCGCCAGACCCGGCAGGCCGCGCATATCGGCATCGACCTCAACGGCCAGGAACGCGTGGCCGAGCTGATCGGCGACGGCGTGCTGGTGGCCACCCCGGCCGGCAGCACCGCCTACAACTATTCCGCGCACGGTCCGGTGCTGCCGCTGGGTTCGCATACCATCGCGCTGACGCCGTTGGCCCCGTACCGGCCGCGTCGCTGGCGCGGGGCGATTCTCAAGGCCGACACCGAGGTGCGCTTCCGCGTGCTCGATCCCTACAAGCGCCCGGTCAGCGTCACTGCGGATTCGCACGAGACCCGCGACGTGGTCGAGGTGACCATCCGTGAGTCGAAGGACCGCCGCGTGACCCTGCTGTTCGACCCGGAGCACAACCTGGAAGACCGGATCCTGAGCGAACAGTTCGTTTTTTGAGGACAATGGGCGGCCGGCCCCGCCGACCGCTTGAAGGACCCCCACCGATGGGCGACAACTCCCCCCGTTTGCTGACCGTCGCGGTGACCTCGCGCGCCCTGTTCGACCTCGAGGAAAGCCATGCGCTGTTCGAGAGTGATGGCGTGGCGGCCTATGCCGAATTCCAGCGCCAGCATGAGGACGATATCCTCGGCCCCGGCGTGGCCTTCCCGGTGGTGCGCAAGCTGCTGGCGCTGAACCAGGGCGCCAGCCCGGAGAGCCCACGGGTCGAGGTGATCCTGCTGTCGCGCAACTCGGCCGATACCGGCCTGCGCATCTTCAACTCGATCCAGCACTACGGCCTGGGCATCATCCGTGCGACGTTCACCGCCGGCGAGCCGACCTGGCCGTACGTGAAGCCGTTCGGTACCGACCTGTTCCTGTCGGCCAACCCGGAATCGGTGCGCAGCGCGCTGCGGCATGGCATTGCGGCGGCAACCATCCTGCCCAAGCCGCCTGGCGAGACCGCCGCTGCGGCGGCCGACCAGATCGATACCGGTCGCCCGGCCGGCCAGCTGCGCATCGCCTTCGACGGTGACGCCGTGATCTTCGGTGACGAGAGCGAGCGCATTTCGCGCGAGCAGGGCGTGGAAGCCTTTGGCCGCCACGAGCGCGAACGCGCCCGCGAACCGCTCAGCGGCGGTCCGTTCCGGGGTTTCCTGTCGGCGCTGCATACATTGCAGGAAGTGTTCCCGGTCGGCGAGAGTGCGCCGATCCGCACCGCACTGGTCACCGCGCGATCGGCACCGGCGCATGAGCGGGTGATCCGCACCCTGCGCGAGTGGGGCGTGCGCCTGGACGAGGCGCTGTTCCTCGGTGGTCGCCACAAGGGGCCGTTCCTGCAGGCGTTCGGCGCCGACATCTTCTTCGATGATTCGCAGCACAACATCGACAGTGCCCGCGAGCATGTGGCCGCCGGCCACGTACCACATGGTGTCGCCAACGAGAGCTGAGGGCACGACGGGTCGGTGCCAACCGTTGGTTGGCACTGCCATGCATCCGTGCCCACCAAGGTGGGCACCTACCAGGGCGCCATGCCCCGGTAGTTGCCCACCTTGGTGGGCATTGCCGTCAGGCCACGGGTCCGGTCACGGGCTGCCGGACATCCCCAGCTGCAGGTCCACCACCTTCCAGCGCAGGCCCTGCGGTTCCAGCACCACCTTCAATGGCGGCTGGCCCGGGCCGCGATCGACATCGATCACGAAACGGTCCAGTGCCTCGAAATGGTGCTCGGCATGCTTCAACGGCCGCGCCGGTTCGGTCGCACCGAAGGCATCGCCGCCCTGCAGTTCATTGCGGCCACGCTTCCACAGCACGTGGCCCTGCAGCATCGCGCCGATCCCGGTCGGGGTCACCATGGTCTCCACCGCGGCACCACCAAGCTGGTCGCCCAGGCCATAGAGCAGGGCGCCGAACGGGCTGGCTGCCACGTCGGGGCCGGCCTGGCGCACCAGGTAGTCATTGAGCTGCGCACGCAGGCTGCTGCGCACGCGCGGGAAATCGACGTAGCGCTCCAGGCGGGCGGTGTCGCGCTGCTCGATGGCCTTGGACAGGCCATTGACGGTCATGTAGGGGCCGCCGAACCACCAGGCCGCGACGGCCAGGACCAGCAGCACAATGAGTGCGGTGAGTTTCTTCATGCCGACCAGACTGCCGCAATGGCGGCAGTGCCGGGTGAAGACTCAATGACTGGGCGAGCCACGGCCGTCACCGAAGGCATCGACCAGTTGTTGCCGTTCGGCTGGGGTCAGTGCTTCCAGCCGCGTCGCCAGCACCTCGTCGAGGCTGCGGGTGCGGGTGGTACCGAGGATGCCGCTGGCCACGCCGGGATGGCCCAGCGCATAGGCGAAGGCGGTCTGGGCCGGGCGTTGGCTGTGGATCGCGCCCATGGCGCGCCGCATCTGGCGGGCACTGCGCATCAGCTGGCGGCTGCTGGGTTTCAGCCAGGCACGCGCCAGGTACCAGCCATCGGCCAGCCGTGGCAGGCGAGGACGCGCGGGCAACAGGTGGCCCTGAGCCAGCACGGTGCCGGCCAGCACGCCAATGCCCACCGCCTGCAGCTGGTCGATCAGCGGTTCGCGGTCCTGCTGCAGGGCGTTGTAGTCCAGCAGCACCACATCGAACGCGTCGGGATGGGCGATCATCCAGCGCAGGGTCGATGCCGAGTGGGTGTTGATGCCGGTGTGGCGGATCAGGCCGCGTTCGCGCAGGCGTTGCAGCGCGGCCAGCAGGTCGTCATTGATGTCGTGTTCGCTGGCGCCATGCAGCTGGTAGAGGTCCAGATGATCCAGGCCGAGGTTACGCAGCGACGCCTCGCAGCTGGCGGTGATGGCCGCGGGCGAGAAGTTGCGCTGCTCGGCGCCGCTGATGCCGGCCTGGCCGGTGAGCGTGCCGCCTTTGCTGGAGATCACCAGCGCGTCGCGCGGGTACTGCTTCAGCAACGGGCGCAGGATGCGGCCCAGGCGCGGCTCGGCATGGAAGCCGGAATAGTTGTGGCCGGTATCGAGCAGGTTCACGCCATGGGCGAGCGCATGCTCGACCACGGCGGCCGCCTCATGCTCGGGGAAGCGGCGATGACCCCAGAAGCCGGAGCAGCCCAGGCCGATCGGTGAAACGGCCAGGCCGGTGCGGCCGAGCACGCGCCGCTGGCGGGCCAGCGGAAGATCCTGCGACATCAGAACTCCAGGTCCAGCGCGGCGCACAGGTAGTCGACGAATGGACCGAGGGCGGCCAGGTCCTTGCTCAGCGTGGACAGCAGTCGCGGGCCGGTCATGGTGGCGTCGTCCAGCGAGCGCCACATCACCCAGTTGCGGTGCTTGAGGTCGTCGATGAACTCGAAGTCGGCCGGGAAGCCACGCGGGGGCCGCACCAGCTTCTCGCTCTCCTCGAAATCGAAGCGCTTGCGCAGGGCCGGCGCATGCGCGGCGGCCTTCCAGCTGCCCGGGTTGTCGAGGATGAAGTGGCGCACGCGACGCTGGGTTTCAGGCTCCGGATGCCACAGGCCGGCACCGACGAAGCTCTCGCCGGGCTGCAGGTGCACGTAGAACGAAGGCGCGGCCACCTCGCGGCGGCGCTCATGGAACAGGCGCGCGCCCTGCCAGGTCTTGTACGGTGACTTGTCGTTGGAGAAGCGCGCGTCGCGATGGATGCGGAACAGCGAGCCGCCGACGCCGCGGGTATCGGCGCGGAAATGCTCGCTGACCTCGGCCAGGGCCGGCTGCAGGTCGCCCAGCAGGCGCAGGAACGGCTGCCGTACGTGGTCTTCATACTGCTGGCGGTGGTCGTTGAACCAGGCCTTGTCGTTGTGCCGCGCCAGGCTGCGCAGGAACTTGAAACTGGCGTCCGAGAAGTAGGTGCTCACAGCGTCTCCTGCAGGTGCTGGCCCCAGTCGCGCAGCGATTGCAGCAGGGCCTGGCGCCGCGCGTCGTCGGGCGCTTCGGCGGCCAGTGCATCGAGCTGCTGCTGGTACTGGGGCAGGTTGAGTTCGCCCAGCCCGCCGTCGCCGAGCAGGCGCTGGCGGCGGTAATCCTGCCAGCGCTGGCGTTCCGCCGGCGCGAGGCTGTCGGGGTGGTTGCGTGCGCGGTAGCGGAACAGCAGCTCCGGCAGGCGCGGGTCGCGGAAACGGCCTTCCAGCGCGGCCAGCTGCTCCGGCGCGGTGGTGCGTGCCAGTGCAAGCAGCGGCTTGTCGCCATTGCCGAGGAAGCCGTCGTACAGCGAGGCATCGACGTCGACCACGGTGGCGGCGCGGGGCTGGTTGTAGACCTGCCGGGCCTTCTCGGCCAGCTCTGGGGCGAACGCGCGCAGCCGTTCCACCTTGGCCTCGATCGCGGCCACGTCCAGGCCGAGGCGCGCGTGGTCATCGGCGCGCAGGTGATTCCAGGCGATCAGCGCCGGCACCTTGTTCAGATGTACTTCCTTCAGCGGCACCCGCGCCATGCCTTCGGGCAGCTCGCTGGCGCGCATGTACAGGCGCTGCGCGATCACTTCGGCCGGCAGTTCCAGCAGGTCGTCGATCTCGCCTTCCAGGTCGAACACGATCACCCGGTTGTTGATGGTCGGGTGAACGGCCAGCGGCAGCACCGGGGCCGCACACAGGCGGCTGGCCGGGTAGCGCATGGAAATGTGCAGCACCGGCTTCATCGCGGCCACGTCCAGCAGGCTGCCGACGAAGCGCTTGTCACGCAGCTTCAGTGCGTAGTCCCACAGGCGTGGCTGCGACTGCTTGAACAGGCGTGCCATGCCGATGGTGGCGCGTACGTCGGACAGCGCTTCGTGCGCATCGCCCTCGCGCACGTTGTTGGCCTCGGCCAGGTGCTCGAGCTTGAACGAGGTGGCGCCATCCTCGCGAAGCGGCCACTGGATGCCGTCCGGACGCATCGCGCGCATCAGCCGCAGCATGTCCAGCAGGTCCCAGCGCGAATTGCCGTTGCGCCACTCGCGCTCGTACGGGTCGTGGAAGTTGCGGAACAGGCCGTAGCGGACGAACTCATCGTCGAAGCGCAGCGTGTTGTAGCCCAGCGCGCAGGTGCCGGGGCGCGACAGCTGCTCGTTGATGCGGTCGAAGGCCTCGGCCTCGCTGATGCCCTCGGCCAGGGCCTGCTGCGGGGTGATGCCGGTGACCAGGGTGGCCATCGGCGAGGGCAGCAGGTCATCGGCCGGGCGCACGAAGAAGCTGACCGGGGTGTCGATTTCGTTGAGGTCGGCGTCGGTGCGGATCGCGGCGTACTGCGAGATGCGCGTGCGACGCGGGTCCTGGCCGAAGGTTTCCAGGTCGTAGAACAGGAAGCTGTCGGCCATCAGTGCGCGCCCTCCAGGACCGGCAGCCGCGCGTGGATCTGCGCTTCCAGTGCGGCCCAGTCGATGTTGTCCAGTGAATCGTGACCGGCGGTGGCGGCCACCAGCATGTCGCGCTGCAGCTCGGTGCGGCGCAGCGCCTCGGCGTAGGGCGTGTGCAGGAAGGTGACCATCGTGTAGTGCGGCACGAAACGGGTCGGCCAGCGCCGCTGCAGTTCCTGCTCCAGTTCGCGCTGCAGCAGGAACGCGGGATCGGCGACGCGGTCGCGCATCTCCAGGTAGTTCTCCAGCGCCATCTGCTGGATGGCACGTGCATTCGGCTTGCGCTCGGCTTCGAACGCGGCGAATGCGCCTTCCAGGTCATCGGCCTCCATCAGGTGGCGGGCCAGCGCAACGCAGTCCTCGAACGCGCAGTTCATGCCCTGGCCGTGGAATGGCACCATCGCATGCGCGGCATCGCCGATCAGCACGGCGCGGCCGTGCTGGTGCCAGCGCTCCAGGGTGAGCGTGCCGAGCAGGCCCGGCGGGTGCTGTTCCCAGTCCGCGCGCAGGTTCGGGATCAACGGCAGGGTGTCGGCGAACTCGCGTGCGAACAGCGCTTCGGCCTGCGCACCGGTGTTGACCGTGGCGAAGCTGGGATCGCCCTGGTTGGGCAGGAACAGGGTGACGGTGAAGGTGCCTTCGTGGTTGGGCAGGGCGATGCACATGTAATGGCCACGCGGCCAGATGTGCAGCGCATTGCGCTCGATGCGGAAGCTGCCGTCGGCGGCCGGCGGGATCTCCAGCTCCTTGTAGGAGTGGTCGAGGAAGGCGATGTCCTCGCCCAGCGGCGCACGGCGGTTCATCGCCGCGCGCAGTGCCGAACCGGCGCCGTCGGCACCGATCAGGGTGTCGAAGCGGATGTCGTGCGGGCTGTCGTCGCGGTCATCGATGAAACGCGCGTAGCCGGCATCGAAATCAACGGTGTGCAGGCGGCGATGGAAGTGCACGGTGGCGCCGGCCTGTTCGGCCAGTTCCAGCAGCGTGGTGTTCAGGTCGCTGCGGTGGATCGACCAGATCACTTCGCTGTCATCACGGCCATAGCGCTGCAGCTGTGGTTCGCCATCGCGCGGGTGCACCATGCGGCCGCGCATCATCACCGCGCGCGCCATCACTTCGTCCTCCACACCCGCCTGGCGCAGCGCATTGCGCCCGCGCTCGGCCAACGCCAGGTTGATCGAACGACCGCTCTCGTAATCGGCCACGCGCGGATCGCCGCGGCGTTCGTACAGGGTGATGCGCCAGCCTTGCCGTGACAGCAGGATGGCCAGCAGGGACCCGGCCAGGCCGGCACCAATAATGCTCAACGAGCGGGAAGCATGTGCGATCAACGAACTGTCCAGCAGTAGAGGAGAGGCTGGCTTAAAGGCCGGCCCAGGCTTCCACTTCCTCGACGAAGTGGTGCACGTCCAGGTAGCGGTTGTAGAGCGGGGTGGGCGAGATGCGGATCACGTCGGGCTCGCGCCAGTCGCCGAGCACGCCGATGCCGCGCAGGTGCTCGAACAGTGCGCGGCCACGCTCGCGGCCACCGATCACGCGCAGCGACAACTGGCAGCCGCGGCGCTGCGGGTCGGCCGGGGTGATGATGTCCAGCACCTGCGGCAGGCGCGCGCGCACCAGCGCTTCGAGCATGCCGGTCAATGCCAGCGATTTGCTGCGCAGCGCTTCCATGCCGGCGCGCTCGAACAGGTCCAGCGAGGCACGCAGCGGTGCCAGGCCGAGAATCGGTGGATTGCTCAGCTGCCAGCCCTCGGCGCCGATGGCCGGCGTGAACTGCGGCGCCATCTGGAAGCGGGTGGCTTCCTCATGGCCCCACCAGCCGGCGAAGCGCGGCAGGGTGGTGTCGCGGTGGTGGCGCTCGTGCACGAAGGCACCCGCGACTGCCCCCGGGCCGCTGTTGAGGTACTTGTAATGGCACCACACGGCGAAATCGGGGGCTACGTCATGCAGGCGCAGCGGCAGGTTGCCGACCGAGTGCGCCAGGTCGAAGCCGATGCGTGCGCCCTGCAGGCGTGCGGCGCGGGTGATCGCATCGAGGTCGAAGGCCTGGCCGGTGCGGTACTGCACGCCAGGCCACAGCACCAGCGCAAGGCGCGGGCCGTGTTCGGTGATGGCGCGCTCGATGGCGTTCAGCGAGATCGTGCCGTTGGCTTCGTCCGGCTGCACTTCCACCAGGCACTCGGCCGGGTCGAAACCATGGAAGCGGATCTGGGCTTCCACGGCGTGGCGATCGGTCGGGAACGCGCCGGCTTCCATCAGGATCACCGGGCGCTGGGCGGTCGGCCGGTAGAAGCTGACCATCATCAGGTGCAGGTTTACGCTCAGCGTGTTCATCGCCACCACTTCGCTGGGCAGCGCGCCGACCACGCGGGCCACCTGCGCGCTCACCAGACGGTGGTAGGACAGCCACTGCGTCGGGCCGGTGAAGTGGCCTTCCACCGCCAGCTCGCCCCACTGCTTCATCACTTCCTGCACCGCTGCCTGCGCGCCGCGCGGCTGCAGGCCCAGCGAGTTGCCGACGAAGTAGGTCTGCTCGCCGCCACCGTGGCGCGGAATCAGGAATTCATTGCGCAGCGGGCGCAGCGGATCGGCGGCGTCCAGGGCGATGGCGTGGGTGCGGCTGAGCAGGTCGGACATGGTCGGGCAACAGGCTGCAACGGGACCGCCAGTGTAGCGCCTGGCACGGCGGGACCGACGCCCGGGATGCCTGCGTACCGCTATTGCTGTAGAGCCGAGCCCATGCTCGGCTGCCGGGCCACGAAGCCGAGCATGGGCTCGGCTCTACAGGGGCGGGTGGTCAGCCCGCCGCCGGCACCGGCAGCGGGTCCACGTGCCCGCACTGGCTGCAGGTGCGCAGTTCCAGGCTGGCGTGGTAGCGCGCAAATACCTTGGGCAGGTCGGTTTCGATGTTCTGCAGCGGGAAATACTCTTCGTGCAGCTTGTGGTTGCAGCGCTCGCAATGCCAGATCACGCCATCCATCTCGTGCGGCAGGCGCTTGCGCTCGACCACCAGGCCAATGCCACCGGGCGGGCGCCGCGGCGAGTGCGGCACCTTCGCCGGCAGCAGGAAGATCTCGCCGGCACGGATCGGAATATCACGCACCGCGCCGTCTTCCTGCACCTTCAGCACCATCTCGCCTTCGAGCTGGTAGAACCACTCGGGGCCTTCGTCGTAGTGGTAGTCGGTGCGCGAGTTCGGCCCGCCGACCACCATCACGATGAAATCACCGTTGTCGATCATCTTGTTGCCCACCGGCGGCTTCAGCAGGTGGCGGTTCTCTTCGATCCAGGCGTGCAGGTTGATCGGCGAAGCGAGCATGGTGGTCATCCGTCAGGGATCAGTCGCGCTTGCCCTTGCGCGGGACGTAGGACAGGGCTTTTTCATAAGCCGGCTGCAGCTCTTCCTGCGAACCGACGTCGATGCCCATCTCGCGCACGCGTCCGTCCTTCAGGCTGTAGACCCAGCCATGCACCATCAGCTTCTGGCCGCGGGCCCAGGCGTCCTGCACGATGGTCGAGCGGCACAGGTTGGCGACCTGCTCGATCACGTTCAGTTCGCACAGGCGCGCGTGCTTGAGCTCATCAGTCTCGATCGCATCGAGGATGCCGGTGTGCTTCTGCATCACGTCACCGACGTGGCGCAGCCAGTTGTCAGCCAGGCCGACGCGGGTGTTGTGCAGGCAGGCATGCACGCCGCCGCAGCCGTAGTGGCCGACGATCAGGATGTGCTTCACCTTCAGCTGGTCCACCGCGTACTGCACCACGCTCAGGCAGTTCAGATCGGTGTGCGCGACCACGTTGGCCACGTTGCGGTGCACGAACACTTCACCCGGCGCCATGCCGATGATCTGGTTGGCCGGCACGCGCGAATCGGAACAGCCGATCCACAGGTATTCCGGGTGCTGCTGCTTGGCCAGCTGGTGGAAGAACTCAGGGTCTTCCTTCTCGATGCGGTCGGCCCAGTCGCGGTTGTTCTGCAGCAGCTTGTGGATGTCTTTCATGTTCGGGTCCCTGGCGTCGGGTGGGGGCTCGCCGCAGCCGTCCGGCTGCGTCGTCGCGGGAATCTGGGGCGTTCAGTCGCTGCGGGCGGCCTGTTCGCGGTGCCAGCGCATCCACTGCGCCAGCTCGGTGGAATAGGGGGTGCCCAGCTGTTCCAGTTCGGCGATCACTGCGCGCTGGTTCGCATCGGGATGGTTCTGGCTCAGCTTGAGCTTCAGCTGCACGTGTTCGACCTGGAAGCGGAAGCCGACGATGGCGCGCAGCTCCGGGCCGTGTTCGGCACGCGTGGCATCGAACTGCCAGGCCTGGCCGACACTGGCTTCGAAGTGGTCGCTGATCGCACCGACGAGCTCGGCCAGTGCATCGGTTTCATCGAAGGTCTGCAACTGGCCACGCAGCTCGGCAGCAACGTAGTTCCAGGTCGGCACCCGCGCGGCGGGCTCCTTGTCCGGGTACCAGCTGGCCGAGACGTAACCGTGTGGGCCGTCGACCAGTACCTTGGCCGCGCCGCCGTGGCGCGACTGCGGGTTGGCGCGGGCCCAGTGCCCGCGCAGCTCGATACGCTCGCCATCACGCCGGTACAGCACCGGCATCCGGGTCAGTTCCGGCAGGCCATCGCTGCCGGGCGTGAGCACGGTAACGAACGGGTCGCGCGCCAGCAGGCGGTCCAGCCAGAGCAGGTCGGTCTCGGCGAAGGCGCGCGGGGTGAACATGCGAGGGTCAGGCGCGCCCGCCCAGCGACTGGATCATGCGGCCGCGCAGGCCCTCATCACTGTCAGCCTGTGGTGGCTGTACTTCGTGCAGGCTGAAACCGCGCACCAGCGCGTCTTCCTCGTCCAGGCCGTCGTACTCGACGAACTCGGCGTCGAACAGCTGCGAACGAGCGGTGTCTTCGCTGTCATAGCTCAGCGTGTTGCCATCGCTGTCGAGCACCTCGGCGGTGCCGGCCGGGCGAACGCGCAGGCGCGCCCAGATCAGGGTGTTGCCGAGGCTGGCCAGCCACCAGCTGTCGCGCGAGGCGGAGATGTCATTCATGGAGGTATTACCAGAGCGAGGCCAGCCAGAGCAGGGCAGCCATGCCCAGTCCGGTCAGCAGGGTCAGCAGCGATACCCAGGCCGGCGTCGCCAGCCCGGACAGCGAGCGGTCCGGCTGCTGGCGATAGTCGCGGCGCAACAGCCAGGCCAGGGCATCGGGCTTGAGGAAGGCGCCACTGCCGAAGCGCTCGGCGAGCGCCGGATGGCGGTCGCGCACGTGCACCAGGGTCAGCGGCCAGAAGATCACGAAGGCACTGAACCCGGCCACTGCAACGCCGACGAAACAGAGGGCGAAGAACAGGGTCATGGGGTCAGTACCTCCGTGGTCGTGTGGGGCTTAGAAGTCCGCGCTGCCCGGGGCGCGCGGGTAGGGGATCGCATCGCGGATGTTGGACAGCCCGCAGACGTACACCACCAGGCGTTCGAAGCCCAGGCCGAAGCCGGCGTGCGGCACCGAACCATAACGGCGGAAATCGCGGTACCAGCTGTAGTGCTCACGGTCCAGGCCGAACTGGGCCATGCGCGCGTCCAGCACGTCCAGGCGCTCTTCGCGCTGGCTGCCGCCGATGATCTCGCCGATGCCCGGGGCCAGCACGTCCATCGCGGCGACGGTCCTGCCGTCGTCGTTCAGGCGCATGTAGAAGGCCTTGATGTGTTCCGGATAGTTGGTCACCACCACCGGGCGGCCGACATGTTCCTCGGTCAGCCAGCGCTCGTGCTCGGTCTGCAGGTCCAGGCCCCATTCGACCGGGAAGTCGAACTTCTTGCCGGACTTCTGCAGCAGGCTGACCGCATCGGTGTAGTCGATGCGCTCGAACGGCGCGTTGATGAAGTCTTCCAGCTTGGTGACCGCGTTCTTGTCCACGCGCTCGGCGATGAAGGCCAGGTCGTCGCCACGCTCGTTCAGCACCGCGCGGAACAGGTACTTCAGGAACTCTTCGGCCAGGCGCGCGTCCTCGGCCAGGTCGGCGAAGGCGATTTCCGGCTCGATCATCCAGAACTCCGCCAGGTGGCGGGTGGTGTGGCTGTTCTCGGCGCGGAAGGTCGGGCCGAAGGTGTAGACCTTGCTCAGCGCCAGGCAGTAGGCCTCAACGTTCAGCTGGCCGGACACGGTCAGGAAGGTTTCCTTGCCGAAGAAGTCGCGGCTGAAATCGATCGCGCCCTTCTCGTCACGCGGCAGGTTCACCATGTCCAGGGTGGACACGCGGAACATCTGGCCGGCGCCTTCGGCGTCGGAGGTGGTGATGATCGGGGTGCTGATCCAGTTGAAGCCGTTCTCGTGGAAGAAGCGGTGCACGGCCTGGGCCAGGCAGTTGCGGATGCGGGTGACCGCGCCGAACAGGTTGGTGCGCGGGCGCAGGTGCGCCACTTCGCGCAGGAATTCCGGCGACATCGGCTTGGGCTGGATCGGGTAGGTGAGCGGGTCTTCGACCCAGCCGACCACTTCCAGTGCGCTGGCCTGGATCTCGAACGACTGGCCCTTGCCCTGCGACTTCACCAGGGTGCCGGTGGCGATGACCGAGCAGCCGCTGGTCAGGCGCTTGATCTCGTCGAAGTTGGCCAGGCTGTCGCCGGCCACGACCTGGATCGGGGCAAAGCAGGAGCCGTCGCTCACATTCACGAAAGCCAGATTCGCTGAACCGCGCACCGTGCGCACCCATCCGCGTACCGTGACTTCGCCGCCTTCCGGGATCTTCCCGGCAAGCGCATGTTCAACGCTGACCACCGTCATGACTTGAATCCTCTGCTGATCGACTCGATCTGTGAACACGGGAGTTTACCGGTTGCAGCGTTCTGCTTGCGAGGCATTTTTCGCGGCGACGGCTCCTTATAATGTCCCCGTACCTCTGGAGTAGCCCCATGGCCGTCAGCCTGACCCCCATTGCCTTCGAGCGCGTGCAGCGCTTCGTCGCCCAGACCCCCGGCGCGCTGGGCCTGCGTTTCGGCGTGACCAAGACCGGTTGCTCGGGCTGGGGTCATGTCACCGACCTGGCCCGCGACGAGCGCGAGGGCGATACCGTGTTCGACCAGGACGGCGTGAAGATCTACGTCGACGCCAAGAGCCTGGCGCTGGTGGACGGCACCGTGATCGACTTCGGCAAGCATGGCCTGAGCGAGACGTTCACGTTCAGCAACCCGAACGCCACCGCCGAGTGCGGCTGCGGCGAGAGCTTCACCACCGACGCCGACAAGGCCTGAGGGCCGGCCGCCGGGCATAGCCCTGCGCTGACAGGGCGTGCTCTGGTAGGTGCCGACCTTGGTCGGCACGCTGGGCTCGGCAGAGATCCCACGGATGGAACGACCGGCTTTTATCTATCACCCCAACGCCTACGCCCTCTCCTTCGAAGAAGTCGACGGGGTCTGCGACTGCTGCGGGCAACCGCGGACGCTTCGTTACCGGGGGCCGTTCTACACGCGCCTGCGTCCCGATTACCTGTGCCCCTGGTGTATCGCCGATGGAAGGGCGGCGGCCAGTTCCGAGGGGGAATTCACCGGCTGGAGCGATATCGAGGGGGTATCCCCGGATCCGGCCGATCCGCCGCCGACCATCGCCCGTGAGCTGCTGCTGGAGATCTGCGAGCGCACCCCGGGCTACTCCTCCTGGCAGCAATCGGTCTGGTTGAGCCATTGCGAACGGCCCTGCGCCTTCCTCGGCTACGCCGGTAGCGACGACCTGCTGCCGATCCTCGATCAGGTCCGGCCTGACGTGGTCGATATCAATCCGCGCGACGCCGACTGGGTGCTGGAGCATCTGAGCCGGGACGGGATGATGGTCGGCTGCCTGTTCCAGTGCCTGGAATGCGGCCAGCATCGCCTTCACGTCGATCTGGGATGAGCACGTGCCGGACATGGCCCGGCGCTCCCGTTCAGGTTGCCCGGTTCCCGCCCGGTTGCCCGGTGGCGCCGCTTGCCGCATAATGCGCGGCTTCCTGCCTTCCTGGTGGGAATCCTTGCCCCACCGCGGTCTCAACGGCGGGGGGCTGTCCGGCCGCAAGGCCACATCCGAAAGGTAGAAAAAAACATGAGTCGTCATTACGAAATCGTGTTCATGGTCCACCCGGACCAGAGCGAGCAGGTCCCGGCCATGATCGAGCGTTACAAGTCGCTGGTCGAGAACGGCAACGGCACCATCCACCGTCTGGAAGACTGGGGCCGCCGCCAGCTGGCGTACCCGATCCAGAACCTGGTGAAGGCCCACTACGTGCTGATGAACATCGAAGCCGACCAGGCCGTTCTGAACGAACTGACCGAAAGCTTCCGCTTCAACGACGCCGTGCTGCGCAACCTGGTCATCAAGCGTGACGAGGCTGACACCGAGCAGTCGCTGATCATGAAGAGCAAGGACGAGAAGGGTGACAAGCCGGAGCGCGGTGAGCGCCGTCGTCGTGACGACGAAGAAGGCGAGTCCACCACCACCGCTGACAACGAAGCCGGCGACGACGCCGCTTCCGCCGCCTAAGGAGCCTTCCCATGTCCAAGTTCTTCCGTCGCCGCAAGTTCTGCAAGTTCACGGCTGAAGGTGTGAAGGAGATCGACTACAAGGATCTCAACACCCTGCGCCAGTACCTGACCGAGAACGGCAAGATCGTGCCGAGCCGCGTCACCGGTACCAAGTCGAAGTACCAGCGTCAGCTGGCGACCGCCGTCAAGCGCGCTCGCTTCCTGGCCCTGATCCCGTACACCGACAACCACGACGTCTGATGCCCGGCGGGGCGGCCTGGTGCCGCCCCCGCTGCGCCAGCTATTCGGACAGCCTTTGTTGCGGGGCATCGCCTCGCTAACGAATAACTCATCTGGAGCAATACCATGCAGCTGATCCTCCTGCAGAAAGTCACCAACCTCGGCAACCTGGGCGACCTGGTCGACGTGAAGCCGGGCTACGGCCGTAACTTCCTCGTGCCGCAGGGCAAGGCCGTTCCGGCCACCGAGAGCAACAAGGCCGAGTTCGAAGCCAAGCGCGCCGAATACGAAGCCAAGGCCCAGGCCATCCACGCCGACGCTGACGCCCGCAAGGCCAAGCTGGAAGGCGCGAGCGTGACCATCCCGGCCAACGCTTCGACCGAAGGCAAGCTGTACGGCTCGGTCGGCGCCCGCGAAATCGCCGATGCCTTCACCGCTGCCGGCCTGCCGGTCAGCAAGAGCGAAGTCATCCTGGGCGAAGGCGCCTTCCGCAACATCGGCGAATACGACGTGCTGGTCCACCTGCACGCCGACGTCGAGACCACCGTCAAGGTCGTCGTCGTCGCCGAAGCCTGATCCCGCGCCGCAAGGCCTGGCATCACCGCAGAACGGGCGCCCGCAAGGGTGCCCGTTTTGTTTTATGGCTCCGTTTCGTGGCGTCGGGCCACGTCCGGCCGGCGGGGTGGGGCTGGACAATGTTCCACGCCCATTCGTAGAACACGGCCACATCGGTATACTCAGGGCGTCACACCCGTTCCACGGGCATCGATCCCAGCAGGATCAATGACTTGGAGGGTAAACGCAGGCCGCTTGCCGGCCCCAGTCCGGAACCCCTATGCGTCTTTCCACGATCAAGCTGTCCGGCTTCAAGTCGTTCGTCGATCCGACCACCCTGCACCTGCCGACCAACATGACCGGCGTGGTGGGGCCCAATGGCTGCGGCAAGTCGAACATCATCGACGCCGTGCGCTGGGTCATGGGCGAGAGTTCGGCCAGCCGTCTGCGTGGCGACTCGCTGACCGACGTGATCTTCTCCGGTTCCAATGCCCGCAAGCCGGTCTCGCAGGCCACCGTCGAGCTGATCTTCGACAACTCGGACCACACGATCTCGGGCGAGTACGCCTCGTTCAACGAGATCTCGGTCAAGCGCACGGTCAGCCGCGACGGCACCAGCAACTATTACCTCAACGGCACCAAGTGCCGTCGCCGCGACATCACCGATCTGTTCCTCGGCACCGGCCTGGGCCCGCGCAGCTACTCGATCATCGAGCAGGGCATGATCAGCCAGATCATCGAGGCGCGCCCGGAAGACCTGCGCGTGTACCTGGAAGAGGCGGCCGGCATCTCCAAGTACAAGGAGCGCCGCAAGGAGACCGAGACCCGCATCCGCCACACCCGCGAGAACCTGGACCGGCTGGGCGACCTGCGCGACGAGATCAGCAAGCAGCTCGAGCACCTCAAGCGCCAGGCCAAGCAGGCCGAGCAGTACCAGGCCCTGCAGGAAGAGCGCCGGGTCAAGGATGCCGAGTGGAAGGCCCTGGAGTTCCGCGGGTTGGACGGTCGCCTGTCCAAGCTGCGCGAAGGGCTGTCGCAGGAAGAGACGAAGCTGCAGCAGCTGATCGCCGACCAGCGTGACGCCGAGGCCCGCATCGAGACCTCGCGCGTTCGACGCGAAGAGGCCGCCGACGCGCTCAACACCGCGCAGGCTGCGGTCTACCAGGTCGGCAGCACGCTGGCGCGCCTGGAACAGCAGATCCAGCACCAGCGCGAGCTGTCGCAGCGCCTGCACAAGGCACGCGATGAAACCCGCCAGGCACTGGCCGAACTGGGCCAGCACATCAGCGGTGACGAGGCCAAGCTGATGGTGCTGCGCGAAGCGGTCGAGGCCGCCACCCCGCAGCTGGAGGAGCTGCAGGAAGAAAACGAGATAAAGCAGGAAAGCCTGCGCGAGGCCGAAGACCGGCTGGCCAGCTGGCAGCAGCGCTGGGAACAGCACACTTCGCAGAGTTCGGAGGCCTCGCGCGCCGGTGATGTCGAGCGCACGCGCGTGGACTACCTGGACAAGCAGATCCTCGATGCCGACCGCCGTCGCGAGGCCCTGGCCGCTGAGCGCGCCGGGCTGGACGTGGACGCGCTGGAAGAAGCTTTCGAGCAGCTGCACCTGCAGCACGACACGCAGAAGACCGCGCTGGATGAATTGAGCGAAGACGTCGAGCTGCGCAAGCAGGGCGTGGCGGAAGTGCAGGAACAGCAGCGCAATGGCCAGAACGAACTGGCCGAACTGCGCAAGCAGGCCAACGGCCTGCGCGGTCGCCTGGCTTCGCTGGAAACCCTGCAGCAGGCTGCGCTGGGCCAGGAGCAGGGCGCTGCCGTGGCGTGGCTGAAGGCGCGCGGGCTGGATTCGGCGGCGCGTGTCGGCGAACGTCTGGACGTCGATGCCGGCTGGGAAAATGCGGTGGAAAGCGCGCTTGGCCAGTTGATCGAAGGCGTGCTGGTCGATGACCCGGGCAGCCTCGTTGATGCCCTCGGCGAACTCGGCGATGGCCACATTGCGCTGGTTGCCAGCGCGGGTGCCGACGTCAAGGCTGCACCGACTTCGCTGGCGGCACGCGTGCGCGGCCCGGCGGCGATCCGTCGCCTGCTGGCGCACCTGCACGCAGCCAAGGACCTGTCCGAGGCGAAGGCCCTGCAGGCCAGCCTTCCGGAAGGCGATTCGATCATCACCCAGAGTGGCGAGCGCCTGGGCCAGGGCTGGCTGCGCGTGTCGCGCTCCGGTGCAGCCCAGCAGGGCGCGCTGCTGCGCGAACGCGAGATCAACGAGCTGCGCGAGCAGATCGAGCAGCTGCAGGATCGCGAGGCCGAGCTGGAAGAACAGCTGAGTGGTTTCCGCGAGCAGTTGCAGGCGGCTGAACAGCAGCGCGAAGACGCGCAGCGTGCGCTGTACCAGGCCCACCGTGCGGTGTCCGAGCTGGCTGGCCAGCTGCAGGGCCAGCAGGGCAAGGTGGAAGCGGCGCGTACCCGCATCGACCGCATCGAAGGCGAACTGAAGCAGCTGCAGGAAACGCTGGAAGCCAACAACGAGCAGGCGCGTGAAGCGCGCTCGCGGTTGGAGAACGCGGTCAGCAGCATGGGTGACCTGGAATCGACCCGGCAGCGGCTGGAGGGAGAGCGCCGCCAGCTGACCGAGGCCCGCGACCTGGCCCGCGACGCCGCACGTGCGGTGCGCGAGCGCTCGCATTCGCTGGCCCTGACCCTGGAATCGCAGCGTGCGCAGCTGGCTTCACTGAGCCAGGCGTTGGAGCGCATGGGTACCCAGCGCGGGCAGTTGGATTCGCGACTGGGCGAACTGCATTCGCAGCTTGACGAAGGTGATTCACCGGTCGAATCGCTGCAGGCCGAGCACCAGAATGCACTGGAAGAGCGCGTGCGGGCTGATCGCGTGCTGACCGAAGCGCGCACGTTGCTGGACGGCATCGACGCCGAGCTGCGCAATTACGAGCAGACCCGTCACCAGCGTGACGAACAGGCGCTGGCCCAGCGCGAGCGTATTTCGCAGCGCAAGCTGGACCAGCAGGCGCTGGTGCTCAGCGCGGACACCCTGCAGGGCGCGGTGGAGAAGGCCGGATTCGTGCTGCAGGACGTGCTCAACGCACTGCCCGAGGACGCCCGCCTGGGCGACTGGGAGCAGGCCGTGCACCAGATCGATGGCCGCATGCGCCGGCTGGAGCCGGTCAACCTGGCCGCCATCCACGAATACGGCGAGGCCTCGCAGCGTTCGGACTACCTGGATTCGCAGCACACCGACCTGACCACGGCGCTGGAAACCCTTGAGGATGCCATCCGCAAGATCGACCGCGAGACCCGCGGCCGCTTCAAGGACACCTTCGACCGCGTCAACGCCGGCGTGCAGGCGCTGTACCCGCGCCTGTTCGGTGGCGGCCACGCCTACCTGGAACTGACCGGTGAAGACCTGCTCGACACCGGTGTGACCATCATGGCGCGCCCGCCGGGCAAGCGCGTGTCCAGCATCTCGCTGCTGTCCGGCGGCGAGAAGGCGATGACCGCGGTGGCGCTGGTGTTCGCCATCTTCCAGCTGAACCCCGCGCCGTTCTGCCTGCTGGACGAGGTGGACGCGCCGCTGGACGAAGCCAACGTCGGCCGGCTGGCCAACATGGTCAAGGAAATGAGCGAGAAGGTGCAGTTCCTGTTCGTCAGCCACAACAAGGCGACGATGGAGGCCGCGCACCAGCTGTCGGGCGTGACCATGCGCGAGCCGGGCGTCAGCCGCCTGGTCAGCGTGGACCTGGAAGAAGCCGCGCGATTGGCGGGCGCGGCCTGACGTGCCATCCTAGTTACCTGAATGAACTAGCCGGAGAACCTATCGAATGTCCGACACGGCACTGTTGCGCATCGGCATCCTGGCCGCCGGCCTGCTGTTGATCGCCGCGATCTTCCTGTTTGGCCGTCCGAAAAAGAAGCCCCAGGGGCGCCGCGTGGAAGGCGCGGAACCGACCAGCGGCGAGCGCCGCGAACCGGTACTGGGCGAGGACGGCGTTGTCGTGGCCGATGGCCGCGTCGAACCGGGCATGGGCACGGAAGGCGAACAGGCCGAACTCGGCCTGGCCGATACCGACCCCGGTGCCAGCGATCTCGGCAAGCGCGCCACCCAGGATTTCGACAAGATCGTTTCGCTGTTCGTGGCCGCCCGGGCCGGCGAGCAGCTGCGCGGCGAAGACATCGTGGTGGCGGCCGAGAAGACCGGCCTGGTGTTCGGCCACATGAACGTGTTCCACCGTCTGGTGGAAGGCCATCCCGAGCGCGGGCCGATCTTCTCGATGGCCAGCATCATGAAGCCAGGCAGCTTCGACATGGCCAACATCCGTGCCATGGAAACCCCGGCCATCGCCTTCTTCCTGACCCTGCCGGCGCCGCTGACCGCGCTGGATGCATGGGAAAAGATGCTGCCGACCGTGCAGCGCATGGCCGAACTGCTGGATGGCGTGGTGCTGGATGACAGCCGCAACGCCCTGGGCCGCCAGCGCATCGCACACATCCGTGACGAGCTGCGCGCCTACGACCGCCAGCACCAGGCCCCGCCGCTGACCAAGACCCCGCGCTGGTAAGCGCCCAACTGTAGAGTCGAGCCATGCTCGACTCAAGCTTGGGGCGACCGACCAAGCCATCGTGACCGGGCCCTTTGTTGATAAATGCCTTTCTGTAGAGTCGAGCCATGCTCGACTTGCGGATCCCCGGGTAAGCCCCAGTCGAGCATGGCTCGACTCTACAGGGTCGACCATTCCTGACTCGCCTCTAGGGCGATCGATCTAACCACCGGCACCAGGCAAACGGATGATCGCCGAGCTGTGCCGCCAGCCCGGCGCGGACAGGATTCGCTGCGATGTACAGAGCCTGGTTTCTCAGGGATTCATCACATCGCACAGCGTGATCATGGTAACCGCGCTGCCAGAGTGGCCCGTCGATGCCTATGAGTCGGCTGCAGCGGGATTTCATCATCTGCACCGACGCGGCAAGGGTTCCTGAGCGCAGTTGCATCAACCAATGCACGTGATCTGGCATGACCGCCCATGCGAGGTTAAGGCATCGACCCTCCTGCTGAATCCACTGCAGGCCCGCTACAACGACGGCGGCCTGGTGTGGATCATCAAAGTGCCGATGGCGCTGGTGAGTGACGGTGGTGATCGCGTAGACGTTCCGCAGTTGCGACCAACGGCCTCTCAGTAGACGTGGACTGGGCATGCCTCAGCATTGGCTGGCCGAGGCAGCTTGGGTATCGCTTGAGTGCGGTCAGGCTTGTAGGGAAGGCCCCAGTCGAGCATGGCTCGACTCTACAGGGGGCCAGGTCGGCACCCACCCGGAGGGGCTTATACCGGCACGCCGGCGACCTTTGCAAACGCCCGGCGGAACGCGGCCATCTCGTCCTCGCTGCCGACGGTCACGCGCAAGCGCTGTGGCCAGATCGGCCAGCTGCGCCCGATCACCACACCGTTGTCCGCCATCGCCTTCGCGAACGTGCTGCCGTCGCGTTGCACGTCGACCACGAAGCAGTTCGCTTCCGACGGCAGGCAGCTGAAACCACGCTTGCCCAGCCATGCAATGGTGGCCTGGCGCACCCAGGCATTCTGCAGGCGCCGTTGCGGGATCAGCTGCGGGTCGCGCAGGCTGGCCAGCGCCGCCGCCAGCGCGGGCACCGGCAGCGGGTTGTCGCCCAGGCTGGCCAGCTCGCGCAGACGCTCGGGATGTGCGGCCGCCAGGCCCAGGCGCAGGCCGGCCATGCCGTACAGCTTGGAGAACGTGCGCAGCACGATCAGATCGTCGCGCTGTGTCACCTGCTCGATCAGACTGGGCTGCTCGCTGTACTGCAGGTAGGCCTCGTCGACCAGCACGCGGGTGGTAGCGGGCTTGTGGGCCAGCAGCCAGGCGAGCTCATCCGGCGGGCTGACCGAACCGGTCGGGTTGTTCGGATTGCACACGTACAGCAGCCCGGTCGGGCGCGCATGCGCGGCGGCGACCATTGCGCGCAGGTCATGCGCGCCGTCGTCGCGCAGCGGCACTTTCTGTACGTGCGCCCCGTGTGCGGCGGCGACCTCGCCGAGCGTCTCGAAGGTCGGGTCGGCCACCACCAGTCCCGCCTGCGGGCCGGTCCATAACGTGGCGGCGCGGTTCAGCGGTTCGCTGGAGCCCGGATAGAGCCGCACATGGTCGGCCGGGATGCGGGCCTGCTCGATGAAGGCATCGCGTACCTGTGCCGCCAGGGCGAAGCGGTAGCGGCCGCAGCTGGCAATGCTGTCGCGCGCCGCCTGCTGGGCAGCGGGGGAGGGGCCGTACGGGCATTCGTTGAAGTTCAGTAGTACGGCGCCTTCGGCAGGGGGCGCGGCGACGGCGGCCGCGGGTTGGGCCTGGCCGAGTTGCGGCAGGCCGCTGCTGGCGACGGCGAGGCCGGCACCGGCCAGTTGCAGGAAGCGTCGACGGGAGGCAGGCAGGGTCACGGGTGGGATTCCGAGGGGCAACCGTCTCACGCTAGCGCTGGTGGGGGTGGGCGGCAAGCTGCTTTTCGTGGAGTCGAACCATGTTCGACTACAGATGTGCCAACCAAGGTTGGCACCTGCCAGAGCGGGGGAGTGCCAGTCGAGCAAGCTCGACGCTACAAAGGCGGCGGCGTTACAGGGCCTGACGGCCGGGCGCGGTAGAATCCCCGGCCATCCCAGAACCACCGGATCCCGATGAGCCCCAGCCCCGCCGAACGCGCCGAAGACCTTCGCCGGCAGATCGCCCAGGCCAACCGCGCCTACCACGAGCTGGACGCGCCGGAAATCCCCGACGTCGACTACGACCGGATGGTGCGCGAGCTGGAAGCGCTGGAGCGCGAGCACCCGGAACTGGCCCGTGCCGACAGCCCGACCCAGCAGGTCGGTGCGCGCCCGTCCGGCCGCTTCCCCGAAGTGCGCCACGCGGTGCCGATGCTGTCGCTGTCCAATGCCTTCAGCGATGAGGAAGTGGCCGACTTCGTGCGCCGCATCGATGAACGCCTGGGCCGTCGCAGCCTGCGGTTCTCGGCCGAGCCGAAGATGGACGGCCTGGCGATCAGCCTGCGCTACGAGGACGGTCATTTCGTACTCGGCGCAACCCGCGGTGATGGCAGTACCGGCGAGGACGTGACCGCCAACCTGCGTGAGATCGGCGATGTTCCCAAGCGCCTGCACGGCAAGGACTGGCCAGACGTACTGGAGGTGCGTGGCGAGGTCTACATGGCCCGCGCCGACTTCGAGGCCTACAACGAGCGTGCGCGCCAGCAGGGCGGCAAGGTGCTGGCCAACCCGCGCAACGCGGCAGCCGGTTCACTGCGCCAGCTCGATCCGAAGATCAGTGCGCAGCGCAGGCTGAGTTTCTTCGCCTACGGCACCGGCGAAGTGCAGGGCGGCGAGCTGCCGGACACCCATTCGGGCACGCTGGCCCAGCTCGGTGCCTGGGGCTTTCCGGTCAGCGAGTTGTGCAAGGTGGTGGAAGGCACCGACGGCCTGCTGGGCTACTACCGTGACATCGGCGAGCGCCGCGATGGCCTGCCGTTTGATATCGATGGCGTGGTGTACAAGCTGGATGACCGTGCCGGCCAGCAGGCGATGGGTTTCGTTTCGCGCGCGCCGCGCTGGGCCATCGCGCACAAATTCCCGGCGCAGGAACAGAGCACTACGGTGGAGGCGATCGAGATCCAGATCGGCCGCACCGGTGCCGCCACGCCGGTTGCGCGGCTGGCGCCGGTGGCTGTGGCCGGCGTGATCGTATCCAACGCCACGCTGCACAACGCCGATCAGATCGCGCGTCTCGATGTGCGCGTTGGTGACAGCGTGATCGTGCGCCGTGCCGGTGACGTGATCCCGGAAGTGGTCAGCGTCATCCTCGACCGCCGCCCGCAGGGCACCACGCCGTGGCAGATGCCGACGCGCTGCCCGGTGTGCGGCTCGGAAATCGTGCGTGAGGAAGGTGCCGCCGCATGGCGCTGTTCGGGCGAACTGTCCTGCCCGGCGCAGCGCAAGGAGGCGATTGCCCATTTCGCTTCGCGTCGTGCGATGGATATCGACGGCCTCGGCGACAAGTACATCGAAACCCTGGTCGACGCCGGCATCGTCAGGAGCGTGGCCGATCTGTACCGGCTCAACCGCGACCAGCTGCTGCACCTGAAGCTGGTACTGGATGCCGAGGACCCTTCCGCACTGGCCGCCGCGCTGAAGCTGCACCTGCCGGCCGAAGGCAGCGGCGCGGTGCTCAATGCGGTGCTCAAGCTGGATGGCAACGATCCGGCGTGGCGCGCGCAGGCGCTGGCGCAGCCGGCCAGTTTCGAATGGAATACGAAGAAGATCGCCACCAAATGGGCCGACAACCTGATCGCGGCAATCGACGCCAGCCGCGCGGCCACGCTGGAGCGCCTGCTGTTCGCGCTTGGCATCGAGCACGTCGGCGAGAGCACGGCCAAGGCGCTGGCGCAGTGGTTCGGTGACCTGGAGCTGATCCGCCACCTGCCATGGCCGTTGTTCAAGCGCGTGCCGGACATCGGTGGCGAAGTGGCGCGTTCTCTCGGCCATTTCTTCGAGCAGCAGGGCAACCAGCAGGCCATCGATGACCTGCTGCAGGTCGGGCAGGTGCGCATCAGCGATGTGCACGCGCCCAGCGCCAAGCTGCGCGAAGGCCTGGATCTGGCGCAACTGCTGGTCGAATCGGAAATCCCCGGCATTACCCGCCTGCGTGCGGAGAAGCTGGTGGCTGCGTTGCCGGGCGCTCAGGCGGTGCTGGATGCCGAGCATGGCCAGTTCGTCAACGCCGGCCTGCCGGACGACACCGCGCGCGGATTGGCCGAGTGGCTCGATGCCGATGGCCACGGCGCGATGCTGCTGGCGGCCGAGAAGGCGATGCAGCAGATCCTGGCCAAGGCGCCGGCGCTGGCCGAGATCGTGGCCGGCCCGCTGGATGGGCAGACCGTGGTGCTGACCGGCACCCTGGCCCAGCTCACCCGCGATGCCGCCAAGGAACGCCTGGAAGCGCTGGGTGCCAAGGTCTCCGGCAGCGTGTCGAAGAAGACCAGCTTCGTGGTGGCCGGTACCGAGGCCGGCTCCAAGCTGGACAAGGCGCAATCGCTGGGCGTGCCGGTATGGGACGAAGACCGCCTGCTGGCCTACCTCACCGAACACGAATGATGACCCCGCCGGGTGCCTGGCGCCCGGCATGAAACACAGAGGAACACCGATGCAGACCGCCCCGCTGGATTTCCGCCTGGCCACCCGTGCCGACGAAGAACTGTTGATCGAGCTGATGCGTGAGTTCTACGCTGAAGACAGGATCGACTTCGATGACGCGCGCGTGCGTCGCGGCGTGGACGCGCTGCTGGCCGATCCGCGCAATGGCGAAGTGCTGCTGTGGCTGGACGAGGCGGGCGAGGTGGTTGGCTACGCGGTGATCGCGATGGGCTTCAGCCTGGAGCAGGGCGGCCATTTCATGCTGCTGGACGAGCTGTACCTGAGCCATCGCGCGCGCGGTCGTGGTCGCGGCAAGCAGGCGCTGGCCATCTGTGAACAACGCGCTCGCGGGCGTGGCGTCAGCCGCCTGCGCCTGGAAGTGAACCACCACAACGAACTGGCCCGCCGCCTGTACCTGGCCAGCGGCTACATCGACGACACGCGCGATCTGCTGACCCTGCCGCTCGACCATCCGCGCCCGGAGGGCATCCTGTGAGCGAGGCCCTGCTGCGCGCGCTGCAGCAGCGTGCCGCGCTCAATGCGCTGGTACGCCGCTTCTTCGCCGATCGCGACGTGCTGGAGGTGGAAACGCCGATCCTGTCGGTGGCAGGCAACACCGAACCGAACATCGACAGCTTCCATACCGATTTCACCGGCCATGTCGATGCCGGTGGCCGTCGTCGGTGGCTGCGCACTTCGCCGGAGTATCCGCTCAAGCGCCTGCTGGCGGCCGGCGTCGGCGACTGCTACGAGCTGGGGCGGGTGTTCCGGAACGGCGAAGCGGGTGGTCGCCACAACCCGGAATTCACCATGCTGGAGTGGTACCGGGTCGGCTGGGACCACCACCGGTTGGTGCAGGAGACCGCCGAGCTGGTCGGCCAGGCGCTGGCCCTGGTCGGACGCCGTGCAATGCTGCGTGTGCTGAGTTACCGCGAGCTGTTCCAGCAGCATGTGGGCGTGGACCCGTTCGAGGCCGACGAAGCCGCGCTGCGCGTTGCGCTTGGCGACGTGCACATCGACCCGGTCGGGTTGACCCGTGATGACTGGCTGGATCTGTTGATGACCCACCACATCCAGCCGCAGTTCGATGACGCGGTCATGACCGTGGTACATGACTGGCCGGCCAGCCAGGCCGCGCTGGCCCGCATCCGTGCCGGCACGCCGCCGCTGGCCGAGCGTTTCGAGCTGTATCTGGGCGCGGTGGAGCTGGCCAACGGCTATCACGAACTGAACGACGCGCAGGAGCAGCGCACGCGCTTCCAGCGTGACCTGCAGCGCCGACACGAACGCGGCCAGGTGCAGCCGGCGCTGGACGAAGCATTGCTGGCTGCGCTGCCCTCGATGCCGGCCTGCGCGGGTGTGGCGGTGGGCGTGGACAGGCTGCTGATGGCGATGAACCGCACGCCGCGCATCGCCGACGTGCTGGCCTATGACTTCGCCCACGCGTGACGCTCGCGTGTTGCTGAACATCGCAGGCTGAACGAAACGCGGGTTCTGTGCGCTTGCGTCGGTAAGCAGGATGATGCTCTTATCACGGCCAATGCCGGACACTGGCATGCAGTTCATCCATTCCTGCTGGGGAAGGCTTTGGTCAAGTGGTTCGCGGTTGTCGCTGCACCGGTGTACTCCATTGCGCTCTGGGGTGCCTGGCTGCCGTCGCCGGCGTCGGCCCAGCAGGTGGGCTACGACGACGAAGTGGTGACCTGCGAATCACGCGACATGGGCTGGGTGCACTGCGATATCGAGGTCGCCAACGGCGTCGATCTGGTGCGCCAGCTGTCCAGCAACAGCTGCATCCGTGGCAGCGAGTGGGGCACCGACCGCAGCGGCGTGTGGGTCACCCTGGGCTGTCGTGCCGAGTTCCGCGCGCGCCGTGCCGCGGGTGCCGCACCGGCAGCGAGCGAAGGCAAGCGCCTGGTGCGCCGCGTGGTGCGCTGTGAATCCAATGGCCGCCCGCAGAGTTGCCCGGTACGACTCGATGGCGCGCCGGTGCGCCTGCTGCGCCAGTTGTCGGTGCTGCCGTGCCGCGAAGGGCAGGGTTGGGGCTACAAGCGCAATGAAGTCTGGACCAGTCGTGGCTGCCAGGGCGACTTCGAGGTGGCCGATGATGATGGCCGCTTCGTCGACATGCCGCGCCGCCTGACCTGCGAATCGAAGTCGAAGAAGCGGCGCTTCTGCGGTGCCAGCATCTCGGTTGGTGCCGTGGTCTCCGAGCAGCTGTCCAGCACGCCCTGCGAGGAAGGCAGCACCTGGGGCTGGAACCGCAACGGGATCTGGGTGGACGGCGGCTGCCGCGCCGAATTCTCGGTGAATTGAGCCCGGGCAGGCTCCAACCCTGCGGGGCGTGGCCCTACAATGGGGCCATGAACACTGCCCCTGACATCGACTACGCCCGTTACGACCACATCCGCCCGATCCTGTGGACCGGCGATGCCCTGCAACTGCTGGACCAGCGCAAGCTGCCGTTCGTGGTCGAGCACGTGGTCTGTCATGACAGCGACGAGGTTGCCAGCGCCATCCACGCGCTGACCGTGCGTGGCGCGCCGGCGATCGGCATTGCTGCAGCCTGGGGCGTGGTGCTGGCCGCACGCGAGGTGCAGGCCGCAGACGGTGCGCACGCCCTGCAGCAGCTGGAACCGGCCCTGCAGCGCCTCAACGCATCGCGCCCGACTGCGGTCAACCTGGCCTGGGCGCTGGCACGCATGCGCCGTTGCCTGAACGCCGCTGGCGCCGATTGGAAGGCGTTGCTGGAATCGGAAGCGCAGGCCATCGCCGAGGAAGACCTGGCCGCCAACCGCCACATGGGCGCACTGGGCGCAGGCCTGATCGAGGCCGGCAGTGGCGTGCTGACCCACTGCAATACCGGCTCGCTGGCCACTGCAGGCTTCGGTACCGCGCTGGGCGTGATCCGCGCCGGCATGGCCCAGCACCGCATCGCCCGCGTGTTCGCCGGCGAGACCCGGCCGTGGCTGCAGGGTGCACGCCTGACCGTGTGGGAGCTGCAGCAGGATGGCATCGATGCCACCCTGATCGCCGATTCGGCTGCCTCGCACCTGATGAAGACCGGCGCCGTGCAGTGGGTGATCGTGGGCGCGGACCGCATCTGCGCCAATGGCGATACCGCCAACAAGATCGGCACCTACCAGCTGGCCATCGCCGCCCGCCACCACGGTGTCAGGTTCATGGTGGTGGCGCCGTCCTCGACCGTGGACATGGAGACCGTGGACGGCAGCCAGATCGAGATCGAGCAGCGCGACCCGGGTGAGCTGTACGGCGTGGGTGGCACCCGTACCGTCGCCGAGGGCATTGCCGCCTGGAACCCGGTGTTCGACGTCACCCCGGGCGAGCTGATCGACGCCATCGTGACCGAGCGCGGGGTCATCCTGAACCCGACCGCCGAGAACATGCGCGCCGCCTTCGGCGGTTGAAGCGCAGGGGAGGGGCGGCGTGACCTCCGCCCCCGGTAGTGCCGGCCGCTGGCCGGCAACCCCCTAAGTTCCTGATTTGTGCCGGTAAAATCCCCGTAAAGGGAGGCGGAAAACGGCCTGTTGTGGTAGTATCCACAGGTTGAATCGAGGTTCCGGCACGACCCCCTCCCGCAGAGGGCTGCGCCGGACTGGACCGCTACCAGACAACGGAACCCGAATGGCAGAAACCGCCAAGGAAATCATCCAGGTCAACCTGGAAGACGAGATGCGCAAGAGCTACCTTGATTACGCCATGAGCGTGATCGTGGGCCGCGCGCTGCCGGATGCGCGCGACGGCCTCAAGCCGGTGCATCGCCGCGTGCTGTACGCGATGAACGAACTCAACGCGCACAGCAACAAGCCCTACTTCAAGTCGGCGCGTATCGTCGGTGACGTCATCGGTAAGTACCACCCGCATGGCGATCAGTCGGTGTACGACACGCTGGTGCGTCTGGCACAGCCGTTCTCGCTGCGCTACATGCTGGTCGACGGCCAGGGTAACTTCGGTTCGATCGACGGCGACTCCGCCGCAGCGATGCGATACACCGAGGCGCGCATGTCGCGCCTGGCGCATGAGCTGATGGCGGACATCGACAAGGAAACCGTCGATTTCCAGCCCAACTACGATGAAAAGGAACTGGAGCCGACGGTCATGCCGACCCGGTTCCCGAACCTGCTGGTCAATGGCTCGGCCGGTATCGCGGTGGGCATGGCGACCAACATCCCGCCGCACAACCTGAGCGAATCGATCAACGCCTGCATCGCGCTGATCGACAACCCGGACATCGATGTCGACGGCCTGATGGAATACATCCCGGGCCCGGACTTCCCGACTGCCGGCATCATCAATGGCACCGCCGGCATCGTCGCCGGCTACCGCACCGGCCGTGGCCGCGTGCGCATCCGTGCCAAGGCCGATATCGAAGTGGCCGACAACGGCCGCGAATCGATCATCGTCACTGAAATTCCTTACCAGGTGAACAAGGCGCGTCTGATCGAGAAGATCGCCGAGCTGGTCAAGGAAAAGAAGATCGAAGGCATCAGCGAGCTGCGCGATGAGTCCGACAAGGACGGCATGCGCATCTACATCGAGATCAAGCGCGGTGAATCTGCCGAGGTTGTGCTGAACAACCTGTACCAGCAGACCCAGATGGAATCGGTGTTTGGCATCAACATGGTGGCGCTGGTCGATGGCCGCCCGCAGTTGATGAACCTCAAGCAGATGCTGGAGGCGTTCGTCCGCCACCGTCGCGAAGTGGTCACCCGCCGCACCGTGTTCGAGCTGCGCAAGGCGCGCGCCCGTGCCCACGTGCTGGAAGGCCTGACCGTTGCGCTGGCCAACATCGACGAGATGATCGAACTGATCAAGACCTCGCCGAACCCGAACGAAGCCCGCGAGCGCATGCTGGCACGCGTGTGGGAGCCGGGCCTGGTCGGTGCGATGCTGGGTGCGGCTGGTGCCGAAGCCTCGCGTCCGGAAGACCTGCCCAAGGGCGTGGGCCTGATCGAGGGCGGCTACCAGCTGACCGAGATCCAGGCCACCCAGATCCTGGAAATGCGCCTGCACCGCCTGACCGGGCTGGAGCAGGACCGCCTGACCGACGAGTACAAGCAGCTGCTGGAAGTGATCGCCGGGCTGATCCACATCCTGGAAGATCCCGACCGCCTGCTGCAGGTGATCCGCGAGGAGCTGGTCAACGTCAAGGCCGAATTCGGCGACGAACGTCGTACCGAAATCCGCCACAGCGAAGAAGACCTGGACATCCTCGACCTGATCGCGCCGGAAGACGTGGTGGTCACCGTGTCGCATGCCGGTTACGTGAAGCGGCAGCCGGTGAGCGTGTACCGCGCACAGCGCCGTGGTGGCCGTGGCCGCAGTGCGGCGGCGACCAAGGAAGAGGATTTCATCGAACAGCTGTGGCTGGTCAACACGCACGACACGCTGCTGACCTTCACCAGCTCGGGCAAGGTGTTCTGGCTGCCGGTCTACCAGCTGCCCGAAGCCGGTTCCAACGCCCGCGGTCGTCCGATCATCAACTGGATCCCGCTGGAACCCGGCGAACGCGTGCAGGCCGTGCTGCCGGTGCGTGAGTACGCCGACGGCCAGTTCGTGTTCTTCGCCACCAAGAACGGTACGGTCAAGAAGACCCCGCTGAGCGAGTTCGCCTTCCGCCTGGCCCGCGGCAAGATCGCGATCAACCTCGACGAGGGCGATGCCCTGGTCGGTGTTGGCCTGACCGATGGCGAGCGTGACATCCTGCTGTTCGCCTCCAACGGCAAGACCGTGCGCTTCGGTGAAGACAAGGTCCGCTCGATGGGCCGTACCGCCACCGGCGTGCGCGGCATCAAGATGCCGGCCGGCGAGGAAGTGGTCAGCCTGATCGTGGCCGAAAGTGCCGGTGGCATCGAGGACGAGAACGAGGACGACAACGGTGTCGAGGAAGCCGTCGCCAATGGCGATGCGGTGATCGACGGCGCCGATGACGCCAGCGTGCAGTACATCCTCACCGCCACCGAGAACGGCTACGGCAAGCGCACCCCGCTGCCGGACTACCCGCGCAAGGGTCGTGGTACGCAGGGCGTGATCGGCATCCAGACCACCGAGCGCAACGGCAAGCTGGTCGCCGCAGTGCTGATGGGGTCGGGCGACGAAGTCCTGCTGATCTCCGATGGCGGCACCCTGGTGCGTACGCGTGGCTCGGAAATCAGCCGCGTCGGCCGCAACACCCAGGGCGTGACCCTGATCCGCCTGTCCAAGGACGAGAAGCTGCAGGCGGTGGAGCGCATGGACGCCTCGATCGACGAGGACGAGGACGAGGTGGCAGTGGCCGCCCCGGCCACGACCACGACCGATGGCGCCCCGGCGGCTGCCAGCAGCGAGGACGCCGCACAGGAGTGATCCTGCCGCGAGCCTGAGGTACCCGACGACGCCGGCCCTGTGCCGGCGTCGTCGTATCCGGATGCCGCACATACGCGCGCGCTTCACGTCGGCGGTGGGATAACGGCGCATGCTGCCCCCGGAGATCGACGATGTCCGCCACGCCGCCGTCTGCTCCTGCTCCCGTCCGCGCCTTCCGGCATCCCCTGGTCACCGTGCTGTCGCTGCTGCTGGTCGTGCTCGGCCTGGTCATCGGCGGGCTCGGCGCGTGGCTGCTCAGCCTGGGCGGCTCGGCGTACTACGCCATCGCCGGGGCCGGCCTGCTGGCCAGTGGCATCCTGTTGTTCGGCAATCGCCGCAGTGGCGCGCTGCTGTACGCGCTGGTGTTCATCGGCACGCTGCTGTGGACCTGGTGGGAATCGGGCAGCGACTACTGGCGCTGGGTACCGCGGCTCGGGCTGGTGACCGCGCTTGGCATCGTGCTGGCGCTGCTGGCGCCCACCCTCCACCAACCGGTCTCCAGGCGCCTGTCGCGCAGCGTGGCCGGCGTGCTGATGCTGGTGTTCGTCGCTGCCTTCGGATTGGCGTTCGCGCCGCACGGCGAAGTGGATGGGCACCAGCCGTTCCCGGAAGGCGCGGCCAGCGCCGGGCTGGAACCCACGCGTGACACCACCGGCCTGCAGCCTGCTGACCAGCCGGCCGAGGGGGACTGGCCTGCGTGGGGCCGCAGCAATGCCGCCACCCGCTATTCGCCGCTGCAGCAGATCACCCCGGCCAACGTGGCCACGCTGCAGCCGGCCTGGCAGTTCCGCACCGGCGATATGCCGAAGAAGCGCTGGGGTGCGGAAACCACGCCGCTGAAGATCGGCGACCGCCTGTACCTGTGCACCGCCCGCAACCGCCTGATCGCACTTGATGCGGCCAGCGGCAAGGAAGTGTGGCGGTTCGACCCGAAGGTGAAGGACGCTTCGATTCCGTACACCGCCGCCTGCCGCGGCGTGAGCTACTACGAGCAGCCGGCCACGCCGACCTTCGCCGATGCGGCATTGGCCGATGTCGCTGCTGATCTGGCGTTGCCGGAACCGCCGCCCAGTGCCACCCGCAGCGCTGTACCGGGCAGTCGCCCGGCGTGCTGGGCGCGCATCATCGAAGGCACACTGGACGGGCGCATCATCGCGGTGGATGCGGACAGCGGCCGTCCGTGCGCGAATTTCGGCAACAACGGCCAGGTCGACATCACCCTGGGCATGGGGGAGGTGCCCCCTGGATACGTGTCGATCACCTCGCCACCGGCCATCGTGCGCGGGGTGATCGTCACCGGCCACCAGGTGCTTGATGGACAGCGCCGCGATGCGCCATCGGGCGTGATCCAGGCCTACGACGCGATCACCGGCAAGCTGCGCTGGGCGTGGGACATGGACCAGCCCGAGCGCAGCGGCCTGCCGCCGCATGAGCAGACCTACACGCGCGGCACGCCGAACATGTGGACCACCGCGACCGGCGATGAGGCGCTGGGGCTGGTCTATCTGCCGCTGGGCAATTCCGCGGGCGATTACTGGAGTGGCTCACGTACGGAAAACCAGAACCGCTATGCGACGTCGCTGGTGGCGATCGACGTGGCCACCGGCAAGCCGGCCTGGCATTTCCAGGCCGTGCGCAAGGATGTGTGGGATTACGACCTGGGTTCGCAGGCCAGCCTGATCGACTACCCGACGGCGGCGGGCAAGGTGCCGGCGCTCCTGCTGCCGACCAAGCAGGGTGATCTCTACATCCTCGACCGCCGCAACGGCCAGCTGCTGACCGCCGCCGAAGAGCGCAAGGTGCCGGTCGGCGGTGTCGAACCGGAACAGCGCTCACCCACGCAGCTGTTCTCGCTGTACCACACGCTGCGCCGCCAGCATGACCTGACCGAGCGCGACATGTGGGGCATCACCCCGATCGACCAGCTGATCTGCCGCATCCAGTTCCGCAAGGCCTATTACGAAGGCTTCTACACACCGCCGAGCAGTGATCGCCATTCCATCGAGTACCCCGGCTACAACGGCGGTTCGGATTGGGGCAGCGTGTCCATCGATACGCGCCGTGGCGTGATCGTGGCCAACTACAACGACATGCCCAACTACAACCGGCTGGTGCCACGTGCCGAGGCCGACCGGCTGGGCTGGTTGCCACGCGAGAAGATCCGGTTCGACAAGGGCGGCGCTGAGGGCGCGGGCGACCCACAGGTGGGCACGCCCTACGCCATCCAGGTGAATGCCGGTTGGCGCCTGCCGTTCACCGGTCTGCTGTGCAAGCAGCCGCCCTATGGCGGCATCCGTGCCATCGATCTGCGCACCGGCAAGCTGCTATGGGATCGGCCGTTCGGCAGTGCGCGCGGCAATGGGCCGTTCGGCATCCGGTCCGGCCTGCCGATCGAGATCGGCACGCCGAACAATGGCGGTTCGGTGGTGACTGCCAGCGGACTGATCTTCATCGCCGCCGCGACCGATGACCTGCTGCGTGCCATCGACCTGAAGACCGGCAAGGAGCTGTGGCACGCCACGTTGCCTGCCGGCGGCCAGGCCACGCCGATGATATACGCGCAGGGCGGGCGCCAGTACGTGGTGATCATGGCTGGCGGCCACCATTTCATGGAAACCCCGAACGGCGATTACGTGATGGCCTTCGCCCTGCCGAAATAGCGGCTGCCGGCCTGAACACGGCATGCGGGGCTGTGATCGCTGTCGCTGAAGTTGCGCTGGCGAGCGGGCAGCATCCATCATCGGAACAGGACGGGGCCGGTCAAAGCCCCCAGGGAAGGAATCGCATGCTGAACTCTGAACGCCTGCCGGGGCGCGCCACCCGGTTGCTGGCAGGACTGCTTCTGCTTGGCCCGTGCCTGGGGGCAAGCGCGCAGGCGTCACCCCAGCCCACCGTACGCAAGGTACCCAGCGGTGCCGAACTGATCGCCGGCGATGCGCGCTATCTGAGCCCCGCCCATGCGCCCTGCATGGCGGCCGCGGGCAACGCGCTGGACGCCCGGCGTCGTTGTGCCGACGCTGAATTCAAGGTGCACGACGATGCGCTCAACGCCGCCTACAGCGCGGCGCGCTCCGCGCTGACGGCCAGTGACCAGCAGGTGCTGCGCGACCTGCAGCGGCAATGGCTGCGCCAGCGCGACAGCCGCTGCCCGGAGGGTGGCACGGCCGTTGCCCAGCTGGATGCACAGCAGTGCCGCACGCATATGACCCTGCTGCGTGCCCGCCAGTTGCAGGGCGGCGGTGCGGCGGCGCTGGTGGCGGAAGCCAAGGCGGCTCCGGCGCCGGCGCAGGCCGCTGTGCATACCGCCGATGCCGCGCCCGACAAACAGGGCAGGATCGTCCTGCGGCCCGGCGAGGGCAGGATCACGCCTGCATTGCAGGTGGTCTTCCAGGTGGCCGACTGCGGCGGCACCGACAACGTGACGACCTGCCGGGTGCGGAGCATGGGCGTGACCCGTGGCGGGCGCAACGTGGCGGTCACGGGCGTGCAGCCGCGCCTGACCCGCGCTGGCGCCGATGCCCAGGGTGCGGCGGCCGTGCTGCTGACCGTTTCGGATTTCAATGGCGATGGCGTGCCGGACCTGCAGGTGTGGCAGGACAACAACGGTGTCTACAACGTTCCAGTGCATGCGTTCTACCTGTTCGACGCCAAGGGCAACCGCTATGTGCGTGCCAAGGCATTGGAAGCGGCCATCGGCGGGCGCGACATCGACCATATCGACAATGGGCGGTTCGTGCTGCGCGCGAAGGTCAGCCCGTGCGAGCGCGAGGACAAGGTCATCCAGCTGCGCGGAACCGAGCCACGCACGCTGCTGCAGCGCCGCTATGACACCTGCAGGGGCGAGGCCCCTACCGAATCGGACCTGCTGAAGTAGGCCGTCCCCTGACGAACGGATGCGTTCCGGAACTGGAGAGCTGAAGGATGAGCGAAGGCTATGGAAAAGGCGGGGTGGGCTTCGGCCTGACCCGGGACCAGTCGGTCGAGATGATCGTGCGTACCTGCATCGACAACGGCATTACCGACCATCGGCAGATTGCCTATGTGCTGGCCACGGCGCAGCACGAGTCGCGTGATTTCGCCGCGCCCGAGGAAGACTGGGGCAGGAAGCAGGCGGTGGATCTGCGCTACTTCGGCGGCGAGGAGTATTTCGGCCGGGGCTTTGCCCACCTCACCCACGTCAACAACTACGAGCGGCTGGGCGAGGCGCTGGGGATGGGGCGCGAACTGGTCGAGCATCCGGAACGGGCTGCGCAGGCGGAGATCGCCACCAAGGTGCTGGTGGTGGGAATGCGCGATGGCATGTTCGGTGCGCGGCTGTCCGACAACGTCAACGCCAACCATGCCGACTACCGGCAGGCGCGGGCCTCGGTCAATGGCGGTGAGCTGAACAACGGCAGTCCCTATCCGGACGCCATCGCCACACTGGCCACTGGATGGGAATCCCAGGTTGCCGGCCTGGTCCAGCGTGTGCAGCAACCCGGCTTCCAGATGCCGGTGCCGACTTTCCAGGCGCCCGCCGGGGCGATGGACCTGCACCGGGGTGACGCCAACCAGCAGGTGCTGGAAGCGCAGCAGTACCTGCAGCGGTTGGACATCCGCAACAACGCCAATGCCGCGATCAAGCCCGACGGTGATTTTGGCGCCTCCACCGAACAGGCCGTGCGCCGCTTCCAGACCGAGCGGGGCATCGATCCGGCCAATGGCCGCATCGACGATGCGTTGCTGGAACGCATGCGTACCGACACGCTGGCGGTCGATCCGGACTTCAAGCGCCGGACGGTGACCGACCTGACCGGGCCGCTGGCCGACGGCAACCTTGGGCCCGGTGAGAAGGGCGAGCCGGTGTTCGAAATGCGCCGGCAGCTGGAGGCGTTGGGGTACCTGACCGAACCGAACCCACGTGCCGAGCGCGAGGCGCGCACGTTTGATGCCGGCATGCAGGCGGCCATGCGCAACTTCCAGCAGGACTATGGCCTGCCGCTGCGCCCCGGCGGCGTCATCGACGCGGATGCGCGCCGGCAGTTGAATGATGCCGCCGTCGCACGTGAGCATGCGCCGACCACCGAGTTCGACCGCGCGGAGAACTGGCCACCGCAGCGTCCGCCCTATACGCGGGCGGAGTTCCAGCCGGAGCAGGTGCAGGCGCGGCAGCAGGCGGCGGCAAATCCACCGGTCGCTGGTCCGGCCACGCCGGAACCCGCTCCGCAGCCCAATGGCGTGGAATCGCTGTCGCCCAGGGATGCTGCGCTGTTCGAGCGCATCCGCGAGGGCGCGCCTGGCAGCGTCGGCGACGAGCACGTGATGCAGGCGGTGCTGGAATCCAAGCGCAATGGCATCGACGATGCCGGGCGCGTCGACCGGGTGATGATGGCCGGAGATCGCCTGTGGGTCGCCGGGTTGATTCCAGGTGAGCGCGCCAGCGTGGATACGGCGCAGCCCGCGCGCTCGATGGAGCAGACCGTGAATGATCTGGCCGGTGACAACCGGCAGCGCGAGCACCAGCTCGCCCTCGACAGCCGCCAGCATGAGAGCCGCGGGCCTTCAATGGCCTGAGCCTGCGGCAGCGACGTGCCCGTTGTGGGCCTGTCGCTGCCGCCAGCGGATTACAGCGTCACCACCACCTTGCCGATCTGCTCGTTCGATTCCAGGTAACGGTGTGCGTCCTGGATCTGCGCGAACGGGAACACCCTGGCGATCTTCGGCGCCAGCGTGCCCTTGTCCAGGCCGTCGACGATGAACGCCTTGGCACGTGCCAGCGCGGCATCGTCGGAGACGATTTCCGAGTACAGGTAGCCCTTCAGCGTCAGCGACTTGCCCAGCACGTTGAACAACGGGAACGGCGTGGGTTCGCTGCTCAGCGCGCCGTACTCCAGCAGGATGCCGCCACGCGCCATCGCCTCGGTCAGCGGCACGAACTGCGGGCCACCGATCGGATCGAACACCACGCGGGCACCGGCACCGCCGGTGATGCGCGTGACTTCGGCCACCAGATCCTGTTCCTGGGTGGCGATGACATGGGCGGCGCCGGCATCGAGCAGGGCCTGGCGCTTGCCTGGGCCACGCGTTACCGCGATCGGCGTGGCACCCACCGCGTTGGCGATCTGGATCGCGGCGAGGCCGACGCTGCTGCTGGCAGCGGTGACGATGACGAAATCTCCTGCGGACAGGTGCGCCTGCTCCAGCAGCGCACCCCAGGCGGTGACGTACTGCATCCACACCGCGGCGGCCGTTTCAAAGTCCAGTGCCTGCGGGTGCTTGACCACCAGTCGCGCCGGCACGTTGGCCAGCTCGCCATAGGTGCCCCAGCGGGCGATATCCAGCGGCGGCACCACGCTGACCGCATCGCCCGCGGCGAATCCGCTCACCGCACTGCCGATGGCTTCGACCACGCCGGCCGCTTCGTAGCCCAGCCGGCTGGGGAACTGCGCCTCCTGCAGGTAGGCGCCGGTGCGGAACATCACCTCGGCGCGGTTCAGGCCGATGGCCTTGACCCGGATCTGGACCTCGTCGGCGGCGGGGGCGGGAACGTCGATGTCGTCGATGCGCAGTACATCGGCATTGCCGTATTCGTGGATGCGGACAACCTGGCTCATGGGGGCTCCTGGGCAAGGCCGGCGCTGGGGCCGGCGGAAAGGTGATGGCTACTGTGCGCGTGGCCTGCATCCAGAATAAGGGGTAATCTGGCGTTTCATTGAAAAATAATTGTTTGCAATGGACCTGATCGCTCCCCTGCGTACGTTCGTCAAAGTGGCCGAGGTCGGCTCCTTCGCCGCGGCTGCCGACGCGCTGGACCTGTCGCCGCAGCTGGTCGGCAAGCACGTGCAGTCGCTGGAACACCACCTGGGCGTGCGCCTGCTCAACCGCACCACGCGCAAGCAGAGCTTGACCGACTTCGGCCAGGCCTATCTGGCCCGTGCGCGAGTGATCCTGGAGGAAGTGGAAGGTGCCGAGCAGCTGGCCGAAGTGGCGCGTGGGCGGCCGATGGGGCGCCTGCGCATCAGCGCACCGGTCACCTTCGGCGTGCACACGCTCGGGCCGGCGGTGGTGGCCTACCTGCAGCAGTACCCGGACGTGCAGGTCGATCTGAACCTGTCCAACAGCCTGGTGGATATCGTCGAGGACGGCTTTGATCTGGTGTTCCGCACCGGCGATCTGGCCGACAGCGGGTTGGTGGCGCGACGGTTGGGGCCGTATCCGCTGGCGCTGTGTGCGTCGCCGGGCTATCTCGCTGCACGTCCGGCCATTACCCATCCGACCGATCTGAGCCGACACGAGTGCCTGGGATTCGCACATTCGATCATCCGCACGCGCTGGAGTTTCCGCGACATCGATGGCAGCGTGCTGACCGTGCCGGTGTCCAGCCGCTTCATGGTCAACCAGGCCGAGCCGCTGCTGACCGCCGCCATCGGAGGGCTGGGGCTGATCCTGCAACCGCACGAAATGCTGGCCGGAGCATTGGCGCGCGGTGAACTGGTGGAAGTGCTGCCGGCGTACGTGCCGGTGTCGACCTGGATCAACCTGGTGTATCCGCGCGATCGCCAGCTGACGCCCAAGCTGCGCAGCTTCCTCGACTTCTGCGTGGCGTGGTTCAACGAACAGACCATGGCACGGCGATAGCGCGACCATCGGTTAGCATGGTTTCCATCTACCGCGAAGGATCGCATCCTCATGTCGCCTCCATGGCCGGAACGTCTCGCGCGTTTCATGCTGCCGGTACTGCCTGCATTGCTGTTCAGCACCGGTTTGCTGGCTGCCGAAAATCCAGCACAGGCACTGGCGGAGTGGGAGGCGCATGGCCGTGCCGACGGCCTGGCCCGACCTGACACGGTCTGCCAGGACTTCCTGCAGGCAATGGGGCGGAAACCCGAGGGACTGGAATACATCGGCTGCAGCCAGGACGATGCGTCCTACATCAAGCCGATGGAAGCCCACTATCGGGTTGCGGGTGCCGGGGCAGCGAAGGTCGAAGCCTTCCTGCACGCAACGTTCGGCCTGCCTGCGCTGCGTTACGTCTGCTGTGGTTGGAGCAGCGGTGAACCCTATTACTGGCGCGAAGGTCCGGACGCGGTGAGGTACCAGATCGGCATGGGCGTGGAATCCCTGCCGCACGCGCGGAGCGAATGGCATCGCATCGAGGCATTCAATGTAACGGTTGAGGTGTTTCGGCAGAGTCCCTAGCGCCGATGCGGCGGGCGTAGCCTTGGTCTAGGATGCATCCAGGGATCCCGCAAAGGAACGGCCATGAAGGCGGTTGGACGTTGGTTTCTCTGCAATGCGCTGGCCTGTTCGGTTCTGATGGCTACCCCGGTTTTTCCAGCAGTAGGCGCAACCTCTGCCGAGCGTGCACATCCACGTGCGCAGGACGCCATCGACGACTGGCTGGCGGCCTTCAATGCCGGCAGCCTCGAGGATCTGCAGGCATTCGCCGATACCTACGCGAAGAAGGAGGGCAGCAGCCCCAGGGATTATCTCGAGTTCCGCGGGAGTACCGGCCCACTGCGCGTACTGGAAACAATCCAGAGCACGCCCAACCAAGCGAAGCTGCTGGTGATGGGGCAGCTGAACGAACGTGCGATGTGGGTGACAGCCGGCATGGACCCGGACAACCCGTCGCACGTGAAGCAGTTCCAGATCGAGGGCACTGAAACGCCGGACAAGTACAAGCCGGCACGGGTTGCATTGCCTGTCCTGATGGCCGATGCCACAGCAAAACTGGAGGCGCTGCGGGCGCAGGACGCGCTGTCGGGAGCGCTGCTGGTGGCGCGGAACGGCGAGGTGCTGCTGGACTGGCGCGGTGGCGAGGCGGACCGCGAAGGCGGCGTTCCGGTGGATGCGGATACGCGCTTCCGGCTGGCCTCGTCCAACAAGATGTTCACCTCGGTCGGCATCCTGCAGCTGGTACAGGCCGGCAAGCTGGGGCTGGACGATACGATCGGCAGGCACCTGCCGGACTATCCGAACAAGGCCGTTGCCGGCGCCGTGACCGTTCGCCAGCTGTTGACCCATACCAGCGGCCTGGGCGATTTCTTCGGGGATGATTTCGACCAGTATTCCGCCTCGCTGAAGACGCTGGATGACTACGTGCAGCGCTTCGCCAAGGATCCGCCGCGTTCACGCCTGGCAGCCAGGACAGCTACTCCAACTATGGCTTCATCGTGCTTGGGCGCATCATCGAGGCCGTTTCCGGGCAGTCGTACTACGCCTATGTGGAGGAGCACATCCTGCGTCCGGCCGGCATGGCCGGCACCGGCTTCGAGCCGGAAACAGTGACGGTGCCACAGCGTGCCGTCGCCTACACGAAGCAGGATGGGCAATGGATGCGCGAAACGAAGTCGCTGCCCTGGCGCGGCATGTCGGCCGGTGGTGGTTACAGCACGGTAGGCGACATGATGAAGTTCGCCGAGGCGCTGCAAGGCGGAAAACTGGTCTCACCTGCATTGCTGCAGCAGGCCACCACGGCGCAGAACCACAAGGGCTGGTACGGCTATGGTTTCGTGGTGCAGGGCGAGGGCAGGGAGCACCAGTACGGCCATGAAGGCGGTGCGCCCGGCTCCAACAGTGCCATCGTGGTGCTGCCCGCGCAGGGCTATGTGATTGTCGGGCTGGCCAATGTCGATCCGGATGCGATCGGCAATGTAGTCAATTACATCGCGCGACGGGTGCCACTTTGATCGTGACGCGTGCCGGTTACTCCGGCACGCGCACCATCTTCGTCATCAGGTGTTCCACCACACCCGCGGGATCGGCGGTGCGGCCGACATGCGTGCTCGACATCTGCACGATCGAGCTGCGCTTGGCGGTGAGGAAATGGAAGCGCGCGCGCGCCGGCAGCTGCGCGATCGGCCCGGCGCTGGCATCGCCGCGGCAGATGGCCACGATCGCATCCAGCCACGGCTGCAACGCGTCCTGGTCCAGCGCCGGCGCGAACGCGTGCAGGCGTGCCGGATCGATCTCGATGGCTGCTTCCAGGTGGCGTGCGCCGGGGCAGGACACGATCACCCCGACGTTGATGAATTCCTCGCGTTCCACCCGCGGTACCACGCGGATGACCGCGTAGTCATACGTGTGCAGCGTGGGCACGGATGGCCTCCTGCACGAACACCGCACGCACTTTCAGGCGGTGCTTGAGATAGTCGATGTAGCCCTGGCGATAGGCCTGCGGGCTGTCGAATGCCGGCTCGTTGACCAGCCAGCTGTCCGGCACCAGGCCGACGATCCGCTCGATCTCGGCATCGGTCAGGCGCGCGGCCAGCTCGGCATCCACCTCGGCAATGCGGCTGGCGAACGACAGCAGCACGTGGTCGCGGATCAGAACGAAGGGTTTCTCGCAGGCATCGCCGGCGTTGGCCCAGTCGTGGTGGAAATACATCGCCGCGCCATGGTCGATCAGGTACAGCTTGCGGTGCCATACCATCAGGTTGGGGTTGCGGGTGGTGCGATCGACATTGCTGGTGAATGCATCGAACCAGACGATGCGCGAGGCCAGGTCGGCATCCACGGGCATCGCGGCCGGATCGTAATTGATCGCGCCGGGCAGGTAGTCCAGACCCAGGTTCAGGCCCTCGCTGGCGCGGATCAGCTCCTGGATCTCCGGGTCGGGCTCGGTGCGGGCGAACTCGCGGTCCAGCTCGACGAACAGGATTTCCGGAATCGGCAGGCCGAGCGTGCGCGCCATCTCGCCGGCGATCAGCTCGGCGATCAGCGCCTTCGGGCCCTGGCCGGCGCCACGGAACTTCAACACGGCCATGCCGTCGTCGTCGGTCTCGACCACGGCCGGCAGGGAGCCACCTTCCCGCAAGGGGGTGATGTAGCGGAGGGCATGTACGGTGCGCATGGCGCATTCTAGCGTGCTGCCGGGACGGGGGCGCCGCAGCAGAGCGGGGCGCCAGCTTAATGAACGGGTACTGCGCGAACCACCTGTTACAGGTCGTCTGCAATCTTCACTTGTTCCTTCCGCGCAGAGTGGCAGCATTCGTTCCAACGGAGCAACACACCCGCGTGTGACCTTCAACAGGAGGCCCTCATGCCGCTACAGTGCAGCTGTCACGCTTCACCGTGTATGCAACGCAACGCGTGGTGTTGACCTTGACCTGACACGGTCACGCCATCGGCGCAGATGGCCATCCCCCGCAGTCCCAGACACCTTTCGCCCATCGCGCCCCGGCGTTGCCCGGTTGGTCCTGCGATCCAGGTACTTGCGCCCCAAGAGAGATCCCTGCGTTGCCGTCGACGCTGGCAACGTGGGGCCGCCGAATCCACGCTATCCCCGCAGGCTTTGGAGGTGCTCCGATGAACGACGAATTCAATCCCATGCTGCCCCCACTCGACGATGCCAAGGCCCAGGAAATGATCGGCAAGGTCGTGCTGGTGGGTGTCACCCGCTATGGTGGCGACGGCCAGGTGCAGGGTCTGGAGCAGTACGCGGGCACCGTGCTGCGCATCAGTGCCGACGAAGGCGTGGTGCTGGCCGACGAAGACGATGGCCATGAGCGCTACCTGCCGCCCATGCTCGACCAGTACCAGCGGGCCGAGCCAGGCGAATACCGCATGCGGAACAGTGGCATGATCGTGGTCGACCCCGATTACCTGACTGCCTGGGACCTGCACGCCCAGCAGTGATGACAGACCACGCCTGGCAGATGCCGGCCCATCGCCGGCCTCTCCGGGCGTGTTCCGCTTTGCCCCATCCGGCCACTAGCCCTTCCGGCCCATTCACCCCAACCCCTGCGGTGCTAGATTCGGGTCCATGCCCGAATCCGGGTACCCATTCACACCCAGGGGATAAGGATGCTGATCCGTCGAACCTCTCTGGCGGCGGCTGTTGCCGTTGCCACCGTCGGCCTGCTGGCCGCTGGCCCGGCCTTCGCTGATTACGCGAAGCCGCCGGAACACCTGCTCAAGGTGCTGAAGGCACCGCCGCCGCCGGCACCGAACGTGGCACCGGGTGGCCAGCGCCTGCTGCTGACCACCGCGCAGACCTATCCGTCGATCAGCCGCGTGGCCCAGCCCTACCTGAAGCTGGCCGGCGTGCGCCTGGAACCGAAGAACCGCAGTCGCCATGACACCCCCGGTGGCTACGGCATTCCGGCCTGCGTGGCCGACTTCACCCTGGTTGATATCGGCAGTGGCAAGGAAACCAAGGTCAACCTGCCGCAGGGCTGCGCCACCGGCGCGCTGTGGTCGGCCGACGGCAGCCACTTTGCCTTCCAGAACGCGGTCGATACCAGCGTGCAGCTGTGGGTGGGCGATGCCGCCACCGGCCAGGTGAAGCAGGTGCCGAACGTGCAGCTGAACCCGATCTTCGGCAACACCGTGCAGTGGCTGGGCGGCAGCCAGAACCTGCTGGTGAAGCTGGTGCCGGCCAACCAGGGGCCGGCGCCCTCCAATGGTGGTGTACCGACCGGTCCGGACGCGCAGGAGTCGCTGGGCAGCAGCGGCGAAAGCAGCACCTACGAGGCCCGCGACACGCTGACCAGCGTGCATGACGAAAAGCTGTTCGCTTACTACGGTGCCTCGCAGCTGGCCGTGGTCGACACTGCCGCGGGCAGCGTGCGCCCGGTCGGGCAGCCGGCGCTGTTCAACGAGGTCAGCGCCGCGCCCGATGGCGTGCATGTGCTGACCGAATCGATCAAGGCACCGTACTCGCATGCGGTGACCTACCAGCGCTTCGCCAATGACGTCGCAGTGCTGGATATCAGCAACGGCCGCAGCACACCGATCGCCAGCCTGCCGCTGGCCGACCGCGTGCCGGTGCACGGCGTGCCGGAAGGCCCGCGCGGTTTCGACTGGCGTGCCACCGATCCGGCCACCCTGGTCTACGCCGAAGCGCTGGACAAGGGTGACTGGAAGGTCAACGTGCCGCATCGCGATCGCGTGCTGATGCTGAAGGCCCCGTTCAACGGCAAGCCGACCGAAATCACCCGCACCGCGCAGCGCTTTGAAGGCTTCGCGTGGACCGCCGATCCGGCCGTGGCCTTCCAATACGAGAACGACGAGAACCGTCACTGGATGCAGACCCGCATCGTCGATGTGGACCAGCCGAAGAAGGAAGGCCGCCTGCTGTGGGACATGTCCAGCGATGAGCTGTACGGCAACCCCGGCAACCTGGTCTTCACCCGCCTGCCGAATGGCGCGCAGGTCGTGCGTCAGGACGGCAACCACGTGTTCCTCAGCGGCCGTGGCGCCTCGCCGCAGGGCGATCGTCCGTTCCTGGACCGCCTGGACCTGGGCACGCTGAAGAGCGAGCGCCTGTTCCGCAGCAGTGCCGACGCCTACGAACAGTTCCTCGGTTTCAGCAACACGCCGGGCCGCTACCTGACCTGGCACCAGTCGGTGATCGATCCGCCGAACGCCTTCATCCGCCAGCAGGGTGAGGCAGTGGCCGATGCGAAGGCCGGCGAGGCGCAGTTCGCGTCGACCACGACCGCGCTGACCAAGCTGGTCGACCCGACCCCGGAAGTGCGCCAGATCAAGAAGCAGCTGGTGACCTACAAGCGTGCCGACGGCGTGGACCTGTCGTTCACCCTGTACACGCCGCCAGGCTACAAGGAAGGCCAGCGCGTGCCGGCGATCCTGTACGCCTACCCGGCCGACTTCGCCAACGCCGCGCAGGCGGGGCAGGTGTCCGGTTCGCAGCAGACCTTCACTCGCCTGCAGCCGTACCGCCTGATGCTGCTGGCCGGCTACGCGATCATCGACAACGCCTCGTTCCCGATCGTGGGTGACCCGAAGAACGCCTACGACACCTACCTGGAGCAGCTGGAAGCCGACGCCAAGGCGGCAGTGGACAAGGCCGTGGACATGGGCGTGGTTGACCGCAACCGCATCGGCGTGACCGGCCACAGCCATGGCGGCCTGATGACCGCCAACCTGATCGCGCACACGAAGCTGTTCAAGGCCGGTGTGGCGACCAGTGGTTCGTACAACAAGACCTTTACGCCGTTCGGCTTCCAGAACGAGCGTCGCTCGGTGTGGCAGGCGCAGGACGTGTACCTGAAGGCCTCGCCGTTCTTCTATGCCGACAAGATCAAGCTGCCGCTGCTGCTGGTCCACGGCGAGGACGACGCCAACCCGGGCACCGAGCCGTTCCAGTCGCGCAAGCTGTACCAGGCGATCCGCGGCAACGGTGGTACCACGCGTCTGGTGATGCTGCCGAACGAACCGCACTGGTACACCGCGCTGGAATCGAACGAGCAGCTGGTGTCGGAGATGCTGAACTGGTTCGACACCTACGTGAAGAACGCCAAGTAAGGTAACGGGAAGGCCGCCTTCGGGCGGCCTTCCTGCCTCCTGTAGAGCCGAGCCCATGCTGTTCGCATGTAAACAGAGGCAAGCGCTCTGCAATCAACTGTGGAGACTCGGTAACGACGTGTTACCGGCACATTCCCGCGTCATGCAAATGGGCTAGGCTGAGGCCGTGTGCTCGTTCCAGGTCGGTGCAATGAAAGCCATCCTCCTTGCTGCAATGCTGTCGTTGGCCCTGGTCTCCACTGCATATTCCCAGCCGTTGCCCACCGAACTGGCACAGCTGGGCATCGTCGCCGGCATGCCCTATGCCAAGGCCAAGCGCCTGCTGGATGCGGCAGGGTGGTTGGCGAGTCCCGCACAGGGCGCTCCCGAGTCACTTGAGGGCTTTCCGGAAGTCGGATGCCAGAAGGGCGGAAAGCAGTGCGCAACGACCTTTGAGAAGGGCGGGCAGCAGATCGCGGTGCGGCTGGGCACTACCCTGGCAGGGCAGCCGTTCGTGCAGGGCGCTGACTGAGCACCCGCCCTCACGCCAGCGGTAGACGGTCCTGTGCGTGCGACAGCCGGTCATGCAGCTCGCGCACATGCTCGGCCTTGGCATGCACCCGGGAAGTGTCGCCGAAGCTGCGCAGATAGGCGCAGGCCGCGAAGCCGGCACTCTTCTTTTCGTAGTCGGCAATCCAGGACAGTCGATCCGGATTGTTGGCCTGTTCGGCTGACCACGCGGCCACCGGCGGCCGGATGCGGTACTTCAGGCCAACGCGCCATGGCTTCGGTGTCAGTCGCGCACGGAAGCAATGCTGCAGCCGGCACATGCGCGCGTACAGGGTGTCGGTGCCCAGTGCCTTGAAGAATGCCTGCAGCTGCTCGTCCTCAGGTGAGAACGTGGAATGCATCGCCAGCACGCGCAGCCCCGCCGGTGTGCGGTAGGCGCGCAGGTGCCAATCGGGATGCTGTTCGCTGAAGGCGTCCACGCGCTTCAGCGCAAGCCCTTCAGCACCGCCGGCAGCGGCCAGACGCTGCTTCCGCCGCATCAGCAGTGCCGCGTTGACCAGCAGCACTGCCGCCACGCCCAGTACCAGGCCCACCAGCCAATGCCAGAGCACGGTGCCAATGATGGCGCCGGCAAGCAGCACGGCCGCAGCGACGATGGCCGGTATCACGCATCCAGCCGGCGGCTGCGCATGGTCGATGTCGGCGAACAGCACGTCGGGGCTGTTGAGGCACAGTGCGCCATAGCTGTTGCGGGTGATGATGACATCGCCGTCGCGCTGCACGATCTGCTCGCGGATCGGTACGCCCTCCACACCGTAGTTGCTGCGCACTTCGCGACGCGGCAGCACCTGCCCGGCGATGATGGCGTTGAGGACTTCATGGGCACGTGCGTCGGCGTGGGCCTGGGCTTGGGCAGGTCCCTCGTCGGACCAGCCGAAGCGGCGCACGACCACCGGCCGGCCACGGAAACGGGCCTGCAGGCGGGCCTCGGCCCAGTACGCGGGAACGATCATCATCGTGCGGTGCTCCATCATCCATGGCAGGTGCCTGAGTGAGTCTGGCACAGCCCCGAAGGGCCTGCATATGCCCGCTGCGGTGGCCGGGGCGGAGTGGTAGATTGCGCGCTTCGCATGCACTCCACCAAGGACGGAGCGATGTCCAGTTTCCTGCGTTGCCTGCTTGCCCTGGCCTGTGCCGGGGCGGTCGGCGTGGCCCAGGCGGGTACCCCGCCCGGGCCGCAGATCCTCACCACCGATGCCAGCCGCTTCTACGCGCTCTACGACAGCACCGGCGGCAAGCCCAGCGTCGCCCAGCTGGCAGGTTACCTGGCCGAAGGCAGTACGGGCCTGGGTGAACTGGCGAAGGCGCGCCGGGTCACGCCCGAGCGTATTGCCGAGGCCATTGCCAGCCAGCCCGAAGTGTACGCGCAGGGCCGCGGTTGCCTTGCGGAGCTGCCGGCGGTGAAGCAGCGCCTGGTGCAGGTGTTCGCCAACCTGCAGGCGATCTACCCGCAGGCCACGTTTCCGCCGGTGACCATCGCGGTCGGCCGCGGCCGGCCGGTCGGGTTGACCTCGAAGAGCGGCGTGATCATCGGCCTGGAAGCGCTGTGCGCAGCGGATTTCATGAATCCCAATGTGCAGGACCGCTTCGTGCACGTGATCGCGCACGAGTATGTGCACATCCAGCAGACCGGCCTGACCGACTTCGAGCCGGGCGACCCGCATGCGACGGTGCTGCGTGTTTCGCTGGGCGAAGGCATTGCCGAGTTCATCGCCGAACTGATTTCCGGCAACGTCGGCAACGGTCGGCATGCCGCCTGGACCCGGGGCCGGGAGGTGCATATCGAAAGCGCCTTCGCGCTGGATGTGGACAGCACCGATCTGTCGCCGTGGCTGTACAACTACAAGCCCGGTTCACAGGAGCCCTATGATCTGGGCTACTGGGTGGGCTACCGCATCGCCAAGGCCTATTACCTGCAGGCCAGGGACAAGCGCGATGCGGTACGTGCGCTGATCCAGCAGGACAATCCGAAGGCGATCCTCGCCGCCAGCGGCTGGACGCCAGGCATGTGGATGCCGGCCAAGGTGACCGGCGTGGCGGCTCGATAGGACGTTCTCAGTTTTTCGATTGGCCTTTGGTGTCCCGCCGACTATTCTCGAAGAAATTCACGATGAAGATACTTCGGAACAAGTTGCATCATCATTAATTTATTTGTGGTTTTCCAACTGAAGAATCAAGGCTATTTCTCTTGGAGTGTGGCTGCAAATTTGGCGGAAAAATCTAGGCAATTAGTTTTGATTTTACCGTGATGGCGAGAGTCTTTTTTCGGCCTGGGCGAGGCTTGCAATTAATGACGACTTCCTTTCCGTCGTGATTGTCAAAAATAGATACGGTAGTGTTTGAATTTAACCAGTTTGGTGGTTTTCCGAAGCAATCCAAGCCGCGAGGGGCGTATATTTCGTATCCGGTGTCGATGTAACAATAGCGCTCGTGAAAGAAATTCTCCGTGGCGACGTCGGCGACCTCAATGCTTAGTTTTTGAGATTTATCTATTTTTACAGATGCTCTTATCTCGGTGTGGGTTATGTGGGATTTTTCGGAGGTCACTATGGTGATGTTGGAGTTTTCCGACATTTTGCTCGCGGCCATTGAAATTAGGGCGCAAGATCTATCGTTCATGTATTTGTCATAGAAAACTGCCTCTTTTGCTCCGCCAAAGAATGCGCCAATGATATTCTGGGGGTCCTGGCTCTTCTGGTGAGGGAGTTTGTGAATCTCAAATGGTGAAATCCCAGCTTGACTGCCTTGATATGTGATTGCATTCAATTGCCTTATTCTTGTTCCTCGTTTGGTTAGGATTGTTAAATCTTTTATTGAAAGTTTCGCTGCACTGAGAACTACAAAGTTCTTTCCGGCGAAATGGCTTGCATTCTCGTAGAGGTCGAGTTCGCTCCCGTCTTGAATGTCGTCGACCATTTTTACGTTGCCAGTATTTCCTATGCTTGAGAGGAATGCTTGAAATAGATCTTTTTCGGTGGTAGACCTGAACTTTGACTCGAAGTGGTTCAGGATCCACTCTGATGCGACAATTCGCGAATGAGCGAGGTGTCTTGTAATCGACTCATCGTCCTCTAGTATAAGTGCGTGATGTAGCGCATCTGCGTGAATCGCCAGGATCATCCTGCACTCCTAAGCTTATTTCTCAGCAACTGACGGGTTGTCTTGTACGATTCGTCAAAGAATCCGGTCGGCCATTCTTGTGTGAATTCTCCGAATTCATTGACTTCTAACGGCGGATCGTTTTCGCTGGCCTTTCTTATGTAATTGAATGATACCGAATCTTTAGTAAATTTATTTCCCTTCTTTTTTGCTCTGCCTTCCGATATGGCGAGTTGTAAGCCGCGAACAAGATGTTCGCTATGAGTCTCAATTATGAATCGTTTGCCTAGTAGCGCGGCTTCTGCGATGAACTGAGCGAATCTTGTTTGGGCCATGGGATGTAGGTGAAGTTCTGGTTGTTCAACTACCAAGGTCGCATTCTTTGGCATCACTGCAGCCTGAACTATGATCGGGAATACTTGCGAGAATCCAAAGCCAACGTCCGTGATTGTGTCGGCCTTGTCTGTGCCTGAGTAGGAATCCGTCTCCCTGCTTTGAATCTTGAGTTTTACGAGCTCTGAAATGATCGTTGTTTTAGCTCTATGTCCGGGAAATACCCGGGATAGACCGTTCGTAAATAGCTCGTAACTGTCGCGAAGATCACTTCTTCCGGTTGTTGCCTTTTGACTCCTTCTTTCAAGATTAGCTAGAACACTCGGCGTGTGCTCGCCTCGTACTCCTACTGCAAGGTTGTGCGAACTCCGGATGTAACTTCTTGAAGGGCTTGATCGAAGAGGGGCTAGATAGAAGACATTCTTCTCAAGATGATTGACGAGTGTGGATATTGTCTCGTTAACTGACCTTATAAACAGCGATTGTGATATGTTTGTAATGGATGCTGCTCTGAATGTGAGTTTTTCCGTATTCTCAACGGAAAATTCTGGCTTGTAACCCAGTGATTCACCTTTGTCGAATCCGTAGGCTGCGTCGAAGGCTTTCACGAGGTTCTCGGAAATTCTAATGTTGTAGTTCTTCCGTGTTTTTTGCCGAGTTAATTTCCAGTGGCATCGAATTGCAGGGGATGCAAATTTTGCTCCGATTCCCAGGAGGCGTGCTTGGGATGACACTGGGTCGTAGTCGTACTCCACATCAATAGTCAATTCCGATACGGTGGTGCGAATTCGATATGGAGCGAGAGATCTGTATGCGGAGTCAGAATCTAGTGTTACGGAAAATCCAAACTTCTTTCGGATGTCGCGTTTGTTGACGAAATCTTGATATGTTCCGAGATCGACGTAATCTCCGTGGGCGGCCCACGATTCATGCTCATTTGATGGAGATGCTGTCTGTTTCAATCCCAGTAGCGCTTTGAGGATGGACGATTTTCCAGAGCTGTTCTCTCCAAGAATTACTGTGACAGTCTTTTCAAGGTTGAGCTTCTGATTCTTGAATCTCTTAAAATTTGATATTTCTATGCTCTTAATAGGCATCTTGCGTTCCTTTTGGGATTTTTAGGATTTTTTGAAAACGTGGGAAGTATGGAGGAGGGCGCTGCGCCACTGTCAGTAGTGAGGTCTGGAAGTCTTGTTCGCTACATTTTGGAGTGGAGTGATATTTTTTCGCGACATCCTTAATCCAAACTCGGTCATTAAGATGGTCTTTAGTCAGTTCTGGATTCAACACCGTTGTACATGAAAATCTCTGTGCTTTGAACACTCCGTTGCAGCGATGCGCGGATGTGCAGCGCGCTGGTCTATCTGGACTACTACACGCCGATGGCCAATGCGGCCGGTGGGCTCGACCCGCAGTTGGCCGACGACGGCGTGCATCCCACGGCGAAGGGCTATGCGGTGATGGCGCCGCTGGCTGAGGCGGCGGTCAAGCGCGCGCTGCAGCAGAAGTAGCTCCGGCGGGCAGGCTCGCCAACAGCCACTCACAGAAACTGATCACCAGCGGATCTGCCGCGCGGTCCTCATGCACCAGCCAGCTCCAGCGCGGGCCACGCACGCGTGCATCATCCAGCGGTTGCAGCAGGCCTTGATCGCACGCACGCGCGCTCAGCAGTTCGCTGACCAGCGCGATGCCCAGCCCTTGGCAGGCGGCATCCAGCAGCTGCCCGGGCTCGGAGAAGTTCATGCCCTCGCGGCGCTGTCCGACATCGGCGCCGCCCTGCACCTGCCATTGGCTCCAGTCCATTTCGCGCTCGCCATGCAGGGTCAGTCGTTCGTGCACGGGCGTCGCCAGCAGCTTGGGATGGCAGGCCGGAAAGAGGCGGTCGTGCAGCAGCACGCGGTGCTGGCACTGCGCCTGTGAGTCGAGGTCATCGCGTACCGCCACATCCAGCGTCTGCGTGGTCATGTCCGGCGCATCCTCGCTGGTCAGCAGCCACAGATCGGCGTCGGGATGCAGCCGGTGGAAGCTGGCCAGGCGTGGCACCAGCCAGTGTCGGGCGAAGGCCGGGCTGGTGTTGACGATCAGTTGATTCGGCTTGCGGTACTGATCGAGCCGGCGGATGCCGCTGGCCAGCTGCCGCAGCAGCGCCTGCGTTGTTTCCAGCAGGTCGATGCCGGCGTCGGTGAGGGTGACGCTGCGGCCTTGCCGGAAGAACAGTGGTTGTTGTAGCGACGCCTCCAGGCCCCGGATCTGCTGGCTGATGGCCGACTGGGTCAGATGCAGTTCTTCCGCTGCACGGTGGAAGCTGCCGAGCCGGGCGGCAGCCTCGAAACCCCGCAGGGCGTTCAGCGGTGGCCAGTGTTTGAGCATTCGGATAAGTAGAACTGTTCAGTTGATGGCTGAATCTATCGTTTGTTCTTATGGATTGGCAAGCGCAGCATAGCGCCCATCCCACACCGGCCATGGAGCCTGTCATGACCAACCGTCGTCACTTCCTCACCCAGCTGGCGGGCGCCGCCGGCCTTGGTGGCTTGGCCGCGCTCGGCATGGCCGGGTTGCCGGGTCGCGTATCCGCGGCGGGGCCGGGCGCAGGCATCTGGCGCATGCCGGACGAGCACGGCCCGCAGGAACGCGTGTTCCTGGCCTTTGCCGCGCAGCCGCGGGTGTGGGGCGCGCAGGCCGATGCGGTGAACGCCGCCGTGGCGCGGCTGGCCCGTACCATCGCCCGCCACCAGCCGGTCAGCGTGCTGTGCCGCCCGGCGCAGTTGAAGCAGGCGCAGGATCGCTGCGGCCGCGACAACATCGAGTTCCTCGAGGTGCCGCTGGATGACATCTGGGTGCGCGACTACGGCGGGTGCTTCGTCACCGATGGCCAGGGCGGGCTGGGCCTGGTCGACTTCAACTTCAATGGCTGGGGCGGCAAGCAGAGCGCGCGCAACGATGGCGCGGTGGCGCCGTGGCTTGCACAGGTGACCGGTGCCACGCTGCTGGAAAGCGATCTGGTGGGCGAGGGCGGCGGTATCGAAGTCGATGGCCACGGCACGGCCATCCTTACCGAAAGCTGCTGGGTCAACCGCAATCGCAATCCGGACTGGTCGCGTGCCGATATCGAGGCCGAGCTGAAACACCACCTCGGCCTGCGCAAGGTGATCTGGCTGCCCGGTATCGCCGGCAGGGACATCACCGATGCGCACGTGGACTTCTATGCCCGTTTCGTGCGGCCGGGCGTGGTGATCGCCAACCTGGACAACGATCCGGAGTCCTACGACTACGATCTGACCCGCGAACACCTGCAGATCCTGCGCGGGGCCACCGATGCCGATGGCCGTCGCCTGCAGGTGCACACCCTGCCGCCACCCCTGGACGGGCGCGACAACGTGCATACCCGCGACAACGACGATCTGGCCATGGGCTACATCAACTACCTGCCGATCAACGGCGCCGTGGTCGCGCCGCAGTTCGGTGACGATGCAGCCGACGGCTTCTGCCGTGAACTGCTGGAAGACATGTATCCGGGCCGCGTGATCGAACAGGTGGATATCGATGCGATTGCCGGCGGCGGTGGCGGCATCCATTGCGTGACCAAGAACATGCCGAAGGTCTAGTCCGTCACGGTACAGTGGCGCGGAAGCCGGCCACGCAGGGTGGCCGCCAGGGACGATGGAGTGGGTGATGCGGAAGGGAATCCAGGGCTGGCTGCGCCGCAGCGGCGCAACGATGGCAGTGCTGCTGGCCGCCGTGCCGGCGTTCAGTGCGGACACGGCGGCGCCTTCGCCGCTGACGCGTGAACCGGTGGGCGGCGTTTCGTTGGCCGAATGGACCGCCCGGTGGTGGCGGTGGGCCGACGGCCAGGGCGGCGCGCCCTATCTCGACCCGGATGGCCGCGTATGCGATGTGGGCCAGGAAGGCCCGGTCTGGAACCTGGCCGGCACCAACGGCCGTTTCCGGCCACATCGCGAATGCGTGGTGCCGGCTGGCAAATACCTGTTGCTGCCGATCATCAACATGGCGCACTTCCAGGTGGATGAGCGTGTGACCTGCAAGGAGCTGCAGGCCGGGGCAGCGGTCAACAACGATTACCTGATCAGTGCGGTGGTGCTGCTGGACGGCCAGCCGTTGGGCGACATGCGCAGGCATCGGGTCCGCAGCGAAGGCTGCTTCCGCATGGATGCCGACGACGAACACTCACGGCTGGCTGCCGCCGATGGGTATTGGGTGATGCTCAAGCCGTTGCCGCCGGGCCGGCACACCCTCAGCGTGGGCGCCAACTACGGCGTACCGGATGGTGGCGCGTACAGCCGCATGCGGCAATCCTTCGAATACGTGCTGCACGTGGGAGGGCGTACCCAGGTCGTATCGCGTGGACAGCCCACGATGCCGGTGGCGGCTCCCTGACGCTCAGGCGTCGTCCTGCTTCAACGCCGCATCGGCGGCCAGCAGCGCTTCGGCGGCCGCACTGAGCGGCGGCGACGGCGGGGCGACCACGCCGATCGCTTCCATCATCTTTGGCATGCCGAGGAACTGCCGGGCGCGGCGGTCGTAGATGCCGGTGACCAGCAGCGCGCGCGTGGCAATCCTCTGCTCGGCACCGATCAGCACGCGCTGCTCCATGATGCCGCGCGAGCCGACCCAGCCAACCAGCCGCGTCTCCAGGGTGAAGCGCTGGAACGGTTTGAGCTCGCGGCGGAACTGGATGGTGCCGGCACCGACGATCGGTGCCCACTTCTCGCGCAGCGCCACCCGGCCCAGGCCCATGCGCAGGATCAGGTCCAGGCGGCCCAGGTCGAAGATGTTCCAGTAGCGGCCGTTGGTCATGTGCAGGTTGCTGTCCAGGTCATTGGGCAGTACCCGGAACTGCAGCCGCGAGACCCCGAACGGGGCATCCAGCTTCGGCCGGAACAGGCTGCACAGCAGCAGATGGAGCAGGCGGAACCAGAGATTCATGGTTATGACGACTGTTATAGAGCGGCCGGTACGCTAATCTATGACGACTGTCTTAGCAAGGAGCCTGCCGTGAGCCCGCGACCCTCTGATGCGCCTCAACGCGTGATGGATGCTGCGGCACAGATGCTGGCGCGCGTGGGCCTCAATGCCACCAGCATCCGTGAAGTGACGAAGCTGGCCGAGGCGCCGCTGGGCTCCACCTACCACCACTTTCCCGGCGGCAAGCAGGAGCTGCTGGCGCGCGCCACCCACATGGCCGGCGACAAGGTGGAGGCGCTGCTGGTGGAGCTGCTGAAGGGTGGGGCGATGCAGGGCCTGCAGCAGTTCCTGGCGCTGTGGCGCGAGCGCCTGCTGCGCACCGGTTTCCGCGCCGGCTGCCCGGTGCTGGCCGCTGCCGTGGAGGAACCGGTGGAGGCGACGCCCAGCCAAGCCCGCGCGGCGGCTGCCGAGGTGTTCGCGCGCTGGCAGGGCCACCTTGCCACGGCGTTCGTCGCCGAAGGGCATGCCCCGGCGGCGGCGGGTGAACTGGCCAGCCTGGTGATCGCCAGCGTGGAAGGTGCGGTGGCGATGTGCCGCGCGCTGCAGGACATCGCCCCGTTCGACCAGGTGGCCGCGCAGCTGCTGAAGGCTGCCGCGCGGCCTTGATCCGGCTATCCGTGTGCGGGAGACACGCAGCTGGTCATCTGAAGATCATCAAGTAGCTCCAGCCGAGCACGATGGGCAGGAAGGCTGTGACGGCCGACGCGCCCAACCAGCGAAGGTAGCTGCGAGAGGCGGGCGCTCCCTGCCGCTTGAGGGCCCAGGCATGCGTCGGGAGTACCAGCAACGCCTGCACCACAAAGGCAACCACGGCGGCAAGCCATGCCATGAGGACGCCGAGGCAGCCATCGCTGAAGCAGCGGCTGCCAAACCATGAACCCCAACCGGCGAGGCCAAGCATTGGAACGAGCATCACGAGGGCGGCGGAGCGGGTGAGCTGGGACAGGTGCATGCCGTGGAGCACACTTTTTCTGGCGGAAAATCATAATCCAGCGCGCAGGCGCGCGGTACAAGGCAGGCGCCAGTCCGGCCCGTGGGTGATGGATCTGCGGCCCCATCGCGGTAGAATCCGCCATCACCGCTTACGCGTGCCCGGCAAGGATGTCCGCATGCAGTATCAGGTTCCCGACGTTCCCGTCCGCCATGCCTCCCGCCCGCTGGCGGCTGCATGAAGCGCTCGCGCCACTTTTCACGCAGCCCGCTGAAATTGCCGATGAACCACGGCAGCGAAGTCGTGCGCGCGCGGCAGCACCTTCAGCAGCGCGGCTGGCCGCGCCTGCAGATGGCGCTGATCGTGGCCTTGACCGGTGCGGCCGGTTTCCTTGCCTCGCATCTGCTGCGCCTGGCCGGCATCGACGCGATGCTGCTTCGCTACCCGATGGCCGTGCTGCTGGCCTATGGCGTGTTCCTGCTGCTGATGTGGGTCTGGATCCGCTGGCGTTGGGACAACGTGCTGGATGGGCTGTCGCCGGATGTAGGCGGCAGTGGCGCATCGCCGCGCGGTAGTGCCATGGAATCCCCGTGGAGCGGCGCCGGCGGGCGTTCCGGCGGTGGTGGTGCATCGGCATCGTGGAACGAGTCGGTGCCGGCCGGTGGCAGCGATGCCGGAGAGCTGCCGTTGACCGGGCTGGCCGAAGATGAAGCGGGCCTGCCGTTGCTGGCCATCCTCGGCCTCGTCGCGCTGGTGGCGACCGTCCTGCTGGCCAGCGTGTGGGTGGTGTGGTCGGCGCCGGTGCTGATGGCTGAACTGCTGGTGGACGCGGCCATCGCCGGAGGCCTGTACCGGCGCATGCAGGGCATGCAGCAGCAAGGGTGGTGGCGGGTATGCGTGTCGCATACGATCTGGCCGCTGCTCGGGCTGCTGCTGTTCTTCGCGATGCTGGGCTGGCTCGCGCAGGAACTCGCGCCAGGTGCGAGCCATCTGCTGCAGGTCATCCAGGCGCTGTAATTGGGGTGTGTACTTCATATGGCCAGCCCCGGCCCGTTTTCAGCGGCAATGGACAGTGGGCTATGATCGCGGTCGCCCAGGATTCGTGTCCGGGTGGTTTCACCTATCGGGAGCTTGTCGTACTGCATCTGGAACAGGGGCGCTGGATATCCGAACGCCCGCTGGGACACACAACCACTGACGAGGAAGAGCGCATGGATGTCGCTGCACGCAGGAACAGGACGTTGTTTCGTTGGATCATGGTGACGCTGCTGGCGGTGTTGTTGCCGTTTGCAGCACTGGCGCAGCCCACAGCCGGGCAGGCCGATGGCGCCGAAGCCGCCGCTGCCGCGGAAGAGGCGCAATGCCGCGCATGCGCCTATGAGCGCATTGGACCGAAGGTCGATATCGGCCTGGTGGCACTGGTGTCGCTGCTGGTGGTGGGCCTGCTGATCGCGGCGTCGCGGGAATGGGGCAGCACCTCGCAGCGCTGGACCTGCCGCACGCTGGCCCTGCTGCTGGTGGGCATCGGCGCAGCGTTGCTGTGGTGGGCCGGCAGCATCCTCTACCTGGGTTACAACCCCTGGCAGGAGCAGCTCGCACCCGGCGATGGCTCGCTCGGTTCCACGCTGCTGAGTACGTCGCCGAAGTGGCTGGCGGCACTGGTGCTGATCGGCTTCGCGCCTTCCATCTGGAAGCGCAGCGAGCGCCTGCCAGCGTGGCGTATCGGCTGACCCAGGAACGGCGGCGCCGGATCACGCCCGGCGCCGCCTGCGGCCATCAATCAAAGCGCCAGCGCACACCTGCGTAGACGCCACGACCTTCGCCCGGCGTCGAGCGGGCGACATCCCTGCCGGCATCGTCGTAGCCCGGTGTGACCGTGGCGGCGTAGTGGCGGTTGCCGATGTTGCGCATCTCCGCCCAGGCCTGCCAGCGACCGCCGGGTGCGTCGTAGCCGATGCGGCTGCCGAAGATCACATGGCTGTCGGCCCAGTAGCTGTTGGCGTAGTCGACGGCGATGCGCGAGGCGTATTCGGTATTGAGCGCGGCGTACAGGCCGGACGCGTGATCGAAGCGCAGTTCGGCCTGGTAGGCGTGGCGCGGCAGGCCGGGCAGGCGGTTGCTGCCGAAACGCGCATCGTGGCGATAACGGAAGTCACTGAAGGTATACGCCTGGCGCAGTGACAGGCGGCCCGGCGCAGCCTGCCACAACGTGCTGTCCAACCCGGCTTCGATGCCGCGGTGAACGGTGGGGCTGGCGTTGTTCTCGGCGATGAACAGGTTCGGCACCGGCTGCAGTTCGACGCTCAGCAGTTCGTGGTTCACGTGTGCGTAGTAGCCGGTCAGTTCCCAGCGACCCAGCGTCGCGTCACCGCGCGCGCCCAGTTCCAGCGTGGTGGCCGTCTGGTTCTGCATCGGCACCGGCGCGCGCTGGCGACCGCTGGACGGGCCATTGCCCGGCCCGAAGTACTGGTTCGAGCCCCAGATCATCGACCACGGGTGCGGCGCCTCCACCGAACGGCTGAGGTTGCCGAACCATTGGGTCTGCGCGCTGTGCTGCCAGGTGAAGCCCAGTCGCGGCGCGTAGTCCCAGTCGTGGTCGCGCAGGCGGCCGCCGCTGCTCGGCCAGGTCACCTGTACATCGCGACGGGTGTTGATCAGTGCCAGCCCGGTCTGCATGCGCAGGCGGTCATTGAAGGCGAGGGTATTGCTGACGTGCAGCGTGCTGTCGGTGCCGTGGTGGCGGAAGTCACGCGTGCGCGTGCCGGCGGCATAGCCGTTGCTGGCAAAACGCAGCGACTCGCGCACATCGGCATCCAGGTCATGGGTGACGCGCAGGCCGACCGCGGTTTCGCTGTCCAGGCCGAACAGGCGGTGCCGGTGGCGGTAGTCCAGCGTGGCGTTGAGGTTGGCGTAGTCCAGCTGCTGGCGGTACAGGCTCTCGTTCAAGTCCATCGGGTACTTGTGATAGACCAGTCCCGCCTGCAGCGAAGAATCTTCATCGATCTGCAGCGTGGTGACGTTGCCCACCCACGTGCTGCCGGGCTGGGGGCGACGTGCATCGATGGCCAGGTTAGCTGGGTTCGCCGCGTGCGGGTCATTGCGGATCTGGTCGCGGGTCAGGCGTCCGGGTGTTTCGTGGTTGGTTTCGCGGTAGCGCACGAAGAAGCGCGTCTGCAGGTCGGGCGTGATCTGCCAGCCGATGTTGGCCATTGCGCCCTTGCCGTCGCCGCGCGCATGGCGCTGATAGCCATCGAACTCGGTATCGGTGTAGGCCAGGAAGTAATCGACATCGCCGCTGACGCCGCCCCAGCTGATGCCGCGCCTCTGGTAGCCACGGCTGCCGGCTTCGTAGTGCAGCTGCACGCCCGCCGAATCACGGCCGCTGCGGCTGATGTAGTCGATGGCACCGCCCAGCGCCAGCGCGCCACGCTCGAAACCGTTGGCGCCGCGCAGTACTTCCACGCGCGACAGCCACAGCGGTTCCAGCAGCTCGTAGGGCGTGCCGCCCGGGCCGGTCAGTGGCAGGCCGTCGATCGACACCGCAATGCCCGAGGCATGCGCGCCCGGTCCACGGTTGATGCCCGAGCCACGGATCGAGACCTTGGTGCCCTCATTGCCCGGCGACTGCGCGCTGATGCCCGGTTGGTAGGCCAGCACATCGGCATTGCTGGACAGTCGGCTGTCGGCCTTGGCAACGTCGATGACATTGCTGGCGCCGGGCACGCGCTTGAGCGCCTCGCGCGCCTGCGCGCTGGCATCGGCAGCAGCGGTGACCTGTACGGCATCCAGCGTGGTGGCCTGCGGGGCCGCAGCGGCGATGGAGGAAAGGCCGAGGGAAACGGCCAGGAACAACAGCGACGGGGTGGGGCGGTACGACGAGAGCGACATGCGGAAATGCTGTAAACCACGGAAGTGGCGCGCAAGTTAACAGGTCGACGGCGTCACGTCACCCATCGGCGGCGTATGGGGCCTGTGCCCCCTGCTTCATGCAGAGCCGAGCCATGCTCGGCTCCGCCTTGTGGTCACGCCATTCCCTGTCCGGTGCACATGAGGTGGATCGTCAGACACTTTGGTGCCGCAGAATTGCATTTTGCACACGCCTTGGCCCGGTGCTCCTGCACAAGCAGACCATGCGTACCGGCACGCTCAAGCTTTGGCTTGCTCTGCCGATAGCGGGTTGGGATCAACAGATATCCGGTCCCGTAATCGCTGCAATGTCGAAACAGATCGAGTTGCGTACGGGACCTTGGACAGGAAGCAATACACATGGAAGGCAGGCCGGAATACCCGTTCATTGATAGTCGCTATGACGATCCGCGCGAACTGGACGAGTTGCAGAACTTTGTCGAGGCGTTGAAGAACTGGAGATTGCAGTACACGGTAGAGCGTGTCTTCTACGACTCCAAGTCAAACCTTTGCGAGATCTCAATTGGCGCAGAGATCGATGATTGGACTGTCGATCTCATCTATGCGCTCGCTGATGAGCACATCGGTCAATACCTTCGCGGTGACATGGTTTGCCATGGAAAGCCGATGGCGGATTGGTATGACCCAAGTGCCGTTGATCCTGGCAGGAGTCCGAGTGAATCCTCGCTGCCACGAAATCGCCTGGAGTGTCGTGAAAGCTTGGGAGATGCAGTTGCCGAGGACGGCGGCATGCGGATGCAGACGCTGCACGAGGGCAAGGACGAGCTAACAGCGGCAGAACAACGTGCGCTCGCTGGACTGGAGGGTGAGAGCGCGTTGGCAGCCTGGTTCGCGCGGGAAGGACTACCCTATGTTGCGATCTGCCAGCAACCGGAAACCTTCGCCAGTTTGTTTACTGGCTCAGTCAAGCGCCCGGATTTCCTTCTGCTGTTCGATGCGCTGGGTATGATTGGTGTGGATGCCAAGAACATATCACCCAGTGAATGGAATGGGCGCGTGTTCTATACGCTGAGTCTGGACGATGAGTTGAGGAGGGCCATCGCCTTTGAGCGTGTATTCCGCATGCCGGTCTGGTACGCCATCAAGGGGAGGGATGAATGGCTGTGGATCAGTGCGCTGAAGGCGGTCGAAGCTGGAAGAACCCTCCAGAACAGCGCGACCAAGGCCAACTTTGTCAGTATTGGGAAGCAGCACTTCGTTCACGTTCGAACGGGCGATGATCTTGCCGGCCTGTACTCCCAGCGTATCCCCGGGTATCGACGGGTGGCGGCACTTTCGGCATGATCACATTGGCGCCAGGCTTGGGTTGACGGCGCCGATTCATTCGGGTGGCCTGACTTCCTGGGCGTGACGGTGCTTGATCGGCGCTGCGGTGGTGCGTGTTCAGGTCATTTTCGGATCAATGTCCTGACTGAGGCCAATCGTACAAGACCAGAGATGTCGGCGGGCGGAGAGAGGAAAACAACATTGCTTCCCTCGGTCTCCCGGGTCGAACCGTAACGGATTGCGTGGAAGCCATCCGCTCTTGTGCAATCCGCGATGAGCAGCAGATGCTGGACGAGAATGAAGAATCAATCTCGTCGGAGAGAATTCCATTGAAGGTCTCGATGTCATGCATGGAGACCGACAGAGAAGCACTGGGTGCCCCCGGCGCGCGTAGGGTTGAGTCAATGTCGAAGTTGGTGATCTTGCGCAACATGGCTGCACCCGTGCAAGGAACTGGATGGCACTGGCTCACGTCCTTGCTTGGCCCTGACTCCTCTCTTGCGGCGGTTCGTCTGGTGACCTTCGGTGGGCATGAGTGGCAGGTGTCGGATATGCAGGTGCGGCTTGATGAGGGAGGGCCTGTTCATTGGAGAGGCCCTCCGGATCAGCCCAGAATCCCCGGCAGATCCAGCCCCTTCTCCTTCGCGCATTCCACCGCGATGTCATACCCGGCATCGGCATGGCGCATCACGCCGGTGGCCGGGTCGTTCCACAGCACGCGACCGATGCGCTTCGCCGCCGCCTCCGTACCGTCGCAGACGATCACCATGCCGGCGTGCTGCGAGAAGCCCATGCCCACGCCGCCACCGTGGTGCAGCGACACCCAGGTCGCGCCGCTGGCGGTGTTGAGCAGGGCGTTCAGCAGCGGCCAGTCGGACACCGCATCGGAGCCGTCGGCCATCGCTTCGGTTTCGCGGTTCGGCGACGCCACGCTGCCGCTGTCCAGGTGGTCACGGCCGATCACCACCGGTGCCTTCAGTTCGCCGTTGGCGACCATCTCGTTGAACGCCAGGCCCAGGCGATCTCGATCACCCAGGCCGACCCAGCAGATGCGTGCCGGCAGGCCCTGGAACTTGATCTTCTCGGCGGCCATGTCCAGCCAGCGGTGCAGGTGCGGGTTGTCCGGAATCAGCTCCTTCACCTTGGCATCGGTCTTGGCGATGTCCTCCGGGTCGCCACTCAGTGCGGCCCAGCGGAACGGGCCGATGCCGCGGCAGAACAGCGGGCGGATGTAGGCCGGCACGAAACCGGGGAAGTCGAAGGCATTGGCCACGCCTTCCTCCAGCGCCATCTGCCGCAGGTTGTTGCCGTAGTCCACGGTCGGCACGCCCAGCGCGTGGAAGCCGAGCATGGCGCGGATGTGGTTGGCCATCGATGCACGCGCAGCCTTCTCCACTTCCTTCGGTGCACTCACACGCTTCTCGTCCCACTGTTCGACCGTCCAGCCCTGCGGCAGGTAGCCATTCACCGGGTCGTGCGCGGAGGTCTGGTCGGTCAGCAGGTCCGGCTTCACGCCGCGCTTGAGCAGTTCGGCCAGCACATCGGCAACGTTGCCGAGCAGGCCCACCGACTTCGGCGTACCGGCCTTGCACGATTCGTCGATCAGGCGCAGCGCTTCGTCCAGATTGTCGGTCCAGGTATCCAGGTAGCCGGTGCGCAGGCGCATGTCGATGCTGCTCTTCCGGCACTCGACGGCCAGGCACGAGGCGCCGGCCATCACGGCGGCCAGCGGCTGCGCGCCGCCCATGCCGCCGAGGCCGCCGGTGAACAGCCACTTCCCGGTCAGGTCGCCACCGAAGTGCTGGCGACCCATTTCCACGAAGGTCTCGTAGGTGCCCTGCACGATGCCCTGCGCACCGATGTAGATCCAGCTGCCGGCGGTCATCTGGCCATACATGGCCAGGCCCTTCTTATCCAGCTCGTTGAAGTGGTCCCAGTTGGCCCAGCGCGGCACCAGGTTGGAATTGGCGATCAGCACGCGCGGCGCATCGGCATGGGTGCGGAACACGCCCACCGGCTTGCCCGACTGCACCAGCAGGGTCTGGTCGTCATCCAGGCGCTTGAGCGTCTCGACGATGGCATCGAAGCTTTCCCAGTCGCGCGCAGCGCGGCCGATGCCGCCGTACACCACCAGTTCCTGCGGCCGTTCGGCCACGTCCGGGTGCAGGTTGTTCATCAGCATGCGCAGCGGCGCTTCGGTCAGCCAGCTCTTGGCGTTCAGCGTGGTGCCGGTCGGCGCGGCAATGGTGCGGGACGGGTCGTTGCGGGTCATGCGGCGCTCCGGTTCGTTGCGAATTCAAGGCAGGCATTGAGCACCTGCGCCAGGGTGTGGCGCAGCGGTGCGGCGTGGTCGGGGTCGAGCGGGGTGGGCCAGCTGTGTTCGTCCACCTGGTCCGGCAGGGGTTCGTGCATGTAGCCGCGGCAGGCAAGTTCCATCTGCAGGCTGTGCACGCCGCCGGCCACGTTGCTGTAGTGGCGGGTGATCCAGCCGCCCTTGAAGCGCCCGTTGCGCACCTGGCTCATGCCACTGATCTTCAGCAGGTTCTCCACCACATCGCTCAAGGCGTTGTCGCAGGAGGTATCCGGTGCACCGGAGGGACCGGCGGTGCCCAGGTTGAACTGCGGCAGCTCGCCGTCGAACAGGTGCGGGATATGCGAGCGGATCGAATGCGCGTCATACACCACGACAGTGCCGAACTTCGCACGCAGGCGCGTGATCTGTGCGGCCAGCGCATCGTGGTAGGGAAGGAAATACGTGTCGCGGCGACGGGCGATTTCCGCGTCATCCGGTTCGCGGCCGGCGTGGTACAGCGGCTGGTTGTCGAAGGTGGTCAGCGGGCACAGGCCGGTGGTGTTCTGGCCGGGGTACAGCGACACGCCGCTGGGATCGCGGTTGAGGTCGATCACCGAGCGCGAGATCGCCGAGCGCACCGTGGTCGCGCCCATGCCGCGCACGAAATCGTACAGTTCGTGCACCCACCAGTCGGCGTCGCGACGGGCCAGCCATGGCGAGTGGTAGTCGCCGATCAGGTCGTGCGGCAGCTCGCTGCCGGTATGCGGGAAGCTGACGATCAACGGGGCATCGCCTTCGTGCACCGTCAGCCATTCGGGATGGGTCTTCATGCCTGTGGTTCCACAGTCGGCAACAGATTGGTCAGGCCCTGCGCCAGCGCGCCACTGCGCACCAGGTTCGTGGCGGTCACCATGTCGGGATGGAAGTAGCGGTCTTCTTCCAGCGTCGGCACCTGCGTACGCAGGGTGGCGCGCACGGATTCCAGCGCGGCACTGGAGCGCAGCGGGGCGTGGAAGTCGCAGCCCTGCGCGGCGGCCAGCAGCTCGATGCCGATCACGTTGGCGGCGTTCTCGGCCATCTGCATCAGGCGGCGCGCACCGTGTGCGGCCATCGACACATGGTCTTCCTGGTTGGCCGAGGTCGGAATCGAATCAACGCTGGCCGGGTAAGCGCGCTGCTTGTTTTCCGAGACCAGCGCAGCTGCGGTCACCTGCGGAATCATGAAGCCGGAATTCAAACCGGGACGCGGGGTCAGGAAGGCGGGCAGGCCGGACAGCGCCGGGTCCACCAGCATCGCCAGGCGGCGCTCGCTGATCGAGCCGATCTCGCACACCGCCATCGCCAGCATGTCGGCGGCGAAGGCCACCGGTTCGGCGTGGAAGTTGCCGCCTGACAGTGCCTCGCCGGTATCGGTGAACACCAGCGGATTGTCGGACACGCCGTTGGCTTCGATTTCCAGCGTGGTCGCAGCCTGGCGCAGGATGTCCAGCGCTGCGCCCATCACCTGCGGCTGGCAGCGCAGGCAGTACGGGTCCTGCACGCGCACGTCGTTGTCGCGGTGCGATTCGCGGATGTCCGAGCCCTGCAGCAACGTGCGCAGCGTGGCCGCAGTGGCGATCTGCCCGCGCTGGCCGCGGATGGCATGGATGCGCGGGTCGAACGGGGTATCCGAGCCCTTGGCTGCTTCCACCGACAGCGCACCAGTGACCAGCGCGGCCTGGAACACCGTCTCGATCTCGAACAGGCCGGCCAGCGCATAGGCGGTGGAGAACTGGGTGCCGTTGAGCAGCGCCAGGCCTTCCTTCGCGCCCAGTTCGATCGGCTGCAACCCCGCGCGTGCCAGTGCATCAGTTGCCGGCAGGCGTTCGTCACCGATGAAGGCCTCACCCACGCCGAGCATCACGCTGGCCAGGTGCGAGAGCGGTGCCAGGTCACCCGAGGCACCCACCGAGCCCTGCGCGGGCACCACCGGCAGCACGCCCTTGACCAGCATCGCTTCCAGCAACAGCAGGGTCTCCTCGCGGATGCCCGAAGCACCCTGCGCCAGGCTGACCAGCTTCAGCGCCATCATCAGGCGCACTACGCTGGCCGGCATCGGCTCGCCCACACCGGCAGCATGCGAGAGCACGATGTTCCGCTGCAGGGTGGCCAGGTCCTCGCGCTCGATGCGCACGCTGGCCAGCTTGCCGAAGCCGGTGTTGATGCCATACACCGGCGCGCCCTTGGCGACGATCGCGGCGACGGCCGCCGCACTGGCGCGCACCACCGGCAGCGCGGCCGGGTCCAGTGCAAGCGGCGCACCGCGATAGACCTGCCGCCACTGGGCGAGAGTGACATGGCCGGGGCGAAGAACCAGGGTGTTGCTCATGTGTTGCTCCAGGAGGCAGGCAGGTCGGGCTGTCCGCGCACCACGCGCGCGTGCAGCGGGTTGAATCCAATGCGATAGACCAGGTCGGCGGGGGCGTCGATGTCCCAGATCGCCAGGTCGCAGTCCATGCCCACGGCCAGGCGGCCGATGCGATCCCCACGGCCCAGCGCGCGCGCCGCTTCACGGGTGAAGCCGGCGATGCACTCGTCCACGGTCAGGCGGAACAGGGTGGCGCCCATGTTCATCGCCAGCAGCGGGCTGGTCAGTGGTGAGGTGCCGGGGTTGCTGTCGGTGGCCAGCGCCAGTGGCACGCCGGCCGCGCGCAGCGCCGCAATCGGCGGCAGGGTGGTATCGCGGGTGAAATAGAAGGCACCGGGCAGCAGCACGGCGACGGTGCCGGCCGCCGCCATCGCGGCAATGCCGGCATCGTCCAGATGTTCGATATGGTCGGCCGACAGTGCACCGAAGCTGGCGGCCAGTTCGGCGCCATGCTGGTTGCTCAGCTGCTCGGCGTGGATCTTCACCGCCAGCCCGTTGGCGCGTGCCGCTTCGAAGACCTGCCGCGCCTGTGCCGGCGAGAACGCGATGTTCTCGCAGAACACATCCACCGCTTCGGCCAGGCCTTCGGCGGCGATGGCCGGAATCATCACGTTGCACACCTCGTCGGTGTATTCCTGTGCTTCGCGGCCCGGCGGAATCGCGTGTGCGCCGAGGAAGGTGGTCACCACGTTGACCCGGCATTCCTCGCCCAGCGCACGCGCCACCTGCAGCTGCTTGCGTTCGTCGGGCAGGGTCAGGCCGTAGCCGGACTTGATCTCGAGGGTGGTCACGCCCTCGGCGCGCATTGCCAGCAGGCGCGGCCGGCTTTCGCGGGCCAGCTGTTCCGGCGTGGCGGCGCGGGTGGCGCGCACAGTGGAGACGATGCCGCCGCCGGCACGGGCGATCTCGGCATAACTGACACCCTGCAGGCGCTGCTCGAATTCGTTGGCGCGGTTGCCGGCGTAGACCAGGTGGGTGTGGCAGTCGATCAAGCCCGGGGAGATCCAGCGGCCTTCGCCGTCGATGCGGGTGGTCGGCTGCAGGTGGGCATCGCTGCCGGCGGTGCCGACATGGACGATGCGGCCCTCGGCGCAGGCCAGTACGCCATCGCGGATGACACCCAGGCCCTCGCCATCGAGGGTGATCAGGTGAACGTTGGACCACAGGGTTTCGACGTGCATGGCATCCACAACGCGGCTGTGCTTATATGTCTATACAATATAGGCGTCCATTTCGGGTTGTCCAGCCATGTCCGATTCGCGTTCCCCGCACCGTTTCCATGCCGCCCACGCCCTGCTGGCCGACGGCTGGGCCCGTGACGTCCGCCTGCAGGTGCAGGACGGTCGCATCACGGCGATCAGCACGGGGCAGGGCGCCCAGGCCGGCGACACTCGCGTCGGCATCCTGGTGCCGGGCCTGCCCAATCTGCACAGCCATGCCTTCCAGCGCGGCATGGCCGGGCTGACCGAGATCGGCGGCGGCGACGGTGACAGCTTCTGGAGCTGGCGCGAGCTGATGTACCGCTTCCTGGCCCACCTGCGCCCGGACGCGGTGCAGGCCATTGCCGCCCAGGCCTACATGGAAATGCTGGAAAGCGGCTTCACCCGCGTCGGCGAGTTCCATTACCTGCACCACGACGCTGACGGCCGCGCCTATGCCAACCGCGCCGAGATGAGTGCGCGGGTCGCGGCGGCGGCCGACCAGACCGGCATCGGCCTGACCCTGCTGCCGGTGTTCTATGCGCATGCCGATTTCGGCGGGGCGGCACCGAACCCTGCGCAGCGACGGCTGATCCACGACGTGGACGGCTTCGCGCAGCTGCTGGACGCCGCCAAGCCGTCATTGGCCGCGCTGCCCGATGCGGTGCTCGGCATCGCACCGCACAGCCTGCGTGCGGTCACCGGCGAGGAACTGAGTGCGTTGCTGCCGCTGACCGACGGCCCGGTGCACATCCACATCGCCGAACAGGTGCGCGAAGTGGAGGCCTGCCTGGCCTGGAGCGGCCAGCGCCCGGTGCAGTGGCTGTACAACCATGCGCCGGTGGATGCGCGCTGGTGCCTGGTGCATGCCACCCACATCACCGATGACGAGCGCGCGGCCGTTGTGGCCAGCCGGGCCGTGGCCGGCCTGTGCCCGATCACCGAGGCCAACCTGGGCGACGGCCTGTTCCCGATGCAGGCGTTCGCGCGCGAGGGCGGTCGCTTCGGTGTCGGTTCCGATTCCAATGTGCTGATCGACGCGGCCGAAGAACTGCGCCTGCTTGAGTACGGTCAGCGGTTGACCCTGCGCGGGCGCAATGTGCTGGCACCGGATGCCACCCGCAGCACTGGCCGCTTCCTGTTCGAGGGCGCACTGCAGGGCGGTGCACAGGCGTTGGGCGTGGCCGCCGGCCTGCAGGTCGGCGCCAGTGCCGACCTGGTCGAGCTGGATGCTTCGCACCCGGCGTTGCAGGCGCGACAGGACGACGCATGGCTTGACAGCTGGGTGTTCGCCGCACGTAATGGCGCGCTGCGATCGGTCTGGCGCCATGGCCGCCAGTGCGTGGCCGACGGCCGCCACCTGCAGCGCGAGGCGATCACCAGCGCCTTCGCTGCCGCCCTGCGCGGCGTGCTGGGCTGATCGCCTCCCGCTACCGAGACCCCATTACGTGAAGGCCAGCAAGTCCGCCACGCTCAACCAGCGTATCCGCAGCGATCTGGAAAGCCGCATCCTCAGTGGAGAGTGGGCGCCGGGCTTCCGGATTCCGTACGAGCACGAGCTGATGGAGCAGTACGGCTGCTCGCGGATGACGGTGAACAAGGTGCTGACTGCACTGGCCGAGAGCGGCATGATCGAACGCCGCCGTCGCGCCGGTTCATTCGTGGCGCGGCAGCCGCCGCACCTGGAGCAGGTGGCGCTGGAGATTCCCGATATCGCGATGGAAGTCGGCTCGCGCGGCCATCAGTACGCGTATCGCCTGCTGCAGCGCGACCTGCGCCTGGCCGACGCCGGCAATGCCGGTGAAGTGGAGCTGGCGGGCGAGGAGACGCTGCTGGCGATGCGTTGCCTGCACCTGGCCGATGGCCGTCCGTTGGCGCTGGAGCACCGCCTGATCAGCCCGGTGGGCGTGCCCGAGGTGCTGGAGGTCGATTTCAGTACCACCGCGCCGGGCAGCTGGCTGCTGCAGAATGTCTCGTGGACCCGTGCCCAGCACCGCATCAGTGCCTGGGGCGCGGACACCGCCACCGCCAAACTGCTGGACGTGAAGCCCGGCACCGCCTGCCTGGTGATCGAGCGCCTGACCTGGCGCGGTGAGCAGCCCATTACCCGCGTGCGCCAGGTGTTCCTCGGCGACGCCTGGGACCTGGTCGCGCGCTTCGCGCCGGGCGCGCGCTAGGGGTTCCATCCACGCGTGGCGTGGATCTACCAAGGGGGCGCGCATCGGGATTCAGTAGATCCACGCCATGCGTGGATGTTGCCCCATCAATACGTAGCGCACTGTCGCCAGCGTACGGGCTCATCCACGCCGGGGCGGGCGTTGAGCTGGATGCGCACGTTGCGCAGGGCGGGGTAGTGCAGCACTTCCTCGCAGACCCGCGGCCACACCGCTTCCAGTTCGCCGGTGCGGTTGATCGCCAGGGTCTGGCGGGTCAGCCAGACGCCGCTGGCGATGCCGGGCTTGCCAGCCAGTGCGCGGGCCAGATCGGCCTGGAAGCGCTCCAGCGTGGCGGCATCCGGGTTGGGATTGCTGCGCGCGTCGGCCGCCGGGGCGACGGCAGTTTCGGGAGCAGGGGCGGCCGCAGGGACGGCTTCGATCGGGGCAGGTTCGGCGGCAGGCGCGGCCGAAGGTGCTGCCACCACCGGCGCCGCAGCAACCGGCGCGGCCTCTTCCACATGCAAGCCCTGCAGGCCCAGGCCGACCAGCAGCCCCAGCGTGACCGAACCCAGTGCGGCGATGGCAATGCGGCGCAGCGCCTCATGCCGGGCGCTGGCACGCACGCGCGCTTCGATATCGCCGGGCAGGTAGGGCTGCAGCAGCGGCCACAGGCGGGGGCCGTCCAGCACCTCAACGGCCTGCTTCTCGGCGGCGCCACGGCCGTCGCGCTCGATACGGCCTTCGGTCAGCAGCATGCCGCCCTTGGCGCCGGCCAGGCGCGCGGCCGCACCCAGCTCGTTCACTGCGGCGGTGCCGATGCGATAGGCCAGGCCATGCTTGCACGACACCAGCCACTGATTGGGGCCATCGCTGAGCAGGAAGTCGCTGCTCGGCTCGCGGGCATCTTCGGTCGGATCGATCAGCTCACGCAGGCCACGCTGTTCGCGCAGCATGCGCTTGACCAGGACCGAGAATTCGCGCCAATGCATGCCGGCCAGGGCCTGCAGGCCGAGTTGCATCTCCTTCTGCCGCCGCTTGATCCACCACAGATAGACAACGGCCAGGGAACAGGTAAGCAGGGCCGACAGCAGGGCCAGGATCCAAGGGAGCATGCAGGAGTAGGGCGGAAGGGGCGAAAGCGGAGAACGACAGTGTAAAGGTCGCGGTGCCCGGCCGGGTCAGGATGTTCCTGACAGGAAGCGTGATGGAGCGCGCAGAACGGCGCACGGCGGGCACGAAAAACCCGCCAATCCTGAAGCCGTGAGGGGAGGGAACAAACGGCAGCCGAAGCGATTGGCGGGTTGCTCGCGATTGTCAATCAATTTTTATTGCATTGCAACAATTGGACTCAGGGCACGCTGTCCGGCGATTGATGGCTGCCCGGCGCAGGGGCGTCGGTGCCGGACGCGGCGCGGGTTTCCAGCTTGGCCAGGCGCGCATGCAGGGCATCGATGCGGGCTTCCAGCGCCGTCACTTCGTCAGCGGTGGGGACATGCAGGCGCTTGAGTACGCCCTGCACCTGGTCATCAAAGGCCTTCTCGACCTTGTTCCAGGTGTCGGAGGCCTTCTCGCGGGCCTCGTCCAGCGAGGTTTCGACGTTGTCACGCCAGCCCGGGCCCTGTTCGCCATTGCGCTCACGGCGGCGGGCCTCCCAGGCTTCGCCTTCCTTCACCAGGCCATCGAAGAAGCGGCTGCCCTCGGCCTGCGCGCGGCCCAGAGCGCCCAGCCCGGCCAGCCAGACCTGTTGTGCCGAATCGCTGAGCTTGCGCGAGAAGCGCTCGGCCTGGTCACCGAAAGAGGCGTCGTCGTTGCGGCGGTCGTCGTTCTCGTAGTGGTTCATCGCACTTCCCGTGGGAGTTGGGCCTGCCCCGAGAGTAGCGCGCGTTGGCGTTGCACGGCCGTGACGGCCGCCGCCGGGGTTCAGCCCAGCTTTTCCTTCAGCACGCGCTGGATCTCGCCTTCGACCATGCCCTTCATCGCCGACAGCAGGAATCCCAGCTTGGCGGTCACGCGCACGGCGCCTGGCTGCAGTTCGATCGCACCGTCCACGCCGCTGCCGGAGAAGTTCAGGACGTCGGCGGTCCAGGACGATTTCAGGCCGAAGCGCTCGGACAGCTTGGCAGCGACCTGTTCGATCGCGGCGCGCGCCTGTGCGTCGGGCAGGGCGTGGGCGTGGCGGACATCGATGGTGGACATGCAGGCTCCTGGCGCAGGGCGGGGATGATCAAAGAGGGCGAGCATTGTGCGCATCGCGGGCCGCCGCGCCAAGCACTCATCGCAGGTTCTTCTTCGTTGGCGGCCAACCTGCTAGGCTGCGCCGCGTGCAGAACCTGCTTGTTCACTTCAGTCAACAACAACAGCCCGACCAGCCCCTGCGGCCCGGGGTGCAACGCATCGTGCGCCAGGCCAACGGCAGTGTGCGGCTCGGCGATGCAGGCAACGGCGCCCTGTTGCTGGCCCAGTTCTGCATGGACGATCGCGGCCTCTGGCTGCAGGTCGGCAATGGCATCCGCGGCATCCACGTCAACGGTCGCCCCGTGCGCCGGATGGCCCTGCTGCGCGCGGGCGACGCGGTGTACGTGGATGGCGTGGAGATGGTGCTGCAGGGCGAAGTCGAGAGCCTGCTGCAGGCGCCTGCGCCGAAGAACGAAGACGGCAGCGACGAGCAGCAGCGGCTGCTGCGCGGTGTCGGCGGCCTGCACCATGGCCGTAGCTTCACCCTGTCGCGGGCCCGCCTGATCGGCCGCGGCAACGAGGCCGACATCGCCATCGATGACCCGGCCTTCGCCGAACAGCACGCCCGCGTGGAAGTGCACGGCGAGCGCGTGCTGCTTCGCGACCTGGGCAGTGCCGATGGCACCCGGGTCAACGGCGTGGCCGTGCGGCACTGCTGGCTGCAGGCCGGCGACCAGGTGGTGTTCGATGGCCAGCACCGGTTCGTGCTGGAAGTGCCGCATGATCCGCGCCGGCGGCCGATGCCCACCGAGGACGACGCCAGCCACGAGGCCGAGCAGGCGCCGGTGCTGCCGGCCGCGCCGCGCAGGGTCCGGCGCTGGCCATGGCTGCTGGCGAGTGCGCTGCTGCTGGCCGCACTGCTCAGCCTGCTGCTGTGGTTCGGCGCGCGCTGACGGTCGCGCGGTGACGGTAGTGCCGGCCGCTGGCCGGCAGTTGCCGCCCCGTATCCCTGTGGGTGCCGGCCAGCGGCCGGCACTACCCGGTCGCGTCGCGAATGGATTCCAATGAAACCAAATTTCCCTTGCCGCACTAGGCCGCAAGGCTGGTGCACTGCGGCATACTAGGGGTCTTGCCCCACAGGTGTGACATGACGCGCGCGTTCAACTTCAGTGCCGGCCCTGCAACCTTGCCGGAATCGGTCCTGCGCCAGGCGCAGGCGGAAATGCTGGACTGGCACGGTACCGGTGCCTCGATCGTGGAAATGAGCCATCGCGGTGCGGAGTTCATGTCCGTGGCCGCCGAGGCCGAGGCCGACCTGCGTCGCCTGCTCGATATCCCCGAAGACTATGCGGTGCTGTTCCTGTCCGGTGGTGCCACCACCCAGCAGGCGCTGATCCCGCTCAACTTCGCCGCCCCCGGCCAGCGCGCGGACTACGTGGTCAGTGGCCACTGGGGCAAGACCGCGGTCAAGCAGGCCGGTGTCTACGTCGACGTCAACATTGCCGCCAGCAGCGAGGCCGATGGCTACCGCACGCTGCCGCCGCGTGCCGACTGGCAGCTGTCACCCGATGCCGCCTACGTGCACATCACCGCCAACGAGACCATCCACGGTGTCGAGTTCCGTGATGTGCCCGATACCGGCAACGTCCCGTTGATCGCCGATTTCAGTTCGTCCATCGCCAGCGAGCCGCTGGACGTGCGCCGTTACGGCGTGATCTACGCCGGGGCGCAGAAGAACCTGGGCCCGGTCGGCATCGCGGTGATGATCATCCGCCGCGACCTGCTCGAGCGCAGCGGCCAGCCGCGCGCGGACATCTTCGACTACCGCTCGCATGTCGCCCGCGATTCGATGCTCAACACCCCGCCGACCTGGAACTGGTACCTGGCCGGCCTGGTGTTCAAGTGGATGCTGGCCGAAGGTGGCGTGGCCGAGTTCGCCAAGCGCAATGCCGCCAAGGCGGCGCTGGTATACGGCGCCATCGATGGTTCCGGCGGCTTCTACCGCAACGAGGTCGCACACGCGGCCCGTTCGCGGATGAACATCCCGTTCTTCCTGCCCGATGCCGAGCTTGATGCCCGCTTCGTCGCCGAAGCCAAGGCCGCCGGCCTGCTGGCGCTGAAGGGACACAAGGTGGTCGGGGGCATCCGAGCCTCGCTGTACAACGCCATGCCGCTGGCCGGGGCCGAGGCGCTGGTCGCCTTCATGGCCGATTTCCAGCAGCGTCACGGTTGAGCAATGAACGGCGCGCACCGTCGGGTGCGTGCCCCGCAACAAGGAATTCCGATGGCAAGCAGCAAATCCAGCAAGAAGGCGCCGAAGAAGGCCGAACCGGCCAAGGGCAGCGTGCCCACCAAGGCGAAGGGCAAGGCCAAGGCCGCTTCGAACCCGGCACCCACCCTGGCGCCGCTGGCGCTGGCCGATGTGCGTTCGAAGATCGACCAGATCGACCGCGACATCCAGAGCCTGATCGCCGAGCGCGCGCGTTTCGCCCACCAGGTTGGCAAGGCCAAGGGCAAGCTCGCCGCCGCCGTCGACTACTACCGCCCCGAGCGCGAAGCGCAGGTGCTGCGCATGGTGGTGGACCGCAACGAAGGCCCGCTCAGCGATGAGCTGCTGGTGCATGTCTATCGCGAGATCATGTCGGCCTGCCTGGCCCAGCAGGAGCCGCTGAAGATCGGCTACCTCGGCCCGGAAGGCACCTTCAGCCAGCAGGCCGTGCTCAAGCACTTCGGCCGCTCCGCGCTGGGCCTGCCGATGGCCAGCATCGAGGAAGTGTTCCAGGAAGTGGAAGCGGGCAACGCCGATTTCGGCGTGGTGCCGGTGGAGAATTCGGGGCAGGGCACCATCCAGATCACCCTGGACATGTTCCTGACCTCCAACCTGAAGATCTGTGGCGAAGTGGAACTGCGCGTGCAGCAGTACCTGATGTCGCGCAGCGGCCGCATCGAGGACATCGAGCGCATCTACGCGCATCCGCAGTCGTTCATGCAGACCTCGGCATGGCTGCGCGCCAACCTGCCGAAGGCCGAGAAGATTCCGGTCTCGAGCAATGCCGAGGGAGCGCGTCGTGCGCGCAACGCCGATGATGCGGCGGCCATCGGTGGCGAGAGTGCCGGCCACGTGTACGGCCTGAAGAAGGTGGTCACCAAGCCGATCCAGAACGACGCCGACAACACCACCCGCTTCCTGGTGGTGGGCCGCAACATCTTCCCGACCTCCGGCCACGACCGCACCTCGGTGCTGGTGTTCATCCATGACAAGCCCGGTGCGCTGTTCGACGTGCTCAGCCCATTCGCCCGCCACGGCATCAGCATGAACCGCATCGAGTCGCGGCCGTCGCACCACGGCAAGTGGGAATACGGCTTCTTCATCGACCTGGCCGGCCACATCGACGACGCGCCGATGCAGGCCGCGCTGGCTGAACTGGAAGCGCACTCGGCGCAGATCAAGGTGCTGGGCTCCTATCCGGTGGCCGTGCCCTGACTGCTGCTGTGGCGGCCATGGCCGCCGCTCCCTGATGCATCGCCGGCGCTGCCGGCGTTTACGGAACGATCGAACGATGAGCAACGCGCAACACTGGATCGCCCGCAAGGGCAAGCCGCTGCAGGGCAGCCTGACCATTCCCGGCGACAAGTCGGTCTCGCACCGCTCGGTGATGTTCGCCGCGCTGGCCGATGGCACCTCGCATATCGATGGCTTCCTGGAAGGCGAAGACACTCGCGCCACCGCGCGCATCTTCAGCCAGCTGGGCGTGCGCATCGAAACCCCCAGCCCGTCGCAACGCATCGTGCATGGTGTGGGTATCGACGGCCTGAAAGCGCCGGAGGCGCCGCTGGACTGCGGCAATGCCGGTACCGGCATGCGTCTGCTGGCCGGGTTGCTGGCGGGCCAGGCGTTCGACTGCACGCTGATCGGCGACGAGTCGCTGTCCGGCCGCCCGATGCGCCGCGTGACCGGCCCGCTGTCGCAGATGGGCGCGAAGATCGACACTGAAAGCGATGGCACGCCGCCGCTGCACGTGCATGGTGGTCAGGCGCTGCACGGCATCGACTTCGCTTCGCCGGTGGCCAGCGCGCAGATCAAGTCGGCGGTGCTGCTGGCCGGCCTGTATGCGCAGGGCGAAACCAGCGTGCTGGAACCGCACCCGACCCGCGATTACACCGAACGCATGTTGTCGGCGTTCGGCGTGGACATCGAATTCTCGCCGGGCAAGGCCCGCCTGCGTGGCGGCCAGCGCCTGCGCGCCACGGATATCGTGGTGCCGGCCGACTTCTCATCTGCCGCGTTCTATCTGGTGGCCGCCAGCATCATTCCCGGCTCCGAGCTGCACCTGAAGCAGGTCGGCCTGAATCCGCGTCGCACCGGCCTGCTGCACGCGCTGCGCCTGATGGGTGCGGACATCACCGAAGAGAATCCGGCCGAACAGGGCGGTGAGCCGGTGGCCGACCTGGTGGTGCGCTACGCCCCGCTGAAGGGCGCGCGTATTCCGGAAGCACTGGTGCCGGACATGATCGACGAGTTCCCGGCGCTGTTCGTGGCCGCCGCCGCCGCCGAAGGCCAGACCGTGGTGAGCGGTGCTGCCGAACTGCGGGTGAAGGAATCCGACCGCCTTGCGGCGATGGCCACCGGCCTGCGCGCGCTGGGCATGCAGGTGGACGAAACCGAAGACGGCGCCACCCTGCACGGCGGCGTGCGCCTGGGCAGCGGCACCATCGAAAGCCACGGTGACCATCGCATCGCCATGGCATTCGCCATCGCCGGCCAGATCAGTGACGGCGAAGTGCGCATCAACGACATCGCCAACGTCGCCACGTCCTTCCCGGACTTCGATGGCCTGGCCCGCAGCGCCGGATTCAACCTGGCCTGATCGGAAGCGCATCCGCCGGATCATGCCCGGCGGATCGCATTGCCTGGTAGGTGCCGACCTTGGTCGGCACGCTCACATCACCCGGTAGCTGCCAACCTTGGTTGGCACGCTCATATCACCTGGTAGGTGCCAACCTTGGTTGGCACGCGTCTCCGCATAAAAGGACGGAGGCCGAAGCCTCCGTCTAAACATCACGAACCCCTCGTCCGCGATCAACGCTGTTCGGTACGGAAATCCACCGGAACCCGCACCACACTGGCCACTGCACGGCCTTCATGCATCGCCGGCTGGAACTTCCAGTTCTGCACGGCGCTCAGCACCGCACGATCCAGGTCACGGCTGCGTTCGCCGCTGCGCGAAACAATCGCGGCATTGGTCACCTGGCCACGGGTATCGACATTCAGGCTGGCGATCACGCTGCCCTGCACGCCATTGCGCAGCGCGGCAGCGGGGTAGGTCGGCTTGCTGTTGCCTGCCAGCGGGCGAGCCTCGCGATTGCGAACTGCGGGGGCGGCTTTGTGCTGGCTGCCGGCCGGTGCGGCCTGACGGGCAGCGGGCTCCTGCGCGTCGGCGACCGGCGCCTGCTCGGGGGCGGGCAGCATGCGCTCGCCGACCGGTGCCGGCGCCACGTCTTCCTGGTTCGAATGACGCAGCCAGAGCAGGGCGGCGGCAAACATCGCCACGATCAGCGCAATCCACATCCAGGGCGACGTGGGCTTGTGCTGTTCGCTGGCATCCTGCTGCAGCTGCGGCGAATGAAGGTCTTCGTGGGTGGTGGCGGTCATCGCAAACTCCTTCCGTCAATGGACGACGGAGGAGAGTGTTGCGCGGGCCAGTGGCGGGAAGTGTCAGCGTTGCGTCAACGCGACCGGCAGGGTTCAGTTTGCCTGCCGGGAAACGTTCAGTTACTGGGTCTTGAAGTCGAACGGCACTTCAATGCTGCCAGGCACGGGCTGGCCGTTGCTCTGTGCCGGGGTGAAGCGCCAGCGGCGCACGGCGTCGGTGGCGGCACGGTCGAGCTCGCGTGAGCCGCTGCGCTGGATCACGGTGGCATTGTTCGGGTAGCCGGTGGCATCCACCTCCACGCGCACCACCACGCTGCCGGTTTCGCCGGCGCGCAGCGCGGCGGCCGGGTAGGCCGGCGGCGGCGACTGGCCGGCAATCGGCATCGGCTGGCTGTTGCCGGTGGCGGCCGGCGCAGGGGCCGGCGCGGCCGGGGCCGGTTCAGCGATGGGCGCCGGCGGTGGCGGGGCGGTTTCGACCAGCTTCGGGGCGTCGTCCTCTACCGGGGCCGGCTTGGCGTCGGGCATGTCGCTGGAGCCTGCGGCTGCGGCCAGCGGTTCCGGCAGCGGTTCCACCTGCGCGGTCTCCTGCGGGGTCTGCGCGGCCGGGTCGGCACGGAAGAACTCCTTGTCGCGGCCGGTCAACCAGACCAGTACGAACAGCAGCACGCCCACGCCGAAGGCGATGCCGGCGATCTTCAGGGCGTTGCGCGGGATATGCACAGTGAACGACTTGGCGGACGACGAGCGGGGTGCAGACATGGACCGGACCAGTACGGAATAGCCCGATTCTGCCACGCCAGGAATGAACCGGGCGGCAGAAATCCGTATAACAAGCGATAATCCCATCCCTGATACCCACCACGACACCTGCCATGCTTGATCCAGCCCTGCTCCGCCACCAGCCCGCCGACCTCGCCGAACGCCTGCGCACCAGCCGCGGCTTCGAGCTCGACGTGTCTGCCCTGGAGTCCCTGGAGGCTGATCGCAAGCGCATCCAGGTGCGGACCCAGGAGCTGCAGAGCCTGCGCAACAGCCGTTCCAAGGCCATCGGCCAGGCCAAGGCCAAGGGCGAGGACGTCTCGGCCATCATGGCCGAGGTCGCTGCCTTCGCCGACGAGCTGAAGGCCTCGGAAGTGGCGCTGGACGAGCTGCGCGAGAAGATCGAAGCGATCTCGATGGGCATTCCGAACCTGCCGGCCGATGACGTGCCGGCCGGTGCCGACGAGAACGACAACGTCGAGCAGGCGCGCTGGGGCACCCCGCGCCAGTTCGATTTCAAGGTGCTCGACCACGTTGAACTGGGCGCCCGCAACGGCTGGCTGGACGGCGAGACCGCGGCCAAGCTGTCCGGTTCGCGCTTCACCGTGCTGCGCGGCCCGATCGCACGCCTGCACCGCGCCCTGGCCCAGTTCATGGTCGACCTGCACACCGGCGAGCACGGCTACGAGGAAACCAACGTGCCGCTGCTGGTCAACGCCGACTCGCTGCGCGGTACCAGCCAGCTGCCGAAGTTCGAGGACGACCTGTTCAAGACCGCCGTGGGTGATTCCACGCGTTACCTGATCCCGACCTCGGAAGTGCCGCTGACCAACATCGTGCGCGACGAGATCGTTGACGCCGAGCGCCTGCCGCTGCGCATGACCGCCCACTCGATGTGCTTCCGCGCCGAGGCCGGCAGCGGTGGCCGCGACGTGCGCGGCATGATCCGCCAGCATCAGTTCGAGAAGGTCGAGCTGGTCTCGATCAGCCGCCCGGAAGACAGTGATGCCGAACACCAGCGCATGACCCGCTGCGCCGAAGTGGTGCTGGAGAAGCTGGGCCTGCCGTACCGCAAGGTGCTGCTGTGCACCGGCGACATGGGCTTCTCGGCCATCAAGACCTACGACCTGGAAGTCTGGCTGCCGTCGCAGGAAACCTACCGCGAGATCTCCTCGTGCTCGAACTGTGGTGACTTCCAGGCCCGTCGCATGCAGGCGCGCTGGCGCAACCCGGCCACCGGCAAGCCGGAACTGGCGCACACGCTGAACGGCTCGGGCGTGGCCGTTGGCCGCGCGATGATCGCAGTGATGGAGAACTACCAGAACGCCGACGGCAGCATCACCGTGCCGGAGGCCCTGCGCCCGTACATGGGTGGCCTGGAAACCATCGCCTGATTCCCTGATCGGGTGGGTGCCATGCCTGCATGGCACCGAATCCACGCATGGCGTGGATCTACTGGAGGGTGTTGCACGTGCCCGGCATGAATTCACCGATGCCCCGGTAGATCCACTCCATGCGTGGATGAACCGCCGCGATCACTCCGCAGCCCGCAGCTTCTCCAACGGCACCCATCCCGGTTCGCCGGTTCCCGGCACGCACCACGCCCAGCCATTGAGCGTGCGCTCCCCGCGCAGCAGCTGCCCAGGATCCACATCCAGCTCCCGCGCGCAGTAATCCTCCGTGGCAAACGCGCCACCCTGCGCATCGCGGCCGATCACCGGCGCCGGCACGAAACCGGGCTGCTGCCCTTCGGCCTCGCACAGAAACCAGTCGTCCCAGCTCTCCGGGCCTTCATAACGTTCGCCCACCACCAGCGCCTGGCCGCGGCGCAGGGTGATCGGGTACGGAAATTCGCTGCGGTGCGCAGTCGTCACGACGTAGTCCATGGCCCCAGCGTAGCGCGCCCACAAAAAAACGGCCCCGCAGAGCGGGGCCGCCAGGGTGGGCCGGGATGGGGGAGGGGATCCCGGCCCGCGTTCAGCGCCCAGACGAGGAGAGAGGGGCGCCGAACGTTGGAACGCGTTACGCCGCGACGGCTTCATCCGCTGCGTGCGACGGCAGTGCCGCCAGCGCGCCGGCAATGGCATCTTCACGGTGCTGCGGCGAGTAGGCGATGCCTTCAGCGCGCACGAACTCGACTTCGTTGATGCCCATGAAGGCGAACACCTGGCGCAGGAACGGCTCCTGGAAGTCGGCCGGCGAGTCGGTGTAGATGCCGCCGCGGCTGCTGGCGATGATCACCCGCTTGCCACCGGCCAGGCCCACCGGGCCGTTCTCGGTGTACTTGAAGGTGCGGCCGGCCACGGCCACGCGGTCGATCCAGGCCTTCAGCGTGGAGGGGATGCTGAAGTTGTACATCGGTGCGCCGATCACCACGATGTCGGCCTCCAGGAACTGCTGCATCACCTGTTCAGCATCGGTCGCCTCGGCGGCATCGGTCTTGGCCAGCGAGCTGCTGCGCAGATGCGGTACCGGATTGGCGTCAAGATCGCGATAATCGACCTGCAGGCCGTCGATCTGACCCGTGAAGCGGGCGACCACGGCGGCCGACAGCTGGCGCGAGACGGAGTTGTCGCCAAGCACGCTGGCGTCGAGATGCAGAAGCTTCATGGCAGTCACCTATGTTCTGGAAGGAAGGGGCGGGGTGGCCCCGCCGACGGAGAGAACGATAGGTTGTTGCAAAGGCGGGATAAAGGTGGTTGAATGCCACGTATTGTTCTAGATATGGAACTCGGGCATGCATGACCTGAATGATCTGTACTACTTCGCGATGGTGGTCGACCACGGCGGATTCGCCGCCGCCGAGCGCGCCTTGGGCATCCCCAAGTCGCGACTGAGCCGCCGCATCAGCCAGCTGGAAACCGACCTGGGCGTGCGCCTGCTGCAGCGCTCCACGCGCCGTTTCGCGGTCACCGACGTCGGCACCAGCGTGCACCGCCATGCGCAGACGATGCTGGCCGAGGCCCAGGCCGCACGCGAAGTGGTGGACCGACTCAGCGCCGAACCGCGCGGCGTGGTGCGCGCCAGCGTGCCGGTGTCGCTGGCGCAGATGCAGCTGCCCAAGCTGCTGCCCAAGTTCCTCGAGCAGTATCCGAAGGTGCGGCTGCAGCTGAACATCAGCAACCGCCGTGTGGACATCATCAATGAAGGCTACGACGTGGCCCTGCGCGTGCGTTCGCGCCTGGACGACGACGGCAGCCTGGTGATGCGCAGCTTCGGTCAGGTGCAGGAACTGCTGGTGGCCAGCCCGAAGTACCTGGACCGCGCCGGCCGTCCCAAGGACCCGGAAGAACTGACCCAGCACGTCACCCTCAGCATCAGCGAAGACGAAGCCCGCCAGCGCTGGGAGCTGCATGGCCCGGAAGGCGAAGTGCGCCGGGTTGACCTGCAGCCGCGCGTGGCCGGCTTCGACTTCCCGCTGCTGCAGAGCATGGTGAAGGACGGCTTCGGCATCACCATGCTGCCGGAAACCGTGTGCGCCGACGCCGTGCGCAACGGCGAGCTGGAAGTGGTGCTGCCGGACTGGTCACTGCCGCAGGGCGTGTGCCATGCCGTGTTCGCCTCGCGCCGTGGCCTGCTGCCGGCGGTGCGCGTGTTCACCGACTTCCTGGCCGAGCACCTGCCGCCGCAGCTGGAGGCCTCGCGCCTGGATTGCGGTGGCGCCTGTGAAAAGGCCAAGGAGCGGATCAAGGCCAGTGCACTGGGTGCGCTGGCCGTGGATGCCGGCTGAGAGCGCTGAACGGCAACGCCGGGCCATGCCCGGCGTTGCTGTATTCCGGCGCCGATCACTTCCGGCCGAACAGCCGGTCCCAGAAGCTCCGGCGCCGCGGTGCGGCCGGTGGCGGTTCGGCCGCAACGACGGGCGCTTCCAGCACCGCCATCAGCTCCGCGCTGCGTGGCTTCTTCAGGAAGCGCGCGTAGTCCAGATAACTGGTGACCTTGCTCATGTGCAGGCGTTCGGGCATTGCCGGCAATGCACCGTCCTGCAACAGCACCCGCAATGCCTGCGGACGGTCCAGGCGGATCGCCTCGAACAGCGCGGTGCCGCCACAGCCCGGTTCGATCTGGTTGGCGCGCTGTGGCGCATCTTTCAGCAGGGCTCGCAGCGCCTCCGCGTCATCGCGCTCCACGGCGGCCACCAGCCGCGCCAGCGCCTCGGCTTCCGCAGGCGGCAGGTTGTCGCGATAGGCCTGGTCGGCGATCTCGCGCTCGTCGCGCCCGTCACCGCCCTCGATGCACAGGAAATCGGTGACCAGGGCGACCGGTATGCCGGACGTATCCAGCGCCCAATAGCTGGGATAGACACCGTCGCCCCAGCCACTGGTGAATACCACCAGGCCGTGCGGCGAGTCCTCGCCCCAGGGGCGGTACTCGGCGCCTTCATCCAGGCCATCGTGATCGATCAGTGCATCCGACCATTCACCCTCTTCGTCGCCATCGGCCTGTTCGATCAGGGCCAGCAGCGCCTGCTGGGTGTCGGTGTCCATGAAGCAACCGATACCGGCGTCGACCGGATAGCCGATGAAGCTGTCCTCATCCAGGCCGGTCAGGTCCTGCGTGGTCCAGCGCGCCATCTGCCAGTGCAGGGCGGACGCAGTGAGCAACTGGCGCGGCTTGAACCAGACCATCGCCAGCGCCGGGCGGCCGCTGTGCACGATGATCTCGACCGGGTGCCGGCCCAGCGGCGCGGTGTAGTCGGCCAGCGCCGGCGCCTCGGCCTGGACCAGCGGATCGCAGACCACCAGCTGCCCGCTGCTGACCGGCAGGTGCCCGGCGAAGGTACGGTGCAGGGCCACCGCAGCCAACTGGGTGTCATCCAGCAGGGTGGTGCGCAGGTTGGCCAGATCGAGATGGGCCATGGCGGCTCCGATTGCAGTGGAGGCCCCACCGTGCCGGATGCGGAGGGCAGGGGCAAGGGTGGTCTTGGGCAAATGCCGTTCACGTGCGAGAATACGCCGCTGCCCGGGCATCCGGGACCCGATTGGAGAGATGGCCGAGCGGTTTAAGGCACCGGTCTTGAAAACCGGCGAAGGGTTAAACCTTCCGTGGGTTCGAATCCCACTCTCTCCGCCAATCCTTAGTAAGTGTTTGTTTGTAAACGACATTTTTTAGGGACTTGAAGGGCGGCTTGGGGCACAAATCGGGGCACAACTCCGATGCGGTTACCAAGCTATCTCACTCGCTCTTCCACTGGTCGTTACCAGTTTCGCATGCGCGTTCCGACGGACATGCGCGGCATCGTCGGCAAACCTTTCGTCAAGCATCCCTTGGGCATCCACCTGTATAGCGCAAGAGTGGCTGCCTTGGCCATCGCGCAGCGTTATGCTCAAGCATTCGATGCCATCAGGGATGGGTGCATGACCAAGAAGGGACTCACGGTTGAGGATGTTCTCCGCAGCGTCGCGGAGAACGGCTCCAGGCGTTATGAAATTGACTTGCCGGGCTTCCGTCTTCGGACCACGGATGCGGCCGACCATGCTCGAGCAATGGAGGCGTTGGAAGAAATCGGCAAGTTCCACTTCCGTGATGCGGGTGCAGTTCCGGCGGCGGCTGGGCCAAACCCGTTGGAATCAGCGGCGGCGCAGCCCCTGCCAGCTGAGACGATCAGCCTCATCGATGCGAAGCGAATCTGGCAGGACAAAGTCGCCGCCGAGGACATCGAGGTCAAAACGGTCGGCATCAAACTGCTTCCCGTGACAGAGCTGATCGAGTTCTTGGGCGCCGAGCGCGAGCTGCATACCATCACGCGGCCTGAGATGGCCCGCTTCTACGACCATTTGGCCAAGCGCGGGTTAACGCGTTCTACACTCAACAATCGCCAGAGCTACCTCGCAGGAAAGAGAGGATTCTTCACTTGGGCAATGGCTTCAGGCTATGTGCTCAAGGGAGACAATGTCGCCGCAGGTCACGTCAGCGTTTCGATGGCGGAGAAGCGCAAGCGCAGGAAGTTTGGCTTCCAGGCCTTTACCTTGGATCAGGTTCATCAACTCTTCGCGCCCGATAGCTTCAAGCAGCTTTCAACGGGAGCGCGCTGGGCGGCTTTGTTGGGCCTGTATACGGGAGCCCGGGCGGGTGAGGTGGGGCAGCTGTTCACCCTCGACGTCAAGGAGGAGGAGGGGATCCCGTGCATACGGTTTACCGATGAGGGGGAGGATCAGCGGTTGAAGACCGATGTTTCCAATCGGGTCGTCCCGTTGCATCCCGACCTGATCAAGCTCGGTTTCTTGGACTACGTCGCCGAACGAAGGGAGAGCGGGGACTGGCGATTGTTTCCGCAGGCTGACAGTAAGGCGAAGAATGGTGCGGGGAACTGGATATCGAAGGCGTTCAGCTACTACCTCCAAAAGCACAGTGGTGGGTGGCCGAAAGCGAAGCGTGGTTTCCATAGTCTCCGAAAGACCGTGATTCAGGAGATGCAGGGCAGCGGTGTGGCCTCTGAGATGCGAGCCCAAATCGTCGGCCACGAATTGGACGACGAACACCACGCGACTTACAGCAGGCCCTTTACGGTGAGTGAGAAGCTCAACGGTGCCGGAGGAACGCCAGCTTTGGGTGTCCTAGATTACGGAATCGACCTGGAGGCGCTGCGCACCCTGCCGGCGCGCAAGGTCGGGCGGCGCAGCAGCAATGCTGCCGCGCGCTCTTCAAAGGTCGGCCGTAAGGGGAGCGAGCCGAACTAATGGCCCTCACTGCCGCCGATGCCTACCGACGAGCCATCGACCGCTTTCTCGGCAAACTCTCTGGCTCCGAAACCGTGGGCCAGATGGAGAAGAAGGTTGCAGACCATCTGCGCCTAGCGAAGTTGCGCCCCACGGTGGACGTGGAGCTGAGCTTCAATGAGGCCGCTGGGGTGTTGGCAATCAGCACGGCTCAACTGCACCACCTCTTGAAGGAGCACGCCCCGTCGGGGACGTTGTTCATGGTGAAGGGGGCGCGCAAGCGCTCGACCACCCTCACCCTGTTGATGGCCTGGGCTGCCGAACTCAATGCGAAGGGCCTCTGGAAACCGTTGAGCGAACGGGGTTTGACGATCAATACACTCCTTACTGCCGAACTGCCGTTTCTGGTGGCCAAAGGGCCCAAGGCTAAGCAGTTCTTCCTGGAGCCACTGACTGACCAACCGATCACCGATGCGGTAATTCGCCAGCTCCAAGCATTCGGCGCGCAGATCGGGCTTGGGATTCGGGTCTGCACACTGACCGAGGCATTCGCCCAGCCATGGCAGAACCCTGACGTCAAGCGCCAGTGGGTGGACGCATTCAACAACGCAGCCCAAGCCCAGGCCAGCCGCCTGCGGGACCTTGCTCAGCAGCTCGACGCCTCGCGAGCTAGGGTGATCGAACAAGCGCTCGACGAGCGTTTGAACCAAACCGCCCAACACACGCTAGCACTCAAGAGAAAGCGCGTCTAAGCAGTGCCTGAATCGGATTGGAAGCCTCCAATGTCCGTATTTTGGGTGGCGCTGAATTTGGATGATTACTCCAACGTCCCGGTGGTCGGAGCGATGGAGCAAAAAGATGGGCCTTGATATGTATGGGGGGAAGATCCGCAAGGAGGAGACGTCGTGCGAGGGACAGGTGTTCTTTCAGTGGCGATGCCATCCCAACCTCCACGGCTGGATGTTCGGGCTGCACAGTGCACGGACGGGGTGCTCTGACCCGTTTGAGTTCAACATGGTTCGCGTGTTTCTCGGAGCGGCAGACCTCGACGCATTGGAGCAGGCTGTCCTCGATGAGCGGCTGCCCCACACGGTGGGCTTTTTCTTCGGTGAATTGGATCCCGATCAAGCTGAAGAAGATCTGGACTTCATTGCGCAGGCCCGCGCATTGATCAACGACGGTTGGGACGTGTTCTACAACTCTTGGTGGTAACCCGCCCTACGGCAAGGGGATGGAGAAGTGGCTGAGCAAGCTGGCCAACCACCCCGGCGGCGGTATCGCCCTGGTGCCGGTCAGCATGGAAACGGGGTGGATGCACAACTGCGTGCTTTCCCACCCCAACGTGACGGCGATCCTGTTTACCCGCGGGCGGCTGGAGGCTCCCAAGGACGACCCGTGGCAGCGGATGCGTTGAGTTCGTGTCTCAGCTGGAGAGACAGTTGGGCACCATCATTGCTGCTAGGAACACGGTGTTCCCTTCGGCTATCCTGCCCAGGGTATCCATCACTGGTATTGCTAACAACAGGGGGCGTTATGGCAAGCGTGACAGTAAGGACGCGGGATGAGCTGGAAGCGGCCAAGAATGCAAAGGCGCAGCAGATTGTGGTTGTGGGCAAGTTGGCAGACGACCTGAAGAAGACGCGCAAGTTCGCCAAGCTTGGTGCCGTCGGTGTTGCAGCAATCGTTGCTGCAGTTGGGCTCGCTCCAGTAACGGCTGGGCTCAGCACGCTCAGCCTGGGGGCGGTCGCGACAGTCACTGGAGTCGAGATCATCGGCATCATCACCGCCGCAAGCCTTGGTCTCTCTTTGATCCTCGCAATCTACAAAGGCTACGATGTGGAATACGAGGCTGGCGGAAAGGTCATTTTCAAGCGCAAGGAAGGAAAGTGATGCCCGGCTTCGTTCCAGGGGCGCCTTACCTTTTTGTTTGCGAGAAGTGCAGTCATCACTTTCAGCGGAAGATCAACTTGGGGCTCTTCTGTCCGGCATGCAAGTCGCTGTCCGTGAAGCCTCGTTTGGTCTGTAAGTAGTGCTCGTTGGCCGCCATAAAGTTGGCGGCCACTTCCAATGACCGGTCGAATCGGGTTTAACATCGCGGTCTCAGGTGCCCCGTAACCCTTTTGCTTCAAAGCGCTCCAGTATCGCCGTCACGGCTTCTGCGGCACGGTCCGGTGACGCATCTATGCGTTCCAAGCCCGTCATGGCGACGGGCAACGGCGCATTCGGATCGGTCGTGGCCACCACGGCCAGGACTCTTCCTCGGATGGTGTCTTCCACCGTGGTCCATTCGTCGGCGAGACGCTGGGGTTTATCGGTGAGAAGGACCACCATGACGGGGCCGGGTGTCAGCAGGCGGTTGGAGCGTCCCCGAAGTGCTGCGCTGTTGTGGACATGGATGGCCCGGCGGTGCCCATCTTCGGTCAGTTGGACCAGGACGCTGTGGCAGCTCGGCGCGCCCATCAGCGCCTTAATGAAGTGGCGCTTGAGATGGCCTGCGGTTCTGCCGGTAGCGATTGAACAGGCAAGGCGGCCATAGACGGTGGCCTTCTCGGCCTCGATGTCCATCTCCAATGCCCGCAGCATGGCCAGAAAATCTTCCGAGGTCATGGCCTCCGCGTTCTCGGGGAACACCTGACCCTCAAGCGCGGCACGGGTGAACTCCCGGTAGCGCTCCTCAGTGCGCTTGGCAAGCCAGGCGGCGATGAATTTTGGGCCCTTCGAAAGAACGGCGAACGGACCGGAGATTTCCTCCAGGGGGGCAAGGTCAGGGTAGTCCATCGGGGTCTCGTGACGGTTTGCGGGTCCAGGTAGCTCATCCTCAAGCCTTCAAGCCCGTTCTTCAATCCTCCGGTTGAATTCCCCATTGGCAACGCGCGTGAGCTCGAACAGGTTGAGCGCTGGGAGCGCTGCAAGGCTAGTCTGCGCGCGAAGGTCGAGCATCCGTTCCGGGTGATCAAGCGGCAGTTCGGCTACACCAAGGTGCGCTATCTCGGCTTGATCAAGAACACGGCACAGGTGCTCACCCTGTTCGCGCTGTCCAACCTGTGGATGGTGCGCCGGAAGCTGTTGGCGGCACAGGGGTAACTCCGTCTTGAGGTGCCCGCAAGGGCACTTCGAGAGCGGAAAACATGGCAGTCCGCCGCGTCTGAAGGCCCAGGATGACTCCGGCGCTGAAAACCCACGACTCAGTGTGAATTGATCAGACCATCCCTATTTCTACTTTTGGCCGCTGCTAAAAATGGGGGGATTACCCGACGAGCTCCGCCAGGCCGCTTTTGACGAGCATTGGGACGACGAGACAAATTAAGATGAGTGGAAGGAGGACGCCCGCATCGACAGCGGCAAGACTACGAGGCCTTCCTGACGGCCGCGACCGAGTATCCGCTCCACTTCGCTGTTGCATGCGGCGATGCAGAATGGGCCGGTGACCTGCTCAAGGCTGGACGCACGCCTCAGGATCCCGATTTAGAAGGAACAACGCCCACGGATCTTCTGGGGCGGCCAGGTAATGATCAATCCGATCAGGTCATTCGTGCCCACAACCGATCCAAGCTTTTTGACGAGCTCCTTCCCGCTGCCAATGCTTGGAATCCACCGGAAGGCGGATTTGGGGCCGACGCCAAACGTCAAGTCGGTGCGGCCATGAAAGCCCAGGGTGAGGAAAGGGAAGCCAGAAGCCTCGAATCCGACAACGGTTTTGACATGGAAAAAGAAAGGCCGCAAGAGCCGTCTTCTTCTATTTAATTCCCTTGCGAGGTTCTGATTTTCTGCTAATGGTGGGAGGTCAAAATACTATTGTGGAGGTGTGGGTTGAACATTTCGAATCTCAAAGACGTTCTTCTGAAGCAAATCGGGCTTACCAAAATCCCCGCTGATGTGAACGCAAGGGATGAAGATTGGCTGGATCAAACGCCACTTCATGATGCGCATCACCCGCGCGAAGTTCGGAGGCTGTTGGATGCTGGGGCTGACATCGAAGCGAGGGATGGCCTTGGAAATACGCCGCTTCATTCTGTGACAAGCGAGGGAGCCGTGATTGAACTGATCAAGGCCGGGGCAGACATCAATGCGCAGAATAACCAAGGGGAAACACCGCTTTTTAACGCGAGAGGGCAAGGGGATGCCAGGGCGTTGATTGCGGCCGGGGCAGACATTCATGCGCGCGATAACCGAGGGAAAACGCCCCTTTTCGGAGCGAGCGAAGGGGCTTTAAGGGAGCTCGTGAAGGCTGGCGCTGACATCAACGCTCGCGACACCCAAGGGAACACCCCGTTGTTTGGCGCACACAACGACAGTCTCAAAGCGTTGCTGAAGGCGGGAGCGGATGTCAGCGCGAGGAATAATGAAGGGCAAACCCCTCTCTTCCGAGCAACCGGGCAGACGGAGGCCCGCGCCTTGATTGCGGCCGGGGCAGACATCCTAGCCCGGGATAACCGAGGGCGAACCCCTCTCTTCGAGGCGAACACGGGCGCGCTTAAGGAACTTCTGAAAGCAGGCCTTGATCCCGCGGCGAGCGATGACCAGGGGAATCAACCGCTGCATATAGCCAGGGACCCCGAGGCGGTGGCCTTGCTCACCCGTGCAGGCGCAGACGTCATTGCACGGCGAATGGACGGCCAGGCGCCGATCCACCGTGCGATTTTTCCAGAGACGATTGAAGCGCTCGCCAAGGCAGGGGCGGATATGAACGCCCAAGACAACAACGGGAATACCTCTCTTCATGCGGGCCGCGATGCCACTGTCTGGAGTGCGCTGATTGAGGCGGGCGCAGATCCCCACATCCAAAACCAAAAGGGCGAAGCGCCGATCAACAGCGGCAAGCCATTTTTCAACGACTTGCGGGCTCAAGAGAGGGCCAAGCTCCTGGTCAGCCTGCTCCCGCCCGCCAACGCTTGGAAGCCACCGGAAGGCGGGTTTGGGGCCGATGCCAAACGCCAGGTTGGTGCGGCCATGAAGGCCCACGGGCAGGACAGCCAAACCCAGGAAGCCCCTCGCTTGCGAGCGCGCTTCTAAGCCCAAGGGAAAGGCGGCGAAACGGGAACGAGGGCGACGAATGCTTGCCCCATCCGCGCCACCGCTCGATCCACCTTGTTCCAGTCCACGTCTACCATGTGGACGGGAGCAGGTGGTGGTAAGGCGCTGCGGCGCACATCGATCTCGAGTGAGCCGATCTTGAACGACTTCCAGATGGGAGGCTTGGGGGTCTTGGTCTGAAAGAATTCACCGGTCTGCTTGAGCTGGAACTCAAGCATTCCGAAAGCTTTCAACAGCCGATAGGCATTGTCGGGTGATACGGGCATGGCCACATCGTAGCCCAGCCTACTGCTACCCCGCAGCCTTCCACGGACGCCCCTGTCGGGCAGCAATGTCCGCCGCGTCCTCGACCCCCTTCATCCACCAATGGGTATCGTCCAGAGTGGCCGGGGCACCGCGCTCATCCAGCAGGCGGTCCAATGCCTCGCACGCGGCGAACTCGGCATCCCGCTCCCGGCTGCCCGGTGGGTGCGCATGCGCCCGGCCATGGCGATATGCGACCAGGGTCTTGGCGCCCATGTTCCGGCTTTGGGCCAGGTTCGTGCTCTCCAACGGATCAACCCCGTTGTCCAGTAAGGCGCGAACGGTCGGAGCGTCAGCGGTGAGCAGGGCGACGTGGAACGGCGAGTAGCCACGGGCGTCGTGCGCGTTGGGTTGGGCCCCGCGCCCGATCGCCGCAGCCACCTGAGCGGGGTTGCGCTGTTGGATTGCAGCGAGCAACTCGGTGTTGGCCATGCGTCCTCCTTTCCCACTGGTTTACCGCGGCAGCGGAAACGCGCAAGGGGGCAGGCGTTTGAAAAACTGTGGGGCAACCCCAGCAGTTTTTCGCTTTAGTCGGGAATGCCCACTGGACAGATGGATCTTATCTGCTTGCATGGGGTTGAAGGGATACAAATGTATTCCATGGGGGAGACGGGGATGGGGATCGCGAAAACCATTGATGGGGCGGGAGGAAAAACGCTGAAGCGGTCGAAACGTCCACCCACCCGAAACGCCGAGCTCTACACCGTGACCGTCTACCCCGAGCGAAAGAACGCCGCGATCGCCGTGACTTGGCGCACCCCCACGGGGCATGCGAGAAGCCTTAACCTGGGTTGCCACGCCTTGCGGGTGATCGAAACCCAATCGGGGCTTCCCGACAAGTGAGCACGGCGGCGCCGTCCAAGTCCAGCAGGCCATGCCCTGGAACCAATCGCAGTTGGCGGCCGCATTCCAGACAAGCGCAACTGATCCGCGTGACCTGCAAGAGCGAGCCGTCGGCCCGCCGCACACCCTCAACCTGATCGATGAAGGAACGTCCAATGTTGGGCATGAAGATGAACAAAAAGCTGAACAGAGCGGAATGCATATGATGCACCGTGACAACCCCACCGGAACCTGATGAGAAAATTGAATTCTGAAGAATTCATCTACGGGGTCGTCCGCGCAGTCCGCACGCCAGATGCCGCTGCCCGATCCCTCTATTGCCGTAGCAGGAGCATGATCAAGAGGCGCGCTGCACGGTGACAGCCTAGGCACAGGGAAGTGACCGAGCGGCGCTGTTGGAAAGCGCTGAGCCAGTGCGTTCACCAGCAAAAGGCCAGACCGGCGGCCAGTCGGTTGCGACCACTGCCGAGGGTGTGTGTCGCACGTTGCCCTAAAGAGGCCACTTGCTAGGGGTGCCGATCACGACGATGCCCTGAACTGCCGGGGCGTCACCTGGGGCGAGGGGAGTCACCCCGTTGGTTCGGCGGCGCCAACTGGGGTCAGCGCCATGGCGGAGAGTTTCACGATTGTCGCGCCCATCGGACGCACGGAGATCTTGCTAGGACGGAGGTCAAGCGCCAGTGAACGCGCTTGGGTTAAACCGCGCTAGAGGCCTACCCAACCTGGATGGCGGCCAGAGCGTCTTTGGTTGAGAGAGGGCGGCCGTAATGCCATCCCTGGCCGATGGCCTCTGGCGCGATCCGGTAGAGAAGTAGCTCTTGCTCTTCTGTTTCGACGCCTTCTGCGATGACATCCAGCCCAAGCTCACGCGCGATGCGATACATCCCTGGCAACACGGGCCGCAAGGGTGAGTCCTCGTTGATAGCGGCCACGAACATGCGATCGATCTTGATTCCTCGAAACGGTGACTGGGCGAGGTGAGAGAAGTTCGCGCTGCCCGTCCCGAAGTCGTCGATCAAGAACCGGTATCCCAGAACCGAGAGGGCCTGCATGTTGCTCTTGGCGGCGGCAGACACGAGTTCTTCCCGCTCGGTGATCTCGATGCGAATCTGTTCGGGGGACACGCCAGAATCGGTGGAAACGCTGCTGATGTAGCGAACGATGCACTCTTGGGCCATGTCCACGGGCTCGGCATTGATGCTCACGTAGAGGTTTCTGTGCTCCCGCAGAGCGGGGGCGAGGTCAGTCATGGCACGGGCCAGCACGTATCGAAAAAGATCAGGACTCAGGCCGAGGCGGTGGGCGATGGGCACGAAGACGGCCGGCGGGATTTCATCGTCTCCCGGCGGGCGCCAGCGGCTGAGCGCTTCAAATCCCACGAGCTCCCGCGTGCCAATTCGACGCAGTGGCTGGTAGGCCAGTTCGATCTCGCTGCGCTTCAGTGCAAGCACCAACCGTTGCTGGATGGTTTGCCGAGCCGTGATTTGGTGTTTGATCAGCAAGAACGCGAGCAACAGCCCTACCGAGGCACCCGCTGCCAGGATGGTGGTGAGCAACGCCGAGGGCAGTTCGGACACCACGTGCCTAGGGCTGGTAACGAACGCGCAAACGTCGGCCACCCGGCTGCAATGTTGAGCTTGGACGAGAGACGGGGTGCCGACGCGGCTGGTCGGGGACAAGGTGCGGAATGTAAACGATCGGTCCTTCGTTTCGATGCTGATGGAGCTGCTGCGCGCAGGGTCCAAGCTCTCGAAGGCAGACGGGGAGGACACGGTGAATGTGTCGCCTTGGGCGATCAGATTGGACCCGGTGTAGGGGGAGCCAACGAGATCCGATGCGTGCCAAAGCCGGACAGCGCCGCTGGAGAAGCGTGGGGCGGGGAGGGTGTAGGGGCGCGAGCGCCCCCAGAGAGCGCTGCAGACAAGGCGTCCGTCTCGGATGCGACCGATGTCGCTCATGTAGCTGGAGCGGAACGCGATCTCTTTCAGTGAGTCAATGTCGGTAGCCGAGCAAGGCGGCTGTCCAATGCGAGAGGCTTGTTCGGCCGCGACGCGCCTTGCAAGGGATATAGCCTCCGAGCGCGCCACCGCGGCTTCCGCCACGGCCTCCGCCCCTGCCTTGTCACGCACGTAGAGGATGGCTTGGGCCACGGCGAGCATCGCCAGAAGGCACACCGCCGTGGCTCCTACGATGGTCAGGACGTAGCGAAGCCGATTTTTTCGAACTCTCAAAGCAACCCCCGATCTGACACGCTCCATCGCTGCGCTGGGCTTTGCGCCTCATTTACCTAGTAAGAGGCATATCGGCAAGCTGCCCATGAGCTTCAGCCCTAACCCCACCGGCATGCAAGCCCTGATCGAACAACCATACACCCGCGCCTGAGCTGTACAGCTGACGGACGCGAGCCAAGGGTCCGTCAGCGGTGACATTTGCGTCGCTTTTAATCACAGATGATCACTGTCACATGCCCCATCTGGTGCGGACGCTTGCCTTGCCCTGGGCGTCCCACACCTCCGCTGGCTTCTTCAGGCGAGATCGGAGGACGGCCGGGTCAACCGTGGGGCGGGCCGCCAGGACATCTTCCTGCTGCTCGTGGGTGAACCAGCGGCGCTGTGCGAAGCAGGTCCGCTCTTGTTCTGCCTTGTGGTCCAGCCATGAGTCGATCGTGCCCTGCTGGTCCTTGAGGAATGCCACCTCCTCGCGCAGGCGCTTCTCCGTCAGCGCCACGTTCAGCGCTTGAACCAAGGCGGCGCCCTGGGCATTGGGCAACCCATCGGCCTTCACTTCCCGATGCTGGCCCGGGTGGAGCGTGATGTCGGTCCAGAAGGTGCCGGCGTTGACGCGGTAAGCCGCCTCGTCTTCGACGTTGACCCGGTGGGTGCGCCCGTCCAGCGCCAAGGCGAGCTCCAGGCCGTCCAAGCGCAAGCGCCACTCCGATGATCCCGTGAGGCGCTGGCCCACCCACGACGGGGTCCATTCCTTCGCCATCCTTTTGCTGTCCATGCCCCGCGATCATCCAACGCTAAAGTGAGAAGCCGATCACGTCATGATAAAGCGTGAATGCCTGTGTGGGCGGCCACCTTGGCCAACCCCGGGTGCCAAGTCCCCTTGGCCATGCGCTGCTGGACGCGGGCGCGATATGCATCGGGTGAGGGGGCCGGGGTGGGGCGTTTGTGGCGGCGCAGGTTGCAAAGGTGGCACGCGGCCACGACGTTGTCCGCCACGTCCTTCCCGCCGTCCTGACGGGCAAGCAGGTGTTCTGCCGTGCATTGGAAGGGTCCTGCCGAACGGGGGCGCAGCCCCAGCTCGTCGGGCGAGCACAGCCACATCGGACCGCTGCAGTAGTAGCAGCGGCCTTGCTGGGCGTGGAAAGAACGGGTGCGCAGGATTTTGAGGGTCTTCGTGCTCAACGGTGGGCTCCGGAATCGAAAAGGATTCCCGCGCCCCCATTGGGTGGACCTCGGGCACCCGGAGCCTATTGGCTATGCGGGCACAACACCGACGCTTTAGCGACCGGCAGGGGTTTTATACGCCGTGCCACGGGCCTGAGCAAGAGGGCGCCACTCACAAGTGGCCGTAGTCTCGGTTAGAACAACCCCGCTGAATCCAGGTGGTGATGTTGGCCCGGCAGAGATCCTCGTCCTGTCCGTCCACGTTGGTCATGCCCGATGGCGGCGCGGACCACATCTTCTGCAGCACGTAACGAGGCTCAACGCCCATGCTGGTCAGGTAGCCAGCTATTTGCCGGTAGGGCTGGCTGTCAAAGGGGATGGCATGACCATTGGGTGTGTAGATCTGATGGAATCCGAGCTTGGGATAGGGCGACCAGTTCTGCCGTTCAACCCCAGCCATGAAGACCAGAGGGCAGGCGGAGTAGCAGTTGTTGTAGAGGGTGGTGTCCAGCCGCTTGCGTCGAATGTAAGCACCGGCCTTCATAGCTTCATCGACGTAGCCCCCGCCGCTTCCCAGCATCACTACTTCTACCGTGGGGTTGGCCTCGATGGCGTCTTCGATCTTCTGTGCAAACCCGGCCTCAATATCACCCAACACCTTCAGGGCATGGCCCTCGTTCGTCACCACATAGAACGAGGATTGTCCCTCCTGCTTGATGTAGGCCTTGGGCAGGCCAAGCTGGCCGGCACAGTCCAGGTTCCAAGTGATCACACGTTCGTCGTGCGGCATGTCCAGCATGCGCTGAGCAACGCTGGCGAAGTTGCCTAGGGAATTGCCCATGATTCGGAGGTCTGAAGCATTCTCGGTGGTTTGAGTCTCGTAGTCCGGCTCGTATGCGATAGCCAGCGGGGTTACCAAGTCCGCCTTGTCCAGCAGCTGGCCGAGCACAAAGCACGTGTGCTCAGGGATGTGGATTTCGTTGAACGCCGTGCCGGCCGAACTTGCCCCATCGATGGACACGCCAGCCTGGAACACCTTGGTGCCCAATGCGTCCCTTTCTTTAATCAGCTTTCTCAGCCGCGCCACCACCGCCGGATCATCGACGTGCCCCCTCGGTTCATCGGCGGCGGGAGCAGGCTCTTCCACCTGCGCCGGCTTCGTTTCCGCTTCGGGAGTTGGCTCGGGTAAAGCCGGAGCGGGAGTCGGTGCCACCACGGGCGGCGAGGGTGGTGTGGGCGCGTTGCATCCCACGAGCATGGCTACGAGGGCCAGGCCAATGATCCGTTGGCTCATAAAGTGTTCTTCCCCTGATTGGCAAAGAATACCCGAGGCCCCGAGGGATCGCATCGTGGGGCGATGACCCGCGCACCAGCAGCTAAGGCCGCGGATTCCCTTCCCGGTGCGGCCATGCCTATTTCGACCGCCGAGCACCCCGGACCATGCCCGACCAGAGCGAGGCGATGGCGGGAGGGGCGTGGGCCACTGCTCCATTGGGCGCGGTTGCCGGGTGCGAAACCTTGGGTCCACGCGTCTGAGCGCAAGTGCGTTGCACTCCTACACGGTGTTTCGGCCTCTCTGGCCTCCTGCGCTGCCGCTTCGTCGCTGCCGAGGTGCTGCACGGCCTTTCGTCTCCCCGGATCGGTTCGCGAGCAATCCGCTCGAACCCAACGGAGCAACACCATGATCAAGAAGAATCCCCAGCCCGCCACCGACCGCCTCGACGCCTTTCTGGTAGAGGAATACGAAGTCCAGGGCGAGAAGCGCAGCAACTGGTCGAAGATCGGCGCGGCCTGGCCGCACCAGGATGGCAAAGGTTACCGCCTCGTTCTCAACGCCCTGCCAGTCAACGGGGTGGTCGTGCTCCGCCTCCCGGAGCCCAAAGACGCCTGAACCCCATGGCGCCCTTCGGGGTCCCTTTCGTGTTCCTAAGGGAGAACGCCCGTGACGACCATCAACGCCCAGTGGTGCACCGCCTTCAACGCCGCTCTGCAAGCGCACTTCGCCCTCACCATACAGGACGCCGGGCTCACCGACACCGAGTTGTCCCGCTACAGCGACCTGCAGCCCAAAGAGGCTGCCCTCACCTTTGGCGAAGACCACGATCTGGAGCGCGTGGATCGCGGGTGGTTTGGCTAGCCGCTTTGGCTGCCATGCCATGCCCGACGGACGCCACTGGGACCAACTTGGCTCGGGCAGACTGTGAGGTGTGTCACGCAATCGGTAAACTGTGCCCGCGCCAAGGTAGGCGCTATCAGGGGCACCATGAAAAAGTTCGTTCTTCCTCTCGGCTTCTTGCTGCTGTCAGGCTGCGCCACGTTTGCGCCAGCGCCGCCGCGGCAGGTGGCTTTGACCACCACTTTCGATCCCAGCGAAGTTGCTTGGTTCTCTGAGAAAGGCACTGGCGCCATCAACGGCCAAGCCTTCTTCCAAACCCGGGGTGGTCAGCCCAGAACCTGCGCGGGGTTGGAAGTCTCCTTGCAGCCCAAGTCCGGCTATGGTCGCGAGCGCCTGATCGCGCTTTACGGCAGTGCCGAGAGCGGGTATACCACCGTGGGTTCGGCCAACGTGCAGTTCATCCCTGACAGCGCCGATTACAAGCAGGCGCGCAAGACATCGGTTTGCGACGCCCAAGGCAACTTCAGTTTTACTGGGCTGCCTGCAGGAGAATATTTCCTGACCACCGGCATCATGTGGTCCGTTCCCGGTCAAGAGTTCATGCCTCCGCAGGGTGGACTTCTGATGCAAAGCGTCAAGCTCTCGGATGGGGAATCCACGCGAGTCATCATGACCCGTTGAGGTTGGCCGCCCCAAAAACACCACGCCTTCAGCCGGCGAGTGAGTGAAGCGGACTGAGTTGGGGGGCATTGCGTGCCCCCCAAGTCAGTCAGCCAAGAAAGTTGGATGCTTGGTCGCGCCCTTGCCCAAGGGCATTGAATTGTTGAGTCAACGCCTGCAGCCCCTGCTGCAAGGCCGTGTTGTAGGTGAGCGTCTGGTGGCCGGCATGGGCGTCGGCCACTCCCGCAAGAGCCATGTTCCAAGCGACGGGCAGTAGTTGGGGGCTCGGGTGGCTGGCAATGATCGTTCGCAGCCCATACTCCAACGCCTTGAGGTATCCGCGATGGGCTTCCAGATCGACTTCGCAGGCATCCAATCGCGCTGCCAGCTCTTCTAGGGTTTGGGCCATGATCGGGCTCGACAGGGGGGAGATGAGGCCCGATAGTGGCAGAAAGCCGCCAGACTTTTGCGATGAGCATCCTCAACGTTCTGCTGAGTGCCAACCAGCTGGTTGTGACCGTGGACACATGGGCCGAAGACGCGCACAGCGGACAAGCTTCGGCGGGAGCCAAACTGCTCCTCATTCCCCAGCACCAACTGTTGCTGGCGACCCGAGGGTCAGCCCAGTTCTTCCTTCGCATCTACCAACTGTGCCTGGAGGCAAGTTTTCGGGCCGATTTCACGATGGAGCAACTGAGTGCTGAGCTCGGGCTCGTGATCGATCAGCTTTGGCCCAACTACATGAAGGCCGTTGCCGAGGCTGGGTTGCCGGCGGAACACTGCGCCACGGAGTTGGTCTTGGGTGGTTGGTCGCCCAAGAACGGCCGGATGATGGCCACGGCCTATGCCAAACACGACTTGACCGTTCCAGCGGTTGTCCAGCCCATAGGAGGACAGCTGGCGTCGCCCGGCGATCCGCTCAGGGAGTGGCCGCCCAGCATGGCCACCCAGGACCTGCTGGTGGCAGCGCAGCTCCAGGCTCGATACCTCAACGCCAGCATGGGGCGGACCGTCGCCGGCGGGCGGTTGCTATTGGGCTTTTTGAAGCCTGGCCAGGCGATGGTCAAAGACTTGGGCCCGATTTAGCCCTGCCAATTTGGTCACTCGGACCGTTCAAAGCATTGCCCCAGTCGAGCGTCGGCTGACGGGCAGGTGCAGCCGCGCCTGCAGCGTGATCGGGCTTTTCTCCCAAATTTTAGCTTTAGTCAAAATAACCCTCTTGTGGGTTTCGCGTGTCGGTGTATCCCAAGCGTATGACGTTCGCGATGCGTGCGTCTGACACCGACCAACGAAATGCAAAGGGGGAGAGATGTTCATTGGATTCAGACTGACGAAGCGGCTTGTCGTCAATGCCGTGGTTGCCCTGGTGCTGGCGCGATTGCTTTTCATGGGCATGGACGGCTTGGACCGGTTTTCCGACACGTGGAACCGCAACTTTGGGGCGAACATGCCCAACGCCAGCGGATTGCGCGGCGCCGTCAACGGCGCACGCCAGGTGTTCCCGTCTGGGCTGGACGAGTATGCGCGCCAAGGCGAACTGGACGCGGCCCAAAGCACCTCGTTCATGGACGTGTTTGCCAGCGTGTTCGGGCGCGTGAAAAACGAGGAGGTGATGTTGCCCTCTACCATCAATTCCGCCGGAGGGGAGGGATCGATCTATGACCGCTACGACCAATGATTTTGAATGGCTGTCCATCCTCTCCGGGTGGTCCTTGCTCAACGACAGCGCGGCGCTGCTGTGCACCCCCGGCCAGCGCTGGGCGGGCTTGGAGGGATTGCTCATCGGCTACGTCCTCATCGCTGGACAGTGGTTCGTCCTGGCCACCATGGCAGGGGCGCTGGCATGACCACCGTCGGCGCGGTGCTGGCCACCGTGCTGGGCCTGGCTGGCATCCTATGGGTCAACGGGCGGCATGCCAGCGGGGTGCGTCGTGAGCGTTACCGCTTGCGGGCCCAAATCCTGGCCGGTTTGGCGCTGGCGTGGGTGCTCACGATGGCGAGGCTGTCCACGTGAGCCGCCCACCTTACGTGCAGATGGCCGTTCGCGTGCCACGGCAGCTGAAAGATCGGCTGGAGCAGGCGGCAGCCCGAGAGGGGCTGCATGCCAGTGAGTTGGTGAGGTTGCTCTTGAACGATGGCCTGAAAAGGCGAGAAGCACCCGAATGAAAAGCAATAAAGAGGCCCCTGTAAGAGGGGCCTCTGTGTGGACTACTTGCCGCGCGTGTCGGCATATTGAGCAGCAGTGAAGTATCCGCTCAGGTGGTCCACGAACGTTTGAAGCAGGTGGCCGTGGTAATAGGCGTAGATGATCTGCCGTTCTTCTTGGGTGCCTTTCGCCATAGGGCCCACTGTAAAGGAGAGGTTCGGTTGCGTGGCGTCAGCGTTGATGTTGGCCTTGAACGCCAGCTTGCCTTTCCAGCGCTCGGAAGTGTGCCCAAAGTTCTCCCCCACCTGCTCCCACGTCTGAATGCTGTCCTGGCCTTGTTTGGCCTTGAGCTTCGCCTTGAACTTCTGGAGAAGGCCTGCTGGATCTTGGGTGTAGAACTTCAACATTTGGTTTCCCCTGTTAGACAGGACGCCCCTGCCCTGAAAAGCAGTTGGGGCGAGTTTTGGAAAGAGCAAGGGTCAACCTGGAGGCGGACCGGGTCTCCTTTGCTGAAGAGCCGAGGGAAACATGCGCTCTCACCTCATGAGTAAATCCTGATATAAGTGGCTTCCAGTCGAAACGAGGGGCCGCAATGAGTGTGGGAACGGATGTCCGCAGCTTGGAAACAATGGATCAGGAGGAGAAGCTCAGAGAGCTGTTCTCTAATGGACTGAGGTTGGCACGATTCAATTTAGACAGCTTGCCTGCTGAGGTGAAGGACTACGGAGCGGTATGGCTTTCAACCACCGAAGTCGCGCTAGTAGATGAGCGCATGATTGGCGCCTTGATAAGTGCGTTGAACACTCTTCGCGACGAACGCAATCTCCATGCGGCGCTAATTGCCGAACAGGACGCAGTGCTCGTCTTGCAGCGCGATGCGCTGAGAGCCATTGAAAGCTCTTCCCAACGGGACCAAGAAACCGAACGGCCCAGACGCGGTGGTTGGATCACGCGCGTCTTCGGGAAGGCGCGTCGGGCTGGAGATGCGTCACATTCGCTCTCGGGCAGTCTTCGCGAGGCTCTAGATGACCTGCTACCCGGCTGGGCAAAGGGCACCCTGAAGGTGGGCGAGGAAGTCTGGGAAATCTACGGCAAGAAGTAGAGAACAGTCGTCCAATAGTCCTAATCGACCGATCATTTCAGCGGGACTACGTCTTGGTTGTCCGTTCCGAGGGCTCTAAAGATTCCGCGTAGGTTCTCACCCGCGCCAGCAATTCACGCTGGCGTTCGGGTGGGAGCCGGGACACCACCAAGATCACTTCCGCCAGCACGTCGGACGTGGCGTGGAAATAGGCCACCGGGAGGCCCAGTTCTTCGGCCAGGCGTTCCATGGTTGCTTCGTCGGGCATGCGCTCCCCTCTCTCATAGCGAGAAATGCGCGGTGCCGCAGAGTTCTGGTCTTCCAATCCCAAAACTGCCCCAAGATCTGCCTGGCTCAGCCCTCGGGCCAAGCGAGCCTCACGGAGGCGGCGGCCGTAGGTATTGGACACAGGAAGCGGGGCTGGCATCGGTCGGAAGCTGAACGCAAGGATCGGCCCGCCAGTGTGATGCTTCCAAGCATCGCTTGCATTTGCCAAAATGGCAAATATGGATGCACGTCCTACAGGGGGGAAGCATGAAAAAGGTGCTGTGCGTAGCTGGGGCTGTAGCAATCTTTTTTTGGTGCACCGCTGAGCAGGCCCAGGCCGACTCGGATCTGCTTCGCCAGATCGGCCGAGCCATCCAAGGCACGCCGAAGGTGGTCAGCGAGAGGTCGCGGAGCCCTTACCTTGAGCCGCCCGGGACCTACTGGGACCTGGATCAGGAAGGCTTGGAAGGGGTTCAACACCTGCGGGCCGGGGTGACGGCTGTCGGAGGCGGGGGCGTGGACACCTGCGACATGCAGCTGCTCGCCATGGCCCATTCGTCGTATCGCATCGACGCCGACAAGCGCCAATGGTGCCTGAGGCAATGGTGGCTGATGGACACGAAGGCCCAGGGCGCCAACGGCATCTCAGGCGATGATCCGGCTGCCATCGAGCGCCGTTATGGCCCGGCTTTCGACGCGCGCCTGCAGCGCTTCATGGCCATCCGACGGTTTGCCGTTCGTCCCACGTTTCAAGCCCTGGGCGATGTCGCCTACCGAGCCGACCGTGGGGTGCTGGAGGGATTCATCCCCATGCCTCAGGTGTCCGCGGCCGGGCAAAGCGTCACCGGCAAGGGCTTTGTGCCGTGGGTCCACCGCACCGCCGGAGGGGTGTCCAGTCCACCGAACGCCGGCCGCTTCCACCTGCTGGTCCGAATGGACACCCAAGAGGCCGCCAATCTCGCACGACAAGGTCGCAGCTACCGAGACGATCTGGTGGTGTTCTCCGTGAACCGGGTCTGGGTGGAGGGCACGGCGCCAAAAATGGACGTGACGATAGAGAGGGTTCGGCTCGGATACCGCGACGAAACCATCGACGTTGATTTGACCCATACGCAAGGAGCTCCTGCATGAAAGCATCCCTCGTTTCCCTCGCCCTGATCACCGCTGGGTTGGCTGCTTGCAGCAGCAAGGCGGATTTGCCCACCGTTGAACAAGTTGCCCATGCTTACGAGGCGCATACGAATGCCAACCTCTCCAGAGAAATGGGCCAACGAATCGAGGTCCGGGGGTGGAAAGACCTCACCGCGGATTGCACCTCAAGTGGTCCTCAGCGGGCCACGTGCGTGACCGGTGGGACGTTGGACGTGGTCGGGTTCCAGGGCGGCCAGCAGTTGAAACCCGATCCCGTTCCCGTGCCGCCGGCCTACGACTTCGTCTTTGAGAAGCAACCCACCGGCTGGGTGCCGGCCGGAGCCCAGAAGAAGGGCTGACCTTGCCAAGGGGCGGAATCGCGCTATGCATTGAGGAAACACCACTTCAAGGAGGTCCCATGTCTTACAACGCTCACCACACCCCCGGCGGTCACATGCAGTGGGGCTTGTTGGCCCCCGCCACTGTGATCCTTGGGGGAGCGGGCTTGCTGTTTCTTGCCGGGGCCCAAGAGATCGGCCAGAACGTGGGCTACGGCTGGCAGGCCGGCCTGGCAGTCGCTGGTGGGGCAGCCGTGCTGCTCCTGCTGGCCTTGCTCTACCTTCCGCTGCAGCGCAGCGTTCTGGAGGCAGTGGAGCAGGGCGCGGTGAATGCGCGCATTTCCACCGCGGAGGCGGTGCGCCAGATCATCCGTGACTACGTCGAAGGACAACTGCTACGGAACCACGTTCGGGGCAGCCGCCATGGCTGACCGCCGCCCACCACCGCCTGGAAGTCTGAGCGCCGAGCTGATTCACGCGTGCGTCGATGGAAGTCTTTTCCGCGCTCTACAGGCCCTGCGGCAGGGCGCCAACCCCAACGCGTGGCGCCTCAACGAAGGTCCTGCGCTCCATTCCGCACTTGCCTGGCCCCGCATCGTCGAAGCCCTCCTGCAAGCTGGTGCGCACCCTCAAGAGAGGAACCACTGGTGCGAGCGCCCGCTGGAAAAGCTTGCGGCTGACTACCAGTTGAGCGACGACGCCGACGAGCGCAGCCGACTTGAGCAGACGGCGTTGCTGCTGTTGCGGCTGGGCGGCAACCCTCACCGGGGCAGTCCGTTCTGGAACACGCCATCGCTGAAGGCGGCGATGCCGCACGTGGTGGCCACGGTGGTAGCCGAACGACGCGCGGTCCACCTGGAGCAGGCATGGGCAGTCCGGGGAAGCGTCAGTGCAAAGCGGGCAAGGCTGTAGAGCCGACGCCCCAACGCCGCCACCGGTCGCTGCGCGCCGGTTTCTGTAGAAGCAGCGGTGGAAAAGAGCAGGTGACGCCTTCGGCGCGACAAGTGATGTTAGGAAAAACTGCGGCCTTAGCTCCGCAGTTTTTACTTTTAGTCAAGATTTTGTCCACTAAGGCCGTGGACAAATTTCCACGGTGATCTACTTTGAATTCATAGGGAGGCAATAGCGCCGACCAACAATCAAAGGGGTTTGTAAATGAGCACCAAGACCTACACCTACGCCGAAGCAATCCGGGTTGCCCGCAAAGAAGGCGTCGTCAAGCTGGAGGAAGGCGTCTATCTGCGTTCCCGGAAATCGATCCTTTCCAACACTTACGATTACTGCCCCTACAGCGGTTCATACGGAACCGATCTCTACGATTACAAGAACGAGTTTGTGGACTTCAGGCAGGCTCCGTTCTGGATCACTACCGACTACCGCCCGGGCCCTTACGTCTGTGAGGTCCAGCCCGTCTTCGAAGAAAACGACCTGTTTTACGTTTTCGAATTGCTCGCATACTGCGAGCTCGCAGAAAGCGAGTAAAGCCACAACGCTTTTCCCGCCGACTTAAACTGGAACCGCCGACATGACCCTTTCTCTTCTCGCCATCGCTGCCCCCATCGCCCTTCCGTTTAGCGTCTGGTTGGCCCAGCGCCTTGAACGCTACGTCGATCGTGCCCTTTGGGCGCACTGAGGGAAACACCATGACCACGCGTGCCGCCCGCCACCGCTATTACGCATACGAGCGCCGCGATGGCTCTGTGTGTTACCTGCCAAAGCTGTTGCACGAGGGGATTCAGCGCTACCCACGAACGATTGCGCACTACCACCTGGTGCATTGGCTGCCCACTTCGACAACGGCAGGCACCGTCTAGCCGTTGAGGTGAAGACCAGCCGGTGCAGCGAAGACGAACTCCAGCGAGGCGTCTATCAAGCGGTGAAATACCGCGCCGTTCTCCGGGCCGAGCAGAAGGCGATCCGTCACGTGCCCAACGGGGAGGCGGTGCTGGTATGCACGCGCGCTCCGAACACGGAAACTCGAGCACTCATCAAACGCCTGCAGGTGCGGTTCCAGCAAGTGCCGCTGGAGGCGGAGCAAGAATGAAGCCTGAGGAACTGGAGCAACGTATTCGCCAAATCGATGGATTCGTTCGGGTCCTCACGCAGGAGTGCCACATCCTCGACGAGCGCCGGCACATTTTGTCCCCGCTCATTCAAGACCCCGAGATCCAAGCGGGGCTGAAAGCCAAGCTGGACAAGACGCAGGGTGCCAATGCTTGGAACCACCTGGCGCCGCTTCTTGGACAAGACCTGGTGCGCGATCAGTCACGGCTTTTTCTGGATAACGATTCGCGGTCCGGTAGCCTGACCAACCTCTGGCGAAAGCTTCAAGCAGATCCCGCGATCAAGGAGCACTACCGGGAGCGCTACGGTCGCATCTTCGATCACTTCCACGACGAACCGATCAGTGACCTGCCGCCCGAAAGCTCGGCTGTTTTCCAGGAGAAGTTCAGACAGAGCGATCGGGACGAGAACTACTCGCGCTTCGATAGCGGTTGGGAAAAGGTCTCCAATGAAATGGTGATACTTTCGGCTGATCCCGTGGCAGCGAAAATCAAGACCCTCCGGGACAAGCACCACGCCCACCTGGAAATGCGCAAGCTGGACGAGGAGCCTGGCGCGTTTGACATCAACACGCTTGGGTTGACCTTCAATGAGTTCCTGGCTTTTGGCGATCGTTGCCAAGCCACCGTGGCAGAGCTGGGACTGCTGCTGACCGGGACCAGCTGGGATCCACAGCAATACGCATCGGTTCACGAAGCCCAGGGCAAGGCGATGTGGAAAACCTTGGCTGGGGTTTGACTTCGAGGCACAACAGCGAAGAGCCCAGAAGCCGCCGCAGGTGGTCACGCTTCGTAAACGTTTGGGTCGGTTCCGCAGTGATGACGGCGGTTCTGGAACACCTGGCCCACCTGGCCTGAGGGGCAGGCGATCGGCCGGTTCTCGCTCCACTCCTGGCACGGCGGCACCGTGCTTGTTGGCGGTGGCGGCGTGACCGGCGGTGAAGTGGGCGGAGCCGGAGGCGTCACGCTCACCGGGGGAGCGGGCGGCGTGACCGGTGGGGGCGTCGTGGGCGGAACGCTGGGCGGCGGCGCGGTTGGGGGCGACACCGGCGTGGAAGGTGGCACCGGTCCCACAGGCCCCACCGGGGTTCCCACGGGCGGAGAAACGGGTGGGGTGACCGAGGGCGTGGCGGGCGGCAACACCAGCGGCGCCCCGGTCCATTCGCCCCCCAGCAATCCGCTGTGGTAGACGAAGACCACGCGCGATTTGTCAGCGCAGGTGCGGCCCAGCAATCCCACGTCGAGCTGGCCGCCGGTGTTTCGAATCACCGACACGTCCGATACCTGAGCGTCCCACACCCCGCCCGCGTTGGCCGCGACTAGGTCCACGCACGCTTGACGAGGAAGGCCGGCGTAGCTCACGGAAAACGAATCACCGAAGCGATCGACCGTGTAGGGCTGGACGTTTACCGCCCCGCCCCACGCGTTGGTCAAGACGCTTTCCCCGATGCCGAGTTGGGATTCGGGGGCCAGGCCATCGACCACCACGGCGGTGGTGCTCACCCCGCGGAACGTTCCCACCACCCCAAAACTGTTTTCGATACGACGGGACAGCTCGCGCAGGTTGCGCGTCTCGCTGCCCACCTTGGCCTTTGCATCGACCTGGCCAAAGAACAGGAACATCGCGCCCGTGGCGGCGGTCACGGCCCCGAGCGCAAGCAAGGCCTCGGTGAGGGTGAAGCCCAGCGCGCTGCGCACGCCCTTGGAAAGGCGGGTGAGGGTGGGCGAACAACGGGGGCGGGTTGTGTGCGTCATGCACTCAGCATGCGATGCACCTGGGATTCCGCAAGCCCCTGTTTTTAGTCAAAAAAAGATCGATTTTTCATCTTGACATTGCTCGGCGATCTGGTCGCATGAGGTCAAGTGAGTGGGGCGACCTACTCACGAACGTAGCTCCAAACAACCCAAGAGACCGCCACCATGATTGAAAGCCCCGCCAACTTGTCCCGCCTTATTGCTGGCCTTCCTTTCGCGCACATCCCTCCCACGGTTCCCGCGTTCCTGCCCGAAGGCAAGCTTCGCCGGCAAGCCCGCCTGGCGCGCGAGCAACGCCACTTCGAGCGCCAGCTGCGCAAGGAGCTGAAATGGAAATGACCACAGACCGGCGTGCTCAACGGCTTCTGGATGCCATCGAGCACCGCAACCCACAGGCTTTGAAGAGAACCATTGCGGCCATCCGCGAGGCACGTCTGAAGGCGTGGAGGGGCCTGACGGCTTTCCCGTCCTTGGACCACCCGGTGGGGCCCAACGGAATCACCGCTTTCCACGTCGCTTGCATGGCGTGGCACGTGAACCAGGATGACCCGGCCAAGCGACAGTGCTACGACAAGATGGCTGGAATGCTGGCTGAAGCCGGAGCGGACGTGTTCGCGGAGTTCGGTCCGGCAAAACAACGCTGGACGATCATCGAAGCACTGCATGGCGCTGCGCCACCGTCTGTCAAAGCATGGATGGCCTCTCAGCCGTTCGATCTGCATTGCTCGGCGTCAAACACCGCCCACACGCTGCGGTGGGACTGCCGTCGTCCAGCCGCCTTGTCGGAAGGATAGAAAATAATCCAAGGGCTGAACGGCCCGAAAGGGTTGCAAAAACATGCACTTGCGCTATGGCAGCGTCGGGGTAGATTCGATAGGAACCCCTATCTACTCACGAAAGGATGTCCTATGCGACTGTGCAACTTCTCACTCAAGGGTGGCGTCGGCCGCACGACGCTGGCCCTGAATCTAGCCGGGTGCTATGCCCGTGACCCCAGCCTGCGTGTGCTGGTCAATGACCGGGACCCCCAAGGCGGGGCCTGCGCGTTTGCCTCACTGTCGGACGAAACACCGTTCAGTGTCGGGCGATCGCGCTCCCCTGGCTTCGACGTGGAGATCACCGACACCCCGCCGCGTCTGCCGGACAACGAGGTGATTCCCGAGGCGGACCTCTACCTGGTGCCGACGTTGCTCGACGGGGCCAGCTTCCTCATCTTCCTGCGAACCGTGGATGTTCTTGAAAAGAAGGGAAAGCGTTACCTGCCCATCGCCAACCGGGCCAACGAGAGGCGGGCAGCCCATCGACGTCGCCTGGAGCACCCCAAGATGTCGGGCGCCATGCTGGTGCGGGATCGTGCGTTGTTTGCGGACTGCTACGAGGAGGGAAAGACCGTGTTCGACGCCAACGGCCGCTGGGCCCGGGTGGCCCAGGAGGAGATCCACGCCTTGGCGGTCCGGGTGCGCGACATCCTGGCTGCTGGTGCAGGCCGGAGGGCTGCGGCATGATGGAGCTTCCCTTGGTTTCCCTCCCAGATCCACTCATGGCCACTCGCAAAGCTCCTGCCAAGAAGGCTGCCACCAAGAAGGCCGCGGCGAAGAAGGCGGCCAAGCGCACGTTGGACGACGTCAAGGACGTGACCCATGCCAAGCCCCGCCGGGCCAGCAAAGCAGACAGCCTGCCTGTTGCCCACATCCCGGAGCATTTGTTGCTGGGGCCGGGCGACTACCCGGAGCGCAAGTCCTACTTTGACTACGACGACAGCCAGAAGGCGGGCAGCGTCGGAGGAAAGCGGGTTCACATGGTCATGCCCCGATCGGTCACCCTCCATGACTACCGCCGTCGGGAGGACGGGCTGCGCCACCACCGGGCCATGGTGACCATCCCGCCAAAACTCCGCGAGAACATCGCCAAGCTGTTTGGCTTCGACGATTCGGAAGGCGCCGGCAGTGAAGTCGCGTTGACGACCGCCATGGTGGCGTTGGCCGACTACGCCGCGGCGTCGCTCATCCAGGATAAGACGCTGTTGATCGTGAGCTCGCCCGAGGACGAACACGCGGAGGACCGCAAGGCCGCCAGGGTGGCGGTGCGGAATCTGGGGATGAGCAAGAACGGAAAGATCTACTGACCCTCACAAACAGGGGAACGAAGAAAGCGGCCATAGCCGCTTTCTTGTAGCTGTGGATCAGCCCGTGGGCAGAACAAAAGCAGCTAAAAAAGCGTCCCCTGGCGGGAGCAGGCATACGCCTACGGCGCGGAGAACCGTTGATTGAACTTCCGGATCCACGCGGAGGGCGTTTCTATCATGAGCAATGGTTCGATTTGTCCGATCAGCCGGAGCTTTGGGTCGGCTCATTGGGGAAGGCTGGCAACCTCCAGTTCGGACGATTCATTGCCCGCCAGTCGCCGCCGCAGGGCCTCTTTGGACATCTTGGGCGGAGCGTCCAGCGAGAGCTCCTTTCCGTCCAGCGAACGGTAGAACGGATCGTCCACCCCCGCGCTGACGTAAACGACCAGGTCCGGCCCGATGGTTAACAGGCCTGCATCGAACAACGCGTGGATGTCCTTCCGTAGCAGTAAGCCATTGCTCAAAGCATTGGTGGCTGCCCCGTTGTAGGGGACGATGTGAGCGGCGTCGATGACGCTTGCCAAGGCGGTCCCGGTGACCATGCACACGGCTCCGTAGTGAGCGACTATGCGTTTACGAAACTCGGCTTGGCCCTCTCGGATCACCCGAAGGACTTGTTCCACCCGCTTGCCCTCGGCCACGACGGCTTCCGCCGCCGGGGGCAGTGCCTGTTCCACTGCCAACCGCCCGCTCTCTTCCAGCACTCCCAGGAGTGCTTGGATGGCATCGTATCCAAGCAGCTCTGCCGCCGGGCGCAGCTGTGGGTCAATGCCGGATCGGTGTCGGATGTGGGCCAACAGGAGGGCGGCGTCTTCGAGGTAAGTGAGCTTCTCTCGGCGCATGCTCCAAAGCTGGTTCAGTTCGTCCAAGCCCCAGGTGTTCAGCGCCAACTGGACCTCACCGCTGCTCATCCGGCGGGCGAGGTTGCCCTTGGCTAGGTTCTGCCGGACCAAGTATTCCTTAAGCTCGGGCGGATCGGTCAGCTCATCGTCATCGATGGCAAACAGGCTTCTGTAGGTCCGCGTGGCGGCTTGGCTCTTCTCTTCGTGGCGTCGTCGTTGTTTCTCCGCCCGCCACTTGGCGATGCGTTCCTTTTCGCTTTCCATGCCGGATGGTGTTCGAGGTTGGGTGCGAAGCTAATGGTAGTGGATCACGGCCGCTGAGAGCGGCCTTGCACTTTCCGCTGGCGGGCCTCCAACCACGACGACGCTAGATCGTCCACATCGGCCTGCATGGCTGCCCGCTCCCCGGGCAACCATGCCCTCAGCGTCCCACTTGCCACGCCCGCGTCTCGCTTCGCCAAACGCCGCCTTGCTTCCAACCACTGGGCCTTCGTTTCCCCCTCACGTGTGGCTTGACGCTGGGTTCGCATGCGAACCGCGTTGGGCTTGTCGCTGTAAGCCGGGACATGGTCTTTGCCCTGGCTGGGCCAGGGTGTTTCGTGCGCGCCCTGTCGCCGCCATCGGATCTGGCTCAGGCTTGGATATCGGGCCATCCACCGGTTCTCAAAGGTGCGGTCGGGAGGGGGAGCAGTCCCCAAAGGCAGGGGAATGACCAACGCGTGGAGGGCAATCAGTTGCCACACCGCTGATTGAAAAACTTCTTCCGTCACCAGGAAGGCCACCACCTCGGGGTGTTCCAGCCATTCGCCCCGGTGCACGTTGCGCAAGAGCGCGGCCAAGTCGTTCCGCGTGAGATCGGGACGCTGGGCCAGTGGCCAGCTGGAGCGCCTCATCGACGATCTGCGGGAAGAGAACGCGCTGTTTCGCAGTGCGCTCCAAGAGGACCTGCGGCGGTTGCGAGACGAAACGAAGGCGGAGCAGGACAGCGCCATTCAGCGCTACGAAGAAGCGCTTCGCAAGGTCGTGACGGCGGCCCTCTCGCAACCCTCTCCCAAAGGTTCTGGTGCGGCCAAGGTGCCCGCAACCGGACCCATGACTGCTCCACGCACCTAACTTTCCCCCACAGCAGGAGATCCATCCCATGAACCGTTTTTCCGTTCCTCTCACTCTCTGCCTGGCGGCGTTCATGCCGCTTCAGGTTTCCGCCCAGGCTGCCCCTGATGCGGTCCATGCCGCGGAGGACGATGGCAAGCCCAAGGCCGACAAGAAGCGTCTGTTCAAAGCCGGTGGCATCGGTTGCGTGGCTGGCGGAGCCATCGCCTTGCTCACGGGCAAGAAAGACAAGGCCTCCCGTGGCACCGGTTGCTACTCCGGCTGTTCCAGAGCGGTTGCCCGAGGTGGTGGAAGCCCCCGTGGTTGTGCCTGCTCCAGCAGTGCTTCCAGAGCAGGCCGAGCCAGAGCCTGCGATCGAGAAGCCAGAGCCGGTCGCCACTCCCCCGGTAACGACGACAGCGCCAATTGCGCCCCAGCCAATGCCTTCGCCGAAACGTGCGACTGCCCCGTTGCCGAGGAAGGCCCCCGCACCCGCCGCCGAACCGCGGAACGACTGGCAGCAAAAAGCCAACGCAGACCTGGACGCTTGGGCAAAGAAGTCGGGGATCGACTGATCCCCTTGCGCATCCGCGGATTCGATCTAGAAAGAAGTGACCTACTCACGAATAGAGGAGAGACATGTTCAAGTGGCTGTTCACGCAATACCGGGAACCCGGAAAACTTCACTTCGGCTCAAAGTGGCTGAACCTGCACGGGCGCTTGTTCCTCGGCAGCCCTGAATCGTTTGGCATGGGCCACCTGAGCGAAGGCGTCCGCCGCACTTTCTACTACTTGCGCGCCGATCGCAGGCCTCCGGTCAGAGACGACGCCGCGTATGAGGCATGGACCAAGGATCGGCTCTACGCAAGCAAGGTTGAGCAGGTCGCAGAGCGCTGGGTGGCCAAAGCGGGCTTCCTGGCGTGCGCGCCGCTTTGCTTGGTGCTTGCCGTCTTGGCGCATTGGCTTCGTTGATTTGACAGGGGAGGGAAACAGAGATGGCAGCAATCAGTTTATTCAACGTGCTGGACTGGACGAGCGGCTTGGGCCGCAAGTTCCGACGGAAGAGCGGCGAGCCTTCGAGCGTGAAGGAAGAAATCATCGTCAAGTCCAACGAGGAGTATGAAAACCTCGTGGGGCGCTTTGACGTGACCGATCGCGTTCGCAGCCGAGAGCTCGATGTGCCGGAGGCTGATCGGGATTTCGCGAAGGAATGCGGCGCAGTCTGGGACGACAACGCCCAGGTGTTCAAAGTGCCCGAAGGACGCAGCGAGGACGAGTTCCAGGAGTGGTGGCCGAAGGTTCCGGAGGATCTGCGCGACACCCAATCGCGGATCATCACGACGAAGCGTGGGCGGCGTGCCGAGGGCTTCTTGCAGGGCAACGACATGGGGCAGGGCGGCGACAGCCTGGCCACTCCCTTGATGTATCTCGCCTTCCCCGTGATCGGCGTTCTGGCAACCTTCCTGGTGAGCCTGATCGTATCTATGGGTTGGACCAAGCTAGAGGCCGCCTCGACGCTGGAAAGCTTCGTCCGGATTGGTGGGGCAAGCGTGATAGCTCTCATGCTGACCATTCCTTATTTCATTGCCCTCAAGCAAGGCGAGGGCATGAAGGAGGCGCTGAAGGCATTGGTGCTGTTGCAGTGGGTTCCGATGGCGCTTCAGTTCATGGTCGGCGACAGCAAGGGCGGCACCGAGGTGGCAATGCAAGCCGGCGGCATGGCTGTGTATGCCCAGATGGCCAAGACCTACCTGTGGTGGGCCTTTGGCTTGGTCGGCATCCTGTTTGTTGTTTGCTTTGTGGCGGCAGCCTCGCGCCCGCACCGGGGCGTCATTGGCGGGACGGCCGCGCGCTTCATTCAAGCGATGAAGTGGGTGGGCCTCATCTTTGCCGCCTTGGTTGTCGCCAAGGTCCTGCCGTTTGGCTTGGGCGAGGCGGCACCTTACGTGTTGGCCTGCATGTATGCGATGCAATACGCCGAAGGCAACTTTGTCCAAAACGCCGCCCGGCTCTACCTACAGAACAACGACAACAACCTGGCCACCCAGGGGGCGTTGATCAACTCACACGTCAAGGCGCGAGAGCAGCAAGCCGAGGCGGCCCTGCGAGACAAGACCCCGCTGATCACCATTGGGCGCGCCACGGGGCACCTGTCCGACAAGGGCTATGGCTACTCACCCGACTTGGGCACGGTCATGATGATGTCGTGGAGAGACCTGACCCAAGGGTTGATCATCTATGGCGCCATTGGCTCGGGCAAGTCTTACAGCCTCATGCGCCCAGTGGCCCGTCGTTACCGCCGAACGGCTGAGGCCATCGCTCGTAAGCGGGGCAAGAATGGCAAGGCCGGCGGTGCACTCGTCGCTGACGGCAAAGACGGGGCGATCATCTCGGACTTGGAAGGATTGTTCGATATCGTCGTCAAACCCGGGATGCGGGTGGCACCATACGAAGGGTTGGCGCCGGATCAGATCGTGCGGGCATTGCGCGGCGCATCCGGTGGGCGCGTGGACGAGAAATCCAAGCTTTGGACGGATGGTGGTGATGCATTCCTTTACCACACCGGCATCATCCTTCGTGCGCTCGTGGATCACGAGATGGCTTACAGGTCCTGGTGCTCGGCCAAGCTGGAAGGGTTGGAGCGTGCACAGATGAACGCGGAGCTTGAGCTGGTCAAACAGCGCAAGCTGGGCGAGGACGGGGCCGAGACTGAGGCATTGCTCGAGCGGATCGCCGAGCAGATCGCCATCCATCGAATCCCGGTGAGCGACGACAGGCAATGGCATTACACGCCATTCCACCACATCAAGTTGTTGTCCATTGTGGAACGCGTGATTCCCGCCAGCCCCGCGCCTCGTGCCAATGCAAAGCTGATGGAGGTGGTGAAATACTTGGGCCTGGAAGAGGCGGACACGAGCCATGACGAAGAGGGGCGGCTGGCCTATGCGGCCTACCTGCAGCAGCACCGCCTTCGTCAGGACAACGCTCCCGAAACCATCCATCCAGACCTCTTCCGTCCCATGTCTCAGCTGCAGAGCTCGCTGGAATGGGCGTTCCAGGAGATTCCCGCGATGCATCCGGAACAGAGGCAATCGTTCACGCTCAACTCGAGAGGGCTGCTGGAGAAGCTCTTGCGAGGCGAAAAGCTGCGTGACAGCAAGACGGACATGCCTTGGCATTCGATTGAGACGGGCGAGGTGGACGTGTCCGACGCGCTCTATGGAGCCATGGTAGGCCTCTTCTTGCCCCCGACCCAATTCGGTGAAGCGGGTGAAATGATGATGCGCCTGCTCAAACAGCGGGTCATGAATGGAATCAAAGCGCGTGGTGCATTCGGTGACAAGTGGCGTGAAGCACTGCCCGGCCAGACCGAGGTGATGCTAATGATGGACGAGGCCCACCTGCTGTTGACGGCCGATGACATCAACCTGTTCTCCGTTTCGCGCTCGCTGGGGTTGATGCCCGTGCTTGCAACGCAAGGCTTTGAGAGCTTGGTCAACGCCTTTGGGTCGGTCAACGAGGCGGAGCTGATGGCCAACACGATGCAATCGGTGATCGCGCTGAAGTGCTCGCACAACACCCACGAATACCTGGAAAAGCGGTTCGGGCAGGCCACGTTGACCACCTTCAAGCAGCGCACCCGGGGCATCGACTACCAAGGCGGCATGAACAATTGGCGCCACTCAGTGCTCAACGACCCGGACCATGCCTACGCGTCCGCCTACGACAAGATGCGCATGGAAGGGGCCGGGCGATTGACGGCCTCGCGCATCGACGCCGTGACGGGCCGCCGCTGGCGGATTGGATCGGAGGACACGCTGGGCCAAGACGAGATCGCGCGCGACATTGACATGCCCACCGGGGGCAAGCGCGAGGTGCAGCCGCTCTTCCTGCAGGAAGAATACTCCGCCCTTCTTGAGCCCCGTGGTCACGCCATCGTGGCGCTGAACCGTGCCGGCATCAAGCGAATCGATTTGGCGGAGCTGCTGCCCGATGCGGATTGATGCGGATAGGCAAGGGGGCTCGCCCCCCTTGCCAAAGCCACGGATTGATCAACGGTGAACCCATTCACCCCAGCGGAGGAAACAAACATGAGCGACACCCTTTCCCAACCCATCGAAGAAATGACCAAGCTGCGAGCACTCCAGGCGCAGCGCAACGAGCGGCTTCTGGGCGATCGCCCACCGCCCCAGAAGGACAGCGCGGCACGGGCGGACTTCGAGCAGAACGTGGTCCAAGACCAAGACGCCATCGAGCAACGCCGACAGCGCGTTCTGGATTGGGCAGAGAAGGCCTCGCCCGATCAGATCGCCGCGCTCCAGGCAAAGATCCAGGAGGCCGACAAAGCCGTTCGTGATGCAAAGCCGGACGACAAGCACGAACAGGTGGTTCATGCGACCGTTGCGCAGTGGCGGCAGCAACGCGGGGCCCAGCGGGAGGAGACCCCTCCCATGTTGACCCGTGAGCAGCGGATGGAGAACGGACCTGGGCGCCTGGGATACGCCGATTACGCCCGCAGTTCGTTGAAGGAGGCGGCTTTCATGAAGGACTACGCTGCCAATTACGATTGGGAGAAGCACCAGAAGCAGGCCCAACCGAACGTCTTCCGACAGTAATTTTTCATCGATGTTCAAATCTGCCCGGTTCTGCGCAGAATCGGGCATTTTTGCGTCTTGACGTCCAGTTTGATGGTGCTTTACTGGTTTTGTAAAGAGTAGGTAGACCTACTCATAAAGCCAAAAGGAGAGCCACCATGTCCACGTTGTTCAATGCCCTCAAAGACTTCGCTTTCGAAAACGCGGTTCCACTGCTGACCAGCTTGTTCCTGCTGACCGCGGCCTTCGCAGCGGCTGTTCTCGTCTACCCCCCGGCCGTTCCGGTTCTGCTCAAAGTGGTGGCCATGGCGGTGGCGGGCTTTGTGACCATCGGGGTGGTGGTCCAGAGTTCCTTCCGGTGAGCAGCCGGCGCTGGCTCAAGCTGCGTGCAAGGTGCAGGAAGCGTTGGCGCCGGTTTGACTGGGAGGGGTTTGATTTCTGGTTCTACCCCGCGCTGATGTTCTACATGTTGGGCTGGATCGTCTTTGGCCCACCCGACAGCGTTTAGCGATCGGGTCAGTAGTCCGGTAACGAAGCCGGGGCAGTCTGTAAAACTGCTGGTTCACTCCCCTGCAGGTTCAAGTCCTGCCTGACCCACCATTTCTGCGTGTTGGCTTGACGGCCAGCGATTCAACGCTACAACCATGGGGATGGACACCCAAGAATCCCTGTTGCTCCTCTTGCGTCCCCTGGGCCTCCAACGAGCGGAGGCCTTGGCGGGCGCGCTCGCGCGCGAAGCCGGCGCATCCAAAGGCCTTCACGATTCGCAAGTGTTGGCGCGTGCCCACGCCCTGAGCGTTGCCCCTGTTGAGGGTCGGTTGGGCGATCTGGTTTGGCAGGTGCGCCAGCGCGAGCACGATGGGGCACCGCAAGTGGACCTGCGCTGGGGCTTGCATCGCATGGGGTTCGACGCGCCCAAGCGGGCCTCCACCCGGGATCTGGTCCGTGCTTACGAGAGACGCTTGGCAGACCGTGACGAGCCGATGGTTTACAGCACCTTGGCAGAGAGGGTGCCCGTTCGAACTCGTGCGGGACGATTTGTAGCAAGCAAATGGTTGCGGATAGGGGCAGTGTCCCAGTCAAAGCTGCCGTGCGGTTCGCCCAGGGCTCAACCCTTGCCGGGTGCCAGTGACGGTTAACGCCGGTGGTGCCCACCCGGGCCTGTCGCTATCGCGCCGAAGGCGGAGTTATTCACTTCCAAACGGGCTTTTAGATTTTAGAAGCCGGCGCGAAGCGACCGGCAGCTGCGTGCGGGTGTGCGGCAATTTCTTTGTCATCCGCGAGTGACGCCGATGGCGAAGAGTGATCTTCTCGGAGACGTAACAAGCACCCGTGACGTGCCCGGCAGCGTTGCGCCTTCCCAGCCGGTCCGATACTGGCGCCGCGCCGTTCTTGCCGGTGCATTCGTTTTTGGCTTGGCCTACGTGGGGAGCATGGGCGTTGCCTGGCTCTTGCCGAATCCCGATGGCTCGCTCATCCGCTTCGCCGATGCTTTGAAAGGTGGTCTGGTGGACTACGTCAAAGAACACCCCGACGCCAGCCACGACGAGGCCTGCAAGGCCACTCGCAAAAAGAAGGAAGAACCGCCGTTCGAGCAGGTGGTCAAGGACTGGCAGCAAACCTTCGCCAACATTGCTAAGGAAAGGCCTGATCTGGTTCCGACCACCCAGTCGCTCAAGCAGACCCAAGGTCAGCACCTGGACCCGCATACCTTTGACGAGGTCTTGCAGCGCATGCACGAGAACGAGGCGATGTTCTGCGAGCATGACCTGGTCCGGGAACTGGGGATGGAATTCGCTGGTCAGAAGGACGCCAATCAAATCCTTCAAATGGTGAAGGAGTTCACCGAGCAGGACGACCTGGTGCGCGTGAAAGCCGAACACCTCCACGAAGACGATCGGGGCAATCGGTTGGCGCGCAAGCACAGGGAGGATCGCTTCTGCGCCACCTGGATGGTCGAATGGGAAGTCGAGATCATCCGTCGCTCGAAGGAGCGGGAGAACGAGACGGACCTGAAGCTGTTCCGCTCCACCGTAGACCGGGAGATCGCCGCGTATGAGAAGCAAAAGGGGTTCACCCTTACCGAAGAGCAGAAGGCTGCCATTGGTCATTTGACCCATGGAACCGCAGGTGTCGGCGTTATGTCGGGGTTGGCCGGGACCGGCAAGACCACCGTGGCTGAGGTCTACAAGCAGTGCTTCGAAGCCGAAGGGAAGCGGTTGATGGGGCTGGCAGTCGGTGGCAAGGCCGCCAAGAAGCTTGAAGAAGAGTCCGGCATGCCCTGCATGTCCGTGGCGAAGTTCTTTTCCCAGGTGCGTCAGGGCAAAGTGGCGCTGACGAAGAGAGATGTGGTGGTGCTCGATGAAGCCGGCATGGTGGCCACCGATGACACCCTGAAGCTGATGACCTACTGCCAGGGGGTGGGTGCCAAGCTTGTCATGCAGGGAGACAGTGACCAGCTTCAGCCCATCGCCGCGGGCAACGGCTTTGAGCTGGCGAAGATGGCCCTGGGCGACACGAAGCTGACCGAGATCCGCCGGCAGAAGAACGCCGGTGACCTGATCACTGCCAACAGCTTCTACGAGCGGGACCACCAGGGGAAGGTCAAGGACATGCGCCGCGGGCACCGCAGCCGCCAAGGCACCATCGACATGGGCACAGAAATTCTGGAGAACCTCAAGCAACGCAACTGCATCGACGACTTCGGAACGGAAAGACAGGCCATCAAGGCGTTGGTGGACGATTACTTGAAAGACAAAACGCCGATGGACGAGAAGCTGGTCTTGGCCCACACGCGCTCTGAAGTCAAAGCCCTCACCATGGGCATCCGGAAGGGGCTCCAGGAGCAAGGCGTGCTGGACAAAGAGGAGTTCACCTTCCGATCGATCGTGAAAGGGCAATGGGAGGACCTGACGCTCTCACGCCGCGACCGTGTGATGTTCACGGCGACCAACAACGATTTGGGCGTCATCAACGGCACCGAGGGCACGGTGGAGAGCATCCGGAAGGACAAATCCGGTGGCTACGACCTGGTGGTGCGCATCGACTCTTCGAACCCGAAAGAGGACGGGCGCATCCTGAAGTTCAACACCAGCGAGCACAACGCCTTGGCCCACCGGTATGCCATGACCGTCCACAAGGCGCAAGGACAGGGAAAATCCGAGGTTTACCACTTGGCCACGAACATGGGCATGCTCGACCAGCAGTCGGCCTTGGTGGCGTTCACCCGCCTCACCAAGGGCAGCTACCGCATGTATACGACCGACGAGATGATGGAGCGCATGGCCGAACGGCTGGGAACCGAACGGCACAAGGAAATGGCGCTGAGCGTGGGACTGTCCAGCAAGCAGGCGGACCCGGTGCGCAACCTGGTCCAAGAAGTGGAAGCGCTGCTGGCCGGGTTGAAATCCGAAACCGAGGTGCCAATCTCGAACGCGGAACGGCGCGAGATGAGGCTTACCCGGTGACGCATCGGGCCAGCGCCAACACGCTGATCACCACCACTACCCATGGCCACCACCCCACGCGTTCGGGGGGGGGCTTTCACCGGTGTTCCCAGCTGCCACCGCCGTTGGTGGGCCAACCCGCGCACGTGGGCCGTGGCCCGCCGGTGCGGGTTGACCACGATCCCCGGTGGCTTGGCGTAGATGCGCCATCCCTCCCGGGAGGCCTTCACCCGCCACGCCTGCTCATACGCCTCGGTTTCCGCCCGGGTGGCTGTCACCACCTCCAGCGCATGGAACCGGAAGGGACGGTGCCAGCCGCCTTTGGGGGAGCGGTGCTGCTTCTCCCGCTGCTGCGGGTTCGAGCTTTGACCAACGTAGCATCCCCCGTCGTCGAACAACAGGGCGTAAAGGGTGCGGGGCAGGGCGTGATACTTCTCGCTGCGTCCCAGGTTGTGGCGATGGGTCATGCTCTCTCCGTGAGTAAAACGACCCACTCACGAATAGATCAGAATTTGAAGTTGGCAAGCCCGCTGCGAAGGACGTGAGGGGCCACACGTCGCTTGCGTGTAATCTCTTCGCAGTTCATGGCGAGCATGGGGCGTGCGAGTGACCTTTAAGTTCCCGGTTGGACCTTCCAAGGGGCGTTGCAACATATGCGGGCAGGATACCGACCTGACCGAAAACCACGTGCCGCCCAAGGCGTGGGCTCAAGGCATCGCTCTGAGGGTGTCCAGCGTCGCCGACGCAATCAGTGGAGAGAAGAAGCCGCGGTCCCACAAGATGCCCAATGGTGTTTGCTTTAGGAGCATCTGCAGGACCTGCAACGGCTCGGTGCTTTCTCGATACGACAAGGCGCTTGTATCGATGAGCCGGGAGGTAACGGAGATCTTGCGCGATCGAAGCAAGGTCACCTACTACCAGAGCATCCGCATCCAGCCGCAGCTTGTGGCAAGGGGAGTTCTGGGCCACATGTCATCGGTGGGCTTGAATCGCTACGAAGAACGCCACAGCCAGCACCTGTTCGATGACCGGTCAGATCTTCTACGCCAGGTTCGGCTTCACTACTGGGTGTATCCCTACAGCGGGAGAACGGTTCTTCGCGACTTCGGGCTTTGTGTATTGGGAGGGAAGGGCAGTTCGGCGGTGTATGTCCTGAAGGCCTATCCGCTTGCCTTTGCAATGGTCTGGAACAGGGAGTTCCAGTTCGAGGACTGGCAGCCACGGAGCTTCGATCCGTTCGCTGGGTTCGAACCAGACCAAGAGGCGAGCCTTCCGCTGGAGTTCGTGGGCCTGCCAGGACAGGTTTGGCCAGAGCACGTCCAGGGAAGCACTATCGCGCTTTTACACTCCGATGGAGCCTTCGTGGCGAAGGAGAAAAGACGGGGCTAGGTTCAGGCGATTTCGACTCTTCCGGAGCAGAGGCGCTGCGGATAGCAGCAGCGCTCCAAAGAAAAGCCCGGGCTCGACCCGGGCTTTTCATATCGGCCAACGGGGAGCATGGCTCACCGCGCGTTGACTTCAGTGTGAGGTGAGGATCGCTCTTGCGCAGATCTCGGTGGTCGCGTCATACATCGCCTTCAGGACCCTGCTGAGGACCTTTAAGCATTTTGAGGTGCTTTTCTTGGTATTGTTTTTGCTATTGCTATTGATAGTGGTGCTGCGATTCTCTGTATAGATTTTCTTCACGTTCTTTTCCTTTTCTGTGTTGTGGTTGCATTTGGTGTCGTAAATACTCTTGGTGTTTGAAATCCAGTCGATAGCTATGGCCAGGACTGTCGCAGTTGTCAGCAGGGTTGCGACCACCCAGATAAGGGGCTGTTCGGCAGCCCATCCTCCGAATGAGGGAGCGGATTGTAGTGATGTCTTCTCCTGATTTCCACTGCAATAACTCTTAATAGTTAAACAACTTCGCTCTTGCTGCGAACAAGGGCCCGAGGGGCCCTTGCCGAGATACGATCACCTCCTTCTCGCTACTGACATTCGTTACCAACCGATGGCCCAGGCTGCGCCCACGGCGGTGTCCTGCCCACTGCGGGAAACCCCAATCGAGAAAGCCGATGGGGATCCGCGTGGGGTGGTCACGTCACGGGTGTAGCCGATGGAAATGGCGGCTTGACCGCTGCAGCCACCGACACCTACGGCCAAGCGGTTGCGGTTCTCACCGTGGATCGCCGACGTCGATGTGGCCATTTGGGCGTTTGCTTGGGCCATGGCGCACACACCGCTCACCCGTTTGTCGAGCTGGCGGAAACGGCGGTCCGTCAGGTTCCAGCGGTCGTCTTGCTGGCGTTGGTATTCCCACAGCTGGCCACCGTTGATCGCGTCGGTAGACCCGGGAGCGATCGCTCCTGCAGCCACCCCGGTTACCCGCTGGTTGCCGGCGTTGATCCCGGATCGGGTGACCGATGGACCGCCCTGGACAGTGAAGCCGTCGCTGTTGTGGATGGTTCTGGCGACCTGGATCGAGCCCTGCTCGGACAGCTCAACGGTGTCTTTCAGTCCAACGGTTTGCGTGCCGTTCCCGTTGTCTGTGACTTCAATGTTGGCCCCGGCCACCGCGGTGCTGCTTCCGCCATCCTTGCCGTCTTTACCGTCCTGGCCTGCGGGACCTTGCGGACCGGTCGGACCTTGCGGGCCCTGCGGGCCGGTGGCGCCACCACCGCCGCCAGGGTTCTGCTCCAGTTGGTGGACGCGCCCGTCGAGATCATAGATAGCGCCGGCCACGGTGGTGTAGTTGTTCCCGCTGCTCAGCTGGTAGTTCGGCGCCACGATCACACCGTTCACTACGGTAGCGCCAGCTCCCAAGGTTTCCACGGCGGTGCGCAGTTGGCTGACGGCCACGGCGTCGTTGTCCGCTCTGCCCAAGGCAACCTGGGTCAAACGACGGTTGCCGAACGCTGCGGTCTCTTCTTCATCGCACGTAGTGTTGGCGCCCACGGCCACGCATCCCCTTGCGTTGGCCACGGCCCGTGGCCCCAATACCACGCTTTCCGTGGCGTTGGCCGTGGCCAACGCGCCGAGGGCAGCAGAGTAGGGCGCAAACGCCTGGGCCCACGGGCCCACGGCGGTGCCGGCCTCGCCGGCAGCGCCAGCGCCGTAACCGTAGGAGCCCGCGAAGTCGGCAGTGGCGTTGGCACCGGGCCCCACGGCGGATGCGCCTTCGCCCTCGGTCTGGGATGCGGCGCCCAGCGCCAGGTTGTTAACGCCTTGCGCAGTCGCCCCGCTGCCGAAAGCCGCTCCACCGTTTTCATCGGCTCTTGCGGTTGGGCCTACAGCGGTCCCACTAGCTCCAGGCGAACGGGCATTAGAGCCGATGGCCACACTGGAGATTCCGCTGGCTAGGCTGTGCCCGCCGATGGCCACCGCAAAGTCGCCGGTGGCTTGCGCTTGGGGGCCGACAGCGACGGCGTAAACCGCGAACGCCTTTGCGCGCGAGCCAATGGCGAGCGCATTTGAGCCCTGCGCTTCGCTCAAGAAACCCAGAGCGGTGGTGTGGCATCCGCGTGCGGTGGCGCGATTGCCCAACGCGGTGGCTCCCACGCACTCTCCCGGAACGCCATTTTCATCCACCATTGTCCCGCCATCGGCGAGGGCGTCTGCCCCGATGGTCGTGGCCCCTATGGTCAACGATTGAGCGCGGTCGCCCACTGCGGTGGTATCGGGTTTGTTGGCAACGGCGCCGTTGCCCATTTGAACCTGGGCCTGCGCCGTGCCTGCAAAGAGGCCCGCCAGCAAAGCGCAGTGGATGAGGGAGCGTTTCATGGGATGGCCTCCTGGGATATGAAATGAGTGATCGTGTGCACTCACGAATAGATCAGATCCTGGAATGCGCAAGCCCCCCCAACGAAACTTCCCGGCACAACGGTAGGAGGAGCCGTTGCGCCGGGAAGCGGTGGGGCCGACTTTTCCCCACCCCTGTTCTTCTACGTCAGGGAAAAGATTCCGCAAGCCCCCCTTGCGCGTTTTCGATTCTCCGCTTGCATGGGTGCATCGCTCATGTGAGTAAGGAGGCCTACTCATGTTTCAATGCTTGTTGCTAGCGCTCGCATTGGCCAGCGCCCCCATCCTGGTCCACGCTCACGTGCCAGCCACCGATTCCGTTGAGGTCCACGGGAAGAAGCCAGGGTTCTTCAAACGCCTGTTCCATCGTCACAAGGACGCCCCGCAGTGGGACGGTGTCCACCCTGAGCTTCGCTCAACGCTGGAACGGATCGCCTTGCAGATGAAGGGCGAGGGCTACGACCTGCGGCTGATGGAGGGCTACCGGTCTAAACAGCGCCAGGCCGCGCTGCTCGCCAGCCAAAAGGGCGTGACCCAGGTGGGGCCAGGCAGCAGTTGCCACAACCACGGTTGGGCCGCAGACATGGTCATCTACAAGCGCGGGCGCCCTTCTTGGGACCTGAAGGACGAGCAGGTGCGGCAGGGCTACCAACGATTCGGTGAGCTGGCCCAGCAGGCGGGATTGAGGTGGGGTGGGGCTTGGAAGAGCTTCAAGGACATGCCCCACGTCGAGATGCGCAGCGAGTGCCTGGCAGCCATTCGTGGCGGATCTGCCCCCCGCCGATCAATGCAAACAGTGATTGCCAAGGCGGAGTCGGTCTCTGACGCACCGAAGGCACCTCGGGGGGCCTGGAGCGGCGATTCCGAGCTGGCGCCGGACTGGACGTGCGAGTCCGTGCTTTGCAGTGTGTCGTGGGCGACGGTGAGCCGGCCATGGAGCTATGGCGCAAGGTTGGCGCTGAAAGGGCTCCAGGCAAAACCGTTTGCTGCGGCGTCCTGTCCCATGACCCCAATCGCCCTGAGACGCACATGAGAAAGCGGTCCACCGGATTGCTTCCCTTTTCGGCGGAGAGTGAGGGCGAGCGGGTCATCTGCCCTGATCGCGCCGGTTTGGAGGGGATCGAGAATGGCGCTTCCAAGGGCGGCAAAAATGGCTGGATCCGTTGCACCGCAAGGGGTATGCTCGTCGCGGGCACATTCCAGGGCACCTCCCAGATTGGTGAAACCCAAGCCGCCCAAGGGGTGAGGGCACTTCTCAAGGAAGTCCCACTCTCTCCGCCAAGAAGTTCAGAGGAGCCCCTGGAAGCAGGGGCTTTTTTGTTTCTACGGTCCTTGCTGACCAGCCATCCGGCCACTATGGTCAGGTGAACGAATAAATCGATGCATTCCTCTGGCAACAGGGAATTACTTCATTCAAGGACGGTAATCGTTCCGGGTGCACAAGCGCTGACGTTGGCGCCGGGCAATTTGAATGTGCCAGACACCCGCGTTAGGCTTCGGATGCCCAAGGAGGGCGACCAACGGAGTCATGGCATGAAGATTGGATTCAAGCTTTCTGTTGCTGTTGCGGCCTGTGCGTTGACCTTTGGAATCGGTAGCGCCACGGCGAAAGCCCCCGGTCCTTGTTCCGTCTGCGAAGTCCAATACATTGCATGCGAGGCTTCAGGTACAGACTTGAGCATCTGTACCCGGAACTATATGCAATGCTTGCGTCTGAACGGCTGCATTATCCCGTAGTAGGGCGCGGCGGGGACGTGTGGGGACCTTGCGATACCCTGCAACCTTGCCACCCTCCAGACAAAAGCCTCGGTCCTGCCGGGGCTTTTTCGTTTCCGGAAACGCCATGGCGCGGAGGGAGCGGGATGCATTCATCCCCGACGCCCACCCTTCGGCTTGTTGTGGCACAACGGGTAGCTCGAGCACGACCGGAAGGCCCCGTGCGGTCCATTGCGGTCCACGAACACGCCCACCCTGCACACTGGGCAGCGCTCTTCGTGGAGGGCCGCGCCTGAAATCGCGGTCACTTCCACTGCCCCGTCCTTCACCAGCTCATCCAGGAACGGCGAGTGCTTGCCCTGCAGGGTGAACATCGCCACCGACCGTCGCGCACGCGTCAGCGCGACATAGAACAACCGCCGTTCTTCGCTCAGCGGATAGGTATCCCCATCCGGCATTGCCAGCGAAAGCACCGGGTCATCCGCGCGCAGGCTCGGGAAGCTGCGGTTGATCATGCCCGGCAGGATCACGTAGTCCGCCTCGCGCCCCTTCGATCGATGTGCGGTCAGGAACTCGACGTCCATCGTGCTGCCGAAGGCCGTCTTCCAGTCCGAAGGCACTGCGCCACGATCCGCGCGATACCGTCCCAGAACAAAGACCGTCACGCGCCCGTTGCGGCCCTGCGCAACCGCACCCGCCAGCAGCTGCTGATGCAGCTTGGCGAGGTACTGGCGAACGCCATCCTGCACCTCCTCACGCCGGTTCATCTGGAACGCCTGCAGCACTGGGCCCATTGCCGGCGCAGCAGAGCGAACTGCTTTGGCGATCTGCGCGGGGTTGCGGCTGATGAAGCGGCTGGACACATCGCACAGTGCCTGCGGGCAACGGAACGTCTGCTCCAGTTTCAGCACCTGGCCATGGCCCATCCACTCCCGGAATCCGGTCATCACCGAAACGTCGGCACCGGCGAAGCGATTGATCGACTGCCAGTCATCGCCCACCGCGAACAGATGGCGGCCCGGTTGGCTGACCAATGCACGACAGAGGCGCGCACGGGCGCGCGATGCATCCTGGAACTCATCGGCCATCACCAGTTCGTAGGGTGATTCATAGTGGCCCTGCTCCAGCAGGCCGGCCGCCATGTTGAGCATGTCCTCGAAGTCGATGCTGCGCTCGTCAGCCAGCGCATTGTCCCAGGCCTGGAAAACCGGCCCGGCGATCTCCAGGAAGCGCCGGTAGCGTTCCTTGAACTGATCCTCGGGCATCTGCCGCAGGCGTGCCGCCATATCGTCCAGCGTCAGGCAGTTGCTCTTGGCATGGGCAATGAAGGTGCGCATCAGGCCGATCAGGTCCGCGTCCGGCATCGGCTTGGCGCCCTGGTCAGGCAGCTCGCGATCCGGGTTCGGGTCGAGCTCGACATCAGATGCGCCAAGCCGCTCCGCAAGATCCTGAAGGGCCTGTCCACTGCGCAGGCCAAACGACGTCGTCTCGACCAGGGCGGTGCCGCGCGCCACATGCTGCTGGCGCTTCCAGTGCATCCCTTCGCTGTAGTTGGCAAAGTGCTTAGGCGGCTGGCCATCGGCATCCAGCGCAAAGTGCTCGTGATACAGCTGGGCGTCCGGATAGTAGAAGTCCGGACGATACTGGCGGTGGGTGTCTGTCGCGGTATCGAACTCGTAGCGTCGTTCGTAGTCGTACGCCACGCCGTTGTAGAACAGCCAGTCGGCGATGACGCACTCTTCCAGGCTCTTCACCCGCTCACCCTGCAGGGTACGGATGTAGGGCGTGCCATCGCGGTCGTAGCCATCGGCCATCATGTCGGCACCAAATGGCGGAAGGTCGCGCCCGAACACCAGGCGGAACATGTCCCACTGGGTGCGGAAGTGGGTCGAGCGGTCCTTCAGGTCGTCCACCAGTTCGGCCAGCTTGTTGAAGCCCAGCGTCGCGTCGACCGCCCATTCCGGGATATCGGGCTTGCGCCCTGTCGCTTTGGCAATGATGGCCAGGCCGAGGGCATGGAAGGTCCGGGCTTCCACCACGGTGTCGCCCATGCCGAGCCGGTCGAAGCATCGCTGTGCGCGCTCCTCCAGCTCCTGGGCGGCGTCCTTGTTGAAGGCGAGCATCACGATCCGTTCGGGTTCGACAAAGCCGCGATCGATGGCATAAGCGGCCTTGGCGACCATTGTGGAGGTCTTGCCAGAGCCGGCCGCGGCCACGACCTGCACCCGGTTGTCGAAGCAGATGACGGCGCGGGCCTGTTCCTCGGTCAGGGGCTTGCTCTCGACCCGGTCCAGGAAGTCCTTGGCCAGCACGCGCTCACGCATTGCCATGGTCGCGTTGGCCTCGGCCCATACAGTCGGCCAATCCAGCTGCCAGTCGTGCAGGGCGTCCAGCGCAGCACGATGACTGTGCGAATGCAGGTCGCCATGCACGTTCTCATCAAGGAACAGTTGCTCCAACTCCGGCGGCTGCAGGGGCAGGGAGGAGCGCTCGGCCAGCAGCGTCTGCTGCTGCTCGTGGGTGATCCAGCGGCGGCCGGCACTGCCGCGGTCGATGAGCGCATCTGCAGCGCTCAACCACGCCTGGACCTGCTGCAGGATCGTGTCAAACAGGGCCTTGCGCCCCCGTGTGGTGCGCGCAAAACGCACCTGCTGCAGCGCCGCCGCAAGCCGGAACGCCTGCGCGTTGGCAAGCCCATCCACCGACAGCCGCACGGCGCTTCCTGCCTGCAGCTCGACCCGCGACCAGAAAAGCCCTGGAATGACCTGCACGCCGTGATCGTCGTCCACGCGTTGCCGGTATTGCTGACCGGCGATGTTCAGCTCGATGTTTTCGCCATCCAGCCGCAGCCACCAGTGTGGCGAACGAGTCACACGTTGGCCCCAGGTCGAGGGGCGCCATTCCATAGACATCCAGGTACTGCCTTGCAAGCGTCAACTGGGCATGTAGAGCCCCTAAGCCCGCATGATAAGGGGCCTTGACGTTGCATGTGGTCTTTCACGCGCAGCCAGGGCGCGTCCGGATGCCGTCTATCGCAGCGCATCCAACAGCCAGGCGCGTGGCATCATGACGCGTCTGGATTCAGGAGCCGACCATGGAAATCAACTGGGACCGCGTGGGAACCTTGAAGCACGTCGGTGGTGGCTACGATATCCGGACGGATCCATTGAGTATCCTGGTGACCACCGCGAAGCAAGGGCATGAGGGCGAAGTTTCCGACATGCTTATCGTGATGGATGATGGCACCGTCATTCCGCCGGATGGGATCCTGCGCTTGGCACGAGCGCCGGGCCGGATCCCTTAGGCGTTCGGAAACCGGCAGCGCCAGCGGCAGTTGCTGAATCAGCAGTTGCTGAATCACTCGTAGGCACGGTCCCGCTTTGCAGGGGGGACCTCCACCGCGTCCCCACGCCGGATCAGCTCATCCAGATCCACCGCCGATGCTGCCAGTGCATCCTGTGCGTCGAAATCCCACTTGTTCCTGTAGTCCCGCGCCAGCAGGTCGCAGACTGCTTTTGCACGCTGGTAGGCCTCGTCCTTTTCCTCGGCCTGCTGCAACTCATCGCGATGGATCTGGCAGAGCATGAGCTGGTGCGCGTCCTCGGCGCGCTCGCGCTCCCAGGTGATGTCGGGCAGGCCCGAAAGTGCGGCGGCAAGCGCGAATGCGGTCATTGGCATGTCGGGAGTCCAGCGGCGGTGGGAGCCTGAGCGTATGCGACCGGCGATGGCCGAAGACCACTGCCGCGCCGCGTGTTTCACGGCAGGTTCACCATTCGTAGCAGCATGGAGGGCGCATTGCAGCCCTCCACCTACACCCATCCATCGAGCCCCGCTGCGGTCATCCGCTCAGGCATTTACATCCACAACGATGCGGCCGCGCACCTGACCGGGGATGATCTTCTCGTACACGTCCAGCACGTCGGCAAGCCCGATCAATTGCACCGTGCTTTCCAGCTTCTGCGGGTCCAGGTCGGTAGCGAGGCGATCCCACGCACGCTGGCGAACGTCCTGCGGTGCATTCACCGAATCCACGCCCGCAAGGGTCACGTTGCGAAGAATGAAGGGCAGCACCGAGCCGTGCAGTGCGCCGGCATTGCTAAGTTCGCTTGGCATCCATCACAGGAACCTGCAATGACCCGGACGTCCCCGCTTGTCCTGCTGGGCCTCTGCCTGGCCCCGGCTCTGGCCTTCGCCCAATCCGACCGGCAGGTGGCCGAAGACATGGTCACCCGCGCCGCCAACGTCTGCCCAGGCCACAGCACCGAGCGCACGGCGCCTACGGTGAAGAAGGTACCGGTGGGCGCGCTGCGCGTCATGCTCGACCGTGGCCTGGTGATGTGCCCGGACCGCCGTCTGGATGCCTCTGCACCCGCAGTGTTCTACGGCCGCGTGGGTGTATTTGGCTGGAATCCGGAGGTGCCAGCGGCTGCGACGGTGGTTGTCGCCAAGATCGACCAGATGACCCGCAAGGATGAGTACCCGGTGGAAACGCTGGTGTGGGATGCCAAGGGCACGGCCCTCACCCAGCAGACGGTTCCGGCGTTCGAGCCGCGCCCGGGTGCGGCGGTGCTGTACAAGGTGCGCTGAGCGCCGCGCGCTGGGGGGTAGATGCCCACCTTGGTGGGCACCTTCCAAAGCGATGCGACGTGGCATCCAGTACCGGGGTGCTACTTCGCCGGGGCATCCGCAGTCTGCGCGGCCACCATGGCCTGCTGCATCTCCTTCAGCGACAGATAGCCATCGCCATCAGTATCCAGCCCCGCGAAATACTGCGCGATTTCCGGCACCACCGTGGCTTCCTTCCTGCTGATCTTTCCGTCTTTGTCGGCATCCATTTCCTTGAACGCAGCGTCGATGGAGTCGGCCTGCCTGCTGAAGCGTGCCTGCTGGTACTTCGCATACTCGGCCTTGTCGATGTGGCCATCGCCATTGCTGTCCATGACGGCGAAGCTGGAGTCGATATAGGCCTGCTTCGGATCACCGCTGGTGGCGTGGCCGATCAGCGGTGCGGCGCACAGGGCGATGATGAGCAGCGTCTTGTTCATGCGGTTGGTTCCTTTGGAATGCAGGGCAGGTCAGCGGCAGGGATGGCTGTAGCCATCCGAACCGCGGTAGGTGTCGTTGCGGCGGTCGTAGTTGCCGTAGCGGTTCATGCAGTAGTCGGCGCGCTCGCGGGTCTCGCGCTCGCGCTTGGCCGCGGCGGCGATCACGCCGGCCACCACCGCCGCGCCGACCACGCCCACCACCACGCGCTTGGCCTTGGCATCGTCGCGCCGGTCGCGCTCACGTTCGCGCTCGCGGCGCTCCCAGTCCTCGCGCTGGCGGTCCTGGTAGCCCTGGTCCCAGCCGGAGCGGTAACCATCGCGGTACTGTGCGTGAGCCTGGCCCGCGTAGGGCAGCAGCACCAGCAGTTGCAGTGCGGCACCTAGCAGCAACGCTGTACGTCCTGTCTTCTGAAACATCGTTCCGCTCCTGTGCGGCTGTGTCGGTCGTGCCAGTACAGCGCGCGGACATTGCGCGAACCTGTAGTCGTCTGCGTTGGCCGTCTTTCGTTCAGCGCACCAGTGCCTCCACCGGGTCCAGCTGCGCTGCACGGCGCGCCGGCAGGAAACCAAAGCCGATGCCGATCAGGCTGCTGCAGGCAAACGCGGCCAGGATCGAGGTTGTCGAGAACACCAGCGAGAAGCCGATGTCGGCTAGTGCCAGCACTGCCCCCAGCGCCAGCGCCACGCCGATGCCGAGCACGCCACCGAGCAGGCAGACCAGTACCGACTCGATCAGGAACTGCTGCAGGATGTCGCTGCGGCGCGCACCCACGGCCATGCGCACGCCGATCTCGCGGGTGCGCTCGGTCACCGACACCAGCATGATGTTCATCACCCCGATGCCGCCCACCACCAGCGCGATGGCGGCAATGGAGCTGATCATCAGCGTCAGGATGCGGGTGGTCTGCTCGATCGACGTGCGGATCTGCGCGTTGTTGCTCATGTAGAAGTCCTGCCGCCCGTGGCGGCGCTCCAGCAGACGGCGGATGGCGGCCTCCGCGGCCTGCATGCCCACGGTGTCGGACACCCGCACGGTGATGCTGGACACATGGCTCTGCCCCAGCATGCGCGCCATGGCGGTGGTGTAGGGCACCCAGACCTGCAGCAGCGAGGCATCGCCCACGGCGCCGGCTTCCTTCTTCACCACGCCTACCACCCGCACCGGGACATTGCCCAGCAGCAGGGTCTGGCCGATCGGGTCTTCCTGTGCGGCGAAGAACCGTGCACGCGTGTTGGCATCGATCACCACCACCTGCTGGTAGCCGGCGACGGCGGGCTGGCCAAAGAAGCGGCCTTGCCCCAGCTTCAGGCCGTGCACGCGGAAGTACTGCTCACTCACGCCCTGCATCTGCACGTTGGCCGAGCGGTTGCCACGCTGGGCGGTGCCGCTGCTGGCGACGCCGGGCGTGGCGCTGTCCACGAACGGTTGTCCGGCCAGCGCCGCGCTGTCGCCGGGCGTCAAGGTCTCGACCTGTGCAGCGTGCACATCGCCGAAGCCGGAGCCCGGATAGACCTCGATGGTGGTGGTGCCCAGCGAGGCGATGTTGGACAGGATGGCCTGGCGTGCGCCAGTACCCAGGGCGACCACCGACACCACCGAGGCAATGCCGATGATGATGCCGAGCATGGTCAGGAAGGTGCGCATGCGGTGCGCGTTCATCGCGCGCAGGGCCATGCGGAAGGCTTCGCCGAAGCGATCACGCAGGGCCTGCCAGCCGGTGCCTTCGCTGCGTGCCTGCAGGGTGGCCGCGATGCTGCGGGCGAGGCCAGTCGCGGCAGCGGTAGGGCGATCATCCACGACGCGCCCATCGCGGATCTCGATGATGCGCTGCGCGTGTTCGGCCACGGCCATGTCATGGGTGACCAGCACCACCGTATGGCCTTCGGCGTGCAGTTCGCCCAGGATCTTCATCACCTCCTTGCCGGACTGGGTGTCCAACGCGCCGGTGGGTTCATCGGCGAAGATCACCGCACCGCCGTTCATCAGCGCGCGCGCGATCGACACGCGCTGCTGTTGCCCGCCGGACAGCTCGCCGGGCAGATGCAGCATGCGTTCGCCCAGGCCCAATCGCTGAAGCAGGGCCTGGGCGCGGGCATGGCGTTCGGCGCTGGGTTGGCCGGCGTAGATGGCCGGCACTTCCACGTTGCCCAGCGCGGTCAGGTCGGTCAGCAGGTGGTAGCGCTGGAAGATGAAGCCGAAGTGCTCGCGGCGCAGCTCGGCCAGCTCGTCCGGCGACATCTGCGCGGTCTCGCGACCGGCGATCTGATACGCGCCGGACGAGGGCCGGTCCAGGCAACCGAGAATGTTCATCAGGGTGGATTTGCCCGAGCCGGATTGGCCGACGATGGCCACCAGCTCACCGGCGCGGATATCCAGGTCGATGCCATCGAGCACGACCAGGGTCTGTTCGCCCGCTGCGAATTCGCGACGGATGCCGCGCACGCGCAGCAGCGGCGTGTCCTTTTCTGTGTCCATCATGGCTGTGCGGCGGCTGCGGCTGCGGCGGCTGCGGCGACAGCGTCGCCGGTCTGGGCCAGTACCACCTGCTCGCCTTCCTGCAGGCCACTGCGTACTTCCACGTTGATCTGGTCGTCCAGCCCGGTGGTGATGCGTCGCGGGGCAGGGTGGCCATCCGCGCCGCGCACCTGCACGCTGTAGCTGCCGTCTGCGGCACGCGCACCCAGCGCGGCCGAGGGAATGGTCAGCACGCCCCTGGCACGCCCCAGCACGATGCGTACCTGCGCGGTCATGTAGCTGCGCAGGCGGCCATCGGCGTTGTCCACGTCGAACTGGCCGTTGTAGTACATGGCCGTACGGCTGGCGCCCGCCGAAGCGCTGGCGGACGCGAAGCCGGAGGTGTCTTCGTTGGTGATCGACTCCGGTGCCGGTGCGATGTCGCGCAGCGTGCTGCTGTAACGTCGGTCACTGTCACCCAGGATGGTGAAGAACGCCTCCTGCCCCAGTGCGGTGTGGACCACGTCGGCCTCGGAGATCTCGGCGTAGACGGTCATCACGTCCTGGTTGCCGAGCATCACGATGGTCGGTGCGCTCTGTACCGCGTTGACGGTCTGGCCCTGGCGCGCGACCACGGCCAGCACGGTGCCGTCGGTGGGCGCGGTGATGCGGGTGTAGCCCAGGTTGGTCTGCGCCACATCCACATCGGTCTGCCGCTGCACCACCTCGCCATCGAGCGCGGCGATCTGTTCACGGGTGGCATCGACCTTGGCCTTGGCCGCATCGTAGTCTGCGCGCGCGACCAGTTGCCTTGAAACCAGCGCCTGCTGGCGTTGCAGGGTCAGCTGATACTGGCGCAGGTCGGTGGCCAGCGCGTCGCGGTTGGCGCGCGCGGTGCGTTGTGCCGCCTGCGCACTCAACAACGCGTTGCGCTGGGTGCGCGAATCGATATCGGCAATCGGATCGCCCGCCTTTACCTTGTCACCCAACTTCACATGCAGGGTTTCGATGCGGCCGGAGACCTGCGCGCCCACGCTTACCAGCCGTGAGGGCTTCAGTGTTCCGGTGGCTTCCACGACCTGTTCGATGTTGCCGCGGGTGACCGGTGCCAACTGCAGTTGCGGTCGCGGTGCGGGCCGGAGCCACGCGAAGAGCGCCAACAGGGTGCAGAGGACTGCAGTAGCAATGATCAGCACGCGGCGGCGGTGGCGCGGTGCGGTGCTCATCGGCACAGCATCCAGGAAAGACAGGGCATCGTGAGTCCTCGCGACAGATGGGATTGCACGCCGGCAGGGCAGGCGTGGATGGCCGTCGAGTCTCAGTGCGCCAGATTGCGTGAACCTTGCGGAGGTGCGGGCGTGTCAGTAGGCGGCGCCCTGCGTGAGCAGTGCCATCGCGATGAACTGGAGCATGCTGCCGAGCGCCAGCAGCACGTGGCGGAGGCGTTGCGCCGCCGTGGGCAGGGTCGAAAGCTGGCACAACGCGCCGACCAGCAGCACGGCGCAGACCGCAACCGGCAGCGTTGCGGTGGCGGCGATGATCGCGATGATCATCAACGTGGCAGCAAGCATCACGGCGGCTGCATGCGCATCCAGGGTCCGCAGCAGCGGGGGAACCGGGCGCAGTGCAGCCCCCCGCCACACTGCCAGCATGTGCAGTGCGGCATGCACGGCGACGAACACCACCACGGCGGTGGCTGTTGCGTGCGCGTGCCGATACGCGGAAGCCACCAGCGCAAGGCCTGGGAGCAGCAGGAACAGCGCGGCGAACAGGCGGATCAGCACGCTTGCCCGCTCGCGTTCGGGAATCATCCGCAGCCAGTGCGGCCAGTGTTCCAGCCCACGCGCGCGGCCTGCGTGCGCGCGGCGGTTCCACGCTGCGGCGGTCAGGCTGGGCGCATTCCGAGGAGGCTGGGTGGGTGTGGAAGAGGGCGTTGGCGAAGCTCCCTGTGTCACATGCAGGCTTCCTGTCAGATCCGGACGCAGCACCTTCAGCGGTGCTGCTCACCTGGATGCTGGGCAGCGAACATTGCCGCAACCTTGCGCATCAATCGCGATCGCTGTGCGTGGACAGCCGGGAGTCATCCACGTGGAAGGGAGGCGCTCAGTTCGCCGGCACTGACGTGCTGGTGACGCCGGGATGCAGGGGGAACTCGACGCGGATCAGGGCGCCGCCACCCGGCGCATCCAGAATCGTGACGTGGCCGCCGTGGCGGTCGATCACCTGCCGCACCAGGTTCAAGCCCAATCCGGCGCCGGTCTGCCGGGGGCGCAGGCGCTGGAAGGGTTCGAACACGCGTTCGCGCTGGTCGACCGGAATGCCAGGGCCATCGTCTTCCACCTCAAGGCAGCTGCCCTGTACGCGTACGATGATGTGGCGTCCACCGTGCTCGGCGGCATTGAGCACCAGGTTGGAGAGCACCCGTTCGATGGCGCCGGACTCGCCCAGCACCGGGAAGTTCGGTTCCACCACCACGGCGACCGTCTTGTCGGACTGGATCAGCAGGGGGGCCAGATCGGCGACGACCCGCTTTGCCACGCGGGCCAGGTTGAGGGAGTCCTTGGGTCCATCTGCTTCCATGCGGTGCAGGTCCAGCAGCTGCTCGGCCAGCGTTGCCAGCCGAGCGACTTCCACGGCCAGGCTGCGCGAGGTGGAATCGTTGGTGGCATCGATCTTCACCCGCAGGATGGCGATGGGCGTACGCAACTCGTGGGCGGCGGCGGCGATGAAGCGGCGCTGCCGTTCGTGCCCTTCGTCCAAGCGGTCCAGCGCTTCGTTCACCGCGGTCACCAGGGGGGCGATCTCTACCGGTACGGCGGTCTCTGTCAGGCGGATGCCGCGACGGCTGGCAGAGATGTTGCGGGCTTCCTGCGCGATGCGTTCCACGCCGGCCAGGGCGCGGCGCACGATGATCGGGGTCAGGATGATGGTGGCCAGGCCCAGCAGCAGGAAGATCGGCAGGGTGATGATGTGCGCGGCCAGCGCCATCTGCCAGGTCAGCGAATCGGTTTCGCCATGCGCCATGATGGTCAGCTTGCCGGCCGGGCCGCTGTGCTGGCGTATCACCACGGCCAGGCCATCGTTGCGGCCGCGTCCGCGCAGGTCGCCATAGGGAATGCCGTCGAGGGCGCCGACCAGCGATGCGTAGGCGGGCGGAACGTGGCCGAACGTCACATGGTGGCCCTGCTCATCTTCGGCGATGAACCACGCGTCGGGGACGATCTTCAGCAGCTCGGCCAGCTCCGGCGTGTGTTGCACATACAGTTCGCCGTTGCTGTCGCGGTGAACGGCCTCTGCCGCCACCGGGGCGAAGGTCTGGATGGTGTAGTAGCCGCCGCTGTCGACACGCACCAGCACCATCAGCAATGCGAAGAACGCCACCAGCAGTGCGAGCAGCTGGTAGATCAGCGTTTTGACGATCAGCGGGCGCTTCAGTGAGGGACGACGCGCCATTACTTCGTTTCCCGCATCAGATAGCCGACACCCCGGATGGCATGGATTTCCACCCCTGCATCAGCGTCGGCCAGCTTGCGCCGCAGGCGTGAGACATGCGAGTCCAGCGTATTGGAATGGATGCCGTCGTCGAAGCCGTACACCGCCATTTCAATGGACTCGCGCAGCACGGTGCGGCCCAGCCGGCGCGCGAGGGCGGCCAGCACGCGGATCTCGCGGCGCGGAAGCTCCAGCCGCTGTCCACCCACGCTGGCCTCGCCCGAGGTGGGGTCGAACAGCAGCCGGCCGATGCTCACCGGCTCCACCTGCATGCCACCCGGCCGGCGCCCGGCTGCACGGATCCGCGCGAACAGTTCCTCCAGCGCGAAGGGCTTGGCCAGGTAGTCGTCGGCGCCCTCATCCAGGCCGGCGATGCGGTCCGGCAACTGTCCCAATGCGCTGAGCACGATGATCGGGACCCCCGGATTGCGCCCACGAAGCACGGGAATCAGGCCCAGCCCGTCACCATCGGGCAGGGTGCGGTCCAGCAGCACCAGATCGTGCGACCCGGAGAGGGCAGCCTCGCGGGCCTGGGCCAGGGTGCTGGCCAGGTCCACCACGTAGCGCTCGCGCTGCAGGGCAGACTTCAAGGTGGCGGCCAGTTCGGCTTCGTCTTCGATCAGCAGGATGTGCATCGGCGGGAATCGGGCGGGAAGGGAACTCAGGGGGCGTCTGAACGCGCCGGCACCGTATTACAGGAACATTGCGTGAACATGGCGTGCCAACGCAGCGGGAGCACCACAGCGGGAGCACCGCTCGATGCGGGTGCCCTGCTCGCACTGGGGTGTGCAGGGGAGGTGGGTTGCCACCTCCCCTTGGCGGGCTCTGGCGCAGCGTCAGAAGCTGTAAGCCGCCTGCACATACACTCGCCGCGGCTCGCCCGGGAAATGCCCGTTGCGTTCGATGAAGCCGCTGGCCGCATACACCTTGTCGAACAGGTTCTTGACGTTGGCCTGGAACTGCCACTGCTTCCACGTGGTTTTCCAGCTCATGTCGAACACGGTATAGGCCTTCACCGCCTGCCCATCCAGGCTGACACGCTCGCCGACATGATCGGCGCCGAAGCCGATCGCCGAATTGATCGACGGCAGGTCATAGCGCGTCCACAGGCCGATCTTGTTGCGCGGCGCATTGGCGAATCGGTCGCTGGAGGCATTGGTGATGCCATTCGGTCCAGCATCCTTCACCCGTGCGTCGTTGTAGGCGTAGGTCAGATTCACCACCCAGCGCTCGGTCACGTCGGCCAGCAGGTCCAGTTCCATGCCCGTGCTGCGCACCAGGCCCAGTGCAGCGAGTTGGTTTACCCCGCCGATCACCTCGCCGGTGGCTTGCACGATGTTGCTGCGGTCGATGCGGTAGGCCGCCATGTTCAAGGTCACGCGGTCGGCCAGCAGGGATTTCAAGCCGACTTCCCACTGCCTGCTGCGCTCGGCATCGAATGGTCCGCCGGCCGCGGGGTTCTGGTTGGCAGCACTCTGCGGCACGAAACCGCTGGCGACGTTGGCATACAGGTTCAGGCCGTCCCGCACGGTAAAGGTGCTGCCCAGGCGCCAGCTGAGATCGTTGCCATCCACGCTGCTGCCACCCATGCGGTCCTCATCCTTGAAGCCGTCCCAGCGCAGCCCGGCCAGCACGTGCCAGCGCGTGCCCAGTGCCAGCTCATCCTGCAGATAGCCGCCGTAGCGCTTGCTGCGGGTGGAGGTGCTGCGCCAGGGCAGAGCGGCCAGGTTGTAGTGGTGCCAGGTGCTTGCGCCATAGACCGGATTGAACAGGTCGATGCCGCGCACCGGGCCGGCGCCGCGTGCCAGGTCGGCGCTGTTGGCGGTCTGCGCGGTGAAGTCGGCGTCGAGTTGATACACGTCGGCACCGAACAGCACCTTGTGTTCGATACGGCCTGTGTTGATCCGCCATATGGCATTGCCGCTGGCGGTGAAGGCCTCGTTGTCACGGATCTGGTTGCGCAGCTGGCGCGTCATCCACTCGGCCACGCCGTCGCGGTCACGATCAATCAGCCCCATCGGCTCGTGGTACATCTGGTGCTCGTTGTTGCTGAACCAGCGCGCGGCAAGGTCTACGTCCAGGTTGTCGCGCGGTGCGAAGCGGTACTGCGCCAGCGCCACCCTGGCGCGCATGTCGAGGAAGTCACTGGCCTCGTTGTGGTTCCAGCGGCGGTCGGTCAGGAAGCTGCCGGCGTCGTTCACCGGCACGCCGCGCAGGCGGTTGCCGCCCAGGTTCTGGGTGATGTCGGTGAACTGCAGCACCAGCTCGCCGGTCTGGCCAACGTCGAAGGCCAGCGATGCATCGCCGATCACGCTTTCGCTGTCGGCATTCCAGCGCAGGCCCTGCTCGCCGTCGGCATACAGGCCGGCGCGATAGCGGATGCTGCCGGTGGCATTCAAGCGGCCTGTGCCTTCGATCGATCCGGCGCGGAAGTCCTTGTCGCCCACCTGGAACTCGATGCGGCGTTCGGCGGTGGCCTTGGGTTTGCGTGTCACGTAGTTGATGACACCGCCAGCATCACCACCGCCATACAGCGCACCGGCTGGCCCCTTCAGCACTTCCACGCGTTCGATGTTGAACAGCTGCGGCACCGAGAAGCCTGCATAGGGATCACCGCGCAGACCGTCGTAGAGCACGTTCTCCTGGCGGAAACCGCGCAGGGTGACGCCGGCATAGCTGAAGAAGCTGATGCCGCTGATGCTGCGGTACAGATCGGTGACCTGGCGCGCAGCCTGGTCGTCGATCAGCTCGCGCGGCACGACCTGGATCGACTGCGGTACCAGTTCCAGCGGGGTATCGGTGCGGGTGCCGACGGCCGCATCGTTGGCGCGGTACAGGGTCTGCGCGCGGCCCCGGACTTCGACCTTGTCCAGATCCTTCGGGGCGTCAGCGGGGAGCTCGGAAGACAGTGCAGGCGGAGCCAGGGAAAGGAACAGCGCCAGGCAGAGCGCGGGCTTCAGAGGGGAAGGAAGGGGCATGAGCGGTCAGGGCTGGCTGCAAATGAGAAAGATTACCATTTGCAATATTTCGTGACCTATCCCCCGAATGCGCTATGGACGCAGGCCCGGGTCGGTATAGGGGGTTCCCGCCAAAGCCACCAGCACACCGGTGCCACCCCGCACGATCAGCTGCAGCATGGCCTCGCGTGGATCCTCGCCCTGCCGCTGGCTGGCCAGTCCTTTCTCATAGGCGGCCACCATCGACGCAAGCAGCATGGCTGCGCCCAGGCGTGCCTCCGCGTCGTGCGCCGGCCGGCCGACGGCGTCTGCCATCAGCTGCGCCAGGTCGTCGGCCAGTTGCGCCTGCAGCCGTCGTGCGTGCGCCACCAGCACCGGGCTGTCGGCCACCGTTGACCAGAAGGCCGCCGCACCGGCATTGATCCGCAGCAGGGGATGGCCGCTGGCGAGCAGCTCCCGTACCAGCGATTGAAACGCGGCCAGCGGGGTCATGCCGCGGCGCGCCGTCATCCCCTCGCGGAGCAGGGTGCGGGCCTCCTCATCGCGGTCGAACACCAGGTCTTCCTTGCTGGCGAAGTAATTGAAGACCGTCTTGCGCGAGACCCCGGCCGCATCGGCGATCTCGGACATGGACACCGACTCGAAGCCACGACGGATGATCAGCTCGGTGGCGACGTCCGAAATGGTCTGTCGGGTCTCGGTCTTGCGCTGCTCGCGGCGGCCCGGCGGCGGGGTCATGGGCGGTTCACTTGTTGAAACGTACACCGAGTGTAACATTGGTGTCGCCAGAGTGCCGACCCGGTGCTCACAGGGAATCCTCATGCTGTACGACGTCGTCATTGCCGGGGCCGGCCCGGTGGGTCTGTTCCTGTCCTGCGAGCTGGCCCAGGCCGGCTGTTCGGTCATGGTGCTGGAGCAGGCAGCATCCCCCGAGACACCGTTGAAGCGCCTGCCCTTTGGCCTGCGCGGCTTGAACGCGCCCACCCTGGAGGCACTGGATCGACGCGGCCTGCTGGACGCGGTGGCCGCGCTCCAGGTGCTGAAGCCGGACAAGGGCGCACCGCCGCCGGGCACTGCCCATTGGCTGGCGCAACCGCGACCGCTGGGCGGTCACTTCGCCGGCATTCCTTTCGCCCTGGACTACGTGGACAGTGCACGCTGGCGCCACCGCCTGCCGACGCCGGTGCCCACCCAGATGGCGGTGGAACTGCAGGCGCTGGAAGCCGTGTTGGTCGAGCGTGCGATCGCACTGGGTGTGCGCATCGAGCGCGGCTGTGCGGTACAGGCGGTCCACCCCGGTGAAACGGAGGTGGCCGTCGAGACCGCGGGAGCAACGGTTCGAGGACGCTGGCTGGTGGGCTGCGACGGCGGCCGCAGCACCGTGCGCAAGCAGTGCGGTTTCAGCTTCGTCGGCACCGCCCCTGAATTCACCGGGCACTCGTTGTTGGTCGAGCTGGACGATCCGGCGATGCTGACGCCAGGTCGGCAATACACCGATCAAGGCATGTGCAATTTCAATCCACCGGGCGTGGTGGCACTGGCCGACTTCGACGGTGGCGCGGGCCATCGCACGCCACTCGACCAGGAGGCCGCACAGGCGCTGTTGCGGCGCGTCTCTGGTCGCGACGTAGCGATCACCGCGCTGCAGCTGTCGAGCACCTGGACCGATGGCGCGCGTCAGGCGGAGACCTATCGCATCGGCCGCGTGCTGCTGGCCGGGGATGCGGCGCATGTGCACTCGCCGCTGGGCGGCCAGGGACTCAATCTTGGCATCGGCGATGCGATGAATCTTGGCTGGAAACTGGCGGCGGTGGTGCACGGTACCGCCGATGATGGACTGCTTGACAGCTACACGGCCGAGCGGCACCCGATCGGTGCGAAAGTGCTGGACTGGTCGCGTGCGCAGGTTGCATTGATGCGGCCGGGCGCCGGCTCGCGCGCATTGGCGGCGGTGATCGCCGAACTGGCCGAAACCCCTGACGGCGCCACGTATCTGGCCGAGCGGGTCTGGGGCGTTGTGCAGCAGGTGGACCTGGGCGGCACCCATCCATTGGTCGGGCGAAGCACGCCCGACGTCCGGCTGGCCGATGGTTGTCGCGTGGGTGAAGCACTGCGGACGGGGCAGGGCGTGTTGCTGCAGTTCGGCCTGGCCGCTTCCTTGGGGGCCGTCACCGAAGGCTGGCGACGGTGCGTTGCCAGCGTAATGGCGGCCGAAGACAATCCGTTTGGCCTGGGCGCAGTGCTGGTGCGCCCGGATGGCATCGTTGCCTGGGCCTGCGATGCCGGTGACACCGAGGCCGGGTTGCGTGAAGCCCTGCAGCGATGGTTCGGTCCGGCGGCCGCGGCTTGATCCGGGTGACAGCGGCGCAGCCGACGCCGGGTGCGCCGATCCCGCTTACAGATCCTTCTTCTTGCCGCTCAGGTCGATCGGCTTGTCACTGCCCTTGCGCTCGCTCGACCACACTTCCATGCCCTTGTTGCAGCGGCTCTCGCGGGCAGCGACCTCACGCGGCAGATCCTTCAGCTGGGGCGACTCCTGGCAGGCCTGATGCATGTTGCTGTCATCATAGGTGGCGCAGGCGCTGAGCGACGCCAGGGCGATGGCAATGAGGGTGGCGCGGAGCGGGAGCTGCAGGTTCATGGGGTGGTCTCGGGTGATGCCGGGATGGCCATGGAATTCAAATCCGCGACACCGGGCACGCACAATCGGACCAACTGCACTTGTTATTCTGTAACATCTGCGCGATAGTCCGGCCCCTGCCAGATCAGGCGATGCAGATCATCAGTACCGTGCACAGCACCAGCATCAGCACGAACACGCGTCGGCTCAGTGCCAGGCAGGCCAGATAGGCTGCGAGCGCCCACGCCGCCAGCAGCGCGCAGGCTGCCATCCATAGCCCGATGCCCATCATCGAACCGGCTGCCAACGCAGACAATGCGATGGCCTTGAACAACGCCACGCCCAACACGCTGCCCAGCATGCCGGCCTGCAGGGCGATGGCATCATGGCGGGCAGGTGCGTGGTGGTGGTGCATTGCGGGTCCGGTGCGGGCCGAGAGCGCGGCGTCGGCTGCACTGTGCCGAAATGCACATCCACGAAATGTGTTCATCGCGCGCGAAGACCGCGATGAAGCCCGTTCAGTCAAACTCACCCTCGGCCGATTCCAGACGCTGCCGGTACGCCGCGCGATGCTGGTACAGGCGCTGGCATTCGGCCGACCTGTGGATGCGGCTGCCGGGTTCGTTGGCTACCGAGTCGCACATCCGCGCGATGTGGTTGTTTTCCGCCAGTTCGGTGACGAAGAACACGGCGGTGATGCCGGTGCCAAGCAGCACGACATACAGCAGGCGGCTGAGCCAGCGCGACAGCTTCCGCTCGAAGTGCTGCTGGATGGTCAGGTCGAAGCGGATGATGCTGAGCACGATCCAGACGATGGCGACCAGGAAGCAGAGCGTGGGCAGCAGGCCGCGCCAGATTCCTGCTTCGTATACCGACTCGCTGTAATGGACAGCGGCCCCGGCGCCTGCGATGGCGATGGCCAGCGCCCAGTTGCGGCCCAGCGAGAGCAGGTCATCGAGCAGCTTTTCGCGGTTCCTGGTTGGTCCTGCTGCCACGAGGGTTCCTTCTGCCTGTTGCGACCGGCGACGGGCTGCCGCCGATCATGCAGATGGTGGAGCATCGCTTCAGCGATGAGAAGCCTGCCCGCTCAGTATCCGCCTGCGCGTGCACCGATCCAGCGCCGGTAGCGGCGGGTCCGGCATTTGCCAGCAGCCTGTGCCAACAGCAGCGCCCACACCGGTGAGACACCCGGCGCGGTGGGGCGGCGCTGGCTCAACCGCCCCAGCTGGTACTTCACCGCTGCCATGTGTGCGCTGGCGGCCAACGGCTTGCTGCGCCAGTCGATGGTGCGCAGTGTCGGCACCGGGTCGCGGCCCTGCTGCCAGCGTTGCGGCAGATCCGGCTCGATCGCCAACGCAGTGGCGATGCCGACCATGGCCACACCGCTGTCCAGTACCTGCTCGGCCACGGCGTGACGGCGGATGCCCCCGGTGACCATCAGCGGCATCGTCGCCACCGAGGCGATCTCGCGTGCGAATTCGAGGAAGTACGCTTCCCGGGCCACGCTGCGCTGGTCGCGTGCAGCGCCGGTCATGGCCGGTGCTTCGTAGCTGCCACCGGACAGCTCGACCAGGTCCACGCCGAGCGGCGCCAGCATTTCCACCACTGCGCGCGCATCCTCGGGCGAGAAGCCGCCGCGCTGGAAATCGGCGGAGTTGAGCTTCACGGCCACCGCGAACGTGGGCGACACGGTGGCGCGCACGCCCTGCACGATCTCCAGCAGCAGGCGCGCACGGTTGTCCAGGCTGCCACCCCAGCGGTCGTCGCGGCGGTTGGACAGGGGCGACAGGAACTGGCTGAGCAGGTAGCCGTGCGCGGCATGGATCTCCACGCCACTGAATCCGGCGCGCTCGGCCAGCTCGGCGCTGCGGATGAAGCGGGCGATCACCTCTTCGATGTCCGCCTCGGTCATCGCCCGCGGCGGTGCGAACTGCCTGGACAGCGCGCCCATCTCCAGGGCGACGGCTGACGGCGCGAGTGCGGGTTGGCCGAGTGCGGCCGGCATCTGCCGCCCGGGATGGTTGATCTGCATCCACATCTGCCCGCCCCGCGAGCTTACCGTTTCGGCCCAGGCGATGAAGCGGTCAAGGTGGCGATCATCTTCCAGCACCACGCCGCCGGGACCGGTCATGGCGCGGCCATCGACCATCACGTTGCCGGTGATGATCAGCCCTGCGCCGCCGTCTGCCCAACGCTGGTACAGCTGCAGCAGCGCATCGGAAGGCGCGTGGTCGGCGTCGGCCATGTTTTCCTCCATCGCCGCCTTGGCGATGCGGTTGCGGATGACGGCACCGGAGGGCAGTGCCAGGGGCGAGAACAGCGACATCGGACAGCTCCAGGACAGGGGAATGGCGCTACGCTAACCTTCAAGTTTGATTGAAGGTCAACGGGTTCCCATGTCGAGGATTCAGGCAGATGAAGATCGGTGAGCTGGCCCGCCTCACGGGCCTCGCGGCGTCGCGCATCCGCTTCTATGAAGACGCGGGGCTGCTGGTGGTGCAGCGCCAGGCCAATGGTTACCGCGACTACCCGGAACAGGCGGTGCTGCTGCTGGAGCTGATCACCGGCGCGCAGCGTGCCGGCTTCAGCCTGGAAGAGATCCGCGCCTTGCTGCCGCCGGACATGGGCCAGTGGCAGCACGATGCGTTGATCACGATGCTGCAGCAGAAGGTGGCCGACATCGAGGCGTTGCAGCGGCGGTTGGCAGAGAGCCGGGCGCACCTGCTGGCCCTGATCGAGGACATCCAGGCGCGACCGGACGGCATCGACTGTGCAGCCAATTCGCGGCGGGTGCTGGACCGCGTGAAGCGCGGTGAGCTGGCGCGGCCTACCCTGGCGGCCGGCGATACGGCGTTGCTGCGACCGGATCGTCGCCGCCGCACGGGCAGCGACTGACGATCCGGCGCGGTGTTCAGTGGCTGCCGGCGACGGCGGTCTTGCGCTTCTTGTCCAGCATCACTGCCACGCACCACAGCAGCAGGCCGCCGATCGCGGTAGCCGCACCGACATAGCCGGTGCTGGCCGGGCTGAAGCCGGCGCTGATCGCCATGCCGCCCAGCCACGGGCCGAGTGCATTGGCGGTATTGAACGCGGCGTGGTTGGAGGCCGCTGCCAGCGTCTGCGCTTCACCGGCCACGTCCATCAGGCGGGTCTGCAGCACCGCCGCCAGCGCGCCCATGGTGCCGACGGTGATGATCATCGGGCCGATGGTCCACACCGACTGTGCGGCCAGCGGGTACAGCAGCAACATCACGATCGACCACAGCAGCACCACGGCGGCGGCCTTGAAGTGGAACTTGTCCACCAGCCAGCCACCGGCGATGTTGCCGATGATCGCGCCGATGCCGAACACGCCCACCGCCAGCGGCATCCACGATTCGGCCACGCCGGTGACCTGCACCAGGGTCGGTGCCAGGTAGGTGAACACACAGAACATGCCGGCGAAACCGACCGCACCGATCGCCAGCGCCAGCCACACCTGGGTGGTGTTGAAGGCGCGCAGCTCGCGCATCGGCGAGGTACGCACTTCATCCGGGTCCGGCAGCAGGAAGCGCGCGATCATCGCCACGGTGGCGATGGCCAGCACGCTGACCAGGGCAAAGGCGGTGCGCCAGCTCAGCTGCTGGCCCAGCCAGGTGGTCAGCGGGTTGCCGACCAGGATCGCGATCGACAGGCCCAGCAGCACGCGCGACATCGCCTGGCCGCGCTGGCCGGCGGGACTGATCGCCGCAGCCACCAGCATCGCCACGCCGAAATAGGCGCCATGCGGCAGGCCGGCGACGAAGCGTGCCACCAGCATCGTGCCGTAGTTCGGTGCCAGCGCGCTGGCCAGGTTGCCAATGGCATAGAAGCCCATCAGCGCCAGCAGCAGCTTGCGGCGTGGGAAGCTGGCGCCGACGAAGGCGAGGATCGGCGCGCCGACCACCACGCCGATGGCGTAGGCGCTGATCAGATGGCCGACCTGGGTTTCGGAGATCGACAGGCCGCGGCTGATCTCCAGCATCAGGCCCATGCTGGCGAACTCGCTGGTACCGATGGCGAAGCCGCCCAGTGACAGGGCGAGGATGATCAGGGTGCGCTGACGGGGCGTCAGCCGCGCAGCCAGGGAAGAGTTGGGGCTCATGCGGGGGCGCGATGGGGGCGGGGAGCCAGCCATTGTACTGCTGCACCGCAGCAGGAGCAGCCACGCTGGGGGTAAATCAGTGTTTGATCGGTGGCGATGCCGCGTCCGCTGCGGGATCGGCCGCCGATCCCTGCCACCGGTGTGCATGCGCAGACGACATGCCAGCGGGCATGATGATGATGCAGGGGACTGTGGCGTTGCTCAAACAAGGAGGCGGATCGATGCAGGAGTTCAAGCACGTGCTGGAGTCGCGCGGGCGCTATCAGCTGGTAGCGGTGTCCTACGCGCCGGTGTACGCTCCGGGCGATGTGGTCGGCCATGCGGTCGTCGCCGACGATGGGGATCGTCTGACCGACCTGATATCACTGGCCGAAGCGCGCCAACGCTTGTTGCAACTGGTGCGTGAGGAGGGCGAGGAGCCCGGGCTGGAGAACGAGAACCACCTGCGGAAGAAGGCGTCGCGCTGGCGCCACCGCTAGGCCGTCGCGCCGCGTGCGCATCATGGAGGATTCGGGTGTTGCCCAGTAAGAAGTATCTGCTCATCGCCATCATCACGCTGGCGACCCTGCTGCTTGGTTTCGTGTTTTCCGGTTACCTGACCCTGCTGTTCCTGGGGCTGGACACCCAGCTGTTCACCTGGAACACCTACTACCAGTACGTCCACGCCATCGGCCAACCGCAGGTTGCGCCCTTCGTGGGCAAGATCAAATGGGCTGGCTACGTGGGCTTCGGCCTGCCCCTGCTGGTGCTGCTGGTGACCGGCCTGGTGCTGCTGCTGAAGAAGGACAAGCGCTCGCTGCACGGCGACGCGCGCTTCGCCACCGGTGCCGACCTGGCCAAGCACGGCATGTTCAAGAAGACCGGCCAGAGCATCGTGGTGGGCAGCCATGGCGGCAAGCTGGTGCGCCTGGATGGCCAGCAGTTCGTGATCCTGGCCGCGCCGACCCGCTCGGGCAAGGGCGTGGGCGTGGTCATTCCGAACCTGCTGGAGTACGGCGAATCACTGGTGGTGCTGGACATCAAGCAGGAGAACTTCGACCTGACCAGCGGCTGGCGCGCCAGCCAGGGCCAGGAGATCTACCTGTTCAATCCCTTCGCCGAGGATCGGCGCACGCACCGCTGGAACCCGCTCAGCTACGTCTCCGACGATCCGGCCTTCCGCGTCTCGGACCTGATGAGCATCGCTGCGATGCTGTATCCGGACGGGGCCGAGGACCAGAAATTCTGGGTCAGCCAGGCACGCAACGCGTTCATGGCCTTCACCCTGTACCTGTTCGAGAACTGGGACGACGAGCGCAGCAGCGGTTTCCCGGGCGGCTCGGGCACGCCCACGCTGGGCGCGGTGTACCGGTTGTCCTCCGGTGACGGCACCGAACTGAAGAAGTACCTCAAGACCCTGTCGGAGCGGCCATTCCTCACTGCCAACGCCCGTTCGGCATTCGCCAACATGCTGTCGCAGGCCGATGAGACCTTCGCTTCGATCCTGGGCACCTTCAAGGAGCCGCTGAACCCCTGGATCAATCCGGTGCTGGACAAGGCCACCAGCTGCAACGACTTCCTGCTGACCGATGTCCGCAAGAAGAAGATGACCATCTACATCGGCATCCAGCCGAACAAGCTGGCCGAGAGCCGGCTGATCATCAACCTGTTCTTCAGCCAGCTGATCAACCTCAACACCAAGGAACTGCCCAAGTCCAACCCGGACCTGAAGTACCAGTGCCTGCTGTTGATGGACGAATTCACCTCGATCGGCAAAGTGGAGATCATCGCCTCGGCGGTCTCCTACATGGCCGGCTACAACATCCGCCTGCTGCCGATCATCCAGAGCATGTCCCAGCTTGATGCCACCTACGGCCGGGAAGTATCGCGCACGATCATCACCAACCACGCGCTGCAGATCCTGTACGCGCCGCGCGAACAGCAGGATGCCAACGACTACTCGGACATGCTGGGCTACACCACGGTGCGCAAGAAGAACGTCACCCATGCCCGCGAGAAGACCCACAACTTCACCGAGGAACGGCGCGCGCTGATGCTGCCGCAAGAGCTGAAGGCGATGGGGCCGGACATGGAGGTGTTCCTGTACGAAGGCATACCCCATCCGGTGAAGTGCGACAAGATCCGGTACTACAAGGACCGTTACTTCACTTCGAGACTGCTGCCGAAGGTGGACGTTCCGATGCTCAAGGTCTGAATTCACAGATGTAAAAATGTGAGCTTCGTTCGCATTCAGTGACGTGAATTGGTGAGCTTCGTCAAAAAAATAGCACGGGGAGATAGATTTTCAGGTTTTCCTGACATGGAATTGACGCGTGGTTGTGCGACCCTATGTTTGAGGTCCGGAAATATGTGCCGGGTGTCAAAGTTTCAGCAGTAGGGTGGCCAGGAGTTTGTGCCATGGAAACAAGGATGGTTTCGACGTTGGTAAGGGTGTGCAGGTGCGTGGCGGCTGAAGTCCGTCGCTCGGCCTGCAACCTGGTTGGCAGCCGCAAGGCTGCAGGGGAGCCGGGGCAGGTGTGCTGCAATCCAGCGCGTCTCCCCGTTTCCGGTGTGCGCCATGCAGCGCCGGACGACCAGGGATCCAACGCTCGGAACTGCTTTTTCGTACGTCAAAGTGAAGCCCGTATGAATCAGGCGTTTATCGCAAAAATGTCCATCGCCGCAGTGGCGGCGCTGATGGTGGCAGGTTGTGCCACCAAGTCCGCTCCCGATTTCGGAGGCCGTTGGAAGCCGGTCAACCGCTTTGCTGCGGCAACGACCGAAATCCCGCTGTACTCCAGCTACGTCTACCAGGCCTCGCCGATGGATGGCACGCTCAAAGCCATGCTCGAGCGCTGGGCCAAGGATTCCGGACGCACGCTGGACTACCGCCTCAGCTCGGACTTCACCCTGTTCGGCGCGGTCTCGAACATCGACACCACCAATGCACAGCAGGCCGTGATCGATCTGACCGCAGCCTATGCAGCGCAGGGCATCTCCGTCTCCATCGTTGGCAACCAGATCGTTGTGCAGAGCGCAGGCTCGACGCCGACCGCGTCGGCGCAGGGCGCTGAGTCCAGCAGCGGCACCTGAGTCCACCTCGAAATCATCGAACGTGCCGCTCCCCGCGCCTGTCGCAGGGGTGCCACGCCCATTGATGTTTCAGCAGTACGGAAGAATCCATGTTCCGCAAGAAGGATCCCGGCAATAGTCCCAAGGTCGAGCAGTCGGTCGCCAAGGCGGTCAGCTACGAGATCACCGTGGCCGACATGGCACGCCGCAGCGAGCGACGTGCGTGGTGGGTGGCCACAGGCTCATTGCTGATGTCGCTCGCCCTCGCGGGTGGCTATTACTACATGCTGCCGCTGAAGGAGAAGGTGCCGTTCCTGGTGATGGCCGATGCCTACACCGGCACCGCGACCGTTGCGCGCCTGAGTGGCACCTTCCAGGGCGAGACGATCACCACCAACGAAGCGATCAATCGCAGCAATGTCGCCCAGTACGTGCTCGCGCGCGAATCGTACGACTCGGCGGTGATGGGCCTGCGCGACTGGGAACTGGTGTTCGTGATGTCCACCGATCCGGTGGCGCAGTCCATGCGCGTCCGCTATGCCGGCAACAACCCGCAGAACCCGTTCGTGATGTATGGCCGCGAGCGCGCCATCCGGGTCAAGATCCTCAGCATCACGCCGCTGGGCGCCGAACCGAACGGCAGCTTCCGCGGCGCTTCGGTACGCATCCAGCGCAGCCTGCTGGACAAGCGCACCGGTGTCGCCACCTACCTGGACAACCAGCTGGTGACGATGCGCTTCGGCTACAACCAGAACCTGGCGCTGTCCGAACAGGATCGCATCCTCAACCCGCTGGCGTTCCAGGTCACCGAGTACCGCGTCGACAACGATTACTCGCGTGGCGTGCCGGTGCCGGATGACGGCGCCATGCAGGCGCAGGCGCAGCAGGCCGCGCAGCAGGCGCAGGGTGTCTACGATCCCAACAATCCGGCCGCGGCCACGATGATCGATCCGGCTACCGGCCAGCCGGTCGCGGTTCCGGCCAACGGCCAGGTGCCGGGCCAGTCTGTACAGGGTCAACCCATGCCGGGCCAGCCTGTACAGGGTCAACCCATGCCGGGTCAGCCGGTGCAGGGGCAAGCAATGCCGGGGCAGGCCATGCCCGGACAGCCGGCCATGAGGCCGGCGCAGAACAATTCCACCGGAACTGCTGATGGAGCAAGCAACCGATGAGTAGTCGAAATATCAGGGGAAGCGCGCTGGCGCTGCTGTCGATGTTGTCGTTGCTGTTCTCAGCAGCGGCGATGGCGCAGGCGGTTGACCACTACGAGTACGAGAAGGACCGCATCTATCCGGTTCGCACCGGCCTGGGCCTGACCACCCAGATCGAGTTGAGCCCGAACGAGAAGATCCTCGACTACAGCACCGGCTTCAGCAGCGGCTGGGAACTGACCCGTCGCGAGAACGTGTTCTATCTCAAGCCGAAGAACGTCGACGTCGACACCAACATGATGGTGCGCACCGAGACCCATTCCTACATCTTCGAGCTGAAGGTGGTGGCCACCGACTGGCGCCAGCTGGAACAGGCCCGTCGTGCAGGCGTGCAGTACAAGATCGCCTTCGTCTATCCGAACGACACCGTGTTCGGCGTCGCCCAGGAAGCGGTCGAGGAAGAGGCCAAGCCGTTGTTGAGCTCTGAACTGGCCAAGGACCGCCAGTACAACTTCAACTACTCCTATTCGACCAGCAAGGCGAAGAAGATGGGGTGGCTGATCCCGGTCAACGCCTATGACGATGGTCGTTTCACCTACCTGAAACTGCCGAATTCGCCGGAGTACAAGACCGGCATCTTCCCGGCGGTGTTCGGTCGCGAAACGGAATACGGTGAAGACTTCGTGGTCAACACCACGGTTGAAGGCAATACGCTGATCGTGCACGGGACCTACCCGTACCTGGTCATCCGCCACGGCGACTTCGTCGTCGGCCTGCGAAGGAACGTGAAGAAATGAGCCAGCAGAACACTCCCGGAAACGACCCGAACAACGGACGCGACGAGAGCCAGAGCCCGTACGGCGCACAGGGTGCCCCGGACGCGCAGTCGAACCCGTACTTCGGCACGACCCAGGCCGAGCCTGCGCCGGATCTGGATGCGGCCGCACCGCAGCTGCGCTCGGCCGAAGAACAGCGGCTGAACCGCAAGGCGCTGATGTTCCTCGGCGGCATCGTGGTGTTGCTGGTGGCCATGGGCTTCCTGCTGTTCCGCAAGGGCCAGGATGGCAAGGACACCGCACCGAAGGTGCCTGATGTCGCGCGTGCCACCACGCCGACGCTGCCGGACGCCGTGCAGACCGATCCGGGTCCGACCCAGGCAATGCAGCCGGTTGACCCGATTCCGATGTTGCCGCCGCCGCCGGCGGGGCCGACGCGTGCGGAACCTGCGTTCAGCATGAGTGAGCGTGAAGCACCGCGCGGTCCGACGCTTGCCGAGCGCCGGATGGGTGCGTCGGGGAATGGCTTTGTTGGCGCTGGGGACAGCGCGGGCGGTGAAGGGCAGGGTGGCCAGGAAGACGAGCTGACCCGCACCCTTCGCCTGCAGGCCCAGATGATGGGTGGGCAGCAGAATGCAGCGCCGGCCCGCGTTCGTCGCGGCCCCGATGTTGATGATGTGTCCAATGCCAGCTACATCCGCAGTCCCGATGCGCTGCTGGTGCGCGGCACCTACCTGCGTTGCGTGCTGGAAACCCGCATCATCACCGACATCGCGGGCTACACCTCGTGCCTGCTGACCGAACCGGTGTACTCGATCAACGGCCGCAATCTGCTGCTGCCCAAGGGTTCCAAGATCTATGGCGCCTATGGCGGCGGTCCCACTGGCAAGCGCGTGGAAGTGATCTGGGATCGCATCACCACGCCGAACGGCATCGACGTAGCCATGTCCAGCCCGGGCGTGGATCAGCTGGGCGGTGCCGGCCATCCGGGCCAGTACAGCGCGCACTGGGGCAGCCGTATCGCTTCGGCGCTGATGATCAGTCTGCTGGCGGACGCGTTCAAGTACGCCGCTGCAGAGCATGGTCCGGAAACCACCACGGTGGCCAACAACGGCATGACCATCCAGTCGCCCTATGAGAGCGCCACCGCGCGCACCATGGAGCGCCTGGCCAATGAGTCGCTCAGCCAGCGTCGTCCGCCGACCGTCACCATCAACCAGGGCACGATCGTGAACGTCTACGTCGCCAAGGACGTCGACTTCACCAACGTGCTGCACCCCCGCCGGTAACCCAACGAACGATCATGGACGCCGAAGTGTCACCCCTCGCCCTCGTCTCCAGCGATTTCCTGCGCTATCAGTACGAAGTGCTGGGCATCGCCGAGTACATGACTTCCCCGGAAGTGACGGAAATCTGCATCAACCGTCCCGGTGAGCTGTACCTGGAAACGCGGGCCGGGTGGCAGCGGGTGGATGTGCCGAGCCTGACTTTCGAGCGGGCACGGCAGTTCTGCACGGCGGTGGTGAACGAGAGCAACACCGGCCAGCGCATCACCGATGCCGATCCGGTCGTGTCGCTCACGTTCCCCACCGGCCAGCGTGCGCAGTTCGTGATTCCGCCCGCCTGTGACGCCGGCAAGGTGTCGATCACCATCCGTCTGCCGTCCAAGCACACCAAGTCGCTCAGCCAGTATCACGAAGATGGCTTCTTCAACCAGATCCTGGAGAGTGATGGCAGCATCAGCGAGCAGGATCGCGAGCTGCTGGAGCTGCGCCATTCGCGCGAGTACGCCGAGTTCTTCCGGCGTGCGGTGATGTACCGCAAGAACATCGTGGTATCCGGTGCGACCGGTAGCGGCAAGACCACCTTCATGAAGGCGCTGGTCAACCATATCCCGGACAACGAGCGCCTGGTCACGATCGAGGACGCGCGCGAACTGTTCCTGACCCAACCCAATGTCGTGCACCTGCTGTATTCCAAGGGTGGACAAAGCACCAGCAATGTCAGCGCCAAGAGCTGCATGGAAGCCTGCCTGCGCATGAAGCCCGAGCGCATCATCCTGGCCGAGCTGCGCGGTGACGAAGCGTTCTACTTCATCCGCAACTGCGCGTCCGGTCACCCAGGCTCGATCACCAGCTGCCACGCTGGCAGCCCGGAGCAGACCTGGGACCAGCTGGCCCTGATGGTGAAGGCCTCGACCGAAGGTTCGGGCCTGGAATTCAACGTGATCAAGCGACTGTTGATGATGACCATCGATATCGTCGTGCATATCAAGGCGCATGCCGGCTCGCGCTACATCACCGGCATCGACTTCAATCCTGGGCGTGCCCAGGGGCAGGAGGGCTGAGGGATGCTGCCAGGACTGGAAATGATGGCGTGCCCGGAGATGGCCGTATCGATGGACGTGATGCAGCACGTCATCAACGTCGAATCGTCGCGTAATCCCTACGCGATCGGCGTGGTCGGCGGCGCACTGGTGCGCCAGCCCAAGGCCTTGGATGAAGCACTGGCGACGGTGCGCATGCTGGAAGAGAAGGGCTACAACTTCTCGATCGGGCTGGCCCAGGTCAATCGCTACAACCTGGGCAAGTACGGCCTGGATTCCTACGAGAAGGCCTTCCAGCAGTGCCCGAACCTGCAGGCGGGTTCGCGCATCCTCGCCGAGTGCTACAAGCGCTCCGGTGGTGACTGGGGCAAGTCGTTCAGCTGCTACTACTCGGGCAATTTCGAGACCGGCTTCCGACACGGCTACGTGCAGAAGGTCTATGACTCCATGCGCCGCGGGCAGATGCTTGCCAGCAATGGTGTTGCACCGATCGACGTGGTCAGCCGCGGCGAGCGCCGCAGCGTGAAGGTCGAGCATCATCCGCAGCTGGCCTCTCCGGCGCAGGCGCGCATCGTTGCGCAGTCCAATGGCCCGGTGTATGTGCCGTCGGAAGACCCGGCACGCGCGTATGTCGTGTACCCCTCCACCGGGGCGATGGCGCGGGGCAGCCTGCTGAACATCGCCGACCAGGCGCTGTCAAAGGTGGTACTGGGCTCGGTGGATCGGATGATGCAGCCGCAGGCGCAGCCGGCCCAGGCGGGCACCTATCCGCAGCAGCAGGCCGCTGCCATGCCGCAGCAGCTGCCACAGCAGGGCCCCGCACAGGCGATGGCCATGCCGCAGCAGTTGCCGGGTGCTGCGGGCGCCGGCAATGAGGGCCCCGTGATGCTGCGGCCCTGGAATGAGCGCAACCAGCCAGTGGCCGGTAGCAGCAATGTGTACAACGCACCGACGCAGGCCGCGCCGGTGCAGCAGATTCCCGCAGGGGATGCGGCCTTCGTGTTCTGACGAAGTCGTGGTTCGGCCCGGCATCTGCCAGGTCATTCAGTTGTGTTAGTCCATCAACAAGGAAATCAATCCATGAAGCGATCCAATCTCGACCTCGTCCAGGCCCAGCGCACGCTGAAGACCCTGCTGATGGCCACGATCTTTGTCGGCGCCCTGTTCGCCCCGCAGGTCTTCGCCAACGGCGCTACCGACTTCGGTGGTACCGACAAGAAGGTCTGCGGCTTCTTCAACAACATCAACGGCCTGCTGAACATCGCCTCGATCGCCGTGGTCACCATCGCGGTGATCTTCGCCGGTTACCAGATCGCCTTCGCCCACAAGCGCATCGCTGACGTCGCCCCGATCCTGATCGGTGGCGTGCTGATCGGCGCCGCCGGCCAGATCGCGCGCATGCTGCTGGGGGATGGCAGCGACGGCAAGTGCGGTGGTGGCACCAGCACCTCCTACCTGATCAACCACGTGATCCAGTACTACAGTGCATAAGAACGTGGTGTTCCGCGGCTGCACGCGCCCAGCGATGTTCCTGGGCGTCCCCTACCTGCCATTTTTCATGGTGGCAGGTGGGTTGCTGCTGCTCAGCATGTACACGAACTTCTGGTTCCTGCTCACCATTCCGGTGGCGGTCTTCATCATGCGGCACATGGCCAAGCGTGACGAAATGATCTTCCGGCTGCTGGGCCTGCGCCTGATGTTCAAGCTGAAGGTGCGCAACGTGCCGGAACACGATGGCATGTGGGTATTCAACCCCAACCATTACCGCGACAAGCCGGCCCGAATGGATTGAGGTCCGGATCCGGCCTGGCGGGCGCTCGCGCCCGCCGGGTCTCTTGAAACTCCTTGGCAGTACCTCTTTGGAAGCAGTCGTATGTTCAGCCCTGACACCTCCATCAGTGAGTTCATTCCGTTGTCGTCGCATGTTGCCCCGAACGTGGTCAAGACCACGGGCGGCGACTACCTGCTGACCTGGCATCTGGAAGGGCTGCCGTTCGTCGGCCGTGAGGAGTGGGAGCTCGAGCATCGCCACAACACGTTCAACCGCCTGCTGCAGACGCTGCGCGCCCCTGACTTCGTCAACGTCGCCTTCTGGGTGCACGACATCCGTCGCCGCCGCACGCTGAAGGGCAAGAGCAACTACAAGCAGCGCTTCAACCAGGACGTGTCCGACCAGTACATGGGCATGCTGTCCTCGCAGCGCATCATGCAGAACGAGCTGTACCTGACCATGATCTACCGCCCGGTGGTGGCGGGTAAGCGCTTTGTCGAAAAATCGGCGAACGTGGATAAGCTGCGCGCCGAGCAGGAGCAGGCGGTCGAGAAGCTGATGGAACTGGCCGGCAACGTCGAGGCCGTGATCCGCGACTACGCGCCGTATCGCCTGGGCATGTACGAAGCCAAGAACGGCGTAGTGTTCTCTGAAACGCTGGAGCTGTTCGGTTACCTGATCAATCGCATCGACGAGCCGGTGCCGGTGCTGTCGGCACCGATCAAGGATTACCTGCCGGTCAGTCGCCACATGTTCTCGGCCAAGACCGGCGATTTCGCGATCAATACCCCCAATGGTGCCAACCACTTTGGCGCCATCCTGAACATCAAGGAGTATGCCGAGGGAACGTACCCGGGCATCCTCAACGGTCTGAAGTACCTGGATTACGAATACGTCATCACCCATTCGTTCAGCCCGATGGGGCGCCAGGACGCGCTGAAGGTGCTCGACCGCACCAAGGGCATGATGATCTCCTCCGGCGACAAGGCGGTCAGCCAGATCGTCGAGCTCGACCAGGCCATGGATCAGCTGTCGTCGGGCAACTTCGTGCTGGGTGAATACCACTTCATCATGGCGGTCTACGGCGACACCCAGGCCAAGCTTTCGCAGAACGTCGCCACGACCCGCGCCGAGCTGTCCAATGCCGGTTTCGTGTCGACCAAGGAAGACTTGGCGGTTACCTCGTCCTTCTATTCGCAGCTGCCGGGCAACTGGCGCTATCGCACCCGCCTGGCCAATGTCAGCTCGCTGAATTTCCTGGGCCTGTCGCCGCTGCACAACTTCGCCACCGGCAAGCAGCACAACAATCCGTGGGGCGACTGCGTCACCACGCTGCAGACCACCAACGGCCAGCCGTACTACTTCAATTTCCACGCGACCCACCCGTCGGAAAACTCGCTGGGTGAGAAGGCGATCGCCAACACCATGGTGATCGGCAAGTCCGGTACCGGTAAGACCGCGCTGATCAACTTCCTGCTCAGCCAGGTGCAGAAGTACGAGCCGTCGCCGACCATCTTCTTCTTCGACAAGGATCGCGGTGCGGAGATCTTCGTGCGTGCCTGCGGGGGCAACTACCTGGCCCTGGAGAACGGCGCGCCGACCGGCTTCAACCCGTTCCAGTGCGAGAACAACGAAGCCAACGTGCAGTTCCTGGCCGACCTGATCAAGGTCCTGGCCGGCAAGCGGGAGTACAGCGCCCGCGAGGAAGAAGACATCTATCGCGCGGTGGAGAGCATGCTCGATACGCCGATGCATCTGCGCAGCATGACCAATTTCCAGAAGAGCCTGCCCAACATGGGTGACGATGGCCTCTACGCGCGCATGCGTCGCTGGACCTCGGGTAACTCGCTGGGCTGGGTGTTCGACAATCCGGTGGATACCGTTGACCTGAGCAAGGCCAACATCATCGGTTTCGACTACACCGACATCATCGACAACCCAGAAGTACGCGTGCCGGTCATCAATTACCTGCTGCACCGCCTGGAGTCGCTGATCGATGGCCGTCCGCTGATCTACGTGATGGACGAGTTCTGGAAGATCCTGGACGGCGAGGGTGGCCTGAAGGAGTTCGCGAAGAACAAGCAGAAGACCATTCGTAAGCAGAACGGTCTCGGCATCTTCGCGACGCAGAGCCCGGAAGATGCACTGAAGAGTGATATCTCCGCCGCCCTGATCGAGCAGACCGCCACGCTGATCCTGCTGCCGAACCCGAATGCCAGCAAGAGCGACTACATGGATGGCCTGAAGCTGACCGAGGCCGAGTTCAAGGTGGTTACCGCCCTGGACGAGCGCTCGCGCTGCTTCCTGGTCAAGCAGGGTCATGCCTCCAGCGTCTGCCAGCTCAACCTGCGCGGCATGGACGACATCCTGTCGGTGATCTCGGCCTCGACCGACAACATCGACATCATGCATCGGGTGTTGCAGACCGCTGCAGTCCGCAATCGGATCACCGTGGACGAGCTCACGCCCGAGCAGTGGCTGGAAGATTTCTACAAGAACCGGAAGGGATCGGGGAAGGAACCCCGTTCCGACGCAGCCTGACGGCGGCGCTAGCAGGAGACAGGCAAGTGGATGTCAATCAGAACAACAGGAGTTTTGCCATGAACAACGTCAAGCGTCGGGCCAGCGCCCGCAAGGTACTCAAGCCGGTGGCCAAGGTGCTGGGCGTTGCCTTGGCGCTGTCGGCCACCAATGCCGGGGCATTCGGTCCGGTGCAGGAAACCGGTCCTGCGCTGTTCCAGCACATCTGGAACCAGGTCAATACCCTGCAGTCCAAGCTGCAGGAGAAGGCCCAGTTCGTCAAAGACAACACCCAGTGGCTGAAGGACTGGAATCAGACATTGACCGAGTACAGAGAGGCGCTCATCAAGGTGCAGGGCATCATGAATGACTTCGGGCTTCCAGATGCAGCGCCCTTGACGCCAGTAGCTTCAAAGTACCTGGTGGCTGAAACCTGCGGTACTGGGGCTGATCTCAAGGATATGTTGCCATCACTGGTGTTTGATTCCACGGGTGATTGGAAGAAGCAGCAGACCCAGATCTGCGTGAACATCCGCATGATGCAGAATCGCAAGTACAACGATGCGGTTGATTTCATGTTGCGCACAGGTCCCTCATTCGCGAAGAGCCTTGAGTCGATCGCTGACCTGAGATTCGGCAGCAACCTGAAGGGCAACATGGATGCGGTTGCGAGCGACTCCCTTCGCACTGCCAACGAAATGAATGCATCTGTCCAGAACTTCGATAGTCGGATGAAGGCATATGACGCCTACATCCAGGTAATGGAAGCGAATCAGAAAATCGTCGCCCAGAATGCCCTGAAGGGAAAGAAGGGGCTGGCTAGTGATCTGGTCAAGACAGTGGCGCTGAAGACTGCGCTGAGCATCGATTGATCGACGCCGGAAATAGTGAATGCATCAACCGGGAGATCGGCACCCGGCATGAAGGAATCAGACAGGAACATCAGGAATGAACATTCGATCGATCACGAGCTTTGACTTCTCAGGTGGCTTGCACGAACTGCTTGCCTATGCCGTGCGGGTACAGTCGATCGGAGACTTTGTGTTCTTCCGAACGATCCTCGACTACCTGCGCAAGCGGATCGATGACTTCGGCATTCAGTTGCTGGGCCACATGATGGCTTGGGTGGGCGGCATTGCCCTGACACTCATGACGTTGTGGGTGCTTATTCAGGGATTCCGCATTGTTACTGGCCGGAGTCGTGACTCGATGATGGTGCTGGTGACAAACATGGCGCGCGCGGCACTGATTGTCAGTGTCGCGACCAGCATGGCGATGTTTGGCGGGACTTTGAAAGATTTCCTCACCAAGGATCTGAAGAACGAGATTGCTCACGTGGTGACCGGCAAGAACGACTCGCCGGAAGATCAGATCGACAAGAGTCTGGCATGGATGCAGGTGGGCCTGTCCAGTATCGATGCGATCAAGGTGTTGGATGATGGAAACCTGCGTGATGACAAGAATCGCGCACTCTGGGCGGTAGGCTTGGGTACGGGCGGACCCGCCGTGACGGCAGGTTCGATGCTCTTGCTGTATGAGGTCGCCCTGGCGCTCTTCATTGGCCTGGGTCCTCTGTTCATCCTTTGCTTGCTGTTCGATCAGACGAAACAGTTGTTCCAGAAGTGGCTGTTCTATGGCATCGGTACGATGTTCTCGATGGCAGTGCTGGCCGCCATGATTTCCATAGCGCTGGATATGGTGATCCGTGTATCGGCTGCCTTCTGGACCAGTGCTCTAGTGGACAAGTACCTTCTCAACCCGGACGGTAGCGTTGATTTCACCAGTCAAGCGCTGCAGCAGGGCGGCATGGGCCTGATCCTCACGACGCTGATCCTGACTGCGCCCCCAATGGCTGCGATGTTCTTCCAGGGCACGCTGGGTGGCTTCGTGGCATATTCGCAGATAGGTGGCAGCCCTGCGGCGGCGCCTGGTCCGAATGGGCAGCCGCCGGGCAGCTACTACACTCCGGCAACACCTGAGAAGAATTCTGGCACGCATGGAGGTGGGACGACTTCCGTTGGTGCAAATGTCACAGTTTCTGGTGGAAGTGCTCCGGTGGGGCAGAACACCTCTGATACCGGCCGAAAGGGTCTCGCGTCACACTAATATGAATAGCTGGAAATTCGGTGCGAATGAAATGACTGCGATCAAGAATTTTTTCTGTGCAGCCTTATTTCTGGTGGTTGGTATTGCCGCCTGTACTTTGCCGCGCGTTGCGAATGCGGAGGGGCGCTGCCCGCCAGGTCAGTATCCAGTGGGAAGGGCGGACGGTGTACAGGGATGCGCCCCAATTCCTGGCGGCGCTGGTGAGGCCGCTCAGAGTGGGCCGATTCAAACCGGAAGGTGGATCAAAACGTGGGGTGCCGTCGCGATCGCGAAGGGTGGAGACGTTGGCGTAGCTTTGGGTAAGCAAAAGAAGACTGAAGCATCCTCCGAGTCGATTGCAAACTGTGCGCAGCATGGTGCTAGAGATTGCCAGGTTGTTCTGAGCTTCAAAAATCAATGCGCTGCCGTTGTCTCGCCTAGTGATGGACGGTTGGGTGGGTCTACATTCGCCCGCGCCGTATCGATCGAAGTTGCCAGTGCTACAGCCATGGATATATGCACTGGGCGTGGGAGTAGCGGTTGTAGAGTCATCTATTCCGGATGCACAGAGCCGATCTTCGAAAAGTTCTAGCGGACCTAAAGCTGGTCCGTGATCGTTCTGTTCCTCGCATGGCGCAGTCGCTGGTGAGGAAAGCCAGGCAAATTGTGTGGCAGACAGCTTGAAATTGTTAGATGTCCAGAGGAGTTGCACGACGGCACCTCGAGGCGGACTATTCGGCTGGTTTTGGAGGTCCTGCATGAGTCGTGTTCTTCTTCTGGCGGTTGCATTCTTCTTGGCCCCGCTTACAGCTCTGGCGGAAGGGCGGTGTCCACCAGGGCAATATCCGGTGGGTAGTGAGCAGGGAGTGCTGGGTTGTGCCCCGATCCCTGGAGCCGCTGCGGGGACCGGTGAAACATCCGCCCCTGTGCCAACTGGGAAGTGGGAAACTCGTTGGGGGGCAGTCGCTGAAGATCGGGAGCCTGAACCGGGTAGTCCGACGTCTACTGGCGCTGTAATAGGCCAGAAATCAAAGCGGGCCGCAGAGGCGATAGCGCTTGAGCGATGTGAAAGAAGTGGTGGAAGAAAGTGCTACGTTCGAATGGCCTACTACAATCAATGTGCAGCGATTGCAGACGTTGTTTATAGCGGGAATATGGCTGGCGGCAAGTCAACTGCAGTGAGCGCAGAGACTTTGGAGAAGGCTAAGAGCTTGGCTTTGACTCAGTGTTCCACACTCAATACGGGGGCGGCTTGCGAGATTGCCTATTCCGCCTGCAGCATGTCTGAGTTCAAGTCATTTCGCTGATGTGAATCCTGGTATTGGGTGGGCTTTGTTGCACGCTGAAGCTCTGCTTGTTTGTTTTAGGGGTGGCCCGCTGAAAAGCGGGCCATTTCTGTTTTCGCTCCTGCGTAGGGCGTGGGCTTTACACTATGGGTGGGCATTGGTCGAGGCGACGCGCCAGGCCGTGCTATAGGGCTCCATCCGCGCTACCGTAAGTCTTCGCGCCATTCGAAGGAACGAATCATGCAGAATCCCGGTCGTGTTGCCTTGCTGATTGGCGGACTGCTGTTCGCTTCGGCGGCACATGCCACTGATAGCTGGGTCATCTTCACCGGTGGCGAAACGCCGAACCGCGAGGCGTGGGTGGTCGATGCGCAAACGCTCTCCGACCGCTCGGATCTGGTCGGTTTTCTGCAGCGTGCCACGCCGGCAGAGCAGAACGCGTACCTGAAGCAGTTGCGCCGCCGGAAGCCACCGAAACCCGGTGAGCCCGTTGCTGGTCCGGAACCGGTGTACGAAATCCAGGTCAATACCATCTACGAGAACGCGACCAAACCGAATCGACTGGTCAGAAAGTACTGGGTGAACTGCTCACGGAACACCGTGGCCACCAGGACGAGTCTGATCCAGTGGCGCGATCGGCCAATGGAGAAGGTCCCACCGGATAAGTTTGAACCGCGAGCCGAGGCGACTGCTCCCTGGCAGGTGCAACTGGTGCAGTTTGCCTGTCTCGTGGGGCCTGATCCCAAGGCCAAGGTACCGGCGGCAATGATGGGGCGCGGCTTCCTTTCCATCGGTGACGTCGGGCAATCGCCGGTGGATTTCATCTGGGGCAGCCTTTGGAAGGACGGCGAACGCCCAGCATTCACCTATCGGCCGAGCGACGCTGAAATGGATCGCACTGTGCGCAGCCTGGAAGCGAATGTGGCGCGAGGCGGGAATTCGGCCATCAAGGCTCTGGATGAGTCGCGTCGCGCGGCCAACCGCGTGGGTCGCAACAATCTCATGGACATGTGGATTGGTAAGACAGAGCAGGAATTCGTACGGGAGTGGGGCCCGGCGGATCGTGTGGAGAATGGGGCCGATGGTTCGCGCACGTTGTACCTGCATCGTGGCGAGCGTGTGCAGGGGTTGAATGCTTATGGGCATGTCGTCAGTGACGTGAACAATCGATGCGATATCACGGTGCTGACGACGGACGGCTACGTCCGCGACTACGCCACACAGGGGGCTGCATGCGCCCAGCAGTTGCGCTGATCGCGATTGCTGGCCACGACGCGAGGCAGCAAAGCGTGGGCGGTGTCTCGCTGCCAGCTGCACGGGTGGCGCAGACTTTCCGTGCAACATCGCCCCAGCCGGACCGGTCCGCGTGTATGGGGGAGACGTATACACGCGGCGCCATCCGCCGCGGATCTGTTTGTCGGATAAGCCCCCGTTCACGTTAACCGCGCTTTTTCTGTGATCAAGTGCGCTTTTCATCCCAAGCCCCCTTCGACGAGCCCCGCCTCCTCGAAGTAAGCTGCGTGCGCGTCAAAATCCCGACGCATCGGTGCCATCGAACGCAGGAGCTTTTCCGTCCATGAGGACTCTGATCACCCGCGTTGCGGATGACGCTTGCCACCGTCGCGGTCGCCGTGGGCTCAGGGCTATCATCCGGCATGGCGGACGCTGGGCGCGCGTAATGCATGGCACCAGTTCCGGCCTCCGCTCGGATACTGGCAGGACGGGATTGAAGGAGTTGCAGGGGATGGAGAAGGGGAGTGGCACGCACATGGACAATGCCCTGGCGTTCGTTCCGTCCGGCGCGAACCTGCTGGAAGCCGTACGCGGCGATCTCACCGGCAACGGGATCGACGACCAGTTGCTGGTGATCGATCAACCGGCGCCTGACGGCCTGGTGCCCGGCGAGCACGGTCCCAACCGGGTGCTGTTGCTGCTGCTGGGCGACGCCGCGGGCCGATGGCAGCTGGCCGCGCGCAACGACAAGCTGGTGCCGTGCTCCACCCGTGGCGGCATCGCCGGCGATCCCTTCGCGTACGTGACGATCGAGGATGGCGCGTTCAGCGTGATCACCAATGGTGGTAGCCGTGAGCGCTGGAGCAGTGTCTACACCTTCCGCTATGCACCCGCCGAGCAGGCCTGCTGGGTGCATGGCGTGCAGCGCAGGGTGGTCGACACGGAGACCGAAGCCACCCATACGCGTGACTTCTCGGCGGCCGAGCTTGGCCGGGTGCGGTTCGAGGATTTCGACCCGTCCGTCGTCGCCGACGTGAGCTTGCCCTGAGTGCCATGCCTGTGAGGAGGCGGGAGTACCCAACGATGATCGAGCAGGAGTTTCACCGTGTCGCAGGATAGAGAGTCGCAGCTGTTGCGGCAGGCCACGGAGGCCGGCATGACCTCGTCCCGGGAACTGGCCAACTTCATGGCGCAGGCCGGGCACGAGTCCCGTGGTCTGAGCCGGCTCAATGAGAGTTTCAACTTCACCCGGGGTATCTCGCAGATCCCGGTGGAAGCGGCGTGGCGCAATGGCAATGGCGCGCTTGAGAGCGCCCGCCAGGAGGCGCTGCGTGGGCGGCCGGAGAACCTGGCCGAACTGATGTATGGCGGGCGCATGGGCAACGACGCGCCTGGTGACGCACTGAAATATCACGGCCGTGGCTATCTGCCGCTGGTCGGCAAGGAGAATTACGAGCGCGCCGGCAAGGCGCTGGATCTGGACCTGGTGAATCAGCCGGAACTGGCCGCACAGCCCGAGCACGCCGGTCGTATTGCGGTCTGGCAGTGGCAGACGCGGGTACCGGAAGGGGCGCGCGAGGATGTGCGCGAAGCGACGCGCGCGATCAATGGTGGCCTGAACGGCATCGAAGCCCGCCAGCAGCGATTCGATGCGTGGCAGCAGAAGCTGACGCCTGATGTGATGGCGCGGCTGGAGCGGGGCGAAGTCGGGGCGCCGGCCCAGCAGGCCACCGTGCGCGACATGTCGCAGCCGGGTGAGCCGGGACACGCCCTGTTCCAGGGTGCGCGCCAGCACCTGCAGCAGATGGGACCGCAGAGCGGATTGCGCAATGGGCAGGAACTGGACAATGCCGCCGGCGCGTTGGCGTTGAGCGCGCAGAAGGTGGGGATGTCGCGCATCGATCATCTGCTGGCCGGCAATGACGGTCGCACGCTGTTTGCGGTACAGGGTGCGCTGGGCGATCCGGCCATGCTGCGTGCATCGGTCGATCGCGAACAGGCGGCGCAGCAGCCGCTGGCGCAGAGCAGCCAGCAGTTGGCCGCCAGCGTTGCCCAGCAGGACCCGGCGGCTGCGCTTGCCCGCGAGCAGGAGCAGCGTTCGCGATCCCTGTAACACCCGATGCCAGCGGGCGGGGTGCCTGCTGGCGATCTACGTACGACGCGTGGCGCCCCCGTGGCGCCGACATGGAAACCCACTTGTAAGGACACCACATGCGAATCGTTCCCTCGAATGCCCGGCACGCCGCTGCCCACTGCAATGCATCCCTGCGCCGCCTGCCGCCGCTCTGGCTGCTGTCACTTGGACTTGCCGCGGCGTCGGCACAGGCTCAGGAGGCCGCCGCACCTGTCGTGGAGACGCCCCCCGCAGCCGAGGCGACCGTTGACGCGCCTGCAGGGGCGTCAACGGTTGCAGCACCCATGGCCACCGAAGCCGTTGGCGCGGCACCGGCTCCCGAAGAACCGGCTGCCGTGACACCCCCTGCGACACCTGTGGTGGATGCGCAGCCGGCGCCGACTGCGGACCCTGCGCCTGCGCCCGTTACGCCCGCAGCGGCGGCGCCTGTGGCCGCACCGCCTGCCGTCGTCGAGCCAACGGTCCCGGCGGTAGCGCCGGCACCTCCCGTCTTGGCCATCGTGCCGTTGCCGCCCGAGCAGGCGACCGAGCGGGCGCTTGGTGCCCGCTGCCCGGTGGATCTGGCCGGGCGCCTGGCGACCCAGGGCGACCTGCTGATCGGCGCCTGCCAGGGCACGATCCCGGCGCATCTGGCTGCGATGCTGGTCGCGCTGCCCGAGCAGGACATCCACCTGCCGCGCAGCTGGCGCGAGCGAGAGGTACAGCAGAAGGCCTGGTTCAAGGCCGTGCCGGGCTACGGCCAGCGCCCGGACTTCATCGTGCGGATGGGTGACATCTGGGTACGTTCGCTGGAAGGGCGCGACGCCGACAGCACGTTCTACCTGGTGTCGGCGCCGTTCACCTGCAGCGACCGGGTCGTCAACCGCGATGAGCACGGCGCGGAGCCGGTCCGTGTGCCAGCGGGTGACTGCCGCGAGGCCTATGTGGCCCAGCGTGTGTACCAGGTCCGCGGGGATGCTGCGCCGAGGGATGTGACCGCCGAAGCCATGCCGGCCATGCCGCAGCAGGCGGAAGCTGATCGTGCGCGCCAGCTGTCGCGTGAGGGCCGGATCAGCCTGGACCACAGCAAGTTGCAGTACGGCCCGGCCATGCGCTGGTTCGTGCAGTACCCGGAGTCGGCGCAGAAGGGTGGTGCGCGCGCCTACGGTGACTGGAACCGCGAGCACATCGCGTTCGTGGTCTGGACCGGTGATCGCTTCGAGCTGCGCGAGAAGGTCGCGCGTGCGCAGTGGCCATGTGATCCGGTGGCGCCCGGCGATCGCGCCTGCGGCGGATTCCCGGATTCCGGGCCGGATCTGTTCGTGACGGCCGGAGCATCACTGCCGGTGGCAGCCTCCAGCCCCTGAACCAGAGTGTCGATGTACAGCGGGAGCCGGGATAGCCGGCTCCCGCTCGGTCATCAGGCCTGCAGGCTGCGGGTCTGATTCTGCTGTTGTTCCAGCTGCTGGTCGCGCTCCAGCGCAAGGCGCTGGCCTGCGGCCTGCTGGTCGATGCGCTGGCTGCTCTGCTCCAGCGGTGTGTTCATTGCCACCGCCGTATCCACCGACACGCGAAGGTGGGCGGGGTCACCGCCCTGGCCCTGCACGGCGAAGCTGCGCGAGGCATCGGCATTCATCATCACCTCGTCGATGCGCTTGCCGCCTGCCGCGTGCATTTCGGCAGCCAAGCTACCTGCCAGCTGCGTACTCATCACGTCCGGTACCCGGCCGACGCGGACGTCCTGCGCGTGCACGCCACGGATCGCGTCGTTGAACAGTGGGTTACCCACATGGTTGGCATCGTCCATGCGCAGCATGCTGGTGTGATGGCCATTCTTCTCCGCTTCGCGACGTGCGGGCTCACCGGGCTGCAGCGGGCCGCGGATATGGTCGTACAGATCGACGGCGCCGCCCGGAATGCCGCGCGCCGCGCGGGTGACACCACGACGCAGTGATTCGACGTCGTCGCGGTACTCCTCGATCATCTTGGCGTTGTCTTTTGCCAGCTTCTGCGTTTCCGGGTGTTGCAGCACCGAGCCGTCGCCGAGGAAGTTGCCCAGCTTGTGCGCGCCGAACGAGCTTCCCGCCGCGACGAGCGGGCTGTCCGGGATCAGGGCGCGCATCGGGTGATTGCTGAAGCCGTTTGCGGCGAGTGTCTTGATCTCATCCGGCTTGGCATAGATGCGCACCTGGCCGAAGTGCGGCGAGGCCGAGCTGACCGGATCGGAGGCCATGACGTGGTTGATCATGGTGTTGCCGCCTTCCGGAATGCGGTAGCTGAGGCTGACCGCGCCATAGGCGTTGAAGGTCTCGCCCTTGACGTTGAAGTGGTGCGAGGTGATCTGGGCCAGGGCGCCGCCGAGAGAGTGGCCGGTGACGGTGACCTGGGGGGCGGGTACACCGTTCAAGCGCGACTGAAGCGCGACGCCTTCAAGCGTCCTCTGTGTCAAGGCAATCGCGTCGGGCGCCTGCACGTTGGTGCGCGCAACCACCATGCCGCCATCGGTCAGAATCGCATCGCGAGCTATCTGCTCGGTGCCACGATGCGCAATGACGATCTCTTTGCTGTCTACGCGCTGATAGACGGTACCTTGATAGCCGTTGAGACGATTGTTGACATGCTCAAGTATCTTGTATTCATGGCCGTTTAACGTGACCTTCTCTTCCTGGCCGGGTTCACGTCGGCCGACGGCTCGATCCTTGTAGGCGTCATCAGATAACGCTGCGTAGTCCTGGGAGGTGATGGTCACGGCGCCACCTCACTTGCGGAGAGGGTGATCGTAAACAGCTTGTCCTGAAGATCAGCGGCGTAATTGCTGCGATCGGGCTCGCCGCTGGCGGGGAAATTCGGAACGCGATCTGCCTTCGGATAGACCAGATCCGGATAGTAGAGCGTATGCGCGCCACCTTCGGTCAGCGGCTTGGCATCAACGAAGGTGAGGAAGCGGGTCTCTTCTTCAGCGCCCGTTGCCTTCAGCATTGCCCCGGCACCGGTGAACTCCCACTTGCACACGCCACGACCGTAGTAGTCTTCATCCAGCATGCGGTCCACATACAGCGTGCCCCGGTACTCGCCATCAGCGACCTTGCGCAGCTCCACTGGCTCCTGGCTGGTAATGCGAGCAGCCGTACCGGTGGCTGGCTCGATGTGGCCGCACTGGTCTTCGTTGGTGACGTCGTACTGAGCCACGCCCTTGACCAGAGCGAAATCGCCGGGGGCATCCTTCAGGCGTAGCACCAGTTCATAGGCCTTGCGCGGGCTGGGGTTGAGCTTTGCGAGCCCGCGCCCACCCTGGGCGACATCGGCTTCAGCAGCGGCACGTTCCTGGTTCATGGCGGTCTCCGGGTGGCAGGCGGTCAACAGAAGCAGAGCAAGGCACGGAATCATCTTGTGGCGCAATGTCGGCCTCCTTGGGGGTAGGGGGTGTGGAACTGGCAGCTCATGGCATGAGCTTCTGCACAGTGGTGGTGGTCGAGAACAGTGCGTCGCGCAGATCGGCGCGATAGCTGGAGGGATCTTCCTGGCCGCTCGCTCCGTATCCGGTGATCTCTTCGATCCGAGGGTAGTCGGCGCGTGGGTAGTACCGCGTCAACTGGCTCCCCGCGTCCATGCGTTTCTTGTCGACGAACGTCAGGAATCGTGTGTCTGCTTCGCCCTTCGTGGCGCGCAACATTGCACCGACACCCGTCAGCGACCAATGGCAGACGCCACGCCCGTAGTAGTCCTCGTCCTGCATACGGTCGAGGTAGAACGTGCCGCGATATTCGTTCTCGCCGATCTTGCGCAGCGTGACGGGCTCTTGGCTGGTGATGCGGCCTGCAGTGCCCGTTGCAGGCACGATCCGTCCACAGTCTGCGTAGTTGATGGCGTCGTACTGGGCCACGCCCTCAACAATCGCGAACGGGCCCGGCGCGTCCTTCAGTGTCAGCACCAGCTCATAGGCCTGCTTCGGCGCCGGGTTGAGCTTGGCCAGGCCGCGTCCACCCGCGGCGACGTCACGCTCGGCATCGGCGTAGGGCGAGCATGCCGCCAGCGGGATGAGGGCGAACAATGCCAGCAGCGGCCGTCCCCTGTGTGTGGGGTGCGCTACACCCATGGCGCGATCCTGCATCGTGCGTCCATGTCCATATATCCTTCCTGGGTGGCAGGTTTCTCGATTATGGGACGTGTCGGGAGCCCTGTGCCACCCCTCGAGACGGATTTTTGACGCGCCCAGGGCGCGCCGCGCCGGCAGATCGCTTGCCGCACAGGGCATCCCATCGTCGCGTTGGCTCTGCTGCCGGACGCAGGTTCGTAGCTGAATCCGTGACGGAAATCGATCATTCACATGTCCATCACTTCACCAGAGGCGTTCCCCTTGAACTGCACGATCCGCCCTGAAACCTGCGAAGACCACGCTGCCATCCACGCGCTTACCGAGGCGGCCTTCCGCGAAGCCCCGCACAGCAGCCACACCGAGCAGTTCATTGTGGATGCGCTGCGTTCGCGTGGAGAGCTGAGCCTTTCGCTGGTCGCCGATAAGGACGGCCAGGTCGTCGGGCACATTGCCCTGTCGCCGGTGACGATCAGCGATGGCAGTACGGGCTGGTTTGGCCTGGGGCCCATCTCGGTGCTGCCCGGATGGCAGGGGCAGGGCATTGGCGCGGCGCTGATGCACGCGGCGCTCGACGCATTGCGTGGGCAGGACGCGCACGGCTGTGTATTGCTGGGGGAGCCGGCGTATTACGGACGGTTCGGATTCCGCATGGAGCCGGGCCTGGTACTACCCGGTGTTCCGCCGGAGTACTTCCAGGCGCTGTGCCTGCGTCCGCCGATGGCGCAGGGCGAGGTGAGCTACTCCACGGCCTTTGAAGCCACCGCCTGAGAGCGCGGGAGGTCAGGGCGCACGCCAGACGGTGGGCTCGGGTTGCGGCTTGGGAATGCGGTAGCCGCCGATGTGTTCAAGTGAACTGACGGCGTCACGCCAGCACGTGGCTGCTGCCGAGGGATGTCAGCCGTTGTACCGGAGATGGATCAGGGGATACGGACGGCCCTGCGAATCGAGCGGTGAGCGGCCGGTTTCGACGAAGCCCATGCGCAGGTAGAAGCCAACGGCCTGCGCGTTCTGTTCGTTGACGTCGGTACTCAGCTGCGGATGCAGGGCCAGCGCGTGCTGCAGCAGCTGCCGGCCGATACCGGTACCGCGCACGTCCGGATCGATGAACAGCGCTTCCATGTGCGTGCCGTCGATCAGCATGAAGCCAAGGGGGCGGTCCTGAGCATCGACGGCCACGGTCATCGGTGCCTGCGGCAGGAAGCCGGCGACTTCGGCATCGATGGCCTGGCGGTCTTCGGCGCTGAGGAAGTCGTGGGTGGCGTCGACGGCGCGACGCCAGAGGTCGACGAGGGCGGTGCCGTCGTCGGCGCGCGAGGGGCGCAGGGTGGTCATGGGTTCACCAAGGTGCTTGACAGGAATGCGCAGTATGAAGTTTTCCGGCCACGCCTGCAGAAGCGGATTCATCCGGTGTGGCGATGGCGGATGAAGGGGCTGTAGGCTGTGGCCTCCGCGCGCAGCACCACGCCGTCCTCGAAGTCCTCGCTGTCATTGAAAGGCACGGTGGGCCACTGCGGCCATTGCGCCAGGCGTTCGCGGTAGTAGTGGGTTGCTGCAGCCAATGCCTCGTCGTGCGCCTGCACGCGCTCCGGTGCCAGCCCGGAACGCACGCCGTGCACTACATGCGGTTCCATCACGTCGAAGCCGACGTAGCGCAGGCTGTACATCAACGGCCACAGCAACAACCGGGTATCACCCTCGCGGCCGTCGACGGCGCAGGCCCGTGCCGATGAGCCGGTGGTGACGCTCAGCAACGCGCGCTTGCCGCGCATCACGCCGTGCTCGTGGCGCTGGCGGCTGTTGTACATCGGCCCGTAGACCAGCACGCGGTCCAGCCAGCCCTTGAGGATGGCCGGTGCCGCGAACCACCACAGCGGGAACTGCAGGATCAGCATGTCAGTGGCCTGCAGCAGCTTCAGGTGGCGGCGCACGTCGGTGGGCAGAAAATCATGCTCGGCGCTGTGGCGTTGTTCGCGCTGGGCATCGAAGCGTTCGCGCTGCAGGCGCTGAGGATGATGGTATGCGGCTTCCAATGGATCGAAGCCTTCCGCATACAGATCGATTGCCTCCACCTGCACACCGTCACGCCGCAGCTGCTCGGCGGCCTGCGTGGCCAGATGGGCGTTGAACGAGCGGGGTTCCGGATGGGCAAGCAGGATCAGGGCGCGCATGGGGCGAGGTGTTGGTGGAGTGTGCGACCATCCTCGCGATGCCGGAGTGCCCCGGCAATTACGCACCTTGAGGTAACCATGGCCTATCCGGGCGATGTCTATGCCGCCGATTGCTCGGCACGCGATGCGCTGGCGTTGATCTCCGGCAAGTGGGTGATGCTGCTGTTGCCAGCATTGGCGCAAGGCCCGCAACGCAACGGTGCGCTGCTGCGGAAGATCGAAGGGATCTCGCAGAAAGTGTTGACCCAGACCCTGCGGCAGCTGGAGCGCAACGGCCTGGTCGAGCGTTGCGATCTGGGGAGCAAGCCGCTGCATGTCGAGTACCGGTTGACCGAGGTCGCGCGCAGTCTGGTAGACACCCTGGCCGCGTTGGACCGTTGGGCCGAGCACAATTTCCCTGCGCTGGACGCCGCCCGCGAGCGCTTCGACGCGCGTTAGCGGCGCCTGCACGGTCCCGGGCGTACAATGCGGCCCCGGCGGCCATCCTGGCCCTGTAGACACGCGAGAACCGCCATGACCGATGCCCTGGGTGTACCGGTGCACGACGCCGATGAACACTGGATGCGCCATGCGCTGGCGCTGGCCGAGCGTGCGCAGCGCGAGTTCGACGAGATCCCGGTCGGTGCGGTACTGGTGAGCGCCGATGGCCAGCTGCTGGGCGAGGGCTGGAACCTCAACATCGCCTCGCACGACCCCAGTGCGCATGCCGAGATCGTGGCCATGCGCGCCGGTGGCAGGTTGCTGGCCAACCATCGGTTGCTTGGCAGCACCCTGTACGTGACCCTGGAACCGTGCGCGATGTGCGCGATGGCGATCGTGCATGCACGCGTTGCCCGTCTGGTCTACGGCGCCAGCGACCCCAAGACCGGGGCCTGCGGCAGCGTGTTCGACCTGCTCGGCGATACCCGCCACAACCACCGCGTCGAGATCCACGGCGGGGTGCTGGCCAAGGAGGCCAGCATGCGCCTGACCAACTATTTCCGTGCCAAGCGTGGCAAGCCGCCGCTGCTGCTGGAAGACCATGCCGGCGAGGCCTGAGGGGCGAACGGGTATGATGGGCGCCTCTTTCCATCACCGGTAGGCCGCGCGCCTGCCCAGCAACGAGGCGACACATGGCGGACAACGGCGCGGCCAACGAACGACTGATCTGGATCGACCTGGAAATGACCGGGTTGGATACCGACAACGATTCGATCATCGAGATCGCCACCGTGGTCACCGATGCCCAGCTGAACGTATTGGCCGAAGGTCCGGAGTTCGCCATCCACCACCCGCTGGAAACCCTGGAAGCGATGGATGAGTGGAACCGCAACCAGCATCGCCGTTCGGGCCTGTGGCAGCGCGTGGTGGACAGTACCACCACCCTCGGCCAGGCCGAGGCGCAGACGGTGAACTTCCTGGCGCAGTGGATCCCGGCCGGCCTGTCGCCGATGTGCGGCAACTCGATCTGCCAGGACCGCCGCTTCCTGCACCGCCAGATGCCGCGCCTGGAGAAGTATTTCCACTACCGCAACCTGGACGTGTCCACGGTGAAGGAACTGGCCAAGCGCTGGGCGCCGAACGTGGCCGCTGGCGTGGGCAAGAACAGCAACCACACCGCGCTGAGCGACGTGCACGATTCGATCGCCGAGCTGCGCCACTACCGCCAGTTCATGGGCGCGCTGTCGGGCCTGCCGGCTGCCTGAACAACGACGCCGGGCATGGCCCGCCGCTACTACCGGGTGGCATGCGAACTGGTAGTGCCGGCCGCTGGCCGGCAATCCCACGGGGTCGGCCCCCTTTCCAGCGGAAGGGGCCCTGACTCCCGCGACGAACCGTTCAACCATCCGGCGCTAAGATCGGCGCCATGAACGAGCCCATCCTGCTTCCCCGCGACATTGCCCACGACGCCCGCGACTGGTCCGACCTGCAGCGGGCGGTGACCCTGCTGGAAGCCCCGACCCTGACCGCGCGCATGGCCAACCTGGTCGGCACGCCGCTGGAGTTCGCGGTGAAGGCGCTGCCCAAGGCGGTCTCCGGCCGCATCCACGGGGCGGTGCAGGCGGCGCTGTCCAAGTCGGCGCAGGCGGCGCTGTGGAGCATGGACAACACGCCCGGCAAGGGGGCGTCGACCCGCTGGCACAAGGTGGCCGCCGCGACCTCGGGCGCGGTGGGCGGGGCCTTCGGCTTCGCGGCCTTGTTCATCGAGCTGCCGGTGTCGACCACCATCATGATGCGTGCGGTGGCCGACGTGGCCCGCAGCGAGGGCTTCGACCTGTCCGAGTTCAGCACCCGCCAGGCCTGCCTGGAGGTGTTCGCGCTGGGCGGCAACTCGCCGCGCGATGATGCCAGCGAGACCGGCTACTACCTGGCCCGCGGCTTCACCACCGATGTGATGCGCCACCTGTCGGCCGAGTTGGCCGGGCGGGTGGTGACCGGCCGCGACCTGACCCTGGGCGTGGCGCCGAAGGAAGCCGGCAAGCTGCTGGCGAAGATGGTGGAAAAGGTAGCGGCGCGCTTTGGCGTGGTGGTGACCGAGAAATTCGCCGCGCAGGCAGTGCCGATCGTCGGTGCGGCCGCGGGTGCAACGCTGAATACCATGTTCACCGATTACTACCAGGACATGGCGCGCGGTCACTTCATCGTGCGTCGGCTGGAGTTGAAGTACGGGGAAGACGTGGTGCGCAGCTGCTATGACCGCGTGGCGCACGGCGGGGCGTTGATCGAGCCCACGCTGTAACCGGCTTCCGGCTTCGGGGTCAGAGCCCTTTGCGTTGCAACGGGATCCGACCCCGGTTGCGCGCGGGGTCGGATCCCGTTCCGCAGGAAGGGGCTCTGACCCCTGGGCTTGCCATCCTTGCCTCGGGGGAACAATTGTTTTGCCAGCGCATGCCTGTTGCATGGCAGCCGGCATCCCCATCCTTTGCGGCACTCCCCCCGCAAGAGATTGCCGCCATGATGTTCACTCCCCACCGCCTGGGCGCCTTGACCCTGCCCAACCGCATCGTGATGCCGCCGATGACCCGCTCACGTGCCGCCGACGGCAACGTCGCCACCGCGGAAATGGCCGCCTACTACGCGCAACGTGCCAGCGCCGGTCTGATCGTCAGCGAAGGCACCCAGATCAGCCAACAGGGCCAGGGCTACGCCTGGACCCCGGGCATCCACAGCGCCGAGCAGGTGCAGGGCTGGCGCCAGGTGACCGATGCGGTGCACGCCGCCGGTGGCCGCATCTACGCCCAGCTGTGGCACGTGGGCCGCGTTTCGCACGTGGCGCTGCAGCCGGAAGGTGGCGCACCGGTATCGTCGTCGGCCCTGCTGGCTGAAGGCGTGAAGGTGTTCGTCGATCCGACCGGAGCCGGTCCGGAAGCCGGCATGGGCGAAATGATCCAGCATTCGATGCCGCGCGCGCTGCGCGAAGACGAGATCCCGGGCATCGTCGAGGACTATGCGCAGGCCACCCGCAATGCGCTGGCCGCCGGTTTCGATGGTGTCGAGCTGCACGCCGCCAATGGCTACCTGATCAACCAGTTCATCGATTCGCAGGCGAACCTGCGTACCGACCGCTACGGCGGCTCGCTGCAGAACCGGCTGCGCTTCCTGCGTGAGGTGGTGCAGGCGGTGGTGGCGGTAGCCGGTGGTGACCGAGTCGGTGTTCGTCTGGCGCCGCTGACGACGTTGCAGGGCGCGGTGGACGATACGCCGCAGGCCACCTATCTGGCCGCGGCGCACCTGCTGGGTGAGCTGGGCGTGGGCTACCTGCACATCGCCGAAGCCGACTGGGACGATGCACCGCTGATGCCGGTGGCGTTCAAACAGGCGCTGCGCATGGTCTACCCGGGCACCCTGATCTACGCCGGCAAGTACACCGCCGAGCGCGCCGAGCAGGCACTGGCTGAAGGCTGGGCCGACCTGATCGGCTTCGGCCGCCCGTTCATCGCCAACCCGGACCTGCCGGAGCGCCTGCGTCTGGGTGCGGAATTGAATCCGCCGGATCGGGCGACGTTCTTCGGTGGTGGTGCGGTCGGGTTCACCGATTACGGGACGCTGGAAGAAAGCGTCGCCGCCTGATCCTGGAGGCTGCCGGCCAGCGGCCGGCACTACCGGTGCATGGGCCAGCGGTCGGCACTACCGGCGTATGGACATGGGGTGGGTGCCGACCATTGGTCGGCACTCCCGGTCAGGGCTTGTCGCGCACCAGTGCGTCGGCCTCGACCACGCCGCCATCCTTGCCATGCAGGTACAGGTGCATGTCCTGCTGCGGATACGGGATGTTGATGCCGGCCTTGTCGAAGCCCAGCTTCAGCTGTTCCAGCAACGTGACCTTGGTACCGAACCAGTCGGCCGACTTTACGTAGCAGCGGATGCCAAGATTGATCGCGTGCGCGCCCAGCTCGTACACCACCACGTCCGGTGCCGGTGTCTGCAACACGCGCGGGTCGGCCTTCATCAACGCCAGCGCGGTGTCGCGCGCCAGCTGGATGTTGTCTTCGTAGCCGATGCCCACCACCAGTTCGACGCGGCGGGTCGGCTCGGCGGTGAGGTTGATGATCGGCGCAGCGGTGATCAGCGTGTTCGGAATGGTGGTGTGCTGGTTGTCGGCACCGGTGATGACGGTCTGGAAGATGCGCACTTCGCGCACCGTGCCGGTCTGTCCGGCCACTGTCACCACATCACCCGCGCGGAAAGGACGCAGCGTCACCAGCATCACGCCCGAGGCGATGTTGGACAGCGAATCCTTCAGCGCCAGGCCCACCGCCAGGCCGGCGGTGCCGAGCACGGCCAGCAGCGGGGTGATCTGCACGCCCAGCGTGCCGATTGCCAGCACCACCACGATCACCAGCGAGGCGGCGTACACCACGTTGCGCAGGAAATTGCCCAGCATCGGATCCACGCCCATGCGCGCGGTGGCGCGTGGCATCGCGTTGGACAGGCGTCGCGCCACCCACATGCCGACCAGCAGCACTACGATCGCGGCCAGCAACGGTACGCCGTAGGTTTCCAGCAGGCGCTCCCAGTCGAGCGAATGGAACCAGGGGGTAGCGGCGGGAGCGGGTGCGGCGGCGACGATCATGCGGAAATCCTTTGCTGCGGGGGAAGTCTGCGCGGGGCATGGCGTACGTGGACGCCAGAAACACGAAGCCCCGCAGAGGCGGGGCTTGCGTGCAGCAGCAGTATGGGCGGACGCCGATGAACACGACGTCAGCCCATCACGGCATCAGCCGTTGGCCTTCAGCTTGGCCAGGCGCAGCCAGGTATCGACCACGGTGTCCGGGTTCAGCGACACCGACTCGATGCCTTCCTGCATCAGCCATTCGGCCAGATCCGGATGATCGGACGGGCCCTGGCCGCAGATGCCGACGTACTTGCCCTTGGCACGTGCCGACTTGATCGCCATCGACAGCAGCTTCTTCACCGCCGGGTTACGTTCGTCGAACAGGTGCGCGACGATCGACGAGTCGCGGTCCAGGCCCAGGCTCAGCTGGGTCAGGTCGTTGGAGCCGATCGAGAAGCCGTCGAAGATCTCCAGGAACTCATCGGCGAGCAGTGCGTTGGACGGCACTTCGCACATCATGATGATCTTCAGGCCGTTCTCGCCCTGCTTCAGGCCGTTCTGTTCCAGCACCTCGATGACCTTGCGGCCTTCTTCCAGGGTGCGCACGAACGGAATCATGACCCACAGGTTGTCCAGGCCCATTTCGTTGCGCACGCGCAGCACGGCCTTGCACTCCAGCGCGAAGGCGGCCGAGAAGCTCGGGTCGACGTAACGGCTGGCGCCGCGGAAGCCGATCATCGGGTTCTCTTCGTGCGGCTCGTAGTTGCTGCCGCCGATCAGGTTGGCGTACTCGTTGGACTTGAAGTCCGACAGGCGCACGATCACAGCGTTCGGGGCGACCGAGGCGGTGAGGGTGGCGATGCCTTCGGCCAGGCGGTCCACGTAGAAGCTGACCGGATCACCGTAGCCGGCGATCTTCTCGTCGATCTTCTTCTTCGTCGCAGCGTCCTGGCGGTCGTATTCCAGCAGCGCGTTCGGGTGGATGCCGATGTGGCTGGCGATGATCATTTCCAGGCGGGCCAGGCCGATGCCGGCGTTCGGCAGCTGGCCGAAGTCGAAGGCACGTTCCGGGTTGGCCACGTTCATCATGATCTTCAGCGGTGCCGGCGGCATGTTGCCCAGATCGGTGGTGGTGCGCTCGAAGCCGAGCTTGCCTTCGTAGATGAAGCCGGTATCGCCTTCAGCGCAGCTGACGGTGACCAGCTGGCCATCTTCGATGACCTTGGTGGCGTTGCCCGAACCGACCACGGCCGGCACGCCCAGCTCGCGCGCGATGATCGCGGCGTGGCAGGTGCGGCCGCCACGATTGGTGACGATGGCCGAGGCGCGCTTCATCACCGGTTCCCAGTCCGGGTCGGTCATGTCGGCGATCAGCACGTCGCCCGGCTGCACGCGGTTCATGTCATCCAGCGTCTTGACCACGCGGGCCACGCCCGAGCCGATCTTGGCACCGACGGCACGGCCTTCGGCCAGCACGTTGCCGCCCTTTTCAGTCAGCGCGAAGCGCTCGATCTGGGTGGCATGGCTGCGCGACTTCACCGTTTCCGGGCGCGCCTGCACGATGAACAGCTTGCCGCTGACACCGTCCTTGGCCCACTCGATGTCCATCGGGCGGCCGTAGTGCTTTTCGATGACCAGTGCCTGCTTGGACAGTTCCTGCACGTCCTCGTCGCTGATCGAGAAGGTGTTGCGCAGTTCGACCGGGGTGTCCTCGATCCTGACGCGCTCACCCGGAACATCCGAATACACCATGCGGATCGCCTTGCTGCCGAGCGAGCGGCGCAGGATCGCCGGCTTGCCGGCCTGCAGGGTGGGCTTGTAGACGTAGTACTCGTCCGGGTTGACCGCGCCCTGCACGACCATTTCGCCCAGGCCGAAGGACGAGGTGACGAACACCACGTCGCGGAAGCCGGACTCGGTGTCCAGGGTGAACAGCACGCCGGAGGAGCCGACGCCCGAACGCACCATCAGCTGCACGCCGGCGGACAGGAACACGTCCTCATGCTTGAAGCCGTGGTGCACGCGGTAGGCGATGGCGCGGTCGTTGTACAGCGAGGCGAACACTTCCTTGACCTTGTGCACGACGTCGTCGGCACCCGTGACGTTGAGGAAGGTTTCCTGCTGGCCGGCAAAGGACGCATCCGGCAGATCCTCGGCGGTGGCCGAGGAACGCACGGCCACGGCCACGTCGCCGCCGCCATTGTCGGCGCTCAGCTTGGCGTAGGCGGTGCGGATGTCCTGGTCCAGCTGCGGCTGCAGCGGAGCGTCGATCACCCAGGTGCGGATTTCCTTGCCGGCGGCGGTCAGCGCGTTGACGTCCTCGACGTCCAGCGTGGCCAGCTTGTCGAAGATGCGCTTGGACAGATCGTTGTGCGCGATGAAGTCCTTGAAGGCTTCAGCGGTGGTGGCATAACCGCCCGGCACCGAAACGCCCAGACCGGCGAGGTTGCCGATCATCTCGCCCAGCGACGAATTCTTGCCGCCTACGCGGGCCAGATCGGCCAGACGCAGTTCGTGCAACCACAGGATGTTCTCGTTCAAGCGCGATGCTCCGTTTGGCCATCGCCCGAGGCGGGCTGAGTGGCCGCGTCCGTAGGAAGAAGCCGATATGATGCCGGGCAGAGCACCGTCGGCACAAGCTTGTGCTGGCGGCCTTTTTAAGCTTCGTAGGGGGTAAAAGCGCGCATGTCGACCATCCGTCCGGTGTTCTACGTTTCCGATGGAACCGGTATCACCGCTGAAACCATTGGGCATAGCCTGCTTACCCAGTTCTCCGGGTTCAGCTTCATTACCGACCGCATGTCGTTTGTCGACGACCCTGAAAAGGCGCGTGAAGCCTGTGCCCGGATCCAGGCGGCGGGGGAGCGGTACCAGGTCCGGCCGATCGTGGTGAACTCCTGCGTGGACCAGAGCCTGAGCCTGATCCTGGCCGACAGCGGGGCGTTGATGCTGGATGTGTTCGCGCCGTTCATCGAGCCGCTGGAGCGTGAACTGGCCAGCCCGCGCCTGGCCCGGGTCGGCCAGGCCCACGGCATGGTCGATTTCGACACCTACCACCGTCGCATCAACGCGATGAACTTCGCCCTGACCCATGACGACGGCATCGCGGTGAACTACGACGATGCCGACGTGATCCTGGTGGCGGTGTCGCGCGCCGGCAAGACGCCCACCTGCATCTACCTCGCCCTGCATTACGGGGTGCGCGCGGCCAACTATCCGCTGACCGACGAAGACCTGGAAAGCGACCGCCTGCCGCCGCGCCTGCGTGCCTACCGGCGCAAGCTGTTCGGCCTGACCATCGACCCCGACCGCCTGCAGCAGATCCGCCAGGAGCGCCGCCCGAACTCGCGCTATGCCAACCTGGACACCTGCAAGCGCGAGGTGGCCGCGGCCGAGACCATGTTCCGCATGGAGCGGATCCCGACCCTGAGCACCACGCATACCTCGATCGAGGAGATTTCCAGCAAGGTGCTGGCCACGCTGGGGCTGCAGCGCGAGCTGTATTGATCCGTGCGCCACGACCAACGGTCGTGGCCTACCTGGGGGGGGGCGGGCGTTGCCCCTCCTCCGCGGTGGGTATCGACCGTTGGTCGATACCGAGCCCCTTTGGTCGGGACGATCCCGCCCCCACGTTGAAGCACCAACGTGTAGGATCGACCCATGGCCCAAGCCTCGCCCCGCACCGAACGCATTCCCCGCCTGAGCCGGCTCAGCTGGCTCATGGGCCTGTACGCGGAAAACTACCGCCATCTCGTGCGCCTGTTCGAACCGGCCGGACTGGTGGCGGGCAGCTACATTTCCTCGATCGGCGACGGCCTGGATGTCCGCCTGGACGTGATCGAGTGCCACCGCTACACGGTGGAACTGCGCCTGACCTACGACCTGGCCGACCCGATCACCGGTGAGCCGGATCCCTCGGCCTATGTGCGCCTTTACCGTGACGCGCGCCAGGCCGAGACCACCCACTGCTACGTCGGTCGTCGCTGGCAGGACACGATGGGCCTGTATCCGCCGCCGGCGGAGCTGATCAGCCACCGCATGCGGATGAACACCTTCCTCGGCAAGTGGCTGGAATACCTGGCCGAGCGTGGCCACGGTGTCGCCACCCTGCGCCGCGATCCCGACGGCGCCGGCACGCCCGCCGAGCGCCGCCTGTCGCTGGTGCGCTGATCGGCCATAATCCACGGCTGACCTGCCGCTGGATGCTGCCCCATGCCGTATACCCCGATCGTCGCCACCCTGGGCTATGTGCTGTCGCCCGATCGTCGCCAGGTGCTGATGATCCACCGCAACACCCGTCCCGGTGACCACCACCTGGGCAAGTACAACGGGCTGGGTGGCAAGATCGAAGCGGACGAGGATGTAGCGGCCAGCATGCGCCGCGAGATCGCCGAGGAAGCCGGCATCCACTGCACCGACATGCACCTGCGCGGCACCATCAGCTGGCCGGGCTTCGGCAAGCACGGCGAGGACTGGCTGGGCTTCGTGTTCGTCATCGATGGATTCGAGGGCACCCCGCACGGCGGCAACCACGAGGGCACGCTGGAGTGGGTGGACCTGGACAAGTTGGACACGCTGCCGATGTGGGAGGGCGACCGCAACTTCCTGCCGCTGGTGTTCGACGCCGACCCGCGCCCGTTCCACGGCGTAATGCCGTACAAGGACGGTCGCATGGTCAGCTGGTCCTACAGTCGACTGTGACCCGACGAATCGGGTGGGAGCCAACCTTTCGGGTAGCTGCCACCCTTGGTTGGCACGCCCCCCTGGCTGGTTAATACCCGGGCAATATTGACTCTCGCAAATTACCCGGGCAATATTCGCGCATCACCTCTGATGCCATTGCCATGCCTGCGTCCCGACTTCCTCCCTTCAGCTGTTTCGACGGCCATCGCCTGGTCGCTTCCGGTACCCCGGAAGTGGCTGCGCTGGCGTTGAAACAGCTGCGTGCCGACAACGCCGCCGGTCCGCTGCTGGTGTTCGACAACGCCAGCGGCCGCACCCGCGATTTCGACACGCGCGGCAGCGACGCAGAACTGCTGGCGCGGGTGACCGAAGCGTTTCCCGCCGCCATGGAGGCGGAGGCCGATGCCACTGCCGAAGATGCACCCGCAATCCCGCGTGGCCGTGGCCGCCCCAAGCTGGGCGTGGTCGCCCGCGAAGTGACGCTGTTGCCGCGCCATTGGGCGTGGCTGGCCGAACAGCCGGGTGGGGCCTCCGTGGTGCTGCGCAGGCTGGTGGAAGCGGCCAGCCGTGTCGGTGCCGACAAGGACCGGCAGCGCCGCCACAGCGAGCGTGCCTATCACTTCCTGCAGGCCATCGCCGGTGACCTGCCGGGCTTCGAAGAGGCCATCCGCGTGCTGTTCGCGCACGACCGCGCGGGCCTGGAAGCGGCGCTGCATTCCTGGCCCGAGGACGTGCGTGACCACGCCCTGCGCCTGGCCTTCGAAGACGCTGGCGGCTGAGCCATCGCGCCGTTGCTGAGCGACGGCGTCATCTGACCGCGGGCCGCGGCCCGCTTCCCCTGTGCTTGCTTTGCTGGCGGAAACGCCGGGCAGGGCGGCGCCTTGCCCAGAGAACCCCATGAGCACCCCTGTACATCCGATACCTCCGGCAGCACCCCCGCTGTGGCGCACCTACCTGACGCTGCTGCTGCCGATGCTGCTGACCAATGCGCTGCAGCTGGCCGCAGGCACGCTGGACAACATCTATCTTGGCCACCTGCTTGGCACACAGGCGGTGGCTACGGCCGCCGCGTTCTTCCCGGTCTTCTTCCTGCTGCTGGCCCTGGTGATGGGCCTGGCCACGGGCGCAATGGTGTTGATCGGCCAGGCCTGGGGCGCGGGCCGGCCGCAGCAGGCACGCGCGGTGGCTGGCAGCGCGGTGGCGCTGATCCTGCTGTTGTCGGCGCTGGTGATGGTCCTGGGCGGCGGTTTCGCGCCACAGCTGCTGGTGGCGCTGGGTACGCCGGCAGCGGTCCTCAGTGAGTCCATCGTCTATGCACGCGTGCTGCTGCTGGCGGCCCCGGCGTTCTTCCTGCTGTGGCTGGCCACCGCCGTGAGCCGTGCAGTGGGCGATGCGACGTCGCCGCTGCATGCGCTGCTGCTGGCCACGGCGGTCGGCCTGCTATGCACGCCGCTGCTGATCCTGGGCGGGGCCGGCCTGCCGCAGCTGGGTTCGGCCAGTGCGGCCGTATCCGCGGCGTTCGCGTCGCTACTGGCACTGGCCTGGTTGCTGTGGCGCTGGCGTCGGCTGGGACATCCGCTGGCGCCGGGCCGTGACCTGTTGCGCGCCATCCGTTTCGATGGCGCGATCATCCGCGCGATGCTGCGCATCGGCGTGCCGTCTTCATTGCAGATGCTCAGCCTGGCCATTGCCGAGATCGTGTTGCTGGGCTGGATCAACCGCTACGGCTATACGGCCACGGCCGCCTATGGTGCGGTCAACCAGTTGATGAGCTGGGTGCAGCTGCCGGCGATGTCACTGGGCATTACCGCCACCATCCTCGCGGCGCATGCGATGGGCGCGGGGCGTACGGCACGGCTGCCCGCCATCGCCCGCACCGGCGTGCTGCTTGGACTGGCGATGCTGAGCGCGGTGGTGCTGCTGGTGATGGTGCTGGCGCCCTGGCTGACTGCGCTGATCCTGGTGACGACCGAAGCGCGCGAACTGGCCACGCTGCAGTTGCGCACGGTGGCGTGGGGCGTGCTGGCGATGGGAGGCAGCACGGTGCTGGTCGGGGTGATGCGCGGCAGCGGCACGGTTTTGCTGCCCGCGTTGCTGGGCATGGCGGCGGTACTGCTGCTGGAGCTGCCGCTGGCGATGTGGTTGCAGGCGCGGCATGGGCTGGCCGGCGTGTGGTGGGCGTGGCCGCTGGGGTTGCTGGCGATGCTGGTGATGCAGGTGTTCTGTTTCGCGCGTTGGCGGCGACGGGTGCAAGGCGGGTAATACCGACCGCTGGCCGGCAACCCGGAACGGTCGGGGCAGCCGGCCAGCGGCCGGCTCTACCACGCGGTCGGATCGTTGCCGTGGCGGCGGCTGCGGTGGGCTGGCCACTGGTGATGCAGGTGTTCTGTGTTGCTCGTTGGTGGCGGGCGCAGGCTGGGTAGTGCCGGCCGCTGGCCGGCAACGCGGAATGGCCGGGGCAGCCGGCCAGCGGCCGGCTCTACCACGCGGTCGGATCGTTGCCGTCGCGGCGGCTGCGGTGGGGTGGCCACTGGTGATGCAGGTGTTCTGTGTTGCTCGTTGGTGGCGCGTGCAGGTTGGGTAGTGCCGGCCGCTGGCCGGCAATCCAGAATGGCCGGGGCAGCCGGCCAGCGGCCGGCTCTACCACTTCAGCGCCGCTGTGCCAGCAGCAGGTGGAAGTGCTTGTCACGGGTCTGGCCGTCATTGCCGCTCGCGGTTTCGCGGTGGCTGCGCCAGGCCGAGACGCGGAAGCCGGCTACCCGTAGGGCCAGCTCCACCGCGTCCAGTTCATGCAGCTGGAAGTCGGCGGCGAACGGCAGGCTGCGCATGAAGGCGGCATCGCCAAAGGCCAGGCACAGGCGGCCGCCCCAGCGCAGCACCCGCGCCAGCTCGTCCAGCACCGGGGCCAGGTTTGGCCAGAAGTACAGGGTATTGACCGCCAGCGCCGCATCCATCGAGGCATCGCTGACTGGCAGGGAATGGGCGTCGCCGAGGCGCATCGTGGCACGGTCGCTCAGCCCGGCGGCGTCCAGGCGCTGATTGCCGGCCTCGACCATGGCAGGGGACAGCTCGATCCCCAGGTACTGGCTGTCGGCGGCGTGCAGAAGCGCGGGAGCGAAGGCGGCGTTGCCGGGACCGATCTCCAGGATGCGTTCGCCTGCCGACACCGCCAGCAGGCCGATCGCCGCGCGGTTGAGCGCGCCGTTGCTGCGATTCATTGAATCGGCCACCGCCAGTGCGGCGTCGCCATGGGGCTGCCGCAGCTGCGCGGCCAGGGAGGAGGCATCCAGCATCGTCATCGTCGTCCGTCGGTGGGTTTCGGACGTGGCGGCGGCGGGCCCGCCGGTGACCATAGCGCCGACTCTGCGGCTTGGGAAGTAGGGAAACCCCGCGGATGGGTGATGAGGAAATGTCCACCGTCGCAGTCGGTGAGATCTGGTTGTCCACAGGGGGTGTGGATTACGCGTGGGCAACTTTGTGGATAAGCCGCGACAGGCGCCACCCCCCTAGGCTGTCAAGATGGGTGGCGAAAAATTCACCGCCGGTGACGACGGGTGAGGGAGCGGTGAAGGATCGGCCCCGCCAGCGCTGTCGCCAGCGGCGGCGCTCGCGGTAACCTGTGGGCCTTGATGCTCCGTGAGACCCCATGAAACGTCATTTCTCGATGCTGCGCGAATTCCAGCTGGCCGACTGGTTCACCCTGGCCAATGCTTTCTGCGGCACCGGCGCGGTGTTTGCCGCGATGCGCTTCCTGCAGGACGGCGAGCGCGGCTACCTGCTGTTCGGCATGGCGCTGATCCCGCTGGCCTTCATCTTCGACGCCCTCGATGGGCGCATCGCGCGCTGGCGCAAGTCCAGCTCGACCCTCGGCCGCGAACTGGATTCTCTGTCCGACGTGATCTCCTTCGGTGTGGCACCGGCAGCGCTGGCGTATGCGTGCGGCATGCAGGGCGGCTGGGACTGGCTGGTGCTGAGCTACTTCGTCTGCTGTGGCGTCAGCCGCCTGGCACGCTACAACGTCACCGCCGAGGCGCTGGCCGGCGACGAGGGCAAGGTCACGTATTTCGAGGGCACCCCGATTCCGACCAGCCTGCTGCTGGTGATTGTGCTGGCGATCGCCGCCGGTACCGATGCCATCGGCCAGAACATCTGGTTCGGCCAGTGGCAGATCGGCCCGTGGCAGCTGCACCCGATGGTGCTGTTGTTCGCCCTGTCCGGGTCGCTGATGATCAGCAAGACCCTGCGTATCCCCAAGCCATGAGCCAGCCCTGCGGAGGCCTGCGATGACCAGCTCGGCCCACGACGCCGGCAGCAGTGATTTCGAAACCCTGGCCCGGCAGTACTTCGGCGCCTGGGGCGATGCCCTGCGCCATGCGAGCACGCCCGGCGCACCGGCCGGTGACGATCCCGGCAGCTGGCGGCGGTTGTTCGACTGGTGGGGCCAGCTGCTGCCCGAACAGGCGCAGGGTGCGCCGGAAGATGCCGTGCGCCGGTTCCGCGAACAGGCGGGCAGCTGGTACGGCACCATGCAGGAAGTCGCCGCACGGTTTGCCGGCCGCGACGCCAGCAGTGCCGACGTCGCCCAGGCCTGGCGCGAGGCGGTGCAGGGGCAGGGCGACGGCATGCTGCAATGGATGCTGCAGGGCGCCCGTGGCAGCACCCACGCCGGCGCCGCGGTTCCGGAGTTCGCCGCCTGGCTGCAGCAGTTCCAGCTGCAGGCCGGCCCGTGGCTGCAGAGCCCGGCGTTCGGGCCCGGCCGCGAGCACCAGGCGCGCTGGCAGGCCCTGCTGCGTGCGCAGGAGGAATACCAGCAGCATTCGCGCGCCTACGTCGATCAGATCAAGCAGGCGCTGGACGAGGCCTTCGCACTGTTCGAGCAGCGGCTGGCCGAGCACGAGCAGCCCGGCAGCCAGCTGACCAGCGCTCGCGCGATGTTCGACCTGTGGATTGAAGTGGCGGAGGAAGCCTACGCCAAGGTCGCCATGTCCGAGCCGTTCCAGCAGGTATACGCCGCGCTGGGCAACGCGCAGATGCGCCTGCGCGCCGGCCTGCAGCGCGAGGTGGAACAGATGAGTGAACGGATCGGCCTGCCGACCCGCAGCGAGATGGACGCCGCACACCGCCGCATCGCCGAGTTGGAGCGCAGCCTGCGCCGCCTGCAGGCGCAGGTGGTGGCCATGGCTGGTACGGGCGAGGTCGATCCGGTGGCGCAGCCGGCACCGGCGAAGGTGAAGCCTGCCGCGCGCAAGGCCGCGAAGAATGCCGCGCCGGCAAAGAAGGCGTCTGCGAAAAAGGTGTCTGCGAAGAAGGCGCCCGCGAAAAAGGCTACACCTCGCACTTCCACGCGGGCGCGTGACCGATGAAAGGACCGCTGGGCTTCAACGCCGATGACCTGATGCAGGAAACCCTGGCCATGCAGCGCAAGCTGATGGAAGGGCTGAAGCTGCTGCCGCAGGTGGAAGACGTGGACTATGGCGTGACCGCGCGCGAGGAAGTCTGGCGCGACGGCAAGGTGGTGCTGTACCGCTTCGTCGGCGAGCAGGCACCGACCCGGCGCACGCCGCTGCTGATCGTCTACGCGCTGGTCAACCGGCCGTACATGGTCGACCTGCAGGCCGACCGATCGCTGGTGCAGAAGCTGCTGGCGCTGGGCCAGGACGTCTACGTACTGGACTGGGGCTACCCGGATCGCTCGGAGCGCTTCCAGACCCTGGAGGACTACCTGCTGCGCTACATCGATGGCGCGGTGGATGCGCTGCGCGCGCGCAGTGGTGGCCCGGTCGACCTGCTCGGCATCTGCCAGGGCGGCGTGTTCGCGCTGTGCTACGCCGCACTGCGCCGGCAGAAGCTGGGCAAGCTGATCACCATGGTCACCCCGGTTGATTTCCAGACCACCGACAACATGCTCTCGCACTGGGCGCGGCAGGTGGACGTGGACCTGCTGGTCGACACGCTGGGCAACATCCCGGCCGACCTGATGAATGCCAGTTACCTGATGCTCAAGCCGTTCCGCCTGAACGTGCAGAAGTACGTCGGCCTGCTCGACATCCTCGATGACAAGGCGGCGCTGGAGGATTTCCTGCGCATGGAGAAGTGGATCTTCGATTCACCGGACCTGGCGGGCGAGGCTTTCCGCGACTTCATCAAGCAGTTCTACCAGGGCAACGGGCTGGTGAACGGCACGGTGCGGATCGGCGAGGAAGCGGTGGATCTGTCGCAGGTGACCTTGCCGGTGCTGAACATCTATGCCGAGCAGGACCATCTGGTGCCGCCGGATGCCTCGCGCGCGATGCGTGGGCGCCTGGGCACCGAGGACTACACAGAGTCCAGTTTCCGCGGCGGCCATATCGGCATCTACGTGTCCGGCCGCGCGCAGCGCGAAGTGCCGGCCACGATCGATGGCTGGCTGAAGGCGCGCGACCTGTAGAGTCGAGCCATGTTCGACTGACTTGGGGGGATGATGACGTACCGGATTTGGTTGATTCTTGCGGTCCTGCTGGCAGCGCCCCTTGCCCACGCCGCACCCAGTGCGGATGCACGGCGGGAGATCGCCCAGCTGATCTCCAGCCTGGACGGCTCCCAATGCCGGTTCCAGCGCAATGGCAGCTGGTACGACGGCAGCGATGCGCGCGCGCACCTGCAGCGCAAGTACGACTACCTGCTGAAGAAGGACATGGTGGACAGCGCCGAGCAGTTCATCGAGCGCGCCGCCAGCCAGAGCAGCATGAGCGGCAAGCCCTATCGCATCCAGTGCCCGGGGCAGCCTGAACAGACGGCAGCGGCCTGGTTCGGTGCACGCCTGCAGGCGTTGCGTCACCGCACGCCGTAGACACGGCCGGGGTGTAGAGTCGAGCCATGCTCGACTGGTTCTGTCCGCAAGCCGAGGAGACGCCGCCATGAATACCACGCCCAAGACGCTGTCGCGCTCGCTGAACGACCGCATGATTGCCGGCGTGATGGGCGGCATTGCCCACCGCTTCGGCTGGAGCCCCACGCTGGTGCGGATCGTGTTCGTGCTGGTCTCGATCGGCTCGGCGGCTTTCCCCGGCATCCTGGTCTACCTGATCCTGTGGCTGCTGATGCCGAACGAGGCCGATTGAAGACGGCCCCGGAGCCCTGGCCGGTCTGGCTGCGCGCGCTGCAGGTGCTGGGCGCGGCATGGGCGTCCCCCAATTCCCTGCTCGGCCTGATCGGTGGCCTGGCCGGCATGCTCGGCGGCGCGACGCTGCGTTGGAGCGGGCGGGACTGCGCCCTGGTGTTCGACCGCTGGCCGTGGGGGCCGGGCGGGGCGATCACGCTGGGCAATGTGATCCTGCATACCGGCCATGACCTGGGCATTTCCTGCCGCACCTATGCGCACCAGGCCGGGTGGGGCGTGGAGCCGCTGATCCGGCTGGACGATCACGAGCGCGCGCACGTTTACCAGTACATGGTGCTGGGGCCGCTGTACCTGCCGGTGTACCTGCTGTGCGGCGGGGTGAGCGCGCGCAATCCGTTCGAGCGCGCGGCGGATCATTTCGCCCGGTTCGGGCGTGGCTGGTGGCCGTAGGTTCCAGCCAACGGCCCAGCCCCTCGTGGCGTGGTCGCGGAATGCCTGCTTCCTGGGGGCTGGCCGGGTGGGTGGGGCTGGCGGGGACGCCGTGAACCCATCCATGGGGGCTTAGCCGCGGCATCCATGCCGCGGATACCCCGCCAGCCCCACCCACCCGGCCGCTGACAGTTTCCGTGCGCGCCAGGCCACGGAAGAGAATAAAGAACAGCAGAAGCGGGTCGCGCGCTGCGCTTGCTCGTGAGCCGAACATGGGCTCGGCTCTTCAAAAAGCGGCCAGCCAAGCTGCTTTTGCTTGTGATCTTCTTTTTCTTTTCCGTGGGTGGACGTGCCCGAAAACTGTCAGGGGCCGGTCGGGATGGGTTCGCGGGACCGTTGGCGCCATGGATGGCGCCATCGAGCCCCCATGGATGGGTTTACGGCGTGTCCCGCGAACCCATCCCGACCGGCCCAATCGCATGAAGCGCATTCCGCGACCAAGCCACGAGGGGCTGCGCCGTTGGCTGGAAACCCCCGATTCGTTAGTCGGAAGTTAAAGATCCGTAAGCATTCTGCTGCGATCCCGCAGTCGTCTGCATGCAACCGATCGTCATTAGCCTTCGTGACGTTCCAGTCAGGTTCGACGCGGTAAGCTCTCCCTCGATGAGCTCGCAGCATCGCTCATCGAGTGCAGTACGCAGTAGCAATTTGGAGGAATACATCACATGGCAATCGTTCTTTATGTCGGTGGTAGCAAGGATGGCGAGAAGGGCGTGGTGCCCTACGGCTTCAGCAAATCCCGCGCCGACACCGCGCTGGGGCCGGAGTTCTACACGGAGCGGTTCATGGAACTGCAGGGTGTCGGCAAGGTCCGCCTGATGGCCCTGGAAAGCATGCGTGACGACATCGTCATGCAGCGCGCCGCCCGCCACTACCGCTGACCTTCGCAACACGCGGCAGGGCGCGCCCACCATCGTGCGCCCGCGCCGGCATCCCAGCCCAGGGCCAGTCCGAGCCCTCTCTTCGCCAGGATGCCGGCGTCCACTCCGGCCCCGCCGCTGAACCTCGCCCCCTGTCAATGCCTTGTCCGGCTCCGTCGTGGATTGCCAGAATGGGGTCTTCCCGTAACGCGGCACAGACCTGAAGCAATGCACGACGCCAAGAACGCCCAGAGCGCGCTCGCCCAGCAGATCGCCCAGACCATCGCCGACGAGATCGGTGCCCAGTCCGCCCAGGTACGTGCCGCCGTCGGCCTGCTCGACGAAGGCGCCAGCGTTCCGTTCATCGCGCGCTACCGCAAGGAAGTGACCGGGGGCCTGGACGACACCCAGCTGCGCAACCTGGAAGTGCGCCTCACCTACCTGCGCGAACTGGAAGACCGGCGCGCGGCGGTGCTGGCCAGCATCGGCGAGCAGGGCAAGCTCAGCGACGAACTGCGCAACGACATCCTGGCAGCCGATACCAAGAGCCGGCTGGAAGACCTGTACCTGCCGTACAAGCCCAAGCGCCGTACCCGCGCCCAGATCGCCCGCGAGGCCGGTCTGGAGCCGCTGGCCGATGGCCTGCTGGCCGACCCGACGCAGGACCCGCAGGTCTTCGCGGCCACCTTTGTCGACACCGACAAGGGCGTGGCCGACACCAAGGCCGCGCTGGAAGGCGCCCGCGCGATCCTGATGGAGCGCTGGGGCGAAGATGCCGCGCTGGTTGGCGAGCTGCGCACCTGGCTGGGCGAGACGGGCGTGATCCGCGCCCGCGTGGCCGAGGGCAAGGAAACCGAAGGCGCCAAGTACCGCGATTACTTCGAGCATGCGGAGGCGCTGGCGAAGATTCCATCGCACCGCTTGCTGGCACTGTTCCGTGCGCGCCGCGAGGAGATCCTGTTCCTGGAACTGGACCCGGGCAGCGATGCCGAGGCCGGCCATCAGTACGCCGAGGGACGCGTGGCGCGCAAGGCCGGCATCGCCGACCAGGGCCGTGCCGCCGACCGCTGGCTGCTGGATGCCTGCCGCCTGACCTGGCGCGCCAAGCTGCACACCCATCTGCTGCTGGACCTGTTCAACCAGGCTCGCGAAAAGGCCGAGGCCGAAGCCATCGCCGTGTTCGGCGACAACCTGAAGGACCTGCTGCTGGCCGCACCGGCCGGCCCGAAGACCGTACTCGGGCTGGACCCGGGCATCCGTACCGGCTGCAAGATTGCCGTGGTCGATGCCACCGGCAAGCTGGTCGCCACCGACACCATCTACCCGCATGAGCCGCGTCGCCAGTGGGAGCAGTCGCTGCAGACGATCAAGCAGCTGTGCGCCAAGCACAACGTGGAACTGATCGCGATCGGCAACGGCACTGCCAGCCGTGAAACCGACAAGCTGGCCGGCGAAGCGATCAAGGCTGTCGCCAACCCGAAGCTGCAGAAGGTGGTGGTCAGCGAGGCGGGTGCGTCGGTGTACTCGGCGTCCGAGTTCGCGGCCAAGGAGTTCCCGGGGCTGGACGTGTCGCTGCGTGGCGCGGTGTCGATCGCGCGCCGCCTGCAGGATCCGCTGGCCGAACTGGTGAAGATCGAGCCCAAGGCGATCGGCGTCGGCCAGTACCAGCATGACGTGGACCAGTACCGCCTGGCACGGGCGCTGGATGCGCGCGTGGAGGACTGCGTGAACGCGGTCGGCGTGTACGTGAACACCGCGTCGGCTGCGCTGCTGTCACGGGTGTCCGGTTTGTCTGCCACGGTGGCCGAGAACATCGTGCGCCATCGCGACGACAACGGCCCGTTCAAGCGTCGCAAGGACCTTCTCAAGGTCGCGCGCCTGGGCGAGAAGACCTTCGAGCAGTGCGCCGGCTTCCTGCGTATCGCCGATGGTGACCAGCCGCTGGACGCCTCGGCGGTGCACCCCGAAGCCTATCCGGTGGTCGAGCGCATCGTGGCCAGCACCGCGCGCCCGATCAAGGCGCTGATCGGTGACGGCAGCTTCCTGCGTGGCCTGAAGGCCGAGCAGTTCACTGATGCCACTTTCGGCGTGCCGACCGTGCGCGACATCCTGAAGGAACTGGAAAAGCCGGGCCGTGACCCGCGCCCGGAGTTCAAGGCGGCGCGCTTCGCCGAGGGCGTCGAGGACATCAAGGACCTGCGCGAGGGCATGGTGCTGGAGGGCGTGGTCAGCAACGTGGCCGCCTTCGGGGCCTTCGTCGATATCGGCGTGCACCAGGACGGCCTGATCCACATATCGGCGCTCTCCGATACCTTCGTGAAGGACCCGCGCGATGTGGTCAAGGCCGGTGACATCGTCAAGGTGAAGGTGCTGGAGGTGGACGTGGCGCGCAAGCGCATCGCCCTGACCCGGCGCCTGGACGATACCCCGGGCCAGGCCACCAGCCGCCCGGGCCAGCGCGATGAGCGCGGCCAGGGCCAGGGGCCGCGCCGTGACGCGGGCGGCCAGAACCGTGGACCGAACCGCGGCCAGGGCGCTGGCGGCCGTCCCGCCCAGTCTGCGCCGCCGGCCAACAATGCCCTGGCCGAGGCCTTTGCCCGGGCCAAGCGCAGCTGAGGATCGTGCCCCCCGTCACGGTTGATCCGGGGCAGGGGACTTGTCGGTTTTCCCCGTGATTGCGCACACTTGCGCCTGAGGGAGGCGTTTGGCCTCCCCGCTGTCGCTGGGGAGGGCCATGACGCCAGCACGACCCGCCATCTTCGTTGCAGGCCGCAGCGTTCCGCTGCGGTCGGCGCCTGCCCGTGCCGGCAGGGGACCGGATTGATGCCGGGCCAGGGTACCCACGGCAATGGACTGCTGGAGCGCCGCCTGCAGGAGTTGGCGGAAGAGCGTCGTCGCCTGGCGATGATCATCGACGGTACCGCTGCGGGGACCTGGGAATGGAACGTGCAGAGCGGCGAGATGCGGGTCAACGCGCGCTGGGCCGAGATTGTCGGTTACCGCCTGGATGAGCTGGAACCGATCTGCCAGAAGACGTTCCTGAAGCTGGTCCATCCCGATGACATCGCGCTGTCCGATGCGGCGCTGGATGAGCATTTCGAAGGCCGCACCGACAACTACGCCTGCCTGCTGCGCATGCGCCACAAGAACGGGCAGTGGATCTGGATCCAGGACCGCGGGCGGGTCTTCGAATGGGACGGGCAGGGCAAGCCGTTGTGGATGGCGGGCGCGCATGCCGACGTCACCGAGCTGCAGCAGGCGAGGCAGGACGCGGCCGAGACCCGGCAACGCCTGCAGGCCGTGGTCGATGCGTCCGATGAGGTGGCGGTGATCGCCACCGATACCGATGGCACCATCACCCTGTTCAACACGGGGGCGGAGCGCCTGCTGGGCTACAGCGCGGCGGAGGTGGTCGGCCAGCGCCGGCTCGACGCCTTCCACGATCCAGCCGAACTGAAAGCCTGGTTGCAGCCGCTGGCCGACGCTGATGGCAATCTTCCCGGCGTGTTCGAGGCGCTGAGCGCGCGTGCCGACGGACAGACCTACTCGCGGCAGTGGACGCTGCTGCGCAAGGATGGTCAGTCACGCCAGGTGCGCCTGTCGATCAGCCGCATGGAGAGTGCTGATGGAGCGCGCATCGGCTACGTCGGCATGGCCATCGACATCACCGAGATCCTGCAGGCGCGCGCGGAAGCACGACTGTCGGCAGAGAAGTTCGCTGGCGCGTTCACCTCCGCCGCACTGGGCATGGCCCTGGTCTCGCTGGAGGGACGCTGGCTGGACGTCAACGACGCGCTGTGCCGGATCCTGGGCTACCCGCGCGAAGAGCTGCTGCAGGTCGATTTCCAGCGGCTGACCCATCCCGATGACCTGCAGACCGACCTGGCCCTGGTGCAGGACCTGCTGGCCGGGCGACGCAGCCACTACCACCTGGAAAAGCGCTATCTCGACCGCGACGGCCGCATCATCTGGGCGCGGCTGTCGGTGTCGCTGGTGCGCAACGAGCACGGCGAACCACTGCATTTCGTGTCGCAGATCCAGGACATCACCGCCCAGCGCAGCAGCGAGCAGCGCCTGTTCGAGAGTGAACAACGCAGCCGCATCACGCTGGATGCGGTGGCCGACCTGGTGCTCAGCGTCAGCCTTGATGGCCGCATCGACTACGCCAACGCGGCCGCGGTGCGCACCCTGGCCGGAGATGGCGCCTTGTCGCTGGCCGGGCACAAGGTGCAGGACGTGCTGGCGCTGACCACCGAGTACGCGCCCGGCTCGGTACTGGATGTGTCGGTGCTGCTGGACCCGGAGAGCAATGCGGTGGACCTGCACGCCGACCTGCTGCTGCGGCTGGGCACGGCAACGGTGCCGGTGGACCTGACCCGCGCCTGGCTGCGCGATGACGAAGGCCATGTGCGCGGCGCGGTATGGGTGCTGCGCGACGATACCCAGCAGCGTGCGCGCCAGCGCGAAGCCCGCCACCTGGCCGAGATCGACCCGTTGACCGAGCTGAGCAACCGTCGCGGCTTCGAGGCGCACCTGCAGCAGGCGATCACCCGCGTCGAGCGCACCGGCCAGGCCGCCTCGCTGATGTACATCGATCTGGACCGCTTCAAGCCGGTCAACGACACCTGGGGCCATCTGGCCGGCGATGCCGTGCTGTGGGCGGTGGCCAGCGTGCTGCGCCATGGCGTGCGCGATTCGGATGTGGTGGCGCGGTTGGGCGGTGACGAATTCGCGGTGATCCTGTCCGGTTGTACGCCACGTCGTGCGGCCCGTATCGGCGGTGAACTGCTGCATACGCTGGCCTCCCTGTCGATTCCCTGGGACCAGGACCGGCTGCGGATCGGTGCCAGCATCGGTATCGCGCCGCTGGCCGGCGGCATGAGCGTGGACCAGGCGGTGGCTGCGGCCGATGCCCAGTGCTACCGGGCCAAGGCGATGGGCCGCAACAACGTGCAGGTGCAGGGCGAGCTGTCCGAGCTTCCGGGTGACGACGGCGAACCGGGCTGAACCGGCCCGCACCACGGGGATGGATGAAGGATGTTTCATTTGCCCGCGCCGGCTGATTTGGCGAGCATGGGCCAGTCTGGACTTCAGCGGTGCCCATGTCGCGCGTATTGACCATCGAGGATGACGCCATCACGGCCCAGGAGATCGTGGCGGAGCTGGGCAGCCATGGCCTGCAGGTGGACTGGGTGGCCGACGGCCGCGAAGGCCTGGTGCGCGCGGCCAGTGGCGACTACGACGCAATCACGCTGGACCGCATGCTGCCCGGGCTGGATGGCCTGGCCATCGTCACCACCCTGCGCCGGATCGGCATCGATACGCCGGTGCTGATGCTCAGTGCGCTGTCGGATGTCGATGAGCGGGTGCGCGGCCTGCGTGCCGGCGGCGATGACTACCTGACCAAGCCGTTCGCCTCCGACGAGATGGCCGCGCGGGTGGAGGTGCTGCTGCGTCGCCGCCAGCGCCCGGCCGGCAACGAGACCCTGCTGTGCGTGGGGGATCTGCAGCTCGACCTGCTGGCGCGCACCGCCCACCGTGGCGGGCGCAGCCTGAGCCTGCTGCCGACCGAGTTCAAGCTGCTGGAATACCTGATGCGCAACGCCGGCCAGGTACTGACCCGGATGATGTTGTTCGAGGAAGTGTGGGGCTATCACTTCGACCCGGGCACCAACCTGATCGACGTGCACATCGGCCGCCTGCGGCGCAAGCTGGACCAGGCCGACGCGCCGTCGCTGATCCGTACCGTGCGTGGCAGCGGCTATGTCCTCAGCGAAACTGTCTGACGGCTGGCGCTCGTCCAGCAGTCGCCTGCTGGGCCTGTACAGCCTGCTGTTCGTGGCCTGGTCGTGCGTGCTGCTGGGGGTGCTGTACTGGAGGGTGTCGCTGTACCTGGACGAGCTGGCACAGTCGGCGGTGCTGCAACGTGCGCACCTGTTCGAGCACTTCACCGGTGATGGCCTGACCGCAGCGCTGCGCGAAAACCGCCGCTACGACCTGCATGGCATCGATGCCTACGGGTTGTTCACCCCCGACGGGCAGCCGATTGCCGGCATGCTGAAGTCGCTGCCGGCGCAGCTGCCGCTCGATGGCAGCGCGCATCCGGTGTCCGGCCTGCCGATTGCCGATGTGAACGCACGCGGCAAGCGCGGTTTCGGCCTGGCGATGCCGACCCGCGACGGCCGCATCCTGGTGCTGGTGCGTTACAGCGGGCCATTGAACGAGGTCAATCACCTGATCCTCGACGCCCTGCTGTGGGGTGTGTCGTTGACCCTGCTGCCGGGGCTGCTTGGCTGGCACCTGTTGCGGCGGCGGCCGCTGCGCCGCATCCAGGCCATCGAGCAGGCCACTGCGCGGATCGTTGCCGGCGACCTGGGCCAGCGCCTGCCGTTGGCCAACCGCCGCGACGAACTGGACATGCTGGCGGCCATCGTCAACGCCATGCTCGACCGCATCGAGCAGTTGATGACCGAGGTCAAAGGGGTATGCGACAACATCGCCCACGATCTGCGTACGCCACTGACGCGCGTGCGTGCGCAGCTGTACCGAATGCGGCAGCAGGTACAGGACGGTGATCCGCAGGCGCTGCCACTGGAGCAGGTGCTGGAAGAAACGGACACACTGATGGTGCGTTTCCGCGCGCTGCTGCGGATCTCCGAGCTGGAAGACCACCAGCGCCGCTCCGGGTTCGACACGCTGGCGCCGGAAGCGTTGCTGCAGGAGATCCATGCGTTCTACGCGCCGCTGGCGGAGGAGAAGGGGCAGTGGCTGCAGCTGGAACTGGCGGCTGACCTGCCCGGCGTGGTGGGCGACCGCGGCCTGCTGTTCGAGGCGATCGGCAACCTGCTCGACAACGCGATCCGGTTCGCGCCGGACGGTGGCCGCGTGCAGCTGTCGGCCCTGGTGGAGGAGGGTGCTACCTGCATCGTGGTGGAGGATTCGGGGCCCGGCATTCCCGAAGCCGAACGCAGCCTGGTGTTCCAGCGTTTCCATCGTGCGGAGGCCAGCAAGGGCGGAGGATTCGGCCTGGGCCTGTCGATCGTGGCCGCCATCGCCGGCCTGCACGGGTTCCGCCTGCAGGTGGCGCAGTCCACGCTGGGCGGCGCGCGCTTCAGCCTGCTGTGCCGGCCGCAGGTGCTGTAGAGGGTGTTCTTTTGCAGGGCTTGCAGCCCTGCACCTGCCGAAGCAACGTCAACTTCAAAAGCCTGCATTCCGTGGGATGGCGGGGTGGGGCCGGTTGCAGGCCATCCATGGCGCTCACGCCCCCGCAACCTGACCCACCCCGCCTTCGACAGTTTTCCGCTGCTGTTGGTGCCAGCTGCTTCTGGTGGGTGCCGACCGTTGGTCGGCACTGGGTCGGGTCCCAAATGAAATTTGATATCTGACAGATGTGTCGACCAACGGTCGACACCTACCAACAGCCGCGCGGACCAACAGTCTCAGTTTTCAACAGCCGCGTGAAACTGTCGAAGGCGGGGCACTGTGGGTTTACGGCGTCCCCGCACTCCGACACCGCCCCGCCATCCCACGGAATGCCCGCTGTTGCTGCTGCTGTTGCCGGCCAGCGGCCGGCACTACCGCAGGTGCAGGGCGCAGCCCTGCAACAAAACCCCTTCATGAAATATGTTTCATCTGCGGCACAGCCTTGTTTTAGCTGGCAACGCCGATACTTGCCGACCTGCGCTGCCCACGGTGGGCAGTGGCACCGTTGGAGAGCCGCATGCTCGGGTTGGTCAGGACCGCGCTCAACAAGCCTTACACCTTCGTGGTTATGGCCATTTTCATCTGCATCGTCGGTCCGCTCAGCGCGCTGCGCACCCCCACCGATGTGTTTCCCGATATCGGCATCCCGGTCGTCGCCGTCGTCTGGCAGTACACCGGCCTGTCGCCCGATGCGATGGCCGGGCGGGTGATCTCGCCGTACGAGCGTGCGCTCAGCACCACCGTCAACGACATCGCGCACATCGAATCGCAGTCGCTGGCCGGCATGGGCGTGGTGAAGGTGTTCTTCCAGCCCGGCGTGGACATCCGCACCGCCAATGCGCAGATCACCGCGATCTCGCAGACCATGGTCAAGCAGATGCCGGCCGGCATGACGCCGCCATTGATCCTCAACTACAGCGCCTCCACCGTGCCGGTGCTGCAGATGGCGTTCTCCAGCCCGACGCTGGGTGAGTCGCAGATCCGCGATCTTGCGCAGAACACGGTGCGCCCGCCATTGACCTCGATTCCGGGTCTGGCCATTCCCGCCCCCTACGGCGGCAAGCAGCGCCAGATCACCCTCGACCTGGACCCGCAGGCGATGGCCGCCAAGGGGCTGTCGGCCCAGGACGTGGGCAACGCCCTGGCGGCGCAGAACCAGATCACCCCGGTCGGCACCGCCAAGCTGGGCAGCAATGAATTCACCGTGCTGCTCAACAACAGCCCCAATGAGATCGAAGCGCTCAATGACCTGCCGATCCGGACCGTCAATGGTGCGGTGGTCACCATCGGCCAGGTGGCACACGTGCGCGACGGCTCGCCGCCGCAGACCAACATCGTGCGGGTCAACGGCGGCCATTCGGTGCTGATGGCCGCGTTGAAGAATGGTGATGCATCCACGCTCACGCTCGTCAGCCGCATCCGCGCGATGCTGCCGCAGATCGGGGAGTCGCTGCCGCCGTCGCTGAAGATCTCGTTGCTGGGCGATGCGTCCACCTTCGTGCGCGAATCGATCAGCAGCGTCGCCCGCGAGGGCATCATCGCCGCGCTGCTGACCAGTGTGATGATCCTGGTGTTCCTCGGCAGCTGGCGTTCGACCGTCATCATTGCCGCCTCGATCCCGCTGGCGGTGCTGTCGGCCATCGCGCTGCTGTCGGCCGCCGGGCAGACCCTCAACGTGATGACGCTGGGCGGCCTGGCGCTGGCCGTGGGCATCCTGGTCGACGATGCCACGGTCACCATCGAGAACGTCAACTGGCATCTGGAGCAGGGCAAGGGGGTGCGCGAGGCGATCCTCGATGGCGCCGCGCAGATCGTCGGCCCGGCGTTCGTATCGCTGCTGTGCATCTGCATCGTGTTCGTGCCGATGTTCCTGCTTGATGGCATCGCCGGTTACCTGTTCCGGCCGATGGCGCTGGCGGTCATCTTCGCCATGGGCAGCTCCTTCGTGCTCTCGCGCACCCTGGTGCCGACCATGGCGCTGTACCTGCTGCGGCCGCATCGCGTGGAAGGCGGGGTCGGGCATCATCCCGAGGACGCGTTCCTCAACCATCACGAGGGTGATCATCCGCGGCCGCGTCGTGCACGCCTGACGGCCACGCTGGTGCACTGGCAGCAGCGTTTCGAGGCCGGCTTCTCCGCCACCCGTGACCGCTACCACGCACTGCTCGGTCTGGCGCTGGCACATCGCGGTCGCTTCCTGATCGGCTTCATGGCCTGCGTGATGGTGTCCTTCGCGCTGCTGCCGGCACTGGGCCAGGACTTCTTCCCGGCCACCGAAGCCAGCGCGTTGTCGCTGCACGTACGCCTGCCGCTGGGCACCCGCATCGAGGAAACCGCAGCGGCGTTCGATCGCATCGAATCGCGCATCCGCCAGGAAGTGCCGGCGCATGAGATCGACGCCATCGTCGACAACCTGGGCCTGCCAATGACCGGCATCAACATGGCCTACAGCGCCAGCGGCACCATCGGCCCGCAGGATGGCGACATCCAGGTGTCACTGAAGCTGGGCCACGGCGATGCGGCCGAGTATGCGCGACGCCTGCGGGAGGTGCTGCCGGCCGCCTTCCCGGGCGTCAGCTTTGCGTTCCTGCCCGCCGATACCAGCAGCCAGATCCTCAACTTCGGTTCGCCGGCACCGCTGGACGTGCGCATTGCCGGGCCGGATGCCGCCGGTAACCGCGCCTATGCCCAGGAGCTGCAGCGTCGCCTGCGCCACGTGCCGGGCCTGGTCGACCTGCGCCTGCAGCAGCCTGATGGCTATCCGACCCTGAAGGTGGATGTTGACCGCCTGCGCGCCAATGGCCTGGGCATCACAGAACGCGATGTCACCAACAGCATGGTGGCGTCGTTGGCCGGCAGCGGCCAGGTTGCTCCGACGTTCTGGCTGAGCCCGAAGAATGGCATTTCCTACAGCGTCGTGGCGGCCACGCCGCAATACCGCATGGACAGCCTGGCCGCGCTGCAGGCGCTGCCGGTGACCGGCAGCAGCGGTACTCCGCAGGTGCTGGGCGGCCTGGCTGACATCCAGCGCGGGGCCAGTTCCGCGGTGGTCACCCACTACAACGTGCAGCCCACGCTGGATCTGTACGCCAGCGTGCAGGATCGGGACCTCGGCGCGGTGGCGGCCGATGTGCAGAAGGTCATCGATGGCATGGCCGGCCAGCGCCCCCGGGGTACCGAGGTGGGACTGCATGGGCAGATCGATGCGCTGCATGTGGCATTCACCGGCCTCGGTTACGGCCTGCTGGCGGCGATCGTGCTGATCTACCTGCTGATCGTCATCAATTTCCAGTCCTGGACCGATCCGTTCGTGATCATCACCGCATTGCCGGCGGGTCTGGCCGGCGTGGTCTGGATGCTGTTCCTGACCCACACCACGTTGTCGGTACCCGCGTTGACCGGCGCCATCCTGTGCATGGGCGTGGCCACGGCCAATTCGATCCTGGTGGTCAGCTTCTGCCGCGAGCGCCTGGCCGAGCATGGTGACGCGGCCAAGGCCGCGCTTGAAGCAGGATTCACCCGGTTCCGCCCAGTCTGCATGACAGCGCTGGCGATGATCCTGGGCATGCTGCCGACCGCACTGTCCACCGAACAGAACGCGCCACTCGGCCGCGCGGTGATCGGTGGCCTGCTGCTCGCGACCTGCGCCACGTTGTTGTTCGTTCCGGTGGTGTTCGCATTGGCCCACTCCCGCAAAACCCGTTCTGCTCCTGCCGGAGAACCCCTGCATGTCTGAGTCTTCGCTGCCGCAGCGTTCGCTGCGCCGTCCCTTGCTCCTGGCCGCGGCGGTTGCGCTCGCCCTGGTGGCCGGTGGTCTTGCCCTGCGAGCGCAGCAGGCACACGCCGTGGTCGAGTGGACTGAGCGCCAGGCGGTCCCGTCCGTGCAGGTGGTCATCGCTGGCGGGCAGGGCGCTGCAGGAACCATGACCCTGCCGGCACACCTGAGTGCCTGGACCGAGGCACCGATCCATGCCCGCGTGGGCGGCTACCTGAAGTCGTGGAGCGCCGACATCGGCCAGGCGGTCAAGGCTGGACAGGTGCTGGCGGTGATCGACAGCCCGGAACTGGACCAGCAGATCGCCCAGGCCCACGCCCATCTGCTGCAGGTACAGGCAGACGCAGCGTTGGCCAAGGTCAGCGCCGAGCGTTGGCAGGGCATGCTCGGCAGCCATTCGGTGTCGCGCCAGGAAGCCGACGAGAAGCAGGCCAATGCGGTGGCCGCCCAGGCCAGCGTGGAAGCAGCGCAGGCCGACTATGCGCGCTTGCAGGAGCTCGGGCGCTACCGCACCCTGCGTGCGCCGTTCGATGGCACCGTCACCTCGCGGCAGACCGATGTCGGCCAGCTGATCCGTGCCGACGACAGTGGTCGTGAGCTGTTCAACATCGCCGATACCCGCCGCTTGCGGCTGATGGTGCCGGTGCCGCAGAACAGCGCGGCCAGCATCCGTTCCGGGCTGCAGGCCACGTTGCAGGTGCCGGGCCAGGAAGGGCGCCATTTCACCGCAACGCTGCAGGGGGATTCCAGTGCGATCGACCGCAGCTCGGGCACCCTGCTGGCGCAGTTCGTGGTCGACAACGCCGACAGCGCACTGCTGCCCGGCAGCTACGCGGAAGTGACCCTGCCGCTGCAGGACGGCGGCGCCGGCGTGAGCGTGCCGGCCGAGGTGCTGATCTTCCGTGCCAAGGGTACGCAGGTGGCAGTGGTCGACGCCAAGGACATCGTGCATCTGCGCGACATCCATATCGTCAGTGATCTGGGCAGCACGTTGCGCATCGACCGCGGCTTGAAGGCGGGCGACCGGGTCATTCCCAATCCGCCCGATGCGTTGCGCGAAGGTGACCATGTGCATGTGGTGGCCGGTGAGCAGGAGCCCGCGCATGCCCGCGGCTGAGCGTGTCGGTGCGCTTGCGCTGGCGACGCTGCTGTTGGGCGGCTGTTCGCTGGCGCCGGCCTACCAGGTGCCCTCGGTGACGATGCCGATGGCCTACGAGCAGGTTGAGGCGGCGGTGGCCACCGCACCGATGGCACAGGCGTGGTGGCAGGCCTTCGATGACCCGGTGCTGGACCAGCTGCAGCAACAGCTGGAGCAGGCCAATCCGACGCTGGCACTGGCCGTGGCGCACTACGATGCTGCACGTGCCGCTGCGGGCGAAGTGGCATCGGCGCGCGCACCGCAGGTGGGCTTCAACACGGGCCCGGTGCGCCAGCGCCAGTCCGATGACAAGCCGCTGCGCAGTGCGACCCAGCCGGCCATCTATGACAGCAATACCGCCACGTTTTCGCTGTCGTTCGATCTTGACCTGTGGGGGCGGCTGCGCAACGCGGCGGCCGCCGGCAGGGCGCGCGCCGATGCGAGTGGCGACGACCTGGCCGCCGCGCGGCTGAGCCTGTCGCAGCAGCTGGCCGGGCTCTACCTGCAGCTGAGGGGCGCCGAGGCGCAGCAGCTGATCCTGCGCGAGAGCATCGAGGACTACCAGCAGGCGCTGGCGCTGACCGAAGACCGATTCCGTGGCGAGATCGCGTCGGAGCTGGATGTGTCCCGTGCGCGGCATCAGCTGGCGAGCGCGCAGGCCGATCTGGATGCGCTCGATGCGCGCCACGACCTGCTGCGGCATGCCATTGCCGAACTGGTCGGCAGGCCGGCCAGCGGGTTCACTGTCGCTACTGAAGGCCTGCCGGCATTGCCGACGGTGCCGGCCGATCTGCCCAGCAACCTGCTGCAGCGACGGCCGGATATCGCTGCCGCCGAGCGGCGGGTGTTCGCCGCCAATGCCGGCATCGGTGTGGCCCGCGCCGCGTGGTTCCCGCAGCTCAGCCTGACCGGGTTGCTGGGTGGCCAGACCTCGGGTGGCAGCGCCCTGCTGGATGCGGGCAACCGTTATTGGGCACTCGGCCCGTTGGCTGCACTACCGGTGTTCGATGGCGGCCGCCGCAAGGCTGCCAAGGCCGGGGCCGAGGCCGAATTCGATGCTGCGTCGGCGCAATACCGGGCCACCGTGCTGGCGGCGATCCGCCAAGTGGAAGATCAGCTGACCCTGCTGCGCCAGCTCGATGCCCAGCGCGGCCACGAACAGGAGGCGGTGCAGGCCGCGCAGCGTGCGGAGCAGATCGCGCATGACCGCTACACCGGTGGTGCGGTGAGCTATCTGGACGTGGTCAGCGCGCAGACCGATGCGCGCCAGGCGCAACTCGGCCTGCAGGACATCCAGAGCCAGCAGCTGCAGGCGAGTGCGGCGCTGATGGCGGCGTTGGGCGGTGGATGGAGGCGGTAGCGGCGGGAGGCGGTCTCAGCCTGTGAGAGGGCAGGGCGGAACAATCGCCGCTCCCCCGGACATGAGAGCTGACGATGATGGCCTGGAATCGAAACGTCGTTGCCGCCTATGCGCCGGCCATGGTCGGCTGGTGCCTGGCGCTGGCCAGCTGGCTGCGCCTGGAACAACTGCGCGACGACCTGCATGCGAAGGCGTTGCTGCCGGTGCTGCAAGGCGGCGCGGTGACGTTGCTGGTGCTGACGCTGGCCTGCACGTTGGCAGCAAGCGCGGTGCTGTGGCGTGCCCGCCGGCCACCGCGCCGGACCACCGCTGGATGATCTACAGCGCAGCGGCCTTCATCAGCACGAACCGGCAGGGTGCGCGCTGGTAGGCATTGATCTGCGGCACCAGACGCTGGAAGTGCTCGCTGGCGCAGTGGGCGTCGAGTGCGGCGTGGTCGGGCCATAGCTCGATGAAGACGAAGTGCCCGGGATCCTTCTCGTCAACGAACAGTTCGTAGCTGATGCACAGCGGCTCCCGCTGCGTGCAGGCGACCAGCTCCCGGTACAGCGGAAGGACGGTGGCCAGGGCCTCCGGGTGAATGAAGTCTTCGGCGATCACCTTGAGCATGTCGGCACCTGCAAAGCGGGCCCCGTAGGATAGTGCCGGCGTCGGGCCGGCACTATCCATCGTCAGCGCAATACTTCGTCCGCTGAGACCAGCTGCACATCGTGCATCTGGTTGAGGTAGGCCTCGTAGTAGCCCTTGTGCGAGGCACCGACGATGGTCAGCATGCGGCTGCCGGGGTGCTGGCCCAGCACGTCGCGCATGTTGGCGACCATGCGCAGGTTGCGGGTTTCCCAGTAGCCGACGTAGTTGCGGCCGAAGGCCTCGGGTGACGGTTCGACCAGGTTGGCGCCGAAGTCGCTGTTGTAGACAGTCATCGCCGTTTCCGGGGCGTTGTAGTTGCGATAGAGCGCAAGCAGGCCATCGGGCTTGCCCAGATTGGCCTCCAGCGGTTCGTCCGCGGCGAATCGTGCCGCACTTGCCGGGTTGTCCCAGGCTGCTTTCAGGGCCGCACCGTAAGCCTTCTCCTGCGCCTTCGGGATGGGGGCGTCGGCCGTGTGGTCATCGACCGACCACAAGCGCTCCAGGCCCAGGCGCGCGGCGAGTACGCCGGCGATCATGCCGACCTCGTCGCGCTTGGCCATTCGCTTGTCGAGGAACTGCACCAGCTCCGGTGTCAGGCTGTCGGCTGCGCGACGTTCGTCCTTGGGCAGGCGCAACCATTGCACCACCGCCGAGCCATTCTCACCGGCGGCCAGGAACACGGCAGCCAGGCGGCGGCGCTGCGCGGGCGTGGGGTCCGTGGGCCACTGCGCGAGCAGGCGCTCCATCTCGGCGTTGGCGCTGGGGACGTCCAGGCCGGTTGCGGCCTGGGCCGGTGCCGGATCGATGCAGTAGGTCTCGACACTGTCGGCGTAGCGGGTGGGGTTGCGACGCATGAAGTCGCACTGCAGGCCGGACAGGTTCTCCACGGCGATGGCGGTCGGGTGCCAGGCCTGCAAGCGCGTCAGCAGGGGCTCCAGCAACTCCGGAGTGAAGGTCTTCGGCAGCCCGGAAAGATGGGGCGTGCCGAGCACCAGCACTTCGTTCGGGCGGCCCGGGGGCGGCCCCTTCAGCTGATCCGGCTGGAAGGCGGGCCGATAGCCGGCGTCGGCGGCCAGCGCGCCGGTGCTGCACAGGCCGAGGATGATGAGGCTGCCCAAGCGAGCGAACATACGATCTCCATGTCAGTGAACAATCCTGCCGATCGCTGCATGCTGGGCCTTTTCATCCGTTACGGAATCTCCCGTTGGTCATGCAAACCTTTCCGGCTTGAACTGCATCGGCGTCCCGGGCGAGGCTGAGCCCAATGACGGCAACCCTGCGCGACATCTGCCCTGACGACTGGACCATCGACAGCCGACGGCTGAGCGCACGGCCTTCCGCTACCCGGTGGCCGAGCAGAACCTGTCCAGCCGGCACCTGGCGGAATCACTCGGCGGGGTCCCCGTCGCGCGTGAGCAAGGTGTGAAGTGCACGGCGATTGTCTACCGCATCCCTGCAGCAGCATCTGAAGTTGCGACGGACGTCGCGGAATCCGGCTAAAGCCACCGATCGCATCGCCGATATTCCCTCTGGATCCCGCTCCAGTCGCCCGCTGCAGGACCCCAGGCTGCCCCCGACGGGCGGCCCGCGCTGTGTGTTCCGCCGCTCCCTATGCCGATCGCACCCGCACCAGACGTTCTTGCCAGCCGCTCGAGGGGTGCCTGCCGGTACCTGTAGTCCCAAGCAACTGAAGTTGCCGCCGGGCATCCCGCCCGTCGGGTCGCAACCGCTTACCGGACACCGAGGATCAGACAATGCTCATTCCAGGCTTCACGGCAGGCGCGCAGGCGCCGGCCGAGCTGCATACCCGTTGGTCGCCGTGGCGTGCCCTGCTGGGCGCGCTGGCACCCCAGCACCGCACCGGCGTCGAGGCGGCGGCCGATGGCCGTGCCGAACTCGAGGCGCAGGTCGCGGCGCTGCACCGGGTCCAGGCGGTCATCGAGTTCGCCCTCGACGGCACCATCCTGCAGGCCAACGACAACTTCCTGCAGGCGATGGGCTACCGGCTGGAGGAGATCCAGGGAAAGCACCATTCCCTGTTCGTCGATCCCGAGCAGGCGCGCAGCGCCGAATACCGTGACTTCTGGGCGCGGCTGGGACGTGGCGAATATGACGCTGGCCAGTACCGGCGCTTCGGCAAGGGCCAGCGCGAGATCTGGATCCAGGCCTCGTACAACCCGGTGCTGGACCGTCAGGGGCGTCCGTACAAAGTGGTCAAGTTCGCCACTGACATCACCGCGCAGAAGCTGCAGGCGGCCGACTCGGCCGGGCAGCTGGCGGCGATCGACAAGTCGCAGGCGGTGATCGAGTTCAGCATGGATGGCCGCATCCTGTCGGCCAACGACAACTTCCTGGCAGCGACCGGTTACAGCCTGGATGACGTGCGTGGCCAGCACCATTCGCTGTTCGTCGAACCCGAGTATCGCGGCAGTCCCGAGTATCGCCAGTTCTGGGAGAAACTGGGCCGTGGCGAATACGATGCCGGCCAGTACCGGCGCCTCGGCAAGGGCGGGCGCGAGGTCTGGATCCAGGCGTCCTACAACCCGATCCTGGACCTCAACGGAAAGCCGTTCAAGGTCGTCAAGTACGCCACCGACATCACCACGCAGGTGCATGAGAACCAGGCCATGCAGCGCGCCGTGGCACAGACCCGTGAAGTGGTGGCGGCCGCCAAGGAGGGCGACCTGACCCGGCGCGTGGCCACCGCCGACAAGAACGGGCCGATCGCCGAGCTGTGCGAAGGCGTGAACTCGCTGGTCGAGGCGATGGCCGCGATCATCGGCCAGATCAAGTTCGCCGCCGACACCATCGCCGTCGGCGCAACCGAGATCGCACAGGGCAACAGCGATCTGTCGCAGCGCACCGAGCAGCAGGCAGCGTCGCTGGAGGAGACCGCGGTGTCGATGAAGGGCCTGGCCGAGACCGTGCAGCGCACCGCGACCAACGCACGGCAGGCCAGCCAGCTGGCCGGTGGCGCCGCCGACGTCGCCGCGCGCGGCGGCAACGTGGTGCACGAAGTGGTGGAGACCATGGCGGTGATCAACGCGTCCTCGCGGCGCATCGTCGACATCATCGGCGTGATCGATGGCATCGCCTTCCAGACCAACATCCTTGCCTTGAACGCTGCGGTGGAAGCCGCGCGTGCGGGTGAACACGGGCGTGGCTTCGCCGTGGTCGCCACCGAGATCCGCGAACTGTCGCAGCGCTCGGCCAGTGCCGCCAAGGAGATCAAGCAGCTGATCGATGCGTCGGTGGCCAATGTCGGCGCCGGCACCGCGCAGGTTGAGAGCGCCGGCCGCACCATGGACGAGATCGTGGTCAACGTGCGCCGGGTCAGTGACCTGATGTCCGAGATCAGCACGGCCGCACAGCAGCAGAGCGACGACATCCAGCAGATGAACCATGCCGTCGACCTGATCGACCAGGGCACCCAGCAGAACGCTGCGCTGGTCGAGGAAGCCTCGGCCGCGGCGCGCAGCATGGAAGAGCAGTCAGCGCAGCTGCTGCAGACCGTGGCCAGCTTCCGCGTGCAGGGTGGGGCGGGGCACCTGCATGGCGCGACGGTGCTGCGCGCGGTCTAGGCCCGGCGGTCGGAGTGGTGTTCCCCGGCCTCGAGGGCCGGGGCAGCATGCACGCAGTTGCGGCCGGCATGCTTGGCCCGGTACAGGGCCTGGTCGGCCCGGTCGACCAGGCCTCGTGGGTCGGCCTGCTCATGCGCGGCCTGCCAGGCCACGCCGATGCTGATGGTCACGTGGGCCTCGGCGGCGGGCAGGGCGGCGGCTTCCACGGCGGCGCGCAGGCGCTCGCCCAGGCCCAGGGCGTGGGCGGCGTCGGGCGCGGGCAGGGCGGCGATGAACTCCTCGCCACCGTAGCGGGCCAGCAGGTCATCACCGCGTTGCAGGCAGCCGTCGAGGATCGCGGCGACTGCCTGCAGGCGGCGATCGCCTTCCGGATGCCCGTAGGTGTCGTTGAGTCGCTTGAAGTGGTCGATGTCGATCATCAGCACCGCCAACCCCAGGCCCTGGCGACGGGCGCGGCCGTGCGCGCTGCCGAGTGATTCATCGAAGTTGCGCCGGTTGCCCAGCCCGGTCAGCGGATCGCGCCGGGCCAGCAGCGCCAGTTCGTCGCGCTCGCGCTGGATCTGCACCTGGGTCAGCACGCTGCGCAGGGCATAGCCGAGCATGGCGCCGATGAACCCCACGGTGGCCAGGGTCGGCTGCAGGCGTGCCACCAGCAGCGCCACCATCATCAGCAGCAACGGCAGCATCAGCGGCACGCCGGCATCGACGATGCGGCGGAGGTTGCGCGGCACAGCCTCCGCCGGTGGGCGGTACGTGCTGCCGGCCAGCACCGCCAGCAGCACGAACAGCCCGCTGATCAGCAGGTCGCCCCAGCCACCATCGGGTACCTGTGGCTGCCAGGTATTGATGTAGAACGCCAGCAGGAAGTAGCCCAGCGCGTAGAGGGTCAACGTGCGGAAGAAGTCGCGACGGTCGGCATTGTCCTCGGCCAGGAAGCGGATCAGTGCGAAGCAGAACACCAGGCTGTTCTGCACGCTGCTCATGGTGTGCAGGCATTGCGTCCACAATGCGGTGTTGAGGTGTGCCATCGCCCGCGTATGCACGAAGTACAGCAACCACAGCAGCGCGATGACCGCCAGGTCCACCGCACGGATGCAGCGGTTGCCGCCGCCCGGGCTGGCGGCGACGTAGGTCAGCGGAATCCGGTAGAACACGTACAGGATCAGCGACGAGGCGGTCATCTGCGCAGGGCTGAGGCCGGCCACATTGCGATACAGCAGGGCCAGCAGGGCAAGCGAGAACAGGCCAACGGCAGCGCCCAGCGTTCGCCATTTGCAGGCCGCCTGGCTGTCGCGCGCGCGTCGCACGCAGGCCAGTGCCGCCAGAAGGGGGGCGGTGATCAGCATCAGGTAGGAGCCAACCGGGTCCTGCGGGCCGATCAAGGCAATGACGAGCGCGTGCGTGACCATGAAAAACAGTGCCGCACGCAACGTCATGCATTCCCCCGCCCCCAGATCCGGCTGGGATCACGATAGGCAGAAGTACGTGAGGCTGGCAAGAAAAGTGTGCGCCAGTTCTATTCGCAACCTTGTCGGCTGTCACATTTGCGTTTCAGCGGGGTGACACGACGCCGTTGACGTGGGCGTACATCCAGAAGTCGCGGGGCTGCCCCCGCACGTGGCGATAGGCGCGCAGCCGCCCCTCGCGCTGCATGCCGAGGCGTTCCAGCAGGGCGATCGAGCGGGCATTGCTGTCCAGAACGGTGGCCTGGATGCGGACCAGCCCACAGGTGCCATGTGCCCAGTCAAGCACTGCCCGCGCCGCATGCGTGGCCAGGCCCTGTCCCTGCCAGCGCGGATCGAGGTCATAGGCGAGTTCGCCGCGGCGATGCCACGGGTCGACGCCGTTCAGGCCGACAGTGCCGATCAGCTGGTCGTCGGCATCCACCAGCGCCCAGCGCTGATCGGATGCATCAGCCAGATAGCGGGTGATCTGCTGCGCCAGCGCCCGTTCGGAAACGTCGCCCCAGCTGGTGTGCTCGATTACGCCTGGCAGCGAGAGGTAGTGGGACCAGGCGGCGGCATCGGACGCCCGCAGAGGGCGCAACCGTGCGGGCGGGGTGTCGGCAAGCGTGGGAGGGGTATGCTCGGGCATCGTCGCCAGTGTCGGTGCACAGGCCCGGGAAATGCAAAAGGCCAGGTCATGGACCTGGCCTTTGATGCAGTGGTGCCGGTGAAAGGCACTACGCCACATTTCCCGCGCAATCCCGGTCAGGCCCGAACAGAGACTATATCCAACGGATTCAGTAGCTTGCGCGCGCTGCGCGGATTGCTCAAATCACGCGTTGGCCCGTTCCTGCCCGATAGCGTTACGCCAGAATTACGCCGAACATTGTCGGCATGGCATCTATCCAACGACGCGGCACCTCCTGGCGTGCCGAGATCTACAAGGACGGTCGACGCGAGTCGAACACCCTCCCCACGAAGGCGCAGGCGGTCCAGTGGGCGCTGATGCGCGAGGCCGAGCTGACGGGTGCACGCCTCCCAGAGAATACCGTGAAGGACGCCCTGCGCCGCTATGCCGATGAGGTGGCGCCGAAACACAAGGGCGCTCGGTGGGAGCTGGCTCGGTTGGGACTGCTGGAGCGGGATCCCCTGGCGCTCGTGCGCCTGCCCGCTCTGCGGCCGATCCACCTGGCCGAATGGCGCGAGCGCCGCTTGGGCCAGGTCGCACCAGCCTCCGTGCGGCGCGAGATGAACCTGCTGCAGTCGGTGTTCAAATCCTGCCGGAAGGATTGGGGATGGCTGAACGGGGACCCGATCAAGGACGTGGACCGGCCGCAGGCGCCGGCCAGCCGGAAGCGCAGGGTGGCGCAGGAGGAGATCGACCGGCTGACGCTGGCGCTGGGATATGACGGCGGCGTGCCGGAGACGGCTCAGCACCGGGTCGCGTTGTGCTTCATGTTCGCCCTGGAGACGGCGATGCGCGCTGGCGAGATCTTGGGCATGAAGTGGGCCGATGTGTCGGCCAAATCCGTGACCTTGCCGAAGACCAAGAACGGCGACGTTCGCCGTGTGCCAATGTCAGCTCGCGCGCGGGAGATCATCAGCCTTCTGCCGCAGGATGCGGATAGTGTTTTCGATCTGGACCCCGGCACACGAGACACCCTGTTCCGCCGTGCGCGGGATGCCGCTCAGATCGAGAACCTGCACTTCCACGACAGCCGCGCAGAGGCCATCTGGCGGCTGTCGAAGAAACTGGACGTGATGGAACTGGCCCGGGTCATTGGCCACCGGGACCTGAAGAGCCTCTTGATTTACTACCAGACCGACGCCGACGAGCTGGCTGACCGGCTCGGTTAGCTTGGCGCCATGCCAGCACCTCGCCGGCAATCCATGTTGCCGGGCGCATGCTGATCCGGACGGGGAAGTCCGGCCTGCAAGCGACGGTCTCCAGCACCGTTCGCGCAGCCAGGCCGAGCAGGCTGCCGACTTCTTCGGCACCGATGGCTCGCAGCTCGAATGGGATGTTCTCGGCAGCTCCCATATTCCCCTCCTTCAGATCGACGCCAGCGCCGCGCGCTGGGTCTTGGGTTTGCGCTCGGCCAGGCCGAGCTGGAACTGCAGGACGTTGTCGACCGCCGCAGGCACCGCTGCCGGCCGCGCGCTGCGCGCCGGGCGGTTGAGTCGGCGCCATGCCGCAATGGCCGCATCGGGATCGGCGTGCTTGCTGGTCGACCTGCAGGCGCACTCGACCAGGTGGCCACCGCCGGCGGACGCACAGCGCTTGTCGTGGATGTGGCGCGCGCGGTGGCCGGCGGCGCAGTTCGGCAACCCTTCCGGGTGGCTGATATGTTCCTGGGTCATGGCTTGTTGCACTCCTCGATGTGGGCGGCCAGCTTTTCCAGCAGGAAGGCAGCTTGTTCCGCCCTCCTGCGGCGTTCGTACTGGTTGAGAGTTGGGCGGGCATCCCTGAGCCATTCCAGCGGCTCGACCAGCCATTGCGGGTCGAATGGGAGCAGGGTGCGCGGGTCGACTTTCTGGATCAGCGGCTCACAATCCGGGCCGGCCCAATCCTCGCTGTCGCCACAGCGGACGCAGACCCTGCCCTGGAAGTCGTGGACCTTCTCGGGCTGGATTACGCGCGGGGTCTCGAACAGGGCGCGGACGACAAGCCCTCGCTGGTGCCCGCCGTAGACATGGCCGGCGTCTGCCTGCATCCAGCAGCCCGGCGCGTGATCGTCCTTGTGGCGGTACTCCCAGCGCACTGGCTGCGCGGTGTAGAGCGCCGTCATCAGAGTGTCGGACCAGGCACGCACCTGGTCGGCGGCAACAGCTCCGCCGGCAGGATCGATGCGCCGCATAGCCGCGATGACCTCGGCGACAGGCGACGATGCCTTGGTGGCCTCGACAACGGTGGCAGGGGAAACGGGCAGTGGTGCGGTCATGCGAACAGGTCCAGTTGGGCCGGCGCGGCCGGCGGCGGTGCGGGTTCATCACGCAGCAGGTCGGCCATGCGGAATGTCACGGCCCACGCGTCGGTATGTCGGATCAGGTACTGGTGTTCCTGGCACACCGAGATCTTTCCTGCGGAGATCAGGTAACCGGCGTGCGCCGGCCCCGTGAATCCTTCGTATTCGATGCGCAGGATCTGCTCCCGTCGCCAGCCGGCGCGCAGCTTGCGGTCGAGGATGGAGCGAGCGAAGGCGCGCAGTTGCTCCGGCCGCATCAGGCAGCGGTCCTCCATTGCAGCGGTGAGCAGCTGGTCAGCCATGGGCGGGCTCCTCCTGCTTATCCAGCGGCATATGCGCGCCGCAACGGCCGCACGCCTCCATTTCGGGCCAATCTCGGCTGTGCCCAAGCCAGCGGCAGATCAAGGCCAGCATCGCTTGAACTCCTCATTCCGCACGTAGGCCTTGGCCGAGGCGTCGTAGCGCATCTGGCCGTGCCCAGCGTGTTCGAGGTACTGCTGCAGATCGATGGATGCTTGGGGCATGCTGATACCGAAGTAGTCCATGAGCGCGCTGCGATTCACGCGGCCGTACTGGGCCAGCAGGAAATCAATGAAACGCAAGCGCTGCTCGACGGCAAAGGTGAACTTGCGCTTAGCCATTGCCCACCGCCTGGCTGTCGATCAGGACCAGCAGCTCTTCCAAGCTGAATTTGTTGAGGGTTCCGGCGTCAGCGTTTTCATACGCTTCCTGCACCGCCTCCCTGAACTGCCCCAGGTCCTCGGCCTGCGCGGGCTTCTCCAACAAACCACCGTTCATCCACTGCATCGCATCAATCACCGCAGCCTGGATACGGCTGACGAACTGCGAGCGGTCCTTCCCCCACATCAGGGCGATTTCAGTGGCGGTCGCCAGCGCTTTGGAATCCACGGCTGCTGAGTGATCGCGCCACGGGGTCACCGGCTCCCCCACCGGCTGGCGGGCGGCGAGGGCGGCTTGCAATTCTGCCGCGTGTCGCATGGTGCAGTTCGCGATCTTCTGGCACAGCAGGTTGTCGCTGACTCCGATCTCCTCGGCGTGGTTGCGCCACCGGGCGACCAGCGATTCCAAAAGCGCATCCCCCTGACCGCCCGGGGAGGGCTGGGCCATCCAGCCGACGTACCCAAGGTTGTCCACCAGCCCGCGTCGGCCAGTCTCAGGATTGAAGATGGCAACGCCGTTGACGATGAAGCCGTCGCCCTGAAGTTGATGCAGCTTTCGCTTGCCCATGGACTCCATGGCCGGGGAAGGATGGGCGGAGAGGGCGGCTTCCAGTCCTGCTCGCGTGGCAAAGAACGTGCCCTGCTCGTTTGTTCCTTCGGGGGCGCATCGCTGCGCCTCCCAGTTCTTGGAGTAGGCATCATCGAAAGCATGAACCATCGAATCCGTGACTCTTACCGGGGCGCTCATGAGTTCACCGCCTTGGCATCCGCAGTCTGTTCCGGCAGGTACTCGAGGCTCGAACCCCAGCAGCGGAAACCGGTGCGATCACGCGACAGTGGGAAGTCAGGCCGCTGTATGCGGCGCCAGCTTTCCATTGGGACGGCAGGCTCAAAGCGCCCGCGCTGACCATCGGGCGAATACATGGTGATGTTGGCAACCCATTCGCCGGCGATGTCATCCCAGAACGGTTCCTGGACTTTGGCGATCTCCGGATGAGTCATTCCAGGCTCGTCGGCGATCCAGTCGCCAGCCTTAACCGGAGAGGGGATAGTGCATGGCTTCAGGGCCAACCTCACCTTCCCGCCTGGCCGCACGTCCGCCAGCGTTGTCTTGTCGTTGCTCATGCCTGCATGTCCTTGCTGTTGGTGGACCGCGCGCCGCGCGCCCTGGCTTCAAGTTCTTCGGCTATGCCGAGGTAGTAGGCGTGCCGTTCCAGACGGATCGATTCAGGGAACTGGAAGTGCTTCAGCGAGTCTTCCGCCTGCACGCGCCAGGCGGCTGCCTCGCGCGCTGGGTCGTCGTCGAAAATGTCCATCTGGACCGGCTTGACCATGGGTCAGTGCTTGTCGACGGCGCGATGGCGGCTATAGCCGACGCCTTCGATGGGGATGCCGTACCAGGTCATCCCGTCCAACGCGACGGGCTCGGGCTTGGCGTCGCGCCAACGCTCCTTCGACCCGGCTTTGCGGCGCTCCTGCCACTCGGCCTTTGCTTGGTCGCGGTGAGGCTTCTGCATGCGAGCGCGGACCCGCCGCTGGCAGTGCATGAGGTCTTGGGCCTGCAGAACGATGCGGGCGGGCTTGTAGCCCCTTGGCTACCGTGTAGCCCTCGACGTAGCTGGCGACCTGTTCGCGGATCAGTTCGATCCTCGGGCGCTCGCCGTTGTCCAGCTTGGGGAACTCGGGTTCGGTGTGGAAATCGACAACGACAGATGTGGTCATGGCAGATCTCGATATGGAATGGGTTGCCGGCTGTTGGAACCCGGCCGGCGCGGGTTCCCTGCGCTACAGGGGGAGAGCGCAGGGCAGGGGGTCAGTGGGTGTCGTCGGCGGGCAGCGATATGCGCGCGCGCTCGGCCGAGCGCTGCCGCATCTCCTCGCGGAAAGCGGGCCAGTTGCACCGCAGGTCGCGCACGCCGCACCAGGTGAAGAAGACGACGCCAGCACCAAAGGGCGGGAAGAGCGAGCCGGCATCGGTGTAGATGGCGCGCGCGATCAGCGCCATTAGCAGGCCGACGACGGCAGCGCAGTAGAAGGGCAGGGCCAGGTGGCGCATCACTCGGCCTCCTGCCGCAGGCCGTAGTCGGCGAAGCGGTGGAACGAGCTGTTGACGATCTTCCAGTAGTTGCTTCCGGCGTCGGCGCGGCCGATCCAGTCGGCCAGGAAGTTGATCAGTTCCTGCTTTTGCTCGGCGGTGATCGAGCCCAAGAAGTCTTCCGAGGCCTCGCCCAGTTCGTCGTACATCTGCGTCTGCGCCCAGTCGATGAACGAGTCGGCGTCCAAGAGGCTGGATGGATGGAACGGCTCGCTTTCACCGATGTGCACGCCCGGCCGCAGTTCGCCGGCATCGGCGGTGCGCACTTCTCGATCAAAGGCGGCTTTCATGGCCTCATCGATCGAACCGAGGTGGCCGTGGTAGGTCTCTTCGTCGAAGGACCAGCTGTAGGTGGGCTTATCCATTGCTCTGTTCCTTCGGGAAAGTGGTCATTCGGGTGGTCGTTCCGTCGGCTGCGACCTCGGCCACGACGGTTGTGTCGGTGCCGGCGGCCAGGTCGAGGCCGATACGGATTGGCGGGGTGATGGGCGGGATGCCGACGGACATGGCGGCGAAGAAGTCGGGGTCGGTCACGGAAAGTCGTCTCCCTGGTACAGGCCGAACCCGCTGACGCATGCGCCTTGGCAATCTCCGTTCACTGCATCGCCACGGAGGACGTTGATAGCCGCCATCTGATCCGCGACTGCCGCCCGTACCTGCGGAGCCGAATCACCGTCCATGCCAGGAATCTCCAGCAGCTGGCGAGCCAGCCAGATGGCACGGAAGTGGCTCGGAATCGCGCGCTGGATGGATGCGCCGCTCGGAAGGTGGGTGATGCCCCAGTCGCCGTAGTCCGCCTCACCTTGCCCTGCTAACAGCAACGATTCGTCATCGCTGATGGCGTGGTGGCAGAACAGCGGACCGATTCGGAACCCGGTGAACGACCGCGCTTCATTCGGGTTGTGTCGCTGGGCGTCATCGCCGCAAGGTAGGACGATGGTCTGCGCGGTGATCGTCACGCTGCACCGCCTTTGGCGCGCATCAGGCGCATGGCGGTGCGGAGCTGGTCGACCATTTCGGAGATGGCGCGCGCTGCGCTGCAGCGGCCGGAGAGGAAGTCTCGGCGTGCCAGGTCGGCGGCGAAGTCTGCGTTGTGCTGGTGGTAGCCGAGGCGTTGGGCCGCGCGGCGCACGGCTTGGGCGACGGCGTTGGCGCGCAGGCTTGCGATGGGGAAGTGGAGGATGACGTCGCTCATGCGGCGGCGTCCTGGCTTTCGCCGCGCAGCTGATGTGCGGCGTTGAGGAGCGACCGACCGAGCTGCACGGCCTCGTCGGCGGTCAGGTGCAGGCGCGCTGCGCCCATGTCTGTGATGACGCGCTCGCTGACGGGGTCAGCGGTGACTTTCAGTTCTGCTGAGCGGCAGCTCAGGGAGAGGGTGTCCATTGCGTGGTCTCCTGCGCCCGGCCCCGAAATAGGGCCTCAACTGGCGGCAGGACGAAATTACAGCATTCTGTATTTCGTCGTCAACAGGATTCTGTGATTTCTTTGGCCGTAGTGGACGGCGCCCAAAAAAATACCCCCGCAGCGCGGGGGTATCGGTACTTCGGGCCCTGGACTCTTAGAACGCTGGCTCAATCGTCACGTCGGTCTCGCCGGTGCGGATTCGGTAAGGGCGATTCTGCCCAGCGTCGACAAAAATCTCGGTGCTTCGCCTCTGAGCGGCGGCCTGCTTCTCGCTACCAATCCCGCAGAGTCCGCGACCCTTGACGAATGTTGCTGTCAGCAGGTGTCGGCCGGCCGACAAGTCAACGGAATAGCGTTCACCTGGATCGAGCTTGGCTGCGAGCTGGCCATCAACCATAAGGCCAAGGTAGCAACCGCTCCCCAGAAGGCCAACATCACGCGTGACACTGATGCGACCAAGTGGGGCCATCTGCTCGTTGATCCTCTCCACTCGCTCCCGTGGGACCTCGGTTATCTCACTCGCCACTGGTTGTTTGGTCGGCATCACGCAACCTGCCAGCGCAATCGCCCCCAGCAGCACCACTAGATTCTTCTTCATCCGCATCCGTTCTCCGATAAGTTGGCAACCCATGGTTAAAAGCGCCGCAGCCCTGCATGGATCAGCGCCTTGCCGAGGATGGTTACGTCGTCAGGGTCAGGTCGGTAAGTCGGGAACTCTGTGTTGATGCTCACGACGTACATGCCATCCCCGCGCTTTTGCAGCATCTTGATCTGCGTCTCGCCGCCGATGTTGATCAGGTAGTAGTCGTCGCCGTCAAAGTAGTCGCATCCTGTGTCAATCCAGACAATGTCACCATCCTCCAGCTTCGGGCGCATGGACGGTCCTCGGCCTGTGATGATCTGAATGCGCCCAGCCCTGGGGAGGTAGCCCAGCTTGCGGCGGACTTCCCATTCCGCGATTTCGATCGTCTTGACCACTTCCGGAAAGTCTTGGTTGACTAGCCCTGGTCCCATCCCCGCCTCTCCTTCAAACAGGTCGAAGCGAACATAGCCAGGTGCCGTCTCAGTCTCCGCGACTCGTGAGATTGATTTGGAGTTTGGTCCCGTACCTGCGGTGCCGATGTTCCCAGGGTCGCCTTGACCAGTCTCGAGCCAGGACTGGGAAACTGCCAGTGCATCTGCGATGAGCCTCAGCTTGGTGCTCGTCCGCATGCCGCCGCGCTCCAGCTCCGACAGGGTGCTGTAGCCGACACCAGTCGCAGCGGCTAGTTCATGGCGGCTCATGTTGGCCGCCTTGCGCGCTTTCTTGACGCGATCACCGATTGTCTCCATGCCCTCATGGTCACAGAATTCTGTGGCAGGATGCTGTTGATTCACGTAACAGAATCCTGTAGTTTCGCTATCCATGGACTGGAAATCTCACATCGAAGAGTTGTTGAGCGCTGGCGCGACGGTGAATGAGTTGGCCGCCGGGATGGGCGTAACTGCCAACGCCGTCCGCGAGATCAGGGCTGGCCGGACGCGCTCTCCGCGCGCTGACGCTGCTTTTCGCCTCGCCGCAATGAAGCCGCGGGCGATTGCAGTTGCTGTGGATTCCATGCGTGCCGAGATCGACAGCCGGATGAGCAAGCGCGCGCTGCGCGCCCGACTCGGCATCGCAAGCGACAAGCACCTGGCGACCTTGCTGCAGCTCCCCGCGGCACAGGTCGAGGGCTGGCCGGAGGAGGGCGTGTTGCCCGCTCTCCCGCAAATCCAACGCCTGCTTGGCGGCGAGGCCAAGCCACCCGACCCGCTTGTCCCCACGGATTTCGATCATGACCGAATCACTCAGGTCGACGTGGCCTGACATGCCGCGCGCTGTAGCAGTTCGTTCCACCACTCCCTCCTGAACTTCTCATACGGATATGTACGCAGATCCTTCGAACCTTCGTGACAACCCGATCAAGGTCCGGTTCAACGACACGGAAAAGGCCTTGATCGATGCGGCGGCGAACTTCAACGGTCGCCAGCCTGCGGTTTTCGTGCGCGACCTGGTGCTGGCTGGCCTTGCCGCGTTGGAACAGCGTAGCCCCGACCGTGATGCGGCCTGAAGGACCCAACGAGTCCCTGGGGAGGGTCCATGGAAATTCAGCTGTCGCGCGATCAGCGAAAGCAGCTTGAGCAATACGCGGCCTCACGCGGCATCACGCCCGAAGAGGCCGCCACAGAGCTGGCGTGCGGCGAACTTGGGCGCCGCTACCGGCTCCCGCGAAGTAACGGCGAAGTTGTCCCTTTTCAGGGACTGAAGCGACCCGACGACCCTACGAGGTAGTACCGATGAGCAGCTCTCTCGCGCGCTCCACCGATCCGCACACCAGCCATGCCGCTGCTGCCGACCTTGTCGCCAGCGGCGCGCTGCGCATCCAGCATGCCAAGACCGAAGCGGCAGTCATCCGCCACCCGGGGCAGAGCAGCCTCCACCTCTCAACGCTGACCGGCCTTGATCGCCACATGCTGGGGCGGCGTCTGCCGGAGCTGGCCAGCGAGGGCAGGATCTGGCGGGGCCCATCGGCACCATGCGCCACCACCGGTAAGCCGGCATGCACCTGGTGGCCGGTGGCCCCAGGCGACAACTACACGCTGGGGATCTGACGTGGCTGCACGCATGACAGGCATGGTCTTCGAACGCTATCCATGCGGCGGCGGTGAGCTGTTGCTGGCGTTGGCTCTGGCTGACCACGCGCACGACGACGGTACGCACATCTTCCCGTCGGTCGCCAAGCTGGCCGTGAAGTCCAGGCAGTCGGAACGCTCCGTGCAGTACCAGCTCCGAAAGATGGAGCGCATCGGCTGGCTCGAGGTGGTTTGCGAGGGCGGCGGCCGCCTGAAGGGCTACAAGTCCGGCGGCCGGCCGCGTGAGTACCGGATCAGCCCGTACTGGATCGAGGGTGGCGCTCTGGCAGTCGGCGGTGACGCTGGCGAGCAGCCCGAGGATTCAAAGGGTGCAAATTCTGCACCCTTTGCAAAGGGTGCAAAACAGAGTCGGAAAGGGTGCAAAACGACGCAGGAAAGGGTGCAAAACGGCGTCGAAAAGGGTGCAACAGCTATTGCACCCGAACCAAGAGCAACCAAAAGCAACCAAGAGCAACCCTCACACCGCGAGTGTGAGCGCGAGGCCGACCCGCTGGGGTTGACGTCCGAGCAGGTCGACCGCGAGCTGGCCGGTTTCGGCAGCACGCCAACCGGCGTCGACCGTGAGCAGCTGGCCCGGTTCGTCCGGCACCGCGCCGCGATCCGGCGTCCGCTGTCGGTCCAGGGCTGGCTCCAGGTGCGCCAGCAGCTGCTGAACCTGATCGCCGCCGGCCACGACCCGAACGAATCCCTGAAGCAGACGATGGCCGCCGGCCTGGCGCTGCCCGTGATCCCTGTCGCCCAGCAATCCGCAGGAGCAACCCATGCAAGCCATCAGCACGGTTCTGCCGACCGCACCGAGCAGCTCGAACAGCAGTTCTACGCCGACCGCCGAGGCGGTGGCCACGGTAGCGGCGCTGGGTTCGGACCAGGCGATGTCGTCGACGCCGAGTTTGCCGTCGTCGTCTGAGCCGCTGAGCGAGCAGCAGACCGCCTACCTGTGGGAGTTCTGGAAGCAGATGACGGCCATGTTCCCGGGGAAGTGGGAGCGCGAGAACGGCGCGGGGCCGTTCAAGAAGGATGGCAGCCTGACCATCGCGGCCGGCACCTGGTTCCAGGTGCTGAAGGGCCGCAGCCGGGCCCAGCACGCGCGTGGCATGGCCTGCTGCCTGACCGAGGGCCGGGAGTGGCCGCCGAACCCGCCGCGGTTCCTGACGATGTGCCTGGACATTCCGGTCATGGCGGCGGTGGAGCGGGAGATGGCGCCGGGCCGGCCGCAGAGCGGGTTCACGGTGCTAGTGCGTTCGCTGCTGGACCTGCACGTGTACGCCTCGGCTGACCACGGATCGCAGCAGCGACGGATGCTGGAAGAGGCCTACACGCGCGCTGTCCAGCACGTGGTCGACGGGAAGCCGCTTCCACAGCCGGTGCTGGCGATCGAGCAGGAGAAGCACGGCGTTCGGCCGGTGCGTGACCGGGAGTCGGCGCGCGCTGCGATGGAGCGGGCAGCAGCCGAGCTGAACTTCGATGGTGACTGAGGCGGAGCTGGCCCAGGCGGAGCAGGCCGGCCGCTGGGCACGCGATGCCTGCCGCAGTCGGGAATCAGCACCGCGATACGAGATGGGGCAGGACGGTGTGACGCGGCGGCGCCGCTGGCAGGCCGGGTGGGACCAGAGAGACCACGAACTGAGTGCGGCACGCCGCAGCACCACGAGGAAAAAAGGCTGATGGACTTCACCAAGTACAGCACGCGCAGCAGGCTCGCCAAGGAGATCAACGCGGGTTACTCGGCACGGCTCAACGGCCTGCGCCTGAGCGACAACCCTCACCTGGTCTGGATCGAATGTGAGACCGAGGACGGCGCCAACCGCCGCGCCGGCCCGCTGAGCGAGAAGGCCGAAGGTTGGCAGCACGGCTGGCGGCTGGCCGACCAGGGCGTGCGCTGATGGCTGCCAAGAAGATCCTCGCTCAGTTCACGACCGACCAGCTGTTGGAGGAAGTGGTGCGGCGTCGGAACGAGCGCAAGGACGTGGATGACGTAGAGCCATGCGACCAGTGTCGGCACTTCAAGTTCTGGACCGCCGATCTCGATCCGCCGAAGGACTACAACCCTTGCGACCTTGGTAAGCGAATGAGCTTTCACATGGCAGGGGAAGGCGAGGATCCGCACAGCGGCATCGGTTACTACCGGCGCGTGTGCCCATCAAGGATGAGCAGGGAGGGCGCGCGCTGATGTGGTCGAAGGCACCGGCGCCAACGAAGGAAGAAGCACGCCGGATCCGTAAGGCGAAGACAGGGCCGTGCATGGTCTGCCTTCTGCTCTACACGCGAAACCTGCTTCCTAAGCACCGCGTGGTCTACGGCTGCGACTACCACCACTGCAAGTCAGGAAACATCCGGCGCGGCCATGCCTTCGGCTTCGCCATGTGCCAGTGGCACCACGAGCGCATCCCGCAAGAGGGGAGGTCGTTCGCATGGATGTCCAAGGTTTACGGCTGGAGCTTGAAAGACGGCTCCAGAACCTTCCACGAACTGTACTGCTCCGATGACGAACTGATCGCGCAGCAGACCTATGTGAACCATCTCAGGAGAACCGCCAATGGCTAAGCCGACAGGCCTGTCCGACGAGGTCAGGACCATTTTCGAAGCGAGGAAGGGCCAGCCGCTCGGCCACCAGCAGGTGTTCGAGTTGATGGACGTGACCGGCGTCGACAAGACGAAGGAGCGCAACGGCGTCCGCGATGTTCTTACGTGGCTGGTGAGCTGCGGCTACCTGGTGAAGACGGGCGCCCGGGCTACTGCCGCGTACCGCTACAGCGGAAAGGGCATGCGCTTCCACAAGGCGACAGCGGAGGAACTTCGCGAGCGGCGCATCGAGCGTGGCCGAGCCTACCGTGCGCGCAACGGTGCACAGCCGAAGGCGCCGCGCGTGGACAAGATGACCATCAATCGTTCGCGAGTGGAGCGGCTGTCGGGCCTGGCCCCGGCGAAGGCGTGGGGCAAGGAGAAGGACGGCCAGCGCCCGGCGGAGACGGTGGAGCAGTTCCAGGCGCGCGGCGGGCAGGTGCAGCGCCTGACGGCAAGCTGGGAGCAGCGAGCATGACTGCCGGCCCAGAGATCAAAGTGGCCCCGGGCTTCGTAGCGGTCAACTGGCAGCCCATCGCCGCCGCGCCGCAGGGCGGCACGCGGTTGCTGCTGTGGGACTCGGTTAGCAAGCGGCCGGTGTTCGGCAGCTGGCGGGGTGACAACCCGGCGATCACGCACTATGCGGCCGAGCCGGCCGGCCCGGAGGTGGCCTGATGAGCGGTGCACTGGTGAATGAGGCCCGATGGCTGGCGGAAGAGGCGCATGCCAGCCAAACCGACAAGGCCGGCCGCCCGTACATCGAGCATGTGGCTCGGGTCGCAGCGGCGGTCGCCGGCGATGACGCCGCCGAAATGGTGGCCTGGCTCCACGACGTGCTGGAGGATCAACCGGCATTCGCGACCCAAGTCATGCTGTTCCCGCAGGCCGTGGTGGAGGCTGTGTTCGATCTGACGCGCGGCGTGAACAAGAGCGAGGCGTTCTACTACTGGAAAATTCGACAGAACCCGCTGTCGCTCAAGGTGAAGCTGGCAGATATCGCCGACAACAGCGACGAGTCACGACTGGCTCTGCTGGACCAGGACATGGCGGCTCGCCTGCGGGCCAAGTACGCCAAGGCGCGCGCTGCGCTGGGGGTGAAGTGATGGACGCCATCGAGAAGCAGACGCGGGCGATGTTGGCACACGTGTTCGCATGCGCCCCTGGCGAGCTGTCCAAGGAAGAGGTAAGGGCTGCGCGCGCCGTTCTCGCCTATCAAACCGCACTCGCGCCGCCTGATGGCTACGTGCTGGTGAACCACACGCAGCTGCGCCAGCTACTGCGAGACGTGGTGACCGCCGCTGACTTTGTTGGAGGCAGGGGGCAGTCCAAGCCTCTCGCTCGCCGCTTGGCTGACCAGGCGTGGGCACTCATCGAGGCTCCTGGTGTTGCCACTCGGCCAGAGGTGCCTTCGTGATGGGCCAATACCTGGAGAAGAAAGAGGCCCTAAAAAGGCCCGCACTGAATGACCACCAGTCGCGATCGCGCGCTGCACGAGCAGACCACCAAGGGGAAGGCGCATGGAAATGAACAAGGCACGCGAACTGCTGGCAAGCCGCATGGGGCCAACAACGCAGAGGTTCGACGCATGCGGTGGCGGTGGGCGCCCCGAGCTGACGACGCAGGACATTGCCGCTGCCATGGCGTACGTGCAGGACGGCCTCGGCCGGGAGCTGATGGAGGCGTTGTGGTGGCCAGAAAGCGCTTCTCGCCGCCGCGAGCATCTGCGCAAAGCGGTAATAGGGCTGGTGGCCCCGGAGTTCATCCGGCAGATGCACGGTCTCGCTATCGCACGAACTGAGTTCGGCATCGCCAAGGCGTGCATGGGTTGGGGGGGCAGCCAGGTAACGGACGCGCAGCGACGCGAACTGCTGAGGACCGAGAACGCTCTGGATGAGGCGCGCGCTGCGGCCTGGCCGAACAACACCATGGAGCAGCTTGGGGTGCTGGCCGGCGCAGTGATTGCGGAGATGGCCAGCTGTGGCTGCTGCAAGACCTGCGGGGGCACGCGGGTCCAGGCCGCGCCGGCTGGGATTGGTGTCGTTGAGTGTGAGGCGTGCGGCGGCATGGGGTTGGAGCAGCTCAGCGGGCGCAAGCGCGGGGTGGCGATCGGCGCTGACGATGCGGCGTATCGTCGGTTCTGGCGCCCGGTATACGAGTGGATGCTTGAGCGCATGCGTAGCGCGGAGCATGTTGCTGCCGAGCAGTTTTCGCGGGCACTGAATCGCGCTGCGTAGTGAGGTCTTGCAGGGTCCGCAGATTGGCGGGCAAATTGATCACCATCCAGACGCAAGCCCCGGCCCAGCCGGGGCTTTTCTTTTTCGGAGACGCTATGGCGCAGATCACTCCCCAACAGGCTGGCGGCGTGAACGTCGTGGCCTTCCTCGACATGCTGGCCTGGTCCGAAGGTACGGACAACGGCCGGCAGCCGACCAACGACCGCGGCTATGACGTGCTGGTCGGTGGTGGCTTGTTCCGTGGCTACGCCGACCATCCGCGCGTGCTGGTGGATCTGCCGAAGATGAAGATTCAGTCCACGGCAGCCGGCCGCTACCAACTGCTGCGCCGCTACTACGACGCCTACAAGAAGACGCTCGGCCTGAAGGACTTCTCGCCTCTGAGCCAGGACCTGATTGCGCTGCAGCAGATCCGCGAGCGCCGCGCGCTGCCGCTGATCCAAGCCGGCAAGATCACCGAGGCTATCGCGGCCGTTCGCAACATATGGGCCAGCTTGCCTGGCGCCGGCTATGGCCAGCACGAGCAAAAGGTCTCCGACCTGTTGGCCGTGTACCGCAAGGCTGGCGGGACGGTCGTGTCATGACGGGGGTTGGCATCGACTGGCAGGCCATCGGGACCGCGATCGGCGGCCTGATGGTGGGCGCAGGTGGCGTGGCCCTGTGGTGGCGCAAGCAGTTCGTAGAGACAGCCAGGGAAGGGGCCGAGGTAAACGTGATCCAGCTGATGCGCGAGGAAGTGACCCGGCTGGGCGAACGGGTTGGCCGCATGGAGGCCAGGGAACTGCGCCTGATCCGCCACATCTACCGGCTGGAAGGGTTGATGCGCGCGGCCTGCTTGGAGCCGCCGCCGTTTGACCCGGATAGCGACACGATCAGGGCAGGAGGTTCGGACTAAAGATGGGGCCAGGATAAAACTGGCCCCATCTTTGATCAAAGAGCATTCACTGCTTTTTGAACTGCGCCTTCAGCAGGCGATGGACTGCCCCGGCAGCATCATCACGGTCCGGAATTGCGTCCCCGAAGTCCGCTACTAGCTTCTCCGCGTCTATTCCTGGCTGTTGCTTCAGCGCAGCAAGCAACGCTAGCACGAGATCTGCCGCCCCCGTCGCAACTTGGCCCAGATGCTCTCCGACCAACTGCGCCAGTTCGTCGTTCCGGTCACTGCTCATTTCACCCTCCTTGGGCTGTGTTGGTAGCACGCGCAGCGTACCCCAAGGCGGGCCACCCTTCATGTAGGTGCCCAATGCTGTACCCACTACGCCTATACGCCGACCTTCTTAAGGTGCTGGCGGTCTTGGCGCTGGCCGGTGGCTTGTTCGTGACCGGCTGCCAGCGCGGTGAAGATCGCCAGTCCGCCAAAGACCAGGCCGCCATCGCCAAGGCCGATAAGGCGCGCGCTGCCGCAGAGGCTGACGCGGCCGAGAATCTGCGAGCGGCCACCGCCTGCGGCCTCCTGTTGGAGGATGTGAACCGGCAGACCCAGGCATCGATCGATGACGCCGCCCGGCAGCGAGCGGCAGCCAATGAGGCCGCGCGCCGGGCGGAGGCGGCAGCAGCCGAGAGTCGGCGGCGGGCAACAGCGGCGGAGCGCGCGCTGCAGGATGCGAAGAACCAGCCGGGATGCCGGCAACAGCTGGAGCAGAAGCTATGCGACGCCATTCCATTGCTGTGATCCTGGCCGCGGCGCTGCCGCTGTGCGGGTTCGGCAGCTGCACCAAGACCAGCAAGCCGGACATTCCGCAGGTGGTGTACGTCACGGTGGAGAAGCCAGTGGCGCCGCCGGCCGAGCTGACCCAGCCGTGTCCGATCAACCGAGCCCAGGAGCGGTCCGTGGAGAATGTGGTGTCGGCCTACAACGCAAACATCCTGAGCCTGCAGCAGTGCAACAAGCAGTTGGGCGAGATCCGGGAGTTGGGCGTTGACCAGGTGAAGCGATGAACCGTCGGGTTCTGGCCCTTGGTCGGTTGAAGACCGGCGAGATGAACAAGACCGAGGCGGCCTATGCCGAACGCCTGCGCGCGTTGCAGGCCGCAGGCGGGGTCCAGTGGCACCGGTTCGAGGGCATGAAGCTGCGCCTGGCCGACAACACGTTCTACACGCCCGACTTTGCGGTCATGGCCGCCGACGGCGTCATGGAGTGCCACGAGGTGAAGGGTCACTGGCAGGACGATGCCAGGGCCAAGATCAAGATTGCCGCTGCCATGTACCCGTTTCGCTTCATTGCGGTGAAGGTGCGGCGCAAGCGTGACGGCGGTGGCTGGGAAGTGGAGGAGTTCTGACCTTCCCTACTGATGCTCCTTGAGCAGCTCCTGCAGCTGGCTAGCGAGGTAGGAGATATCAGAGGACGGCCCGTAGAGCCCGGTGACCCACTTAGATGGTGGGGCATTGGTCCGCAAGGAGAAGTTGGCTGATGCCTGCCTGATCGCTGGCTCGTAGAACGCATCCTCGATCCTGGTCGGCCGTCGCTTCGAGCCGTCGACCGTGCCGGTGCTCGCGCGCTGCTTCAGGTGGGCCTTCAGATCCACCAGGCGCGCGCGGTAGCTTTGCAGTTCATGTGGAGCCAGGGATCGATGGCGGTCGCCTGCAGCGGCAATCTCTTCAAATTCGTCATGTACCCGGAGCAGCTCGGCAAGTACGAGTCGTGCTTCATGGAGATCAGTGGTGTCCATTCAGTTCAATCCTGATGACGGCGTCGTCCGTGTGGAAGTGTGCGTGCGCGGTGGCAAGGAGGGCGACCTCAGCCGGTACATCGCCTCTGGCGCGCTGCACACCCTGGATTCTATTGCTGCCATGGATCAGGGGCCTGCGAGACGAAAGCTGATCAGCTGCCTGATCCAGCAAGCCCGATCGCTCAAGCGCAACGAGGATGAGCTGCGAGCTGCCGCAAGGGCAGGGAGTGCCAAGCAGTGAGCGTGGCTCGCGGCCGCAGGACCCGACAGACCGGTGGCAGCGCCTTCGCCCACCTGTACGGCACGGCTCGGTGGCAGCGCACGCGCAAGGCGCAGTTGGACCGTGAGCCGCTGTGCAGCCGGTGCAAGGCGCGCGGCCATGTGACGGTGGCGACGGTATGCAACCACACGAACGGACACCCGCCTGGAGAGACCGAGGAGATGTTCTGGACTGGACCCTTCGACAGCCAGTGCGCCGACTGCCACAACGTCGATCAGGCGCGTCTGGAACGGGGGGCGGTGCAGGTCCGAGGGTGCGATGAGGACGGGTGGCCGGTGGCTGGCTGACACGTTCCACGCCGCTGTTCCACAGGGGGGGGGTGAATTTATGCCATTCCCACCGGCCTAGACGGACCGTTCCCCTAAATTCGCGTATCCACAATTCACGGGACGACCCTCGAACGAGTCATCCCTGCCAAGAAATCCCGCATTTTCCCGAGGAATTCATGCCAAGGCCCCGATTGCCCGTCGCAAAAGCTGCGACAAGCGGCGCCGCCATCAAGAATCCAGGCCGGCATGCCGGGAGAAAGAGGCCAAAAGGTACGCGCGCCCTGGGCGAGCCATTCAAAACCATGACTGCCGCCGAGAAGCGCGCATGGAAGGAATTCGCAGCCGAAATGTCATGGCTCAACTCCAGTCACCGGGTACTTCTTCGCCTGGCGTGCCTCTGGACGGCGCGGATGGAAGACCCCAAAGCCGAATTCGGTGTGTCAGCAACCCAAGCGCTCAGCTCGATCCTCTCGAAGCTGGGTGCCACTCCTGTGGATGAATCGAAGGTCTCGCATGGCGGTGACGAAGACGACCAGGGCGAAGAGTTCTTCGGTGGCCCCGGCTCCGGCCGACCGCACTAAGGCATATGCACTGGATGTGGTGGCTGGCCGGATCGTTGCCGGACCCCATGTCCGAAACGCCTGCCGGCGCCACCTGCAGGATCTGATCGAAGGCCCCGAACGGGGCCTTTACTTTGACCACGAGGCTGCGGAATACGCGTTCCGCTACTTCGAGAACGTGCTGATGCTCTCCGAGGGCCAATTCGAGGGCCGGAAGTTCGAGCTGCACCCCTCGCAGGCGTTCATCATCGGCTCGCTGTTCGGCTGGAAGGGCGCCGACGGCCTCCGGAGGTTCCGCCGCGCGTACATCGAGCAGGGAAAAGGCAACGGAAAGAGCCCACTGGCCGGCGGGTTGGGCCTATTGGGGATGACGGCCGCAGGCGAGGCCGGCGCGCAGATCTACTCGGCGGCGGCAAAGAAGGACCAGGCCGGCATCTTGTTCGCCGACGCGGTGAAGATGGTCAAGAAGTCGCCGCTCCTGGCCAAGCGCATCGAGTTCGCCGGCGGTGAGGGGCGGGAGTTCAGCATGGCGCACCATGCCAGCGCGAGCTTCTTCCGGCCGGTGTCGCGCGATACGGGCCGTACCGGCTCCGGTCCTCGCCCGTTCTTCGTGCTGGTCGATGAGGTGCATGAGCTTCCCGACCGGCGAATCATCGAAATGCTTGAGCGCGGCTTCAAGTTCCGCCGCGAGCCGCTGCTCTTCATGATCACCAACTCCGGCAGCGATCGAACCTCGGTGTGTTGGGAGGAGCACGAGCATGCGGTCAAGGTCGCCGCCGGCCACACCGAGGCGGTGAACGATCCGACCTTCGTAGGCGACGTGATCGATGATCGCACCTTCAGTTACGTGTGCAGCCTGGACGACGGCGACGACCCGCTTGAGGACCCTAGCTGCTGGGCTAAGGCCAATCCCCTGTTGGGGGTAACTATCACCGAACAGTACCTGGCGGACGTGGTGGCGCAAGCCAAAGCCATCCCCGGGTCACTGAACGGCATTCTTCGTCTGCACTTCTGTGTGTGGACCGATGCGGAGACCGCCTGGATGACGCGCCCAACGCTGGAGCCGGCGCTGGCCGACTTCGACCCGCGCATGCATGAGGGCCGCAAGGTCTATCTCGGCCTCGACCTGTCGCAGGTTCGCGATATCACCGCGATGGCGGCGGTGGTGGAGACCGGCACTGTCCCAGTAGAGGTTGAGGTCGAGGGCGAGAAGCTGGTCATCGAGAAGCCGACGTTCGACGCCTGGATCGAGGCTTGGACGCCCGGTGACACGCTGGATCAGCGGCAACTGCAGGACAAGCTGCCCTATCGCACGTGGGTCAATGGTGGATATCTGCACGCTCCACAAGGGCAGGCCATCAACTTCCGGCATGTGGCCCAGGTCATGGCCGAGTACGACAACCGCTATGACGTGCAGTTGGTTGCTTACGACCGCTACGCGTTCCGCCGGTTCGAGGAAGAGGTCAACGACATTGGATTGTCGGTCACCTTCGCCGAGCACCCGCAGGGCGGCTGCAAGAAGGGCAAACCGCTGGAAGCGGCAGTAGAGGCTGCCGAGCAGTCGGGCCAGCCGGCACCGGAGGGTATGTGGATGCCCGGATCGCTGCGCCTGCTGGAAGAGGCGCTGCTGGAAGGTCGCCTGCGCCTGCGGCGGAACCCCGTTTTGGTGTCCGCAATCATGTCCGCCGTAATCGAATCGGACCGCTGGGGCAACAGCTGGCTGTCTAAGGCCAGGTCGGCAAACAAGATCGACGCCGCGGTGGCCCTTTGTATGGCCATCGGAGCGGCACACGCCATGCCACCGGATACCGGTGGCATAGACGACTACCTGGAAAACGGCTTCTTTGGACTGATCGGATGACTACCTTTCGCTGGTACAACCCGCTGAGCTGGCGGTTCTTCGGATACGACGACCCTGCCACGGGCAACTACGTGGAGGTCGACCTATCCACCGGTGGCCGAGGCACCAAGGCAGGAGTCCGGGTGACGCCCAAGAAGGCGTTGACGGTCAGCATCGTCTGGTCCTGCGTCAAAGTCCTGTCCGAGTCGGCCTCGGGGCTGCCCTGGAAGCTGTATGAGGACAAGAACGGCCTGAGGTCGTTGGTCAAGGGAACCAGCCCGCAGCGCCGACGGCTCTTGCGTCTGCTGAGCAAGCCCAACCCCTACATCAAGTGGCTGGACCTGATCAAAGCGGTCGTGCTGAACATGGCGCTACGCGGCAACGCCTTCGCCATCATCCAGCGCGACGACGCAGGAGACTGGATCGGGCTTATTCCGCTGCCTGTGGAGAACGTCCGCATCGACACCGACGATGGACTGATCTACTGGGCAACGATCAATGGCAGCGAGACCCCGGTATCGCCGCAGAACATGCTGCATTTCAAGCTGTTCAGCCCGGATGGAATCGTTGGTTTGTCACCGGTGGAGTACCAGGCTGAAACCATCGGTCTGGCGCGCGCTGCGCAGGACTGGTCGGCCCGGTTCATGCGAAAAGGTGGCTTCACCGGTGGATACATCATCTATCCGGGCTTCCTGACCAAGGAGCAGCAGGCGCAGATCAAGGCGAAGTTGCCGGATATCCGGCAGGGCGACGTGGACGATCTGGGCAAGATGGCCATCCTTCAGGGCGGTCCGACGATAACGCCGGCTGGCCTGACGCAGAAGGACAGCCAGTTCATCGAATCGCAACAGTTTCAGGAGGAGGCGCTTGCCGGCATCTGGGGCGTGCCCCTGTACCTGACCAATCGCGCACGCTCGACCTCGGTCCTTGGTTCGAACCTCGAGCAGCAGACCAGCGGCTTTGTGACCTTTGGTTTGAAGCCCTACTTGGACGCTATCGAGAGCGAGGTCAACGACAAAATCTTCGCCGATGGCGCCATTTTCATTGAGGCGGCCGTAGAGGGGTTGTTGCGTGCCGATAGCGGAGCCCGCTCCACGTACTACAAGACCGCCCTTGGCGGATCCGGCGGGTCTGGCTGGATGACGATCAACGAGGTTCGGGTGAAAGAGAACCTGCCTGTGCTCGATGGCGAGCAATACAACCAGGTCACCCGGTGGACCAGCAACAAGCCCGATTCCAGTAGCGACGACCTAACGGGAGATCCCGCCAATGCTTAGCAAGTATTCCTGCCCGTTCGAGGTTAAGGCGGCAGACGATGCCGGCAACTTCGAGGGCTATGCCTCGGTGTTCAACAACGTGGATCTCGGCGAGGACCTAATCGTCCCGGGCGCCTTCGTCAAGGTGAAGACGACCCGCACTGGCCGACTACGCCTGGCGCTGTACCACAACCTGACACGGTTGATCGGCGATGCCGAGTTCAAGCAGGACGACAACGGCCTGCACCTGAAGGGCAAGGTCAACCTCAACGTCAGCTACGCCAAGGACGCCTACGAGCTGATGAAGGCCGGCACCTTGGACGAAATGTCAGTCGGCTTCAACACGTTGGAGGACGCGATTGAAACCCGCGATGGACGGCGGGTACGCGTCATCAAGAAGGCCGAATTGTGGGAGGCCTCGGTCGTCCCCTTTGGCATGAACCCGGAAGCACAGGTGATGAGCGTCAAGTCCGACGTTCGCGCCTTCGAATCAGCCCTGCGCGAACGCATGGGGCTGTCCCAGAAAGAGGCGGCGGCCGTCGCCTCGCTCGGCTTTCCCGCGATCCACCGAGACGGTGGCATTGGGGACACGGAGACCGTGAAGCAGCTGCAGAAACTCGGCAACTCCATCCAATCCATCTTTGAAGGAATGAACTAATGCCGGACAATATCATTGAGATCCGCGAAGGCCTGGAAAAGCAGCTGAAGGACGGCTTCGACGGCCTGCAGAAGAAGTACGACAGCGCCTCGGCCGAGATCGAAAAGGGCAATCAGGTCACCACCGACCTGAAGAAGCAGATCCAGACCGCCACCGACGAGATCCAGAAGGTGGTCGACAAGGTCCTGAAGCTGGAAGAGAAGGGCATCGGCTTGGGCAACCAGCCCGGCACGAAGAAGGGCTTCATCGACTTCATCAAGGGCAACGACGAGTACAAGGCGCTGCAGGGCCGTGAAAAGTCGGCGGCCGAGATCGAGATCAAGAAGGACGAACTGGCGTCCATGCAGGAGACCAAGGCGGTCACCAGCGCCGGCATCGTCGTGCCGAACTATGACCCGACCATCCAGCCGGGCATCCGCCAGGAACTGCGTATCCGCGACCTGATCCCGTCGATCTCCGTCACCGGCCAGAGCTACACCTACTTCCGTGAGAAGCTGCACACCCGCGGCGCCGGCCCGGTCGGCGAAGGCGGGACCAAGCCGCAGAGCAACGTCACCTTCGAGCAGAAGACCGACCTGGTGAAGAAGCTGGCGGTCTGGATCCCGGTCACCGACGAAGCCCTGGACGACGTGCCGCAGATGTACGGCTACTTGCAGCAGCTGCTGCGCTACGACCTGAAGCTGGAGGAGGAGGTCCAGATCCTGAAAGGCGACGGCACCGGCAACAACCTGCCCGGCCTGATGACTGACGCCACCGTTTTCGACGCTGATCTGTCGAAGGCGAGCGACACCTCGATCGACACCGTCCGCCGCGCGATCTACCAAGTGCGCAAGCAGTCGAAGCTGTCGGCCGACGCCACGGTGATGACCGAGCTGGACTGGATGAACATCGAGCTGGAGAAGGACAGCCAGAATCGCTACCTGTTCGCCAACCTGCAGGGCTTCGTGACCCCGATCCTGTGGGGCCGCCCGGTGGTGGCCTCGGACAGCATGGACGAAGGCGACGGCACCACCACCGGTGGTGAGTTCCTGGTCGCTAACTTCCAGCGCGGCGCCACGATCTACGACCGCATGAGCTTCCTGTTCAAGGTCGGCCTGATCAACGACGACTTCGTGAAGAACCAGCGCGTGCTGCTGGTCGAAGAGCGTCTGGGCCTGGCCAAGCGCCGCATCGAGGCATTCGTGAAGGGCCGCTTCAAGCCGCAGGCGTGATAGCGAGCTGATCCCGAAAGAGGCCGGCCACGCGCCGGCCTCTCTCTTTCGATACGGAGCAGGAACATGAAGATCAAAGCTCAATGGGGCTTCCGCGGCGACGCCCTGAAGCTCAATGCAGAGTCTGCCGATGTGAAGGCCGGCCAGGTGTTCGAAGACGTGGATCCGGAATACGGGCACGTGCTGGTCGGCAAGGGCCTGGTGGTGCAGATTACGGAAGGCACTGCGCCCAAGGAGACGAAGCCGGCCAAGCCTGCCGAGCTGAAGGCGGGCGAGGGCAGCGACGTGGTGCCAACCACCAACAGCGACGGAGCGACAGACGCGGCAGGCACCCAGACGGCTGGTGGTGAAGCGTCCGGCGGTGCTGGTCCGGCCGAGGCCGTCAGCGATGCTGCCGCAGGCGGTCCGACCACTTCCGATCAGGGAGGCGACGATAAGAAAGCGCTCTTGATTCAGCAGCTCGAGGCCGCCGGCGTTGAGTTCGATCGCCGCTGGGGTGCTGCTCGCCTGGAGGCAGCGCTCGCTGAAGCCCAGAAGAAGGATCCCGCGTAATGGCCGTCACCCTCGACCTGGAGCTGGTGCGCAAGCAGTGCAACATCGTTGCCGACGTGGACGACGCCTTGCTGCGGCAGTACGTGGCAGCCGCGTTGTCGCACATCGAGCAGCACTGCGACCGGAGGCTGGTCGAGGGTGAGCCTGCCGGCCCGGATGAGATGAAGCTGTCGCCTGACGTGATGCAGGCTGCACTTCTGCTGGTGGGGCACTGGGTCGCCAACCGTGAGGCGATTGTGGTCGGCGAGGTATCCACTGAGGTGCAGTTCGGCGTCGAGCGACTCCTCTGGTACAGGAAGACATTCTGATGCGCGCAGGCTTGCTCAATCGAAAGGTCCGGGTAGAGCGGCCGGCGGCCGGAACGGATGACTGGGGGCAACCAGTTCAGGGCTGGGAGCTGGTCGACGAGATCATGGTCAGCATTGCCGGCGAAACTGGTCTCGGAGCGATCCGCGCTGGTCTACAAGGCGGCGTCCCGGCGTCGATCTCCCGGTACAGCTTCATGGCCAGGTTTCAGACCGTGACGGCACTCGGGATCGACGCAACCATGCGGATCCTGTACGAGGGCCTCGTGTTTGAGGTCAAAGGAATCACCCGTGACCTCACTCGCAAGGATCGCGCCTTCATCATCACTGAGCAGGGAGGCAACAGCGGATGAGCATCAAGGCCAACGTTGACTTCTCCGACGCGGTGAAGGGACTGGAGGCGCTTCTCGACTCCCGCGTCAGTCTCGCGCGCTCCATGGGCGTTGCAGGTGGCCAGGTAATTCGGGATGAGGTGAAGTTGCGTGCACCGGTGGGCACGGAGGAGGGGGGTAGCCTGCGCCCCGGAAGTCTTCGCGACGCGATCTACCTGGCGTACCGTGATGGCCGATCCACCGACAGTCGGCAGATTTACTCGATTTCCTGGAACGCCAAGAAGGCACCCCACGGGCACTTGATCGAGTTCGGACACTGGCAAACGCACGCGGTTTACAAGGACAAGGACGGCTCCTGGACGCTGGGTGCGCCGCTGGCGCAGCCCAAATGGGTGCCGGCCAAGCCCTTCGTGCGGCCAGGGTACGAGGCGTCCCTGGCGCGCGCACAGGCGGCGATGGTGGAAAGGGGTAGGGACCGGCTTCCCGAATTGTTGCGTGAGGCGCGAGGAGGCAGCGGATGAGCTACGAACCGCCCCTCCATGCCCTGATTGCGCCCTTGGTACAGGGACGCTTCTATCCCGACGTTCCGCCGGACCAGCCGGTCTTCCCGTTTGCGCTCTATCAGCAGGTCGGAGGCCAGGCCCTGTGGTTCCTCGAAGGATCAATGCCGGACCACAAGCATGCGCGGGTGCAGATCACCATATGGTCCAAGTCCAGGCCCGAGGCCAACACGCTGATCCGTCGTATCGAGGATGTGATCTGTACCGGCGTTCCACATTCCGAGCCCTATGGCGCCGCAGTCGCCATGTACGAGGCGCCCATCAAGGCATACGGCGCCCGTCTCGATTTCGGGCTCTGGTTCCCTGACCCGTAAGTGACCCACCAACCCCGTATCAGCCCGGCCATGCGCCGGGCTTTTCGTTTCCAACCAGAGGAAGACAACACATGGCACTCAAGCTCCCGAAGGGCACCCAGTTCGGCTTCGCCCCGGTGCTGGCCACCAAGATCGCAACCACTGGCATCTCCAAGGCGGCGCCGGCATTGGCGAGCATTGCCGCCAATGCAGTCGACACCGACGACGTGGTGGTGCTGGAGATCCCGGGCTGGCCGGCCCTGAACAACCGCACGACCCGCGCTGGCGCCGAATCCACCGGTGCAATCGAATTGCTCGGCACCGACACCACCGATACCACCTTGTACCCGGGCACCAGCGGGGCTGGCTCGCTGCGCAAGGCAGGCGCCTTCATCGACCTGGACCAGCAGGGCGATCCGACCACCGCCGGCGGAGAACAGCAGTACTGGAGCGGCACCATGCTGGAGGACCCGACCGGCCGCCAGATCCAGATCCCGACCTTCAAGAACGCCAAGACCATCACCATCCCGCTCTACTACGACCCGTCCAAGCCCTGGTATCCGGCGTTGAAGACGGTCGATGCCAAGGGCGAGCCGGTGGTGCTGCGGGCCAAGCTTGCCGGCGGTGACGTTCTGTACTGGTATGGCTACCTGAGCTACGACGGTGACCCGACCATGACCGCGAACGCCCCGATGGGCACCACCGCGACGTTCACTGCCCTGGCCGATTCGATTCTGGTGGAGGGCGCCTGATGTTCAAGGTAAAGGCCCCGGAGACCTTCAAGGCATCGTTGACCATCATCGGCCACGGCCGCGAGCAGAAGCTCAACCTGACCTATCGGCACCTGACGCAGGAGGAGTACACCGCGCTCCTGCAGCGCCTGGCAGGGCAGGAGATCACGCCGGCTCAAGCGATCCTGGACATGGTGGCGGAGTGGGATGCGGACGTGTCGCTGGATACGGCCGGCGTGGATGAGGCCCTGCAACAGCAGATCGGCCTGGACGCGGTGATCATCACGGGCTACGCGCAGGCAATCCAGGTGGCCCGCAAGGGAAACTGATCGAGGCGGTGGGGGCGCTGTACTGGCGCGCCCCCACCGAGGCTGAGCTCGCACAAGTCGGCCTCAAAGCGAAGCACTACCAGCCGCCGGACGTGCAGCTGTGGCCCGAGTGTTCGCTGCCTATCGAGATCTTCTCGCGGGTCTCCACCCAGTGGCGTGCAAGCGCCGGAGGTCCGTTTGGGCTGGACTACAACGTGGTGTTCCAGGAGCTGGACCGCGAAGGGGTGACCGGTAATCGCCGGGCCGAGGTGATGGCCGCGATACGCATCATTGAGGGCGCTGCCCTAACCGAAATTTGCAAGGGCTGACCATGACCGACCAATCAATTGGCGCGGCTAGAATCGACCTGGTCGTCGATACGCAGCAGTTCGACAGTGCGATCACCGCAGCAAAGCGCGGTGTCGCCGACATGTCCGGCAGCGCACAGCAGCAGTATCAGCAGCTGTCGCGCGCTGAGCGCTCGCGCGTAGATACGCTGGTGCGCCAGGCGGATACGCTGGGCATGACCCGGTCCCAACAGCTGGCCTACAACGCCGCCTTGCGCACGAGTGGGCCGGTGCTGGACGAGATCGTACAGAAGCTCGCCCGCGCTGAAGCTGCGGCCAAGCGCTCCGGAAAGGAGCTGAACGCCTACGGTGTCAGCGCGGCCCAACAGGCAGCAGCAATGCGAGGCGTGCCCGCGCAGATCACCGACATTGCTGTGAGCCTGCAGGGTGGGCAGAACCCGCTGACTGTCTTCCTGCAGCAGGGCGGACAGCTCAAGGACATGTTCGGCGGCATCCGGCCAGCGGCCGCCGCCTTGGCGTCGCAGCTGCTGTCGATGATCAACCCGCTCACGGCTGCAGCCGCCGCGACTGCAGCGCTTGGCGTGGCCTGGTATCAGGTCGGAGAGGCGCAGCGGCAGGCGGAACTGGCGCTGATCACGACCGGAAACTATGCCGGAACCAGTGCCGAGCAGATTGCGGCGCTCGCTCGGCAGATGGACAACCTTGCTGGTGTAACACGGGGCAAGGCCTTGGCGGCGCTGACTCAGGTTGCGGCATCAGGCCGCTTCACTGGCGAACAATTCCGCTTGGTGTCGGAATCTGCGGCCGAAATGGAAGGCGCGACCGGTCAGAGCATCGACTCCACCATCGACAAGTTCAAGGAGCTGGCAAAGGACCCGGTTGAAGGCCTCCTCAAGCTGAACGAGGCCGAGCACTTCCTCACGCGCGCGCAGCTGGATCGGGTGACCGCGCTTCAGGAGGAGGGGAGGCAACAGGAGGCGGTTACGGAGGCGATCCGGATCTACAACGCCAGCCTTGGTGATGTGTCTGCAAAGGCGCGAGAGTCCCTGTCGGGCGTCAGTCAGTGGTGGAAGGCGGTAAAGGACGACACGTCCTCTGCCTTCAATGAGCTTGGGCGGTACATCGATCTCACCGACCGCCTCCTCACTCGCACCACAGGGGTGAAACGGGGTGCGGTGGCGGAGACTGCCTCATTCTTCACCCCGATAGCAGGCCAGGCAAAGCTCGCGGGCGGGCTGCTTGGCGCGGCGAACGACTTCGCCGAGCGGTACTGGGGCCTTGGCCCCAAGCCCACCGTCACCATGGCAGGGATCTACGGCAACGGCGCAGAGGAATCGATCGACAGCGCTGGAGAGCGAAAGCGCCTAGAGCAGCGGAAGAAGGATCAGCAGGAATGGGATCGCCTGGCTGGGCAGAACCTGTCCAAGCGTCAGAAACAGCTCGCGGAAGAGGCGCAGATCGTCGCCTTGGGCAAGAAGCTTGGCAAGGATCAGGCTGATATCGACCGGGAAGTGGCGGCCTCGCGCAAGCAGTTCCAGGAGGCAGAGGCACGCCGCGGTGGCGGCTCCAAAACGAACCCGGCTACATCGATCGTTGCCAGGATCCAGCAGCAGGTAGCCCTGAACAAAGAGCAGTCAGGCAGCGAGGAGAAGCTGACCGTCAGCCAGCGGCTGCGGGTGCAGGTATTGGAAGAGCTGGACCGGCTGGGGAGCAAGATTCCAGAGGCCGATCGGAAGCGCATCAGGACGATGCTGGAGGAGCTGAAGACCACTGGCGACCTGGTGGAGGCCAAGGACAAGCAGAAGAAGACCCTGGAGGCGCTAACCCGGCAACAGGCCATCTTCGACCAGCAGGCCGAGTCACGGCGCCGGGGTAACGAGCTGGACCTGATGAGCTACGGACGCGGCCAGGATGCCGTCGCCCAGCTGCGCCGGCAGATGGACGTGCAGCGGGAATACGAGGACGAGCTGAAGCGCTTGGGCGACCGCCAGGTGGCCACCGATCAGGACCAATGGGACCAGCTTGCGGCGAATGCTGCTAGGCACAGGGATGGGCAGCTGCAGCTGGAGAAGGACTACCAGGCCCGCCGGCTTGCCGCGATGGGCGACTGGCGAAATGGCACACGCGCAGCCTTCGAGGACTATGCCACGGAGGCCAACAATGCGGCCGGCCAGGCGCACTCGGCGCTGACGAACGCATTCCAAGGCGCGGAGGACGCCCTGGTTCAGTTCGCCATGACCGGGAAGCTGTCATTCCGCGACCTGGCCAACTCGATCATCGCCGACTTGGCGCGCATTGCCGCAAAGCAGGCAATCGTCGGCATCGCCGGGATGATCGCCAGTGCTTGGGGTGGCGGAGTCACTGCCGCGGGGAATGCTGCAGCTACCAGCGGAACGCAGCAGATCAACTCCGATCTTCTCGCCAACATCGGCCGCAATGCCAACGGCGGCGTCTACACATCGTCCAGCCTGTCTGCCTACTCCGGTGGTGTCTACAGCTCCCCACAGCTGTTCGCCTTCGCGAAGGGAGCCGGTGTGTTCGGTGAGGCTGGTCCGGAGGCCATCATGCCGCTGCAGCGTGGTCCCGATGGGCGGCTGGGCGTCGCCGCTCATGGTGGTGGTTCCGGAGCGTCTCAGGTGAATGTCAACGTGGTGGTGAACACCGATGGCTCTACCGACGTTTCTGCTGACACACCTGTGTGGCAGCGCTTCGGCAAGGAAATCGGCCAGCTCATCGACATGAAGATCAACGACGCGCAGATCCGATCAATGAAGGATGGCGGTGCAATGAGGGTGATGGGAGGCGGCCGATGACAGACACATTCCACTGGCAGGCCACCAGTCAGAGCAGCGGCTCCGCGACTGCATCGGTGCGCCGCGCAAGGTTCGGTGACGGCTACTCGCAACAAGCGGCGGAGGGCATCAACTCCGTTTCCAGGAAGTACCAACTGAGCTTTGTCGCGTCCAAGGCAGTGATCGCCGAGATCGTCGCCTTCCTCGATACACACGTGGGCACTTCATTCCTGTGGGCCAGCCCTTGGGGAACGAGCCTCTACTACTGCGATACCTACACCGACTCCCACCTTGGTGGCCTGACCTATAGCGTCACGGCCACCTTCGAACAGACGTTCCAGCCGTAAGGGAAGCCCATGGCACGAAAAAACATCGACACCACTACCGACAACGGCTCGTACCGAGGCGACCTCGCGCCGGTGGCCTTCGGAAAGTGCAATGACAACTTCACCGAGGTCTATCAGAACGCGGCTGCCGCGCAGACCACAGCTAATACAGCCAAGTCCACGGCCGACGAAGCGAAGGCGACCGCGGATTCTGCCGCCACGACGGCTGCGGGCAAGGTCAGCAAGGGGGCAAACGGAACGTGGCCGGACGCGATTCCAACAGCGTGGAATCTGTGGGAGGGCCCGCGTGTCATCCAAGCGTTCGGCACCAGCTCGAACAACGCTCCAGTGGGGTTCGGCGTGGCGATTGCCGTTGCGAACTCGCCGCCAGATGCATCTGGCAACTTCACCAAGCAGAACGGCCGGTGGATCAATCAACTCGCCTTCGGCACCAACAATGACGTCTATTTCTCCCAATCGATCAATGGCAACCAGTTCGGAGCGTGGCGGCAGTTCTGGCACTCCGGCAACACCACGGTCGATGCCAACAACTTCATCAAGCGAGCCTGACGATGGACAGTACCTGCGCTGCAGCGTTCAACATCCAGCCGGACGGTAGCATCGTCCTCGCCGGCGACCATGCCCCTGGCACGAGTATGGGCTGTCCGTTCGAAAGCCTCGGTATCAGCTGCACGCGTATCGGCACCGGGCTGTACCAGGTCACGGGACCAGGTATCCAACCTGCGGCCGGCTGGCGCGCGAGCGTGTACCGCGACGAGAACGACGAGCCGACGGTTCGCCTGGCCATTCATCAGCAGCAGGATGCGATCTTGTACACGTGCACGGATCCAGCTACCGGCGACCCGAAGGACATCGTCTATCTGCTGACGGTGCGAGTGATCGTTGCGGCACCAGAATGTGAGCCGGCAGGTGATGCCGCATGATCACCGCCGACGCCCAGAAACTGGAGCCCGGCGGCCGGGTGACGCTGTACGAGCTGGATTGCAGTAGCTTCGGCGCTGATCAGCTGTTCTTCCACCAGCACCTGCAGTCGGGGGTGATCTGGTGGCAGGGCCAGGAGTACGGCCCATGGCCGATCAACGCTACGGGCTTCGAGCGCACCAGCGAGCAGCAGCCCAATCCCCGGCTGAAGGTCAGCAACATCGACGGCCGTATCGGCGCCCTGTGCCGCATGTTCCAGGATCTGGCCGGTGCCAAGCTGATTCGCCGGCAGACGCTGGTGAAGTACCTGGACGCGGCCAACTTCCCCGAGGGGAACCCGCTGGCTGACCCGGGCGAGCACTTCCTGGATGAGATCTGGTACATCGAGCGCAAGGTGGGCGAGGACGACGAAACGGTCGAGTTCGAGCTGACCACGGTGGCCGACTTCAACGGGCGGGAGCTGCCAGCGCGGCAGTGCACCAGGATCTGCAGCGCCCTGCTGCACGGGGGCTACCGCGGTCCCTACTGCGGCTACACCGGCTCGGCGTACTTCGATATCAACGACCAGCCGGTGGATGACCCGGGCAGGGACGTGTGCGCCGGCCTGGTTCGCAGCTGCCAACTGCGGTTCGGCCAAGACAAGCCGATCCCGCATGGTGGGTTTCCGGCCGCCGGCCTGTTGCGGACCTGACGACCCGCCCGCCGACACCACCAGCAACTTCGCGCTGTACCAGCAGCACCACAAGGCCCGCCCAGCGCGGGCCTTTTCTATGGGCGATATCCATGCAACAGAGCACCCTGCAGGCCATCCAGGCGCATGCCGTGGCCGAGTACCCGCGCGAGTGCTGCGGCCTGATCGTGGCCTGCGCCGATGGCGAGGCCTTCATTCCCTGCCGCAACGTGGCCACCACGCCCAGCGAGCATTTCCGGCTGCCGGCCGAGGACTACGCCGACGCGGAGGACCAGGGCGAGGTGCTGGCCGTCGTGCACAGCCACCCGAATGCCTCTGCGGCCGCGTCCGACGCTGACCGGGTCATGTGCGAGGCCAGCGGCCTGCCGTGGCACATCGTGAGCGTGGGCCAGTGCACCGGCGCAGAGCCGGAGTGTGGCGACCTGCAGACCATCGAGCCCTGTGGCTACGAGGCGCCGCTGGTTGGCCGCCAGTTCGCCCATGGGGTGCTGGACTGCTACACCCTGGTGCGCGACTTCTACGCCCGCGAGCTGGGCATCCAGCTCAGCCAGTACGAGCGCGAGGACGACTGGTGGGAGAAGGGCCAGGACCTCTACAGCCTGGACCGGCTGCGCGCCGAAGGCTTCGAGCTGATCGATGGCGAGCCCCAGCGCGGCGACATGGTGCTGATGCAGATCCGCTCGCCAGTGACGAACCACGCCGGCGTCTACCTGGGCGACGGGAAGATGCTGCACCACATGCACGGCCGCCTGTCCGAGACGGTGGTCTACGGCGGCATGTGGGCCGAGCGCACCCGCCACATCGTGCGCCATAGGGAGGCCGGCCATGACTGAGCGCCTGCGCACTGTCCGGCTGTACGGCCGCCTCGGCGCCCGCTTCGGCCGCAAGTTTCAGCTGGCGGTGAACAGCCCAGCCGAGGCCATTTTCGCGCTCGGCATCCTGTTGCCTGGCTTCCGGCAGTTCCTGACCGGCTGCAAGGATCAGGGCATCGAGTTCGCTGTGTTCATCGGCCGCGAGAACCTGAGCAAGGCGCAATTGCACGATCCGCCGGGTGCGGATGATATCCGCATTGCGCCGGTGCTGGTCGGCTCCAAGCGCGGCGGCGCCCTGCAGACCATCGTCGGTGTGGCCCTGATCGTGGTGGCCACCATCTACGGCGGCCCGGGCGCCGGTGCTGGCGTCGCCAAGTTCTGGGGCGCGGTCGGCGCGGCCGGTTGGAGCCTGGCCATCGGCGGCGTGGTGCAGATGCTGTCGCCCCAGCCGCGTGGCCTGGGGACGAAGGAGAGCGCTGAAAACACGCCGAATTACAGCATGAACGGGCCTGTGAACGTGCAGGCCCAAGGCAACCCGGTGCCCGTCGCCTACGGCGGCCACGACACGAAGGGGATGGTCGTCGGATCCGTGGTGATCAGCGGCGGCATCTACGCGGAGGACCAGCAGTGAATCGAGCCATCAACTATCAGCACGTCGAGGTGGCCAAGGCGTGCGCGGACGTGATCGGCGCCGGCGGGAAGAGCAGCACCAACGCCCGCACGCCGGTGGAGACGCCGGATAGCCTGCACTCGATCTCCTACGCCAAGGTCCTGGACCTGACCAGCGAGGGCGAGATCCGCGGCCTGGTGGCCGGTAACCAGTCCATCTACCTCAACGAGGTGCCGATCCAGAACAGCGACGGCACCTTCAACTTCAACGGCGTTCGGGTTGAGACCCGCTCGGGCACGCAGGACCAGGAGTACATCGCCGGCTTACCGTCCGTCGAGAACGAGATCGGGGTCGGCGTCGAGCTGCGCGACACGCCGGTGGTGCGCACGGCTTCCGGTCAGGATCTGTCGGCGGTGCGGATCCGGTTCGGTGTGCCTGCCCTGCAGCGACAGAACACCGAGAACGGCGACACCGAGGGTTACGCGGTCGAGTACGCCATCGACCTATCCACCGACGGCGGTGCATTCAGCACGGTGCTGACCAACGCCTTTCGCGGCAAGACCACCACCGAGTATCAGCGCAGCCACCGCATCGACCTGCCGCCGGGCAACCAGTGGCAGGTGCGGATCCGCCGCCTCACGCCGAACGCGAACAGCTCGACCGTGGCCGACACCGTGAACGTGATCTCGATGACCGAGATCATCGACGTAAAGCTGCGCTATCCCAACTGCGCGATCGCCGCGATCCAGATTGATGGCAGCCAGTTCCAGGGTAAGCCGACCACCGCATACCGCATCTGGGGCCGGATCATCCGCGTGCCCAGCAACTACGACCCGATCGCGCGCACCTATACCGGCGTGTGGGATGGCACCTTCAAGTCCGCCTGGACGAACAACCCGGCGTGGGTGTTCTTCGACATGGTCACCAACGACCGTTTCGGCCTGGGCGATCGCATCCCGCTGGACTGGGTGAACAGGTATCGCCTGTACGAGATCGCGCAGTACTGCGATCAGCTGGTGAGCGACGGCATGGGCGGCATGGAACCGCGCTTCACCTGCAGCCTGTACCTGCAGACCCGGGAGTCGGCCCACAAGGTGCTGCAGGACATGGCCAGCATGTTCCGCGGCATCAGCTTCTACGCGGCAGGGCAGATCATGGCCTCGGCGGACATGCCGAAGGATCCGGTCTACACCTACAGCCAGGCCAACGTGGTCGACGGGAAATTCACCTACACCGGCAGCGGCAGCAAAGCGCGGCACACGGTAGCTCTGGTTTCGTGGTCTGATCCCGACGACTTCGGCCGGCAGAAGGTCGAGCCGGTCCAGCTGCAGGAGGGCATCGCGCGCTACGGCGTGAATCAGATCGAGGTGACGGCATTCGGCTGCCACTCGAAGTCGCAGGCCCAGCGCGTGGGGCTGCACATCCTCTACAGCGAAAACCTGGAGACCGAGACGGTCAGCTTCGCAGTCGGCCTGGACGCTCTGAACTGCATGCCGGGTGATGTGATCCAGGTCGCCGATGCCAAGCGTGCCGGCCGGCGCAATTCTGGTCGTATCAGCGCGGCATCGGCGAGCAGCGTGACCCTGGATGTGGTGCCACCCTCGATGCAGGCCGGAGACCTGCTGCGCGCGACGCTGCCGAGTGGGAAGACCGAAGCCCGCACCATCAGCGGGGTCAACCCGGGAACGCGCGTGGTGACCGTCTCGGCGCCCTGGAGCGCGGTGCCGGTGGCGCAATCGATCTGGGCGACGGAATCGACCGACCTGGTGCTGCAGCAGTTCCGCGTGATCAGCATCACCGAGGAAGATGGCCTGACGTACCGCATCACCGCGCTGCAGCACCGCCCGGACAAGTTCGCGGCTATCGACGACGGCACCAGGCTGGAACCGCCGCCGATCAGCATCGTGCCGCCTAGCGTGCAGCCGCCGCCGGCCAACGTGCGCATGTCCTCGCATGTGGTGATTGACCAGGGCATTGCCACACCGGTGCTGACCATCGAGTGGGACGCCGCCGACAAGGCGATTGCCTACGACGTGGAGTGGCGCAGGGACGACCTCAACTGGGTGCGTATCGGGCGCGTCGGCACGACCAGCGCCGAGGTGCGCGGTGTCTACGCGGGAAGGTACTTGGCCCGGGTTCGCGCAGTGAATGCGCTTAACGCGGTGTCGCAGCCAACCCTCAGTGCACTGACGGACATTCAGGGCAAGACGGAGCCACCGCCGGCGCTGACCTCGCTGACGGCAACCCCGGTGGTATACGGAATCCGGCTGGCTTGGTCGTTCCCGCCGGGAGCTACCGATACAGAGCGCACTGAAATCTGGCGCGGTGCCGGCCCGAATTTGGAGAACGCCACCAAGTTCGCGGACTTCGCCTATCCGCAAAATCGATACCAGCTCGATGGCCTGGCCGCAGGCGCCAAGTTCTACTTCTGGGGGCGACTGGTCGACCGCAGCGGCAACATCGGCCCGTGGTATCCGGTCGGTACAGGGGTAATGGGGGAATCCAGCACCGACGTATCCGAGTACGAGGAGTACTTCAGGAACAAAATCACAGAGAGCTCGCTCGGACAGGAGTTGTTGGCGAAGATCGAGAGCACCAGCGGCCTGGTCCCCCTTGTGTGGACGGCTGAAGCCACGTACGAGCCAGGCCAGACCGTCGTGTACAACGGGAAGATCTGGCTGTGGTCAGACTCGGCGCCGGGCAACGAGCAGCCGCCCGGCACGAAGTGGCAGAACGTGGGTGATGCGCTTGCCGAGGCCGGGGCACTGGTGGGGCGCATGGATCGCGTCGAGATGGATATCGGCGAGCTGGACGGGAAGGTCACGGCGCAGGGGCAGAAGATCGATGGAATCTTTGCTCAGGTCGACGTGCAGGGCGCGGGTGATGGTGACTGGGGCGCCGGTGATACGACCTCCTATGCCGGGTCGTGGAGCATCCAGGCTGTTTCCGCGTCCGCAGACTATGCGGCTGCCAAGCGCACCGACACCGTCGAGGCCCGTGTTGATGAGACGCAGGCAATCGTGCAAGAGACCGCACAGACCGTTGTTGATTTGAACGGCAAGGTCAGCGCCTCGTGGAGCATGAAGCTGCAGATAACGGCCGATGGTCAGTACTACGCGGCGGGGATGGGCATCGGCATCGAGAACCAGCCTGACGGCAGTTACCAAAGCCAGATCCTGTTCCAGGCTGACCGGATGGCGCTGATCAACCTGGTGAACGGCCAGGTGACCACGCCCTTCGTGATTCAGGGCGGCCAGACGTTCATCAGCCAGGCCCTGATCGGCACGGCGTGGATCAAGAACGCCAATATCGAAGACGCGGCGATCACCAACGCGAAGATCAGCGGCACCATCCAGTCCGACGATTACGTGTCAGGGCAAACCGGCTGGCGGATCAACAAGGCGGCAGGTGGTGGATTCGAGTTCAACGGTGCCGTCGCCGGCGGCTATCGGCTGAACATCACCAACCAAGGCATCTACATCCGCTACCCGAACGGCAATCTCGCCGTGGAGCTTGGAGTGCTGCAGTAATGGTCGACATTGGGCTGAGGGTTCGGAGCGAGAGCGGGTACGTGGAGACCACGGTCACCACGCGGCTGACCAAGATCATCGGGTCGTACACGTTCCCGCTCTACAACCCGGTCAACTCCAACAACAAGTGGATCGCACCGCCCGAGGCAAACGGGGGGCTCATCGTCAATGACTTTTCAGGCGGTGAGCCCTTCTATTACTTCACCTGCGAGGGGCAGAGGTCAGCGTATGGAATGCTCGTTCCTTCGGTGTCCATCTCGGGCAATAGCATCAACTGGAGCTGGGATCCTGATGTGGTGAACTTCCACGTCAGGATGGAGATGTTCCCGAGCCGGCCCACCACCGACACGGTGGGCGGCATCACCCTTCATTACGGGATCTACAGCTGATGGCCGTCGGACTACGCGTACGAAACCAGGGAACCGGGCAGATTCAGATTGGTCTCGGCTATCGAAACCTGCAGCTGGCCAAGTCCGGGACGCTGAACACTGGATCCTTCTCCGGCGGGGCGACCGGCGGCTCGCCGCCGTTTGCCTCATGGTCGCCGCGAGGGGCCCTGGCGTCGACGAACGGGACAACGAACCTCCATGTCTGCCGTTACATCAACGACTCTGTGTCGACGAACACTGGGTTCTCTCTGGTTCAGAGCGGCGTGACGTGCGACGTGTACGCCTCCAGCGCGGCTCCCAACAAAACGTTGGAGTACTACACGTTCAGCGCGGCCGAGCGAGCGGCGAGCGGGCCGGTCGGGCTGCGCATGCGCGGCGAAGACGGCACGGTGTTCTATGACTCGCGGCGGAAGGGGCTGCGGGTCCTGCAGGTGGTGGCGCTGCCAGCGGTTTCAGGTCCTCCGATCGAGGTCGGCCAGTTCTTCCCGGGCGTAAAGATTGGCATCGCCATCCCGTCGCCGCGCTTCTACTACTTCGCGCAATCGCAGGATCGCTGCACGATGACGGCCGACTACTTCCACATGACGAGCGACAACCGGATCTTCATTTCCCGGCTGCAGACGGTTCAGCAGACCCTGATCACCAACACGTTCCCGGTGGGCGGCGTGACGATGGGGCCGCAGAACGCCACGATTTTCATCGTGGACCTGACCGAGGTGCCGCTGGGGTTCGGATGATGCGGGACTATGCGACCTGCAGCAGCAGGTCCTCGCGGTTGTTCCGCGGCGTGTTCACCGCGCGACTGACCCGGTAGGCCTCCATCGCCGGCGGCTCGCTGGCCAGCAGCATGGCCATGGCGTCGTCGGGGCTGGCGGCCATCCACTCATCGAGCTGGCCGGCCTGCAGCCACACCGGCATGCGATCGTGGATGTCGGCCGAGACGCCGCTGCTGTCCCCGGTGATGATGGTGAAGGTGCCCAGGTTGCCGTCGGGCAGCAGTGGGCTGGTGTCCTCCCACAGGCCAGCGGCCAGCAGCGGCCCTGTGGCGTGGATGAACCATGGATCCTTCTTTCCGTCATCGGGGCTCACCGACCACTCGTAGTAGCCCGCCATGGGGATCACGCAGCGGCGCTTCTTGAAGGCCGACCGGAATGCTGGTTTGGTGGCCACCGTCTCGATTCGGGCGTTGATGGTTGATCCCTGCAGGCCCTTGGCCTTGGCCCAGAAAGGCAGCAAGCCCCACGCCAAGCGGGTCACTTGCCGTCCTTCGCCGCGGTCCAGCATCACCGAGGCGCGCTGTGTCGGCGCCAGGTTATAGCTGGGCTGGATCTCGGCCAGGCCGGGGGCAAGGTCAGCCAGCCCCGGCTGGCCAAAGTCGATCACGGGGAGCTGGACGAAGCGGCCGCACATGGCCGGAGGGTAGCCCTGTCGGGCGTACTCGAGGTGTGTAGGGATGAGGGAGGGTCGAGCCTGGCTCGGTCGCAGGCTCTTCCATGGGTGGGCCATCCGTCAGTCGTGACTATTCCCGTACGTCCTTATGAACAGCCTGGCTGAACTGGTCAGAGAGATGGTCAATGAAGGTGGCCAGAAGATTACCGCTCAGTTCCCTGTAACAGAGCTTCTGTTCTTTGGCGGTTGTCTCATTGCGCCAAAAAATAGCGAAGCGAAGGCACTTTTCCTTACCATCGTTGACAACCGTAGGCCTGGCATAGCCGAGATCCTTGAGCTGGGGAGAGGAATGGATGAAGTCGCCATCCTTGTCCATCGTCCACGTTGCGATTCCGCCTTCCTTATTCCCCAGGGCCACTTTTTCTTTGAATGCGTGAAGGAGTGCGTCTGGAGAGGTGCTGTAAAACGAGAGCATTAGGGTCTTCCTTGAGTCTGGTAGGTTGGAGACTAGCTGAAGGTGGGTCGTATAAAAAGGGGAGTGCATGAATGCTTGCGAGTGCAGGGCGGGAAAGACTACGCACCCGAACTCTTTCCCCGCCTCTTACTCCGGCTCACCAAGCGGGAGTTCTAGCGTGTCCCCCTTCTTCGGAAGCACTTGGTCAACCATCTTTACGTAGCGTTGCCAGCCGTGCCCGCTAGCTATAGCTAAGCGCTGAAACATAATAAGGGAATGGAGATGCTGGGCTAGAAGCGGGTGGCCGACGTCATCGGACAACCACTGATGCAATTTGTTAGGTCGCGATCCGCTTTCGCTCTTGGGTGAGCGCAGTTCGAGCTCTTTGAGCACACCTGTACCCAGTCGGTCATAGACCAGGTCGCGAGTGTAGTGCGCAACGACACTGAACCGGTTCTTCTTCATGCCGGGCCATGTCCAGCCCTTCAGCTTGTAGATGTTCTCGTAGAACTCGTCCGGGAATCGCTTACTCCAAGCGGCAAGTTCTTTGCGAAGAACTGCATCCAAGTACTGCTGCAGCGCGTCTCGGGGTCTGACTTCCTGGTAGCCCGTAGCCTCGTCAACCAAAGCAATGATGCCCAGCTGCGACAACGCCCGAACAAGGACCTCCGCCTGCTGCGCGACGACGAGCTGTGTGGCCGTAAGGGCTTTGGCTTCGCGAGCTCGCAGATAGATGTCACACACGGCCGGCAGTGCCTCAGCGCGGAATGCTTCTGAAACGACGCCCTTGGTACTCCGCACTTCGGTCCCGGTCAGAATCTCCTTCAAGTCATTGTTTATAAAGGGGGAGAGGTTCCCAGCCTCGATGAAAACCGGCAATTCGGTCCCGGTGTACTTGCGGCCTCTCCACGGGCGCTTGAGCGCCTTCATGATTCCCCGCGTGCTGATGTACCGGTAGCCATCCTCCAGCACGTAGCAGGGAATGGGTACTTCAGCGATGGTGAGCGTTCCCTCATGGGTCGCTTTTCTCGCTCCCCCCCAACGTGCTTCGGCGGCTCTTTTGGCAATTTCGGAGCGCTTGCTTTCGGAGAGGGCAGAGGCCCTGGCCTTGCCGCCAGCGGACTGCGGGCTTTCGGTAGCTTCTTCGTTCACAGCAAGCACTCCTTCGTAGGATGCTTGCAATATGCATTAGCAAGCATCTTTGCGCAACATGCATGCTGGCCTGAGTTTGGGTAAGTGGGTTGAAGTCGAACGGTTCAGCCGGTGAACGCTTCCTTGTCGCAGCCTTTGCGACCGTCAGCCGTATCCTTCCGGCCATGCTTCCCTCCCATGGCTACCAAGGCTTCCGCGCCGCCCCGATCCCCACCGGCTGGGTCCAGCTGGGCGACACCTGGGTGCTGTGGTGGAACGGCAGTCAGATCGTCAACGTCTCGCCGGCCAAAGATGGCGGTGTGCGCGTCCGCCTCAATGCTCGGAAGATGTGGGATACCAAGGACGTGCGTGCCGCCAGCATCGCCCAAGGCAAGCGCTACGCCGAGCGCTGGTGTGCGGCCAGGCTCTACCCAGAGATGCGCCTGCGCGCGGCTGTGGCCCGGCTGCTGGACACCACGCCAGCCGAACCGCTCGAACCGCTTCCCGGCCTGCCGCCGACCCGCGAGCAGCAGGATCAGGCCCGGCGCCTGGCCGAGGCGACCGCGCTCGCCACTGCGCGAGTCAAGGAAGCGTTGGAGCCGGCCAAGCCGCTGCCGGCGACCAAGCCCCGCCCGAAGGACGCGCGCAAGGCGTGGGTGAGGGCAGGTCTGCAGCAAATGCGCCGCGGCGTGTAGCGAGAGAGGATGAAGAAAAAAAGGCGGAGCCGGAAGATTCACGACTCCATTACGCCATTTTCTTGGAAACCCTTATGCCGCAAGGGTCTTTGGTGCCGGTGAAAGGACTCGAACCTTCATGGGGTCACCCCCGGCTGATTTTGAGTCAGCTGCGTATACCATTCCGCCACACCGGCAGGCAGCGTGCGAGTGTAACCGAGGTCGGCGGGAGATGCATAGTAGGAGGGCCTATCAGGGCGGTTCCTGTCGGCATTGGCTCCTTGGTAGCTATACTCCCAGCGTGCAATTGCCTCCAGGAGCGGTAGCTGATGACAGTGTTGCAGGACCTGAGGGTGCTGGTGGTCGAGAACGACGAAATGAGTGCGGCCCTGCTGCAGATGCAGCTGGTGCATGCCGGTGCGACCGTGGTCGGGCTCGCAGCGAGCGTGTCCGAGGCCCTGCAGCTGCTGGAAAAGAGCGCCCCGGACGTGGCCCTGCTGGATTACCGGCTGGCCCGCAACGAGACCAGTGAGCCGGTGGCCGCAGCGCTTTCGGCACGTGGCATTCCGTTCGTGCTGGCAACCGGGATGCTGGCCGAGCAGCTGCCGGCACCGATGTTGGCCGGCCTGCTGCTGGTCAAGCCGTACCCGTCGGCGGATCTGTCGCGGGCGCTGGCCCGTGCGGTCGGCCGCTCCAGCGTCCAGGCCTGAGCCGCCCGCCATGCGCCGGCGGGGGTATGCTGCCGGGGCCTGAATGCTCAGGCCTACAAGGAGAGTGGCATGCAGAAGTGGATCAAGCGCATGGTTGCTGCGGGTGTCCTTTCGATGGCGGTCTTCGGTGGTACGGCGTCTGCCGCATGGTGCGGCCAGCCCTGTTTCCAGCTCTACAAGAGCTGCATCGCGCGCGGCGGTGAAGTTGAGCAATGCCTGCAGGAACAAGCCTTCTGCGAAGAGGCGATGTGCGGCGGCAACCCCTGATCCAGGAACCCCGCCCAGGCGGGGTTTTTCAATCGCGCGTGGCGCTCAACCCGCTTCCTCGTACACGTAACGGATCTCCTCGCGGTCATCGAGTATCTGGTACTGGCGCGCCAGGTCATCCGGGTCGGGATTGAGCCAGGCGTCGAGGTGTTCCCTGCGGATCGGTACCACGCCGCGGTCATGCCCGGCAGCGGCGATGTCGCTGGGAGGGACGTCGGTGATCGTGGCAAACGACAGCAGGCGGCCTTCCGGTCCTTCCCATTCCGCCCAGAGGCAGGCCAGCAGCAGGTCGCGGGGCGGATCGGGACGGAATTCGAGCACCACGTCCTGTTCCTTTTCGTCGTCACCGAGGGTGCGGCCGGCGATGGCGTGGCGTGGCACGTGCTCGTAGAACGCCTGCACCACCACCACGCCATGGCGCAGTCCGAACGCACCCCGCCAGTAACCTTCCAGACTGTCGCGCCGCGCATTGTAGGTGCCGGGGTACAGCACGTCGTTGCGCGCCGGTTTGTCCGGCAGCCGGCACTGGTAGCGCATCGGCTTGATCACGCGCTGGCCGTTCTCGCTGACCATCACCGGTGCGTAGGTGCCGGGAAAAATGCGGTTGTCGCGCGGCAGCAGCTGTACCCGATGCAGGTCTTCCAATCGGGCGTGCGCGCGCTCGATGCGGTTGCCGGCCACGCGCAGGTCATTGCGTGCCTTCTGCGTGGGCCGGGTGGCCAGCGTGGCATGGGCGATATCGCGTCGTTCGCGTTGCCGGGCCAGTTCGGCCTCCAGTGCCTGCTGCTCCTGCGCATGCCATTGCTGGATCTTCGCCACGATGTCGCGGCCCTGTTCGGTACGCGCACCGGCAAATCCGTCATCCATCGCCTTCGGGGTCTTCGGCCGCTTCTTGCCCGGATCGTGTGCGTACAGGTCGGCGAACTCCTCCAGCGACAGGATGGCACCGAACTCGCGTACCAGCTTGGCGTAGTCGGCGCGGATCAGGGCGGAATAGCACATGGGAAACTCGGGCCTGGGTCGCAACGACTGCGACGTGGATGCGGCAGGATAGCCCGACCCATCTGGAGATACCGCATGAATGATTCCACCTGCCAGTTCCGCGAGGCCGTGCCGACGGTCGAGGACTACTGCCGGTTGCGTGTGCTCGCAGGCCTCAGTGCCAAGAGCCCGGAAGCGGCCATGCGTGCGCTGCCCAACACCTTGTTCGGCGTGTGTGCCTACCAGGGGGCCGAACTGGTGGCGATGGGGCGTATCGTCGGCGATGGCGGCTGCCACCTGCAGGTCTGCGACATCGCGGTGCTGCCGCGGCTGCAGGGGCAGGGACTGGGCAAGGAGGTGATGCGACGCCTGGATGGCTGGATGCAGGCCAGCCTGCCGCCATCGGCGTACGTCAGCCTGCTGGCCGATGGCGAGGCGCATCGGTTGTACGCACAGTTTGGTTTCGCGCCCACGGCACCGGCATCGATCGGGATGTATCGGCGGTTCTGAGCCGTAATCGGGGTGAAGCCATCCACGCATGGCGTGGATTTACCCGGGCCCTGCGGTAGATCCACGCCATGCGTGGATAGGCCTTCCCAGGAACTGCAGGCAAAGAAAAACCCCGGCCGAAACCGGGGTTTTCAAGAATTGGCGTCCCCACGGGGATTCGAACCCCGGTCGCCACCGTGAAAGGGTGATGTCCTAGGCCTCTAGACGATGGGGACGCACGAAAACTTCAAGTTGTAGATCCTTCGACGGCCTAATGTCGAAGTGGTGGAGCCAAGCGGGATCGAACCGCTGACCTCCTGCATGCCATGCAGGCGCTCTCCCAGCTGAGCTATGGCCCCATGAAACTCCGGATGATCTGCCGGGAGCAGAGTCCGTTTTGAAACTGGCGTCCCCACGGGGATTCGAACCCCGGTCGCCACCGTGAAAGGGTGATGTCCTAGGCCTCTAGACGATGGGGACGCACGAAAAACTTCAAGTTGTAGAACCTTCGACGGCCTAATGTCGAAAGTGGTGGAGCCAAGCGGGATCGAACCGCTGACCTCCTGCATGCCATGCAGGCGCTCTCCCAGCTGAGCTATGGCCCCGTGTTACCGAGCCGCCTATCATACCTGCGTGTTCACGTTTGTGGAAGTCTTTTTTGAACTTTTTTCGTTCCGGTTCAACCGCAGCCACGAGGGCAGGGGAACCGCAACGCCACAACCTGAATGCCGGTAGGCGGTGAACAAAAAAGACCCGGTTATCGGCCGGGTCCTCGTTGTTCGTGATGAGTGGCGTCCCCACGGGGATTCGAACCCCGGTCGCCACCGTGAAAGGGTGATGTCCTAGGCCTCTAGACGATGGGGACGCAATTCTCATCAATGTTCTTTAGCGACCTTTCGACGGCCTAATGCCGAAAGATTGGTGGAGCCAAGCGGGATCGAACCGCTGACCTCCTGCATGCCATGCAGGCGCTCTCCCAGCTGAGCTATGGCCCCACGTCGCTGAGGAGCGAAATAATAGCCTTGCCCCAGGGGGTTGGCAAGCATTTGTTGCACTTTTCTTCACGCGCGTTGCGAGGTGGATGTCAGTCGCCCGGACTCACGCAGTGTCATCGGTCAGCGCCGCCAGGATCGGGCATTGATCCAGTGTGCCGTGGCCGGGGCAGGCGTCGACCAGCTGCGAAAGCGCGGTGTGCATGCGCTGCAGTTCGGCCATGCGCTGCGCGATGTCGTGCAGTCGGGCCTGCGCCGTGTCGCGCACGCTGCCCATGTCCTGCGAGTGACGGTCACTGAGTGCCAGCAGTTCGGCGATTTCTTCCAGGCTGAAGCCCAGCGTCTTGGCGCGACGGATGAAGCGCAGCCTGCGCAGGTCCTGCTCGCCGAAGATGCGGTAACCCCCGGCCGAGCGTGCCGCCGTGGGCAGCAGCTGCTGGCGCTCGTAGTAGCGCACCGTATCGATCGGCACGCCGGCCTGGCGCGCCAGTTGACCAATGTTCATGGCGGATTCCTGCGGATGCTGCCGCTCATTGTGAAGCCTTGAGTCTGGTCCAGGGTCAAGGTCCCGTCGCTGACGGCGCATTCAGCGCACTTTGCAACTTTCTTCATAGCCCCGCCGTCGTGGCAGTTCCTACCCTGCGCCTGAACCGGCCGCTGGATGGCCTGCAACGAACCGAGGAGATGGTCTGTGGAAGGATTCAGAAACGAAGGATTCGTCGAGGTCGCGGTGGTCGAGTACCCGGGAGGCGACCCGTCGGCCGCCTCCGTGCTGACTGAGATGGCACATGTCGCCAACCGGCTTGCCCAGCAGCAGCGCCGTCCGTTCAAGCGGGTCCTGGTGACCCGCTGGATCGTGCCGGCCAGCCAGACCGGCGTGCATCGCATTGCCGGCGCGGAGATGCTCGAGGCGGACATTCCCGCCGTGATCGCCGTGCCTGGCCAGATCAGCCAGGGCGTCTGCCTGCGCGCCGATGAGGTGCTGCTGGATTGGCTGCGCGCGCACTACGACGGTGGCAGTCTGCTGGCGGCGGCCAGCGACGGCGTGAGCATGCTCGCGCGTGCCGGACTGCTGGCCGGGCGCACGGTCAGTGGCCCGGACCTCGGGCGTCACCCGGGTCTGCAGGGGCAGTCGGCCAGCTGGGTGCCCAGTGAGCGCGCGCTGGTTGATGACGGCGACCTGCTGACGGTGGCCGGTTCCCAGGCCTGGCGCTTCCTCGCCCTGCGCCTGCTGTACCGGCTGCACGGCCAGGGCGTGGCGAGTTCCGTTGCGCAGCAGCTGGGGATCACGGTGCCGGCGGCGATCCAGCAGGATCTCGAGCGCTTCAGTGCCAACTTCGCCCACGGCGATCGCGACATACTGAAGGCGCAACGCTGGTTGCATACCACCGCTGCGCGCGGCGCCACGCTCGGTGCGATCTGCGAGATTTCCGGGCTGGAGCCGCGGACCCTGCAGCGGCGCTTCCTGAAGGCCACCGGCCTGCGCCCGATCGAGTATTGCCAGCGGTTGCGTATCGCCAAGGCGCAGACGCTGCTGCAGCAGGGCGCGGGTATCGATGAAGTGGCCTGGGGCGTGGGTTACGCCGATCAGAGCGCTTTCCGCCGCCTGTTCCTGCGCATTGTCGGAATGACGCCGGCCAACTATCGCCGGCTGGTCAACAACAAGCGACGCGAGCGGCCGCTGTTGTCATCGGTGGCGGGCAGCCTGCGCGGGCTGCAACCGGTGCCTGGCATGCAGATGCCGCGCAGCGCTGCCTGATGCCTGCGGTGGGCGTCGCGCTTGCAACCTGGGCGCGACGCTTCGACCATGCAGGCAACAGATGATGGGACAGGTGGGCTGATGTCGAGTGTTGGGCCGGTGCCGATGCCGGTGGTGTTGATCCTGATGTGCGTGCTGCTGGCCATGGCCGTGGCACACCTGTGGCCGCGTCGGAAGGACGGGATGGCAGTGCCTTCCGCGGCAAGCATGGTCCTGGACATGTTGCTGATCGGCCTGCTGTGCGGGCGCATCAGCTTCGTGGCCTTGAACTTCGCGCTCTATCGTGAGGCCCCCTGGAGCATCCTGCAGATCGCCGATGGTGGGTATCACCTCTCGGTCGTGCTGGTTGCAGGCCTCGCCTGGGGTGTTTGGCGGCTGAGGCTATGGCGCGCCTTGCGTGCCCCGGTGCTGGCGGGGGCGCTGGTGGGCGTGGTGCTGTGGGCGGCGGGCAGCCACCTGTTGGCAGCATGGCAGGAGCAGCGCATGCCGCTGCCGGCGGTGCAGGTGACCGATCTGCAGGGGCGCGTGATCGACCTGCAGCAGTTCCGGGGCAAACCGCTGGTGCTGAATCTCTGGGCCAGCTGGTGTGGGCCCTGCCGGCGCGAGATGCCGGTGCTGGCATCCGCACAGCAGACCCATACTGACGTGCAGTTCGTGTTCCTCAACCAGGGGGAAACGCTGGTCGAAGTAGAAGGTTTCATCGCGTCCGAGCGGCTTCGGCTGGGCAATGTGCTGCTGGACGATGCCGCCTCCGCGTCAACCGCACTGGGTGTGCAGGCCTATCCGTCGACGCTGTTTTTCGACGCCGAAGGGCGCCTGCGCGAACTGCACCTTGGCGAACTGACGGTGGCGGGCCTTGAACACAAACTGCGTCGGCTGCGGTAGCCTGCGCGGGCATCTCACTACGGAGTTCCCATGTTGTCGACTTCCCTGCGCATCGCTCCGGCGGTGCTGTTGCTGCCGGTCATGCTGGCATTGGCCGCCTGCAGCCAGGCCCAGACCCCGCCGGGCAAGACGGCCGCCGCACCGGCCGCCAGCGCTCCGGCCACTGCGGCCAAGGGTGACCGCCCCGCAGTGCTGAAAGGTATCGAGAAGCATGGCTTCGAAGTCGTTGCTGAGTTCGATGCACCGGGTGGCCTGCGCGGCTTCGCTGGCGTGGTGGGCGGGCAGCAGCCGGCCGCGGCCTACGTCACCGCCGACGGCAAGCACGTGCTGGTAGGCAGCCTGTTCGACGCCGAAGGCAACGATGTGGCCGCCGAGGCGGTGGAGAAGCTGGTCGCCGCACCGATGTCGGCCAAGATGTGGACCAAGCTGGAAGCCAGTGCCTGGGTGCGTGACGGCAAGGCCGATGCGCCGCGCGTGGTCTACACCTTCAGTGATGCCAACTGCCCGTACTGCCACAAGTTCTGGGAAGCGGCCCGCCCGTGGGTCGACGCGGGCAAGGTCCAGCTCCGCCACATCATGGTTGGCGTGATCCGCGAGGACAGCCCGGCCAAGGCCGCCGCCATCCTGTCCGCGCGTGACCCGAGTGCGGCGTTGCTGGAGAACGAACACCAGTTCGATCGTGGTGGCATCAAGGCCCTGCCGAGCATCAGCCGCGAGATCGCTGGCAAGCTCGACGCCAACCAGGTGCTGATGATCGAGTTGGGGTTCCAGGGCACGCCGGGCATCCTGTTCCAGGACGCACAGGGCCAGGTGCAGCGTCGCGCGGGCCTGCCGCAGGGCGCCGACCTGCAGACGGTGTTGGGCCCGCGCTGATCGCCGCCAACGTCGTGATGTAACCCACAGGCCCGCATGGCAGCATGCGGGCCTGTTGCTTTTCGTCGCTCCTGCAGAGGCTGCGGGGCTGCGCAGCAGCTGTTCGTCGTCACGTCTGAATCGTGACTGACATCAAGCATCGCGCCTTGATTCCAATCAAGGTCAAAAACGACAGGCGGATTAGCCTGTGACGCATGGAATACAGCGTCAACGCGCCATGGATGCCGCGCCAGACATGCCCTGAACCGGGGCGGTCGGCACAGCCATTCACGACACTCTCACCCCCCGATTGTTACCCAGACCGCTGCGGTCGCCACCTCTCTGGCAGCGCGGCCTTGATGGGCTCGACACCGGTGCGGGCAGGGCAGTGTCATCGTCCTGTTGCCTGCCGTATGCAGGCTGGCCGGTGTCGTCAACGCAGTATCCGCATTTCCAGCAACGGCAACGCGAGGCCAGGGCGCTGTGCGCCTGTGTCCGGCCAGCGCGTTGCGAGTGTTTGTCCAGGGAGGATGCAATGCGCTTGGCGGTACTGAGTCTGGCCTGTCTGATCGCGCTGGCGATCACGCCGGCGTATGCGCAGCAGGATGGCCAGGAAGATGCGCAGGCGTTGCGCCAGGAAATCGCTGCCATGCGCCAGGCGCTGGAAGGCATGCAGCAGCGCCTGGATCGGCTTGAGCAGCGAGAGGGAGCCGAAGCGGCCACGCCGCAGGTGCCGGCGCCGATGGTTGCCGCCGCCAGCAGCGCCAACCTGCTGCATCCCACCCAGGTGCCGGGCGTGGCGCAGCCGGTGCTGCCGCAGCGCGAATCCGTGGCCGACCCCTCAACGGCGGCCTCGCGTCCCGACAGCGCCGCTGGGCCGACCGACCCGGATCTGAAGGGCTTCTTTGCCATTCCGGGCACCGATACGGTGATCCGCATCGGCGGCTACGCCAAGCTCGATGCGATTGCCGATTCGCGTGCGGCCGGTGACGAGGATCAGTTCATTCCCTCGTCGATGCCGGTGGGTGGCAGTCATCGCGATGTCTCCAACTTCAACATCCATGCCAAGCAGACCCGCTTCAGCTTCGAGGCGCGGCGCCCGACCACGCACGGCAACCTGCGCTTCTACCTGGAGAACGATTTCTTCGGCAGCAGTGATGGGTATGAGTTCCGCCTGCGACATGCCTATGGCCAGCTTGGCAACACCTATGCCGGCTACGGCTATTCCAGCTTCATGGACCCGGACAGCCTGCCCGATACACTGGATTTCGCAGGGCCTGGCGGTGCCGGATACCTGCTGGTGGCGGGCATCCACCACAGCTTTGCGATGGGCAAGGGCAACACCCTGACCGTCGCCGCTGAAGACCCGAAGACTGAACTCGCCGGCGCCAGCGACGTCCGCGCGGCAGTCAACCGCCTGCCCGATGTGACAGTGACCGCGCGCATGGAGCGCGACTGGGGCCACCTGCAGCTGGGCGCGGTGGCACGCAGCCTGGCCTACGACGGCGTTGGCGAGCGCGACCGGCGCACGGCCGGCGGCCTACAGCTGAGCGGCTCGGCCTCAGTGGGCGAGCGCGACCTGCTGCTGTTCGGCGTACTCGGCGGGCGCGGCCTCAGTCGCTACACCGCCGACCTGACCGGCTCCGGACTGGACGCGGTGGTCGGTGCCGATGGCCGTCTCGACGCGCTGGACCTGCACGGCGGTTTCGTCGGCTACACCCATTACTGGTCCGAGCTGTGGCGTTCGAACCTGATCTTCGGCCAGCTGACCCTGGAGCGGAATGCCGCACTGGCGGCCGATGCATTCCGGCAGAGCCGCTACGGCGTGTTCAACCTGATCTGGAGCCCGGCACCGTCGTGGACGATGGGCATGGAGCTACTGTACGGCCGCCTGGAACAGCAGGGCGGCGCGCGCGGCGACACGGTCCGGGTGCAGGGCAGCCTGCAATACAACTTCATCAAATAAGCGCCAGCGGTCGTACGCCAGCGTAACCGTCCCCACGCCCGGCTGCACCGGGCTCATGCCAGTACAGGAGATTGTCATGGCAGAAGCAAAGAAAATCGGGGTGGTCGGAGCCACCTTCCTCGTCGCCGGCAACATGATGGGCTCAGGCGTGTTCCTGTTGCCGTCCAGCCTGGCCAAGATCGGTACCGCCTCGATCTGGGGCTGGCTGATCACCACCGCGGGTGCGCTGCTGCTGGCCTTCGTGTTCGCCAAGCTGGGCAAGCTGGCACCCAAGGCGGGCGGCCCCTATGCCTACGCGCGTGACTGGTTCGGGCCGTACATGGGCTTCCAGACCAACACCATCTACTGGTTCGCCAACTGGATCGGCAACGTCGCCATCCCGATCGCGGCGGTGGGCTACTTCAGCTACTTCTTCCCGATCCTGTCCGAGCCGCTGGTGCGCTGCATCGCGGTGCTGGTGCTGGTGTGGGCGCTGAGCTTCGCCAACATGATCGGTCCGGCCTTCGTCAGCCGCGTGCAGACGGTCACCACCAGCTTCGCGCTGGTGCCGATCCTGGGCATCGCCATCTTCGGCTGGTTCTTCTTCGATGCCGACATCTTCAAGGGCGCCTACAACGTGTCGGGTGAATCCAACTTCGGCGCGATTTCCAGCGCTGCGGCGCTTACGCTGTGGGCCTTCATCGGCGTGGAGTCGGCTTCGGTCACCGCCGGCGTGGTGGAGAACCCGGAAAAGAACGTGGCCCGCGCCACGCTGGCCGGTGTGTTCCTGGCCGCCATCGCCTACATCGCCAGCTCCTCGGTGATCATGGGCATGGTGCCGAACTCGGAACTGCAGGTGTCCGATGCCCCGTTCGCGCTGGCCGCGGCCAAGGCGGTAGGCGGCTGGGGCGGTGCACTGGTCAGCCTGTGCGCCTTCATCGGTGCGGCCGGTTCGCTGGGCGGCTGGATCCTGCTGACCGCACAGAGCGCCAAGGCGGCTTCCGATGATGGCCTGTTCCCGAGCATCTTCAGCAAGACCAACAAGGATGACGTGCCGGTCAAGGGCGTGCTGATCGTGGCGGTGCTGATGACCCTGGCGGTGCTGGTCACCTCCACCTCGGAAACCGCGTCGGCCCAGTTCGACGTGATCACGTCGGCGGCGGTGGTGCTGACCCTGCTGCCCTACATCTACTCGTGCGTGGCCTGCTACTTCGTGGTCGAGCGTTCGCACACCCTGGTCCACACCGGTGCGTTCTGGACCCTGACCAGCCTGACCGTCGTGTACTGCCTGTGGGCGATCTACGGCTCGTCGGGAACCATCGTGCAGTACGCCTTCCTGTTCGTGCTGTTCATCACCGTGTTCTATCCCTTCTTCAGCGAGGAGCGCCGCCAGCAGCGGCAGCGCGCCCGCGAGGCATCGGCCATCAGCGCCGGCGCCCAGCGTTCCTGAGTTCGACAAGGAGAATCAACGTGTACTTCAAGTCCCTGGACTATCCGGTCATTGTCATCGACAACGACTACGAGTCGCCGCGCATCGGCGGCATCCTGATCCGCGCCCTGGTGGAAGAGCTGCGCAGCAACGACCAGCGCGTGCTGTGCGGCCTGAACCTGGATGATGCCCGTGCCGGTGCCCGCACCTACGTGGCGGCCTCGGCGGTGCTGATCTCGATCGACGGCAGCGAAGAGGTGGATGGCGAGTTCCAGCGCCTGACTGCCTTCCTGCGCGAGCAGAGTGCGCGGCGCGCCAACCTGCCGGTGTTCCTGTACGGCGAGCGCCGCACCATCGAGAAGGTGCCGAGCAAGCTGCTCAAGTACATCCATGGCTTCATCTTCCTGTTTGAAGATACCAAGAGCTTCATCTCGCGGCAGGTGATGCGCGCGGCCGAAGACTACATGAAGAACCTGCTGCCACCGTTCTTCAAGGCACTGATCCATCACGCGGCCGAGTCGAACTATTCCTGGCATACGCCGGGCCATGCCGGCGGCGTGGCGTTCACCAAGTCGCCGGTCGGCCGTGCATTCCACCAGTTCTACGGCGAGAACACGCTGCGCAGCGATCTGTCGATCTCGGTGCCGGAGCTGGGCTCGCTGCTTGACCACACCGGCCCGATCAAGGACGCCGAGAACGAAGCGGCGCGCAATTTCGGTGCCGACCATACGTTCTTCGTCACCAACGGAACCTCGACCGCCAACAAGATCGTCTGGCATGGCACGGTGGCGCGCGGTGACGTGGTGTTCGTCGATCGCAACTGCCACAAGTCGCTGCTGCACGCGCTGATCATGACCGGTGCAGTGCCGGTGTACTTCACCCCCAGCCGCAACGCGCACGGCATCATCGGCCCGATCAGCCTTGACCAGTTCACGCCGGAGTCGCTGCAGCAGCGCATTGCCGCCAATCCGCTGGCCAGCCAGGCCTACAAGGCAGGCTCCAAGCCGCGCATCGCGGTGGTCACCAACTCGACCTACGACGGCCTGTGCTACAACGCCGAGAAGATCGCCGACGAGATCGGCAGCGCGGTCGACTTCCTGCATTTCGACGAAGCCTGGTACGCCTACGCCGCGTTCCACCCGTTCTACGAGAACCACTACGGCATGGCCAAGGGCAAGCCGCGTGAGCAGGATGCGATCATCTTCACCACGCATTCGACCCACAAGCTGCTGGCTGCGTTCTCGCAAGCGTCGATGATCCACGTGCGCAATTCGGCGCAGCGCAACCTGGATGCCGAACGCTTCAACGAGTCGTTCATGATGCACACCTCGACCAGCCCGCATTACGGGGTGATCGCGGCCTGTGACGTGGCCTCGAAGATGATGGAAGGCGATGCGGGCCGTTCGCTGGTGCAGGAAATGCACGACGAGGCCATCGCCTTCCGCCGCGCGATGCTGCATGTCCGCGATGATCTCGGCCGCGATGACTGGTGGTTCAGCGTGTGGCAGCCGACCCAGGTCGAGCGCAGCCTGGACAAGGGCGATACGCCGGCACCGCTGGTGGCCAAGCGCGAGGAGTGGTACCTGCAGCCGGATGCGCACTGGCATGGCTTCGAGAACCTGGTCGACGACTATGTGCTGATCGACCCGATCAAGGTGACCCTGCTGACGCCGGGCCTGGCGATGGACGGCAGCATGGGCAAGCTGGGCATCCCGGCAGCAGTGCTGAGCAAGTTCCTGTGGGGCCGCGGCATCACCGTGGAGAAGACCAACCTGTACTCGGTGCTGTTCCTGTTCTCGATGGGCATCACCAAGGGCAAGTGGAGCACCCTGGTGACCGAGCTGATGGCCTTCAAGGAACTCTACGACCGCAACGCGCCGCTGAGCCAGGCACTGCCGACGCTGGCTGCCGACTATCCGAATGCCTACGCCGGCTGGGGCCTGCGTGACCTGTGCGACGCGCTGCATGCGTTCAACCAGGAATTCGCCGTGGCCAAGGTGATGCGCGAGATGTACGTGGATCTGCCGACGCCGGTGATGACCCCGGCCGATGCCTACAACCACCTGGTGAAGGGCGAGATCGAGCGGGTCGACATCGAGCAGATCAGTGGCCGCATTGCGGCGACCATGCTGGTGCCGTACCCGCCGGGCATCCCGACCATCATGCCCGGCGAGCGCTTCGGCGACAGCGACGAGCCGATCATCCAGTCGCTGCGCATCGCCCGCGAGCAGAACGCCCGTTTCCCGGGCTTCGAATCGGACGTGCACGGGCTCATCATCGAGCAGGAGGGTGATGCGGTTTCGTACAAGGTGGAGGTGCTGAAGGCCTGACCCGTAACGGTCGGCCCTTCGGCGAACGATGGATACTGCGCGCGAGCAACGCATCCTGAAGTTCTCGATCGGGGTCACCCTTGCGGTGAGCGCGGTCGGCTTCATCGGTGGCCTGCTGGTGGGATCGCAGGCCATCCTGTTCGACGGCGTGTACAGCCTGGTCGACGTCGCCCTGACCCTGGTGTCGTTGTCGGTGCTGCGGCTGGTGGCGCGGGAGCAGAGCCCGCGCTTCCAGTACGGCTACTGGCACCTGGAGCCGATGGTCGAGGCGCTGGGCGGTGTGATCCTGTCGCTGGCCTGCGTGTATGCGCTGGCCAACGCCGTGATCGGATTGACCACGGGCGGGCACGAGGTGAAGTTCGGGCCCGCGCTGTGGTGGGCGGCACTGCTGAGTGCCAGCAATCTGGCGATGGCGGCATTCGTCGCACAGCGTGCGCGGCACCTGCGCTCCGCCCTGTTGTGGCTGGACGTGCGCGGCTGGCTGCTCGGCGGATTGATGAGCCTGGCGGTGGTGCTGGCCTTCGTGCTGGCGCTGGTCCTGCACGGCGGTAAGTGGCACCACTGGGTGCCGTACCTGGATTCGATCGTGCTGGCGTTGATCAGCCTGGCGGTGCTGCCGGTGCCGGCGCGCAGCGCGTGGAAGGCCATGCGCGAAGTGCTGCAGGTGGCACCGGATGATCTGGACCGGCGCGTGCAGCAGGTGATGCAGGCGTTCGTGGCCGAGCGTGGCTATGCCGGTTTCACCAGCCACGTGGCGAAGATGGGGCGGATGCGCTTCATCGAGATCCATGTGCTGGCTGACCCGGCCATGCCGCTGGGGTCGGTGGGCGAAGTCGACGCGATGCGCGACGAGATCGCGGTGCGGCTGGATGCGCGGGGCAATACCTTCTGGTTGACCATCGATTTCACGGCGGATCCGGCGTGGACGTGATCGTTGCGCGTGGCGAACCGATCTGTTGCACGGGCGTTGTTTGACCTCAACTCATGTTCAGGTTGCAGAATCACTCGCATCCCCAACGAGGCATGCGGCATGAACCTGCTGACCACCCCCGACCTCGGCCACGGCCTGCTGGAACTGTTCAATCCTGCGGGGCTTTACGACCCTTCGGCCAATGGCTACTCGCACGTGGCCGTGGTGCGCCTTCCCGCCCGGGTGATCCATATCGCCGGGCAGGGCGGTGAGGATGCCGATGGCCATCTCTCCCCCGGTTTCGAGGAACAGGTCGAGCAGGCACTGGACAACCTGCAGATTGCATTGGGTTCGGCGCAGGCCAGCCTGGCCGATGTCGCACGGTTGCGCATCCTGGTGGTCGACCACGACGAGGACCGGCTGGGCATCATCGCCCGTCAGGTGCGGCGGCGTTGGCCTAACCGCGCGGCGCCGACCTGCACCCTGATTCCCGTGCCGCGGCTGGCGCTGGACGGCATGCTGTTCGAGATCGAGGCGGAGGCCTACGCCGCCTAGCGCAGGTAGTACTCCACCGGCACCACCAGTTCCTGCGGTGCCTTCATTTCCACGGGAATGGGCGGCAGCGGCTGCGCGCGGCGGAACGTCTGCAGCGCGGCGTCGTCGAGCATCGGTTGGCCACTGGACTGCTCCAACCGCAGCGCCAGCAGGCGTCCCTCGCGATCGATGCTGGCCCTGACCCAGGCGGTCCCCTGCTGCCGGCGCGAGCGCGCGGCGGCGGGGTAGTAGCGGTAACGCTCCAGCCGCGCCATCAGGCGGGCTTCCCACTGGTCGCTGGCGGCGCCGGCCTGGAAGTCCGCCGGTGGTGCGTCGGGAGCGGGCGGCGCGGCCGTGATCGATGCCGGTGCGGGACTTGCATTGGTCACGGCCGCAGGCGGGGCGACCGGCAGGGCTTGCCGGCCAGGGCCACCGCGTTCGCTGGCGGCCACCTCGCCCTCGCTTGCGGCGGTGGGCTTCGGTGGCGGGGGCGACTTCGTTGGTTGCGATGCGCGCGCCTGCTGCGCCTGGCTCGGGGTCTCGGCCTGGCGTTCTTCCACTGGCTGGGGCGGCGTCGCCGGCGCCAGCAGGCGCAGGCTGATGCGCACGTCCTGCTCAGGCGGCGGCAGCAACGGCGGCGTGGCCACCCAGTGCACCAACAGCAGCAGGGGCAACAGGTGCAGGCCGATGCTGATGGCGATCGCCTGCCAGTGGTGGCCGCGCTCACTCATCGTCCAGCACCCATAGCAGATCGGCGTCGGCCGCATCGACGGTTTCACCTGGCGAGGCGAGTGCGATCACCAGCGCCGGCGTGTCCGCTGGCAGGTAGCCCGGGACGCCGGTACCGCGCAGTACATGCCAGCGACCAGCCACCAGCAGCGCGGGCACGGGTGCTGCGGTCAGTACCTGTGCCATGCGCGTGTCGCGGGCCTGTTGCACGGTCAGCATCCCTTCCAGCATCGGTGCTGCGTCCGCATGCTGGGCCAGCACCACGGCCGACAGGCGATGCCGGGCAGCGGGCACCGGGAACCGCACTGCATCCGCGGACGCCAGGCGGGCGTTGACCTCGGCGCGCGCGAGATTGCCGCCGAACAAGGGGATGCTGGCAGCGGTGGCGTCCTGCACCAGCCCCCCATAGGCGATCCACGGCCAGCGCGTATCCCAGCCCAGCAGCTCCTGCAGGCGCGCACCGTCGGCATGGTTGCCCTTGGCCAGCCAGCGCTGCACCCGCTGCAGGCGTGGCTGGCGTTCGCTGGCAATCATCTCCAGCACCAGCGCGCCTTGTGGACGCTGCTGCTGCAGCGCGTGCAGCAGCCAGCGCTGGGCGGCGTGGTCACCGGCCAGGTCGTGGCGTTCGCCCAGCAGCAGTCGCGGGACGTCCGCTGCGCGCTTCACGAATGCCGCTTCGTCCAGGTGCTGGCCACTGGCCAGGTCAATCACCGTGCCTGGCATTGGCTGCGCGCTGGCCATTGCGGCCAGCGCAAGCAGGTACAGTGGCAGCCAGCGACGGCTAGAACGCCACATTGACGCCCATCGAGACAGTGCGGCCACGGCCGTTGCCGCGGTCCAGGATCGGGCTGAAGATGCTGTCGATCGAGGCATTGTTGTCATAGGCCTTGTTCTGCAGGTTTTCGATGTTCAGCCACAGCGTGGTGTTGGGCTGGGGCTTGAAGCTGGCGTAGAAGTCGAGCAGTACACCGGTACCGCCGGTCTTGCGGGTCTGGAAGAAGTCGTAGCCTTCTTCGGTGGGCCCGGAGTATTCGGCGCGCAGGCCGGCCTGCACGCGCTGCTGCCACCAGCGGCCGCCCACGTCCAGCGTCCAGTAGCGGTCGGGCAGGGCGGTGATGTCTTCCAGGTTGACGAATTCGATGGCGGGCGCGCTGGTGTGCGAACGGGTCCAGCTCAGCGTGGCGTGGTAGTGCTCGCTGGCGTAGTGCGCTTCCAGCTCGATACCGCGCATGCGCACCACGCCCGGGTGGTTCATCCAGCGCGTGGTGGTGCTGAAGTCGTCCACGTCCAGCGCATTGGTCCAGGCAGTGAGCTGCGGATCGCTGTCGATCGGTACCACGAAAGGCTCCACTTCCGGCGGATGCACGATCAGCAGGTATTGCGGCTTGATGTAGTCGCGGATGCGGTTGTCGAAGCGGGTGACGCGCAGCTGGGCCAGGTCGCCGTCAACCAGCAGCGAGTCGGTGCTGAGGTTGGCGCCGAACTGCAGGTTGCGCGAGCGCTCACGGCGCAGGAACGGGTTGGCACCCACGCCATCGGCATCGCTCATGCCTTCCAGCGGGATTTTCTCGAAGAACATCTCCTGCACGCGCGGCGGGCGCGATGTGCGCGAGGCTTCGGCGAACAGCTGCAGCCAGTCGGTGGCCTGCCACGAAACCGCCAGGCTGGGGCTGAGCGCGTGCTGGGTGCGGCGCACGTCGATGCCGCCGCCGTTGATCTCCGCGCACTGGCCGGGGACATCCGAGCACACCGGGACGTGGCCACGGATGCCATAGCGATCCTGGCGCAGGCCTGCGGTCAGCGCGTAGACGTCGTACTGCAGCTCCAGCGTGCTGAACACACTGTCCAGCTGGCTGCGACCCTGGGGGTTGGCGCCGCGCAGGGTCGGGGTGTCGGCCACGTAGATGTCCGACTGGTGCTTGATGCCGGTGTTCCAGCGCGCCTGCAGTGCGCCGATGTCGAAGCGGCTGGTGTTGTCGAGTGTCCAGCTGCTCAGGCTGCTGTGGGTGCGGCGGCCGATGTAGCTGGAGTCCTCCACCGGTGGATAGAACAGCCGGGTCTTGTTGCTGGCGAAGGTCGCACGCAGGTCGATCCACGGCGTGTAGGGCGTGTAGTGGTAGCTGGCACGCTGGTTGCGCGCGGAAATCTGCCACGGGTAGTTGTGGTAGAAGTCGTTTTCGTAACGCATGTGGCTCAGGTCCAGCCGATGCTGGTCACTGGGCTGCAGGCGTGCTTTCAACAGCCAGCTGCTGGGTTGCTGGCTGCCGGGGTCGGCATTGTTCTTCTGCCCGCGTGCCGTGGCGTACTCGCCGCTGCGACTGCTGCTGGCGGCGGCCAGCAGGCCGAACTGGCGGTCACCACCGTCTTCGCTGTGGCGCCACGCGCCGGCGAAGGTGCGGCCGCTGCCATAGCCGTTGTTGCCATGGCGATAGCCCGCACGCAGGCCCCAGTCACGGCCTTCGCCGAGCAGGTCGTCGATGTCCAGCGTGCGGAAGTTGGCACTGCCGGCCAGCGTGCCGGCGCCATCACCGCCGGCCACCGCACCGCGCTGCACGTCCACGCCGGCCAGCAGGAATGGGTCGACATAAGCGAACGGGCCGCCCGAGCCATGCCCGGCGTTGTTGCGGAAGGTCTGGGTGACACCATCGATCATGGTGTTGACCCGGCCGGCGCCGGTCATGCCGCGGATGTTGACCTGCAGGCCAGGCTGGCTGCGCGAATGGAAACTGTGGGTGCCGGGCATCGAACGCAGCAGGCTGTTGCCGTCCTGGCGTTCGGCCATCGCCACGCGCTCGCTGCCGACCGCCGGCGCGAAGCCATCGCGCGTGGCCGGCACATACTGGCTGGCGCCTGCACCGGGGGAATGACCCTGCGCGGTATCGCCCTGTACGCGCAGCGGGCCGGTTTGACGGCTGCCATCGGCGGGTTCGGCCGGCGCCGGTTCCAGAGTGGCGCGGCGTGCGTCGATGAAGCGGGGACGCAGGCCGCTGCCGGCCAGCAGGCGCGACAGGGCTTGAGCGTCGTCGAACTGTCCGCGCAGCGCCGGCGCTGTCTGGCCGCCCGGCAGTGCCGCACCGATCACCAGGTCGACACCGGTCAACCGGCTGTAGGCGTCCAGTGCGCTGGCCAGCGGTTGTGCAGGAAGATCGAAGTGGCGGGTGGCGGCCTGCGCGTGTGCGCTGGCGGACAACAACGGAAGCGGACTGGCGCAGGCCAGTGAAAGGGCGAGGACAAGGGGGCGGTGAAACAGCATCGGGGGCTCCAGGGGCTGACGCAGTGCGTCGTCATCCTGGGTAGACGCAGCGGCAGGGCCGATGTCAGGGTGCATCGCGATGTCCCTTGCGTGGTGGCAGCCACACCTGCACGCCCGCGCCCAGGCGGAGCACGCGCACATGCAGCTGCGTGGCCAGCTGGTCACGGCTGCGCGCCGCACCGTCGGCGCTGCCGAGCAGGGTGACCGGCTGCTGGCGCAGGTGTGCGCCGATGATCCAGGTATGGCCGCCATGCCAGCGATCCAGGTCCTGGGCGACGTCGGCCAGGGGCGTGGAGATCCAATGCAGGCGACGTTCGCGCCAGGCCAGCGCACTGTGGCTGGCAGCCTGGCTGACGGTCGCTGCCTGTCCATCGAAGCGCAGCTGCTGCCCTTCGATGGCCTGCTCACTGCGGCTGCCGCTGTCCACGCGGACGCGATGCTCGGTGACGGTGACCACGCTGTCGTTGTCCTGCACGGCAAGGTCGAAGGCCGTGCCGAGCGCGGTGACCGTGCCGTGCGTCGTATGCACCTGGAACGGGTGCTGCACATCGGCGGCTACCTTGAACCAGGCCTGGCCGTGCTGCAGCTGCAGCTGCCGGCGCTGTGCATCGATGCGGATATGGACTTCGCTGCCGGGCGAGAGCAGCACGTGGGAACCATCCGGCAGGACTTCTTCGCGGATCTCGCCTGCCGCCGTGCGCATTACCTGGGCGGCGGGTGGCGCGGCCTGGCGGGTATACAGGCCCAAGGCACAGAGCAGCAGCACGGCAGTGCCGGCGTCGCGCAGGCGCCGGCGCTGCCGCTTGCGCTGGTGCCGCTGCAGGCTGGGCGTCGCGTCACCGGCCTGCCAGAGCGCCTGCAGGTGCTGGTACTGCGCGGCGTGGCGGCAATCGGCGTGGTACCACTGGTTGAAGGCGCGCTCGTCGCGGCCACCGTCGTGGCCGTCCAGCCACCAACGCGCGGCCTCGCGCGCGATCGCTTCGTGGCTCATGCGCCGGGTACCTGCTGCAGCGCCACCAGCGCACGCAGCAGATGGCCGTGCGCGGTCTGACGGCTGATGCCGAGCTGGCGGCCGATCTCGGCCAGTGCCATCTGCTCCACGCGGGCCAGCAGGAATACCTGGCGCGAGCGCGGTGGCAGCGCGGCGATGATCGCATCGAGATGGCGCAGCTGTTCGGCGTCCAGCAGGCGCTGCTCCGGCAGCGGTGCAGGATCGGCGAGGACGTGCAGTTGCGCGTCATCCAGCGCTTCCTCACGACGGCGCTGGCGTTGCCGGTAGTGATCAGCGATCAGATTGTGGGCGACGCGGTACAGGTAGGCACGGCCGTTGCTCAGCAGGCCGCTGGCGGCGACCTTGACGACGCGCAGCCAGGTTTCCTGGACGACGTCATCGGCGTCGCTGCGTTGCGGGAGTTTGCGGCGGACATGGGCGTGCAGCGGCCGGTAATGGGCCGCGCACAGCTGCGCGACATCCGTCGGTTCGACAGGCGTGGACACGGGGCGGGCGACAACTGGGAAAGGGAACAGCCCGCGGCGGCAAGGGCAGCGGCTGCACCTTACAGCAAAAGAGAATCATTTGCATCTATAGATGGGCATGGCACACCTGCCCGGACGCGGGATCAGTGCGGGCGATAATCGCAGTGGATCTGCAGGGCTTCGGTGGGGTTGTGGTGCAGTTCGAAGCCGCAGTGCTGCAGGCTGTGCTTCACCCGCGCGACCGCTTCGGCATGGCGGGCGACGCGACGATCCTGCCAGCGCGGCGGGGTGAACACGCCCAGCGGCAGCAGCCGTAGCCGCTTGCCGCGCAGTACCAGTGAGACATCGATATGACGGCCATCGATATCGTGGCCGTTGGCGCCGAAGATGGCATCGGCTTCATCGTGCCGCTGCGGATAGCAGGTGCGGAAGAGGGTGATGCCGAGTCGCCGCACCAGGCGCCGGAAGCCGCCGAGGCGGCTGTGGCGGGGCTCGAAGCCCCGGGTGAGCAGCAGGCGCAGTTCGGCAGGCAGCAGTGCCTGTGCCTCGAGCAGGCGTTGCAGCACCTCTGCGTCGATCTGGATATGGCGGGAGGGCCAGCGCGGGGCGACACGCAGCCCGTGGTGGCTGCCGCGGTGCAGGGTCAGCATGCGTGAAGCTTCGCATGCGGGCGAACAGCCGGGGTAGTGCCGGCCGCTGGCCGGCACCACCATCGTCGGGTCAGAGGTCGCGGTACTGGATCTGCGACGCCAGTACGCGCAGGCCATCGGCATTGCTGGACAGGATGCGCTCTTCGCCGACACCTTTCTGCCGTTTCAGCTGGAAGCCCTGTTCGGCAGGCAGCTGTGCGGCGATGGCGTCCATGCGTTGCAGAGCATCGGGGCCGCTGCAGTCGAAGTGGCCCCAGTGGGCGCCATCGCGGTGGATCTGCAATCGATAGTTCATCGCGGTAGCTCCGGCAGGCCCTGCAGCCAGTGGTCGAACATCGCGGTGGCGGCCGCGGCCAATGGCGCGCCATAGCGGCGTGCCTGTGCGCGAAGATCGTTCGGATCGATGCCGGCCTGCGCCAGTTCCAGGGTGTGGCCGATCAGCCAGCGCTCGAACTGGCGCGCATCCAGCTCCGGATGGCATTGCAGTGCCAGCGCATGGTTGCCGATGGCGAAGGCCTGGTGGCGGCAGGCCGGCGTGCTGGCCAGGCGGTTGGCACCGGCTGGGAGTTCGAACGCCTCGCCATGCCAATGCAGCACGGGAATGCCTTGTAGGGCCTGCAGCGGTGAACGCTGGCCTTCATCGGTCAACAGCAACGGTGCGAAGCCGATCTCCTTGCCACCACTGGCGGCGACGTCGGCGCCGAGCGCACGGGCCATCAGCTGCGCGCCGAGGCAGATGCCCAGGGTCGGCTGTTGCTGCTGCAGCCGGCGCTGCAGCAGGGCGATGCTGTCGGTGACGAAGGGATAGGTCTCTGTGTCATTGACGCTGATCGGACCGCCCAGCACCACCAGCAGGTCGGCGGTTTCGGCGGAGTCGAGCGCGTCGATACCGGCCTGCAGCACCTGCAGCTGCCAGCCCTGCGCCAGCAGCAGCGGTTGCAGGGTGCCGAGGTCTTCAAAGGCGACGTGTTGCAGAACGACTGCGCGCTTCATGCCGGGGCTCCGCTGGTCGGCCAGTAGAAGCTGTCCGGGGTGGCGCGGACACCGAAGATGGCCTGGCCGACGCGGACCACGGTGGCGCCTTCCTCGATGGCCACTTCGAAGTCGCCGGACATGCCCATCGACAGCTGCGACAGGTCGATGCCCGACGGGGCGGTGCGTTGCAACTGGTCGCGCAGCTCGCGCAGGCGCACGAAGCAGGCGCGCACGCGCTCGACCTCCGGGGTGAAGATGGCCAGTGTCATCAGGCCGCGCACGCGCAGCCGGTCGAATGCGGGAAGCTGCTGCACGAAGGCTTCGACGGCTTCCGGTTCCAGCCCGTACTTGCTGGGCTCGGCCGAGGTGTTGACCTGCACGAACACATCCAGCGTGCGATCTTCCAGTTGCAGGCGCTGCTGCAGGGCCTCGGCCACGCGCAGGCTGTCCAGCGCCTGGAACTCGCTGGCGAAGCGCGCCACGTAGCGCGCCTTGTTGGTCTGCAGGTGGCCGATCACCGACCAGTGCACGCCCAGGTCGGCCATGGTTTCGGCCTTGCGCTGCGCCTCCTGCACCTTGTTTTCGCCCAGTTCGTGGCAACCGGCGGCCACCGCCATGCGGATGCGGGCGTCATCGACGGTCTTGCTGACCGGCAGCAGGCGCACGCTGGCCGGGTCACGGCCAACGCGGGCGCAGGCCGCGGCGATGCGTTGGCGCACCGTGACCAGGTTGGCGGCGATCTGTTCAACGGACTGGGCGACGGGCCAGTCGGCAGCGGCAAGGGGCATGCAGGCACCTCCAATGCAGGATGGCCAGGGTGGGATACACTGGCACAGGACAAGAGATATTTTGGCATAGGACAAAATGAAAATCACCGGGTATAGCGCCGAGTCGATCTTCGACAGCATCCGCGAGGGCATCGGCAAGGGCCGCCTGCCGGCTGGCAGCGTGCTGCCGCCGGTGCGTGAGCTGGCCGAGCAGCTGGGCGTGAACCGCAATACGGTGGCCGCTGCCTACAAGCGATTGGATGCGACGGGCCTGGCCAGCACGGCGGGCCGTCGTGGCACGGTGGTGCGCGGATTGCCGCGGATGCTGGCGCGCGAGGGCAGCACGCCAGGGCTGGCGCTGCAGGACCTCGCCGGTGGCAACCCGGACCCGCGCCTGTTGCCGAACCTGCGCCTGGCCCCGGCGGCACCACGGCTGTATGGCGTGGGCACGGTCGACCCGAGGTTGCAGGCGCTGGCACGCGCCTCGCTGGATGCGGACTGCCCCGAGGGGTACGCGCTGGAGCTGACCCATGGCGCGGTCGATGGCATCGAACGCCTGCTGGCGGCGTGGCTGCTGCCGGGGGATCGCATCGCAGTGGAGGATCCGTGCTTCCTCGGCAGCCTCAATGTGCTCAATGCTGTGGGCCATGCGCCCTTGCCGGTGGCGGTGGACGCGCATGGCATGCAGGTCGAATCGCTGCGGCAGGCGCTGGAGGCCGGTGCACGTGCGGTGTTGCTGACGCCGCGTGCGCACAACCCGACCGGGGCCAGCCTGGATGCGAAGCGGGCACGGGCGTTGCGCCAGTTGCTGGCGGCCTACCCGCAGGTGGCGGTGCTGATCGACGATCACTACGCGCTGCTCTCGCAGCAGGCCTACCACTCGGTACTGCCGCTGGATTGCCGGCGCTGGGCGCTGCTGCGTTCGTTGTCCAAACCGCTCGGCCCGGATCTGCGGCTGGCCTGGCTGGCCTGTGATGAAGAGACCGCGTCGCGGTTGCGGCTGCGGTTGGCGTCCGGCACGGGCTGGGTCAGTCACCTGCTGCAGGATGCAGCGACCTCGGTGCTGGGGTCGGCAACGCAGCGGGCGAAGATCGCCTCGGCGGGCGAGCGTTACCAGCAGCGGCTGCAGTCGTTGCAGGAACTGCTGCGCGCGCGTGGCCTGCCGACGCCGTTGCCGATGGAGGGGCTGAACCTGTGGCTGCCGTTGCCGGCCGACAGCCATCCGCAGGTGCTGGCGCTGGCTTCGCGCGGATGGCATGTGCGTGCTGGCGAGGTGTTCGCGGTGGCGGCGCCGGGGCATGGCCTGCGCATCACCTGCGCGGCGCTGGGGGCCACACAGCTGCGGCCGCTGGCCGATGACCTGGCGGCGGTGTGCGGCTTGTAGCGTCGAGCCATGCTCGACTTTGCTTCGCGTTTGTAGAGCCGAGCCATGCTCGGCTGCTGTTGGTAGAAGCAGTCGAGCGTGGCTCGACGCTACATGACCGTCAGTCGAGCATGGCTTGACGCTACAGAAGCAGATCAGGGCGCGGCGTTGGCGCCCGGGCGCACGTAGTAGGATTGGCCGCTGTCATCGACGAACATCAGTTCCGGCTTGCCCTGCCAGGAGGTGAGCATGGCGCCGGTGTTGTTCTGGTGCTTGACCATCAGGCTGGCGCCGCGGTCCGGGTTGGCCACCACCTTGAACACCTCCGTGGTGCCATTGGCATCGTCCAGGGTCAGCACGGCTTCACCGCCACGATCGCTGGTGCCATAGCCCCCGCGTTCGGAGCCATCCGGGCCGAGCAGGATCAGGCCGGACAGGGCGGTGGCGCGCGGCCCCTGGGTACGGCCCCGGCTGAGTGGGTCGGGCACCGGCGCGCCGAGGATCACCCGTGGTTGGCCGTTGCCATCGTGGATGATCAGCCCGCGCGCTTCGATGATGCGCTGTGGCGATTGGCTGCGATGCAGGTTCCAGGCGGTCCAGCCGGAAACCAGCAGGGCGAGTGTGGAGACCACCAGCGTGGTCAGCAGCAGTGCGCGGGGCATCGTATCGTCCTTCCCTGGATGCAGCGACGATAGCGGATGCGGGGGACTGATGACCAGTTCGTTGTGTGACGGCGTGTATCGTCAATGGAAATCGCGGCTGCGGCTGCGCAGCCCCTGCAGCAGTTCATCCAGGCAATGCATGCGCTGCACGATGACATGCTGCACGCCATCGACGCGTTCCAGGCGGCCGTCGATCTGCATCAGCTGGGTATCGACCAGTACCCGGTGCTGGCGATCGGCCAGGTGCCGCCAGACCACGGCGTTGACCATGCCGGTCTCATCTTCGAGGGTGAGGAAGGTGACGCCGCTGGCGGTCTGCGGGCGCTGGCGCATGCGTACCAGGCCGGCGATGCGCACGCGACGGCCATGGCCGTGGCCCGCCAGCTGCGCGGCATCCAGGCAGCCACGGCTGCGCAGCTGCGTGCGCAGGAACGAGACTGGGTGCCGGCCGAGGGTGGTGCCGGTGCTGCGGTAGTCGGCCTGCATGTCTTCCCAGGCACTGGGCAGGGGCAGTGGAACGCGGGCTTCGGCGGTGGCGCGGGCCTGGTCGAACAGCGGCAGCCGGTTCTCCACGCCGGAGATATCCCAGCGTGCACGATGGCGATGGCCGCTGAGTCCACGCAGTGCACCGGCATCGGCCAGCAGGCCCTGCTGGCGGCGGTCCAGTGCGGTGCGCTGGCACAGGTCGCCGACATCGTCGAACGGGCGGCGCGCACGTTCGCGCATGATGGCCTGTACCGCCGCTTCGTTGCAGCCTTCGACCAGGCGCAGGCCGAGCCGGATCGCCGCTGGCCCCTTGCCGAAATCCAGCGTGCAGTCCCAGTCGCTGTGGCGCACGTCCACCGGCAGCACGCCGATGCCATGCCGGCGCGCGTCCTGCAGCAGTTGGTCGGGGCTGTAGAAGCCCAGCGGCTGGCTGTTGATCAGGCTGGCAGTGAACGCGGCCGGATGGTGGCACTTCAGCCAGCAGCTGGCATAGGTCAGCAGGGCGAAGCTGGCGGCATGGCTTTCCGGGAAACCGTAATCGCCGAAACCCTTGATCTGCTCGAACAGGTGTTCGCCATATTCGCGGCTGAAGCCGTTCTTCAGCATGCCGGACAGCAGCTTCTCGCGATGCGGCTCCAGACCGCCGCGGCGCTTCCAGGCCGCCATCGAACGGCGCAGGGCATCGGCCTCGCCCGGGGTGTAGCCGGCCGCATCCACCGCCAGCTGCATCACCTGCTCCTGGAACAGCGGCACGCCCAGGGTGCGCGCGAACACGCGCTCCAGCTGCGGCGGATACAGCGGTTCTTCGAGGCTGTCCAGCGCCTGCGGCCCCTGTTCGCGCAGCAGGCGGCGCCGCTCCAGGTAGGGGTGCACCATGTCGCCCTGGATCGGGCCCGGACGCACGATCGCCACCTCGATCACCAGGTCATAGAAATTGCGCGGCTGCATGCGCGGCAGCATCGCCATCTGTGCGCGCGACTCGATCTGGAACACGCCGATGGTGTCGGCAGCGCTGATCATGTCGTAGGTGGGGGTGTCCTCGTCGGGGATCGCATCCATACGCCCGCTGTGCAGGCCATGCTGCTGCAGCATCGCCAGGCATTTGCGGATGGCGGTGAGCATGCCCAGCGCCAGGCAGTCGACCTTCATCAGGCCGGTGGCATCCAGATCGTCCTTGTCCCACTGGATGACGGTGCGGTCGGCCATCGCCGCGTTCTCCACCGGCACCAGGGTCGACAGGGGATGCTCTGAAATCACGAAACCGCCCGGGTGCTGCGACAGGTGGCGGGGGAAGTCGATCAGCTCGGCGGTCAGCGCCAGCAGCCGCTGCATCAAGGGCGTGTCCGGGTCGAAACCGCGCTCGCGCAGGGTCTCGGGCAGCGGCACGTGGCCACCCCAATGGTCCATCGCCGCGCCCAGTTCGTTGACCTGGTCCATCGGCAGGCCGAGCGCGCGGGCTACGTCGCGGATCGCGCTGCGGCCACGGTAGCTGATCGCCACCGCAGTCAGGGCGGCGCGCTCGCGGCCGTAGCGCTTGAATACATACTGCAGCACTTCCTCGCGGCGCTCGTGCTCGAAGTCGATGTCGATATCCGGTGGCTCGTCGCGCTCGGCGGAGATGAAGCGCTCGAACAGCAGGTTGCTGCGCGCCGGGTCGATCTCGGTCACGCCCAGCACGAAGCACACCGCCGAGTTGGCCGCCGAGCCACGGCCCTGGCAGAGGATGTCCTGGCTGCGTGCGAAGGCCACGATGTCCTGCACGGTGAGGAAGTAGGAGGCGTAGTTCTTCTGCCGGATCAATGCCAGTTCGTGTTCGATCTGTTTGCGTTGTGCCGGTTCGATGCCGCCTTTCCAGCGCCAGGGGATGCCACGCTCGACCAGCACGCGCAGCCAGCTGTCCGGGTCGTGGCCTTCGGGCACCAGCTCGCGCGGGTAGGTGTACTGCAGCTGCTCCAGGGTGAAGTGGCAGCGCCCGGCGATGCGCAGGGTCTCGGCCAGCAATGCGGGCGGATACAGCTGGGCCAGCGCGGTGCGCGGGCGCAGGTGGCGCTCGCCGTTGGGGAACAGGCGCCAGCCAGCCTCGGCCACGCTGCAGCGGTGGCGGATCGCGGTCAGGGTGTCCTGCAGGGCGCGGCGGCGGCGCACGTGCATGTGCACATCGCCGCTGGCCACCAGCGGCAGGCGGTGTCGTTCGCCGAAAGCCTGCAGCTGCTGCAGGCGGCGCGCGTCGTCGTGCTCGTGGTGCAGCTCCACCGCCAGCCACAGCCGATCAGCGAAGCCGGTGCGCAGCAGCTCCAGGTCGGTGGCGGCCGGTTGCCGGTCCAGCCACAGGCACAGCAGGCCGTCGGGCAGGCCGAGCAGGTCCTCGCGCAGGCAGCGGTATTCGCCCTTGGCGGCCCGTCGCCGGCAGGTGGTGATCAACTGGCACAAGCCGGCGTAGGCGGCCTGGTCGGTGCACAGCAGGGCCAGCTTCGGCCCGTCCTCGACCTGGAATTCGGCGCCGACGATCAGTGCCACGCCATGCGTCTTCGCCGCCTGCCAGGCGCGCACGATGCCGGCCAGCGAGCATTCATCGGTGATCGCCAACGCGCGGTAGCCCTGGCCGGCGGCGCGCGCGAACAGTTCTTCGGCGATCGAGGCGCCACGCTGGAAACTGAAGGCCGACAGGCAGTGCAGTTCGGCGTAGCCGGGCAGTTCGTTGTGCATGACGGCTCAGCCGAACCAGCCGTGCAGCATCCACGGCGCATGCGGGTCATTGCGCTCACGGAAGGCCCAGCCGCGCTGGCCGTGTGCGGTTTCCACCACGTAGTAGTCGCGGCGCGCGTCGGCCTGGTCCCACCAGCCTGATTCGATCCGCTCCGGCCCGGCGACGATGCGCAGGCGCGGGTCACGCAGCGGTTGCGGGGTGTCCAGCAGCCAACCGGGGCGCAGTGGCCAGTATGCCGGTGGCTTGGCCGCAGGCTGGGTGCCGCTGGCACGCTCGGGCCGGTGGTCGGCCTGCACGGCCAGCGGTTGCACGGCGTCATCGCCGAGCCGCGCCCGCAGGCGCTCGCGCAGCTGGCTCCAGGGCATCGCCTGCGCCGGCCGGGTGTCGAACAGGTCGCGCGCGGCGGGCACGAACGGTGGCAGCTGTTCGGCCTGCAGGCGCAGTGCGCGGCTGCCAGCGGGCAGGGCGAACGCTTCCATGCGGTTGCGTGCGATCTCGAACAGCAGCGCGGGATCGCGCTCGGGTGCCAGCAGGCCGATGGTCAGCACGCTGGCCGGCAGCAGGTCATGCTCGAAATGCAGGTCGAAGCGCTGTACGCCGCCATCGCGCGAACACAGGAAGGCCGCCAGGTCCAGCAGCAGGCGGCGCAGCGGGAACAGCAGGGCCTGGCTGGATTCGATCTCGTATTCGAATTCGATGCGTGCATCGAAACGGTCCGGTGGCTGGTAGTAGCGCAGTGGCGCGGTGGGCAGGCCGCGCAATGCGTCCAGCTGTTGCAGCACGTCGGGCGCGAAGCGCCGGGCCAGGCTGTCGCGCGGCAGCTCGAGTACCGCACCCAGCGTGCGCAGCCCGGAGCGGCCGAGCACGGTCACTGCATCGCTGGGCAGGCCGCAGCGCGGCAACGGCAGCTGCGCCAGCGCCGCCGGCAGCTGCTGCGCATCGATGCCGAGGCCATCGTGGACGTTGGCCAGCACGCGCGCGGCATGCGCCGTGGGCGCGGCCACCAGGCGGTGGCGGAACCCGAGTTCATGCAGTTCGTTGCGCAGGCGCTTTTCGATCGTCAGCCAGTCACCGAACAGGGCACGGCTGGCGCCGATTTCCAGCACCAGTGCATGCGGGAAATCGAGGCTGACCTGCGAGCTGTAGGCGTAGGCCCAGCTGGCCAGCAGCTGGCGGGTGTGCTGTTCCGCGTTCGGGTCGTAGTCATGCAGGTGCATGTCCTGCACCAGCACCTGCGCGGCCGACAGCAGCATGCCCGGGCGCAGCCCCGCTGCGCGTGCGGACGGGCTGACCGCACGCAGCACGCGGCGCTGCGCCGGCCCCTGCAGCAACACCAGTGGCCGCTGCGGATCCGGTTGCAGGCGCAGCACGCTGTCCAGCGCCAGCTGCGGCAACAACAGGCAGGCCCAGTGCATGGCGCGGCCTCAGTGGGCGATGGCCAGCGGCAACGGCTGCGCGGGTGGCAGGCCGCCACGGCACTTCAGCACCCGTACCTGGCCGTGGTCGAGCTGCAGGCGCAGGCTGGCCGGGGAGGGGTTGCGCGCTGCCTGCGCCTCGCGGAACACGAAGCCCAGGCACTGGCCGCTGTCGGCGGCGACCTGCAGCCGGCGCAGGGCGCGATCATCGGCCTGGTGCGGCCAGCACAGCACCGCCGCGCAGGCCGCAGAGCGCAGGCATTGTTCGGTGGCCCACAGCGCCTGTTTCGGCGCGGCGTGGATGATCTGCAGCTGGGCCAGGTCCAGCCCGGCGGCGGCCCAGGCCGGGGCGTGCGGGCGGTAGGGCGGGGCGACCAGCACGATCGGGCGGTCGCACTGGCTCAGCTTTGCCAGCGCCGGCCAGACCAGGGCCAGCTCGCCCACGCCGGGCGCTGCCTGCAGTACCTCGCACAGCCCGCTGGCCGGCCAGCCACCGCCGGGCAGGCGTGCATCCAGTGCCGGGTGGCCGCTGGCCAGGTGGTCGCTGGCCGGTCCCTGGCGGGCCGGGCCACGCCACAACTGGCGGCCGTCCAGCAGCCGGTCGAGGGCGACGACGGCGCCCATCAGCCGGTCCTCCAGGGGAGGCGCCGGGTGGGCTGGAAGCGGCAGGAACGGGCGGAAACGACAGGCATGGCGCGAGTATCGACGGGCCGGTATCAGGGGCTGAGAGCGGACATGCTACTCGCCTTGTAAGTAGAATTACTAATGAAATCGGCGGGTCGGGTTTCAGGTTGCTGAAGGGGGAAAGGAGTGCCGACCAAGGTCGGCACCCACAGGCCCCGGTTACGGGCGGACCGGCAGCGCGACCGGGCGCAGCGGCGCGGCATCGCCGCCGCGGATCTTCAGCGGGCCGCCGATGAAGGCGAACTCGTAGACCTTGTCGCGGGCCAGTTCGTCCAGCGCCACCAGCTCGATGATCGGCGCGCCCTGCTGGGCCAGCAGGTAGGTATGCAGCGGCACGTAGTCGTCGGACACCTCCGAGGGGAAGGTCTCGAAGCTGAGGTTGTCGGCGCCGACGATCATCGCGCCGCTGTCTTCCACCAGGAAGCGCGCCGCGTCCAGGCCCATGCCCGGCGGGTTGGCCATGTAGGCCCTGGGCTGTTCGAACAGGCGCATGCGGCCGGTGCGGATCAGCACGATGTCACCCTGCTGCAGCTTCACCTGCTGGCGTGCCAGCGCATCCTTCAGGTCCTGGCGGGTGACGCGGTAGCTGTCCGGCAGCATGTCCACGCCCTTGGCGCCGGCCACATCGATCAGCACGCCGCGTGCGATCAGCGGCGGAAATTTCTCGATGCCGGTGACGTTCCAGCCACGGTCGCCGAGGTGCTTGTCGGCCTGGAAGCCGTTCCAGATCTTTCCGTGGATGCCGAAGTGGTTCAGCGCATCGATGTGGGTGCCGGTGTGGCTGTACATCGAGAACGCGGTGCCGGTGTAGCTGCGGGTGAGGTTCATGGTCTCGCCCACGCCCATCGGGTCGTCCATCACCGTGCCGCGCGGGGTGTGGGTCATCCAGAACTGGTAGTGCGGGTCGCCGGCATCCTGCCAGCTGGGCATGCCGACGTAGTACTCGGTGGCCAGGTCATAGGCCTTGCCGCCGCTGACCCGCGACAGGATCGCCGCGCGCGAGGCGTCGGTGATCAGGTTGAGCCGGCCGATCTCGTCCTTCGGCCCCCAGGGGCTGGTGCCGACCTGCTGGCCGGAGGGAACGCGTTCGTGCGCGGATACAGTGGAGGCGGCGGCAGCGCCGGCCAGCAGCAGGGCCAGCGCGGTGGCCAGGGTACGTGGGGTCATGGGGAATCTCCTTGCAGGGTGGGGGAGGGTGCGGCTCAGGCCGCGACCAGGGGCGCCAGGGCCTGGCGCAGTTGCGGCAGCGGCAGGGTCTGCAGGCGCAGGCCGTTGCCGCCGATCACGGTGGGAATGGAGCGGATGCCGAGGGCGGCGGCGTCGGCACGATCGGCCTGCACGCGCCGGGCTACTGCGTCGCTGCGCATGTGGTCAGCGAAGGCGCCACGGGGATGGCCCAGCGATTCGGCGATATCCAGCAGCACTTCGGCATCGCCGATGTTGCGGTGCTGGTGCAGGTGCGCCCATTGCACCGCATCGAACATCGCGCCATGGGCGTCGTTGCCGCCGAGCATGCCGGCGGACTGGCAGGCCAGTGCGCCGAGCCAGCCGGACGGATACTCGAAGTCCTGTGCGCGCATGCCTTCGATATCGATGCGCGCGCTGTCTTCATGCGCAGCGCAGTCGGTCCAGTGGCGCAGGATGATCGCCTTGGCGCGCTCCATCGAGCCGAACACCTCGACCATCTGCGCGCGCGAGTCCTGCAGCACGAAGCTGCGGTGACGCACCTGGATGCCGAGTTCGGCCGAGACCTGCTGCAGGCGCGGGGCCAGCACGAAGCACCAGCCACAGACCACATCGTGGAAGAAATCGACCACCGGCGCTGCGGTGGCGGGGGAAGGAACGGAAGACATCTGCCTGCCATCGGTGAGAGGGGAGGCGGCAGATTAGGCAGCGCGGCATGGCTGAAACAGCACGCCGCGGGCAGCTCAGTTTTCGCTGGCGGTTACGAATCCAGGCCGGCGCAGCCGGGCAGCTCAGCGTGCAGGAAATCGATGAAGGCACGCACCTTGGGTTGCAGGTGGCGCGATGTGGGGTAGACCGCATGCACGAAGCGTGGTGGATAGCGGTGGTCGGGCAGCACCTGCTGCAGTTCGCCACGGGCCAGCGCCGGCGCCGCCAGGAACGAGGGCAGGGCGCCGATGCCCATGCCGGCCATCAGCAGGTCGCGTAGCAGCAGACTATTGTTGACGGTGACACGCGCCGGCAGGGTGATGGTCACCTGCCCATCGGGGCCGAGCAGCGGCCAGCTGCCGGGCGAGTCGGACAGGCTGTAGGCCAACACGCTGTGCGCCTGCAGATCGTCCACCGCCTGCGGTGCCGGATGCTGCCGCAGGTAGGACGGGGCCGCGCACAGCACCTGCTGCAGCGAGGCCAGCCGGCGCGCAACCAGTCGCGAGTCATCCAGCTCGGCACGCAACCGCAGCGACACATCGAAACCTTCGCCCACCGCATCGAGCAGGCGGTCTTCCATCACCAGGTCCAGCGACAGCTGTGGGTGCTGTTGCAGGAAGCGCGGCAGCAGCGGCGACAGCGTGCTCAGTGCGAACGATTGCGGTGCATTGACACGCAGGCGCCCGGCCACCTCGCCACGCTGTTCGGCGATGCCACGTTCCAATGCGTCCAGCTCGTCGAGCAGGCGGCAGCATTCGCGGTAATAGGCGTGGCCGGTCTCGGTCAGGCTCATGCGCCGCGTGGTCCGCTGCAGCAGCACCACGCCCAGGTGTGTTTCCAGCGTGCGCAACTGCTTGCTCAACCCGGCCGGCGACATGCCCAGGTCTTCGGCGGCGCGGGCCAACCCGCCGCGTTCGACGATGCGGCGGAAGGCGCGCATCAGGTTGAAGGAATCCATGCCGGTCTCGGGCGCGAAGAGGGCGCCATTGTAGAGCCGCGCCGTGCGCGGATGCGGGAAACGCGATGCCGACCACGATGGACATCCACCAGAGACGGGCCGTGTTGCGCCGTTTGTTCAAGCCCGCAACCGTCGCGCCACGGCAGCATGCAGGCCCCTCACGTTTCGGGTTGCCCATGAAGCACTGGATCCTCCGCCTGTATACCCCGTTGTTCCTGCTCGGTTTCGTTGCCGCCGCCGTCGTCTGGGTCGGCCACCTCCACGGCGACCCGCTATGGCTGCTGGCTTTGCTGGCGGTCGCCATCGCGGTCTCGTTCGCTGCCGAACGTGCCTGGCCGTATGACCCCGCGTTCAACCACGGCCAGGGCGACAGCCTGCGTGACACCCTGCATGCGCTGGTCAACGAAAGCCTGAACCTGCTGTCGATCGCCGCAGTGCCGCTGCTGGCAACGCTCATTCCGTGGCAGCTGTGGCCGCTGCAGTGGCCGTTTGTTCTGCAGGTGCTGCTGGCCATCGTCTGCGCCGACCTTGGCATCACCCTGGTGCACTACGCCAGCCATCGCATCGACTGGCTGTGGCGGTTGCACGCGGTACATCACAGCGTCACCCGCATGTACGGTTTCAATGGCCTGATGAAACACCCGCTGCACCAGGCGGCCGAAGTCGTCGGTGGCGTGCTGCCGCTGCTGCTGCTGGGCCTGCCGATGCCGGTGGCCGCGGTGCTGGCGTTCGCCATTGCCATCCAGCTGCTGCTGCAGCACTCCAACGTGGACATGCGCCCGGGCGTGCTGGGCCGGGTGATGGCCTGGGCACCGCTGCACCGCTTCCACCACATGCGTTACGGCACCGCCGGCGACGTCAACTTCGGCCTGTTCCTGACTGTCTGGGATCACCTGCTGGGGACCGCCTTCGATGCGCCCGGCTATCGGCTGCAGCAACGCGACCTCGGCATCGGCAGCCAACCGGACTATCCGCGCGATTATCCGGGGCAGCTGCTGGCGCCGTTCCGCGAACTGCCGCATGGCGAGGTGCCGGAGCTGCCGGACGGGTTGCGCAGGCGCGGATGATCGGCGGTGTCAGGCCGCATGCAGCTGCAGGCCGTGCAGCTGTGCGGCACCGATGCCGAACATGCGGCGCAGGCTGCGTGACAGATGGGCGAGGTCGGCGAATCCGGCCGCGTGTGCGCTGTCGGTCAGGCTGTGCCCGCGCAGATGATGCATCAGTGCGCTGCGCAGCCGTTGCCACAGCACCCAGCCGCGCAGGGTCACCGCCAGATCGGACTGGAAGCGCCGATGCAGTTGGCTGGTCGATAGATGCGCCGCCTCGGCGATATCGGCGGCCGGCACCGGGCCGGGCAGGTGCTGGGCGATACGGGACAGCGCTGCCTGCACGCGGCGGTCCAGCGGTTGCGGCCGGCTCAGCCGTGGCAACCAGTCGTGCAGCGCCAGCGCGTTGCCCGGCAGCGCGTGCAGGTGCTGCTGGATCTGTGCGGGATCGGCGTGCGTCGGCTCCAGGAACACCGTGCAGCCTGCTTGCGGCGCCGACAGGATTGCGTGCGGCTGGAATGACGGCAGCCACAGCCGCTGGCCCTGCTGCTGCACGCCATCGATCTCGACCTGCCAGGGCGCGCCGTCGCTCAGCAGCAGTTGATGGGCGTAGTGCGCGTGCGTATCGCTGCCACCGGCGTGGCCCTGCAGCACGGCTACGTGAGCATCCAGCAGCAGCGTGCCATTCCAGGGCTGGGCGGGGGAGGACATGGAGGAATTGTAGATCCACGCCATGCGTGGATGGATCTCCATCGGAATGGAATATCTGGAGATCCGATCCCGTGCCGACCAACGGTCGGCACCCACCAACAGCAGCAGGTTCCAACAGCTCGCAGGAAACTGTCGAAGGCGGGGTGGGTCCGGTTGCGGGGGCGTGAGCGCCATGGATGGCGCGACCGAGCCTACAAGGACGTATTTACGGCGTCCCCCGCAACCGGACCCACCCCGCCCCCCACGGATAGCCGCTTTTGCTTTTGAGGTTGCCGGCCAGCGGCCGGCACTACCGCAGGTGCCGGGCGCAGCCCGGCCATGCGTACCCTCACCGCCCGTGCGGGTCGGGCCGGTGATGTACGTACTCGACCACGGTGCCATCGGGATGCACCGCATTGAACGCCGCCCCGGTCGGTACCACCTGCAGCGGGAAGATGATCTCGGCGCCCGCGGCGACCAGCTTGTCGTGATAGGGCCGAACGTCATCGACCAGCAGCGTCCCCGTGGTCGAGGTGAATGGCGCCAGCGCTTCATCGCACCCTTCGATCAGCAGGAATGCACCGACCATTGCCAGGCGCAGGCCGGCATCGGGAAACGGAAAACCCGCATCGGCCACCACGCCCTGCAGCTGCTCGTAGAAGGCCACGCTGCGCTCCAGTTCGCCAGGCGCAACAAATACCCGGATCAGCACGCGTGGGCTGCGTTGGCTCGAGGTATCACAGCGGTCGCGCCAGAGATGATCGAAGTCGCGGTGAATGTTCATGGGCGGGGTTCAGGGCCGGTGACGCCCCATTATCGGCAGCCCTGTGCGGCCTGCTGATGACTGCCGGTGATGGCCTGATAACCGGCGGCCAGGTTGCCCCTGTGACTTAGGTCCTGTTGACAGGTGTGAACGCCCTCGCACAATCTTCACATGATTGGGTCGCCCTGCGCGGCCCGGGCAGGCAGGTTGTCACGCCGGGAGGAGGGTCCCGCGCGCAGACCGGCCGGTCCTTCGGCCTGCGGGACGTTGCCTGGCAACCCCTGCGCGGCATGAACGCTGCACCCTTCGGCGGCACTTTCCCTGGACCGATTGCCTTGGCAACGGAATTACGCCTGCCGATGAAAACGTTTACAAAGCCGCTTGCACTGTCCCTGGCCCTGTCTGCCGCACTCGCCGCTCCGGCCTGGGCCGATCCTGCGGCGTTCACCGTGTTGACCCTGGAACAGGCGCCGACCGCCGAGGCGATGCCGGCCCTGGCCGCCCAGCTGAAGAGCCTGAAGGTGGACGCGGTGAGCGTGCGCCAGGTGCAGCGCGGTATCGGCCAGGTCGATCCGCTGCAGGTGCTGGCCGACGGCCTGGGCTACGAGTACCGCTTCATTGCGGCGGGCAAGGACGATGGCCAGACCCAGCGCGGCCAGGCTGTGCTGACCCGGTTGCCAATCGCTGCCGAATCCGGTCCGGACCAGCCGGGCCTGAACTACCTGCGCCTGGACGACGGCCGCCACACCGTGGCGGTCTACACCGATGCCGGTGCAGGTGCCGCACAGTTGCCGGCGCTGGTCACGCGCTCGCGGCTGGGCGCACCGGCGGTGCTGCTTGGCGCGGTGGCCGGTGAATCGGCCAAGGCTGCCGGCTTCGACCCGGCGCGTGTGGCGCTGGAAGCGGATGCCAGCTATTTCAGCGACGGCTTCCAGGCCGCCAGCAGTGCACCGTTCAAGGTGGAAGGCAGCACACTGCATGCCACGCTGCTGACCCTGGCCTACGCCGCCGACAAGCACGGCGACACGCCGTGGATGGACACCACCCTCAACGCCGATGCGCGCGCTGCGCTGCTGCTGAAGGCGATGACCGAGGATGAGAAGTTCCAGATGCTGCACAGCTACTTCGGGCTGGGCAAGGATGGTGGTCCGCTGCCGGAAGGTGCGGTCGGCTCGGCCGGCTTCGTGCCGGGCGTGGCGCGCCTGGGCATTCCGTCGCAGCAGTCGGCCGATGCCGGCGTCGGCGTGACCAATCCGGGTGGCATCCGTCCGGGCGACTTCGCCACGGCGATGCCGTCGGGCCCGTCCACCGCATCGAGCTGGAACCCGCAGGTTGCCTTTGCCGGTGGCGCGACGATGGGCCGCGAGGCGTGGCAGCAGCGCTTCAACATCCTGCTGTCGGGCAGCGTCAACCTGCAGCGCGACCCGCGCAACGGCCGCAATTTCGAATACGCCGGCGAAGACCCGCTGCTGGCCGGTTCGATGGTCGGCGCGCTGATCCAGGGCGTGCAGAGCCAGCACGTGATCTCCTCGATGAAGCACTTCGCGCTGAACGACATGGAGACCCGCCGCAACTTCCACGACGTGCGCATCGGCGAACAGGCCATGCACGAGTCCGACCTGCTGGCCTTCGAGATCGCGCTGGACGCCGGCCGCCCGGGCGTGGCGATGTGCTCGTACAACAAGATCAACGGCACCTACGGCTGCGAGAACGGCTACCTGATGAACCAGGTGCTGAAGCAGGAATGGAAGTTCCCCGGTTTCGTGATGTCCGATTGGGGCGGCGTGCACAGTGGCTCAAAGGCGGCGCTGGCCGGCCTGGACCAGCAGTCGGCCGGTGAAGTGTTCGACGCGGCGGTGTTCTTCGACGAACCGCTGCGCCTGGCCGTGCATGGCGGCGTGGTGCCGCAGGCGCGGCTGAACGACATGGTGGCGCGCATCCTGCGCACGATGTTCCTGCACGGCAACTTCGACAACCCGCCGCAGCACCAGAAAGTCGACGCCGAGGCTGGTTTCGCCGTCGCCCAGCGCACGGTGGAAGAAGGCAGCGTGCTGCTGCGCAATGAAGGCAACCTGCTGCCGCTGGCCGACAGCGTGAAGCGCATCGTCATCATCGGCGGTCATGCCGACAAGGGCGTGATCGGCGGTGGTGGTTCATCGATGGTGGGCGTGACCGCCAAGGGCACCAATGCGGTGCCGGGCGTGCTGCCGACCACCTGGCCGGGCCCGGTGATCTTCCACCCGTCCTCGCCGCTGGAATCGCTGCGTGAGGCACGTCCGGATGCAACCATCGAGTATGTGGACGGCACCAACGCCGCCGCTGCGGCCAAGGCAGCCGCGCAGGCCGACGTGGCCATCGTGTTCGCCACCCAGTGGGCGGCCGAATCGGTGGACCTGCCGGACATGCAGTTGCCGGACAACCAGGACGCCCTGATCTCGGCGGTGGCCAAGGCCAACCCGAAGACCGTGCTGGTGCTGGAAACCAACGGCCCGGTGCGCACGCCGTGGCTGGCGCAGGTGCCGGCGATGCTGCAGGCCTGGTACCCGGGCATCCGCGGTGGCGAAGGCATTGCCGCGCTGCTGACCGGCCAGGTCAATCCGTCCGGCCGCCTGCCGGTGACCTGGGTGGTGGACGAATCGCAGCTGCCGCGCCCGCACATCGACGGACTCGGCTTCAAGCCGGCCAAACCGTTCGGTGATGTGTTCGATTTCGATATCGAAGGCGCCAACGTCGGCTACAAGTGGATGGCGGCCAAGGGCCTGACCCCGACCTTCGCCTTCGGCCATGGCCTGTCCTACACCTCGTTCGCCTATGAAAACCTGAAGGTGAGCGTGGAAGGCTCGCGCCTGGTCGCCAGCGTCGACATCCGCAACACCGGCAAGCGCGCCGGTGCCGACGTCGCCCAGCTGTACCTGAAGCTGCCGGCCGGCAGCACCACGCCGATCCGCCTGATCGGCTACGACAAGGTGACCCTGCAGCCGGGCGAACAGCGCCGCATCCGCATCGAAGCCGAGCCGAAGACCCTGGCCCACTACGATGCGCAGGCCCGCCAGTGGAAGATCGACGGCGGCACCTACCAGGTGCAGCTGTCGCGCAACGCCGCCGAACCGCTGCAGGCGGTGGACGTGCAGCTGGTGGAGCAGGTGCTGCGCTGAGGCTTGAAGGCATGGCCCCGCAAGGGGCCACGCAAAAAAAGGGGACGGAGGGGTTTAAGTCGTTTATGCATAAACGACTTAAACCCCTCCGTCCCCTTTTCAGGTGACGAACCACCCGCGCAGGAAATCGATCAGCTGCCGCACCTTCGGTGAGGGCTGCGTGCTGTGCGGGTAGACCGCGTAAACGCTCTGCTGTGGAAACCGGTGCTGGCGCAGCACCGGGCGCAGGCGATCCTGGGCCAGGTCGTCCTCGATCAGCCAGCGTGGCAGCACGGTGACCCCGGCGCCGGCCACGGCGAAGGCGCGCAGGCTGCTGGCGCCATCCACGCGCACCACTGCATTGCCCGGGTTGGTGGCAAACAAGGCGTCGCTGCCATCCGGTGCCACCACCGGCACGTCGGCCAGGCGCGGGTAGCCGAGGCGGGGCAGGGTGCCCAGCTGCACGGGGTCATCGGCAGCATCGGCAGAGGGCAGGCGTGCCAGCAGGCACGGAGCCGCCACCGCGCACAGTGGGTGCCGTTCCAGTTCACTGGCATGCAGGCCCGAATCGGGCAGGCGACCGAGGCGGATCGCCAGGTCGAAACGTTCGGGAATCAGGTCGGCCGGCGCCGGTGAGGTCGACAGATGCAACTGCAGGGCCGGATGCCGCGCACGGAAGGCCTCCAGTGCGGGAATCAGGCGCAGCTGCGCGTACTCCGGGGTGGTGGTAAGGCGCAGCACGCCCTGCAGCTGATGCTGGTCGCGGCGTGCGGCATCGATCGCCGCCTGTGCGGCATCCAGCGCCTGCACGCAGTGCTGCAGGAACTGCTCGCCGGCATCGGTCAGGGCCAGGTGGCGGGTACTGCGCAGCAGCAGGGTCACGCCCAGCTCCTGCTCCAGCCGCTTCAGGTTGAAGCTGACCACCGCACGGCTCAGGCCCAGGCGGTCGGCGGCGGCGGTCAGGCTGCCGGCCTCGACCACGGCGCGGAAGATATCGAAGCGATCGAGGCTGACCATGGTGGTCCATTGTCAAAACAGATTTGACAGTGTTGCAGCTGCCGTCGTGTTGTTCCAATAAGGTCCGGACGGCATGCTTGCGACTTCCCCGCTGGAGCGCCGCCGATGCCGTCCCCCCGCCTGCGCCATGAGGCGATCTTCCTGCTGGTGTTCGCCCTGGATCTGGTCAACATGTTCATCGCCACGGTGGCCTATCCTGCATTGGCAGCGGAGCTGCACGCCGATATCAGCACCCTGGCCTGGGTGGGCACCGCCTACATGCTGGGCCTGAGCGTGGTGATTCCGCTGGCGCCCTGGCTGGCCGCGCGCTGTGGTGAGCGTCGCCTGCTGCTGGCGGCGTTGCTGCTGTTCGCGGTTGCCGCTGCGCTGGCGGGCGCCGCACCGGGTATCGGCTGGTTGCTGGGCTGGCGGCTGCTGCAGGGCCTGGCCGGTGGCCTGCTGATTCCGGTGGCACAGGCGGCAGCGTACCGGCACTGCACGCCAGACCAGCGTGGCGCGTTGACCCGGCGCATCCTGCTGGTGGCGCTGCTGGTGCCGGCACTGGCGCCCGCGCTCGGTGGGCTGCTGGTGCAGTGGTTGTCCTGGCGCGGTGTGCTCTGGGCCAGCCTGCCGCTGGCCGTGGTGGCGATTGGACTGGTGCTGGCGTGGATGCCGGCCGACGGCGCGCGTGGTGCGCCACGCCTGCAGGCCTATGCGCTGTCCACCGCGATGCTGGCGCTGGGCGCGCTGCTGCTGGCGCTGACCTGGCTGGGCGAACCCGGCCATCGGGCCGCCGGTGCCGTACTGCTGTTGATCGCAATGCTGTTGGCGGCGGCCCACCTGCGGCATGCACGGCAGCAGGCGCAGCCCCTGCTGCGCTGGTCACTGCTGTCCCATCGCGGGCTGCGCCTGGCGATGCTGGTCTATCTGGCAGTGCCCGGTGTGTTCATCGGCAGCCAGCTGGTCAGCACGCTGCAGTTGCACCAGGCCGGTTACAGCGCGGCACGCATCGGTGGGTTGATGCTGCCGTGGGCGCTGGCCTCGGCCATTGCGATCACGGCCAGCAAGCGCCTGCTGGCCCGCTTCGGCCCGGCCACGGTACTGCGTACGGGCATGCTTCTGCAGGCCAGCGGCCTGCTGTTGATGGCGCTGCTGCCGCAGCCGGCCTTCGCGTTGGCCGCGCTGTTGTTCGCGCTGATGGGCGCCGGTGGCAGCCTGTGCAGCAGCACCGCGCAGACGCTGGCCTTCCATGGGGTCGAGGGCGAAGCATTGGGTGATGCCAGCGCACTCTGGAACCTCAACCGCCAGCTCAGCTTCTGCCTGGGCACCGCGGCCATCGCGCTGCTGTTGGCATTGGCCATGCAATGGCTGCCGGCCCATGCCACCCGCGTAGCGCTGGGGCTGGCCGCCGTACTGACCCTGCTGCCTCTGGCGCTGTTGCGCCGGCCGCAACAGCTTTCCTTTCCGCAACCCGAGAATGCCTGATGGATACCACCGCAGAACATGAAATCCACCACCTGCACGACAAACTGCAGGCCTGGTTCCGTGCCGACGTCAGCACCGACGCGCTGCAGGACCTGATGGCGCATTTCTGCGCGGACTTCAGCATGGTCGGCATCGCGGGTCGCAGGCTGGACCGGACTGCCGTGCAGGCGCTGTTCGCGGGCGGCCATGGCGCGCGTCCAGGGCTGCAGATTTCCATCGACGCCGTGCAGGCGGTGGAAGCGCCTTCACCGCTGGCGGTGCTGCGCTATCGCGAAGGGCATTCGATCGATGGCGGCGCACCCGCATGGCGGGAGTCGCTGGCGGTGCTGAGGCAGGAAGAGGGTCGCTGGCGCTGGCTGGCGCTGCATGAAGTGCCGGTGGCCTGACCGGTAGTGCCGGCCGCTGGCCGGCAACCGCGTAACGCGCCCCAGGATCATGAAGTTGCCGGCCAGCGGCCGGCACTACCGGTTGCCGGCGAGCGCAGCGGCACCGGAGGCACATGTGCCATCAGTCCTGCCTGCATCCACCGCAGAATGCAAAGCCTGCACACACTTCACGGCACGGGGCAGGAGTAGGCTTGAGGCTTTCCTGCCGGGAGGGGTTGTCCATGCGTGTGCGTGCCGTTGCTGTAGCCATCGCCCTTTGCCTGTCCAGCACCGTGCTGGCCGCCGATACCCCGCCGATGACCCCGGACATCAGCGGCAAGCCCTTTGTTGCCCCCGATGTCGGCCGCGACTACGACAAGCGCGTGGTGATGGTGCCGATGCGTGATGGCACCAGGCTGTATACGGTGATCGTGGTGCCCAAGGGCGCCCACAACGCGCCGATCCTGCTGACCCGTACGCCCTACGATGCCGCTGGCCGCGCCAACCGCAGTGATTCGCCGCGCATGCGCGACCTGCTGCCGCAGGGCGACGAGGTGTTCGTCGACGGCGGTTACATCCGTGTGTTCCAGGATATCCGTGGCAAGTACGGCTCGGAAGGCGATTACGTGATGACCCGGCCGCTGCGCGGGCCGTTGAACAACACCAAAGTCGACCATTCCACCGACGCCTGGGACACCATCGACTGGCTGGTGAAGAACGTGCCGGAGAGCAACGGCAAGGTCGGCATGCTCGGCTCGTCGTACGAGGGCTTCACCGTGGTGATGGCGCTGACCGACCCGCACCCGGCGCTGAAGGTGGCTGCGCCGCAGAGCCCGATGGTCGATGGCTGGATGGGTGACGACTGGCTCAACTACGGTGCGTTCCGCCAGGTCAATTTCAACTATTTCGCGATGCAGACCGAGAAGCGCGGCAAGGGCACGCCGCTGCCCAGCCTCGGCTACGACGACTACAGCACCTTCCTGCGCATCGGTTCGGCCGGCGACTACGCGCGTTTCACCGGCGTGGACCAGCTGACCTGGTGGAAGAAGCTGGTCGAGCACCCGGCCTATGATGGCTTCTGGCAGGGCCAGGCGCTGGACGCGGTGATGGCGAAGACACCGTTGAAGGTGCCGACCATGTGGCTGCAGGGCCTGTGGGACCAGGAAGACATGTGGGGTGCCAACCACGCCTACCAGGCGATGGAAGGGCGCGACAGCGGCAACAACCGCAACTACCTGGTGATGGGCCCGTGGCGGCACAGCCAGGTGAACTACAGCGGCAGCGAGCTGGGTGCGCTGAAGTTCGATGGCGATACCGCGCTGCAGTTCCGTCGCGATGTGCTCAAGCCGTTCTTCGACCAGTACCTGGTGGACGGTGCGCCGAAGGCGGACACGCCGCCGGTGCTGATCTACAACACCGGTGAAAACCACTGGGATCGCCTGAAGGGCTGGCCGCGCAGCTGCGACAAGGGCTGTGCCGCCAGCAGCAAGCCGCTTTACCTGCGTGCCGGCGGCAAGCTGGCGTTCCAGGCACCGGCGGCGGGCGAGGGTGACTTCGAGGAATACGTGTCCGACCCGGCCAAGCCGGTGCCGTTCGTGCCGCGCCCGGTCCGCTTCGGTGACCGCGACATGTGGACCACCTGGCTGGTCAAGGATCAGCGCTTCGTTGATGGTCGCCCGGACGTGCTGACCTTCATCACCGAACCGCTGACCGCGCCGCTGCGCATCGGCGGCGCGCCGGTGGTGCACCTGCAGGCGTCGACCAGTGGCACCGACAGCGACTGGGTGGTGAAGCTGATCGACGTGTATCCGGACCAGGAAGCGTCGACGCCGGAGATGGGCGGTTACGAGCTGCCGGTGTCGCTAGCGATCTTCCGCGGCCGCTATCGCGAGAGCTTCAGCGATCCGAAGCCGCTGGCCGCCAACCAGGTGCTGCCGTACCGCTTCGACCTGCCCAATGCCAACCACACCTTCCAGAAGGGGCACCGGGTGATGGTGCAGGTGCAGTCCAGCCTGTTCCCGTTGTACGACCGCAACCCGCAGACCTACGTGCCGAACATCTACCTGGCCAAGCCGGGCGATTACCAGAAGGCCACGCAGCGGGTCTGGCACAGTGCGGCGCAGGCCAGCTACATCGATCTGCCGGTGTATTGAAGCGGAGAGGATGATGCCGGGCATAGCCCGGCAGCACGTGGTAGTGCCGGCCGCTGGCCGGCATTCCCATGTTCAAGGATAAAGGTTGTCGCTCGTCAGCAGCCCGCTGTCGAACTTCCGAAAGAGTTCGGCAATAGATTCGGCGATGGGCTTTCTCCGGCTGATGTCGAGATCGCCCATATCGAATGAGACGATCTGTCCGCGACTGAGCGGGCAGAGAACCAGCGCGATGAGCGTCGATCCACCGTCCGTTCCAATGCCCATCAGGGAGTCGCCAAGATAACGACAGATCTGGTAGCTGCGGTTGAGCTGAATGATGCTGGCGACGGACCATAGGTCGACATAAGCATGAGGGAACACGCAGCGCCCACCGTTTGACCAACGCAGGAGCTGTATGAAGTCCTCTGGAATCGCTACCTCGCTCCAATGTGCCTGTAAGCTGCGTAGATCGTCCGCATGCGCGCCTGTCTCGGGTAGCCATGGACTTTGGATGCATCGGATGAAGTAAGGCGTGCTTGGTTGATCTCGGTTGTCCACGAGAAGTCCCTGTAGTCAGCCTTACTACGATGGCGCTGCCCATCTTTGGTGGCAATGGGCATATGCGACATGTGCGGAGATGTCTCGGGAACAAGATCACTTCCGGCGCGTGTCGACCAAGGTCGACACCTAGCAAGGCGGGGCCATGGCATGTCGATTCAGGCGGGTGCAGTAGTGCCGGCCGCTGGCCGGCGTTCGCGATGGCGCGAGAGCGTGTCGACCAAGGTCGACACCTACCCGGGTTGAGCCACAGCGGGTTGATCCAGACGGGTGTGGTAGTGCCGGCCGCTGGCCGGCATCCGCAACGGTGCAGGAGCGTGTCGACCAAGGTCGACACCTACCGGAGCGGGGATCCTCATCCCACCTTCGAGGGCCCCGTACGCCAGCGGCTGGGGACCAGGCCGAAGCGCTTGCGGAACGCGGCGGCGAAGTTGCTGGGGTGGCGGTAGCCACTGGCGGCAGCGGCCTGTTCAACCGTCCAGCCGTCCTCGCGCAGGCCCTGTTCGGCATGGCGCATGCGCTGCTCGTGCAGGTAGTCGAATACCGAGCTTCCATACTGCTGGGCAAAGTGGCGGCGCAATGAGCTGGGGCTCATGCAGGCCAGCCGGGCCAGCTCGACCAGGCTGTGTGCATGACTGGGGTCGTCATGCAGGTAGCTGCGCACCCGTTCCAGGCGCTCACGCTGGCCGGCGCGCAGCGTGCGCACCTGGTCGGTCTGCAGATCCTCGGCCTGCAGGCCGAGGGCCAGCAGCTGCAGTGCCACGCCTTCGCGCCACAAGGCGTCGATGCCGTCCTGCCACGGGCTGTCGAACAACTGGCCCAGCACCGGCAGCATGGTGTGGGGAATGGCCCAGTGGCGGCATTCCAGGTGCGTGCCAAGCGCCTTTTCCAGCTGTGGCATCTGGAAGACATCCGCGTCGATGCCACCCGGCACGATCACGCTGACCCCGCGCAGGCGCGTTTCGCCGGGGTGTGCACCAGTCATCTCGATCTGGTCGCGATGGTGGGCGGTCATCGCGGTGCCGGCACGCAGGGTGAAACTTCCGCGTCGCGGGATACGCACGTCGACCTGGCCCTGCAGCATCACGCGGATGGCGAGCCCGGGGCGCTGCTGCGCGGTAGCCACATAGGGAAACCGGTTGTGCACGTCGGAGGCGATCAGGCTCATGCCACCGCGCATGAACTGTTCGTTGACTTCGCCGTGGCCGGCCCACTGGTCCTCGCGCAGGTGTTCCGGATCAGCGCGGTAATCGAAGCCATGGCGTTGGCCGAAGCGGCGGTAATCGGCAAAGGTGAAGTATCGGGACATCGCTCGGCACGTACAGGAGGGGGGAGGCGCTGGCGGCCATGGGGCCCTGTGCTGCCGCGTAGCGGGCAGCCTGGAAGGCTGGAAAACGCCAGGTTGGAAGGAATGTGTCGAAGAAACTGGAAACGTTTCCCATTGTCGCTGCGAATCATTCGCAGGGGATTTGAATACGGTCAAACCGATTGGTCATTACGGCCAAGTTGAACGGGGCGTCGAACATACGCCAGCGTTTTGGCGCTATATCCGTACTTGATTCCCTACATGAACCTCGGTTGAGGTTTCATTGCTGGAACGATCATCCGCGGGCATGCTGTTGGCCTGCTTGTCACAGCCGGCGGCGTAAGGTGGTTGATTGGCGGCCGCGCGCCGCACCGCTACCCCCACCGTTGGAGAATGCAGATGATTGATTACCAGTTGTCCGGCAAGACCGCGATCGTGACCGGCGGCGTGTCGGGCATCGGCTTGGCCGTGGCACAGACGCTGGCCGCATCCGGTGCCCGTATTTCGGTCTGGGACCTGAAGCAGGATGCGGTGGATGCCACCGTGGCGCAGTTGCGCAGCACCGGTGCACAGGCCATTGGCATCGCGCTGGACGTTACCGACGACGCTGCGGTGGAGGCAGCCGTGCAGCGCACGATCAAGGAACTCGACGGCCTGCATGTGGCGGTCAACAACGCCGGTATCGGCGGGCCGGCGGCCAGTAGCGGTGACTATCCGATCGATGGCTGGCAGCGCGTGATCGACGTCAACCTCACCAGCGTGTTCCTGTGCCAGCGTGCGCAGATCCAGGCGATGCGGGCGGCCGGTACCGGCGGCAGTATCATCAACATGGCCTCGATCCTGGGCCAGGTTGGCTATGCCGGTTCCACTGCGTACGTCGCGGCCAAGCACGGCGTGGTCGGGCTGACCCAGACCGCCGCCTGGGAGCATGCGGGCGATGGTATCCGTGTCAATGCGGTCGGCCCGGGTTTCATCAGCACGCCGCTGCTGGAGAAAATGGACCCGAAGGTGCGTGCCACGCTGGAAGGGCGGCACGCGCTGAAGCGGCTGGGTACGGCGGAGGAAGTGGCGGCACTGGTGGCCTGGCTGGCCAGTGACGATGCCTCGTTCGCGACCGGCGCGTACTACGCCATCGATGGTGGCTACCTCGCGCAGTGATGCGTTGAACGCAGGGTGCGGTGACGCCGGGCATGGCCCGGCGCTACCGGGTGAACGGACTGTGGGGTGGCCTTCACCTCTGTGCCACGGGCGCCACGCGACGCTCCGGGAAACTCCCGGAGCCTGCCCATGGAACTCACCCAGGATGTCTCGATCCTGCTGCGCGTGGCCGCAGCAATGCTGTTCGGCGGCGTGCTCGGCGTCGAGCGCGAGATGGGCAAGCACGCTGCCGGCCTGCGCACGCACATGCTGATTGCCGGCGCTGCTGCGCTGATTGTTGGACTCGGCGATTCAGTGGCAGAGCATTTCCAGCAGGAGCGTTACCGCGACCTGCTGCAGGTTGACCCGGTACGTCTTATCGAAGCGGTGGTGGCCTGCGTGGGATTCGTGGCCGCCGGCACCATCCTGCGCGGCTCGCGCGAGGACCAGGTCAGCGGATTGACCACCGCAAGCTCGTTGATCATGGCGGCGGCCATCGGCATCGCCGTGGGCATCGGCAAGTACGTGATTGCGATCGGGGTGAGCGTGCTGTGCGTGCTGGTGCTGGCAGTGATGCGGCGGTTGGAGAAACGGATTTCGTAGGGAATCTCGAGTTGCCGGCCAGCGGCCGGCACTACCATAGCGATCCATTTGGTCGGACCAATATGGCGCCTAGCCCTATGGTCTAATAGGCGCTTCGCCGGAGCGGCGGTTAAATCCGCTCCACGTGGTCCGATGATTCCACTTATTGGTATGACCAATAAATGTCGACCACGGCGACCCACCGCCCACGGTGGAGCACATCCCGCCCCAGTCGAGAGCCTTCATGCAGCCCTGGCAACACCTGTACGACCCCGCCGGCAACCTGTGGTTGTCCAGCCTGATCGCGCTGCTGCCGATCGCGTTCTTCTTCGTTGCCCTGGCCGTGCTGCGCATGAAGGGCTGGCTCGCCGGCACGATCACTGTGGCCATCGCACTCGGCGTGGCCCTGCTGTTCTACCGCATGCCGTTGACCCAGGCACTGGGCGCGGCCGGATTCGGCTTCGTCTACGGCCTGTGGCCGATCGCCTGGATCATCATCGGCGCGGTGTTCCTCTACAAAGTCTCGGTCAAGACCGGGCAGTTCGACATCATCCGCGCCTCGATCCTGTCGGTGACCGAAGACCAGCGCCTGCAGATGCTGATGGTCGGCTTCGCCTTCGGTGCCTTCCTCGAAGGTGCGGCCGGCTTCGGCGCGCCGGTGGCGATTACCGCGGCGCTGCTGGTCGGGCTGGGCTTCAAGCCGCTGTATGCCGCCGGCCTGTGCCTGATCGTCAACACGGCCCCAGTAGCGTTCGGTGCGATGGGCATTCCGATCATCGTAGCCGGGCAGGTCACCGGCCTGGACGCGTTCGAGATCGGCCAGATGGCCGGCCGCCAGCTGCCGTTCCTGACCCTCATCGTGCTGTTCTGGATCATGGCGATCATGGATGGCTGGCGCGGCATCAAGGAGACCTGGCCGGCGGTGCTGGTGGCCGGTGGTTCGTTCGCCATCGCCCAGTACCTGACCTCCAATTTCATCGGCCCGGAACTGCCGGACATCACCGCGTCGCTGGCATCGCTGGTCTGCCTGACCTTGTTCCTGCGCCGCTGGAAGCCGGTACGGATCTTCCGCTTCGACACCGAAACCAGCGCCGAGGCGGCTGCACAGGCACTGGAAGCGCCGCGCTACAGCGTCGGCCAGATCGCCAAGGCGTGGTCGCCGTTCCTGATTCTCACCGCGATGGTCACGCTGTGGAGCATCAAGCCGTTCAAGTTGCTGTTCGCGGCGGGTGGCCCGCTGGAAAGCTGGGTATTGAAGCTCCCGGTGCCGGGCCTGGACCAGAGGGTGCAGAAGATGCCACCGATCGTGGACGCGCCGCTCAGCTACGAGGCGATCTACAAGTTCGACTGGTTCTCGGCCACCGGTACCTCGATCATCCTCGCCGCAGTGATCGCCATCATCGCGCTGCGCATGCCGGCCCGGTCGGCGTTGCAGACCTTCGGTGAGACGGTGCGTGAGCTGCGCATGCCGATCTATTCGATCGGCATGGTGCTGGCCTTCGCCTTCATCGCCAACTACTCGGGCCTGTCGGCAACGCTGGCGCTGGCACTGGCGCACACCGGTGACGCGTTCCCGTTCTTCTCGCCGTTCCTGGGCTGGCTGGGCGTGTTCCTGACCGGCTCGGACACCTCGTCCAACGCTCTGTTCTCGGCGCTGCAGGCCACCACCGCGCAGCAGATCGGCGTATCCGACGTGCTGCTGGTGGCGGCCAACACCACCGGTGGCGTTACCGGCAAGATGATCTCGCCGCAGTCGATCGCCATTGCCTGCGCTGCGGTCGGCCTGGCCGGCAAGGAATCGGACCTGTTCCGTTTCACGGTCAAGCACAGCCTGATCTTCACCACGATGGTCGGCCTGATCACCCTGGCGCAGGCCTACTGGCTGACCTGGATGATTCCCTGAGCCATGCACGGTCAGCCGACCACCCGCTGCGCGCTTCGGGCCACAATGGCACCATGAGCACGCAACGTATTTCGGACAAGGTGGCCGCGCAGCTGCGCGGCCTGGTGCAGGAACAGCGGCTGCAGCCGGGTGACCGGTTGCCGGCCGAGCGCACCCTGGCGGTGCAGCTGGGGGTCTCGCGCACCGCGCTGCGCGAGGCCATCGCGCAGCTGGCCAGCCAGGGCCTGCTGACCGCACGGGTGGGTGGCGGCACCTACGTGGCCGAACCCGCGGCGCGCGCGCGGCAGGCGCTGGATGAACCGCTGGCGCCGTACCTGCCGCTGTTCCAGGGCGACCCGGAATACCGCTTCGACGTGCTGGAGATCCGCCACGCGCTGGAAGGTGCCACCGCCTGGCATGCGGCGCTGCGCGCGACAGACGATGATCGCACGCGCATCGCCCAGGCCTTCCAGACCATGATGGACGCGCACGGCAAGGACGACCCCACCGGCGAAGCCGAGGCCGATGCCGCCTTCCACCTGTCCATCGCCGAGGCTTCGCACAATCTGGTGCTGCTGCAGGTGATGCGCGGCCTGTTCGAACTGCTGCAGACCAACATCTCGCAGAGCCGCGAGAAGCTCTATACCTCGGCGAGGACCTTCTCGCCGCTGTCCGACCAGCACCGCGAGATGATGGACGCGGTGCTGGCCGGCGACCCCGAACGCGCGCGCGCCGCCGCGCATGCCCACCTCGAGTTCGTGCACACCACGCTGCGCACCCTCGATGACAACGAAGCCCGGCGTGCGCGGGCCTCGCGTCTACCTTCCCCACACGGTTGACCCCATGATCATCTCCGCCTCCACCGATTACCGTGCCGCAGCGCAACGCCGGCTGCCGCCGTTCCTGTTCCACTACATCGATGGCGGCGCGTATGCCGAGCACACGCTGAAGCGCAACGTTTCCGACCTGTCCGACATCGCGCTGCGCCAGCGCATCCTGCGCAACATGTCCGACCTGAGCCTGGAAACCGAACTGTTCGGCGAAACGCTGGCGATGCCGGTGGCGCTGGCGCCGGTCGGACTGACCGGCATGTATGCCCGGCGCGGTGAAGTACAGGCGGCGCGCGCGGCCGACAGCCGTGGCATCCCGTTCACCCTGTCCACCGTATCGGTGTGCCCGATCGAGGAAGTGGCCCCGGCGATCCAGCGGCCGATGTGGTTCCAGCTGTACGTGCTGCGCGATCGGGGCTTCATGCGCAATGCATTGGAGCGCGCACAGGCTGCGGGCGTGACCACGCTGGTGTTCACCGTGGACATGCCGGTGCCGGGCGCGCGCTACCGTGACGCGCACTCGGGCATGAGCGGTCCGAACGCCTCGCTGCGCCGCATCGGCCAGGCCATCACCCATCCGCACTGGGCGTGGGACGTGGGCCTGTTCGGCCGCCCGCATGACCTCGGCAACATCTCCACCTATCGTGGCAACCCGACCGGGCTGGAGGATTACATCGGTTGGTTGGGCAGCAACTTCGATCCGTCCATTTCGTGGAAGGACCTGGAATGGATCCGCGAGTTCTGGAAGGGCCCGATGGTGATCAAGGGCATCCTCGACCCGGATGACGCGCGCGACGCGGTCAAGTTCGGCGCCGATGGCATCGTGGTCTCCAACCACGGTGGTCGCCAGCTGGATGGCGTGCTGTCCACCGCGCGTGCATTGCCGGCGATTGCCGATGCGGTGCAGGGCGACCTGAAGATCCTCGCCGATTCCGGCATCCGCACCGGCCTGGACGTGGTGCGCATGCTGGCGCTGGGGGCCGATACCGTGCTGCTGGGCCGTGCCTTCGTCTATGCGCTGGCCGCACAGGGCGAGGCCGGCGTGGCCAACCTGCTGGACCTGATCGCCAAGGAGATGCGCGTGGCGATGACACTGACCGGCGCGCGCCGCATCGCCGACATCGGCCGCGATTCGCTGGTCAGCCTGCCATGAGTGGCCACGATGCCGTGCTGGCGCAGTTGCGCGACGCAGTCGGCAGTCGCCACGTACTGACCGGCGACAAGGCCACCCGCCGTTTCCGCCGTGGCTACCGCTTCGGTGAGGGCCCGGTGCTGGCGGTGGTGCGCCCGGGTACGCTGCTGGAGCTGTGGCGTGTGCTGCAGGCGGCGGTGCAGGGCGGCGCGGCGATCATCCTGCAGGCAGCCAACACCGGCCTGACCGGTGGCTCGACCCCGGATGGGAACGACTATGGGCGGCCGATCGTGCTGGTCAGCACGCTGCGCCTGACCGGCATCCAGCTGTTGAACGAGGGCCGCCAGGTGCTGTGCCTGCCCGGCGCCACGCTGGACCGCCTGGAGCAGGCGCTGGCACCGCTGGGCCGTGAACCGCATTCGGTGATCGGCTCGTCCTGCATCGGTGCCTCGGTGCTGGGCGGCATCTGCAACAACTCCGGCGGTGCGCTGGTGCGCCGTGGCCCGGCCTACACCGAGCTGGCGTTGTATGCGCAGGTCGATGCGCAGGGCCAGTTGCAGCTGGTCAACCATCTGGGCATCGCGCTGGGTGATGCGCCCGAGCAGATCCTGCAGCGCCTGCAGGCCGGCGACTACAGCGCCGCTGACGTGGGTGACGGCGGTGGCCGCGCTGCATCCGATCCACGCTATGCCGAGGAAGTGCGCAGGGTCGATGCCGATACACCGGCGCGCTTCAACGCCGATCCCAGCCGCCACTTCGAAGCGGCCGGTTCGGCTGGCAAGCTGGCGGTGTTCGCGGTGCGCCTGGACACCTTCGAAAAGGAGGCTGCCGAGGTCTTCTACATCGGCAGCAACCGCACCGACAGCCTCACTGCGATCCGGCGCCAGCTGCTGACCGGCTTCGAGCGCCTGCCGATTGCCGGTGAATACATCCACCGCGATGCCTATGACATCGGCGAGCGCTACGGCAAGGACAGCTTCCTGTTGATCGACCGCCTCGGCACTTCCCGTGTGCCCGCCGCGTTCGCGCTGAAGAGCCGGGTCGATGGCTGGTTCGAACGGCTGGGCCTGCGCGGGGTGACCGACCGGGTGATGCAGGTGCTGACCGGCCTGCTGCCCTCGCACCTGCCCAAGCGCATGGGCGAGTTCCGCCAGCGTTATGAGCATCACCTGTTGCTGAAGGTCTCCGCGCAGGACGCAGCAGAAACCGAGGCCTGGCTGCGCGGCTTCTTCGCCGACCATGAGGGTGGTTACTTCCACTGCACGGCCGATGAGGGGCGCAAGGCCTTCCTGCATCGCTTCGCCGTGGCCGGTGCGGCGGTGCGCTACCGCGAGGTGCATCGCGACCAGGTGCAGGACATCGTGGCGCTGGACATCGCCCTGCGCCGTGATGACGCCGACTGGTTCGAGCAGCTGCCGGCCGATATCGACGGCCGCCTGCTGCACAAGCTGTATTACGGCCACTTCCTGTGCCACGTGTTCCACCAGGACTACATCGCGCGCAAGGGCGAAGACCCGATGGCGATCGAGCATGCGATGTGGGCGCTGCTGGACCAGCGTGGCGCCGAGTATCCGGCCGAGCACAACGTCGGCCACCTGTACCCGGCCAAGCCGGCGCTGGCCGGTTTCTACCGGCAGCTGGACCCGAGCAATACCTTCAACCCGGGTATCGGCCAGACATCGAAGGCGAAGGGATGGGGCAGCTGTGATTGCAGTGGGCATTGACGGATACAACGCGGCTTTACTGTAGAGCCGAGCCTATGCTCGGCTGCTCTTCCCGACAGACAGCAGTCGAGCATGGCTCGACTCTACAAAGGTGAAGTCGAGCGAGCTCGACTCTACCGGGGCAGCGGTTACCATCGGAGTCCCAACCGCAGGAGCCGCCCATGCCCACCCTCGTTGCCCGCACGGCCCTGTGCGCTGCATTGCTGGCGACCCCGCTGCTGGTGTTGGCCCAGTCCTCGATCCTGCCGCAGCAGCGCGACGCCGCCGGCAATGTGATGGAGCCGCTGGGGCAGGTGCTGGAACAGAGCGGGCAGGGCGAGGCACGCATGCAGTACTGCACCCTCGATCGTGCCTGGTGCGTGCGCGTGCAGCCTGTGCCCGAGGACGGTGACCGTCCAACCTCGCTGGAAGTCTCTGAAAAGGTGGCCGGCGAAAGCAAACCGCATGTCTACCACGTCAGCATCGACGTGCCGCAGGAAAGCGAGCTGTCGCTGTGGCCGTGGATCGTGCGGCTGGCGCCGGGCGTGGGCAGCGATGAAGCAGTCACCGATCCGCAGCAGCGTGCCCGTCAGAACGTGCTGGTGGGCGGCATCGTCACGTTCAGCGCGATGTACTCCGGTGGGGGTGCCGACGCGTCCACACTGCAGCTGGCGCGTGTGCGCCACCTGCAGGACGACATCCAGGTGGACGACGACGTGCTGACCCTGCCATGGCTGGGCAACGCGATGATCCGCGCCTGTTTCAGCGAGCAGGACATGAAGCAGCGCGCCGGTGCCTGCCACGATGAGTACGGGTTCTCGGCAAGGCTGGGGCTGGATACGGCCGCCGGGGGCATGCCGGTGCTGCGCTACCAGACGGTGGCAACGCGGTTCCCGGCCGGTGTCTCACGCTTCGAGGATTCGCTGGCCAAGGGGCCGCTGAAGAAGAAGGACCTGCGCACCGAGCAGGACCCGGCGTGCAGCTACACGCGGCTGTTCCGCTTCAGCGATGGGGTGTTCCACCCCGACCAGCCACTGCCGGACTGCGCGGGGTATACCGAACCGTGAACCTTGGATTGTAGAGTCGAGCCATGCTCGACTGGCTTTCGGACGGACCGCACGGAACGCCAGTCGAGCATGGCTCGACGCTACAAAAACTGCTGCCGCGCTTACTCGCAGCGGGTGGACGTGATGATGTTGTCCTTGTCCACGTATACGCGCAGGCGGTCGTGGCGGATGTCCTTGGTGGTGATGGTGTTGGGGCCGATCGGGTTGACCAGGCCGGCACCGCTCTCGCTGGACAGGCGGCGGATGTTGGGTTCATTGGCCGGCTGGCCGATCGCCCAGCCGAGCTGGCTGGCGTCGCAGTGGCCGGTGCCCTTGACCTGCGGGCCCGGGGTGCTGACACAGGCCGACAGCAGCAGGGCAGAGGCCGGCAGCAACAGGGACAGACGGAATGCAGACATGCGAGCGCTCCTGCGCAGGGGAAGATGGCGGGAACGATAGCACCCGGCGCGCGAAAGGCGTCAGCGTCCCGGTCATTGCCCGCACAGCATGGTCATTGCATAGTGGGAGGGATGACTGGCAGCACGCCAGCGGGCAGGCCGGGCCATTCCGGTGCAGGTGCTGGATACGGTATGACGGCAGGCAGTTTCCGCGACAAGCGCAGGGCGATGATGGTACTTGCAGTGTCGGTGCTGGGCGTGGCGTTTGCCGCCACCGCGGCCGAGCCAGTGCCGGCCGCAGCCGCGGAAGCGCCGGTGTTCGGTGCCTGGCGCAACCTGCAGACCGAGGCCGGCTACGCGCCGGCCCAGCGCAATCTGGCCTTCGCGATGCTGCCGCAGGCGGCCACCCGCGGCGACCGTTTCGCCATCCTCGACCGTGAAGGCAAGCGGACAGTGTGCTGCCTGCAGGTGGCCAGCCCGTCGCTGGGCGTGGCTGCGCTGCGCGAGCAGTACCACCTGCCGCAGGCCTGGGTGACCGACCTGAGCAATGGCCGCAGCCCGGCGCGTCCTTATCTGCCGCATGTCTATGCGATGCAGCGGGTGGACGAACTGGCCGACTACGGCTTCGCCGATGTGCCCGGGGCCTACAGCGACCTGGGCGGGCTGCTGGTTCCCGAGGGTGCCGCCCTGGAGGCCGATGGCAGTGCCGTCCTGCTGGGCGACAACCGTTATCCCCTGCATTTCCAGCGCCAGCCGCACGCCGATGACGATGGTGCGCTGGACCGCTACACCCTGCAGGGCGGCGACGGCGGGGCCCCGTTCGTGGTTGAAGTGCCGTTCGGCACCTACTGATTGCAGCATTGCACTGGCTAGAATGCAGCGCGGCGCCGTCTGCCGTGCCTGTTCCGTGAGTCGCTGCCGTGTCCCTGCGCCCTTTGCTGCTGTCGCCCCTGCTGCTGTTGTCCGCCTGCGCCAGCGCGCCGCCTCCGCCGCCGGCCCATTCCGATGCGCTGTGGCGCCTGATCGAGCGTGACTGCAAGGCGGTGGAAGGGCCGCGTGGCAGCTGCCTGCGGGTGGAGACGGCGGCCGACCGCCGCGACGTGCTGGTCAAGGATGCGCACGGCGACTACCAGTTCCTGCTGATGCCGCTGGACAAGGTCAGTGGCATCGAGAGCCACGGCCTGTACCAGCGTGGGGCGCCCAACTATTTTGCGGCCGCCTGGCAGGCGCGCGGGCATACCGAACAGGCCCTGGGCCAGCCGCTGCCGCGCAACGTGGCCAGCCTGGCGCTGAATTCACCGCACGGCCGCTCGCAGCATCAGCTGCATATCCATGTCGACTGCCTGCGCGCGGATGTGCTGCAGGTACTGGATGCACATGCCGGTGCGCTCGGTCCGCGCTGGTCACCGTTGCCGGTGCCGCTGCGCGGGCATCAGTACCAGGCCTATCTGCTGCCGGGTGCGGAACTGACCGCCAATCCGCTCAACCTGCTGGCCTATGGCCTGAGCGGCGTGGGCGATGTGGGCCAGTGGAGCCTGGTGGTGGCCGGACGCGATGACGTGCAGCGCGGCCCCGGCTTCATCCTGCTGGCTACACGCGTGGATGCCGCCAGCGGCAACGATGCCAGCGGCGAGGAGCTGCAGGACCACGCCTGCACGGCGCTGACCGGCGCGGGTGCGGCACTGGAACGGGTGCGTTAACCGATCCGTTGCTGGCAGCTGTGCCAGGCCGGTGCTGTAAGCGCCAGCAATTGGCGGTCATGCCATCCCTGCGCGTCCAGGTGGTAGTCGCGCAGGATCCCTTCGCGGATGAACCCATGGGCGTGCAGCGCCTGGGCAAACGGGGTGGTGCAGCCTGGCGGCAGCAGCACGAAGAGGCGGTGCAGGCCGACATCGTCGAACAGGAACGGGCACAGTGCCCTCAGTGCCGCCTGCGGGTGCGCGTGCTGGTGCTGCAGCGATTGCAGCTCGGCGCAGCGCGAATGCAGCGACTGCAGGCGGATATGCAGCTGGTCGTGCAGGACGCCCTGCGCGTCGTCGAACACGCCCAGCACCAGCAGGTCGTTGTCTTCCTGGAGGCGTGAACGATAGACGCTGGCGAGGAACCGCGCCTCTTCATCAATGCCATGGGGATGCCGCTGGCCACGCTGGCGACGGTCGTCGAAGGCGCGCCAGCGTGGCAGGTCGGTGCGCTGGAACGAACGCAGGGTGATGGGCGTGGCCTGGAGGTGCAGCAAGTGGCGGCGCAGGACGGGTCGTAGCGGAGCGAAGTGGTTGGAAGGGGCGCTGTTGGTCATCCTGGCACGATGCGCACCAGCGATGCGCCAGGCCATGCAATTCATTGCAAAAGCGTGGCGGTGCCGGGAACGGGTCTGATTCGGTTCAGGCATAAGCCCATCAGGGCTGGTCATTTCCGTTGAAACCACCCATTCAGGACACTTTCGTTACGGGATCGTTATGTGCCGTACCGGCTGCGGCTCCCGTACCACCCGCCCACTCCCCCAGGAAGCTCATGTCCGCCTCCCACAAGGCGATGCACCCGCGTCCGCTGGTGCTCGCGCTGTCGTCCCTGATGCTGGTCTCGCTGCCGGCCTTCGCGCAGGAAAGCGCACCCACCACACTGCAGGAAGTGAAGGTCACCGGCTCGCGCATTCCACGTGCCAGTGTCGAGGGGCCATCGCCGGTGACGGTGATCAGCCGTGAGCAGATCGACGCCCAGGGTTACCGCAATGCCTTCGACGCCCTGAGTGCGCTGACCGAGAACACCGGCAACGTACAGGGCGAGGACTTCGGCAATACGTTCACGCCGGCCGCCAACACCATCAACCTGCGTGGCCTGGGCCCGAACCGCACGCTGGTGCTGGTCAACGGCCGCCGCCAGGCCGACTACCCGCTGGCCTACGAGGGCTCGGTGAACGTGGTCAACCTGGCCAACATTCCCAGCGCCCTGATCGAGCGCATCGAAGTGCTGGCCGCCGGTGCGTCAGCGGTCTATGGCTCCGACGCCATTGCCGGTGTGGTCAACATCATCCTCAAGGACCGCTTCGAGGGCGTGGACGTGAACGTGCGCGCCGGCGGCACCCAGCAGGGCGGCGGTGACAACCAGCGCGTGCAGGTGGTCTGGGGCACGTCCGGCGAACGCTGGGACGGCCTGTTCGGTTTCGAGTTCGATGTGCGCAAGGCGATCCACGCGCGCCAGCGCGACTTCATGGATTCGCTGGACGATGACCCCGCCGGCAAGGCACCGCAGGCGACGGCGATCGCCTATCGCCGCAATGCCGCCACCGGTCGCAACATCGATCCGGGCGTCACTGGCTGCGACACAGCGTCTGGCATCTATGGCGGCAGCGTGTTCCGCGCCAACAACCCGCGCCAGGGGTGGTACTGCGGCAGCAACGAGGCCGCCGCCAGCTACTGGACCGTGCAGACCGAGAAGCGCAACCTCAATGGCTACGGCCTGCTGACCTTCCATCTGGACGAGCACACCGACCTGTTCGCCGACCTGGCGGTGGGCAGCGCACGCATCAGCAACAACACCCGCGCCCCGACCTGGACGTCGTCGCGCAACTACTTCTACAACCAGAACACCGGCAACCTGGAGAGCTGGTACCGCCGGTTCGCGCCGGAGGAGATCGGGGGCCTGCCGCGCAACGCCAACCGGTTCCTGGAGAACTCGTGGTCGTTCAACGTGGGCGCGCGCGGCCAGATCGGCGAAAGCGGCTGGGACTATGAAGCGGTCTACAGCCGGTCGCGCTACGAGAACCGCACCCGGCGCCCGGTGCTGCTGGCCGGCATCAACGAGTACCTGCTCGGCCCGCAACGGGGCGTGCGCAACGGCGTGGAGGTCTATGCGCCGGATCCGTCGCGCCTGTTCCAGCCGCTGACGCCGGAGGAATACGGCCGCCTGTCCGGCTACCAGGAAAGCCGCAACGCGGCGTGGCTGCAGACCTTCAGCGCCAGCGTCAACGGCCGCCTGTTCGCGCTGCCGGGCGGTGACGCTGCGCTCGCGGCGGTGGTCGAGGCTGGCAGCCAGGGCTACCGCAACCGCCCGGACCCGCGCCTGGGCACCGGCGAGTTCTGGAACACCAGCGCCGGAATCGGTGCCGTCGGTGATCGTGACCGCTATGCGGCGGGCGTGGAGCTGCAGTTGCCGTTGCTGAAATCGCTGACCACGACGCTGGCCGGTCGCTATGACCAGTACCGCGCCGGCGGCGAGCACATCGGCAAGGCGACCTGGAGCTTCGGCGTCGAGTTCCGCCCGATCGAGAGCCTGTTGATCCGCGGCTCTGCTGCGACCAGCTTCCGTGCGCCGGACATGAACTACGTGTTCGCCACCGAGACCCGCGGCTACAACCCGGGCATGACCGACTACTGGCGCTGCCGCACCGCAGGCCAGTCGTACGACAACTGCGACTTCAACGGCCTGTCGATCGACTACAGCAACCGTGCCAACGCGCAGCTGCAGCCGGAAACCGCCAAGTCCTATGGTTTCGGCGTGGTCTGGTCGCCGCTGTCCGGGCTGGATTTCAGTGCCGATTACTACGACATCCGCATCGACAACGAGGTCACCAGCCTCGACACCAGCCGCATCCTGCGCGACGAGGCCGATTGCCGCCTGGGCCGCACGCTGGGTGGCGAAGCACGCGATATCGGTTCGCCGTTGTGCCAGGACGCGCTGTCGCGGGTGATCCGCAATCCGTCCAACGCCACGGTGCAGCCGGACCAGGTGACCCGCGTGCTGATCAACCCGATCAACGCGGCTTCCGAGTCGGTGCGCGGGCTGGACCTGAAGGGCAACTGGCGCTTCGATGCCGGCCGCTATGGCCGCTTCACCACGCGCCTGGCCTACACCGTGGTGCTGGAGCACACGTACCGGCAGTTCTCAGATGACCCGGAGCGTGACATCCGCAATTCGCTGGATGACTACCAGTGGCGCAGCAAGGCCAACGGCAGCATCACCTGGAATCAGGGTGACTGGACCACCACGCTGTACGGCAACCGTTTCGGCTCGCTTCCGAAGACCGATGGCAGCGGCCGCATCGCACCGTACATGACCTACAACGCCAGCGTGTTCCGCCAGTTCGGCGAGAACCTGTCGGTGGGCGTGATCGTCAACAACCTGCGTGACAGCCGTCCGCCGGCGGACAAGAACGGTGGTGGGTGGCCGTTCTATCCGGTCGGCAACTACGACCCGTATGGTCGCCAGTACTGGCTGCAGCTGGACTACCGGTTCCGCTGATCCGGCTGGCAAACAGAAGGCCCGGCATTGCCGGGCCTTCTGCTGTGTCGATATACGCTGTGATCGCGCGCGCCGGTCGCCTAGGGCAGTGCCTGCTGCAGGTACGACTCGATGACGTAGCTGAAAGGCTGCTGCTGGCGGTCGCGCAGCAGGGCACGCACCTCCAGGATCACGCCGTGATCGCCTTCGCCACGCGGTGGCCAGAAGGTCTGGTCAGCCAGTGTCTGGCGCTGGAAGCCGAGCGGGCCAACCACGCGGCCGAACGGTTCGTCGGTGCCGTCCAGCACCTGGTTCATGGCCGGACTGAGATGGTCCGGCAGGTACCAGTTGTCGGCCTCGGAGAGCACGCGGTTGCCACAGACCAGCTGCACGCGGCGGTAGCGCAGGGCGGTGCCGGGCTGCGTTGCGCCCAGCGCCTGCAGCACGTCGTCCGGGGCAGGCTTGTCCTGGCCGTGCACACGCACCGCGCGCACCCGTGCCTGTTCGGCCAGGCCGTGTTCGGCGCACCAGTGTTCCAGGGTGGCGGTGGCGCTCTGCCCGGACAGCACGCGCTGGTGCAGCCGCTCGACCAGGGCGGCCGAGGCGATGCGCTGTTGGCCAGGCGGCGCCTGCAGCGGTGCGGTGGCGGCCGCATCAGTGGCGGACAGGCTGGCCATCGGGGCAGCAGCAAGCAGGGACGCGGCCTGCCAGCGGCGGAGGCGATCGTGGCGGTCGGACGGGCCCATGCGGCATCACAGCGGAAACAGGTGCCTATGGTACCCGTTCAGGCGTGTGCACGGCGTGGCTGCGACCGGTTGTCGCGGGGGCATTCATTGTTCTGATGAATGTGTGGCATCCAGATATTTCGTTGGCCGATGGCAGTGCCAGCGCGCAGGATGGCGCCATGACTTGGCTTTCCGGGAGTTTCCGATGACGCTTCAGTTCGTCCACGGTGCGGTGGACCGCGCCGGCGCACCGCTGCATTTCCATATCCGTGAGGGGCGCATCCACGGCCTCAATGGCGCTGCCGTGCCGGCCGAAGGGGCGGAAAGCGTCGACTTGCAGGGCTATGCCGTCCTCCCGGGCCTGGTTGACGGCCACATTCATCTGGACAAGAGCTTTGTCGGCGACCGCTGGCACCCGCACCAGCCGGTGAACAGCCTGCGCGAGCGGCTGGCGGTGGAAAAGGCCGCCGTGGCGGCCGCCGCGCCGATGGTGGACCGCGCCGAGGCCTTGATCCGCCAATGCAGTGGCTTCGGCACCGTGGCGATGCGCTGTCACGTCGATATCGACGGCAGCACCGGCCTGCGCCACCTCGAGGCTGTACGCGAAGCGGCGCTGCGCTGTGCCGACATCATGCGCATCCAGCTGGTGGCGTTCCCGCAGGCCGGGGTGATGTCCTGCCCGGGTACGGCCGCCGTGCTGGAGCAGGCGCTTTCCGCGGGCGTGGAAGTGCTCGGCGGCATCGACCCGACCACGCTCGATGGTGATGCCGAAGGCCAACTGGCGTTGCTGTTCGGTCTGGCTGAACGTTATGGCGTGCAGCTGGACATCCATCTGCACGAGCCTGGTGAAACCGGCCTGGCCCAGCTGCTGCGCATCGCCGCGCGGACGCGGGCCGCCGGGCTGCAGGGGCGCGTTGCGGTCAGCCATGCCTATGCGCTGGGTGAAGTGCCGCTGGCACGCGCGCTGCAGGTGGCCGAGGCGCTGGCGACGGCGGGCGTGGCGATCATGAGCAATGCACCGGGCGACCATCCGTTCCCGCCGCTGCGTGCGCTGCATGACGCCGGCGTGCGCGTGTTCGCCGGCAACGACAACATCCGCGACTGCTGGTGGCCGTACGGCAACGGCGACCTGCTGCAGCGGGCGATGCTGCTGGGCTACCGCTCGGGCTTCTACACCGATGCCGATCTGATGCTGGCGCTGGACATGGTCACCACCCATGCCGCGCAGGTGATCGGGCTGCCGCAGTACGGCATTGCCGAAGGCCTGCCGGCCACCTTCGTGGCGGTGCGCGCCGACCACGGTCCGGCGGCCGTGACTGCAGTGCCGGTGGAACGACGCGTGGTAGTTGATGGCCGTTGGCTGTAGATCCACGCTGTGCGTGGATGACTGTGGCCGCGCGGTGGTTCCATCCATGCATGGCGTGGATCCACCCATCACGCCACGCCACGCCAGTTCCGGTTGCGCCGAGCCATGCTCGGCGGCTTCTCAGGCGTAATCGTCGGCGCGGGTAGCGACGAACTCTTCCAGCCACGCCAGCAGATGGGCGATGTCGATGACCTCACCCTGTTCGACGCGCTTGAGCAGCAGTGTGCTGGCGCCGATCTGCAGGCTGCTGTCGGCGTAGCGCAGCACCGCGTCGATGCCCCAGGCATCGGTGACCTGCATCCAGGCCAGGCCGGGAACGCGTTGGGCCAGGGTATCGCCGAACGCCACGCCCAGTGCTTCCCAGCCGTCGCAGTCGTCACGATCGATCAGCTCGGCATCGACCACCCGCTGCAGCGTGGTGGCCGCCAGTGGCCATTGCACCGGCAGCGTTGGGAAGCCGGCGGCCACGCGCGCGGCGATCAGCGAGCGCTGGTGCTGCAGGTGCGTCTGCAGGGCGGCGGGCAGGGGGTCGAAGCGGGCCGGGGTTTCGTCGGACATCACAAAGCGCCGTGGAGCACGGAAACAGCGCGCACTATAGGGGGAGACGCGTGATTTCCGTGCGACAGGCGTGATCAGGTTTCGATGCTCAATGCGCGGATTTCATCCGTACGTGGCGTGGATCTGCAGTGCAGTGCTCAATCCGGTTCGCGCTGTACCTGCCGCCACAGCTCGCTGGCCAGCGCACGCACCGCATCATCGGCATCGGCGCGATGCAGCAGGCCGATCTCGTAGTTGTCGATCACCGGCAGGTCGCGCTCACCATCGATGATGCGGTGATCGCGGGCAACCGCACGGCGCGGCAGCAGGCTGATGCCGATGCCGTCGGCGACCGCCCCCTGGATGCCGCTGAGCGAGGAACTGGTGAAGGCAATGCGCCAACGCAGGCCCAGCGCCTCCACGGCGTGGATCATCTCGTCGCGGTACAGCCCGCGGGGTGGGAACGTGACCAGTGGCAGTGGGTCCTGCAGCAGGCAACTGCTGCGCAGGCTGTCGATCCAGTGCATCGGCTCGCGGCGGCAGTGCACCGCCTGGCGGCTGTTGCGCCGCTGCTTGACCAGCACAAGATCCAGTTCGCCGTGGTCGAAGCCGTGCGCCAGGTCGCGGCTGAGGCCGCTGCTGATTTCCAGTTTCACCTGTGGGTGGCGGCGGCTGAAAGCGGCCAGCATGCGTGTGGTCTGCGCGTTGACGAAGTCCTCGGGGACACCGATGCGCACCGCGGTTTCCACGGTGGCGCCCGCCAGCGCCTGTGCCATTTCCTCGTTCAGGTCGAGCATGCGCCGCGCGTAGCCGAGCAGGGTGTGGCCGGCGTCGGTGGGGTGCACATCGCGGTGCCCGCGCTCGAGCAGGCGATGCCCGGCCAGTTCTTCCAGCCGGCGCACCTTCTGGCTGACCGTGGACTGGGTCGAATGCAGGCGCGTGGCCGCCGTGGTGAAGCTGCCGCAGTCGGCCACCATCACCAACGCCCGCAGCAGGTCCAGTTCGAACAGGGTTCTATTCGATTTGGCACTGTCTTGCATTTGAACATTTCACTTCTGGATACCCAGGCCGACTTCTACCATGCAGGGCAGGGGCCGGCAATGCCCGGCTGTTGCTACCGTCGCCCGGCGTTCCGAGGCGACGGACAGGAGGAAACACCGTCATGCGCTTCCATTGTTCCCCCGCCTGGCCTGCGCCGTTCACACGCGTGCTGTTGCTGTGCCTGCTGGCCATGGTCACCCCTGCCTGCACGGCCACGTCCAGGGCCGACGCGGATGCGCGCCTGCGGGACGCCGCCAGCCGGGGCGACGCCGATGCGGTGCGGCAGGCAATCGAATCTGGCGCCACGCTGGAGGCGCGCGATGGCCAGGGCCGCACCGCGTTGCTGCTGGCCACGCATGGCAACAACGTGGATGCCGCGCGCGAACTGATCGAAGCCGGTGCTGACGTCAACGCCAAGGATGCGCTGCAGGACAGCGCTTACCTGTACGCCGGCGCGCGTGGCCTGGACGAGATCCTGGCGATCACCCTGGCGCACGGCGCCGATCTGCGCAGCACCAACCGCTATGGCGGCACCGCGCTGATTCCGGCCGCCGAACGCGGCCATGTCGCCACCGTACGTACGCTGCTGCGCGCGGGCGTGGCGGTCGATCATGTCAACCGCCTGCACTGGACCGCGCTGCTGGAAGCGATCCTGCTCGGCGATGGCGGCGCGCGCCACGCACAGATCGTGCAGCTGCTGCTGGATGCCGGTGCCGACCCGGAGCTGGCCGATGGCGATGGCGTAACGCCGCTGGCCCATGCGCGCCAGCGCGGCTATACCGGAATTGAAACCCTGCTGCGCCAGCACGGCGCGGTGCGCTGAACCCCAACCCTTCCACCCGCACGCGGGTCGTGCCTACCAGGATGCCGTCCATGTTCCGTTCCCGTCCGCTGTCCCTTGCCATCCTTCTTGCGGTGGCCCCGTTGTCGGCCTCCGCCGCCGAGCGCGCCGACCTGCTGATCCGCAATGCCACCGTGGTCGATGTCGAGCACGCCAGCACGCTGGCCGGGCAGAGCGTGGTGATCCGGGGCGAGGACATCGTCGCCGTCGGTCCGGATGCACAGCTGCGCAGCCAGTGGAGCGCGGCCCGCCAGATCGATGCCAAGGGCAAATACCTGATTCCGGGCCTGTGGGACATGCACGTGCACTTCGGTGGCGGCCCGGCGCTGATCGAAGAGAACAAGGCGCTGCTGCCGCTGTACATCGCGCACGGCATCACCACGGTGCGCGATTGCTCCGGTGATCTTCCCGAACAGGTGCTGCAATGGCGCGGTGAGATCGCCAAGGGCACGCTGTTCGGCCCGCGCCTGCTGAGCTCGGGCGCGAAGATCGAAGGCATCAAGCCGGTCTGGAAGGGCACGATCGAAGTGGGCAGCGAGGCCGACGTCGACAAGGCGATCACCCGCCTGCAGCACGACAAGGTCGATTTCGTGAAGATCACCGACAGCACGTTGAAGCCGGAACTGTTCCTGTACTCGGCCAGTGCCGCACGCAAGGCCGGCTTCAAGGCCTCGGGCCACATCCCGATGGCGCTGACCGTGGAGCAGGCGGTCGATGCCGGCCTGGCCTCGATCGAGCATCTGGACTACGCATTCAAGGCCGGCAGCAAGAACGAAGCGCAGATCGCCGCCGACTTCGGTGCTGGCCGCATCGACCGCGCCGAAGCCAACCGGCGTCTCGACGCCAGCTTCGACCGCGACACCGCGATGCATGCGTACCGCGATTTCGCAAAGCGCGGCGTATTCGTGACCCCGACCCTCAACGGCGGCCGCATCCTCGATTACCTTGACCAGGATGACCACGCCAATGATCCGTACCTGGCCTATATCGGTCCGGGCCTGCGCGCGACCTACCAGTGGCGCGTCGACCGTGCCGCCAAGGCAACGCCGGCGCAGATCGAAGCGCGCCACGCGCAGTACCACCAGGTGGCGGCGGTGCTGCCGATGCTGCAGGAAGCCGGCGTGACGATCATCGCCGGCACCGATGCAGGCTTCCTCAATTCGTTCAACTTCCCGGGCATCGCCCTGCACCAGGAGCTGCAGCTGTTCGTGAAGGAAGGCCTGAGCGCGCCGCAGGCGCTGTCCGCCGCGACCCGTTCCGGCCCGGCCTGGTTCGGCCAGATGGACCGTTACGGTGGTGTCGCACAGGGCAAGGCCGCCGATCTGGTGCTGCTGACCGCCAACCCGCTGCAGGACATTGCCGCCACCGAAAAGATCGACAGCGTGGTCCTGCGTGGCAACGTGTATGACCGCGCCGCGCTGGACAAGATGCTGGCCGATACCAAGGCCAAGGTCGCGGCGTGGAATGCCGAAGCTGCGAAGACGCAATGATGGACAGGGTCAGAGCCCTTCCCCGTGGGAAGGGATCCGACCCCGGGGCCCCGAACGGAATCCACGCATGGCGTGGATCTACCGGAAACCTTCAAGGCATCGCTGCCGGCAGTAGATCCACGCCATGCGTGGATGAGCCCCTTGCTTCCGGCACGGGAACGATCCGGTGCGGGCACCTAGCATGGTGCCCGTTTCCGGTTTGAATCCCTGCATGCCTGTTTCCCCTGCCTTCCTGCTGCCTGCCGCAGAGCCACCGCTTTCGTTGCCACGCCCGTGTTGGGTGATGCTGGCCCTGTGGGGGCTGTTGATCGCCACCGCGGTGCCTGCAGTTCACCTGAGCCAGGCACCCGGTGGTCTGCTGCCGGCGGCGTTGTTCATCCTCGGCGCCGAGCTGCCCTGGATGCTGGCGACGCCGGCGTTGTGGGCAGCGTGCCGGCGCTGGCCACTGCCTGGACGCCGGCACCTGATTGGCTGGCTGGGGCTGGGCCTGCTGCTGACCCCATTGCTGACCGCACTGGGATGGACCTTGGGCCACCTGCTGCTGCAACAGTGGCAGGCGCGACCCTGGCCTGCACCGGCGCAGGTGATGCGTGCGATCGGTATCACGGCCTTGTTCGCATTGCCGACCTTCATCGCGGTGGCGGGCGTGGGCCATGGCCTGGCCGGGTTGCAGCGGTTGAAGGCGCAGTCGGAGGTGCTGCGGCAGGCCCGTGAAGCCGCCCTGCGCCAACATCTGCAGCACCACTTCCTGTTCAACGCGCTCAACGCCATTGGTGGCCTGGCCCTGCAGCGCCCCGGCATGGCGGACATGGCATTGGCACATTTGTCCTCGCTGCTTCGCGATACCCTGCAATGCCCGCCGCATCGCGCCCTGGCCGATGAGCTCGGAGCCGCCCAGGACTATGTGGCCCTGCAGTCGCTGCTGCGCGACGAGGCGTTGCATCTGCACCTGCAGGCCAGCGCCCAGGCGCTGGCGTGGCAGGTGCCGGGCCTGCTGCTGCAGCCATTGATCGAGAACGCGGTCCTGCACAGCGGCTGGCAGCCCGGCGATGCGCCCTTGCGGATCGAGCTGCATGCGCAGGTGGATGGCGGCCTGCTTGAGGTGACGGTGTTCAATCCCTGCCTGCGCCCCTCTACGAGCAACGGACTGGGTACCGGCCACGCTGCGGTGCAGCGGCGGCTGGCGCTGTTGGGAGGCAGGCTGCTGGCCGGCAGCGAGCACGGTGGCTACCGTGCACGGCTGGTCCTGCCGGAGGTCGTCGCATGACGCGTCCATTGAGTGTCCTGCTGGTGGATGACGTTGCACTGGCGCGTGACCGCCTGCGTCAGTTGCTGGTGGACATTCCGCAGGTCCGGGTCGATGCCGAAGCCGCCACTCTTTCGCAGGCACGCGAGCAGCTGCGGGGGCGCCGATTCGATCTGTTGCTGCTGGATCTGGTGCTGCCCGACGGTCGCGGCTGGGAGTTGCCGCAGCAGCAGCCGACGCTGGCGGCACACACCATCTTCGTCACCGCGCTGCCACAGCACGCGCTGCGCGCCTTTGAACTGGGCGTAGCCGACTATCTGCTCAAACCGGTGGCGGCGCCGCGCCTGCAGGAAGCGATCGAGCGCGTGCGCCGGTTGGCGGGGCTGGCACCGGACACGGACCACGGTGCGCCGGCGCTGGCAGTACCTGGCGCCGGTGGCGTCCAGTATGTGCCGCTGGCGCAGATCGACTATGTCGACATGGCCGGGCACTACGCCTGCGTGCACGTAGGACGGCAACTGCATCTGCTGCGTGAACCACTGGCACAGCTGGCGGGGCGACTGGCGGGGGGAGGGCTGCTGCGCGTGCACCGCTCGGTACTGGTGAATCCGCTGCGGGTGCGATCACTGATCGAGCGTCACAATGGCGATGCGCTGCTGGTGCTGGTACTGGCCGACGATGTGCAGCTGCCGGTCAGCCGCAGCTACCGGCCAGCGCTGGAAGCAGCACTGGCGGCACGTACCTGACACACGGCCGGTGCCAGAGAGGGAACGGTTGGCGCCATCGCCGCCGAAGTACGCAATCCAGACGTTGCGGGCAGCGCACCCTGCGGTTTTGCAGAGCGAGGCGGGAGATGCGGATGCGTTGGAGCGTGGGGGTGTTGCTGGGCGTGCTGACGCTGCCTGCGTTGGCTGATGTAAGGGTCAACGTCGAGGATCATCAGGGGCGCGCCGATCGCGTACCCATCATTACCGTCGAGGGGCTGGCGGCGGCCGAGGCGATCCAGCTGCGGTTGTCGATGCAGGACAGCGCCGGCCAGCGCTGGCAGTCACAGGCTGTACTTCGCGCGGACCTCCAGGGGATTGTCGACACCTCACGCAGCGGCTCCGAGCAGGGCAGCTACCGGGGTATCGACGCCAGCGGGCTGATCTGGTCGATGCAGCCGCAGGAAGGAAGGGCCCGTGCACTTCCCGTGCAGTGGCAGCGCTCCGGCGATGGCGTGGGGTTCGAGCCACAGACCTTCGAACTGGAGGTGGAGCGTGCAGGATCGGTGGTCGCACGGCGTTCCCTGCAGCGCCACCTGATGCTGCCTGGGGTGCGGGTGCAACGGGTGCAGATCGAGGGCCGCCCCGCGCACCTGTACCTGCCGGAGGACCTGAAAACCGATGCAGGGGCGCCTGCACTGGTTGCCCTGGGCGGTGCGGAAGGTGGATTCGAGGGTGGCGACCTTTATGCCGCCTGGTTGGCGAGCAACGGCTACGTCGCGCTGTCGGTGGCGTGGTACCGCGGGCCGGGTGTGCCCAAGGACCTGATCGAGGTTCCGCTGGAAACCGTGCGCGATGCAGTGCATTGGCTGCAACGGCATCCCCGCGTGGACCCGCAGCGGGTGGGGCTGATGGGGGGCTCCTGGGGCGGCATCGTGACCATGGCGACGGCGGTGCATCTGCCCGGGCTGCGCGTCGCCGTGTCCTGGGTCGGCAGTCCAGCCCCGTTCCGCGGTATTGCACGTGACGTGGCTCCTGCGGATTTCCGCGCGGTGGAGCGATCACCATTGAGCTGGCAGGGCCGGCCGCTGCCGTGGCTGCCATACCGCGAGGAGGTTGACTGGGGGAGGCCGGGGCCGCAATGGGAACCGGCATTGCGTGCGGCGATGCTGCCCATCGGGAACATTGCCGCCCGCACGCTGTGGATTGGCGGAGGCGATGATCGCCTTGGCGATTCAGGTGTGATGATGGCGGTGGCGCAGCGCCAGCTGGCGGCGGCCGGGCGGGGGGAGCGTGATCGCTTCCTGTATTACGCAGACGCCGGGCATCTGATCACGCCGATCGTGCAGCCGACCACTCATCGCCATGATGTAGGCCCGTTCATTGAAGTGGGGGGTACCGCCGAAGGTCACGCGCGTGCAGACCGTGAGGTAGGGCCCGCAGTGCTGGCGTTCCTGGCCGAGGCGCTGTAGCTGGAAGTGCACCGCCTTGTCCTTGGATCGAACGTCGGGATGGTCGAGCCCGATTGAGATTGATCCACGCATGGCGTGGCTCTACTGCCATCCCATGGATTCCATGCTGTTGCTGTTGAGGTTGCCGGCCAGCGGCCGGCACTACCGCTCGGCAGGGCTGCAAGCCCTGCCGAGCCCCTCTAATCGTGTCCACTGTCGTCAAGGCTGATGATGCCGCGCCGCAGTGCCTGGGTTACCGCATGCGTGCGATCGCCCACGCCCAGCTTGTCCATCAGGCTCTTCATGTGCGCCTTCACCGTCTGCTCGGAAATCTGCATGCGCTCGCCGATCCGCTTGTTCGACAGGCCGCCGGCCACGTGCCGCAGCACTTCGGTCTCGCGCGGCGACAACCGGTCTTCCACCACATGCGCGGCGATGCTGGCCGCCACCGCCGGGGGAATCGGTGCGCGCCGGCCGCCGGCGACCATGCGGATCGTATCGACCAGCTCATGGCGCAGCATGTCCTTCAGCAGGTACGCACTGGCGCCGGCCTGCAGCGCCCTCACCGCGCGTACGTCACCGCGATAGGTGGTCAGCACGATGATGCGTGCACGCGGATCCATCGCGCGGATCCGCACGATGGCCTCGACGCCATCCAGGCGTGGCATCTGCAGGTCCATCAGCACGACGTCCGGCTGCAGCTGCTGGTAGCGCGCGATGGCTTCCTCGCCATCGGCGGCCTCGCCGAGCAGGCGCAGGTCGGAATGGGCGCCCAGCAGTGCCGCCAGGCCGTCGCGCAGCAGCGGATGGTCGTCGACCACCAGCACGCCGATGGGGGCAGGGGACTCAGTCATGGTGTGTTCTACTCCAGGGCCAGCGCCAACGTGATGGACGGCGGTGATACAGGCGCCGGGCAGGCACCGCCAGCGCGACTTCGGTGCCCAGGCCGGGCCGGGTCCACAGCTGCAGTTCGGCGCCGAGGCGCTGCGCACGCTCACGCATGCCCTGCAGGCCCCAATGGCCATGGCCGGCATTCTCGTCGTCGATGCCGACGCCATCGTCGCGCACGTGCAGCAGGAAACACCGTGTGCCGTAGGACAGCTCCACTTCAATGGCGCTGGCATGGGCATGGCGCAACGCGTTGCGGATGGCTTCGCGTCCGATCAGGAACACCTCCTCGGCGGCATCGGCCTGCAGTGCTGGTGTTGCGCCTTCCACGGTCAGGCGCAGCGGATTGGTGCCGTGCCCGGCGTATTCGGCGTGAACATCGGCCAGCGCCGAAGCGAGGTCGCGGCCCGCGAAAGGACCGTCGCGCAGTGCGTTGACCCGCTCGCGACCCTCGGCCAGGTTGCGTTCGGCCAGCTGCATCGCCGATTCCAGCTGGCTGCGCACGGGCTCAGGCGTCTGCGCGGCCTGGCTGATCGCGTGCAGGCGCAGGATCAGGCCCTGGCTGCCCTGCAGCAGGGTGTCATGCAGGTCGCGGGCAATGCGTTCGCGTTCGCCATGGCGTTCCTGCAGGCGCGCGCGGAACAGGGCCGCCAGCTGCCCGCTGCGGATGCGCACCGCCATCACCAGCAGCGCGAGTATCGCGGCTGCGCACAGCAGCTTGAACCACACGGTCTGCATGAAGGTGGGGGCGATGCGGAAGCTGCGGCTGGCCGGTGCAGTGCTCCAGATGCCGTCCTCGTTGGCGGCTTCCACCTCGAACCGGTAATTGCCCGGAGCGAGGTTGGTGTAATACGCGCGGGTGCTGCTGCCGGCATCCTGCCAGCCGTCGTCGACGCCGGACAGGCGATAGCGGTAGCGGTTGCGCTCCGGGCGCGCCAGCGACAGCGCCACGTAATCGATCTGCAATTGGCTGGTGCCGGCCGGAAGGCGCAGGCCATCGCGCAGTGGCTCGTGCTCACTGCCATACAGCACTTCGCCGATGCGCACGCTGGGCGCCATGGTGTTGACGTGCGAGCGGGTGGTGTCCAGCCAGGCCAGGCCCTGGTTGGTGGCCAGCCACAACAGGCCATCGTTGGCCAGTGCGGCGGTGGCGATCGGTCCGCTCTGCAGGGCGATGCCCGGCATGCCATCCACTGCATCGAACAGGCGTGGCGTCACCGGCTGCCCGCTGCGCAGGGCGCGCCGCAGCTGATCGCTCCCCAGCCGGACCAGGCCACGACTGCCATTGAGCCAGAGGTAGCCATTTGCATCGGCGACCATGCCGGTGATGCCTTCCATCACGCCGGCCATGTCGGTGCTCACCTGGACGAACCGGCCATTGCCCAGGCGCACGGCCAACCCGGCCTCGCCAGCAACCAGCAGCAGGTCCTGATGATCGAGTAGCGCCGTGATCGGCCCGACCGACAGGCCGTGGCCGGCGTCGAAGGTTTCGATGCGCGTCGCCCCCACGCGGCGCAACCGGCCATCTGCATAGCCGAGCAGCAGCTGGCCGTTGGCATCCAGTGCCAGCGACGAGCAGGCCTGCTCGGGCAGGCGGCGTTCGCGTTGCCACTGGTCGTGCTGGTAGTGCAGCACCCCCCGTTCGCCGGTGCAGACCCAGGCCTGCTCGTCGTCGGGGAACAGCAGGGCATGCAGTGGTTGCCCGGTGAAGGGCGCAGGCAGCGGAATCCGCGTGGTGCGGCCGGCCACGGTGCGTGCAAGGTTGACCCAGTCGAACTGCCAGATCGGGGTGGGTGCCTGGCGCGCGGCGGCCTGCAGCTGCGAGGCACTGCCATCGAGCAGGATGCGCCTGAGGTCGTAAGGCTTGAGGTCTTCGCCATAGCCATACACATGCCCATCGCTGGCCCGTACCAGTGAGCGGTAGGGATCACTGGGGCCTACCGCCAGCGTGTGCACGCTGCGTGCGCGGAAGCGGTTGAGGCCGAGATTGGTGCCGACCCAGAGATTGCCTTCGCGATCGACGATGATCGGCACGGCCGAGGTGGCGGTCAGCCCGTGTGGCGAATCGAAGCGCTCCATGCGCACGGCGCGGCCACCATCGAAGGTGACGCGGGCGACACCGCCATGCGGGCTCATCGTTGCCCACAGCGCGCCATCGGCAGTGAACTGCAAGCGCGCAGCGACCAGGTCCGGCAGGCGTCGCGCTTCGCGTTCGCTGTCCGGCAGCAGGCCCTGCGCGTTGGCCAGCGGCGACGTACCGCGCACGCGGTCGGCCAGCCAGACTTCGCCCTGCGGGCTTTCGGCCAGCGTCGCCATCTGCGAGACGGCGATGCCGGTGTCTTCGAACGCGGTCTGGCCGGCCGCGCGCATCCAGACCTTCAGGTCGGCCAGTACCCAGAACCTGCCGCGGTTGTCGTGCAGCAGCCATTGCACGCGGTGTTCCGGCACCCCCATGCCAGTGGGCAGCGGCTGCCAGCGTTGGCCATTGAACTCGCGTAGTCCACCATTGATCGCGGCCCACAGCCGGCCGTCACGGTCCTGGCTGAAGTGTGGCACTACACCCACCGGCACGCCCTGGTCGCGGCCGTAGTTGTGCAGCTGGCCGCGCGCGAACTGGCTGATGCCGGCCTGGAAGTAGCCGATCCACAGTGCATCGTCGCGACCCAGCGCAAGGGTGACCATGTTGGTGGACGGGAAATGGCTGCCCGCGGGAGGTGCCTGGCGTTCAAAACGACGACCGTCGAAGCGGTACAGCCCCGAGCCGGTGGCCAGCCACAACAGGCCGTCCCGGTCCTGGGTGATGTCCCAGATATCGCCGGGCGCGCCCTGGCCGACGCGCCAGGCCGTGTGCTCGTAATCGGGCAACCCGCCGCTCACCGGTGGGCGCTGCACGGCAAGGGCGGGCAGGGCGGTCAACAGCAGCAGGCAGGTCAGCAGCGTCCGCAGGCGACGTTGCAACGGGAAGGGGCGGCCACGCATGGCGCGCATTCTGGCAGGTGTGGGGCAGCCAAGGGTGACCCGAACGGGGTAGGCGGCAGGCGCCGCCGTCGGCTATCACGCCGGCATGTCCTCTGGAGCCCGGCAATGCAGCGCCTGTTCGTGATGTTCCCCGACCGCGGTCCGGGCATCGGCCTGCTGTGGCTGCGGCTGTGCGTGGCCGCTGCGTTGTGCCTGCCGGGCGCGCAGGCGGGCTGGCTGTCGGCGCTGTGCCTGCTGGCGGTGGCGATGCTCGCGCTGGGCGTATTGACGCCGCTGGCGGTAGTGCCGGCAACACTGGGCCTGTATGCACAGGCACTGCCGTGGCCACTGGTGGTGTTGCCGCTGGCCTTGCTGGCGCTGGGCCCGGGTGCCTATTCGCTGGATGCGCGGCTGTTCGGTCGTCGCCGGCTCGGCCATCGGCCTCCCCCATTCGGGTAGGTGCCGGCCTCGACCGACGGGGGTAGGGCATCGTGCGGCGGCCACGCACCATGGGCCACCCCCTCGCTGCGTCCCCCATGGCCACCGTTGTTCCGCCCGATCCGCCCGCCGTGTCGCTGGCACCGCAGCAGGCCGCCGCATTGCAGCGCGCCCTGCGCTACGTCGACGAGCATCTGTCACAACCGTTGCGGGTGACCGAACTGGCGCAGGCCGCCTGTGTCAGCCGTTTCCACCTGGTGCGCCTGTTCCGCAGCGGCACCGGTGCAAGCCCGCTGCGCTACGTGCGCCGCCGTCGCATCGAACGCGCGCGGCAACTGCTGCCCGGCGCGCAGCTGCCGATGGCATGCCTGGCGCAGCAGCTGGGCTTCTTCGACCAGAGCCATTTCGTCCGCAGCTTCCGCGCCGAGACCGGCTGCAGCCCCGGCCAGTACCTGGCCGGTGATGCCGCCCTGTTGCTTCCCCCTGATCATGTTTCCAACGGAGTCCATCCATGAGCCTTGCCACCGCCACGCCCGCCCCGGCCCTGCTGTCGCCTACCGACCATGCCCTGGTGCTGATCGACTTCCAGTCGCAGATGGCGTTCGCCACCCACACGATCGACATCTCCGCGCTGCGCAACAACGTGTCGCTGATCAGCAAGGGCGCCAAGGGCTTCAACGTGCCGGTACTGCTGACCACCGTTGCCGAAGCGTCGTTCTCCGGCCCGATGTTCCCGGAACTGCCGGAGATCTTCCCGGGCCAGACAGTGTTCGACCGCACCTCGATGAACACCTGGGAAGACCAGCCGGTGATCGATGAGATCAATCGCATCGGCAAGCGTCGCCTGGTTGTTGCCGGGCTGTGGACCAGCGTCTGCATCGTGGGTCCGGCGCTGTCGGCGCTGGCGCAGGGCTTCGAGGTCTACGTGATCACCGATGCCTGCGGCGATGTCAGCGAAGAAGCCCACGAGCGTGCGATCACCCGAATGGTGCAGGCCGGTGCGGTGCCGATGACCAGCGTGCAGTACCTGCTTGAGCTGCAGCGCGACTGGGCACGGGGTGAGACCTACGAGCTGACCACCGGCATTGCCCGCGACCATGCCGGCGGCTATGGCATCGGCATCCAGTACGCCAAGCGCATGTTCGGCGCGCAGGAAGGCGGGCACTGAGCATGCTGGCCGGCCATGGCCTCGACCTGGCCCTGCTGATGCTGCGCGTGGCGGCAGGAGGCTTCCTGCTGCCGCACGCGCTGGGCAAGCTGTTCGGTTGGTTCGGTGGTCCCGGGCTGACTGGCTTCGCCACGGAGCTGCGCGGCTTCGGCCTACCAGCGGTGGCTCCGCTGCCGCTGCTGCTGGCCCTGCTGCAGGTGCTGTCCGGGCTGGCCGTGCTGCTGGGCTGGCAGACCCGTGTCGCCGCGCTTGCGGCGGCCGCCTTCATCGGCTTCACCGTACTGTTGGCCCTGCCCAGGGGCTGGTTCTGGATGCGCGGTGGCAGCGAGTACCCGTTGATGTGGACCACGGTACTGCTGGCCCTCGCGCTGACCGGGCCCGGCGCCTGGGCACTGGACGGCCAACGCCTTCCAGGAGACCTCGCATGAGTCACGATCCACTCGATCACGGCCGCCGCAACGTGGTGCTGGCTGGCAGCGCCGCGGTGGCGCTGGGCCTGGGCGGCCGTGCCGGTGCCGCACTCGATTCCACTTCCAAGGAGCGTCGCATGAGCACGCTGGTCATCCGCAATGCCCGCATCACCACCCTCGACCCTCAGCAGCCGCATGCACAGGCGCTGGCCGTGCAGGATGGGCGCATCGTTGCCGTCGGCAGCGACGAGGAGATCATGCGCGGCTGGGGCAACGAAGCGACCCTGATCGACGCGCAGGGCCGGCGCCTGCTGCCCGGGCTCAACGACAGCCATACCCATCTGATCCGCGGCGGCCTGAATTACAACCTGGAGCTGCGCTGGGACGGCCTGCGTTCGCTGGCCGACGCGATGGCGATGCTCAAGGCGCAGGTCGACCGCACCCCTGCGCCGCAGTGGGTGCGCGTGGTCGGTGGCTTCACCGCCGCGCAGTTCAACGAGAAGCGCCTGCCCACGCTGCAGGAGCTCAACGACATCGCGCCGGACACGCCGGTGTTCCTGCTGCACCTGTACGACCGGGCGCTGCTCAACCGTGCGGCGTTGCGCGCCTGTGGCTACACCAAGGACACGCCGGATCCGCCGGGTGGGCAGATCGTGCGTGACTCGCTCGGCAACCCGACCGGGCTGCTGCTGGCCAAGCCCAATGCGCTGATCCTGTACGCGACGCTGGCCAAGGGGCCACGCCTGCCGATCGAGTACCAGGCCAACTCGACGCGCCATTTCATGCGCGAACTGAACCGGCTCGGCATCACGTCGGTGATCGATGCCGGCGGTGGTTTCCAGAACTATCCCGAGGACTACCAGGTCATCGAGCAGCTGCATCGCGATGACCAGCTGACGGTGCGCATCGCCTACAACCTGTTCACCCAGAACAAGGGCAGGGAAGTGGACGACTTCCGCGGCTGGAGCGAGATGCTTCAGCCGCGACAGGGCGATGACCTGCTGCGCCACAACGGTGCCGGCGAGATGCTGGTGTTCTCCGCGGCCGACTTCGAGCTGTTCAACGAGCCGCGCCCGGAACTGCCGCCGGAGCTGGAGCCGGAACTGCGCGACGTGGTGAGGCTGCTGGTCGAGAAGCGTTGGCCGTTCCGCATCCATGCGACGTACGACGAGAGCATCACCCGCATCCTCGATGTGTACGAACAGGTCAACCGCGAGGTGCCGTTCGATGGCCTGCACTGGTTCATCGACCACGCCGAGACCATCACCCCGCGCAACATCGAACGCATCCGCGCGCTGGGCGGCGGCATTGCCGTGCAGCATCGCATGGCCTACCAGGGCGAGGCCTTCGTCGAGCGCTACGGCGTGCAGGCAGCGCGGCATACCCCGCCGGTCAAGCGCATGCTGGCCGAAGGCGTGCCGGTCGGTGCAGGAACCGATGCCACCCGTGTGGCCAGCTACAACCCGTGGGTGGCGCTGTCCTGGCTGGTGACCGGACGCACCGTGGGCGGGCTGGCCCTGTATGGCGATGAGAACCTGCTCGAACGTGAGCAGGCGCTGCGCCTGTGGACCCAGGGCAGCGCGTGGTTCTCCGGCGACGAAGCGGTGAAGGGCACGCTGAAGGCCGGCCAGCTCGCCGACTTCATCCTGCTTTCGGCCGACTTCTTCCGCGTGGATGACGCGCAGATCGCCGACATCACCAGCGTGTTGACCGTGGTTGGCGGCCGCATCGTGCATGCCGACGCCGACTATGCAGGGCTTGCGCCGCAGCTGCCGCCGGCGATGCCCAACTGGTCGCCGGTCAACAGGTTCGGTGGCTACCACGTTGGCGGTACCGCCACTGGATTGACCGCCGCGCATCACCACCATCACGGTGTGGCCTGCAGCACCCACGGCGCGCACGGCCATGCGGCCCGGCATGCTGCACCCACCGACGACCTGACCGCGTTCTGGGGCGCGATGGGATGCTCGTGCTTCGCGTTCTGAGCCTTGCGCTGCTGGCCGCACCCTCGCTGGTGCAGGCCTGCGACGGCGGTCACTGCAGCGACGCGGGCGACGGTCAACTGCAATGGGATGCGTCGCTGCGCGTGCGTGGGCTGTACTACGACCCGAGCCGGTTCGGCATTGGCGGTAGCGAGGATGGCTATGGCCTGCTGCGCGCGCTGGCCTCGGCCAGCTATGTGGAAGAGACCTGGCAGGCGAAGCTGCAGCTGGGTGTGCATGGTGAGAGTGGCAAGGCCGGCGGCCCGGGCCGTACCGACCGCAGCGCGCTGGACGTGCAGCAGGCGTACTGGCGCTGGCAGCACGGTGGCCTTCATCTGCAGCTGGGCCGGCAGGAAGCCGGCTACGGCAGCTCTCGGCTGCTGTCGGTGCGCGATGGGCCGAACATCCGCCTGGCGTTCGACGGTGCACGTGCAGGCTGGAAAGGCCGCTTCGGCACGCTGGATCTGACGGCGCTGCGGCCGGTGGAGAACCGACCCGGTGCCTTCGATGATCGCGGCGAACACGGCGCACATCTGTGGGGTGCCTATGCCACCACGGCGCGTGGACAGGGCGCGGGACAGTGGGATCTGTACCTGCTGGACTACCGCCGCGACGGCGCGCGCTTCGCCGCAGGCAGCGGTACCGAACGTCGGCAGACCCTGGGCACGCGCTGGTTCGGCCAGGCTGGTGCACTGGACTGGAACAGCGAGCTGGTGGCGCAGGGCGGTGAACTGCGGACGACCACCGGCACGCTCGATATCCGCGCCTGGACACTGGCTACCGATACGGGGTGGCGCTGGACGAACCTGCCGCTGCAACCGCGGCTGGGGCTGAAGGCGGACATCGCCAGTGGCGATGGAAATCTGCATGACGGCCGCCTGGGAACCTTCAACGCCTTGTTCCCGAAGTCGGCCTATTTCAGCGAGGCCAGCCTGCTGGCCCCGGCCAACCTGATGGACGTCCAGCCGACCCTGACCCTGCGCCTGCACGACGCGGTGACGACGGAACTGGGCGTACAGATGGCCTGGAAGCATCGTCGCGCGGACGCGGTCTACACCACGCCCGCACCGCTGGTGGCGTTGCCGGGCAGCGCCGGTGGCGCGCGCCGCATCGGTACTCAGTACAAATCCGAAACCCGCTGGCAGGCCAGCGAACACTGGCAATGGCAGCTTCAGCTGGCCTGGGTCGATGCCGGGCCTGCACTGAAGCAGGCCGGTGGCCAGGACACGTTGTTCGCCTCGATCGTTGGAGCATGGCAATGGTGAACGCAACCGCGTCGCAACCCCCCGCACAGGCCGCAGGCGCCTGGTCCCCGCTGAAGATCCAGATGTTCCGTTCGATCTGGCTGGCGATCCTGGCCAGCAACATCGGCACCTGGGTCAATGATGTCGCCGCTGCCTGGGTGATGGCCGAGCGTACCGGCTCCCCGTTGATGGTGGCCCTGGTGCAGTCCGCCACCACCGTGCCGATCGTGCTGCTGGCACTGGCCGCCGGAACCCTGGCCGACATCGTCGATCGCCGCAGGTACCTGCTGGCCACCCAGGGCTGGATGCTGCTGGTCGCGGCGGTGATGGCGGCACTGACCGCGATGGACATGCTGACCCCGCAACTGCTGGTGCTGCTGACCTTCTGCATGGGCTGCGGTGCGGCGATGGCGATGCCGGCGCAGGCCGCGATCGTGTCCGAACTGGTGCCGCAGCCGATGCTGGCTTCGGCGGTGGCGCTGAACTCGATCGGCATCAACATCGCGCGCTCGATCGGCCCGGCCATCGGCGGCGTGATCGTTGCCCAGCTGGGCGCCGTCTGGGCGTTCGGCTTCAATGCCATCACCTTCGCCGCGATGCTGTTCGTGGTGTGGGGCTGGAAGCGCGACCCGAAGCAGTCCAGCCTGCCGCCGGAAGGGTTCGGTGCCGGCCTTAAGGCGGGCCTGCGCTATGCCAGCCGCGCCGGGCGGTTGCAGGCGGTGTTGATCAAGTCGGTCGGCTTCTTCTTCTTCGCCGCTGCGATGAACGCGTTGCTGCCGGTGGTGGTACGCGGGCAGATGCACGGCGGGGCGGGGCAGTACGGCATGCTGCTCGGCTGCATCGGCATCGGTGCCGTGGGTGGTGCGTTGCTGCTGCCGAAGCTGCGCGCACAGATGGATCGTGACCTGCTGGTGCTGCTGGCCACCCTGTCGCTGGCCCTGAGCCTGGTCGGCCTGGCGCTGACCCGCAACTGGTACGTGCTGCCGCTGGTGATGCTGATCAACGGTTTTGCCTGGATCACCGTGCTGTCGTCGCTGCAGATCGCGGCGCAGACGGCGGTGCCGGCGTGGGTGCGTGCGCGTGCACTGGCGTTGTACATCATGGTGTTCTCTGCCGGCATGGCCGCCGGCGGGCTGAGCTGGGGCGCGCTGGCACAGCGCACCTCGCCGGAGCTGGCCTTGCTGGTGGCTGCTGCGGGTGCGGTGATCGGCGGGTTGCTGGTGTGGCGCGTGCGCATCGCCGGCACCGAAGACCTCAACCTGCGCCCGGCGGGGCATTGGCCGGCCCCCGAACTGTCGGTACTGGTATCCAACGATCGCGGCCCGGTGCTGGTGACCATCGAGTACCGCATCGATGACGCTGATCGCGCCGCGTTCCAGGCACAGATGCGCGCACTGGGCACGATCCGTCGCCGCGATGGCGCCGTGGTCTGGGGCGTGGTCGAGGATGTGGCCACCCCGGGCATCCACCTGGAGTATTTCGTGACCCCGTCGTGGCTGGAGCACCTGCGCCAGCACGAACGCATCACCGCCGACGACAAGGCGATCCAGGAAGTGCTGCGCGCGTTGCATCGGGGCGAGCGTGCACCGGTGGTGCGTCATTTCGTGGGTGGGCACGATCCCCTGCCGAAGACCGGCGTACCACACCACCACAGCGATATCTGACCCAAAAAGGGGACGGAGGGGATTAAGTCGTTTGTGCACAAACGACTTAATCCCCTCCGTCCCCTTTTTGCGCGATCAATCCATCCCGATCCTGCGCAGCCGGCCAGCGGCCGGCTCTACCACAGGGGCGGCGGCGCTGGGTGACGCCGCCGCCGCACCTCACTTGCGTGCGAACGCCAGCAGGTCGGCGTTGAACTGCTCGGCGTGGGTGACGGTCAGGCCGTGCGGGGCACCGGCGTATACCTTCAGTTCGGCATCCTTGATGATCTGCGAGGAGAGCTTGGCCGAGGCATCGAACGGCACGATCTGGTCGTCGTCGCCGTGCACGACCAGTGCCGGCACGTCGATCTTCTTCAGGTCTTCGGTGTAGTCCACTTCCGAGAATTCGTGCACGCAGTCGTACTGGCCCTTGACGCCACCGAGCATGCCCTGCAGCCAGAACGAATCACGCATGCCCTGGGTGACCGTGTCGCCATCGCGGTTGGCGCCGAAGAACGGGGTGGACAGGTCCTTGAAGAACTGCGAGCGGTCGCCGCCGGTGCCCTTGCGGATGCCGTCGAAGACCTCCAGCGGGGTACCGGCCGGGTTGGCAGCGGTCTTCAGCATCAGCGGCGGCACGGCGCCGACCAGCACCACCTTGGCCACGCGCGTGCTGCCGTGGCGGCCAATGTAGTGGGCCACTTCACCGCCGCCGGTGGAATGGCCGACCAGGATCGCGTCCTTCAGGTCCAGCGCCTCGATCACCGCAGCCAGGTCGTCGGCGTAGGTGTCCATGTTGTTGCCATCCCAGGTCTGGCTGGAACGGCCGTGGCTGCGGCGGTCGTGGGCGATCACGCGGTAGCCGTTCTGGCCCATGAACAGCATCTGCGGGTCCCAGGCATCGGAAGACAGCGGCCAGCCGTGGGCGAACACGATCGGCTGGCCGTTGCCCCAATCCTTGTAGAAGATGCGGGCGCCGTCGGCGACGGTGACGAAGTTGCTCATTGCAGGTTCCTTGGCGGAAGGGAGGGAAGGCATCGGCAGGCTGCCGGTGCCTCCGGCAGTACAGCGCAGGTGCCGGCGACGGACTTGCACCGCTGTGCTGGATTGCAAAGGATGTGACGCATATCGCTCTGGCGGGACCGGAGTCGCGCGCCGAGGATGTCCGCAGCCTGCCTGTGGAACGCCCGGATGCCCGCCACGCGATGGTCCCTGATGGTGTGCCTGCTGTTGCCGATGGCGGCGCCGGCGCAGACCAACGTCTACAAGTGCGTGGGTGGGCCGCACCCGGTCTACCAGCAGACGCCCTGCCAGGGCCGTGCGGCGTGGCGCTGGGAGGTCCCGGAGGAGCAGTCAATGTCCCGTGGTCCGGTGGTTCCCGCAGTCACGCCATCGAAGCCGTCACGTCGCCCGCGCCGTGCCACCCGGGCGCAGGGCGCGCTGATCACGATCAGCACGGATGCTGCGGCCTGCGAGCGTGCGCGCCGGCAGCGCGAGCGGGAGTTGCTCAAGCGCCGACGGCTGGATTTCGTGCAGCGCAGGCAGCTGGATGACGCGGTCTACGACGCCTGCCAGTGAAGTGAGTTGCTGAAGTGCCGAAAACGACAACGGCGCCCTGGGGCGCCGTTGCGTGGAGTAGCGTAAGTGCAGCTCTCAGCGACCGTCGCTGGCGGCGGCCGGGGCGGGCACGCTGTCCGGCTTGGGCAGGCTCAACTCCGGGTTGCCCTGTTCGGCCTGCAGGATCTGGATGCGGCGCTGCAGGGCGTCCAGCTGGTTGTTGGTGCTCTGCACATCGGTGCTGAGGCTCACGGCCTGCTGCTGGGCCTGCTGCAGGGCGGCGCTGACCTGCGCCGACTGCGCCTGCTGCTGTTCCATTTCCTGCTGCAGGGTGCGCAGGCGTTCTTCGTTGTAGGCCACCAGGCGCTCGGTGTAGCGCTTGCCGGCTTCCAGGCGGGTGGTGTCGATGTAGACCTGGGCCAGCTGCTCGGACTGCTGCGCGAAGGTGCGGTAGACACGTTCGGCGTTGTCCACCGCGTCGGTCTTGATCACCCGCCAGAAGTTCTTCTCCTGGAACAGGGCGACGTAGTAGGTCAGGGTGTTGGCGTTGAACAGCAGGCTGGCGCCGTAGTTGCCGTTGTAGGTGGTGCGCAGCTCGGTCAGCTGGCGCAAATCCATCAACTGCTTGAGCTCGTCCACGGTGTTGCGCACCACCGGCGCGCTGCGCGTCGGTTCGGCTGCAGGCTCACGATCGCCACGTGCGGCCATCGCCGCCGGTGCCACCAGCATCATGGCCACGGCCAGCACTGCCGCGCTGCGCGCGTGCCGGGCGAAGACCGCGCCCCCTGAAGTTTCTCGCATGTCTAGACCATCCACGGATGAGTGTGGGTTGAGATGAAGGTGGTTCCCCGCCGGGAGTCTAGCATGCGCGCGGGCGCCGCCAAGGGCGCCCGTCACGGCTCGATTTCAATAGACCAGCTGTGCGGCGCTGCACTGGATCGACTGCACGTTGACGTCGGTCCGGCCCAGCTCCAGGCCCAGCACGCTGGCCAGCAGGTTGGTCAGCAGGGTGCCGACACTGTTGAGCACCGGCCGCAGTGCGGCCAGGATCGGCTTCAGCAGGGTGCACAGCAGGCCGCTGCAGCTGACGCTGCCGTCGGGGTTGGTGACGCCGCTGCCACCGGCACCATCGAGGAAGCCGGCCGGCGCGGTCTGGATGTACGACGCCAGGTTGTTGCGCACGCAGCCGTTGTAGTCGATCAGGTTGCCGAGCAGGCTGTCGCAGCGGTTGATCAGCAGGCCGCCGACCAGCGAGCCGAGCAGGCCATCGAGCAGGCCGAGGCCCTGGCCGGTGACGGTCGTCTTGTAACCGGTCCACACCGAACCGTCTTCCCAGCAGGTGGTCAGGCCCAGCAGGCAAGGCTTGGGGACGCCATTCTTCACCGTCCAGTTGCCCAGCGGCGCGAGATTGCGTGCCGGGTCGCCATCGCGCAGCAGCGGGATGACCTGGTCGACGTTGTAGCGCCCGCCAGTGGGGAAGGCCGCCTGCAGGTAGCGGTCGGCCAGTGCCTTGGCCGTGTCGTTGGCGCTCATGCCCTGCTTGGGCGAGCTGAGCATGCCCGACAGCACCCGCAGTAGTTCGTTGACCAGGCTCGACACCGCGTCACCGATCGCGAGCGGGTTGATCCGGGTCGAGCCGGTCTCGCCGGCAGCCAGGGTCAGGTTCTGCGAGCTGGTCAGCGCGGGCAGGGTGATCTTGTCGTTGATCAGCGGCTGGCCCAGCAGCTTCAACAGCTGCTCGTTCTGCAGCGTGGCGTCGCAGACATTGGCCTTGGAGAAGCGCTGTGCGGGGTCGACATTGCCGACGCAGGCACGCAGCACCGATGAATCGACCTGGATGGTGGCCTTGGGGGGACTGCCGCCGCACTGGATGCCGGTCAGTGTGCCCATGCCGTTGGCCACGTCGACGTGCAGCGGCAGGTGCAGGCGCGTGCCGAGCAGGTTCAGCAGCGGCCCCAGCGCGAACAGGTTGTTGCTGTCCACGTCCACCATCAGCCGCACCTGCGCATTGTAGGCACGGGTGCCGACGCCGCCGATGGCGATCGATGGCGGTTCGACCACGCCGCCCTGGATGTTGATGCCCAGCAGGTCCAGCCCCTTGATCGTCACGCCGTTGCCATCGTTGGCGATGGAGATGGCGGTGTTGATCAGGTTGAGCACGTTGATCTTCGATTCCAGCGCGCTGCCGACGGTGCCGTCGGGTGAGACAACTTCCGCGAACAGGCCACCGCCGCCGGCCTGGCTGCCAAGCACGATGTTGAGCTTGTTGATGTCCAGCTGGGTGGCGACCAGGTCGGACAGGGCGCGCAGCTGCACGCCCACCGTCGAGTCACGGCCGACGACGGTGGCGGTGGCATCGACCAGCTGCGCCAGCGAAATCTTGTTGACCGACAGCAGGCGGTTGAAGTCGGCCACGCTGAGGTTTGCGCTCACCGGGATGTTGAGTGCCTTCAGCAGGCCGGATGGCGTGACGTTGGCCTGCGCCAGGCCGTCATAGGACAGCACCGTGGCATTGGTGACGTCCAGGCCGACCAGGCGCAGGGTCGACAGCAGTACGGAATTGCCATTGGTACGCAGCAGCTGCGAGCCCACCGCGAACACCGCCGTGGGCTCCGAGCGGCGGGCTACCGCCTGTACGCTGACGGTCGGCAGGCTGGTGTTCTGGCCGAAGAAGGGCAGCACGCTGCGCTCGGCGATCACCTGCACGGCATTGCGCGGGTTGCTGGCATCAACGCTGGTGACGAAACGGTTGCTGGTGCCGCGGCTGGCACTCCAGTTGCCGCAGCGGATCTGCAGGGTACCTGCGAACCTGTTCTGGGCCAGCGCGCTTTGCCGGGCTGCGCTGTTGTCGCTGTTGTCCGCACTGCACAGCTCCAGCCGCTGTGCGCCGGCCAGCGCGGCCAGGTCGGCCACCTTCTGCGCATCACGCTTGGCCCAGAACAGATAGCCGATCTCGATCAGGCCCAGCATGGCCAGCAGCGCCAGCATGACCAGCATCATCGTGACCGACATGCCGCCGCGTGGGCGACTGAAACTGAACTGGCGTGGGCGTTTCATGGCCGACCTCAGCGTCCGGAGGAGGAGGCGTCCTTGGACCGGGCAACATCGGTCTCAAAGAAGTCCGGGATCTCGTGTTCAAAGCTCTTCAGGTAACGCGCATAGCTCAGCGTGGCCTGGTCACCCAGGATCGGCAGGCGCTGGCCGGCCTGCTGCCCCGACGCCTGCAGGCGGAACAGGTTGCGGGTGGCTTCGCCGCTCTGCAGGCGCGCACGCGGTGTTGCCGGTGGTGCAACGTCGGTTGCGGGGATTGCCGGCGGCGCCGCAGCCACCGCTGCGGATGCGGCGGGTGAGGACAGCTCCACGGTGGGAAGCGGCTCGGCCTGCATCGGCGCTGCGGCCGGTGCCGACGGCAAGGGGCCACCGAGCATCTGTCCGGTCAATGGCTGTTGCTGTGCCTGCACGGCACCGGCAGCAAGCAGGCAGGACAGCACGGGCAACAGGCGTCGGGTCAGGCGCATCGCGGTCATGGGGTGCTTCCGGTCGGGTGATCGGTGGTGCTGAAGCGTTCCAGCATCGACGGTGGCAGGCGCTGCGGATCGCGCTCGTCACGTGCTTCGCGGCGTGGTTCGGCTGCCAGCCGGGTGCTGCCCGATGCACGGGCGCCGCGTTCGCTGCTGGCCGTGAGCGCAGGCGCCGGGGCGTTGACGGTGGCCGCAGCCTGCCGCTGCTGCAGGCGGGTGCGGATCTGCTGGGCCTGCTGCTGGATGCTGCGGCGCGTTTCCTCGTTGAGGTTGGCCTGTTCCGACAGGCGCTCTGCCGTGGCCTGATCGCCGCGCAGTACCGCCCACAGTGCGAGATTGGCCGTGGCCTTGGCGTTGCCTGGCGAAAGTTCCAGAGCCTTGGCCAGCGGCTCGCGCGCCTGGTCGAACTGGCCGGCGCGCAGCCGCGCATAGCCCAGGTCGCCCAGGTAGTCGGTGTTCAAGGGCTGCAACTGCGTGGCGCGCGCCAGCGCCTGTTCGCTGCCGGTATCGTCGTCGCGGCGTGCCGCGATCAGGCCCAGGCCATGCGCGGCAGCGGCGGCCTGCGGTCCGCTGGACAGCTCGCGATACAGCGCGACCGCTGCGTCGGTCTGGCCGGTCTCGCGCAGTGCATCGGCTTGCAGCAGGCGCAGGGCAGGGCGATCACCATAGCGTTGGCGGAAGGCCTCCACGTGGGCCAGCGAGGCATACCAGGCGCCCTGCTGCTGCATGCGTTCGATCAGTTCCAGATAGGCGTTGCGGCTGTCCTGCGGATCGGGTTCCGGCGGCGCAAGGCTGGGCGCCCGCACGTACTTCGGCGTGGTCGAGGCGCAGCCACTGGCCAGGGCGGCGAGGGCGGTGGCAAGCAGCAGGCAGGAAGTGCGCAGGGCAGGCATCAGGGCGATCCCATCTTGGACATGGTGGTGGCCAGCGCGACCAGCGCTGGACCGGCAAGCACCAGCATCAGTGCCGGCAACAGGGTCAGCATCATCACCACGGTCATCTTCACCGAGAGCTTGCCGACCTTTTCCTTCAACGTGTTGCGGCGCTGTTCGCGCAGGCGGATGCTGAACTGGCGCAGCGGTTCCTGCACCGCGCCGCCGTGTGCATGCACCTGCAGGATCAGCTGCATCAGGCTGGTCAGATCGTCATCGGCGTAGACCTCGCTCAACCGACGCAGTGACTGCGCGCGGGTGCGGCCGTGGGTGTAGGCCACGTTCGCTTCCTGCAGTTCGCCGCCCAGTACCGGCAGCGCATCGCGCAGCTTGTCGCCCAGCGTCTGCAGGCTCTGGTCCATGCTGAAGCCCACGCCCTGCAGCAGGCGCAGCAGGTCGATCAGCAGGGGCAGCTCGTTCTCGACCGCGCGGCGGCGGCGCTTGACCCATGACGACAGCACGAACTTGGGCAGCAGCAGCCCGGCTGCCAGCGCACCGATCACCACCATCACCTTGGCCAGCCCGTGCGCGCTGCTGAACGCCAGCGCCAGGGCCAGCACCAGCAGCGCAAGCAGCAGGCGCAGGCCCAGGTAGATGGCCGTGCCCCGGCGCGTATTCCAGCCGGCCAGGTCCAGCAGCAGCTTGTCCTCGTTGGCCAGCAGCGCGGCCTCCAGGCGGCCACCACTGAGCGAGCGGCCGAAGCGCTCGAGCCAGCCCAGCGAGTCGCGGCGGGTGGCCTCGCTGTCGCGGGCTTCGTCGCGCGGTTGCAGGGCGGTCTTCAGCGTGGCCGAGGTGCGGTGCTCGCGATGGCTGCGAACCCAGCCGGCAATGCCGAGCAGGGCGACACCGGCCGCCAACACCAGCAGTGAGAGAGCGAACCAGGCGGTGGCGCTCATCGGGTACCTCCGTGGCGGCGGCGGGCGGTCATAGCGACTTGGCCAGGCGGTACAGCAGGAACGCTCCGAGCAGTTCCAGGCCCAGTGCGATCAGCAGGATTCGGTGGCCGAGCGGGTCATGCAGCACCGGCTGGAAGAACGCCGGGCTGGAGATCGCCATCAGCACCGCACTGGCCGGTGGCAGCAGCCCCAGCACCCAGGCCGACATGCGCGTTTCCGAGGTGGTGGCCGCCAGCTCCTGCTGGGCCTGCTCCAGGTCGCGCATGAAGTCGCCCATGCGCTGCAGGATCTGGTCGGCGCGGCCGCCGATGCGCACGCTCACCCCGATCACCACCGCCAGCACCTTCAGCACGTCCATGCGATATGGCTGCGCGGCCAGGCTCAACGCGCGATCCAGGTCCATGCCGCTGCGCGCATAGCGCACGGTGGTGTCCAGCAGGCCACGCAGTGGTGCGCTGGTCTGCATCGAAGAGACCTGGAACGCGGCCTGCAGGCTGTTGCCCAGCGCGGTGAGGCGGACCAGGTTGTCGAGGAAGTCCGGCATCTGGTGCAGCAGCTGCGCACGCAGTTTCGTGATCCGGCGCATCACCCACAGCCAGCAGCCCAGCAGGTACAGCAGCAGGGTCAGCGGAAACATCCAGGCCGTGCCCAGCCGCATCGCCGCGACGACCGCAAGCACAACGCCGGGCACCAGCAGCATCAGTGGCAGCTTCCAGCCCGGCTGCAGGCCGGCGCGCTGCAGCACGCCGTCCCAGGGCAGTACACGGCTCCCACTGCTGGCGGGGCGGGCGGAATCGTTGGCTGCGGCAACGGCGGGCCCGGCCGGTACCGCACCGGCGGCGCTGCCGCGCGCCAGCTGCTGCTCGGCATGCTGCAACGAGGCCTGGCGCTGTTCGCGGCTGCTGGCGGTGCCCCACAGCCAGACGGCCAGCGCCAGCAGCACCGAGATGATGCTCAACACGCCCAGCAGCAGGCCGGTACCCATGCTCAGAAATCCCCGTAGAGTGATTCGCGCAGCTCTTGGCGGAACGGCTCCAGCTTGTGCGAATGCGGATGGAAGCCCAGGCCGATCCAGCGGTCGGTCTCGCGGCCGCTGCCGTCGATCTGCACCTCGTGCCGGAACATCTCCTGGGTGGTGATCAGGTTGTCGCTGACCCCGGTGATCTCGGTGATCGAGACCAGCACCCGGCGCCCGCTGCCCAGCCGGGAGATCTGCACGATGAAATCGATGGCGCTGGCGATCTGGCGGCGCAGGCTGTCCTCGCTGCCCTGGAAGCCGGCAAAGCCGGCCAGCATCTCGATGCGGTAGAGGCAGTCGCGGGGTGTATTGGCGTGGATGGTGGCCATCGATCCGTCATGGCCGGTGTTCATCGCCTGCAGCATTTCCAGCACTTCTGCGCCACGCACTTCGCCGACCACGATGCGGTCCGGGCGCATGCGCAGGCTGTTGCGCACCAGGTCGCGGATGCTGACCGCGCCCTGGCCCTCGGCGCCGCCGATGCGGCTCTCCAGGCGCACTACGTGCGGATGGTTCAGCGAAAGCTCGGCGGTGTCTTCCACGGTGATGACGCGCTCGTTGGCCGGCACGTAGCTGGCCAGGGCATTGAGCAGCGAGGTCTTGCCCGAGCTGGTGCCGCCGGAGACCAGGATGTTGCAGCGGCCCAGCACCATTGCCTTCAGCAGGGCCTGCATCGGCGCATCGAAGGTGCCCTTGGCGAGCAGTTCGTCGGGGGTGAACGGGTCCTTGCGGAACTTGCGGATGGACACCATCGGTCCGTCCACCGCCAGCGGCGAGATGATCGCGTTGAGGCGGCCGCCGTTGGGCAGGCGCGCGTCGACCATGGGGTTGGAGTCATCCAGCCGGCGGCCGAGCGGCGCGAGAATGCGACGCAGGATGCGCAGCAGGTGGGTGTCATCGGTGAAGCGCTGGGTGGCGCGCTTGAGCTGGCCGCCCTGCGAAACGTGCACGTCCTTGAAGCCGTTGATCAGGATGTCTTCGATGGAGGGGTCGTGGAGCAGGTCGTCGAGCGGGCCGAAACCGGTCAGCTCCTTGACCAGGCCCTCGGCGACCACCTGCATCTCTTCCTCGTTGATCGGGATGCGCCATTCCTGGATGAAGCCCACGGTCTGCACCTGCACCCAGCGGGCGATGGTGTCCGGGGCCCAGGAATCGATGTCGATGCGCTCGTCCTCGATGCTGTTGAGCAGGTGCTCATGCGCGGCCGACAGCACCTTCTGGTACTGCTCGGTCTGCGCGAACGGCAGGTGGCCCGGGGTAGTTTCGGGCAGCACCGGGCGGGCAACGGCATGCGGGAACGGGGTTACCTTGTCTTCCATTGCGATCCACCCAGGGCAAGGGAGAGTCTTTCCCGCAGGCCATGCGGCTGGACCGGGCAGGCGGCCGGATCCAGGCGTGACACGAGCGGGGCGAGGGCACGCAGATAGGGGTCGCGCGGGGCATCCTGCAGCAGCAGGTGGCCCTGGCTGGCGGCCAGGCGCACGCGCGGTCGTTCGGGCAGCGTCGCCAGCAGCGGTACTTCGAAGCGGCGCGCGATCTGTTCCGGGCTCATGCCGCTGCTGTCATCGTGGCGGTTGATCACCAGCTGCAGGCGCTTCTCGCGTTCGCGCTGGCCGGCCAGGTGCTTCAGCGCCTGGTCCAGCGAGACCAGCGTGGCGATCGAGGCATCGGTGACCAGCCAGATCTCGTCAGCCTGGTCCAGCAACAGGGGCGGAAGCTGCCGCAGCGGGCAGCCGCCGGCGTCGCACAGCACGCTGGCGAACACGCCGCGCAGGCGCTGCAGCAGCGCGCCAGGATCGGAGGGCGGAACGGCATCGCCACCACTGGCACGATCCAGCAGCACCAGTCCGGAGTCATGGCGCGCCATGGCCGTGCGGGCGAGGGTGGCATCGATGCGGCTGGCATTGCGCAGCGCGTCTTCGTAATGGAATCGGCTGTCGAGATTGAGATACAGCGCGAGGTCACCAGAGGGCTGCGCCAGCTCCATCAGCAGGCCGTCCTGCTGCAGGGCTTCGCCCTGGGCCAGGGCACGCGTCTGCTGCGCCAGCACCGAAAGATGTGCGGCCAGGGTGCTGGTGCCGACGCCGGCGCGCACGCCCAGCAACACGATCAGGCGCGCCTTGTGCGCATGCTGGGCAACCGCTGCCGGGCGCGGAGACAGCGCACGCCGCAGGGCCGCCTCGATGCCTGCGTCGTCACTGTCCAGGTCCAGTACATCGCGCAGGCCAGCGCGCAGCGCGATCACCACGCCTTCGACCTGGCCGGCGCTGGTGGCGCCCACTGCCACCAGGGGCAGGTCGGGTTGGGTCTGCTGCAGCTGCTGTGCCAGCACGCTCGAGGCAGCCGCATGCTCGGGCCGGAAGTCGAGCAGGACCAGGCTCTGCGGGCCGCGTTGCAGGTCCTGCGCGGAGGTGGGGGCGTTGCTGTCCTGCCAATGCAGGGCGGTGCTCGGCGGCAGCTTGGCGGCCAGCCGGGGCAGCAGTTCGCGATCCATGCCATACAGGACCAGGTTCATCGGGGGGCCTTGCGGATGCAGCGGCTGGGCAGTGGCGTAGGGCATGGGCGTGGTATCGCAGGCATCATGGAGTCAGCGCGAGAAACCGGGCACCGGGTCCTGGCTGACCGGACCCAGCAGCCAGGAACCCCACTCGGGGAGATGTGGCTTGGCTTCGCGCTCGCCGGGCAGCGGCAGTTCGGTGTTGCGCGCCAGGGGTTGCACCAGGCGCGGGGTGACGATGATCACCAGCTCCTTGTCCTGGCGCTTGTAGTCGAAGTTGCGGAAGAACGAACCGATGATCGGCAGGTCGCCCAGCAGCGGAATCTTGCTGACGTTGGAGACGATGTTGGAGCTGACCAGGCCGCCGATGACGAAACTCTCGCCATCGCCCAGCTCGACGGTGGTGTCGGCGCGGCGGGTGGTGATCGAGGGGATCTGCACGTTGTTGAGCATGATGGAATTGCTGTAGTCCAGGTCGCTCGCCTCGGGCGCCACCTTCAGCGCGATGCGGTTCGCCGCCAGCACGGTCGGGGTCACGGTCAGGCCGATGCCGAACGGCTTGTAGGTGATGGTGGTGGTGCCAAGCCCTTGCGGTTCCAGGATCGGCAGTTCGCCGCCGGCCAGGAAACTGGCGCTCTGCCCGGACAGTGCCACCAGCGTCGGCTCGGCCAGCACGCGGGCCATGCCATTGCTCTGCAGCAGTTCGACGTCGGCGTTCCACAGGCCCTTGGTCGAGCCGAACACCAGGCGGAATGCCGAGGAAATCGGTGACACCGCTTCGTTGCTGACGTTGCCTTCCTTCATGCCCGGCAGTACGCCGGTGTTGCCCGGCAACCCGGTACCGGGCCGCGCGAAGCCATAGGCGAAGCCGCCGTTGCGGTTCTGGAAGTTGATGCCGATCTGCTTCATCGCGGTCTTGTTGAACTCGACCACCTTGACCTCGACCTGGACCACGCCGCCGCTGCTGATGGTGGACGTATCGGCAAGCACACCGTCCTTGCCCAGTGCCATCGCCGCCGTGCGTTGTTCCTGCATGTGCGAGAGCACACTGTCGGTGCTTCCCTGCAACAGGCCCTGCTGGTCCTGCTGGGTGAACACCAGATCATTGCCACCGGTGCTGGCAGCACCCTGTACGGCGCTCTGCACCCGTACTGTCACCCGTTGCGGCTCGGCCTGCTTGCGGTGCCACAGCAGCAGGGTGGTGGTGCCGGGCATCTTGCCCACCAGCAGCGCCTGGCGCTGGCCACGCAGCATCACGATGTCGGCCACGCCGGGGTCGGCAATGGCCACCCGCTCCAGGTCGGCCGGCAGGTTCCAGGGACGCTGCTCACGGGCCTGCAGCACCAGGTCATCGGCGGCCACGCTCGTTGCCGGTGCCAGCAGCACCAGCAGCAGGGCCAGCCAGCGCTGGCGGGGAGAGAGGCGTGGACGGCGGCGACGTTCGGTCATGGATGCGCTCGATGCAGGTCAAAGGGAGCCACGGGGGGCGGAACTGTCGCCACGGATGATCTCGATGCCCGACGCGCGGGGGGCGCTGCGACGTGGCGCCGGTGCACGCGCGGGTGCATCCGCGGTGCTGCGTGGCGGGGCACTGCCACGGCCGGCCAGCGCGTCGCCGTCGATACCGGCGAAGGCGTGGTTCTCCGGGCGCTGCAGTGCCAGCTGCTGCTCCGCGTCGAGCCCACGCAGCGGATCGATCACGCCGCGCGACTGCGGGAACAGCGCCAGGTCGGGCAGGCCGGTATCGGCGGGATTGCGCAGCGCCAGGAACAGCTTGCCCTGCTGTGCACCCAGCAGCAGCCGATTGGCGTCGGCCACCGGTACCGCCAGCACCGCGCTGCGCGCGGGTTGCGGGGCTTCATTGCTGCTGCTGTGGCTGCCGCCACCGCCGGTGATGTCGGCCGCGCGCGGGTCGTTGCGGGTGTCGGCCCCGCTATTGGAGGTGGCCTCTGACGCGACCGGCGCGATGTCCTGCTGGCCATAGCTCAGCACGCGCAGGCGCGACAGCAGCAGGCGCGTCTGCGCGGCTTCGGCGGGGCTGTTGATGCTGGGCTGGGCATTGCGCAGGTTGAGGAAGACGTCGACGAAGTCACCGGGAAGGATGCGGTTGCCGGCACCGACCAGTTCGTCCACGGGCACGGCCAGTGCGCGCTCGCCCGGCCGCAGCTGCAGCGAGAAGCCCTGTGCCAATGCGCTGCTGCTGATCGGGCTGCCTTCGGCGATGTCCTGCACCGGCACCTTGCCGACCACGGCGGCGATGCTGGTGGCGGCACCGGCGACGGGTGAGGTGCGCTGGGCCAGGCGCAGGCCATTGGCGCTGATCGGCTCGCCCGCTGGCAGGCGTGCCACGGCTTCCACCACCGTGATGGCCTGCGCCTCGTTGTGCGCGATTGGCGCGACCGTGACCGGTGCGGCCGGTTTGCGCCCGATCATGAAAGCGATCAGCGCCAGCAGCACGGCCAGGCCGATCAGGGCGACGGCAGCGATGCGGGTCAACTTGAGCATGGGACCGTCTCCAAAATACCGATCATCAGTTGCCGCTGCCGAGATCGAGCTGGGCGACCGCGACGCTGCGGATGGGAGCCTGCATCACCCACTTGTAGAGCGTGGCGGTGCCGGGCAGGAAGGGATAGCTGGCGTAGTCGTAGCTGACCGTCACGGTCATGCACTGGGCCGTGGCCAGGCCGGCGCAGGGCGCCTGTGCCGACACCACGATGGCGTTGCTGCCGCCCGCGCTGCAGTCCACGTTCTGCTTGGAAAACTGCAGCAGCCATTGCATCGAGGTGCGTGCGGCGACGCAGGCGGCAGTGCGCCGCTCGCCGGCCGTGCCGTAACGCAGCGAGGCGCGCGCGCCTTCGGCCGAAGCGGTGGCCAGGGTCTGTTGCGCCGCCATGATCATTACCCCGGAGAAGGTGAACAGCAGCAGCGGCAACAGGCCGAGCATCAGCATCAGCGCGAACTCGATGCTGGCGACGCCGCGTTGCAGGCGTGGGCTGCGGATGTTCATGGTGCACCTCCGTAGATGCTGGCCAGCACCCAGCCGATGGCGGCGAGTGCCAGGTAGGCTGCATAGGGAATGCCACGTCGTCCCTGGCGGGCGGCCTGCATGTCGCGCAGGGCCGGATGCGCTTGCCACTGCGCGTTGGTGCGATTGACCTGCATCTGCAGGTGGCCGGGCAGCAACACGCCCAGGCGCCGGCCAGCCAGCACCAGCACGGCGTGCAGCCCGGCGGCGAGGCTGGCGACCAGCCAGACCGGCAGCAGCGCCTGCCAGCCCAGCATCAGCCCCAGCACGGCGAAGAACTTCACATCACCGGCGCCCATCCAGCGCAGGGCATAGAACGGCAGCAGCGCCAACAGGCCGAGCGCCGCGCCGGCAACGTGGGGCAGCCACGGCTGGCGCGGCGCGCTGAACTGGCCGGCGACGATCACCACGGTGGCGATCACGCATGCGGCGATCAGCCAGGCGTTGGGCACCCGACGGGCATACAGATCACTGATCGCGATCCGCAGGCACACGCCGATGGCCAACAATCCCAGCAGTGTCATCGCACACTCCATCGTCCGTCACTGGACGGTCTTCGCCTGGTTCCATGCGCCCCGCCGTCGCGGCCCTGGCGGCCGCGCGCGGTCGCCGCTTAGGTCGTCGAGCCCGACGCCTTGGTGGCCAGTGCGGAGAGGTTCTTGAACAGCGTTTCGAAGAACCCCTTGATCTGGTCGTTGCCGACCGCGATCAGGATGCCGGCGATGACGGCAGCCAGCAGCCCGTACTCGAGCGCGGTGACGCCGTCTTCTTCCTTCAGGAATTTGCGGATCGATGCGTTCATGACCAATGTCTCCCTCTACCTGTCTGCGGATGCAGTACACCTGCGTTGGGCGGTGGCCCGGCTCCGCCGGGATCGTCCGTGGGCCTCCGCGCGTCCTGGCGGAGGAGGCACGGCGGGTTGGACCCGCTGTGCTCAAGCAGGGTGATCGTCTCCAGGCGGGACATTGGCCGCACGGTCGCGACCGCACGGCGCGGGGCCGGTGGTCGAGGCATCCAATGATGCGTGCGTGGTCATGCTGTCCCCCTGGGTGCGGCCAGATCAGATGGCCGGATCACCGTGATATCGACTTTGCCTGAATGGCGGTTGGCTGCAACTGGAACCTATATGCAAATTCGGCAGAAACCCCGGGATCCTGAAACTTTCAGATTGTTTCTGTGACGAAAATCCGTTCGCAGGCACAACGATTCATGGTCGTGCAGATAATGTGATTCCATTTTCCGGCGCATGCGAAAAGCGTGCCACTCGCTCCGACATTTTCTTCACCTGTGTATCTATTTTCTTCATTTCAGTCCGCGGGTTTACCTTTGCGGATTATTGGGCATACTCGCATTCAAGCTATCGCTTTTCCCTGCACGGCCGCATCGAAGGCGAGGTGGCCGGCACGGCAACGGAAGTGGTTTCTGGATCGCTGCGCGCCCTGTCAGGCAGTGGGGGCCGCATCGCATGGCGGATCAACGGGGGACAACACTGTCATGGTCGATGGTGGGGTAGGAGACAGCGACGACAGCGGCCTGCGGTCGATAGACCTGGCCACGCTGAGCGGCGTGCTTCGTGTCTGTGATGTCGAATTGCTGCTGCTCGATGGCAATGGGCCACGTGCGGCGTTCGCTTCGCGCGTGCACGAGGAAGCCCTGTTCTGCAGCATCAGTTGCGGTTTCCATTGCCGTGGCCGTTTCATGCTGCCACCGGACTGGGCGATGCTGGGTTACCTGCACACCACCGATGAGACGCTGAGCTGGTGCCATGGTGTACCGCTCACGCCGGGCATGGCGTTGACGATCATGCCGGAGGGCATCAGTGAGTTCACCCTGAGCCCGGGCACGCACATGACCCTGATGCTGGTGCCGGTGGCACGGGTGCAGCGCAAGCTGACCGAACTGAGCCTGCGCAGCACGCCTCCCGCTGGCCAGGCACTGTCGCTGTTCAACCTGGCCAGCGAAGCCGCGCCGTTGGCACGCCACTACCAGCAGCTGCATCTGCAGCTGGGGCAGGGTGCAGGCCTGCAGCCGGAAGAAACTGAAACCCTGTTGCACGAACATGTGCAGGCCCTTCTGGGCGCCGGTGTGGCGGATCGCCCGGGCTGCAGCCGTGCACGGCGCACGCATTATCTGATCGCGCAGCGAGCAGAGAACTTCATGCGGCTCAACCTGCGCCGCAATATCTACATGAATGAGATCTGCGATGCCGCCGGCGTCAGTGAGCGCGGCCTGCGCTATGCGTTCGAAGACCTGTTTGGAACCTCGCCGAACCGCTATCTCTCCATGCTGCGCCTGTGCGCGGCCTGCCGCAGCCTGTCGATGGCCGATTCCAGCCGTCGCTCGGTGAAAGCCATCGCCCTCAGCTGCGGCCTGTGGGACCTTTCGCGCTTTGCCGACAATTACCGCAAGGTATTCGGCGAACTGCCGCGCGATACCCTGATGCGCGCGCCCGCGCAGATCGGCCAGCCGGCCTGAGCCAAGCCCCGCAAGGGTTTTCGCGGCGTTCATGCCGGAATTGCGTATCCGCTTGCCGATCATGTTGCCGCTTCTGCATAACCGGCTGCCGATTCCGGCCGTGGATTTGCCGGAATGCGCGATTGCCGTGCCGGATTGAAGTGCGCGGCCGCCGTTGCAACCGCTGAAATGTCACTCACCTGCCTAACGGCAAGTCCACTGACATTCCAGTTGTTCGCCTACGGGGGAAATGCTCATGAACCGCATCTACCGGCGTGTATGGAACCGCCAGCTCAATGCTCTGGTTGTGGCCTCGGAACTGGCCACCGGCGACAGCGGCGGCAGCGCCGCACGCGATCCGCGCGCCTTCCTGCTGATGCCCACCGCCCTGGCCCTGGCACTGCTGTGCGCGCTGGCCAGCGGCCACGCAGGGGCATCGGAAACCAATCAATCGCTGCGTGACCTGCAAGCGCTTGCGGCGAAGTATGCGCAGCCAATGCCGGTCAAGGTCGACGCCGAAGTGGCCCTGGCTGCCGCCGCGCGACAGGCGCAGAGCAGCCCCGCGATCAGTGCGGACGCTCGCCTGGGCCTGCAGTTGAACACCACGTCGCTGCCGGTGGCGCGTGACGTATTGCCGGCCACCGTGCAGGTGAAGCTGGCAGCGGACACCACGCCGAAGCAGGTGGCCGTGCCGGCGCTGGCGGCCGATGTCCGCGCCACTGTCGGCCTGGGCAAGGCTGCGGGCAAGGCCGCACAGGTGGATGCATCGCTGGCAGCGCACGTTGCGCCCGGCGCGCAGGCGCCGTTGGGTGTCACCGCCGATGCACGCGCCAAGGCCAAGGTCGGCGTCGCCGGCCGCCAGGTCGCTTCGATCGATGCTGGTGCCAAGGCCTTGGCGGGCCTCAGCGGTTCGTCCCTGAAGACCTCTGTCGACGCCAACACCGACGCGCATCTGGCGGTGGCTGGCCATCACATCGAAGGTCAGGGCCAGGCCCGGGCGACAGCCGCAGTCACGCTGCCGGCCAAGGAGGAATTGCCGGGTGACACGCATGATCGCGCCATCAGTGCCGCGTTCGATGCCGGCGCCGGCGGCAAGGTGCGGGTGCAGGCGCCGGACGGCCAGGAAGTGATCGCCGACCGCAACCTGAAGCTGGCCGGACAGGCGACCGTCGCCGCGCAGCACAGCGCGCTGGGCGTTGGCAACCTGGTGGGCGGCGCGGTGGGTGCTGTCGGTGGGACGCTTCACGGTGCTGCGGGTGCGGTCGGCAGCACGGTGGGTGGTGCGCTGAACGGCACCGTCGGAACGGTGGGCGGTGCTGTCGGCGGCGCGCTGAACGGTACTGTCGGAACGGTTGCCGGTGCAGTGAGCGGCGCACTGAACGGTACCGTTGGCACCGTTGGCACCGTTGGCAGCGCAGTGGGCGGTGCACTCAATGGCACGGTTGGCCAGGTCGGTAGTGCGGTGGGTGGCACGCTCAACAACACCGTCGGCGCAGTCGGCGGTGCAGTGGGTGGTGCTCTGAACGGCACCGTTGGCACAGTTGGCGGCGCAGTGGGTGGCACGCTCAACAACACGGTCGGCGCAGTCGGTGGCGCACTGAACGGCACCGTTGGCACCGTTGGCAGCGCAGTAGGTGGCGCGCTCAACAACACGGTCGGCGCAGTCGGCGGAGCACTGAACGGCACCGTCGGAACGGTTGGCGGTGCGGTGGGTGGCACGCTCAACAACACGGTCGGCACAGTCGGCGGAGCACTGAACGGCACCGTCGGAACGGTTGGCGGTGCGGTGGGTGGCACGCTCAACAACACGCCCCGCACAGCCAGCGGCGCACTCTACGCCACCGTCGGCACAGTTGGCAGTGCGGTGGGTGGCACGCTCAACAACGCCGTCGGCGCAGTCGGCGGTGCAGTGGGTGGTGCTCTGAACGGCACCGTTGGCACGGTTGGCGGCGCAGTGGGTGGCACGCTCAACAACACGGTCGGCACAGTCGGCGGTGCACTGAACGGCACCGTCGGAACGGTTGGGGGTGCAGTGGGCGGCACGCTCAACAACACGGTCGGCACAGTCGGCGGTGCACTGAACGGCACCGTCGGAACGGTTGGGGGTGCAGTGGGCGGCGCGCTCAACGGCACGGTTGGCCAGGTCGGCAGCGCAGTGGACGGCACGCTCAACAACACGGTCGGCGCAGTTGGTGGTGCACTGAACGGCACCGTCGGAACGGTTGGTAGCGCAGTGGGCGGCACGCTGAACGGCACCGTTGGCACCGTTGGCAGCGCTGTGGGCGGCGCACTCAACGGCACGGTTGGCCAGGTCGGCAGCGCAGTGGGTGGCACGCTCAACAACACCGTCGGCACGGTCGGTGGTGCAGTGGGCGGCATTCTCAACGGCACCACCGGCAGCCCCACCAGCGGCCTGGGCGGTGTGCTGGGTAGCACGCTGGGCAATGTCGGCAGCGCGGTGGGCAACCTGCTCAACGGCAATCTCAATGGCACCATCGGCAATCTGGGCAGCGCCGTGGGTGGCCTGGTCGGTGGCACGCTCAGCGGTCTCGGCCTGACCCAACCCTCTGCGATTCCGCCGACCAGCCCGAAGGCGCCGGCGGCGGCCGACCCGAATGCGGGCCTGATCATCGGTACCGGTGGCCTGGTCGGCAATGTCGGCCAGCTGATCGGGCCGACCACCACCAGCCTGTTCGGTGGCAACGGCTACCTGAGCAACGGCAACCTCAAGCTCAGCAACGCCAACGTGATGCAGACCTATTCAACGGTCAATGTGCTGGGCCTGCCGGTGGTCAACCTGTCGCCGGTCGGCAGCACCCTCAACGGACTGGGCGGCGCTGCCACGGGTGGCAGCTCGCACCTGACCCTGATCGGTGGCGTCACCTCCGACAGCTACATCTACAACATCAACAACGGCAATCCGGGTGGCCTGCTGGGTCTGCTGCTGCCGAAGGATTCCCCGGCCTGGGCGGCCAAGTGCCTGGACATCGCGCTGGCCGACATTTCCTGCTGGGCCGTCAACGCGGCTCAGGATTACCAGGTGCTGATGGGCGATGGTGCCTTCGCCAACGGCTCCAAGGAAGTGGTGATCGGTGCCAACGCGCGCCATGAACTGCCGAAGGTCGATGCCAACGTCGCCTTCCCCGGTGATGGCGTGAACGATCCGAGCAATCCCACCGGCGTGCCGACGGCCGACTATGCCGCGCGCATGGGTCATTCGGTCGTCGTCGGCGACAGCGCCGTCGGTACCGCCAACGGGCAGACCCTGCTGGGTGCCGAATCCACCTCCAACCAGGCCAACTCGGTCGCGCTGGGCTACCGCTCGGCTGCGCTGCGCGGCGCGCAGGCCAGCTACAGTGCCTATGGCCTCACCGCGCCGCAGGTCTCGGCCGGTGAAGTGTCGGTGGGCACCGCCGGCGGTGGCGAGCGCCAGATCACCAATGTGGCTGCCGGCAGCGTCAACACCGACGCGGTCAACGTGGCGCAGCTGAAGGGTGCGATCAGCCTGATCAACGGCGTGGCGGATGCCGCGGTGACCTACGATCTGGATGCCGGCGGCAATCCGAACTATCGCCGAGTCACGCTCGGCGCAGGCACCGGCACCACCACCATCGGCAACCTTGCCGCCGGTGCGGTCACCGCAGGCAGCCTGGAAGCGGTCAACGGCGGCCAGCTGGCGGCGACCAACAGCGCCATCGCCAGCTTCTTCGGTGGCCGCGCGGCCTTCGATCCCGCCAGCGGCATCTTCACCGCACCGCTGTTCGAGATCAGCACGATCTCCACCGGCGGCGCCATCGCCAAGGGCCTGTACACCAACGCCACCGATGCCTTCGCGGCGGTGGATGGCTCGCTGGTCAACCTCAACTCGCAGATCACCGATATCCGCAATGGCGGCACCAAGTACCTGCGGGTGAACTCGACCGGCACCGAGGCGGTGGCCAGTGGCACCGATTCGATCGCGGTCGGCACCAATGCGCGGGCGACGGCGGCCAACAGCATCGCGGTGGGGGCAGGCAGCCTGGCCGATCGTGCCAACTCGGTCTCGATCGGCGCCGCCGGTGCCGAGCGCCAGGTCACCAACATGGCGGCCGGTACCGCGGCGACCGATGCGGTCAACCTGGGCCAGCTGCAGGCCTCGGAGCAGGGCGCGCTGCGCTATGACCTCAACCCCGATGGCAGCGTCAACTACGCCAGCGCCACGCTGGGCCAGACCGGTACCGCCACCACGCTGCGCAACCTCGGCCCGGGCCAGGTCAGTGCCACCAGCAGCGAGGCCATCAACGGTGCCCAGCTGTTCGCGGCCAACCAGGCCGTGGCCACCCACCTCGGCGGTGGTGCTGCGGTCAACGCCAGCGGCGTGCTGACCGCACCGTCGTACTCGATCAACAACGTCGCCGCCAACGGCACCGTGACCAAGGGCAGCTACAACGACGTCGGCACCGCGTTCGATGCGGTCAGCAATTCGCTGGCCAACGTTGCCGACCAGACCGGCGAGATCGACAAGCTGGCTGTGAAGTACGACGTTGATGGCAGTGGCAACGTGCTCAACAGCGTGACCCTCAAGGGGACCGGCACGGGCGCGGTGAAGCTCACCAATGTCGCTGCCGGCAGCATCCTGGCCGGCAGCAGCGACGCCATCACCGGCGACCAGCTGTTCAGCACGAACAGCACCATCGCCAACTACTTCGGCGGCACCACTGCCTTCAACGGCACCACCAATGTGTGGACCGCGCCGACGTTCAGCATCTCCAGCATCGCCACCGATGGCACCTTCACCAGCGGCGATTACAACAACGTCACCGCCGCCTTCACTGCTGTCGATGGTTCGCTGAAGGTCCTCAACCAGCGCATCACCAACGGTGGCGGCAGTGCCTACCTGGCGGTGAATTCGACGGCGGCCGCAGCAACCGCAGCCGGTGCGGAAGCGGTGGCGGTCGGCCCGCAGGCCAGTGCGGCCGGCGCCAACAGCGTGGCGGTCGGCAATGGCGCCAGCAGCAGTGCCGGCAACAGCGTGGCACTGGGTGCCGGCTCGGTGGCCAGCGTCGGTGCGCAGAGCGGTTACACCGGCGCCTATGGGCAGACGGGTGCCAGCAATTCCGCTGGCGAGGTGTCGATCGGCAGCAGTGGCAGCGAGCGCAAGATCACCCACGTCGCGGATGGCTCCGATGACCACGATGCGACCAATGTCGGGCAGCTGAAGAACGGCGTGAACTACGCCATCGACCAGTCCAAGTCCTACACCGACCAGAAGATCCAGAACATCACCAACGTGGCCGGCAGCTTCCGTGCCAACAACACCAACAACCTGGCCGACCCGTCCGCCAGCGGCGCCAATTCGGCCGCCGGTGGTGCAGGCTCCACCGCCGCCGGTGCCAACTCGACCGCGCTGGGCAATGGTTCGCAGGCGCAGGCCGACAACTCGGTGGCGCTGGGTGCGGGTTCGGTGGCGAACCGGGCCAACACGGTCTCGGTCGGCGCCGCCGGTGCCGAACGCCAGGTGGTCAACGTGGCCGACGGCTCGCAGGCCACCGATGCGGTCAACGTGCGCCAGCTGCAGGCTTCGCAGCAGGGCACGATCCGCTACGACACCACGGTGAATGGCGCGACCAACTACAACAGTGTCACCCTGGGCAGCACCAGCAGCGGCCCGACCACGGTCCGCAACGTTGCCGCCGGCACCGCCGGTACCGACGCCGTCAATGTGGACCAGCTGAAGTCGGGCATGGCGCAGACCCTGGACTGGTCGAAGGCCTACACCGACGAGCGCATGGGCGGCTTCGAGCGCGACCTGCGCAAGACCGACAACCGTGCCTCGGCCGGTATCGCCTCGGCAATGGCCACCGCGGCGCTGCCGCAGCCCAGCGAGGCGGGCCGCAGCATGGCCTCGATCGCCGCCGGCAGCTACAACGGCGAATCGGGCGTGGCGCTCGGTATCTCCGGTGTCTCCGAAGGCGGCCGCTGGATCTACAAGTTCAGCGGTTCGACCAACAGCCGTGGCGAGGCCGGTGTGGCCGTCGGTGCCGGCATCCAGTGGTGATCCCCGCCGCCGGGCCGCACGCGCGGCCCGGCATCGCGGAAACGTCTACAGGGGGAATGACATGAAACAGCATCGCATCGCCCGCGCCGGCCAATGCGCCGCCACGCTGGGCCTGATCCTGGGGATGGGCCTGCTGGCCGCCTGCCGCAGCCATGCGCCGGCCGCCGAGGGTCCTGCCGAAGCCACCGCCGTGCACTTCCCGGAGGCCTCGAAGGCCTCGCTGAAGGAGGGCATCTATCCCGACGTCGCCGACCTGCGCCGCTTCGCGCCGGGCATGACCAAGCGGCAGCTGTACACGCTGCTGGGCACGCCGCATTTCAATGAAGGCATGTGGGGCGTGCGCGAGTGGAACTACCTGTTCAATTTCCGCACCGCGCAAGGTGCGGAGTACTTCACCTGCCAGTTCCAGGTCCGTTTTGACAGCAAGGGCATTGCCCAGGCGGGCTACTGGAAGCCGGAATCGTGCGCGGCCGTGCTGGAGCCGCCGCGGCCACCGGCCCCACCAGCACCGGTACCGGCACCGCTGCCGGAACAGCCGCTGCGGCTGTCGGCCGATGCGTTGTTCGGATTCGACAGCGCGGTGCTCAGCGCCGAAGGCCAGCACGCGGTGCAGGGCATCCTGGCGCAGGTACGCGAAGCTGCGCAGGTGCAGTCGATCAGGGTAACCGGCTACACCGACCGTATCGGCAGCGCCAGTTACAACCAGACGTTGTCGCAGCGTCGCGCCGAGGCCGTGCGCAGCGCGCTGGTGCAGGGCGGCGTGCCTGCAGCCAGCATCAGTGCCGAAGGGCGCGGCGCGGCCGAGCCGATCGTGCAGTGCGGACAGCGCAACCGGCGCGAGCTGATTGCCTGCCTGGCGCCGAACCGGCGCGTGCAGATCGCCGGGATGGCACAGCCACGCTGATCTTCCTGCGCCGGGGCGGTGCCCCGGCATCCCGAGTCCCCCCTGACCACCGGCAGGCGTGGCAACGTCTCCCCCGTCGTCCACGCCTGCCGGCGGCTCAGGTTTTCAAATGGTGCACGCGATGAATGCCCAATTCCTGCCCCTCTCCATGAAGACGGAAGCCACTCTCAGCGTGTACGGCCAGCTCGGCAACCATGCCGTGGTGCGCATCCCCGGGCGACGCTTGCCGGGCCTGATCCTGCAGGCCGATACCGTGGCCGGGTTCCTGGCCCAGCTGCAGGAAGCCCAGGCCTGCCTGCGCAGCGGCCGCGCACAGCGCACCGATGCCGAGCTGGACATGCTGATCGACGTGCTGCAGCAGTGGTACGCACTGATCGAATCGCGCCTGGCCGACGCCGGCGAGGCGCTGTAGAAGAAAAAGGGGACGGAGGGGATTAAGTCGTTTCCGGCATACCTGGGGCAAGAACGACTTAATCCCCTCCGTCCCCTTTTCCTAGGCGCGGGCGCGGACCAGCCAGCAGGCGGCATCCACGCGTACGCGGTCGCCTTCGATGAACGGCGCGAATGCGGCCAGTGCCTGGTCGCGGAGCACGGTGGCGCGGTCTTCCGGCATTGCGCGCAGGGCCAGCCCCAACGGGCCCAGCTGGCCGACATAGGTCGGCAGGTCTTGGCGGGCGATCGAGCAGGGCAGGTCTACCGCAACCACCTCCACATCCTTCCAACCGGCGGCCTGGAGCAGCCGCTGGACCTGCCCGCCATCGGCAAAGGCGAACTGTCCCGGCGCGCCGGGTACCCGGGGCGGCAGATCCAGTGCATCGCCGATGGCGCGTTCGGCCGTGGTCATGAATGGGTTCTCGTGGGCACTGCGCCAGGCGATGAAGCGCAGCCCCGCGCCGGGTGTCGCGGCACGATGCAGGTTGGCGAAGGCAGCCTGGCTGTCCTCGAAGAACATCACGCCCAGCCGCGACTGGATCCAGTCGAAGTGCGCGGACGGCAGTGGATGCCGCTGCGCGTCTGCCACGATGAAGTCCGCGTCCAGTCCCGCAGCCTCGGCGCGCTGACGGGCCAGCGCCAGCATCGGCGCGGAGATGTCCAGGCCGGTGCTGTGTGCCGCCGGGCGAGCGCGGGCTGACGCCAGCAGGCTGGCGCCGGTGCCGCAGCCGATGTCGAGCAGTTGCGTGACGGTCTCCGGGAGTTCGGCGACCAGCAGGTCGGCCATCGGCTGGAACAGGCCATCGAGGATGGCCTGCTGGGCGACCCAGATCTGGCCGCCAGGGCCATTCCAGAGCGCATTCTGATCAACAGGGGATGTACTGGCCATGGCCTTGTCCTGCCGGGAAGTTGCCCATAGGTTGATGCTTGAAGGCGACTTGAGGTCAAGCCCGTGCGTGAACTGGATATCGGCGAGGTGGTGAAGCGCAGTGGCGTGCCGGCCTCGACCCTGCGCTACTACGAGCAGCTGGGGTTGTTGCAGGCCCTCGGCCGTCGCGGCCTGCGCCGGCAGTACGACGAGCAGGTGCTGGAACGGCTGGCGCTGATCGGCCTTGGCCAGGCGGCCGGGCTGTCGCTGCAGCAGATCGGGGCATCGCTGCCGCCGCAGCGCGGCTGCCTCACGCTGGATCGTGAGGCGCTGCTGGCGCAGGCTGATGTGCTGCAGCAACAGATCAGCCAGCTGCAGCGGATACGCCGTCACCTGCAACGCGCCGCGGCCTGCCCGGAAGCGCAGGATGCACGCCAGTGCGGTTCGTTCCGCAAGCTGCTGCGCGCGCAGCAGCGCAGGGCGGGTGGGTGAGAGAAGGGCATCCACGCATGGCGTGGATCTACTGCACCACGACCTCGGTAGGTCCACGCCATGCGTGGGTGAATCAATCGCGGGTGCTGACTTCCCAGGTGGCATGCAGCACGCCCGGCACGTGTTCCATCCGTGCCAGCACCACGTCCAGCTCGTCGGCACTGACCGCCGTACTGACCAGCACCGCGATCACGTCGGTGGGGGCGTCGGCATGCTCGACCACCTGAACATCGCCCACCGGGTACTGCGCAGCCTCCAGCGCATCGACCAGGCGCTCGCGCACCCGCGGCACGGCTTCGGCATCCACGCTCAGGCGCACTTCATAGGTGGCTTCGGTCGCCGCCTCGTTGATCGGAATCCGGTTGATCGCATTCACCAGCGGCCGCAGCAGGGTGTTGCCGGCAATGATCAATACCGTCAGCAGCACGCCCTCGGCCAGCATGTCCGCACCGGTGCAGCTGCCGACCGCCGCCGAACACCACAGGGTGGCGGCAGTGTTCAGGCCGCGTACGTTCATGCCTTCCTTCATGATCACGCCGGCGCCGAGGAAGCCGACCCCGGAGACCACGTAGGAGATCACCCGCACCGCCTCGGCGCTGCCGGCGATACGCATGCCCAGGTCGACGAAGGCAGCGGCACCCACCGCCACCAGCACGTTGGTGCGCAGGCCGGCGGTGCGTTGCCGGTACTGGCGCTCGGCGCCGATCAGCGTGCCGAGCACGAAGGCGGCCAGCAGGCTGACCACGGTGTCGGCGAAGGGGCCGGCCTGGAAGGTTTCAATGAAGCGCATGGTCGGAGTCTACCCGGTCGAAGTGACAGTAGATCCACGCCATGCGTGGATTTCCAGCGTGCCAGAAACGACTTAATCCCCTCCGTCCCCTTTTCGCGGGTCAGTCGGTGTCCTCGACGCGCTCGCCCATCAGTTCGCGCTGGCGCTTGTCCAGTTCCTCGGCGTAGCGCTTGCGCACGAAGGCTTCGGAGACCACGCCCAGCACCTGGCCGTCGGCGGCGACCACGGCCAGTTCGTCGGCCTGGGTCTGGTCGAAGCGTTGCATCACGCTGACCACGTCCGAGGCCGGTGACAATGACACGTCACGGTTCTCGGCCAGCTCGCCGATGATGGTCTCCGGCTTCACGCCGTCGCCGTAGACGCGTGGGATCTGCACGATGCCGGCATAGTGGCCTTCGCCATCGATCAGCACGACCCGGCTGCCCGAGCCCAGCGGGAAACGCTGGCGGAAGGCATCGGCGTCGAGGTCGGCCGGGGCGGTGGCCACGCCCTTGCGCATCAGCCGGCCGGCATTGAGGTTCTGCACCCAGCCGACGTCGCGTGCGCTCTTGATGGTCTCGCCGCGCAGGTGCATGCGCCAGGTCGAGAACGAATAGCCGAACCACTGCCGCACCAGCGTGCTGGAGACCAGCACCGCACTCATCACCACGCTGGTCAACAGGAAGTCGTGGGTGCCTTCCAGCACCAGCATGGCCATGGTCATCGGCGCGCCGACCACGGCGGCGGCCAGCGCCGCCATCCCGGCCAGGGCGGCAGAAGTTGCATCAATCACCGGCACGCCGGTGGCCATCGCCAGCAGGCCGGCGAACAGGGCGCCGACCAGGGTGCCCATGAACAACGAGGCGAAGAACAGGCCACCGCGGAAACCAAACCCGAGCGAGATGCCCGAGGCCAGGCACTTCAGCGTGAGCAGCCCGCCGATCCAGATCAGCGGCAGATGCGTGGTCAGGTCCAGGTGCAGGGCGCCATGGCCGGACGACAGCACCTGCGGGCTGGCCAGTGCCAGCGGAATCAGCAGCAGGCCACCCACCACCGGCCGGCCCCACAACGGCAACGGGCTGCGCTTGACCGTGCCTTCGATCGAAGCGATCAGCCGCATCACCGCGATGCCGACCATCGCGCAGCAGCAGCCGAGCAGGCCGTAGATGGCGTAGTCGGCGGCGCGGACATCAATCGTCGAGGCGGCCGGCAGCAGGTAGGCCTCGATGCCGGCCTGGTCGGCCACGAACGCGCCGGCCAGTGCAGCGACCGCCACCGGGGCCAGCGCGGCCGGGGTGTAGGCGCCGATGACGATCTCGAAGGCGTAGAACGCACCGGCCAATGGCGCACCGAAGGCGGCGGCGATGGCACCGGCGGCACCGGCGCCGACCAGGATGCGCACGTCATTGCGGCGCAGGCGCATCACCCGGCCCAGCTGCGAACCACTGCCGGCGCCCATCTGTGTATACGAAGCCTCCAGCCCGACCGAGGCGCCGCAGCCATTGGACAGCAAGGTCTGGGTCAGCACGATCAGGTTGTCGCGCATCGACATGCGGCCGCCATGCAGGGCATTGGCTTCCACCGCATCGAGCAGGGGCCGCTTGAGCCGCGTCGCCGCCAGGCTCACCAGGCCGACCAGCAGGCCACCCAGCGGCAGCACCAGCAGCGCGGTCCAGGTCAGCGAGGGCAGGGAGCTCAGGCGCATGCCTTCGTCCAGCCCGTACAGGGCTCCCTGCAGCCAGCGTGCGATGCCCGACTGCAGCAGGGTCAGGTAGCCGGCAAGCAGGCCGACCAGCAGGGCAAGCGCGATGAACCACAGGTCGCTGCCGCGCAGCCGCAGGCGCAGGCCCTGGAAGGCCGAGTGCAGGCGCGATGGCGAAGCAGGCAGTGACATGGTGGCGGCATGATACGCCGCCACCGTGATCGCCACCGTCACTGCATCGGGCGGTTACTGCCTCAGAAGCGGTAGCGGCCCTGCACGTAGAACGTGCGCGGCGCGGCCACCATGCGGCCAGCGTTGCCATCGACGTTGCGGGTGTACCAGCGCTTGTCGGCCAGGTTGTTCACGCCCAGCGCGATCTCGCTGTCGCCCAGGCCGGGCACCTGCCAGGCCACCTGTGCATTCCACAGGCGCACGCCCGGCACGCGGCCCACGCGCGCGTCGGCGGTCTCATCCCAGGTGTTGGCCGCATCGGAGAACTGGCCGCTCTGGTGGGTGCTGGAGACATTGAAGGTCCAGCCGGCCAGCGCGTAGCGGGCGCCGACGCTGTCGGTGTCGCGCGAGTAGAACGGCACGTCCAGGCCACGGTTGTCGCCGGACTGCTGGATCGCCTTGGTCCAGGTGTAGTTGGCGTACAGCTCCAACCCGGTCAGCGCGCTGTCTTCGCTGAAGTGGTACTCCAGCGCGCTCTCCACGCCCTTGTGGTCGGTGGCGCCGATGTTCTGGAAGGTCGGCGGGGTGATCCCCGGTACCTGCAGGATCTGGTTGTCGAAGCGCATCTTGAACACGGTCACTTCCGCGCGCAGTGCGCCGTCCTGCCAGCGTGCGCCCAGTTCGGTGGTCTTGGCCACTTCCGGGTTCAGCGGGTTGCTGGCGGTCTGCGAATTCAGCTGGATGTTCTGCACCGGCCCGAACGAGGTGGTGTAGTTGCCGAACACGGTCAGCTGCGGGGTCAGCAGGTAGGCGATGTTGAGCGAGGGCAGCGCCTTGTCGTTGCGGCTGCTGAAGGTCGCCGCGCCACCCGCCTGGCGGCGGTCCATGTCGATCCATTCCATGCGCACGCCCGGGGTGATCCGCCATTGGCCGATCGCGATGCGGTCGTCGATGTAGAACGCATGGGCATCGGTCGCGTTGTCGAAGCGGGTGGTGGAGCTGGCCACGCCGGTGCGGCGGGTGACGGTGTAGCTGCGGTCGTTGCCACGCTCGCGCAGGAAACGGTAGCCGGCGGTGATGTCGTGCACGCTGGCGCCCCAGTGCAGGCGCTGGGTGTAGCGCGGCTCGATGCCGAGCACGCGGTAGTCGCGCGGCTGCACGGTCAGCTGGGTATTGGCGGCGTTGATCAGCGAGCTGGCACGGCTGCTCTCGTTGTAATAGGCCAGCACCTCGAACTCGCTGTTGGCCGACAGCGTGTTGGTGTAGCCCAGGTCGATGCCGGTGCGGTGGCCCTTCCAGAAATCGGTGGGGCGGGTGTTCTGGAACGGGTCGGCCTCATACTGCGCGCGGGTCAGGCCGCCCGGGGTCAGCGAGCGCACATCGTAGTAGGACAGCTTGGCACGCAGTTCCTGCTGTTCGTCGATGGCGTAGGCGAACTTCAGCGCCAGGTCGTTGAAGCGGTCATCGCTGCCCTGGCGCCAGCCGCGGCCGTCCTGGCCGGAGTACAGCAGGGCCGCGCCCAGGCCGTTGTCGCCGGTGCCGCCAAGGAAAGCGTTGTACTGGGTGCTGTCGCCGCCGCCATGGTCGTAGGCGGTGTAGCGCACGCCGGCCTCACCGTGCAGGCCGGCACCGGTGGGAATGGCGCGGGTACTGAAGTTGATGATGCCGCCCACGTTCTGCGGCCCGTAGCGCACCGCGCCGCCGCCACGCACCACGTCGATCGATTCGATGTTGGACAGGCTGGTCGGTGCGAACGACAGCTGCGGCTGGCCATACGGCGCCACCGCCAGCGGTACGCCGTCCAGCAGCACGGTCGAGCGCGGCGAGTAGCGCCCGGTCAGGCCGCGCACGCCGATGTTCAGCGACACCGAGCTGCCGGCGGTACCGGAGTTGTCGGTGACCTGCACGCCGGGGATGCGGCGCATGGCATCGCCGATGCTGGCCGCGCCGCTGGCTTCGATGCGCTGACGGTCCACCACGGTGCGCGCGCCAGCGAAGCTCTTCACGCTGTCGTGCAGGCCGGTGCCCAGCCAGCTGCCGGAGACCTGGATGCTGTCCAGCGTGGTGGCGCCGTCCTGGGCGAAGGCGCTGGCGGCCGGAAGCAGGCACAGGGCGAGGGCGGCGGCCAGGGGCAGGCGGGCCGGTTGCGGGGCGTGAATGGGCATCGGTGCAGGTTGTGGAAGGTCGTAAATGAGAATTATTGCTGATTCCATTCGCCAATGGAATGCGTCTGCGGTTCCTGCCGGCGGCCCGGTGGTAAAGTGCGTGATTGCTTCCTGACTCGCTGAGATCCGCCATGTCCCAAGCCGCTTTCTACCCCGTCGGAACCCCTGGCCAGCCGTGGGGAACGGCGGAACGGGAGGCGTGGCGTGGCCGCCAGCAGCGCCTGCGTCGCTACGACGAGGAGGTGCTGCCGCGCATCGAAGCGCTGGCCCCGCGCTTCGACAAGGTGGCCTATGGCCAGCTCGAGTACGCCGGCGAGACCTACACCCTGTTCGCCCTGCGCAGCCGCGACTGGAACCCGGCGCTGCCGGCCGCTCTGGTCACCGGTGGCGTGCACGGCTACGAGACCAGCGGCGTGATGGGCGCGCTGGAGTTCCTCGAAAAGCACGCCGCCGACTATGCCGGCAAGGCCAACTTGCTGGTGGCGCCGTGCGTGAATCCGTGGGGCTTCGAGCGCATCAACCGCTGGAACTTCGATGCGATCGACCCGAACCGCAATTTCCGCGCCGATGGCCCGGCCCGCGAATCGACCGCTGTCATCGAGCTGATCACGCCGTACCAGGGCCAGTTCGTGCTGCACATCGACCTGCACGAAACCACCGACAGCGACGAAAGCGAGTTCCGCCCGGCGCTGGCGGCGCGTGATGGCAAGCCGTTCGAGCCGGGCCTGATTCCCGATGGCTTCTACCTGGTGGACGACAGCGAGAACCCGCAGGCGGCCTTCCAGCAGGCAGTGATCGCCGCGGTGGAAAAGGTCACCCACATCGCGCCGGCCGACGACAAGGGCGAGATCATCGGTTCGCCGGTGGTGGCCCATGGCGTGATCGAGTACCCGCTGGTGAAGCTGGGCCTGTGCGCCGGCATTACCGGCGCGAAGTACACCACCACCACCGAGGTCTACCCGGACAGCCCGCGGGCGACCCCGCAGCAGTGCAACGACGCACAGGTGGCGGCGGTGTGCTCGGCGCTGGATTACGCGCTCGCCCATCGCTGATCGGTTCGGTAGTGCCGGCCGCTGGCCGGCAGCCACGGGACAATGAGATTGCCGGCCAGCGGCCGGCACTACCTCAGCCCAGCGCGTCGGCCCACCAGAGTGCGGCTGGCCCTGGCGGCGTGTCGCGGCGCCACAGCAGGTCGCTGTGGATGCGCCGCGGCCAGCCGGGCAGTACCAGTTCCAGCAGCCGCCCGCGGTCGTAGCGCTGTACCAGCGCCCGCGGCAGTTCGGCCCAGCCGATGCCGTCCTCGGCCATCTCCATCACCATCAGGTAGTCGGTTGCCGTCCAGGCCAGGCCGGTGACCACGCGGGATTGATCGACTTCTGCGCTCAGGCGCACCTGTCTATGTCGCGCCAGCTGTGCGGCGGCGCGACGACCGGCGCTGGCCAGCGGATGCTCGCGCGCCACGTACACCGACAGTTCGCTATGGTGGGCCAGCGGCCGTGCCACCAGCCCATCCGGATAGTGCTCCTGCCGTGGCAGCAGGCCCAGCGCGGCGCGACCGCTGCTCACCAGTTCCAGTACGTCCTCGCCTTCGGCATCCAGCCATTCCAGCTCGATCTCCGGGAATGCCTCGGCGAAGCGTTGCAGGATCCGCTGCTCCGGATCCAGCTGGTACACATCGGAGAACACCACGGTCAGGCGCGCTTCGACCGGTGCGGCCAGGCGCACGCTCAATTGCTGCAGGCGGGCATCGGCCGCGAGGATCTCCTGCGCGTGGCCCAGCACCTGGCGGCCGGCCTCGGTCAGCTGCGGGTAGCGCCCGCTGCGGTCGAACAGGCTCACGCCCAGGTCGGCTTCCAGGTGGGCAATGGCGGTACTGACCGTCGACTGGGTCTTGCGCAGGCGCCGCGCCGCCGCCGAGAACGAGCCCAGCGCCGCGGCTTCGACGAAGGCCTGCAGGGATTCAGGGGAGTAGGGCATTGATCCATCGCTCCTGTCGATGGAATCCATTTTGATACCACCGTAAAAGGCGATGATACTGGCTTCCGTCGCCCCCGTCTGCGGGGCGTTCCGGACCCTCCACGCATGGCGTGGATCCATCGGTGAGGCGGCGTGGTCCCCGCCCTGCAAGGAGCTTCACATGTCCCGTACTGTTCCCGCCCGTGGCGCGCTGGTCGCCTGGGCCTGCCTGACCGTGGCGATCGTCGCCGAAGTGGTCGGCACTTCGTTCATGGCCCATGCCGCCCGCGATGGCGGCTGGACCGGCTACCTGATCATGGCCGGCGCGCTGGCGCTGTCCTACTTCTTCCTGGCGCAGTCGGTGCGCCGTATCGCCGTTGGCGTGGCCTATGCGGTCTGGGAAGGCCTCGGCCTGACCCTGCTGACCGTGGTCGGCCTCACCGTGTTTGGTGAAAGCCTGTCGCTGCAGCAGCTGGCCGGCCTGGTGCTGGCGGTGGTCGGCATCGTCTGCGTCACCCTCGGGGAGGCGCACTGATGAATACCCTCGCTCTGTTTTTCGTGATCTGTTCTGCACTGATCGACGTCGCCGCCAACATGATGGTGGCCAAGTCGGAGGGCTTCCGCCGCTGGCGCTGGGGCGTCGCCGCGATCGTCATGGTCTGGATCGCCTTCGCCCTGCTGGGACAGGCCGTGCGTTACATGGACCTGGCCACCGCCTATGCGATGTGGGGTGCGATCGGTGTGATCGGTACCGCTACCTGCGGCCGCCTGTTGTTCGGCAATCGCCTGCGTCCGATCGGCTGGGTCGGCATCGCGCTGGTCACTTTCGCGGTGCTGCTGCTGAGTACCGCGAAGTGATGTATCGTTGCGCCAACCAAGGTTGGCGCCTGCCAGAACCACGGTTGGGACCTGCCAGCGCGTGAGCTGCCGCAGGCAAGCGCCCCGGGGATGATCTCCCCGGGGCGTTGCTGTTTCTGCAGCACTCAGAAGCGTGCGGTGAAGTTCAGCCGCGTGGTGCGACCCGGGCCCGGCATCAGGCTCATCGCCAGCGTGTCCATGTAGTAGGTGTTGCGCAGGTTGCTGACCACCAGCTCCACTTCGCTGCGCGGGGTGAACTGCCAGCGTGCGTAGAAGTCATAGATCGCGGTCGGCAGGTAGATGTTCTGCAGGCCGGTCGAACCGGTGGTGTTCCAGGGCTTGTCCAGTTCGTGGGTGGGGCCGCTGTTGTAGGTGCGGCGGATGCCGGTATCCAGGCGCTTGTCGAACAGGCGGAAGCCGAGCGTGCTGTGGATCGAGTACTTCGGCGGGTTCTGTGCGTTGACGAACGAGGTGCCGAAGCCGCCGTCCACGCAGTCTGGCGTGGTGTCCAGCTTGCTCCACTTCGCATAGGGGTCTTCGCGCAGGCGCTTGGCGGTGGCCGCATCGCAGGTGCGCGCGCGCTGGTAGTAGCTGGCCGACAGGTCCAGGTAGGCGATGCTGGCGTCATAACCCGACTGCAGCTCGTAGCCGGACACCGTGTAATTGTCGACGTTGTCGACGTAGAAGGCCCAGTTGCTGGAATCGAAGCGGCGGGTGATCGCGTTGTCGATATCGTTCTTGAACCAGGCGACCTTGAACGCCAGGCGATCACCGTCGCGCCACAGGTCCTGCTTGAGCAGGCTGAAGCCGATGTCCCAGGAACGGTTCTTCTCCGGCTTCAGGTCAGCCACCGGCGCCGAGGTGCTGTTGCCCAGCGTCGACTCGAACAGGCTGGGCATCTTCCAGCCCTGCGCGTACTTCACGTAGAAGAACATGTCCGCGTCGAGGTTGAAGCGTGCTTCGGCATAGGGCGCGAAGCCGTGGCCGGAGCGCCGGATCGCCGGCTTGTAGCCCCAGGCGGTGGGAATCTGCTTGGTGTAGAAGCCATTGGCACCACGCGGGTCAGGGATGAACCCGTCGAAGTCATAGGTCTGGCCCAGCGTGCTGTCGCCATAGGGTGTGGCGCGCAGCGAGTCATAGGTGTAGTTGCCCTGTGCATCCGGGTACCACTCCTTGTACCAGCCCGGCAGCAGCTGGCCGCCCTTGCTCAGCCGCGCGAAGGTGTAGCGCAGGTCACGCGATTCGCTGACGAAGGCCACGCGGTTGCGGTCGCGGGTGCGGTAGTCGATGAAGCGGCCGCCGGCTGTCAGCGACAGCCAGTCCCACGGCTGCCACTGCAGCGACGCCACCACGCTGGCCTCGCGGCGCGTGCCCGAGCGCAGGTAACGGTTGTTGTTGTAGTCCACCGGCAGCACCGGCGAGTTCGGCGCGGTGTCTTCATGCTGGAAGGACGCGCCGAAGCGCAGCGTCCAGTCGCCCAGGCCGTTGCTGAAGCGCGTGGTGTTGCTGCTGTCCACGCCCCAGCGCTGGGTCTTCACGTCCGACTGCAGACCGGGGCCGTAGGTCTCGCCCAGCGTGTCGGGCATCTGGTCGGAGGCCATTTCCTTGAACAGCGGCGTGTTGGCGATGTTGCTGTTGAACATGCGGCTGGTGGCGGTGGTGAACCACAGCGTGCTGCTGAGATCCAGCCATGGATGCGCCTCGGGCCGGTACCGGTGGCGCAGCGAGGTGGCATTGACCCGCATTTTCCCCGGCTCGAACTGGAACATGGTGTTGGCCTTGTCCACGTAGGTCACCCATTCGTTGGACTCGCCCACGCGGCCGATCGCCGACGGCATGATCTCGCCGAAGCTCGAATTGAAGTAGCGATGGCTCAGCTCCAGGCGTTGGTCCGGACTGGGCGTCCAGGTGAACTTCAGCAGCGCCGATTCGTTGTCCGTATGCGTGTTGAGCACCTCATCGCCGGGGTGGTACATGTCAGAGACCGCCTGGCTGGACATGCCCGTACCGCCGCTGGACAGGTGCTGGTCGTCGTAGCGATGTGCACCGTTGCTGCCGGCGAAGTAGTTGCCCTGGCGGCGCCGCGCATAGGCCGCGACCAGCTGCCAGTCTTCGCCGCGCTGGGCGAAGGCCACGCTGCCATTCCAGTCGCGCGGGTCACGCAGGCTGTTGCGGTTCTCGCTGCCACGTGCCACCTGCTTGAACACGCGCGTACGGTCGATGCTGTTGTCGGCCACGCCGCCGCGCACGCGCAGGCCCCAGGCCTGGTCGTCGTCGAGGATGTCATCGACATTCAGCGTTTCCATGTAGACCACGCCACCGATCGCGCTGGCCGCATTGGCGGCGAGGCTCGGGCCCTTCTCGATGCTGACCGCGCTGATCAGGTCCGGGTCCAGATAGCTGCGCTGCTGCACGCCGGCATAGCCGCGGTACACGTCGATGGCCTGCTGGCCACCGTCGATGATCACGGGCACCCGGTTCTGGCCCTGCAGGCCGCGGATGTTGACGTCGAGTGCGCCGCCATTGCGCACGTCTGCGGTATGCACGCCGACCGCACCGGCCAGCACATCGCCGATCGACTGGCCGCGGAAGCGTTCCAGCTGCTGGCGGTCCAGGTGCACGCGCGAGCCGCTGTCACGGTAGACCGCATCGGCATCGGCCAGCCCCCACGGCGAAGCACCTTCGCTGGCCTGGCCGGCCACGCGCAGCGTGCCGATCTGGCGCACGCCGGCTTCAGCGTCGGGTGCCGCCTGCAGCGCCACGCCATTGGCATCACGCTGGAAGGTCAGGCCGGTACCGGCCAGCAGCTGCGCCAATGCGGCGTCCGTGCCGAGCGTGGCCTGCACGCCGTTGCTGTGGCGGCCGCGGGTGAGGCGCGCGTCGGCGGCGATGGACAGGCCCGATTGCTGGCCGAACGCGGTCAGGGCCTGGTCGAGCGGGCCAGCTGGAATCTGCCAGCGAACGGCGGCAGCGGTGTCCTGTGCATGGACCGTGGCAGGCAGCAGGCAGGGGGTCGCCAGGGCCATGCACAAGGCGACGGCCAGGGGACGAGGGGAGGGGCAGGGCAGTTTCATGGGGGCGGCAACATCCGCAATGGGTTCCCTTGTAGTGCCCGGTGAGCGCGCAGAAAGGGAACCGCGATTTCAAAGCGGACGCACGACGGTCCACCACGGCCAGCGCTGCTCGATGCGGATCGGCAGGGCGCGGGCCAGCAGTTGCAGAGCCTGCAGGCTGTCCAGGCGCGGTAGTACGGCGGTGACATTCAATGCGGCAAGTGCCGGATCACAGCCCAGATAGCCCTGGTGGTGGCGGGCCAGTTCGTCGATGACGCGGATCAAGGGTGTGTGCTGCACCTGCAGCCGGCCGTCCTGCCAGTCGCCACGCAGTGGATCCGCATCGACCGTCGACAGTCCACCCATCGGGCCGATCCGTGCCGCCCCGCCTGTGGGTACGTCAAGGGTCGCGCCGAACAGCGGCAGGCAGCGCACCACGCCCTCGAACACATCCAGGCGACTGCCCTGCGCCTCGCGGCCTACCGCGAAACGGGTGCCGATCGGCTGCAGGCGCGCGCCCGGCACGTGCACGGTCAAGGGCAGGCCGGCATGGGCGGGGTGGTGGCCGGTCTGCAGCAGCAGTTCGCCACGCAGCAGATGCAGGGCGCGGCGGCCGTTTCCGATGTCGATGGTGACTTCGCTGTCCGCGTTGAGCCACAGCTGGCTGCCATCCATCAGCGACCAGTGCCCGATATGCCCGGCAGCGGTGCGCTGTGTCTGCAGGCCGCGTTGTTCGCGCAGCCCGTGCAGGCCGAGCAGGGAGACCGCACCGATGCCGAGTGCGCCACCGAGACTGCGAAGTGCGCGTCGGCGGCGACGGCCGGCAGCATCGAGCGCCGTGGCAGCAGCCGGTGCCGACAGTGGAGCAAACGACTGCCAGACCGTCTCGACCCGGCGCCACGCATCGGCATGGCCAGCATCGGCATGCAGCCATGCGTGCCATTGCTGCTGGTCGCTGTCACTCCAGCCCTGCTGGCGCAGCGCGAACCACTCTGCCGCCTGCTCCAGCGCCGGGCTGGCCAGTGCGGCATTCATGCCGTGGCGTCGCCGGACAGGCGCAGGCAATGCAGCATCGCCTGCGCCATGTACTTCTTGACCATGCGCTCGGACACGCCCAGTTGTTGGCCGATCTCCGCATAGCCCAGGCCAGACAGTCGTGCCAGCAGGAACGCACGGCGTGGGCGTTCGGCCAGGCCGGACAGCATGTCGGCGATGGCATGCAGCAGCTGCAGCGCCTGCGTGCGTTCTTCCGCCGATGGATGCACTGGCTCCGGTTGCGCAGCCAGTGCGGCCAGGTAGGCACGCTCCAGGTCCGCGCGCTGCCAGTGGTTGACCAGCAGGGCGTGCGCGATGGTGCTGAGGTAAGCGCGCGGCAGCCGCAGTTCGGATGGATCGACGCGACGGCTGAGCAGGCGCACGAAGGTGTCCTGGGTAAGGTCGGCAGCGCAGTCGGCGTTGTGGGTGCGGCGGCGCAGCCAGCCCAGCAGCCAGCCATGGTGTTCGCGGTAGAACCCCGCCAGCGCAGTGCTGGAGGCGGCGGGCACGGCCATCGGCATCGATCATTAATGAGAATGATTCCCATTATATAGTGATCGAACGGCGGACGACAAACCCTGCGCACGCAGCAGCAGGCCGGAGGCGTGCATTTGCGATGCCCGCCGGGCTCGCCGACACTGCGGTTTTCCACAAGGAGTGCCCGCATGTTCAGCCACATCACCGTTGGAACGAACGACATGGACGTCGCGCATCGCTTCTACGATGCCCTGTTCACCGCGTTGGGCGCCCGTCCGGGTGTCTTCGATGACAAGGGTCGGCTGGTGTACTTCAAGGATGGCCGCATGTTCATCGTCACTGCACCGATCGATGGGCAGCCGGCGTGCCATGCCAACGGCGGCACCATCGGTTTCACCCTCGACAGCGCCGAGGCGGTGCGTGGCTGGCAGGATGCGGGCGTGGCCCATGGCGGCACCGCCATCGAAGACCCGGCCGGTATCCGCAACATGGCCGGGCGCCAGCTGTTCCTGGCCTACCTGCGCGATCCGGATGGCAACAAACTGTGCGCGGTGCATGTGATGTCGTGATTGGACAGTATGCGCGTGGCCGCGGTGCACGCGGTCCGCGCGCGGCTGCGCTCGCAGGCACGCTCCGGCGCGCGCGTGATAACACGGATTGGTAGGCCGGGCCTGTGACCACGGGCCGCAACTTCATGCTCTGTCCACTGCGGTTCAGCCAGAATCGGTCGGCTAACCCTTTGATCTACCGGAGAACGCCGCCCCATGGAAGCATTGGAGCCGCAACAATCCCCGGTGCGCACCCTTCGACCTGTGTTCGCCTTCGCGGCGATCGTTGTCGTGGCGTTCGCGCTGTTCGTCAGCCTGTTCCCGCTCGGTGCGGGCCGCCTTCTGGTCAAGGCGCAGGACTGGGCCGCACTCAATGTCGGCTGGTACTACCTGCTGGCGATGACCCTGTACCTGGTGTTCGTGGTCGGCGTGGCGCTGTCCAAGTACGGTGGCATCAAGCTCGGTGCCGACCATGACGAGCCGGAGTTCAGCTATCTCTCCTGGGCCGGCATGCTGTTCGCCGCCGGCATCAGCATCACCCTGTTCTTCTTCTGCGTCTCCGAGCCCCTGACCCATTACATGCAGCCGCCGCAGGGCGACCCGGCTGCGGGCGAGGCCGGGGCGCGCCAGGCCATGCAGCTGCTGTTCCTGCACTGGGGCCTGCATGGCTGGGGCGTGTTCGCGCTGGCGGCGATGGCGATGGCCTACTTCGCCTACCGCCACAACCTGCCGCTGGCGCTGCGTTCGGCGCTGTACCCGCTGATCGGCAAGCGCATCAACGGCCCGATCGGCTACACCGTGGACGCGCTGGGCATTGTCGCCACCGTGTTCGGCATCGGCGCCGACATGGGCTTCGGCGTGCTGCACCTCAACGCCGGCCTGTCGCACCTGTTCAACATCCCGCACTCCAACCTGGTGCAGATCATCCTGGTGGTCAGCATGATGGGTGCGGCGGTGGCCGTGGCCGTCTCCGGGGTGGAGAAGGGCGTGCGCTGGATGGCCAACATCAACATGCTGCTGGCGATCGCGCTGGTGCTGTTCATGCTGTGCGCCGGCCCCACCCAGTACCTGCTCAGCACGCTGATGCAGAACCTGGGCGACTACCTCGGCAGCGTGGTCGGCAAGAGTTTCGACGTGTACGCCTATGGCGGCCGACCGGAATGGCTGGGCGGCTGGACGGTGTTCTACTGGGCCTGGTGGATCGGCTGGGCGCCGTTCGTCGGCCTGTTCATCGCGCGTATCTCGCGCGGCCGCACCATCCGCGAATTCGTGTTCGGCGTGCTGCTGATTCCGCTGGGCTTCACCCTGGCGTGGCTGTCGATCTTCGGCAACAGCGCGCTGGACCAGGTGCTGCATCATGGCCAGCAGCAGCTGGCACAGCTGGCGGTGGATGATCCACCGACGGTGCTGTATGCATTGCTGGATGGCTACCCGTGGAGCCGCACGGTGATCGCCGTGACGGTGCTGGTCAGTTTCATCTTCTTCGTGACGTCGGCGGATTCGGGGGCGGTGGTGTTGTCCACGTTGTCCTCGCATGGCGGCGCGCCTGAGGATGACGGCCCGCGCTGGCTGCGCGTGTTCTGGGGCACCGTGATCGCGGTGCTGACCGCCGGGCTGCTGCTGGCCGGCAGCATCGATGCGCTCAAATCGGCGGTGGTGCTGGCGTCGCTGCCGTTCTCGGCGGTGCTGCTGCTGATGATGTGGGGGTTGACCCGCGCCTTCAGTGACGAATCGCACCGCAAGCGCGCGCTGCAGTACCGGCCCTCGCCGCTGATCGGTGACGACCGCCACCACCAGGGCTGGCGCCAGCGCCTGAGCCAGGCCATGCACTTCCCGGTGCGCGACCAGGTCTACCGCTTCATGGACGACACGGTGAAGCCGGCGATGGAAGCGGTGGCCGAACAGCTGCGCGGGCAGGGCTGGGACGTGGCCACGCGCTTCGAGGCCGGTGACATGGAGCTGTCGGTGAACCACGGCGAGCAGCAGGACTTCCTGTACCGGGTGATCCTGAGTGGCTACCTGACGCCGTCGTTCGCCGCGCAGCAGCTGCGCAACCAGCGCTACTACCGCGCTGAAGTGCACCTGTTCGAAGGCAGCCAGGACTACGACCTGGTCGGCTACAGCCGCAAGCAGATCATCAACGACATCATCAGCCAGTACGAACGGCACCTGCAGTTCCTGCACCTGAGCCGGTGATGCGGTGGGTGCGGACCGTTGGTCCGCACACCCCTGTAGAGCCGAGCCCATGCTCGGCTTCCTGTTGCCGAAGAGCAGCCGAGCATGGGCTCGGCTCTACAGGTGGCCTATCAGAACCGGTAGCGCGCGCCCAGCGAGACGAACTGCCCGCGCAGGTTGTACTGGCTGATGTCGAAGCCGTTGGAGCCACCGGCCGGGTCGAACGGCGGATCCTTGTCGGTCAGGTTCAGCACCGACAGCGACAGCGTGGTGTTGGGAATACCTTCGTAGGCCACGTACAGGTCCAGCTGGTGATACGGCTTGATCCGGTCGCGCAGCCCCGGGTTGCTGGTCGCCGTCGCCACACGCTGGTCATAGCCGCTCACGTACTGCAGGCTCAGCGTGCTGCTCCAGTCGCCCACCGCCCAGTTCAGCGAGGTGGTGCCGCGGGTGCGCGGCAGTGCGCCGTGGCGGTTGTTGCCGGCGCCGTCATACGGTGCCTGGCCGGCCACCAGCGGCTGCTTGAAGCTGAGCAGGTGGGTCCAGCTGCCGGCCACGGTGAAGTTGCCCCAGCCCTCGGTGCGGAAGGTGTGGTTGGCGTCCAGGTCCAGCCCCGAGGTGGTCAGCTCCCCCTGGTTGGCATACTGGTTGGTGATGAACTGGATGCGCCCCTGTGCATCACGCTGCACGCGTCCGGGGAACAGCGTCGGGTTGTCGACGATGAACTGCGCGCTGTCCGGCTTGACCAGGTTGTCCTGCTCGATGCGGTACCAGTCCAGGCCGATGCTGGTATCGCCATCGGGCGACCACACCGCGCCCACGTTGAAGTTGCGCGAGCGCTCGGCCTTCAGGTCCGGGTTACCGGTGCGGATGTTGGTCACGCCACGGCTGCCACCGGGCTGCAGCGGATCCAGTGGATCGATCACCGAGCCATAGCTGACGGTCTGGCCCGGCGCGATCTCCGGCAGCGACGGTGCACGGAAGCCACGCGAGAACGAGCCGCGCAGCAGCAGGCTGTCCAGCGGCTGCCAGCGCAGCGCTACCTTCGGCGAGAACGCGTTGCCGAAGTCGTCATAGTGATCGCCACGACCGGCCACCTGCAGCTCCAGGGTGCGGTGCAGCGGCACGCTCAGTTCGGCGTAGGCGGCGCTGACCTGGCGCTCGCCGTTCACCACGTTGATGGCCGGGCGCAGTTCGGTGCCCGACAGTACCTGCGCACTGGTACGTGCATCCAGCGATTCCTTGCGGAATTCGGCACCCCAGGCGAAGCCGACCGTGCCGGCCGGCAGTTCCCACAGCGAGGTCGATGCTTTGACGTTCAATGAGTGCAGCTTGTACCAGCCCGGTCGCTTGGTCTGCAGGCGCAGGGCATCCAGCGCCCCCGGCGTGCTGGACGGGTTGAGGAAGTTGTAGCTGCCATCGCGCAGGATCTGCTCGAACGCGTAGCGGTTGACGAAGTTGTCCACGTATTCGCGCTGTGCACTCTGCGAGGTCAGCGCTGCCACCTCCCAGTCCCAGCGCTCGCCGCTGCCGCGCACGCCGGCCAGGGCGCGGTAGAACACCTGCGTGTTGTCCTTCAGGCGCGGACCGAGGTCGAAGAAGGTGTACTCGAACGGCAGCGGCGTGCTGCCCGGATTGTTCGGGTGGCCGACCGGCAGCACCGCCGGCACGTCGATCAGGGTGCCGGTGGCCGGGTTGTACGCGCGCAGGCCGGGGCCGACGGTCAGCGGCGCGCTGAAGATCTGGTCGGCCTTGTTGTGGCTGTACAGTAGGTCGGCGAAGGCTTCGACGCTGTCGTTGAAGCGGTAGGTCGCGCTCAACGACGCCTGCAGGCGCTCGGCGCCGGGCTGCAGGGTCTTGAACGGCTGCGCGTTGAAGGCGCAGGCCTGGCCGGGCAGGGTGCTGCCGAAGTCGCTGTACGGGCGCAGCTGGCTGCCGTCGGGGCAGTTGGCGAACGGCTGCGGCGCGCGTGGGTTGGACAGCCAGTTGCCACCGGCGGTGGACCAGCCGGCCAGGCGGCCACCGGGCTTGTCGCGGAAGTCACCACTGCGGGTATAGGCACGGTCGTCGCCATCGAGGCGGTCACGCTTGAGCAGGTCCAGCCCGAACAGCACGTTCCAGCCCTGCTGTTCCAGGTCACCGAAGCCGGCCAGCAGGTTGGCCTTGCGCTCGTCCAGGCCGCCCTGGGTGGCGGTACCGAAGCCGCCGCCGATTTCCACGCCCTGGAAGTTCTTTCGCAGGATGATGTTGATGACGCCGGCGATGGCGTCGGAGCCGTACACCGCCGAGGCACCGTCCTTCAGCACTTCGATGCGTTCGACCGCGCTGATCGGCAGTGCGTTGAGGTCGACGAAGGTGTCCTGGGTATTGAGTGCGAAGCCGAAGTTGGAGACTCGATAGCCGTTGACCAGCACCAGCGTGTTCTTCGGCGACAGGCCGCGCAGGCCGATCGACGCCGAGCCCGCGGCGAAGCTGCCGGTGTACTGCTCGTCGAAACTGTTGCCGGCATTGGCCGACAGGTTGCGCAGCACGTCGGTGAGGGTGGAGCGGCCGGTCTGTTCGATCTGTTCGCGGCTGACGATCTGCACCGGGTTCGGCCCGGCGGTATCGCTGCGCTTGATGTTGGAGCCGGTCACCAGCACGGTGCCGAGGGTGGTGCTGTCCTTGCCGGAGTCGGCGGTTTCAGCGGCGCCGGCAGCGCCGGCGGTGAGGCCCAGCGCAATCGCGCCGGCAAGCAGGTTCAGGGTGGTGCGGTACATGGAAGCGACAACGCCGAACGGGGGAGGAGCCGTCAGTACCGCACGCAGCCGCGCACGCCTTCCAATGACGAAAGCGCATTCAGTTATACATCACAGGTTCTTAACGAAATGGGCGGTCCTGTCATCGACCGCTGCGGTGGGTGCGGACCGATCTGTGGTGGGTGCGGACCGTTGGTCCGCACGCTCCTGGCGGGTCAGAGCCTTTCCATTCTGGAAAGGGATCCGACCCGGGGCCCATCAAGGCCGCAGCAGCACCTTGCCGTTGCGGCCCGAACCCGCGCCTGCCTTCACTGCCTGGGCGATGTCGTCCAGTGCGAAGACCTGCTCCACCGGCAGCGTCAGCTCACCACTGGCCGCACGCTTGAGCAGCTCGCTGACCAGCCGGCGCTTGTCCTCCACTGCCATCGCCTGGCTGACCTTGCTGCCCCAGAAGCCCTTCACCGTGGCTTCCTTGTAGATCAGGCCGCCGGCGGGAATGCGCATCGGTTCGCCGCTCATCACCCCGAACGACACCAGGGTGCCGTGGTGGCCGAGCAGGTCGACCAGATCGCCGCTGGCGTCGCCGCCAATGGAATCCACCGCGGCCGCCGCCTGGGCTTCGCCGGTGGCGGCGCGCACGCGATCCTTCCAGCCGTCCACCGAGGTATCGAACACATGATCGATGCCCAGCGCCTGCAGCTGCGCGACCGCGTCGGCATTGCGCACCAGGTTGGCCACGTGCACGCCGCGCGCCCGCGCCAGCATCGCCAGCGACTTGCCCACCGCGCCGTTGGCGGTGTTCTGCACGATCCACTGGCCCGCTTCGACGTGCAGGAATTCCAGCAGCATCAGCGCGCTCAGCGGCATCGCGATCAGCTGCGCGGCCATTTCGTCGGGGATCGCGTCCGGCATCGGAATCACCATGCGTGCCGGTGCAATGAACGCTTCGGCCCAGGTGCCATGCACCGAAGCGGCGGCAACCCGTTGGCCGATCTGCAGGCCGTCGACGCCTTCGCCAAGCGCATCGACCACGCCCAGCGCTTCACTGCCACCGATGGCCGGCAGCGTCGGCTTGTAGCCGTAGAGGCCGCGCACGGTCAGCAGGTCGTGATTGTGGATGGAAGCCAGCACGGTGCGGATGCGCACCTCGCCGGGGCCGGGCTCGGGCAGGGCGGCATCGGCAATGGCGAGGACGTCGGCCGGGTTGCCGAAGGAGGGGTACTGGGCAGCGCGCATGGGCGATGTTCCGGGGAATGTGGATGTTGTATCGAACTGGGGACGCTGGGGGTGTCGACAAGGCGTCGCCACTGCAACACGGCATCCTGCGACGGATCGTCGCGTCATGTCGTGATTACCGCATCTTGTGTTGACGGCTCGGAATATCCCCACTATGTTGTGGCCGTCACTCCCGGTCAGCCGCCGCCGCCGGACATGCAGCAAACGTCCCGCGGCCCGCCCCTGAAGGCTTGCCGTGTCGACGCGGCCGCCATCGTGCGGACACAGGTCGCCCCCACGGCCCGGATACCGGCCGCAGGCGCAGGCGCATGCCGACGACCTGGTGTTCCCGCGCTTTGGCATCCCACCCCGATCGCCCCGTGCGCCGGTATCGCGTGCAGGGCTGCCACGGCATCGACGCCACCGTGCGTGCGAGCCTGGAGACGCAGGACCATGACCGACAACACCTACCGCGCGGCCGATCTGGCCGGCGCCGGCGACGCTTTGCGCGCTGGTGGCGAGCGCGTGCCAACCTGGATCACCAAGGAGGCCGGCAACCGCCGCCTGCCGTTCGACGCCGAGCGCCTGCAGCGCAGCATCGATGCGGTGCATGCCGAGTTCCCGCAGCTGGATGTGAGCGACTACCGCCGCGTGGTGCAGGCGATGGTCGAGCGCAAGCCGAGCATCAGCGCCGACGACCTGGTCGATCTGCTGATCCGCGAGGCCGAATCGCGCGTGGACCTGGTCGCGCCGGAGTGGGAGCAGTTTGCCGCGCGCATCTACCTGCGCCGCCTGTACAAGCGCGCCAGCCGCAACCGCTTCTACGATGTCAGCCTGAAGTACGGCTCCTACGTGGGCCTGCAGGAAAGCCTGGCTGACCGAGGCATCTACAGCAACGACATCCTGCGCTGCTATTCGAAGGAAGAGCTGCAGCAGGCCGGCGAGATGATCGACCCGGATCGCGACCGCCTGTTTGCCTACAACGGCCTGTACCTGCTGGCCACGCGCTACCTGGCCAGCGACCGCAGTCGTGAGGTCTATGAGCTGCCACAGGAACGCTGGCTGACCATCGCGCTGTACCTGATGCAGGAGGAAAAACCGCGTGAGCGGCGCATGCAGCTGGTTGGCGAGGCGTACTGGGCGCTGTCCAACCTGTACATGACCGTGGCCACGCCGACGCTGGCCAATGCCGGCAAGGTGGGCGGCCAGCTGTCCAGCTGCTTCATCGACACGGTGGACGACAGCCTGCAGGGCATCTATGACTCCAATACCGACATCGCGCGCGTGTCCAAGCACGGCGGCGGCGTTGGTGCCTATCTGGGCTATGTGCGCAGCAGCGGCGCGCCGATCCGTGGCGTGCCCAATTCCTCCGGCGGCGTGGTGCCGTGGATCAAGCAGCTCAACAACACCGCGGTGTCGGTCGACCAGCTCGGCCAGCGCAAGGGCGCGGTGGCGGTGTACCTGGACATCTGGCACCGCGACATCGAAGCCTTCATGGACCTGCGCCTCAACAACGGTGACCAGCGCCTGCGCGCGCACGATGTGTTCACCTCGGTGTGCGTGCCGGACCTGTTCATGGAAGCGGTCGAGCGCCGTGCCGACTGGTACCTGTTCGACCCGCACGAGGTGAAGCAGGCCAAGGGCTGGTACCTGCAGGATTTCTACGACGAGAAGCGTGGTTCGGGCAGCTTCCGCGACCGCTATGCCGAGCTGGTGGCCGATGAACGCATCAGTCGCCGCACGGTGAAGGCCATCGATCTGTTCAAGCGGATCATGCTCAGCCAGCTGGAGACCGGCAACCCGTTCCTGTTCTACCGCGACGAGGTCAACCGTCGTAACCCGAACAAGCACGCGGGCATGATCTATTCCAGCAACCTGTGCACCGAGATCCTGCAGAACATGAGCCCGACGCGGATGATCCAGGAGATCGTCAGCGGCGACCAGATCGTCACCACGCGCCGCGCCGGCGACTTCGTGGTCTGCAACCTGTCCTCGATCAACCTCGGTCGGGCGATCAGTGCGCCGGATGACCTGCTGGCCACCGATGTGCTGGAGCGCCTGATCCCGATCCAGGTGCGCATGCTCGACAACGTGATCGACCTCAACGCACTGCCGGTGCCGCAGGCCACGATCACCAACCGCAAGTACCGCGCCATCGGCCTGGGTACCTTCGGCTGGCACCACCTGCTGGCGCAGCAGGCGATCCAGTGGGAATCGCCGGATGCCGAACAGCTGGCCGACCGCCTGTATGAGCGCATCAACTTCCTGACCATCCAGGCCAGCATGCAGCTGGCAAAGGAGAAGGGCAGCTACCCGATGTTCGCCGGCAGCGATTGGCACAACGGACGCTACTTCAGCGACCGCGACTACAGCGGCGCGGCCTGGGACAGCCTGGCCCGCGAGGTCGCCACGCACGGCCTGCGCAACGGATGGCTGCTGGCGGTCGCGCCGAACATGAGCACCGCGCAGATTGCCGGTTCCACCGCCTCGATCGACCCGATCTACAGCGCGTTCTACTACGAGGAGAAGAAGGACTTCCGGCGGCCGGTGGCAGCACCGGGGCTGTCGCTGGAAACCTGGCCGTATTACGAGAAGGGCGCCTACAAGGTCGATCAGTTCGCCAGCGTCCGCCAGAATGCGCGCCGCCAGCGCCATGTTGATCAGTCGATCAGCTTCAACCTGTACGTGCCCAGCACGATCCGCGCCAGCACGCTGCTGGAGCTGCACCTGAGCGCCTGGCGCGAAGGCCTGAAGACCACCTACTACGTGCGCTCCAACGATATCGACATCAGCGAATGCGAGTGGTGCTCCAGCTGATCACTGCTGACCCACGGTAGTGCCGGCCATTGGCCGGCAACCCCGCGATCTACGGTAGTGCCGGCCGCTGGCCGGCAACACGATAGAAAGAGAACGAAGGCAGAAACCCATGGCAACCCCCCTCGACCGCATCAAGATCCTCGAACCGCGCCATCCCAATCGCAGCACCGGCATCATCAACGGTCGCACCAGCGGCATCCTCAACTGGAACGATATCCCGTACCCGTCCTTCTATCGGGCCTACAAGGAGCTGTCGACCAACTTCTGGATTCCCGACGAGGTCGACATGAAGGCCGATGCGCGCCAGTACGGCGAGCTGTCCGGGCGCGAGAAGAACGCCTACGATTCCATCATCGGCCTGCTCGCCACACTGGATTCACCGCAGACCCGCTTCATCTACAACGTGGCCGAGTACATCACCGACCCGGCTGCGCATGCCAATGCCGCGATCATCGGCCAGCAGGAAGTGATCCACAACGAGAGCTACAGCTACGTGCTGGCCTCGATCACCGACCTGCCGAACCAGAACCGCGTGTTTGAGCTGGCACGCACCCATCCGACCATCATCAAGCGCAACGCACCGATCATGGGCGCGTATGACGATTTCATGCGCGAGAAGACCGCCGAGACCCTGCTGAAGTCGCTGATCCAGTCCTCGATCCTGGAGGGCATCAACTTCTATTCCGGGTTTGCGTACTTCTATAACATGGTGCGGCAGAACCGCATGACCGGCACCGGCAAGATCATCAGCTTCATCAACCGCGACGAGCTGGCCCATACCAAGTTCATCAGCGAGCTGATCCGCGCCATCATCGGCGAGAACCCGGAGCTGCAGACCAACGAACTGACCGCCTATGTGCACCAGGCGTTCGAGCACGCCATCGAACTGGAGACCCAGTGGTCGTCGGAAGTACTCGACGGCATCGACGGTATCGATGTGGAGGAAATGACGCGCTACGTGAAGTACCGGGCCAACAAGATGGCCGGCATGCTCGGCATCGAGCGCCTGTACAGCGATACCACCGACAACGTGATGCCGTGGATCAAGGCCTACGCCGACAACTTCACCGAGACCAAGACCGACTTCTTCGAGATGCGCAATGCAAGTTACAAGAAGACCAACGTCGACAACGGCTTCGACGACCTCTGAGCCCGGCGCGGCGCTGCGCATCCTGCTGGTGGTGGCCTCGTTGAGTGGCAACACCCGCGAGCTTGGCCGGCAGATTGCCGAGCATTGCCGCGCTGCCGGCCATGCCGTCCACTGGCAGGAGGCCGACGACCTGCGCCAGGCGCCGCCGCTGGCGGCCGATGAGGCCGACCTGGTGCTGCTGGGTTGCTGGACCGACAACGCCGGCCGCACGCCGTCGGAGATGAAGGCGTGGGTGGCCGGTATTGCCGAGCGCGGCGAGCAGCCACGGCAGCTGGCGGTGTTCGGCACTGGCGAAACGCAGTGGGGGCAGGAGTACTACTGCGGCGCCGTGCACCGCCTGATCCGCTATTTCCGCAGTGACTACCCGCCGCTGGAAATCGAACAGATGCCGCATGGTCAACGCCATGCGGGGGCCATCGAGGCCTGGACCGACGCGGTCCTGGCCCATTACTGGAGCAACACCGATGCAGATCATCGACGCCACCACGCCTGAGCAGTTCCAGCAGCTGCTGGCCGAACACCCGCGGGTGCTGGTGGATTTCCACAAGGATCAGTGCCCGGGCTGCCGGATGCTGGAAATGTCGCTGCACCGCGTGGCCAACAGCGTGGCGGGGCAGGGCACCACCTTGCTGCGCGTGCAGCTGGAAGTGCTGGGCGAGGCGTTCTTCAGGGAACTGGGGCTGCGGCAGACGCCGACGCTCTCGCTGTTCCGTGACGGTGATGAACGCACCCGCCTGGCCGGGTTCCAGTCGCCGCAGCAGATCGAGGCCGCGATCGCGTTGCATCTGTAGCGCGCGATCCGGGCTTCTGTAGAGTCGAGCCATGCTCGACTGCTGTTCGCACGATGATGGATGGAGTCGAGCATGGCTCGACTCTACAAGAGCATCCACGCATGGCGTGGATCTACTGGCGGAACCCGATGTCTGTAGAGTCGAGCCATGCTCGACTGCTGTTCGCGCGGTGTGCGATGAGTCGAGCATGGCTCGACTCTACAAGAGCATCCACGCATGGCGTGGATCTACTGGGTCCAACCCCTGGATCTGGCCTCACCCGCCGTTGAAGGTATCCACCAGCAGCTTCACGTTCAACACCATGATCACCAGCGCGATCACCCAGGCGATGCTGCCCAGCCAGCGTGGGGCCACCAGTGCACCCATCGTCACCTTGTCGGTCACGATCCGCACCAGCGGGATGATCGCGAACGGCAGCTGCATCGACAGCACCACCTGGCTCAGCACCAGCAGCTTCACCGCGCCCTGGTCGCCGAACAGCATGATCACCACCACCACCGGAATGATCGCCAGCGCCCGCGTGATCAGCCGCCGCAGCCACGGCGGCAGGCGCAGGTGCAGGAAGCCTTCCATGACGATCTGGCCGGCCAACGTCGCGGTCACCGTCGAATTCAGGCCGGAGGCCAGCAGGGCGATCGCGAACAGCGTCGCCGCCGCACCCACGCCCAGCATCGGTGCCAGCAGCTGGTGCGCCTGTTCGATGTCTTCCACATCGAAACGTCCATTGGCATGGAACACCGCCGCCGCCAGGATCAGGATGCTGGCGTTGATGAACAACGCGAGGGTCAGCGCAATGGTGCTGTCGGTGACCGCCCAGCGCAGCGCGCTGCGGCGGCCTTCATCGGTACGCGGGTAGGCGCGGGTCTGCACGATGGAGGAATGCAGGTACAGGTTGTGCGGCATCACCGTGGCGCCAATGATGCCGATGGCGATGTACAGCGCATGCGGATCGGTCACCACCTGTGCGCGCGGTATGAAGCCGCCCAGCACCGCCATCACCGGCGGCGCCGCCATCGCGATCTGCACCACGAAGCACGCGAAGATCACCATCAGCAGCGCGATCACGAAGGCTTCCAGTGCACGGAAACCTCGGTTCATCAGCAGCAGCACCAGCAGCGTATCCAGCGCAGTGATCACCGCGCCCCACAGCAGCGGCAGGTCGAACAACAGCTTCAAGGCGATTGCGGTGCCGATCACCTCGGCCAGGTCGCAGGCGATGATCGCCGCCTCGCACAGCGCCCACAGCGCCAGGTTCACCGGCTTCGGGTAACGCGCGCGGCAGGCCTGCGCCAGGTCCATGCCGGTGGCGATGCCGAGCCGCGCCGACAGCGCCTGCAGGATCACCGCCATCAGGTTGGAAATCAGGATGACCGACAGCAGCAGGTAGCCGAAGCGCGAACCGCCGGCGAGGTCGGTGGCCCAGTTTCCCGGGTCCATGTAGCCGACCGAGATCATGTAGCCGGGGCCGAGGAAGGCCAGCAGGCGGAACCACCAATGGCCCTTGTCGGGCACCGCGACCGAGGCGTTGAGCGCACCCAGGCTGGCCGGAGTGGAGGCCGAAGGGTCGCGGGGCGCCAGGGTGTTCATGGGTCCGAATATAGCTCCTGCTATAGTCATTAGCAATGTGAAACAATCGTCTTTATCGCGTTACTGGTCCAGAATTCAGGTTCAACACCGGAGTACACCGGAAGGACAGGCGCAGGCGTGGGCAAGACCGACGATTCGACATCGCTGAAAAGCACCCCCTTGATCGAGGCCGAGCGCCAGGTCGAGAGCTTCCGGCAGGTACGCGAGGCGCACCGGATGGAGCTGGTGGAGGACTATGTCGAGCTGATCTCGGACCTGCTGGCCGACGGCGGCGAGGCCCGCCAGGTCGATATCGCCACCCGCCTGGGCGTGGCCCAGCCTACCGTGGCGAAGATGCTGCGGCGGCTGGCCCGTGACGGCTGGGTGGTGCAGCGGCCCTACCGCGGTGTGTTCCTGACCCCGGAAGGCGAGGCGCTGGCCCATGCCAGCCGTCAGCGCCACCAGACGGTGGAGCGTTTCCTGCTGGCGCTGGGTGTGGACCCGGATACCGCACGGCGCGATGCCGAGGGTATCGAACACCATGTAAGTGAACAGACGTTGGCGTTGTTCGAAGCGTTCGTGCGCAAGGCCGAGGGCGGGGCGCCGTAACGGTAGCGCCGGGCCATGCCCGGCGGGTGTCCGTGTGGTGGCGGAATCAGGTGTTCTGTAGAGCCGAGCCATGCTCGGCTGCCGTTCGCGCGGTGATGGAATCAGTCGAGCATGGCTCGACTCTACAAATGCATCCACGCATGGCGTGGATCTACTTGCGGAATCTGCTTTTGTTCGCGCGACCCTACAATCCAGGCGGACATCGCGCCTGCTGCTGCGCGCACGCCCGTTTCGTCCATTCCTTCAATACAGGTTGCAGGCCATCGTAGCGGCGCCCGTGCCAGCCATTGGCAAGTACATTCCCGTCGGCATCGATCAGCACCAGGTTCGGCGGTGCCAGCCCAGCCAAGGCCTGCAGTGCCGGCATGCGCGCGGCGCGGCGCGGGTCCAGCACCGGCCACGGCATGTCCTGCGCGTGCATGTAACGGCGCAGTGCGGCCTCGCTCTCATCCAGGCTGACGTACACCACCTCGGTGTCGGCGCCGGCCTGGCGCAGCGCATCGCGCACGCCGCGCAGCGTGGGAACGAAGGCATGGCACGGTGCACACCAGTCGGCGCCGAAATACAGTGCAACCAGTTTCGGTGGCGGCGACCATTGCATCGGCCGCAGCGATCGCTGCTCGGGACGCATCAACGAGGCGGCGACCTGCGTGTGCAGGTCTGCCGCCATCGCCGGTACGGCCAGCAGCAGCGCGCCGGCCAGCAGTAGCGCTCGCAATGCTTCAGCTCGCAGTGCTTCAGAACGCATAGCGCAGGTTGACGTACCACGAGCGCGCGAAACGCGGCCCGTAGACATAGTCGCTGTCACGCAGCGCCCCCACTTCCAGGTCCTTCTGTCGCTGGTCGAAGACGTTCTTGACGCCTGCGGCCACCGACACTTCCTGCTGTGCCTGCGCGCCCAGATGCCGGTGCCAGCGCGCCCCGAGGTCGGTGACCAGGAACGAGCGCGTGCGGTGCAACTCGCCCAGCCGGTTGTTCAGCACCGACATCGGGCCCGTGTGGCGCAGCGCGACGAAGGTCTCCCACGGCTCGGCCGGCATCCAGCTGAGTTGGGCCAGGCCGGTCCAGCGCGGGGTCTTCAGGTAGTCGCGGCTTTCGATCACGGTGTCGCCACCGTCGCCGGTGTCGTCGAAGATGCGTTGCGGTTCGCGGAAGCGCGTGCGGTACCACGAGGCACCGGCGGTCAGGCGCCACTGCGGCGACGGCTGCCAGCCGAGGTTGGTTTCCGCGCCCAGCACATTGGAGCCGGAGGCGTTGTAGCGCAGCTGGCTCAGTTGTCCGTCATCACCGCGCTGGATCTCGCCCAGAGCGAACGTGTCGCGGATACGGGCGTACGAGGCGGTGGCATCCCAGCTCCAGACCGGATTGGCCGGGTCCGAACGCCAGTCGAAGCCGAACAGGGTGGTCAACGCGCGCTCCTCCTTCAGGCCGTCGATGTTGCGCACACGCACCTGTTCGCCACCCAGGGTATCGACATGCACGTCCTCGACGAAGATTTCCGGTGCACGGAAGCCAGTGGCAACGCCTGCCCGCCACTTCAGGTTCGGCGTGGCCTGCCAGGCCAGCGCGATGCGCGGCGAGAACACCGCGTTGTCCAGCTCCGAGCTCTTGTCCACGCGTGCGCCCAGCACCAGGTCGACGTTGTCGCGCAGGCTCCATTCGTCCTGGATGAAGGCGCCCAGATTGTGGAAGGTCGCATCCTCCAGCACGGCGAGACGCTGCCCGTCACCGGTGCGGTTGTCGTCGCGCAGCGCCTCGTGCTTGTACTGCACGCCGAAGGCGAGCGCGTGCGCGCCCAGCCGCCAGTTCAACTGGCTGTCGATGTAGTGCAGCGGGTTGTGGGTGCGGCCGTACTGGCGCCATGAACGCGAGGCCGCGCTGCCGGCGACGTTGGGGTCCAGCTGCGACGGGTCATAGCCGGGCGCGGACGGATCGGTGACCACGTCACCCAGACCGCCATAGAAGCTGTCACGGTCGATGTCGGCGAAGGCGTAGGCCAGGCGGAAGTCGACGTCGGCATTGATCTCCTGGTCCCACGACACGCTGCCGCGCCGGTACTTCGTATCCAGCGATTCGGCGATGTTGGCCAGGTATTCGGGCTGGTCCAGGCGGTTGCCGCCGCGGCGGGTTTCATCGGTCACCTGCAGGTCCAGGCGAAGCCGCGTGCCCGGCGTGGGCGCATACCAGGCCTGCAGCCCGCCGACCTTGAGGTTCTTGCGGGTGATCTCGGTGTAGCCGTCACCGTTGTAGTCGATGCCGCTGTTCCAGTTGCGCTGGGCGATCACCGACAGGCCGGCGTCTGCGTCCTTGGCCACCAGGTCCAGCCGCACGTCGGCGTTCTTCTGCGGTGTTCCCTTCAGGACATCCACGCCGGCCTGCACATGGCCACCGCTGCGCGCCGGCAGCGGCGGGATCAGGTTGATCACACCGGCAACCGCGCCCGGGCCGTACAACGCCGAGCCGCCGCCCTTGACCACTTCGATGCGGTCGACGAACCCGGCCGGGATCTGTTCCAGGCCGTACACGCTGCCCAGCGTGGACAGCAGCGGGATGCCATCGAACAGCAACTGGTTGTAGGCACCGGGCAGGCCCAGCAGCTGCACTTCGCTGGTGTTGCAGTTCTGGCAGTTGCTCTCCACGCGCAGGCCGTTGATCAGCTCGGCGGCACGCGAGAAGTCGGTGGCCGCATGCAGTGCGATGTCTTCCTTGCGCAGCACTTCGGTGCGGATCGGCACGTCCGACAGCAGGCGTTCGCTGCGGGTGGCGGTGCTGACTTTCACCTGCACCCGATCCAGTTCGGTCGGTTTCGGGGTGGCTGCCACTGCGGGCAGTGGCAGGGTGAGGGCAATGGCGGCAGCCAGTGGCAGGCGGCGAAGGAGGGAAACGGGCATGAGGCGTCGTCCTTGGGGAGGGAGGGCGGCGAGGGCGACCTGGCTGGCGCATATGAAAGCAGTGGCTTATCAATATAGCAAGAGCTATATAACGAAGCCGCGGCAATTCGGTGAGGAGCACTCATTCAGGTGGATCATGGGTGTGTTATAACATTACATTAAGCGACCACAACCCTGCCGGTGGTCATGCACGGAGAATGGCGTTGCCGTGTGGCGCAGGGAGACGGGGTCAGAGCCCTTTCCTTTGGAAAGGGATCCGACCCGGGAAGCGGGTTGTCAGCCGCGGCGGAACGCGGCGGGGGTACGCGCGCCGACGATGATCATGCGGATCATCGTGGAGATCTGCTCGACCAGCTCCGGATCCTTCTCCGGCGGCAGGTCCATGGCGGTGGCGCCCATCGCGAACACCAGCCGGGTGATGGCCTTGGCCACCAGTTCCGGCGCATGCAGTACCGCGCCGTCCAATGCAGCCAGGCGCACCAGGTCGTGCTGCAGCTCTTCCTCGAAGTAGTGCAGCTCGCGTTCGACCGCGTGCTTGAAGTCGTCCGAGCCAACCGCGCCCTCGCGCAGCAGCACGTGCAGCAGCTTGTCGTCGGCGCGCAGCTGCTCCATGAAGGTCTCCACCGAGACCCGCACCACGCTGGTGGCGGTGGAGGTGGCACGCTGGCGGGCCTCGCCGATGATGGTGCGCAGCGAGCGGCCGGCCGCATCGATCAGCGCCACGGCCAGTTCGTCCATGTCGCGGAACTGCCGGTAGAAGCTGTTCGGCGCGATGCCGGCCTCACGTGCCACTTCGCGCAGGCTGAGCGTGGACAGGCTGCGGTGCGGCCCGATCAGTTTCAGGGCGGCGGCCAGCAGATCCTCGCGGCTCACCGTACGGCGGGCCGGGCTGTTGGCATCTTCGGGCGTCGACAAGGCGGTGGCAGCGGCCATGGGGGTTCCGGTGGGGCGAGGCTGAATCATACCCAATCCGGTTCAATATACACATGTATACACAGGTGTATGTGCGCCCGTATAGTTCGCCCATGAGCGCTGTCGTCCGTCCGTCCCTGTTCTCTCCTTACCGCTGGGTCTCGCCGTCGCTGTTCGATTTCTGGGCGGGCCAGCTCAATCCCCTGTGGACCCTGCGCGAGCCGGTGGCCCGCCTGGTCCGGCGCGAGCCGGCCGGCGAGGGCGCGGCAACCCTGGTCCTGCGCACCAACCGGCACTGGGCCGGCATGCGCGCTGGCCAGCACGTCACCCTGGGCGTGGAGATTGAAGGGCGCCTGTGGCAGCGCAGCTACAGCCCCACCGCACTTGGCCCGCGCGAGCTGGCGATCACCGTCAAGGCGGTCGACGGCGGCCGGGTCAGCCAGCACCTGGTGAACCATGCGCAGCCGGGCGAGCTGTTCCGCCTCGATGCCGCCTTCGGTGAATTCCATATGCCGGCCGCGGCGCCGGTGCTGCTGCTGGCGGCCGGCAGTGGCATCACGCCGATGCGCAGCCTGTTGCGCGAAGCCTGCCAACGCCCGCTGGCCGCCCCCGTGGATCTGTTCTACTGGGAGCGCAGCGCTGCCCACCTGCAGTTCCGTGATGAGCTGCAGGCATTGGCCGCCAGCCAGCCGAACCTGCGTGTGCACCTGCTGACCACCCGCGAAGGCGATGTACCCGCCGCACGCATCGATGCCCACGACCTTCAGGTGGCCGGCGATGACACCCCGCTGGCGCAGCGCCATGTACTGGCCTGTGGCCCGGATGGATTCGTTGCCGCCGCGCGCGAACGCCTGGCGCACCAGGTCGCCGGTTTCCAGGCAGAAGCGTTCACTCCGCCGGCACCGCTGCGTGACGCCAGCAGTGAAGGGCAGGTGGTGCTGACACTGGCGCGCAGTGGCCGCCAGCTGAGCGTGCCGCGTGGCAGCTCGTTGCTGGAAAGCCTGGAAGCGCATGGCATCAAGCCCAAGCATGGCTGCCGCATGGGCATCTGCAACACCTGCAGCTGTGACCGCGTCAGTGGCGCCACCCGCCACCTGCGTACCGGCGACCTGCAGTCCGAATCGGCACAGCCGGTGCGGATCTGCGTGAGCGCACCGACCACCGACCTGACCCTGGATCTCTGAGGACGCCTGCCATGACCCGCGCTACCGACCGTGCCCTGAGTACTGCCGAGATGCATGCCTTCGGTGAGGAACTCGACGCGATCCGCGACCGTGTGATCGGCAGCCTCGGCGCCTCCGATACCCGCTACATCCGTCGCGTGGCCGCTGCCGTGCGCTGGTTCGGTGTGGGGGGCCGTGGCCTGCTGTTCCTGGCGGCGTTCTCGCCGCTGTTCTGGATGCCGCTGCTGTGGCCGGCCGCGATCACCGGCACGCTGCTGCTGGCGCTGTCGAAGATCCTGGAGAACATGGAGCTGGGCCACAACGTCATGCACGGCCAGTTCGACTGGACCGGCGACCCCAAGCTCAACGGCAACACCTACGAGTGGGACATCGTTGCCACCGCCGACAACTGGCGCAAGACCCACAATTTCCGCCACCACACCTACACCAACGTGCGTGGCATGGACGATGACATCGGTTATGGCCTGCTGCGCATCTTCCCGGAGCAGCGCTGGAAGCCGTTCTACCTGCTGCAGCCGATCATCGCGCCGATCTTCGCGCTGCTGTTCCAGTGGGGCGTGGCCGCGCAGGACCTGCGCCTGGGCCGCTGGCTGAAGGGCCGCATGAGTGCCCGTGCGATGTGGCTGCAGACCCGCCCGGTGGCGCGCAAGATGCTGCGCCAGGTGCTGAAGGACTACGTGTTCTTCCCGCTGCTGGCCGGCCCGTTCTTCCTCACCGTGATGCTGGGCAACCTGGTTGCCAACGGCCTGCGCAACATCTGGACCTACGTGATCATCTTCTGCGGCCACTTCACCGCCGAATCGGAAACCTTCCCGAAGGAATGCCTGCGCAATGAATCGCGCGGCCACTGGTACCTGCGCCAGCTGCGCGGTTCGTCCAACATCAGCGGCGGCTTCCTGATCAACGTGCTTTCGGGCAACCTCAGCCACCAGATCGAGCACCACTTCTACCCGGACCTGCCGGCCAACCGCTACGCGGCCATCGCCAAGGAAGTGAAGGACATCTGTCGCCGTTACGGCCAGCACTACAACAACGGCTCGCTGCCGCGCCAGTTCGGCCAGGTGGTCTGGCGCATCCTGCGCCACGCATTCCCGAGCAAGCCGCGCCGCCTGCCGATGTCGGACATCATGTCCGCACCGGCATCGGCCAACGCGGGCTGATCGACTCAGCCCGCTTTCGCCAGGTCCGCCTGCTCGCGGTCCAGGCGCCGCAGGAACACCTGCATTTCCTTGCGTGCCTGCTGGTCGCCCTTGCTGCCGGCCACGCTCAGCCCGCGCTGCCACGCTTCGCGCGCCGCCTGCGGCTGGCCACTGGCCAGCCAGGCCTTGCCGAGCAGCTTCCACGCCGCTGAATACTGCGGATCAAGCACCACGCAACGGCCAAGATGGGTCGCCGCACGCACCGGGTTGCCGGCATCCAGCCAGCCTTTGCCCAGGCCGAAGCGCAGCAGCGCGCCGTCCTTGCCGGCGGCGAGCATGCATTCCAGAGCCTCGATGTTCATCCGCGCACCTCCACCAGCAGTTCGGCCGGTCCGGGCTGGAAACGGCCGCGATGGAACAGCAGCGGCGCACCGCCGTTCTCGTGTACCGCTATGATGCGACCGGCCAGCAGCAGGTGATCACCCACCGGCCACTGCGCGTGGCGGGTACAGGTGAGATGGGCCACCGCACCGGCGATGCGCGGTGGTGCGTCTTCGTCGTCGTCCAGCAGTGGCAGGTCGTCGAAGCGGTTGCGTACCTGCGGATCGGCGAAGCGCCGTGCCAGTGCTTCCTGGTCGGCCGCCAGCACGCTGATCGCAAAGCGGGTGGCGCGCTGGAAGGTGGACAGGCTCTGCGCGTGCAGCGCCAGGTTCCACAACACCAGCGGCGGCTGCAGCGACACCGGCACGAACGAGTTGATGGTCAGGCCGACCGGTTTTCCCTGCGCATCGCGTGCGCAGACGATGGCGACGCCGGTCGGGAAATGGCCGAGCAGCCGCCGCAATGCACGCGGCGGCATCTTGACCGACGGCACCGGGGCCGGAGCGGGGAAGACCCCCGCCCACGGCCCGGCGTACGGCAGTGTCTCGCCGCTCATGAGGCCCGGGCCTGGCGGTAGCGCCGGCCGACCTCGGCCCAGTTGATGATGTTGAAGAAGGCGCCGATGTAGTCCGGGCGACGGTTCTGGTAGTGCAGGTAGTAGGCGTGCTCCCAGACGTCCAGTGCGAGGATCGGGGTATTGCCGGACAGGCCGACGGCTGCACCCATCAGCGGGCTGTCCTGGTTGGCACTGCTTTCCACCTGCAGGCCGCCATCACGATCGCTGGTCAGCCAGGCCCAGCCACTGCCGAAACGGGTCTGCGCAGCCTTGGTGAAGGCGTCCTTGAAGGCGTCGAAACTGCCGAGGTCACGGTCAATGGCCGCGGCCAGCTCGTCATCGGGCGCGCCGCCGTCGGTGCTGAGCACGGTCCAGAACAGGCTGTGGTTGGCGTGGCCGCCGCCGTTGTTGCGGACCGCGCCGCGCTGCGCCTCGGGCACGGCATCGAGGTTGGCGATCAGCGCCTCGACCGGTTGTTCGGCGATGCCGGCCTGCTCGATGGCGGCATTGAGGTTGTTGACGTAGGTCTGGTGGTGCTTGCTGTGATGGATTTCCATCGTGCGCGCATCGAAATGCGGCTCGAGGGCGTCATAGGCGTAGGGGAGCGGGGGGAGCGAGTACGACATCGAAGCAATCTCCGTGGGGAAGGCCAGGGGGTTGGCCGTGCGGAGATCGTTATCTCACCTCAACATTGGTTGAGGTCAAGAGCGGGATTGAAATGCGTGCGCGTTCATCGCCTTGATTCTTCCTGGCAGGCAGGGGCTGATGGGTCAGCCCCTGCAGGAAAGCTCCCTGCGCTGGCGTGGAGGCGGAATCAAAGGCAGGAGCAGGAGCGGAATGGTAGTGCAGGCCGCTGGCCGGCAATCAGCGAAGGTCGGGTTGCCGGCCAACGGCCTGCACTACCAGAACCCGCTTTCCGAACCCTCACCGGCGCGCTGATGCGCTCCCCCCGCCACAACCGATATCAACAAAAGCGCCGGCAGGCGAACCAGCCGCCAGCGCTTTCATCAACTCAACCACTCCTTGCACGCGCCATCCACCTGCTCGCCGCACGCTTGCTGCATCCGCTGCTGCAACCGCGCCAGCGTCTCAGCGCCCTGGTGCTTGCTGCTCCACGCCTTCAACTGCCCGGCCAGGCGCTCGAAGCGCTGGCGGGTGCGCTGGTGATAGCCCGAAGGCTGTGCTTCCAGTTCGGCGATCAGCGAGGCGGTAGCCTGCTCGATGCGCGGCGCATCGTCCGGCGCCAGCCTGAGCAGGCCCTCCACGTACAGCACGCCCCACTGCACGCGCGTCGCGGGGCCCTGCGCGCCATCGTAGGCACGCTTCAACCACTCCAGCGCCCCGGCGGTGTCGCCACGCTGCTCGGCCAGTTCGGCCAGCTCGGGCATGTAGTAGTACGGCTGCTCGCTGCGCTTCAGTTCGGCCAGTAGCAGGGCCTCGGCACCGGCGTCGTCACCGACCTCGCGCAATGCGTACACCGCGCTGCTGATCGTGGCCTGACGTGCATGCGCATCGGTGGCGGCGGCATCGGCCGCGGCCACGCGCTGCTTGACCCGGTCCACGAGTGCCGCCGGCAACGCGCCCTTCGGTTGCTGCTGGCGGGCCAGCGATACTTCGGTCAGCGCGCGCGACAACGCATCGTCGGCGCGGTCACCGCGCTCGGCATCGGCGCGCTCCAGCGCGACCAGCAGCTGCTGCCCCAGCGTGTTGCTGGTGGCCGGCCCGGCGCTGGCCTGTTTGACCAGCTGCACGCCGGCATAGCCCAGCAACTCACGGTTGCGGCGCACTTCCGCCGGTTGCGCCAGCACCGCCTGCAGCAGCTCGCGTACTTCGGTGGGCGAGGCATCGGGTTTTTCGGCCGTTGCCAAGGCAAGCAGGGCGAAGCGACGCTGCAGGGCGGCATCCGGTGCGGCCTTGGACAACTGGCGCAGCACGTCCTGGCTCCTGCGCTCGCCGGCCAGGCGGTTGGCGTCCACTTCCCAGCCGTAGTCGCCCAGCACCTGCCAGTCTTCGGCGGCCAGTCGGTCCGGCGTTGCCAACGCGGTGGCCAGGGTGGCAGCAACAGCACTGCGGCGGCCTGCGGCAACGGTCAGGGCCCGGGTCAGTTCGGCGGCGTCATTGCCACCGGCGACGCGGGTGATTTCGTTGCGTTGCGGGTCCAGCACGATCAGCGTCGGGTAGCCGCGTACGCCGAAGCGCTCGCCCCAGGCCTGCGCACCTTCCTCGTCGCCATCCAGGTAGACCGGCACGAACTTGCTGGTCAGCGCGATGAACGCCGGGTCCTTGAACAGGCCGGCCTTGAGCTGGTTGCACGGCGGGCACCAGACCGCGCCCCAGTACAGCAGCACCGGCTTGCCGCTGTCGGCGGCCTCGGCGAAGGCATCGTCGACGTCACCCTGGCGCCAGGCGATGGAGCTGGCCGGCGCGGGCGCCTCGGCGGAACTGGCGGTGGAAACCGGGGCCGGAGTGCAGGCGCTCAGCGCCGAAGCCAGCAGCAACACGGAAAGCGCGACGCGCATCGGCAGCATCTCGAAGGGCGGGGTGACAGGCCATTGTAGGAACGGCCGGCGCAGGTGCTGATTCAGTTTGCTTATATCGGACACGCTGCAGGGAATGTGGGCCGGAGGTCAATGCGGACCAGGGGCTGCCCCTGCCGAAGGCGGCGCCGCCCGCACCATCTGCTGGTACACCAGCCCGTTGAACTCGCCGACCTCGCCATCCAGCACGAAGCCATAGCGCAGGTAGGTCGGCACCGCATTGAGCGAGGCACGCACGGTCAGCACCGGTTCGCGCACCTGCGGCAGCACCGCCTCGAACAGCGCATGGCCGATGCCCTGGCCCTGGCAGGCGGGATCGACGAACAGCATCGCCAGGTGCCGGCCCTCCTTCAGTTCGACCACGCCGACCACGCGCGCATCCTGCTCGGCCACCAGGATGTGGTTGTCACCCTGCAGGCGCGCAGCGAACGCATCGGCTGCAGCGACACTGCCGAAGGTGGCGATGCCGGCCGCGCCGAGCGACGGCGCCACTGCCTCGTTGAACGCGGCCAGGCACACCGCACTGATCGCAGGCAGGTCATCGGCATAAGCGGGGCGGATCTTCGGCATGCAGCGTTCTTCCTGTGGTGTGTGGCGTGTCATCGTCGCCGGGTACCTGCACGCTAAGCTGGTGGCATGAGTGAATTCAATCCCGCCTACGCATCGTTGTTTCCGCAACAGGGACTGAGCCTGGGCCTGATGACGCCCGTTGCGGCGCATGGGCTGGCCGATCCGCGCGAGGCGCGGCGCATCGCACGGCTGGCCGACGATCTTGGCTTCGCCGCGTTGTGGACGCGCGACGTGCCGCTGATGGTCCCACAGGGGCCAGACGCGACAGCCAGTGCACTGGACGATCCGTTCCTGTGGCTGGGCATGCTGGCGGCCGCGACCGGGCGCATCGTGGTCGGCAGCGCAGCGATCGTGCTGCCGTTGCGCCAGCCGTTGCAGGTGGCGAAGTCGGCACTGAGCCTGGACCGGATCAGCGATGGGCGCTTCGTGTTGGGCCTGGGTTCGGGTGACCGCCCGGAGGAGTTCGCCGCGTTCGGCGAGGACCTGGAGGGCAGGGCGGCGACCTTCCGTGATCGTTGGTGGTTGCTGCGCGCGGCGCTGTCCCCCGATACGAACGAACGGGCGACCGTCCTGCGGGCGACCGGTGGCTTCGATGTGCTGCCCGCGCCGGCCACGCGAATCCCGATGCTGGTGGTGGGCACGGCACGGCAGAGCCTGCAGTGGATCGCGCGCGAAGCCGAGGGCTGGGCCACCTATCACCGCGAGGAAGCTGCGCAGGAGGGGCGGATCGGCCTGTGGCAGCAGGCGCTGGTGCAGCGTGGTGGGCCAGGCAAGCCGTTCGTGCAGTCGATGCTGCTGGACCTGCAGGCCGATCCGCAGGCGCCGGCCGAGCCGCTGCCGCTGGGCCTGAAGGTCGGCCGCGATGGCCTGCGTGACTACCTGCTGCGCGTACATGCGCAGGGTGTGGCGCATGTGATGTTCAATCTGGTCGACAACGGGCGGCCGATGGATGAAGTGCTGCGTGAGATTGGCGAGCAGGTTCTGCCGGTGGTATCCGCGCACCGACTTTAGAGTCGAGCCATGCTCGACTGCTTCTGTGCGATATGCCGAATCAACGGCAGTCGAGCATGGCTCGACTCTACAGAGTGTGCGCATCTGCGTATCATTCGCATTTGATATCCCGATGCCGGAGCCCCGCGTGACCCAACGTTCCCCCATGCACCCGACTGGACGCCTGTTCGCGGCGGTCGCTTTCATCGAGGCCGTGACCTGGGCCGGCCTGCTCATCGGCATGTGGATGAAGTACGGCCCGATGGCCAACGTGGCACTGGTCAAGCTGTTCGGGCCCCTGCACGGCGTGGCCTTCCTGGTCTATGTGGCGGTCACCCTGTTCGCGGCGGTACGCCTGCGTTGGCCGTGGTGGGCCAGTGCGCTGGCGCTGCTGGCGGCCATTCCGCCGCTGGTGACGCTGCCGCTGGAATGGTGGTTCAAGCGCCGTGGCCTGCTGGGCCTGCGCGTCGTGCGCTGAAGTCGCTGTTGCGTGCCCGTTCAAGAGAATGGGTATCAAATGCAAATACGAGCCGTTATCATTTGCGGGTGGCGTCCGGTCCTGAACAGGGCCGGTGCCAGGCAGGGCGCAGGTGCGCCCGGCGATCCCTCCCTGTTACGGCTGGTGTTCCATGCACGCACGTCCCGTCGTTCCCGGCTTGCCGGCACTGGTGTTGGCCGCCCTGATCGGCACCATGGCGATGATGTCCTTCGTCGCCGTGATCGGCCCGGTGGTCCGCATGCTCGGTCTGTCCGAGTGGCATGCAGGCCTGTCGGTCACCGCCGCAGGCGTGCTGTGGATGCTGGCGGCACGTCCGTGGGGCCAGCTCAGCGATCGCATCGGCCGCAAGCGCGTGCTGATGCTGGCGATGAGCGCGTACACCGTGGTCTACATCGTGCTGGCGGTGTTCATCGACGTCGCCCTGCAGACGGTGCCGCCGGTACTGGTATCGGTGCTGGTGCTGGTCGGTGCGCGTGGCTTGATCGGCCTGTTCTACGCAGCGGTGCCGCCTACCGCTGCCGCGCTGATTGCCGACAAGGCGCCGACCGGGCAGCGCGCCCGCTTCCTCGCCCGTCTGGGCAGTGCCAACGCGCTGGGCATGGTGCTGGGTCCGGCCGCTGCCGGCTGGCTGGCCTATACCAATCTTTCGCTGGCGCTGTATGTGGCCGCGTTGCTGCCGTTGCTGGCACTGGCATTGCTGGCTTGGCGGCTGCCAGCGACGCCGCCGGTGGTGGGGGCTTCCGCGCAGCGCCGCGCGCCGATGAGCCGTCTCGACCCGCGCTTGCGCCTGCCGCAGCTCGCGGCGTTCATCGCAATGGTCTCGGTGACCATCGCGCAGGTGACGGTGGGCTTTTTCGCGATTGATCGCCTTGGCCTGGATGCGGCCGCCGGTGCACGCATGGCCGGCATCGCGCTGACCGCGGTCGGTGTCGGCCTGATCCTGGCGCAGGCGCTGGTAATGAAGCTGGACGTGCATCCTCACCGCTGGATCATCCTCGGCGCCGTGATTTCCGGCATCGGCTTTGCCTCGGTGGCGGGCGTGCAGCAGGCCTGGCAGTTGCCGGCGGCGTACGCGCTGGCCGCATTCGGCATGGGCTTCGTGTTCCCCTCGTTCCAGGCGCTGGCCGCCGACGCGGTGGAAGCGCACGAGCAGGGTGCCGCCGCTGGCACCGTCGCGGCCGCGCAGGGGCTGGGCATGGTGGCCGGGCCGATGCTCGGCACGCTGTTGTATCGCGGCGGGCCCAGCCTGCCATATCTGCTGGTCGGCGCACTGTTGCTGCTGCTGTGTGCGCTGGCCGCAGCGCATCGGATGAAGGAGACCCCATGAACGATTCCCTGATGCAGGGTGCGTGGCCGGAGGCTGCGCCGGCGCCGCTGGAGAGCACTGACGACGCGTCGCTGTTCCTGCTGCAGCATGCCGGCCAGCACGTGCACGCACGTGGTTGCCGGGCCGCGCTGCCGAGTGGCGCCCTGGCAACCCTGGCTGAGCGCGTTGCGGCGTTCTTTGCCCAGCAGCGTGGCGGCCCGGGGCTGCTGGTCGGTGCGGTGCCGTTCGAGCCGCGTGCCGACGATGCGTTGTACCAGCCCGAGCGCCTGTTGCCGGCCCTGCCGTTGCAGCCGCAGGCGGCACCGGCGCTGCAGGGCGCGCTGCAGGCGGAGCCCGCAGCGCAGGACTATGCCGCTGCGGTTGCCGCGGCAGTGAAGGCGTTGCGCGCGCCCGACCAGGACCTGCACAAGGTGGTGCTGGCGCGCAGCCTGTTGGCACGCACCCGCGTGGCGTTGTCTCCGGAGGTGCTGCTGGCGCGGTTGGGCGCGGATCCCTCGGTGGCCACCTATGCGGTGCCGCTGCCGGTCGAACTGGGGCAGGCCCCGGCCTGGCTGGTCGGCGCTACACCGGAACTGCTGCTGCGCAAGCGCGGCGCGGAGCTGTTGTCGCATCCGCTGGCCGGGTCCGCACGCCGCAGTGCCGATGCCGCCGAGGACGAGCGTGCAGCGCAGGCATTGCTGGCTTCAAGCAAGGACCATGACGAGCACCGCCATGTGGTCGAAGCCATCGTCGAGGGCCTGGCACCGTATTGCAGCCACATCGATGCGCAGCCGCGCCCGGCACTGCATGCCACCGCCAGCATGTGGCACCTGGGCACCCGCATCCACGCCACCCTGAAGGATCCGCAGACATCGGCGGCCGAGCTGTTGGCGCAGCTGCATCCCACCCCGGCGGTCTGCGGTACGCCGCGGTTGGCGGCACTGCAGCGCATCCGCGAACTGGAGCCGGTGCCGCGTGGCTTCTATGCCGGCGCGGTCGGCTGGCTGGATGCGCAAGGGGATGGCGACTGGTACGTGGCGATCCGCTGCGCACGCCTGCAGGGTACGCAGCTGCGCCTGTACGCCGGCGCCGGCATCGTCGCTGAGTCGCAGCCCGAGGCCGAGGTGGCCGAGACCGCAGCGAAGTTCGCTGCCCTGTTGAACGCGCTGGGTGTCCATGAATCCGCGCCTGCCATCGAGCCTGCTGCATGAACACGCCTACCGTTTCTTCCCGCCTGCCACTGCAGCAGGTGTGGCCTGATGACCTGATGGCGCGCTATCGCGAGGCGGGTCACTGGCGCGGCGAGACCTTCCCTGCGTTCCTGCGCGAGCGTGCGGAATGCTACGCGGATGACATCGCGGTGGTCGCTGGCGATGTGCGCCTGAGCTATGCGCAGCTGTGGCACGAAGCCGGTCGCATCGGTGCCGGCCTGCTGGCGCTCGGCCTGCAGCCCGGTGAGCGGGTGCTGGTACAGCTGGGCAACACCGCCGGATTCATCACCACCATCTGCGGGCTGTTCCGCGCCGGCCTGGTGCCGGTGTACGCGCTGCCTGCACACCGCATCACCGAACTGGTGCACTTCGCCAACAAGGCCGAAGCCAGTGCCTACATCACTACCGACCTGCACGATGGCTTTGATCATCGCGGGCTGGCGCGGGCGCTGCAGGCCGAGGTGCCGGCACTGCGCCAGGTGGTCATCGATGGCGATGCGGCGGAGTTCACCGCGCTGGAGGCGCTGCAGGGAGACCGCAGCCAGCTGCCGGCCGACCCGGACCCGCAGTCGGTGGCGTTCCTGCAGATTTCCGGAGGCAGCACCGGGTTGTCCAAGCTGATTCCGCGCACCCACGACGACTACATCTATTCGTTCCGTGCCAGCAATGACCTCTGCGGCATCGACCGCGACAGCGTCTACCTGGTCGCGCTGCCGGCCGCGCACAATTTTCCGATGAGCTCGCCCGGTTTCTTCGGCGCGCTGTATGCCGGTGCCCGCGTGGTGCTCAGCCCGGGCCCGGGACCGGATGCGGCCTTCCCGCTGATCGCCCGCGAACGGGTGACCTGCTGCGGGCTGGTGCCGCCGCTGGCGTTGCTGTGGGCACAGGCCGCGGCTACGAGCAAGCACGACCTGTCCAGCCTGCAGGTACTGCAGGTAGGCGGCGCCAAACTGGTGCCGGAAGCCGCACGGCGGGTGATCGATGGCCTTGGCTGCACGCTGCAGCAGGTGTTCGGCATGGCCGAGGGACTGGTCAACTACACGCGCCTGGATGATCCGGAGGAACTGATCGTGGCCTGCCAGGGCCGGCCGATCAGTCCGGATGACGAGGTGCGCGTGGTCGATGACCATGACCAACCGGTAGCCGAAGGCGAAGTGGGGCATCTGCTCACCCGCGGCCCGTACACCATCCGTGGCTACCACAACGATGCGGTGGCCAATGCACGTTCGTTCACCGACGACGGCTTCTACCGCACCGGCGACCGCGTGCAGCAGCTGCCCGGTGGCTACCTGGTGGTGCAGGGCCGCGCCGGTGACCACATCAACCGGGCGGGCGAGAAAATCTCCGCCGAAGAGATCGAAGACCATCTGCTGGCGCACCCCGGCGTGTTCGACGCCGCCGTGGTCTCCATTCCCGACGAGTATCTAGGTGAGCGCAGCTGCGCGTTCGTGATCCAGCAGGGTGAGCCGATCAAGGCGCCGGCACTGAAGGCCTGGATGCGTACGCGCGGCCTGGCCGCCTTCAAGGTGCCGGACCAGGTCGTGTTCGTCGACAGTTTCGATACCACCGCGGTCGGCAAGATCAGCCGCCGCGAACTGCGCGCGCAGCTGCGCGCGCGTCATCTGCAACAGACAGGAGGAACGCGCTGATGGCGCTGCCCCGTATTACCGATTACCCCTTGCCGACCGCCGCCGAACTGCCGCAGGCCCGTGGCCCATGGCGCCCGCAGCGCGATCGAATTGCGCTGCTGGTGCATGACATGCAGCGCTACTTCCTGGCAGCATTCGACGCTGGCAGTGCGCCGCTGCGGCCGGCGGTGGACAATATCGTGCGCCTGCTGGCGCATTGCCGCGCGCACGGCATTCCCGTGTTCTACACCGCCCAGCATGGCGACCAGGATCGCCGTGACCGTGGCCTGCAGGCCGACCTGTGGGGGCCGGGCATGCGCCGCAGCGCCGACCATGAACCGATCATCGAGGCACTGGCACCGCAGCCGGGTGAGCACGTGCTGGTGAAGCACCGCTACAGCGCGTTCCAGCGCAGCAACCTGGAGACGCTGATGCGGGTACGTGGGCGCGACCAGCTGCTGGTGACCGGCGTGTACGCCCATATCGGCTGCACCGCGACCGTGGTGGAGGCGTTCCAGCGTGATATCGAGGCCTTCATCGCCGCCGATGCGGTGGCGGACTTCTCGCGTGCCGACCACGATCAGGCGCTGCATTGGATTGCGCGCACCAGCGGGGTGCCGATGACCACCGATCAGCTGCTGGAGGTGCTGTGATGGCTGCCACGGGTGACATGCTGGATCTGGAGCGGATGCGTGCCGATGTGGCGCGGGTGCTGGAATGCACCCCGGCAGAGATCGGTGACGACGACAACCTGATCGACCTGGACCTGGACTCGATGCGCATGCTTGGCCTGGTCCTGGCCTGGGGTAACACTGGGTTGCCGCTGGAGTTCTCGCAGCTGGCCGAGCACACCACGCTGCGCCAGTGGTGGGGTGTGGTGCAGACGCTGCAGGCCGCGCAGAACGCATGAACGCCGCCGCGCTGGCCACGCCGGTGGCACTGACCGAGGCCCAGGCCGGACTGTGGTTCGCACAGCGGCTGGCACCGGACAATCCGTCGTTCAATACCGCACATGCGGTGTGGATCGACGGTCCGCTGGATGTGGCCGCGTTCGTCGCCGCGGCGGACCAGGCTGCGGGTGAGGCCCAGGCCTTCGCATTGCGCTTTGCCGAGGGGGCCGACGGCCAGCCGTTGCAGTGGCATGACCCGGCGCACGTGCCGCGGCTTTCGGTGCGTGATGTTTCCGCCGAGTCGGATCCCGCCGCTGCGGCCCGCAGGCTGATGCAGGCCGACCGTCTCAGCGCGGTCGATCCGACCCGCGACCGGATCAGCCAGCAGGTGTTGTTCGATCTGGGCGGACAGCGTTGGGTCTGGTACCTGCGCGTGCATCATCTGGCGGCCGACGGCTATGGCATGGCGCTGTTCACTGATCGGGTGTGCGCGTTGCATGCCTGCCGCAGGGGTGAGCCGCTGCCAGGACTGTCCGGTGTGCTGGCGGATGATGCCGCCTACCGTGTCGATCCACGCCGCGTGCAGGCCGGGCACTGGTGGCGCGAGCAGTTGCAGGGGGCGCCGGCAGGCGTGGGCCTGGCGGGTACCGTGGCGGCCAGCGACGATGCGCTGCGCTGGGTGCAGCCGCTGGATGCGGGGTTCCGGGAGCAGCTGCTGCAGGCCTCGGTGCGCTGGTTGCAGCCGTGGCCGGATGTACTGGCCGCGCTCGCCGCCGAGTATCTGCGACGGATGAGCGCTGCCGATGAAGTGGTGCTGGGCGTGCCTTACATGGGGCGGCTTGGCAACGCGTCCGCCCGTGTGCCTGCAATGGTGATGAACGTGCTGCCGCTGCGGGTGGCGGCCGGCGAGGGCAGTGTCGAGGCGTTTACCCGGGCATTGGGCCGGCAACTCAGCCAGGGCCGCAAGCACGGTCGTTATCGTGGCGAGCAGTTGCGCCGTGACCTGGGCCTGGTGGGCGCGCAGCAACGGCTGCATGGTCCGCTGGTGAATGTGCAGCCGTTCTACAAGCCGCTTGCGCTGACCGGCGTGCAGGCAACGCTGGAGGTGCTGTGTACCGGGCCGGTGGATGACCTGACGCTGGGCTTCCGTGGCGACGGCCAGCGCCTGCTCGACCTGGAGATTGAAGCCAATCCTGCGCTCTACAGCCGCGAGGACGTGCAGGCGCACGCGGCGCGGCTGCTGCATTTCGTGTCGGCGGCGCTGGAGGCTGAAGACATCGCGGCGGTGCCGCTGGCCACTGGCGAAGAAACGCAGCAGGTAGTGCACGGTTTCAATGCCACCGCGCATGCACTGCCGCAGACCACGCTGGTTGAGCTGCTGCAACAGGGCATGGACCGCGATCCACACGCACCCGCGCTGGTGTTCGGCGACGCTGCGTTGGATTACGCAACGCTGGAAGCGCGTAGCTTCGCACTCGCCGCGCAGCTGCGCGCGATGGGCGTCGGCCCGGGCAGTGTGGTGGCAGTGGCATTGCCGCGCTCGCTGGAACTGGTGATCGGGCTGGTGGCGGTGCTGCGCGCGGGCGCCGCCTACCTGCCGCTGGATCTGGCGCATCCTGACGAACGCCTTGCCCGCATCCTGGCCTCGGCGCAACCGGCCTGCGTGCTGGCAGCGGCGGACGTGCAGCCGCGACTGGCCGGGGTGCCGGTGCTTGCCCCTGAGCAATGGACCGGGTTGAGTTTCGCAGCGCCGTGGGCCGATCCGGCGCCCAGCGATGCAGCCTATGTGATCTATACCTCCGGCTCGACCGGCGAGCCGAAGGGCGTGGTCATCGAGCACCGTGCCATCGTCAATCGCCTGCTGTGGATGCGCGAGCACTACGGTGTGCGCGCAGATGACCGCGTGCTGCAGAAGACGCCAGCCACCTTCGATGTCTCGGTCTGGGAATTCTTCTTGCCGCTGCTGTGCGGGTCTACGCTGGTGATCGTCGCGCCGGATGCGCATCGTGATCCGACCGAGCTGGCGCGGCTGATCCGCGATCATGGCATCACCACGGCGCACTTCGTGCCCTCGATGCTCGACGCCTTCCTCGCTGCGCCGGCTTCCGAGGGCCTGCAGCTGCGCCGCGTATTCACCAGTGGCGAGGCGCTGGACGCTTCACTGCGCGATCGCTTCCATGCGCGCGTGCACGCCGAACTGCACAACCTGTACGGCCCCACCGAAGCCGCGGTGGACGTCAGCTACTGGCCGGCTTCGGCCCAGGACCACTCGCGGCCAGTGCCAATCGGGTTCCCGGTCTGGAATACCCGCTTGTATGTGCTGGACGCGCGGATGCAGCCGGTGCCGGTCGGTGTGGCCGGCGACCTGTACCTGGGCGGCGTGCAGCTGGCGCGTGGCTACCTCGGCCGCGATGATCTGACCGCCGAGCGCTTCCTGGCCGATCCCTTCCTGCCGGGCGAGCGGATCTACCGCACCGGCGATGTGGCCCGTTGGCGCCGCGATGGTGCGGTCGAGTATCTCGGCCGCAGCGACCATCAGGTGAAACTGCGCGGCCTGCGCATCGAGCTGGGCGAGATCGAGGCGGCACTGCGCGAGCTGCCGGGCATGGAACGCGTGGAAGTGCTGCTGCGCCAGGACACGCCGGGCGATGCGCGGCTGGTGGCCTATGTGCCAGCCGCGCTTGCCGATGCCGTGATGCTGCGCAGCCACCTGACCAAGCGCGTGCCGGACTACATGATGCCCTCGGCGTTCGTCGGTGTGGATCACTGGCCGGTGACCGCGAACGGCAAGCTCGACCGCAATGCCTTGCCGAAGCCGCCGCAGAACGAGATTGCCGGACTGGCGCCGCGCACGCCGCTGGAGCAGGAGCTGGCCGTGCTGTTCGCCCAGGCACTGGGCCGCGATGCGCCCGTGGCGGTGGATGCGGACTTCTTCAGCCTCGGCGGCGACTCGCTGTCCGCGGTGCACCTGCTGCTGGCGATCGAACAACGCTGGCGCTGTGACCTCGGCCTCGGTGCCTTGTTCGCGCAGCCGACCGTGGCCGCGTTGGCGACGCGCATTGCCGAGCCGCCGGCGCTGGCCGACCACGCGTTGGGGCCGGTGATCTCGTTGGCTGCCACTGATGCTGATGGGCCCACTCCGCTGTTCGTGCTGCACCCGGCCGGTGGCATCGCCTGGAACTACCGCAGCCTGGCGCGCGCGCTGCAGCCGGCACGACCGGTGTACGGCCTGCAGTCGCCCGCGCTGGATCCGAAGCAGCCGTTGCCGTCCAGCATCGAAGCCATGGCCAATGACTATGTGCAGCGCGTGGTTGCGCTGCAGCCGAAGGGACCGGTGCATCTGCTGGGCTGGTCGGTGGGCGGCATCCTCGCCCAGGCGATGGCGGTGCGCCTGCATGAAATCGGGCGTGAAGTCGGTGAACTGGTGCTGCTGGACGCCTACCCCAGCGAATGCTGGCGGGCCGAACCGGAACCCGATGCCATCGCCGCATTGCGCGCACTGCTGGCGATTGCCGGCCATGACCCGGACGCGCATCCGGAGCTGGACAGCCGCGAACGCATTCTCGGCTTCCTGCGTCGCGGTGGTAGTGCGCTCGGCAGCCTGCCGGACGTGGTGCTCGATGGCGTGGTGCGCGCAGTGACTGGCACCAACCGACTGATCCGCGAACACATCCACCGTCCGTTCGACGGCACGCTGGTGCACGTCCGCGCTGGCCGGGACCATCAGGCGCGGCCACAGTTGCAGTCGGCACTGTGGCGCGCGCACGCACGCAAGGTGCAGGCGCTGGAACTGCCGTTCCTGCATGCCGAGCTGACCGGGCGCGATGCGGTGGCGCAGCTGGCGCCGTGGCTGTCGGCGCGCCTGCGCCACTGGGATGAGCAACAGGAGATCGCAACATGCAGTTGACCGGCTTTGAAGGTCGCGTGGCACTGGTGACCGGCGCCGCCGGCGGCATCGGCGAGGCACTGGTACGGCTGTTGGCCGAGGCCGGCTGCACGGTGGTGGCGACCGACCGTGAGGCGCCCGTGGTAGTGGATGCACGTGTGCAGGCGTTTGCGCTCGACGTGACCGACAGCGTGGCAGTGGATGCACTGGTGGATCGTGTAGAAGCCAGCATTGGGCCAATTTGCCTTGCCGCCAGCGTGGCGGGCGTCCTGCATGTGGGAGCTGTTACGGAGACCACCGAAGGCGATTGGCGCCGGGTGTTCGCGGTCAATGCCGATGGTGTGTTCCATGTCGGGCGTGCATTGGCGCGGGTGATGTCACCGCGAGGCCAGGGCGCGATCGTCACCGTCAGTTCGAATGCGGCCGCGGTACCGCGGCACGGCATGGCCGCCTATGCCGCGTCCAAGGCCGCCGCCACGATGTTCACCCGCTGCCTCGGGCTTGAGCTGGCGCCGCTCGGCATCCGCTGCAACATCGTCGCCCCGGGCTCAACGCTGACCCCGATGCAGACCGGCATGTGGCAGGACGAGCATGGCGCAGAGCGGGTGATCGCCGGCAACCTGGAGACCTACAAGGCCGGCATCCCGCTGCGCAAGCTGGCCACCCCGGAAGACATTGCCCATTCGGTGATGTTCCTGCTCTCCGAGCAGGCTGGGCACGTCGCGATGAGCGACCTGTACGTGGACGGCGGCGCCACCCTGCGCGGTTGAGTCCTGTCGATACCGGCTGGCAATCCATGGTCCCGGTAGGGCCGGCCGCTGGCCGGCAACCTGCAAGTGTCGGTAGTGCCGGCCGCTGGCCGGCAATCCAACTTCCCTGGTAGTGCCGGCCGCTGGCCGGCAACCTCATTCAACTTCAGACAACTCCGAACACCCCTCGAGGCGTGGCCTGACGTTCAACGCGCAACGATCGCTCCACCATGGGGCATGAGCAGCCATCGCCTCCGCCTGGGCCGGCGTTCCATTGTCGGTCAGGTCTACGTTCTGACAACGACTACACATCTGCGCCGCCGGCTCTTTGAAAGCGAAGCTGCAGTGGCATGTGTAATCGACCAGTTTCATTACATCGAGCGGCGGGGGCTGGTGCAGTCACTCGCATGGGTCGTCATGCCGGATCACCTCCACTGGATGTTCGAGCTGCGTGCAGCTCACCTTCCAGACATTGCACGCCGAATGAAGTCGTCGAGCGCGCTTGCCTTGAATCGCCTACAGGGTCGTCGAAGTACGATCTGGCAGTCTGGCTACTTCGATCATGCCATGAGGGCTGATGAGTCGCTGGCGCGGCAAGCCCTGTACATCCTCGGGAATCCGGTGCGCGCTGGTCTTGCTGGGCAGATTGGCGAGTACCCGCATGCGTGGTCGGTCTGGGCGTAATGCCGGCCAGCGGCCGGCACTACCCGTTGCGTTGAGGGCTGAGGAGTCGCTGGCGCGGCCAGCCCTGTACATCCTCGGGAATCCGGTGCGCGCTGGTCTTGCTGGGCGGATTGGCGAGTACCCGCATGCGTGGTCGGTCTGGGCGTAATGCCGGCCAGCGGCCGGCACTACCCGTTGCGTTGAGGGCTGAGGAGTCGCTGGCGCGGCCAGCCCTGTACATCCTCGGGAATCCGGTGCGCGCTGGTCTTGCTGGGCAGATTGGCGAGTACCTGCATGCGTGGTCGGTCTGGGCGTGATGCCGGCCAGCGGCCGGCACTACTCGTTGCGTTGAGGGCTGAGGAGTCGCTGGCGCGGCAAGCCCTGTACATCCTCGGGAATCCGGTGCGCGCTGGTCTTGCTGGGCAGATTGGCGAGTACCCGCATGCGTGGTCGGTCTGGGCGTGATGCCGGCCAGCGGCCGGCACTACCAGGCTTTCGAGCGAGACGGTTGCGGCAATGCCCGTTGCAGTCAAGGCAGGGTCAGTCGGTAGACCAGCACGCGGTTGTCGTTGTCGTACGGGCTGTCGCAGGGCTGGCCCTGCATGCGGCAGTTGCGGGCGATGAAGTCGTTGTCGTTGCCGATCAGCAGCAGCACGTCGTTCGGATGCTGCGGGTCCAGCGCAGGCAGTACGTCCATGGCCTCCCACTTTTCGGAAAGCAGGCCGGCATGCGGGCCGCGCTTGGTGTCCAGGTCCAGCCCGGCACGCGCGAGCTGGGGGCGGTCGAGCAGGTTCAGCAGTTCGTCGCTGCGTGCGGGCACGATGCCTGCCTTCAACGTGGTATCCGCTGGATCAGCCAGCACCGAGGCCGTGCCGGTTTCGTAGGTGCTGCCGGCCAGGTTGCTGGCTTCGGCCACATCCACCAGCAGCACCGACTTGTAGACGATCGGGTCGTCGCCATCCTTGCCCAGCCCGTTGCCGTCGCGAGCCAGCAGCAGGAAGCGGTGGGCATCCAGCGCGCGCAGTTCGCTCTGCGCGGCGGTGCGGTCCAGCTTGCCCTTGCCGTCGTGCGCGTAGGCGGGCAGAGCCATCACGTAATGGCCGATCGGCTGCTGTGGCGTCGGCGAGGCCGTCACGTCGTAGACCAGTACGCGGGTATTGATGCGGCCCGCCGCGTTGCCCTGTGCGCTGTCCTGCAGCGTGGCACTCTGCAGGGCGACGAACAGGCGGGTGCCGTCGGGTGACAGGCCCATGCCTTCCACGCCCTGGTTGTTGCGTCGGCCGGTCTGGGGTGGCGCCAGCGAACCGAACGCCGGCTTGCCCTCGCGCTGCGGCCTGATCGCGGGCGGTGCCACGATCACGCCCTGCAGCTGACCCTGCGCATCGAAGTAGTAGACGTTGGCGGTGTACTCGTCGCCGATGTAGAAATGGCCATCGGCGGTGAACTGCAGCGACTCGGCATCCAGCGAGACCTTGCCCGCGCCCGCGCCGCTGGCGGGCGAGGGTAGCACCACCTCGCGCTGCGTGATCGTGTGGTCCCGCGGGTCGGCACCGGTGAACGGCTGACCGTTGAAGTCCTTCAGCACCACGCCCTTGTCCGGCACCATCAACAGCGTGCCGAGAGCACCGGGCTTGCCTAGGGCAATGTCGATGCGCAGCTGCATGCGCTCCACGCGTCCAGCGTAGTCGTAGAACAGGCCGGCCTCGGGGTCGTTGCGGCCGCGGTCGGGCAGTGTCCAGAGCACGCCTTCGTAGCCCTTGGTGGTGCGCTTCCAGGTACCGGGCTGCACCGCCAGCGACGAGAACGAGCCCAGCGTGTCGCCGAGGAAGTCCACCGTGCCCGCCGGCAGCCGCCCGGCGGCGACCAGGCCTTTATCCACGTAGGTACGACCGCCCAACTGCAGGGTGCGTGGCGGTGCGCCAGCGGCCTCGTGCGGAGCGGAGTATCCGCTGGCGGAGAGGGTGGCCAGCAGCAGGGCGGTCGCGAACATCGGTGGACTCCGGGCGGTCGATCAGAAGCGAAGGTCGATCGTACCGAACACCTGGCGCGGTGCCGAGGCATGGAACACGTACAGCTTGCCGGCCGGGTCGCTGGGCGCGAACACGCTCGAATCCAGGTTGCTGGCGTAGCGCTTGTTGGTCAGGTTGGTCACGTTGAACGACAGGCGCATGCCCTTGGCGAAGCCGACCTGGCCGAAGTCATAGCCACCGGCCAGATCGAACACGGTAAAGCCGCCGAAGCCCTGGTCGTTGGTGTAGGTGTAGAAACGTTCGCCGGTGTATTTGCCACGCAGGCTGGCGAACCAGCCGTTGTCGCGCCAGGTGATCTCGGTGGCCAGCAGCTGCTTGGGCGTATCGGTCTGGATCTTGCCCTTGATCTGCTGCTCGACACCGGCCTGCACGTAGTTGGAGGCGTAGGTCGAACGGTTCAGCGAGGCCGAGGTGTACCAGCTGAAGTGCTCGTTCGGGGTCCACAGCACGGTCAGCTCGGCACCGCGGCTGTCGACGCCGCCCACGTTGTAGAAGCGGTTGCCGCAGGTCGGGCCGACCGGCTGCCGCGAATCGCAGGGGTTGTACTGCAGCAGGCGGTTGTCGAAGCGCACGCTGTAGGCCGCGATCGAGGCCTGCACGGTATCGGTGACGAAGCGATAGCCGGCTTCGAGTGAGCGCGACTCCTCCGGTTTCAGGTTGCCCTGTGCGTTCCAGGTCGCCTGGCTGACCGCCTGCGGACCGAGCTTGAAGCCGCCCTGGAACATGGCGATGTTCTCGGCATAGCTGGCGAAGATCTCGTGGTGCTCGGTCAGGCGGAAGTTCGCGCCGATGCTGGGCAGGAAATTCTTGCTGGCCTTCAACGAACCGGTGGCGAACTGGTTGTTCGAGGTCGGCGAGATCGGCGTCTTCGCGTCGCCCGGCAGTGCCTGTGCATCGGAGGTGGCGTGTGGGCTCTTGGCGCCGAACTCCAGGGTCAGGCGATCATCGAGCAGGCGCCAGGTGTCCTTCAGGAAGAACTGGTGGGTCTTCCAGCGGGTGCGCTGGGCGAACACGCCCACATCGGAGGGCAGGGTATTCATGCCGCTCAGGTCACGCGGGCCGTCCACGGCAGTCTGGTAGCGCTCGGCGCTGCTGGTGTTGCGCTCGTACCAGACGCCGCCTTCGATGCGGTGCGCGCCCAGCTCCCAGTCGAAGGACAGCGTGCCGCCGTCGCGGTCGATGGTATAGATGGTGTTGCGGAAGATGATCGGAATCTCCTGCGCGGTGCCCTTGTTCGACCACGCGCCGCTGTTCCAGTTGTGGCCTTCGCCACGGTCATCGTGGTGGTAGGCCAGGGCGCGCAGGCTGAAGCCATCGGCCAGGAAGAAATCACCGGCCAGGTAGTACAGGTTGTCGTCACGCAGGATCTGCCCGGCGGTGAAGGCACCATCGGCGTCCTTGTCCGGGCCGCTGCTGTCGCACTTCTTCGCATTGAAGCTGGCGGTGTTGCAGTAGGCCTTGGCCACCGCCTTGTTCCAGTCCGGCGCGTAGCCGCCCCAGTCCCAGCCCAGGCCGCGCGACATCTCGTCCTTGGACAGGTAGAAGTAGTCGGCCTGGGTGGTGCGCGAGGTATCGACGAAACCGGTGATCTGGCCGCGGCCAAAGTTCCACACGCCCTTGGCGTTGAACTGCTTGGTGGTGGATTTGTTGTAGGCGGTCTGGTCGTTCCACAGATCGGAGACGGCATTCATGCCGGAGACGTAGCCGGAGAAACCGTTGTACTCGCCGCTGTCCACGCGCACGAAGGTGCGGCGGTTGGCATCGCTGCCGAAGGTCTGCACCACGCGGCCGCCGAGTTCCTGGGCCGGGCGGTCGGAGGTATAGGAAATCGTGCCGCCGAGGTTGCTGGTGGACGGCGTGCCGAGGCTGCCGATGCCCACCGCCAGTTCGGCGCCGGCCATGTTCTCGCTGATCAGCGCACGGTTGATGGTCAGGCCGTTGTAGTTGTTGTACGCGCCATCGCCCAGCGGCACGCCGTCGAGCGTGTAACCGAGGCGGGTGGAGTTGAAGCCGCGCAGGCTGAGGGTCATCGACTGCTCGTTGGTGCCCAGCGCATCGGCCGACTGCGCGTTGACGCCCGGCAGCAGGTTGAGCGTCTTCTGCAGGCTGGTGCCCGGCGGCAGGATGTCGAGGTTCTCGCGGGTGATGCGCTGCACCTGGCGCGCTTCACCGCTGCCGATCACCGAGACCGCATCGAGGGTGGTGGCGGAGGGCGTGCTGGAGGTCGGGGCAGCATCCTGCGCCCAGGCCGCAGGAGCGAGCGCGATCGACAGCGCAGCGGCCAACAAAGTCTTCGTCATGTTACGGACACTCAGGCAGGCACGAGCCACCGCACGGGCGCGGAGCTCATGGCGTTCAAAAGGGGAGACAACCGATGCGACCGGTGGCGCTTCATGCGCCGTGGGTCAACGTGAAAATGGTGCGCTAGACAGATGACTGTCTGGTGACATGTTCAGTTGTTGTGAGGCGCCTACCAGGACGGGTAGTGCCGGCCGCTGGCCGGCAGCCCGATGAACCTGCGGCTATCAATCAATTGCCGGCCAGCGGCCGGCACTACCAATCGGTGTTCAGCGCGGCTTGCGCGTGCGCTTCGGCTTCGCGGTATCACCACCGCTGGAGGCGCCATCCTGCAGCGCCTGCAACCAGGACAGGGTGTCCACGTAGTCGATGAAGTGGCGCAGGTAACCGGGGCTGGTTGCCTGCATGGTGTCCAGCATGCGCTGCACCAACACCGCCGAGTTCAACGGGCCGCCGTCGGCCGGGGCTTCGGTGCGCAGCGAACGGCGTACCTGCAGCTCGCTGCGCAGCTCCGACCATTCGCGCTGCACCTGCTGCAGCATCGGCACGTGCGGGTAATGCGGCAGCGAGCGCGACCCCGCGTCGAGGTCGCGCACCAGTGCGCGCAGGCCCTCCAGTGCGGGCGGCTTACTTGGCATCCGGGGCCTTGGGCTTGGGAATCGGCGCGATTTCCACGCGCCGGTTGCGCGCGCGGCCGTCTTCGCTGGCATTGGAGCTGACCGGCTGCTCGCTGCCGAACGCGGCGGCGAACACCGCGTCGGCCGGTACGCCATCGGCGATGAGGGTGCGGGTCACGGTCAGGGATCGCTGCGCCGACAGCTCCCAGTTGTCGGCGAAACGCCGGTTACCTTCGCGCACCGGTGCGTCATCGGTGAAGCCGCTGACCATCAGGATCTCTTCGCGCGTGCCCAGGTAGGCGGCCAGCGGTGCGGCCAGGCTGCGCAGCAGCTCCTGGCCTTCCGGCTGCAGCTGGTCGGAGTTCAGCGCGAACAACACGCTGCCACTGATGCCGATGCGGCCATCCACCAGCGTCACGCGACCGGCGGCCAACGGGCCGGCCAGCGCCTGTTCCAGGGTCTGCAGGCGCTTGGCTTCGGCCTGGCGCTGCTTCACTTCCTGGTCCAGCCGCTGCGACAGCTCCAGCTGCACGGCGACCACACCGACGAGTATCAGCACGAACGCACCCAGCAGCACCGACATCAGGTCGCCGAAGGCGGCCCAGATCGGGGCGTGCGAACCGCCATCGACCTCCAGCTCGTCGCTCATGCGCTGCCGGCCTTGCCGCGGCGCGTGGCCAGCTGCTGCAGTTCTTCCATCACCTGCTTCTGCGACAGCAGGCTGAGGTCGACCACCTCGCGCGCCTGCGCCACGTAGTAGGCCAGCTGCTCGTCGCTGCGGGCCAGCGAGGCATCCAGTGCGCCGCCGATCTGTTCCAGGCGGCCGGACAGCTCGGTGGAGGCGCTGCCGAACTGCGCGACCGCCTCACCGAAGGCGCCGGCCAACTGGCCAACGTCGCCCGCGCTGCCGCTGAGCGCTGCGGCAATGCCATCCAGCTTGCCGGTCTCGGCGGCGATATGGTCGGTGAAACGGTTGCCGACGCGTTCCAGCAGCTCGGCCGAACCGCCGACCAGCGCGTCCACCGCGGTGCGCTGCTCGTGCGAAGCATGGTTGATCGCATCCAGCAGGGTCTGCACGGTGGCCAGCAGGCGGCCGCGCTCTTCCAGCATCGCGTTGTCGCGCACCAGGCTCTCGGAGAGCGTGCTGCGCAGCTCGTTGATGACGTCGGCGGCGGCCTTCGGCGCAGCGGCGGCGGTCTGCAGCAGGGTGGACACTTCCGCCAGCGTGGCGCTGGCCTGGGCGCGACCGTTCTCGCCGATCTGCTGCGCGGTTGCCGCCAGCGTGTCGCAGACCTGCTGCTGCTGGGTGGCCAGGCGTTCGCCGTTGGCCTGCAGGCGCTCGGCCAGATCGGTGGAAACATGCTGCAGGGCATCGCTCCAGCGCTGCAGGCGCTGTTCGTCGCCGGCCTGCAGCTGGGCCTGCAGCGCGGCGTGGGCCTGCTGCAGTTCGGCACTGACCGCATCCCAGCGCGCCTGGCGCTGCTGCTCGCGGCTGTCCAGGCTGGCCTGCAGTTCGGCGTGCGCGGTGGCCGTGGCGGCCTGCGCGGCCTGCCACTGCTGCGAACGCTGCAGTTCGTGATCCTGCAGCAGCGCCTGGCTGGCGCTGTGGTGCTGTTCCAGTGACTGCAGCAGCGCCTGCGCACGCGCGTCCAGATGCTCGCTGGCGTCCAGCAACGCCTGCTGCTGGCGTTCGACCAGCGCGGTATTCAATGCCTGCTGCTGTTCGGCGGCGGCGCGCCAGGTCTCGGCATTGCCGCTGGCATCGGCCTGCAGGCGCTCGCCGATGCGCGCGACCAGTGCTTCGGCCTGCGTGCCCTGGCCATCGCTGAAGGCCTGCAGGTGCTGACGCAGATCACTCACCAGCGCCTGTTGTGCCTGGGTCTGCTCGTTCACCACCTTGGCCCAGCTGGCTTCGGTGGCGACGCGGCTGCGCTCGAAACCGTCGCTCAGGCCAGACAACTGCTGCTGCACCGCCTGCTCGACACGGGCATGGAGTGCCTCACCATGGTGGGCCAGGCCGGCCAGCGTGGTTTCGGCCATCGGCTGCAGCGCGCCACCGATGGCAGCGGCGCTGGCCTCGGCACCTTCGCGCAGCGACTGCTGCAGAGAGACGGCCAGGCGTTCCTGCAGCGCCTGGCTCTGGGTCAGGAACTCGGCCTGGCCGGCCAGCAGACGCTCATTGGCGGCCGCACTGTGCTGTTCGAAGGTGCTGGTCATCGCCTGCAGGCGGTCGACCAGCGCCGGCAGCGCGGCGGACTGTGCCTGCAACAGTCGCAGCGATTCGGCGCGCTGCCAGGCCTGCGAGTAGGGGTGCAGGTCGCCGGCAATGGCACGGTCCAGCTGCTGCACGGCCTGCAGGCGGTCACGGCGCAGCAGCGCCGCCAGCAGGCCGAGCATGGCCGAACTGGCAACACCGGCGATCGAGGTGCCGAACGCCACCGCCAGGCCCTGTACTGGCGACGCCAGCGAACCGCGGATGGCGGCCATGTCGGTTGCGCTCTGCAGGGCCAGGCCGGTGCCGCGCAGGGTGTCCATCATGCCCAGCAGGGTACCGAGCATGCCCAGCAGTACCAGCAGGCCAACCAGGTACGGGGTCAGCACCGGCGCGGGCAGGGCGGTGCGTTCGCCTTCCACGCGCAGGCGCACGGCGTTGCGCAGGCCCATCGGCACGCGCTCCAGCCAGGGGGCTAGGCTTTCCTTCGCGCTGGACAGGTCACTCAGTGCGCTGCGCAGGCCGTTGCTGGCCTGGCGGTAGCGGTACAGCTCCACGCCACCGGCGATGTAGCAGGCCGCGATGATCGCCGCCACCGCTGCACCCAACGGATGCACCGAAAAGTAGCCAATGCCGATCCAGCACACGGCCAGCAGGCCGACAAGGAAAACAACGACATGGAAAGCAGTTCTGGACATGGTGTTCCGGTCAGTGGGAGCGCAGGGCGTCTTGCAGCCCTTCGATCGGGTGGAAGCGCAGCTGCAGCTCGGCAAGCAGCAGGGTGCGCATGTCATGGCGGAAGGCCGCGCGCCAGCCGGGCTGGCCGTGCACGCGTTCAAAACGGGCGCCGAGCACCGCCGGCGCAGTGGCCAGCAGGCTGTGCTCGCGCGGAGTGAGGGTCTGTTCCATCACCGCATCGACCTCGGCCAGCCGTGCCAGTTCGGGTGAAACCTGTACCAACTGGTCGCGCAGGCGGCCGCGCAGGCGCCCGGTGGCGGTCTGGATGGCCTGCTGCAGCACCCGGTAGCGCTGGCGCAGCGAGGCGAAGTTGGGGGTGGCGGCGGCTTCGGCCAGGTCCAGCAGGCGCTCGGCCTCGGCATCCTCGCTGATCGAGGCCAGCAGGCTGGCATGGGCCTGGGCGCAGCCGTCCAGCACATCCCCGGCCGCTTCGGCGGCCTCACCCGGCTCGGGCAGGCGTCCGCCGAGCGCCCCGGACAGGGCCACGGCACGGCTCCAGTCCACCCACTGGCCGAGGCGATCGGTCAGGGCGGGACTGCTGGCCGGCATCGCGCCGTCGCTGAGACGGGCGAGCAGGCGGAGGAATTCCGGTCCACCCAGGACCGGCTGCGCTGCTTTCGCCATCAAGGGGTGAGGGGCCAAAAACCGTTGATTTTACAACCAGATGACCCGGCCTGGATGAAGGCGGGGCCGGGGGGAGGGCGCCCGCAGGCGCGACAGGGCTTAGAATGTCCGGCTGCACCCATCCGTTCGACCCTTGGAGTACCCAATGACTGTTGCGCAGTTCTACCCGATCGGCACCCCCGGACAGCCCTGGGGCGACGCGGAACGCGCACAGTGGCGGGCCCGCCAGCAGCGCCAGCGCAGCTACCACGACGACGTGGTGGCCGCGCTTGAACGCCTGGACGACAGCTTCGACGTGATCCAGTACGGCCAGCTCGACTACGCGCCGGACCATTACCCGCTGTTCGCCGTGGTCAACCACGACTGGAACCCGGCGCTGCCGACCGCGCTGATCACCGGCGGCGTGCATGGCTACGAGACCAGCGGCGTGCATGGCGCCCTGCAGTTCCTGGAACAGCAGGCCGAGCGCTACCTGGGCCGGTTGAACCTGATCGTGGCGCCGTGCGTCAGCCCGTGGGGCTACGAGCGCATCCAGCGCTGGAACCCGGATGCCATCGACCCGAACCGCAGCTTCCGTGACGGCGGCCAGATCGAGGAAGCCGCCGCGCTGATGCGCTGGGTGGCCGAGCGCAAGCCGAACCTGCTGGTGCACCTGGACCTGCACGAGACCACCGACAGCGACCTGCACGAGTTCGATCCGGCCCGCTGCGCGCGCGACGGCAAGCCGTTCGAGCGCGACACCATTCCGGATGGCTTCTACGTGATCGGCAACAGCGAAGATCCGCAGGCCGAATTCCAGAAGGCACTGATCACCGCCGTGGCCCCGGTCACCCATATCGCCCCGGCCGACGCCGAAGGCAACCTGGTCGGCCTGCCGCTGCAGTCGCCGGGCGTGGTCTGGGGTGAATCGCGCTCGATCGGCGCCTGCGCCGGCTTCACCGACGCGCGCTTTGCCACCACCACCGAGGTCTACCCGGATAGCCCGCGCACCAACCCGCAGGAATGCAACGACGCCCAGGTGGCGGCGGTCTGCGCGGGTCTGGATTTCGCCCTGGCCACGCAGTAATACCTCCGTCCAGGGGCGCGCCGGGTCATGCCCGGCGGCTCGGGCGTGCGCTAGCCCAGCAGGATCACCCCCCACACTGTGCCGACCATCAGCAGTGCGGTGGTCTGTGCGGCGCTGCCCATGTCCTTGGCGTTCTTGGACAGTGGGTGGTGGTCAAGCGAGATGCGGTCGACCACCGCTTCGATGGCCGAGTTGAGCAGTTCCACCAGCAGGCTGATGAAGCAGACTGCCAGCACCACGGCGCGTTCGACCCGGCTGATGTCCAGCAGGAACGCGGTGGCGATCAGCAGTGCATGCAGCAGCAACAGCTGCCGGAAGGCCGCTTCGCCACGGAAGGTGGCGATGAAGCCATCGCGCGAATGGATCAGCGTATGGAAGATGCGGCGAATCCCGGTCTTGCCGTGCGGGTACTTGCCGCTGTCCCTGGGGTGAGGTGGCTGCATGCCGGTCCTGCCATGAATTGACCTCACGACAGGATGTGCAGGCGGGCGTCGGGAAAGCGTCGGACGCCCGTTGGATTTTCCTTCAGCCGGCCTGGCGCTGCGCCTGGATGGCCTGGTCGAGGGCATCCAGATCATCCGTCGGCGAGGCCAGCCATGCCGGGTACGCCTCGGTCTCGACGAAGGCGGAGGATCGCAGCACGTCATCGAACGCCGGATTGTCCTTCTCCGCATGACGCAGCAGGCCGGACATCAACCCGCAGATGCGGATGGCCGCCTGGAAGGCACCCTGCAATGAACCGGCCGGCTCGGTGACCGTGTTGAGGAAGGCCGCATAGGCCGGCCCATCGAAGACGAAGTCCTCGCGCTGCTGGAAGGCGTCGCCGCTGAGGTTGGCTTCGCCGGAGACGTGCCGTGAGAATCCCCAGGACCAGATGTCGAGGAAACGGAGGTCATCCAGCATCCGGCGCGCATCGTCATTCAGTGGAACGGCACCGGACAGGGCGTGTTCCAGCGTGGCCGCTGCGAACGGTTCGGTGCCTTCGTGGGCCAGGAAATCGCTCAGGCAGCGCAGCGCACCGGGATGATGCGGGTCCAGTTGCAGCGCCCGGTAGATCACGCGGGCGCCTTCCACGTGACGGCCCTGGGCGATGAAGATGTTGAGGGCATGGTGCGCGAGCTGGTCGGCGCTGAGGTCGGCAATCCGGGTCATCGGGTCTGGCGGGTGTGGACGAACGGTGTGGACCAGTCTGACAGATCACTCATTCGGCCGGGCTGCGTGAATCGCGGATCGAATAGATCACCGAGAAGATCTTCCAGCCCTGTTCGGTGCGGATCAGCTGCCACATTTCCTTGCCCCAGTTGGTCTTCACTCCATCGTCGTGGAAGCTGTAGTCGAACGATACCGAGGCCACATCGCCATCCGTCTCGATCTTCGTGTTGGAGAATGTCTCCTCCTTCGGTTTCGGCGAGGCCACCGCCCCGTCGATCAGTGCGATGAAGTTGTTGGCGGGAATCTGCCGTGCCTTGATCGCATCGGGCTTGGCCTTGCGGATGTCCTGCAGGCGCACATCCTCGGAGACGTACTGCCAGCCGATGTCTTCCGGTTTGTCCGAGAAGAACAGGCCCATGTAGGTCGGCTTGTCCTTGTTGATCAGCGAGGTGCGGAACGATTCGACCACCTGTTCGATCGCCTTGACGTCGGCGGGGGCGTTCTGCGCGGCGTAGACCGGCAACCACGCCGGAAGAAAGACGGCGAGGGCGGCGAAGCGTGCACGTGCGTTGGGCATCATGGGGTCCTGGGGAGGAGTGAGGTGGCGCCGGCGCATCACCGCGTGTAGGCGAGTGGAAACATCGTCCTTGTGTCCCCGTGGAATGCGGTCCGACCTATCGGGTCAGGGCGTCGAACAGGCGATTACGGTCCGCATCGCTCATCGACCAGCTCTGCCCGAGCGGGGCCATGCGAACGGATTCGGTCCGGCCACAGGCCCGGTACTGCCAGGTTTCCGAGCCATCGGGCTGGGCTGCCACGTCGATGCCCTCCAGGCGCGCGCACTGCAGCCGGGCCAGCGCCATCGGCGCGAAGTGCAGCATGTAGTGCTGCACCCGGTCGGCCGGCATTGCCGTGCCGGCAGGCAGCGGATGGGCCGGGCCGTACTCGGCGAGCAGGCCAACGCAGGTCGCTGCGGCGGACAGGGGATTGCGACCGAAGGCGCGGGAGGCATCCCGCTCCACGCCTTTTTCCAGCGCCTTGCCTTCCTTGCTGCTGGCATAGACCTCGGCGGCCTGCAGTTGTGCGGCGCCGAGTGTCGACAGCCAGTGCTGGCGGCCCTCCTGCAACTGCAGTTCCAGGCCGGGCAGCGTCTTCTGGCAGCGCGCGGCGATCGCCTGTGTCTGCACGAAGTCCTGGCTGCGATCACCGGTCGTTACAGCCGGTGATGCGGCCGCCGCCGCCGTCGCGAGGGCCATGCAGGCCATGACCAGGCCACATCGCATTCCATTGCGCATCCTGCACCTCATGGAGAGTTTGACGGCGCACGCTAACACGGATGCCGGGCGCCGCAACAGGCCGGTTTGACGTTGAAGAAGGTCTGCGCGGATGATGCGCGGGCGCGCGGCGCAGGAGGGGATCCGTCAATGAAGACGCTGATGTGGGGGCTTGCCGGCCTGTTCGTGGCGTACGTTGCCGGTTGCTCGGCGATCTCAGCGTGGCATTCCCATGCGCTTGCCTCGGTTCCGGCGGGGGCGGGCAAGGCCGAAGTACTCCGGGCGCTGGGGCAACCTGACGTGGTGGAGCACGCCGGTGCTCCCTTTACCCGCTATGCCAGCAGGGGATGCAGTGGTCGCTGTGCGCAGCGATGGTGGTATGAGAACCGGCTGGGCCTGGATACCGAAGCCTGGTCGGTGGAGCTGGATGCTTCCGATCGCGTGCTTGCAACGTCGCGCTGGACATCGCCCTAGAAGACCGCGACGAGCGCATGCGCATCCATCGACCTTTCATTTTCATCGCAAGCCTGGCCCTGATGGCGTTGTGCGGGCTGATGGGTGTACTGGTGCTCATCTATGGCTTCAACGAGCAGGGCCTGCGCTGCGGCAGGCTGTGCTCACTGGAGATCTCCATCCGCCTGCTCTTTGGTGATCGCGGATTCGAATTGCTGGTGGCGATGGGGCTCTTTGCTGCGGCGTTGATGTGCGGGAGTATTGCACTGCGGCCCGGCATGAATGCCGGGCCGCCTCGCAAGCAGGTGCGGCGCCGTGGGCGCAAGCACCGACGATCGGGTCGGCCCCGGTCGTAAGGTGTCTGCACCGGGGTAATTCGCCGCGTGTGGAGACGCAGCAAGTCGCTTCAGCGATGCAGCGCGTCGATGATCAAACCGGTGGCGATCTCCACCAACAGGTACTCGTTATCGGACTGGCGCACCCAACGCCGGTCGCGGCCCGGCTCGCGCAGGTGATAGCGCGCGTAATCGTCCACCCAGTAGCGGCGGTCCACTTCCGCCCATGGCAGGCGCTCGCCGCGACGCCAGGCCTTCTTCTGCCAGCCCGGCGGCGGTGCATCACGGTTGTGTGGGCCACCGGCGTGCGGCGGTGGCCCGTTGCCGCGCGCATTGTGCGGCGGATCGGCGAAGGCGGATGCCGCGGCCAGCGCGGCAGCCGTGGTCAACGCAATGGCGAACAAGCGTGCAGTGTTCATCGCATCCTCCGGGCCTTGCCGCTGCATGCGGCGTGGTGCCGTGGAGTATGGATCAATGAACGTGAACGGACTTCTGAACTGTCACCTTCGCAGCAGGGCGCTTTCCACTGCGCTGCAACTGACGGCTCGGGCGCGACGCCGCCGCCTCCGGCATGGCCGCCTCAGGCGCGCTCGCGTGCCTCATACCAGTCGTGTGACCGGTTCACGATCTTCACCACAGAAAGCATCACGGGGACTTCAATCAGCACTCCCACCACCGTAGCCAGCGCCGCACCGGAGTGGACACCGAACAGGCCCACGGCCGTCGCAACCGCCAGTTCGAAGAAGTTGCTGGCGCCGATCAGCGCCGACGGCCCGGCCACGCAATGCGCCACACCCAGGCGCCGGTTGAGCAGGTACGCCAGGCCGGAGGTGAAATAGACCTGGATCAGGATCGGGACCGCGATCAACGCAATCACCAGCGGCTGCTGCACGATCTGCTGGCCCTGGAACCCGAACAGCAGCACCAGCGTCAGCAGCAGTGCCGACAGTGACAGTGGCCCCAGCCGGCGCAGCGCCGTCTGCAGCCCGGATTCGCCATGGCGTGACAGGATCCAGCGCCGCAGCATCGCGGCCACCAGCACCGGCGCCACGATGTACAGGACGACCGACAGCAGCAACGTATCCCACGGCACGGTGATGGCCGACAGCCCCAGCAGTAGCGCCACCACGGGTGCATAGGCCACCACCATGATCGCGTCGTTCAGTGCCACCTGGCTCAGCGTGAAATTGGCATCGCCGCGGCACAGGTTGCTCCACACGAACACCATGGCCGTGCACGGCGCGGCGGCCAGGAGGATCAGGCCGGCGATGTAGCTGTCGATCTGGCTGGCGGGCAGCCAGTCCGCAAAGACGTGGCGCAGGAAGATCCAGCCCAGCAGCGCCATCGAGAATGGCTTTACGGCCCAGTTGATGAACAGCGTCACCCCGATGCCTTTCCAGTGCTGGCCCAGCTGGCGCATTGCACCGAAATCCACCCGCAGCAGCATCGGGATGATCATCAGCCAGATCAGCACCGCCACCGGCAGGTTGACCTTGGCCACTTCGGCCGCCGCCAGGGAGGCGAAAGCACCGGGCAGGAAGTGCCCGAGCAGCGTGCCGGTGATGATGCACAGCGCGACCCAGAGCGTCAGGTGGCGCTCGAACAGGCCCATGGGTGCCGCTGTGCTCATGGTGTGCGCGCTGCCGGCAGCAGGTGGCCGATCTGGTCCAGCGCCTGCTGGAGCATTCCGCGGTCTTCCCACACGTGCCCGGGCAGCGCCAGCAGGGCCTGCACGCGTGCCTTCACGATGGCATGCGCGTGGGCGAAGGCGGCGGCCCTGTCGGCATCGCTGCCCTCTGCCTCGGCCGGGTCCGGCAGGCCCCAATGGCTGCGGATGAAGTCACCGAACACCACGGGGCAGGCTTCCGCTGCCGCCGCATCGCAGACGGTGATCACAAGATCCATGGGGGCGGCATCAGCGAACTCATCCCAGGATTTGCTGCGCAGTCCCGCGACCGGGATGCCTTCTGCGCGCAGCTGTGCAAGCGCGAACGGATTGACCTGGCCGGTCGGGTGGCTGCCGGCACTGTAGGCCGTGAAGCGGTCGCCGCCCCATGCGCGCAGGGTGGCTTCGGCCAGCACGCTGCGGGCGCTGTTGCCGGTGCAGAGAAACAGGATGGAGCGGGACATGAAGGCGTTTCCGTATCAGCAGCTGCAGGGATTGCCCGACGGTGCGCACTGTTCGCTGGGCGAACCGGCGCAGCAGTTGTGCGTGAGGTACTCGATCAGGCTGGTCATTGCGCTGAAATTCGCGCGGTAGCAGACGTGGCGGCCCTGGCTCTCGCTCTCGACCAGGCCGGCCTGTACCAGCTCCTTCAGGTGGAAGCTGAGGGTGGCGGGAGGAACCTGGAGCGCTGCGGCAATGTCGCCGGCCATGCGACCGGCTGGGCCGGCTTCGACCAGCAAGCGGAAGGCTGCCAGGCGGGTGGCGTGGCCGAGCGCGGTAAGCGCAGTGATTGCATTTGATGTTTCCATATTTCTAGAATAGTCGAATGAATAAGCCGACCACAAGTCCTTCGCTGCCCCATCTGAGGCAAGCCTCCCTTCCCCAGCCTGATCACCAGCGTTTGGCGGCCGAACGCCAGGGGCCGCCACGTATCCTGCTGCTGTACGGCTCACTGCGGCCGCAATCGTTCAGCCGCAAGCTGGCACTGGAGGCCGAACGCCTGCTGCAGCATCTGGGCTGCGAAACGCGCGTGTTCGATCCACATGCCTTGCCGCTGCTGGACAGCGTGGACAAGGAGCACCCGGAAGTGCAGCGGCTGCGCGAGTGGTCGCACTGGTCGGAAGGGCAGGTGTGGGTCAGCCCGGAGCGGCACGGTACGGTGACCGGCGTGTTCAAGAACCAGATCGACTGGCTGCCACTGGAAGACGGCAGCGTGCGGCCGACCCAGGGCAGGACGCTGGCGGTGATGCAGGTCTGCGGCGGTTCGCAGTCGTTCAACACGGTCAATACGCTGCGGGTACTGGGCCGTTGGATGCGCATGCTGACCATTCCCAACCAGTCGTCGGTGGCCAAGGCCTGGCAGGAGTTCGACGAAGACGGGCGGATGAAGCCCTCGCCCTATTACGATCGTGTGGTGGATGTGGTCGAAGAACTGGTGAAGTTCACGCTGCTGACCCGTGGCCGTGCCGACTACCTCGTGGATCGTTACAGCGAGCGCAAGGGCGATGCGTTGGCGGCGGAGCTGGCGCGGGCGGCGGGAGCAACCGGCGTCTAAGGCAGATGCCGAATCGCGCGTGGTTCCCGCTCAGGTAGCTGGCGCGGGCTGCTGGGCTTCCAGTACCCGACAAAGCGCCGGTTTCCGCACCAGGCGGGTGGAGGTTGCACTCTGCCAATCACCCTTCGGGCTGCAACCGCCCCACCGCCTGCGCGCACAACGACTGGCAGGCCATGACCAACCCCTCCATCACCCGGTCGCCCACGTACTGCCCGGGTTCGCCGTTCTGCCGGGTGCGTTCCGCCGCCAGCAGCATTTCCAGCACCACCCGCAATCCGTTCAGCGCGCAATCGGCATCGGCCAGGGCCAGGCAGCGCCCGGGCAGTTGATGCCGCTCCGGCCAGGGTTGGCCATCGGCCGCCGCTCCGGAGCCGATGCGGTTGAGGTTGGCAATGAAGGTGTTCCGGTCAACCGCAGGCGCAGCCGGTGGCGAACCGTCGTCGCGGGCGGTACTGCGGTAGGCGTGCAGATGCGGAAAGTCCGATTCGTTCATGGCAAGGCTCCGTGCAGGGCAATCGGTAGCCGCCACCCGAAAGGTGGCGGGCGGTACGTGGTTCGAATCCGGGTTGGCCTCAAGCCGGCGGGCGCGAACGCCCCCAACGCACCGCCCGCCATAGCCGGCAGACGGATTGCCAGCCGGCGCCACGCATGGTGACGCCGGCTGGCAAGCGCACTTACTCAAGGCCAACACGGGATTCGAAGCCCGGCCACCCTTTTCCGGTGGCACGCCATCTGAGCCCCTGGCGCTGTGCTATGCCAATCAGAAGAGTTGCAAACATCACTCGATTGGAGACGCTTTCGGCATTCTCCCACGCTGTTACGCACTGCCAGCGCTGGCTGGCGTGGTGATCCGCCCGAACTGTGCAATCTGCGACAGGTGTCGAGGTTGGGGGACGTTGGGGAACATCGGGGGAGGGGCGATGGCGACAGGCTTTGTGGGGAGGGCCTGAGTCGAGCATGGCTCGCCTCTACAGCCGTCAAAGCGTGATGTGCGACTCGGGTTGACGTTCCCAGCCACCAAGCGCAGGCTTGTTCAGCATGTTTCCTAAACAGAAGGAGACTTATGACCGCGACCGCTTCGCTGCACCCAACCCCCGACACCCAGGGCCGTTCCCGCCTGTGGAGTGTGTTCTGGCTGCAGGGCGTCATTCCCAGCAACATTCTGTGGGCGGTAGCCCTCTGGGCCCTGGCCAACCAACGCACCACGCTGCTGTTGGGGGTATTTGCCGTGCTGCTGCTTTATACCGGCTGGATCATCCCGGCGGTCTGGCGGGCGGCGCCCACCGCGCGCACCCCCAACCTGGGCGTGGCCGCGCGCGGGCTGACCGTGGCCTGGGGGCTGAACACCGTGCTGGTGATCTTCTTCCTGACCCTGCAGCTGGTGGCTCAATAGAACTGAACAGGCTCGCCGCCCCGGTCGAAGGCGGCGAAGCGGCCGATCTGACCGTCGTGGATGGCGTTGACCATCAGCTGCAGCGGGCGCGCAGCTTCGTCGCTGTTGGGGGCGAAACCGGCGCGGCCGTCCAGCGCGGCCACGAAGACCAGATCCCAGTCGATGCCGGTGGTGGTCGATTCGGTCGCCAGCGCCTGGAAGCTGGGCACCTCAGCCGGCAGCTTGTCCACGCACAGCACCGGCGACAGGGTGCCGCCCTCGCGGCGGTCATGCCGGTCGCGCTGGTCGCTGGTGGGCGATTCGGGCAGCTCGGCGCGCACGAATACGAACAGCAAGCGTTGCGGTTCAGCCTGCTGGCCTGCGGCGTGCAGCAGCTGCTGGAAATCGTTCATCATCATGAGGGTTGTCACACGCCCGCTGCACGGAAAGCCGCATGCTGCCATAACGCCTGCAGCGCGGGGCCGAAGACGATTGATTTAAGTCATGCCCATGGAACTGACTGCCGCGTACTCTGGCAATCGTTCCAGCAGACGAGGGTTTCCGGGCCGTTCCGGGCACAGGCAAGACGGTGGAGCAACAAGGTGGACCAGCCATGAGCCAACTCACCGACGGTTTCGGACGCAGCTTTCCGTACCTGCGCCTGTCGTTGACCGAAGCCTGCAACTTCCGTTGCAGCTACTGCCTGCCCGACGGTTACCAGGCCGATGGCCGCCCGCGCTTCCTGCAGGTGGATGAAATCGCGCGCCTGGTGCGTGCGTTCGCCGCGCTGGGCATGAGCAAGATCCGCCTGACCGGCGGCGAGCCCAGCCTGCGCAAGGACCTGGACGAGATCATCGCCACCGTGGCGGCGGTGCCGGGCATCCGTAAGGTGGCCATCACCACCAATGGCACGCTGCTGCCGCGGCGCCTGCCGGGCTGGCACCGCGCCGGCCTGACCGCGCTGAACGTGAGCATGGACAGCCTGCAGCGCGAACGCTTCAGGACCATCACCGGGCATGACCGCCTGCCGGAGATCGAACAGGGCCTGGCGCTGGCGCAGGCGCTGGGCCTGCCGGCGATCAAGCTCAACGCGGTACTGCTGCGTGGCCTGAACGACGACGAGCTGCCGCAATGGATGGACTACCTGCGCGACCGCCCCTTCAGCGTGCGCTTCATCGAACTGATGCGCACCGGCGACAACGAAGCCTATTTCCAGCGCCACCACCTGCGCGCCGACCTGGTGATCGAGCAGCTGCTGGCGGCCGGCTGGCACGAGCGTCCGCGCGCGGCCGATGCCGGCCCAGCGCGCGAGTTCGGGCATCCGGACCATCGCGGCAGCATCGGCATCATTGCCCCGTATTCGCGTGACTTCTGCAAGGGCTGCAACCGCCTGCGGGTGACCGCCAAGGGCGACCTGCGGCTGTGCCTGTTCGGCGAGTTCGGCGTGCCGCTGCGCCCGCTGCTGCAGAGCGACGATGACCACGACGCGCTGCTGGCACGCATCACCACACAGCTTGGCCTGAAAGCGGCCGGGCATGGACTGCACCAGGGCCAGACCGGGCTGACCCCGCACCTGGCCTCCATCGGAGGATGAGCAACACGATGAGTGGGGAATTGAATGCGGCCTTCCATATGGCCGATGTCCGCGACAAGCGCATCACCCGCCGCCGTGCGGTGGCGGTGGGCGAGCTGCATGCCGGTCCGGTGGCCTATCCGCTGATCGTCGAGCGCCGCCTGCCCAAGGGCGATGCGCTGGTGATGGCCGAGATTGCCGGCCTGCAGGGCGCCAAGATGGCCTCGATGCTGATGCCGCTGTGCCACCCGCTTCCGCTGGAGCTGGTGCAGGTGTTCTGCGCGGCGGTGCCGGAGCGGCAGGCGATCCGCGTGTGGTGCGAGTGCGCCAGCGAGGCGCGCACCGGCGTGGAGATGGAGGCACTGGCTGGCGTCAACGCGGCGCTGCTGACCCTGTACGACCTGAGCAAGCCGGTGGAACCGGCGCTGCGCATCGAAGGCATCCGCTTGCTGTTCAAGGAAGGCGGCAAGCGCGGTGTGTGGCTGCACCCGGATGGCATGGACGATGCCGAGCGCGCGCGGTTCAAGCCGCGTGCGCCGAAGGGCCTGGAGGGCGCGGCCTGTGCGGTGATCACGCTGAGTGATCGTGCCAGCGAGGGCACCTATGAAGATGTGTCTGGCCCGACCCTGGTGACCGGCGTGAAAAAGCTGGGCGGCGAGGTGGTGGCCGCCGAGGTGTTGCCCGATGGTATCGAGCCGTTGGCGGGCCGCCTTCAGGCTCTGGCGGCCGAGGGCGTGCGTCTGTGCCTGTGTACCGGCGGTACCGGGCTGGGCCCGCGTGACCTGACCCCGGAGGCGCTGCGTTCCTTGAACGCACGGCCGGTGCATGGCCTGGCGCAGATGGTGCGCGCACTGAGCGCACAGCACACGCCGATGGCCTGGCTGAGCCGCGCCGAGGTGGTGCAGCTGGGCAACATGCTGGTGTTCGCACTGCCAGGCAGCCCGAAGGCGGCGGCGCAGTGCCTCGATATTCTGGCGCCGGTGCTGGGCCACGCTTTGGCGATGGTCGATGGTGGTGGCCACTGATGATTGCCTACAGCGAAGCCCTGCAGCACCTGCTGGATGCGGCCACGCCGCTGCCGGCCGAGCGCCTGCCGTTGCATGAGGCCGGCGGCCGCACTCTGGCCAGTGACATCATCAGTGGGCAGTCGCTGCCGCCGTTCGACAATTCTGCGATGGACGGTTTCGCGCTGCGCGCCAACGGCGCGACGTTCGAAGCCGGTACCGAATTTGCCGTGCAGGGTTGGCAGGCGGCCGGCGATGCCGGCGCCGAAGGCGGCGAGGGTGCCTGGGAAATCATGACCGGTGCGCGCATGCCGGTTGGGCTGGATACGGTGGTGCCGGTCGAGAACGTGGACGTCCTCGCCAGCGAGGATGGCCGCCCGACCCGCATCGCCTTGAAGGGCACGGTGAAGCCGGGCCAGAACGTGCGCCTGCGCGGCCAGGACGTGAGCGACGGCGAGCGCGTGCTGCAGGCCGGGCAGGTGCTGGATATCAATGCGCGCACCCTGCTGCATGCCATCGGCGTGGGCCAGGTGGCGGTGGTGGCACGGCCGAAGGCTGCGGTGATCGCCACCGGCAAGGAGCTGGTGACCGAGGCGGCGCAGACGCTGGAATCCGGGCAGATCCGTGACAGCAACCGGCCGTACCTGGTCGGCCGCCTGCAGGCCGCCGGTGCCGAGGTGGTCTGGCAGGGTACGGTGGGCGACGACGTGGCCGCGTTCAATGCGGTGCTGGATGAGGCGCTGGGCGCTGGCGCGCAGGTGCTGATCAGCACCGGCGCGGTGTCGGCTGGTCGCTACGATTTCGTTCCCGATGCGCTGCGCGGCCGTGGTGCGCGCATCGTCTTCCACAAGGTGGCGATCCGCCCGGGCAAGCCGCTGCTGTTCGCGGTGCTGCCCAATGGTGTGCTGTACTTCGGCCTGCCGGGCAACCCGGTCTCCGCTGCCGTGGGCCAGCGCTTCTTCGTCGAGCCGGTGCTGCGCCGCCTGTTGGGGCTGGCGCCGGAAGTCATGTTGCAGCTGCCGCTGCAGGCCGACGTGCGCAAGCCGCCGGGCCTGCGCTTCCACGCGCGGGCGCGGGTGGAAGTGGACGGTCAGGGGCGTCTGAGTGCGCGCGTGCTGTCCGGGCAGGAGTCGTTCCGTTTGATGTCCATGCTGCAGGCCAACGCCTGGGTGGTGCTGGAGGCCGAGGGTGACCTGGCCAGCGCTGGTACCTACGTGCGCGTGCAGGGCTGGGGTCACCATGACCCGGTGCAGCTGGCGAGCCAGGAGTCATGATGAAACAGGTGAATCTGCAGTTGTTTGGTGCGTTTTCCGATCTGGATGCCAGCCGCGAGATCGCGGTGGAGGTGGCCGGTGGCACCGTGGCCGATCTGCGCCAGGCGCTGCGCGAACTGCTGCCGCTGCGTTGGCCGGGCTTCCGCGCGGGCCTGCTGGACTACTCGGCGTTTGCCGACCAGCAACGCGTGCTGCGTGACCACGAGGCGCTGCCCGACGATGGCCGGGTGGCGATCCTGCCGCCGGTGAGCGGGGGCTAAGCGATGAGCGAGAAGATCATCGCCAAGGTGGTGGACCGCGCGCAGGCGGCGATCGATCCGGCCGAGGGCATCGCGGCGGTGTCCGATCCGGGTTTCGGTGGCATCGATGTGTTCATCGGCAAGGTGCGCGACGTCAACATCGGCCGGCCGGTGACCGGGATCACCTACGACCTGTTCGAACCGTTGGTGTTGAACGAGTTCAAGCGCTTGGCCGCCGAGGTTGAGGCTACGTTTGGACCGAAGCTGAAGCTGTATGTGGCTCACGCAAAGGGCCGGTTGGGCATTGGCGATGTGGCGGTGGTGGTGGCGGCGGGCAGCCCGCACCGTGACGAGGCGTTCCGGGCCTGCCGGCAGTTGATCGAGGTGGTGAAGCACCAGTGCCCGATCTGGAAGCAGGAGCATTACGAGGACGGCGACAGCGAGTGGAGCGAGGGCTGCAGCCTGTGCCACGCGGACAGCGAACCCGCACATGCCCATGACCATGCGCACGACCACGGGCATTGACCCCGCCCTTCAGGGCGGCGCGGGGTTCAGTAGATCCACGCCATGCGTGGATGAGGGCTTTCCCGCGCATCCGGCCGGCGCAGCCACGCATGGCGTGGCTCTACTGCGATGAGCATCAACGGCATCGTGCTGGCCGGTGGCCTGTCCACCCGGATGGGCCGCGACAAGGCACTGCTGCCGTGGCAGGGCCGCACGCTGCTGGAACACATGCGTGGCCTGTTGACGCAGGCTGGTGCACGCGAGGTCTGGGTCAGCGGAAATTACCCGGCGTTCGGCGGCGTGCCGGACCGCGTGGCACGTTGCGGGCCGCTTGGCGGGCTCTACAGCGTGGCGATGCGCATGCCCGATGGCCCGGCCTGGGTGGTGCCGGTGGATACGCCGCTACTGCCGCCGCGATTGCTGCAGCAATTGCGTGACGGCCATCGCGGTCCATGCACGATCTTTGTGGGCCACCCCCTGCCCATGCTGGTGGATATAGACGATGCTTGTCGCAACGTACTTGGATCGATGCTGGATGACCCGGACGGTCCGCGCTCGCTGCAGGCCCTGCAGCGTCGTCTTGGCGTGAATTCCGTGGCTCTGGCGCCGGTTGACGAGGCCGGGCTGGTCAACTGCAATACCCCCGAACAATGGGAGGATGTTGCGTCATGAAAGTGCAGTTGCAGGACCAATCGGTACGGCTTCGCCTGGACGAGGCCGAGCTGGCGCGCCTGCTGGCCGGTGAATCGGTCGAGAACATGACCCGCTTCGGCGGTATCGAAGGCTGGGGCATGGCGGTGTCGCTGCATGGCGGTGAACAGCCCGTGCTGCTGGACGGCGGCACCTTCTGCCGCCTGGTACTGCCGCGCCCGGCAGTCGAGGCCTTGGCGGCGCGGCTGCCGTGCCGGGATGGCCTGCCATTCGACATCGCCCTGGAAGATGGCAGCCAGCTTCAGCTGCAGTTCGATGTGGACGTGCGCGACAGCGTGCGCCAGCGCGGGGTGACCCGCCGCAACACCGCTTCACCGGTTTGACATTTGTCAGGGGCACGGTGGAAACCGGCCCCTGATTGATCCAGATCAACCCCGTCGTAGTTGCTGCGCGGCCTAATGGCTGCATGACGACGGGTCACAACTTGAAACGCAGTACCCACGTCATTCCACAGCCTTGGAGCCATGTATGACCGTCGGTAGCGATCCTGTTGTCCGCAGCACTGCCAGTCCCGGTCGCGTCATCAGCGACTGGACGCCGGAGGACCCCGGCTATTGGGAGCGCACCGGCAAGCGGGTCGCCACCCGCAACCTGGTCATCTCGATCCCCTCGCTGCTGCTGGCCTTCTCGGTCTGGGTGCTGTTCTCGGCGGTGTCGATCAGCCTGCCGAAGATCGGCTTCAACTTCAGCACCGACCAGCTGTTCTGGCTGGTGGCGCTGCCCAGCCTGTCCGGCGCGACCCTGCGCATCTTCTATTCGTTCGTGATCCCGATCTTCGGCGGCCGCCGCTGGACCGCGCTGTCCACCGCCTCGCTGCTGGCGCCGACGCTCTGGCTCGGCTTTGCGGTGCAGGACCCGGCCACGCCGTACTGGGTGTTCGTGGCCATCGCGATCCTGTGTGGCTTCGGCGGTGCGAACTTCTCGTCGTCGATGTCCAACATCTCCTTCTTCTACCCCAAGCAGAAGCAGGGCCTGGCGCTGGGCCTGAACGCCGGCCTGGGCAATGTGGGCGTGTCGGTGGCGCAGGCGGTGATTCCGCTGGTCATCACCGTGGGCGTGTTCGGTGCGCTGGGTGGTGCGCCGCAGCCCGCGGTGGAGGGTGGGGCGCCGCTGTTCCTGCAGAACGCCGGCTTCATCTGGGTGCCGGCCATCGCGCTGTGCGCCGTCGCGGCCTGGTTCGGCATGAACGACCTGACCAGTGCCCGCTCGTCGTTCTCCGAGCAGGCGGTGATCTTCCGCCGCAAGCACAACTGGCTGATGTGCTGGTTGTACATCGGCACCTTCGGTTCCTACATCGGTTTCTCGGCCGGCTTCCCGATGCTGGTGAAGAGCCAGTTTCCGGACGTGAACCCGCTGGCCTATGCCTTCATCGGCCCGCTGCTGGGTGCACTGATGCGCTCGGTGGGTGGCAGCATGGCCGACCGCTGGGGTGGCGCACGCCTGACCTTCTGGGTGTTCGCGCTGATGATCGCGGCCGTGTTCGGCGTGCTGCACTTCCTGCCCAGCGATGGCCAGGGCGGCAACTTCTACGGCTTCCTGCTCAGCTTCATGGCGCTGTTCGTGCTTAGTGGCATCGGCAACGGCACCACCTTCCGCATGATTCCGGTGATCTTCCGCACCCTGCATGAGCGCTGGTCGGCCAACGACAACGCCGAAGGCAAGGCCACGGCCGCGCACCAGGCCAGCATCGAGTCGGCCGCGGTGGTTGGTTTCTCCGGTGCGATCGGTGCCTATGGCGGCTTCTTCATTCCCAAGAGCTATGGCTCGTCCATCACCTTGACCGGCAGCCCCGACATGGCGCTGTACGGATTCGTTGTTTTCTACGTCACCTGCCTGGCCGTGACCTGGTGGTGGTACTACCGGCGCGGTGCCGAGACACCCTGCTGACGACATGAAAACGCACCGCAGCCAGATGACACACACAGCCACGATGCCGATGTCCGCAAAGGGAGACCCCCGATGAGCTATTTCCTCGATCGCTTGCAGTTCTTCAAGCGTGACCCCCAGACCTTTGCCGATGGCCACGGATTCGCCAAGAGCGAAGGCCGTGACTGGGAAAACAGCTACCGCGCCCGGTGGCAGTACGACAAGATCGTGCGTTCCACCCACGGCGTGAACTGCACCGGTTCGTGCAGCTGGAAGATCTACGTCAAGAACGGCCTGGTCACCTGGGAAACCCAGCAGACCGACTACCCGCGCACGCGCCCGGACCTGCCCAACCATGAACCGCGTGGCTGCCCGCGTGGCGCCAGCTATTCCTGGTACCTGTACAGCGCCAACCGGCTGAAGTACCCGCTGATCCGCGGCACGCTGCTGCGCCTGTGGCGCGAAGCGCGCAAGAGCAAGGCCCCGGTTGATGCCTGGGCCAGCATTGTCGAGGACAAGGAAAAGGCGCGTTCGTACAAGACCCGCCGTGGCATGGGCGGCTTCGTGCGCCTGCAGTGGGAAGAGGCCAACGAGATCATCGCCGCCTCCAACCTGTACACGGTGAAGCAGTATGGCCCGGACCGCGTGGTCGGCTTCTCGCCGATTCCGGCGATGTCGATGGTGTCCTATGCGGCCGGTGCGCGCTACCTGTCGCTGCTGGGCGGCGCCTGCCTGTCCTTCTATGACTGGTACTGCGACCTGCCGCCGGCCTCGCCGCAGATCTGGGGCGAGCAGACCGACGTGCCCGAATCAGCCGACTGGTACAACAGCCGCTACATCATCGCCTGGGGCTCGAACGTGCCGCAGACGCGCACGCCCGATGCGCACTTCTTCACCGAGGCGCGCTACAACGGTACCAAGACGGTGGCGATCTGCCCGGACTATTCCGAGCTGGCCAAGCTGACCGACCACTGGCTGCACCCGAAGCAGGGCACCGACGCGGCGCTGGCCTTCGCCTTCGGCCATGTGATCCTGCGCGAGTTCCACGTCGATTCGCCCTCGCAGTACTTCCAGGACTACTGCCGCCAGTACTCGGACATGCCGATGCTGGTGCGCCTGGAGCGCCGCGACGACGGCCGCCTGGTGCCGGGCCGCTTCCTGCGTGCCAGTGAACTGGGCGGGCTGGGTGAAGCCAACAACCCTGACTGGAAGACGCTGGCCTATGACGAGACCAGCGGCCAGATCGTGGTGCCGAACGGCTCGATCGGCTTCCGCTGGGGCGAGAAGGGTAAGTGGAACATCGAAGAGAAGGAAAGCAAGGGCGCCGATACACGCCTGCGCCTGAGCCTCGCCGATGGCCATGAGGGCATCGAAGCGGTGAGCTTCCCGTACTTCGGTGGCATCGAGACCGACGGCTGGACCGCGGCGCCGGCCGACGACGTGCTTGAGCGCAACATCCCGGTGCGTCGCCTGGCCCTGGCCGACGGTTGCGAGACCCTGGTGGCCACGGTCTACGACCTGCTGCTGGCCCAGTACGGCGTGGACCGTGGCTTTGGCGGCGGCAACGTGGCATCGAGCTTCGACGATATGGTGCCGGGCACCCCGGCCTGGCAGGAGCGCATCACCGGCGTGTCGCGTGCCGAGGTGATCGAGATCGCCCGCGAATTCGCGCGTACCGCCGACAAGACCCATGGCCGCTCGATGATCATCGTCGGCGCGGGCATGAACCACTGGTTCCACAACGACATGAACTACCGCGGCCTGATCAACATGCTGATCATGTGCGGTTGCGTGGGCCAGACCGGTGGTGGTTGGGCGCACTACGTGGGCCAGGAGAAGCTGCGCCCGCAGACCGGCTGGCAGCCGCTGGCGTTCGGCCTGGACTGGAGCCGCCCGCCGCGCCACATGAACGGTACGTCGTTCTTCTACTTCAACACCGGGCAGTGGCGCTACGAGAAGCTGCAGGTGGACGAACTCCTGTCGCCGCTGGCGGACGCGAGCAAGTACAGCGGCAGCCTGGCCGACCTGAACCTGCGCGCGGTGCGCATGGGCTGGCTGCCCTGTGCGCCGCAGCTGGACCGCAACCCGCTGCAGCTGGTACGCGAGGCGGACGCGGCGGGCGTTGCCCCGGCCGACTACGCGCTGGGCAAGTTCAAGGACGGCTCGCTGGACTTCGCCTTCGCCGATCCGGATGCACAGCAGAACCACCCGCGGATGATGTTCATCTGGCGCTCGAATCTGCTCGGTTCCTCGGGCAAGGGCCACGAGTACATGCTGCGGCATCTGCTCGGCACGCGCCACGGCCTGCAGGGCAAGGACCTGGGCGAGATGGGGGCGATCAAGCCCGAGGAAGTGACGTGGCGTGACGAGGCACCGGAAGGCAAGCTGGACCTGCTGGTCACGCTCGACTTCCGCATGTGCACCACCGCGCTGTACTCGGACATCGTGCTGCCGACCGCGACCTGGTACGAGAAGGACGACCTCAACACCTCGGACATGCACCCGTTCATCCACCCGCTGTCGAAGGCGGTGGACCCGGCGTGGGAATCGCGCAGCGACTGGGAGATCTTCAAGGAGGTCGCCCGTACCGTGAGCGAGATGGCGCCAGGCGTGCTGGGCGTGGAGAAGGACCTGGTACTGGTGCCGACCCTGCACGACACTCCGAACGAGCTGGGCATGCCGTTCGGCGTGGCCGACTGGAAGAAGGGCGAGTGCGAGGCCATCCCGGGCCAGACCATGCCGTCGATGACGGTGGTGGAGCGTGACTACCCGAACCTGTACCGCAAGTTCACCTCGCTGGGCCCGCTGCTGGACACGCTGGGCAACGGTGGCAAGGGCATGAGCTGGGACACGAAGCACGAGGTCGAATTCCTCGGCAAGCTCAACCACACCGTGCACGACGCGGGCGTGAGCCAGGGTCGCCCGGCCATTTCGACCGCGATCGATGCGGCCGAGGTGATCCTGCACCTGGCGCCGGAGACCAATGGCCACGTGGCAGTGAAGGCCTGGGAATCGCTGGGGACCTTCACCGGCCGCGAGCATACCCACCTGGCGGTGGGCAAGGAGCACGAGGCGATCCGCTTCCGTGACATCCAGGCACAGCCGCGCAAGATCATCTCCTCGCCGATCTGGTCGGGCCTGGAGGACGACAACGTCAGCTACAACGCTGGCTACACCAACGTGCACGAGCTGATTCCGTGGCGAACGGTGACCGGCCGCCAGCAGTTCTACCAGGACCACGAGTGGATGATCGACTTCGGCGAGGCCTTCATGGGCTACCGGCCGCCGGTCAACACGCGCACGGTGGAGCCGCTGCTGAACCAGCGCCCGAACGGCAACAAGGAGATCGTGCTGAACTGGATCACGCCACACCAGAAGTGGGGCATCCACAGCACCTACAGCGACAACCTGATCATGCAGACGCTGTCGCGCGGTGGCCCGATCGTGTGGATCAGCGAGGACGACGCGCGCAGCGCCGGCATCGTCGACAACGACTGGATCGAGCTGTTCAACGTCAACGGTGCGATTGCCGCGCGTGCGGTGGTCAGCCAGCGCGTGATGCCGGGCATGGCGATGATGTACCACGCCCAGGAACGCATCATCAACGTGCCGGGCTCGGAGATTTCCGGGACCCGCGGCGGCATCCACAACTCGGTGACCCGCATCGTGCTCAAGCCCACCCACATGATCGGCGGCTACGCGCAGCTGGCCTACGGCTTCAACTACTACGGCACCTGCGGCACCAACCGCGACGAGTTCGTGATCGTGCGCAAGATGGACAAGATCGATTGGCTTGACGATGAACAAGGAAGTTCGAGTGTCGCGGGCGCAGGACGCGCAGGAGCGACGGGCGAGGCCGTACCGGCCGCTGCCAAGGAGGTGGTGTGATGAAGGTCCGTGCACAGATCGCGATGGTGCTGAACCTGGACAAGTGCATCGGCTGCCATACCTGCTCGATCACCTGCAAGAACGTCTGGACCTCGCGCGAAGGCGTCGAGTACGCCTGGTTCAACAACGTGGAAACCAAGCCGGGCATCGGCTACCCGAAGGAATGGGAGAACCAGGACAAGTGGAACGGCGGCTGGGTACGTACCCGCGCCGGCAAGCTGGTGCCGCGTGCCGGTGGCCGCTGGCGCATGCTCGCCAAGATCTTCGCCAACCCGGACCTGCCGCAGATCGACGACTACTACGAGCCGTTCGATTTCGACTACCAGAACCTGCACACCGCCAAGGACAGCCAGCACCAGCCCACCGCGCGGCCGCGTTCGCTGATCAGCGGCGAACGCATGCAGAAGATCGAGTGGGGCCCGAACTGGGAGGAAATCCTCGGTTCGGAGTTCAGCAAGCGCTCGCGTGACTACAACTTCGACCAGGTGCAGAAGGAAATCTACGGCGCCTTCGAGAAGACCTTCATGATGTACCTGCCACGCCTGTGCGAGCACTGCCTGAACCCGGCGTGCGTATCGGCGTGCCCGTCGGGCGCGATCTACAAGCGCGAGGAAGACGGCATCGTGCTGATCGACCAGGACAAGTGCCGTGGCTGGCGCATGTGCGTGTCGGCCTGCCCGTACAAGAAGATCTATTACAACTGGAAGAGCGGCAAGTCGGAGAAGTGCATCTTCTGCTATCCGCGCATCGAGATGGGCGAGCCGACCGTGTGCTCGGAGACCTGCGTGGGTCGCATCCGCTACCTGGGTGTGATGCTGTACGACGCCGACCGCATTGCCGAGGCCGCCTCGGTGGCCGCCGAGAAGGACCTGTACCAGGCGCACCTGGACATCTTCCTGGACCCGAACGACCCGGCGGTGATCGCTGCCGCGCGCAAGGAGGGCATCCCGGACAGCTGGCTGGACGCGGCCAAGCAGTCGCCGGTCTACAAGCTGGCCATCGACTGGAAGCTGGCGCTGCCGCTGCACCCGGAGTACCGCACGCTGCCGATGGTCTGGTACGTGCCGCCGCTGTCGCCGATCCAGTCGGCGGCCGAGCGTGGCCGGGTGGGCATGAGCGGCGAGCTGCCGGACGTGGCGTCGCTGCGCATTCCGATGCGCTACCTGGCCAACCTGCTGACGGCCGGTGACGAGGCGCCGGTGGTACGCGCGCTGGAGCGGCTGATGGCGATGCGTGCCTGGCGCCGGGCCAAGAACGTGGACGGCGTGGAAGATACCGCCGTGCTGGAACAGACCGGGCTGAGCATCGCCCAGGTGGAAGAGATGTACCGCTACCTGGCCATCGCCAACTACGAGGACCGTTTCGTGATTCCGACCGGCCACCGCGAGTACGCCAATGATGCCTTCGGCGAGCGCGGCGGCTGCGGCTTCACCTTCGGCAACGGTTGCAATGGTGACAGCCCGGCCGACCTGTTCGGCCAGCGCAAGACCACCACCTTCGTGGTGGACAAGGGACCGAACCACCGCCGCAAGGAGGTGGTGTGATGAGCGTGCTCAAGCTGGTCGGGGTGTTGCTGGATTACCCACGTGAAGAACTGTGGCAGCACGGCGAGGAACTGCTCGCCGCCTGCGACGACCCGGCGCTGAACGCCGCCCGCCGCCAGCAGTTGCGCAGCTTCGTGCAGCAGCTGCTGGCCACCGATGCGCTGGATGCGCAGGCGGCGTGGCTGGCCAGTTTCGACCGCGGCCGCTCGATGAGCCTGCTGCTGTTCGAGCACATCCATGGCGAGTCGCGCGACCGTGGCCAGGCCATGGTCGATCTGGTCGAAACCTACCGCCGCAACGGCTTCGAACTGGATGCACGCGAGCTGCCGGATTACCTGCCGCTGCTGCTGGAGTTCCTGGCCCATCGCCCCGGCAGCGAGGCCCGCGAGTGGCTGCACCACATCGGCCATATCGCCGGGATGCTGGCGGCGCGTGCCGCCGAGCGTGAGCTGCCGCACCGGGTGCTGTTCGAGATCCTGGTCGAAGCCGGCGACGGCAAGGCCGATCTGCAGGCGCTGCGCCAGCGTGCCAGCGAAGAAGTCCGCGACGATACCGCCGAGGCCATGGACCGCTTGTGGGAGGAGGAGGCGGTGCGCTTCGGCGCCGAAGCCCCTGCCGAAGACTGCAAGCCGCCCGTGCGTTCGCCGGCCCGTCCTTCGCATCGAGAGGTCCAGCCATGAGTTACTCCCTGCATCAATTCGCCTTCCAGTACTACCCGTACATCGCCGTGGCGGTGCTGCTGATCGGCAGCTGGGCCCGCTACGACAAGGCCATGTACACCTGGCGCACCGGCTCCAGCCAGATGCTGTCGGACAAGGGCATGCGGATCGGCAGCAACTGCTTCCACATCGGCATCCTGGCCATCCTCGGCGGCCACCTGGTCGGCCTGCTGACCCCGCACGCGGTGTACGAGCACTTCATCACCTCGTCGCAGAAGCAGATGCTGGCGATGGTGGTCGGTGGTGTGTTCGGCGCGCTGTGCTTCATCGGCATCAGCATCCTGCTGGTACGCCGCCTGTTCAACGCGCGGGTACGGGCCACCGGCAGCTTCGGTGACACACTGGTGCTGGTGCTGCTGTTCGCCCAGTTGTGCCTGGGCCTGTACAGCATCCGCATCTCGTCCGGCCACCTGGACGGTGGGGTGATGGTGCAGCTGGCCGAATGGGCGCAGCACATCGTGACCTTCCGTGCCGGTGCCGCTGATTACATCGAGGGCGTCAGTTGGGTCTACAAGATGCATATCTTCCTGGGCCTGACCCTGTTCCTGATCGCGCCGTTCACCCGCCTGGTGCACGTGTGGAGCATTCCGATCAGTTACCTGTGGAGGCCCTACCAGGTGGTGCGCCGCCGCCAGGCCACGCTGCGCTACGGGCCGCGGGAGTAAGCCATGGGCAGCCTGCCGAAATTCCTGCCGATCACCGTGATCGACTCCGCCGCGCCGGTTCCTGCCGAGGCGCATTCGCATCACCACGACGCGGAAGCGCAGGGGCCGCGCTCGCTCGGGCAGCCGGCACCGTGCCGGCTGTTCGTGGACGAGACCGCGATCAGCGAGGCCGACATCGCCCGCGAGATGCAGCACCACCGGGCGATGCGCCCGGAACAGTCACGTGCCGAAGCGGCACGTGCGCTGGTGGTGCGCGAGCTGCTGCGCCTGGAGGCGCAGCGGCTGGGCCTGCAGGCGCCGGAGGGCAACCGGGTCAGCGACGAGGAAGTGCTGATCCAGCAGCTGCTGGAAGACGCGATCGAAGACCGCGTGCCGACCGACGAGGACTGCCGCCGCTACTTCGAACAGAACCCGGAGCGCTTCCGCTCGCCCGATCGCGTGCGCCTGCGCCATATCCTGCTGGCCGCGCCGGCCGACGACGTGGCCGGGCGCTTCGCCGCACGCACCGAAGGCGAGCGGCTGGTCGGACTGCTGAAGGAGTCGCCGCACCTGTTCGCCGATTTCGCCCTGCGCCATTCGCGTTGCCCCTCCCGCAGCGAGGGCGGCGACCTGGGCTGGCTGCAGCGTGGGCAGACCACGCCGGAGTTCGACCGCCAGGTGTTCCGCCTGCGCGAGGGCCTGGCCGGTTTCCCGGTGGAATCGCGCTGGGGCTACCACGTGGTCTGCGTCGATGCCCGCGAGGAAGGCCAGCCGCAGCCGTTCGAGGCCGTGCTGCCGCAGCTGCGTGACTACCTGGAGCTGCAGGTACGGCAGCGCGAGGTGCAGGCCTACCTGCTGCAGCTGCAGGAACGCTACCCGGTGCGCGGGCTGGATGAGATCGAAGCCGAAGCGGATATCGGCTGAACCCCCTTGAACGAGGAGAATTCATGAACCAGGCCCTTGCCCCCGCCAGTGCCGGGCAGCAGCAACGTGCGCTGTGGCTGAGCACGTTCGCCTTCACCGTGTGCTTCGCGGTGTGGATGATCTTTTCGATCATCGGCATCCAGATCAGTCAACAGCTTGGCTTGAATGACACCCAGTTCGGCCTGTTGATCGCCACGCCGGTGCTGACGGGTTCGGTCAGCCGCGTCTTCCTCGGCATCTGGTCCGACCAGTTCGGTGGCCGCAAGGTGATGGTGCTGGTGATGCTGTGTGGCGCCGTGGCCACCTGGATGCTGACCTATGCGCAGACCTACACCCAGTTCCTGATCGCCGCGCTGTGCGTGGGCATCGCCGGCGGCAACTTCTCGGTGGGCGTGGCCTACGTGTCGAAGTGGTTCCCGGCCAGCAAGCAGGGCACTGCGCTGGGCATCTTCGGTGCCGGCAACATCGGCTCGGCGGTGACCAAGCTGTTGGCGCCGCTGGTGATGGTGGCCGCGGGTTGGACCATGGTTGCCAAGGTCTGGGCGGTCGCGCTGGCGGTCACGGCGGTGCTGTTCTTCCTCTTCAGCAAGGAAGATCCGTCGCTGGAGCAGCGCCGCCGCGAGGGCGTGAAGCCGGTGCCGTTCGCCGAGCAGATGGCACCGCTGAAGAACCTGCAGGTCTGGCGATTCTCGCTGTACTACTTCTTCGTGTTCGGCGGCTTCGTGGCGCTGGCGCTGTGGCTGCCGCACTACCTGGTGGGCGCCTACGGCATGGACGTGGGCCACGCCGGCATGCTGGCGGCGTGCTATTCGATCCCGGCCAGCCTGTTCCGCGTGGTCGGTGGCTGGATGTCGGACCGGATGGGCGCGCGCCGGGTGATGTACTGGACCTTCGGCGTGTCGGCCATCTGCACCTTCCTGCTGGCCTACCCGGATACCGAGTACGTGGTGAAGGGCATCCATGGCCCGATCCATTTCCATCTGGCCATCGGCGTGGTGATGTTCACCGTGCTGGTGTTCGTGCTGGGCTTCTTCATGTCGCTGGGCAAGGCCGCAGTCTACAAGCACATTCCGGTGTACTACCCGCAGCACGTGGGTGCGGTGGGCGGTGTGGTCGGCATGATCGGCGGCCTGGGCGGCTTCATCCTGCCGATCGTGTTCGGGGCATTGAACGATGCCGTGGGCATCTGGAGCAGCTGTTTCATGCTGCTGTTCGTGCTGGTGGCGGCTGCACTGGCGTGGATGCACTTTGCGATCCGCCGCATGGAACGCCGCCACTTCCCGCAGATTGACCGCGAGACCGACCTGCCCGAAGCCATCGATGCGGCCGCCGCCGAGCGGGTGCGCGGCAGGTGAACGGGGTTGCCGGCCAGTGGCCGGCACTACCGGGACGGTGCGCGGTGGGTGGAGGGGGTTGCCGGCCAGCGGCGGGCACTACCGGGGTGGTGCGCGGTGGGTGGAGGGGGTTGCCGGCCAGCGGCCGGCACTACCGGGTAGCGGGTGAAAGGGTAGTGCCGGCCGCTGGCCGGCAGGAACCATCAGATGCGCCACGCTTGATTTCAATCAGGGCCACGCGAAGAGGAACGCCCGAAGATGTCTGCCATGAGCTTCCACGTCGATGAGAGTGAGGACACTGCGCTGCAGGCGGCATTGCTGCGGCAGCCCCGGCACGTGCTGTTCCCGCCGGCTGACCAGTTCAGCACCGGGTTTGGCGAAAGCGGCTGGCGTGCCGCCGTGCGCGCCAGCAACGAGCACCTGATCCCGCGTGGCTTGACGCTCGGCTTCCAGGCCGGCCGTGGTGGTCGCGACGTGCCGCCGCAGGCGTATCTGGACACCTTGCTGCTGGCCCTGCAGCTGCAGGCCGATGCCCTGGCCGAGGACCGCGAAGTGGTGGCGATGGTGCTGCAGCTGGGCCTGGCCGAGACCTTGCCACCGCCCCAGCTGGGCCAGCTGCTGGACGCCGTGCCGCAGCACCTGCGCACGGTAGCGCGCCCGCAGGTGGAAGTGCGGCTGGACGCCGGCAGCGCGCTGTCACCGGCGCAGCTGCGGGCGGTGGGCTGCACCCGCCTGAACGTGATCGACCGTGCCGATGCGCCGGGGCCGACCCTGCTGGCACAGGCGCGGCAGGTCGGCTTCACCGCGCGCTACTACCAGCTGCGCGTGCCCGCCAGTGAGGACGCCGGTTTCATCGAGCGCCTGCATGAGGTGCTGGCCGAAGCGCCCGAGCGCATCCTGTTGCCAGCGCCGTGCGCATTGCCACGGGATCCCTCGGCGGCCCACTGGCTGCAGGCCTGGCGCCTGCTGCGCGCCGCCGGTTACGAACCGATCGGTGGTGACCACTACCAGCGCGGCGACCTGCCAAACCCGCATGGGCCGGGTGACGGCCAGCGCCATTGCGACCTGGCGGGTGTGCCACGGCGTGACCGCAGTGATTTCATCGGGCTTGGCCTGTCCGCCTGCAGCCAGATCGGCGAAGTGTTCTACCGGCTGGAGGACGAGCTGGGCGAATGGCGGGCGCGATTGCAGTCCGGTCACATGGGCGTGGCCGCGGGCCTGATCCTGTCCGAGGACGAGCGGATGGCGGCCGAGGTGGCACAGAGCATCGCCTGCGACCATGCCCTGGATGCCGCGGCCTTCGAGTGGCGTAATGATGAACCCTTCGAGGAATGCTTCGCCGAACAGCTGCCGGCGCTGTCGCCGTTGCTGGCGCGCGGCTGGGCGCAGTGGGATGCACGCGTGCTGCGGCTGGCCGAAGAAGGGCGGTTGCTGTGGCGTATGATGGCCGCATGCTTCCGGCCGGCGGCCGCCATCGCTTGAGTCCTGCCTCGATGTCTTCGAATCCGCCTTCCCAGGGCCGTCTCGGCCGGGCCACGCCGAACCCTGCCGCCGCTGATGACGGCGACGCGCTGCACTTCTGCAGCACCTGTGCGTTTTCCGATGCCTGCATGTCACAGGGTTACGACAAGACCGCGCTGGGAGACCTGCACGTGCTGGTCGACCACGTCGGTCCGTTCCATGCGGGTGACTACATCTTCCGCGCCGGCGAATCGTTCGATTCGATCGCGGCGGTGCGCGCCGGCATGGTCAAGACCTTCGTTGATGACAGCCAGGGCAACGAGCAGGTGCTGGGCTTCAGCCTGCCGGGCGAAGTGATCGGCCTGAATGCGATCCACGGTTCGCGCTTCCCCTGCAATGCGGTGGCGCTGGATACGGTGCACCTGTGCCGCATCTCGTTCCCCAAGTTGAGCCTGCTGGCCACGCGCATGCCGGGGCTGCAGGCCAAGCTGTTCAGCCTGCTCAGTGCAGAGATCGGCAAGGTCGCCACGCTGGCCGCCAATCACCGTACCGAAGAGCGGATGGCGGCGTTCCTGCTGGACATGTCCGAGCGCTACGCGCGCCGCGGCTTTTCCGCCACGCGCTTCAACCTGACGATGGCACGCACCGAGATCGCCAATTACCTGCGGATGGCGCCGGAAACCGCCAGCCGCGTGCTGCGCCGCCTGAGCGATGATGGGATCATCGCGGTGAAGCAGCGCGAGATCCTGCTGCTGCAGCCCGAGCGCCTGGCGGCGCTGGCGGTGGCCGACGAATCCGATCCGAACTGAACCTGGCCGGGAGCTGACGATGAAGCGAGCTGGACTGTTGTTGCTGGGACTGCTGGCCACGGTGCCAGCCTGGGCGGCCGACCTGACGGTGTCGGCGGCATCGAGCCTGACCGAGAGCTTCCGCGAACTGGGCACCGCCTACGAGAAGGCGCACCCGGGGACCAAGGTCGATTTCAACTTCGCCGCGTCTGGCGTGCTGCTGCAGCAGATCAGCCGCGGCGCGCCGGTGGATGTCTTCGCGTCGGCCGATGAAACCACGATGGACCAGGCCCAGCAGCAGGACCTGCTGGCGGCCGGAACTCGCGAGGTGTTCGCGGTGAACGCGCTGTGGGTGGTGGTGCCGCCGCAGGCCAAGGCGGCGCCGCGTACCTTGAAGGACCTGGCCGGTGCCGGCGTGCAGCGCATCGCACTGGGCAACCCGGACAGCGTGCCGGTCGGCCGCTATGCCAAGGGCGCACTGGAGGCGGCGGGCCTGTGGCCGTCGGTGCAGGGCAAGACCATCACCACCCAGAACGTTCGCCAGTCGCTGGATTACGTGGCGCGCGGTGAAGTGGATGCCGGCTTCGTCTATGCCACCGATGCGCAGGCCATGCCCGACCGGGTGCGCCGTGCCTTCGCGGTGCCGGTGGCGGGGCGCATCGCCTATCCGCTGGCGGTGACCAAGGCCAGTGTGCAGCCGGCCGAAGCCAAGCGCTTCACCGCCTTCGTACGTTCGGCGCAGGGCCAGGCGATCCTGGCCAAGCACGGGTTCGGCAAGCCCTGAGGCATGGATCTCGACTGGAGCGCACTGGGGTTGTCGCTGAAGGTGGCCGGCTGGGCCACCGCGATCAATCTGGTGCTGGGCGTGGCACTGGGCGCGCTGCTGGCGCGGCGGCGATTTCCCGGCCGTGAGCTGCTGGATTCGCTGCTGACCCTGCCGATGGTGCTGCCACCGACGGTGCTGGGCTACTACCTGCTGGTGCTGATCGGACGCAATGGCCCGATCGGCGCGTGGCTGCAATCGTGGTTCGGCATCAACCTGGTGTTCACCTGGCAGGCGGCGGTGATCGCTGCGGCGGTGGCGTCGCTACCGCTGGTGTTCAAGCCGGCACGCGCGGCATTCGAGGAAGTGGACGGGCAGCTGGAGCAGGCCGCGCGCACGCTTGGGGTGTCCGAAGCAGCGGTGTTCTTCCGCATCACGTTGCCGCTGGCCTGGCGCGGCATCCTCGCCGGCCTGCTGCTGGCGTTTGCACGCGCGATGGGCGAGTTCGGCGCCACCCTGATGGTGGCCGGCAGCATTCCGGGCCGCACGCAGACGCTGTCGATCGCCATCTACGAAGCGGTGCAGGCCGGGCAGGACGGCAAGGCCAATGCGCTGGTGATCCTGACCTCGGTGGTCTGCATCGTGATCCTGCTGCTGGCCGCACGGCTGGTGGGCGGGCGTCGCCGGGAGCTGCGTGATGTGGCTTGATCTGCAGGTGCAGCGTCGCCTGCAGGCGGCCGGCCAGGATTTCATGCTGGACGTAGCTTTGCAGTGCACGCAGCGGCAGGTGGTGCTGTTCGGGCCCTCCGGTGCGGGCAAGAGCCTGACCCTGAAGGCAGTGGCCGGGCTGCTGCGGCCGGGCCAGGGGCATGTACGGCTGCAGGGGCAGACCCTGTTCGATGCGGCCACCGGCGTGGATCTGCCGCCGCAACGCCGCCGGCTGGGCTACGTGTTCCAGGATTACGCGTTGTTCCCGCATCTGAGCGTGCGCCAGAACGTGGCGTTCGGTCTGCAGAAGGGCTGGTTGAATCCGCGCGCCGGGCAGCGCTTCGAAGCGGTGGAGCAGTGGTTGCACGCATTCCGTATCGACACGGTGGGCGATCTGCTGCCCTCGCAGGTATCCGGGGGACAGCGCCAGCGTACCGCCCTGGCGCGCGCCCTGGTGACACAGCCGCAGGCGCTGCTGCTGGATGAGCCGTTCTCCGCGCTGGACCACGACCTGCGCCAGCACCTGCGCCATGAGCTGGAGACCGTGCTGGACAAGACCGGCATCCCGCTGCTGTTGATCAGCCACGACCCGCAGGATGTGGCCATGTTCGGCCAGCAGGTGGCACGCGTAGTGGATGGCCGCATCGTCGGTGAATGACCCGTGATGGACGCACGGGCGATGGTTGGTTGCATCTGATGGTAGTGCCGGCCGCTGGCCGGCAACCATGGAATCCGGGGCAGCCGGCCGGCGGCCGGCTCTATCGGTTCAACCGTTGGTCGCCCACTGGATGAACGCCCAGCGTCGCGTTGGCGCCATGCCGAAGCGGTGCTGCGGCGAGCGTGCATGCCACGCGCGCACGCGTGCGTCCTCATCCGCATCCAACGCACCGAACAGCTCTACTGCCTGGCGCACCAGGCCATCGGCATCCTGCGCGACGTCGCGCACCGATTCGGGCAGGTAGTCGACCTGCGGTTCACGGCCCATGTCCAGCAGCATGTTGATCGGGTAGCGGTGGTCGGGCATCGGCACCCAGTCACGGCCAAGCAGCTCGGCCAACTCCGGCACACCGGCCCGGGGGCCGGTGGCGAAGGTGATGCAGGCACGCTGGCGAGCGTGCGCATCCAGCCTGCGCAGCGCGGCCTCCAGATCCGCCACCATCAGCGAGCGCGAGGCAATGGCCAGATCACAGCGCGGCACGTCGTGCCAGTCGTCGGTCCACGACAACGCCCACGGCGTGACGTTGGAAACGCCGTCGCGGGTGATCGCGGCGCGCAGGCCGTCGAGCATGCCGGTGCTGTAGTCGAGCGCGTGCACTTGGCCGACCTGCGCGGCAATCGGCAGGCTCAACAGGCCGGGGCCACAGCCCACATCCAGCACCGTGGCCACGCCACTGAGATCAAGCCGGTCGAGGAATGCCCCGCTGTAATCATCGTGGCGGCGCTTCCAGCTGGACTGCGCGGCCCGCGCATCCCAGGCGCTGGCCGGCTTGGCCTGGAAGCCGCAGGCCTGCAGGTGCTGCCGGTAGCGTGCGCTGTGATCGATCGGAGTGGGTAGGGGTGTACTCATAGTGGCATTCCAGAAGCGGGCAGGGCGGCGGCGACGCGTGCGGCATCGACGCCATACAGCGCAGCAAGGCGCTCGGGGGTTGCGATCTCGTGGGCACGACCGAGTGCCTGCAGGCTGCCGGCGGACATCAACGCGATGCGGTCGGCCACCTGCAGCGCGTGCTGCGGTTGATGGGTGGACAGCAGCACACCGATGCCACGTTCGGCCAGGCGGCGCACGGTATCGAGGATACGCAGCTGGTTGCCGAAATCGAGGCTGGCGGTAGGTTCATCCATCACCAGCAGTTGCGCCCGCTGGGCCAGTGCACGTGCGATCAGCAGCAGCTGGCGTTCGCCTCCGCTGAGCGTGGTGACGGTGCGTTCGGCCAGGGCCTGCAGGCCCAGTTCGCGCAGGCAGTCATCGGCGATGGCCTCGTCGGCGCGGCCAGGTGCGGACAGCAGGCCCAGGTGCGCGGCACGGCCCATGGCTACCACCTCGCGCACGCGCCAGGCGAAGGGTAGCGGCGCGGCCTGCGGCACGTACGCCATGCGGCGGGCGCGGGCGGCGCGATCATGCGCGCGCAGCGGCGTGCCCTGCAGGTCCACTTCGCCGCGTACCGCAGGCAGCAGGCCGAGCAGGGTGCGGAACAGGGTGGTCTTGCCACAGCCGTTCGGGCCAAGCAGGCACAGCACCTCGCCGGGCTGCACCGACAGTGCAAACGGCACGCCCAGTGCCACGCCGGCATGGCCGATGACCAGGCCACGTGCTTCCAGAAGCGGGGCCGCAGCATTCATGGGCGACGCTCGCTGCGCGCCAGCACCAGCAGGAAACACGGCACGCCGACGAAGGCGGTGAGGATGCCGAGTGGCAGTTCGATCGGCGCCAGGGTGCGCGCGAGCGTATCGGCGGCAAGCAGGAAGCTGGCGCCGAGCAGCAGGCTGGCCGGCAGCAGGCGGCGGAAATCAGCGCCGACCAGCAGCCGCGCGATGTGCGGAACCACCAGCCCGACCCAGCCGATGATGCCGGCCAGTGACACCGCTGCCGCCGTGCACAGCGTAGTGGCGGCGATCAATGTCCAGCGCAGCGGGGTGACCGCCACGCCCAGCGCGCTGGCCTCCTCGTCACCCAGGCCCAGCAGGTTCACCCGCCAGCGCAGCAGCACCAGCGGCAGCAGCCCGATCAGCAGCAATGGCGCAGTGACCTTGAGGTCGTCGATGACCACCGCGTTCAAACCACCCAGCAGCCAGAAGGTGATCGACGGCAGCTGCGTGTAGGGATCGGCCAGCAGCTTCAGCAGCGAGATGCCGGCGCTGAGCAGCGCCGACACCGCAACGCCGGCCAGCACCAGCACCAAGACCGGATCGTGCCGCCGTACCAGCGCTGCCACCAGGCAGACCAGGCCCACGGCCCCCAGCCCACCGGCGAAGGCGATGCCCTGCACCAGCAGCATCGGCAGGCCGAGGAACAGCCCCAGCGAAGCGCCAAGGCCCGCGCCGGCGGAGACGCCGAGGATGTCCGGCGACACCAGCGGATTGCGGAACATGGCCTGGTAGGCCGCACCGGCTGCCGACAGTACCGCGCCGATGAGCATGGCCGCGAGCACGCGTGGCAGGCGGATGTGCCAGAGCGCGGCCTGCACTGCAGGTGGGCTGGGTTCGCCGATGCCGAACAGCTGCCAACCGATCGCGTGCAGCAGCGCCGCCGGGCGTACCGGGAACTGGCCGACCGAGAACGCGAGCAACAACATCGCCAGCAACAGGCTCCAGCCACCGGCATGCCAGGCCCAACGTGGAAGCGTGCGCATGTTCAGGCGTTCGCATCCAGGCTGCGTGCCAGCGCGGTGGGCAATGGTTGGCCCCACAGCAGCTGATGCAGCGAACCGATGCGCGCGCGCAACGCCGCCGGCGCCAATGCGGGCACTGCACCAGGATGCAGCCTGGACAGCAGCCACGGCAGGCCGGGCAGGCGGTTGACGCCGGGCGGACCATCCAGCCATCCGAACGGCAGTACGGGTGCGCAGTACAGGCGACGCTCGCGTACGGCACGCAGGGCGCGCCAGCGCGGATCCTGTGCCGCATGCGCGGCGAACCCGGCATCCTGGGTCAGGATCACGTCCGGATCCCAGGCCAGCAGTTGTTCGAACGACACGCGGGCGAGGCCACCGGCACCGGCGCTGGCGGCCACGTTGCGGCCGCCGCAGAACTCGATGACTTCAGTGTTGATCGAGCCGGACAGGCCGCTTTCCAGGCCGTCGCTGCCACGCCCGTAGTACACCGTGGGCCGCGTTGCTGCAGGCCGCGTCGCCAGCACCTCGCGCACCAGTGCCAGCTGTGCCTCGGCCGCCTGCGCCAGCGCTTCGCCGCGCGCGGCGGCACCCAGCAGCCGGCCCACGTGGCGCAGCTGTGCCGGATGTTCGGGCAGGCGCCCGGCAATCAGTTCGAAGGGAATCGCGGTCTGCTTCCAGACCCGCTCGGCCGAGTCGCGGTAATTGGCATCGAAATCACCGGCATCCAGCACCAGGTCCGGCTGCATCGCGAGCAGGCGTTCAAGGCTGACCGTGCTGCCGCGCCCGGCCAGGCGACCGACCACCGGCAGCGTGCGCAGGGCTGCCGGCAGCTGCTCCAGGGATTCGGGCGAAACCTTCATCGGCCAACCGAGCAGGCGTTCGGGTGCCACGGCGGCAAGCAGTACCGCAGCCGGTGGGCCGGCCGCGAACACGCGCTTGGGCGTGGCCTTGGGCGCACCCAGCCGCAGCACGCGCTGCGCCGGCATCGCCAGCAGCTTGGCATTGGCGACCAGCAACGGTGCGAGCGCGAATGCCTGCAGCAGGGCGCGCCGCCTCATGCGGCGGTCCCCGGTGCGGTGCGGCAGGCATCCCACCAGGCCTGCAACGCCGCGTCATCGGCAGGCAGCTCGACGGCCATGCCGCCGGTGAACTGGCGCCACGCATCGAGGTAGGGCAGCTTCACCGCGGTCAACAACGGAATGCCGGCCAGCATCAATGCCAGCAGCTCATCGGCCATGCCGCCGCCTTCCGACTCCAGCGTGCCGAAACGGTTGGCGATGGCGAGCTCGGCATGTTCCTGCAACGCGCGGCGCAGCACCGAGCTGGCATCGGCGATGCCGCCCGGGTCCAGGTTGCAGCCACAGGAGGCCGGGCCCAGTGCCTGGCTGATCGGGAAGCGCGAACCGGGATCGGTCACGTCCATCAGTGCCATGCGCTTGTTGCCGTTGGCGGTGGGTTCGTGCGGCAGGTGCACCAGCCCGCGCACGCGGTGGCCGGCGGCCAGCTGGCGTGCGGCGAACGCGGCCAGCAGGGCATCGGGCTCGCCGCTGTGGTCATGCACGATCGCGGCAATGCGCGGGGCCTGTAGGGCGGTCATGCTCAGAACCTCCAGTTGGCGTTGGCGAACCAGGTGCGGCCCGGCATCGGGTAGCCGTCGGCCAGTTCGTACCATGTGTCACCGATGTTGCGCACGCCGAGGTCGAAATCCCAGGCCTCGCGCGGGCTCCAGCTCGCCTTGAAGCCAGTGATGCCATAGCCGGGCAGGTCACGTACCGGGCGTGCGGTATCGGCGTAGCTGACCTTGCGGCCCTGTTCGGCTTCCAGCGTGGCCTGCAGCTTCAGTTGTGGCAGCAGTTGCCAGCCCACCGCCATGAACAGCCGTTGGCGCGGACTGTCGAGCAGGGCCACGCGGCGGTCCTGCAGGTTGGTGCGGCGCAGCCAGGTGTAGCTGGTCTGCACGTCCCAGTCGTTGCCGATGCGCTGGCGCAGGCCCAGTTCGACACCCTGGTGGCGGGCCTTGCCGATGTTCTGCGCCTGGTTGCAGGTGCTGCCACCACATTCGCGCGAGGCCACCACCGCGTTCTGGATCAGGTCATCGATGCGGCTCTGGAAGAGGGCGGCCTGCAGTTGGCCGCCTTCCCACCAACGGCCACGCAGGCCCACTTCGAAGTGGGTCGCGTGTTCGGCTTTCAGGTCCGGATTGGGCAGTGCCGCACCCATGCGCGCCGAGTAGCGGTCCTTGATGGTCGGGAAACGCGTGCGCCGCGCGGCGCTTGCGTACCACTGCTGGTCCGGTGCCAGCTGCTGCACGTACTCCAGCACGGCGTTGGTGGCATCGGTGCTGCCGGTTGGCCAGAAGTACACGCGCTTGGCGTCGCGACGGTCATGGCCGATGCCCACGCGCAGGTGCGAGCTGTCGGTCAGCGCGATGCGGTCTTCGATCGCCACCGAGGTGGTGACATCACGGAAGTCCTTGGTGGGCGAGTGCGGGTTGCGCTCGCTGTGCTGGTCTTCCTTGTAGTGGATCGCGAACTGCAGTTCCTGGCGCGGCAGCGCCGTCGTGGCCAGGGTCACCGAGCCGCCCACGGTGCGGTCATCGTAGATGCTGGGGAAGCTGCTGTTGTCCATCGCCACCTGGTAGCTGCCGTCGGTGTACGCGTCCAGGCCGTTGCCATAGGTATCGCGGTAGACGCGGGTGCGCAGCGTGGTGTGCTCACCCAGGCGGGTGTTGCCGATGAAGTACAGGCTGTCCTTGTCCCACCACGGCCAGCGCCAGTAACGGATGCCGCTGCGCGCGGTGCCGGTGTAGACCGGGTTGTCCTTCTCGCCGTCCTGGCGCGCGTAGCCGATCGCGTACTCATCGCCCTCGCGAGGGGTGTAGCCCAGCTTGAACGACAGGCGACGGTCGTCGCGCGAGGCATTGCGCCGGTCCTTGCCGGTATCGGTGGGCACGCGCTTGTAGTCGACGAAGCCATCCGGCAGCGGGAACTCATCGGCTTTCAGGATCGATGCGCCGAGCTGGAAGTACCAGTCGCCACGGCGCCCGCCGAGGTTGACCGCCGCCTTGCGCTCGCCGCCATCGGCGATGCCCAGCCGCACGTCGCCTTCCAATGGGCGCTCAGGACGGCGGCTGACCAGGTTGATCGCACCGCCGAGGATGTTCGGCCCGTACAGCAGCGACGCGCCGCCGCTGGCGACCTGGATCTCGGCGAGATCGAAGGTGGTGAAGCGGCCGAAGTCCACGTAGCCGTCATAGGGCACGTAGAGCGGGATGCCGTCCAGGAACACCGGCACCTGGCGCGCATCGAAGCCGCGCAGGTAGACCATGTCCTCGTTGCGCGAGTTGCGCGCCAGGCTCACGCCCGGCAATACGCTGACCGCATCACCGACCGTGTTGCGGTCGAGCTGCTGGATGCGTTCGGCGTCGAGGCTGCGTTCGGCCACGGTGGGCGAGGTGCCGCGCTCGGCATGCACGTCGATCGTGCCCAGGGTGAACACCGGCGGCGAGGCCGTGTCGGCCGCGGTGGCGGCAAGCGGGAGCAGCAGGGCGGACAGGGGTAGAACGAAACGACAGGTACGCATCCTCGCGAGTCCTCGGGTTCGTTATATCCAAGATGATATAACGGTTGGCAGGGGTCAACTTGATGACCGACCCGGGGATTCTCGGCGCTGGCCGGCACGGCCACCTTGATCGATATCAAGCCCGGTGCAGGGCGGTCACGCCGTACACTGGCCGCTCGCGCGAACGCAGGGATCGAAGCACGATGAGTGAGGCCGAGCCGCCGTTGGAACTGCAGGGCAACCTGTGGCTGAGCATTGCCGGGCAGAGCGTGGGCGGTCGTGGCCGCTTTGCGTTGCTGGGGCTGATCGATGCCTGTGGTTCGATCAGCCAGGCCGCCAAGCGCATGGGCATGACCTACAAGAATGCCTGGGACGCGGTGGATGCGATGAACACCGCTGCCGGCGAGCCGCTGGTCGTGCGCAGCGTGGGCGGTCGTGGAGGCGGCGGTGCGCAGTTGACTGAACGTGGCCGCCAGCTGATCACCCGCTTCGAGGACGTCGAGCGTGCGCATCGCACCTTCCTGCAATCGCTGCAGGCCACCCCGGGGCTGGACGAGGATCTGGCCCTGATCCGGAGAATCGGCATGATCACCAGTGCACGCAACCAGTTCCATGGCCGGGTCAGTGCGCTGGCCAGCGGCGCCGTCAACGATGAAGTGCAGATTGAAGTAGCGCCGGGCCTTGCGCTGGTCGCCACCATCACCCATGGCAGCGTGGAATCGCTGGGCCTGGCGGTGGGCGTGCCGGCCTATGCGCTGGTGAAGGCGTCGTCGGTGATCGTGGCGCAGGGCGAGGGTGCGCGTTACTCGGCACGCAACCAGTTCACCGGCACGGTGGAGCGGATCACCGAGGGCGCGGTGAATGACGAGGTGGTGGTGGACATCGGCCATGGCTGCAGCGTGGTGGCGGTGATCACCCGCGCCAGTACCGCAGCGCTGGAACTGCGCGAAGGCAGCCCGGCAACAGTACTGTTCAAGGCGTCGAGCGTGATTGTGGGCGTGCCGATGTAGAGCAGTCTGGTAGTGCCGGCCGCTGGCCGGCAGCTTCATGGTGCGAAGCGCAGCAGGCCAGCGGCCGGCTCTGCCGATCCAGGATTCGTGCAGTCCAGTGGTGATGGATCAATACAACTCGCAGTGCGTGCGGCCTTCACTTCGCAGCGCGTCCCAGTGCCCTTCGCCACCGATGGCATCGATGGCCTCGCGCACCGCGCTTTCCAGGTGGCTCTTGTTGCCGCACAGGTACAGATGCCCGCCGCGGGCCAGCACATCGCGCACTTCATCGCCGCGCTGCTGCAGCACATGCTGCACATAGACCTTTTCGGCGCCATCGCGCGAGAACGCGGTATGCAGGCCGGCCAGCACACCGCGCGCGTGCCAGTCCTGCAGCTGCTCGCGATACAGGTAGTCGTGCTGGCTGTGCTTCTCGCCGAACACCAGGTGCACTTCGCGTTCGCAGGCGTTGGCCTGCAGCTCCTGCATCAGGCCCATCAGCGGCGCGATGCCGGTGCCGGTGCCGACCAGCAGCAGGGGTGCTTCGCCGGTATCGGGCAGATGGAAGCCCGGATTGGAGCGGCAGTACACACGGGCATGGTCGCCGCCATACAGCAGGCTGCCGGTGGCAGTGCCGAAGCGCTCGCGGCCGCGCAGGGTGTAGCGCACTTCGCGCACGCACAGGCTCAGCTGGTCGTTGCAGGGGTGCGAGGCGATGGAATAGGCGCGCGGCAGGCGCGGTGACAGCAGTTCGCGCAGTCGGGCCAGCGGCACCCTGTCCGGGGTAGCGTGGTCCTGCAGCACGTCCAGCAGGTCCAGCCCGTGCAGGTAGGCGTCCAGCTCGCGCTTCTGGCTGACCTTCAACAGGCCCTTCAGCACCTCGCTGCCGCCGAGCCTGGCCAGTTCGCGCAGCACGCCCTTGCTCAGCAGGCGCAGCTCGCGGTCATGCAGGGCGGCGACGGCGGCGGTGTCGCCATACCAGGTGGCCAATGCCTGCAGCAGGGCAGGGTCGTTCTCAGGTACCACGTGCAGGGTGTCACCGGCGCGATACGCCATGCCACTGCCGGCGATATCCAGCTGCAGGTGCCAGGCGGCCGGGTCGCTGCTGTTCAAGCGGCGGCGCTCGAGAATGGGGGCGGCAAAGGCATTGTCTTCGCCATAGGCGGTGACCTGAAGGCGCAGGTCGTGGCCAGCGTTGACGTCGCCGTCCAGCACCTGGCCCAGCACCGGCTGCCATTGCTGGAAGAACTGCTCGTAGCCCAGGTCGGCATCCACGCGGTGCAGCAGCGGCTGTGCCTGGCGCTCGCTCAGCGCCGCATCCAGCGCCTTGGTGAAGCCGCAGAAACTGGGGTAGCCGGTGTCACCGAGGCCGAACACCGCATAGCGCAGGCCGCTCAACGTCGGAGTCTGGCGCAGCGTTTCGAAGAACTGCTCACCGTTGGCCGGCGGTTCGCCATCGCCGAATGAGCTGGAGATCGCCAGCAGCACGTCGCCGTGGCCGAGGCTGGCCACGTCGATGTCGTTGAAGGGAAGCACCTGCGGCGCGTGCGGCTGCAGGTCCGCGCCCAGGCGCTGGGCCAGGGCGCGGGCATTGCCCGACTCGGACGCGAAACCCACCAGCAGGCGGCTGAAGGGCGTACTGGTCGGGAGGGCGTTCACGCGGCCTCGTAGAAATCGTCGAACTTTTCCTTGCTGAACTCGACCAGGTCGTAGTTCTGCATCAGATCGTTCACCACGCGGCGGATGCTGATGTACGAGGTGATGTTGCCCTCGGCGTCGAACAGCGGCTGCACGGTGGTGTCGACCACGTAGAGCACGCCGCCCTTGCCGAGGTTGGGCACGATGCCGGTCCAGGTCTTGCCGGCCTTGATGGTGTCCCACATGTCCTTGTAGACCGCCTTGGGCACGTCCGGGTGGCGCACGATGCTGTGCGGCTGGCCGATCAGCTCCTCGCGGGCGAAGCCGGTGAGCGTGCAGAACAGGTCGTTGGCGTAGGTGATGTTGCCCTGCAGGTCGGTGGTGGAGATCACCATGACGTTCTGCATGGCATTCAGAAGCTGGGCGTTGTCGGGGGTGTAGCTCATCGCAGGGTCCTTGTGGATGCCGGTAGCGCCGGCGTGTTCGGGTCCTGCATAGAGATACGCCCGCGCGGCGGCGGGCGGTTTGACATTGATCAAGTGGATGGCGGGATCGACTGCGACCGGGTGTCGCAGGGAGAATCTCTGTAGAGCTGAGCCCATGCGCGGCTCATGCGGCAAGCGGGAATGCCAGCAGTCGAGCATGGGCTCGGCTCTACAGGAACGGCGAGCGCGTCAGCCCATCAGATAGCGCAGTACACCCGCCGAGACCACGCCGATCAGCACGGTCGGCAGCATCGACAGCCGCGTGGCGGCCAGCAGGGTGATCGCCAGCGCGGCGAGGTCGGCGGGCTTGTCGGCGACGAAGTCGGGCGCGATCACCGAGATCAGCACGCAGCCCGGCGCGGCTTCCATCACCGTTACCGCGCGCTTGCTCAGCGTGCGGTTGCGCAGGGCGAGGAAGCCGACGATGCGGGTCAGGTAGGTGGCGGCGGCCATCAGCACGATGGTCAGCACCGAGGTCCAGTGGATCAGGCCGTTGAAGATCATGCTGCGTCCTCCGCCAGCAGCCAGGCCGCGGCCAGGCCCGCCAGTGCGCCGCTGGCCACGTACCACGCACCCGGCACCAGCAGGTAGGTGGCAGCGGCGACCACCAGGCTGACCAGCCACGGGCGCGCGGCCTTCATGCCCTGCCACATGCCGCGCAGCAGGACCAGGAACACGGCGGGGAAGGCCATGTCGAAGCCGTAGGCATGGATGTCGCCCAGCATCGGCCCAACGATCGCGCCCAGCGCGGTGCAGGCCACCCAGACCGTGTACAGGCCTGCCGACACGCCCAGGTAATAGGCCAGGCTGAAGCCGAGCGCACGGCGGCGCGCATCGGCCACGCCCATCGCCCAGCTCTCGTCGCACATGAAGAACAGCGCCGGCAGCACGCGGCGGCGCGGCAGGTGCTGCAGCAGCGGGGCCAGGCTGGCGCCCATCAGCAGGTGGCGGCTGTTGACCAGCGCGGTGATCGCCACGATCAGCGCGATATGCGGCGGCGAGGTCCACAGTTCGACGGCGGCGAACTCCGAGCCGCCGGCGAAGTTGAGGCCGGTCATCAGCGGCACTTCCAATGCGCTCAGGCCCTTCTGGGCCGCCTGCGCGCCGAGCACCAGGGCGAAGGGGATGAAGCCGATCATCACCGGCACGGCGGCGCGCAGGCCACGCAGGAATTCGGCACGCGGGGCGGTATCGCAGGTGTCGGGCAGGGGGAGGGTGGTACGGGCGTCCATGGAGCGGCACAACAAGGTGGGGGTGGCCCATGCTAGCGGCCTGATCGCGAAATCGGGTTGCGTTGATGCCATTCGATTCGGGAATATTGAGATTCCATGCGGCCAATGTCGCCAACGGTGAAATCCCATGCAGTACCAGCTCGACAATCTCGATCGCCGCATCCTCGACGCCCTGCAGCGTGACGGACGGCTGCAGAACCTGGAGCTGGCCCGGCTGGTGGGCCTTTCGCCCTCGGCCTGCCTGCGGCGGGTGCGGCTGCTGGAGGAGGGCGGCTACATCGACCGCTACGTCGCCCTGCTGAATGAGGCCAAGGTGGGGCGTGGCTTCACGGTGTTCGTGCGGGTCTGGCTGCGCGGGCAGGACGAAGACACCACCAACCACTTCATCAACAGCATCAAGTCTTTCCCCGAAGTGCTTGAATGTCATCTGATGGCGGGCGACTGCGATTTCCTGCTGCGGGTGGCGGTGGCGGACCTTGATGCCTACCGGCAGTTCCAGATGCAGCACCTGAACCGGATTGCCGGGGTGCAGAACACCAAGACCGAGATCCCGATGCAGCGGATCAAGCAGACCACCCAGCTGCCGCTTTGAGGATGGGTGGTTTCCGGCCGGGTTGCACCCGGCACCCGCGGTAGTGCCGGCCGCTGGCCGGCAACGTCAGGAGCAACGGCCGAAGCAACGGCGTGCATTCCGTGGGATGGCGGGGTGGGTCCGGTTGCAGGGGACGCTGCAAGTACGTCCATGTAAGCTCGGTCGCCGCATCCATGCGGCTCACGCCCCCGCAACCGGACCCACTCCGCCTTCGACAGATTTCCGCGATCTGTCGGAACGGCATGAGCCGCTCTTGGTGGGTGTCGACCTTGGTCGACACGTTTTGGCCGGCAAGGGGTCGGATCCCGTTGCTGCGCAACGGGCTCTGACCCCAGGCGTGGATGACGTGGTCTGTTCGATTCATTGATGCCTGATGAGTGACTGGGTTCACGGAGCCTGGCTCCACGCCGGCCGTAGGCGGCGGTCATCGCAATGACATGTGCCCCCGGTACGGTTTGAGCCCGCTTGCTGGTCGCGCGCGGGCCGGGGTTCCGGTCGTGCCGCGCGTCCACTGCAGCTGCTGTCGCTGCCGAGGGTCATGTGTTCTACGTCAGGGGGCTGAATGGACACCATGCGGTCAGAACTTGGAAGGTGGCCATCGCCGCATGGCTGCTGCTGTCCTTTGCCGCTGTGGCGCAGGACGGTGTTCATGCCTACGACATCCCCGCGCAACCGCTGGAGCAGGCGGTCGAGCGTTTCAGTGTCATCAGCGGGTGGTCGGTGATGTACCCGGGCGACCTTGCCGCCGGCCGCAACAGCCATGCGCTGCGCGCCAGCCTGGCGCCGCTTCCTGCGCTGCAGATGCTGCTGCAGGACACCGGTATCGAGGCCGAGGTGATCGGCGAGCAGCGCGTGGTGCTGCGCCGGGGCGGGCAGCCGGCGGCCGAGGCGGATGTTGGCACCGGCCTTCCCGAGGCCGAGCGTCGGCGCCGCTATGGCGGCCTGCAGCAGCGCCTGCGTGCGGCGTTCTGTGACGACTCCGAGATCGCGCCCGGCCGCTATGCCGCAACGCTGCGCTTCCGCGTCGACGGCGAAGGCCAGGTGCAGCAGCCCGAGCTGCTGTCCGGCAGTGGCAGTGCCCGCCGCGATGCGCGCCTGCTGCAGGCGCTGCAGGGCCTGGTGCTGGCGCCGGATGCCGCTGCGCTGCCGCAGCCGGTGACCCTGCAGATCCGTCCTTCCGGCACCGACCACGACTGTGGCCGGCGCGCGCCCCTTCCATGACTTCAAGGATTCGAACATGAGCAACGGTACGGCTGGGGCAGTTGACCTGATGGACCACCTTCTGGGGGCCTACGACGAGCTGAAGCGCCGGCTGGTGCGCAAGCTGGGCTCGGAAGAGCTGGCCGGTGACGCGCTGCAGGACACCTGGATGCGCCTGAGTGCGCGCCGTGACCGCCTGGATGCCGTGCAGAACCCCGCGGCCTACCTGCTGCGCATGGCGATGAATACCGTGATCGACCGCCAACGTGCCGACCACCGCCTGCTGAGCCTGGAAGAGGTGGAGACGCTGATGGACATGGCCGACCCGGCACCGGGCCCGGCGCAGGCGGCCGAACTGGACTTCGCGCTGGAAGACATGGTCGGTCTGCTGCAGCGCATGCCCGAGCGCCGTCGCCGCATCCTGCTGGCGATCCGCGTCGACGGCCTGCAGCAGCGCGACGTCGCCGATCACCTCGGCGTGTCGCTGCGGTTGGTGCAGCGTGAGTTGAAGGCGGCCCAGGACTATCTGGCCGAGCGCAGCGGGCAGGGGCGCCAGGTGCGGTTCTGAGCGGCGGCATCCGTCTACACTTTGACGCCGAGCAGAACCCCGCAGCGTGCGGGTCCGGCATGAGCCCCCATGGATCCTGACGATCGCCCGCAACGCCCGCTGGATGCCGTCGAGCGTCAGGCCCACGCGTGGGTGGTGCGGCTGACCTCGGGCGAGGCCACTGCGGCCGACGGGCGCAGGTTCCGCGCGTGGTGCGAGGCCGATCCGTGTCATCGCGAAGCATTCGGGCGCGCGCGCCAGCAATGGGAGCAGGTGCGACTGGCCGGCGAGCAGCTGCCTGTCGCCGCACGGCAACCGGTCGCGCCGACACCGGCCCAGCGCTGGAGCCGGCGTGCCTTCCTGGGCGCCGCGATTGCCGCCCCGGCCAGCCTGGTAGTGGTGGCGGCGATCCGCCCGCCGCTGGGGCTGTGGCCCTCGGTGACGGCGATGACGGCCGATTTCCACACCGGTACCGGTGAGCGCCTGCAGATCGCACCTTCGCCACAGCTGAAGATCGAGCTGGATACGCAGAGCAGCCTGCGCCGCCGTGCGGACGCGCAGGGCGAAGGCTTCGAACTGGTGCAGGGCCAGGCCGCGATCGAAACCCAGGCCGGCCTGCGCCTGGCCCTGTTCGCAGGGCCGGGCTGCGTGATTGCCGATGAAGGTGCGGTGCGCCTGGACGTGCGCAACACCCACGGCCAGGTACGGGTGACCTGCCTGCAGGGCAGCGCCCGCATCGAGCATCCGCAGGGCCGCCTGCAGCTGCAGGCGGGCCAGCAGACCCAGTACGACGAGCGCCTCAGTGGCGTGGTGGCCGAAGCCGTGGCCTCGGAAGTGAGTGCCTGGACCGAAGGCATGCTGGTGTTCCGCCGCGCGCCGCTGCGCGAGGTGGTGGATGAAATCAACCGCTACCGCCGCGGCAAGGTGCTGCTGGGCGAATCGGCGTTGGCACGTGCCCCGGTCAGCGGCCGCTTCCGCATCGATGACCCGGACGCGGCGCTGGAGCAGCTGCGACTGACGATGTCGCTGGATCTGCGTCGCTTTCCGGGTGGCATTGCCGTCCTTGGTTAGGTGAAGACGCTGGCCGTGCGCGCCGCGCAGGGCTGTTGCAAGCAAGGAGACGCCAAGGATGCGCAACGAGACCATCGGTGTGCTGGATCTGCGCCGCAATCTGTCGGCGTTGCTGGAAACCACCCAGCGACGGCCTTTGATGGTGCACCGCTACGGCTCGCCATGGGTGTGTGTGGTGTCCGACGCGCAGTGGCAGCAACAGGTCGTGCTGCTGGACTTCGATCCGCAGTCGCACCCGCTGGCGATGCTGTTGCGCCTGCAGCAGCAGGTGTTGCCACTGGCTGAAACCGGTGCGTTGCCGCCTGCGGTGCTTGCACGCGCACTGCTGCTGATGGACATGCATGGCATCGAGGATCTCGCGCAGCTGCACGAGCAGGTGCTGCACCATCGGCTGTGGCACTGGTTCGTGGCGGGCACCCGCGGGGTGATGGACGGCTGGCAGCTGCCGGCGGTGCGCATTGCGATGGCGTCATGGTGCGATGACGTGGACATGACGGATGCGCTGGTCGCGTTCGCCGCGCGCAGCGACGTGGCGGTACTGGCCCGCCGCTGCGGCGGTGACGCACCGCGACTGCAGCGCGAAGCCTTCAGGCGCATGACGCTGCGATGACGTTGCCGATGAAGCGCCATGCAGCGCACAGACTTGCGTTCGCGGTGTCGCTTCACCTGCCTTGCTGACGTCTTCTCCAGAGTACGACGCACCACGCGTCGCGGAGCACGGGCGACGCAGATGGCAGACAGTCGCAGGATCAGCATGCTGGAGCTGGATCGTCACCTGAGCCAGTCTCTGGAGCAGGCGCGGCACACGCCCTTGAACGTGCAACGTTACGGGCACTCGTGGGTCTGGGTGCTGTCCAGTGATGCCTGGGCCGATGCAGCGCGCTGGGCGGCACTGGACAGCAGCGCGCATCCGTTGGCGGCGCTGCGACGCGCCCTCGATCTGCAGCTGCGGCCCTGGCCCGAAGCGGCCATGAACGCGCTGCCGCTTGATGCAGGCGATGTGCGGGTGCTGCAACGTGCGGCCCTGCTGGTGGTCGTGCGTGATCTCAACAGTGCGCAGCGCGTGTACGACGATCTGCGCTATCACCAGGCCTACCGGACGTTCATCGGCCTCGACCATGGCACCGCATGGTCGCCGATGCAGTGCGTGCGCCTGCTGCAGGCGTGCGCGCATCCGCTGCTGCGCGGCTGCATCGACGAAACGCTGGCCAGCGTGCCACCCCACCTGTTCGAGGCGGCACGCGTACCGGCTGCCCCTGCGCCCGCGCAGGCACAGGCGCAGCGAATTGCCGGCGGATGTTTATCGTACTGACACATGCACCGCTGACCATGGCGCAGCGGTCTCTTCCAGGATGACGAGGGCGGAACAATGGCAAGGCAGGTGGGTGGTCGCAGGGCTCGGCAGCAGGGTTTCAGCCTGATCGAGATCATGGTGGTGGTGGTGATCATCGGCATTCTCGCGGCATTGATCGTGCCGCGGTTGATGGACCGTCCCGACCAGGCGCGCGTGGTGGCGGCGCGCCAGGACATCGCGGCGCTGATGCAGGCGCTGAAGCTGTTCAAGCTGGACAATGGTCGCTATCCCAGTGCCGAGCAGGGCCTGCAGGCGCTGGTGAAGCCGCCGCAGGGCAGCGGTGCGATGCCGGTGACACCGTATCTGGATCGCCTGCCGAATGACCCATGGGGCCATCCGTACCAGTACCAGATTCCCGGGACCCATGGCGACATCGATGTGTTCTCGCTGGGTGCGGACAGCAAGCCCGGTGGCGACGCCGGGAACGCGGATATCGGCTCCTGGCAGCTGTGAGGCGTGCTGATGACAGCCCGGACGCGTTCGGTCCCGTGCGCCCGCCAGCGTGGCATGGCGGTGATTGTCGCCCTGCTGGTGGTGGCATTGGTGGCGGTGATTGCCACTGCACTGCTGACCCGGCAGTCGGCGCAGCTGCGCGCGCTGCGTAGTGACCAGCTGCGTGCACAGGTGCGCATGGCGGTCGATGCCACCCTGGAGCGGGCGGCGCAGCAGCTGCGTGACGATGTAAAGGAGCAGCTGACCACGGTGCGTGGCGGCCGTTGGGCGCGTCCGCTGACGCTGCAGGCGCCGTTGGCGGTGCAGCTGCAGCTGGTTGATGCGCAGTCGAAGTTCAACCTGCGCAACCTGCTGGCACATGGCCTGCCGGATCCCGAGGCGCGACGCGCGTTCATCTCGTTGTGTGCTGCACAGGGGCTGGGCCAGGGCGCCTGCGCATCCGCGGCGGACCACATCCAGGCGCGCCTGCGCGACGGCGACATCCAGGCACAGGCCCCACTGCCGCGCGAATCACTGATCGCGCAGGCACTGGCCGGTGCCGATCCGGTGGCACTACAGGCGCTGGCGCGGCGCACCGTGGTGCTGCCGGCGCAGACCCTGGTCAACGCCAACACCAGCGACCTGAGCGTTCTGCAGGCGGTGACGCCTGCGGTCGAGCCGGCACGGCTGCAGGCGCTGCTCAGTGAGCGCGACGGCGGCCATTGGCTGCTCAACCGCGGCGACATCGCCAATCGACTTCAACTGAGCAACGAACAGATGGCCGTGCTTCCCTTGGGCATCCATAGCGAGTGGTTCCTTGCGGTCGGCCAGGTGCAGGCCGATGGCAGTGCGGTCGAGTTCCGTGCGTTGCTCTGGCGCGAGTACCGCGACGATGGGGCGCGCGTGCAGCGCGTGTGGACGAGGATCGGCGCATGAACGTGCAGCTTCGGGTGCGCCTGCCGGCGCTGGAGTGCCTGCGCGCCGACAGCACGGTGGAGTGGGTTCAGCTGCACAAGGGCGAGGTAGTGGCACACGGCCGCGACACGCTGGCCGCGCTTGGTCTGCGTCATCCGAAGGCGACGGTGCGCGCCTGCCTCGATCCGCACGACCTGATCCTGCTGGAACTTCAGCTGCCGCCGTTGTCCGGGCGGCGCCTGCAGTCGGCGCTGCAGGGCGAGGTGGAGGCGATGCTGCTGGATGACCTGCAGGAGGTGGCGCTGGCGCACGGTGCACAGGCGGCTGACGGCACCGTTCCGGTGGCCTGGCTCGGCCAGCAGGCGGTCCTGCAGGCGCAGCAGCTGCTGGCCTCGTGCGCACTGCAGCTGCAGGCGCTGTATCCGACGCCGCTGCTGCTGCCGTGGCAGGACGGACAGGCCACGCTGCAGGTCAGCGGCGAGCACCTGCTGGTGCGCAGCGGGCGCGATCGTGGGTTCGTCCAATGGTATGGCGGACGGGACGCGTGTGCCGTGATGCAGGCCCTGGCCGTGCGCCTGCAACAGGCCGGCGTGCAGGCCGTGCAATGGATCGACAGCGTGCCGCCTGCGTGGCCGGACAGCCTGCCGGCCACCGCCGTCACGCATGAACAGCAGGCGTGTGGCCCTCTGCCGGGGTGGTCATTGCCGCTGCCCGGTGCGGGTCGGCAAGCGCCACGACTGGCGATCGGCCTCGCGTTGGCGGCAGTGCTGCTGGCCGCGCTCGGCCTGCAGCTGCAGGTCTCGCGCTGGCGGATCGAGGGCGAGGCGCTGCAACAGGACATGGCGCGGCAGTTCAGCGCACGCTTCCCGGAGATCACCGATGTGGTGGATCCGGTGCTGCAGGCACGGCGTGCTCTGGCGGTGCCACCGCCGGCGCCGCCGTTGCCGCCGTTGCAACGGCAGGTCGCCAGCACGCTGCAGGCCGTTCCGGAGCTGGCGGGGCAGGTGCGCAGCCTGCATTACCAGCCTGGCCAGCTGGACATGGAGCTGGATGCCGATGCCCAGGCGTTGGCCGATGATCCTCAACGCCTGGAGCACTGGCAGCAGGCGGTGCAGGTGCAGGGCCTGCAGCTGGCGCGCGACGCCGGTGGGCGCCTGCGGGTGAGCGGAGCTGGACAGTGACTGCCCGTACACTGCGGCTGGGGGAGGGAGTGGCGGGCCTGCAGCAGCGCTGGCAGCGCCTGCCACCACGCGACCGGCTGATGCTGTGGGTGATGGTGGTGGCGCTGCTGGCAGCGGGCCTGTGGTCGTTGTGGCTGGAGCCCCTGCTGAAGCAGCGCACGCACTGGCAGGCCGAACTGCCACGGCTGCAGGCGCAGTCCCGCGCACTGGCGCCGCTGCTTCGCGCCCGTGAGCGCCAGCAGCAGGCGCAGGGCCAGCACCCGACGCTGGCCAGCCTGCGGGACGGAATCAGATCCGCCGGCCTTGCCGACGGCCTGCATATCGAAGCGCGCGACGGGCGCTGGCACCTGCAGGTGCAGGCGGTGCCCGCCGACGCGCTATGGAACTGGCTGCTGCCGCTGCTGGCCGACCCGGCCATCGAGCTGCAGCAGCTGCAACTGACACGCACAGGGGATGCGAACATGCCGGCGGCACGGATTTCCGGAAACATCGTGATGGTGGCCACTGCGGGTGCCCATCCATGAGGGCGATGCGCAGCCTTGCCTGCAGTACTGCATTGGCCCTGATCGTGGGCATGGCCCACGTGCCGGCGCCGGTGGCGGCGCAGGACACCCGCGATGAGCCGGTGCAGCTGAACCTGGTGGATACCGATATCGGTGGCGTGCTGCGCATGGCAGCACGGTTCACCGGCCGCCAGTTCCTGGTCGACCCACGGGTGACCGGCAAGATGACAGTGGTCTCCGATGGCCCGGTCAGCCGTACCCAGGCCTACCAGCTGCTGCTGGGCGCGCTGCGCATGCGCGGCTTCGCCGTGGTCGAGAACGGCGGCGTCAGCCGGGTGGTGCCGCAGGCCGACGCCAAGCTGCTCGGTGGCCGCGTGGGCAGTGGCGGTGCAGGGGGCGAGATCGCCACGCGCACCTTCGCGCTGCGCTACGAGAACGCGGCCGCGCTGGTGGCAGTGCTGCGGCCGATGATCAGCCCGGACAATCCGATCACTGCCAACCCGGGCAACAACACCCTGGTGATCACCGACTATGCCGACAACCTGGAGCGCATCGCACGGGTGATCGCCAGCGTCGACACGCCGGCTGGCATGGACACTGATGTGGTGAAGCTGCAGCAGGGCATTGCCGTTGACGTGGCGGCGATGGTCGCGCCGCTGCTGGATGCGCAGGGCGCCGAACCGAGCCAGAAAGTGGTGGTGATGGCCGACCCGCGCAGCAACAGCGTGCTGCTGCGTTCCAGCAGTCCCGGCCGCACCCGTCTGGCGCGGCAGCTGGTGGAGAAACTGGACCGCGCGCAGGACGAGTCCGGCAACCTGCATGTGGTCTACCTGCGCAATGCCCAGGCCAACCAGCTCGCCGGTGTGCTGCGCGGCGTTGTGGCCGGGCAGAGCGATGCACCGGCAATGGGCAGCAACGAAGGCATCACGCCACTGCCCGGCGATGCAAACCGTTCCACACCCGCGCAACCGTCGCAGCCACAGCAGGCCAAGACCGGTGGCAATGCGCTGGAGTCGCAGCGGCTGGACCCGAACCGCCGCGACCCGATCGACGCCGGCAGCACCGGCTTCAGCCAGAACGGCATTTCGGTGCAGGCGGACGTGGCCACCAACACGCTGCTGATCTCGGCGCCGGAGCCGGTGTACCGCAACCTGCGGCGGGTGATCGACCAGCTCGACCAGCGCCGTGCACAGGTGCTGGTGGAAAGCCTGATCGTGGAGGTCAACCAGACCGACGCGGCCGAACTGGGCGTGCAGTGGATGCTGGGCAATGGCCGCACCTTCGGCGGCACCCACTTCGGCGGCACCACCGGCGGCAGCGGGCTGAACACCACCGCACGCACCACCCTGGACGTGTTGCCCAAGGACGGCCTGAAGATCGGCGTCATCGACGGCACCATCAACCTGCCCGGTGTCGGCCAGATCCTCAACATGAAGGCGCTGGCCAACGCGCTGCAGAGCAAGGGCGGTGCCAACATCCTGTCCACGCCGAACCTGATGACGCTGGACAACGAGGCGGCCAGCATCATGGTCGGCCAGACCGTGCCGTTCGTCAGCGGCCGCTACGTGACCGACGGTGGCGGCGGCAGCAACAACCCGTTCCAGACCATCGTGCGCGAGGACGTGGGCCTGAAGCTGCGGGTACGCCCGCAGATTTCCGAGGGCGGCACGGTGAAGCTGGACATCTACCAGGAAGTCAGCAGCATCGACGCGCAGAGTGCGAACAGCACGGCCGGCATCATCACCAACAAGCGCGCCCTGGATACCAGCGTGCTGCTGGACGATGGCCAGATCATGGTGCTGGGTGGCCTGCTGGAAGACAGCGTCAGCCATGGCCGTGATGCAGTGCCGGGGCTTGGAAAGATCCCGGTGCTGGGCGCCTTGTTCCGCAGCGACACGCGCAAGCGCGCCAAGACCAACCTGATGGTGTTCCTGCGCCCGCACGTGGTGCGCGACCCCGCCGCCGGCCAGCGCCTGACCCGCGACCGCTACGACTACATGCGCAACGCGCAGGCCGGCGCGCAGCCAGTACAGAGCTGGGCATTGCCCGCGCTTTCGGCGCCGCAGCTGCCACCGCAGGACCTGTCTGTGCTCGGCCAGGGCAACGCGCGCGATGGGCAGGGCCAGCCGCTGCAGAACACCAGCCTGGCGGCGTTGTACCCGTCCGGTGACGGCGATGCGCAGCTGGTGCAGTTCGCGCAGGGGCTGGACCCGGCGCGTGCCAGCCAGGGCGTGGCACAGGCGCGGGCACTGGGCCTGCAGGCCTATGCCGAAGCGACGCCCGGCGAGAGCGGGCAACGCCTGCGCGTGCGATTGCCACGCGATCCGGCGACGCTGGACCCGGCACTGCAGCAGCTGCGCGGGCTGGGCTACACGCCGGAACTGGTGATTGGGCCGTGAGCGCCGCCGCGCCACTGCCGTACGCCTGGGTGCGCAGCCACGGCGTGATGCTGTCCGAAGCGGGGGGCGAACCGGTGTTGCTTGGCACCGCCGACACCGCGGCGTGGGCCGTGGCCGAGCTGCGCCGCCGGCATGGCCCACTGCCGTTCCATGCCCTGGATGCGGCGACCTGGCAGCAGCGGTTGGGTGAGCAGTACCGTGACGGCGGCGATGCCGCTGCCGTAGTGGGTGCCGCCGAAAGCGAAGTCGATCTGGACCGGCTGATGCAGGACATGCCGGAAGTCACCGACCTGCTGGACGCGCAGGACGATGCGCCGGTGATCCGCATGATCAACGCGCTGCTGGCACAGGCCGCACGCGATGGCGCCAGCGACCTGCACATCGAACCCTTCGAAACCCACTCGGTGGTGCGCTACCGGGTGGACGGCACCCTGCGCGACATGGTGCAGCCACGGCGGGCACTGCACGCGGCACTGGTGTCGCGCATCAAGATCATGGCCCACCTGGACATCGCCGAGAAGCGGCTGCCGCAGGACGGGCGCATCGCGATCCGAGTGGGTGGGCGTCCGCTGGACATCCGTGTCTCCACGGTGCCGACCGGGCACGGCGAGCGCGCCGTGCTGCGACTGCTGGAGAAGGATGCCGGTCGCCTGCAGCTGCAGCGCCTGGGCATGGCCGATGACACCCTGGCCACGTTCACCGGATTGATCCGGCAGCCGCATGGCATCGTGCTGGTCACCGGGCCGACCGGCAGTGGCAAGACCACCTCGCTGTACGCCGCGTTGGGCCAGCTCGACAGCAGCACCAGCAACATCCTCACCGTGGAGGACCCGGTGGAGTATGACTTCGCCGGCATCGGCCAGATCCAGGTCAACGCGCGTATCGGCATGAGCTTCGGCACGGCGCTGCGCGCCATTCTGCGCCAGGACCCGGACACCATCATGATCGGTGAGATCCGCGACCTGGAGACCGCGCAGATTGCGGTGCAGTCGTCGCTGACCGGCCATGGCGTGCTGGCGTCCCTGCACACCAACGACGCAATCTCGGCAGTGACCCGCCTGGCCGATATGGGCGTGGAGCCATTCCTGCTGGCCTCGTCGTTGCGTGGTATACTGGCGCAGCGGCTGGTGCGGCGGCTGTGCACGCAATGCCGGCGTGCCGAGGTGGATGGCGACGGCCGTACCGTGTGGCGCGCGGTGGGCTGCGCGGCCTGTGCCAACAGCGGCTACCGGGGGCGTACCGGCATCCACGAGCTGTTCGTGGTGGACGATCGCGTGCGTGCGCTGATCCATGAAGGGCAGGGTGAACCTGCGCTGCGCGAGGCGGCGCGGCGTGCCGGCATGCGGACCTTGCGCCAGGACGGCCAGCGTTGGGTCGACAGCGGAGTGACCACGCTGGAAGAGATCCTGCGCGTCACCGGCGACGACTGAGGCGGCGATGGCATTGTTCGACTACCAGGCCGCCAACGCGCAGGGCCGCATCGAGAAGGGGCAGCTGGACGCCGACAGCCCGCGCGGCGCGCGCCAGGTGCTGCGCGGTCGTGGGCTGACGCCCGTGCAGGTCAGCGCGGCGCGCAGTGCGGGCAGTGGCTGGGGCACGCGCCGGCTGTCCGCCAGCGAGCTGGCCTGGGCCACGCGCCAGCTGGCCAGCCTGCTGGCCGCGAGCCTGCCGTTGGAAGGTGCATTGAGTGCGGTGATCGAACAGGCCGAGCGCCCGCATGTTGCCCAGGCACTCACCGCCGTACGCGCCGACGTGCGTGCCGGCCAGCGCCTGACCGTGGCATTGGCTGCACGGCCACGTGATTTTCCGCCGATCTACCGGGCGCTGGTGGGCGCCGGTGAGGACTCCGGCGATCTGGCACGGGTGATGGAGCGCCTGGCCGACTACATCGAAGAACGCAATGCGCTGCAGGCCAAGGTGCTGACCGCCTTCATCTACCCGGCGGCGATCAGCCTGGTGTCAGTGGCGATCGTGATCTTCCTGCTCAGCTACGTGGTGCCGCAGGTGGTGACCGCATTCGTGCAGGCGCGGCAGACGCTGCCGATGCTGACCCAGGTGATGCTGGCGGCCAGCGCGTTCGTGCGCAGCTGGGGCGTGTGGGCAGGGCTCGGCATCGCTGCGCTGGTGGTGGCATGGCGGTTGGCGTTGCGCCGGCCCGAACTGCGCCTGCGCTGGGACGCGATGCTGCTGCGGGTGCCCATGGTCGGACGCTTCGTGCTGGGTGTGAACAGTGCGCGCTTCGCCTCCACGCTGGCGATCCTGCTGGATGCCGGTGTGCCGCTGCTGCGTGCACTGGAAGCAGCGCGACAGACCCTGGGAAACGCGCTGCTGGCGCGCTGTGCCGATGATGTGGCTGCACGCGTACGCGAAGGTGCCGCGCTCGGCTCTGCGCTGAAGGTGCAGAAGGTGTATCCGCCGATCCTGGTGCATCTGGTGGCCAGTGGTGAGAAGACCGGTTCGCTGGCGCCGCTGCTGGATCGCGCCGCACAGACCATCTCGCGCGAGATCGAGCGTCGCGCGATGGCGCTCACTGCGCTGCTGGAACCGACCATGATCCTGGTGATGGGTGGCGTGGTGCTGACGATCGTGCTGGCCGTGCTGATGCCGATCATGGAAATGAACCAGCTGGTGCAGTGATGCGCGAAGCGCATCACGGGTAGAGTCGACTGTTGGTCGACTGCCTTTCAAACGCACTTCGAAACGACCCGCGCTCCGCGCGCCAGCCGACTGGCAGTCGACTCTACCCAGACGTCGCCGAAGTGCCACCCATGGCAACAGCCGCAGGTGGCCTGTGGCCACGCTTTCGATTCTCCACACAATCCTCCATACCTTTTTTCGATCTTCCACAGGTTTCTTAAGCGGCCTGTCATCGGCGCGGACCAGCATGGACACGTCGCCGCAGAGTGGGCTGGGAGGCCCTCGGCGGCAGCAGGCGTGTAGTGACCGTTCCTCCCTTGGTGTTTCCCTTCGCAGTAAACCCTTCAGGAGAAGATCATGAACAAGTACAAGACCCTGGCCGCGCTGGTTGCCACCGCGCTGCTCGCTACCGTTGGCGCCGCCTCGGCGCAGACCGTTACCGGCGGTGGCGCTTCGCTGCCGGCCGACCTCTACAAGGGTTCGTCCGACAGCATCCTGCCGGCGAACTTCACCTACGCCGTGACCGGTTCGGGCACCGGCAAGAAGGCCTTCCTGGAAAACAACTCGCTGCTGTTCTCGACCACCGGCACCGTGCACTTCGCCGGCAGCGATTCGGTGCTGAGCGGCACTGAGCTGACCACCTACACCACCAACTTCAACCAGCCGACCAATGCCAACCGCTACGGCGCGCTGATCCAGGTGCCGTCGGTGGCCACCTCGGTCACCATCCCGTTCAACAAGGCCGGTTCTGCGGTGAACCTGAGCGTGGCGCAGATCTGCGGCGTGTTCTCGGGTGCGATCAGCGACTGGTCGACCATCGATGCCAACCGCAGCGGCCCGATCCAGGTGGTGTACCGCCCGGAAAGCAGCGGCACCAGCGAAATGTTCAGCCGCTTCCTGACCGCGGCCTGTGCCGCTGAGAACGCTGACACCTCGAAGCTGGTCGGCGGCAAGTTCGCCATCAAGTCGACCTTCGCCGACCTGTACAAGCGCGATGCCAACGGCAACCTGCCGGCGTTCCTGGTGCCGGCCCCGGCTACCGGTGGCACCTCGCTGTACAACGCTGTCTACGCTGCTGAAGGCCGTATCGGCTACGTTGGCCCGGACGTCATCCCGAACGTGACCGATGCAACCAAGGTCGCCAAGGTCAAGGGCTTCTCGCCGGACCAGGTGAGCGTGCAGGCCACCCTGGACACCGTCGCTCCGCCGACCGGCACCGCTGCCGAGGACCCCGCCAACTGGGTGCCGGTGTTCGGCAACCCGTCGGCCGGCTACCCGATCGCCGGCTACACCAACCTGGTGATCGGCCAGTGCTACAAGGATGCGGCGGTTGCCACCAGCCTGCGCGGCTTCCTGGCCCGTCACTATCCGGCGACCTACACCGTCGCGTATGAGAAGTCGATCACCGACCACGGCTTCATCCCGCTGACCAAGGCGTGGCGCGATGCGATCCGCAACCGTTTCGTGCTGGCCAGCAGCACTGCCGGCCTGAACAACCCCAGCACCTGCGCCAGCATCGGTCGTCCGCTGTAATCCGCAGTACTGGTTGAATCCTGCTTGACCCGACGCCGGCCTCTGGGCCGGCGTCGCCATTTCCGCGACGGTGCCGCCAGTGCAGCGTTTCGCTGTCGGCTTCGTGTCACGTGAACCGTCTATCAGTGGCAGGGCATGCGTTGTGCGTGCCTCCCCGATCGTCGCCGCAGCCGCGGCCCACCAGGTTGATGAGGTCCCGATGTCGCACCCGCTCCCGTCTGCTGTTCATCCGGCCGCGTCGATGCGCCGCAATCATCCGATGGCGTGGGCCATCGCGGTCGCACTGGGCAGCATGGTGGCCCCGGCCAGCCAGGCGCAGCAGGCGTTCAGTCCGGGCTGGTTCGCCGAAAGGGGCGCGGCCCAGGGCAGCGCGGCACAGAGTGGCAGGATGCCCAACGGCGTGCCGATCCAGTTCCAGTTGCCGGCCCAGCAGCAGGATGCAGCGCGGCAGAAGCTGCAGCAGTCGATCGACAATCTGGGCACTGCGGCGCAGGCGATTGCCCTGCAGCAGCGCCTGCAGGAACAGGCGCGGCAGGCGCGCCGCGAGGCTGGCTTCATCGTTGCCGATGGCCTCGGCAAGGACGGCCTGAGCGTCGACCAGAACCCGCTGACCCGTGGCTGGCTCAATGCGCGCGACGCGATCCAGTCGCAGGGCAACGACGGGCGGGTGCAGGTCACGGTCGAGCAGACCGCGGACAAGGCGATCCTGAACTGGGAGACCTTCAACATCGGCGGCAACACCACGCTGAACTTCCTGCAGAACCCCGACTGGGCAGTACTGAACCGCGTCAACGATCCGCAGGCGCGGCCCAGCCAGATCCTGGGCCAGCTGAAGGCCAATGGCACGGTATTCGTGGCCAACCGCAACGGGGTGGTGTTCGGCAACAACAGCCAGGTCAATGTACGCAATCTGCTGGCGGCTGCAGCGCGGATCAGCGATGCGCAGTTCCGCGACAACGGCCTGTACAGCCCCGACGCCAGCAGCAGCGCGCTCAGCGATGCATTTGGCAAGGTGATGGTGGAGCAGGGCGCCCGCATCGCCACCCATGAGCCGACCAGTGCCACGCGCGGCGGTGGCTACGTGCTGCTGGCCGGGCACAGCGTGGAGAATGCTGGCCATATCGAGGCGCGCAAGGGCCAGGTGCAGCTCGCTGCCGGTGACAGTTTCGTGATCCGGCGCGGCGTGGGTACGGCCACCAACACCAGCTCCACCACCCGTGGCAACGAAATCGCGCCGCGCTTTATCGCTGGCAGCATGGCCGGCAGCGTGCGCAATACCGGCCTGCTGCGTGCGCTCGAAGGTGACGTGACTCTGGCCGGGCGCAGCGTCGAGCAGGCCGGTGTGGCCGTGGCGAGTACCACGCTTGCACAGCGCGGCACCGTGCATCTTCTGGCCTCGGCCAGTGATGCAGGCGGCAGCGTCACGCTTGCCGATGGCGCCACCACGGCGGTGTTGATCGAGGACGATGGCAAGACCACGGTGCTGGATACGCAGCGCGACAGCCTCATCAAGGAGTCGGCAGAGCAGGACGCGATCCGCGCTGGCACTCGCTCGGCAACCTTCGACAATCTGTCCCAGCACAATGATCGCCGGGACCAGTCGCGGGTAGAGATCGTCTCGGGTGGCAACATCCATTTCAGCCCGAATTCGCTGACGGTTGCCACGGGCGGCCAGATCATCGCCGATGCGGCGGCCCGCAGCTACGTAGACGACGCCGCGCGCCTGGACGTGTCCGGCGCAGTGGGCGTACAGGTGTCGATGGAGAGCAACAATGTCCAGGTCAAGGTGCAGGGCAACGAACTGCGCGATGCCCTGGACAACCGCGACAGCGGCAAGCTGACCAGCAGCGAGGTCTGGGTCGACCGTCGCAGGCTGGTCCACGTTCCGGCCGGTACCGGGGGCTACGAAGGTGAGCGCTGGTACGCTGCAGGCGGCCTGCTGGAAGTGGGTGGCTACCTCGACAACCAGGGGCACTCGATCGGCGAATGGGCCGCGCAGGGAGGCACCGTCCTGCTGGGCGGCAGGGAAGTGGTCACGCAGGGGAGTTCACGCATCAACCTTGCCGGCGGCAGCCTGGATGTGCAGAGCGGCGTGATCCGGCAGAGCTGGGTGCGCGGCGTCGACGGCCAGGTCTACCGCCTTGATGATGCGCCGGCGGAGATGCTGTTCGATGGCCTGTACAGCGGCCATGAAGTGAAGCAGGAGCGCTGGGGCATCACCGAGACCTTCCGTGATCCGATCGTATTCGCGGCGCAGCGTGTCGATAACGGGTACACGGTCGGCCGCGATGCAGGACGCCTGATCATCTCCGCACCGACCGCGGTGCTGGATGGGAAGGTTGAGACGGCCACCTTCCAGGGCGCGCAGCAGAACCGCAGGCCGGATACCGCGCTGGAGGGTTATGCGCAGGCGCAGACGGCGGTCGCGCGCAATGCGCAGCTGTACCTGGGGCGCTACGACGGCCAGGGCCGCAGCGGTGTGTTCGGCTCGGACGTGCGCCTGGATGACAAGGCTCGGACGAAGGCCGCGTGGTCGCTGCTGGCCCCGGTCAACGAGGAGCGGCGTGGCACGGTGTGGCTGGATATCGCAGAGCTGAGTGCCCAGCAGTGGGGACGGATCGACCTGGCGACCGCCGATCGCATCCGCATCGACGGCAGCCTTCGGCTTCAGGCCGGCGGACAGCTCAACCTGACCGGCAGCGAGGTGGAACTGGCAGGCGACATCGGCATTGCCGGCGGCCAGCTGTTGGCGGGCAACCTGCTGGATGTCCAAGGCCGGCCGACGGCGCTGCTGCACGATGGCCGCGCCCGCACCGCCATTGCCGACGGCACGCGGATCGATCTCTCCGGTGAATGGAACAACGCGTCACTGGCGATTCCGCGCGACGCGAGCGGTGCCTGGACGGATGGCGGCCGCCTGAGCCTAGGCAACAGTCATGACGTGGCCGTGGGCGCCGGGGCAACGGTTGACGTCGAGGCCGGTGCCGCGTTGGACCTGCGCGGCAAGGCCCACATCGGCAAAGGGGGCAGCATCAGCCTGCAGGCGAACAGCGGCACGGTGACGACCGACGGCAGTGGCCGGGTGCAACTGGGCGAGGGGAGCCGGTTCAGTGGTCGAGGACAGGGCAGTGGTTCCTTCTCGCTGGGGACCGGTGGCCAGGTGCGGGTGGGCGGTGCGGAGCTGGCGGGCGCGTTGCGACTGGACCCCGGCCTGTTCGGTAGTGGCTTTGCGCAGTACGACATCAACGGCCACCAGGGCCTGGAGGTGGCCGATGGCACGCGGCTGGTCGCTGCCCTGCCAGGCCTGCGCCTGACCCAGGACGCGCGGATGGCAACCGATCGGGCGTCCGGACTGGCGGCGTGGGATGCGCCGCTGTACAGCGCCGATCCGTCGAGCGGGCGCGTCAGCCAGCGCGCGGGTGCGGGCATCAGCCTGCGTTCGGACCGCAACAGCGTGGGCGGTGACCTGCGGGTCGGCAAGGATGCACTGGTGGCGGTCGATCCAGGGCAGACGATCTCGATGCTGGGTGCAGGCAACATCGATGTTGAAGGCACGCTGCGCGCGAAGGGCGGCCGCATCGTGATCGACGATGTGCGTCCGGAAAATGCTCTGTACGCTGGGCAGCGCACCGAACGCACCTGGCGTTTCGCCGAAGGCGCGCTGCTGGATGCCGATGCAGACGCCATTTCGCTGCCCGATCCCAGCGGCCGTCTGCGCGGGCAGGTGCGCGCGGGTGGACGCATCGAGATTGGTGGGGCGCTGGACTGGGAGACCACCGCATTCGTCGACAACCGACCACCGGAAGCCTTCGTGGTGGTCGAACGCGGTGCGCGCCTGCAGGCGCGGGGTGCGTCGGCCGAACTGGACATCGACGGCCAGGGCCGTGTACGCGTGGACAGCGACGGCGGGCAGATCGTGCTGCGCTCGGCCAATGCGCTGTACCTGGACGGCGGGATGGACGCGGCCGCCGGTGGTGCCGGCGCACGCGGCGGCACGCTTGGGCTGGCCTTTGGCGGCAGCATCCATGCACGTGGCGCCAGCGAGGAGGTACTGCGGGCCCGTGCGATCACCCTCAGCCAGCACAGTGCACCGGCGCAGCCACTGCCGGTCGCGTTGGAGTATGGCCACGCCGCGTTGTCGGTCGAGCAGCTGCAGGCTGGCGGCTTCGACAACCTGTCCATGTTCGGTGACATCCGAGCCGTCGGCGATGTCGACCTGCGCCTGGCCCAGAGCCTGCGCATCCACGGCCAGGGCACTTCGAGCCTGGGCATGGCCGTGGACGCCGGGCCGTCGTCGGCGTTGCGGCTGAGTGCGCCCTACGTCCGCCTGGCGCAGGCGCGCTGGCGCCAGCTGGCGGGCGAGAACCTGCAGGGCACCGCCGCGGTCGCCTCGGCCGGGCCGGAAGATCACGCGCTGGCGGTGCAGGCCGAGCTGATCGACATCCGCGACGTCACCTGGCTGCCGGGTTTCGAGCACGTGGCGCTGGAAAGCCGCAGTGACGTGCGCCTGACCAACGGCATTGCCAGCAGTGGCAGCACCAGCGCGTTGATGACGGCCGGTTCGATGGACGTGACCGCTGCCCGCCTGTACCCCACCACAGGCGCGGTCGGTACGCTGGTGGCCGGCGCTTCGGCGCAGACCGTGCAGACCGCCGATTACTGGGCAGATCCGGACGCGGTGCTGCGCATCCACGGCACAGGTGCGGCTACGCAGCCGACGCCGGAGTCGGCGCTGGGAACGCTTCGCCTGGTGGCCGCCACGGTGCAGCAGGGCGGCAACGTACAGGCGCCGATGGGCACGCTGCAGCTGGGCGGCCTGATCCAGAACGGAACCGTCGGCAGCCGGGTGGAACTGCTGCCGGGCAGCGTTACCTCCACCAGCGGTGCCGGCTTGTCGCTGCCCTATGGTGGCACCGTCGACGGTGTCGACTGGCGGGTCGGCACGCGCAGCCTGAGTTCGCTGACGCCGGCCGGCATCTCCTCGATGGGGGTGACACTGAAGGCCAACGAGATCGAGGTGGCCCCGGGGGCACTGCTGGACATGTCCGGCGGTGGTGAGTTGACCGGTGCCGCCTTCGTGTCAGGACGCGGCGGCTCTGTCGACGTGCTGCGAACGGCATTGGCCGACGCCAATCCGCGCTACGAGTTCAGTGCGTTGGGCAACCTGGTGTACGCGATCGTACCGGGTCGCGCCGGGGCGTTCGCCCCCAGCGGCGAGGAAGGATTCACAGCACCGGCGGTGGGCCAGCAGATCACCGTGCCGGCTGGCGTGCCCGGCTTGGCGGCCGGCACCTACACGCTGATGCCGGCAAGCTATGCGCTGCAGCCCGGTGCATTCCGGGTGGAGCTGGGCGCCACCGGCACCTCGGGCATCGTGCAACCGATTGCGACCGGCACCGGCACCTGGCGCGTATCCGGGCAGCAGCGCACGGCGCTGGGCGCGGCAATCTCGCCGTTGGTCACCGACATCCTGCTGACTCCCGCCGCAGTGGTACGCCGGCACTCGGGCTACAACGAAACCTCCTACAACAGCTTCGCGCAATCGGTGGCCGACCGCCGCGGCGAGTCGCGTGGCTGGCAGACCATCGATGCGCTCGGGTTGACCGTTGCACTGGGCGAAGGCGCAGGTCGTGCAGCAACACCTGCCATCCGCTTCGCCGGCACCGCGCGGTTCACGGCCGCCACCGACAAGGGGCGCGGCGGCACGCTGGCAGCCACGTTGGCCAGCCCGGCGGTCGGTTCACTGGAGATCGTCGATGGCAGCGCGCAATCGCAGGCGCGTGATCGCGGCGCCACCTTCAGCGACGACGCGCTCAATGCCTTCCTGCCGGCGCGGATGATCATCGGCGGGCAGTTCAACCAGGTTGCCTCGCAGGTGGCGGTGACCGGCCAGGCGCGCAGCGTGGCGGTCCGTTCCGGCGTCACCCTGAATGCACCGGAAGTGCTGGTGGCAGCGGCCTCTGGTGGCAGCGGCATCCTGGTCGAGGCCGGCGCTACCCTCGATACACTGCCGTTCGCATCCGCCAATGCGGATGCCAACGCGACCCTGCCTTACCAGGTCTCCGGCGGCCTGCTGGCGGTATCCAACCAGCGGCTGAACCTGATCACCGGCACCACCGACGTGGGGGGCGGCCCGGTGGCGATCGACATTGGTGGTTGCCAGAATGCGTGCAACGGCCAGACCCGGCTGGTCTCCGATGGCAGCATCGCGGTTGCGACCGATGGCACGCTGCAGATGCGCGACTCGGCCAGCTATGGCACCCGCCAGCTCGGCCTGAGCATGGCGGCGCTGAACCTCGGCAGTGCCGAAGCGATCGCGCAGGCCGCTGCGGCAGGGGCGTTGCCCAGTGGCATGACCATGAACCAGTCCGTGCTGCAGCAACTGCTGCGCGGCAATGATGCGACTGGCGCACCGGCGCTGGACACGCTGAGCCTGGTCGCCCGGGACTCTGTCAACGTGTTCGGAAGCGTCGACCTGGACGCGCGCGACGGTGCCACCGGGCGCAGTGGCCTGCAGACGCTTGTGCTCGGTGCGCAGGCCATCCACGGCTATGGTGCGGCGACCGATCGTGCGCGCATCCTGGTGGATACGCTGATCTGGGATGGCGCACTGGCGGCAACACAGACAGCGGGCAGCGACGCGTCGGTGCCGCCGGCCGACCCGATGGCAGGGCGGCTCGGCGCCGGTCAACTGGACATCGTCACCCGCCAGCTGCAACTGGGGCGGGCGCCGTTCAGCCGTCCCAGCTCCGAGGTGCCCGCGAACCGGCAGGTCCTCGGTTTCAGCGCGCTCAACCTGAGTGCTTCCGAGCGGCTGTCGTTCTCCGCGCAGGGTACGCTGGACGTGTTCCAGCGGCGCGGCGACTATCTGGCCGACAAAGGCTGGCAGTACAGCGGAGGCAGCCTCGGCATCGATACCCCGCTGTTGACCGCCGATCCCGCCGCGCAGCTGCGCGTGCGCAGCGGCGGCGACTTCCGCCTGCAGGGTGGCGCCGGCAAGACGGGTGGCGACGCACTGGGCAGTGAGCTGAGCATCGACGCCAACCGGATCGCGCTGGACAGCACGATCGCGCTGGCGTCAGGACGGCTGTCGGCGAACGCACGCGAGGGCATCACGCTTGGCAGCCGGGCGGCGCTGGATCTGGCCGGGCGCAAGGTCTCGCTGTACGACGTGGACAAGTTCAGCTGGGGCGGCGATGTCCTGCTGTCCAGCGACACGGGGGACATCCGCACCGATGCTGCCTCCCGCATCGATGTTTCCGCCCGCAACAACCGCGGCGGGCGCCTGACGGTCACCGCAATGGCCGGCCGAGCCGATCTGGCCGGTGATCTGCAGGGCGCCGCCAGTGGCCGCTACGACGCCGGTGGCACGCTGGTGCCGTACGACGGTGGCGAACTGGTGGTGCGGGCACGCCAGCTGCAGGATTTCGCCGGTCTGAACCAGCGACTGACCGCCGGCGGCGTCGTCGGCGGCCGCAGCTTCCAGATCGGCGAAGGCGATCTGCGGATCGGTGACGAAGTGAAGGCGCGCCGGGTCGACATCAGTGTCGATGCTGGCAGCCTGACCGTGGCAGGCCGCATCGATGCCAGCGGCGAGCAGGTTGGCAGCATCCGCCTGTACGCCCGCGACCAGCTGCAAGTGGACGGCACGCTGGATGCGCACGGTACCCGCGTGCGCGTGGATAGCCATGGCAAGATCATCGGCAGCCCGAACCGGGCCACCATTACCCTGGGCAGCGCCGAAGGCGCCGTCGGCCTGGGCGGCGCGGCACACCTGGACCTGCGTGCCGGCAGCGACGTTGCCGTCGGTGACGGCCCTGGACAGAACGATGGCGTGGCGCGTGGCACGCTGAAGATCGATGTGCCGCGGGTGGGCAGCAACGACGCGGCCATTGCGGCGGCCAATGGCCTGCGCATCGATGGCGCGGCCGACATACAGCTCAATGGTGTCCGCCGCTACGACGATGCGCCTCTGGCCAGCACCGTTGATGTGCGCGGCAACCGCGCGCAGCTGGTCACCCAGCAGTGGCTGGACCAGGTGGTCGATCCGCACAGCGTGGCCTGGATCGATGGTGCGCTGGGCAACCCGGATCTGCAGCAGCGCACGCGCGCGCTGGGCGACGTCCGCCTTCGTCCCGGCGTGCAGGTGGTGGCGCGGCGCAGCGACGTCAACCCGGAGGGTGATCTGACCATTGCCGGCGACATCGATCTGTCCGGCTACCGCTACGGCCCCGATGCCAACCGTGCCGATCCATCGCGGCGTGGCTTCGGCGAATCGGCCTCGCTGGTGCTGCGGGCCGAAGGCAACATCAACGTCTACGGCAGCATCAACGATGGGTTCGCACCGCCGCCGTCCACGCCGGATGAAGGCGGCTGGCAGCTATATGAGGGTCGCAATGGCAGCGCGGGGCACACTCCCTTCGGTGGCGGCCTGGTGGTGCCGGTGGACGGAGTGAAGCTGCAGCCCGGCACCGAGTTCCAGGCCGGCACCCGCCTGAACTATGACGTGCCGGTCGAATCGGTAACGCTTCCGGTCGGTACCGTGCTGCCCGCGCCGATGGTGATCTCGGAGAACCTGCGCCTGCCTGCGGGTACCGTATTGGGTGCGGCAGTGACCACCGAATCCGGGCAAACGCTGGCGGCCGGCACCGTGCTGCAGGAGCCGCTGATGCTGGAGGCCGGTGCGCGGCTGGGAGCCGGCTTCCGCCTGCGCAGTGCGGTACAGATGGCGGCACAGGAGTGGCCCGCCGGCGCGGTGCTGCCGGTTGCGCTGCGACTGGCACGCGAAGTCGCGCTCAAGGTGGGCGCGTATATTCCCTCGTTGACCAAGGTGGAGCTGCCCGGCCACGCGCCGGTGAATCTGAGGCCGGCCGATGCTGACGGCAACCAGGGGCGCAACTGGGCGCTGGCGCCGATGTTGCCCGAGGGCACCACCTCCTGGGACCTGACCGTTGTTGCCGGTGCTGATGCCGGGGCGGCCGATCCACGCAGCCGGCGCTGGGGCAGCGAAGGCAGCGTGGTGCTGGCCGATACCCACCAGGGCTCGATCGGCACGGTCAAGACGGAAATCATCTGGGTGGGGGATCGCGCCTTGACCGAGCAGGCATCGCTGGACTGGATCGGCGACACCTCCTATGCAGGCCGCCCGATCTCGGAGCTGGCCGATATGTTCGGCTTCACCGAAGATGAGTTCTGCGCGATGTCGGCCGACTACTGCGGCCCGGCACCACGCCAGGTGGCCGCGCAGGGCTCGCTGGACTTCTGGGGCGACGAGTCCTACGTGGGCACTTCCGCGAAGGACTTCGCGGCGATGTTCGGCATGACCGAAGACGAGTTCTGCAGCACCGCGCCCACCTACTGCGCCGGCGGTGGCACGCAGACCGAAGTGACCACCTATGGCAAGCGCGCAGGCACGCCGGCGTGGAGCGTACTGCGCACCGGCAAGGGTGACATGGAGCTGCTCGCCGCTGGTGACGTCGTGATGAAGTCTGGCTTCGGTGTCTACACTGCCGGCACTCCCACCGCGCTGGGTGAGGGCCGCGACGCTGCCTTCAATTCGCCCCGTGCGGCGGCCCCTTGGAACACCGCACTGCTGGGGCCGAACCTGGTGCCGGGCAGCTATGACCCCGCGCTGGCCGGCTACCAGGCCTGGTATCCCGATCATGGCGGCAACCTGCGCGTCGAAGCCGGTCGCGATATCGTCGGCGATGCCTGGACCGCCCGCGCAGAGTCGGGCAGCAGTGATCGCGACTGGGCGCTGTACTCCAGTGCCGCGGTCGGCAACTGGCTGTGGCGGCAGGGTACCGGCGGCACCACTGGCGTGGAGCCGGTGCCGACCAGCTGGTGGGTGAATTTCGGCGCCTATACCAACGTCTCCGCTGCCGCCGGCAGCTCCCCACGGATGGTCGGCTTCACCGGCTTCGGCACCCTGGGCGGCGGCGACCTGACGCTTGAGGCCGGGCGCAATGCCGGCGTCCGCGATCCAATGGGCGACGCGCTGGGCTCGCTGAGCGCACCGCGTTCGGGTGCGATCATTGCGGCAGTAGGATCGACCGGCCGGGTCAGCAATGGCCAGCTGCACCTGACCGGAGGCGGCGACCTGCGGTTGCGCATCGGTGGCGCACTGAATCCGAATCTGCAGGCGACGATCTCCAGCCTCAATCCCTCCAGGGCGGGACAGAATCTCGACCTCAACGGTACCTTCACCAATCTGCGTGGCAGCCTCCAGTTCGATGCGGGGCGCATCGGTGCAATGGGCGTTACCCAGGAGAACTACGCGACGCTGGGTGAGCAGCGCGCGGCAGACCTGTTTGCGCCCGACGCCGCCCGCGCGATGGGCGGACCGGTGCTGGTGCTGGGCGATGCGGTCGCGCAGCTGCAGGCGCGGGGTGATGTGGTGCTCGGTGGCGTTGCCGATGCAGGCCGCGTTCCGCTGGCAAACTACAGCGCGGTGCTGCAGGATGATGGCGTGCGCGCTGCAGGCAGTACGTGGTTCTCCCTGTGGACTGCCAACACGGCCGTGGATCTGTTCAGTGCCGGTGGCGATCTCGCGCCGGGCCTCGCCGGGCCGGAAAACGTGACGGGCAGCAATCTGTGGCCCGAGCGAGTCCCGCTTGTAGTGGGCGGCGGCGAGGACCTGCTGAATTACTGGCTCTATCCTTCGCGCTTCAGTGCCATTGCTGCGCAGGGCGACATCAAGCTGGACCGGATCAGCGCCACGCCGGGGACGCAGGATGTGATCCTGCTGGCACCCTCAGCGACAGGACGGCTGGACGTCCTGGCGGGTGGCGGCATTTTCGCCCAGCGTGGCGCGACCCAGATCGCGCGCTCCGGCGCGGATGCGCGCCTGCCGGGACCATTCGACCCCGCATTCCTGGCCCAGCAGGGGGATTCCGGCGGCAATGTGACCCGCTCGCGGCACAACCTGTCGGTCGACGGCAACACCGCCTCGCCGGAGGCGTCGCTTCCGCTGTTCGCGTTCGGTCCGAATACTCCGCTGTCCACAGTGTCTGCGGCACTGGCGCCGAGCCGCTTCTACGCGGTGCAGCGCGACATCACTGGTCTGGCCACCGGTGCACGGCGCAGCCTGGACGGTATCAGTGGGCAGCGCACACAGCTGAACTGGTTCGAGGCCGCCGGCGCGGTGCAACTGCGGGCGGGCCGGGATGTGCTGGGGGTGTCGTTGACCGCGCTCAACAGCACGGCCACCGACATGTCGGTGGTCGAGGCCGGGCGCGATATCGTGCATCTGAATGCGACCATCGCCGGCCCCGGCAACGTCGAGATCAGTGCCGGCCGCCAGCTGCGCCAGGAGGATGCGGGCAGCATCGTCAGCCTCGGTGGCATCGTGCAGGGCGACACCCGTCCCGGCGCCAGCATCGCGCTGACGGCCGGCAACCAGCAGATTGATTTCGCGGCCCTGCGTGCCCGCTACCTGGACCCTGCCAACCTTGCCGATCCGGCGCAATCGCTTGCGTCGCAGCCGGGCAAGGCAGCCAAGGTGTACGACCAGGAACTGAAGCAGTGGCTGCAGCAACGCTTCGGCGTGGCCGCCGACGGCGACGGGGCGCTGGCGGCGTTCGATCGCTTGCCGAAGGAGCAGCAGCGCATCTTCCTGCGTCAGGTCTATTACGCCGAGCTGCGCGAAGGTGGACGTGAGTATACCGATGCAGAAGGGCCACGCTTCGGCTCCTACCTGCGCGGTCGCGAGGCCATCGCCACGCTGATGCCGGACAAGGATGCAACCGGAGCGACCACCGACCGTACCGGCGATATCGTGATGTACGGCGGTTCCGGCGTGCGCACCGAGGCGGGCGGCAACATCGAGCTGATGGCGCCGGGTGGGCAGATCGTGATCGGTGTGCAGGGCGTGGTGCCACCTGCCAGCGCCGGCCTTGTCACTCAGGGGCAGGGCGATATCCGCCTGTTCAGCCAGGACAGCGTGCTGCTGGGTCTGTCGCGGGTGATGACCACGTTCGGTGGTGACATCCTGGCGTGGTCGGAGCAGGGTGACATCAATGCCGGTCGTGGTTCGCGGACGACGTTGTTGTACACGCCACCGCGCCGCGTCTATGACGGCTGGGGCAATGTGATCCTGTCGCCGCAGGCCCCGGCCAGCGGTGCTGGCATCGCGACCCTGAACCCCATCGCCGAAGTGCCGCCGGGCGACGTCGACCTGATCGCGCCGCTGGGCACCATCGATGCGGGCGAAGCGGGCATCCGTGTCTCGGGCAACATCAACCTGGCCGCGCTGCAGGTACTCAATGCGGCCAACATCCAAGTGCAGGGCGAGAGCAAGGGCCTGCCGGTGCTGGCATCGGTCAACGTCAATGCGCTGGCCTCGGCCAGTGCGGCAGCGAACAGCGCCAGCCAGGCGGCACAGGATGTGATGCGCAAGAGCCAGGACGAGGCACGGCGCAACCAGCCGTCGGTGATCAGCGTGCAGATCCTGGGCTTCGGCAGCGGCACCAGCAGCATCACGCCGCCGGCGCGTGGCACCACCGCCAACAGCGGTTACGACGCCGACAGCGCGTTCCAGTTCCCGCAGGCCAGCCGCGACGACGGCACGCAGCGCCGGTAGGTGCCGACCCTGGTCGGCACGATCGCGGCCAGTAGTAGATCCACGCCATGCGTGGATGGGACTGACCAGGAAGAACGGACAGCATCGGGCCAGCCGCCAGGGAACGGTGGCGGCCCCAGCCAGGACGGCACGGAGGGCAGGGAGCGGCCATCAGCGGTGAGGACCACCGACACAGCGCCGCCGGGTGCAGGAGAGCACCCGGCGGCAGGAGGGCAGGGGATCCATGCCATGCGTGGATGCCGGGGCTGGCCTCAGTGCCGACCAACGGTCGGCACCCACCAGGGCAGGCTCGGGGGTAGATGCTCGCCATCACCAGAGCAGGCTCGGTAGTAGATCCACGCCGTGCGTGGATGCGGTGCCACGAACGAATCCTAAAGCTCCAGCACCCGCCGGTAACTCAACGGCCCACGCCCATCGCGCAGGCCCAACCGCAGTTCAAGTCCGGTGGCCGGCAATACCTCGCCTTCGCTCGGCAACACGGCCCATCCCGTTCCAGGCTGCCACGCCCGCACCTCGAACCGTTGTACATCGCGCGCCACCGCAATGCCTCTCGACGGATCCGGTGCGGGCAGGGGATAGCGGTCCGTAGCCGCACCACTGGCCCGCCACAGCGTGTTGCCCTGCCGCCACCAGCGCACCCGCTGCCAGCGCAGCCCATCACTGTCTACGCTGCGGGTGATTTCCAGCGCAAAGCTGCCATCCGGATGCCGTTCGCTCACCAGCGAAGGGGGCAGCAGTCGCTGCGGACGATCTGCCGGGCGCACCGCGCCGTTCATCAGCGCGTCGTCGGCACGCATTTCGATATCGCGCTGGAACTGCTGCAGCACGCGCAGTGCCGTCGTGGTCTCGGCATCGGCCCGGCGCAGGCGCTGGTCGCTGCTGGCCACGCTGTCCAGCGCACGCCAGCAGATCAGTGCCAGCACGCCCATGATGGTGATCGCGATCATCACCTCGAACAGGGTGAAACCTGCTGCCGTACGCTTCATTGCGCCGCCGTCCACGGTAGCTGCATCCGGGCCAGCGACTGCCGCGGTGCATCTTCGGCCACCACGCTCAGTTCCAGTTGCGGCTGGCTGTCGCTGCCGGTGCCGAGATGTTGCAGCACCAGGAACGTGCTGCGCCCCTGCACGCAGCGCAGTCGCGCATCCTGCGGTGGCTGCCCGGCCAGGCGCAGCTCCTGCCAGCGGTCCTGCGCGCACAACAGCGCCAGGCGACGGTCGCGCAGGCGTGACTGATCGTCGGTGGCCACCGCGACCGAGCGCATGACCGCAGCCAGCGCAATCGAAACGATCGCCAGTGCGATCAGCACTTCGATCAGGGTGAATCCGCGCATGTTCCGCTTCACTGCACGACCTGCAACTGTCCGCTGCCATCATCACGAAGACGCAGCTGGCGGCCCTGCAACGACAACGTCAGTTCCCATGCCACGCCGATCCACTCCGGGCTCAGTTCAATCGGCGTGGCCGGCTGCACCACGATGCCCGCCGGTTGCCAGGGCTGTGGGCGCAGCAGGTCGTCGCGTTGCACATCGACCCAGCGGGCACCCTCGCGGCGGCTGAACCGGTAGCCGGCGGCGTCGGCCTGCCAGCGCAGGGGACGGCCATCGATGCGGGCCTCGTCGCGCGCCACCTGCAGGCGCTGCGCCAGTCGCTCGCCTTCCTGCCGCAGCTGGCGCGCGGGGTCGAGCAGGCTGCCCAGGCCCAGGCCGATGCCCGCCGTGCAGATGCCGATGATCACCAGCACCACCATCAGTTCCAGCAGGGTGAAACCACGCGGGATGTGTCGCATCGACATCGCCTCCTGTCCCTTGCCGATGCGTGCCAGCGTAGGCCCGCATGATGAAACAAAAGCGTCAGCCGAACCTGCTAGCGTAGGCGGACACGAACGTGGCGATGATGCGGAACATGGACGGCAGGCGCTGGGATCGGAATCGGATGTTGACCCTGCTGGCGGCAACGCTGCTGCTGGCCGTGGTGGCCTATTGGAGCGTCACCCTGTCTGCGGTGGCGCCTACGGCGGCGGCCAGCGAAGCGCATGCCGAGGCGCCGGCACGGCCGCTGTTCGATGCGGTGGCCAGCCTGCCGCTGGTGCGGCTGCTGTCGCCCGGTGCAGTGCAGACCGAGGTGGTCGTGCTCGGCGTGATGGCCGGTGACCACGCGCCGCTGGCGCTGCTTTCGGTGGATGGCCGTCCTGCCGAAGCCTACGCGCCGGGCCAGCGGTTGGGGCCGTGTACGGTGCTGGCCAGCATCAACGCCAACGCGGTGGAACTGAACCAGGCCGGGCAATCGCGCAGCCTGCCGGTGCCCGCGCTGCCACCGGTGCCGAGCGATGGCATCGTGCCGGCCGTTCCGCAGGGTGGTGCTCCGTAGCGCCGAGCCCACGCCCGGCTGCGTCTGGAAGAACAGTCGAGCATGGCTCGACTCTACAAAATCCAGTCGAGCATGGCTCGACTCTACAGAATCCTGCCGGGCGCGGCCGCGGGTCTGCAGCTGCGCAGGTTCAGCGCGCCGGGCGCTGCGGCACCACCGAACGCCCGAAGGCATCACCCATGCGCTGTCGCGTGCCCTCCAGGTTGTACTGCATCAGCTGGTTGCCGGGCTGCCGCATCAGGCGTTCGGCTTCAGGCAGCGCCGGTGACTTCGCCGATTTCGGCACCGGGGCCAGCTTGCGTTGCAGGCACTCCCAGGCGGGGATGCGCTCGCCGTTGACCTGTACTTCGATGCACGGCGCGGCATCGTCCTGCTTCTTCGCCTCGTCGGCCCAGGCCGTTGGCAACGCCAGCAACACGGCAAGGGCGAGGGCAGGGCGAACGCCCGCCTTCAACGGCTCACTCATCTCGAATCTCCTGCGACAACCGGCGCTCTGCAATGAAGACGTGCGGCGAAGGCAGGGTCCGCCTGCGGGTGTTGCGGCGCTGTCAAAAGATGACAGCGCTGTCACAAAACTGTTGGCGGCTTTGACGCGACGTACACGTCCTGTTGGTAGACCCACGCGCCGCTCCCTGGCCACTCCCTTCGATACGACGCGATGCCTTCGATGAATCCTGTTCCGTGCCGAGCCGTCCGCCTTCCGCTGCGCCTGCATCCATTGATGCTGGCCCTGGCAGCGCTGCCGCTGCCGCTGTTCGCGCAGGAGGCAGCGCCTGCGCCCAGCGTGAACATCAATGAATACATCGTGCGCGGCAATACCGTGCTCGATCCCCGGGACATTGAACGCGCGGTGGAACCGTTCCTCGGCCCTGGCAGGACCCTGGCCGATGTCGAGAAGGCGCGCGATGCGGTCCATGCGCTCTACCAGCAGGCCGGCTACCAGTCGGTCTACGTCGAGCTTCCCGAGCAGCAGGTCAGTGGTGGCGTGGTGCTGCTGAAGGTGCAGCAGACGCCGATCGGCCAGCTGCGCGTGGTCGGTACCCGCCACGAATCGCCCGAACGCATCCGCGATCGCGTACCGGCACTGGCCGAGGGCAAGGTGCCTGATTTCGACCAGGCCCAGAAGGAATTGACCGCGCTGAACGAAGGCGGGCGCCGCCAGGTGATGCCACTGGTTCGCGAAGGCCAGGTGCCGGGCACGATGGATGTGGACCTGCAGGTCGAGGAGAAGTCGCCGTGGCGCACCAGCGTGGCGCTCAACAACGACCACAGCGCCGACACCGAGAAGCTGCGCCTGAGTGCATCGCTGGGCTACGACAACCTGTGGAAGCGCGGGCACAGCGCCAACATCGGCGTGTACCTGGCGCCGGAAGATACAAAGCAGGCCAAGGTGTTCTCGGCCTCGTACACGATGCCGTTCGAAGGCACGCCGTGGAGCCTGGAAGCGTCCGGCTACAAGTCCGACAGCCGCGTGTTGAATGCAGGCGGCCAGGTCGGTACCGGTACCGGTACCAATGTGATCGGCAACGGCCATTCGATCGGCCTCAAGCTCAACTACCGCCTGGCCGGCAGCAGCCAGTGGTGGCGCCAGCTCAGCCTTGGTGTGGATTTCAAGGACACCGAGGAAGACACGCAGATGGGCAAGGACAGCCTGAAGACACCGTTGAAGTACGCGCCGATCACCCTGGCCTTCGTCGGCGTGCGCCAGGGCGAGCAGGATCAGCTGAGCATCAACACCCAGCTGGTGGCCGGTACCCGCCGCCTGTTCGGCTACGGCAGCGACGCCACCGCCTTCGGCCAGAAGCGCTATTGGGCCGACCCGAGCTTCGTGGCCTTCAAGGCCGACGTGGCCAACACCCACACCTTCAGCAATGACTGGCAGTGGTATGCGCGTGGCTCGCTGCAGGTCACCGATGCGCCGCTGGTGTCGGCCGAGCAGTTCGCCGCCGGCGGCATGTACACCGTGCGCGGCTACCTGTCGGCCGAGGCAATCGGCGACTACGGCGGCCTGGCCAGCCTGGAATGGCGCACCCCGGCGTGGTCGCTGTGGAGCGACACTGATCTGCGCGTCTACAGCTTTGCCGATGCGGCCTACCTGCGCCTGCGCCAGCCACTGCCCGAACAGCGTGACAAGTACAACCTGGCCTCGGTCGGCCTGGGCGCGCAGCTGCGCCTGGGCGAGCACCTGCAGCTGCGCCTGGACTACGCCTGGCCCTATGCCGATGGCCCGGTCACGCGCAAGGACGACCCGCGCCTGCATTTCAACATCAGCACCAGTTACTGACCCTTCCCTTGAACATGCGTTCTCCGGAGACCCTTCGCATGGACCGTTTGCTTTCCCGAGTGTTGCTGCTGCTGGCCGCGCTGGTTGCGTTGCCTGCTGCTGCGGCCGATGCCAATTGGTGGCAGGCCGAATGGAAGTACCGCAAGCCGATCACCGTCGACGCCGGCCCGCAGGGCGCGGGCCTGGCCGGTGACCCGGGCCGCACGCCGCTGCTGCTGCGCCTGCATACCGGCAACTTCGGTTTCGACGGTACCCAGGACGCGGGCAACGACCTGCGTTTCGTCTCGGGCGATGGCCGCACCGTGCTGGCCCATCAGATCGAACAGTTCGATCCCAAGCTGGGCCTGGCCCTGGTCTGGGTGGACGTACCGGCAGTCAGCGCCGCCGCGCCGCAGACGATCTGGATGTACTACGGCAATGAGAAGGCACCGGCCAGCGGCAACGGCCAGCAGGTGTTCGACCCGGATTACACGCTGGTCTACCACTTTGCCGAGGCCAATGCGCCGGCGCGCGACACCACCGCTTACGGCAACAACGCCGGTGCCGTCGTGCCGCCGTCCGAGGGCGCGGTGATCGGTCGTGGCGTGCAGCTGGGTGCGGGCCCGCTGCCGCTGCCGGCCAGCGCGTCGCTGGCGCAGGAAGCGGGTACGCCGCTGACGATTTCGGCCTGGATCAAGCCGGGCGGCAACAACGCGGCTCAGGCGATCTACGCGCGTCGTGACGGTGCTTCCGAACTGGTGCTGGGCATCGAGAACCGCGTGCCGTTCGTGCAGCTCAACGGCCAGCGCAGCACCCCGGCGCAGCCGATTCCGGAAGGACAGTGGGCGCACGTGGCACTGACTGCGGAGAAGGGCGCGCTGCAGCTGTACCTCAATGGGCGCGTAGTTGCCCAGCTGAGCGGTGCGCTGCCCGCGCTGACCACCGCGCCGGTGGTGGGCGCCGATGCGCCGGGCGCGGCGCAGCCGCTGGCCAATTTCGAGGGCGCGCTGGATGAGCTGCGCGTCTCGCGTGTGGCACGCCCGGCAGCACTGCTGCTGGCCGATGCCACCGCTCAGGGCGCCGATTCGCGCCTGATCAGCTACGGCGCCGACGAGCAGTCCGCCGGGCAGAGCCACTTCGCCTTCATCCTCAAGGCGATGCCGTTCGATGCCTGGGTGGTGGTCGCCATCCTCGGCCTGATGATGCTGCTGTCGTGGGCGATCATGATTGCCAAGAGCCGCCATTTCGGCCGTACCAGCAAGGCCAATGCGGTGTTCACCGAGAGTTTCGGCAAGCTGTCCGGCGTACCGCTGCGCACCCTGTCCGACATGGACCGCCAGGGCAAGGCACCGACCGCCATGCACGATGGCTCGTTGTGGCGCATCTACCAGGTGGCCATCGATGAAATGCAGCAACGCCACCAGCGTGATGGCAACAGTGGTTACCTCAGTGGTGCCACCATCGCCGCGATCCGCGCCTCGATGGATGCGGTGATGGTGCGCGAGCAGGAAGCGATGGCGCGGCGCATGAACTGGCTGTCGACCACCATCGAAGGCGCACCCTACGTGGGCCTGTTCGGCACCGTGATCGGCATCATGCTGGTGTTCGTGGTGGCGGCGATGGCCGGCGCGGTGGACATCAACTCGGTGGCGCCGGGCATGGCCGCGGCGCTGCTGTGTACCGCAGCCGGCCTCGGCGTCGCGATCCCGGCACTGTTCGGCTACAACTACCTGGGCGCGCGTGCCGAAGCGATCGGTGCGGACATGGCGGTGTTCATCGACGAGTTCGCCGCGCGCCTGGCCGAAGAGCAGGACGGACGCGGCCCGGCCGCGGTCCAGGGCTGAGGGGCGCGCCATGGGCCAGAAGGCGAAGTTCGGCATCAAGAAGCGCGAGAAGGGCATCAACGTGACGCCCTTCGTCGACGTGCTGCTGGTGGTGCTGGTGATCTTCATCCTGACCAGCAACGCCTCCATCCCCGGCATCGAGGTCAACCTGCCGAAGGCCAGCAACAGCGTGGCGCTGGAGAAGCCGAAGACCAAGGCGATCACCATCGACCCCAGCGGCCAGGTGTTCCTGGATGCCTACCCGGTGACGATGGCCGAGCTGGAAGACCGGCTGCGCACCGAGCGCGCGACCACGCCGGATTTCCCGGTGATCGTGCGCGGTGACGCGCAGGTGCAGTACGCCCGCGTGGTCGAGGTGCTGGACCTGTTGCGGCGGCTGGAGCTGGCCCAGGTGGGCCTGGTCACCGGCAAGGCGCAGGGCTGAGGCATGACGGCCCATCAACCCCCTCGGCCGGAGCCCGGCATGCGCGGTCGCCCGTTGCTGGTGACCGTCGCGCTGGTGCTGGCCGCGTTGCTGGTGCTCGGTGTCGCGCTGTGGTGGCTGCTGTTCAAGGACACTGCGAGCACCCGTCGGCCGGTGGTGCAGCCGCCGATGCTGGCGCTGCCGCCACCCCCTCCGCCGCCACCGCCGCCGCCGGAAAAGCCGCCGGAACCGGAAACGCCGCCGGAAGAAACGATGCCTGAGCCGGAGCCGCTGGATCAACCGACGCCGGCCGAAGAGCCGACGCCGACCCCGGACAACGCTGACCCGGTGACGATGAATGCCGATGCGCAGGCCGGCGGTGACAACTTCGGTATCCAGTCCGGCAGCGGTGGCGGCTCGTCCGGCGTCGGCCGTGGCGGTGCCGGCAATGCCACCTATGGGCGCTATCTCGGCTACCTGATGCAGCAGGCGATCTCGCGCGACGACAAGGTCAAGCGCCTGGCGTTCCAGCTGCAGGTGAATGTGTGGCTGGCCAGCGATGGCCGCCTGGAAAAGGTCGAGCTGGTGCGTGGCAGTGGCAACGAGGAGGCCGACGCGGCCGTGCTCGATGCATTGCGTCGCATCGGCAAGGTCGACCAGGCACCTCCGCCGTCGCTTGATTTCCCCGCCCGTGTCCTGATCCAGGGCCGCCGGCCCGGGGCCTGATTCCCGACCTCCGTGATTTCCCTTCTTTCGATGAGAACCGTGATGAACGACCACGTCCGCGCACGAACCGACTCCCGCCGCCCGCGGCCGGCCCGACGGGCGCTGCTGTGCTGCGCCGTGCTGCTCAGCCTGGCCGCCCCGGCCGGTGCGATGGCCGCCGAAACCACCATGGTCAAGCTGATCAAGGGCCTGATCGCCAGCGGTGCACTGAAACCCGAAGACGGCCAGGCATTGCTGGTGCAGGCCGAGGCTGAAGCAGCGGCCGCATCGCGCACCGCGACCACGGCACCTTCGGCCGCCAGCGGTGGCGTGGCCCTGGAGGCCGGTGACGTGCGCGTGCCCTACGTGCCGCAGAGCGTGCGCGACGGCATTCGTGACGAAGTGCGCCAGGACGTGATGGCGCAGGCCAAGTCCGAGGGCTGGGCGGCACCGAACGAAGTGGCTGAGTGGACCAAGCGCATCAAGGTCACCGGTGACATGCGCGTACGCAGCGAGTCGCGCTTCTTCTCCGAACGCAACAGCGACATCGTGAGCAACTGGTCGTCGATCAATTCCGGCAACGGCTTCGACACGAACACCAACACCAACCTGCAGTTGCCGCCGCTGCTGAACACCCGCCAGGACCGCCGCAACCTATGGCGCATCCGCGCCCGCCTGGGCATCGAGGCGACCATCGGCCAGCACACCACGGCCGGTGTGCGCCTGGCCAGCGGCAGCAGCAATGGCCCGGTGTCGACCACCGAGCAGCTGGGGGGTGGCCTGAGCAAGAAGGACGTGTGGCTGGACCAGGCCTGGCTGGCCTACAGCCCGGCCGACTGGGTGACGGTGCGCGGTGGCCGCTTCGGCAATCCGTTCTGGACCAGCGATACGCTGTTCTCCAACGACCTGAACTTCGACGGCCTGGCCGCCAACCTGCAGTACGACTTCGACGGCGGTGACCTCGGCCTGTTCGGCAATCTGGCGGTGGTGCCGCTGGAGTACACCTCCGACAGCGCGCCCAGCCAGAGCCGGGTCAAGACCCCGAACGAGAACAAGTGGCTGTCCGGTGCGCAGGTGGGCGTGAACTGGCGCTTCAACGACGACAATGCGCTGCGTGCCGCGTTGGGCTACTACGACTTCAAGAACATCAGCGGCCGCCTGTCCTCGCCGTGCGCGCTGTATGCGGGCGCAGTGGGCTGCGACACCGACTGGTCGCGCCCGGCGTTCATGCAGAAGGGCAACACCCTGATGCTGATCCGCGACATCGCCCGCAATCCGCTGGATCCGGCCAACACGCCGACCCCGCAGTACGTCGGCCTGGCCTCGGCATTCCGCCTGGCCACGCTGAACCTGCGCTGGGATACCCAGCTGGCCCAGGACATCGGCATGCGCCTGGAGGGCGACTACATCCGCAACCTGGCCTACGACAAGCAGGCCATGTTCAGCCGAGCCAACAACGGCATCGTCAACAACTACGGCGCCGGTGGCACCGCCAGCATCGATACCTTCCGCAGCGGCGACACCGCATGGATGGTGCAGGCCACCTTCGGTGCCACCGAGCTGAAGGAGAAGGGCCAGTGGCAGGCGCTGCTGGGCTACAAGCACATCGAGGCCGATGCGCTGCCCGATGCCTACAACGACCCGAACTTCCACCTCGGCGGCACCAACGCCCGCGGCTACTACGTGGGCGGTGCCTATGCGCTGGATGCGCGCAGCTGGATCAGTGGCAAGTGGATGGCGGCCAAGGAAGTGTCCGGCGCGCCGCTGTCGATCGACGTGTTCCAACTGGAGTTCAATACCGGGTTCTGAGCGGCCGGCGTGATGCGGGTCACGTAGTACGTGGCGGGGGCGCAGCGATGCGCTCGTCTAAGGAAAGGAGACCACGCGTTGTTCAAAAGGAGGAGTGGATGAGCCGTCGCAAGCTGTTCGAGAGTCCCGAACCGTCCAGCCAGATGCTGGGTGTTGGACCGGCCTATGTTTCCGTCGAGGGCCTGCGCCAGCACCTGGCCGAGTTCCTGCTGTATGCGGGCCGGCCGGTGGTGATCATGCGCGGGCGCAGTGAGGTGGGCTATTTCCTGCCGGCGCGCTGCTGGCGCCAGCGTGACGATGATCCGCTGGCGGCCGCCGCCGCCGACCAGCTGCTGGATGCGGCCGGTTTCCAGGCCGAAGACATCCAGCAGGTGGAGCAGGAATTCAACGCCATGCGCCAGCGCACCGTGCTGCATTCACGACGCTGAGCCTTCCGTAGAGCCGAGCATAGGCTCGGCTCTACAGTAGATCCACGCCATGCGTGGATGGGGTTACGCTGCAGCCCCCCGCTCGCTGGTGATGCGTGCACCTTCACGCATCACCAGGGTCACCGGGGTCTTTTCCACCACCTCCAGCAGTCGCTGCCACTGCGCATCGCTCAGCGCGGCGCTGGCATGCAGCACGCGGTGCACGTGGAAGCGTCCATCCTCGTCGCGTTCCGAGCGCAGCTCGGCATGGAACTCGCCCAGTTCCCAGCCCTTGCGCTGTGCATACATGCGCAGGGTAATCGCGGTGCAGGCCGCCAGCGAGGCCAGGTACAGATCGAACGGGGCGAAGCCCTTGCCCTGGCCGCCCAACGATGCCGGCTCGTCCGCATCCACATCAAAGCTGCCATTGCTGATGTGGTGCAGGTAGTTGTCGCCGGTTGAAACAATGCGTGCGTAGGCCATCAGGGTCTCCTGCCATCTGTAGAGTCGAGCCATGCTCGACCAACCCAACTGTAGAGTCGAGCCTTGCTCGACTGCTTCAAAAGACGGCGCGGGCTACCTGCCTGCGCCGCCACGAATTCACTCGGTACGATCGTACGAGAACTGGATGCCCGCCGTACCCCCGGTTTCAATGAAGAGGTTCATGAACGCGGGGACCGTTTCCGAACGCGCCCAGTCGCGCTGCAGCTCGCAGAACAGCTGCGGCACGCTGATCAGCTGGCCACCGGCCTGTTCGATGCGGCGCAGTGCTGCGTCATGCGCCGCCAGCGAGGTACCGCCGACGGCGTCGACCACCACATACACCTCATAGCCTTCCTTCAACGCATCCAGGGCCGGGAAAGTCAGGCACGCCTCGGTCCACAGCGCGGTCATGATCAGCTTGCGGCGGCCGGTGGCTTCCACCGCCCTGCGGAACTCGACGTCCTCCCAGGAGTTGATGGTGGTGCGGTCGTAGGTGGGGTAGTCGCCCAACACCTTGCGCAGCTGTGGAATCGGCGGCTTGTTCAGGCCGGTCTTGACGTTCACCGTCGAATGCACGATCGGCAGACCGTAAGCCACAGCGGCCTTGGCGGTGCCGACGATGTTGTTGACCAGCAGCTGGCGGTCCATCGAGGCGATGGAGTTCACCTGCACCGGCTGGTAGTCGATGATGATGAAGGTGGAATTCTGCGGGGTCAGCAGATGATCGCTGGCCGGGTCGCGGATCGGTTCACTGGACATGATGGGTCTCCGGTTGAAAGGAGTGCCGACAGCGGGCGGCACCCGGGGGCAGCTCAGCTGCGCTGCGAATCCAGCTGCTCCTGGTTCTTCTGCACGTCCTGCGCCTTCAGGTAGCTTTCGATCAGCAGTTGGTAGTTCGGGAAGATCTTCGTGTAGACCTCGGCCCACTGCTGGGCATCGTCGCGGTTCCAGGTGCGCTGGATCTCAGAGGCCACCGCGGCGGTGTCCATCGGCACCACACCGGCCTGCACCACGCGGGCCAGGGTGATCTCCTCGGCCATCTTCGAGTAGGTACCCGACGCGTCGATGACCGCGAACACCTGGTAGCCATCGGCGACGGCGGCGATCGACGGGAAGGCCATGCACACGCTGGTGATGGTGCCGGCAATGATCAGCTGCCTGCGGCCGGTGGCCTTCACCGCGGCAACGAATTCCGGGTTGTCCCAGGCGTTGATCTCGCCCTTGCGCGCCACGTACTGGGCATGCGGGGCTGCGTCGTGGATCTCCGGAATCAGCGGGCCGTTCGGGCCCTGCGGGACCGAGGCGGTGGTGATCACCGGCATCTTTGCCAGCGTGGCCATCCTGGCCAGCGCGGTGGCGTGGGCGCGCACGGTGGTGAACGGCATGTCACCGATGGTCTGGAACAGGCCGCTCTGATGGTCGATCAGCAGCATCGCGGCGTTGTCCGGATCGATCACCGGGCGGGCACCGTTGAAGTTGGCGGGGGTACTCATGGTCAGTCTCCTGGGGGAAGTGGGCGATGGCCCGTTGGCGCGGCGGGTGATCGCCCGCCGCGCGGAAGCGCTCAGTGCGCGATCCGGCCGAAGCGGCCGCTGTTGAAGTCGTTCACCGCCTGCGCGATCTCGGCCTGGCTGTTCATGACGAACGGGCCATAGCCCACCACCGGCTCGTCGATCGGCTCACCGCTGAGCAGCAGCACGGTGGCGTCGCTGTCGGCGTCGACGAACACGTCCTCGCCGCTGCGGTCGAAGGTGACCAGCTGCGCCTCGCCGACCGGCTGGCCGCCGTTGATCCGGACCGTGCCCTTCAGCACCACCAGCGCCAGCGTGCGGCCGTCGGCTACCGGCAGTTCGGCGTGCTGGCCCTGCCGCAGGCGGATGTCCCAGACATCCATCGGCGTGTGGGTACGGGCCGGGCCGGCGTGGCCGTCGAAGTGGCCGGCGATGACACGCACGCGTCCGGCGCCGTCGGGCAGATCCACCGAGGGAATGTCTGCATCGAGCAGGGTCTGGTAGCCCGGCGCACCCATCTTGTCCCGGGCCGGCAGGTTGACCCACAGCTGGACCATGTCCAGGGTGCCGCCGCGCTTGCTGAACTCCGGTGTGTGGAATTCCTCGTGGAGGATGCCGGAGGCGGCGGTCATCCACTGCACGTCACCCGGGCCGATGGTGCCGCCGGCCCCGGTCGAATCGCGGTGGGCGACCTCGCCCTCATAGACGATGGTGACCGTCTCGAAACCGCGGTGCGGATGCTGGCCGACGCCGCGCGGCGCATCGCTGGGGGCGAAGGTGTAGGGGCCGGCATAGTCCAGCAGCAGGAACGGGCTCAGGTGCTGGCCGTGGGTGTTGTAGGAAAACATCGAGCGGGCGGGGAATCCGTCGCCCACCCAGTGCGGGCGGGGGGCGCTGTAGGTACCGGTGACACGCTTCATGGCGATCTCCTGGCCGGGGCTGCCGGCCGCTGTTCTTCGTTGCGGGAGACGATATCGCCGCGACAATAGGGTCGGTAGACGCCAATATTTGCCGTCATAGTCCTATCTGGTGAACAATGGGTGCGCGCCTTGGGCCACAGGAGATCGCCCCGTGTTCATCGCTGATATCCGCCGTTGCGACCTCAACGACCTGTTCTATTTCGCCATGGTGGTCGAGCACGGTGGCTTCTCGCAGGCCGGCCGGGCGCTGGCGATGCCGAAGTCGAAACTGAGCCGGCGCATCGCGCTGCTGGAGGAGCGCCTGGGCGTGCGGCTGATCCAGCGTTCGACCCGGCGCTTCTCGGTCACCGAGGTCGGCCAGGACTACTACCGCCATTGCAAGGCGATGCTGGTCGAGGCCGAAGCGGCCGAAGAAGCGATTGCGCTGTCACGCGCCGAGCCGCGCGGCACGATCCGCCTGGCGTGCCCGATCGCGATCCTGCACGCGCGCATCGGCCCGATGCTGGCCGACTTCCTGGCCCTGCATCCGCAGGTGACGGTGCAGCTGGACGCCACCAACCGCCGCGTGGACGTGGTGGGCGAGGGCGTGGACGTGGCGATCCGGGTACGGCCACCGCCACTGGAGGACAGCGACCTGGTGGTGCGCGTGCTGGCGCGCCGGGTCTGGTGCACCAGTGCCAGTCCGGCGCTGCTGCAGCGGCTGGGCACGCCGCAGGTGCCGGCCGACCTGGCGATGATGCCGACCGTCGATCTGGCATCGCCCAGCCAGCAGCATGTCTGGGAATACACCGGGCCCGACGATGTGCTGGCCAGCGTGCACCACCGCCCGCGGCTGGTCAGCGATGACATGATCGCGCTGCGCACCGCCGCGACAGCCGGAGTGGGCCTGCTGATGCTGCCGCGGATGATGATCAGCGACGAACTGGCCAGTGGTGCGCTGGTGCCGGTGCTGCCGGAATGGGTGCCGAAGCATGGCATCGTGCACGCGGTGTTCCCGTCGCGGCGCGGCTTGTTGCCTGCGGTGCGTGCGCTGATCGATTACCTCGCCGAACGTTTCGAAGCGCTGGACGAACCGTAGGCTCCGCATCCACGCATGGCGTGGATCTACCGGGCCGGGGCGGCTCCCTCCGGCACATACACCATGCGCCCGTCCGGCAACCGATAGGTCACGCCGGCCTTGACCCCGCCACCTTCGCCGATCTCGCCGGTGGACTGGTAGCGGGTCAGTTCCTCGCCCTGCTTCACGGTGATGCGCATGTTGGCCTGGCCGGGGTTCTCGATCACGGTCACGTCCTGGCTGGTGAAAGGATTGAGCGGGTTGCGCACGATCACGATCATCAGGATGCCGGTGACCACCAGGAACAGGTCGATCAGGTTCACCACCGACAGGATCGGGTCATCGGCTTCGTCGTCATCCAGGAAGCGCATCAGTGCGCCTCCTGCAGGCGTTCGAACATGCGCAGTTCCTGCAGCAGCCAGCGCCGGCGCACGGTCAGCACCAGGTAGGTCAGGCTGGCGGCCACCAGGGCCAGGATCACCGACGAGAAGGCCACCACCATGTTCTCGCCCACCCCCTGCGCGTCGCTGCGGGTCAGCGCCAGCAGGGCGGGCCCCATCGGGATCATGGTTGCCACCAGGCCCAGCATCGGTGCGGTTCGCGAGACGATGCGCAGGCCTTCCAGGCGCTTGAGGATATGCAGTTCCAGATCGTCACTGCTGCCGCCGTGGCGGGCCTGCCAGGCCAGCAGTTCGGGCCGGTGGCGGCCACGCCTGCGCTGCAGGCCTTCCCACAGGAAGGCGCCGAAGCTGAGGAAGGCGTAGGCCAGCGACAGCAGGATCAGCAGCAGGACCGGAGCCAGGAACAGGTGGGAGAGATCGTAGAGCGTGGATTCAAGCGCGTTCATGCGGAAGCCGGGTTGGAAGGAGAAGGGGAAGGGTCGGCGCGCCGTGCGTTGCGCCGCGATTGCAGCACGGCGCCTGCGCCGAGCAGGCCCAGCAGCACGGCGAGTGCCCAGCGCGTGGCCGGCGCGTGCGGGGCAGGCGGCGGCACCTGCCGCATCACCTGGCCACGCACGCTGGGCGAGGGGGCCGGTGCCGGCTCGACGGTGGCGGGTTGTCGGGCGGCGGCGGCTACATCGGGTGCCGGTGGGGCGGCCGATGCGCGGCCGAGCCCATAGCCCGGATGCACCTGCGTCGGTACCGGCTCCGATGTCGACGACGCCTGCAGCTGCTGCAGCCGCGCCTGAAGCTCCGCGCGGGTGCGGTCATCGGCGTGCCAGTAGCCGCGCGAGATTGCTTCCTGCAGGCGCTCGATCATCTGCACCTGGGCGCTGGCGTTGTGCTGCTCGAACCACTGCGCCAGGCGCAGCTGCCGGCTGTCGCGCACGAAGGTGTCATGCACCGCCTGCCACTGGTCGGTGCGGACGGTGTCCGGCGCGGTCACCTGCCAGCCGAACAGGTTGTCGACGTTCTTCAGCACTTCCAGCGTGCCGGCATAGCCTTCGGCCTGCATCGCGCCGATCCATTGCGGATTGAGCGTCTGCGCGCGCAGCTCGTCGGCGAGGAAGCGTGCGGTGCTGCGCGTGCGCGGTGCGGGTTCGCGCAGGTCGGAGACGTACAGCGCCGGGCTGGCACCATCGAGGTGGCGCACGGCCAGCGCCAGCCCGCCCAGATACTCGAAGGGGTGGTCGGTGCTGAGCAGGCCATGGGTGTTGGAGGAGCGTGACAGCACTGCCGCCTGCACGCCGCGCAGTTGTTCGGCGAACAGGTTGCCACCGGGCAGGGTGCTCGCCTGGCCATCACTGCCGTAGCCATGCTGCAGGCGATCCAGGAAGCCGCTGGCCAGCGCCGCATCGTCCTTGCCGGCCGTGCTGCCGCGCGCCAGCACGGCATGGTTCAGGCCGCTACCATACTCGCCGGGGGCGTTGCTGAAGATGCGCAGGCGCGACAGACGCTGCGCCTGCTCCGCAGGAACGCCGTCGCGCTGCAGGCGCTGCTGCACGGCCACTGCATTGCCGGCGATCGGATTGCCGGGCGAGGCCGGCATCGCCGCCAGCTGCTCGATGGCGCCAGCCAGCAACCGCAGGAATGGATCGAACTGGTCGCGGTAGACGCTGGTGGCCTGGATCACCACGTCGATGCGCGGGCGTTGCAATTCCGCATCGGGCACGATGTCAAGGGCGATCACCTTGCCAGCACTGTCCCAGCGTGGGCGCAGGCCCAGCGCGTGCAGCACCTGCGCCTCCAGCACGCCGAGGTGGCGGATGGCCTCGCTCGACCACAGGCTGATGGCCAGCTTGCGTGGCAGCTGTCCATCGTGATCATCACGATAGGCCTGCAACAGCTGCTGCAGGGCCAGCTCGCCGCTGTCGAACGCTGCGCGGGTGGGAATGCGGTCGGGCTCGAACGCGAACAGGTTGCGGCCACTGCGCAGTTCCGGCGTGCGGATCGGATCGCCGCCGGCACCAGGCAGCACGAAGCCACCACGCAGGCCGCGCAGCAGCGATTCGACCTCCTGTGTATCGGCCAGGGCTGCATCCAGTTGCACGGCATGCTGCAGCGCTGCGCGCAGATCGGGGGTGGCGACGCTGGCGATCGGCGCACCTTCGCGCAGATGACGCGCCAGCGTGCGATAGGCGAGGCCCTGCTGGATCTGCTGGTAATCCACCGCAGTGGCCTCCATCGGGTCCTCGCCCAGCGCCTTCAGATAGCCGGGCCCCAGCTGCTGCATCACCATCAGCAGGCGGTGTTCGGGCGAAGCTGGTTCGCCGAAGGTATGCAGCCCCAGTGGCAGGTTGCGCCGGGCAAGTTCGTGCAGGTGGTCGTGCAGCACCGGCAGGAAGCTGTCGAAGCGCGCCTGCATGTCCACTGCGCTCCAGCCCAGGTCGGCGGCGATGCCGCTGTCGGTGGCCAGTGCGCGCAGGCGTGCGGCAGTGGCATCACGCACCGGCCCCTGGTCCAGCTGCTGCAGTTCGTGCACCACCGCGTGCAGGTCGCGCAGTTCGTCGTACAGCCCGGACGGTGCAAACGGTGGGGTCTGGTGGCTGACCACCACGGCACGGCCGCGGCGCTTGGCCTGGATCGCCTCGCCGACGTTGTCCTGGATGTACGGGTAGAACACCGGCAGCTCGCCCACTGCCAGCCACGGATAATCGGCAGCCCATAGGCCGCGGTCCTTGCCCGGGGTCCACTCCTGCGTGCCGTGGGTACCGAAGTGGATCAGCGCATCGGCCTTCCACTGCTGGCGCAGGTACAGGTAGGCGGCCAGGTAATAGTGGCTCGGCACTGACGCCATATCGTGGGTGGCTTCGCCAACGCGGCCCGCGCGGGGCGGCTGCGGCATCAGCAGCAGCTTGCCCAGGCGCAGGCGCGGCAGCACGAACACGGCCTGTCCATGCCGCTCGCGTACCGCGGGGTGGCGTGCAGGATCGCCCCACTGGGCGCGCAGTTCGTCGCGGCGCGCGGCGGGCAGGGTGGCCAGCCAGCGGCGGTAGTCGGCCACCGGCAGGGTATCGGCCAGCCCGGCATCGAGCAGCGCGTCCAGCCGCTCCGGATGATAGTAGCCACCGAGCAGGGCCTGCAGCTGCTCGATCAGGGTTTTTTCATCCACCGGCTGCGTTGAATACCCGGCCTGTGCCAGCTGTGGCAGCAGCGCCTCGATGCTGCGCGGCACGTTGAGATGCGACGCGGACAGGTTGCGCTCGCCGTCCGGTGCATTCCAGAACAGCAGCGCCAGGCGCTTGTTGGCGGCAGCCGTGTGGCGCAGCGCGGCCAGCCGCTGCAGTTTGGCAGCCAGCGCATCGATCTGTTCGGGAATCGGCTGCAGTTCGCCACGCGCATTGGCCGAGACCACGATCGGATCACTGGCGCCCCAGGCTTCGGGCACGGCGACGAAGGTCGCCAGGGTCGCCATCGGAATGCCGGTGGTCGCCGCGCGCCAGTCATCCGCATCGCCTTGCCGATGGTTCAGCGCCTGCAGCACCGGCACGTCCAGCGTGGAAAATTCGGCCGCACGCGCGCTGCCGTTCTGCAGATGGGTCAGGTTGATCAGCGCATCCACCTCGATGCCGCGCAGCGCCTGCTGCAGGCCGTCGTCGGCGGCGGCATCGAACCAGACGCCGAACAGCGCGATCCTGCGTGCGCGCCCGGCCTCGATCAGCGCGTCCAGCACCTGGGTCTGCATGCCGCTGAGCATGCTGCCGGAGATCAGCACCGCCACCTTCGGCCATGTTGCCTGATTGTCGCGCTGCCACTGCGCCTGCAATGCGTGCGGGCTGTCCAGCCACTGGCTGCCGGCCGTGCTGTAGCCGGTGGCCGGCAGCACCTGCGGCAGCGGCAGTCCGTCGGTTCCGGCATCGCTGCGCCAGGCCTGCAGGTATGCAGCCAGCGTGCGGATGTTGGCCTCGCCACCGTTGCCGTAGTAGCCGGCGATCCTGCGCGCCACCTCGGCGGGCAGGTGGCCGGAGGCCGGTGCGCCACCTCCCACGCGCAGCCACGGCACCTTGCCGTTCTGCAAGGGCCCATCAACCACCGCCATCACCTGTTCGACATCGGTCGGTCGCGGCGTATCCAGCAGCACCAGGTCGGCGCTCGCCGGCCAGTCGTGCGGCAGCGCGGTCGCAGGGTCGACCACCCGCTGCCGGAAGCGCACCCCTGCGGGCGCGCCCAGCGCGTCCAGGCGGGCGATTTTGCCGGGCAGCACGAAGCTGCTGCTGACCACGTCCATCTGCAGTGGCTCAGGCTCGGCATGGGCCAATGCGGCCGGCATCAGCCACCCGAGCAGCAGCCATGTCCACCCGCTGCGCATGGTCAGAAGGCCAGTTCGATGCCGGCATGCACGTAGCGGCCGGTTTCCGGGTACGGGTACAGCGCACCGGTTTCGTCCAGCCGCTTGTCGGCCAGGTTGTCGATGCCGGCCACCACGCTCACCGCCGCGGTGACGCGCCAGCGCGCATCCAGCGACCACAACCAGTAATCAGGCAGGGTCACCTGGCTGCTGCCGGCCACCTGTTGCTGCGGGCCGATGTACTCGCCGCGCACGGCGGCCTGCAGCGGTCCGCGCTGCCAGTTCAGCGCGGTGGCGCCGCTGCGGCGCGGGCGCTCCGGCAACCACTGGTCGGTCTGGCGGTCGCGCGGGTCCAGCCAGCTCCAGTTCGCTTCGAAGGTCAGATGCTCGCTGATCGGCGCGGTGCCGGCCAGCTCCAGGCCACGGATGCGGGCACGGGCCACGTTGGTGTAGTTGCGCAGTTCGCGGCCGCGCACGCCGCAGGCACGCACGCAGGTGGTCTGGATCAGGTCCTTGAGGTCGTTCTGGAAGGCGGTCGCCTGCAGTGACCAGCGTTGTTGCTGCCAGGCCACCGACAATTCGGCGCTGGTGTTCTGTTCCGGCTTCAGCTGCGGATTGCCGACAATGGTGAAGCGCCCGCCGCCACCCACCGCGGAATACTCCGGCGACAGCTGCTTCAGGCTCGGCGCCTTGAAGCCGCTGCCGATGCCGCCCTTGATCGTCAGTGCTTCGGTGGCATGCCACACCGCATAGGCGCGCGGGCTGTGGTGCCAGCCGAACTCGGGATGGCGGTCGCCGCGGCTGCCGAATACCAGCGAGAGCGCGTCGCTCACCTGGATCTCGTCCTGCACGAACAGCGCGCTCTGATCCGATTGCAGGTGTCCACTGCGTGCGCCGGCCGCATCGTCCAGTTGCTGGCGCCGCCATTCGCCACCGATGCTGACGCGGTGGCGCGCACCCAGCGCAACGGCGGCGCGGGCATCGACGATCTGGTCGGTCAGCTGCTGCGGCCGCGAAGCCTCACCGCGGTCGCGACGGTTGTCGCGGTCCAGCGTCGCGCGGTAGGCACTCACCCGGGTTTGCCCCCAGTCCCAATCGCCCTGATGGCTCAGCGTGGTCTGGCGGCGACGGATGTCGTCGATGGTTTCGTACACATAGGGCGCGGCACCGGCCTGCAGCGCATGGCGGCGTCGTTCCTCGCTGCCCTGCAGGTGCGACAGGTCAATGCGCTGGTGTGCGTCCGGAGTCCAGGTGAGTACCGCGCGGCCGGTGTTGGCGCGGCGCCCCTCCTGCTCGTCCAGGCGGCCGTCGCTCGGATCGCGGCTGGCATCCTTCTGCCGGTGTTCGGCAAACACGCTCAGGCCCAGCGTGCCGGGCAGCAGTGCGCCACCCGCATAGAAGCCGGCCTGGGCGGTGTTGCCACCACGGTCGCCGCCGACCACGCCGGCGTTGTAGACCAGGTTGCCCTGCCAGTCATCGGTGGCGCGGCGGCTGATCACGTTGACCACGCCACCCAGCGCCTCCGAGCCGTACAGCGAGGACATCGGGCCGCGTACCACCTCGATGCGTTCGATCGCCGGGGCCGGCAGCCAGCCCAGGTCGAAATCCGAATGGGCGATGGCATCGGCCGACGCACTGACGCGCTGGCCGTCCAGCAGCACCAGCGTGTAGCCAGGGTCCATGCCGCGGATGCGGATGCTGCGGCGGCCGAAGCCGACCCCGGCCACGGTCACGCCCGGGCTGCCGCGCAGCGCATCGGCCAGGTCCAGCACCGGCCGCAGCTGGATCTGCTCGCGGGTGATCACGCTGATCGAGGCAGGTGCGTCGCTGGCCAGGCGATCGGTAGCGGTTGCGGTGACCACGATCGGGTCCAGCTGCGAAGGGGCGTCGGCCGCCGCTGCCAGTGCGGGGGCCAGGGCAAGGAGGATCGCGCCGGACAGGCGGCGGGCGGGGGTGAACCGGGACATGGGAAGGGGTCGCTACGAATGTGACGATATAACATAGCATTACCTTCACGGAATCTTCATAGGCCGAAGGTCCTGCTCCCGGCGACATCGCTGAACAAGGGTGCGGTATCGCGGCGGGGCGCCTACAATCCGGGCTCGGACCGTCGCCATCACGCCCATCATTCCCCGGTCCGGCCTTGGCACCTATGTCTCCCAATGCCCTGGCGCTGGTCGAGCTGCTGATCCGCGAGCGCCGTGCGTTGTCTCGCTTCATCGCGCGCTACCTCGACCCGGCCAGTACCGAGGACACCCTGCAGAACCTGTACCTGAAGGCCAGCAGCGTGCCCGGTGATCCACCGATCCTGGAGCCGCGCGGCTATCTGTACCGGATGGCCTATCACCATGCGCTCAACCGCAGCCAGGCCGACGCCCGCGAGCGGCGCGCGATGGCCGAGTACGCCACCGACATGGCCGAGGCGGGCCACGACGGCGAGGCCCAGGCGCTGGACCAGGCACAACTGCGCGAGATCACCCAGACCATCCTCGCGCTGCCGGCGCAGGTGCGCGAGTGCTTCGTGCTCAACCGCTACCTGGGCCTGAGCGAACGCGATATTGCCGCGCGCCTGGGAATCTCCAAGAGCCTGGTCGGCAAGCATGTGCTGCGCGCCGCGCTGTTGATCCAGCAGCATCAACAGGGAGCGCGCCGATGACCGGCGTTTGCCGTGGGCAGATCGCGCCCGCCGTTGTCACAACAGGAAAGCGCACCCGTTCGCGGTGCGGCAGGCCACAACCATGACCACGTCCGAACCCTCGCCGCGTCAGGCCAGGCAGGCGTTGCGCTGGGTGATCCGGTGCAGTGCAGGCCCGCTGCCGGAACGCCAGCAACGAACCCTGCAGCGCTGGCTGCAGGCCGATCCGCGCCACGCGCTGGCCTGGCGCCAGCAGCAGGCGTTCTGGCAGGGGCTGGATGCCGCCGGGCCCGACGTGCTGGCGGCGCTGCCCGGGTTGACGGCTGATCGCCAATGGCTGCGTCCGATCACGCCGCGCCGCCGCCTGCCGTGGCTGCTGGCCAGTGCTGCCGCGGTGGTGCTGATGGTTGCCGCTGCGCCGCACGCGCTGCTGCTTGCTCGTAGTGACCTGCGCAGCAGCGATGCGCCGCGCGTGGTGCAGCTGGACGACGGCAGCACCGCCGTACTCGACGCCGGCACCGCACTGGCGATCGAGTTCGATGGCCAGCAGCGCCACCTGCGCCTGCTGCGCGGCCAGGCCTGGTTCCAGGTAGCGCACGAGGCTCGCCCGTTCCAGGTCGAGGCGGCGGGCGGCGTGGTCCGTGACGTCGGCACCGCCTTCAGCGTGTCGATGCTGGATACCACGGTCACCACTCAGGTCAGCGAAGGTGTGGTCGATGTGCGCCCGGGCGATGGCAGCGTGCAGCGCCTGCATGCCGGACAGGCACGCGTGTTCCGTGACGGGCGCTGGCTGCAGCCGGTGCAACTGGAAGATCCGGAGAGCATGGCGCCATGGCGGCGTGGCGAGGTGGTGATCGATGATCAGCCGGCCGCGCAGGCCATCGCCGATCTGGCGCGCTACCGTCGTGCGCCGGTCTGGGTACTGGGCGGGCAGGGTGCACGCGTACGGGTCAGTGGCCTGTTCCATCTGCAGCAACCGGAGACCGCCATCGATGCGGTGGCCGCGCAGGCGGGACTGCGCGTGCAGCGCCTGCCTGGCGGCGCGATGGTGTTGTGGTGAGGTGCAGCCGGTTGGCGGCAGAAAGCGCCGCATGAAAAAAACATGAAAGAACCGTGGGCACTCGCCGTGCCCCGTTGTCTATAGAGGTATAGCCAGAGCGAAACACCGTTTTTCCTCAAGCCAGACACACCACCGGCACCGGATGTGCCGATGGTCCCGCCCCGCTTGAGGAGTTCCTGTCCATGCCGTCCACGGCATCCGCCTGTCATCGCCGCGCCACTGTCCTGGCCCTGGCCATCTCCACCGCATTGCTGCCGCTGGCCTGGGTGCCGGCCGTGCAGGCGCAAACGGCGATCGTCGCGCCGCTGCGCCAGTACACCATTCCGGAACAGCCCCTTGCTGACGCTGTGCGTGCCTTTGGCCGCCAGGCCGATGTGCAGGTGGTGTTCCGCAGCGATCTGGTGGAAGGCCGTCGCTCCAGCGCGGTGAGTGGCGAGTACAGCCAGATGCAGGCCCTGCAGCAGCTGTTGCGTGGCAGCGGCGTGCGCGCGCAGCGCGGCATGGACGGCACCTGGAGCCTGCGTGCCGCAGCGGAGTCGGGTGAAGGGGAAGGGGTGCGGGTGACCGAGACACTGGACGTGGCCGGTCGCCTGCAGTCGGAAGGGGGCGAGGCCCGCGATCGGCGCGGCTACGATGATGTATTCGCGCTGGACCTGACCACGGCGTATTCGGGGCGCGACCGGGTGGAGCGCTACCGCGGCTCCAACCCGGCCGACGTGGTCAAGGATCTGGTCGGTGTGTTCAGTGGCGATGCGCGCAACAGCGGCGCGCTGGACATCAACATCCGTGGCATCCAGGGGCCGGGGCGGGTGCCGGTCAGCATCGACGGTGGCGAACAGGCGTTGACCGTGTGGCGTGGCTACAACGGCGTCAGCAACCGCAACTACATCGATCCCAACCTGATTGGTGGCATCCAGGTCATCAAGGGGCCAGGGCTGGTGCGCGATGTGCACAGCGGGATCGGTGGCGCGCTGGTGATCAAGACCATCGACGTCGATGACATCGTGGAAGCGGGTGAGCGCTTCGGCGGGGAGCTGAAGATCGAAGGCAGCAGCAATGCGGTGGCGCCGCGCCTGCCTCGCCTGCACACCGGCGAGGATTACCGCACGGTGCCGGGGTTCCCGCAGGGCTCGCCGAACTCGCCCTACGACGACCGCACCCTGGTGGTGCCGGTGAAGTCGCGCAGTGGCAACAACCCCTTCGATGGCGAAGACCAGGCCTGGCGCCTGGCGCTGGGTGTGCGTGGCGACAACGTCGACCTGATGGCTGCCTACGCCTGGCGCAAGCGTGGCAACTATTTCTCCGGCACCCAGGGCAGCGCCTACTACGACCAGGACCGGCGTGAGCAGTTCGAGTACCAGGGCATCGACTACATCACCACGCTGGCGCGCTACTTCAAGCCGGGCGATGAAGTGCCCAATACCTCCAGCGAACAGGAGTCCTGGCTGGTCAAGGGCAGCTGGCAGATCAACGACGACCAGCAGCTGAAGGCGACCTGGCGGCGCACGCTGTCGCACTACGGCGAGATCATGCCGTCGCGCATCCTCTCGGCGCCGGACTATGGGCGCATCCAGTGGCCGCTCAGCCGGGTTGCGTCCGATGCCTGGAACCTGGAATACCGCTTCCAGCCGGCCGGCAGCCGCTGGCTGGACCTCTACGCCAACCTGTGGCGCACCGAGACGGACAGCGATACCTACACCGCAGGCGGCTTCCCGAACTTCGCCCCCGGCAATCCGGACTGGAATGCCGGTGCGAGCCCGATTCTGCGCAACACCGCGCTGGCGAATGCGAGCAACGACCGCACCGGCCTGACCCTGAGCAACCGCTTCGCCCTGCATTCCACCCTGGACCTGACCGTGGGCGGCAACTGGCAATACGAGAAGCTGGGTTCGCGTGACCCGTATTTCGGCCCGTCCGATGGCTGGCGCATGTACCCGCGCGCTGGCCGTCGCCAGGAGGGCGAGGGCTACCTCACTCTGGAATGGCGTCCGGTCGACTTCCTGACCCTCAATGCCGGCGTGCGTTACAGCCGTTACTGGGCGTTCGACGACTTCCTGCAGGCCCACCCGGAACTGCAGACAACCTCGATCGTGCCGCGCGAAGCGCAGTACCGGGTGAATGAACTGCCGCCGCGGCCGGACAGCCTGCAGGGCGAGATCGACGCACTCGAGAGCGAGCGGGAATTCTGGGACAGCATCGGCATGGGCTGGATCGTCGATCAGTCGCTGGCCGACCTGCTGCGCAAGTACGAGACACCCATGGAGGTCCAGCACGGCATTCCCTGGTTGCCCGATGCCAATGGCAACTACAGCCGCGCCACCAATCCGTGCCTCAACGGCCAGGTCGCCGCGATCCCCGGGCTGCTGCCGATGGTGCTCGGCACCGACATCCGCTGCAGGATCGGGGGTGGGGCGATGCAGTCCGTGGCCGGGCGCAACGAACGGCACCGCGATCACGCCTGGTTGCCGACGTTCTCGGCGACGGTGCGTTTCTCGCCGGCCGCCCGTGCCTATCTGCGCTACAGCGAGGCGGTGCGCTTCCCCAGCATGTTCGAAAGCACCATTGCGTTCTCCAGCAGCCTCAATCCGCTGTATCCGCTCAAGCCGGAGCATGCCTACAACTACGAGCTGGGGTACGTGCACAACCTTTCCATCCTGTTCGGCAACACCGCCGATGCCGACGTCAAGCTGGCCTACTACGTGCACAAGACCCGCAACGTCATCGAGCGCGATGCGTACTTCATGTTCGACAACATCGACAAGCAGACCATCCGCGGCCTCGAGCTGCAGGCCCGCTTCGACAACCGGCGCTTCTTCACCGACCTGGGCATCAGCCGCGTCCTTGAAAACGAAGTCTGCGATGAAAGCTCGGCGGTACGGCTGGATGCGGACCAGGGGCGGGTGCCCAACTGCGTCCAGGATGGCTTCGTCAGCGGCTATCTGTTGACCCAGGCCACGCCGAAGCTGTCGGTGAACTGGTCACTCGGCACCCGCCTGTTCGATGAGCGCCTGGAACTGGGCAGCCGCATCGTGCACTACCAGCGGCACGACAATCCGGACCTGCAGGCCTACCGCGACCGCCTCGTCGCCGGGGGCAGCAGCCTGCTCTGGCAGAACGTGCCCTTCACCTGGGGAAACATCACCACGGTGGATGCCTACGCCCGCTGGCGTTTCAACGAGCACGCCAGCGTCGAACTGGTCGGCAGCAATCTCGGCAACCGCTATTACGTCGACCCGGCAACACGCTCAACGCTGCCGGCACCGGGCCGCACGATCAAGCTTGGCGTCACCGCGCGCTTCTGAGTCCGCATTCGACAGGGAGAATCATCCATGAAACAGCACCGCACCCTTGTAGTTTTGATCTGCCTGCTGGCTTCCATGCCGGTCATGGCGGCCGACATCGCGGGCGGGCAGAGCCCGGCCCAGGACGGCGTCCATTACATCAACGCAGGCGAATCGACACTCAATGCCGGTCCGCACCGTTCCGGTCGCGCAGGCGTTTCGCTGGGGCCGTATGCCAACGCGGCGCGGGTGGACGTGGCCAGCCTGCTGCCCTACGCCACCACGGTGGTGCGTGGCGCAACCACGGTCCGCACGCTGGGCCCGGACGCAGGCCTGCCGTTCCCCACCGCTGGCGTGGGCCACTTCAGCTTCGTGCAGGTGGGCAATGCAGATGTCTGGTTCGGTGAATGGTCATCCAGCGGCGCGCAGGCGGGCTTCAATCACCGCCAGGTGTTCTTCGTCGGTGACCGTGCCGGTACTTCGCTGCCGGCCGGCGTCGTCACCTACACCCTGGCCGGCATCAACCGCTTCGATGGCAGCGGCGTGCTGGAAGGTGCACTGCGGGCCAATTTCGATACCGGCACCGTCACCGCCGGCCTGGTCGGCACCGGATACAGGCTCGCCGCGAGCGCCACGCTGGATCGTGCCACCGGTGCATTCAGCGGATCGGCCGTTGCCAATGGTTCGATCATCGGTACCAGCAGCGGCCAGTTCTTCGGCGCCGGTGCCAGTGCCGTGACCGGCATCGCCACCTTCGCCGGCAACAGCCAGTTCGATACGTCCTTCGGTGGTCAGCGCAACTGATCCGCCGCCGTTCCTTTTCGTGTTGTACCCGTAGTTCCCTCAATCCAAGGAGCAATACCATGAAAATGATCAACCGTTCCCTGCTGGCCGTCGCCGCTGCGCTGGCCCTGGCCGGTACCGCGCAGGCAGCCGACATCGTCGGCGCTGCCAGCCCGGCGACCGATGCGCAGCTGTACGTCAAGGTCGGTGCGTCGGAAGTCAACGGCGGCCCGCACTCGGCCGGCAAGGCCGGTATCGGCGTCGGTACCGTGTCCAATGCCAAGCCGGTCGATTTCCAGGGGCTAGCGGCCTACTCGGCCCCGACCACCGTCAACGGCGTCACCGTGCGCACCCTGGCCATGCCGATCACCGGTACCCCGGGCAGCCATTCCGGCATGGGCCACTTCAACTTCGTCAAGGTTGGCAGTGGTGACGTGTGGTTCGGCGAATGGTCCAAGGATGGCGCCGCCGGTGGCTTCAACAACCGCCAGGTCTACTTCGTCGGTGACCGTGCCGGCACCACGCTGCCGGCCGGTGTCGCCACCTACAGCGTTGCGGGCCTGAACAAGTTCAACGGCAGCAACCTGCTGTCCGGCACCTTCCGTGCGGACTTCGGCAGCGGCAAGCTGCTCGGCGGCCTGACCGGTGGCGGCCTGGCGATCAACGTCAATGCCAACATCAACAGCGCCAATGCGTCGTTCGCCGGTTCGGCCACCGCCAACGGCAGCGTTGCCGGCACCACCCAGGGCCAGTTCTTCGGCGCCAACGCCGCCACCCTGGCCGGTATCGCCACGTTCGCCGGCAACAGCCAGTACGACACCGCCTTCGGCGGCAGCAAGAACTGATCGCCACGCCCCTGACGGGGCAGGGCAGGGACAAGCCGCGATCCGCCAGTCCCTGCTTCGGCCCGCGGCATGCACCACCACGGATCGACCATGCACCATTCCATTTTCCTTGTCGTATTGCTGTTGGCCGCCGCTGATGTGCGCGCCCAGCAGGACGATCTTCGACGCGTGCTTGAACAGGGCACCGAACTGCGCCACCAGCAGCAGGACCAGCAGCGCCTGCAGCAGGCCGAGTCGGAGCGGCCGACCATCACCATCGACGGCCAGACCCTGCGCGTGGAGCGCACGGTCGATGATCTGGGCCAGGCGCTGTACCTGTCACTGCAGCATCAGCAATGGCAGGCCGCCGCTGCGTTTCTCGCGGAGTACATCGAACTGCCGGGGCATGACCCGCTGCTGCGCCACTATGCACAGGGGGCGCTGGCGCGGGTGGCCGGCGACCATCGTCGCGCGGCGACGGAGTACGAAGCGCTGCTGGCGGCGCAGCCGGATTTCCTGCCGGCCCGCCTCGAACTGGCGCGTGTCTATGCGGAAGACCAGCGCGATCGCGATGCGGTCGCGTTGTTCACGGCCATCGCTGCGGGCATCAATGCCGATGATCCGGCCACGGCCGGCGTCCGCGCGCGCGTGGACGGCTACCTGGCTGCCCTGCAGGCGCGCCAGCGCTGGAAAGGCGCGCTGTCGGCCGGCCCGGCATGGAGTGACAACATCAACCGCAGCTCGGCCAGCCGCACCTGCCTGTTCGGCGTGGGCGACGCCTGCATCATCGAACGGAAACTGCCCGACGCCCAGCGCGCGGCGGGCCTCGACTACGACGCCAGCCTGGAACGGCGCTGGGTGCTCGGCGGGCATCATGGTCTGTACGTGCGCGGTCTCGCCTTCGGTCAGGCATGGCGCGGGCACAGTGCCTACAACGAGCTCAATGCCAACGTGCAGGCGGGTTACAGCTGGCGTAGTGCACGGCAGACCGTGATGCTGGCTCCCAGCTATGACTACCAGGGCCTGGGCAACCATGCGCTGCAGGGCGGCAGTGGCGTGCACGGGGAATGGCAGTACGCCCAGGATGCACGCAGCCTGCTCAAGCTGGAGGCTGACTGGAAGCGCCAGCGGTATCGCCAGCAGGGCCTGGCCAGCAACTACGACGGCGAGCTGGCGTCGCTGTATGCCACCTGGTTCCGCGCGCTCAATCCGCGCTGGACGGTCTTCGCCGGGCTGGATGTCACCGACAGCAGCGCAGCCGACCCGGCCAACGGCTACCGCCAGCGCGGCCTGCGGCTGGGCGCGGCACGGCAGTGGAGTGGCACCTCGGCCACCGTATTCGTGTCGCTGCGCCATCGCGACTACGACGCCTGGAGTCCATTGCTGGAGGCGCGCAGGCAGGACGACGAACAGAACCTGATCGCCATCGTGCGCAGCGAGCGGCTGGCAGTGGCCGGGCTGGTGCCCAGCCTGAGCCTGCGCTACGCCCGCATCGACAGCAACGTCGGCTGGCTGTACAGCCACGACCGCAGCCTGCTCAGCCTGAAATGGGAGCGTGCGTTCTGAACGCGCCGCTGCAATGCCGGAGTGAATGCGCCGTGGCGGCGATCTTCATCGATCATCACGCGCCCTTGTAGCCCGGTTCGCGCATCCTGCGGGCGTTGCGGCAGAGGTGGGCCGCGTGTATCGAGGAGCGCCGGTCGTGCTGGAAGCGGGCAATAAACCAGAGGGCCTGAAAGGGCTGAGGGTGCTGGTGGCGGAGGATGAATTCGCCATCGCGATGTTCCTGGTGGACTACCTGGAGCTGAAGGGCGCGCAGGTGGTGGGGCCGGCCGGAGACCTGCAGGCGCTGGGGCGGCTGCTGGATGACAACCCCATTGATGTGGCCCTGCTGGACATCAACCTGGGCGGTGAACAGGTGTACCCGCTGGCCGATCGCCTGGCCGAGGCGGGCACCCCGTTCATGCTGACCTCCGGCTACGACGACAACCTGCCCAGCCGCTTCGCCAGCGCGCCCCGCTGCACCAAGCCCTATCACATCGAGGCCCTGGTCCAGCAGCTGGCGGGGCTGGTGGCGACGCCGCAGGCCCCTGCGGGCATCGCCTGATTGCGCGGCATGTCGCGCCGCATCGAAGGCCTCCAGTCCGCCGCCTCGCGGGGTTCCATGCCGCCAGCGCCCCGCCTGCAGGCGCGCCTCGACGGCATGGCCGCCCGCATCGCACGCCATGACTGGGCGTCCACCCCGTTGGGCGCGATTGAACGATGGCCGCCGCACCTGCGCGCCACCGTCGACCTGATGCTGGCCCATGGCTTCCCGATGATCGTGCTGTGGGGCGAACAGCTGGTGCAGCTCTACAACGATGGCTATGCCGAGGTCCTGGCCGACAAGCATCCCGCTGGACTCGGCCAGCCGACCCGCGAGTGCTGGCCCGAGGTCTGGCACATCAACGGGCCGCTCTACACCCGCGTCTGGCAGGGCGAGACACTCACCTTCGAGGACAAGCTGTATCCGCTGGTCCGGCGGGGACGGCTGGAAGACATCTGGTTCACCATCACCTACAGCCCGATACGCGGCGAGGAAGGGCGCATCAATGGCGTGCTGGTGACGATGTTCGAGACCACCGCCGCGCATCTGGCGCTGGCCGCGCGCGAGCGCGAGGAACAGCGGCGGCGCGAGAGCGAACGGCGCCTGGAGCTGGCCTTCAGGATGCTGCCGGTGGGACTGTGCATCGTTGATCTGGAGGGCCGCATGCTGCTGTCCAACGACCAGATGCGCGCCTACCTGCCCAGTGGCAAGGTGCCCTCGACCGATGCGGAGAACCTGCATCGCTGGCGTGGCTGGCATGCGGACGGTTCGGCCATCGGGCCCGAGGACTTCGCCATCGCCCGCGCGATGCGCGGCGAAACCGTGGTGCCCGGGCTGGAGTTCCAGTATCTGCACGACGACGGTCGCGCTCGCTGGACGCGTGTGGCGGCCGCACCGCTGCGCGATGCCGAGGGCGAGGTGAGTGGCGTGTTCGCGATCGCCGTGGACATCGACGACCTCAAGCGCGCCACCGAGCGCCAGTCGGTGCTGCTGGCCGAGCTGCAGCATCGGGTCCGCAACATCATGTCCACCATCCATGCCATTGCCTGGCGCACCCGCGTATCGGTCGGTAGCGTGGACGAGTACGCCGAGCGCCTGTGTGCGCGGTTGATGTCACTGGCGCGCACGCAGAGCCTGTTGACCCGCGGCGCCAATGTAGGAGTCTGCCTGCGCGGCATGCTCGACGAGGAGATCGCGGCACAGACACCGGCGGCGGCCGCCTATCACCTGCAGGGTGAGGATGTGCTGTTGCCACCGAAGGCGGCCGAAGTGCTGTCGCTGGCCATCCATGAGCTGGCCACCAACGCGCTCCGGCATGGCGCGCTCACCCACGAGGATGGCCGGATCGACGTCTGCTGGCACCTGCAGGTGCAGGACGGGCAGCCGTGGCTGGGCCTGCACTGGTGCGAGCGCCATGCCGAGGTGGAGGGCTGGGAGATGCCGCGCCAGCGCGGCCTGGGCCGGGTCCTGATCGAGCAGCGGGTGCCCTATGAACTGGCGGGTAGTGGCGAGCTGCGCTTTGGCCCGCAAGGGCTGGATGCCTGGATCCGCTTCCCGCTGCGCGAGCGCGACAGCCTGCTGCAGACCGACGCCCCGGACGCTGGGCCCCTGCGATAAAAGGGGATTTATCTCCAATTTGGCCAATTTGGGTATAGTGGTGCTCATCCACCCTGCCTGGAGCCGTGCCATGACCCTGCCGCTGGATCTGCCTGGCCTCGAGAAGGCCCCGGCCTCGTCGGTGAAGACCCGGGGCTGGCCGAGCCTGATGCGCACGGTGCGCGAAAAGCAGGCGCTGGTCATCACCAACCACAATCACCCGGAAGCGGTGATCGTGGACATCCGCACCTACCAGGAACTGCTGGCCAAGGCCGCTGGCGGTGATGCCGGTGAGCGCAACGAGGAACTGCAGCGCCTGCGCAGCGAGTTTGACCAGACCCTGGCCGGGCTGCAGCGTGGGGAAGGGCTGGGCAAGGTGCTGGGCCAGCCGATCCGGCGCGGCCGCAAGGTCACCCTCGGCCGTCCGCTCTGATCGATGGGACGCATCCTGGCGTTGGCCGGTGTCAATGGCGCTGGCAAGAGTTCGTTGCTGGGCACCTGGCTGGACGCCGAAGGGCTGAGCTGGTTCAACCCGGATTCCTTCACCCGCCGCCTGGTCGATGCCGGCTGGCCATTGCCGGAGGCCAACGCCGAGGCCTGGCAGGAAGGCACCCGACGCCTGCGCCAGGCCATGGCCGAGGGCACCGACTTCGCCTTCGAGACCACACTCGGCGGCAATACCATTCCGCGCCTGCTGCGTGAGGCCTGCGAACGGCATCAGGTGGCGATCTGGTTCTGCGGCCTGGCCAATGTCGAGCTGCATGTCGCCCGTGTCGCCGCGCGAGTGGCCGCCGGTGGCCACGATATCCCGGTGGAGAAGATCCACGCGCGTTTCGATTCCGCGCGCGCGAACCTGCTGGAGCTGCTGCCGTACCTGGCCGAGCTGCATGTCTACGACAACAGCGCACCGGCCGACGCGCAGGGCGGCGTGGTGCCGCTGCCGGTATTGGCCATGGCCGCGGGTGAACTGCAGTACCCGGTTGCGGTAGCCGACCTGCTGCACACGCCGGGCTGGGCCAAGCCCATCGTGATGCGTGCGATGGAGTTGAACACCCCACGCTAGAGCCACGCCTGCATGGATGCCTTGGCTGCGGCTAGACTGACCGTACATTCAAGGAGGATGACATGCACGGACCTGCGACGTTCCGCTCCACTTCGATCTGCCTGGTGCTTGCTGCGCTGGCGCTGTCCAGCCTGCCGGCGATGGCCGGACAGCCGGCCGTCAAGCGCACGGTGCCGCCACCCAGCCTGGTACAGGCCTTCCACGCCGCCGAAGCCAACTTGCGGCTGATTCCCGGCGACGATATCGAATCGGACTTCCGCCCGGTATGGACGGGAGTTGCCGATCTCGATGGTGATGGTCGTTCCGAAGTTGTGTACTTCTACACGTCCACCTACACAGGTGGCAGCTTCGCGCAACGCAATGTGGTGGCGGTGATGACGGCGCTGACGGCAAACGATCCGCGCGGCCAGGAGAACCCGAAGAGCCTGTCACCGGTGGAAGCAGAGGACTATGCCGCCATCCGCAGGTATGGCTATGGCGATGATGCCGGCATCCAGATTCCGGGCGCGGCGCAGTCGATCCGAATCGATGGCAACCGGATCATCGTTGCCTTCACCGTTACCGCGGGCGCAACGGTCTGCGAAATTCCCCGCGATTTCCGCCACGTCTGTCCGCCGGACGGAAACTACACCTGGACGCTGCGCTGGACGCCGGGGAAGTTGACCCGCATCAAGACGTAACGCCAGGCAGCGCCGGGCGTATCCGCCCGGCGCCACTGGCCCAGTAGGTCCACGCCAAATGTGGATGGCGTTTCGCGCCCAGCCTCAGGCCGGCTTCACCTGCTCGGGCTCCGTAACGTCCGGCAGCGGCGGCAGGGTCGGGTCCACCGTCACCGGCACATCGCTCTTCAACAGCGCAGCGGCTTCCTTGTCGCTGCCGACGGCCGGCGGTGAACCGCGCAGCGGCAGGCCGGCGGTTTCCTTCACGAACAGCATGGTCACCAGGCCGATCACCGCCGCGCCCATCAGGTAATAGGCCGGCACCAGCGGGTCGCCGGTACGCTCCACCAGCCACGCGGTCACCAGCGGCGTGGTGCCACCGAACAGCGACACCGACACATTGAAGGCGATCGACAGCGCGCTGTAGCGCACCGGGGTGTAGAACAGCGCCGGCAGCGTGGACGGCATCGAACTGGTGAAGCACACCAGCGCCAACCCCAGCAGCATCAGGCCGAGGAAGATCAGTCCGTCATTGCCGCTGCCGACCAGCAGCAGGCACGGCACCGCCAGCACCAGCAGCGCGATGCAGGCACCGATGATCATCGGGCGGCGGCCAAGCTTGTCACTGAACAATCCGCCGACGATGTTCAGCGGCATCATCACCAGCATCACGATGATGATCAGCAGCAGGCCCTTGCTCTCTGCATAGCCCATGGTGACGCTGAGGTAGCTGGGCATGTAGGTCAGCAGCATGTAATCGGTGACGTTGAACACCAGCACCAGGCCCATGCACACCAGCAGCTGTCGGCCGTGTACCTGGAACAGCGCGCCCAGCCCGGGCCGGTCGTGCTCGCGCTTCTCGGCTTCCTCGGCGAAGGCACGGAATGCCGGGGTTTCCTCCAGTTTCATGCGCATGTACAGGCCGAGCAGGCCCAGCGGGCCGGCCACCAGGAACGGAATGCGCCAGCCCCAGTCCAGCATCTGCTCGCTGCTCAACAGCATGTGCAGTGCGGTGACGGTACCGGCGCCGGCGATGTAGCCGCCCAGCGTGCCGAACTCCAGCCAGCTGCCCATCAGGCCGCGGTTGCGGTCGGTGGAATACTCGGCGATGAAGGTGGCCGCGCCGCCGTACTCGCCACCGGTGGAGAAACCCTGCACCACGCGCGCCAGCAGCAACAGCACCGGCGCCCAGATGCCGATGCGTTCGTAGGCGGGAATCAGGCCGATCGAGAAGGTGCCCAGCGCCATCAGGATCATGGTGAACGCCAGCACTTTCTGGCGGCCATAGCGATCACCCAGCGGGCCGAACACCAGGCCGCCCAGGGGGCGCACCAGGAATGCCACGGTGAAGGTGGCGAAGGCCGCGATCACCTGTGCGGTGGGATTGCTGGACGGGAAGAACACCTGGCCGATGGTGACGGCGAGATAGCCGTAGACACCGAAGTCGAACCACTCCATGGCATTGCCGAGGGCGGCGGCGCCGACGGCGCGCTTGAGCATGGGCTTGTCGACGACGGTGATCTCATCGACCTTCAGGTGGCGGCGGCGTTTGAACCAGCCGAAATGGGCATGTGCATCGGGGGTGTCCTGCATGGGGGCTCCCTTGTGGGTAGAAGTGGGGAAATGAGCGGTGAGACAGGTCCCGGAAATCGGAAACGGCGATGCAGGCGCAAGCGGCGCAGGGGCATCGGAAGGCGGCGTGGGGGCCGGGGAAGGTGTGCAGGCGCAACGCCACGCGCACGGCAAAGCACCGCCGCAGGGGCGGAAACGCGGCAACGCAATCACAGCGGCCGCGAAGTCAGCGGCCGGGGGTCACAGCAGCGTGGGGAGTGCAGGCCGAGGGCCTGCGGGCGTCATCCGCCGGGATCCAGCGCGAGGCGATGGAAGGGCAGGGCGGGAGCAATCGTGGCAAGCGAAGCGCCGGTCGGCAGTGCTTCCCACGTAACAGGTGCGCCCGTCACGTAGTGGGTCGTGTCGATCATCCGTTCATCATAACGGCATCGGCGTGAGCATGCAGAGAAGCGGGCTGATCTGCACGCTGTGTTCCATCGCGCCTGTTCATCTGCGAATGCAATGCGATGACATGCGTTGAACGAACTCTGGTCGCGCCGCTCACGCAACGCTGTCTACGGTGGGGGTGAACGCAATCGAGAAGGAGCATCGCATGACCCGTCGCATTCCCGAAGGTACGCTGATCATCGTCGCCGACGGTGGTTCGGCCCGCGTGTTCACCAACGTCGGCAGCGAACATCAGCTGGCCCTGAAGCAGGAAGGCGAACTGCGCCTGCAGGACATCAGCGAACAGGGTGTCTCCGGGCAGGGGCCGGCCGGTGCGGTGCCCAAGGACATGTCCATCTCCCAGCTCAACGAAGCGACGTTCGCCAAGCAGGTGGCCGAGCAGCTCAACGAAGATGCACTGAACAACCGCTATGCGCACCTGGTGCTGGTGGCCGACCCGACCACGCTGGGGCGCATCCGGCCGCTGCTGCACAAGGAAGTGCAGGCGCGCCTGCTCGGTGATATCGCCAAGGACCTGACCAACGCACCGTTGGCGGATATCCAGAAGATGCTGGCGGCGTAGATTCTTGGAACATCAAAACGGCACTCGGCGCGGCGTCGAAAGGGCCATGCCCTCGTTAGTTCGATGGCGGGGGTGTTTAGACCCTGCAGCGGCGCTGCGGCCGCGTTGATGCGGCCGCAGGTCAGATGGCGCCACCTGCTACCAGGTGTAATTGATGCCGAGTTGCGCACTGGTCTGGTGATAGCCGCCGCTCTTCTGCACCGTCATACCTGCCCAGGCGCCGATGCCGCTGGCGAACTTCATGGAAGCACCTGCAGTGATTTCGCCGCGACTGCGAGGAATACGGGCGTTTGCCAGTTCGTCGCCCATCAGAATCTGAGATCTTGCTCGGTCATGAAGCCAATTGGCAGCGATGTAGGGCTGTACCACGGCAGCGGCACCGCCCCAGCGGGTTACCCCGGATAGGCGTAGCCCCACATGACCGAACACGCCGTTGGCGCCAAGTGTCCTCACCACAGTTCCGTTTGCTTCGGTGTGGCCTTCATTGTCCCATCGGTTGTATCCAATCTGCAGCGACGGTTCCAGATAGACGCTGCGGCTGTCGTTACCAGCAATGCGGAACGTGTAGCCGGACTCAATGGCGCTCTGCCACGCGCGAGCTTCATACCGCTCGGTGTCCAGGCCGATGCCCTCCACGCGATTGCGGAACTGAGCCCGCTGCAGCGAACCATCCACGTAGAAGCCAGCATACGGCTCGTCACTTTCACTGCGGCGCCAGGTGCCGTAAAGGCCCAGCATTTCTCCCTTGACCTTGCCGCGTGCGTAGTAGCCACTAAGTTCATTGGTGGAGGTGCTGGTGGCGTTGCCAGCCGACAACTGCACGCCGATGCTGCCGGCGTCGGCACGCCATACATCGGTACCTACCGTCAGCGATTGACTGTTCCCGCGGATATCCAGTTGACGCGCAATAGCGTCGAAGCCCTGTCGGGATCCACTGGCACGGACCCATGCCCGGCCCGCGTTCTGCCCGGCATGCCGATCGTGGTAACCAGAGCGGAAGAGGGTCTGTGCGGCCTGCAGATTGGACAGATATGCACCGACCTCTGGGCGCAACACCTGTTGGGGATTGCATTGTGGAAGACTGGGATCCAATTCGCAGGGCTCGGGTTGGACGGGCAGCTGCGAGCGGAGGTACCAGTTCCCGTCGGTACCGTTCCCCTTATGCAGGAAGTATTCGTACTGCCCGGCCACGGTACGCCCGAGCAGGTTGAAGGTGGCCGCCGAAGTACCCCTTACAGTTATGAGCTCTATGCCCTTGCTGGTCTGAGCACCGCCGCCGCCGACGTTTCTCACCTCCACGTTGGCGCTGCCGGTTGTGGATCCGCCGATGATGAGTCGATCAGTCGGTGAGTCGTCGCCAGCCAATGCAGTGTTGAAGACGATGGTTCCGATGCTGCCCAGCGAGCTGATTCTGCCCTGGAAGTCCCCTTTGACGTCCAGGGTATGAAAGTCGCCTCCCGCGCCCAGTTCGACCGTATTTCGTCCGTAGAAGTTGAGGCCTGAAATACGTGCGCTGCGTGCGAGTTGCCAGGAGCCGCCAGCCTCCATGTACAGTGCGACGTCTCCGGATATGTCGCCACGCAGCGTAGTGACGTCCCTGAGTGTCACCGTGGCAGTCTCGCCGGGGGCCACGCGAATATCACCGGCAAGATTGCTTTCGCCAATCGAGATGGCCGTAGATGCGCCCGAGGCACGGGGCGATGAGTTGGCTTGAACATCGATGAGGATGCCGTTGCCGGCGATCAGATCAACTTTGCGCAGGATAAGGGAATTGCCCAGGATGTCAGGCGAAGGGGCGACTACGATGGAACTGCCGCTCGTGCCCTCAATGCGTGTCTGATAAGCCCAGAAGACCGTGGGTACATCAGTGCGTGTGGTTTCCCTGGATGCGATGAGTACGCCATTCAGATCGCCGCGCAAGGCAGAGTCACTCAGGTGCACGTCAGCCTTTTCGAGATGAAGCGCAGTGCCGTTGTCATCAGCGGCGGGGCGTGATCTGTCGAATGTCGCAACGAACTTTGTGTTGGAGGCTACAACGTGGCCACCGTTGCTGACATGAACGGCAGTGCCTGCGCCCTCGATGTTGCCGGTGTCAATGCTAAGCCGCGATGGAGGAAGCGTCGTAATCGCCGTGTCTGCACCAAGCGATAGGCCAATGCCGGAGGCGTTCTTCACCGTAGTCCTGGTGAGCGTTGCGTTCGAATTGACAAGTTGCAGAAGCACGCTTCCGGTCGAGCCGGAAAGAGAAGCGTCGGTGGCGACCAAGGTACTCTGGCCGAACAGGCTGACAGAACCCGCTGAAGCCCCAGGGGCCAGCGTTAGGTGTGACGCCTGCTCGATCAGCCAGTCTTCCTTGACATCCGAGTTCGTCACTGTATGGCTTGCCCCTCCGGTGAGGTTCCCCGCGAAAGCTGGCAGTGCCAGACAGAGTGAGAGTGCGGATGTCAGTGCCGCTCGCTGTGTAGAGCAACGCAAGCATGAAATCGGAGCATGGGTGCGAGTGGCCATGGATTCGAGTCCGTTCGAAGAGCAGGTATCTTGAGTGGCTCACATCAGATTGTCGAGAGCCGATTTCGGGGGAGGGCCATGACAGGCCACTAATGCTTCGCGCTACTGGCGATCCTGCGATCCTATGTGCCTCTGCACTGCAGCATGCGACAGGGCAGGCCCGGTGCTACTCTCTGGCCACCACCTGAATCGATCCAAATGCCGATGCCCATGCTGGACCGTCGCCTCCTGATCGCCTTCGCCGCTACCGCCGTGCTTGCCTCCGGTGCCGCCTTGGCGGCCCCGCCGAAAACCGCTGCCGAGCGCGCCTACGCCGCAGTCGATCCCTTCATCGGAACCGGTGGCGAGGGCCACACCTACCCGGGCGCGACGGTGCCGTTCGGCATGGTCCAGCTCAGCCCGGACACACGCATCCAGCCGCGCGAAAAGGCCTATGGCTGGGCGGCCGGTTATCGCTATGACGACAGCAGCATCGTTGGCTTCTCGCATACGCATTTTTCCGGCACCGGTCATTCGGACCTGGGCGACATCCTGCTGATGCCGTTCACCGGCAATCCCGGCCTGGAGCGGGGCGATCCGGAGAAGCCGCGCAGCGGATACGCCTCGCGCTTCCGCCACGCCGACGAGAAGGCCGAGCCGGGCTACTACGCGGTCACCCTGGATGACTACAAGGTGCGCGCCGAGCTGACCACCAGTACCCGCGTGGGCGTGCATCGCTACGCGTTCCCCAAGGGCACCGACGCCAAGGTGCTGCTGGACATGCGCACCAGCATGTACGACTACCCGGGCAAGGTGCTGTGGTCGCGGGTGCGGGTGCGCGCCGACGGTACGGTGACCGGCTTCCGTGAGACGCGCGGCTGGGCGCCGGGCCGCCAGCTGTATTTCGCGATGCGTTTCTCGCGCCCGTTGACCGGGCACGAGCTGCACAACACCGAGCAGGACATCGTCTACAAGGGCTTCCCCCCGCCGGGTGAGAAGGATCCCGCGCAGCGTGCGCAGATCGAAGGCCGCCAGCTGGTCGGTACCTTCGCACTCGGCAAGCTGGACGCACCACTGGTGGTCAAGGTGGCGATCTCGCCGGTCAGCGAAGCCGGTGCCATCGCCAACCTCGACGCGGAAGTGGCTGACTTCGATTTTGACCGTGTGCGTGCGCAGGCAAAGCAGGAATGGACGCAGGCGCTGTCGGTGCTCGATATCGATGCGCCGGAACATGCGCGACGCAGCGCCTATACCGCGCTGTACCACACGATGCTGGGGCCGACGTTGTTCATGGATGCCGATGGCCAGTACCGCGGTTCGGACAACGCGGTGCACAAAGCCGATGGTTTCACGAACTATTCTACGTTCTCGCTGTGGGACACCTACCGTGCGTTGCACCCGTTGTTGACGCTGGTGCAGCCGGAGAAGCGCAACAGCGACTTCGTCAATTCGATGCTGGCCCACCATGAGCACAGCCCTTACGGCATGCTGCCCGTGTGGTCGTTCCATGGCCTGGAAGACTGGTGCATGATCGGCTACCACGCGGTGCCGGTGATCGCCGACGCCTACGTGAAGGGCATCCGCGGCTTCGACGCCGACAAGGCGCTGAAGGCAATGGTCGAGACTGCCAACTACGGCCCGTACGATGGCATCGCGCAGTACCGTGAGCTGGGCTACGTGCCGATCGACGAGGAAGGCGAAGCGGCCAGCAAGACGCTGGAATATGCCTTCGATGACTGGACCATCGCACGCATGGCGCAGGCCATGGGCAAGACCGATATCGCGGCCACCTTCGACAAGCGCGCCGGCAACTGGCGCAATGCCTTCGACAAGGACACCGGCTTCATGCGTGCGCGCAAGCGTGATGGCAGTTTCCGCACGCCGTTCGATCCCAGTGCCAGTGGTTACGGCACCGACTACACCGAGGGCAACGCCTGGCAGTACTCATGGTACGTGCCGCAGGATGTGGCCGGCCTGGCGGCAGCGCACGGTGGCAGTGACAAGCTGCTCGCGCGCCTGGACGAGGTGTTCAACGCCAAGGTCGATCCGTCCATCTTCGAGCACATGGAAGACATCACCGGCCTGATCGGCTGGTATGCGCATGGCAACGAGCCCAGCCACCACGTGGCCTACCTGTATTCGTACGCCGGCCAGCCGTGGCGCACGCAGGCGCGCCTGAAGCAGATCATGGATACCCAGTATGCCGACCGCCCCGATGGCCTGGCCGGCAACGATGACGTCGGCCAGATGTCGGCGTGGTACGTGTTCACCGCGTTGGGCTTCTACCCGGTGGCACCGGGTTCGGGCGAGTACATCCTGGGTCGTCCGTTCCTGCCGAAGACCGCGATGCGACTGCCGAACGGCAAGACCTTCACCATCGTGGCCGACGGGCTGGATGACAAGCACACCTATGTGGGCAGCGTGAGCCTCAACGGCAAGCCGTTGCAGCGCACCTTCCTGCGCCATGACGAGATCCTGGCCGGTGGCGAGCTGCGCTTCAGCATGCAGGCCGAGCCGAACAAGGCATGGCCGGGGCAGGGCGCGCAGGCGCCGTATTCGATGAGCCGGTGATGATGGGTAGGTGCCAACCTTGGTTGGCACGCTACACGGCTGACCTGGAACCTGTAGAGCCGAGCCCATGCTCGGCTCAGGCATCGTGTCAGGAGCAGCCGAGCATAGGCTCGGCTCTACGAGGGCAATTCGACAAAGGTCAGCGGAACCGCAACCCCACCCGCGCGCCACCGATCGGCGCGCCATCAATCACCAGCACCGCACCATGCCGCTGCGCGATCTCGGCCACGATCGCCAGACCCAGCCCGCAGCCGTCGCCCTCGCTGCTGGCCCGGTAGAAGCGTTCCGTGACGCGCGCGCGTTCGGCTTCGGCGATGCCGGCGCCATCATCGTCCACCCATACCTGTACGCCGTCGCTCTCCTGCCGAACGCCGAGGGTGATCACACCGGGCGCGGCGCCATAACGCAGCGCGTTGTCCAGCAGATTGCCCAGTGCCTCGCGCAGCAGCTGTGGATCGCCCTGTACGTGCACGCCGTCGTCGGGTCCGTCGTAACCCAGGTCCACGCCCGTCGCCAACGCACGATCGGCGTAACGCTCGACCACGCCACGCGCCAGCGCAGCCAGGTCCAGCGGTTGCAGCGGCAGCGCGCTGCCATGGGGATCTTCGGAGCGGCTGAGCATCAGCAGCTGATTGACCAGGTGCTGCAGCCGCGCCAGCCCGGCCAGCGTGCCGGACAGCGCCAGCTGCTGTGCCTGCGGATCATGCTGGCGCAATGAACTTTCCAGCTCCACCTGCATTGCCGCAAGCGGCGTGCGCAGCTGGTGTGCGGCATTGCTGACGAAGCGCCGTTGCGCAGCCTGCATGGCGTCCAGTCGCTGCAGTAGTGCGTTGTACGCCTCCACCGCCGGCCACAGCTCGCGTGGGGCTTCCTGCGCGGGCTCCAGTGGCGCCAGCGGGTCCGGACGCGGGCTGACCAAGCGCCGCGCCACCTGGTTGGCATGCCGTGCGGCGGCACCGGTACCGGACCAGGCCAACCATGCGGCCAGCGCCAGGATCGCGGCCTGGAACGGGATGCTGGTCAGCAGCAGCTTGCGTTCCAGGCGATGGCGCTTGCGCAGCGTTTCGGCCACGCGCAGCCGGATATCGTGGCCCGGCCCGGCACTGACCACCACTTCCACCATGCGCACGGCTTGCCCACGAAGGCGCGCATCGTAGTAGACGGCATCGTCATCACCTGCAGGGCCGGCCGCGGGGCGTGGCAGCGCTTCAGGCAGGTCGCCATACAGTCGCCCGCCATCGGCATCCACCACCTCGCCGTGCACTTCGTCGGCGGTGTCCCAGGTGAACATGCGCGACACCGCCGGGGTGATCTCGATCGCGGCACGCCCGTCCTGTACCTTCACCAGCTCGGACAACGACATCGCCGAGTCCAGCAGCCAGCGGTCGTAGACCTGGCCGGCGTAGAAGCGCGCCAGCGCGAAGGAACCCACTGCGCTGCACAGCAGCAGTACCAGCAGCGGCAGCCACAGGCGGCGCAGCAGCAGGCCACGCAGGCTGTGCACGCGCTCAGTCACCGCCGGCCTCCAGCCGATAGCCCAGGCCACGCAGCATGCGGATGCCGACGCCGGCGCGCGCCTGCTCCAGCTTGCGGCGCAGGCGGCTGACATGCACTTCGATCACCGACAGGTTGGCCTCGTGATCCCAGCTGTACAGCGCGTCGAACAGGCGCTGCTTGGTGACGGTGCGGCCGGGGTGCTGCATCAGTGCCTCGACCAGCGACAGCTCGCGGGCGGTCAGTTCGATGCGCTGGCCGTCCACCTGCGCTTCATTGCGGATGCTATCGAAGCACAGGCGGCCCAATCGCTTCTGCGCAGGTGCATCGCTGCGGCGGCGCGACAGTGCACGCAGGCGGGCTTCCAGCTCACCCAGTGCGAACGGCTTGGCCAGGTAATCATCGCCACCGCGGTCCAGGCCAAGAATGCGGTCCTCCACACCATCGCGTGCGGTCAGGATCAGCACCGGCAGGGTGACGCCGTCGTTGCGCAGGCGCGAGAGCAGGTCCAGGCCATCGACGTCGGGCAATGAAAGGTCGAGCACCATCATGTCATACGGCGCGCTGGCCAGTGCAGCCGGCGCGTGCAGCCCACGCGAGAGGTGGTCGCACAGATGGCCGGCACCCTGCAGGGCGCGGATCAGTCCATCGGCCAGGGCGGCGTCGTCTTCGATCAGCAGGATTCGCATTGCAAGCTTCGTGCAAGGTTGGGGCAAGTTTGGCGCAAGTGCGTCACCTTACCGTGACGTGCATGAATTTCTCCCCTCGTCTTGCGGCCCTGCTGGCCGCCCTTTCGTGCGCGCCTGCGGCTTCGGCGCTGTCCCTGGCGGATGCGCAGCGTGCAATGGAAGCGCACAACCCGGACCTGCGCGCGGCGGCACTGGAGCTGCGCGGGGTGCAGGGCGATGCACAGGCAGCGGCATTGCGCCCGGCCACCGAGCTGTCGATCGGCACCAGCAAGATCAGCCCCAAGCACGGTATCGGCCCGGGGCGCTGGCAGGACAAGCGGGTGGACAGCACGTTGGGCCTGGGCTGGACCTGGGAGCGCGGCGGCAAGCGCGCATTGCGCATCCGCCAGGCGGACGCGCTGCTGGAAGTGGCTGGACTGGACATGCTCGATACCCGGCGCCGCCAGCAGGTGGCACTGCATGAAGCCTATTTCGGCCTGAAGGGTGCGCAGGAGCGGGCGCAGATTGCCGACGCCAACCGCCAGAGTTCGGTCGAACAGATGGCGGCGGCCGACAAGCAGGTGGCCACCGGGGCGATGGCGCCGGTGGATCGCGCGCGGCTGGCGGTGGACGATCTGGCGGTGGCCGACGCGGCGCGCGAGGCGGACCTGGATCTGCGCGATGCGCGGCATGCGCTGGGCCTGCTGCTCGGCAGCGATGACAGGCGCGACCTCAGTGCCGATGACCCCTGGCCGGATGCCAGCAGCGTGGCCGATGTGCGCGCGTTCGATCCGCAGCAGCGCGCCGACCTGCGTGCGGCGCGTTCGCGCCTGGCCGCCGCCGACGCGGGCGTGGCACTGGCGCGTAGCGAGCGCCATCGCGACATCCAGCTGGGCGTGGAGGCGGAGCGCGAGCCCACCGACATCAGCGGTGTCACCTGGGGTGTGTCGTTGACCATTCCACTGGGTGGCCCGTCGCGCGCACGCGGCGCGATCCAGCGTGCCGAGGCCGACCGCGACAGCGCCGCGCTGGAATTGCAGGTGCTGCAGCGCGAAGCACGCGCCGAGCTGGATCAGCTGCAGGCCAGCGCGCAGTCCGCCGCACAGCGCCGCAGCGACTACGAGGGGCTGCAGTCCGACGCTGCACGCAAGGCGGTGCAGGGCATCGAATTGGCCTATCGCCGTGGCGCCGCCAGCCTGACCGATCTGCTCGACGCGCGGCGCAGCTGGCGCGATTTCGAGGCCGCGCTGATTGAGGCGCGTGCCGACCATGCCATTGCCCTGGCGCGCTGGGAAGCGGCCACATACGTTGTTGAAGGAGAGTCCCGATGAAGTCCACCGTCGCCCGTCGCCTGCGGGCGCGACACGCCCTGCTGCCGGCCTTGCTGGCGCTGGCCCTGCTGGGCGGCTGCGGTCGCGAGCCGGCGTCCTATGCCGAGGACGCGCCCCAGGTCAGTGCCGGCCAGATCCAGTTTCCCGCCGACAGCCGCCAGCTGGACGTGCTGCGCAGCGAGGCGGTGACCGCCGGCGCCAGCGCCAGCCTGCAGCTGCCGGGCCGGGTGGTCTGGGACGAGACGCGCTCCAGCGCGCTGCGCACGCCGCTGGCGGGGCAGGTGGCGCGCATCGAGGCGCAGCCGGGGCAGAAAGTGAACGCCGGCCAGGTGATCGCCTGGATCACCTCGCCCGAGTTCGGCCAGGCGCAGGCGGAGGGCGTGCGTGGCCGCGCCGAGCTGCAGCAGGCGCGCAAGGAGCTGGACCGTACCCGTGAACTGCATGCCGCGGGCGTGGCTTCCGGCCGTGAGCTGGATGAAGCCGAGGCCAACTTCGCGGGCAGCCAGGCCGATCATGCGCGCGCGACCGCCTTCGCCAGGGCCTATGGCAATGGCCAGCACGTCGACCAGCGCCTGCCGCTGCGCGCGCCCATCGATGGCGTGCTGGTGGAGCGGCGGATGAGCCCGGGCATGTCGGTCAGCCCCGACAGTGAACAACCATTGGCGGTGATCGGCGATCCGGACCGGCTGTGGTTGCTGCTGGACATCCCCGAAAGCCTGGCGGGACGGCTCAAGGCGGGCATGCAGGTGAGCGTGCCCGGTGCCGATGGACAGCCGTTGCAGGCAACCCTGCAGCACGTGGATGACTTCGTCGACAGCGAACGCCGCGTGGTGCAGGCGCGCGCCGAGCTGGACAACCGTGCGCGTGGCTTCAAGGCAGGGCAGTACGTGCGCGCCCAGGTGGCGTTGCCGGCCGAGGGCGGTGTCTCGCTGCCTGATGCCGCAGTGCTGCTGATCGATGGGAAGCAGGTGGTGTTCGTGGAGGAAGGCAAGGGCCGCTTCGTGCGCCATGCCGTGCACGCCGAGGAGCTGGGTGACGGCCGTCTGTGGGTACGTGAGGGCCTGCCCGTGGGCAGCAGGGTGGTGGTCGAAGGGGGCCTGCTGCTGCAGCAGCTGGTCGACAGTGCGCCGGCAGCGGCCAGCACCGGCACGGGGCATGCCGCCCCATGATCGATCGCCTGATTGCCTATTGCCTGCGCCAGCCGCTGATGGTGATGCTGGCGCTGCTGTTGTTCATCGGCGGCGGTATCGCCGCGTTCCGCGTGCTGCCGGTGGAGGCCTTCCCGGACGTCTCCGACACCCAGGTGACGGTGGTGTCGCTGCACCCGGGCCGTGCCGCCGAAGAGGTGGAACGCGAAGTGACGATGCCGCTGGAAGTGGCGCTGTCCGGCATTCCGCATTCGGTGCGGGTGTTCTCGCATACGCAGTTCGGCCTGTCGATGATCATCCTGACCTTCGACGACAAGGCCGATGACTATTTCGCGCGCCAGCAGGTGCTGGAGCGCCTGCAGGGCGTGGAGCTGCCGGAAGGGGTGAGCCCGGAGCTGGAGGCGATGAGTTCGGCGGTGGGCGAGATCTACCGTTACGTGCTCAAGGGCCCGCACATGACGCCGACCCAGCTGCGCACCGTGCAGGAATGGACGATGGAGCGCAGCCTGCGCACCGTGCCGGGCGTGGCCGATGTGATCAGCTTCGGCGGCTTCGCGCGCACCTTCCAGGTCAAGCCGGACCTGGACAAGCTGCGTGACCGCGGGATCAGCCTCGGTGAGTTCGCCGAGGCGCTGGAAAAGGGCAGCTCGAACGCCGGCGGCGGCTACGTGGAGCGCGGCCAGCAGCAGTTCCTGATCCGCGGCGTGGGCCTGATGCGTTCGCCGGCCGACATCGGCAACGTGGTGGTGGCGCAGCGTGGTGGCACGCCGATACTGGTGCGCGACCTGGCCAGCATCGCCGATATCGGCCTGCCACGGCAGGGCCTGGTCGGCCAGGACGACAATGACGATGCGGTGTTCGGCATGGTGCTGATGCGCAAGGGCGAGAATCCGTCCGACGTGCTCGACGCCCTGCATGCGCGCATTGCCGAGATCCAGGCGAACCAGCTGCCGGCCGGGGTCAGCATCGAGCCGTTCTACGACCGCTCGTGGCTGGTCTCGACCACGCTGAAGACCGTTTTCCGCAACCTGCTGGAAGGCGCGGTGCTGGTGTTCCTGGTGCTGTGGCTGTTCCTGTACAACGCCCGTGCCGCGCTGATCGTGGCGGCGATGATGCCGCTGGCGCTGCTGTCGACCTTCCTCGGCCTGCATCTGTGGGGTGTACCGGCCAACCTGCTGTCGCTGGGCGCGATGGACTTCGGCATCATCATCGATGGCGCGGTGATCGTGACAGAGCACATCGTCTCGCGATTGTCGAAGCTGCCCCCCACCGCCGATCGGAAGACGCGGTTCTCGACCATTCTTTCGGCCGCATCGGAAGTGGGTCGGCCGACGTTCTTCTCGATGCTGATCATCATCGCCGCGCATATCCCGATCTTCACCCTGCAGCGCCAGGAAGGCCGCATGTTCGCGCCGATGGCGTACTCGGTGACCTCGGCATTGATCGGTGCGTTGATCCTGGCGCTGACCGTGGTGCCACTGTTCTGCTACTGGTGGCTGCGCCGCGACCGCATGCGCGACGGCAATCCGCTGATGGACCGCCTGACTGGCTGGTATCGGCCGATCCTGGAGCGCGCACTGGCCCGCCCGCGTGCGGTGGTGCTGACCGCGGTTGCGTTGCTGGTCGGCACGCTGGCACTGGGTACCCGCCTGGGTTCGGAATTCCTGCCCGAGCTGGACGAGGGATCGATCTGGCTGACCGCCACGCTCGACCCCAGCACCAGCCTGGCCGAAGCACAGCAGCAGTCGCGGCGCATCCGTGAGCTGGTCGGCACCTTCCCGCAGGTGTCGACGGTGGTGGCCAAGCTGGGGCGCCCGGAAGACGGCTCCGATGCCAAGGGTGCCAACCAGATCGAAGCGCTGGTGGCGTTGAAGCCGGAGAAGGAATGGCCGAAGGGCGTGGACAAGCGGCAGCTGGTCAGTGATCTGCAGCGCACGCTGGAGCAGCGTATTCCAGGGCCGGAGTTCTCGATCTCGCAGCCGGTGCGCGACAACATCCTGGAGAGCATCTCGCAGATCAAGGGCCAGGTGGTGATCAAGGTGAGTGGCTCGGATCTGGACGTGCTCAACCAGCAGGCGCAGGCGATTCTGGGCCAGGTACGTGGCGTGGAGGGCGTGGAGAGTGCCTTCATCGACCGCGACGGCTCATTGCCGCAGCTGCAGATCGAGATCGACCGCGACCGTGCTGCACGCTACGGCCTAAATGTGCGCGACATCGACGAGGTGATCGAGACCGCACTGGGCGGGCGCCAGGTCGGTGAACTGTGGGAAGGTGACCGCAGGTTCCCGATCACGCTGCGCCTGGACGACGCCGACCGCGACCTGCAGCGGCTGCGCACGGTGCCAGTGGGCATCGGCGATGGCCACACGGTGACACTGTCCGACGTGGCCGATTTCCGCATGGCCAGCGGCGCGATCAACATCTCGCGCGAGAACGCACAGCGGGTGAAGGCGGTGAGCATCTTCATCGCCGGCCGCGACATGGGCAGCGTGGTGGCCGACATGCGCAAGCGCGTGGACGCCAGCGTGCAGCTGCCGGAAGGCTACCGGCTGGAGTGGTCCGGCGAGTTCGAGAACCAGCAGCGTGCGATGAAACGGCTGGGATGGGTGATCCCGCTGTCGGTGCTGATCATCTTCGTGCTGCTGTTCGATGCCTTCAAGGACATCAGCAGCGCCGCACTGATCCTGGCCAACGTGCCCCTGGCGATGATCGGCGGCATCCTGGCCCTGTGGCTGACCGGCATTCCGCTGTCGGTGTCGGCGGCCATCGGCTTCATTGCCTTGTTCGGGCAGGCGGTGCTGAACGGCGTGGTGATGCTCAGTCGCTTCGCGCAGCTGCGCGAGCAGGGCATGGACCTGCTGCAGTCGGTGGTGCAGGGCTCGCTGCAGCGCCTGCGTACGGTGCTGATGACCGCGCTGCTGGCGATGTTCGGCCTGCTGCCGATGGCGACCTCGCATGCGATCGGTGCCGAGACCCAGAAACCGCTCGCGGTGGTGGTGATCGGCGGCCTGCTGTCGGCGATGCTGCTGACCCTGCTGGTATTGCCCACGCTGTACTACTGGGTGCATCGTCGCCGCGAGGCCCGGGCCGACTGATCTGCACGGTAGATCCACGCCATGCGTGGATGCGACCCGGCCGCCGGGCATGACCCGGCGCTACCGAGTTCCCGCGCTCCGCGTAGATGCGATCAGTAGATCCACGCCATGCGTGGATGCCGTCCGCGCGATCTATACCATCCCGCCGTTGGCGCGCAGCACTTGGCCATTGATCCACCCGCCGTCCGTTCCAGCCAGGAACCCCACCGCACCGGCGATGTCCTCCGGCGTACCCAGCCGCTCCAGAGGATTCATCTTCGCCAGCCGCTCGATCAGCTCGGGCGACTTGCCGTCCAGGAAAAGATCGGTGGCGGTCGGGCCGGGCGCTACCGCATTCACGGTGATGTTGCGCCCGCGCAGCTCCTTGCTGAGGATCGCGCCCATCGTCTCCACGGCTGCCTTGCTGGCCGCGTACACGCTGTAGTTCTCCAGCCTGATGCCGACCACGCTGGTCGACAGGGTGATCAGCCGGCCACCGTCGCGTACCCGTCGTGCACTTTCGCGCAGCACGTTGAAGGCGCCCTTGAGGTTGATGCCGATCACCCGCTCGAACAGGGCGTCGTCGGTATCGGCCAGCGGTGCCAGCTGCAGCACGCCGGCACTGTTGACCACCACGTCGATGCCACCGAAACGGGCCTCGATGGCGTCGAACAGCTGCCGCACCGCCTGCGGGTCGGCCACGTCGGCCTGCAGCGCGATGGCCTGCGCACCGGCTGCGTTGAGTTCGGCCGCCAAGGCCTCGGCGTCGTCGCGGCGCCCCGCATAGTTGATGGCGACCGCGTGGCCATCGGCGGCCAGGCGGCGGGAGATGGCCGCGCCGATGCCACGGGAACCGCCGGTGACCAGGGCGACAGAGCGGGCGGGGGAGAGGGTCATGGTCGATTCCAGCGGAGCGCGCCGGAGTGGCGCAGGGCCATCTTCGCGACATTGCCTCTTCGGATAATCCTGCATAATCCGTCAACATCATCCGGAGTGCCGAACAATGGACCGCTTCACGGCCATGCGCGCCTTCGTCCGTATCGTCGAGCGCCGCAGCTTCACCCGGGCTTCCGAGGACCTCGGCCTGCCGCGGGCCACGGTGACCGACGCGATCAAGGCGCTGGAACAGCGGCTGGGCGTGCGCCTGCTGCACCGGACCACGCGGCTGGTGGTGCCGACGCTGGAAGGCGAAGCCTTCTATAGCCGTTGCCTGCGCCTGATCGCCGACATGGACGATGCCGAGGCCGCGTTCCGTGATGCGCCCCCACGCGGCCCGCTGCGTATCGAAGTGCATGGCACGCTGGGCAGGCACCTGCTGATCCCGCACCTGCCGGAATTCCTGCAGCGCTACCCGGAGATCGAACTGGAGGTCAGCGAAGGCGACCGCTATGTCGACCTGCTGCGCGAAGGCGTGGATGCGGCGTTGCGGGTGGGGACGCTGGCCGACAGCGATCTGGCGGCGCGCCGGTTGGCGATGCTGCGCGAGGTGACGGTGGCCGCGCCTGGCTACGTGCAGGCCAAGGGCGTGCCGGGCAGCATTGATGCCCTGCAGGACGGCCACCAGATGGTCGGCTACCGCTCCAGCGCCACCGGCCAGCTGATTCCGCTGGAGTTCCAGCAGGGTGGGCAGGTGCGCTACGTGCCGCTGCCGGCGCGGGTGCGAGTGTCCGGCGCGGATGCCTTCCTCGGTGCCGCGCTGGCGGGCCTGGGCATCATCCAGGCGCCGCGCTACCGGATGGACCCGTATATCGCGCGCGGGCAGCTGGTAGAGCTGCTGCCGGAGGCGCCACCGACGCCGAGCCCGTTGAGCCTGGTCTACCCGCGCAACCGCACGCCGTCGCCACGGTTGCGGGTGTTCATCGACTGGGTGGCCGGGGTGTTCGAGCAGACCGGGGTTGCCGGCCAGCGGCCGGCACTACCGAAGCAGCGCTCCTGAGACGCGGTGACCGGCCGGCACTAGCGGGCTGCTGCGCCCGGCAGCACCAGCTCGAACACGGTGCCGGTGTCATCTGACGCAACACTCACGCTGCCGCCATGCGCCTGTGCAATCGCACGGGTGATCGCCAGGCCCAGCCCCGCTCCTTCGTGGCGGCCGCGCTCGCCACGATAGAAGCGATCGAACAGGCGCGGCAGTGCTTCTTCAGCAATCGCGGTTCCGACGTTGTGCACGCTGACCCTGCACACGCCATCGGCCTCGGCCAGCCGCACCCGCACCTCGCTGCCGGCGGTGGCATGCTTCAACGCGTTGGACAGCAGGTTGGCAATCGCCCGGTGCAGCATCAAGCGGTTGCCTTCCACGCTCGCCGCACCTTCGCGGCGCAGGGTCAACTGCCGGTCCTCGGCCAGCAGGTCGTAGAACTCCAGCAGCGAATCCACCACCGCGTCCAGCGCCACCGGCTCGCGCGAGGGCAGAGCGCCCGGCGCTTCGGCCTGCGCCAGGTACAGCAGGTCGCCCACGGTCTGCGCCAGCTGCTGCAGTTCCTCGGCACACGACGCCAGCGTCTCGCGGTAGGCCTCGTTGCTGCGTGGGTGCGCCAGCACCACCTGCACCTGCGTCAGCATGTTCGTTATCGGCGTGCGCAGCTCGTGGGCGAGATCACCGGAGAACCCGGTCAGCCGCGCGAAGTCCTGCTGCAACCGTGCCAGCATGCCGTTGAGGGTCTGCGCCAGCTGTTCCAGTTCGGCCGGTGCACTGCGCGCGCTCAGGCGCCGCTGCAACCGGCCGGCGGTGATCTGCCGGGCTTCATCGGCCAGTGTGCGCAGTGGCCGCAATGTTCGCCGCACGACGTAGCCACCGAGCAGGCTGCTGGCCACGGCGGCACCGATGATCGCGATCGCCAGCAGGTGGCGGAAGCGCTGCAGGAAATCGGCATGGCGGTCGTCGTCGATGGCCAGCAGGGTCACCAGCTGGCTGCCATCGGCCAGGGTCAGGCGCAGGTGCAGGGCATGCATGCAGCGGCCATCGGCGAGGATCCAGTCGTGGCGGCGCGGTGCGGTGTCGATGGGCTGGCTGCGTGCGTGCTCGCGCAGCAGTACCGGTGCGGTGGAGAACAGCACCGCACCGCTCCCATCAGCAATGTGGAAGGCGATATCCGGATGGTGGCCCAGCGCCTCGGCCAAGCGCTGCCCGCGCGCGGATGCAGGCCCGTTGCCGGCGAGGTCACGGATCAGCGCGACCTTGTTTTCCAGTTCGATGAAATCCTGGGCGACCAGGTCGTGTCGGGCGCTGACATAGATCGCCACGCCCAGCACGGCCAGCACCAGCGTGGCCACGGTGGCGAACAGCAGCGTCAGCCGCACCGCGATGGAACGACGCAGGCTCATCCGCTGTGCACGGCACCGTCGTCCGGCGCCTCCAGCACATAGCCCATGCCGCGCACGGTGACGATCAGCTTGGCATCGAAGTCATCGTCGATCTTCGCGCGCAGGCGGCGGATCGCCACGTCGATCACGTTGGTGTCGCTGTCGAAGTTCATGTCCCACACCTGCGAGGCGATCAGCGAGCGTGGCAGCACTTCGCCCTGGCGACGCGCCAGCAGCTCCAGCAAGGTGTATTCCTTCTGGCTGAGGGCGATGCGCTGGCCGCCGCGTTCGACCCGGCGGCGCAGGGTGTCCACCACCAGGTCGGCGATGACGATGCGCTCGGCCTGCGGCTGCGCCTGGCCCCGGCGCAGCAGGGTGCGAACCCGCGCCAGCAGCTCGGCGAAGGCGAACGGCTTGGCCAGGTAGTCATCGGCGCCCAGCTCCAGGCCCTGCACGCGGTCGGCGATGCTGCTGCGCGCGGTGAGGAACAGCACCGGCACCTGCCATCCAGCGGCGCGCAGCCGCGACAGCACGTTCCATCCATCCAGGCCGGGCAGCATCACATCGAGAATGACCAGCTGGTACTCGCCACTGCCGGCCAGGTGCAGCCCGTCGATGCCGTTGCAGGCGAGATCGACCACGTAGCCGGCCTCGATCAGGCCCTGGCGCAGGTAGTTGCCGGTCTTGGGTTCGTCTTCGACGATCAGCAGTTTCATGATGCGCCCATCATCGCAGCTTGCACGTGGGCTGGCTGCGCAGGCTCACGCCAATGGGTCCAGCGTACCGAGCACCGCCACGCAGGCCAGCACCAGCACGGCCAGCACCGACTCGCAGGCCAGGCTGTGGCGCAGGGAACGCAGCGGCCGCGGTTGCCAGCCGTCGCGGATGGAGGTGGCCAAGGCCGGAACCAATCGCCAGCGATGCAGCGCCGCCAACCCCAGCATGCCGCCCACCAGGGCCAGCTTGAGCAGCAGCCAGCGCCCATGCGCGGTACCGGTCAGGGTCTGCATGGAACCGCCGAGATCGACATAGGTATAGGTGCCGGTCATCGCCAGGGTGGCGACGATGACCGTACCGGGCAGGGCGAAGCTGTGGGCGGCCTGCCACAGCGCATGGGTGCGCTCGCGCAGGCGCAGGCCCTGTGGACGCAGCGCCAGTTGCAGAATGGCGGCGATCGCGCCGACCCAGGCGCCGGCGGCCAGCAGGTGCACGATGCCGGCCAGCAGCCGCAAGGTGCCGGCGAACCCATCGCCGGCAGCGGCGTGACCGTTCCAGGACAGGCTGGCCAACGCCGTGGCGGACAATGCGAGCAGGGCCACGCGGCGCAGGCCCTGCAGCGGCGTGGCGAATGCCAGCAGGGGCAGCATCGCCAGCACCGCCATGGTACGCAGCAGGCCGGCTTTACCCACCGGCGTGCCGGTGAGGAACCAGTGCGCCGTTGCAGGGTCGATGTCGGCCGGCGCGATGCCGAGGACACCGGACAAGCGGGTGATGGCATCGGTGACCACCACGGCCAACGCGATCAGGGCGAGCGCCAGCGAGACGCCGCGCGGCAGCCCCGGACGGACGAACAGCATCCGCCCGAACAGCAGCATCAGCACCAGGTACAGCGCCAGCCGCAGTGCATACGGCGAGAGCTCGGCCACGACGGCAGCCTTACTTCACGGTGAAGCGGTAGCTGCCGGTGATCGGGTGGCTGTCCTGGCCCACCGCGCGCCACTGCAGTGCGTAGCTGCCTGCCGGCAGCGGCTTGGCGAAGCGCGCACGCAACGTGTGGCCATCTTCGGAGAGGTCCTGCGCGGTGGTAGGCATGGCCATCTTCATGCGGCCATGGTCCATGCTCAGTTCGATGCGGGTGGCACGCGGCATCACCTTCTCGCTGAACTGCAGTTCGATCTGGCTGGCCGGGGCCACGGTCGCGTCGGCGGCCGGTGTCGAGCGCACCAGGCTGGGATGGGCCAGCGCCAGCGGCGCAACCGCGAGGCCGGACACGAGGACAACAAGGGCGGAGGAGAGGAGCAGGGGACGGGCCATGTGTGGGACACCTGTGGAAGACGTGGCCCACAGGGTGGAGGGCAGCGCCTTTCGCTGCCCTGACCCGAACATTACCGATCTGTAATGTTCCGTCCACTCACCTGTGGTGCCGGCCGCTGGCCGGCATCACAGCGCTGCCAGCGGCCCCTGCATGCGATGGAAACTGCCATCGGTGGCGGTGAACCAGGCCAGCGAACGCCCGCCCACGAAGTCGTCGACATGCACGACCGTAGCGCCATCGGCTTCCTGCCACGAAATGGCATAGACCCCTTCGCTGATCCGCTGCCATTCACAGGCGGCTTCGCCCTGCGCACCGGCATAGGCGCCGGAGACGATGGCGTACTGCACGTGGCGGCCATCGGCGCTGTAGACATTGTCGGCGGCCAGGCCGTCATAGCTGACGCGGAAGCGGCGGCCGGCGAACACGGGAAGGTCAGCCGCGGTGTTCATCGGATCGCCACCGGGTTGATGTTCACCTGGGTCGAGCCGACGTACAGCGGCTGGCCGAGCACGAACAGGAACTCCCAGGCCTTGTCACGCACCAGCGCACGGCTGTCGATCAGCTCCAGGTTGTAGATGCCGCGCTTGGCCAGCATGTACTGGTTGATCGGAAACTCCTCGGCACCGTTCGGGTTCGGGTAGACCTCCGAGGCCCAGGTGTCGCCACCGAAGGCGACGATGCCCTGGTCGGCCAGCCACTTCGCGGCCTCCATGCCGATACCCGGTTCCACTTCCAGGAACTGTTTGTCGTCCTTGCCGATCAGTTCCAGCCAGCCGGTGTTGAACAGCACCACGTCGCCCTTGCGCAGGCTCAGGCCCTGCTTCTTCAGCACGGCCTGGATGTCGGCCACGGTGAACTCGGTGCCGCCGGGCACGATCGCCTTGCCGTAGTACGCGGTCATGTCCAGCACGACGCCGCGGGTGACCATCGGTGGCACCTTCTCGACGCCGAGCTTGCGCACGCCGTCCACGGTGACGAAGTCGGCGGCCTTGTTGCCGTTGTAGTAGACGTTGTCGATGCCGATATGGCCGATGCCGTTGAGCTGGGTGCCTACGCCGGTCCAGGCGTTCACCAGTTCATCGTTGAAGGTGAACTTGTTGGGGCCCAGCGACTTGCCGGCCTGCTGGCCGACCTGCACGTTGTACAGGCGGAAGCTGCGGTGGCGGAACGCGGGCAGGTTCTTGTCCACCGGCACCGCCAGCGGATAGGTCTTGCCGGTCCTGACCAGCGATACCGCGTGCTTGACCACGTCCGCGGTCAGCAGGTTGGCCGCGCCGATCTCATCGTTGGCGCCGTAGGCAGAGGGATACCAGTCCTCGGCAGTGGCCTGGAAGGACAGCGGCAGGGTGGCCAGCGCAAGCGCGGCCAGGGTCTTCATCTTCATGGCAAAGCTCCGGTAACTGTCAGGCCGTCGTGGGGGCGGCAAGCGGGGCATGCGGCGCAGCGGCACCGGCATGGGCCGGGAAGTGCGGCAGCACGTACTCGGCGATTTCGTGGAAGGTCTCGGCCAACGGCCGTTCGTTGCGGCGGAACTGCAGGCCGATGTGGTCGACACCGGCCGCCTGCATGGCGTGCAGCTCGGCCAGCAGCGCGTTGCGGCCGCCGCGCAGGCCGAAGCGCCAGCGCTGCAGGGGGGCATTGGCATCGGCCACCAGGTCCAGGTGGATGAAGCTGGCATAGGGCTTGTTGCCCGCCACGGCGCGCCAGGCCGCCACGCGTTGCGCATGGTCCTGTGGCGTGCCCGGGTAGGCCAGGCAACCGTCCATGTGCTGGCCGATCCACGCCGGTTGCTGCTGGGCCAGGCCGGCGACGAACAACGGCAGGGCCGGGCCATCCGCGGGCAGCACGTCCAAGCCCTGCGGCAGGTGCGCGGCGGCGCCTTCGCGCAGCAGTGCGATCTGCTCGCGGAAGCGGCGGCCACGCGTGTCGAAGTCGCGGCCGAACAGCGGGTACTCCACCGGGCGGTCGCCACTGGCTACGCCCAGCAGGAGGCGGTCGCCGCTGAGCCGCTGCACGCTGCGCGCCGACTTCAGGGTCAGCAACGGCTCACGGATCGGCAGCACCACCGCACCGGTGCCCAGCAAGATGTTCTCGGTGATGCCGGCCAGGTAGCCGAGGTAACTGAATACCTCGAACACCTGCGCCGCATCGCCGAAGGCCGGGTCGTACACCGGCACGTCGCGTACCCAGAGCGCACGGAAGCCGAGGCGGTCGGCCAACCGTGCCAGTTCCGCATGGCGCTGCAGGTCCGGTTCGCCGGGCAGGCGTCGCGCGGCGCGTCGTGCCTGTTCGCCCGGCGGCGTCCAGTCATTGTCCAGCGGTGCTTCGATGCCGATGCTGAAGCCACCGGCCTGCAGCCGCGCCAACGCACTGCCCATGGCGAGGCTCCTCAGTCCCAGGCCGGGGCCAGGCCCGGCGGATCGACTTCGCGGCCGTTGCGGTCAAGCGCAGCGATCGCAGCCATGTCATCGGCATCCAGGTGCAGGTCCTGGGCGAGCAGGTTGCTGGCCAGGTTCTCGCGCTTGGTCGAGGACGGGATGACCGAGTAACCACTCTGCAGCGCCCACGCCAGCGCGACCTGGGCCACGGTGGCCTGGTGCTTGCCGGCGATGGCGGCCAGCACCGGATCCTTCAGCACCTTGCCGTAGGCCAGGGTCATGTAGGAGGTGACGGTGATGCCCTGGTCCTGCAGGAAAGCGGTCAGTGCCGGGTTCTGCAGGTAGGGGCTCAGTTCGATCTGGTTGGTGGCGATCTCGCCAGCGCCGACCACCTCGATGGCCTGCCGGGTCAGCTCGATGTTGAAGTTGGACACACCGATCTGGCGGGTCAGGCCCAGCGTCTTGGCTTCGGCCAGCGCGGTCATGTATTCGCGCAGTTCAACGCCATTGCCCGGCGCCGGCCAGTGGATCAGCAGCAGGTCCACGTAGTCGGTGCGCAGCTTGGCCAGGCTGTCGCGCAGGCTCGGGATCAGTTTGTCGGCAGCGTAGTTGTCCACCCAGATCTTGGTGGTCAGGAACAGCTGGTCGCGCGGGACGCCGGATTCGGCGATGGCCTGGCCGACCTCGGCTTCGTTGCCGTAGATCTGCGCGGTATCGACCGCACGGTAGCCGACTTCCAGGGCATTGCGCACCGAGTCGATGACGGTCTGGCCGGTCAGGCGGAAGGTGCCGACGCCAAAGGAAGGAACGCTCATGATGGACTCCAGGGACTTCGTTGAGAGCCGGTGGGCTCGGGACAGGGCGAAGTGTGGGCGCTTTACATTTGTTGATTAAGCCGTGTATACGGGAAACGCTTTTGCGCCGAGGTAAAAAATGAAAACCACCCTGGATGAGCTGAAGGCCTTCGTGGCCGTGGTCGACAGTGGTTCGATCACGGCGGCGGCCGAGGAGCTGGAGTTGACCATCTCGGCCACCAGCCGCACCCTGGCGCGGCTGGAGGACAAGCTGCAGACCACGCTGCTGCGGCGGACCACGCGGCGGCTGGAACTGACCGAGGAAGGCGCGGCGTTCCTGGAGTACGCGCGCACGATCCTGGCCACGGTGGACGAGGCCGAGGAACAGATGGCCGCGCGGCGGCTGCAGCCGGTCGGGCGCCTGCGCGTGGACGCCGCCACGCCGTTCATGCTGCACGTGATCGTGCCGTTGCTGGAGGGCTTCCGCGAGCGCTACCCGCAGGTCGAGCTGGAGCTGAATTCCAACGAGGGCATCACCGACCTGATCGAGAAGCGCACCGACGTGGCATTCCGCATTGGCGTGCTGCGCGACTCGACCCTGCATGCGCGGCCGATCGGCCACAGCCGCATCCGCGTGGTGGCCAGCCCCGAGTACCTGCGCCGGCACGGCACGCCGACGCGCGTGGAGCAGCTGCGCACGCATGACCTGCTCGGCTTCACCCAGCCCAGTTCATTGAACGAGTGGCCGCTGCTCGATGACGATGGTGGGCCGTTCGTGATCGAGCCGGCCATCGCTTCGTCCAGCGGCGAGACGCTGCGGCAGATGGCGGTGGCCGGGCTGGGCATCGCCTGCCTGTCCGATTTCCTGACCCGACAGGACCGGCGTGAGGGCCGACTGGTGCAGCTGTTCGCCAGGCAGACGCAGGACGTGCGGCAGCCGATCAACGCGGTGTACTACCGCAACACCGCGCTGGCTGCGCGCATCACCTGCTTCGTCGACCACGTGACGCAGACACTGGGGCAGCGCCCGTTCGACGAGTGAGGGCCCGGCGCTATCGCAGGCCGCGGTGCTGCGCGGCCCACGCAGACGGTGAGCAGCCAGCGACACGCCGGAAGGCCGCGCTGAATTTGCTGGGGTTGGCGTAGCCACAGGCCAGTGCGACTTCGGTGACGTTGTGTCCCTGCGCAAGCTGCGCGCACGCCCACTGCATGCGGCGCCGGGTCAGGAACGCATAGGGTGGCAGCCCGGTGGCTGCACGCAGCGCACGGCTGAACGTCGATGGATCCATCTGCAGCGCCGCCGCCAGCTGCGCAACCGCCAGCGGTTGGCCGTACTGCGCGTCGATGTACTCCTGCAGGTGCTGCAGCTGCCGCGCGGACAGCGCAGTGGCCCGCGGCGGCATCGCGTGCGCGTGCCCGGCAAGCTGTTGCAGGCGGTGCAGCAGCACCCGCGCGCCGTGTTCGAGAAATCCGGGAAGGCAGGCATCGGCCTGCGCGCTGCACCACAACGCCTGCAGCACCGAGGTGACCACCGGGTCGCGCTGCAGGCGCGCCGCCAGCGGTTGCAGGTCATGCATCCGGTGCGCCTCCTGCTGCAGCGGGCCGGTGTCGATGGCGAGGCCCAGCACATCCACTGCGGGGCTGGCATAGGTGCCGAAGTCACCGGGCAGGACCACGTTGAACTGGCCAGGTTGCCAGACGCCCTGCAGCAGGCCGCCATGGCTGCGTTGCTGCAAGCGCCCGCCGCCACCGATGGCCATGCCCAGGCGCAGCTGGTGGGGATGGCCCATGCAGCCTTCGCTGGGCTCGAAGCGATGGCGCAGCAGCACCACCGCCCCATCGTCGCTGCTCACCATCGCGGGCGGTTGTGGGCCGGTTTCCTGCAGCAGCTGGTCGGCGAGGGCTCGCATCAGGAAGGCGCGCGTCATGGATCCGGAAACGGAGCAGCGCCGCCGGGAATGGAGTGGCGGCACCGCGCGAATGTTACAGGATAACACTCCTGTTGCGCGCTGCCGCCGCCCGCGCGCCCGCCAATTCATCCGCTGAGGTTCATCCGTTGAAGTCGTCCACGCCTGCCGCCGCGCTTGTCGCGGCATCCCTGCTCATTCCTGCCATGCCTGTACTCGCCCAGCAGGCCGACCCGACCACGCTCGACGGCGTCCGGGTCACTGGTTCCAAGCGCGACACTCCGTACCTGAAGAGCGATCTGTCGGTGACGGTGCTTGATCGGCAGGCGCTGAAGGAGGCCGGTGTCACCGAGTTCCGTGATCTCGACAAGCTCGCGCCCAACGTGAAGTTCAACGCGATGGGCCAGCTCAGCAACATGTTCATCTCGATCCGCGGCATCGAGTCCAACCCCTTCCTGGTCAACCGTGCCTCGGTCTACATCGATGGCATCCCGTTCCGCGAACTGAGCAACGCCGTGCTCAACCAGGTCGAGTCGGTGGAGGTGCTGCGCGGCCCGCAGGGCACGCTGTACGGTGCCAACAGCGAGTCGGGGCTGGTGCTGGTGCGCACACGCGGCCCGGCCGATGCACGCGAGGGCGAGATCAATATGCGCAGCACCTGGTTCGGCAACGGCAATGGCACCGCGCTCGATGGCTTCCTGGCAGGGCCGTTGAACAAGGCGGGCAGCCTGTCCGGCTCGGTGGCGTTCATGGGCTCGGACGAAGATGCCTACCTCAAGAACCTCACGCCCTCCGGTGCGCGCGGCAGGGTGGGCGAAGGCTACCTGCAGGGCAAGCTGCGCTGGCGGCCCAGCGACTATGTCTCGGTGAACGCGCTCGCGTACCACCTGCGCACACGCGCGCCGGGCATGTTCGAGTACGAATACCTGCCGCTGGATACCGGCCTCTACAACCGCACCTACGGCACCTCGCTCAATGGCGGCCGTCGTGCCGGTGACTTCACCTACATCAACGACGCGCCCAAGCGCACCGAAAAGGATGAATCGGTGGCCGGCCTGAGCGCGCAATGGCAGCTGCAGGCCGGCACGCTGGACGTGGCCGCCTCCTGGCGGGACGAGGAGGTGACCTCGGCCGGCTACGACTTCGACATGACCAACAGCCCGGCATTGGCCGGCCGCATCTACGACAGGAAGAAGGAATGGACGGCCGAGGCGCGCTTCAGTTCGCCCAGTGACCAGCCTCTGACCTGGATGGCCGGTGTGTCGACCTACCGCAACAGCAAGGATTCGATCCTGGGTACGTTCGTCGGCCCTGCGTTGCATGGGCTGGACAGTTACAACCTGGCACCGCGGCAGACCTCGAAGGGCGAGGACTACAGCGTGTTCGCCACCGCCAGCTACACTTTCCTCGCGCTGCCCAGGCTGACCGCGAGTGCCGGCCTGCGCCATGAACAGGCGCGGCGTTCCACCGAGCAGCGCGCCGGTGCGCTGGACCTGGGCGCCGGTGGCCGCGTGCTGTATCGCGATGCCGCGCTGGCGCATACCTTCTCGGCCACGCTGCCGCGGGTGTCGCTGCGCTACGACGCCACCGACGACCTGTCCTTCTACGCGGCTTCGGCCAAGGGCTACATTCCGGGCGGCTTCAATCTGGCAGCCGCACAGAGCGATGTGGTCAACGACAAGGTGCTGCGCTACGAGTCCGAACGCATGTGGAGCCATGAGCTTGGCTTCAAGATGAACCTGGCCGGCGGCCGTGGCCATATCGGCGGGGCGCTGTTCCACATCACCTCGGACAACTGGCAGGAGATCCAGGTGGCCACCGATGGCAACGGCCGCCCGATCTCGTCGGACTACGTGGGATCGGACGCCTCGATCCGGTCACGGGGTGCGGAACTGGAGGGCGTGTTCGAAGTGCTGCCGGGCTTCACCCTGATGGCCAATGTGGGCTATGTGGATGCGAAGTACACCAGGCTGTGGGTCAGCGTCGACCAGAACCTGGAAGGGAAGCGGGTCAAGCTGACCCCGCACTACACCGGCTATCTGGCCGCACGCTACCAGTTCGCGTTTGGCCTCTACGCGCGGCTGGAATCGCAGTTCACCGGCTCCAGTGCGCTGGACGAGCGCAACCGTGCATTCCAGCCGGCCGTGGCCGTGCTGGGTGCGCAGCTGGGCTACGAGAGCGGGCCGTGGAGCGCGCGGGTGTTCGTGCAGAACCTCACCAACAAGCGTCGCATCAACGGCCTGATCTTCGACAACCTGGCCTTTGGCCGCGACGGCAACTACTACGGCCCGGTGGACAGCCCGCGGATCTTTGGCGCGGAAGTGGGTTACCGCTTCTGACCAAGGAGCGTGCCGGTCGCTGGCCGGCATCCTTGGGGCGCCGGCCAGCGGCCGGCGCTACCGGCGGTTGTGCAGCGCGCGCCGGTTGCCGATGTGCGCGCATGCCAGCAGCACGCCACCACCGGCCGTCGCCACGCCGTGCCAGAGCAGCGATTCCTTCAGCGGCAGGTAGAGCGAGGCGGACAACAGCAGGATGGCGCCGGCGCAGGCCAGCTGCAGGGATCGCCAGTGACCATGCCGGTGCACCCCGGCCGTGGTACTGGCCAATGCCAGCGATGAGGCCAGCAGCGCGAACAGCCATTCCCAGCGCGACATCACCAGCAGCACCGTCATCGCGCCATGGCCGGGGTGCTGGAACGAACGCAGCGCCATCATCGCCGCCGGCACGAAGGCGAGCAGCAGGGGCAGGGCGATGCAGTGGGCGGCGCAGGCGAGGGACAGCCAGGCGCCGGCCAGATCAACGCGGGGATGCCAGCGTGCCGAAGTTGGCGGCTGGGCCAGGGCCCTTGCGGGCGTCGTGGGGATGTGGTCCATAATGTTACATAGTAACAATTGGAGTCTCCCCCATGAAGCGTTCTGCTGCTCTTTTCCTGCTGCTGGCTGCCAGTGCCGCACAGGCCCATGATGTCCGCCAGCTGGGTGCGCACGTACACGGCCAGGCCACCGTTGATCTTGCGCTCGACCAGCAGACGCTGGAATTCGCCCTGCAGGCCCCCGGTATCGGCATCCTTGATTTCGAACGGCCGCCGGCCAATGCGACCGAGCAGGTGGCATTGGCGCGTGCGGTTGCGCTGCTGAAGGACGGCCGCTGGGTCACCCTGCCCACCGCTGCGGGCTGCAGCCTTTCCGGCAACGATGCCAAGGCCGAGGGCTTCGATGCGACGGCCACGCCGCCGCCGGCAGGACAGCATCGGCATGCGGGATTCAGCGCAACGCTGCAGTACCACTGCGCCAAGCCTGGCGAGCTGCGGGCCATTGTCGTGCGCCTGCCCGCACTGTTTCCGAGCCTGCACGAAGTGATCGTCAACAGTGCCACCGCCCATGGCCAGAACCGCAGCGTGCTGACCCCGGACAACCTGCGCGTGGTGCTGGCACCGTGAGCATGCGACCGGTGATCGCGCTGGATGGCGTGCAGTTCGGCTATGGCCGGCGGCTGGTGCTGGACGTGCCGCGGCTGTGGATCGAGCAGGGCAGCAGCGTGCTGCTGCGCGGGATCAGTGGCGGTGGCAAGAGCACGCTGCTGGGCCTGCTCGCGGGCGTGCTGCTGCCCGGCAAGGGCAGCATCGAGGTCGCCGGTCACGCGCTGCAGGCGATGCGTGGTGCCGCACGGGATCGCTTCCGCGCCGACCACCTGGGCGTGATCTTCCAGCAGTTCAACCTGCTGCCGTTTCTCAGCGTGCGCGACAACATCGCGCTGGGCCTGCGCTTCTCGCGCCTGCGCAGCGCACGCATCAGCGGCCCGCTGGATGCCGAGATCGCCCGCCTGCTGCAGGCGCTGCAGCTGGACCCGGCGCTGATGCCGCGGCGCGCAGGCACGCTCAGCGTCGGCCAGCAGCAGCGCGTGGCGGCGGCACGCGCCCTGATCGGCCGCCCGGCGTTGCTGCTGGCCGATGAGCCGACCTCGGCGCTCGACCGCGACGCGGCCACCGCGTTCCTGCAGCTGATGGCGGCGCAGTGCCAGGCAGCCGGCACCACGGTGCTGGTGGTCAGCCATGACGACAGCCTGCAGCCATTGTTCGACCGCACGATTGCCCTGTCGGAGATCAACCAGGCAGGTGCCGGCCATGCTTGAGCTTGCCTGGGCCAGCCTGCGCAGCCGTGCGTTGAGCGTGGGCCTGACCGTGCTGGTCATCACCCTCAGCGTGGTGCTGTTGCTGGGCGTCGAGCGCGTGCGCACGCAGGCACACGAAGGCTTCGCCAGCACCGTGTCTGGTACCGACCTGATCGTCGGTGCGCGGTCGGGGCCGGTGAACCTGCTGCTGTACTCGGTGTTCCATATCGGTGACCCGACCAACAACGTGTCCTGGCAGTCCTACCAGGAGCTGTCCGCGCTGCCGCAGGTGAAGTGGGCGGTGCCACTTTCGCTGGGCGATTCCTGGCGCGGCTACCGCGTGGTCGGTACCAGCGATGGCTATTTCGAGCACTACCGCTATGGCGCCGGGCACGCGCTTGCGTTTGCGAGCGGAAGGCCGTTCGATGACCTGTATGACGTGGTGATCGGTGCCGAGGTGGCGCGCGCGCAGAAGGTCGGCCTCGGTGACCAGATCGTGCTGGCACACGGCACCGGCGCGGTCACCCTGGCCACGCATGCCGACAAGCCGTTCCGTGTTGCGGGCATCCTGCAACGCACCGGCACGCCGGTGGATTCGTCGCTGCTGGTCTCGCTGCCGGCGATCGAGGCGATCCATGTCGACTGGCGATCGGGCGTGCAGTTGCGCAGCCAGCGCGTCAGCGCCGAGCAGGCGCGTCATCTGGATCTGACCCCGACCAGCATCACCGCCTTCATGCTCGGCCTGAACTCGCGCATCGCCACCTTCTCGGTACAGCGCAGGATCAACGAGTATCCCGAGGAAGCGATGCTGGCCATCCTTCCCGGCGTGACGCTGCAGCAGCTGTGGCAGTCGCTGGGCACGGCCGAGCGCGCCCTGCAGCTGATCAGCGCGATGGTGGTGCTGCTGGGCATGGTCTCGCTGGTGGCGTTGCTGGTCTCGACACTGCAGGAGCGGCGGCGCGAGATGGCGATCCTGCGTGCGACCGGCGCACGGCCGGGTTACATCGCCGGCCTGCTGGTGGTGGAAGCGGTGGCGACCAGTGCCGTGGCCTGCGTGCTGGCGTTGGCGCTGCTGGTGGCCGCCAGCATTGCCGGGCGTGGCTGGGCGCTGGCGACCTTCGGTCTGTCGATCACCCATGTGTGGCCGGATGGCCGCGAGCTGGCGTGGGTGGTAGGGGTGCTGGCGATCAGCGCGGTGGCCGGGCTGGTGCCGGCGTTGCTGGCCTACCGGCGCACGCTGGCCGATGGCCTGTCGCCGGGAGGCTGAGCATGCGCTGGATGCTGTCGCTGCCGATGGTGCTGGCCCTGGCCGCCTGCGAGCGGCCGGTGGATACCGGTGTGCAGGCCTTGCCACCCTCGCCGGTTGTCGACCGCGCTGACGCTGACGCTGCGGATGCGGCAGAGCAGGAACTGGACTGGCTGCAGATGATGCCCAAGGACGAGCTGGCCGCGCTGGAGCGGGGCGAGGGCCCGGAGGTCGAGCACAACGGCAACCGGCGCATGCCGCAGTTCGGTACGTTCCGCACGGTGGACACGGTGCTGCAGCGGCCGGTGCGCCTGCCCGGCTATGTGGTGCCGCTGGCCAACACGCAGGACGGGCGGTTGACCGAATTCCTGTTCGTGCCGTACTACGGCGCCTGCATCCACGTGCCACCACCACCACCGAACCAGATCGTGCACGTGGTGCTGCCACGCCCGATCGCGATGCCGGACATGTACTCGCCGTTCTTCCTGGCCGGCACCCTGCGTGCCGAACGGCTGGATGATGATCTGGCCGGCTCCGCCTACACCATGCGCGATGCACAGCTGAGGCCGTATGAACCGTAATGTCCTGATGGGAGTGGCGTGCTGCCTGGGCTTGCTGGGGTGCACGCAGGCAGGCGGGGACGCGACGACCGTCATCGCTGCACCGGCCCCCGCGCCGTCACAGCCCGTCGTGGCTGGAACACCCATCGACCGTTGGGATGCGCTGCGGCCCGACGAAGTCACCTATCAGCGCCCGCCACCGCAGATCGGCCTGTCACGCAATGGCATGGACGGGGTGGGCGGGCTGATCGACGACACCGGCTCGGGCACGCCACCGGGACAGGAGATCGATCATTCCAGCCCGGACCGCGCCAGACAGTTCGGCTCTTCGCAGGTGGTCGATGCTGCCGATGGCCGCGCCGTGGACCTGGATGGCTACGTGGTACCGCTGGGCACCAACGATGCCGGCCTGGTCGATGAACTGCTGTTCGTGCCGTTCTACGGTGCGTGCATCCACGTGCCACCACCGCCACCGAACCAGATCATCCACGTGACCCTGGCCACGCCCATCGCACTGGGTGACCTGTGGGATCCGTACCGGTTGGCCGGCCGCCTGCAGGTGAAGCGCTTCGATGCGGACATTGCCAGCGCGTCCTACGATGCCGCAGCGGCAACGCTGACGGCGATCCACAACTGATGCGTGCGCGCTGGATCATCGTTGCAGCAGCCTTGCTGGTGGCGGTTGCGCTGCTGGTGTGGTGGCAGCGGCAGGCTGCACCCATCGCGCCACCCGCGATCGCATTTCCGCCGCCTTCGTCCGATGCCCGCCAGCGCATCGAACAGCGGCTGGGTGATGACCATGCCTTTCGCAACGACGTGCTGTTCCTACTTGCGGCGACCCTGCGCGACCGCTGCCAGCCGGCGCAGGCGGGACTGCTGGCGCGCATGGCCAATCGTGCATCGCTGCCGGTGCTGGCGGCGGTCAGCGCGGTGACCCAGCAGGATCCATCACTGGACCGGCCGATCTACCAGTACATCCAGCACCGGGCCGATGCGACGCCGTGTGGCCAGCCGCTGCAGATACCGTTGGCCGGTGGGCGCAGCATGGCCGTGGACATCGAGCAGTACGCGCGCACCTTCCCGGACAGCTATTTCGACCCGCAGCGCAGCAGCGAGCCGCGGGATTTCGGCGGACTGTCGTTGCAGCAACGCGCAGGGAATGCCTGCAACAGCGTGGTGTATTCGGTGCTGCCGTTGGGCGGCACCGATTGGCGGTGCAGCAGCCTGCGCGCCAATGCCCGGGCGCGGGTGCGCGGGCTGTGCGAGGACGAACTGCGGCGCCAGCATGGGGGAACGGGCGGGGAACTGGACATGGCCGTGGGGCAGGGCATGCAGGGTGCGGTGGTGTCGGCGATTGCCGCGCTGCCGGAAGACTGCCGATAAGCGTTTACCAGTAGAGCCAGGCCATGCCTGGCTGGCGGTTCACCCAAGCAGGCCACCCCTACAAACGCTGAACCGGTGGATCCCGAAGTTCATAACTATACAGGACATCCGGTATAGTTATGGTCGTACTCCACCCCATCAGGTTCTCCCATGGCTTTGTCCCAGCCCTTGGCCGGTGCTCCGGCCCTGTCGCGTGCCCGTCGCTGGGCACTGTTGTTCACCGTCGCCGCCGGTCTGTTGCTGGTCACGCTCGACAACTCCGTGCTGTACACCGCCCTGCCCACCCTGACCGAGGAACTCTCGGCCAGTGCCGGCCAGGCGTTGTGGATCATCAACGCCTATCCGCTGGTGATGGCCGGCCTGCTGCTGGGTGCCGGCACGCTGGGCGACCGCATCGGTCACCGCCGCATGTTCCTGATCGGCCTGGTGGTGTTTGGCATCGCCTCGCTGGCAGCGGCGTTCGCCGACACCGCAACGCAGCTGATTGCCGCACGTGCCCTCCTCGCGGTCGGCGCGGCCGCGATGATGCCGGCCACGTTGGCGCTGATCGGCCTGAGCTTCCACGAAGAGCGCGAACGCAACATCGCCATCGCGATCTGGGGTTCGGTGGCCATCGTCGGTGCGGGTCTCGGCCCGATCATCGGCGGCTGGCTGCTGCAGCACTTCTGGTGGGGTTCGGTGTTCCTGATCAACGTGCCGGTGGTGGTGGTCGCGTTCGTGGCGACGCTGCTGCTGGCGCCGGAAGGCCAGCGCGACACCTCGCGGCCGTGGGACCTGGTTTCGTCGCTGCTGGCATTGGCGGCACTGTCCGGCCTGGTGCTGGCGATCAAGTCGCTGATCGCTACGCCGCCGTCGTATGCGCTGGGCGCGGGCGCGCTGCTGTTGGCCGTCATCAGTGGTGCGGCGTTCGCGCGCCGCCAGCAGCAGCTGCCGTACCCGCTGCTGGACTTCGCGATCTTCCGCAATCCTGCGTTCCTGGCCGGCACGCTGTCGGCGGTGTTCACCCTGTTCGCGATGGCCGGCCTGCAGCTGGTCACCACCCAGCGCTTCCAGCTGGTGGCAGGCTTTACGCCGCTGCAGGCAGGCCTGCTGGTCTCGGTGGCGGCGCTGGGCAGCCTGCCGAGTGCGCTGCTGGGCGGCAGCATCCTGCACCGGGTGGGCCTGCGCCCGCTGATCTGCGGCGGCCTGGCCGCAGGTGCACTGGGTGTCGGCGTGGTGGCGTTCGGTTTCCCGCATGGCCTGGGTTGGGTGGTGGCTGGCATGGCCATCACCGGGTTCGGCATGGGCTCGGCCATCTCGGTGGCGTCCACTGCCATCCTCAACAACGTACCGGCGCACCGTGCGGGCATGGCCTCGTCGGTCGAAGAGGTGTCGTATGAATTCGGTGGCCTGCTGGCGGTGGCGATGCTGGGCAGCCTGAGCGCGGCGATGTATGGCGCCTTCCTGCCGGCCTCGGCCGACATGCCCGAGCTTGCCCGCGAAGGCTTCACCCAGGCGCTGCACGTGGCACGCGAAAGCGGGCAGGGCGAGTGGTTCGCACTGGCTGCGGCCGCGTATGACCGCGGCTACCAGATCGTGCTGCTGGTGATCACGGTGATGCTGGTGCTCGGCGCGACGATCATCGCGCGCCTGCTGCGTGGCCGCGTCGGCAGCCGCGAGGGCGCGGCCGATCGCGTAAAATAAGGCGATGAGAACCAGCAAGCGCGACCGCATCCTCGACGCCGCCGTCAACGTAATCAATCGTGACGGCGTGCGTGCGGTGACCTTCGAGTCGGTGGCGGCCGAGGCCAAGCTGACCCGTGGCGGCCTGCTGTACCACTTCCCGTCGCGCGAGGCGCTGCTGCGTGGCATCGACGAGCACCTGGTGCAGGCCTGGGAGACGTCGATGGAAACGCTGCTGGGCAAGCGCGCGGACGAAGCCTCGGCGCTTGAGCGTTACCAGACCTTCGTGCGCGTCTCGGCACAGAGCGCTACCCGTGCCGAACTGATGTTCATGCTCGAATCGGCCGACCCTGACGCTGATGAGCGTCCTTGGGGCCCGGCGGTACGGCGTTGGGCGCCGTTGCCGCCGTCGGCCGGGCAGAATGACCCGGCCGCGCTCGACAATTTCGTGGCACGGCTGGCCGCCGATGGCCTGTGGATCTACGAGGCGATGTACGAAGGGCAGCTGGATGAAAGCGTGCGCGCCCAGGTTGCCGAACGCATCGCCGGGTTGTTGGCAAAGAATGACGGAACGTCCAGTTGAGCGGCCAGCCGGTGCGCAGACATCGCCCGTGGAAGAGCCGACCGCTGGTCGGCTGCCCTTCGGTCAGGGCACGAAAATGCCGCTTCGGTAGGGTAGACTGTCAGTCGACTGCCCTTCGGTCAGACAACGAAACCCCCGCGCGTCGCGCGATAGTCGACCCGCGATCGACTCTACCCCTCACCCATTACCCAGCCTGCGCTGCGCTCGCGGCCAACCACGCCCGTGGCGAAGCCCCCAATCGCTTGCGGAATGCTTTCGACAGCGACGCGGTATCGGCAAACCCCACCTCGATCGCCACCTGCTTGACCGCCACGCCTGCCCGCAACTGCGCGCAGGCCAGGCTCAGCCGCCAGTCGAGCAGATAGCTGGCCGGCGTTGCCTGCATCACGTCCTTGAACACCGCCGCGAACGCGCTGCGTGACATGCCGGCGGTCGCGGCCATCCGCGGCAGCGTCCATTCGTCCTGCGGCGCCTGGTGCATCGCCACCAGCGTACGGGCCAGCCGCGCATCGGACAGCCCGCGCATCAGCCCATGACTGACGCCGGCTGCATCCGGGTGGTCCACCACCCAGCGCAGGACCTGGATCAGCGCCACCTCGAACAGGCGGTTGGTCAGCAGCCGTGACCCGCAGCGCTGGCGATCGGCCTCGGCGAACAGCAGGTGCAGGGTGTCATCCAGTTCGCCGATCGCGGCCAGCGGTACCACCATCACCGGCGGCAGTGACTGCACGATCGGATTGCGCGCGCCGCCATCGAAATCCAGCGTGGCGCAGGTGAAATCCGGGCCATCCAGCGGTGCATTGAAGAACACATGGTGCAGCGGCTGCGGATACAGCAGCAGGCTGGGTGTGTCGATCTTCAACCGGGGCAGCGCGATATCGCCGTCGGGATGACGAACCTCCATTTCACCCTGGCGCAGGATGTGCAGGAACGCACGACCGGGCTGCGGCTCGAAGACATGGCGCCCGCACAGCGGACCGCTGTGAAACAGCGCGGCCTGTACCCGGAAGCGTTCCAGCAGGGAGGAGAGGCGGTCGGGTGCTGAAGTGTCGGTGGGTAGGGTCATGGATGAATGGACAACATGTGTGGCGAATTACGCATGATTCGTCCACGGAGTCTACCTAGGATGAGCGGGTCGTCCAATCCCGGGCGCTTTTCCAAGGAGATCCACCATGTCCCGTGTCCCCCTGATCGATGCCGCCAACACCACCGCCGACCGCCAGGCCCTGCTGGGCCAGGTCCACGCCGCCTTCGGCGCCACCCCGGCCATGTTCCGCGCCGTGGCCAATTCGCCGGCCGCGCTGCAGAGCATGTGGGGTTCGTTCGGCGCACTGGGCGGCGGTCGCCTGTCGCCGCTGCTGGGCGAGCAGATCGCGGTAGCCATCGCCAACCGCAATGCCTGCGAGTATTGCCTCGCCGCACATACCGCGCTGGGCCGCAAGGCCGGTGCCAGCAGCGAGCAGATGGCTGCCGCGCAGATCGGCCAGTCCAGCGATCCGGCTACTTCGGCGGCGCTCGACTTCGCGCTGAATGTGGTCGAGCAGCGTGCACAGATCGCCGACGGCGACGTGCAGGCGCTGCGTGCGGCGGGCTTCGATGATGAGCAGATCGTGGAGATCCTCGCGCATGTGGCGCTCAACCTGTTCACCAACTACGTCAACGTTGCGTTCGACGTGCCGGTGGACTTCCCGAAGGTGGCCCTGCGCTGAGATGTATCAGGCCGGGAGCGCCTTGCTCCCGGCCGTTCTCAGCTGTCGTGGCCGTCGTCCGGCCGAAGCCGTTCGGGATGGGTATACACATTGAACCCGCTCTCCCGCGCGAACCCGACCAGGCACAGGCCGGCGCTGCGGGCCAGGTCGATCGCCAGCGCGGTCGGCGCCGACACCGCGGCCAGCACGCTGGCGCCGGCGCGCACCGCCTTGCTGACCATCTCGTAGCTGGCGCGGCTGGAAATCACCAGCAGGCCACCGTCGATGGCGTGTTCGTTGTGGTGCAGCGCGCCGATCAGCTTGTCCAGCGCATTGTGGCGACCGACGTCCTCGCGCACCCAGCCGATCCGCCCGCTGGCATCGGCCCAGGCCGCTGCGTGGGTGGAGCCGCTTACCGCATTCATCGGTTGATGTTGTGCCAGCGTGGCCAGTGCCCGCTGCAACGCGGCATGCGGATAGGTGCGGCGCTCGCGGATCTGCGGTAACGGGCGCAGCACTTCTTCCAGCTGGCGCGTGCCACACAGGCCACAGCCACCACGACCGGGCAGCAGGCGCCCATTGGCCGGGTCCAGGTCGGCGCCGGGCGCCTCGTCGGCCACGGTCATCTGTAGTTCGATGCCTTCCAGTTGCGGGCGGATGTCGATCGACAGCAGCTGTGCGGGGGCGTCGATCAACCCTTCGCTGAGCGAAAAACCGAGTGCGAAATCTTCCAGGTCGCACGGGGTGGCCATCATCACCGCGAAGGCAGCGCCGTTGTAGCGCAGCGCCACCGGTACTTCTTCGGCCACCACGTCGACCTGCTGCTGGTGCCCCTCGTTGCGCCAGCGCTGCAACGGGCGCTGGGCCGTGCCGGCAGGCGGGGTATGCGGCGGGATCGAATCAGGCATGCAACGCGTCCGGGCAAGGGAGAAACGCGGGCGGGCCACCGCCTGCGGTTTCGAGAATAGCGCAGTGGTCGCTCGCAGACGCGGCTGTAACCGTTGCCATGGCAGCGTGTGTTGAAAACAGCCCGCCCCCTCTGGCGAAGCAGCGTGGGCCGTGCTTGACTGTGGGGCTGGCCACGCAGTTGAAACCACCGCTGGCCGGCGTTGTGCCGTTCGTTGCTGCGTTCCTCCCGCCAGGTTCCCGAACATGTCCGAGCAGAAGCCGCCGCGTTACAAGCCCTACAACCAGCCCGCCGGTGGCTGGGGTGCCGCCGGCGCCACCGCCAAGGTGCTGCTGCAGCAGAGCGTGATCGGCAAGGGGTCGAAGGCGTTGCTGGCGATGAACCAGCCCGGTGGCTTCAAGTGCCCCAGCTGCGCGTTCCCCGACGCCGACGAACGCAAGAAGCTGGAGTTCTGCGAGAACGGCGCGAAGGCACTGGCGTGGGAAGCCACCCAGTTCCGTGCCGGTCGTGAGCTCTTCGCCCAGCACAACGTGACCGAACTGATGGCGCAGACCGACTACTGGCTGGAGATGCAGGGTCGGCTGACCGAGCCGATGCGCTACGACGCGGCGACTGACCACTATGTGCCGTGCAGCTGGGATGATGCCTTCGCGCTGATCGGCCGCCACTTGCAGGCGCTGGACAGCCCGCACCAGGCCGAGTTCTACACCTCCGGTCGCACGCCCAACGAAGCCGCGTTCCTGTACTCGATCTTCGTGCGCGAGTTCGGCACCAACAACTTCCCGGACTGCTCGAACATGTGCCACGAGCCGACCAGCCGCGGCCTGCCGCCGGCCATCGGCGTGGGCAAGGGCACCATCGTGCTGCAGGATTTCGAGCATGCCGAGGCGATCTTCGTGATCGGCCAGAACACCGGCACCAATTCGCCGCGGATGATGAGCAACCTGGTCGAGGCGCGCAAACGCGGCATCCCGATCGTGGCGGTCAATCCGATGCCAGAGCGCGCGCTGATCCGTTTCGCCGAACCGCAGGATGTGGTGCAGATGGCCACGTTTGGTTCGACCGAGATCACCAGCGAGTTCGTGCACATCCGCATCGGCGGCGACCTGGCCCTGATCAAGGGCATGATGAAGGTGATGTTCGAGCGCGAAGCGCAGGGCGAGCGTGTGCTCGACCATGCGTTCCTGTCAGAACACACGGTGGGCCTGGAGGCGCTGCGCGAGGACGTGCTGGCGCAGGACTGGGACCAGATCGTGCAGGTGTCCGGCATTTCGCAGGCGCAGATCCGTCGCTGTGCGGAGATCTACATCCGTTCCAAGGCCACCGTGATCTGCTACGGCATGGGCCTGACCCAGCACCAGTACGGCTCGCGCCTGCTGCAGCAGGTCGCGAACCTGCTGATGCTGCGCGGCAACTTCGGCAAGCCCGGTGCTGGCATCGGGCCGATCCGTGGGCATTCCAATGTGCAGGGCGACCGCACCGTCGGCATCGACGAGAAGCCCAAGCCGGCCTACCTGGATCGCGTGCAGCAGGTGTTCGGCTTCGATCCGCCGCGTGAGCACGGCCATCATGTGGTCGAGTCGATCGAGGCGATGCTGGAGGGTAGTGCCAAGGTGTTCATCGGCCTGGGTGGCAACTTCATCCATGCGGTGCCCGATACGCCGCGCGCATACGAAGCGATGCGTGGGCTGGACCTGACCGTGGGCATCGCCACCAAGCTCAACCGAGGTCATCTGGTTCATGGCCGCGATGCGCTGATCCTGCCGGTGGTGGCGCGCTCGGAGCGCATCGTCACGCCGGCCGGCGAGCAGTTCGTCACCATCGAAGACGCGATGTCGAACGTGACCGCCTCGCGCGGCGTGCTCGAACCGGTCAGCGCCGATGTGTTGCCCGAGGTCGAGATCGTCTGCCGCATGGCGATGACCGCGCTGCCACGCAGCAAGGTCGACTGGGCAGGCTGCATGCACGATTACGCCCCCATCCGTGAGCTGATCGCGGCCGTGTACCCGGAGATCTACACCGGTTTCAACGAGCGCATCCAGCAGCCGCATGGCTTCCACCTGGACATTCCGCCGCGCCGCCGCGTCTGGCCTACACCCAATGGCAAGGCCAACATCCTGGTGATGCCGGGCCTGGACGTGGACGATCCCGTACATGATCCGGACATGCTGCGTCTGGCCACTGTGCGCTCGCACGATCAGTACAACACCACCATCTACAGCTACAACGATCGCTATCGCGGCGTGTACAACGATCGCATGGTGCTGTTCATGAACATCGAGGACCGGCTGGCGCGCGGTCTGGAGAAGGAGGCGCTGGTCAGCCTGGAGACGATCAGCGGCGATGGTGTGCAGCGGCGCATCGAGGGCCTGACCGTGCTGGACTACCCGATGCCGCGCGGCGCGCTGGCCGGTTACTACCCCGAACTGAACCCGTTGCTACCGCTGGACTACTACGACCGGATCAGCGGCACACCCGCCGCCAAGTCGATTCCGGTGCGGATGAGTGCAATGGCGGCGGCGATTGCGTGACGCGCGCATCGGCTATCATCGGCGGGTGAACCTGCCTGATCTGCTGCTGCGTTGGATGCTGCTTGTCGCCCTGGTGCTGAATGCACCGGCGCTGGCGCTTGCCTCGTCTTCGTACAGCGGGTCGGCCAACCAGGATCACTGCGCTGCACCGCACGCGGCCGCGATGGCGGCAGTCGGCTGCTGCGATGATGCGGCCCCGATGGCCTGCAAGAGTGGTGAGTGTGAATGCCCCCCTGCCTGCCTCGGCATGCTGGCAACGTCGAATGGAACGCCGGCCTCGCCGTGGCGCGAGGCGCCTGTAGCCGCCCGTTCCCAGCAACGCGCATCGCCGCCGATGCCGGACCCGTTGCGGCCCCCCATCGGGTGATTCCCTGCAGGCGCTCTAGCGCCAGCCATGACTGTTCGACTTTTTCTCGACTCTGCCTGCGACTTCGATGCGCGGGCGGCGGGCTGCGTTGCCCGCCTCTGCAAAGGAATCACTCAATGAACCGTACTCTCTCCCTCGGCCTGCTGCTGGGCACTGTGTTGGCCACGACCGCCTGCGCACGTGCCGCTGAAGAATCCTCCGCCGCACCGGTCGCCAGCGCGGCACCGGTGGCACCGATCCAGGCCAGCCCGGCCAAGGTCGATCCGGCCTTGCCGGTGGCCATTGTGCACAAGACCGCCAGCTGTGGCTGCTGTGGCATCTGGGTCGACCACTTGAAGGCCGCCGGCTTCCAGGTGGACGTGCGCGACACCGATGACATGAACCCGATCAAGGTTCGTCTGGGTGTTCCGGTCGGCAAGGCTTCCTGCCATACCGCCGAGATCGGCGGCTATGTGGTCGAGGGCCACATTCCGGCCGAAGACATCAAGCGACTGCTGGCCCAGCGCCCGGCCGCGCGCGGGCTGGTGCTGCCCGGCATGCCGGCCGGCTCGCCGGGCATGGAAATGCCGGACGGCTACGTGCAGCCGTATACCGTCGAGCTGGTGCGCACCGATGGCAGCACCGAGCCGTTTGCCCAGCACGGGCAGGGCGGCTGACAGTCGCGGGTGCCGGTCGTCCTGACCGGCACCCTTCGGAGAGCCGAGCCCACCCTCGGCTTGCTTTTTGTAGAGTCGAGCCGTGCTCGACTGCTCTGCTCGACGCTACAGAATCAGCGGGCCCCAGCGACTTCCTTGGCCAGCTGGGCGTCGAACTTCTGTTCGGCCGCATCCGCGTAGGCCTTGCAGGTCAGCGCCTTGGCACCGGCCTTGGCACCCGCGGCGTAGTCCCAATTGCTGGCGCCCGGGTGCGGGGTCAGCAACAGGTCGCAGGGAAGGCCGCGCACCGTAGCGAAGCTGCGTCGGTAGTCCTCGACCAGGCGCGGATAGCGGGCGTTCTCCTGCAGCTTGTAACCCGGTGCACTCAGGCTGTCGGCATAGGCGATGCGCACCGGCTTGCCATCGCGGGTATCGGTCCAGGTCCAGGCGGTGCTGCCCGGGGTGTGGCCAGGCATGAAGTGCGCGGTGAACGTGATGCCGCCCACCGTGACCACCTCGCCATCCATGATGATGCGGTCGACATTGGCTGGCGGATAAGTGATGTCATCACCGAAGTGCAGGTCGTTGCTGCCGCCGCGTGCGAGAAGCACCGCTGATTCGGCGTTGGCCGCTATTTTCGCACCGGTACGGCGCTTCAGCTCCGCCACCGGCCCGGCATGGTCGGCGTGTGCGTGGCTGAGCAGGATCAAGCGCAGGTCCTGCGGCGCCACGCCGCGCACCTTCATGTTGCTGATGAGGTGGCTGGCCATCTGCGGCATGCCGCCGTCGAGCAGCACCGCGCCGTCGGCAGTCTGCACCAGCAGCGCGGTCAGGTCCTCGGTGCCGATCTGCCAGGTGTGGTCGGCGATCTGCAGCGGTGCCATCGGCTGCAGCCACGAGGCGTCCACGGTGTAGGCCTGCAGCTGCGGCAAGGGCGCTTCGGCAGCGCTGGCGTGGGTGATCGGGAGTGCGGCGGCAAGGGCGAGGGCGAGCATGTGCGGGCGCATGGGAAAGGTGTATCGGGAAGGTGTATCGGGAAGGTGGATCGAGGCTAGCACGCTGTTTTTCGCAAGCGAATCGAGGATTCCTCACCACTGCCATGAGTGGCATTGATGGCTCGATTGGCCGGATCGCTCAACGGGGAGCTGCTAGGATTCCGATCCTGCATCCATCACGCTGATGGACAAGGGCCGCAAGGAGGCTGTTGTGCCAAAGTATGCTCTGGACCGTAATGCGGTCATCGAAATGGAGAAGGTTAACGCTGGCGAGTGGTCGCCCATGGGCGCCAAGCTGCGTGAAATCGACAAGTGGAAGAACTTCGCAAGCTGCCTGTTGTCTGTTCTCGAGACCAGCAGGAGCGCGTCCCGTGATTCTGCTGCGGTGACTGAGAGCATCACGCGCGAGGAGGCTGTCATGCGAACCTTCTTCCGCAAGGCACGTACTGATTCGGGGTATCTCCTCGACAACCAGCATGTCCTTTCGGGCAGGTTCCTGGAATCACTGACGCAGAACCAGGCGCAGGACCTTCAGTTCATTGCTTCGGCGCAGCAACTGCTGGCCAAGCAGACCGCAGGCGACGTGGTCCGGAAGGAGTTCAAGCGTGTCGTCGAGTTCGTGAGGGACGCTGGCAGGATGCTCCAGGATCCCCTGTCACTTGTCGTGCTGGCATGCCCACTGGGCAGCGAGAGAGCACGAGGGCTGCTGAAGCCCAGTACAGAGACGGACGACGAGGCTGCATTCAATGCATTGGCCGATGTGGAAAAGATCAAACTCGTCAACTATATCGAGGCGTTGATGAGAGAGCATGGTGAGCGTAGTGAGCTGCGTCTGTTCAGTGAGGACAGGGGGCTGATGGGAATGAAGGCTGCCATTGTTGTCACGCACTCTGGGACGATTCGGAACTCGGAGCTGGGTCATGAGGTCGGATACTGCTTCAATCCCGAAAAGTACCTTGTAGCGATGCCGTTCCTTGAAAGCCGTCCCAAGATCAGCGGCGAGGTGCGGGCGACGCTGTTCGGCCATTGCTGAGGCCGTTGGCGGTCCGCCGCATGTGCAGCAGCCCCACGAAAGGGCTGCTGCGGCGACGGCTCAGTACCGGTACTGCCACCCCAGCGTCAGCACCCGGCCGCGCCCGGAGAAGTAACTCGGGTTCGACGGTGTGGTCTGCGAGTAGTAGCTGATGTACTGCCTGTTGGCCAGGTTCTGCACGCCCAGCGTGAAGGCATGCTTGTCCAGCGCATAGCGCGCGACCAGATCCACGGTGGTGTAGCCCTTGAACTCGGCCACCCGCGCGCCCTGCAGGTCGAAGTCGCGGTCGAAGGCGTGGCTGGCCTGCAGGCGGGTGCTCAGCTGCGGGGTCCAGTTCTGCTCCCAGAACGCGGTCAGCCGGTTCGGCGCGATGTTGACGCCGGCCAGGTCGCTGTCCAGCTGGCCATCGACATTGGCATCGTAGCGGCCGTTGGCGCGCGCATAGCCCAGGCCAAGGCGGCTCCCACCCAGCCGCAGCCGCAGGTTGCTTTCGAAACCCTCAACGCGGGTGGCCTGGCGCTGCACGTTGTAGGCATCGATGCCTGCGTCGTAGACCAGCACCGAGCCGAGCTTCGATTCGGAGGTGTAGTACGCGATATCGCCGCTGAAGCGGCCATCGTCGTACTCCAGGCCGATCTCGCGGTTGTCCGACACCACCGGTGACAGGTCCACCAGGCTTTCCACGCGCTGGCCGTCCCGGTTGATCGCGCGCAGCACACGGCCGACATCGGCCACGGTGTAGCCCTCCGAGTACGAGGCATAGGCATTGAGGCGATCGTTGATGTACCAGACCGCGCCGAAGTTGGGCAGGGTCTCGCTCATGGTCGGCTTGCCGCCAGCCACCTTGCGTGCGCCGTAGCGGGGCAGGGTGGTGTAGTCGCCTACTTCCAGTTCGCCCTTTTCGTAGCGCAGGCCGCCGGACAGCATCAGGTGGTCGGTCGGCCACCAGTGCAGCTGCAGCAGCGGCGACAGGCTCTGGTAGGTGGTCAACGGCACCCAGTTCATGCCGCTGGCCAGCAGGACCTGGTGGGTGCGGTCATGCAGGCCGTCCAGGCCCAGGGTCACGTCCAGCGTGGTGCCGGCGATGCGGCTCCAGCTCTGGGTGAGCTTGAAGCCACGCTTGTCCGATTCGTTCTGGGTCTGGTCCCAGGCGGCATTGGCGCCGGTGTTGCCCCACGGGTCCCACTGGCTGGCGCCATAGCGACCTTCGAAGTCGACCGCGAAGGCCTGGGCCTGGAAGCGGCCACCCAACAGATCGGCGGCGCTGTAGTCCATGGTCAGCGAGCGCGAGCGGTTCATCGGCGGGTCCAGAGGGGTATCGCCGGGCACCGAAAGTGTCGGGCGACCGCTGCGGTAGTCACCGTTCACCGCCAGGTAGTTGTCCAGCCCGCGCAGTTCGTAACGATTGGCCATCAGCTGCAGGCGATGGCCCTCGGCAATGTTCCAGCCGAGCTTGGCGAACACGTTCGAGGAGGTCGAATCCATCAGTTCGCCCTGCGCGTTGGTGCCGATCGAGCGCCCCTCGCCGTCATGGAACAGGCCCTGGCGCTCGTAGGCCAGGCCGGCCACCAGATCGAACTGCTCGCCGCGCATGCCCACCAGCGCCGAAGCGCGCTGGCCGTTGTCGTCGTGGCGGCGAGGCAGGGCGGCGCTGTAGCTGAGGTTGCTGTCGAACAGGAACGCCCCGGGTTCGCTGGGCGCGCTGCGGGTGATGATGTTGACGATGCCGCCGGTACCGCCAATGCCCTGCAGGGCGTTGGCACCGTGGATGACTTCGATGCGTTCGATCATCGCCGCATCGATGGTGTGCGAGTCACGCGAGCCATCGCGCAGCGGCGTGGACTGCGGCACGCCGTCGACCATGTACAGGATGCCGCGGCCGCGCATGGTTTCGCCGTAGTTGGACATCTTCTCGCGGGCAGGCGCAAACGCCGGGATCTGTGACGAGAGTACGCGCGAGACATCCGAGCCCAGCGCCAGCTGCTGGGCGATGTCCTCGCGGGTCAGCACGGTGATGGTGTTGGGCATGGCGGTCTCGCCCTGCGGCATGCGTGCGGTGGACGCCGATACCGTGACGCGGGCCAGGGAGGTGGCCGCGGCCTGCGGCGCGGGGCGCGCAGGCGTGGTGGCCTTGGCCGGTGCCGGTGCAGTGGCCGCCACACTCAGCACGAAGGCGCCCGGCGAGCGTTCCTGCAGCGCCAGGCCCTGGCCGGCCAGCAGGCGCTGCAGCGCCTCGCGCGGGGTGTAACGGCCGTCCAGTGCCGGAGCGTTGCGCCCGCCTACGCTTTCCGCGGCGAACAGCAGCTGGATGCCACTCTGCCGGGCCAGCGCGTTGAGCGAGGCCTGCAGGGAGCCTGCGGGCAGGTGGAATTCCACGGCGGCCGGTGCCGATGTCTGGGCGGCGGCGGGCAGTGCCACGCACAGGCAGGCGGCAAGCAGGGTGGGGGCCAACCGGCGCAATGCGGCAGGCGGGACGGGGCGGGTCATGCGGAGGTCCTTCGGAGGGATTCAGACACCTGCCGGATGGGAGGGCGCACAACCCACCCTCGCAACGGCGATCAATCGCGGGCGCGCAGGTGCAGGCTGCCGTCGGCGGCGGTCTGCAGCTGCACCGGCAGGATGTCCGGCAGCAGTGCCACGGCGGTCTCGGCGCGATCGGCATCGAACACACCCGAGACCAGCAGCGGGCCCAGCGCCGGGTCATCCAGCACGATCGGGCGGTCGTGGTAGCGCTGCAGGATGCGCAGCACCTCCGACAGCGGCAGCCGATCGAACTGCAGCCGGCCGTGGGTCCAGTCGGCCCGCTCCGGGCTGACCGCCTCGGGGGGCGACAGCGATCCTGCCTGGGCCAGCAGGCGCTGGCCCGGCTTCAGCCGTTGCTCGGCCTCGCTGCCGTCGACGCGCACGCCCACCTCGCCGCGCCACAGGGTCACCTCGCTCAGATCACCCTGGCGGTCCACGTCGAACACGGTGCCGTAGTTGCGTACATGCACCGGACCGGCATCGACCTGGAAGCGGCGCCAGGCCGAGTGCTGCACCTCGAAGCGCACCTGGCCGCGCACCAGCAGCACCTGCCGCGAGCGCAGATGGCGGCGTACCTGCAGGCGGGTACCGGCATCGAGCAGCACCTGGCTGCCGTCGGGCAGGGTGACGTTGCGGCGTTCGCCGACGGCGGTCTGGTAATCGCGTACCTGCCAGGCAGGGTCGGCCGCCAGCAGGGTGCCGGCGGCCACCAGCAGCAGCGCCAGCGCGGCCTTCGTGGGGCCAACGCTGCGCCGACGCTGCAGTGCTTCAGGGCTGGGCAGCGGGAAGCGTTGCTTCAAGGCATCGCGGTGCTGCTCCAGCATCTGCTCGGTGGAGGTGGATGGCGGTGGCGGTTCGGAAGGGGCGGGCGTGCGGCTCATTGCAGCCCCGCGTGCAGGCGGCAGTCGGCCATCGCCAGGCGCAGGTGGCGCTCCACGGCCTTCAGGCCGATGCCCATGCGCTGCGCGACCTCCGCCTGTGGCAGCTCGTGGATCTTGTGCAGGATGAAGACCTGCTGGCGCCGGCAGGGCATCCGCTCGATGGTGATGCTCAAGTGTTCAAGCGCGTGCATGCCCTGCGCCTGCTGCTCGGGCCCGGGGCGCGGGCAGGCGCCCTCGGGCAGTTCGGCGCGCGGCTCGACCCAGTGCCGGCGCAGGTCTTCGGCGCGGCAGCGGTCCACCGCCGCGTCGTGGGCGATCCGGCGCAGCAGCGCGATCGGTTGCCGTGCGTCATGGGCGGGCGGTCGCTCCAGCAGGCGCACGCAGACATCGTGGACCACTTCGCGGGCCAGCCCGGGCGAGCGGAAGCGGCGACGCAGGTAATCCACCAGTTCCTCGTAGTGGCGCACCAGCGAAGACACCAGCGGCAGCGCAGGCGGGTGGGGTGAAGGCAGCTGGGACATCCGGACCGGCAGCAAGGACGAAGGGCAAGCGCGGGGAGGGCATCCCTGCGTGATGACGCAATACTAATGGGAACCGTTCGCGTTTGCTATGCGCGGCCGGCCGCGCCGATTGTTCGCGGCGGCTGGAAAGTGAAACCACGATCATCGGCTGGAGCGCAGAATCGGCCCGGGCTAGCCTGCCTGGGGATTCAAGGAGATCGACGGATGCATGTGATTCTGGTGATCACCGCAGGCGTGCTGCTGCTGGGGGTGTTCCTGTTGTTCGGCCATCTCTGGAGCGTGGGCACCTCGCAGCTGCCCACGGCGCTGATCGCATTCATCGCCACCTGGCTGCTGGTGGCCGTGGCCAACATGTGGGTGGGGGTCAGCAAGGCCGGTTATGCAGTGCGCGAGGAGCTGCCGATCCTGCTGCTGGTCTTCGCCGTGCCGGCGCTGCTGGCCGGTTTCCTGTACTGGCGCCTGGCGCGCTGAAGGAGTTCCATGAGCACCCGACTGCGCCTGCCCGCGCTGCGCCACCGCGATGGCCATCATGCACGCGTGACCTACGAAGAACTGTTCTTCGACCTGGTCTACGTGTTCGCGGTCACCCAGCTCAGCCATCACCTGCTGCACCACCTGGACCTGGCCGGCGTGCTGCAGACGCTGGTGCTGTGGTTCGCGGTCTGGCTCGGCTGGCAGTACGCCTGCTGGATCAGCAACTGGTTCGACCCACAGGCGCCGCGCATCCGGGGCCTGTTGTTCGCGACCATGCTGCTGGCGTTGTTGATGTCCTCGTCCATTCCCGAGGCATTCGCCGACCGCGCATGGATGTTCGCCGGGGCCTACGCCACGATGCAGGTGGGGCGAACCGCGTTCGTGCTGCTGGAGGTCGGCCGCAACCATCCGTTGGCACCGAACTTCCGCCGCATGCTGGCCTGGGTCAGCGTCGCGGCCTGCTTCTGGCTGGCCGGCGCCGCAGCCGAGGGCAACCTGCGGCTGGCACTGTGGGCGGTGGCGGTGGCCTGCGAGTACATCTCGCCGATGTTCGGCTTCGCTTTCCCGGGCATGGGGCGTTCGCACACCCGCGACTGGACCATCGAGGGCGGTCACCTGGCCGAACGTTGCCAGCTGTTCGTCATCGTCGCGCTGGGCGAGACGTTGCTGGCCACCGGTGGCGTGCTCAGCGAGGTCGAGCACTGGAGCCTGCAGGTGGTATCCGCGGTGCTTGCCACCTTCGCTGGCACGATTGCGATGTGGTGGCTGTACTTCGGCATCTCCAGCCGTGATGCCACAGAGGCCATCACCCACGCCGAAGACCCCGGACGGATGGGCGCCAACTTCCATTACGTGCACGCGCTGCTGATCGCCGGCATCATCGCCACCGCAGTGGGCAACGATCTGGTCATGGACCACCCGGCGGCGGCCGTCACCACGGTGTACGCCACCGTGATGGTGGCGGGACCGCTGATCTATCTGCTGGGCAGCGCCCTGTACAAGCGCGTGGTCTATGGGCACGCGCCGCGCTCGCATCTGCTGGGCGCCGCCGCGCTGCTGGTGCTGGGCCTGGCGTTGCCATGGATGCACCTGCTGGCCGCCGGCTGGCTGACCAGCCTGGTGCTGCTGGGCGTTGGACTGCTGGACACGCGGCTGAAGCGGCGCACCCGGCAGCTGTAGGGCTAGAACCCGCCGCCGGTCTTGAAGCCACCGCCACCGCTGATGCCGCCGCCGCTGTGGAAGCTGCTGCCGCTGGAACTGGAGCTTGAACTCGAGCTTGAACTCGAGCTGGAACTGGAACGAGAGCTTGAACTGCTGGATCCGCCCGCAAGCAGGTCGAAGAGGCTGCCAGAGGAGCGGGTGGTGCTTCGGCTGCTGGTGGTGCTGAAGAAGGATGCGGCGACGGTGGCCGGGGCGGCGGCCCGGTAGCTCGGTGCCTCGTACGCCTGGCGCTCGATATCCGCAGCGGCCTGGTAGCTCCTGCGCGCAGCCTGCAGGCTGTCCAGGCGCTTCTTCAGCACGGCCATTTCGCGGGTGTGCTCGCCCACCATGCCATCGATCTCGCCCAGGCGCAGGCGACTGCGATGGATGCGTTCGAGCACGGCATCGTCCTCGCCGGAGGCGGTGGCGGCGACGCGCCGGTACAGGTCGTCCATGCTCTTGGCCGACAGCGTGCGCGCCAGGGCGGTGAGCAGGGCGCCGCCTTCGGCATCGGTCCAGCTGCGGAAACCATCGATCTGTGCCTGCTTGGCATCCACGGTCTGCCGATGCAGCTGCTCGGCCAACAGCGCCTGCGCCACTGCGCTCTGCGCCGTCTGCAACTGCTGGCGCAGCGGGTCGCCACCGGCGGCGGCGAGGGCGGCGTCGCGGGCCTGCTGCACCGGCTGGCGGGCCGCGTCGACGTCGGCACGGGCCCGGCCGGCATGTTCCTGCAGATAGGGCGGAAGCTCGACCAGGGTGGCGTACTCGCGACGGGCACGGTCGAAGCCGCACAGCTCGGCCAGCCAGCCATCGACCGTGCGCACCAGCGGCCAGCCGCGATAGGCCGCGCTGCCGAAGCTGCGACGGTGCAGGTACATGAAGATCGGGTCGGCCTGATAGGCGCTGGCCTTGGCGTCATGCTCCGACTGCGCAGAGGCGGCCATGCGCTCCACTGTGTCGGCGCGCGCCTCGGCCAGCTGCAGGTCGTCCTGCAGCACCCTGTAGGTGGGTTCCGCTTCCAGCGTGGTGTCCACCTGGTTCTGCAGGGCCTGCCACTGGCCGCCGGCGGCGTCGCGTGTGGCAACGGCCTCCTGCGAGCGCTGCTGCAGCGACTGTTCGATGTCCAGCAGCGCCTGCAGCTCGTCGGCCAGCACCGCCGCTTTGCGATCGCGGCGCTGCAGGTCGGCGCTGGACTGCTGCAGCAGGTCCCTGGCCACCACCGGCGGCGAATCAGTGGCGGCCTCGGCCTGCAGGCGTGCCAGTGCATTGAAGTCTTCGCGGACCCGGCCGTGCAGCGCTTCCTGTTCCTTGATCAGTTCCCGGCACTGGTCGCCACGCGTGGCCAGTTGTGCCTGCACCTGGCCGATATCGGTTTCGACATCGGCAATCGCGTCGTTCAGATCTCTCATGTCAGTTCCTTACCCATCACCATTCGGTGATGTAGCCGCCGGTGGTGGGCATGCGGAAACGTGGCGACAGGCTGCCGCGCGGCTTGCTGCCGATCTGGTCGTCTTCGATGATGCCGTTGTCCTGCTTGTCTGCGGCAACCCGGTTGTAGGTTGCCTCCGGCACGCGCACGGCGAACAGCGAGGTCCATTCGTCCTTGCCGGTTTCCTCGTTGCGGATCAGCAGTTCGGTGGCCTTGCCAGCCTCGTCCAGTGCTTCGGTCACCAGGTAGTAATTGCGGCCACCGTTGGCCTTTTCGTTGTAGCGCCAGACGCCGGTGCGCTCATCGTCGCGATTGACGATGCGGTAGACCAGGGTCTGCGACAGCAACGCCACCAGCTGGGCGACCTCGTCCATCGCCGGCCCGGCCTCGGCCAGTGTCTCGACGCGGATCAGCTGGGCGGCCTGGTCCAGCGCACGTTCCAGCCGTTTGCGGTCCTCGCCAGCAACGCCCGTGGCCAGGCCGTCGGCCTTGAGCTGGGCCAACCGTTCGTTGAGCGCGGCCAGTTTGTCGGCACTGCCGATCAGGTCCTTCAGGGTGGTCACCGCCTGGCCGGCCGCGGCCATGTCGCCGGCGCGAAGTGCGACGTCGCCGCCGGTGTAGGCGCGTGCCCGTACCTTCTCGGCGTCCGGTGTGAGGCGTGCTGCTTTTGCGGCCGCATTGGTGGTGTCCAGCAGTTCGCTGGCGTCGATGGCCTGGCCGAGGGTGGTCACCCGCTCGGTCAGCGTGGGCAGGGTTTCCCTGGCCTGCGCCAGCAGTTGCGCGGCGGCCAGCCTGTGCTGTTCCACCTGGGCGGCTGCCTGTTCGCCGGTGGCGCTGCCGCCGCTGCTGATACGCGTGAGCTTGTCCTTGCGGATCAGGGTGGGCAGGTCCGCCATGGCGGCGGGCACGCCGGCGAAGCGCCGCTGTGCTTCGGCCAGCGCGGCCTGTGCGCCTTCGGTCAGCGGCTGCAGGCGCTCACCGCTGGCCGTGGCACGTGGCAGCAGCCCCTGCAGGGCCTGTTCCTGCCCGGCCAGAAGGGCGCGCGCTGCGGCAGCCTCCTGTTGCTGCGCGGCCACCTTGTCGTTCAGCACCTGCACGTTCTTCTGCACGTTGCTCTCATGCACGAACGCACCGAAGCTGCGCGCCATCACCAGCAGCATGCCGAGCACCAGCAGCAGGAACGCCGCCAGCAGCGCCCACTTCAACAGGCGGGCCCGATCGATCCAGCGCCGCGCCAGCCAGGCCTTCCAGCCACGCGGCGCGGCATAGAGGTAGCGCTGCTCACGCTGGGCCTGGATGCCGGCCTCGAGGATCTCGTCGGAGACCTCGATGCCCTGCGAGCGGTACAGCTCAAGCAGGCGCTGTTTCAGCGTCGCCTTGTCATGGCCGCTGTCGGCCAGCGCCTTCATTTCGGCATTGCGGTAGCGCAGCTGGTCGACCACATCCATGGTCAGCAGCGCATCCTGCAGCTCGGCAGGGGCCATCGTCGCACTCACCTCAGCGCGACTCCGGGCTCGGCGGTGCCTGCAGCAGCGCGGCGAAACGCTGCTTGCCCTGTTCGACATACTCGGCGATCTCGGCCGAATCACGGGTGGCCTGGCCGCGCAGCTGCTCGATCTCCTGCAGCGAGGTTTCCTGGAAGCGCACCACCGCATCGACCAGCTTGCGCACCGAATCGACGCCGATGGTGGCGCCGTAGCCTGCCTTCAGGCCTTCGTGCAGTACTTCATCGCCGATGTTGGCCACCGCTTCCAGGCCCTTGGAGGTGCCCTCGGTCATCGCATTGAGCGCCTGCGTGGACTCGTGCAGGCCCATCTGCGTGGTGAAGGCCAGGTTCAAGGCGGTGAAGCTGGTTTCATTGGTGGAGAAGAACACCACCGAGCGCTCGTTGACGCGGCGCTTGACCTCGTGCGACTGGTGCACGCGCAGCATGATCGCCTCGGAGGTGGCGTAGTTCACCTGCAGGTTCTCGGCCAGGTCCTTGGCCAGCTGGTAGCGCGACTCCTCGGCCTGGTTGTTGCGCAGGGCTTCATCGCGGGCCATCACCAGGCGGCCGGTGTCGGCGGCATCGGCCGCCGGGTCGGCCGATTCCACGCGCTGCTGCGCCTGCTTCAGCGCCTCGCGCGCATCGGCCAGCACCTGTTCCTGCAGTTTCAACAGCTCATGCGCCTGGATTTCGGCATCCTTGATCGACAGGCGGAAGTCGCCGTACATCTCCAGCACGCGCGATTCGCGCTGCAGCTGCTCGGCCGAATCGCGGCTGACCTCCAGGAACGTACGGCGGATCTTCTCGAACCGGCTCGGAATGTCACCGCGGGTGACCTTCATCCACAGGTTCTGCAGGCGTTCGCCCATGTCGATCTTGCCGTCGCGCACCTGTTCGACCATGGTGCTGGCGTCGTCACGGATGCTGTCGAAGGCGCGGATGATCTCGGTATAGCGGTCGGACACCTTGGCCGAGCTGATTTCATCACGCATCACGGCATTGAAATGGCCGGACTGCTGCAGCACGCGGGCAATGGCCACCACGCGGCCCTGGTCGAGGGTGGACAGCTGCGAAACCAGCGCGATGGCCGGTGCGTTGTTGTCCTGCGGGGCGGCCAGGCCCAGGCTGCGCAGCGTGGCCATGGCGCGGTCGAGGTACTTGATCGGCGCGGTAGCGGCCGGCGTGGCAAGGAGAGTGTTCTCGGGCATTTCGACGGCTCCGGTCAGGGCAAGCGATGAGGAACCTGCCGCGCCGAACGGGCAGGTTGCTGCGAAACAAAGGGGAAGGGGAGCGGCAGCCGGGTGCTGCACGGCAGGGCGGCCCGGTCGAGGGCGGCGGGCCCGGCAAGGGCGAGGATGATGTCCTGTTCAAGCATGGTGCATTCCCTGCAGATCGCCCCCCTGGCGATTCCGTGCCCATTGTAGCGGCGGTGACGGGCAGGTGAAGCCCCACCGATGGCAGGGTGGAGTAGCGTTGGCGCACATGTCCGTGCAGGCAAGCGAGGCCTTCGTGCAGAACCTACCGCAGTGGTTGATCTGGGCTGGACTGTCTGCCGTGTTCGCGGCGCTGACCGCGCTGTTCGCCAAGGTGGGTGTCAAGGGTGTCGACTCGGACCTGGCCATGGCCATCCGCACCCTGGTGGTGGCGGCGGTGATCCTGCCGCTGGTGGTGGTCACCGGCAAATGGTCCAATCCGCTGTTGCTGCCCGGGCGCACCCAGCTGTTCCTGGTGCTCTCCGCGCTGGCCACCGGTGCGTCGTGGCTGTTCTACTTCCGCGCGTTGCAGAGCGGCGAGCTGGCCAAGGTGGCGGTGGTGGACAAGTTCAGCGTGGTGCTGGTGATCGTGCTCGCTTATCTGTTGCTGGGCGAACGGCCCAGCCTGCGGGAGTGGAGCGGCATCGGCCTGGTGCTGGCCGGGGTGATCGTACTGGCGACAAAGAAGTAGCAGCGTTCAACCGATCAGACGGGAGAGCAGGATGCAGGGCGAAGCACACGGTACGTTTGAAGTGGATCTGCGGCCGATCGGTGGCAACGACGGCCCGATCGCGGTGATGTCGATCAACAAGACCTTCGCCGGCGACCTGCGGGGCAGCAGCGTCGGCCAGATGCTGGCCTTCCGCACGCCGGTGCAGGGCTCGGCCGGCTACGTGGCGATGGAGCGGGTGACGGCCACGCTGGCCGGGCGCGAGGGTGCATTCACCCTGCAGCACAACGGCGTCATGACCCGCGGTGTTCCGGAGCTGAGCGTGATCGTGGTGCCCGATTCCGGCAGCGAGGGGCTGCTCGGCCTGACCGGCACTTTGGAGATCACCATCAGCGACGGTCGCCACGACTACCGGCTGCAGTACACGCTGCCTGACCCGGAGTAGGACTGGCCGGCGTTGCAATCAGCTGTTGCCGGCCTGCAAGCGGTCGTACATCCGCACCAGGTCGACCAGGGTGCGCGCGCCCATCTTGCGCATCACCTGTGCGCGGCGCACCTTCACCGTGATCTCGCTGACGCTCAGGTCGCCGGCGATCTGCTTGTTGAGACGGCCGCGCACCACGCCATCGACCACCTCGCGCTCGCCCGCGTTGAGCGTGTTCCAGCGCTGCTGCAGGGCATCGAGTGCCTCGCCGTCGCGACGGCGCTGGCGGTCGATCTCGATGCCCTTGTGGATCGCATCCAGCAGTTCCTGGTCACGGAAGGGCTTGGTCAGGAATTCGATGGCACCGTCCTTGATCGCGTTGACGCCCATCGCGATGTCGCCGTGGCCGGTAATGAACACCACCGGCAGCTGCAGCCCGTGGCTGCCCATCGTCCGGTGGAATTCGAGGCCACTCTGGCCGGGCATGCGTACGTCCAGCACCAGGCAGGCCGGTGCATCTTCCAGCTCGTGTTCGAGGAACGCCTGGGTGGAGGCGAAGGCCCGCACCTGCAGGCCCATCGAGGCCAGCAGGTCTTCCAGCGCGGCGCGCACCGACGGATCGTCGTCGATCACGTAGACGATGGGTGCCGGGTCGGTGAAGGGTGCAGCGGGCTTACGCATGGGGAGATTCCGTGGCGATGGGCAGGTCGAACACGAAGCAGGCACCGCCGCCTGCCGGTCGTTCGGCGCGGATCTGGCCGTCGTTGGCCTCGATCATTGAACGGCTCAGGCTGAGCCCAAGGCCCAGTCCGTGTGACTTGGTGGTCCAGAAGGCATCGAACACCCGCTCGGGATGGTCGGCGGGCAGGCCGACACCGCGGTCACGCACACTGAGACTGACCCGCTGGCCGTCACGCCGGGTCAGCATGGACAGGCGACGATCAGCAGCCGGCACCGCTTCCATCGCGTCCACCGCATTGAGGATCAGGTTGCCGATCACCTGCTGCACCTGCACGCGGTCGGCCTGCACCAGTGGCAGATCGGCATCGAGCAGCAAGGCCACGGCCACGCCGTGCTGGTCCAGTTCACTGCGCGACAGCGCCAGCATTTCCTCCACGGCCTGGTTCAGATCGAAGGCGCGCCGTTCCGGTGCCGCGCCCTGGGTCAGGCCACGGATACGGGCGATCACGTCACCGGCGCGATGCGCATCGGCCAGGATGCGGGCCACGGTCTGCCGCGCCTTGTCCACGTTCGGTGGGTCCTGTGCCAGCCAGCGCTGGCAGGCTTCGGCGCTGCTGGCGATGGCCGCCAGCGGCTGATTCACTTCATGGGCGATGGAGGTGGTCAGCTCGCCCACTGTGGAGGCGCGCGCCACCCGCAGCAGGCGGCCCTGCGCTTCCTGCACGGCGGCCTTGGCCGCTTCCATGTTCAGGGCAAGGTAGGTGGTGATGCCGATCACCAGCATGCCGATCACCGAGTTGACGAGGCCGATGCGGTAGGTGCCGAAGCGGGTCAGGAAGAAGCTCAGCCCGGTCAGCGCGATGCAGGCAATGGCCAGGGTGATCAGCCCACGCGCGCTCAGTACGCGCGATGCGGCGAGGATGACCGCTGCGTAGAAGCAGGCGGCGGCGACCGCGTAGTCGGTGACGGTATCGATCAGGAAGATCGCCGCCATCACGACGATCAGGGCCAGCAGCACCAGCGGGCGACGGGGCGACAGCGATGGCATCGGAACGGCTCCCGGGCGTGGGGGGAAAGGATAGCAAAGCCGCCTTTGGGTGGACGCCGGCTCTTGGTGGATGCCCGCTCTTGGTGGGCGCCGACCGTTGGTCGGCACGAACGTCTGGCGTCGGGATTCTGCGGTCTGTGCCGACCAACGGTCGGCACCCACCAGAGCAATGCACGGTTTTACCGGCGTCCATGAGGTTGCCGGCCAGCGGCCGGCACTACCCCGGCGGCGGGCATGACCTCTGGTGGTGTTATGCCGACCAACGGTCGGCACCTACCGAAGCGCGGTATGCCAGCTCCTGGTGGGTGCCGACCGTTGGTCGGCACAACCTGGGATAGCCCACCGTGCTATTCCTCCAGGCTGGCGTTCCAGAACCCCTGCAGTACGCCGGGCGTGGTCGCCAGCGTGGCCAGCACCGCATCGAGCTCACCGGCATCGACGGTGGTGGCATACAGCACCGCTTCTATCTCCACGTCGCGCTCGCCGAACGGGCGCTGGTCCACCGCGCGCACCGGGTAGTGCGCCTGTTCCAGCAGCAGCAACAGCTGGTCCAGCACCTCGGCCTGCTGCTCGCGCTGGCAGACCACGTTGATCGCATAGGTCGCCTCGCTGAACGCCTCCGGCAGCGGCTGCCGCTGGATGCGGTTAACCACCGGCCGCAGCAAAGTATTGGCGGCCAGCACGAACACCGCCGCCATCACCGCCTCCGGCAGCAGCTTGATACCTGCGCAGGCGCCGACCGCCGCCGAGCCCCACAGGGTGGCGGCGGTGTTCAGGCCGGACACCTGCGCACCGTCCTTCATGATCGCACCGGCGCCGAGGAAGCCGACGCCGGAGATCACATAGGCCACCACATGCAGCGGCGAGGGCGGGCCGCCATACAGGTCATGGAAGCGCACGGCGAGGTCGACGAACACCGCCGCACCCACCGCCACCAGCGTATTGGTACGCAGGCCGGCGGTGCGTTGGCGCAGTTGCCGTTCCAGGCCGATGGCCGTGCCCAGCATGAACGCCACCGACAGGCTGATCAGCGAGCTCAGGGTTGCGCCGGCGTTGAACGCCGGCAGGTTCGGATTGATGTCCATTGTGTTTCTCCCTGGACAAGGCGGCGGGCGCTTACTGCCAGCCGTAGCGACGGATGTAGAACTTCTTCAGTGCGGTGGTCAGCACCGCGTAGCCGAACAGGATCGCCACCAGGAACGGCCAGTAGCCGGTCGGAAGGGCCTGCAGCTTGAAGTAGCCGGCCAGCGGACTCATCGGCAGGGCCACGCCGATGGCCATGATCAGGCCGGTCATCACCAGCAGCGGCGGTGCGGCGATGCTCTGCAGGAACGGCACCTTCGGCGTACGGATCATGTGCACGATCAGGGTCTGGGTCAGCAGGCCCACCACGAACCAGCCGGACTGGAACAGGCCCTGGTCGGCCGGCGTGCGTGCATCGAACACGTACCACATCAGGGCGAAGCAGGTCAGGTCGAAGATCGAGCTGATCGGCCCGAAGAACACCATGAAGCGGCCGATGTCCGCCGGGTTCCACTTCAGCGGCCTGCGCACCAGTTCCTCGTCCACGTTGTCGAACGGAATGGCGATCTGCGAGATGTCATACAGCAGGTTCTGCACCAGCAGTTGCAGCGGCAGCATCGGCAGGAATGGCAGGAAGGCCGACGCCACCAGTACCGAGAACACGTTGCCGAAGTTGGAGCTGGCCGTCATGCGGATGTACTTCAGCATGTTGTTGAACGTGCGTCGGCCCTGGATGACGCCTTCCTCCAGCACCATCAGGTTCTTCTCCAGCAGGATGATGTCGGCGGCCTCCTTGGCGATGTCCACCGCGCTGTCCACGCTGATGCCGATGTCGGCCGCGCGCAGCGCCGGTGCATCGTTGATGCCGTCGCCGAGGAAGCCGACCACCTTGCCCTGTGCGCGCAGCTCGCGCACCAGGCGCTCCTTGTGCAGCGGCGTCAGGCGGGCGAATACGCGGTGGTGGTGCAGCGCCCGCGACAGCGCGCCGTCATCCATGCGCTCGATCTGCGGGCCGGTCAGGATGGTGTCCGCGTCCAGCCCCACCTGCGCGCAGACGCGGGCGGTCACCAGCTCGTTGTCGCCGGTGAAGACCTTCACTTCCACGCCATGCGCGGCCAGCGCCTGCAGCGCCTGCGCCGCCGATTCCTTTGGCGGGTCCAGGAAGGCCACGTAGCCGACCAGGGTCAGGTCCCACTCGTCGGCCTGCGAGTAGGCGGTCTGGCTGGCGGCGGTCTCCTTCATCGCCACCGCCACCACGCGCAGGCCCTGTTCGTTCAGCTCCTCGGTGGTCTGCCGCACCCGCGCCAGGCGGCGCTCGTCCAGCGGCATGTCCTGGCCGTTCTCACGCACGGTGCTGCACACCGCCAGCATCTCTTCCACCGCGCCCTTGCAGATCAGCTCATGGTGGTCCTCGCGCTCGGACACCACCACCGACATGCGGCGGCGCTCGAAGTCGAACGGGATCTCATCCACCTTGTGGTAGTCCTGCGACAGCCGCAGCGAACTCTGCAGCTCGACATGCTCCAGCACCGCACGGTCGAGCAGGTTGATCAGGCCGGTCTGGAAGTGGCTGTTGAGGTAGGCAAACTTCAGCACGTCCTCGGAATCGTGGCCGAACACATCGGTATGCCGCTCCAGCGCGATCTTGTCCTGGGTGAGGGTGCCGGTCTTGTCGGTGCACAGCACTTCCATCGCGCCGAAGTTCTGGATCGCATCCAGGCGCTTGACGATCACCTTGCGCCGCGACAACAGCACCGCACCCTTGGCCAGGGTGGAGGTGACGATCATCGGCAGCATTTCCGGAGTCAGGCCCACCGCCACCGACAGTGCGAACAGGAACGCTTCGGTCCAGTCGCCCTTGGTCCAGCCGTTGATCAGCAGCACGAACGGCACCATCACCAGCGCGAAGCGGATCAGCAGCCAGCTGACGCTGTTGACGCCGGCCTGGAACGCGGTGGGTGCGCGGTCGGTGGCGGTGCTGCGCTGGGCCAGGGTGCCGAAGTAGGTGCGGTTGCCGGTGGCCAGCACCACGGCGGTCGCAGTGCCGGATACCACGTTGGTGCCCATGAACAGCAGGTTGTGCTGCTCCAGCAGGCCGGCCAGGCCGTCGCCCGGGTGCGCGAACTTCTCCACCGGCAGCGATTCGCCGGTCATCGCCGCCTGTGCCACGAACAGATCCTTGGCGGTCAGCACGCGGCAATCGGCCGGAATCATGTCGCCAGCCGACAGCACGATGTGGTCACCGGGCACCAGCTCGCGGATCGGCAGGTCCAGCAGGCGGGCCGGGCGACGGCTGTGCAGGTGCGCACCGAAGTACTGGTCGGCCACATCGGCGGCCTCGGTACCCGGATTGCGGCGCAGCACGCGTGCGGTGTTGCCGACCAGTGCCTTCAGCCGCTCGGCGGCACGGTTGGAGCGGCCTTCCTGCACGAAGCGGATCAGCGTGGACAGCAGCACCATCGCGCCGATCACGATCGTGGCCTTGATGTCCTCGGTCAGCCAGGACACCGCCGCCAGTACGGTCAGCAGCAGGTTGAACGGGTTGCGGTAGCACTGCCACAGGTGCCGCCACCACGGCAGCGGCTTTTCGTGATCGACCTCGTTGGGGCCGAGCGTGGCCAGCCGCTCCTCGGCCTCATGCGGGCTGAGGCCATCGGCATGCGATTCCAGCGTGGTCAGCAGCTGGGCTTCATCCTGCTGGGCAAGGGTGACCAGGCCGGTGGTGAGCGCGAACGGCGCTGCCTCGGCGCTGCCCGGGCCGAAGCCGGCTTCGGGCATCGCGCGGCGGCGGAACAGGTTGCCTGCGCGACGGCTGCGCAGGAAGGCGTTGAACCAGGCGTTGAGCAGGCTCATGGGACTCTCCTCGAATGTCAGAGCCGGCCGGGGCCGGAACACGAACGGAACGGATGGAACAGGTCAGGCGTGGCGCATCGCCAGCACCGCGGGCGACCACGGCTGCATGTGCAGGCGCTGGCTGCCACCGATGCACAGCGGCTTCATCGCATCGCGCAGCGGGTAGGGCAGGTGGCGCAGCACGTTGATGCGCTCGCTGATCGGCAGCAGCGACAGCGCGTCGGCCACCACGCGTGGCGAGCCGAGCGACAGCGAGCGGGCGAACATGACCGGGCGGTGCTGCAGCAGTTGGCTGCGCAGGGCGGCAACATCGCGCTCACCGATCAGGCGGCGCAGGGTGATGTAGAGGATCTTGTAGGACATGGGGGCGATCTCCAGGCAGGCGGCACCTGGCGATCCCCCGTCACTCAGGCAGGCAGGGACCGGCGGGCAGGCGCCAGGAACAGGCGGATTGCGGGCATCGGGGGCGCGGTGCGCCCGGCAGGGTCGGGGTCCATCTGCGTCTCCATGAGGGGAGGGGGCCGACCAGGATTGCCCTGGCCAGTGGCGCTATTGTCCGCCCCTGAATGGGGCAGTCCTAGAGGCTCGTGGGTTAGCCCGGCTATACCTTGGTATAGCCGGGCACGCGTCGCGCCAGACAATGGCGCATCAAGCGATCAATGCGCGGTGCTGGTCTGCTTGCACACGTCGTATTCGCCGCGGGTCAGCTTCTGGTCGCGGTCAGTATCGCAGGCGTGCAGGCGCTCGGCCCAGTCGGGTGCCACGGCATCCACTTCGGCCAGGGTGACGATGCCGTCCTTGTCCTTGTCCAGCGACTCATAGGACGGAATCAGCTTCACTTCGGTCACGTCCTCGGCGGCCGTGGCCTTGCTGGCCTCCTGCGGCTTGGAGCAGGCCCCCAGCAGCAGGCCGGCGACAACGACGAGGGCGGCGGGAAGGTAGCGGAAACCGGTCATGGCGTGCTCCTGTAAGGGGTTGGGTTCGCCACCGTGGCGCCCATGGCCGGATCATCGGCACCGGTCTGTAAGGGAGGTGCGAAGAATGCAGGTGATCCGGCGGGCGGGTGGGGCGCCGTTCACGGGCCGCCTGCCGCTGCGACAGCTGACGAAATTGTCAGGCAGGCGACAGCAAGGCGCCGGAGGCCAGCCATGAGGATGGCATCAGGCCCGCGCAGCCCCCGCGCCGGCACCGGTATGGATCCCTGTCATGCGAATCCCCTTCCTGTCCTCGCGAATGCGTCGCCGCAACCTGGCCCTGGGCGCGCTGCTGCTGGTGGCACTGTCGCTGGTGATGCTGTTCCATGGCGTGTCGCGCGGCGATGCGCAGCCGGCCAGCGTGCCGCCGCCGGTGCCGGTGGTGACCGGGCGCGTCGAGCAGCGCGACGTGGCGCATTGGCGCAGCGGCGTGGGCACGGTGCAGTCACTGCAGAGCACGGTGTTGCGGCCGCAGGTCGATGGCGTACTGACCGAGGTGCTGTTCGAAGAAGGCCAGAAAGTGCGCAAGGGCCAGTTGCTGGCGCGCATCGACGATCGTGCGATCCGTGCCGACCTGGGCGGGGCCCAGGCCGCAGTGGTGCGCGATCGGGCCACGCTCGATGCCGCACGCTCGGACCTGGCGCGGCTGCAACACCTGTCGACCGACCAGCTGGTCTCGCGGCAGATGCTGGAGCAGCAGTCCGCCACGGTGCAGCAGTTGCAGGCGACGGGGCGTGGCAACCAGGCGGCGGTGGACGCTGCACAGGTGCAGCTGTCGTACACCCGCATCCTGGCGCCGATGGACGGGCGCATCGGCCTGCGCCAGGTGGACCCCGGCAACCTGGTGCGCGCCACTGATACCCAGGGCCTGGTGACCGTGCAGCAGACCGACCCGATCTCGGTGGTGTTCGCGCTGCCCCAGGATGCGCTGCCGCAGCTGCGCCAGGCGCTGGCGGCCGGCGAGGTGGCGGTGCAGGCCCTCGACCGCGATGGCGGGCAGTTGCTGGCCGTTGGCCGCCTGCAGGTGATCGACAACCAGGTGGACGAGACCTCCGGCACGGTGCGGTTGCGCGCACGCTTCAGCAATGCTGACGACAAGCTGTGGCCTGGACAGCTTGTGAGCGTGCGGGTGCGCACCGGCCAGACGACGGGCGCGCTGGTGGTGGACGCAGCCGCGATCCAGCGTGGTGTCGAAGGCAGCTTCGTGTACCGCGTGATCGCCGACAGCAGCGTGGAAGTGCTGCCGGTCACTGTCGGCGAGGCCGAGAACGGGCAGGTGGCCGTGCAGGGTGAACTGCGCGTGGGCGATGTGATCGTGCGTGATGGCCAGTCGCGCCTGCGCCCGGGCGTGGTCGTCGCCGAAGCCGCTATGCCGGCTGTCAAGGCCGGGGCCGCACCATGAGTGCCCGCGTGTCGCTGTCCAGCTGGTTCGTCAGGCACCCGGTGGCCACCACGCTGCTGACCCTGGCGGTGATCCTGCTCGGCGTGGCCGCATTGCCACGGCTGCCGGTGGCGCCCTTGCCGGAAGCGGAGTTCCCGACCATCCGGGTCAGCGCTAGCCTGCCAGGCGCCAGTGCCGAAACCATGGCATCGGCCGTCGCCACGCCATTGGAAACGCAGCTCACCGGTGTGCCCGGCATCATCGAAATGACCTCCACCAGCGCGCTGGGCAGCACCTCGATCACGCTGCAGTTCGATCTGGAAAAGAACATCGATACCGCCGCGCAGGAAGTGCAGGCGGCAATCAATGCGGCGGCAGGGCGCCTGCCCAGCGATCTGCCGAACCTGCCGACCTGGCGCAAGGTCAACCCGGCCGACAGCCCGATCCTGGTGCTCAGCGTGGTCTCGGCACAGATGTCGATGACCGAGCTGAGCGACCTCGCCGAAAGCCGGTTGGCGCGTTCGATCAGCCAGATCAGTGGCGTGTCCGAAGTCGGCATTGTCGGCCAGCAGCGCCCCGCCATCCGCATCCAGGCCCAGCCCGAGCGCCTGGCCGCGATGGGGATGACCTTGTCCGACCTGCGCGGTGTCGCCCAGAACGCCAGCCTCAACCAGGCCAAGGGCGCACTGATGGGCGAACAGCGCACATCCACGTTCGAGGCCAATGACCAGCTGTTCGACGCCCAGGACTACCGCCAGCTGGTGGTGGCCTATCGCGAGGGCGCACCGGTCACGCTGGGCGATGTCGCGCAGGTGGTCGACGGTGCCGAGAACGCCTATGTGCAGGCGTGGCCGAACGGTCAGCCCGGCGTGGGCCTGATCATCAGCCGGCAGCCGGGTGCGAACATCGTGCGTACCACCGATGCGGTGCTGGCGGCGCTGCCGGCGTTGAGCGCGAACCTGCCGGCCAGCGTCGATGTGGAGGTGCTCAACGACCGCACGCGCACCATCCGTGCCTCGCTGCACGAAGTGGAAGTCACGCTGGTGCTGACCATCGTGCTGGTGGTGCTGGTGATGGGGCTGTTCCTGCGCCAGCTCTCGGCCACGCTCATCGTCGGTGCGGTGCTGGTGGTGGCGCTGGTCGCCACCTTCGCGGCGATGTATGTGGCCGGCTTCAGCCTCAACAATCTCACCCTGGTCGCACTGGTGGTGGCGGTCGGCTTCGTGGTGGACGATGCGATCGTGGTGGTGGAGAACATCCACCGCCATCGCGAGGCCGGGCTGGGGCCGATGGAAGCGGCATTGAAGGGCGCCGAGGAGATCGGCTTCACCGTGGTCTCGATCAGCCTGTCGCTGATCGCGGCGTTCATCCCGCTGCTGTTCATGGGCGGCGTGGTCGGCCGGTTGTTCGCCGAGTTCGCGTTGACGATCACGGTCGCGATCCTGATTTCGATCGTGGCCTCGTTGACGCTGGCGCCGATGATGGCCGCGCACCTGATGAAGCGCATGCCGGCCCACCGCGACGGCCAGGACACGCTGGCCGGGCGCCTGCTGGCGGGCTACGACCGCAGCCTGCAGTGGGCGTTGGGTCACCAGCGGCTGGTGCTGCTCGGCTTCGGCGCCACCGTGGCGGTGGCGGTGGCCTCGTATGTGGTGATCCCGAAGGGCTTCTTCCCGCTGCAGGACACCGCCTTCGTGTTCGCCACCACCGAAGCGGCGCAGGACATCGGTTTCGAGGAGATGGCGGCCAAGCACCAGCAGTTGGCGAAGATCGCCGCGGAGGATCCGGCGCTGCAGGCCTACAACCATGCAGTGGGCGCCACCGGCGGCAGCCAGACCCTGTCCAACGGACGCTTCTGGTTCATCCTCAAGGACCGCGGCGACCGTGATGTGGACGTGCATGGTTTCATCGACCGCCTGCGCGCGAAGATGGCCAGCGTGCCCGGCATCACCGTGTACATGCGTGCCGCGCAGGACATCAATCTGGGCGCCGGGCCGGCGCGCACGCAGTACCAGTACGCACTGCGAGGCCAGGACAGCCGGGAGCTGTCACGCTGGGCCGAGCAGCTGACCGAGCGCCTGCGCGGGATGCCGCAGCTGCGCGATGTGTCCAACGACCAGCAGGTCGGCGCCAGCGTCACCCGACTGCAGATCGACCGTACTGCAGCGGCACGCTTCGGCTTGACCGCCAACGACATCGACCAGGTGCTCTACGATGCGTTCGGCCAGCGCCAGATCAACGAGTTCCAGACCGAAACCAACCAGTACCGGGTGATCCTGGAGATCGCGCCGGGCCTGCTTGGCCAGGTTGACGCGCTGTCCTACTTCCACCTTCGCTCGCCGCTGACCGGGCAGATGGTGCCGCTGTCGGCGGTGGCGCAGGTACAGCCACCGGGCAACGGGCCGCTGTCGATCAGCCACAACGGCATGCTGCCGGCGGTGAACCTGTCGTTCAACCTGGCACCGGGCGTCTCGCTGGGCGAGGCGGTCACCCTGGTCGAACAGGCCCAGGCGCAGATCGGCATGCCCGACAGCATCAGCGGCCGCTTCCAGGGCACCGCGCAGGCCTTCCAGGAATCGCTGGCCAGCCAGCCGTTGCTGATCCTGGCCGCGCTGCTGGCGGTCTACATCATCCTCGGCGTGCTGTACGAGAGCTTCGTGCACCCGCTCACCATCCTGTCCACGCTGCCGTCGGCCGGTATCGGTGCGGTGCTGATGCTGTGGGTATGGGGGCTGGATTTCTCGATCATGGCGCTGATCGGCATCGTGCTGCTGATCGGCATCGTCAAGAAGAACGGCATCCTGATGGTCGATTTCGCGCTTGATGCCCAGCGCACTCGTGGCTTGACTCCGCTGCAGGCCATCCACGAAGCCTGCCTGACCCGCTTCCGCCCGATCATGATGACCACACTGGCTGCACTGCTGGGTGCCATTCCGCTGATGATCGGGTTCGGTACCGGTTCGGAGCTGCGCCAGCCGCTGGGTGTGGCGGTGGTCGGCGGCCTGCTGATCAGCCAGTTGCTGACCCTGTACAGTACCCCGGTGATCTACCTGGCCCTGGACCGGCTGTTCCTGCAGCGCCGACGCGAGCGCAGGGCGGCGGCAGGCGCTGCACTGACGGAGCCCGGATGAAACTGCTGATCGTCGAGGATGAGAGCAAGACCGCCCACTACCTGCGCACCGGCCTGGGCGAGCAGGGCTGGGCGGTGGACCTGGCCGCCGACGGCGTGACCGGCCTGCACCTTGCCCGCGAGTTCGACTACGACGTGATCGTGCTGGACGTGATGCTGCCCGGCATGGACGGCTTCAATGTGCTGCGTGAACTGCGCCGCAGCAAGCAGACCCCGGTGATCATGCTGACCGCACGCGACCGCGTGGATGACCGCGTGCATGGGCTGGGGCAGGGTGCCGATGACTACCTGGTCAAGCCGTTCTCGTTCATCGAACTGCTGGCGCGCCTGCAGGCGCTGGTCCGACGCGGCCGCCAGCAGGAGCCGACCGAACTGCAGGTGGGCGACCTGCAGGTCAGCCTGCTGGCGCGCCGCGCCTATCGTGACGGCGCGCGGCTGGACCTGACCGGCAAGGAGTTCGCACTGCTGGCCCTGCTCGCGCAGCGGCGTGGGCAGATCCTGTCCAAGACGGTGATTGCCGCCCAGGTCTGGGACATCAATTTCGACAGCAACACCAACGTGGTGGAAGTGGCGATCAAGCGCCTGCGCAGCAAGCTCGATGGCCCGTACCCGAGCAAGCTGCTGCATACCGTGCGCGGCATGGGCTACGTGCTGGAAGTGCGTGACGACGAGGACGATGGCCGATGAGGAGGTGGTCGATCGCCCAGCGCCTGTCGGCGATGTTCGCGTTGGCCGCGCTGCTGGTGTTCACCCTGTTGGGCATCGGCGTATACGGCGTGCTGGAACGGCAGGTGGTGCGCTACCAGCACGCGGAGCTGCAGACCAAGCTGCACGCGGTCAGCGGCAGTGTGGCCATGTGCGATACCCGCGAACGCTGGAGCAAGGTGCGCGATAAGGTCGGCAACCTGATTTCCGGCGACCGCGACACGCTGGTCTGGGCCTGGAGTGACGACCCGACCTTCCGCATCGGTGGCGAGCGCCCACAGGTGCAGCCACCCAATGGCCACGACAGCGGCATGGGCACGCTGCAGCGCGAGGGCCAGCATCCGCTGCGCACGCTGTACGAGCGAGTGCCGGGCAAGGGTGTGCGGCCGGCGGTGGACCTGTGGATCGGTATCGACTCCGAACCTTACACGCATGCGTTGCAGCGCTTCGCCGTGGCGCTGTGGGTTGCCGGCGTGCTGGGCGTGCTGCTGGTGGCCGGTCTCGGCTACTGGATCGCCCGGCTGGGACTGGCACCGTTGCGCGCGCTTTCGGATGAGGCGCGCTCGCTCAGCCCGCAGCGGCTGTCACAGCGGCTCGGCACACAGGCGCTGCCGGCGGAGTTGGGTCATCTGACCGGCGCGTTCAACGGTGCACTGGATCGCCTCGAGGCCGCCTACACGCGGCTGGATGCATTCAACGCAGACGTGGCGCATGAGCTGCGCACGCCGCTGGCCAACCTGATGGGGCAGACCCAGGTGGCCCTGTCACGACCGCGCGACAACGCGCAGCTGCAGGAGGTGATGCAGTCCAACCTGGAAGAGCTGGAGCGGCTGCGCGCCATCGTCAACGACATGCTGTTCCTGTCGCGGGCCGGGCAGGGCGACATCGCGATGGAAACCCGCCGGGTGCCCTTGGCTGGGGAAGTGGCCGCTGCTGGCGACTTCCTGGAATTCCTGTTCGAGGAAGCCGGGCTGACCCTGCGCATCGAAGGTGAAGCGACCGCCAGCATCGATCCCTCACTGTTCCGGCGTGCCCTGACCAACCTGCTGCACAACGCCGTGCAGCATGCGCGGCCCGGCACCGAGGTGCGGGTGCAGTTGCAGGGTGAAGGCAAGGGCGCGCGCATTGCGGTGTTGAACGAAGGCGACGGCATTGCCACCGAGCACCTGCCGCTGCTGTTCGAGCGCTTCTACCGGGTTGACCAGGCCCGCGAGTACCGGGGCGAACGCCACCACGGCCTGGGCCTGTCGATCGTCAAGGCCATCGCCGTGCTGCATGGTGGCGATGTGTTCGTGGCCAGCCGCGATGGGCTGACCACGGTGGGGTTCACGGTGGCGTGTTGACGCGGCGGGTCAGGTGCCGTTGCCGAACCGGTCGGCAAATGCATCCGTGGCCCGCACCAGCGCATCGACCGTGGCCGGCTCGTTGGCGCTGTGGCCGGAGGTCACCATCTCCAGCCGCGCTTCCGGCCACGCCTTGGCCAGGTCCCAGGCGCTGCGCGGCGGGCAGATGATGTCGTAGCGGCCCTGCACGATCACGCCGGGCAGATGGCGGATGCGGTCGATGTCGCGCAGCAGCTGGTCTGGCTCCAGGAAGATGCCGTTGCGGAAGTAGTGCGCTTCGATGCGTGCCTTGGCCAGCGTGTCCAGCGGGTCGTCTGTAGAAACAGCATCCACGTCGTGCTGCAGGGTGGCGGCGTTGTCTTCCCAGCCGAGCCAGGCCTGCGCGGCGGTGATGCGGGTAGCCTCATCGGTGCTGTCCAGGCGCGCCCAGTAGGCCGCAATCATGTCGCCACGCTCGGCTTCCGGGATATAGGCTTCGTAGCGGTCCCAGCGTTCCGGGAAGATCCAGCGCGCACCGCCATTGGTTTCCGCAAACCAGCGGTTTTCCATCTCGCGGCCGAGGAACACGCCACGCACGATCAGGCCGGTGGCGCGTTCGGGATGTGCCTGCGCATAGGCCAGCGACAGGGTTGAACCCCAGGAGCCGCCATAGGCCAGCCAGCGTTCGATGCCCAGGTGCTCGCGCACCTTCTCGATGTCGGCCACCAGATCCTGCGTGGTGTTGTCGCGCAGCTCGCCGAACGGCGTGGAGCGGCCGCTGCCGCGCTGGTCGATCAGCACGATGCGGTAGCGCGCCGGGTCGAAGAAGCGGCGATGGGTTGGCGAGATACCGGCGCCCGGGCCGCCATGCAGGTACACCACCGGGATGCCCTCTGGCGTGCCGCACTCTTCGATATGCAGGGTGTGCAGATCGCTCACCGGCAGGGTGAACTCGCGGTAGGGCTCGATGGCGGGGTAGAGGGTACGCATGGGAGTGCTCACAAGCAGGGGCTTCAAGGATAGCAACGGCGCAGGCTCAGCGCCGCTGCAGAAGGCTCAAGGCTGCCGGCAGCAGCACCAGTACAAGCACATACTGCAGGCACAGGCCCGAGATGATCGAGATCGCCAACGGCTGCTGGATGCCCGCGCCACGACCGATCGCCATCGCCAGCGGCAGCAGCGTCAGGACCGCAGCCAGGGTGGTCATGGTGATCGGTCGCAACCGGTTGCGCGTGGCTTCCATCAACGCCTGTGGCCCCGGCAGTTGCGCCTGCAGGGCGCGGTACTCGCTGACCAGGAAGATGGCCATCTCGGTGGAAATTCCGACCACCATCGTCATGCCCATCAGGGCGGTGATGTTCAGTTCCACGCCGGTCAGCCATAGCGCCGTGAATACCGCAGAGGTCGACAGGGTCGACGTCAGTACGATCACCAGCGACGTGCCCAGCTCGCCATACAGCAGCATCAGCAGGATCAGCTCGGCTACGAATGCGGCCGCGAACACGGCAATGAGTCCGCCGAACGCCTGTTGCTGCTGCTGGTAGAGCCCACCCAGTTCGTAGCGCACGCCGGGTGCCAGTATCCCGGGCCGGTCCAGTGCCGCACGGATCTGTGCGGCGGCCGTGCCCAAGCCTTGGCCATCCAGCCGCGCGGTCACCGCCGTCATCGGTTGCAGGTTGTCGCGACCGATTTCCGCTTCGCCCCGGGTCACTGCGATCGTGGCCACGCGGCTGAGCGGGAAGACATGGCCATCCGCAGCGGTGATCGGCAACGCCGCCAGATCCTCGCGCGTCGGCGCGGGTCCTGTCGCCGCCCGCACGCGGACATCCATCAAACGGGTCGCGGTCGGAATCTGCGCTGCCACCGCACCGGTCAGGCCCGTGCCGAGTGCCGTGGAGATCTCCGCGGGGCTCATGCCTTCCTGTGCGGCCTTTGCCGGGTCGATGCGGACGTCCAGTCCATCGCCCGCCAGGTTGATGCCATCCTTGACCTCGACGATTCCCGGAAGGGTGGCGATCACGCCGGCCACCTTCTTCGCCTGCGCCGCCAGCTGCCCGGCATCGTCGGCGAAGAGCTTGATCTCGATCGGCTGCGGTACGGCGGTCAGGTCACCGATCAGGTCTTCCATCAATTGTGCGGTTTCCACCTGCAGCCCGGGAATGTCCTGCTCGACCCGTTTACGCACCGCCGACATCACCTGTTCGGTGCCGCGCGCGTGATCGCGGTGCAGCTTCACGAAGTAGTCGCCATGGTGCGGCTCACCCAGGTCACCACCGAGGCCGGTGCCGGTGCGCCGCGAGAAGGTCTCGACCTCCGGTTGGGCGCGGAGCAGGGCATCGAGCTGCTTCAGTTCCCGCTCGGTCTCCTGCAGCGACGTGCCCGGTGGCGTGCGGAAGTCCATCACGAATCCACCTTCATCCACCTTCGGCATGAAGCCACTGGGCACCTGCTGCCAGGCCAGCGCACCCAGCAGCAGGATTGGCAGCAGGATCAGCAGTGCCCGTCGCGGCCGCGCCAGCGCCCGTGCCAGCACGCGCTGGTGCAGGCGCTCCAGCCAGCCATCGGCCTGCGCGCCCGGGTCATGCCAGCGGCTGAAATCGATGAGGCGGCGAGCGAGCAGGGGCACCAGCAACAGCGCGAACAGGTAGGACAGTGACAACGCCGATGCCATGGTGATCGACAAGGCACGCGAGAATTCACCGGCAACGCCGCCCAGGAACGCAAGCGGGATGAACACCACCAGGGTTGCCAGGCTGGATCCGGTCAACGGGCGCAGGAATTCGCGCGCCGCCGGGAGCACCTGCTGCGTACCTTCGCGCCCACGGTTTCCGGACCGACGCGCGATGTGCTCGATCATCACGATGACATCGTCGATGATCAGCCCGACCGCCGCCGCAATGCCCCCCAGGGTCATGATGTTGAAGGTCATGCCCAGCAGGTACAGCAGCAGCACCGTTACGGCGATCACGGCAGGTACCACCAGCATCGCCACCAGCACGATGCGCAGGCTGCGCAGGAAGGCGAACAGCACCAGGCCGGCCAGCAGCAACCCGATCGCTACCGCATCGCGGACACTGGCCTGCGAGTCGCCGACCAGCTCGCTCTGGTCGTACCAGCTGCGCAGCCGCACGTCGCCGGGCAGCGCGGCTGTGGCCAACCGTTCGCGCACGTCGCGCGCGATCTGCATGGCATTGCCGTCGGGTTGCTGGTAGATGTTCAGCAGCACCGCAGGGTGGCCGTCCTCGGCCACATCCAGCCACTTCGGCGCGAGGCCGTAGCCGACGGTTGCCACGTCGCCCAGCCGGATCACGCCCGCGGGGCTGGTACGCAGCACCACCTCGCGCAGCTGCGCCATCGATTGCAGGTCCGTGCGTGCGATCACCAGCGACAGCTTGTCACGGTCCTGCAGGCGCCCCACGGCCTTGATCTGGGTTGCCGACGCCAAGGCGGAGGTCAGGTTGTCCAGGCTCAGCCCAGCGGCCGCCAGGCGATGGATATCGGCCTCGACATGGATCTCCTGCAGGTCACCGCCCTGGACCGCCACACGCGCGATTCCCGGTACCGAGGCCAGGCGCGGGCCGAGATCGAACTCGGCCAACTCGTGCAGGCGTGCCTGCGTCACCTGGGTAGAGGTGAGCGCGTAGGACATCACCGGAAAGACCGTCGGGTCCATCCGCCGCACTTCGAACTGGGTGCCTGCGGGCATCGAGGGCATGGCCTGGGCCATGGCAGCGTCGACCAGCAGGGTGGAGGCGACCATGTCCCGCCCCCAGCCGAAGTCGACCGAGATCTGCGCCGACCCGCGGCTGGAAGTCGAACGGACTGCGCGCACGCCGGGAATGGCGCGGATCGCGTCTTCGGCGGGACGGGTGACGGCCAGGACCGTCTGCGCGGCCGGTCGATCGCCTGCGGACAGATCCACCACCACCCGCGGGAAGGGAACCTGCGGGAACAGCCCCACCGGTACGCGCAGGCTTACCCCCAGGCCTGCGATCACCAGCGCGGCCGCGACCAGCAGCAACGTCCTGGCGTGTCGTTCAATGCCTTCGACGAACCTCACTGCGCGCCTCCGCTGGCCGCAGCCGTGGTCGGGCCAGGCCCACGCACGCCGGCACCGTCGGACAGCTGGTAGGCCCCGGCGCTGACCACGTCGCGGTGCGGGTCCAGCCTGCCGCTGACCAGAACGCCGCCATCAACCTCGGCGGGAAGGCGTTGCACGACGACCCGCACTGCGCTGGAACCCTGTACCTGGAACAGATGCGCGCCGCTCTCATCATCCTGTACCGCGTCGGCGGGTACCTGCCATCCGGCAACGCTGCCAGCGCTGATCACCGCGCGATACGGCAGTCCCTTGAACAGCCCCGCCGAGGTGCCGACATCGACATCGACCAGATGGGTGGCCTCGTTGACCGAGGTGCCGACGCGGGATACGGTGCCCGCCATCGCGATGCCACCGACCAGAGGCTTCAGTTCGACCGCCTGGCCCACCGCCAGTTTGCCGATCTCGGAAGGCTCGACACCGCACTGCACGATGAGTGCGTCGCGGCGCGCCAGCACGACCAGGGGCGCGCCGGCAGCGGTGCGCTGTCCGGTGCTGGCCGGAACGGCACTGACGATCGCGTCGAAGGGCGCCGTCAGCATCTGCTGCGGGGTGCCGCCGACCTCGCTGGATGCTGCCTTGAACGCCGCAGTGGCATCGGCAGCGGTCTTGTCGGCCAGGGTGAGCTGATCAGGCGCGGCGAGGCCATCGGCGGCCAGCCGATGGATGCGGGCCTGCTCCCGACGCGCGGCAGCCAGCGCAGTGCTGGCCTGCTGCAGTGTGCTCTGCAGCGCAGCGGAGACCTGGAAGTCGAGCAGGGGTTGGCCCTGGCGCACGTGGTCGCCGGGCGCGACGCGCACCTGCGCCACCTGTCCGTCCACGGCCTTGCTGACGGTATAGGTGCCGGCAGCGGAGGCGGAGACCGTCCCATAGGCCACAACATGCTGATCGGCCTGCACCCAGCGCGGTGGCACGCGCTCGATCAGCACGCTGGGATGCGCCGTATCGTCGGGAGCACTCGAGCAGCCGGCCAGCAACAGGGCCAGCGGCAGGGCGGCGGCGTATCGATTCATGGACGGTCTCCCGTTGAAGTAAGGGGGGGCTGCACGCGTTGCATCTGCGGCATGCCAAGGCCGCACAGTGTTTCGGCGGCCAGGTTGCTGGCGGCCAGGGCAGCGTCGAGTCCGATCAGGTCCTGCGCCTTGCTGTTCTGTGCCGACAGCGTGTCCAGATAGCTGCGCGCATCGATGTCGCCGCGGGCGTAGGCACGCTGTAGCGCGGGAAGCAGCGCTGCGGACTGCGCCATCTGCTGCCGGCGCTCGTCACGTTGGCGAACCAGCAGGGCCTGCTGGCCAAGCAACGAGGTCAGCTCGTTGCGGGCGGCGCGCTGGCGCGCCTCGAACTCGGCTTTCAGCTTGCTGCGGGTGGCCTGCTCAAGGCTCACCGCAGCCCGATGATGATTGAACAGCGGCAGTTCCATCGAGACATCAACGCCGGCGGTCTTGACGTTGCCGGTATCGCGCCCGTAGTTGCCGCCCAGGGTCAACGCGGGAAACTGCGAGAGCACCGATGCGCGCACCTGCTGTTCCTGCGCCTGGTAGCCGGCTTCAAGCGCGATCAGGTCCGGCCGGAAGTCGACCAGGTGTTCCTGGCGTGCGGTGATCGTGCTGGCCGGCAACGGCTGGACGTCATCAGGTGCTGCGATGTCCAGTTGCACCGCACTGGACAGGCCCAGCAGGCCATCAAGTTCCTGTTGCCTGGCAAGTGCCAGGGTCTCCAGCGCAGCCGCCTGGCTGCGCGCATCGGCCAGCAGTGTGTTGTCCAGCGTGAACGCCGGCAGGCTGACGTCACCCCGTTGCTGGGCGTTGTGGAGATGCTCGACATGCGTGGTCCACAGCGTGACTGTCTGCTGGGCCAGCGCCAGTTGGCGTCGCGCGGTGACCAGCTCCAGTGCTGTCAGCTCGGCCTTGCTGGCGGTCTGCCACTCCTGCCACAGCACGGCCGCATCCACCGATTGCAGCTGGGCGCGGGCCGACGCCACCTTGGCAGGGCGCACGATCAGCGCCTTGATGTCCTGGCCGAGCCCCAATGCCAGCGCAGGCAGTGCACCGGGCCCGCTGATCACACTGGCGAAGCTGCCCGACAGGGTCGGGTTGGGCAGTTCGCCTGCCGCATCCAGTTGTGCCTGGGCAATCCCATGGTCCGCGCGCACGGCGACCAGGTCCGGATTGTGGGCGATGGCCAGTGCGCCGATCCCGGCCAGGCTCAGCGGACCCTGGCCTGCATGTGCCGGTGCAAGCTCCGCCAATGAGCCGGCCGGCCGGGCCTGCAGATCCGGTGGGTCGGGCCGGTAGGTGGCGCAGCCGGTCAGCGCCAACAGCAGCGCAGCCAGCAACGGCGGGGCACTCGAATGAGCCATCTCGCATCTCGATGGAGGGACAGGTGGCCAGCCTGCGCCCGGAGACCTCACCGCACGGTTGGCTGAACATTGGGATTTCACAACTTGACCGGTTCCGGCCCACGGCCTAAAACGCATGCAGGCCCCGGACCGGACAGGGAGTGCCAGGTGAAGATTCTGGTCGTCGAGGACGACATCGAAACCGCCCGCTACATCAGCAGCGGGTTGGCCGAGCTTGGGCACAACGTGACGCTGGCCGCAGACGGCCGCGACGGCCTGTTCCAGGCCTCCGAGCACGAATGGGACTTGCTGCTGGTCGACCGCATGCTGCCGCTGCTGGACGGCCTGGCAATGGTCAAGGCGCTGCGTGCGATGGATATCCCCACGCCAGTGCTGTTTCTCACCACGCTGGGGGGCATCAATGACCGCGTCGCCGGCCTCAACGCCGGTGGCGACGACTATCTGGTCAAGCCCTTTGCCTTTTCCGAACTGGCTGCACGGGTGGCCGCGCTGGGGCGGCGCCCACGCCGCACCAAGGCCGAGACGCTGCTGCGCGTGGCCGACCTGCAGATGGACCTGATCGCCCGCACCGTGCAGCGCGCCGGCCAGGCGATCGAGCTGCAGCCGCGGGAGTTCCGCCTGCTGGAAGTGCTGCTGCGCCATGCGGGCGAGGTGGTGACCCGCACCATGCTGCTGGAAAAGGTCTGGGATCTGCATTTCGATCCGCAGACGAACGTGGTCGAGAGCCACATGAGCCGCCTGCGCGCCAAGCTGGACGTAGGCGCCGAACCGCTGATCCACACCGTGCGCGGCGCCGGCTACTCGATCCGGGAAGCGCGTACGTGAGCGCACCGCGCCTGCTGCGCACCTCCGGCTTTCGCCTGACGCTGCTGTACGCACTCATCACCGGGCTCAGTTTCCTGGTGATGTTCGGGGTCATGTACTGGTCGGCGACGCACTACATGAAGGAGCAGATCGATGGCGCGGTTGCCGCCGAGCTGCATGAAGTTGAACTCGCCGCGGCCGGTGATGGCTGGCGTTCGCTGTCCATGGCGGTGGACGCCTCCACGCGGGCGGGAAATGGATTCCACTACCTGGTGTTGAACCCGGACGGCGAGAAGGTGGCGGGCGACCTGCCGGTGCGGCCGCCGCAGTTGGGGCTCGTGGATGGGCTGCACTTGCCCGCATCGGGTGATGCACCCGCACTGGAGCTGCGCGGCGGTGGTCGTGCCAGCGCCGACGGGGGCTATCTGCTGGTCGCCGCCAGCGCCCGCCAGATCGAAGAACTGCAGGAATCGATCCTGCGCTCCTTCCTGCTGGGGCTGCTGGTATCCATGGTGCTGGTCATTGTCGGCGGCGGCATCCTCAGTGCCGCTTCGCTGCGCCGGGTGGAAGCGATGAGCCGCAGCAGCCGCGACATCATGAACGGCGATCTGGCACAGCGGCTCCCCCTGAACGGCAGTGGCGACGAGTTCGACCACCTGGCCGGCAGCCTCAACGCCATGCTGGACCGGATCACCACGCTGATGCGCGGCCTGGAACAGGTGTCCGTGGACATTGCACATGACCTGCGCACCCCACTGGCGCGGCTGCGGCAGAAGCTGGAACGGATACACGGGCGCGGCGCAGACGCGCAGGCACTTGAGGCCGCGGTCGCGGCAGCACTGGACGATACCGACGCGATCCTCGCCACGTTTGCGGCATTGCTGAGGATCTCGCAGATCGAGAGTGGCGACCGGCTGTCGCGGTTCGAACCGGTGGACCTGCAGGCGGTGGTCGACGTCGTCGCCGAGGTCTACCAGCCGGCGATCGAAGACCGCCAGCAACAGCTGCACGTTGAATCCGGTGGTTCCCTGTGGGTGCAGGGCGACCGCGCCCTGCTGGTGCAGATGCTGGCCAACCTGGTCGAGAACGCGACCCGGCATTCGCCCGCGGGTGCGTTGCTGTGGCTGTGCAGTGGTACACAGCAGGGATGCGTGTGGCTGCAGGTGCGCGACGATGGCCCCGGTATTCCTGCCGAAGCTCGCGAACGCGTGCTCGACCGGTTCTATCGATTGGACGTCAGCCGCAGCACGCCCGGCAATGGGCTGGGCCTGAGCCTGGTGAAGGCCGTGGCCGAGTTGCACGGTGCAACCCTGGTGCTCGAGGATGCGTCCCCCGGCCTGCAGGTCACGATCACGTTTCCGCAGGAATAGGGCGCCTGTGCGGCAACGCATCGACTAAGCTCTGCACACCGCCGCTGCTGGCGGATGGCGGTCTCCAGGAGCCCTTTCTGCGTGGAAGCACAGCATCACCCGACCCGCACCCTCCGGTTTGACCCCAGCCTCAGCAGCGGCGCACGCGAGCTGCTGAAGTGGATCGCGCTGCTGACCATGACCGGTGACCACGTGGCAAAAGTGGTCTACGGCGGCTGCCTGCCGGTCATAAGCGAACTGGGGCGCATCGCGTTCCCGCTGTTCGCGCTGGTGATGGCCTGCAACCTCGCCCAGCCGGGCGCGGGCCTGCGCAAGTCGATCCGTCGCCTGGCCGTATGGGGCGTGATCGCGCAACCGCTGCATGCACTGGCCTTCGGTTCCTGGTTGCCGCTCAACATCCTGCTCACTTTCGCGCTGGCCGCGGTGGCGGTGCATGCACTGGCCAGCAATCGGCCGCTGCTGTTGTTGCTGGCGGCGGGCATGGCGCCAATGCTGGTGGATTACCAGTGGGCCGGCGTCGGTTTCGTGCTGCTGGGCTGGATCGCATTCCGGCATCGCGCGTGGTGGCTGCTGCTGGTCGGTCTCGGTGCGGTGTGCTGGGCCAACCACAATGGCTGGGCACTGCTGGCCATCCCAGTGGTGCTGGCAGCGGCGCGCGTGCCATGGCGGCTGCCGCGCTGGCGCTGGGCGTTCTACGGGTACTACGTGGGGCATCTGGCGGTGCTGGCGCTGGTTGCCCATCTGCTTGCGTAATGTCGGAACTGGCATGTCGGCTGTCTTGAACGCTGGATGCGGTCAAGGAATACGCGGTGCCGATGCGGGTGGAGAGTGCCGCCATCGGCATGACGCAAGTTGTTGAAACTTCGGCTCGATTGTCGATATGCGACAATGTCACCGCTGCGTGAACGTCGCTGTCTTTGCACTTGGGTTGTTGGCGCCTGTCGCCCCGTTGTGCACATGATGGGTTGCCACCGAAAAAGGGTGGCCGGGTGTGGAAACCCGTCGGTTATGTGTTGTTTGCGCTTGCCAGCCGGCGTCGCCTTGTGCGGCGTCGGCTGGCATTCCGTTCGCGTTCCATGGCGGGCGGTGCGTGGGGTGTGCGCAAGCACACCCACCGGCTAATGACACTTAACCACCGGTTTCCACACACGCACCGTCCGCCGCCTTTGTTAAGGGCGGTGGTCCCGCATGCCTTGCACGGAGACCTGCCATGAACGCATCGGAGTTCCCTCATCAGCACGCCCCGGCCAATGCCGATGAAGGGCACGACATCGCGACTGATCCCAACAGCCTGATGGCCCTGCTGCATCGCATCGGGTTGGGCGCGGCTGCTGACGGCCAGCCCTGGCCTGAGCGCCATCAACTACCCGGCCGCTGCCTGGCGCTGGCCGATGCCGATGGGGCATTGGCCGGCCTGCGTATCGTGCAGGAGATCCTGCTGGCGGCGGAGCGTGCACGGCAGAATGGCGGGCCGGAGCACTACGTGGGCGACCGGGTGATGGAAGGCTTGAAGCTGGCCGCGTTGGCGTTGACGAACCAGGCTATTTATCGCCTGCATCCGGAATGAAAGGGTAGGCCGAGGTTCAGTAGATCCACGCCATGCGTGGATGCTTTCGGCGGATCAACATGGCGGCAGCCAGGCATGGCCTGGCTCTACTGATGAGCGGGGTGGCGCACGCCAGTAGATCCACGCCATGCGTGGATGCTTTTGGCGGATCACCATGGCGGCAGCCAGGCATGGCCTGGCTCTACTGATGAGCGGTGTGGCGCATGCCAGTAGATCCACGCCATGCGTGGATGCTTTTGGCGGATCACCATGGCGGCAGCCAGGCATGGCCTGGCTCTACTGATGAGCGGTGTGGCGCATGCCAGTAGATCCACGCCATGCGTGGATGCCTTTCAGAAATCCATCGTGGCCGACAACAACACCGTCCTCGGCGCACCCAATGCGAGGCTCGACAACAACGGCATGCCCCAGTACGCCTTGTTGGTCACGTTGTTCACGCTGGCTCTCAGGGCAAGCGGTCGGCCCGCCATCGTGGTGCTGTAACGCGCACCCACATCAAACAACGTACGCCCCGGCACCGACAGGCGGTTATCAGCACTGATGTACTGCTTCGACATCGCGGTGGCATTGCCGGTCAGGGTCAAGCCCTCCAGCGCAGGCACATCCCATTCCACGCCCAGCTTCGCCTGCCGCTGCGCAACGGCGGTAGCAATGCGGCCTTCATTCACACCACCCGCCGTACGGGTCAGCTTCGGCTGCACGTAGGCCACGCCACCCAGCAGGCGTACGCCGTCCAGCGGTGAGCCGAAGAAGCCCCATTCGACGCCACGGTTACGCTGTTCGCCACCAAACGAGAAGATATTCGTGACCGGGTCGGTGTAGCTGCTCGGTCGCTTGATCTCGTACACGCTGAAGGTGTGCGCGAAGCTGCCCAGGTCCAGCTTCAGGCCCAGCTCCTTCTGCTTGGTGCGGAACGGTGCGAACACATCGCCGGCATTGGCGGCGGTCATCGGCGCGGTGGCGCCCTGGCTGAGGCCTTCGATGTAGTTGGCGTAGAGGGAGATCGTGTCGGTGGCCTTCACCAGCAAGGCTGCTGCCGGGGTAGTGGCGCCCTCGTCATACCGCGAAGTACGTGCGCCCGTGGCCACGTTGAAGGTCTCACTGACCACCTGCTGGCGGCGCACGCCCAGCGTCAACTGCACGCGGTCATCGGCGAAGGAGAGGGTATCGGCGAAGCCGAGGCTGTCCAGCTTCAGCTCGGTATGCAAGATGTGCGGTGCCACGAACGGCGCCGCCGGGCCCCACACCGGGTTGTACAGATTGGTGGTCCAGTCCCAGCCCGGCACGCTGCGGCGGCCGTAGTCGTTCTGGGTGTGCTGGTAATGGGTCACGTTGGCCGCCCACTGGTGGCCGACAGCGCCGGTGCGGAAGCTGCCACGCAGGCCGGCATCTCCGGACTGCTTCTTGATGTCGAAGGCGAGCTGGCCGATCACCGTCGTGAAGTCGCCGGCCGGATTGAGGATCTGCGCGCTGATCGAACCGTTGTAGCGGTAGTCGGTCCTGCTGGTGCCGTAGGCGAGGTAGGCCATCAGGCTATCGTTGATATCCAGCTCGCCGCGCAGCATCGCGCCCTTGTCCTGGCTGTCCACGTAGGCCCAGTCCGGGTTGATCAGCGTATCGCCGCGTGGGGGGCGTGGAATGGCCACGCCCGGTGCCAGGCCGACGCCACGTGCCGGGCCGTCGACACGGTCATCGGCGCTGTACAGATCGGCCGACAGCCGCGCATGTTCGCCGCGCCAGTCCAGTGCCAGCGAACCGAGCTGTACCTTCTTGCGCTGCTTGCCCACGGCGCCATCACCGTCACGCCAGGCGCCGTTGAAGCGGATGCCGAACTGCTTGTCGGCGCCGAGGCGGCGGCCCATATCCACATGGGTGCCGAACTGCGCATCGGAGGCGAAGTTGGCACTGACCCGCAGCAGCGGTTGATCGCCGGCACGCTTGGGTACCAGATTGACGCTGCCACCGACCGAGCCGCCCGGCGGCATGCCGTTGAGCAGCGCGGAGGGACCTTTCAGCACTTCGATGCGCTCGAACATTTCCGGCGAGGTGCGGTAGTACGGCGCCATGCCGCTGAGCCCGTTGAAGGTGGTGTCGCTGGTGCTGGAGGCGAAGCCGCGGATCGCATAGTTCTCGCTCCAGGAACCGGTGACGCCATTGCTGAATACCGTGGGGTCGGTGGCGGCAATGACGTCGGTCAGGTCCTTGGCCTGGCGATCACGGATGAAGGACTCGGTGTAGCTGACCGTACTGAACGGCGTGTCCATGAAGTCCTTGTCACCGAGCAGGCCGACGCGGCTGCCGGCAGCCACGTGCCCGCCTGCATAGTCTGCAGTGACCCGGCGCTGTTCCTGCACCTGCACCGAGGGCAGGGTGGACGGTGCGGTGTCGGCCAGCGCGGCAAACGAGGCCAGCAGCCCCAGTGCCAGGGCCGACATCCGGTAGCGCCGGGCCATCGGCGTATGCATCTGCACGCGGGTCATATCGGCCGCTGCGGGCTGCAGCGGAGAGGAAAGGTGGTACACGGTCATGCCAGGTTCCTGTGAATCGCAGGTGCGAACGCGCCTGGCGCGCTGCCGACGGCAAGCACGGGGGAGGGCGCAGCGCAGGGTTGTCGGCTGGGTGGGGACCTGGCGGGAAGTGAGCCATGGGCTCGATTGCGGACGGCGGCGGGGTTGCGAACCACACGCATTCCGAATTAGTTGAGTAAATTAAACTAAACAATATGAAGCGGACAAGAGGGTCCTTTTGCTGGCACCCTCGCTACGGTATGAACATGCACCCTGAAACCCCGGTGTCGGCCCGTGGCCGTCCGCCCACCATCACCCCCGATCGCCTGGCCGACATCGGTATCAAGCTGGGCCTGCCGAACCTGACCATGGCCAACGTGGCCGCCGAACTGGCGGTGACCCAGGCGGCGCTGTACAAGCGCGTGGCGAATCTGGAGGCGCTGAAGCGCCTGGTGGCGGAGGCGGTGTTCCAGCGCTGGCAGATTCCTCGCGCGTCGGTCGATGCACCGGGTGGGCTGGAGGCCTACCTGATGGGGTTCGTGGAGTCGCTGTGCGAAGTGGTGAAAGCACACCCCGGGCTGCCGCCGTACCTGCTGCGCCGTTCGGTGGCGACCGCACCGATGCTGGACAAGATCGCCTCGCACCAGGCGCATGTGGCCGAGGTGTTCGGCCTGCCGCTGGACAAGGCGCGCTGGCTGCTGGCCACGATCGCGTTCTACTGCATTGCCGGTGCGGATACGGTCTACGGGATTGCCGACGACGAAGAGGGCCAGGTGATCACCGAGTTCAAGCAGGGCATGCGTGCGCTGGTGATCGGTTCGCTGGAGGTGTTGGAGCTTCGGTAGATCCACGCCATGCGTGGATGCCGTTGCACGGTTCGCCACGGCCCCATCCACGCATGGCGTGGATCTACAATGCGGCCATGCCTGCCACGCCCACCCTCGATGATCTGCGCCGCCATGCGGTGGCGCGCACGCTGTTCAAACCCACCACGCTGCTGACCGCGATCCGGCGCCTGGGCTTCGTGCAGGCCGACCCGATCCGCGCACCGGCACGCGCACAGGACCTGACCCTGCGCCACCGGGTGAAGGACTACCGCGCCGGTGATCTGGAGCGGCGTTATACGCGTCTGCCGGTGGAAGAGGATTGCCTGGTGAACTACGGCTTCCTGCCGCGTGAGCACCTGGCACTGATGCACCCGCGTGTGTCCAGGCGCGAGTGGGACGCCGAGACCCATCGCCGCGCGGAAGATGTGCTGGCCTTCGTGCGCGAACGTGGCAGCGTGCATCCGCGCGAGGTTGATCAGGCGTTCGCGCATGGCCGGGTGACCAACTACTGGGGCGGTACCAGCAATGCCAGCACGCACCTGCTGGATGGCATGCACTACCGTGGCCTGCTGCGCGTGCAGCGGCGTGACAGCGGCACCCGCATCTACGCGGTGGCCGACCACGCCGAGGCGGATGCCAGCGAGCAGGCGCAGATCGAACGCGCCGCGGCCCTGATCGACCTGGTGGTGCGCAAGTACGCGCCGCTGCCGTCGGCAAGCCTGACCTACCTGGTGCGCCTGCTGGGCTACGGCGCACCGCATCTGGCCGAGCAGACCCGGCAGGCGTTGAAGCTGGCCAAGCAGCAGCTGGCCAGCTGCACGCTGGACGGCACCACCTGGTACTGGCCCGCCGACGAGAACCCGCGCTCGCGCCGGCACGCACCGGACGACCAGGTACGCCTACTGGCCCCGTTCGATCCGGTGGTGTGGGACCGCCGCCGCTTCGAGCTGCTGTGGGGCTGGGTCTACAAGTTCGAGGCCTACACGCCTGCACCGAAGCGCCAATACGGCTACTACGCGTTGCCGATGTTGTGGCACGACCAGGTGGTGGGCTGGGCCAATCTCAGCGTACGCGACAGTGAATTGGTGTCCAGCGTGGGCTACGCCGGCAAGTCACTGGCCCGCGACAAGGTGTTTCGTGGTGGGCTTGAAGACGAACTGCAGCGCATGGCCGCTTTTTTGTAGAGCCGAGCCATGCTCGGCTGTTTTTCGCGCGGGCCAGTCGCCAACCTTGGTTGGCGCTGGCTTCCACCGGTGCCCACCAAGGTGGGCATCTACCAGAGCTGAAGCCGCCGATGGTTTGCCGTTATGTTGATCATCACGCACGGGCATTCACGCTCCCGCCAACGCGTTCGTACGCCTGCACCGTGCTAGCGACCATGGATTGGAGGTCACGATGACGATCAAGGCATTCTGGGACGATCCCTATCGGCTGCGCCATGAGGCGCGGGTCAGCGCTGCCTTGGGTGATGAGGTCCGGCTGGACGAGACCATCTTCTTCGCGTTCTCCGGCGGCCAGGAAAGCGACGCCGGCTCCATCGGCGGCCATCCGGTGCTGGAGGCGCGCAAGGATGGACTGGACATCGCCTATCGATTGCCAGAGGGGCATGGCCTGCGGGTAGGCGATGCGGTCACGGTCGAGATTGATGGCCCGCGCCGCTACGGCTTGATGCGCCACCATTTCGCAGCAGAGATGATCCTGCAGCTGATGTATGCGCTGGAGCCGGGCATCGAGAAGGTGGGTGCGCATATCGGCCCGGCAAAGGCTCGCATCGACTTTGCGAGGGATGGCAGCATTTCGTCCCTGTTCGAGGCATTACAGTCCAAATCCGCTGCGCTGGTAGTAGCAGACTTGCCGATCATTACTGCCTTCTCCGATGAGGCCAACCACCGCCGTTTCTGGAAGGTGGAAGGCTTCGCGCAGATGGGGTGTGGTGGCACCCATCCACGCCGGACCGGGGAGATCGGCACGCTCTCGCTGAAGCGGAAGAACCAGGGCAAGGGCGTGGAGCGCATCGAGATCACCCTGGACACCCGGCCGCTTCCGGCATAGCGCAGGCGGCCGCATGCCACTGTCGCCCGTTGATGCCGCGTTGCATCGGTGCCCACCAAGGTGGGCATCTACCGATTCCACCGCCCATGCGCCACCATCGCCAGCACCACCACGCCAGCGGCGACGCTGGTATGACCGGACAGCGCGGCCAGACCAGAACCCACGCCCAACCCGCGCATGGCAAACACGGCACTGAACACCAGCAGCGCCCAACCAACGGCGCGCAGTTGTTGGACGGCCTGCACGCTCAGTGTGCGGCGCAACACATCGCGCTGATGCCGCTCCATCGCCAGTGCCAGGCAACCGAACGCGGCCAGTGACAGCACGAACAGAATGACGTGGATCATGCGCTGGCCTCCGGTACGGCCGTGCGTGTTGCGGCCGGCGTGCGTGCGCGCTTCACCTTCGGTGCGTGCTTCCAGGTGCGCCACGCCAGCATTGCATGCAGGACGGCCAATGCCAGCAGGGTCAGGTCGGTACCGGCAAAGGCCCAATCACCTGCGGCCAGGGTGCGCCACAACGGATGTGCCGTCGTCATCGCCGTCAGCAAAGGCAGTAGCGCAAGCATCAACGCACCCAGCGCGAACTGTTCGATCCACGCACGCTTGGGTGTGCGCAGCGTGGCATGAGCGAACATCGCCGCCCAGGCCAGGAAGAACACATGCACCTCCCACGCTGCGCGCCCATCCATGGCAACCGGCAGCAGGCGGTTCGCCCACAGATAGGCCGCCATCGCCACGGACAGGCCAGCCACCGTGGCGATGTTGAGCCGCTCCACCAACCGGAAGCCGAAATAGGGCCGTTGCGGATCGGGCAGCTGGGCACGGCGCTTGACCGTCCACAGCACCAGCCCGGTGCCGACCATGGCGGTGCCGGCCAAGCTGACGACGAAGTACAGCCAGCGCAGCGTGGCGTCGGCAAAGCGCCCCAGATGCAGGCCGTACAGCACGCCCTGGGTATCAGCAGCGACGCCCGAGTGCTCCTTGATCTGCAGCAGCTGCCCGCCGCTGCCATCGAACAGCAGGTAGTTCGGCGTGGTCGAAACACGGCTGGACTGCGCGCGCACAACGGCGACACGTGCGTTCTCGTCGCCCGGGTTCTGCACCTGCACTCTGCCCACCGTGCCGGTTCCCCAGCGCTGTTCGGCCTGCCGCACCAGTGCGCTGATGTTGGTAAGTGGAGCGGCGTGCCCCGCGGGCTTCTGCGGCGGCAGGAGCAGCCGCATCTCGCTGACCACCTCGGCCTGCTGGCGCTTGTCCGGCAGTTTGGACAGCCCCCACGGCATGTACAGCACCGCCAGCATCACCAGGCCGCTCCAGGTAATCATGAAGTGGAAGGGCAGGCCGAGCACCGACAGCGCCGCGTGACCATCCAGCCACGAGCGCTGGCCCTTGCCCCAGCGGAAGGTGAAGAAGTCGGTGAAGATCTTCTTGTGGGTGATCACGCCGCTGACGATGGCCACCAGCATGAACATCGCGCACAGGCCGACGATCCAGCGGCCCCACATCGCTGGCATGTAGTGCAGATTGAAGTGGAACGCATAGAAGAAGTCGCCACCGCCGGTATCCCGCGCCTGCAGGGGCGCACCGGTGCTGGCGTCGAACAGGCCCGAGTCGAAGCCATGCCGGCCGCGTCCACCCGGGCTGGCCCACATCGCCGACACCCATGGCATGCGCGTGCTCGGCAGGCTCAGGTTGATCTGGCTGGCCGCAGGGGTGTCGGCCATGATCGCCGTGACGGTACGCTGCGCGACCGTAGCGGCGTCCGGCAACGTGGAGGGCGTGGCGATTTCAGGACGTGTGTAGCGCGAGAGCTCGTCGCGGAAGTAGCTGGCGGTGCCGGTGAGGAACATCGCGTACAGGATCCAGCCGGCGAGCAGGCCAACCCAGATATGCAGGTCGGACATGGTCTGGCGGATGCCGCGTGGCTTGGGGGTGCGATCGGCCTTGCTCATGCGCCCGCTCCCTGGCCGACCGTTTGCGCGACCAGCCACAGCGGCAGGGCGATCACGATCAGGCCGATCCATGCGCGCCACGCCGAGCGTACGGCGAACACCCAGACCACGGCGCCGGCATACAGCAGGAAGCTGGCCAGCATGCCGGTGAACACGGCTTGGCGGCCATCGATGGGCAGCGCCAGTGTGGCGATGCTGCATAGTGCGGCCAGCACATAGCCGCCGAACAACGCGGCGATGATGCGTGAGACCAGGGGCAGCCAGGCCAGCACGGAAGCGGTACGGGAAACGGTCAAGGCACTTCTCCAGGGCACCACGCGCCATGGCGTGGTGCCCTTGAAACGAGGATCAGAAATCGACGGTGGCCGACAGCACGGCGGTGCGTGGCGTGCCCAGCCCGGAGCCGAGGCTGCCCGCCCAGTACGCCTTGTTGGTCACGTTCTGCACGATGGCGCGCAGGACCAGCGGATGGCCGGCCGCCTGCGTCGCATAGCGGGCACCGAGATCGAACACGGTGCGGCCCGCCACCCACTGGCTGTTGTCAGCATTGATGTAACCCTTGGACAGGCTGACCGCGTTGCCGGTGAGGGTGAGGCCGGCCACGGTCGGCACGTCCCATTCGACGCCCAGCTTGCCCTGCCATTGCGGGGTGGCCGTCGCCAGCCGGCCTTCGTTGATGCCGCCCTGGGTGCGGGTCAGCTTCGGCTGCAGCCAGCCGATGCCGCCCAGTACGCGCAGCTGTTCGGTGGCCTGGCCGAACACGGTCCATTCCACGCCCCGGTTGCGCTGCTGGCCGCCGAACGAGAACACGTTGGTCGCCGGGTCGGTATAGGCGCCGGGCTTTTCGATCTCGTACACGCTCAATGCGCTGGCCAAGCGGCCGAAGTCGAACTTGGCACCGACCTCACGCTGGCGGGTCTTGAACGGCGGGAACACGTCGCCCGCGTTGGCGGCGGTTGCCGGGGCGGTGCTGCCCTGGCTCAGGCCTTCGATGTAATTGGCATACAGTGACAGGCGGTCGCTGGCCTTGAACAGCAGTGCACCGGCCGGTGTGTTGGCGCTGGCGTCGTAGCGTGCGGTGCGCTTGCCCGTGCCGCCATCGAAGGTATCGCTGAGCACGGTCTGGTGACGAATGCCCAGAGTCAGCTGCACGCGATCATCGATGAAGGACAGCGTATCGGCGATGCCGAAGCTGGTGGTGCGCACTTCCGCAGTCTTCGGCAGCGCCGCATCACTGAAGCTGCGGTCGATGGCCGGGCCCCACTGTGGGTCGTACAGGTTGGTCACCCAGTCGCGGGCAAGCAGGTTGCGCTTGAAGCCGAATTTCTGGTCGTGCTGGTACCAGGCCGCACTGATCGCCAGCGCGTGATCGACCGCGCCGGTGCGGAAACGCGCCGTCAATCCGGCTTCGGCGGTGTCCTTGCTGTAGATGAAGCGCTGGTGGGCAAAGTTGTTGCGGAAATCGCCGGCGGTGTTGGTGATCAGCGTGGTGGCGCTGGCGATGGAATCGAAATCGGTATGGCCGTGGCCGTAGCTGGCGTGCGCCTGCAGGTGGTCAGTGATGTCGAACGACCAGCGCAGCGCGGCGGCCGAGTCCTTGACGGTGCTGAAGGTCCAGTCCGGTGCGAACAGGGTGCTGGCTCTCGGCGGGCGGGGCACGGCGACGCCGGGCGCCAGCGATACACCGCGATTGAGGCCATCCACATGGTCGCGGCTGCTGAACAGGTCCAGCGACACCTGCGAGCGCTCACCACGCCAGTCCAGGCCGAGCGATGCGAGCTGCGCCTTGTGCTGCTGGTGGTCGGTGGCGGTGTCACCATCGCGATGCACGGCATTGAGGCGCACGCCGAACTGCTGCTTGGCACCGAAGCGACGGCCAACATCCAGATGGCCGCCAAACTGTGCGTCGCTGCTGTAGCTGGCCGTGAAGCGGGTCAACGGTGTATCACCTGCGCGCTTGGGCACCAGGTTCACCGCGCCACCCACCGAACCGCCCGGCGGCATGCCGTTGAGCAGTGCCGATGGCCCCTTGAGCACTTCGATGCTCTCGGCCAGTTCGGGGGTGACGCGGTAGTAGGGGATCAGGCCGTAGAGGCCGCCGAATCCGATATCCGACGAGGCAACACTGAAGCCCCGGATGTTGAAGTAGTCGGTGATGCCGCCGCTGGAGCCACTGCTGTATACGCTGGGGTCGGTCAGCGCGATCACCCGTACCAGATCCGGTGCCTGGATGTTCTCGATGAACCCGGCGGTGTAACGGGTGGTGTTGAACGGGGTGTCCATGAAGTCGAGCTCGCCAAGCAGGCCAACGCCACTGCCGCGGGCGACCTGGCCGCCGGCGTAGGCATCGGTAGGCGCGGTCTTGTCGGCGCGCACGTTCACCGTGGGCAGCTGGCGGGCCCCATCGGGCGCCTCGTCGGCGTGGGCGGCGGTGGCGATCAGCAGGGTGGGCAGCAACGCGGCACGTGCGGCCAGGGACAGCGCCGAGCGGCGTGGGAGGGACAGGGTTCGCAGGGGGAAGGACATGGCGGTTCTCGTGTGGTCGGTCGTGCGATCGGCCAGCGCGGCGCCGTCGGTGACCTGCAGGGGCAGGACGACGCGGGCTGTGGAATGGCTGGCAGAGGGCACGGCGCTGCCGCTGTGGCAGTGCTGCACGCGAGGTGCGTGGGCGATCTGTGGCTGGGTGGAACGAAGCGCGGGGCGCGGATGCTGCGGGGTGGATCAGATGTCGTCGGCGAGGTCGTCGAGGTCCTGCAGGCCACCGCCGCGCGCCAGCACGCGCTCGTAGTTGCGGCAGCGACGCTGGTCGGTCTCGGTGGTGGTCTCGCCACGCTTCCAGTAGCCGGCCACGGCAACGTCGCTGCGTGGCAGGCCGACCGTGTCGATGAAGTGGCGGCGCAGGGCACGCATTTCCTCGCGCTCGCCGGCCGCCCAGACCGTGCTGCCGGGTTCCGGCTGCAGTTGGCGCGCCCGCTGCAGCAACGGCGCGTCACCGGTGACGAGGCGGTGCACGCGGACGCCTTCGATGGCGGGCAGTTCGTCTACCGGGAAAGCATCATCCGAGGCGATCCAGGCCTGCGCGTGCAGGCCGGTGGGCCACTGCTGCAGCAGCGCAAACAGGGCCGGGATGGCGCTCGGGTCGGCGAACAGCAGGGCGCAGGTGCCTTCGCGCTGCGGCACCTGCAGATGGGGGCGCGGCCCGGTCAGATCGAAGGCATCACCGGGACGCAGCGCACGTACCCAGGCCAGCATCGGCCCCGGCGCCTCGTGCAGCACCACGTCCAGCGTGAAGCGGCGCGTCTGCGTATCCACGCTGCGCACGGTGTAGATCCGTGACACATCGCCGAACGTGGCACCCAACTGGATGCGCACGGCGGTGTTGGCACGCTGCCAGCGCGCGGGTTCTGCATGTTCCGGCAGCTGGACCACGAGGCGCAGCAGGCTGGCGCACGGCTGCGCAACCGCGACCACCTGGACCTGCAGCGCCTGCAGGCCGCGATCGTGGTCGGCGCCGCGCAGCGGCCCGGCCGGGGTGATGGAAGTGGGGGACGCGGACATCGACAACGATCCTGGACACTGCAGATGCGAATTAGTTACATCATAGTAAACTAAATTGATCGCGCCGCAACCCGGCTTGTCCAGCGGGCGCAGGATGCGTTGACCACTGCGTCGCTGCGCACCACCATGACAGCCCTTGCCCGCGCACCGCGCAGGAACCGTTACCGCATGGCTGCACCGAAAAAGACCACTGCCCGTGGGCGGCCGCCCAGTATCACCCGCGAGCGCATCGCCGACGCCGGCATTGCCATGACGCTGCCGGGGCTGAGCTTCGTGGGCGTGGCGGCGGCGCTGGGGGTCAGCCACATCGCGCTGTACAAGCATGTGGCGAATCTGGCGGCACTGCGCGAGCTGGTGGCCGAGGCGATCTTCGAGCGTTGGCAGGCACCGCCGCTGGATGCCGCGGGCCGGTGCAGCATCGAGGAGGATCTGCGTGCGTTCCAGCGTTCACTGCGGACGCTGGTGGACGCTAATCCGGGGCTGGCGCCGTTCCTGGTCAGCCACGGCGCGAAGACGCCGGAGATGCTGGCGCGCATCCAGCGCCACCATGCCGAATTCAGCCGGGTGCATGGCCTGCCGCTGGAGCAGGCGGCGTGGCTGCTGTCGACCGTGGCCTATCACGCCGTGGCGTTGGCCGACACCGTGTACTCGCAGCATGCGGTGGTGGATACCACGCGACGTCCGTTGGATCGGCAGGCGCAGGAGGCCGAGTTCGACCGCGGCATGGAAGCGTTGATCATCGGTGCATTGGCGATGTGCGGGCGCACGGCAGCCTCCGGGTAACCCCCATTCCAGGTTGGCGCCGTTGCCGTGGTAGTGGCCAACCTTGGTTGGCCCCGCGATGTAGCGTCGCCCACCCGGGTGGGCATCTACCGGTCAAGCGGCGTCCTTGCGCTCCGCATCCTCCATGCCCGGGCTGACCCGGCGGCCGATGTCCTTCAACCGCGCCAGCTGATCCACCATCGACGGTGCATCATCCAGGCTGCCGACGAACGTCCACAGGTAGGTCATCACCGCGTACACATGGCCCGGGGTCACCCCGTCGGTGGTGGCGAGACGGCCGATGGTCAGCGCGAACAGGACCGCCGCCGCCGCGCCAACGACCACGAAGGCACCGGCTTCGCGATCGGAGAGCAGGATGCGCAGCCGCGACAGCGTGGTGTAGTGGCGACGCAGCACCGAGGGGCTGACCCGGTCGACCAGGCGGATCTCATGTTCCAGCCGGTTGTTCAGGCGTCCATGCAGCTGCTCGTTGCGGCGTGCGAACGATGGCAGCAGCAACAATGCACCCAGCAGTGCGACCAGGCTTGCAGCGCCCACCAGCGGTTCGATCGCCAGCAGCATCGCCGCCGCACCGAACATCGATACCAGCGCGGTGGCGATGATCGGCACGTGCTTCTCGAAGAAGTCGACGAATTCACGGGCCAGCACAACGCGTGCGGCCGAGGTGGAGGTGGCCTGGCCCAGCCTGCGCTGCGCCTGCACCACGTTCACCGCCAGGTCGGCATAGATGCGGGTGAAGGTACGGGTATCGACCGCACGGCGGGCAGCACCGACCAGCCAGAACAGCAGCACCACACCGGCGTAGGAGATGGCGTGGCCGATGTTGCCGCGGATGATCGCGTCCACCGCGAAGCCGGCAAACAGCGGATACGCCAGCAGCAGCGCGTTCTCCAGCGCCACCAGCGAGAAGGTGCCGGTGAGCTGCCAGGGGTAGGTGCGCAGGATGGCCTTGAGGGTGGCGGCCGCGTTCTGCTGGCCGATGCTGCCGGCGGCGGCCGCAGGATCGTGCGGGTGGTTCATGGGGATGCCTGGGTGGGTCGGAGACAGGGCAGGGGGCCGGATACCTGTCGCCTCCCTGGTCACGCCCAGTATCGGCAGCCCTTTGGAGCGGGCATGGAGGGACGATGGAGATTGCGTGGAGGAACCGGCACCGTTCAGCGATGCGAATGCCCACCAAGGTGGGCCGCTACGAGAGCCGCGCCCGCTGCAACGTTGTGCCCTCAACGACGCGCATGCACCGGCCAGCAGATCTCGAATGAACTGCCGCCACGTTCGGTGGCCCGGCATAGCGCCGTTCCGTGATGGGCCACGGCAATCGCGCGCACCACCGCCAGGCCCAGCCCGGAGCCACCGCTCTGCCGCGAACGCGAGACATCGGTGCGCTGGAACGCTTCGAAAATGCTGTCACGCAGTTCGTCCGGCACGCCGGGGCCACCATCCTCCACCGCCACCGTGCAATGGCCCTGCGCCAGCGTGACGCGCACCCGCAGCGGGCAGGGAATGGCGTGGCGACGCGCGTTCTCCAGCAGCGCCAGCACCGCCTGGCGGATGCGTGCCGGATCGCAGTCGGCCAGCGACGGCCGTGCGTCCAGCGTTACCGAGAACCCGCTTTCGGTCAGAGCCTCGGACATCGCTTCCACCACCGCGGCCACCTGCACGCTGACATCGCTGCGCTGCAGGCGCAGGTCCAGATGGCCACTCTCGGCCAGGCTGACCACGCGCAGGTCCTCGATGATGCGGGTGAGGCCCTCCAGCTGGGTGAGCATGCTGTTGAACTGCTCCGGGCCCGGCTCGAACACGCCTTCGGCGATGCCCTGCAGGCGGCCGCGCAGGATGGTCATCGGCGTGCGCAGTTCATGTGCGATCGCTGCGTTCCAGAACACCCGGTTCTCCGACATGCGGCTGAGCCGCTCTGCCATGGAGTTGAAATCGCTGACCAGCGTGGCCGCTTCGGCCATCGTGGTGTCACCGCCGCGCGCACGCGCCTCCAGATCGCCGCTGGCGACCCGGCGCAGGCTCTCGGCCACCGAATTCAACGGGGTGATGATGCGGCGGGTCAGGCGCGAGGCGACCAGCGTGGCGAAGATGACGACCACGGTGGCGGTCAAGCCGATCCACAGCCATTCCAGCCCGGACGGCATGATCGTTTCCGGCTCGTCATACCAGCGCGGGTAAAACACCTCCATCAGGTAATAGAACAGGTAGAAGCCGCTGATCGAAAGCACTGTCGAACACAGCGAGGCCACCGTGATGGACAGCGTGATCTGGCGTCCGATGCTCTTGCCTTTGGGATTCATCATTCAGTCCAGGAAACGGTAGCCAACGCCGCGGATGGTGGCGGGAATGCCGATGACGCCCACATCCTCCAGCTTGCGCCGCAGTTTGCTGACATGGCTGTCGACGGTGCGTTCCTGCGCATCGCCTTCGGGCAGACAGGCGTGCAGAAGGTCCACCCGCGCATGCACCTGCCGCGGCGCGCGCGCCATGTGCACCAGCAGCCGGAATTCGGTGAGGGTGAAGTTCAATGCGTGCACCTGCTCGCCGTTGCGCACCGTTACTTCGTGGCTGCGCAGGTCGATCTCGAACGGGCCCTGGCGGATGAGCCCGTTGGGCTCTTCGACCACGGTGCGGGAACTCCGGCGCAGCACGGCCTGGATGCGGGCGACGATCTCGGCCGGATTGAACGGCTTGGCCACGTAGTCGTCGGCGCCGACGCGCAGGCCGGTCAGCTTGTCCACGTCCTGGTCGAGCGCGGTGAGCATGATCACCGGGGTGTTGCCGCGGCGCCGCAGTTCGCTCAGTACCTGCCAGCCGTCCAGTTTGGGCATCTGCACATCCAGCAGCACCAGGTCCGGGCGCAGTTGGCGGTGGCTGGCGAGCGCCGCCTCGCCGTCGGCGGCGCGTGCGCTGCGCAGGCCGGAACGGGCCAGGTAGGCGCCGAGGATGTCGGCGATTTCGCCTTCATCTTCGGCAATCAGCACCAAGGGGGGCTGTCGGTTGCGGAGATCGTGTTTCATTGCGTGCTGCGGGTTCGAGGCCAGGACAGACAAGGGCGGGATCAGGGGCAGGGTCATCGTCGGTATTCCAGTTCCTGCGCCTCTTCATTGGCAGCCCAGGCCAAGGTGGCCAGCACCAGCGTGCGCTGCAGGCTGGGTTCCAGCGCACCCGCGCCGCGCAGCTGCTGCAGCATCAGGGTGGACGCCGCCGTCGGCAGCTTGCTCCAGCGCGAGGCCATGGGAGTGGCGTTCACCCGGGCCTGCAGCCGCGAGGCCATGTCCACGATGGTGCGCAGGCGCACTGCCAGCAGGGCGGCGACCACGGCGGTGGCAAGGGCAAGCAGCAGATGCAGGGTGACGTTGGCCGCCGGGTGCGTTGTCGCCCAGACCGCCAGGCCGATCAGCGCCAGCGCTGCGAGGGAACCGGCGCGGCGGGTGCGGCCGGGCCCATCACTGCGGAACCCCACCAGTGCGGCGGCCCCGAAGCCCGCCAGCAATGGCAGTACCGGATACGGCGCGACCCACATCCATGTGCTGGTCGATGCCAGCACCAGTGCAATCAACCACGGCGAAGGCGCACACCACGCCAGGTAGGCATGGCGCACATCGATGGGTGGCAGGTCTGGGTAGGAAGGGGACACGGCAGGCTGGCAGTCGGCGAGGCCGACGAGGCTAGCGACCGTTGATGGAGACTCGGTCGAGATTGTGTCGAGATTGCGTGGATGCGGGCTGCCACGTTCAGGCGCGGGGCTGATGCCTGAACGGCCGCGGCGCCTCCATGCAATCTCCACAGTGGCTCCAAGAAACGTCCATCGGTGGCTTCCAGACTGTGGTTTCGGCGGTCGCATGGGGCGACTGCACGCAACCGGGCGTTTCGATGAGCAACCGCAGGACCTGGATCATTGCCGCCGCCGTGGCCTCGCTGGCCGCCGGCGCTGGATGGTGGGCGTTTGCCGACGGTGATGATGCCGCGCTGATCACCGCGCCGGCAAGGGTGGCGGACCTGGAGAAGACCGTACAGGCGGTCGGCCGGGTCCATCCGAAGGAACTGGTGGCGGTGGGTGCGCAGGTGTCCGGCCAGGTCAAGCGCCTGCATGTGGTGCTGGGCCAGCGCGTGCAGGCCGGCGATCTGATCGCCGAAGTCGATTCGCAGCCACAGCGTATCGCGCTACGCAGCGCCGAGGCGGCCACCAACACGCTGCGTGCCCAGCATGCCGCCAGCGAGGCCCGCTATGCGCAGGCCAGTCGTGCCTACCAGCGCCAGTCGCAGCTGGTGGCATCGCGCCTGGTGTCTCAGGAAGGCTTCGAAGCCGCGCGCGTGGCACGCGATGCGGCGCGTTCGGAGGTGGCCGCGCTGCAGGCGCAGATCGACCAGGCGGTGACCCAGGTCGAAACCGCACGGATCAATCTGGGCTATACCCGCATCGTGTCGCCCAGCGATGGCTACATCGTGGCCATCGTCACCAAGGCCGGGCAGACGCTGAACTCGATGCAGACCACGCCGACCATCGTGATGCTGGCGCAGATGGATACGATGACCGTGCGTGCCGAGATCGCCGAGGCCGATGTCGAGCTGGTGGCGCCCGGACAGGCGTTGTGGTTCTCGACATTGGGGCCGAGTGGCCGCCGCTATGAATCCCATCTGCAGCAGCTGGAGCCGGCGCCATCCTCGATTGCCGACGTCGCCTCCGGCAGTGCGGGCGGCTCTGCGCAGACGCCGAAGGCGGTGTACTACGCCGGCCTGTTCGATGTGGCCAATCCTGGCCTGAAGCTGAAGCCTTCGATGACGGTGAAAGTGACCCTGCAGCTGGCGCGGGTCGCAAACGCGCTGCAGGTGCCTTTGACGGCGCTGGCCGGGCCGGATGACAAGGACGGCAACCGCGGCACCGTGCGTGTGCTCGATGCCAAGGGCCGCCCCCAGGAGCGTGCGGTGACGACCGGCCTGCGCACCGCCACCGCCGTGCAGATCCTGTCCGGCCTGCGCGAGGGTGAGAACGTGGTGGTCGGCCAGGCACCCAGCGGCGCTGAGCCGGAAGCCGCCAGCCTGTTGGGGATGTGAGCATGACCGACGCACTGCTGGAACTGCATGGCGTATCGCGCGCCTATCGCTCGGCCGCCGGCGAGGTGGTGGTGCTGAAGGACGTTTCGCTGCGCATCGATGCCGGCGAGTTCATCGCCATCATTGGCCCCTCGGGCTCGGGCAAGTCCACGCTGATGAACATCCTTGGCTGCCTGGACCGGCCGACCGAGGGCAGCTATCGCGTGAACGGCGAGGCCACCGAGCAGATGGCGCCGGACGCGCTGGCACGCCTGCGCCGCGAGCATTTCGGCTTCATCTTCCAGCGCTACAACCTGATGGAGAACCTGAGTGCCACCGAGAACGTGGCGCTGCCGGCGGTCTATGCGGGCGTGGACGCAGAGACGCGTAATGCGCGCGCACGCACGCTGCTGGAAACGCTGGGGCTGGGCGAACGCACCGGGAACCGGCCGAGCCAGCTGTCCGGTGGCCAGCAGCAGCGCGTGTCCATTGCCCGTTCGCTGATGAACGGCGGCGCGATCGTGCTGGCTGATGAGCCGACCGGCGCGCTGGACCACGCCAGTGGCCAGCAGGTGATGGCAGAGCTGAAGCGCCTGCACGCGCAGGGCCATACGGTGATCCTGGTGACGCACGACGCAGCGATCGCCGCCAACGCGGCGCGGGTGATCGAGATCGCCGACGGCCGGGTGGTGGCCGACCGCGACGAGCCAGGGTTGCGTGCTGCGACCTCGGGACGCGCGACCGAGCGCGGCGAGTCGCCGGTCACCGAGCGCCGCGCACGCATCGATGCGGTCCGCGAAGCCGCACGCATGGCTGTGCGCTCGATGCTGGCCCATCGCCTGCGCACACTGCTGACCATGCTCGGCATCATCATCGGTGTCGCGGCGCTGGTGACCGTGATTGCGCTGGGCAAGGGCGCACAGGCGCAGGTTGAATCACAGATCAACGAACTGGGCGCCAGCACGCTGGAGATCTTCCCGGGCGCCGATTTCGGTGACCCGCGTTCGGCGGAGATCGAGACCCTGGTGGTTGGCGACGCGGACCATCTTGCGGCGTTGAGTTACGTGGACAGCGTCAGCCCGAACCTGAGCGGATCGGTGGCGGCGCTGCAGGGCAACCGGCGTGCCAACACCCAGGTGCTCGGCGTAGGGGCCGACATGCCGCGCGTGCGTGGGCTGCGGCTGAAGGCCGGCCGCTTCTTCACCGACGCCGAAGTCGATGCACACCGTGCAGTGGGCGTGGTCGACCAGAAGGCCGCCAAAGCGCTGTTCAACGGCAGCCCGATCGGCAGCACGGTGCTGCTGGGCGGCATGCCGGTGGAGGTGATCGGTGTGGTCGGGGCCAATGCGTTCGCGGGGGGGGCAACCCCGACGGTCTACGTGCCGTACACCTCGGCAGCCTCGCGGTTGCTGGGCAGCCAGCGCCTGGAGAGCATCACCGTGCGCGTACGCGACAACGTGCCCACCAATGCCGCCGAGGCCTCGCTGGGCGCCGAGCTGGAGCGCCTGCATGGCCGCCGCGATTTCTTCATCTACAACGCCGACCAGATCCGAAAAGCCGTGATGAAGTCCAGTCAGACCATGGCCGCGTTGGTCTCCGCCATTGCCGCCGTGGCGCTGGTGGTCGGCGGAGTGGGGGTGATGAACATCATGCTGGTCTCGGTGAAGGAGCGCGTGCGCGAGATCGGCGTGCGCCTGGCTGTGGGCGCGCGGCAGGGCGACATCCTGCGCCAGTTCCTGATCGAGGCCGTGCTGATCTGCCTGTTCGGTGGCGTGCTGGGGGTGCTGTTCGCGTTCGGGGTGGGTGCGCTGTCCAGCCTGCTGTCGCTGGGTGTGCCGTTCCTGTTCACGGCGGGCCCGGTGATGGCTGCACTGGCGTGCTCTTCAGCCATCGGACTGGGCTTTGGCTATTTCCCGGCACGCAGCGCGGCGCAGCTGGACCCGATCCAGGCGCTGGCGGCGGAGTGAGCGTGTCAGCGAGGCGGGAAGGCAATGACGATGTCGTTCAGCGGCAATTGGTTGCCGCGCGGTACGGCCACGCCGGGTTTCCAGGCATCCCCTTGGCCGAACAGCTGCGCCTCGCTTTCAGGACCGAAATCGTCGAAGGCCTGGAAGACGTACGGAATGCCCTCGGACCCTTCGAACGTAGCCTTGTTGGAAAGCTGGAAGTGCAGGTGGGGGGCTGCGGAATTGCCCGACTGGCCGAGTTGGGCCAATGCCTGTCCGCGCTGGACCCGTTGCCCGGGCTTTACCTTGATGCTGCCGGTGCGCAGATGGGCGTAGCTGGCAAAGACGCCCGGCGAGATTTCCAGGACAACGTAGTTGCCGAACAGGCCATCCGCCGTCAGTGAGGAGGGTTCAGGCTGCGCGGTCAACGGCGGGTGCTCGGGCTGCCCATCACGGACCGCACGCACGATGCCGTCTGCCACCGCCAGCACGGGCGCCGCGTAACCCACCCAGTCCGAATGGCGGGTGTGCTGCAGATCGCGGGTCGTTGGACGCACGGCGCGTCCTCGTTCGTCGACGCCGACCAGATCGAGCGCGAAGCGCTGCGGAATGGTCAGGTCACCATTCACCGCCACCAGGCTGCCCCAGTGGTGCGACTGCGCCGCGCCAGGCCCTTCGTGGGCGAGCCATCGACCGCCTTGCAGGGGCGGAGCGAGCGCCATCACCGGCGCCGCGTTGACCGCAACCCGGGCGCCATCCAGTTCCACGCTGCCGTGGCGCTCGGTGCCCAGCAGCATGCGGTGGCGAAGGACGTGCGGCATGCTACCGGTGGCTGGCAAGGACAGCCACACGAACACCACCATGCGCTTTCCGGCTGCAATGGAGATGGCGCCATCCCCTGAAGGCGACGGCCGTACCCAGTCGCGCAGGGCAGGGGCATCCAGGCTCAGCAACGGGGTTTCGGCATCGTCGCCGAACACCTGCAGCGATTGCGGCTGCAGCGCCCCGGTGTCGCCGTAGTAGTTGGTGATGTGCAGCTCGTAGGCCAGATGGCGTAGGCCGTCGCTGCCAACGAAGGGAGTCGGCGCGAAGGGCACCCGTGCTTCGACCGGCGCAGGCGCTGGCGCTGGCGCTGACAGCGTGAGGGAAGGAAGCAGCAACAGCAGCAGAGCCAGGCAGACGCTGCGGGTCATTGCGTGTTCCCCCAAAGGCCGACGGTGGCCGCTGCCGAGCATAGCGCTACGCCCGGGGCGCCGGTATACCGGCGGGCGTATCAGCGCTCCGGACGGGGATGCTGGCGCACGCGTGCGCGCTCGCGGTACAGGCGGCTGTCAGCACGCTGCAGGGTATCGGCCACCGATTCGCCCGGGGTGTGGTGGGTCGAACCGAGCGAGAAGGGTGTGGGTGACTGCCCCGCCTGCTGCACATACCACTGCTCCAGTGCGGCCAACCGTCCCGGTTCCGGCGCAGTCAGCACCACCATGAATTCGTCGCCGCCCATGCGCACCACATTCTCCGCCGCACCCAGCGGGGCACGCAGGAAGGCGGCAAACTCGACCAGCACCGTGTCACCCCGCGCATGGCCCTGGGTGTCGTTGATCTGCTTGAAATGATCCAGATCGAACATCAGGCAGGCCCAGGGCTGGTCGATCAGTTCGTCCAGGCGTGGCAGGAAGCGGCGGTTGTAGCTCTGGGTGAGCGGGTCCTTGAAGGACATCTCGCGCAGTTGCTGTTCCTGCATCCGCAGCGCCGTCACGTCCTGCGCATGGCCCAGCACGTATGGGGGATTGGCCTCGCTGTCGAGCACGTTGTGATAGGCCCAGAAATGGCGGGTGCCATCGGCAGCAATCAGCTCGATGACGCCGGCATCGGTGTGGTTGACTGCGATGCGTCCCAGATACGCCTTGAAGGCGGCCCGCTTCTCCGGCGGCATCAGGTCGCACAGGCTGCGCCCGATCATGTAGCTCTCATCGAAGCCCAGCGACTGCACGGCCGCCGGGTTCACCGAGGTCAGCACGCCATCCAGCGTATGCGTGCAGATCAGGCCAAGGCTGTAGTGGAACAGCCGCCGGTAGCGGGTTTCGCTGGCCTCCAGGGCATCCAGCGCGGCACGTTCCTCGGTGATGTCCTGGATGGCGCCGACCAGTCGCGGTCGGCCATCGACCTGCTGCCGCCCTCCAACCACACGGGTCCAGATGGCCCGATCGTCGGCGGTGGTCATCGGCAACTGCACCTCCCACGACGTGCCTTCATCGATGCAGCGCTGCACCGCCGTGCGGATGATGTTGCGGCTGTCCTCGCGATAGAACGAGAGCGCGGTGTCGAGCGTCGGTTCGAAATTGCTGCGCACGCCGTGGATCTGCTTGGTCTCGCGGGTCCAGCGCACTTCGTTGCTGGCCAGGTCCATTTCCCAGCCGCCCACCCGCGCCGCACGGTTGGTGCGTTCCAGGAAGTCCTCGCTGCGCTTCAGCTCACGATGCAGGGCCTTGGCCTGGCCGACCTGCGCCATCAGCGTGCTGCGCTGCTCCAGTACCTGGGTGGTGACCCGCGCCAGATGCACCATCAGTTCGCGCTGCGAGGGAGACAGCACGCCCGGCATCGGATCAAGGAGGCACAGCGTTCCTATGCGCGCGCCGTGCGCCGAGCCCAGCGAGATGCCGGCGTAGTGACGGATGCGAGGGCCACCGGTGACCAGCGGATTGGTGGCGAATCGCGGGTCCTGGCGCGCGTCCGGGATCTCGAACAGCGCGTCCTGCTGGATGGCATGCGTGCAGAACGAAATCTCGCGTGCGGTCTCGCTGACGCCTTCCAGCCCGATGTTGGCCTTGAACCACTGCCGCTCGTCGGCTACCACCGAGATCAGCCCCATGGTCATGCCGGTGGCGGCGCGGGCGGCGGCGACGATCGCATCAAAAACGGGCTCTGGCGGGGTGTCGAGCAGATGCAGGCGGTCGAGTTCAAGCAGTCGTTCGGCTTCGTCCATGGCGCTTTTCAGGGCAGGGTGGCGAGGGCGGCTTCGGCGGCTGTCGGGCACTACGCTAGTGTGTACCGCGTTATGTATCGCCACGACGGGGTGATGCCGACGTGACGCATCCCGGTCAGGGTTTGCGGGGCCCGCGCGAGGGACGCACCGAAACGTGACGGTGGTCGCGAACATGCCAGCGCCAGGGAAAGTCCACCGCACGGGTGATGCCGATACGGGGCCCGACCACCGGATCCTTGGGGGGAGGCAGGCCATCGCTGGCAATGACGATGCCGTGGCTGCCGGTCACCAGGTCTGCGCCATCGAAGCTGCGGTCCAGCCCGAAGGCCTGCGAGAGCTTGCCGGGGCCGCTGGCCAGATCATGGTCACGTCGGGCTGCCGGGCGCAGTTCGCGCATTCGTTCCAGCCCCGCCAACGGCTCGGCGGCGCGCAGCAGGACGGCCACGCCTTCACCGATGAGGCCGCAGACCACGTTGCTGCCCCAGTGCATGCCGTAGGTGAAGTAGACATACAGATGGCCGGCCTCACCGAACATGCTGGCGGTGCGTGGTGTCTGCCCGCGATAGGAGTGCGCGGCCGGATCGATGCTGCCGGCATAGGCCTCGACCTCGACGATGCGGGCCGCGCGACCATCGTTGCGTACCAGCAGCTTGTTGAGCAGCTCCGGCGCAACGTCGGTAGAAGGGCGCTGGTAGAAGCGACGCGGAAGAATTTTCCAGTGATCGGGCAACCCATCCAGCACGGCTGAGGCTCACGTAGCAGAAGGAGCCTGCAGTGTGGCGGCCTCGCGGTGAAGCTGCCGGCACTACCGTTCGATCGGCCGGCAGGCGACGCAACGCAGGCATTACGGGGCCGCCCGCCAGCAGCCGCAATGGTGGGGCCCATGGGCTGGGTAGTGCCGGCCGCTGGCCGGCAACCCGGTGGCAGGCGGGTCATTGCAGATGCCGGCCAGCGGCCGGCACTACCCCATCACACGGCCAATCGCATCGGCCAGCAACGCGCGTACCCGTTCCGGCGGCAGGTCCGGGTCGCGCACAGCACGCATGGCCAGGCCTTCCACCAGCAGCCGCAGCAGCAGGGTGCGCCCGGCAATCTGCTCTTCGTCCACGATCCGGCCCTGATCGACATCACGCTGGCGCAGCCAGGCATGGATCGCGGCACTGGTCTGCTTGTCATGGGTGCGCAGCACCCCGGCCAGCACCGGGTCGCGATGCGCTTCGGCGTTGATTTCCGCATACAGCGCCACGCTGGCAATGGCATTGCCATGGATCGGCAGCACCTCGCCGCGTGCCCACTGCTGGTAGCACGCGAGCAGGCCATCGACCAGGTCCGACGCCGGCGGCATCGCGCTGATCGATACCTGGTCGTGGCGCAGCTGGCGCTCGATCAGGGCCAGGATCAGGGCGCGCTTGTTGGCGAAATAGCGGTACATCAGCCCCTGGCTGATCTCGGCCTCGGCGGCGATATCGCCGATGGAACCGGCATGGAAACCGCGGGTGATGAAGCACTTCTGGGCGGCGTCGAGGATGCGCCGGCGCTGTGCCTCGGCATGGGCTGCAGCAGGATCTTCGATGGTCGGGGCTACGGCGGATTTCGGCGTCATTGCGTGCGGTCAGGGCGTCCAGAGGCGGGATAGTACGTCACAAAAGGTGTGAATGAACGGTCATTCATTTGTAATTCCCGCCTCCCAGACTGCGCCGGCCTTCTCCTTCCGCGAATGAGTCCGATGCGCCACGCCCTGCTGCACCGCCCGCTGCTCACCCTCGCCATTGCCGCCGCGCTGCCGGCGCTGGCCCATGCCGAAGACAGTTCCAACGCCGACGCTGCCACATCCGCCGATGCCGCGCGCAGCGTGGTCGCCCTCGACCAGGTGATGGTGACTGCGCAGAAACGCGCCACCAACCTGCAGGAGACCCCGATCTCGGTATCGGTGGTCGATGCCGAAGCGCTGAAGGACCGCAGCGCGATTTCGCTGGGCAGCCTGTCCGATGGCTCCATCCCATCGCTGCGGGTCACGCCATTCGCTACCCGCAGCTCGGCGCTGAACATCGGCATTCGCGGCATCGGCGCCTCAGGTGATGCCAACCAGCCGGCCCGCGATGCCGGCGTCGGCATCTACGTCGATGGGGTGTTCATGGGCCGCGCACAGGGCCTGGGCAACATGCTCTACGACGTGGAGCGCATCGAAGTGTTGAAGGGCCCGCAGGGCACGCTGTTCGGCCGCAATACAGAAGGCGGCGCTGTGAGCATCGTGACCAAGGCGCCCACCGGTGAATTCGGCGGCAGCGTCAGCGCCGGCGTGTCCAACTTCAGCGGCTACAACAGTGCGCTGCACCTGGACCTGCCCAAGGTGGGCGATGTCAGCTTCAAGATCGATGCCGTGCAGGCCAAGCGCGGTGGCACCACCGACAACCCGATGCGCGGCGAGCGGGACTTCAACAGCTACGACAAGCGCGGCGCTCGCCTGAGTGCGCTGTGGCAGCCGAGCGATGATTTCTCGCTGTTGTACGCGTTCGACCGCTCCTACGACGCCACTACGCCGTACCACACCCAGGTGCTGGTGCCGGGCGCCTATCTCAGCCCGCTGCAGAAGGCGGGTGCCAGCCTGGACCGCCTTGACAGCGCCATCCTCGGTGGACCGCAGGAAGACAACATCGGCCGCACCAGCGGCCATCTGTTGAACCTGTCGTGGGTGTTGAATGACAACCTTGAACTGAAATCGATCAGTTCCTACCGCGAACTCACCCAGGGCCAGTTCGACATGGGCCTGGTCGATGCGATTTCCGCCTATGGTGGCGCAGGGACGCCGTTCGGTCGTTACAGCCTGGCGCAGGTTTATCAGCACCAGTACAGCCAGGAGTTCCAGCTGATCGGCAACACCTCGCAGGTGCAGTTCCTCGGCGGTGCGTTCTACTACCACGAAACCGCCGGTGACAATGCGCAGACCCCGAACATGCTGGTGTGGGGGCCGGGCGGCAACAGCTATACGGTGAACCCGGCGACCAATCCGCTGGATCTTTCCCGCGTGCGTATCGACCGCGCCAGCAAGGCATGGACCGACAGCCTGGGTGTGTTCGGCCAGGCCACGTGGACGCCGGAAGCACTGCAGCGCTTGCACCTGACTGCCGGCGGCCGCTACACGCGCGATGACAAGAAGGGCAGCCTGTACATCGTCAACGGCGCGGCGACGAATCTCGCCTTCAAGGACCGCTGGAGCCGCTTCGACCCGATGGTCAATATCGCCTACGACCTTGGCGAGCACGCGATGGTCTATGCCAGGTACAGCACCGGCTTCAAGGCCGGCGGTGCCAATTCGCGCTCGACCAACTACACCGCGTTCGGTCCGGAAGAAGTGACGGCCTATGAACTGGGCTTCAAATCGCAGTTCTGGGACAACCGCGCCCGCCTGAACCTGGCCGTGTTCGATTCGACCATCGCGCACAAGCAGATGGATTTCTCGCTGCCGTTCGACCCGAACAGCGGCGAAACCCGCACCACCATGGTCACGACCAACGCATTGAGCGATGGCAAGTCGCGTGGCGCGGAGCTGGAGTTCAATGTGATGCCGATCGACAACCTCACCCTCGGCCTCAACTACGCCTACTCGAAGATCGATGCGCAGACCGCGACGGACCCGTTCGGCGCAGGGGTGCAGGTGACCGTGCAGCCGCTGCTGGCACCGAAGAACGCGGGCAGCCTGTCGCTGGACTATCTGGTGCCATTCGCCAATTTCTCGGCGCTGAAATTCCATGTGGACGGCAACTGGTCCGATGGCTACTACACCAGCGAGTACGACCAGATGCTGACCGACAGCTCGTTCGTGGTGAATGCACGGGTGGCGCTGGTGGATGTGCCGGTCAACAGCACCGGCACCACCATGTCGTTCTCGCTGTGGGCGCGCAACCTGCTGGATGAGCAGCACCTGTTCTACAAGCTCAACAGCCCGGCGCTGGGCCAGACCGGCATCTTCAATGACCCGCGTACCTTCGGCCTGGATGTGGCCGTCAACTTCTGATTCGAACGGAGAACCCCATGAAGCACCGCTCTACCGAACTTGCCCTGGCCCTGATGCTCAGCCTGCCGCTGGCCGTGACCGCCGTTGCGGCCGATGCACCGCAGGCCACCGCCGCAAAGCCGACGGCCGCTGCCAACGTGAAGCCGGTGGCTGCCGATGCGCAGCGGGTGATCCCGCTGCAGGGGGCCTGGAACGTGCGTACCTTCGCCGGCCTGCAGGGCCGCCACGGTCCGATTCCGGCCGATGCGTTCGTGCGCACCGCCGACCTCGGTCGCCTCACCGATGCCGACCGTGATGCCCTGGCCGCTGCAGGCGTGAAGCTGGACATCGACCTGCGCACCGCCGATGAGGAAGCGCAGTCGCCGGACCTGCTGGCCAGGGATGATCGCTTCGCCTACCAGCGCATCTCGCTGATGGGCACCGAGAAGATGGACCTGCAGAAGATGATGAGCAGCTTCCCCGATTCGCTGGGCGAAGCCTACGTGCAGTGGCTGGGCCACAGCCAGCCGCAGTTCAAGCAGGTGTTCCAGCGCATCGCCGCGCAGCAGGATGGCGCCGTGCTGTTCCATTGCACGGCCGGCAAGGACCGCACCGGCATCATCGCCGGCCTGCTGCTGGACCTGGCGGGCGTGCCGAAGGCCGAGATCGTGCACAACTACGCGATCTCCGCGCACTACCTGGAAGGGCAGCCGAAGGACAGTGCGATGAACGCGCAGATCATGGCGCTGATCAAGCAGAATCCCGAGATCGCCCGCAAGATGGCCGGCATGTCCGGTACCGCACCGGACAACATGGAACAGTTCCTGGCGGCACTGCACAGCCAGTACGGTGGTGCCGAGGGTTACCTGAAATCGATCGGCGTCAGCGAACAGGAGATCCAGCAGCTGAAGGTGCGGCTGGGGCAGGCAGGCTGAGGACTGCCAGGCCGAAGGCAGGTGCCGGACAGCGCCGGCACCTGCCGTGCATCATCACGGCTGCAGCGGCGCAACCAGGATGGACGCGTCCAGCACCGGGAACGTCTGCGGCGCCTGGCCGGACGACGCAACCAGGCGGATCTCCAGCGTGGTCGTGCCGCCGTCGGCAGCGTTGAGTGCCTGCAGCGCTCCCAGCTTCTGCGGCAATGGCACCGCGAACGTGGTGGGATGGCTGTGGTCCATGCCCGGCATGCTGGGCCCGAAGAACGACACGGTACCGGCGTAGTACGGGCTGTCGGCGGTCACCGCCGAAGTGCCGGCCGGTGCGTTGACCAGCACGTCGAACTCGCGGGTATTGTTCAAGCCGCGTGGACGCTCGAGCGTCACTTCAGCAATCAACTGCCGTGGGGCCGACGTGGCCAGGTGCGCGCGCACCGCTTCATTGGGCACGGTCACGCGCACAGCACCATCGGCGCGCGTACCGTGCACCAGCCGCACCGCGCCGGCAGCTGCTGGCAGCGTGGCCGCCTCCAGCAGGTCGTTGCGGCGCGCGTAGACGTAGTCGTAGTCGAAAGCCGTGGTGGAGAAGAATGCGCTGGCCGGACGCTCGCCAACGGGCTTGCCCTGTGCATCGACGAAGAAGCGGAACGGTTCGTTCATGAACTGGCGCCGCTGGTCGACATTGACGGGCATGATCGGCTTGCCGCGGGATTGCTGCAGCTGGTTCCAGACGTCCCACAGGCGGTCCATGTTGGCGTGGTGCAGGTAGAAGATCGGATCGAGTGGTGACAGGAAATTGGTCATGTTGCCGTAGGGGCCGGGATCGACCGCGCCGACGCCACCGATGCAGTTGTGCACCTTGTTGTGCGGGAAGCCTTCGAGCACCGAGAATTTCGTGGCGCCGTCCGGTTGCACCACGTGCGAGGCGGTGCGCGAGCTGGTGAAGCTGCGACTCACATCGTCGTTGTAGAACTCGACCGGCGACAGCCCTGCGTGAATGGTATCGGGAGACACGGCCGAAGCGGTCTTTGCATCGAAGCCGGGATTCTCGCGCCACAGATAGCGGGCACCGCAGGTGATCGCATACGCCGCATTGCCCGAGATGCCGGTTTTCTCCGGGACGCTGTAGCCGGTCACATCGTTCCAGACATCGTCCGCAGTGAGGTAGCCGCGGAACTTGAGCTGGCCGCGTTGGCCTGCATCCAGCGTGTCCCAGTAGCGCTGCAGCGCCGGGCGCATGAACCGGGTGAAGACTGCCAGGTTGCGCGTATACGGCGCATAGGCGCTGTCAGTGGGCGTCAATACGCCGTCGAACATCGCCGGGGGAATCCGTGGCAGCTCGGTCCAGTCCCAGTAGGGCATGGCGAACTGCGGATCACCACTGAGCGTGCGGATGGTCTGTTCGAAGTAGCCGACATAGCCACGGTGCCAGACATAGAACCACCAGTTGCCATGCGGGCAGTCCATCAGGTGCACGAAGGCGTTGCGGAACCAGTTGCGTGGATCGTCTGCCGGCAATGCCAGCATGGCCTTGATGCCGCGTGCATAGCTGGCCAGCATGCGCTGGCCTTCGGGGCTGGTGACGTTGTAGCGGTGGTAGCGTGCCTGTGCGGCCTTGCCGGCCGGCTCAGCACCGCTGGCCCAGGCCCCGGGTGCGACCAGAGACGCCAATGAAGCGCTGGCGGTGGTGGCAAGAAAATCACGACGTGTGTAGCGCATAGCCTTCCCCCTGGTGATTGGTTGAACCGCTTCGGGTTACAAATCACTGGCAGGGCCGGCGGCAGCGTGGCGGCCGGCCCGACGGGGACATCCAGCCCCGCCGCTTCCACCGGCAGGTGCAACGATGACCGGGGTGGAAGCGGCGGTAGTATAGGCATGGCAAGCAGGGCTGATCTGCGAAGCAGACCACAGTCGCAGGCGCGTACACATGTGCCCGGCTGAAGCTGTTCACCGTCGTCGTTGCGGCGTCGCCGATCAGCCAGGCATGGCCTGGCGTTACGGGTCGGGCTTCACCCTGACCACCCGTTTCCGGTACTCGTACACATTGTCACCGCGGATGCGCTTTTCCTCGGTACCGGTGACTCTTCCTACCTGCTGATCCGAGCCGGTGACCGGCTTGGCCTCGATCTCGGTCTCGTGCTCGAAGGAGTGCGATTTGTCGGTGTTGCGGTAATAGCGGTACAGCGCCCAGTACAGCGCGGTTGCGCCGGCCGGACCTGCCGCCAACAGCCAGAGGCCACTGTCGTCGCTCATGTCGATGCCACCAGGAAGGCAATTGCGAGGGCTTCAATGACGGTGCCGGTGGCCAGGGCCGCCAGCAGCATCTTCCATTGCTGCACGGGCACGCTGCCCATGGTTTCGCCGGTACGGCCGTTTACCGCGATGTAGTGCAGCATGCCGCCGTTCTTGCCGGGCTGGTGGTACGAATACAACCACACCGGCAGGTACATCGACACCCAGCGGGTGCCATGCACCTCCAGCTGTTCCTGTTCCCAGCGCACGCCACGGTTGTAGCGCTTCACCGAACCTTCCACCTGCGAGCGGGCGATCGACAGCAGCTGGTCTTCCAGCCGCGGCCGCAGCTTCTCCACGTCCAGGTTGCGCTTCTCAGAGGTGAAGCCGGCCAGGTACGAAGCGTTCCACTTCACCGCGTTCTTGGTATCGAACGGCAGGATGGTGTTGATGATGTTGTTGGTGTTGGCGCGGGTATCCAGATTGCCGCGCTCTGCCGAGGATTCCAGCGGCAGGTCATCGACGGTGAAGTCCACCTGGCGTTCGATCTGGTAGACATCGGCGTCGTAGAGCGTGCGCTTGTTCTTCTCGCTGCCCACGGTGTACTGCCGGGTCTGGATCTCGCCCTTGCCAGCCACCGCCGCGCTGACATTGCTGTCGACGATCATGTAGGGCAGGAACACGCCCACCACGTTTTCCGGGGTGAACTGGTCCTTGAACGCCTTCAGCGCGAACATGCGGCGCTTGTCGACGAACTGGCGGATGCGCGCGACCGCATCGTCCTTCTTTATATGGAAGGGCAGCACCGCATCGGGCACCGCGCCGTTGGCGATCTGTTCGTTGACGCCGAACACATGGCGGCACCAGTGGCAGCGCGCCGTCATCGTACTTTCGGTATTGACCGTCACCTCGGCACCGCACCCAGTGCATTTGAACGTCATCAGCGCCGAGGTGTCGGCGTCGATGTCACGTGCGCCGGAGGCGATGACCGTGCCGCGCAGCTGGTCGATGGCCTCGCCCAGCCCGAATTCCTCCTCCACGCGTGCGCCATGCCATTCGTGACGGCAATACAGGCAGACCAGGATGTCGGTACCGGCCTTGGGCCGGATGTCGGTGGCGCCGCACTTCGGGCAGCGGTTGAGGCCGTCCTTCAGCTCGCTGGCCGACGTATCGATGGCCACAGGGTCGGGCGCTTCCACTTCATCGCGGATGGCCTGCGGCAGTTTCGAGGTGTCCAGCGGGAAGCTGCCGGGCAGGGGAGGGACGTCCTGCGGCGAACCGGGCCCATCCAACGACGCCGCCGGCAAGGGCGGCGGCGTCGCGGGCGCGGATCCGGGCAGCGGCGGTGGGCCGTTTCGGGGATCGGACATGTTCGTTGTGCGTCCTGCTGTTACAGGCCCAGTGCCTTGGCTTTCAGGGCGTCATAGTCGCCCTGGGTGATCAGGCCCAGGTCCAGCATTTCCTTGGCCTTCTTCAGCTTGGCGACCGGGTCGTCGGCGGCCGGGGTGACCGGCTGCTGCATGCCACCCACACCGAACATGCCCGAGGCCATGCCGACGCCGACCAGGCCGGCCGCGCCGCCGTTCTCGCCGGCCGACTGGATGCCCTGGGCGACACTGGCCTGCAGGTTGGAATTGCCGCGCGAGCCCGACAGGGCATCGGCGCGCTGCACGGTCTTCAGCAGCTCGCGGGTATTGGCGTCGTACTCGATGGAGACGATGGCGGTCTTGACGATGGCCAGGCCGCGGTCCGACTTCCACTGGTAACCCTGTTCGACGGCGGCCGACAGGCTCTGCGCGAAGCCCAGCGAGTCCTGCTGCAGCTTGGTGATGCGGTTGCCCTTGCCCGGGTCGTTCGTATACAGGCTGAAGGCCGGGGCCAGCGAACCGACCACTTCATTGAACAGCTGGCTGGCGGCGGCGTTGTCCAGATCGGTGAAGTCGAATACCTGGCCAGGACGCAGATAGCTGGCCGGCACGAAGTTCTTCACGAACAGGATCGGGTCGACGATCTTCAGCGTGTACGAACCACGCGTGACCGCACCCACCTGGGTGTTGAGGAAGCCGTCGTCCCAGTAGATTTCCGACTGGGTACCGAAGCGGTTGTCCGGCAGCTCCTTCAGCGACACGAAGTAGGCCGCCTGCTGCGAGCCCGGCTGGCCGCCGAACTTGAAGCGCTCCCAGCTCTGCTTGATGAAGGTGCTGACCAGGCCGTCACCGGCGAAGATCGACTGCGAGTTCAGATCGTCCGAACGCCACTCGTAGCCACCCGGTTCGGCGACGAACGCGGTGATCGCGCCGTCCTGGAACAGCAGCAGGCCATAGCCCTCCGGCACGATGATCTTCGAGCCGTTGGTGATGATGTTGGACGAGCCGCTGGTGTTGGAGCCGCGGCCGGCGTTGGTGCCCTGCGGCACCGCCGCGAACAGGGCCGCCGTCGAGGGCAGGCCTGTCGGCACGGTGTAGAAGTCCTTCCACTGGTCGGCCAGCACACCACCGACCGCACCCTTCACCGCCTGTACCAGACCCATGTCCAACTCCCTGTGATTCGAGGGCAGGCACCATGCCTGCCGAGCTGGACTGAATATAGCAGCGGGCAGGGACCACTGTGGTGCCGGAAGATGAATCCGGATCAGGCCCCGCCGGTGGCCGCCGGGCGGCCCCGGATCGCCTGCAGTACAGCCGCCATGTCCAGCCCGCCCAGCCCCATCTGCTGCGCCCGCGCGAACAGTGCATCACTGGCGTCGATCAGGGGGGCGTGCATGCCCGCCTCCCGCGCGGCACCGGCCACCAGGCCGCTGTTCTTCAGAACATCGGTGATCGAGGCCTGGACCGCGAAGTCCCCGCGGATCATCTTGTCCAGCTTGATCCGCGATACCTCGCTGGCCATCGGTCCGGCGTTGAGCACTTCGGCGAAGCGCGCCAGGGCAATGCCGTGGCGCTCGGCGAAGTGCACGGCCTCGCCCAGTGCGGTGACCAACGTGATCAGGTACAGGTTGACCGCCAGCTTCATGCGCAACGCCGCTGGCACCTGGCCGCACGCAATGCACTGCCGGCCCAGCGGCGCAAGCAGGGGCGAGGCCTCCGCAACGTCGGCATCCTCGCCGGCCAGCATCACCACCAGTTGCGCGGATTCGGCCTGCACCCGCGAGCCGGAGACCGGTGCCTCGACGTAACGTCCACCCGCCGCGCGGATCTGTTCGTCCAGCGCCTGCGAATAGGCCGCCGAGCTGGTGCCCATGTTGATCACCAGGCGGCCGTGAACGCGGGCAGGGAAAGTCGCCGCGTTCCGCCCCAGCACGCTGTCGATGGCCTCGTCGTTGGCCAGCATGAGAACGAGGGTGCGGCATGCAGAGAACACATCCTGCAGTTGCGTGACGGGCTGTACGCCGGCGATGCGTGCCGCTTCGTGGTTGCGACCGGAGCGGGACCAGCCCAGCACGACGTGCCCGGCCCGCGCGAGGTGGCCCGCCATCGGCGTGCCCATCACGCCCAGGCCGATGAATCCCAATGGCATGGCAGGTTCCCGATCATGGCAAGGCGCCCATCATGCCGCAGATCGGCGAAGGGCAGGTTGCGCGCAGCACATGCAGTTCACCACGCCCTGCGCTGCATCGCAGGGAAAGATAATCCCGGATATTCACGTGATTATCATCACGATTTTCATGAAACTCGCTTTCGATAATCCCGGAGGCGAATGCGCGTGTCTGCGCGCGGGGAACCGGGATCCGTCCGACGTCCGCATCGTCGACCTACCGACGGCAACCCCCTGGGGGCATGGGGGCGGACAGTGTGCACGTTCACCTGCGTGTGCTGTGGCTGGCGCGAGGCGCGGCGGGGGCGTCGCAGCATCACGCAGTGAAGCCGCACGGTACCCATTGCGCGATCGCCCGCTGCAACGGCAGCGGGTTGCCATTCGAAAGGGGAGTTTCAATGCACAGGCAAGTCAGTGAGATGTTGCAGCGCGCCTATCGACCCCACCGGTCCTTGCCCGACCTGTTGGGCGCGTTCGTGAAGGAGTTTTCGCAACACCATGCAGTGCGAGGCGGCCGCGTTCATCTGCGCGGTTCCGGTGCAGGCCATCCGGACGGGGCCCCGATGGCGGACGCGGACGATGAAACCGGCGCCAGCCAGCGTCTGCCGATCCGCTATGCCGGTGAAGTGCTGGGCGAGCTGCAGCTGGAAACGCAGGCGGGGCGGCTGGACAGCAGTGCGCTGGCACTGGGTGAAGCATTCGCGCATCGCTGCGCGCACCTGATCAAGCGATACGAAGCACAGGCGTGGGCCGAGCAGGCGCTGAGCCGGCCGTTGCTGCTGGTCGGTACCTGCGATGCGCTGAAGCGGCTGGAGGAATTCATCGAGCGCGCTGCCGCCAGTTCACTGCCTGTGCTGCTGCGCGGCGAGTTCGGTACCGAGAAGATGGAACTGGCCGCCGCACTGCACAGCGGCAGTCCGCTGCGGCGGGGGCCCTTCATCGAGGTGAACTGCGCCCATCCCCAGGAGGAACCCTCGGACTGGTTCCGTCACGCGCGCGGCGGCACCCTGTACTTCCACGAAGTCGACGAGTTGCCGGTGGCGCTGCAGGGGCAGCTCTCGCATTGCATCCGTGGCCTGCAGCCTGCATCGGGCGAAGCGGGTGCGGCACAGGCCATCCGGGTGATCGCGTCCACCAGCGCCGATCTGGAGCAGCGCGTGCGCGACCGGTTGTTCTCGCGGGCGCTGCTGGCTGGCCTCGAGTTCCTGACAGTGGATGTTCCGCCCCTGCGCGAGCGAACCGAGGACATCGGCGCACTGGTTGCGCGCTCGCTGCAGATGCACGGCTTCAATCCGCAGGTAATCAGCGAGGACGTACTGCAGACGCTGCGCAGCCATGATTGGCCGGGCAACCTCCTGGAGATGGAGCGCGTGGTGGTTCGCCTGGCGGTGATGACCGGCGGCCGGAGCATCCGCCGTGAGGATGTGCTGCGGCATGCCCCCGGGTTGATGGCCGTCGATGATTCCGTTGGTACCGAGGCAGGGGCCGAGGCCGGCATGGACACGCCGGCAACACAGGACACCGGGCGCGATGTCGCCACAGCGGCGGCGGCAACGGCACAGGAAGGCCTGCACGATGGCCTGAAACGCGCCCTGGCCTATCTGAGGGACCATGCCGCAGAGCCGCTTACCCTGGGCGACCTCGCTCGCCAGGCGCATGTCAGCCAGTCGCACCTGGGGTTCCTGTTCCGCAGCGAGCTGGGCACGACCTTCAAGCTGCTGCTGCAGCAGCTGCGCATCGAACATGCCAAGCGGCTGTTGCGGGATGGGCAACGCCTGCGCATTACCGATGTCGCACTGCAGGTCGGCTTCGGTGACCTGAGCCACTTTGAAAAGAGCTTCCGGCGCGCGGTGGGGGTCAGCCCGCGCAGCTACCGGCGAACGGCGGACCAGTAAAAAAAATCGCCCCGGTGCAGGCGCGGGCCTGCCCGGGGCGCTGGGATGGCAGACCAGGCGTCAGCGCGCGTTGGCTTCAGCAGCGCGCTGCACGGCCAGTTCGGCGGCTTCGTCCGCGCGGCGCGCCGCCTCGGCGGCCGACTCGACCGCGCGTTGCGAAACCTCCATCGCGGCGCGGATGCCTTCTTCACTGGCGGCCATGGCAGCGTCCGCGAGCGCCTGGGCGATCTCCATCGGGGTTTTGCCCGCCGGATGGGCGGGGGTGGGCGTGCCGGGAAGCGGGGTCGGGAAGGTCATCGTAGGTGCTCCTGCTGGGGATGAGGGGGGAGCACCGTCGCTGCGCTCCCCCAGGATATGGCGCAATGCCGCCTGGGCATCGGCCAGGATCTTCTGCGCCTGTTGCCGCGCTGCCAGGCGTCCGGCGGCCACGGCTTCGCCGGCTGCCGAAGCGAGGGCCTCCGTCGCTGCCTGTACGCCATCGCCACCTGGCGCCGGAGGCGGGTTCACACCGCGTCCGCCTGATAGCCCACCTGCGCTTCATCGCCCAGGTAGCGGCGGGATCGGCGATAGTCCTGCAGGGTGATCACATTGTCCTCCACCTGCACCAGCGCCTGCGCTCGGGAGCCGTCGATCGCGAACTGCACGCTGGCACCATCCTGGCCGAGCTGGCCACGCGAGACCGGGTGTTCGTTGAGGAATTCCTGCGCATCGCGCAGCTGCCAGCGTGCGGCCTCGCGCAACCTGTGGTCATCCAGCAGCAGGTCGGGATCGTTGTCGAAGCAGGCCGCCATCTGCTGGGCGGCCAGCGAGATGCGGGCATAGCCGATCTGCCGGTTCGCTGCCAGGCTCGCGGCGATCGCCTCGCGTACCTGCTCCGGCGATGGCAGCTGTGGCAGCTGCGGCCCGTCCAGGAAGCCGAACAGCATCGGCAGCAGCTGCTGCAACGCGCGGGTGGCACGATTCAACCGGTGCTCGCTGCTTCCGCCACCTGCGCTCACCCGCTGGTAGAAGCGGAAGTAATCGGCGAACTCGATGGGCCGGCGTGCGTGCAGCAGCGCGAAGCGGGCAGCGTCGGCCAGATCGTCGCGCCCTGCGCTGGACATGCCGACCTCACCGGCCAGCTGGTGGAGTGCCACCGATTCACGAAAATCCAGTTGCTGCAGCAGGGGCGCATCGGCCGCACTGATTGAAGCCAGGAAGGGGCGGATGGCACCGAGTTCGCTGTTGGTCAGCAGCCGGTGCCTGGCCAGTACCCCCTGTGCCTCGCTGTGCGACAGGCGAGTGTCTTCGCCCAGCTCAATGTTGTGCAGGGCCTCGAGGTCGCTGGTATTGAGGCTGAGCAGCTTGATCGGGCCGATCTGCACGCCGAGACGCGGCAACCAGGTCATGCGCGAACCATGCAGGCCCTGCTGCACGCCATCGAGCATCGTGCCTTCGTCGGAGAAGGCGTAACGGTGCTCATGGGATTCAATGGCCCACCTCAACCAGTGCTCGCCACCGTCGATGAACTGGAGGGCCCGCTGGCACGATTTACTGAGCAGGTTGGCCTGGGGAAGGGAACGACCGGCAATGAAAACGCTCATGCGTGGCTCTCCTGGCGGCCTCACTGGGCCGGAAAATCCTTGAGGACGGTCGCAGCGGCACTGCCGACCCGGGTGAAGTCGTCGGTGGCCCCCTGCATCATGGTCTGCGCCTGCGTGAGCACCCTCGCATACTTCTCGTCCCCCGTCGCCAGGTACTGGGCCATGGCTACGCCGGCTGCGGTGGTCGCGATGGTTGAGACATTGCGCAGGGCGTCGGCGGCATCCTGCACGGCAATCGCCGCAGACTGGGCCACCGACTGGTAGGCCTTGCCGGCGCCACTGGTCTTCACCACGGTCGCGGACATGGTGGCCGTCTGCACCTGGTTGATCACATCGATGACCTGGGCGTTGACGTTGCTCGGGTCCATACGGGCTCCTTGATGGGCGGGCGGGGCCGCAGGCGGCCTGCGCGGTGTCAGGCCCCGGCGTCAGGGTCGTCTGCCGGGGAAGGGGAGGCGGAGTCTGGCGCGGGATCCTGGGCGGGACCTGCGGCCGGATCCGGACCGGGCGTGGGGTCGGGCGCAGGACCGGGCGCGGGCGCTGCCGCATTGCCTGCGAGCGTTTCGAGTGCATGCAGGCTGCTGGTAGCGGCCGCAGCGTCGGCAGTGGCACCGTGGGTCTGTGCCTGCAGGACGCTGATGGCGGTCTTTCCTTCTGCGGTGGCCGCGGCGATCACTGCCGCAGGCGAAGGCGGCGCCGGCACCGGGCCGGGCAGGGGGATGACCTGCGGCGGTGGCGGCGGAGGTGGTTCCGGCGCGGGCGGCGGTACCGGCCAGGGGGCGTTGATCATCTTCGCGCAGGTGGCGGTCACCGCTGCGTTGCTGACCATGCCCGCACCCTGCTGGCGCGCGACGGCGTTGTGCATGGCCGTGCCCAGCGTCTCCAGCATCACCATGTCCAGCATGCTGAAGGACTGCGCCGGCCCCTGGGCCACCAGCAGGGTCGACGCAGCGCTGACGCTGTCGACGATCTGGCTGTTGACGGTGTTCTCACTGCTCATGACGGAACGGCTCCCTTCTGGATGATCAGGGCCAGGACCTGGGCCAGGCTTGCGCCGGCGGTCACCTGGCCGCGTTGCTGGTTGGCCACCGCGTTCTGCATGGCCAGGCCGAGGCTGTCGGCCATCGCCAGGTACGTGGCGGACATCGCGAACGAGGGGGCGAGGGCGATCGCCAGCCCGGAACCGGTACTGGTTGCAGCCAGCAGGTAGCCGGTGGCGGGCGATGCGGCCATCGATCAGGGGCCCGGCGTGACGCCGCCCTGAGCGGGGGCGCGGTGGTTGGCGTCACGCCGGGCCGACACGTCAGCGCAGGCCCAGGATTTCGCGGGTGGCCACGCCGTTGGAGGCGGTGTCGATCGCATACAGCGTGGACACCCCCTGGGTGGTCGACGCCTGCATGGTCACGTAGGACTGCTGCTGGTTGTTGGTGGCGTTGTGCGCGGCGTTGGACAGCGCCTGGCTGGTGGCCACGAACAGGTTGCCCATTGCGATGGCCGGCGCATCACCAAGCACCTTGGTGTTGACCTGCGAGACCGAATCGGTGATCTGGCTGTTGACGGCGGTGGGAAATGCCATGGTGGAAGCTCCTAGGATGGACAGCACTACAGGAACGGAGATTGCCGGCACTCAATGGATTCAGCCGAGAATCTTCCGGGTGGCGGCGCCGGTGGCGCCGGTATCGACGGCGTAGAGCAGTGCGACGCCCATCGTGGTCGCAGCCTGCGCCGTGACATACATCTGCTGCTGGGCGAGCGTCGCGTTGTGGGCGGCATTGGCCAGCGCCTGTGCGGTGGCCTGGTACAGCGTGCCCATTGCTGTGGCAGGCGCCACGCCCAGCACCTGCAGGTTGGCCTGGCTGACCGAGTCGGTGATCTGGTCGTTGACGGCCGTGGGAAATGCCATGGCTCAGCTCCTTGCCTGCCGGCGCATCACGCGCCGAGGATCTGCTTGGTGGCCACGCCGGTGGTGGCGGTGTCGATCGAGTACAGCGTGGCCACGCCCATGGTGGTGGCCGCCTGCGCGGTCACGTAGGACTGCTGCTGCGCATTGGTGGCGTTGTGGGCGGCGTTGGCCAGCGCCTGCGCAGTGGCCTGGTACAGATTGCCCATGGCCACGGCGGGCGCGTCGCCCAGCACCTTGGTGTTGGCCTGGGTGACTGAATCGGTGATCTGGTCGTTTACAGCGGTCGGGAATGCCATGTCGATCTCCTTGGGGTTGGCGGGTCAGCTACGGAACGACGGATCAGGAACCCAGGCCGCGAACGCGGGTGCTGAGGATTTCCCGGCTTGCCACGGCGGTGGTTGCGGTATCGACCGAGTACAGCGTGGCCACGCCCATGGTGGTGGCCGACTGCGCGGTCACGTAGGACTGCTGCTGCGCGTTGGTGGCGTTGTGGGCGGCGTTGGCCAGCGCCTGTGCGGTGGCCTGGTACAGATTGCCCACCGCCACGGCGGGCGCGTCGCCCAGCACTTTGGTGTTGGCCTGGGTGACCGAATCGGTGATCTGGTCGTTTACCGCGGTTGGAAATGCCATGTCCTGCTCCTGCGAAAGGGTGGAAGTGCGTGGTATCCAGTCTCACGGTGCGTTGCCTGCAGCGGCCTGGGCTTCACCGTGGGGCCAGAGTAGGAAATGGCGTCGCCGCCGGATTGGCGGAATCGACGGAGAATGCGGGCGGATCACCGTGAAGGTGCGGCGTGAATACGGCGGAACTGATGATCAACGCCATCATCGCCAGCGCTGGCGGGTTGCCCGGGAGCACACACAGGGCCTGCACAGCGGGGGGCCGCGATTCGACGACGACGGGTGGCTGCCACGTCGTCGCCGAGCCGGGCGGGTCAGAGCATGTACGGAATCTTGAACGCCAAGGTGAAGTCCGGCGCATCCGGGGTCAGCCCGATGCCCAGCAGGGTGACCAGCGTGGTGTGCTGGTTGAGTGCATAGGTCACACCCAGATTCAGTGACGCCGCGTTGGCATCGCTGCCGATCACTTTCATCCACTTGCCGCCCTGGAACCGGGTGGAAGCGCGGGCGCTGATGCGGTCGCTGAAGGACAGGCTGAGGCTGGTGCGCTCGTTGAACGCGAAGGCCACGCCGGCGCCGAAGTAGACCGAGCCGCCCAGCTTCACGTCACCCGGGTTGACCGTGTCGGGGTTGCTGTCGATGTCACTGAAACCACGCGGGAACGAATGCACGTAGCCGAGGTTGGCGAACAGGATCGCCGGATCGGCGGTCTTGACCATCGACAGGCCCACGTTGGCCTGCCACACGCCATTGCCGGTGGGTTGCTCCTTGGGCACGGCGAAGCGGATGTAGTCATCGTCGTCGCGTTCGATCACCTTCCAGTCCAGGCCGTAAGGTGCGCGCCCGGTGGGGGCGGTCACGCCCGCAGTAAGCACGGTTTCCGGGCGCCAGCCGCGTTCGCCGAACAGGCGGTAATTCGCACTCAGGCCGATATCGCCCAGGCCGTTGCCATTGGTTTCTTCCTGCGCGATCGCGGCCGCCGCGCCGCCGGCGCCGCCCTTCTGGTAGACGGTGCGCCGCGCCAGGTAAGGCACGTCCAGGTTGAGCGTCAGGTTCGGGCTGACGCCCCAACGGGCGGCCAGATTGTAAGTGAGCGAATCGGATTCGACGTTCTCGATGGCGATGTTGCCGAGGAAGATCGCGTCCAGTGCGAGGAAGCCGTTGAGGGTGAGCTGCTTGCGGTCGTAACGGGCGTAGGTGAGGCTGTTCTCGACGGTGAAGCGGCGCGAGAACAGCGCCGATTGCTGCTGCTTCACGTCATCCACGCTGCGCCGCGATTCCTGCTTCGCCTGCTGCGCCTCGGCGGCGGTACTGGCGTAGCCCTCGCCACCCGGCGAAGATTGTAGAGTCGAGCCATGCTCGACTGCCGTAGCCGTAGCCGTAGCCGTAGCCGTGGATGGGGCCATCGGACCAACCTTCCCACTCAGCCGCGCCTGCATCGCCTGCACCTGCATGTCCAGTTCGCGCAGCCGCCGCACTTCCTGTGCGTAGTTGGATTTCAGCTGCTCCAGCTGGTTGGCCAGTGCCTGCACGTCGGCGCCATCGTCCGCCGCGGGTGGCGCGGCGAAGGCGGTGCCCGCCAGCGCCGCCAGCGCCAACGGGGTGATCCTCATCAGGGTGTGCATGTTCGTGTCCTGCGTTGTGGAACGCTTCCCCCAACGCCGTGCCGTGGTGCTACCGGCCCGGCCCCATGCCGCGGTTCATCGCAATCGCCTGGGCCACGTTCTGGCTCAACGGCAGGTTGCCGCCCGCGGTATCCCGCACCAGCTCCAGCCGCAGCTGGTTGCTGGCGATCTGGCCGTCACCGTTCAGGGCGATGCCCTGGCCGACGCTGCCGTTGCGTATCCATTGCTGGACCAGGCCCTGGCCATCCACCTGCAACAGCAGGCGTGCCTGGTTGCCGTCGAGCACCGCAGAGGCCGAGAGGCCTGCATCCTGCGCACTGAGCGAATGCGCACCGTCACCCGACAGGGCCGGCACTGCGCCATTGCGTACCACCAGCGTGGTCGCATTGCGGGCGACGTTGCCATCGCCGGCCACCTGCACGCTCTGCACCAGGCCGCTGGCATTGGCCAGGCCACTGCTGTCGATGTGGCGCCCCTGCGTCTCCGGCAGCGGCGCATCTGCGGCGGTCACGTGCACGCTGGGCTGGAAGCTCAGTTTCGGGCTGCCGCCGCCACGGAAGTCCATGCCCAGGGTCAATGCCCCCTGCAGCGCACTGCCGTTGCTGGCCTGCCACTGCGAGACCATCGTCACCCCGAACCAGGCCACGGTATTGCCACCCACGGTGTAGCGGCCACGCATCAGGTTCAGTTCGGGATCCGGGATTTCCTTCAGGCCGCGGCCAGGCGCAGCATCCGCCGCCTGCAGGGGCAGGGCGGGGCACACCAGCAGCAGGACCATCAGCAGAGGTTGGCGGAACATGGCGGAGCCTCCTTCAGAACAGGTCGGCGTGGCTGAAGCCGAAGTCGACCAGTTCGGCATCGGTGATCGGCCCCTGCCGCGCGTAGAGCGCGCGGGCACTGGGCCGTTCGCTGGGTTGCAGCAGGACCGTGTTGCGATCGAAATCGCTGCCGATCACCACGAATACGGCACGTGATGGCCACGCAGCGAGGAACTCAGGCAGCGCCAGGCTGCGGTTGCCAAGGATGGGATCAGCCACCTCGACCACACCGTCGCGCACCTGCTTGAGCACCACGAAGTGGCGAAAGCCACGCACGTCCATCAGCACAAGACCGGGAACGCGAAGCGTGCGCAGGCGTGCCTCATCGATGCGATAGCCGCGCCCACGCATGCCCAGCGATTCCACATAGCGCTTGATGTCGAGCAGCGAGAAACCGCGCTCGGCCACCAGCGCCGGATCGGAGACCCCCATCATCCCTTCGATCACCGTAGCCTCGTCGGTATCGAGGTGGTAGGCATGGCGCAGGATGGTTGCCAGGGCCGCGGCACCGCAGCTGTAGTCGGTGTGCTGACGCACCACGTTGCGGTAGCGCCGTTCCTGCATGCTTTCCACTTTCTGCTGCAGCAGTGCGCCATTGGGCAGCACGCCGGCGAAACGGACATCGCCCGCCCATGCCGACGCGCTGCCCAGCAACAGCAGGCAGGCCAGCAGGCATATCGAGAGGCGGTAGCGGCTCATCGTGCTCTCCAGCAGCAGGAGGGAGCCCCTGCCCCAAGGGGGAGGAGGGACAGGGGCTCCCGGGAACCCGGCCATTGGCGGACGGCCGGGGTGGTGCGCTTACTCGCCGTTGCCGCCACCACCGCCGGTGCTGGGCTGGGCTACGGCCAGGGCCAGGCTGTTGGCCTGCAGGTTGCCGGTGCCCGCCGCCACGTTCACGCCGATGTTGCCGGAGGCGCCGGAGAAGGCACTGCCGGACAAGGCCGAGGTGTTGGTGGCATCGACGTTCACCCAGCGCGTGGTGCTGACCGTGCCGCTCAGGCTGGCGTACAGATCGGCCACGCCCAGTTCGACGAACTGGCTGGTGCCGCTTTCACGCGTATCGAAGCCCAGGCCGCCCACCCCCGGCCGGTTGGGGTTCATCGTGGCGTTCTGGATCTCGTTGTCCAGGTCGATGTGGCCGGTACTGTTGCCACCCGGATGCGGCAGTGCGCCGTTCCACGTATCCAGGTAGTAGTTGGCCATCTGGTAGGCGTTGCCGGTGCCACGGTAGGTGCCGGCGCCATAGCCCAGGGTCAGGCCGCTGACGCCGCCATGCAGGCCGACCTGCACGGTGTCGGTGTAGGACTGCACGAAGCCGGCATTGCTGACCGTATTGCCGGTGGAGACCTGGTTGGAGCTGATGCTCGACTGCGCCACCGCGGTGGTCGCTACCGAGGCCGCGAGCGCGTTCTTCTGCTCGTTGTTGTTGCCCGAGGCGATGTTCACGCCGATGTTGCCGGACGCACCGCCGAAGGCATTGCCACTGAGACCCGCAGCATTGGTGACGCCGGAGTTCATGGTGGCATTGCCGAAGCCGGCCTGGTTGACGAACACCTCGGCGTCGGCCATGCCGAAGCTGAAGGACGCATCGGCAGCGGACAGCGAGGCGGCGTTGTCCTGGGCGTTGTTGTCGCCCGATACCACGTTGAAGCCCAGGTTGCCCGAGGCACCGGCACCCACGCTGTCACCGATGGACGCACTGTTGGTGACCAGGCTGTTGCTGGTGGCGTTGTTGCTGATCGACTGGCGGTTGTCGATCACCGCGATGGCCGCCGAGTCGAGGTCGATGTCGCCGGTGATGGTGGGGTCACCGGAGAAATTGACGTCGGTGCTGAGGCGCAGGTCCTTCTCCAGGTTCACGTCGACGCCGTGGTTGTTCTTCTCCTTGCGCTCGTCGGCCTGGATGGTGCTGTGCTTCTGCACGTCGACGTTGACGGTGCGGTTGCGTACGTCGTTGTCGGTATGGTTGTGGGTGTCGTTGCGGGTTTCGCTGACGGTGTGGTTGTGGTTGATGTTCGCGTTGGCGTTCTGGTTGTCCCAGCCATTGGCCGCAGCGGCGGTCGAGGCAGTGGCAATCGCCATGGCGAGCATGGTCCGTTTGACGGTCGCTTTCATGGTGCCCTCTCTCTCATCGGGTGGTGCATCGGTTGGGTGGTTGTCACGGGCGGTCCTGCACAACCAGGCCCAGCACATTGGCCGTGTCGTTGCCGCTGCCCGCGATCTGATTGAGTTGCAGGACCCCGTCGAATCCCCGCAGCGCCGTGCTGGTGACACCGGCGCTGCGGGTGCCCGTCGCGACGCCGCGACCGGCGTCGTCCCGCCCCCCTGCCAACGCGGAACCCTCGGCGGCCAAGGCCGTATCGTCGGTTTCGCGTATGCCCTGTCGGGCCAGCGTCGCGCTGACGACGTTGAGCGTCGTGTTGGCGATGCCGCTGGCCTGGTTGATGGATGCGATGCCACTGGCACCGGCCAGCGTCGTGCCATCGATGACGGCGGTGGCGTGCAGCGGTGCACCCAGCACGCGGTTGCCGCCCTGCAGTTGCTGGTTGCCGATCGATACGTCGGCATGTTCGCCAGTGGCGATGCCGCGCAGGTTGGCCTGCAGGTTGAGGTCGCCGGCCGCCTGGTTCACCGCGATGGCACCGTTCGCACCGGCCAGTGCATGGCCGTCGATGCGGGCAACGTCGAGGTAGGCGAGCATGCCGCTGTAGTCATCGGCCTGCGCCATCAACGGCGTGGCGAACAGGACCAGCAGCAGCCAACGTACCCGCTTCACTTGCCACCTGCCGGGGCCGGGCCCTGCAACGGGAACTGGGCGAGCGCGCCGCGCACGGTATCGCCGATGCCGCGGGTGCTGTTGCCGACCGCGCCGAGGGGGCCGCCCAGGGCGCCACCGAGGCTGCTGCCGACCATGCCGTCACTGCTGCGGCCCAGCGTGCCGCCCAGGGCCTGCTGGGTAACCCGTTCAACCGTCGTGCCACGCGGCGACGCGGCGGTGGCCGCCTGGCCGGCCCCCATGCCGGCATAGTCCTCATCGCTCAGTTCGTCCATGCCGGTCGACGGGGCACCGGCGCCCAATGCGCTGGCAATCTCGCGCTGTGGTTTCGGGTCGGCGATCAGCGCCATGCCAGGGGGCGCCATGCGATAGGCCGGCCGTGCAGACACGTCCCGCAACAGGACAATCTCGCCCGGTTGTGCCTTCACGCCCTGGCGGGCACCGGATGCAGCGGCGTCCGCGCTAACCGTCAGCAGGGTCACTGCCAGTGCTGCGGCCAGGCCGCGAAACAGGGTGGTGCCGTCCATGCCGATCTCCCGCGATGGGTGCGGCGGATCCACGCATCAACCGTGCCAACCCCGGAAGGCCTGTGCGGCCTGCCGGCAGCCGCTGGACGGAGCAGGGTGCTGCTGCCGGGCTGTTACAGCGGCGTGGGAAAAATGTTGGGATTGCGCAGCGCCAGGCGCCGCGGGGCAAGGCGGGCGCCCGACTGTCGCACGGGTGTTACAGGTGCCGCCGCGGACTGTAACGACGTCGCTTCAGCCAGTGTTTTCTTGACGCGCCGCTCATTGCGCCGCCGTTTAGCGCAGCGCTAGGATCCGCCCAACAAAGGCCGCCGCGGTGGCCGTAGAGGTCCCGGCGGGGGGCGGCACGCCGGTGATTGCCTGACAGTCCGCCGACGGTGTCCGGATGCTGGGGGAAGCATGGCGGCGGTCCCGGAGGCTTCAACGTCACGCTGCGTGCTCTGGTTCGGCGAGCCGCAGGCGAACGAACGCAGTGCGCTGGCGGCTGCGGGCTGGTACGTGCGCCGTATCCATCCCGATCCAGCGATGGCCATCGGCCTGCGCGGGCGTGATCGGCTGCTCGCCGTGCTGGATCTTCGCCATCTGGATGCGCCGGGCCTGCAACTGCTGGCGCCATGGATCGAACAGCACGCGCATCTGCCGTGGCTGGCGGTGCTGCCACCTGGCGCAGGGCCCACGCCGGCGGCCTGGCTGCCCTTGCTGCAGCGCTGCCTTGCGCGGTTCACGCTGCCATTCGGGCTGCAGGATCTTGTGGCGGCGATGCGCCAACAGTTCGAGGCGGACGAACCTGCTGCCGATGACGCCTGCGGGGGACAGGGCCCGCGCGCTTTGATCGGCGAAAGTCCTGCGCTGCACGCGGTGCGCACGGTGCTGCACAAGTTCGCGCCGGTTGAACTGCCGGTCCTGGTGACCGGTGAAACCGGCACCGGCAAGGAGCTGGCGGCACATGCGCTGCACGCGCTGTCCGGCCGCGCTGGCAAGCCGTTCATCGCGGTCAACTGCGGTGCCATCCCGGCCAACCTGGTGCAGTCGGAGCTGTTCGGCCACGAGCGCGGTTCGTTCACCGGCGCCGACAAGCGCCAGATCGGCGTGTTCGAAACCGCACACGGCGGTACCGTGTTCCTCGACGAGGTGGGAGACCTGCCGCCCGAGGCGCAGACCAGCCTGCTGCGCGTGCTGCAGGAGGGCACCTTCGAGCGCGTGGGCAGCAGCCAGCCGCTGCGAGCGAACGTGCGGGTACTCGCGGCGACCCACGTCGAACTGGAGCGCGCGGTGGCGCAGGGGCGGTTCCGCAGTGATCTCTACTACCGGCTCAACGTACTGCGCCTGCTGATGCCTCCACTGCGCGAGCGCGGTGCCGATGTGCAGCTGCTGGCCGAACACTTCCTGCGCTGCTTCCGGCTGCGACACAGCGTGCGAGCGCGGGGCTTCGCACCGGCGGCGCTGCAGGCGCTGCGTCGATTCAGCTGGCCCGGCAACGTGCGTGAACTGCTCAACCGGGTGCAACGCGCAGCGATCATGGCCGAAGGCGAGCTGATCAGTGAACGTGACCTGGAACTGGGCGAGCCGGCGCAGGCGCTGCCGAGCCCGATGCTGCACGATGCCCGCGGCCAGGCCGAGCGCGATGTGCTGCTGCAGACCCTGCGCCAGACCGGCTACAACGTCTCCGAGTGCGCGCGGCAGATGCAGATCTCGCGGGTGACCGTGTATCGGTTGTGCCGCAAGCACCGGCTGGAACTGCCGGCGCAGCGCTGAACCGGGTTGACGCGGCGCTGCGCCCCGCCCACGCTTCGGCCAATGCCCTTTGCATGGCCATGCGTGCGAGATGAACCAGAGCCCCGAACTGCTGCGACGCCTGCTGCGTGCCAAGGACCGGATGGACCGTGCCAGCCATGAGGAATGGCCGGTCACGCGCCTGGCCGAGGTGAGCGCCGTCTCGCCCGCGCATTTCGCGCGCTCGTTCAAGCAGGCATTCGGCCTGCCACCGCATCGTTACCTGCTCAGCCGCCGCATCGAGCGTGCCGTGGCGCTGTTGCGTGATACCGACCTGCCGGTTACCGAGATCGCTGCGCAGACCGGCTGGCGCAGCCTGGGCACCTTCGGCCGCATCTTCCGTGACATCACCGGCGACAGCCCCGGCAATGTGCGCGAGCGGGAGCGCGCCGGCCAGACGACGCCGGCCAGCGTGCCGGAATGCCACGCACGCGCCGCGCAGCGCCCGGACCTGAACATCGCAGTTTTGGAGAAGCGCCGCCGCGGGGCGGCTGCTAACGTGGACCCCACCTGAGGGAGGTCCCATGACGAACACTGTGAACACGGTCGGCCTGTATGTGCGCGACCAGGATGAAGCACTCGCGTTCTACGTCGGCACGCTCGGCTTCGAAGTGCACACCGACGTGCGTAATGGCAGCTACCGCTGGCTGACGGTACGCAGCCCCGGCCAGGACGGTTTCCAGCTGGGACTGTTCGTGCCCGGTCCGCCCACCCACGACGCGGCCACCGCGCAGGCGCTGCAGCAACTTGTGGCCAAGGGCGCGATGCCGCCATTGGTACTGGCCGTGGATGATTGCCAGGCGCGTTACGCGCAATGGCTGGCGCAGGGCGTCGAGTTCACCCAGGAGCCGGTCGAACGCTACGGCGCCGTCGATGCCGGATTCCGTGACCCGTCCGGCAATGGCTGGAAGATGATCGAAGCCCGCTCTGAAGCGAGGCGCAAGCAATGAGCCGGGGCGGCTGGGCGCGGCCCGTGCATCGCTGGACCTCGATCGTCTTCACCCTGGCGGTGATCGCCAACTTCGCCGTTCGCGGGCTGGGGCAGGGCGAGCCTGCAGCGTGGATCACCTATTCGCCGCTGCCGCCACTGTTCCTGCAGCTGTTCACCGGCCTGTACCTGTTCGTGCTGCACTACGCCGGGAAACGCCGCAGCGCCGCACTGGGCGCTGCGGGCTGAGGCAACGTCAGGCAGCCGCGTCGGCGGCGTAGGCAGCCAGCAATGCCGGCAGCTGGTCCATGCGCTGGAAGATCACTTTGGCACCGGCAGCGCGCAGGGCTTCCGGTGTGCTGTGGTGCGGGCCACCTTCGCTGAAACCGAACACGGTCGCACCTGCCGCAACGCCGGCGGTCGCACCGGTCACGGTATCTTCGATCACCGCGCAGCGCTTCGGGTCCACGCCCAGCGCTGCGGCGGCGGCCAGGTAAACGTCCGGGTGAGGCTTGGTGTTCGGCATGTCCTGGCCACTGAACACATGGGCACCGAAGGCATCAAGGATGCCGACCTTGCCCAGCTGCAGCTTCACCTTGTGCAGGTCGGCGCCGGACGCACAGGCGATCCGGCCGCCGGTGGCGGCGCCGATCGCGCGCACGGCCTCGGGCGCGCCCTGGATCGCAACCAGGTCGCGCTCCAGCGCCCGGTTGCGCTGCTGACGGAATTCTTCCAGCCATTCCTCGGTGAACGGCTTGCCGGTGCGCTCTTCGATCAGCCCCGCCAGATGGGCCACGGACTGGCCAAGGAACACCTCGCCGGCCTGTGCCGGCGTCAGCGGCCAGCCGCGCTCGGTCAGCATTTCCGAGAGTACACGGGCCACCAGCGGCTCGGAATCGACCAGCACGCCGTCGCAGTCGAACAGCACGGCATCAAAGGGAAAACAGGACATCTACAGCTCCGGGAACAGACAAAGGGACGACGTGCCCGCCATTTTCCCACAGCGGGCCGGGCAGGGCACGCTGGCCACAGGAACGCTAGACTGCCGGGGACACCCCGCCCAGCGCCTGCACGGGAATACGCCTTGAAGCGATTGCGATCATTCTTAGGTGCTTACCCCATCCAGTTCGCGATGGCCGCCAAGCTCTACGTGCTCTGCCTGTACCTGCCCGTGGCCCTCCGCCTGATCGCATTCGGGTATCGCCTGGGGCCGCCCGAGGCCTCACGTGAAATCGGCAACGCGGTGGCTGAGCTCGGTTTCCGCCTGAGTCTGTTTGCCGGGGCGGCGGTACTGGTGTCGATGCTGCTGTTCGGGCGCCGCGGCGCGCTGCGGATCCGCCACCCGGTGATCGCTTCGATCGCCTTTTTCGGGTTGCTCGTCGTGCTGGATCGCACCATGCGCATTCCGATGGCGCAGTTGCCGTTTCCGGTCCACAGTGTCGCAGCCATCAGTCTGGTTCCGCTTGCGCATGCACTGGTCCTCACGCTGCTGGCCTTGGTGCCGGCGCTGCTGATGCAGCGGCGCATCCGTGCCGAGGGCGAGCACCATCACCTCATCAGTGCCAGCATCGCCGGCGCGGTGACGCTGGTGGCCGGTAGCTGCTTGCTCCCCATCCTGGTGTTGCAGCTGCCCGTGGGATTCTCGCCAGGCGAGTTCATCATGCCCGTTGCCGACGGCGCCGCGCAGCTGCAGATTGCGAGCCTGATCCTGCTGGTGGCCTGCGCACTGGCCACGTTTGCCGGCCTATGGGCCAGCGAGCTGTCACCGCGACCCGCATCGATGGTGCGCACGATGGTGGTGTCGCTGGTCCTGCTTGCCACCTCCCTGCTCATCAGCCTGGCCAGCGTGGCGTACCTGCTGCGAACGCTGTCCGCTGGGGCGCCGACGATAGGTCGCGGGCTTGTCGATGCCACCGTCGTCGGCGCCGCATTGCAGTTCCTGCTTGCCAGAGTGCTGGCGTCACGATGGCTGCGTATGCAGGCATCGTGACGTTCTCCCGCCCGTCACTCAGCTCAGGTCACATCCGGCCGGCTGCGGCCAGGTGGTGGCCGGCAGCATGTTCTTCAGCGAGGCCGGTGCGTTGATCGCCACGTAGCTGGCACCGAGCAGCTCCTCCAGATCGGCAATGGTCACCAGGTAGTTGTCCAGGCTGCCCAGGTTGGCCTCGTTGGGAATGATCCAGCTGATCGCCTTGGCGGTGCCGGTGTTCGGATCACGGGTGATGATCGTCTTCCAGAAGAATTCCGGCGTGGGAATGCCGTGGCTGGCCAGGAAATAATCGTTGGAGGCATCGCCATAGACCACACCGCCGTAGACGTCCACCGGCGCGATGTCGCGGTAGCACTCGGCCACGTTCTCGGCCTTCACCCAGATGCCCTGGTTGAAGCTGGACACCTGCGGCACGATGTTGGTCATGTAGTTGGCGCGGCGGATGTAGGTCGCGTCGTAGTCCATGTGGTTGGACGTGACCAGATGGCCGCGGTCATAACCGGACTTGATGCTGGCATAGGACGCGGTGCTGGTCTGGCCCAGGCAACCGGCCGGCAGGTCCGGGTCCTTGTAGAAGCTGGACGGCCGTGCAGCGGAACCGGTATCGGCGGTGAGCGTGTACTCGTAGCGGGTGGCGCTGTGGATGCTGCAGTCGTAGGTGAGCACGAAGCCGCCCTTGTTGAGGGTGACCACCTGGGCCTGGGCTGCGCCGGCAAAGGCGCTGAGGACGAAGGCAAAGACGAAGCTTGCAAGGCGCATTGCGATTCTCCAGCAAAGGATTCGGGACGCAGCGACCCGCCACGACCAGGCCGGGCCTGTGTCATGTGGAGGCGTTGCGGATACGGGTGATGCGGAGTGCGGTGGGACTGACCGCGATGACAGGGCCACGGAGGCCGTGCGGTGTCGCAAGCGTCACAAGCTGTCACTGTTAGGTCAACGACGAAACGACGAAGCTGTGACAGCCCGCAAGCATTGGAGATGTGTCAGATCGCGCAAGGTGTGGTGGAAATATGCGCGTGGTAGGGCGGATCCATCGGATCGCTATGCGTCGGCACTCTTCGTGTGCGGATGAGCGTGCTCACTTTCCATGGAGAGCGGGAGGCGCCAGCTGCAGCTGGCCAACGCGCTTGCCTTGGACTATCGACCATCCTGGCTTCAGGGTCAGCGACCATCCGGGGCCCTGCAACGGCGAGGCGCCACTGGCCGGTGCCTGTACGAACACGGCCTTCCAGTCGCTCTGCAGCAGTGCTCCATCGGTGACGTTGAGGCTGCCCCACACATCGGTCAGCTGCATCGTTGGATATACCATTCCACTGCCCGGCAAGGGCTGCACGCTGTTGGGATCGAACTGGATGCGCATGTTGCGCAGTTCCAGTCGCAGCACAGGCCCTGTCACAAAGCGGGCTCGGTTGTGCTCGAGCTGCGCAAGGCGCTGTTGCTCGCGCAGGACTTCGGTGTCGCGCAGCGCCTCCCCCCCGTAGCGCGCGACGGCGGCGCGCAGTGCGAACGCGTCCCATGATGGATCCGTGTGAATCGCCTCGGCCAGGAGCGAACCGAGATCTTTCGGGTGACGGGCCAGGTCGCGGCGCCATCCCGGCACTACCTGATCCAGCATCAGTCCATATGCAGGGCCGGTCGCATAGGCGAAGGATCGGACGAAGCTCGGGTCGTCAACGTGGGCGCGGAGGTCATGCAGCGCCGCCTCGATACGGGCATCGGGCCCTGCGTTGCCAACGAAGACGCCGGTGTACTCGGCCAGGCCCTCGTTCAACTCCAGTGCGGCTTCCTCCATCGCGGCGGCAGGGAATCGACGGTGGCGCTCCGCGCGGAAGGTGAGTGCGTCGATCGCCGCGCTGCGCTGCGCGCCGGTGTCTGGGGCTGCGAGTGCCGCAGCAAGGGCCCGCCATTCCATCTGTAACCAGTAGCGACCTTCGAGGGTATCAAGGTGCTCATTGCCGCCTTCGGCAGGCGGGGCGATCGACAGCGCGGGCTGCACCCGGTGGAACATTTCGTGAGCCAGCAGCGTGCTGCGGCGCGCGTCGTTCTCAGGCAGGGGCCACAGCAGTTGCGTCCAGCGCGTTCCAGACCAGTCGACGGCCGTGTTGGCGATGATCGCATCCGATGGAAGCTGGCCGACGAAGACTTCGCCACGCGCCCTCAGGAGGCCATGTGGATCCGCCTGGGAGGCAACGACCCGTCGAGTGGCGCGATCAACCAGCATCATCGGTCCACACAGCGAGGCCCCCCACAGGTCTCCGTTGTCTTTCCGGCACAGCGCGTTCGCCTGATCGAAGATCGCCTTGGCTGCGTCATCAGAGAGCTCTGGGCTGGCGGCCGCGGCAGGCCCGGCGGCAAGCAGCGTCAGCGCGGCAAGAACGAAGGGCCGGTGCCTCATGGTGTCCATCCTTCCTTGGGGAGCGTCCGTCATAGCACCGGTCCAAAGGTGGCGGCAATGCCGCAAACGTCATGCTGCGTCGCAAGGTGCCAGTCACCATTCGCACTGGTACGGTCCAACCCGTTGCACCACCACCGACGGGGAGAGACGACGATGCGCAAGGTATTGCTGCTGTTGATCCTGCTGACCGGGCTGGCGCCCACCGCCTGGGCAGCCACGGTCAAGACCACCCATCGCACCATCCCAAGCTGGGATGGCACGCCCCTCGGGGCCTTCGTCATCGAACCGCAGGATGCCGGCAGCGGCCGCTATCCACTGCTGGTGATGCCCAGCAGCTGGGCGGTGCCCAGCGTGGAATACGTGGGGGTGGCACAGTTGCTGGCGCAGCGCGGCTATGTGGTCATCAGCTACAGCTCGCGCGGCTTCTGGGAATCGGGTGGCAGCATCGACATCGCCGGGCCCGCCACGGTCGAGGATGTCAGCGCGCTGATCGACTGGGCGCTGGACAACACCCGCGCCGACCCGGCAAGGATCGGTGTCTCGGGCATTTCCTACGGCGCCGGTACCAGCCTGCTGGCGGCGGCACGCGACCCACGCATCAAGGCCGTTGCCGCACTGAGCGGCTGGGCCGACCTGCAGGCGTCGCTGTACAGCCATGACACGCCCAGCGCGCAGGGCATCGCCCTGCTGGTGGCAGCGGGCCTGGCCACCGGCCGCCCCGGCGCGGAGCTGGCCACCATCAACCGCAACGTGCTGGTCGGCAATTACCAGGGGGCGGTGGACTCGCTGCTGCCGGTGGCGGCGCAGCGCAGCCCGGCCAGCAGCCTCGACGAGATCAACGCCAACCAGCCGGCGGTGTTCCTTGCCAATGCCTTCAATGACAGCCTGTTCCCGCCGGGCCAGCTGGTCGATTTCTTCAACCGCCTGAAGGGGCCCAAGCAGCTGCAGCTGCGCCATGGCGACCATGCCCTCAACGAGGCCTTCGGTGCGCTCGGCATTCCCAATGAGGTCTATGCCGCCGTGGGCGACTGGTTCGACCACTACCTGAAGGGCGTGGCCAATGGCATCGACCGCCAGGCGGCGGTGCAGCTGAAGTCGCAGAAAGGCAGCTGGAGCCGCTATCCGGACTGGCAGGCCACCAATGCGGGTGCTGTCAGCTACGGGCTGACCGCGCCGAACGGGCTGCTGCTGCCCACCGGCGGGCTGGCGGAGAACGGTGGCGCCACCGGCTGGAACTACCGGATCGGCAGCGGCCTGCTGACCGCCGCCAATTCCGGCGTGGCGATGGCGTCCGGCGCGCTGCAGATGTTCAACCTGCCGCCCGGCGCCTATATACCCTTCGTTGGCCGTAGCGCCGCAGGCGTCTGGCAGGGCCCGATCCAGTGGAGCGCCAAACGCCTGGACGGTGCGCCGGAAGTGCGCCTGACGGTCACGCCCAGCCGCGCCAACACCACGCTGTATGCGTACCTGTATGCCGAGGATGTGCTGGGCAATGGCCAGCTGATCAGCCACAAGCCGTACACGCTGCGCGGGGCCACGCCCGGCCAGGCGAAGACCATCGATCTGCGGCTCGAGGCCAGCAGCTGGAATCTCCCGGCGGGCAGCCGGCTGACCCTGGTGGTCGATACCGTGGACCTGCGCTATGCGGGCATCAGCCAGCTGGGCGGGGCGGTGACCTTCAGTTCACCGGCCAACGCGCCTTCGGTGCTGAAGGTGCCGCTGCATTGATGTGACGCCGCGCCCGTTGCGGCGGGCGCGGCACGACCGGCCACGCGCAATTCCCAGCAGCTGACCGACAGGCGCTGGAGGCATGGATCCGCTTGGGCAGGGGGGGCGATCAAGCCCGATGGAAATCCGCGTTCCGCGCAGCGGTGACCGAGGATCACTCCCCCTGCGGCAACAGCACCCGGATCATCTCGTGCTGCCTGGACAGATTCGCCCGTTGCACGAACCCCTGGATGATCGAGGCTGCCACCTTGCGCTGGTTGTCCATGTCCAGCAACGATGCGATGGCCTGCCCGGAACCATCGGGGCTGTCACGGAACGGGCAACCGACCGGGCCTGCAGTGGTCAACGTCAGGATCGCCTTGGCCACGCGCGCCGTCGGCGCGCGCGGCGCATCGAAGATCACCAGCGTTCGCTCGTAGCTGATCCCCGTCGCACGTACGGTCGAGTGCAGGGAATCCTCGATGGTCATGTCCGCGCCAAGGTCCTGGGCAAGCGCAATGAGGCAGTTGGCCGCCGTCGCATTGCGCAACGTCGCAGGGTCGGCGCGGATGATCATCGCGCAGTCGACGCCGGAGATCGGCACCTGGGTGACATCCAGGTACGGGTTCTGTGCCAGCGTCCCGATCAACGCCAGATCGTCGCTGTAGCCACAGGATGCGGTAGATGTACCCAGGCGTTGCAGCAGCGTTGCGACCCGTTGCGCACCCCACTGCCGCCCGTACAACAGGCGCTGCGTGTGGGTGGCCGACAGGGCGCCGTGATCGAATCCCGATGACGATGCCTGCATGCGCGCCTTGACCACCCGCATGCAGGCATCGACCTGCTGCATGCAGTTCGTGTCATCGGTGAACACCGGCGCCGCCGAGATGCCATCGATCACCCGGCCGAATGTCGCCAGGTCGCCCTGCTGGTCGCGGTACCAGTCGTGGATGCGCTGCACATTGCGACGACGTTTCTCCAGCTTGTCCGCACCCGGCCAGCCGGGGTAGGCGGCGATCTCGCACAGCATGGTCAGGCCTTCCCACAGGTGGTACTCCATGCTGGGCAGCGGCAGCCGCCAGCGCTCTTCCGAGCCGGCATCCTCGGCAATCACCAGATGGTTGCGGATGATGTCCGACCACACTGTCACGGCCTCCACGGTATCGCGGCGCGGCGTGGTCACATCGATCAGTTCCATCAGGATCGGCCGCGGCGTCACCGGGTCGTCGCCGGCAGGCGCCTTCGGATCCTTCACCCATCGCGCGTGCCAGGTATAGCCCATGCGATACAGCACGAAGGGTTTGATGCCGTCGTTGAGGATGATGCCTGGCGGCGGCGGAGGGGTAGGCGGCGGCTGCGCGGGCTGCGGCATCGGCGGCTGCGGAGGGGGCAGCACGGACGGGCTTGTCACCGGCGTGGCAGTGCCGATGCCCTTCAGCGGCTCGCTGGTGAACAGATGCAGGCCCGCACGGTCACGCTCGTACACCTTCCGGAACGTCTGCGGATTGTCACAGGTCACCAGGCACTGCTCGCCTGGCGGCACATGGATGTCCACCGATGCAAGGTCCACCACCTGGCCGGCCAACGGATTCTGGTTCGGCGGGAAGACGCTGATCTCCAGCGCGATGTTGAGGCCGGCACCCTGCATCACGTCGATCACGATGTCTTCAACACCGCCGTGCAGGGCATCCTGTGCCGGGATCGGGATCCAGGGGTTGATCACCACCTGCGTATCCCAGTCGGACCTGCCGAAATCGAACAGCGTGGGCGGCGGAACGGACGGGCGTTCAAGCAGTGCGTCCAGCGCGTTGCCGCCCTTGACGTAGAAGAACATCAACGGCTCACCGGGCTTCAGGCTGTAGTCGCGCCGTACCTTGCTGGACAGGCTGCGCAGCTGGTCCTTGATGTCCGACAGTGCCTTGACCACGACCGTGCGAACGTCGGGATACGCCTGCGCGTTGTTGATCTGCGCGGTGAGCTGCTTGCTGATGTAGCGCCGGGCCTCGCGTTCGGGCGTGCTCTCTTTCATGGTGGGCCTCGCGGGGGTTGCAGGGGATCACGCAGCTGCGCGCTGTACGCTCAGGCGGGTGACAGCAGGGCAGCGATCTCCCGGTACCAGCCGATCTCCTGGCTACCGGGCCTGGCGCTGGCCAGGGCCTCGTCAACCTCCAGTGTTCCTTCGCCTGGAACCCCCACCCTTACCCCCAGGACATTGCGCAGATTGGCCACCGGCACCCGTCCGACGCCCGCCACCTCCCAGTCGGTCACCAGGCAGGACTGGGGACGCGCAGGGCTGCTGGCACTGGCCTGGACATGGTTCTCGGCCTCCTGCGCCATCCGCAGAAGCTCCTCGGCCGTTGTGCGGAAGCGAACCAGGGAGAAGCTGTCTCCCACATCCGGAATCAGCCGGGCACGCAGATCGCATGCGGCGCGTCCCTGCCCAAGCCAGATGCCAAGCTCTTCCTCGAACTCGCGGCGCGCGGCGCGCTCCTTGCGTTCGTTGTTCAGCCGGCCCCCGCCGGGCAGGGCCCATTGTCCCGCCTGGTTCACCAGCGCCGGGGGCAGGCCATCCGACCACGCATCGACTTCCGCCACCAGACGTTGTGCGACTACCAACGCAGCGGCCCAGTTCGGGGTTCCCCGGGTAGGCGGCGGCAATGCGATGGCGAGCTCCCGCAAGGTTGCACGCGCAGGGCTGAACGAGGGAGGGGTTCTTGCGTCCTCGCGGAACAGGCTCTGCAGAGCGGCCAGCGTTTCCATGGCGACGTCATCGGTTTGCGGATGCGTGCGTTCGGCGCTTTCAAGCGCTCGGTCCAGTGCGTCCATGGTGCGGGGCAGCGTGCGTTCGCCGCGGTAGGCGACTGACCCCGCAGCGCGCCAAGCGCCGGAAAGCAGCCTCCTCAACTGCTCCCAATCCTGCTCTGTGCCACCGCCGGGCGCGTTGCGGATGGCCAGCACAGCGGCCATCGCTTCGGCAGAAAGTACGACAACGGAATTGCTGCCCCACCAGCTGTTGAGCACACGTTTGCGGACGACCAGATAGTGGGCTCCATCCCAGACTGCGACGTAGACCTGGTTCATGGTGCACACCTCCGTTCAACCTGCGTGGAGGGGGCTGGGCGCATTGCCGCTGTGCCAGCGGTAGTCCAGGAAAGGCATGCCATGTCTCGCTCCTGCGGGCTCGAAAGAGTGGGGGGCTTGGCGGCGTTGCCATCGGAGTGCAGGCAGTGCGGCGCCGTGGGTCCACTGTAGGAGCGGGGGGGCGAGGGAGGATCGGCGCCAGCCACGATGTATGCGGTGGAACCGACGGAACAGGAGGGACGGGGGCATTGATTTCCCCGCATTGGCGCATCGCCCGTGGGCGCCCAGGCATCAGCGGCCAGCGCTTGCCTCCGGGTCATGCAGTCCACGCAGCTTCTTCTTGTTGATCTTGCCGACGCTGGTGCGCTCGATCACATCGACGAAGCGGACGCGTTCCGGAATCGCATAGCGTGAGATATCTCCTGAGTGGCTGCGCGCCGCCACCAACGCGATGATCTCGGCCTCGGTCACGTCACTACCGGGCCGCCTGACCACCAGCGGCAGCGGTCGCTCACCCCATTTTGCATCGGCGATGCCGATCACCGCGACTTCGTTCACCGCAGGATGCAGGGCGATGATGTCTTCCAGCGCCAGCGAGGAGATCCATTCGCCACCGGTCTTGATCACATCCTTGATGCGGTCGGTCACCCGCAGGTAGCCATCTGCATCGATGTTGCCGATGTCCCCGGTGTGCAGGTAGCCGCCCGCCCACAGCGTCGCCGAAGCGTCCGGATCGTGCAGGTAGCCCTGGGTGAGCCAGGGCGCGCGCACCACCACCTCGCCGGTAGCCACCCCGTCGTGGGCGACATCCCTCATCTCCGGGTCGACAATGCGCAGGTCCACCAGCGGCACCGGAATGCCGGCCTTGGTCCGCAGTGACAGCGCCTCATCCGGCCCGGCCAATGCATCGGCATCAATCTGTGCAAGGGTGAGCAGCGGGCAGGTTTCGGACATGCCGTAGCCACCGAAGATATCGATGCCACGTGCAAGTGCACGCTGCGCCAGTGCTCGCGGCAGCGCCGCGCCGCCGATGATTACTTTCCAGTTGCGCAGGTCGGTCTGTGCCGCGTCGGGGTGTTCGAGCAGCATGTGCAGGATGGTCGGCACGCAGTGCGAGAAGGTCACCTTCTCGCGGGCGATCAGCGCCAGAAGGGTTGCTGGCAGGTAGCGGCCGGGATAGACCTGCTTGATGCCGAGCAGCGTGGCCACGTAGGGTACGCCCCAGGCGTGTACATGGAACATCGGCGTGATCGGCATGTAGACATCGCCGCGGTGCAGCCGCCCCTGGCTCGGGGCGCTGCCCAGCGCGGCCATCGCCGCCAGGGAGTGCAGCACCAGCTGCCGATGGCTGAAGTACACGCCTTTGGGCAGGCCGGTGGTGCCGGTCGTATAGAACACCGTGGCACGCGTGTTCTCGTCGAAGTCCGGGAAGTGCTCGACCGGCGTGGCCGCGCGCAGGCCTGTTTCATACTCCGTCACGAAGCCCGGTGGCAGTGGCCCTTCCGCGTCGTCCAGCAGCACGCGTGCACGCAGGTCGGGCAGCTGATCTTCCAGACCCTCCAGCAGCGGCAGGAACTCGCGGTTGGCCAGGATCACCCGCGCGCCGCTGTGGTTCAGCGTGTAGGCAATCTGCTCTGGTGCCAAACGGACGTTCACCATCATCAGCACTGCGCCGATCATCGGCACGGCGAAGTAGGCTTCCAGGTAGCGGTTGCTGTCCCAGTCCATCACCGCCACGGTATCGCCCTGGCGGACGCCCAGCGATGCCAGCAGTCCGGCCAGCTGGCCGATACGTGCCTGCAGCGTGCGGTAGTCGAAGCGGACCTTGTCGCCGTACACGATCTCCTGCCCGGGATGCATCGCCAGCGGCGTGAGCAGCAACTGCTTGATCAGCAGCGGGCAGGTATCGGTGGCGGGGGCGGATGACATGGGGGCTCCTGGTGGGCGGCGTAGCGGTCGCCGGTCGTCCCTGCCCACACTAGCCATCCACGCGCAGCGCGCCAGCGTACCTAGGTCCCCTGTCCACGCCCGCGTGATTTGCTAATCTCGCCTGGACATGCCAAGCCTGCTTATCGCCGATGACCACCCGTTGTTCCGCGCCGCGCTGCATCGCGCGGCGGCGGAGGCCGTCGACGACCTGCAGATCAGCGAGGCCGATTCACTGGACAGCGTGCTGGAGGCCGTCGAGCGCCAGCCGGTCGACCTGATGCTGCTGGACCTGCACATGCCCGGCAATCACGGGCTTGCTGGATTGGCGACCCTGCGGGCATTGCAGCCCGGTCTTGCGATCATCATCGTCTCGGCCAATGAAGAACCGCAGGTGATCCGCCGTGCCATTGATCTGGGTGCCGCCGGCTATCTGCCCAAGAGTTCGGGACTGAGCGAACTGCAGTCCGCGCTGCATTCTGTGCTGGAAGGCGAACGTTGGATTCCGGCATTGCTGCGCGAGCCGGTGGCCAGGGTGGCCCCCTTCAGCAAGGATGCGGATCTCGCCGCGCGGTTGGCCAGCCTGTCCGCGCATCAGTACAAGGTGCTGAGCCTGGTGGCCGAAGGCCTGCTCAACAAGCAGATCGCCGACCGCCTGGGCGTGCAGCTGCGCACGGTCAAGGCACACATGACGCGCATCATGGAACGGTTGGGGGTGCGCAATCGTGCGCAGGCCATACGCGTGCTGCACGAGATGGGGTTGGCCGATCCATCCCGGCAGCTCGAAGGGCCCCAGGACGCCTGAATCTTCAGGTCGCGGTCGCACCCTTCGTCGCCAACAGATGGTTGATCGCCCAGCGCAGCGCCAGCGGCTTGAACGGCTTGTTCAACAGAGAAAGCCCGGCTTCGCGTACCGCTTCGCGGGTATCGCTGCCGGTATCGGCACTGAGGATCACGGTCGGCCGCTGCCCGTGCACGGTCACCAGCCGCTTCCAGACCGCCACCCCCGTATCACCCTCATCGAGGTGATAGTCGAACAACCAGAGTGCCGCCTCACCCGCTGACGGCCCGATCGCTGCGGCATCACCTGCTGTGGTGACGTCGCAGCCCCAGGACGTCAGCAGCTGCTGCATCGCCGCCAGCGCGTCCCGATCGTTGTCGACCACCAGCACGCGGATGCCTTTCAGCGTGCTGCTGCCGGCAGCAGCGGGCAGGGCGTCCGGCGCGGCTGGCGGAGCTGCCCGTGGCACCCGGATGGAGAATGCCGAACCGCGGCCAGGGATGCTGTGCAGGTGCAGCGGTGCATCCAGCAGGCCGGCGACGCGCTGCGCGATGGCCAGGCCCAGGCCGAGTCCCTGGCCATTGCTGCGGTCACCGCGATGGAATTCCTCGAACACGATCGCCTGCTGCTCCGGCGCGATGCCCGGGCCGCTGTCATGCACGCCGATCACCAGTGAGGTGCCCTGGCGGCGCACGCCCAGCAGCACGCCTCCGCGGTGCGTGTAGCGGATGGCATTGGCCAGGAAATTCTGCAGCACCCGGCGCAGCAGCAGCGGATCGCTGTGCACCCAGGCCCGGGTCGGCACATAGCCGAACTGCAGGCCACGTGCCGCCGCCAGCACCGCGAACTCCTGCGCAAGCGGATCCAGCACGGTGGACAGCGCGAACGGGCGTGGGTCGGCCACCCAGCCACCAGCGTCCAGCCGCGACATATCGAGCAGGCCCGACAGCAGGTCATCGGTGGAATCCAGCGCGCCGCGGATCTGGCGCAGGAAGCTGCCCAGGAACTCGGACTCGATGTGCTGGGACATCGCATCAGCCAGCAACTGGGCCGCATGCAATGGCTGGATCAGGTCGTGGCCGACCGCGGTCAGGAACCGCGTCTTGGCCACGTTGGCTCGTTCGGCCTCGTGCACCGCCTGTTCCAGCCGGGCCGTGCGGTCCTGCACACGGCGCTCCAGTGTCTCATTGCTGCGCTTGAGTGCATCTTCAGCGCGGCGGAATGCGGTGACATCGGTGAAGGTGGCCACGTAGCCGCCGCGCGGCATCGGGTTGCCGCGGATTTCCACGATGGTGTCGTCAGGGAAGATCCGCTCGGACAGATGCGGGGTGCCGCGCCGCATGTGGGCAACGCGGCGCTGCAGTGCCTTTTCGGGCGAGTCGCCAACGGCAGCGCCGATACCCAGTTGGTCCAGGGCCCACGCAGTAAGATGGACCACCGGCTGCCCGACCTGCAGCAGCGCCGGCGGGAACTTGAACAGGTCGGCATAGCGGCTGTTCCAGGCCACCAGCTGCAACTGCGCATCCACCACGCTGATGCCCTGGCTCATGTTCTCCAGCGCGGCTTCCAGCAGGCGCTGGTTGAAGCGCAGCGCCTGGGTGGCTTCACCGACCGCACGGGTGACCGCATCCAGTGGCGCCGCACCACCCTCGCGTGCCGCCTCCACCAGCAGCCGGGCCATGCCGGCGCCGACCACGGCCGTCAGCTCACGTTCCACCGCCATGACCCGGTCGTCATCCAGCATCTGTCCCGCATGCCCGTCGAGCAGCTGCCGCGCCCGTTCCTGGCCAAGGAAGCGGCCGGCGGTCTTGCGCAGTGATGCCGTGGCCACCGCATCACGCTGGCGTGGCAGCGACGGGCGCACCGCGCGCGATACCAGCACCACGGCAACCAGGTTCGCCGCCAGGCTGGCGCCCATGCTGATGGCGATATGCCCCGGCTGCAGGCGCATCGACAGCAGCGACAGCCAGTGCAGCCCGTCGGGACGGGTCGACGGCGTTGCAGCAGGCACGATCATGGGCAACAGCACCAGCCACAGCCAGACCAGCGAGCCCACCACGATGCCGGTGATGATCGCCGGCGAGGGCGTGCGTGGCCGGTACACCGCCAGCAGCACGGCCGGTGCCAGCTGCGAGAGCGCGGTGAAGGACATCAGGCCGAAATCGCTGAGCGCCTCGGTATCGCTCATCGCCCGGCTGTACAGCCACGCCATCAGGAACACGGCGATGATGCCGGCACGGCGCAGGGCCAGCACGCGCGGGCGCAGGTCGCCGGCAGCGCGGCCGCCATCGATGCCGCCCAGCAGTCGCGAGCCCACGCCGTGATTGCCGAGCATGATCGACAGTGTCAGCCCGGACAGGATCATCATGCCGGTGGCCGCGCTCAGGCTGCCCAGGTACGCCACCAGCGCCAACAGGTGGTGTCCGCCGGCCTGCGGCAGGGCCAGCACATACAGATCCGGCGACACCGATGCCGGCAGCTGGGCGGCGCCGTACAGCGCCATCGGCACCGACGGTAGGCCGATCAACAGCAGGTACACCGGGAACAACCAGCGCGCCGTCTTCAGGTCGGAAGGCTGGCGAAGCTCGACCACGCCCACGTGGAACTGGTGGGGCAGGGTAAAGGCGGAGATCGCGCCCAGCGCCACCATGGTCAGGTAATCCGGAATGACTGCGGGCGGCGGCAGGTGGGCCATTTTCTCCAGCAGGGGCGTGCCGGCGCGGTGCACCGACAGTCCGGCATACAGGCCGATCGCCAGCAGCGCCACCAGCTTCAGTACCGATTCCAGGCCCAGCGCCACCACGATGCCGCGGTTGTGTTCGGTGGCCGAAGCCTTGCGTGCACCGAACAGCAGGGTGAACGCCGCCATCGTCAGCGCGAACCAGAACGACATGTCCAGTTGCCAGCCGGCAGGTGCGAAGCGATCGCCCAGCAGCGCACCCAGGCCCTGGCTGACTGCTTTGAGCTGCAGTGCGATGTAGGGAATGATGCCGAACAGCGCGACCAGGGTGATGGTGATGCCCAGCCCCTGGTCCGCACGCAGTCGCGCGACCACCAGGTCGGCGATGGTGGCGCTGTTGTGCTGCTTGGCCAACCGCCCCAGCCGCGTCAGGAACGGCAGGCCGAACGCAAAGATCAACGCCATTCCGACCAGCGTCGGTGGAATCGGGAAGCCCCATTGCACGCCCTGTGAGGCGGCCCCGTAATAGGTCCAGGCCGTGCAATGCACGGCCAGTGACAGCGCATAGATGATCGGCCAGATCCGTGCGAGGCGATGTCCCCGGCGCTCACCCCACAGGGCCACGCCAAACAACAGAACGGTCCACGCAATACAGGCGAACAGGACGATGGAGGGCGTCAACATCGCTCCAGTGTAGAGAGAAGCGGGGCAGGGCAGCGCTAGGCGGATACCACGATCAGTGACAACTGCTCGGCAACCACTGCAACCTCGCCATCGTCAGCGAGCTCCACGGTCTTGCGCTGGGTCAGCAGCCACTGCCCCGGCTGGCGCGGCTGCAGGGAGACCAGCTGCGAACGCACCCGCACGTCCGAGCCGCTGGGTACCGGCGCAAGGAAGCGCACCTTGTTCAGTCCGTAATTGAGCACATGCGCGATACCCGGGAAACCGGCCAACGCGGCCACATCCTCTTCCACCGTCAATGACAACAGCAGGAAGCCATGGGCGATGGTCCGGCCACCCGGCAGCTGCGCCCGCGCGCGCACCGGGTCGACGTGGATCCAGTTGTGGTCGCCGGTGGCGTCGGCGAAGGCAGTGATCCGCGCTTGCGAGACCTGCGTGATGCCGCCCAGCCGCTCGCCGGCCGCCCATTGCTGGAGAGGGCGCAGGGCGGCCGGCATTGCCTCGGTGGATGTGGCGGTGCTCACCGCACGTCGTCCAGCAGGGCCAGGATGGCATCGCGTGCCTCCGGCTCGTTCAACATCGGCGCATGGCCCACGTCCGGCACTTCAACCAGGCGTGCGCGGGGCGATGTCGCGGCCATCTGCCGGGCAACATCGGCTGGCAGGATGTCGGACAGGGCGCCACGCACCACCAGCACCGGCACGCGTGCGGTCAACCCGCGAACCGCACGCCACAGCACGGGGCGCAACAGCCACAGCACCCACGGTCGGGTGGTGCGGATCACCGCCGGGTCGTAGTCCAGTTCCAGCATGCCGTCTTCGCGCTGGCGGAACGTGCGCAGGGCCATGGCCCGCCAGTCCTCCACGGTGTAGCGCGGGAATGCCGCCTTGCCGATGGTGCCCATGTAGGCCGCGGCCTGCTGCAGATCCATCGGCGGCACGGGCTTGCCGGCGTACTTGCCGATCCGTGCCAGCGCCTCGCGCGGCACCTTGGGGCCGGCATCGTTCAGTACCGCCGCGGCAATCGTCTGCGGGGCACGCGAGGCCAGGGTGATGGTGACCAGCACACCCAGCGACGTGCCGATGAATACCGCCGAGTCGATGCGCTGCGAGCGCAGCAGCGCCACCATGTCATCCGCATAGGCGCGTGGGTTGTAGCTGGATGGATCCTGCGCGCGTTCCGAGCCGGCACGGCCGCGCAGGTCGACGGCGATCACGCGCCAGCCCGCGCCGGTGAGCACGTCGGCCAGCGCATCGAAATCAGCGCCATTGCGGGTCAGGCCGGGAATGCATACCACGGTGCCGCGTGGCAGCTGTCCTGCCCCCGGCGCATGGTCGCGCGCGTGCAGGCGCAGACCATCATTGCTGTTCCAGTACAGATCTTGGTAAGGCTGCGTCATGCAGGGGCTTCCTGGGAATCGTAACGGACGCGCTAGAAATCGTAACGGACGCTGAGACTATATTGGCGCGGCGGTCCATAGAAGCCAATCAGCGTGCCGACCGCCGGGATGTTGTAACCGGTGGTGCGGTATTCCTTGTCGGCCAGGTTGGTGCCCTGCAGTGAGAATGTCCAGGCATCATCCAGCCGCCAGATCACACCAGCATTGACCAGCCCATAGCCCTCCTGGCGGATCACCGGGCTCAGGTCGGTGGTCGGCCACACCTCGCTCTGGTAGCTGTAACTCACCCGCGCCGACAGGTTGCTGCCGTTGGCCAGGTCGGTGCGGTATTCCACGTTCAGCGCCCCCGAGAATTCCGGCGCATTGGTGAACTTCATCTGCCGGGCCACGTTGATGCCGCGGTCCATGTACTCGTCGTACTTCGTGTCCAGCCAGGCCAGATTGCCGGAAATCAACCAGTGCCGGCTGGGCAGGTACTGGTATTCGACCTCGAGGCCCTTGACGGCGCCGGCGCCGGCATTGGTGAAATCACCGAAGAAGGAATCATCGATGCCGTCGCCATTGGTATCCAGGCCGGTGAACACCGACAGCTGGATATCCTTGTACTTGTTGTAGAAGGCCGAAACGTTCAGGAACAGCCGCTGGTCGAGGAAGGCCATCTTGCTGCCGACCTCGTAGCTGTCCACGGTCTCGTCATCGAACGGTTCGGCCGAGCGCGGCACGGCCACCGCGTTGGCGCGGATGTTGTAGCCGCCGGACTTGAAGCCACGCGTGGCCAGCCCGTAGACCATGATGTCCGGGGTGATCTGGTAGTCCAGCGAGACCTTGGGCGAGACGTTCTTGAAGTTGGTCTTCTTGTCGAAGTCCGCGGTCACCGCCACCGGCCGGCTGAAACCCGGGTCGGCGTAGAGGCGGTTCAGCACGATCGCGCGCTTGTCCTCGTCGGTGTAGCGGGCGCCCACATCCAGCTTGAGCCCGCTGGTCAGGTCGAAGGTCCAGTCCGCATACAGTGCGATGCTGTCGGTCAGCACCTTGCCCTGGTTGTCGGCGAACTGCGCGCTGAAGTAGTTGTTCTGGATCTGCCCACCGGCCTCGCCACTGAACTGGTACAGGCCCACCACGCCACGCGCCCGGCCACCGGCATCGTAGTTCAGCTGCACCTCGTTGCTGACCTGGTTGTCGTTGTAGGTGCCGCTCACGTCGGCCAGCTTGACCGGCGTGGTGTCGAAGTCGATGTTGGCTTCACTGTCCGACTCGCGCTTGGCCACCACGTACTTCACCGCGATGTCGTCGTTCGGCCGCCAGTTCACCGTGGCCGACGCGCCCTTGGTTTCCACGTTGTTGAGGTTGCGCATGCCCGAGCGGATGTCATAACGGCTGTCCATCGGCGGGTAGGCGCGCAGGAACGGATTGGGCGCCAGCATCTTCGAACCGCGCATGCCCGACTGGTCATCGATCCAGTCCAGCGCGAACTGCACATCGAAGTCGTCGCCCGCATACGCGCCGAGATTCAGGCGTGCCGCGTTGATCTGCTTGTCGCTGACCGGCTGGCCATCGAAGGTGTTTTCGCCAAAGCCGTCGTGGTTCATGCTGGCCACCGCCACGCGCGCGCGCAGGCCGCTGTCGGCGCCGCCGATCGGGCCGCCGATCGCCGCCTTGGCGTCCAGCTGGCTGTAGTTGCCCACGGTGATCTGGGCGAAACCCTCGGTCTGGGTGGGCAGGCCGCGCGAGATGTACTTGATCGCACCGCCAATGGTGTTCTTGCCGTACAGCGTTCCCTGCGGGCCGCGCAGCACCTCGATGCGCGATACATCGAACACATCCAGAAGTGCGCCCTGCGGGCGTGCGATGTAGACGTCATCCAGGTAGATGCCCACCCCCGGGTCCGCACCCCAGGTCGGGTCGGACTGGCCGATGCCGCGGATGTAGGCGGTGACCGTGCTGCTGGCGCCGCGCGCCGCGTAGATGGTCAGGTTCGGCACCTGCCCGTCCAGGTCGCTGATGTCCTGGACATTCATCCTGTCCAGCGCCTCGGAGGTGAACGCGGTGACCGCCACCGGCACTTCCTGCAGGGTCTCCTCGCGCTTGCGTGCGGTGACCTTGATGCTGTCCAGGTTGGTGGGTGATGCATTCCTGCCCACGGTCGCCGCCCCCTGCGGCGCGTCCTGTGCCAGTACCGGGCCAGACGCCAGCAGCGCGCCGATCATCAGGCTCAGACAATTCCGTTTCATTCGATCCTCCCCAGGGCATGTCCATTGCAGATGGCCCGATGCCACCCCTGCAGCCAAGGCTAGCGGTGTCATCGGGCAGCGGCGAGTGGACCTAGGTCCAGTCGGCAGCCACCGCCGGATGCGGATACTGGGCTCGCCCCCAGCCGGACGCGTTCCCCGGTACTCCTTCATCCACGACTCACCCATGAGGATCTGGTCATGAAATCCGGAATCGATTCGATCAAGGCAATGGTGCTGGTGCTGTGCACCTGGCTGGCAGCGGCGGGCAGCGCGCTCGCCGCAGGCCCGGCAGGGCATTGGGACATCGGCCTGTACGGCAATCTGTTTGGTGCCCGCGAGTACCAGGTCTGGGTGCCAGCCGGCTACGACGCGGCCCAGCCACTGCCGCTGCTGCTGGTGCTGCACGGCTGTGTGACCGGCCCGAACCTGATGGGCGAGGCCTCCGGCTTCAATGATGTGGCCGATACCGAGGGCTTCATCGTGGTGTATCCGCGCCAGAACGTCACCTCCAACCCCGCACGTTGCTGGAACTGGCAGCTGCCGATCAACCAGACGCGTGACAGTGGCGAGCCATCACTTCTGGCAGGCATCGTGGACAAGGTAAAAGCCGGCTACAGCGTCGATCCGCACCGGGTCTATGTAACCGGCATTTCTGCTGGCGGTGCGATGACCTCGATCATGCTGGCCTGCTACTCGGATGTGTTCGCCGCCGGCGCCATCCATTCCGGTGGCATGTACAAGGGCGCGACCACGATTTCCGGCAGCGCCTATGCACTGTTGGCCGGCAGCATCTACTCACCGGACAGCAATGGACGGCTGGCGTGGCAGTGCTCGGGCTCGCCATCACCGCGACCGCTGCCGGTGCTGGTGTTCCATGGCAGTGCCGACCTCACCGTCAACCCGGTGAACGGTGAGCAGGCGGTGCGCCAGTTCCTGCAGACCAATGATCTGGCCGATGACGGCCTGGACAACGACTCGGTGAAGTACGTGCCGACCAGCACCTACCACGGGCAGGTGCCGGGCGGGCGCGCCTACACGGTCAATACCTACGCCTATGGCGGCAGGACACTGGTGCAGCACTATGTGGTGCAGGGGATGGGGCATGCGTGGAGTGGCAGCCAGTCGGGCCTGCCGTTCACCGATCCGAAGGGCCCCGATGCCACGCTGATCACCTGGTTGTTCCTGAAGGACTACCAGCGCTGAGTGGCAGCCACTACAGCGTCAATCCTGGCGGTCGAGACACCATGCTAGCCTTCCCCCTGGCAGGATTGCCTGACAGGGGGAAGGCATGGACACCCGACGCCGCGTTTCCAGCGTATCGGCTGCATTCGGCATGCTCGCACTGGCCCTGTCCGCCAATGCGCTCGCGCATCCGGGCGGGCTCGACAAGCAGGGTTGCCACACCAACCGGAAAACGGGTGACTATCACTGCCATCGAGGCGCCCCAGCCGCACCTCGCTACGTCGACACCCCGCGCAGCAGTTTCGCCCCCGCTCCCGCGCGCAGTTCCCGGGCATTTGCCAACTGCGCGGAGGCCCGCGCCGCCGGGGCTGCGCCGGTACGGCGTGGTGATCCGGGGTATGGCCCGCACCTCGATCGTGACAATGACGGCGTGGGCTGCGAACCCTATCGGGGCCGCAGGTAGAGCATGGCCCGGCCGGCTTCAACTCCCGTTCCCCCGCGTTCGTCGGTCATCGCCGGGGATTGGTCGCACGATCTCCCCGTATGGCAGGGCCATGCCCTAGGCTGTTGTGACTGAACTGCAGGGCCGAAGGCTTCCATGAACCGCTGGCTTTTCCTCGCACTTGCTGCGCTCCCGTTCGCCGCCGGCGCCGTGGTCATCCGCGATGATGTCGACGATGCCAGGTATCAGATCGATGCATCCGTCTTCCCGGCACTGGCGGACATGCCGGGCGAGGGGCACGGCGTCCTGATCGCGCCGCGCTGGGTGCTGACCGCAGCACATGCCGCACCGATGGAGGGCATGGGCGCCACCATCACCATCCATGGGAAGGGCTACGGCGTCGAGCGTGTTTTCCTGCACCCCGGCTACCGGAGGATGCCCGAGGCGCTGGGCAAGGAAGCGATGGCAACGGGGAGTGCGTCGAAAATCCACGCGTTTCTGGCGGCGTCGGATGACATTGCGCTGATCAGACTTGCCACACCGGTGAGCGCCGTGCAGCCGGTGGCGCTCTACCGTGGCAGCGCCGAGGTCACCCAGATCGCCGCCTTGATCGGCAAGGGCGCCACCGGCAACGGTGCGACTGGACTGGTGCCGGGCGGGCCGCATCGTACGACGCTGCGGCGGGCCTACAACGCGATTACCGGTGGCAACACGCGCTATCTCTGGTACCGGTTCGATCCGCCGCCGCAGGGCCTGCCCCTTGAAGGCGTGCTCGGCAACGGCGACAGCGGCGGCCCGCTGGTGATCGAGAAAGATGGGGCCTGGCAGCTGGTGGGCCTCGGCTCCTGGATCACCGCCGTTCCCGAGCATGCGCTGGAAGCGGGCTTCTATGGGCAGGTGGTCTACAACGTGCGCGTGTCCCGCTACCTCGATTGGATCGAAAGCGTGGCCGGCCGTGACGCGTCACACTAATAGCCGGTTTCGCAGCGGGTCGCGTAGCGGTAGCGCCGGTCGCTGGCCGGCAACGCGCCGCCCGGTACACTGCTGTCCCACTAAAGACCGATGACCTTCACCGACTCGCCGAGCAGCGGCCTTGCAAGCACGCTGTAGCCATCACGATCGAACCCGGCCGCCGGGGTATCCAGGCGGCGCGCAGCGGCGATCGTCGGCGCCGAGCCCAGGTACGTCCAGTTGCGCACCACATGGATCTGCTTGAGGTCCTCCGAGCGCTCCACGATGCCGATCGCCCCCGGGTAGGGCCATGCGCGCTGGTGATAGCAGGCCAGGCCGGCCTGCAGGCGCTCATCATGCGCTGACGTCGATTCCATTCCGTTGCAGACCCCCGAGCAGCGCTTGAGCAGATGGCGGAAGCAGGGTGCCCCGGCACGTACTGATTCGACACCCAGCCGCCCGTAGCAGAGCCGGTGCTCATCAGCCAGTCGCTGCAGTGCGGCGATGGCAGCGTGGCGACTGGGGAAGAGGCCGTAGGCCTGCAAAGGATCGGCCGCGTGGACGTCCTCGATACGAACGGCGTCGCCGCTCAGTACGATCGTGCACAACCGCTTGTTGCGGCGGAGCTTCTGGTTGAACAGCGGCTTGGCCTGCTTGATCAACCGCGCTTCCAGCAGCTGTGCCCCGATATCGCCCGCCGTGCGGATGCAGGAGAACGCGTCTGTCCTGTCGACAAGCCGTTGTTCGTCCGATGCCCGCAGGTGATCCATTACCCGGCGCCGGATGTCCACGCTTTTACCGATGTACAGCGCAGTGCCCGCCGCATCGTGGAAGGTATACACCCCCGGCAAGCGGGGCAATGACGCGGCCTTGGCCACGAGCGTGCTGCGAAAGGCGTTGGGCGCGGAAGACATGGGGCAACAGGGTAGCGCCTTGAAACAGAGTTCACCCGGCGGCTTCTTGAACGATTCATGGTCACCGGCCATAGCGTCGTTGCAATCTCATTCCCTGCGACGGCCGATCGTATGCTTCCGGCCATGCATTCCTCCTTTGATCTTCCCGCGTACATGACGGTCACCCGGCCCTCCGGCTGGGTGCAGAGCGGCGAGCGCTGGGACCTGTGGTGGAACGGGCGCTCGGTGGCCAACATCGTGCCGCATGCCGTGCTTGGCTTCCGGGTGTACCTGGACGCACGCAAGATGTCCCAGACCAAGGTGGTGGCCGCCACGAATGTGCGACAGGCCAGGCGCTACGCAGAACGCTGGTGTGCCGCGCGGCTCTGCCCACAGCTGCGGCTGCGCGAGGCAGTGGCGCGCCTGGTGGACGTAGCGTCGGAAGCGAGCGCTGCGCCGTCGCCGGCACTTTCGGCGGAGCAACGGCAGCAGGCCCGCCGCCTGGCCGAGGCCGGGGCGGGGGAGGTGGCACGGATCAAGCAGGCGCTGGCACCGCGACCGCCCGCGATGGAGGCCAGGCCGGAGCTGCAGGCGCGAGGTGGAACCTGGTCGATACCCGGCCAGGCGCCGTCAAGCCGCCATTCGAACGGCAATGCCTCCCCTGCCGGGGTTATGCCGAGAGTTCCTCGCGCACGATCCTCGCCCCTTCGCTGAGCGCGCGCAGCTTGCCCCTGGCCACGTCGCGCGCCAGCGGCGCCATGCCGCAGTTGGTGCTCGGGTAGAGCTTGTCGGCGTCCACGAACTGCAGCGCCTTGCGCAGGGTGCTGGCTACTTCATCGGCGGTCTCCACCGTGCTGGAGGCCACGTCGATGGCACCGACCATCACTTTCTTGCCGCGCACCAGCTCGATCAGGTCGATCGGCACGTGGGAGTTGTGGCATTCCAGCGAGATGATGTCGATGTTGGAGGCCTGCAGCTTCGGGAACGACTCCTCGTACTGGCGCCATTCCGACCCCAGCGTCTGCTTCCAGTCGGTGTTGGCCTTGATGCCGTAGCCGTAGCAGATGTGCACGGCGGTCTCGCACTTCAGTCCTTCGATCGCACGCTCCAGTGCGGCTACGCCCCAATCATTCACTTCGTCGAAGAATACGTTGAAGGCGGGCTCGTCGAACTGGATGATGTCCACGCCTGCAGCCTCCAGCTCCTTCGCTTCCTCGTTGAGGATCTTCGCGAATTCCCAGGCCAGCTTTTCGCGGCTCTTGTAGTGCGCGTCGTACAGCGTGTCGATCATCGTCATCGGGCCGGGCAGCGCCCACTTGATCGGCTGCGTGGTCTGGCGGCGCAGGAACTTCGCATCCTCGACGAACACCGGCCTGGGGCGGCTCACGGCGCCAACCACGGTCGGCACGCTGGCATCGTAGCGGTTGCGGATGCGCACGGTTTCGCGCTTCTCGAAGTCCACGCCGCTGAGATGCTCGATGAAGGTGGTGACGAAGTGCTGCCGGGTCTGCTCGCCGTCACTGACGATATCGATGCCGGCATGCTGCTGTTCCTGCAGGGACAGGCGCAGGGCGTCCTGCTTGCCCTCGATCAGGCCTTCGTCCTGCAGCTTCCAGGGTGACCAGAGCTTCTCGGGCTCTGCCAGCCAGGAGGGTTTGGGCAGGCTGCCTGCGGTGGAGGTGGGGAGCAGCGTCTTCGTCGGCATTGTGAGGTGTGTCCTGGGGGGGCGAATGGAAAATCGATGGATCAGCGGGCGGCCCACTGCTCAAGCACGGCGCGGTACGGCTTGATGAAGTGTTCTTCGGTGAACCGGCCCTGCTTGACCGCCAGCTGGCTGCGCTCTTCGCGGTCGTAGACGATGCGGGTGGAAGAGTAGTCCTGGTGCTTCAGGCTGGGCTGATAGACCTTGCCGGCCACGGAATTGGCGTTGTAGATCTCCGGACGGTAGATCTTCTGGAAGGCTTCCATCGTGCTGATGGTGCCGATCAGTTCCAGGTTCGAGTAATCGCCCAGCAGGTCGCCCTGGAAGTAGAACGCCAGCGGCGCGACGCTGCCCGGCGGCATGAAATAGCGCACCTGCAGGCCCATCTTGTCGAAGTACTGGTCGGTGGGGGAGAACTCACCCTGGCGGTACTCCACGCCCAGGATCGGGTGATGGTTTTCGGTGCGGTGGTAGGTCTTGCTGCTGGAAACGCTGATGCAGATCACCGGCCCCTTGCTGAAGTTGGCGCGGTAGGCGTCCGAGCGCAGGAAGTGCTGGAACAGCTTGCCGTGCAGGTCGCCAAAACCTTCCGGAATGCCGAAGGTGGCCTTGCCCTCGTTGCTGGCCGGCAGCACCACGCTGAAGTCGTAGTCGCGCACGTAGGACGAGAAGTTGTTGCCAACGATGCCCTCGGTGCGAACGCCGGTCTGCGTGTCGACGATGGTCGGCCGCAGCACCTCGATCAACGGGAACGGATCGCTGCCGTCGCCGCCATCGATGTGCATCTCCACCGAGATGATGTCCAGCTCGACCGCGTAGCGATCCGCGTTCGGGTTGTCCCAGTGCGCCAGGTCGTTGAAGCGGTTGTTGATCATGCTGATCGTGTTGCGCAGGTTTTCCTGCCGGGACGCGCCGCGGGCCAGGTTGGCGAAATTGGTGGTGATGCGCGTGCCTTCGGCCGGCTGGTAGTCCTCGTTGAAGGGGATGCGCGTGATGCTGAAGGTGAAGGTGTCGGTCGTCATGGCGGCGTTCCGGGTTGCGGGGTGACATCCAGATGCAGGTCGGCGGCATCTGGCATTCAAAGCGTTGCGGTGGCCTCGGCGGCAGCGAGAGGTGCGGCGCGATGGGACAGCGCCAGCAGGGGCAGTGCCCGCTGCACTGCCAGTCGCGCACGCTGGATCAGTGCTTCGTTGTGCACGCGTCCCTCGGCAAAATCGCGATCGGTGGCATAGACCCCCAGGGGCAGGGTGCGGGCCTGGAAGAAGCTGAAGAGCGGCCGCAGCTGGTGGTCGATCACCAGCGCGTGGCGCTCGCTGCCACCAGTGGCAGCGAGCAGGATCGGGGTATCGACCAGTGCATCCTGGTCGATGAAATCGAAAAAGTGCTTGAACAGGCCGGTGTAGGAGCCGCGGTAGACCGGCGTAGCCACCACCAGTACGTCGGCCTGTTCAACCGCAACCAGCTGCCGCTCCACCGCCTCGGGCAACTGCGAGCGCCACAGTGCACCGGCCAGCTGCGGTGCCAGCTCACCGAGTTCGATCAGCTGCTGCTCACTGTGGATGTCCTCGCCGATCAGGTCCAGCAGATGCTCGGCCAGGGTGGCGGCCCGGGAGGGGCGTTGCAGTCCACCGGAAACGGCGACGATACGGAGGGGGCGGGTCATCTGTTCGCTTTCAGCGGGGGAGGGGAGGCTCCTTCGGGCATCTGCGGGGGGCACAGTCCTGCGGGCCGGCTGGATCAGCAGGCTGTCAGGCAACCGAAGGCATGACCCGATGCTAGTCATGCCTTCCCATGACGTAAAATGGTATTACTTCACTAATCCATGAGTGAGATTCATCGTCATGCTGGAACGGATCCACCTCAGCATCGTGCAGCAGGTCGAGCAGCAGGGCTCGCTCACCGCTGCTGCCGGCGTGCTCAACCTGACCCAGTCTGCCCTCAGCCACAGCATGAAAAAGCTGGAGCAGCAGCTCGGCACCGATGTCTGGCTGCGCGAAGGCCGCAGCCTGCGGCTTACCCAGGCCGGGCAGTACCTGCTGGCGGTCGCCAACCGGGTGCTGCCGCAGCTGGACCTGGCCGAGGAGCGGCTGGGCCAGTTCGCGCAAGGCGAGCGTGGCGCGCTGCGCATCGGCATGGAGTGCCATCCGTGTTACCAGTGGCTGCTGAAGATCGTCTCGCCGTACCTGGCCGCGTGGCCGGATGTGGATGTGGACGTCAAGCAGAAGTTCCAGTTCGGCGGCATCGGCGCGCTGTTCGGCTACGAGATCGACCTGCTGGTCACCCCCGATCCGCTGCTGAAGCCGGGCCTGAAGTTCATTCCCGTGTTCGACTACGAGCAGGTGCTGGTGGTGGCCAGCAACCACGCCCTGGCCAAGGCGGATCACGTAAAGCCGCGCCAGCTCAGCCAGGAAGTGCTGATCAGCTACCCGGTGCCGTTCGAGCGCCTGGACATCTACAACCAGTTCCTGCTGCCGGCCGGCATCACGCCGCGACGCCACAAGGCCATTGAAACCACCGACATCATGATGCAGATGGTGGCCAGCGGCCGCGGCGTCGCCGCCATGCCGCGCTGGCTGGTGGAGGAGTACGCCGCGCGCATGGACGTGGTGCCCGTTCGCCTCGGCGCCAAAGGCATTCCCAAGCAGATCTACCTGGGCGCGCGCGAGGCCGATACCGGCATCGACTACCTGCAGGCCTTCATCGAACTGGCCCGCAACAGCTCGCCGCTGGCCGGCAATGTGCGCGGGGCGCGTTGATGCCAGCCGGTACCTCATCGCGGGCGGACGCCTTCATCAACGCCTTTTCACTGGAAGTCAGCACGAAGGCCATGCCGGCACTGCGCGCCGAGGCGGCCCGCATACCGCGTGGCACGGTCATCTCCATTCCCTGGCTGGCCAGCGAGGACGACGACGCACGCCTGGCTGCCGCGCGCACGGTGCGCGAGCTCGGCCTGGAGCCGATGCCGCATCTCTCTGTCCGCCGCATCGGCTCGCACGCAGCGCTTGAGCGCTTTCTGGAGCGCGCCACCAGCGAAGCCGGGGTCACCCGCTGCCTGCTGATCGCGGGTGACCTGGCTACACCCGCCGGGCCGTTCGCCGACAGCGCTTCGATCATCCAGACCGGTCTTCTGGAGCGCTTCGGGATCAAGGTCGTTGGTATTGGCGGGCACCCGGAAGGCCACCCGGTGATGAGCGCTGACGACCGCTGGCAGGTGCTTGGGCGTAAATGCCAGGCCATCGAAGCACGCGGCATGGCCCCCTTGGTCGTCACCCAGTTCGCCTTCGATGCCGATACCGTGCTGGCCTGGCTGGATGCACTGCGCGCGCGTGGCATCACGGTTCCGGTGCTGGTTGGTGTACCGGGCCCGGCCAGCATCACCCGGTTGCTGCGTTACGCCGCGATGTGCGGTGTGGGTGCCAGTGCATCGATGCTGGCCAGGTACGGCGTCTCGATCGGCCGACTGCTCGGCACGGCGGGGCCGGAAGTGTTCGTCGATCGGCTGTTGAAAGGGCTGACGGACGCCCATGGCCCGGTCAGCCCGCATTTCTTCCCGTTCGGCGGAATTGCGCCGTCGCTGGAGTGGATCGCGCAGTACCGGCAGCGCGTTTGCGACTCCGGCCGCTGATCCGTATCGATGGCTGTGCTGCCGGGACTGTCAGCCCGGCAGTTCGCACTTCATCTTGCCGTCCACGTAGTACGGCTTGGGTACGTTCGGGTTCGGGCTGGTCTTCTCGAAGACCACTTCGAACGAGGCGGCATCGGGCGAGCCCTTGCGTTCGGTACAGGCGTCCTGCAGCTTCTTCTTGACCGCGGTGATGCCGGCATCGCGATTGGCGCCCTCGGCGCTGTTGGTCAGGTTCACGGTCTCGGCCAAGGCCAAAGGGCTCAGCGCAAGCAGGCCGCCGGTCAGCATCAGGGTATGCAGCTTCGTCATGGTTGGTACCTGGCAGGTCTCCAATGAGGCCCCCAGCATAGGGCCGGGCCGTTAACGGTGTGTGCCCGGCGGGGTGAGGGGAGGGCGCGCACAACGGCCCGTAACCCGCGACACCTGACAGCTGTCACTGGCTGCAACCCGGGCGGAAGCGAATAGTGAGCGCCAAGGCGAGGGCACCTCGCCACCACTCACCAAGGGGACCGCTCATGAACATGCTCCAGCAACTCGCCGCGCAGACGCCGATCTGGGTCTGGCTGCTCCTGGCCTTCCTGATCACCCGCGGCATCGCCGCCATGAAGCCGGGGGAGACCTCGCTGCAGAAGCTGGCGATCGTGCCTGCCCTGTTCGCCGTATGGGGTGCTTGGTCGATCAGCCATCGCTTCGGCACGTCGCCGAGCGCCTGGGGTGAATGGCTGGCCGGCATCACTGCGGGTGCCGCGCTGGGCTGGCTGCTGCTGAATCGCCTGAAGCTGACGCTGGACAGCAGCACCGGCAAGCTCTGGCGCAACGCGGACTTCAGCCTGCTGCCGCTGCTGCTGGTCACCTTCCTGGTGAAGTACGGCTTCGAAGTCGCATTTGCGGTGTCGCCGTCGCTGTCCGCCAATGCCGGCTTCAGTGCCGCCTACCTGCTGCTGGCAGGCGGATTCACCGGCATCTTCGTCGGCAAGTACTGCCGGTACCTGGCCTCGCTGCGGATGGATGCGGCAGGCAAGGGACTGGAAACCGCAGGCTGATTGACCGGGTAGTGCCGGTCGCTGGCCGGCTTCCCCATCCAGGGTTGTGCGGGGCTGGTGCAGGCATCACGATGCCCGCCACTGGCCATCATCGGAAACGCTCACGTCATGAAGCCCACATTCTGGTTCTGGATCAACGTGGCCAGTCACTTCGGCATTGTCGCAGCCCTCGCTTGGCTGCCCGCACGGTGGACGGGGCAACTTGTGGAGGCCCTGGCCGGGACTCAGCCGGCTATCGGCGAAACCCAGCATCTGGCCCTCATTGGCTCCCTGTTCGGCTTCTGCGTGACCGCACTGATCCTGATGGGGGCACTGACTGTCACCGGCGAACTCCTGGGTTTCTCCAGGCCCTATGCGCGGCGGCCGGAGTCCCAGAACGAAGCGCAGGTCGTCCACCGGAAGGTGCTGTTGACTGCCTTCGCCACGCTCTCGTGGGTGGCTGTGGGATCGCTCGCAGGTATTGCGTCGATCTTCGCGGCTTCGTGACGAAAGTGAAGATTCTGATCTCTTTCCTAACATCCCTGGGCCTGGTGGTTGCGGCAGGAATCGTTTGGATAACGTATCCAACCTCTCTCGAATCTGAGCTCAGAACATTCCGCTCACTTCCACCAGAAACATTCAAGATGCTTCGCGACGATGCGATCGCCTTCGCTCGGGCGAACGCATCGAAAGGCATTACCATCGAAGCAGGCCCCCCGCAATCGAGCGTGTTCGAACTTCGGTGCAGAAAGGTTCCATTACTCCTGGTCGAGAACGGGCATGACCTGCTCACCCTCGATATCTTTGGATACGCAGACCGACGTGCGCCAGGCATTGTCACGCTTCAAGATCAGATGGCATCGAGGTTGATCCCGGAAGGCCGGCCCGGCAAGCCCGGCCCGATTTCTGGAGAACCCTCGGGACTGGAGGCGCTCATCATGAAGCATCGAGACGGCATCGACGTCGTGCAGTAGTGCCATTGAATCCAGGGCGGCGGATTGAAGAGCGCAAAACGCATCGATCTCCTGTACCGCCACATTCACCCTGCAGCGGCGAGAATAGGCCACCGGGTGCGCCCTGACGCGCGCCGCTCATTGCCCGCAGGATCGCGAAGATGTCCAACCCCCCCTTTGGTGAATCGTCATGTGCAGCCGCAGCCAGCGGCTGTATTGAGGTCCGCGGCGCGCGCGAGCACAACCTCAAGGATGTCGACGTCGCCATTCCGCGCAATGCGCTGGTGGTGTTCTCCGGCGTATCGGGTTCCGGCAAGTCATCGCTGGCTTTCGGTACCGTCTTCGCCGAGGCGCAGCGGCGCTACTTCGAATCCGTCGCACCCTATGCACGCCGCCTGATCGACCAGGCGGGCGTGCCCGACGTCGATGCCATCGACGGGCTGCCACCAGCAGTAGCCCTGCAGCAGCAACGCGGCGCAAGCAATGCGCGATCATCGGTGGGCAGCGTGACCACGCTGTCCAGCCTGGTGCGCATGATGTACTCGCGCGCAGGTGCCTACCCGGCCAACCAGCCCATGCTGTATGCCGAGGACTTTTCACCCAACACCCCGCAGGGCGCCTGCAGCACCTGCCACGGCCTGGGGCATGTCTACGAGGTGACCGAAGCACTGATGGTTCCGGACCCGTCGCTGAGCATCCGCGAGCGCGCCATCGCCTCCTGGCCGCCGGCATGGCATGGCCAGAACCTGCGCGACATCCTGGTCACCCTGGGCTACGACATCGACGTGCCATGGAAGAAGCTGTCGAAGAAGGACCGGGACTGGATCCTGTTCACCGAGGAAGCCCCCAGCGTGCCGGTCTATGCCGGCTTCACGCCCGCCGAAACCCGTGCCGCGCTCAAGCGGAAGCAGGAGCCCAGCTACATGGGCACGTATACCGGCGCACGCCGCTACGTACTGCACACCTTTGCCAATACCCAGAGCGCGCTGATGCGCAAGCGCGTATCCCGCTACATGGAAGGCAGGCTATGCCCGGCCTGCCACGGAAAGCGCCTGAAGCCGGAGGCACTCTCAGTCACCTTTGCCGGCGTGGATATCGGCGAGTTCATGCGGCTGCCGCTGGACCAGCTGGCGGAGCTCCTGGAGCCCATCGCGCAAGGCGACTTCGGCGCACACAGCAAGGGCGCACGTACCAGCAGGAATGCAACACCCCGCGATCGCGCGCGGCGAGCCGCGAGTGGCCGCGCGACCCACGAAGGCGCCCCCGACGTACGCCTGACCTCGGCCCTGTCGGAAGAAAAACGCCTGGCGGCACAGCGGCTGGCCGGCGGGGTCATGGCGCGGGTACGACAGCTGCGTGGGCTGGGGCTGGGCTACCTCTCGCTGGATCGCGCCACGCCCACACTGTCGGCCGGCGAACTGCAGCGCCTGCGCCTGGCCACCCAGCTCAGCTCGTTGCTGTTCGGCGTGCTGTACGTGCTCGACGAGCCCTCGGCCGGCCTGCATCCGGCCGACAGCCAATCGCTGTACGACGCACTGGAGCGGCTTCGCGACGGCGGCAACTCGGTATTCGTTGTTGAACACGATCTGGAGCTGATGCGCCGCGCGCAGTGGCTGGTGGATGTGGGACCGCAGGCGGGCGAGCACGGCGGGCGCGTGCTCTACAGTGGCGAGCCCGACGGCCTGCGCAAGGTTCAGGATTCGCGCACGGCGCGGTATCTGTTCGACCAGGTGCCTGCGCCTGCCAACCGACAGCGCATTGCCACCAGCTGGCTGGAACTGAAGGGCATCCATCGCCACAACCTGCAGGGCGTGGACGCGCAGGTGCCGCTGGGGCTGCTGACCGCAGTGACCGGCATTTCCGGGTCGGGCAAGTCCAGCCTGATGGCGCAGGCACTGCCTGAGCTGATGCTGCTGCACCTGGGGCACGAGACCGTAGACGACAGCGCCGACAGCGCGCCCACAGACGGACCGACCGTGATCGAAGCCACGCGCGGCCAGCTGGCCGGCGACGTGGACGCCATTCAACGCGTGGTGCAGGTGGACCAGAAGCCCATCGGCCGCACGCCCCGCTCCAATCTGGCGACTTACACCGGCCTGTTCGACCACGTGCGCAAGCTGTTCGCCGCAACGCCCGACGCGCGCCGCCGCCGTTTCGATGCGGGCCGCTTCTCGTTCAACGTGGCCAAGGGTCGGTGCGAGACCTGCGAAGGCGAGGGCTTCGTCAGTGTCGAACTGCTGTTCATGCCCAGCGTCTATGCGCCATGCCCCACCTGCCATGGGGCGCGCTACAACGAGGCCACGCTGAAAGTGTTGTGGAACGGACGCAACATCGCCGAGGTCCTGCAGATGACGGTCGACCAGGCGCAGGCGTTCTTCGCCGAGGAAGAGGCCATTGCCCGCCCGTTGCAGTTGCTGCAGGAGATCGGCCTGGGCTACCTGCGGTTGGGCCAGCCGGCCACGGAGCTTTCAGGCGGCGAAGCGCAACGCATCAAGCTGGCGACCGAGCTGCAGCGCAGCCAGCGCGGGCGCACGCTGTACGTGCTGGATGAACCCACCACCGGCCTGCATGCATCGGACGCGGACCGGCTGCTGGTGCAGCTGCAGCGGTTGGTGGACGCAGGAAACACCGTGGTGATGATCGAGCATGACATGCGCTCTGTCGCACAGGCAGACTGGGTGATTGATGTCGGCCCGGGTGCGGGCGGGGCAGGTGGCACCCTTGTGGCGAAGGGCACGCCGCAGCAGGTGGCCCGCGCCAAGGGAAGCAGGACGGCGCCGTTTCTTGCGCGCGAGCTGGCTTCTCTGTAGAGCCGAGCCATGCTCGACTGACCCTCGAACCTGTCGCTTGCCATGTACAGCAGCGCCGCCATCAGCAGCAGATATCCAGGTGCCAGAACGGGAAGATGCGAGAAAACAAGGAAGCCTGACGAAACCGTGCAATGGCGAATCCTCTGGTGACGCTCCAGCCAAAGGCGTCCACTTTGATGCTGCAGCGCACACAGAAAAGCACGGCCCAGCTAGTCCCATCCGGCTATAGGTCGCCAGCGCAACTCGACGCACACTTCGCCCCGTAAAGGCCGACGGGAGGGCGTGATATGAGTCTGCATGTGGGGAAACTGCGCGGGCTGGCAGTGCTTCTGTTCCTGCTGAATCCCTTGCTCGCGGGCGCGGTGCCGGCAGCGCCGCCTATACCGGCACCCGAGGTGGTTCCGCTGTGGCCGCAGGGCCACTGGCAGCAACGTGTACGCGGCCCGGAACGGCTCGGTATCGAAGGCAGCGCAAAGGGCGCGGTCTCGGGAGTCAGTAACGCGCGCATGGAGATCTACCGACCGCTGAAGCCCAATGGGACAGCCGTGGTGATCTTCGGCGGTGGCGGTTACTTCCGCATCCAGATCGGCAGCGCTGCCAAGCCGACGGCACAGTGGCTGCAATCGCTGGGTGTCACGGCCGTCGTGGTCTACTACCGGCTGCCTGCCGATGGGTGGGCGCCGGTCTCACCCTTCCAGGATGGTCAGCGCGCCATGCGGCTGCTGCGCGCGCAGGCGGCAAGCCTGGGGGTCGATCCGGAACGCATCGGCGCATTGGGCTTTTCCGCTGGCGGCAATCTTGCCGGCATCGTTGCCACGCGCTTCGATGCCCCGTTGTATCCGCCGGTGGATGCAGCCGACCAGCTGTCAGCGCGCCCGAACTTCCTTGGCATGATCTATCCGGTCGTCTCAATGCGTGCGCCGCTGGACCACACCCGGTCGAAGCGGGAACTGGAGAGCCAGGACGACGCACAGCAGGCCTATTCGGTCGAACAACACGTCCGCAAGGACATGCCGCCGGTATTCCTGGCCCAGGCCGTGGATGATCGCACGGTGGATGTCGGCCACAGCGTGGCCATGTACCAGGCCACGCATGCGGCGGGCATTCCGGTGGAGCTGCATCTGTTCGAAGCCGGAGGTCACAGCTGGGGGTTGGGCAAGCCCGGAACACTGGTTGCGCAGTGGCCGCGGCTTTTTGCCAACTGGGCACGCAGCCACGGCTACCTCGGTCCGCCGCCTGCGCGGCTCCCGCCGCACGGTGCCAGCGCGATACCCGCCGCTGCAGCTCAGCCACCGCGCTCGCTGGACGATGACGGCGCGGGCGACTGAGCCGCGCACTGTATTCCATTCGGGAGAACTGCATGAATTCACTGAAGCGTGCCGCAATTGGCGCGGCTGCCGGCGGCTGCCTGTTGCTGGCTTCACCCTCCGTGCTGGCTGCGGCCGGCGATACCGAAGCCGGATTGCGTGCGCAGGTGCAGCAGCAGGCCAAGCAGTTGCGTGAGCAGGCATCCCTGCTGGAGCAGCTGAGCGCACGCCTGGCTGCGCTGGAGAGTGGATCGCAAAGTACGGGCGGGGCACCCGGCAGCGATGCGAACGTCGACGCGCAGGTGGCTGCGGCCATCGCTGACACCCGGCAGGATGACATGGCCATTCTGCAGGCGCAGGTGGCACAGCTCGCCGCAACCGGTGGAGGCGGTGATGGCAATGTGCGCTGGCGCAAGGGAGGCCCTGAGTTCCGCAGCAGTGATGGCCAGTTCACCTTCCACCCCCGCGGCCGGGTGATGGTCGATTTCAGCAGTACCCATGGTTCCGGATTCGACGCACGCAATATCACCGGCACCGACCTGGCCAGCGGCCGCCTCGGTGCCGAAGGCCGGATGGGACCGCTGGGTTACAAGATCGATGCGGACTTTGCAGGTAACGATGTCTCGCTGAAGGACACCTATCTGTCCTGGGAAACGCGGCTGGGTGGCCTGCCAACGGAAATCTACGTGGGCAACAAGCTCAAGGACCGTGGCCTCGATGGTGGAACCAGCGGCGTCAATACGCCCTTCATGCAGCGCAATGCGGTGGCATCGGTCGGTGCCCAGCAGAGCGGATACTACGGGCTGGGCGTCACCACCAAGGTGATCGGTGATGGCTGGCACGCCAGTCTGGCGGTGACCGGCGACGATATCGGCAATGACAGCACGGCCAGCGACACCCTCGCGTATCTATTTCGCGCGCACTGGAACCCGCTGCGTGGCCAGGCAGGCTTCGTGCATCTGGGAGGCTGGTACTGGTACGAGGATCTCGGCCAGGACGTGGGCAGCATCAACAAGACTTCTCCGATCGCGTTGGGCTGGAACGGCAACGTGCGCGTGTCGGCCAGCTCCATCGCCAACGTCACCGACAACCGCGCCTGGGGGCTGGAGCTGGGCGGAGTGTACGGCCCGATGTGGGCCTTCGCCGAGCACACCACCCGCACCATCGAGTCACGCACGGTCGACTCGGTCGACCAGCGGGCGACATCGGTCTACGCAGGCTGGCTGATCACCGGTGAGCGCCCCGGATTCAGCAGCCGCTCCGGGGTATGGGGCACCACGCGGGTATTGCGTCCGGTGCAGGAAGGAGGAATCGGCGCTTTCGAGCTGGCTGCGCGCTATGACCGCTACGACTTTCTGGATGCGACCCGGGGCGGCGAGGGCACGGCATGGACGCTCGGAGTGAACTGGTACCTCAACAACTGGTCGCGCCTGATGCTGAACTATGTTCACTGGAAGACCGACAACAAGGTTGGTAGCGCCCAGGGGCCTGATTCCGGCAATACCGTGGGCGTGCGAGCGCAGGTTTCGTTCTGAGCAAAGCCGGCGATGGCGCAGCCAGCGCATCTGTAGAGTCGAGCCATTCTCGACTACGGCGTGCCACATCGCGCTCCATCAGGCCCCTCGCCGGCAAGAACCCGCAGCACCTGATCCATCAGGACAGGCTCCGACACGCCAGCCACCATCTGTTCCAGACAGTCGAATGGATCCAACTGCCGTTGAAGGCGTGCACGCAACTGCAGAGCGGGGCGCAAACGCCTGCGCGGCGTCAACTCACGCCTGCCTTGCCCGTTCCGAGACATTCCGCTGCAGCAGCCGCTCCCGCACCTTGTCATACACCAGGTTGTAGACATAGGTGTAAGGCAGGAAGAACGCGATCAGGCCCAGCTCCAGCAGGAACGCGTCCCAGTAGGAGATGGACAGCCACCACGCGGCAAGCAGCACCACAACCACCACCAGGCCGCCTTCAAACCCCACCGCATGCGCAATCCGCACCGGCACGGTTCGCTTGAACCCGATCTTCTTCTCAACCCGCTCGAACAGCGCGTTATAGATCATGTTCCAGAGCATCGCGCACGTCGCCAGGGCGATGGTCAGCACACCCGTTTCAAACAGCGATTTGCCCAGGAAGTAAGACATCACCGGAGCGCACAGGCACAGGGCAATGGCTTCGAAGAGGACGGCGTGGAGGAGGCGGTCCCAGAGGGTCTTTTTGGAATTCATGCTGCAACACCTGATGTTCACCGCCGGCAGTGCCGAGCGGATGTAAGAGCGAATCGAGAGGGGGTGGGGCAGAGCGGCGATCCACGCTCGTAATGTGCCCGGGCGCCATGATATAAGCTTCAAAAATGAAGCAAAACCACCAATAACGCAGGCCGCCGTTTCAGATATGAAACACTTTCCCTGGGACAACCTGATCGTGCTGTTGGCCGTGATCCGCGGCGGCACCCTGCGCGAGGCGGCGAAGGCGGCCCGCATGAGCACGGCCACACTATCGCGCCGGCTGGATGCGCTGGAGGAGCGGCTGGGTGGCAAGGTGGTAGAGCGCACGTCAACCGGCTGCGTTCCCACGGAACTGGGGCAGCGCGTGTTTGCACTGGCGGAGCAGATGGAGGAGGCCGCCGACGAGATCGCTCGCCAGGTTGATACGCCCCGGGAGCTGGTGGGCACCGTGCGCATCAACGCCGATGAGTGGGCCAGCTTCATGCTGATTACGCTGCTACCCGGTTTGAACCGCCAGCACCCTTCGCTGGATGTGGAGGTGCTCACCTCGCGCGAGCCTTACAATCTGGCCCGCCGCGAGGCCGATGCCCTGCTGCGCTACGGTCCGCCCGACACAGGTGATCTGCGCGGTGACCGCGTGGGGCAGATGGACTATGCGCTGTATGCCAATCAGGCCTACGCTGCGCGGCGGCAGGCAGAGATTGCCAGCCAGGCATGGCATGAGCTGGAATTCGTGGGTCTGGATGAGCCGCGCGTGGAATTTGAGGTGGAGCGCTGGATGCGTTCGTTGCCCGGTGCAAACCGCCCTTGGCTTCGCTGCAACTATTCTGTTGGAGTGCTCGATGGGGTCACCTCAGGAGCCGGGCTGGGCGTCATAGAGTGCGCGGTTGCCCAGCATGTAGGCGGGTTGATCCGCGTGCGCGATGCGCCGGCACTGAGCAAGGAAGTGTGGCTGTGGACGCACCGGTCGCTGTATGACACCCCGCGCTTCCAGGCCGTGCGGGATTTTCTCAAGCAAACCTGGCTCAGTGGCACGACCGGGCGCCAGCGGGCGGCGAAGTAGGCCCCAAGGGCGCGCGCAGAAGAGGATGCCGCACTGGCACGCCTTGACCGAGCCGGCGTCAGCTATGCAGGGGAAATCTGTCGTTTGGTTTCTCCAACACGTCGATGGAGATGATCGCTGCGCAGCCTGTATGCCGGCATTGCCGGCGTTCTCTTGGGGACGATTCTGGGACCGGAGGAGTTCTACATGGAGCGCGATGGGGCGCATGCCGCCCCCGCCAACCTCGGGTACGATGAGACGGTCGGCATCCGCGCCGGCGGGGCAGGGGGCGCAATGGACATGCAGGCAGGGGGCGGATTCGATCCGCCAGCGAAGACCGATTCGCAGGAGCTGACATTCCACTGGCTTTACCAGCGGGTACAGGGACTGGTTGAGCACAGCATCTACCCGAAGGCGGGCAGAGTGGAGACGTGGGCGTTTCGCATCGGCATGGCTGCGGCGATCATCGGCATTCTCACGGGCCAGCTTCCGGATCGATGGCTGCCTGTTGGCGTAGTACTCCAGGTGGTTATTGCCTGCCTGGCAATCGAAATCGGAGGTTTCATTGTCGGGGGCACCCTGGCCGCCCGCAGGGGCATTCGCCAGTTCAGCCAGCCACGGCTCTCGCACGCGCGGGAGATGGATGGCGACTTCGCTCACTGGCAAGCGGTGGTGACCGAGGTTCGCGGATTCCCGCGCGTCCAGCGCGAGCGGCCCCTCAAGTACGTCAGTCACCTGCGCACAAACATGATTGAGCGCATGGGCATGATGTATGGCGGCCTGCAGCGGCTTGGACCATTTCCACTGTTGATTGCCCTCTACCTGCAGTTCCGTGGATGGAAATGGGGCGACTGGGCGGGTGCTTTCGATGTTGGGCTACTGGGCGCACTACTGATCTTTGCCATGGTGCTGCTGTACCTGCTGGGCTGGATGCTGATCGGCCTTCGCACCAGGCTGGATACCTACGTTGCCTTGTTGGAGGGCTCCATCCACGAACTCGAGCCCTCGAAGCCAGCGACTTTGTAGAGTTGGGCCATGCTCGACAGAACACCCGAAGGGAAAGGGTCAACAGCCATCCTGGGGGCGGGTGAACTTCATGAACGAGGGCGGCGTCAAATGACCCTATTTAAGAGAACCGGTCTTCTCCTGTGCCTGGCAGGCGCAGGGTTGGTTAATGCGCAGGTGCCGCCTCAACCGGACAGGCCGAAAGTTGAGCTTGACGGCTCGATCGCAACGGATAGTGGCGCGGAGCTTGATGACGAGCAGCTACGCACGTTGATTGGGCGCGCAGATGCAGGCGATGCTGACGCGGCGTTTCGGATTTCACGCCACTTTGAGGGCAAAGGCACGGTCGGCAGCTCCCATATGTGGCTTGTCTATGCCGCAGCGCTGGGGCACCCGATTGCACAGTACAACGTGTTCTTCATGTTGAGGGACAAACAGGACTGTGAGTCATCCAGTGAGGCATACGCATGGCTCAAGAGTGCCGCGCTGAAGAGGGTGAAGGGCGCGGACTCCGAGCTTGAGCAAGCGACTCGCATGGCGGCTCAGCGATGTGCCAGCAAACGATAGGAAGAGAGAAACCATCTACGAAATGAGCAGATACAATCGATTTCTTCGGGCTTACTACATCATGTTCTTCTGGGCACTCAGGCTGGTTGCCTGCCTTGGAGCTGCCGTGAATTCAGTAATCCTTGCTTTCGTGCTGATTGATCTTGCTGATGGTGGCCGAGACTATGGGTTTGCGGGCTTAGCGTTTGTGGCTTTCTCTCTTTGCATGGCATTTGTCATGTGGAAAATCGGGTCTGCCGGCCTGCTTCGCCTCCGGCAAGCGAACGCCTCATAGGCCTTTACGTGCCACACCGCACCCCATCAGGCACCTCGCCAGCAAGAACCCGCAGCACCCGATCCTTCAACACAGGCTCCGGCACACCTGCCAGTACCTGCTCCAGATGACCCAGCGGCTGCAGCTGCCATTGAAAGATTGCACGCAGCTGCAGAACGTCGCGGGCCCGCTCCTCGGCGTCCAGTGTTGCCTGCAACAACAAGAACTGCGCGCGCCTCTCCAGCCACAGCACTGGAACGCCTCTACAGTGAATCTGGAATCCGGCGTTCTGATGCCGCTCGACGAGCTGGAAGCCCCGCCGTGGCCGGGCCTCCACGAACTGCATCGCTTGGCGGCGCAGCTGCTGGAAGCGATCGTCGGGAATGTTGCGGAACCCGATAGTCGAGGGCACGGGCGGTGCCAGCCAATGCGTCTGGGCCGCAACTACCGCCACAAGGCACAGTGCCGTGGCCGTCCAGCGGTAACGCGCCACTCAGCCGTCCGGTCGCATCCGCGTACTGGCATGTGCAGTCAGCCCCAATCCGGCCATGATCAGCCCCTCCATCACCCGCGGGCCGACGTATTGCTCCAGTTCGCCGTTCTCGCGGGCGCGCTGCGCGGCCAGCAGGATCTCCAACACCACGCGAAGGCCGGCCAGCGAGCAATCGGTATCCGCCAGGGCGATGCGTCGGCCTGGCATCTGATGGCGCTCTGGCCAGGGCTGGCCATCGGAGGCGGCGCCGGCGCCGATGCTGTGCAGCAGGGCGATGAGCGTGTTGGGGTCCAGTGCGGGGCCGTTGGCGGGCGCGTCGTGGATCGGGTGCGGGGCAGGGGAGTGGGGCTGGGTCATGGCTGGGCTCCTTGCGTGCATGCAGAAGCCGCCACCGATAAAGGTGGCGGACGGTGCGGGGCTCGAAATCCGGTGTGCAATCTTCCCGGCGGGCACAAGGCCCCCACGCACCGCCCGCCATAGCCGGCCGACGGATTGCCAGCCGGCACCACAGAGCGTGATGCCGGCTGGCAAGCGCATACTTCTCTTGCACAACCGAGGATTTCGAGGCCTCGGCCACCCGTTTTCGGTGGCATGAACAGGAATACGCCTGGCTGTGCGCGATGCCAATGCAGTAAGGCCGATGCCGTCACCACTTTCAACATTTTCAGAATCGTTGCATGCGGCGCAATGAGGCGGGAACCATGCCCTGTAAGGCTATCGGCGATGTCGGTGGTGCAGTCCTGCGCGCTGTCGGCATCCGCCCGGCGAGGCCATGAGCGAGGCGGATACGACAGGATCGCCAAAGGCCGCCAGGCGTCAGTAGCCCTTCAACGCAACCTTGGTTCGCTCCAACCATGCGGCATTGTGGCTGCGCGCGTGGCGCGACCAGTGCTGCGCATCGTCGATGATGCTGGTGAACAGGCTGCGGGCTTGCTCACGATCGTCGGGCTGCGGCTGTGCCATCAGCCATTCGGCGTACAGGCAACGGGCGGCCGCATCGTTTCCGCATTCGACAGCGCGCTCGAATGCGGCGCGGGCTCCGGGTGCTTGGGCGGCAGCCAGTGCCTGCGCGTAAAGCAGCGTCTGTTCCGGCTTGCGGCGCACATCCGGATGGCGGGCGAACAGGCCGTCCAGCGTCTCCACCGCAAGCGCGGGCTGCCCGGAATCGAGGCGGGCACGGGCAAGGCCGGTCAGGATGTAGGGATCGTCGCCCAGCGGCGAGCTGGCCGCCTGCTCGAGCAGGGTCCTGGCTTCCTCTGCCTGGCCGGCATCCAGCAGCGTCATGCCCAGGCGAACCCGGTTCTGCACGGTGGGCGTACGCGCCAGTTCGGCACGGGCGTTGCGCAGGTCCTGGCCCGGGTCCATGAGCTGCTTGGCGGAACGGACGACCTGCCGGGCGCCGCGCGAATGGCGGACTTCCGGGAAGTAGATCGCCAGGAAGTAGACGACGCTGCCGAGCAGCGGGAACGAGAAGAGGAGGATGAGCCAATAGAGGCTCTGGCCCGAGCGGATGGCGTGCACCGCGAAGTAGATGGCTGCCAGTACGTGGAGTCCGATTCCGATATAGGGCATGTGCGCCGCCTCGTCCTTGTGAGGGTTGGCACTATAGTGGGGGAGGGGTGGGGCGCCAATGGGGCGGGGCGATCGGGCGTGACGCGTCACGTTAACAGGGTGGATTCTGCAGGTCGGAGCGCTGCATGCCACTATGTGGCGGGGCTGCATCGATGGAAGGGGGATACATGGAGCGTACGAAAAAGACACTGACGATGGCCGATGTTGCTGGATGGGGTTCGGCGCTCGTCACCTTTGGATTGATTCAAGGGGCCTTCTATCTGAAGGCGTACTGGGGCCATTTCGGCCTGGATCCCTTTCAGTTTGTCGCGGTGAGCGAGCTTGCGCTGGCGGGGCTTGCGGGGATCGGCATGGTGTTGTTCTTCATACTGATTGCGCTGCTGTTTGGAGGGTGGGTCGAAGGGAAGGTGACAGCGAGGCCGTCCCAAGCCAATCTGCTGATGTGGCTGACCCTGGCTCTTTGTCTTGTTGGAATGGGTGCCTTGCTTTGGTGGTCCAATGCCTGGCCCGTTTTGATAGGTGTGGTGCTGACGGGCATATGTGCAATGGCAGTACGCCTGTCCCCAGTGTTGCCGACCGCCGTGAAGGACTCGCCGTGGCTGGTCTATGCGCTCGCGATGATTGTCTATGTCCCGATCTCGTCAAACTGGCTTGGCTTCGAACGCGCCAAGGCGATTACTTCTGGCAGTAGCGAGTACACCGTCAATGTGACGATTGATGAGAAGGTGCAAGGCAGCCTGGGCCTAGTGGGGCGTTTGGGTGATAGCTATGTGCTTTGGAGCCCGGCGCAGAGGGCGGCAGTTCTTGTGCCTGTGGGTGACGTGAGCAGGCTGGAGCTCGCGCGAAAGCCCATTTTGCCCGCCAAATCGGTTCAGTCGCGATAAGGGATGTTTATCAGGGGTAGGGCAGGTGGCCACTTCTGGAAGGTTGCGCTCCTGCCCCTATCAATTCCCTCTCAGCCTCCCTCGCTATTCGCCGCGCCCGGATGTGGATCGATACGAACGACACGAAAGACGCTGCAACATCTCGGCGCGCAGTGACAATCGCATGAAATACTGCCAAGGTCAGGGCTCAATAGTGGCGACTTGATCGAGCCAGAGCTCTATCTGCTACATCTCATCCGCTCGACCTCATTCAGAACTTGCTTGTCTAATGAACTGAAGTCGTTCGGAACTTCCTTCTCTGTGACAAAGGAATAGGTCACAGCAAAGTCGTCCCCATGAAGTACACGACTGCAGGAAACATTGCCCAACGTGTCACAGGATGCCATTAGCTCATCGTCATCCAACGGTTGTGTGGTGGCACGAGCACTCGGGCGCCATACGAAAAAGTGGCTCTTGTCGCCACCGTCGGGAACGGCAAGCAGTCCCTTCTCCAGCATCTTCGCTTTTTGCCAGCCTTCAATAGCGCTCGTACGCAGATGGGATCCTTGGGGGAGGTCGTCAAACCTTCTGCCAGGAAAGTACGATTTGGCTACCACCGCTACCGCGATCAAATTATCGGGGCCGATACAAGCCTCGCTATGGGTTGAGTAACAGCCATGGAGCGTGAAGCCACCCGCCACAGGATCCTGATGACCCCGCCGGGAAGGCGTTGCGTCCAGATCGCTAGGAATGCAGAAGTCGGTCTTCGCACCATTGATATGATATGAAGTGGACGAATCCACACACCCGGACCCTAGAGCTGCCACGGCACATACAAAAAGCCTAGTTACTGCAACTCGGTTGAGGGCAATAGTCATATACGTCTCGCGTCGTTGATCCAAGAACATTGATTACGGTCTCCAGAGCATCCGTCTTGTATCCACCAAATGCCTTGGGATCAGCTCCATTTCGCTCAAAGACTCGCTCATGGAACTCCCCGATGACACTCCTGTCTAACATCACCGGGTTCTTCTCGGTTGCGCCAGCCTGATCCAGCGCCTGCACATGCGCTTTCGCAAGATCAATCCTTATCGCTTCCATCTTGAACGCGACCGCAATTGCCTGCGTGCTTGTCATGGCCCTGGGGTCGGCGCCCATGTTTCTCGCAATGGAATCTCCGAGAATTTTATTGGTAATCTCTGAAAGCCGACCATTCAGAGGGGTGGCGCCACTGTTGCTGGCTACTTCGCCCGCGCGTACCGCATATCTATCGCCACCCGATCCCGCCAACTGGTAATACGCCTTCCAATCGCCCGATACGGCGGCCGCTCTTTCCTCAACGGTGACCCAGCAACCCTTGCCGCTACACTCGCGACCGTCGGGATCTCGGTTGGTGTAGGGATTGCTGTTGGCATACCAATAACGATTGAAATTGTCCCCGCGTGGTCGAGCAGCCACTGGGTCGACCGATAGAAAGCGCCCGATCGTAGGATCATAGTAGCGCTGCTGCATGTAGTTGAGTCCTGTTTGCGCATCGGACACATGACCGGTGAAGCCCGGCTGATCATCGCTGCCTGCGACGAGCATGGACCCGTATGGATCATAGAATGAATCAGCTATCAAATTTCCAGATGCGTCCGACTCTGCCACTGGGGTGCCCAAGGCATCGGTATGCACGTATATGACTGTCGCCTGTGCATACACATCAGGACTGAGCGCCCCGAAGATCAGCATCAGCGAGGTTATGTGGCGGGTAGCTATGCCGGCTCGGTTCATTCGCACTACCCTCCAGTTGCGGAAACGGCGGGTGCCCAGGCCGAGCACCCTATGGGCTTGCATGCTCTCACCTGGAACGTGGCGCCTGCAGGAACGCCCGTGTAGTCGATCTGCACCGATGTGGCAGGTCCCGAATAGGTTCCCCTTCCCGTGACTTCGTACCAGGCAGCACCGGCCACTGCGTTCCAGCTGACGAAGTAGCGCACCTGCCACGGTGGGAATGCATTGGTGACTACGAAGCGCGCGGTCAGTCCGGTTGGTGTTACGGGCGGAACATTCACTGCCACCACAACTGATCCACTGTAGCCGCTGCATCCCCCCTGATTGCATGCGGCGACCCGATATGCATAGGTGCCATCGCCGCGACCGGAGATGACCGCAGAAGTACTCGCGCCGCTATAGACTGCCGTCCACCCTCCACCATTCGCGCTCTCTTCAACTACATAGCTACTGGCTCGATCAACCGCGTTCCAACTGATCGTGTAACTGCCAGTGCCGGAGCTGCCCGGCCCGGATAGCGCCGGCTCCGACGGTGGCCGCATCACTACCACGTTCAACGCCGGGCCCTGCGGCCCGCAGCCCCCATCGTTGCAAGCGGCAACACTGTAGCTGAGGTTTCCATTTGCGCGCCCAGTCAATGTCGCGCTGGTGCTGCCGCTATTGAGGATGGCATTCCACCCGCCGCCGGATACGCTTTCGAAGAGCCTGTATGTCGTCGCAAGGGGAACCGGCGACCAGCTCAGAGCGACATTTCCATCATTTGATAGGGCCGGGCCGGAAAGGCTTGAAGTGCCTGTCGGAGCACGAACCACCCGCACAGTCGCGGGGCCGGTGCTTGGCCCGCATCCGCTGCTGTTGCAGGCGGACACACGGTAGCCGTAGCTTCCATCTGGCTTCTGTGAGAATTCCCTCGCCGTCGCCGCGCCTGTTGCCGCCACGATCCAGGCGGAGCCACCGCTGCTTTCTTCCAAACGATAGGTGCTCGAGCCGGAGACTGGAGACCAAGAGACGGTGTAGATACCGTTCGCAGACAGTGCGGGAGCACTCAATCCAGCGGGTGATCCTGGCACGCGCAGGACCTGCACCGACGCCGTCGAACCATAATCACCGCAGCCGGCGGCATTGCAGGCGCGTGCGCGGTAGGCGAATGTGCCATCGGGCTTGCCGACAAAGGAGCGAGAGAGGATGGCGTCGTTCTGGATCTCGACCCATCCACTTCCTGCGGCGGACTCCTCCAATCTATAAGTTTGGGCGCCGTCTACTGCTGGCCACGAGACGCTGTAGTTGCCGTCTATTGAGAGCCCAGGCGCGTTTACGGAGGGCCCAGCTGAAGGTAGCGACTGGACCGACGTGATAGCAGTGGCACTCCAGCCACCGCAAGCAGTAGCACGACAGGCCCGCACACGGTAGCCGTAAGACCCGCCAGCCCTGTCGGTCACTTCTCTTGTCCGGTCAGGCCCGGAATACATATTGGACCACGCGCCAGCGCCTGCTTGCTCTTGCAGATCGTACCGGCTGGCTTGGGCCACCTCTGACCAGAAGACTGTGTAATTTCCGCTGGAACTCTGGATGGGCGCGCTGATCACCGGGCTGGCGGGTGCCGTCGATGTGGTGGCCTTTGCGACCAGACTTCCATTCAGGTATACGTACTCCACGCTGCTCGCGGTACGATCATTGTCTTGTCGACGAAGCACCCCGTCATTTCCGTAGAAAGATGCGATGGTGCCAGAGTCGGCCGAGGACAGGACTCTTCGTCCGCTACCGTCGTATCGATAGCTTTCCTTGCCGACCGCTGTGCGAAGTCGGTTGCCGTAGTCGAACTGAAATCCTTGACCGTTCTTGACAGAAAGGTTTCCCTGCACGTCGAAAGCGAGCCCCGCTACCGTCGAGCCGCTACTGTCGATGATGTTGGTCAGGCGATTGTTGGCGTCATACCAGTAGGAAAGATCCTTGAGGCCATCAAGCCTGACCGCACGGATGTTGTCCAAGGCGTCGTAGCTGTAGGTTAGCTGCCCATTGCCACCAAAGGCGGTTGAATGGGTGGACAGCAGGCGATCCTGCGAGTCATACGTCATCGAGCGAGTGCGCGCTGAGTTCAAGCCATCGGCGATCTGCGCTACGTTGCCTGCGGCATCGTAGCTATAGGTGTTGTTGAGAACCCCCGCATCGGAAACACTGGCTGGAAGCTGTCTTCCGTTCTGTTGCATTGTGTGTACTATCCCGTTGCCGTACACGAACCGGCTCATGCCACCATTAGGGAAGTACGAGACGCTGGACACGAAGGTGCCCGCGCGCGTTGGCTGACCCAGCGCATTCGGGGCGTAATCAACGCTTAGCCCGCTTGGATACTGAACACTGGCCAAGGAAGCCTGCGGGTCGTAGACGTACCCAGCCGACTGTGCAGGCATTCCCGTCTGTTCGATCGATTCTCCGGTAACGAGGCGACGTTTGTTGTAGCTATAGGTATTCACCACCTGGCTACTACCAGCATCATTGCGCGTGGTGACCTGGGCGACCTTGCCGTCGCCGGTGTAGCTCCATATCTGGTCACCATTGCCGTCCGGAAACGACAAGGCGAGTAGGCGATTTCGGGCATCGTACGATCTGGAAACGCGTCGCGGAGCTACCGCCGCCGAGTTGCCGTCTGGCTCGCAGCCGGTACTACTCGCGAGGCCGGATGCAGACCAGGCGATGTTCCCAGCGCCGTCGTAGCCGGCGAGCGTAGCGCCTGTCTCAGGCTCTACTGTCCGGCACAGCTCTTGGGCCGCGTTGTAGGAATAGGCTCGCGTGACCTCGAGGCTGCCATCTGCGCTGCTGCGGCGAATGCTCAGCGGCTTTCCGAAGGCGTCGCGATCAATGACTGTCAGCCCGCCTTCCGGTTGAAGGATCCGCGTAGGACTGTCGAAGGAGGGCTGATCCAGCATGCGATACCACGTCCGGGTCTCGGCACCCCTGGGATTGCGGGCAAGGGTGAACACGCCTGACGCATCTCGGAGATAACTGAGCGAGGTGGTAAGGTCACCCAACTCGGAGTTCTGGGTAACAGAGGTGGTGCGACCCAGTGCGTCATAGACGGTCCAAGTGCCACGGTCACTATTAGCTGTTGCCGCAGGATAGGAGGAGAACACCGTCCTGCCTTCGTTGTCGTACTCCTTGCCGGTGAATCTGATGGTGCCTGGGTCGGCGGCATCGTACTCCGAGACAATCAACGGACGCCACAGTGCGTCGTAGTACGCGATGGAAACTCGGTTTCCAGTAATGGTGGTTTTTCGCCAATGGCCGGCCGCAAGACCGTACTCGTCGCCCATGACCTGAACAAAGCCCTGGTTCATCGGGCTCCAAGCGGTGCTATCTCCGCTCGGATAATCAATGCCCGCCACCCGTCCCATCGCGTCATAGCGATATCCGGTCGAGAACCCGTTCTGATCGGTGACTTGGCTGATCCAGCCGTGATCATCCACGATAGCGCTTTGCGTTGTGCCGTCAGGGAAGCTGATCAGCTGCGGAACACCGCGCTTCCAAGAACTCAGCGCGATAGTGTTGCCATTTCCATCGCGTACATATGCAATGGTGCCGTCGGCGTTGTAGCCAAGCGATTGGGTCAACTTCCCGAACGCCAAGAACTGCGTGGGTCGAGAGGTGACAGGATCGAACATCGTCTGATCGGCTAGGACGCCATTGATCGCACGAGTAGCAACTTGACCCAGAATCCATGAGCTTTCGTTGTCATGGTAGCTCAGGGTTTCCAAGGTGGTGGCGGCACGGGCTTCTGGAAGGCAGGCCGTTGCGATCAGAGCAGCTGCGAGCAGCGTCTTGTTCGGATATGTGCTACTACGAGGCGATTTACGTGCCATACGCTTCCCTAGATTGTGCGGCGCAGCGCAGGAGCACTGCCATTCGACTGCCTGTCGTACCCACCTTCACGGCGAGCTGGATCGCGTGACCTTCAGCGGTCTCGCATAAGCGTCAAACTGGTCCACGCGATAGAGAAATGTATTTCCATCCTGCGTGATGGTGCGTGTCTCCAGCGGCTTGGGTAGCTCTTCTTCCTTCGAGCATGACCAACAGGGATTGCTGCCAATCCGGGCGTAGCTGCCGTCCGAGCTACGCCGGTACTGGATGTCGATCCGCCGCAGCACGCCCTGCGTATTGCCGCGTTCCTCGCTCAGCAGCTGGCCTTCGAGATCGCCATACTTTTGACTGAAGGTGAAACGATCCCAGCTGCCGTCCTCGCGGGTAACGGTGAGTGCGCGGGTCTCAGGGCACGGCGTAGTTGAACAGTAGATATGCTGTCCAGTGTCCAGACTCGCAGCAAGCGGCGTGTACTGGTAGTTCCATGTCATGCTCGCGAGCCCGGGCCCTGAGATGACCTTGCGATTCAGTGCCAGCACGGTCAGGAGGTGGGACTCCACCGGATAGAATATCTGCGTGAAGGGCCGGCAGGTGTTCGGTGCATTGGTTCTGCCATGAAGTCGATAGCTCATCTCAAATGTGCCCCTGGCTCCTGAAGGATGAGTCATGACCACCGTTGCGGATGAGCTTGGGCCTGGTGTGAAGGACACAAAGTCAGCACAGTTCCTCCAGCCGCCAATGGGGCTATCGAACGCAGCTCCGGCATCAAATGACCAACTTGAGCCATCCGGAAGAACCACACGGGTGAGCTTGCGATCGACAGTGCTGCCGGCGTACTCATAGTTCCAAGTGCGACCGTTGGCGACGACACTCTCTACCCCGTCAGCGCCTGAGTTCACCGTAATGGAGCGGCCGTCGCTCGCGCTCATGACGACCTGATTTGGGGAGTAGGTGAATGTAATGAAATTCCCGTTCCTGTCTTCGATACGGGTCGGCAACGCGCGGAACTCACGTAGCCCCATCGTGCTCGTATAATTGAAGAAGCCATTGCCGTAGTTCGCGGTCATGGTCCCGCGGGGGATAGCTACAATGCGGTCAAACCAGTACCTGTCCCCATTGGGAGCATGCGCCATGAAGGCCTCCCCGCTCTCGCCGTTACTGGTGCTTGGGAGACAGGAAAATACCCAGCGATCCGCGGTAGTCCAGTGATAGGCACGACCGTCGGTTGGTTGCTTGGCACCCGCAGCCATGATGATCATGGGCTTGCTATCGCTCCCGGGAAGACTCAGGGAGAGCCCGCCCCAGAAGAAGTGAGGGTCGAAGGAGAAGCCTACGTCTCCTTGCCCGCTACTCACATACTCGGATGGAGCGCTGGCCTGCTGTGGTGAATTCAGTGGGATCGAACAACGACGCAGTGGCTCGCCAGGCACCATGGACACCCAGCCACTCTTCCCAAACATGCCCGAGATGTAAGGGAGGTCAAAATCCCAGTCCCTCATCGATTTGAGGGTGTCCCGGCGCCCGCCCATTCTCAATGTGCGCGAGAACTTCATTGGCAACGCGTTGTTTCCAGGTAGATCAACGTCAACCTGGGTGAACTGGATGCCGCCCGTATAGAGGCTGACCTTGTCACCGAACAGGTCATTACCTAACGCCGTGAGTTCGCTCAGACCCTTGAGCTTGTCTTCGTAGAAGACGCCCGCCTGCGAAGAGGTCAGTGGCGCGCCAGTCTGTGCTTGAGCAGCGGCAGCGAGTGTCAGCAAAAGTAGATTGAGGACAGTGCTGATGACTTTCGAATGCAATGACACGTACGTCTCCATGTAGCGCTGGCCGAGCGGCCAGACATGATCCGGTGACTACTACGTCTGCAACGAGACAACTTCAGGACTTATCGGATAGCAATGAGGCATCGCATGGACAAACGCTGCCAAGAGAGCATCATTCACTGCGCTTTACGCACGAACTGCCGGCGCTGCGATAGCTGCGCTTGAGAATGACAGTTACGTCCCCTTGCAATGCGGCGGACACTATCTCAAGAAATGACGGCGCGCAACTGGCTTTGGTTTGCGCCTCCAGCCAGGGTCAGGGATATGCCGCGAGTGACAGCCAGTGCTCTTGCGTGGTCCAACCGATCGGTGGCCATCTAGCGCCCCCAAGCCAGCCGTGGCCCAGACAGAACTGCTGCGCCATGCGCGCCTGCTGACTACCTCAGCGAGCAGCCGGGGCGGCGGCGGCAGCAGCGGCTGGGTTTCTGTAGAAAGAGCAGTCCTTGTTCAAGGGTCCAGGAGGGGTCTGGGTCCTTGGAGCCAATCCGGCTAGCGTTATGATTCGATCCCACCTTATCTTCCGTCTCGGGACCGCGGTACGCTCAAGATCATCCGTGGATTAGGAAGATTTATCGGGGGTAGGGCTGCCGCAGCCGACCCATAGCTGGCAGACTGCTCTGGGATCTCAGGGCAGTCGGCGCTTTGGGGCTGGCGTCGATCGCGCCCTTGAGGCAGTTGTGGCGGCGCCCCCTCACTATTTGCTTGGTGCAATGGAAGTCTGACGTGCGATAGTTTGGCCGGGCGCTTACGTCATTCGCAGGAGGAAGCGATGCTCAAATCTATAGAAATTGAGAACGTTAGGGGTATCAAGAGTTGCACGTTTCAACTCGACATTATTCCTAACAAGCCGTCGCTCCTTGTCGCTCCAAATGGGTTCGGAAAAAGTTCGCTTGCAGCGGCATTTGCCGCGCTCAAAACCAACCGAATAGAGCTCCCAAAGGATCAGTTCCACTTGGGAGACGAATCGCTCGCGCCAAAACTAACCCTCACCATCAGGCGGGATGACGGGACTTCCACTCTCGTTGCAGACAGAAACTGCAACGCAATTGCGGCATTCTTTGATATCCATGTGGTCGCCAGCAGGCTTCGGGCAAAGGCCACTAAGCACAATATGGGCAAGTTCACGACCGCAACAGCATCGCTGGAGATCAGTGACCTGGTGCTGGTTCAGACCATTCCCCCCAAGGCACAACATGCCTATGACGTGATGGAGATGCGCACGCGTTTTGGGCTATCCGGCAAGGTTTTTCAGAACCTCGGCAAGACACTCGGGAGCCCGACGCTAGCCGACGGTTTGATTGATCTGTATGGCGTGATGGACAAAGTGTCGGGTGTCCGCATTCAAAACGACATAGAAGAGATGACCGCGTTGCTTCAGGTCCAAGCCGGAACCGCCGACGAAATACGTGCGTGGGCTGGCGGTGCCCTCGCGCCACGCCTTGAAGCGATAGACGCCGTCAAGGCGCTGGCTGATCTCTTGGCGATGGCTGCCGGTCCCACTCAAGCCCGTATCGATGCTCTGCTATCGGGCCTGCAGGTGGTGCTGACCTATCTAGGCAACAAGAAAGCGTTCAAGGAAGCGTGTAAGTATCTTTCATACGTCAACGAAAAGGAGAGCTTCGAGGACATCATCAAAGCGTTCGGTTCTACATGGAAAAGGGTCAAGCCTACTGAGCGCAAGGGGAGTCTCGTTGTCTCGTTCCCGCCAGCCTTGCATATCTCTAATGGCCAGCGCGACTCTCTATGCTTTGCGGCCGAGTTGAGGAAGATTGAGCGATCAATCTCGTCGCGCGACATCATTCTCGTCATTGACGAGGTGTTTGATTACCTAGATGACGCCAATCTCGTGGCGGTCCAGTACTACATCACCAGGCTCATCAAGAAGGTCCGTGAAAAACAAAGGAACATGTACCCCCTGATTCTAACGCATCTGAATCCTTACTACTTTAGGAACTTCACATTCGCTAGTCAGAAGGTATACTTTCTGAAGAAGTCCAAGCCAGCCATCAACAAGGACTTTCGCGCTCTCATCGCAAAGCGGGAAGATCCATCCATTAAAGAAGACGTTGGTCGCCACTATCTGCACTATGATCCGTCACCGGTTGACGTAACGACGCAGTTCCAAGCTCTTGGCTTGAAGGAGTCCTGGGGAGATTCGATCGCATTCCATTCTTACACAGAAACGGAGTGGAATAAGTACGTCAACGAATCGGATAACTATGATCCATTTGCGGTCTGCTGCTTTGTCCGTGTCAGGATTGAGAAGATTGTCCATGACGCAATCCAAGGCCCGGTTCAGAAGTCTGATTTCCTCGGCAAGCGGATGACAAGGAACAAGCTGGATTTTGCGGCTGCAAATGGTGTCGACGTTGACGACACTATCTATCTCCTGGGCATCATCTACAATGACGGGATGCACGTTCACGACAACGTAGATGACAATAGTCCCATCGTTTCTAAGCTGGAGAATCGGACCATCCGCCATATGCTCATCGAGAGCGTAAGGGAGTAAGCCGCTCTTGCACTTTGCAGTACTGATGTCTGTTTGCGGCCGGAAACGGAAGCCCGCGGGCAGGTGATCAGGAGGCTTTATCGGGGGTAAGCAGCCGCGCGGCTAGTGGCCGAGCGCAATTTGCGCCTTGTCTGCTGAGAAGATGGAGGCGCAACCAGAACGCCGAGGCCTCGCAAAGCCAAGTTCAGAGCTGTCCGGCTCAGACCTTCTTGAGCACAGTCCACCGCTCAACGCAGCTACTCTCCTTCGCCGCGGGACGCGCGAGGCCTGGGTCCAATAGGCCCGTGCTGGCCGCGGCACATAAGCGAGCGAGGCGGGGTTCGCGTTGGCCTAGTTTCGGGCAAATCCGCGCAGGGCGACTGGAGGGAAAAGGCAGCGGCGTCTCTGGCTACTCCGAGCGGCGCAACTCGGCGGCAGAGTCATCAGCGGAGTCGATCCGCCAGGCGATCTCGTCGATCGTCACGACACTGAGTAAAGACTCGTCCTTGACCGCGCAGAATCGTTCCGTGCATCGGACGAGTTGCAAGAGCGCGCCCGACTCTGCCTTGAATCCGACCAGCTGTGCCTGTTGGCCGAGGGGCGCTCACTCTTCAATGCGCGCTCCGCTCGTGCGCTGCAGATACTATGCGCCGCGCTCAGCGGCATCACGATCACAAACGCGGCCGATGAGGACGAGAGTGGGGGCACCAAAGAGCACGAGCTGAGCGGCGTGATTAGAGAGGCTTGGAAGCGGCGCATCAGCGCACCCAATGGATCTGGCCATCGCGCACCCAGAAGTGCGAGCGGCAACCGGTGCTGCGCCACACTGAGGGATGAAGAGTCGGCAAGTCGCCGCGCGCAGTGAGGGTCCATCGAGGCCTCGCTGTCGGAGACAGCAGGAGCTCGATCACCGCACCGCAGCCGCATGGGCAAGTCATCACCGCGGCCCATGCCTCGCCCTCATCCATCATGCGAAGAAGCCGCTTCGGCGGAACGCTGGAAGGCGCGTCATATCCAATCGTATCCAGCACGCGGATGTCGATGCGCCGGCGACCGAGCAGCTGGCGGAAGAAGTCCTTGACCCACCAGATCATGCGCACCGCTTATCCTCCAATGCCGGAAGGCCGAGCAGCGGGGCGCCGAGGCCGAGCGCTGTCTGCGAGGCCCGCTGGGCCGGGAACTCAGTCTCGGGCGCGTGGGAGGTCTCTTCGATCACCAGATCGAACTCGGTTCGCGCGTAGGGCCCGTTGTCCTTCCTATATGGCGTGAGGCGCGCGACCAGCTCCTGCACCACCATACTCGCGGCGCGCATGTTCACCGAGATCACGGCTGGTGCTTCTTCATGACTGCCAGACATGTAGCCCTCCATCACCTGCTGCGCGAAGGCTTCGGGGTTTCGCCTGCGAAGATCCTCGGCAGCGAGCTGCTCGGGCGAGTATACGCGGCGGTCGAGCAGGGTCGAGCGGCCGGGCTGGATAAAGTCGATACGGCCAGAAATGTTGGCGATCCTCATACGCCCACGCGGGTGGAACACAGGAATGTTCACGCCAACATCGAAGAGCGGCTGGAGCATGGACGCGGCGAGACGGTCGGCAATGTGGCGTCCGTCCACGCTGTCTACGCACGAGAAGAGAATATCCGCGTCAGCCGCAGCCCGGATTGCGGGCCAGGTGCCGATTCGCTCCGGCACCGCGATCACGCGCGTACCGGGATGGCTCAGCGCAGCCGCGTCCTTGAACACATCCACCTTCAAGCGCCGGTTGATCGCGTCGGCGGCGGTGGAGTTGAGGATGCGGTTGAGGTTCTTGGGCTCGACCCGATCGTCGTCAATCACGATCAGCTCGCCGACCCCCATCCGGAGCAGCATCTCGGCCACGAGGCTCCCGGTGCCCGAGATCCCGACGATGGCCACCGAGAGCCGCGAGAGCTCGGCGCGCATCTGGGCACTGAACGGGAGGATCGACGGGCCAGGCGGATCGTCGTGCCAGCAGAGATTGATCTCCTCGCCGTGGACGGCGACGAGGTCGATGGGCTGGGGTGTCATGTCGCGGGCGTAAAGGCGTGCCCGGATCGCGCCGCCCGGAAGCATGACCGCCGTACCGTGCCACAGCGCGTCGGTGCGTGCGTAGGGATACAGGTAGGGCATCAACTCCTGGTCGGAGGCGTCATCCAGGGGCGAGAACTCGGGATAGCCGCTGGGGTGGGAGTGGATCAGGACCAGAGCGAGTCCTTCCTCTTCGTTCCGGTCGAGCCACTCATCGAGCACGTCCGTCGGCCAAGTGAGGCGATCGGGCTTGCGCCGGCAAGCATCATGGGGAACCGGAACCACCGAGCGGACCAGGAGCTTCAAGCGCTGGCCCGTGTCGCGCGTGCACACCAAGATGGCGGCGGCTTCCTTGCCGTCGCCGGGGAACAGGTGATCCCGAAGCACGTCGTGGTCGACGCCCGCCATCACAAGCGTGCTGCTGCGCTTCACGCGCCGACCTCCCGCGCCAGCGCCTCGTCGATCAGCGCGAAGTGGGAGGCGAGGTTGTCGACGCCCGGGCTCCACTGGCTGGCGCCGCCGCGGTGGCGCGACCAACGCTGGAAGTTCCGGCCATCGATCGCCTGGTGGTGCTCGGTCTGCGGCGGGATGCGGCCGTTGATGCTGAGTGGCGGGTGGCAGAAGAACATGTCCAGCGCGGCCGTCGGGTAACTCGGCGGTATCAGGACGGCCAAGGTGCAGACGGCGGCGTTGTAGCCCAGCGGCAGCGGGAATTCGCTCACGATCAACCACTGCCCGTCGTTGTTGACGGCCTGCCATTGCAGGCCGCGCCTGTCGAGGAACTCGGCGTCCGCAGCGAGCAGACTGAACTCCCGGCGGGCGTCCTGCCCGTCGCCGTTGTTCACCTCGCTGGGCGCGACGCGCAGGCGCTCTACGCCGGCTTGGCTGAGGTCGAGCTCGTCATCGAGGTTCACCGCGCGCACCGGCTGACCCTGCACCTTGAACTTCATCGTCCAGGGCCGCGACACGTTGAAGCCGGCTGCAGTCAGTGCGTCGCGCACCAAGACGCGCGACTGCGGCCACTCAGTGTCTTCGTCATTCACGCGCAGGTGCCAGACCGCGCGCTTGGTGTAGAGGCGCTCGACGCCCGGCATGTCGAGGTCGATCACCTCGCCCGGCTGGACCAGGCGATCCTTCTGGTCGCTGAGCTCAAGCCAGAGCTCCATCGCCGGATCGACGCGACCGATCCGGCGCACGGTGTCCGCATCCAGCGGGCCAGCCCAGGCGTAGCGCTCCTCGTCCAGCGTGAAGTAGGACACCCTGTCCGACTTGATGGCGAAGAATGCGAGGAGTGGGCCGCTGCGCGGCAGCTTTATGGTGTCATCGAGGGCCACCTCGTTGGTCGGGCCGCTGTCGGGCCAGCGCAGGAGGGCGTAGTCAGCCGCGGGGCGGAGCCGGGCTGCAGACAGAATCTGTTCGCCGGTCGGGGTGTGGTCGCCGAGTTCGATGGGCTGGTCGTTCACGATCACCGCGCTATGGCGGCGGTCGCCGGCTTGGTCGGGCGGTTCGCTCCGGTCTTGCTGGTTCATAGTCGTAGTCTCGGTTTGGAGGATGAGGGGGTCAGCCCTTCGGGGGGAAGGGATCGCTGCCGTAGCTGTTGGAGTCGCGGATTCGGCCGTTCGGCCGATGGATCACGACCTCGCCGCGCTCGCGGATGGCCTGCTGGCGGGCGGCCTCGGCGGCCTCGGTCTGGGTGCCGTGGGTGCTGCCGACCCGGCTGCCCCCCTCGGAGCGGGTGGCCCAGCCCGGGCCATGGGGAACCACATGAATGCGCTTGGACATGTGTGCCTCCTAGCGGCCGAATTGACCGCATAGAAAGAATACGCATAGTTTCTATAGGTAGTCAACTATCTTGTCTGATGGTAATATGCGGTCAATCCTCGGGAGGCGCCATATGAACCAAGCAGCCGAGAAGGCAAAGCATCGGTGGGGGCAGAACCGCCGACTGCACTTCATCGATGTCCGCTTGCAATACGACGGGCGGATCAACCGGGCCGACCTGATGTCCTTCTTCGACATCTCGCTGCCACAAGCCAGCGCGGATTTGAAGCTCTATCAAGACCTAGCGCCCCAGAATTTGCTCTATGACCCTCGGCTGCGGATGTATCTGGCCGATCCCAGGTTCGAGCCGGCATTCGCGCGAAGCGAAGCGACACGCTACTTGAATGAGTTGCAGCGCCTGGCGCGCGGGATCATCGAGCCAGACGAAAGCTTCATCGGGTTCCAGCCGGACACCGGCGTGGTGGCGACGCCAGTGCGAAAGATTGGCGCTGTCGAGGTCGCCATCTTCGTGCGCGCTATCCGTGATGAGGTTGCGCTACGGGTGCGCTACCAGTCCATGGAAGAGGATGACCCGAGAGAGTTCGTCCTGACACCGCACGCTATGGGCTTCGATGGCCTGCGCTGGCACGTGAGGGCGTGGTGTCATTCCAGAGCGCGGTTTCGGGATTACGCAATCGGCCGGCTGACTGTCCTGGGACCGGTACTAGCGCCCAAGATTGACGCAGCCACTGACGAAGGATGGAACACTCAGGTCGTAGTCCTCCTTGTACCTCATCCTGGCCTTTCGAGTTCGCAGCGCGAATGCGTGATGCGTGATTACGACATGCAGAACGGCAAGATAGAGTTGAAGTGTAGAAAAGCGATGCTCTTCTACACGCTGCGGCATCTAAATCTTCAAGACCTCGAGGTCGGGAAGGTTCCTGCTCAACAGCATGTCGTCGTTCAGAACAGCGAAGATGTGCGGCGCTGGGTCGACGAGGACAGAGAGGGCATCGCGACGCAGTCATAGCGGGCGCTGTCGCATTGATCGGCCGATGCGGTGACGCGGACAGCCTCCCCGACTAGTCGTGCGTTGGGTAATTGCTCGGTAATTTCGATGGAGCGAACGCCGATGCGAGTCGGAACGATGTGCGTACCAAGGTGCGCACCGCGTTCGCGGAGCGGGGACTCAGTTCAGAGATATTCGTGGTCGGAGGGGGCGATGGACCTGGGGGGGCGGGCACCACGTGAGGTTGATACTCTGGGTGCGGAAAAGCCCAGCAGGAAAACCATTGATCACCAGCACCTACTTCAATAGTCGCGCCGCAGGATTGTCCTCAGCAGCGCCGGCTTGGAAGTATCCAATGACGCTCGCCACAGATCGGTGCTCGGTCATCGCCATCACCGCTGGCAGCGGCACACCTTGCTTACCTGCTTCGGTCACGAAGCCCGAGCGCAAGCTATGAGCCCCAAAGTCCCCCTCCAATCCCGCCAAACGCGCCCGGCGCTTCACGATAGCGGCCACTGAGCCCGGGAGCAGGGCAGGGCCAACTCGCCCCTTCCAGATCCGCCGAAAGATCGCTCCCTCGTGGATCCCCGCCCCATCGATCCAGGCCGCAAGCGCTTCGGCACTCCGCCCCAGAATGAGGGTTGGCAGGGAATCGTTACGAACACGGCCAGATTTTCGCTAACCGATTGATGGATTGGTGAATTCTACCCTCGGCCGCCCTTCCAGGGTCGGCCCTCCCCAGGGAGCTGTGGCACCATT
>NZ_MOYM01000004.1:0-24327 GCF_001939825.1 Stenotrophomonas sp. TD3
CTGGGCCAGCAGCGGCTCCAAGGTGCTCAGGCGGACGGTGGCGCGCAGGGTCTTCGCCTCGGCGTGCTCGCGTCGCTCGCGCTCCTGGACCAGCTCAGCCCGGGCGTTCGTGAGCTCTTGTTGAGCATCTTCCAAGGCCTGAGTGTCTTGGCCCCAGCGCACCTGCAGCGCCTGGTATTCGGCCGCCGTCAGGCGCAGAGCATCGAGCTCGCCCTGTTGCGTCTGGATGGTCTTGCGCAGCTGCGCCACCTCCCTTTCCAGCCGGGTGTGGCGTTCCAGCCACTGGCCGTTTTCCCGGTTGAGCTGCACCAGGTCGTGGTTCTTGGCGGTCAGTGCTTCGTTGGCCTGGCGCAGGGCAACCTGCAGTTCCTGCACCTGGTGCTCGTGCCGGCGTTGCTCCTGCTCACGCTGGTCTTTGACCGAGGTGCGGTAGTGCTCAAGTGCTTCCCTGGCATGCTCGTGCTTCTGCTCCAGGGAGCGTGCGTGGCTTTCGTGCTCTGCCAGCCGCGCCGTGAGGCCCTCAATGCGTTCCTGCAGTTGTGCCAGCTCGGTGGTGCGGCTGGGCGCCTTTCCGGAAGTCAGCTTGGCGGATGCCCGTGGGCTCCATGCAGAGGCACGGCTGTTGGTAGCCCAAGGCACCACCCCCTTGCAGGCACAGCAAGACAAGGAGATCGCACAAGCGCAAGAGCAGTTGGAACGAGTCAAAGGAACGTTCTCTGCCATCGTGTCGGACTGGAATACAGCGACGTCGGCAGACCTGCGAGCGTCTACGGTGAAGCAGCGCAACCGCGAGATCGACAATGACTTGCTGCCGACACTGAAGAATCGAGCGATCGGCAGCATCACGCGGCTCGAACTGACCGCGCAGTTGAAGGTGGTCGAGCAACGCGCGCCGGAGGTCGCACGCAACCTGCGCAATCACTTGTGGGGCATCTTCGAGTACGCCATCGATTCAGGACTGATCGAGAACAATCCGGTTCCACCCGTGCGCGTGATGAAGAAGCGCACCCAGACCAACCACCCTGCCCTGTCCGAAAAGCAGATCGGCGTCTTTCTGCGGACGCTGGATGGCAGCGGCAGGATTAACGAGGAAACGCGCATCGCGATGCTGCTGGTGCTTCTGACCGCCTGCCGCAAAGCCGAAGTCATCGAGGGCCGATGGGATGAAGTGAATCTGAAAGGCGCGCAATGGGAAATTCCTGCCGAGCGAATGAAGGCCAAGCGCGCTCACTGGATACCGCTGTCTACACAGGCAGTTGCGCTGCTCACTCGTTTGCATGAGCTTGTGCCCGCAAACAGGGAACACCTGTTCCCCAACCGCGTGGACCCGCATCGGCCAATGGCCAATCGCAGCCTGAACGCCTTGATGGAGCGACTGGGCTTCAGCGGGGAAGGAACGCCGCACGGCATGCGCGCGTCGTTCAGCACCCACTTCAACAGCCTCGGCGGCAACATCGACGTGATCGAACACTGCCTCGCGCACGTGCCGGCGAATGCCGTGCGTGCGGCCTACAACCGCCATGCCTACCAGGATGAGCGGCGCGCGATGCTTCAAGAATGGGCGAACCGTCTGGACCAACTGCGCAGGGAATGCGTCCCCATCGAACATGAATGCGGCTCAGCCGCTCCCTTGAATCCCACGAACACGACCGAATCCAAGCCGCGCCACACCCGCACTCGTTCTGCGAGAGCCGTTGCGCGCCCAAGCGTCAAAGCCGTATCGTTGCCGGCCACGGTCGTAGCCTAGCCACGTCGGCGCTCCCCGCAAAAAACAAATCCAATGAAGACCAAACCACTTATCCCGCTGCTCGACTATCTGCGCATTCATGCGGTCATCAGGTCAGTCCTGGACAGCGTCGATGCGCATACAGCCCACGCTTGCATGTTCTTCAGCATCGCGGGCGCTGCCATCCTGCGCGAGTTCTACAAGAAGGATGCCGTGCAGCTCGCCGGTGCTGCATTCTTCCTCGTCAACGAACAACAGCGGAATGTCATCTCTTTCGCCACATTGACAGAAGGACAGGTTCAAAGCTCGGACACGTCGTTTCACGCGTGGATACAGTGCGATGAATATGTGATCGATTTCATGGCGCCGATGTTCCCGGAAGCCTGTACGTCCGCCGGCCACCCGTTCATCGCACCGCGGCGCATGTTTCAGAAGAAGTGGGCCGACATGGCTCCCAGCCATGAGCATCTGGATCAAGAAGGTGATTTCCACCTGGTGCCAAATCCCGAACTGACCGTCAACCTCCGGCAATCGTTTCTGAAGAAGCCTGCCGGGGCAGATCTCGTCAACGTCTGCCTGCACTGGTACCGGAGACCACCGAAATCGATTCTTCCCGAGTTGCGGATGCAAAACGACTTGGGGGAAGTGACTCGGATCAAATTGAACAACAGCGCGGTTTCAGGCGCTTGGTGAATTCACTCCGTGGCTCACATCGATCCCTTTAGTTCGCAGCACATGGAGGCAGCTTGCCGGGTGCTTGCAGACACCGAACGAGGTCTGACGGGCGCGCAGATCGAGCGACTGCTGCAGGAAATCAAAATCGCCGATGTGTCGCCTGGCATCACCAAGTGGAAGCGCCTTTTCAACGCGCTCGCGGAAGCACAAAACCAGCACCAAATCGGCAATCACTTGATCTTGCTGATCAACCTTGCCATGAACCCCGTCAACTACGCGCGCGACCCGGGCGCTTTCCGATGGCGGCGCGATGAGCTGAACGTGGTGCTTGCTTTCTCGGGCTTCTTCGTGCGCGACGATGGCCGCGTGGGTTACGCTGACAAGGCCACGACCCTGGACGCAGCGCGTGCCCGCGCCGGTCGGCTGAAGGCAGCACTGGAAAACCGCAACGTCCATGTCGAAGTGCTCAACTACTGCCGCGCCGAACTGCTGGATGAAAACTACTTCCATGCCGTCTTCGAGTCGACCAAAGGCGTCGCCGAGCGCATCCGTTCCATGTCGGGCCTGACCATGGATGGAGCCGAGTTGGTGAACCGGACGTTTTCGACGCAAAACCCGATCCTGGTTCTCGGTTCTCTCGCCACCGAATCTGAGAAGAGCGAGCAAAAAGGCTTCGCCCATCTGCTGGTAGGCCTCTTCGGCGCCGTGCGCAACCCACTCGCCCATGCCCCCAAGACAAACTGGCCGATGTCCGAACAAGATGCCCTGGACATCCTGACACTGGTATCACTCATTCACCGCAAGCTGGATCGCACGCTGAAAGCGAATACCGCGGCGTTGTAGCGGCTCCCCGTGTCTCCAGAGGATGGGGGTACTACTCTTTCGCGGGTGATCGGCCGGCGCCAAGACAGCCATCACGTAAGCCGTCAGTGCAACTGCTCGACAAGCTCTTCCAACTCGACGAGCCCTGCAGCGCGGCATTCCAGATCCTGCGCAATGGCGAGCATGTCGGTGAGCACGCAGGCCACGCGCCATGTCTGATTGAAGCTCTCGCTCATCTCCGCCTCGCTGCAGTACCCAGCGTGAACTGCGGCCCGATCGATGGGCCGAGGCCATCGGCGCAGATCGAGCGCCGGGTGGCTGAAATACGCATCGCCGAAGTCGATGATGCCAGTCAACTGCCCGGTCTGCGGATCGACGAAGACGTGCTCGAGGCCGGGGTTGCTGTGCAAGGCCACCCAGGCGTCTGCGTCCGGCAAGGCGCGCATCGCGAGGCGCGCCAACTGCAACGGGTCGACCGCAAATGGCCAGGGCTGGGCCGCCCGAGCCACGGCTGCGACAGCGTCGTCGAAGAGGCCGCCGAACCGTGTGCGAACGTCGGCCGCCGTGTGGTCGCCGGGGATCAGGCGCGCCTCGAACACGGGTTGCTGAGGGATTGCGTGAATGCGACGCAACATGCGCCCCAGGTCAACCAGCGTACGCCGGCGGAGGTCACCGTCGAGCCTTGCCGAGTGTATCGGCTCGCCGGGCATGCGCGTCATCAAGGTGTACTCGATCCCGGGCTTGGCAACGCCCCCACCGAGGACTCGTGGAACGCATACGCCCTCCAGGCCTGCCAACTGCTCCAAAAGGAAACGCTCCTTCGCCAGGCTCGTTCGCGCGCGCAGCTGTTGTGGTCGCTGAACCTTCAGGATCAGGCCGTTGTCGATGGCATAGGCGCGCGCTTCGCCGCCGCTCTCGTCGACGGCCCTGACGGCCTTCGCGCCCGCCGCATGCAAGCGCACGATCGCGAGCACCGCGTCGGGATCGAGCACCGGGTCGGCCGCGTCGGGTTGTATGTAGAAGTCCTTGCCCATGTCTGTCCTCCAACGTCAACGTTGATGCCAATCCCAGCCTGCCGTCTCCATGGCCAGCAGCGCGGCGAAGCGACCCCGGCACCGAATCAACTCGTCCGGCGCGCCTTGTTCGAGGATGCGACCGTCCTCGATCACGATGATGCGATCGGCCTCCAGCGCCGTTGACAGCCGATGCGCCACGATCAGAACGGCACGGCTCGAGTCGTGCGCGTCGCGGCGAAGAGCGGCGCGGAACGCAGCGTCGCTGGCGTGGTCGATCGCGGCTGTCGCTTCGTCGAGCAGCAGCACGCGAGGCTGGCGCACCAGCGCGCGCGTGAGCGCGAGCAATTGCCGTTGGCCCGCGGACAACGCGGCGCCGGCCTCACCCGCGTCCAGGGGCGTGTCGTAGCCCTGCGGCAGTGCCCGGATGAACGCATGCGCGCCCGTTGCCTTGGCCGCGGCTTCGCAAGCAGTCCGGGTCACGAGGACGTCGCCCATCGTGAGGTTGTCGAGCACGCTGCCGCTGAACAGTTGCAGCGTCTGCGGCACGACGCCCAGGCGCTGACGGCGTTCCTCGTCCGTCATGGCGCGTGGATCCGCGCCCGCCACGTGAATGTCACCGGACCAGGGCGCATACAGGCCACCGGCGAGGTGCATCAGGCTGCTCTTGCCAGCGCCGGTGCGTCCGACCAGCGCGACGTGCTCGCCTGCGCGAACGCTCAAGGAGACGCCTTTCAGCACGAGGCGATCGGCGACGTAGCCGAAGATCACATCCTTCAACTGGATCAACGGCTCGGGTTCGCTCCTGGCCTGTTGCACGGAATGGGCGGCCGGTGTTTCCTCGACCGGCAGCGCCAAGACCTGGAACACGCGCTCAGCCCCGGACAGCGCGCTCTGCACGGTCTGCCATTCCTCGCCCAGCGTCGTTATCGGCGCGAAGAAGCGGCGAAACAGCAGCACGAAGGCCGTGAGCGTGCCGATAGAAACACCCCAGCCCGCCAGCGCGCCCTCGGCGCCTGCCCACAGCAGGCCGCAGACGATCAGCGACGCCAGGATGGCCATCAGCGGCGTGTAGATCGTTGAATAGCGTGTGGCCGCGAGATAGGCGTGTTGCGTGGCCTGCAGAGCGCCACGAAAGCGGTGCTCGAAGAACCCCGTTCGTCCGAAAGCACGAATGACCTCCGCGCCACCGAGGGTCTCCACGAGTGCCGTGTTGACGCTTCCCACGGCCTCCCGGCTGGCCCGTTCAGCGGCCAATACCCGCAGCTGGAACCAGCGCGTGAACCACAGCAGGGGCGGCACGGCCAGTCCGCAGAGCAGCGTCAGCGAGGGACTGAGCACGAGCATCGTCACCGTGATCGTGACCAGTCGCACGAGGTCGGCGACAAGGCTCGCGATGCCCGACGAGAACAGGCGGTCGATGGTGTCGATGTCTGCGGTGCAGCGACTGACGGTGTCACCCAACGGGGTCGTGTCGAAGTAGCGCGCAGGCAGCCGTTGCAGATGGCCAAACAGGCGCGCGCGCAGGTCGCGCAACGCCCGTTGGGCTGCGATCGCGGTGCCGTACGCAGACGCGAAGCCCAACGCCTGCTGCCCGGCCACGACCAGCAGGTAGAGCACGCCCAGCAGCATCAGGCCGTCGCCACGGCCCACGGCCAAGTGGGCGTCCACGGCCTGCCGCACGAGGAGCGGCGGCAGCACCTCCAGCGCCGCACCGGCAAGCACGCAGGCTGCGATGGCCACGAGCAGGCGTCTCTGCGGCGCCAGTAGCGAGCCCACCTGGGCGGTCGTGAGTCCTCGGCGTGTTGTCGGTGCCGGCTGTGACTGTGTTGCGGTCATGCGTCCTCCGGCTGTGCCATCGCGACCTGCGCCGCGTAGATCCGTGCATACAGGCCGCCCGCCAGCATCAGCTGTTCATGAGAGCCTCGTTCGACTATGCGTCCTCCATCCAACACGACGACGAGATCCGCCTGCGGGAAGGCCGCCAGCCGGTGCGAGCACAGGACGATGGTGGCCTGTCGCGCGGCCGGCGCCCCGCGGCCGAACTCCGCGCGCAGGCTGGCAATGATCTGAGCCTCCGTCGCGACGTCGACCGCCGAGAACGGATCGTCCAGCACCAGCAGCCGAGGTCCCGCCGCCGCCGCGCGTGCCAGTGCGACGCGCTGCCGCTGACCGCCGGAAATGCGAATGCCGCGCTCGCCGATCTCGGCATCGACGCCGTGCTCGAAGCCCGAAACGTCCTTCGCAAGCGCGGCGATTTCCAGGGCGCTCATCGTGGCGAGGTCGGCCTGCTCACGTCCCATGGTGATGTTCTCGCGCACCGTACCCGAGAACAGGAAGGGCTCCTGCGGCAGGTAACCGATGTCACCGCGATGTCGTGCGGGCGTGTCGCCGTCCAGGGAAACGGTACCGCCGGCGAGCGGGTACAGGCCCAGCAGAGCCTTCGCCAGCGCACTCTTGCCCGAGCCGACCGGCCCGGTCACTGCTACGAACGCGCCTGCCGAAATCTCGAGCGAGACCTGGTTCAGCGCCGTGACGGCGGCGTCGGCGTTGCCGTGAGAGAAGCTCACGTTGTGCAGGGATACGGCGAGCCCGCGTTCAACTCGTGACGCCGGCTCGGTGAGAGTCGAGCGCGGAGTCGTTCCGGCCAGGTAGCCGGCGCGAAACGAAGCGAACCGATGCTCGCCGCGAGCAGGCAGGGCCGCAGCGAGCAAGGGGGCGAGCCGCGCGTAGGCTGCGCCGCCTGCTTGCACCGAGTTCACGAGCTGCGGCACCCGAAATCCGCGCCCGGTGAAGCGCAGAAAAAGGTCCAGATAGGTCACGAACGCCCCCAGCGTCCACGCGCCTGCGATGACCTTTTCGCCGCCTTGCCACAGCACCAGAACGATGCCGGCCGCCATCAGCGTGGTGTAGACCGCGGGCAGGCCGGCGCGGGGCCGCGCCGCCGCGAGATTGGTGTGCGCCTGTGCATCTGCGAGCCACTCGATCCGCGCCTGTGCGGCCTGCTTCATCCCCAGTAGTCTCGCGACGCGGATGCCGGACAGTTGCTCCTGCAGTCCCGCAGTCAACGCGCCGTTGGCTTGTCGAGCCGCCGTCGTACGTTGGTGGATAAAGCGTCCGGCGGCCCAGGCCAGCACCATCGCGAAGGGCACGGGAATCAGCGCCCGCAGGGTCAATGACCAGTCCAGCACCAGCATGGCGACGAAGAACGACACCAAGAACAGGAGCGTGTCCCAGGTCTCGACGATCACCTCGCGGATACCGACGCCCAGCACTTCGACGTCACCGATGACGCGCGCCATGGTGTCGCCAACAGGCGTGGCAGTCAGCTTTGCCATCGGCCAGGCGAGCACCCCGCGCAGCGCATCCGCGCGCAGATTGGCGCGGATGCGCGCGTTGGCCGTCATCAACCACCAGCGCTTGCCCAGTCGCGGCAGTTCTGTGGCCAGGGTTGCGGCGGCGAACAGCGCGACGGCCTGCAGTAGCGTCGCGCGCGTCGCCTGGCCCTGCGCGAAGTGCGTCGCGGCGTCGATCGCGCGCCCGAGGCACACGGCGGGCAGGACCACGGCCGTGTTCATGACGACGCCTGCCAGGGAGCCGAGGACAAGCTGCCCGGCGGTCTGCCGGTAGTAGGGACGCAGTTTCCAGAGGTAGTGCGCCATGTCAGTCGCCTGCGTGCATGCAATCCTTAGCCATTCGCGCCCCCGTTCACGGCTCTCGTTTGGGCATGGGCCGCACCAGCCCCCGATACACAACGAACTGCGCATCGTCCTTGTACTGCAGCTCCTGTCCGTCGCGCAGGACTTGGTAGCAGATCGGTTCGTCCTTGCTGATTTCCGGCTGCAGCAGGCATAGCTGATTGCCTTTGACGGACCAGCGCGCAGACCGCTGGCGGCCGTTCTCTAACCGTTCGACGCGCCCGTCCGCGAAATACTTGTGCCCCCAATGGTGTTCATCAGTCACGTACTTGCCGCTGATGGCGGCACGGATCTGCGGGCCAGTCAGCGGCACCTCCTTGGCAGTCGCGGCAAGTGCGCAGAACACGGCTCCGGCGGCGGTGAGGCGCGCGAGGTGCCGGGTGGGGCTGCTTGGGAGGCGCTGCGGCACCGAGCTGAAGGTTTTCTTCGTCATTTCGCAGCCTTCTGCGCGTCCAATGCCTTCTTTACCGCCAGGGCCAGATCCACGGCTTTGCCCTTGCCCCAGTAATGCAGAAAGACGTAGCGCGGTTCCTCGTGGGTCATGTGCTGGTGGATTGCCACGATGTTGATGCTCTGGCCACGCATGGTCTTCAGGACCGTCTGCAGTTCGTTTTCATGCATGGCGAAGTCGCCATCAACCACCGCATGCTCATCGTCGCCGGCAAAGGCCGCCCAGGTATTGATGCCCATTTCATTGCCGACGGTGGTTCCATGCATCTTGGCTGTGCGGCCAAGGGTTACTTTCACCATGCCATCCTTGACCTGCGCCTTGCTGCCCAGAATCTCCTCGATGGGTGCAGCAGTCACATGGCTTGGCGATGCGATGTCACCCGCGAAGCTGCTGGCCGGCGTGCCTTGGGCGGCGCGCACCTGCGCGATGCGGTCGTACACCGCCTTCACGCCTGTGGCGAGCTTGCGTGCATCCCCCATGCCGCCGATGTGCATGAAGAAGACCTTGGGTTGGTCGAAGAAGAAGTGGTTGTGCAGCGCAGTCACTTCCAGGCCGTTGTCCAGCGCGGCGCTCATCGCCGGGTTGACTTCATCCTCGAACAGCACCGTATCGCCCATCATCATGGTGGACGAGCCCATTGGCGTGAACGCGGCCCAGGAGGTGAGCCCCATGAACGGTGGCATGGTCCAGCGATCGACATTGATCTTCACGTCGTCGCGTGGCTTGCTGACCTTGAAGACGTTTTCCGCCCGGTTGTAGCTGCCCTTGAGGCCGGTGGCCGTTTCGATGGCAGCCGTGTCGATGGCCTGGGCCATGGCCGGGGCGCCTGTAGTAAGCAGGCCCGCGGCCAGGGCCAGTGTGGAGAGGGTTAGACGCAGCATGGTGTTTCCTTGGTAGTTGGCGGGATGCAGCTCCGGGGGCTGGCCGGAGCGGGTAATCGAGGCAGGTGCCGGTCAATCGAACGGATATTTCGACGACAGAGGTTCCGGAGTGACCTCGTAGAGGTCTTGGCCGTGGGCGCGCAGCAGATAGGCCTTGCCTTTGCGCAGTACCGTCCAGCATTCGGGCTCTACACCCGTGCTGATGCTTACGCACAATTCCTTGCCCACGATCTTCCAATGCCCCTGGTGCGGCCGCCCCAGTTCAATGGACTTCGTGCGTCCATCGGGAAGGAGGTAAGCGGACCAGTGCGCGCCTTCGGATATGACATTGCCGACGAAGACTGTCTTGATCTGCGCGCCGGTGAGTTCGCTGGGGCCGGGCGCTGCCGATGTCGCCACCAGGCTCAGGGACTGAATGAGTGTGGCGAAGGCAAGACGGGGGATTGCGGACATTTAGTGCATTTTCAATTGGGCGGATCAGGCTGGCATGACCGGCGGCCAGTTGTGTGTCTCGGCCTGGCATGCGCGGCACCACGCATAGAGGGCGTCGTACATCACCATGCCGTGCTGGAGCATTTCGTGGTCGTCGCTAAAGTTGTGCGACAGCCCGAGCGAGAGCGCATAGAGCCCTGCTGATTGCGGCGTCAGGTCAAGCCGGGAGGTGTCGGCGCCGCGCACGATCTCGGCCAACTGGCGCAGCGCTGGGTCGTCCAGGTGGTACTTCGACAGGAAGGCATCGAAACTGCACAGCTCACCCACATGGCTTAGTTCGACATTCGGGATGTCGTAGGGGATGGCGCCGGTAGCGTTGGCGGTTTTCAGCACCTCGCTGGCCGGCACATAGAGAAATTCCGCCTGCTGGTCGATGAAGCGCGCAACCAGCCAGGGACAGGCGATGCGGTCGATCTTGGGGCGTTCGCGTGTAATCCACTTCATGGTGCTACTCCTTTGCTTCAAATGTCACGCCAGCAGCGCGACAGGCTTCGATGCCTCCGGCCACGAAGCGTGCGTCGAGGCCATGCGCTCGTAGCGCGAGCGCCACCGACTGGCTGACTTCATGGCCGTGCACGCAATACACAAGGACGGGTTTAGAGGTATCGATTTCACGGCTCCAATTTGCCAACTGCACGGGATCGCGCCGAATGGCCCCGGCGATGCGATCAGGCGCTTGTGCGTAGCCTGCCGTGCGTCGCACGTCGATCAGTTGGAGGTCACCGCCGACTTTCTCTGGTGCGGCCGACCAGGGCAGTGCATCAGCCTCGATGGCGGCAGCGTAGCGCTGCATCACGGCATTCCAGCGGATGTTTTGCATGAATGCGTCAACATACGCGGCCGCCTTGGCACCGAAATCCATGTGGTAGGCGTGCTCGTACATGTCCAGTGCCAGCAGCGGTGTGGCGCCGGCCAGCAGGTTCGTATGGTCAGCCGCCCAATGGTTGATCAGCCGCGCCTCGCGTGTGGACCATGACAGCAGCGCCCACCCCGAGCCGCCGCCCATGGCCTTGGCCAGTGCGGAGAATTCCGTGCGCCAGCGGTCAACGCTGCCAAAGTCGCGGGCCAAGGCAACTGCCAGGCCGGAGTCCGGCAATGCACCGTCGCCTCCCAGCGTGTCGAAGTACAGCTCGTGGAGCCAAGCGGAATTGGCGGCGATCAGCTCTTCGCGCTTCAGGCCATTGATCATGAAGACCGGAGCGGTCGGCCAATCCAGGTGCGCCAGTTGCTGGCGAATAGCATCCAGGCGCTTGACTGCGCCGGTGTAGTTATTCGCGTGATGGCTGAGGATGAGTTCCTCGGACAGCCCGTTGAGGGCAGCGAGGTTGATGGTAAGGGGGCGTAGTTGTAAATCCATTGGAGTGTTCCTAGAAATGTGGCAAGTCATGGGTTAAGGCGTGGACTCCTCTCGCTTCTATTCAGCTGTGGGTCACCAGCGGGTAGACGACCAGCCCAATCAGTGCCGCGGCAGCGACAACGATCGGCTCCGGCAACTTCTTGAATTTCCAAAGCAAGGCAGCAGTCCCCAGGGCGAGTAGCGCCGTGGGAACGTCCTTGATCGAGCGCACCCCGATAACTACCACGGCTCCGGCCAACGATCCGATGGCGGCTGCCGTCAAGCCATCGACGAATGCCACGATTCCCGGTTTCTTTCCATATTTCTTGAAGTACGGGGCTGGCAGGACTGTGAAGAGATAGCACGGCAGGAAGGTTGCCAGCGCCGCAGCAACCGCGCCCCAGAAGTCCGCGACCAGAAAGCCGATGAACCCGGTAGTGATGACGACAGGACCGGGAGTGATCATGGCGACTGCGACAGCGTCAAGGAACTGGTGATCGGTCAACCATCCGTACTCCTTGACCACTCCGCTGTACAGAAACGGGACGATAGCTAGGCCGCTACCAAAAACAAAGCTGCCCGCGTAGAAGAAATACTTGGTGATCTGCCACAGCCTGGTCCAGTCGACGTTGGACAAGCCAAGCAAGGCCAGCAAAGGAATAGCACTGCTGTGCAGCGTGCTGGACGGCTTAATAAATTTCGGCGGCGCGCGCAACAACCACACGAGAATGCCTGCGCCCAGGAACAGCCACAGTTCCTCGGATTGGGTGATGATCGTCACCGCCGCCGCTACTGCAAAGATGGCCCATTGCAGTTTGTCTTTGCCGATGTTCTTGGTAGAGAGCTTCCAGGTGCTGACAGCAATGATCCCAATGACAGCGGAACTCACGCCATAAAACACGGCCTGCATCCAACCCAGGCCGCCGAAATGCGTATAGGCCCAACCCAGTCCGATCACCATCAGAAACGAGGGCAGCACAAAAGCGAGGCCCACCAGGGTGGCCCCTAGGAAGCTGTAGTGAACAAAGCCCAGGTAGATGGCCAACTGCGCGGCTAACGGTCCTGGCGCGAGCTGCGCCAAGGCCAGCCCTTCCTTGTAGTCTGCCTCGGTGAACCATTGGCGCCGTTCCACCAAGTCGCGATCCATGTGGCCGGCCAGGGCTACGGGTCCGCCGAAGCCCAGTGCTCCGAGCCGTAAGAAATAAGCAATCAATTGCCACAGCGTATAGCTGCGAGGCGCCGCACTGCTGATGGCTGCAGCTGAAGTGGTCTCGTTCATGAAGATTCGTTCCTAAAAAAGTGATCTGAGTTAAAGAAGTGATCTGAGGTGGGTCGTCACGTTTTGCGACTACTGGAGAAATGGGCATGGAGCGAATCCAGCACGCCGCCGATGTCGACCAGCAGCGCGTCGTCGTCCGGCCAGCGCTTGCGTGCGCCGGCCAGCACGGCCTCGAAGCCGCTGGCCTCGGGTGTGGTCGCGCCACCCACGTCGAGCGCATGCACCATGGCTCCCAGGCGCGAGAGACCCCGATCGTCCTCCAGGCCGAAGCTCGCCAGCAGTACCTCGAACGTCACCCGCTCGCCCACGTGCGAGAAAGTCGCGCCGTCGAAATCGAAACCCAGCGCATCGGACGGGCAGTCTGCTGCGGTGTTCAGCCACAGGAAGCGCGCGTGAGGGTCGATAAAACGCTGGATCAGCCAGGCACTCGCCACGCGGTCCACCCAGAGATGGCGGCGTGTGGCCCAGACTCGCCCCTGGTACTGCATGCGATCACGCCGAGCAATGCGGCCGGCCATAGGCTGCGGCTCGCCGGGTGACTGCATAGATTCGAGGGCGTTGGCGAAATCGCGCCACTGGGCGTCGGCGCGGATCGACGTCTCGCCGGGAAAGAAGTCGATTTTGCGGATGACCTCATAGGCACGCGCATGCTTGCGCTGTGTACGCTGGAGTTCGGCTGCGCTCAGGGCGGAAAGCGTCTGGCGTGCTTGCGCCAGTTCCTCCAGCCAGGGGGTGTAATCGGCCGTCCGGTCGAACAGCGCCTGAAAGGTGGCCTGCTCAGCCAGGTCAAGGGCTTGTACCTGCAGCAGCCAGGCTTGGCCACCTTCCTGCAGCGCTTCATCGGCCAGCATTTGTAGCTGCGCAGCCTGTTCGGCCTGAGCGGGCAGTAGGTAGGCGCCGTCGCGCAAGGCGGCACAGCCGAGCGCCTTGACGGCGCGCCAAATCCGCATGCGTGCCGTGGCGCTCGCGGAGGGGAGGCTGACGATGAGGGTCAGCCAAGAGTCGGAGGTGAGAGTCATGGCAACAGCTTAAATCCATGTCACGGTCGTTGCAATGATGTAGCGATCTCTACAAAATAACTGCTACTGGGTTCAGAAGATTTGCACCCCGCGCTGGGGCGTGTCGGCGCGCGGCGCCGTCAGGCTCTCGGGCGTTGCCCCGTGCTTCGTGCCGAATCACGGCCATGCGGCGTCGATCCTTCACGCAACTGCGGCCCTGATCGCAGATCCGGGCCTGCGCGCTGCGCTTGCTAATACCGGGTGTGCCTGGGTGGCCACCAAGCAGCAGGAAGCCGTCCATACCCTTCAGGAAAACGCACGCCTCCTGGGCGATTTGTCGCGCGCCCAGGGCGATCTGCACCAGGCTCAGGAAGAGGTGCGAGGCCTGCGGCCGCTCAAGGATGAACTGGGGTTTGCGCAAAGGCGCTCCGAGGAATTGGGCCGGCGCCTGGTTGAGCAGGACGCGGCCGTCCAGCAGCTCAGCACTTCCAAAGAGCAGTTGCAGGCCAAGGTCGACGAGCTGCTTTCCGCCAAACAACAGCTGGAACTGGCGCTGGCGACGGCCAGGTCATCCGTCACGGCCCAGGAGCAGGTCGTGGCCAGCATGCTTGAGCGCTTCAGTACGCCGGCGACTGGCCCTAATTTGGTTGCGAACCCGGTTGAAGAGGCCGGTCGTCCAGGGAAGAGAGAGTCGAAAAAGTCAACGGGGACAGGCACTTAAGCCTGTTTCTGCTGGGTTTTACATGAATCCCTGCCGACCCTCTGCTTGCCCTGCGCCCGCAGGGCGTCGCGGGCCTTCTGCACATCACTCTTGTACAACCCGCCACGGGCCATGGCTGCCTCCTCGGACGATTTCGTAATGTATTACGTACCACGTAATTACATAACAATCAAGCCATGGATAAATCCATATTTTGGTCTAAAGAACACACGGGATAATATTGAATTATCCCGCCTGATCATTTTATTCGAGTGGGACGGAGGGAAATTCGGTACGAAATACCGATTTCGAGGTGCGGCTGCACATGGCGCGAGAGCGTGGGACCTCAAGCGGCCCGAGAGAACGCACACGCGTTTCCCCTCGCCTGCAGTTGGACGGCATTGCGGCTTTAGGAGACGGCGGGTTCGCATGGAAGGCGCCCTACTTCTCCGGCGCGGTTATCGTCTCGTGGGCCCCGCACAGGGGCTACCAGGGTTGGCTCGGACTAAGCGGAATGGCGATGACCCCGCGGATAGGCCATGGCTTTTGCGCCGATTGCGGCATTGCTCGAACCCGAAACCGTCACGGGTGGTATCTTCGCTATGTCGCGCGCCAGTTGCGTTCAGTGCATGAACTTCCTGCAGTCGAACCCTCTTGAAGTCGCCACGCGGCCATCCTCTTTCGCGCCTGTTGATCTTCACAGTGGGGAACGAATGCGTGTCACAGTGCCCGAAAAGATTTCAATGCCGTTCTGGAACATCCGGACTTCGTTGCCTCGTCGCTTGACTCCGAAGCACTCGTTCTGGCCGGCGGGACGTACCCATGCGTAGCACAGGCAAGGGCCCTTGACCTTCCATGTGCCATTGAACCTTTCGCCCATATCCACGCCGATGACCGATCCGTCGCGACGGAACTGATTGGTGTAATGCACGCCGTCGCTAAGCTCATGATCGGAGAAAAGTGACTGCAGATCCTTGCCTTGGACAGTACGCCAACCTGCGTCCTCGGCAAGGACGATGCCGGGAAGCATGGAGGCCATGAGCCATCCAGACGCGACGATCACCTTCATTCACCGCCTCCTTTGGAGTGAAGCGACTGCCTCTTCCCACATTTGCGGAGTTCGGCGTGCATGGATGTCCCGGCTCATCATGCAACATGCGGGATGATGGTCACCGCGCCCGGCCGGAAGGATCGACAGCTTGACGCGCGATCCCAAGTTCGATGGGCCTTTTCGTTGCGACATGGCGATCTCGACGTTAGCGTACGTACTTGATTGTGACAGCGGTCTTCGCGTCCGAAGCAACCTGCGCCGGCGCTGATTCCAGATCACCGACATGCGCGTTCGCAACGCCAATTCGCGACGCCGCGGCTCCGTGCGTTACTTCACGTGAGAGCTTTTCACGAAGGGGCGTCCACCGCTTACAGCACCGCACTCACTCGACTGGATTCGTCTCTGCGTCGTGCTCCGCGACTTCCGCCAGCGAGAGCCGCTCGTCACCATTGAAATCCACGCCTGCGAAGTGCTGGCTCAGCGAGTGTTCCATAGGCAATTCCTCCGGCCTGAGGTACCCATCGCGGTTGGAGTCCAAGTCGGCGAACTTAGCTCGGATATCTTCCAGGTCGCAACGTTGCTTCAGCATGCCGACTCCGCGCGAACTGAAGTCGGCTGCATCGCCCCAGGCGGCCAGTTCAATGCACGTCGTAGGAGCTGAATTCGCTGGCCGCGACACCGTTCCTTCATCCTGCAAACTGCTGGAGCGGACCTCCGGAGTGGACACGAGCAGAACAAGTGCGAGGAGCAGAAACGTAGGCTTTTGGTCAATTTTCATTGCAGCTTCTCCAGAAAGTGCGTGTGCGGATATACCTCGGTTCCGGCAGTCGCCGGCGTGATGATGACCAGGCGCTGTTTCGTCGCCCAACGCAACCGGTTCAGTGGCCAAGTGCCTGCGACACCCAGCCCCACAGTGCGGCGCCTGCAATCACCGCCGGAATCACCAGCCGCGCCTTGCTGGCGAATAAGATGCTCAGGACGATCGCAAATAGGATCAGAGCCTCCAGGCCCGTCAGGCTTACGCGCAGAAGGGCCAGCGTCGTTCCCGCAATCAGGCCGACCACGCCTGCGGTCACGCCCTCCAAAAAAAGCCGCACGCGTGGCTGATGCACTATGCGTTCCAAGGCATCGTGACCCAAAAGCGTGAAGGCGAAGGCCGGCAGGAAGATGCCCACGGTCATCACCACTGCGCCCCACGGCCCGCCGCTGAGGTAGCCCACGAAGGTCGAAAAGATGATCAGCGGCGCCGGCAGCAATCCCGACAAAGCCAGGCCGTCAAGGAACTGCGCATTGCTCATCCACGCGCCCTGGGTTACGGCATCGCGCTGCAGGAATGGAATGACGGTATAGGCGCCACCGAACGTCAACAGGCCGGCCTTCAACCCGGACCAGAACAGCAGCAGCAGCGGTACCGTCGCCTGCACGACGGCGGTGCTCTCTGCGCCCACATGACTCAGCGCGTCTAGTCCGGCCAGGCCGCCGTTGCGCACTGCGAACACGACGGTCCCGGCGGCCGCCACTCCGATCACGCCCAGCGCGGCGATGCCGAGGCGGTGGCGTGCCATCAGGTAGATGATCCCGCCCACAGCGAGGATCAGCGCGAAGTGCACACCGGCCAACTGCGCACCTGTCGCCAGGATCGCGATCGCCCAGAGCCAGCGATCGGTGACGACGTGGCCGCCGATGCGAAACACGGCGCGCACGATCAGCGCCGCCACCGCCACCTGGACCGCCGCGAAGATGGCCAGCACGCCGTCGGCCTTCAACCCGAAGCGCACGTACGCCCACGATAGCGCGAACATCAGCACGAACCCCGGGAGCATGAAGCCCAAGCCCGCCAGCACACCGCCCCAGCGGCCGCGCGACAGCATCCCGAAATACACGCACAACTCGTTCGCCTCTGGGCCCGGCAGGATCTGATAGACGGCCAGCACCCGGTTGAACTGGGCGCTGCTGATCCAGCGCTCTTGCTCCACCAATTCATGCCGGATCATGCCGATCTGGGCGACCGGGCCACCCCAGGCTAATGCGCCGAAGCGTAGGAACCGCAGGAACAGCCGCAGCCACGGTTCTTGCGGTACCACGTAGGTGGGCGCGTCGTTGGTCTCGCTCGCGGCCACAGGGTTGGTGACTGTGCTCATGGGGCTCCCTTGGTCGTTGTTTGCGTCAGGTCGTGCATCGTATCACCGCGCCGCGGATTTGACTTGGGCACTTTGGGCATCCAGCACACGGCGAAACCCTTGGGCCAGCCCGGCCGCAGGCCCCTTGCCCCAGAAGTGGACGAAATAGAACGCCGGCTGCTCGCCCACCATGTGGTTGTGCAGCGCCACGACGTGGAAGTCTGCCTGGCGCAGTGCACGCAGCACCGGCTGGACTTCGTCGGCGGTCATGATCACGTCGCCGGTGACGGCAGCAAGCCGATCCGACCCGGTGAAGGCCGCCCAGGTCGTCAGGCCCATCGATCCGCCTACCGGCCGGCCGTGCATGCGTCCCTCCCGGCCGATCGTCACCTTCACCACGTCGCCAGTGATTTCCGGTGGATGCCCGATGGCCTTGGAGATGGCAGCGGCATCAATCTTTCCCGGTGTGGGCACGGGACCGCCGAAGCCAGTGGCCGGCTGCGGGCGCTGCGCGCGCACGGCCTTGATGGCGTCCCACACCTCTTTGACGCTGCCGGCCAATCGCACCGGATCGCCGTGACCGCCGATGTGCATGAAGTACACCTTCGGAGAATCGAAGAAGAAATGGTTGTGGAGCCCGGTCACATCGAGGCCGGCCTTGAACGCTGCGTCCATCGCCGCATCGACCTCATCCTCGAAGACGACGGTGTCACCCATCAGCATCGCGTTCTCGTCCGCCGGCATGAACGCGGCCCACGAGCCGAGCCCTGCGGGCGGCGGCAGCCGCATGCCGTCCACGGTCACCGCCACGTCGTCGCGGCTCCACCCGATGCGAACCACCCCGTCCGGTTGCACCTTCGCGACTGCGCCGCTGGCCTCGCCAATCCGGGCGGAGTCGATCTCGGCCGCGTGAACGCTGGCCCAGCCCCAAAGCAGCGACAGCGTGAGGGCCCGCAGGGCACGATGAGCGATGGCGTTCATGACTACTCCTTACATTTACATCGACAAAAAAGATGAAGGGGCACTTGCGCTCGCGACGACAGCGTCTCAATCTGACGGGCGAACTTGGGGTCAGGCAGCGGAAGGCCTGCAGCAAGCCTCCAGTCGCTGCGCCACGGTGTCCCATTGGATGTTCTGGAAGAACGCATCCACGTACTTGGCGGCCGCGGCGCCGTAGTCCATCTGGTAGGAGTGCTCGTACATGTCCATCACCAGGATGGGCAGCGTGGCCGCCGGGCCGTGAGCGTGATCGGCCATCCAGTAGTTCTCGAGCTGGCGGGTGTGGGTGTTGAAGCCGAGTACCACCCAGCCCGAGCCGCCGCCCAGCCCGGTGCCCATCCGGCGGAATTCGGTTTCCCATGCATCGAAGCTGCCGAAGGCTTCGGCCAGGGCCTTGCGACTGCCGGCATCGGCCTGGCCGCTGCCGCCCAGGTTGTCGAAGTAGTACTCGTGCAGCACCACCGAGCCGGTGCGCAGCAGGTGCTCCCGCTTGAGTTCGTTGTAGAGGTACGGCGGCATGTCCGGTGCGGCGAGCGCCTCGGCAAGGTGCTTCTTCGTCACGGCCAGCGCCTTGACCGAGCCGCCGTAGTTGTTCTCCCAATGCGAGCGGATCAGGCGTTCGGACAATCCTTTCAGTTTGGACGGGTCGAACGGCAGCGGCTTGAGCGTGGGGGTGCTGACGGGTGCAAGTGTGGAGGTGGACATGGCGGTGGTCTCCGAAGTCGGAACGGCATGGGCGGCCTTGGCGGCTCCCAGCGCGAGGGGGGCCGCAGCGGCCAGGCTCAGAACGTGGCGGCGTTGCGTGTCGATTGGTGAAGTCATGGTCATCTCGGTGATCACCGGAGCTTGAGGAGAAAGGTGCGGCCCATGCAGTGCGCGCATTGCTGCATCGCGAGCGCGCTTCGATTGAGTGGGAGGCGATTCACGCGGTGCTCCCGTTGCTGCGGAAACTGGCCAGCAGCCCGTCGAACACGGCGCAGGCGCGTTCCAGCAACTGGTCGTCATCGGCCACGGTGTCGCGCAATCCCGCCAGAACGCTTTCCACGCCCGACGCTTCCGGCGGCGGTGCGCCGCCCACGTCGAGGTAATGCACCAGCAGGCCCACGCGTGCGATCGGGCCTTGTTCCAGGCCGAAGCTGGCGGCGAGCACCTCGAAGGTGACGCGGTGGGCGACGTGGCTGAAGGTGGCGCCGTCGAAGTCGAAGCCCAACGCCTCCGGCGGACAGTCAGCCGGGTGGGTGAGCCACAGAATGCGGGCCTCGGGATCGATGAAGCGGCGGATCAACCAAGCGCTGGCCAGCCGATCCACCCACGGACGTCGCCGCGTGGCCCACAGGCGGCCTTGGTAATCGGCGGTGCGCAGCCGCTGGATCGTACCGGCCACAAAGCGCGGCTCGTCTGGCGCCTGCAGGCGGGCACAGGCCATTTCCAGCTCGGCCAGCGTGTCCTCGACCTGCCGCCGCGCTTCGCCCGGGAAGAAGTCGATCGCAGTGATCGACTCGAAGGTCCTGCGCAACTTGCGCGAGTGCTTCAACGCCTCTGACGGCGTAGTGTCGGGCAGGCTTTCACGAAGCCGCGTGGCATCGGCCAGCAGCTCGGTGTAGTCCCGGCTGCGGTCGAACAGGGCTACGTAGGGCGCCTCGTCGGTGGCCTGGGCGGTCAGCAGATGGGTAGCACCGCCACCCCCGGTCACATCGACCGCCACCGCTTCGAGCACGGCACGGTGCTCCGCCGCCGCTGGCAGCACGTAAACACCGTCCCGCAGGGCCGCAGCACCCGCCGCCTTGAGCGAGCGCCAAGCCCGCTGGCGCACCGTGGCATTCTCGGTGGGCAAGGAAAGAACCATGATGAGCCAATTCATTGGTAGAGTATCCTACATGAATGATGTAATTATTACGTCAAAATTAAGCAAGGCAATCGCGCGTGCCGTCGGCGGAGGTCGCAGATGACAGTGGAGCGCTATCTGGAGGCCGCCAACCGCGAAAACACGCAGCGCAGCTATGCTTCGGCACTGCGACATTTCGAGGTCGAATGGGGCGGGCACCTGCCGGCCACGCCGGACAGCGTGGCCCGCTATCTGGCTGATCACGCGGGCGAACTTTCCACCAACACGCTTCGGCACCGGCTTGCGGCCCTGGCAGGCTGGCACCACGAACACGGCTTTGTCGATCCGACCCGGGCTCCGCTGGTGCGCAAGGTGCTCAAAGGCATACAGACCCTGCATCCGTCGGTAGAAAAGCAGGCCGAGCCGCTGCAACTGACCCGACTGGCACAGGTGGACGATTGGCTTGGCGCCGCGATCGCCGCCGCACGCGAGCGCGGCGATCATGCGGACGAACTGCGTCATCGCCGCGATCGCTCGCTGATCCTTCTGGGCTTCTGGCGCGGCTTCCGTGGCGACGAGTTGATCCGGGTGCAGGTCGAGCACCTGCGCCTGGTCACCGGTGAGGGGATGACCTGTTTTCTCCCGCGCAGCAAGGGCGACCGGCAGGCACAGGGCAACACGTACAAGGTGCCGGCGCTGTCGCGGCTGTGCCCCGTGACGACCACGTGGGAGTGGATCGACGCCGCCGGGCTGACCGAGGGGCCACTGTTCCGTGCTGTTGATCGCTGGGGCCACGTTGCGGACGAGGCGCTACACCCCAACAGCCTGATTCCGCTGCTGCGCCGGTTGCTGACGTGCGCTGGGCTGCCTGATGCCGACGAGTACAGCAGCCACTCGTTGCGCCGCGGCTTCGCCGGCTGGGCCAATGCCAACGGCTGGGACGTGAAGGCATTGATGGAATACGTCGGCTGGCGCGATGTGCACTCGGCGATGCGCTACATCGATGGCGGCGATCCGTTCGCCCGCCAGCGGATCGAAGCGAGCTTGCCGGGAACGCCAACGCTGCTTGGGCCTACCTGAGGATACCGAATGGCGTCGATTGAACGGACCGCATACCCGCAATTCAAGCGCAACCCCGTCGTACGCGAACTGGTTGCGGCCTACACGCCGACCGACGCCGAACTGGCCTTTGTTGCCGAGAGTACCCGGCAGCCCGCGCACCGCCTGACATTGGCGATCCTGATCAAGACCTTCCAACGGCTGGGATATTTCCCTGCGTTGGACGAAGTGCCGCCGGCAGTGGTCCGCCATATCCGCGGCGCGCTGAAACTGAGGGTGCAGGTCAAGCCGGCGGTCCTCGCCAACGCCTCGCGCTATCGCTATTACCGCCGGATCCGCCAGTTCCTGCAAGTCCGGGCTTACAGCGATGGCGGCCTGAAGATCGCGGCACGGGCGGTATACGAAGCCGCCGCAGTCATGGACAACCCGGCGGACCTCATCAACGTGGCTATCGAACAGCTCGTGCGCGATCGCGTCGAGCTGCCGGCGTTTTCCACCCTAGACCGCTTGACGCGGCGCATTCGCACGCTGGTCAACGGTCGCTATTTCGCCCAGATCGAAGCGCGGCTGACCGTCGACGAAAAGCAGCGCCTTGAAGGTCTCCTGCAGGTCGAAGAGGGGCGCAAGAAGAGCCCGCTGCACGCGATCAAGCGCCTGCCCAAGCGCGCTTCGCTGCAGCACTTCCAGGAACTGATCGACCACATCGCCGAACTGGGCGAGTTGGTCGGCAGCGAGTTGCACCTCGCTGGCATTCCGGAAATCAAGCGCAGACACTTCGCCGCAGAGGCACGGGCGCTGGATGCCTCCGAGTTGCGCAAGTTTCGTCCCGCCAAGCGCTACGCCGTACTGGTGTGCCTGATCCACCGGGCCCGCGTCCAGACCCGTGACGATCTCGCGGAGATGTTCATCAAACGCATGGGCAATATCCACAATCGCGGCCGCGAGGAGCTTGAGCGGTTGCGGGCACGCTACCGCGAGAAGACCGAAGCGATCGTGGCGACGATGTCGGACGTGGTTCGCGTCCTTGACCATCATCCCGGCGACACTGAGGCGGGCCGGGAAATCCGGCGCCTGGTCAACGCCCACGGCGGCGTGCAGACCCTCCAGGCCGACTGCAATGCCATCGCGGCGCACAGTGGTGACAACCATTTGCCGCTGCTGTGGCCGTTCTACAAGAGCCATCGTGCCACCATCCTGCGGATGGTGCGCATGCTGGATCTGGCCTCGACCACGGAGGATCGCTCGCTCATCGATGCGATCGAGCTGATCCTGACGCAGGAACGGGCCCGCGGCGATTGGCTGGATGAACCGGTCGATCTGGCGTTCACTACCCAACTCTGGCGCAAGAGCATCGTCCATCGCACCGAACAGGGCGAGGAGCGCATCCACCGGCGCCTGTTCGAGGTCTGCGTGTTCTCGTCGCTGGCCAACGAACTGAAATCGGGCGACGTGGCCGTGCGCGGATCGGAAACCTACGCCGACTACCGCGAGCAGTTGCTGCCGTGGGAGCAATGCGAGCCCATGCTGGAGGACTACTGCGGCCAGGTCGGCCTGCCGGCAACGGCCGTGGGCTTCGTCAATGCGCTGCAATCACGCCTGATGCAGGTCGCCGAGCTGACCGATCAGGGCTATCTGGAGAACGGCCAGGTCGTCATCGGCGAGGACGGTATCCCTGTGCTCAAGCGCAGCAAGGCCAAGGAGATGAGCAGCGGCGCCCGTGCCCTGGAGACCGCGATTCTCGACCGCCTGCGCGAACGCAGCGTCATCGAAATCCTGTGCGACGTGGCTCACTGGACACGCTGGACCCGACACTTCGGGCCGTTGTCCGGCTCGGACACCAAGATCGAACAGCCAACCGAACGCTACGTCCTCACCGCCTTCACCTACGGCTGCAACCTCGGGCCGGCCCAGGCCGCCCGGCACCTGCGCGGCGCCGTCTCGGCACACATGCTGTCGTTCGTCAACCGCCGGCACGTGGACGCCAACAAGCTGGCGGCGGCCTGCCGCGACATCATCAACAGCTACGCTGGCCTGCAGCTCCCCAAATTCTGGGGCGACGGCAAGAGCGCCGCCGCCGACGGCACCAAGTACGACCTCTACGACCAGAACTTGCTGGCGTCGTACCACATCCGCTATGGCGGTTACGGCGGCATCGCTTACCACCACGTCTCCGACACCTACGTGGCGTTGTTCAGCCACTTCATCCCGTGCGGCGTCTGGGAGGCGGTCTACATCATCGACGGCCTACTGAAGAACACCTCCGACATCCAGCCCGACACCGTCCATGCCGACACGCAGGGGCAGTCGCTGCCGGTGTTCGGGCTCTCGCACCTGCTGGGCATCCAGCTGATGCCGCGCATCCGCAACTGGCGCGAGTACAAGTTCTTCCGCCCGGACGAGGACATCCGCTACGAGCACATCGAGCCGTTGTTCCGCGACACGGTCGACTGGGACCTGATCGAGACCCACTGGAAGGACCTGATGCAGGTCGTGCTCTCGATCAAGACCGGCAAGATCGCGGCCTCGACGCTGCTGCGCAAACTGGGCAACTACAGCCGCAAGAACCGTCTGTACCAGGCCTTCAAGGCTCGGTGCGGCCGTGCGCACCTTGTTCCTGTTGCAGTACATCTCCAACCGCGAGCTGCGCGAGCAGATCACCGCCTCGACCAACAAGGTGGAGGCCTACAACGGCTTCGCGAAGTATTTCTTCTTCGGCGGGGAAGGGGTGATTGCCGACAACGACCCTGTCGAGCAGGAGAAGGCCGTCAAATACAACGATCTGGTCTCCAATGCTGTCATCTTCTACAACGTGGTCGAGCAGACCCGGATCATGAAGTCGCTGATACGACAGGGGTGGAAGATCACCCGGGAGGACGTGGCTTCGCTCAGCCCGTACGTGACCAGCCACGTGAAGCGGTTCGGCGACTACCTGATCGATGTAGAGGCGATTCCGGAACCGTATGAGATCGAACTGGCGTTGGCGGCATAGTCTTGGCGCCAGAAAATATTCTCTAACCAGCTGATTCAATGGATAAAACGGATCTTGTGAGCGATTTTTACACGTATGTCGGCTGAACCCCAACAAGAGCTCACGAACGCCCGGGCTGAGCTGGTCCAGGAGCGCGAGCGACGCGAGCACGCCGAGGCGAAGACCCTGCGCGCCACCGTCCGCCTGAGCACCTTGGAGCCGCTGCTGGCCCAG
>NZ_MOYM01000005.1:0-1739 GCF_001939825.1 Stenotrophomonas sp. TD3
CAACAAGAGCTCACGAACGCCCGGGCTGAGCTGGTCCAGGAGCGCGAGCGACGCGAGCACGCCGAGGCGAAGACCCTGCGCGCCACCGTCCGCCTGAGCACCTTGGAGCCGCTGCTGGCCCAGCTGCAGCCAGCCAGTGCCGGCGGCAAAGGCGCCAAGCGGATCTCATCGGAAGAGACGCCGGGGTCATAGCCTAGAAACGGAACATCCGCCACGATCGCAAGGAGCTTTGTCATGAGCGTAGTCACCACCACACCCCCGGAAATCAGCCGTGCGGTGCGGCGCTTGACCGATTCGGTCGTGCGCGGTGCAGAACCGGTGTACCTCGATGTGCAGCCGGAAGCCGATGCGATCGTGCACGAATGCTTTCCCAACGTGCAGGCCAAGGTCGCGCGCGACGGTGGTCAGATGCTGTGCGGGTGGCAGCTGTGGGAATGGCCGCACGTGCTGGTGGAAGCGGAATTCCACGCGGTGTGGGTCAGCCCCGAAGGAGAAATGATCGACATCACGCCAAAGCCTGAAGGCGAGAAGCGCATTCTCTTCGTGCCGGATCCGCGAAGACGTTACGAGGGCCTTGCCATCGACAATGTCCGCATGCCATTACGCGACGACCTGCTGATCAAACACTTCATCCAGATGTCCGAAGCGATTGTCCAGGTGATGAACCGCGGCGAGCGAGGGTCCCAGTATGGCGAGGTCAGCGTGCCGGCCAATGAAATCCAGCCTCTTCTGCAGGCTAGGGACTTTCTGGGCCAGTCACTCGGTGCGGGACTGCGCGAGCATACGCCGTGCCTGTGCGGCAGCGGTAGCAAGTACAAGCGCTGCCATGGCGCGCAAGTGGAGCGGTTTTTCCGCCGTTGACGGTGGTGCCCCTGGTCGGAATCGAACCGACGTGTACGCGCTTATCTGGCGCGTGCTCTCACCGGGGTATAAGGCCGGCGCTCTGACCAACATGAGCAACAGGGGCGTGATCGATCGATGCGATCACGCCGGTATTCGAGGGTCGAGCGGGCTCAGGCGGTTCATGAGGCAAGCATACCGGGGATGGACGCCATGCCGCTATCCCCGGGCACGATGATAGGAGTGGGCCCACGCCGGAGGAGGGATGCGGTCGGTCGCCACCAGCCAAGCCATCCGCAAGGCCTGCGCGTCCACCAACGCATGGTGACGCCTGGCGCGATGTTCCGGATGGGCCGCAAACCAATCTTCCACCAGCAATGCCGGAAGGCCTTCCTTGGACATGCGCGTCATGACCGGAGCCGGCCGGGGTCCGCATGCAGCAACCTGGTCATCGGGGAGCTCAAACCCATCCAAGGCATACCGCAGCAGCTGAAGATCGTTCGGGAAATCCGCCATCACCGCCGGCGCATCGGCCTCGCTGAGGAAGGCGCGCAGTTCGGTAGTCAGGGCGGCATCCGGCAGGGCCGCGCCGCCGCGGTCGAGCAGTGGGTAGACGCTTTGACGAACGAAGTCGGTGGGAGCCTCGGGCAGGCTGGCTCGCTCAGCGTAGAAAAGGCGGTCTCCACCTTCGTTCACCAGCGCCAAACTCACCAGCTCGCTGCCCGTTACATCGGCCCACTCGGTGTCCAGGAAGTAGTACGTGGTGGCCATGGTTGAATGGTGCCACAGCTCCCTGGGGAGGGCCGACCCTGGAAGGGCGGCCGAGGGTAGAATTCACCAATCCATCAATCGGTTAGCGAAAATCTGGCCGTGTTCGTAACGATTCCCTGCCAACCCTC
>NZ_MOYM01000006.1:0-1007 GCF_001939825.1 Stenotrophomonas sp. TD3
TAAACACTCCAGCAACTCCTCAATATCCACTACACACTTCAATATGAGCGAAATTCCCAAGGAGCAATGGGCGCAGGTCATCGAGAAGACCGGCGGACCCGTCGATTACAAGAAGATTCCCGTCCAGAAGCCCGGTCCAGATGAGGTTCTCGTCAACATCAAGTACAGTGGTGTCTGCCACACAGATCTTCACGCTGTGAACGGTGACTGGCCATTGGCTACCAAGCTACCTCTTGTCGGCGGTCATGAAGGTGCTGGTGTTGTAGTCGCACGAGGTGACCTTGTCACAGATGTAGAAATTGGCGATTATGCTGGTGTCAAATGGCTAAACGGATCCTGCCTGGCCTGTGATTTCTGCCAACAAGCTGATGAGCCCCTTTGCCCGAAGCCTCTTCTGTCTGGATACACTGTCGACGGCACATTCCAGCAATACTGCATCGCAAAAGCTGCCCACGTCGCACGCATTCCCAAGGAGTGCGATCTCGCCGCTATTGCCCCAGTTCTGTGCGCCGGTATCACTGTCTACAAGGGCCTGAAAGAGTCGGGCGTTAAGCCTGGTCAATTCGCTGCCATTGTCGGTGCTGGTGGTGGTCTCGGTTCGCTTGCCTGCCAGTACGCAAAGGCAATGGGTGTACGAACAATTGCTATCGACACAGGTGACGAGAAGAAGAAGATGTGCACTGAAGAGCTCGGTGCCGAGGCCTTTGTTGATTTCTCAACGAGCAAGAACCTCGTCGCCGATGTACAAAAGGCAACACCCGATGGCCTTGGTCCCCATGTTGTCATCCTTGTCGCCGTCAACGAGAAGCCCTTCCAGCAAGCCGCCGAGTACGTCCGCCCACGCGGTACAGTCATCTGCATTGGTCTTCCAGCTGGCGCCTATCTGAAGGCGCCTGTTTTCGAGACCGTCATCAAGATGATCAGGATCCAAGGTTCATATGTCGGCAACCGCAAGGACAGCTCGGAGGCTATTGAGTTCTTCCGCCGTGGCTTAATCAAGGCCCCCC
>NZ_MOYM01000007.1:0-561 GCF_001939825.1 Stenotrophomonas sp. TD3
CAGTTCATCACAACAACAGCAACCAAGAATACACTCCACACATCTTCACATCGAACCAAAAGCATAGAGATCCATCTTCTCTACTCAATCAATCACACAAAAAGAGCATTCTCGATCTGAGCTCATCCTAGCGATACCGATACACCCATCCCAATACTCCAAACCAACCAACACTTCAACCAAACCACCACAACAATGCCTTCAGTAACTCAGGCCCGTCTCATGTGGCGCAGCGTCGCCCGCGGCATGGTAGAGCCCCACCCCTTCGCTCGCAACCCCATCACCATGACCCCTCACGCTTGGCGCGTGGCCGACCTTTCCAAGAAAGTCGTAAAGACGAGCACTGTCTTCTTCCCTTTCTATGCAGGTATCCTTGGATGGCCAGTTGCCGCCGCCTGGTGGTTCAACGGAAACATGTGACTCTTCCTAATGGAAGTGCCGAAGCAGGAGAAGAGGAAGGGGCCGAGCAGTAAGGAAGTCGAGGATCTGATATTGAATATGCGGTGGGATGATTGAAAGTTTACCTGCATCGGCATCAGGCTCGGAGTTTGTGGCGTTATA
>NZ_MOYM01000008.1:0-557 GCF_001939825.1 Stenotrophomonas sp. TD3
GAGAACGCCTGGTGGTTTGGAAACAATGAAACTGATGCATTGCACTTGGCGAACATTGTCAAATCCGATAACACGGATGAAGGCGTTGGGGTACTCCTTCTTGCACTCTCCGATCTCCTTCATGACCTGAGCTGAGTCAGTGCACCCAAACATAGGCAACTTCCACATTGTCCAGTAGCGTCCATCATAGTATCCGGGGGAGTGGTGGTGCTCACGGTAGACGAAACCGTGCTCCAACTCGAATTCCAAGCAAGGAACCCATTTGTTGCGGAGAAGGTAGTCAACTTCCTTAGCCAAAGAAGCATCAGATAGAGGGGGCAAATATGAAAGAGTCTCGAACTTCTTGAGCCCTAGAGGTGGCCACACCTTCATGCATTGAACTCTTCCACCGTTGCTTGGAAGGGAGGAGAAGTCGTTAGCCTTCTTGGTGACAGGGAAAGCAGAGTTGGACTTGAGGCCGGTGAACGGAGCCACGGCTTGAGCGGGGGCAGCACGGCTGACAGTGGCTACTGCAGAGGAGATCGAGGCCATTTTAGTAATTTTACTTTAAGGCTACC
>NZ_MOYM01000009.1:0-531 GCF_001939825.1 Stenotrophomonas sp. TD3
ACAAGTCGTAGCCCAATGTTGGGTCTGTTGCTAAATGCTAGAAACGCTAAATGCGAAACATGTTTCCTCAATGTCACTTCTCGAGATACACGTAGCAGTGACACTTTGGGTTGGAGTCTGTGTCTGCTCGTGGCCTGACGGTGCGACGCCGCAGCGTTCTGCGTGCGGGATATTCCTCCTCTTCTTCTCAATCTGCATGCGCTCTAAGGCGCGAAGCTGGTACTCTGCTCTTCTTATGGAGCACTTCCTCTTGCTTCACTCACTGCACCTCGTAGAGCTCCATGGCCCTCTGGAGGTCCTCAAGGCTGGCCTTGTCGCCGTAGGCCTCTTCGAGAATCCTTCTCCTGTCCTTCTTGGCAGTCATCTTAGCCTCCATTCCAGCAATGGCCCTCTCCATGTCTTCCAAACTTGAGCGCTCGCCGTAAGAGTCCATGAGCATCTGGTTCTTTTGTTCCTGGGTGAGTTCAAGTGCAGAGTGAACCTTGCGGTTGGCCTCATTAAGTGCATTGGTCACGCCAAAGCCTATGTTGG